>NZ_VRKQ01000012.1:301-123244 GCF_008056315.1 Seonamhaeicola maritimus | reverse complement strand
TCAGCATTTACAGAGACATTACTTGGGCATGAGATTACAGGATCAGTCACATCAGCAGTAACATCAAAAACAATATTTGCTGCATTAGTAAGACTACCATCTGTAACTTCTAAAGTCAACACATATTGACCTACTATCGTTGGGTTAAATGAACCATTTGTACTATCATTTTCATCAACTAAAGTGTCAGTTGTACCAATTTGAAAAAAATCTCCATTTGGATCAGTGTAAAACCAGTTAGCATCTATACTTGTACCTGGGCCAGAGAAACCGCCAGAAAAGCTAATTAGACTACAAGCTTCATAACTACCTCCATTGCCAGGAGAAGAAATAACGGCTTGTAACGTTCCTCCAGTTGCGACAACAGCTCCAAAAGTATAAGAGCTTACAGCAGGGTTTTTACACGCTGCAAATTGATTACCTCCAATTATTATTTCGTTATTGGGCGTACAAGAACCAACTATATCACCACCATTAGAAAAGGAAACAACTGCGTTTGCTGGTAAAATTAAACTAGCTTGAGCTCCAGAAAAATCTAATAATGCTCCAGAACCATCAATTGTAATATCAGTTGTATTTAGATTTGCTTGCCATGGATTTGGTGGATTCAAATCCAGTGTACCATTTACAACAACATTTACCATGGTTTGAGTGGTGAAATTTGTGTCAATGGTTATTGTGTGTCCAGATTGTAAAAGGACATTGTTAGTTCCAGAGTTTTGTCCAGGATAATCTGTTGCGCTAACCCACCCCGCTCCATAATCTGCTTGCCAAGAATTAGGGTCAGTCCAATTTCCAGTACCACCTCCAGAAGACCTATAATCTCCAGCTAAAAAAAATGCAACAGTTTCAGAAAATGAATTTATTCCAGAATTTTTAAAAAAACTTATTTTTTTTTCGCTAGAAAGCTTTTTAAAAGAATAAGTATCATTACCAAACACCTTAGCATAATCAGAAATCAATCCATAGTAAGGTGTGCAGTTATTATTTGCAGGTGTAAGATTTCGGTCTAAATAAAAATTATTAGCTAACACGGGGCTGCATAATAATAGAAGGCTTAGAGTACAAAGAAATTTGAAAATGTAATTTTTCTTCATAAAATAGTTAATATTTAGGGCGTCGTACTAATAACTCACCTATTAAGAATACCTTTTTCTTAATAGATAAGACTGTTTTAGGTTCATGTGCTATTAACCAAATTTTTACGAGGGGTGTAAAATTATTACTACGATCTTTAAATAGCTAAAATACTCGTTAAAATACCTTTTTATTCTATAGTCGGGTACTAATATTTTACAATAGGATTAATTACTTATAAAACAGTTGATTACGATAATTACCTACCTGAATGATAGACTAATTTTAATATCAATGCGTTTTATGTGGACGAATATAGGATAAAAATCTTAAATAATATCTATGAAATGCAAAAAAAATCGTCAAAATACAAATTAAAAATATATAAAAATGATGTAAAATATTAATAATCAGTGTTTTGTGTTTGTTTTGTGAAAAAAGTAGGAAATTAAAAAGAATACAATTAATAATATGCCAAAAAAATAGAATAAAATCTGGATGTAATTAGAAAAACTCCTACAAGTCTTGAGTGATCTTGTAGGAGTTCTAAAAAAAATGGTGAAACCGTTTTTTGTAATAAGGTTTTGTTTAACAATTAAGTGAATGTCCGTTTTGTGTCATAATGTTATTTTTGGTATCATGCTGAACTCGTTTTAGCATCCCATAACACCTGTGAATATTGATGTTTTATGGTTGAGAACCTGAAACAAGTTCAGGTTGACAATGGACTTTATGATTGATTACGGATATTCAATATAATTAATCAACATGAGCAGCAGTATCACCACCGATATCATTTTCAGTATAACCTTCTAAAGTAATTTTATAAGCATGGGCATAATCAGACAGATATGAGCTAGGAGCACTAATAACTAAGCCCTTTTCATTTCTTTCCCATTGAATAGTTTCATTGCTTCCAAGTAGCTCAATTTTTTCAATTTTTGAATTTAAAACGCCTATTTGTGTTGTGAATGTTTTTATAATGGTTTCCTTTTCTGGCTTATCCATGACAATAGCATATATAACTTTATCAGATTTCTTTGTGAACCTAATGTCTTTGTTATTGTATGCTATTTTAAGTTTTTCAATTTTATGACCGCCTTCCGGTAAACGCGTTGGTCCTTCACCAAAAACAGTGTAAGGTCTGGTGCCATAAATGGCCTCTCCATTAACTTCTAGCCATTGCCCCATTTCAGTTAATAAGTTAACCATAACATCTGGAATAGATCCATCTGGGTTTGGTGGAACATTTAATAGCATTAAACCGTTTTTCGATACAATATCAACTAAAATATCAACAAGTTGGTTAGGTGATTTAAATACAGCCCCTGGTCTGTAGAACCATGCTCCAGGTGAAGTGTCCGTCAACCATGTGTTTTCTTTAGGTTGATTTGGGCGACCTCTTTCATAATCTTTAATAGCAGCATCTTCGTTAAATGTAGTTTCTTTATAACAAACAGCCACATCTTTACCCCATTCTAATCCTTTGTTGTAATAGTAGGCTAAAAACTTTGTTCGGCACTCTTCTGTCATATTTTCTAACCACCAATCAAACCAAATTAAATCAGGTTGATAAACATCAATAAACTCTTTTAATTTAGCCCACCAATCTTCATAGAAATCTTCATCTGGGGTATCTGAATCAACAGAATGAGGATTAGTATATAAATCATAGTCTTTTGGATTGATACCTCCATGAGCATGTGAAGGAGCAAAATATTTCCAAGTAAAAGCATGATGAAAAGACCCCATAAATTTCATCCCTCTGGATTCAATTTCTTTTTTAAGTTCTGCTGATGGGTCAATACCTCCATAATTCATAGAATTCCATCTAGTAGCTTTCGAATCCCACATGGCAAAATTGTCATGATGCATTGCTACAGGGCCAGCAAATTTTGCGCCAGATTTGGCAAATAATTCTGCCCAAACTTTAGGGTCAAATCCAGATGGATCAAACTCCTCTATAATATGTTTGTATCCATATTTTTTTGGGTTTCCATATTTATCTTTATGATGAATGTAGTTATTAGTAGGTTTCCCATTTTTTGTTTTTACCTTTTTTCCATCTTCATACATTTTCATTCCGTGCCATCCTGCATAGTGTTTCGTTGGGTCTGCTCCTACAAAGGCATTAGATACAGGTCCCCAGTGGGCGTAAATTCCAAATTTAGCATCTTTAAACCAGTCTGGTGCAGCATTTACTGTGTTTACAGATTCCCAAGTTTCTTTATAAGATTTCTTTTTTTCACTTTGTCCGTAAGAAGAAATAATCAAACTTGAAACCAACGCCATTGAACAAAGACGCATTTTACTTTTTAATAACATATAACCTATTATTTTAATCGATGTTTTTATTTTTAAGACCAAGGTTACCTCAATTAGTTAAATTAAAATTGAATAGCCCATGTTGCAAATTTAGTCCATAAATGAAGCAAGGTGTAGGACATATGATTCAGATTAAGCGAAAAATGATTCAGATTAAGTTACAAATGGGTTTTTTAAATAAATATGCCTTTTTGGGGATATGGAGATAATATTTTGATTGTATATTTGATAAGAACCATGCTAAGTATGACTATCAATAAACATTTTTTACACATATTATTTAGCGTTTTTATATTGCTCTCTGTCTTATTTTGTAGAGCCCAAAGTAATATAAATTTTGAACGTATTACTACTAGTGAAGGCTTGTCACAAAGTGATATTAATTGTATTTATCAAGATGACGAAGGCTTTATGTGGTTTGGTACTTTTGATGGATTAAATAAATATGACGGCTATAAGTTTATTAATTATGTGCCAAATCCTAATAACTCTAAAAGTATTAGTAGTAATATAGTATTTGTTATTACTGGAGATAAAAAAGGAAATTTATGGGTTGGAACTACCGGCGGTGGACTTAATAAGTTTGATAAGAAAACAGAGACTTTTACAAAATTTAATCATAATCCTAATGATGAAAGATCTATTGATAGTGATTTTGTTCGTTTTGTTTATATCGATAATCAAGAACGGTTATGGGTATCAACAGATAGTGGACTAAATTTGCTTGATGATAGTGATACAGAAACCCCAGTTTTTAAACATTTCTTTACTGAGGACAGGCACGCTTTTAGAAATATCTATCAAGATTCAAGAGGCGGAATTTGGGTCATAAGCGCTAATAAATTATTTCAAGTTAAAGAAACCAAAAATGGTAGTTTTGAGTTAATTAGAGAATTTTACAATAATGATGTTCATAATTCAAGTTTGTCATTTTTAGGGGAAGATGATAAAGGAAACCTTCTTATTGGTGCTGCCAATGGGTTATATGAAAAGAGCTTAAAATATAAGAAGCGAAAAGCTAAACCATTAATGGGTACAGCAACCAAAAGTTTAGTTATTGATGATGAGGGGCATTATTGGGTTGGTACAAATAATGGTTTACATCAATTCAAGTATAACAAAAAAGACAGAGTTTTAAATAAGATAAACCGATTTACATATAATCCTGTAGACCCCAATAGTTTGAGTAAAGACCTTATAAAAGAACTTTATAAAGATAAAACAGGTATTATATGGATAGGAACTAACGGTGGCGGTGTTAATAAGGTGAATCCAAAAAAGAAGCAGTTTCTTCATATTAAAAAGACTTTAGATACCTATAGCTTAAGTTATGACAAAATAAGGTCTTTTTTTGAAGATAGCTATGGTAATTTATGGATTGGAACCGAAGGTGGGGGTTTAAATGTATTACCACAATCTCAGTCAAATGACTTCAACATATTTAAAAGATTTGAGTCAGTAAATAGAGCTTTTGCTTTAGAGGAACTAACTATTAAAAACAGAAAAAAACTACTTATTGGTGATGGTAACAGAAGAGGTTTGTTTATGTTGGATATTGAAGACGCATTAAAAAAAGACAATACTAGGGTGGAAAGGCTTTTGGAAACATCTAATAGTGTATTTACCATTTTAAACGATATGGATGATAACCTCTGGCTTGGTACGTATGGAGGAGGAGTTTATAGACTAGTAAAGAATGATAAGGGAGAATTTGATATTTCAGTTTTTAAGAGTGATGTTCAAAATCCAAATAGTATTTCTGGTAATATTATTAGAAATATTTATCAAGACAGTAAAGGAAATGTTTGGTTTGGTACTGGTGATGGTTTATCTAGACTAGATTACGGAGAATTACTTGAAGAAGAGCCCATGTTTGATGTTTTTAAAACGGTTGCTAATGACGAATCAACAATAAGTCATAATTATATTTTACCAATTTATGAACACTCCTCAGGAGATATTTATGTAGGTACTTTTGGTGGCGGCTTAAATAAATTCACACCGTCTAGAAATGGTTTGGATGAAAAATTTGTGAGATATCTTCAAAAAGATGGATTGCCAAATAATGTGGTCAAATCTATTCTAGAAGATCATTTGGGAAATATTTGGTTGTCAACTAATAAAGGACTATCTAAGTTTAGTCCAGAAAGCGAAACATTTAAGAATTATGATGTTAATGATGGGCTTCAAGATAATGAGTTTCAGGAGCTTGCGGGTTTTAAGCGGGCTAATGGTGAACTGTTATTTGGCGGTATTAATGGTTTTAATGTGTTTACTCCAAGTCGAATAAATGATAATATTTTACCATCCGAAACTGTAATTTCAGGCTTCTCAATATTTAATGAAAAAGTTGATGTTGGAGAGAAATATGGTAAAGCGGTAGTATTAGATAGTGCGATTAATTATACAAGAAATATAGATTTAAAATACAATCAAAACAGTTTCACTATTGAGTTTACAGGGCTGCACTATGAAGCGCCACTAAAAAATAAATTTTCTTATAAATTAGAAGGTTATGATAAAGATTGGGTTTCATCTCTATCTAATAACAGATTTGCTAATTACACCAATATTTCACCTGGGAATTATACTTTTAAAGTAAAATCATCTAATAGTGATGGTGTTTGGGATCCTACACCTAGTGTGTTAAGTCTTTATATATCTCCTCCCTTTTGGAAAACTAATTTTGCCTATTTTTTGTATACGCTATTAGCCATAGGACTTCTTTTGGCCTTTAGAAAGTACACTATTATAGGAACTACCAGAAAGCACCAACTGGAATTAGAACACCTTGAAAAAGAGCAAAAAGAAGAATTGCAAAAGGTTAAATTAGAGTTCTTTACTAATATTTCACATGAGTTTAGAACGCCGTTAACTTTAATTAAGGGGCCATTAGATTATTTAATTAGTTCTAAGAAAACTAAGGATAATGAAGAGGTTCAAGAGCAATGTCAAGTCATGCTTAAAAACACCAACTATTTACTACGGTTAGTAAATCAGTTGTTAGATTTTAGGAAAATCAATCAAGGTAAAATGAGGCTAGTACTTCGTAATACCAACATTGTTAGTTTTATTAAAGATATTGGTGAACCTTTTCAATTCATTGCCCATAAGCAAGACATTGATTTTAATATAAAGTCGCCTCATAAGAGTATTCAGACTTGGTTTGATCATGATGCCTTAGAGAAAATCATTAAAAATTTACTTTCTAATGCCTTTAAGTTTACACCGGCTGGTGGAGAAGTTGAAATAAATATTGCAAGGGAAATAGACGAAAGCGCCAATACTTCAGATTTTGTTGTTATTGAGGTAAAAAATACTGGAGCAGGAATCAGTAAAGAGGATGTAGAGAATATTTTTAATCGTTTTTACACCAAAAAGGACAAAAGTAAAAACAGTAATTTCCAAAGTGGCGCAGGTATTGGCTTAGCATTTACGAAAAATTTAATAAATTTTCATCAAGGTACCATTGCGGTTGAAAGTGAACCTAATGAATCAACTACTTTTGTTGTAAAATTACCTCAAAAGAAAACAGCCTACGAGAAAATACCCGAGATAAGTATTAAAGAGAAATCTGAAAGTGATTTTCTTGTAAGGAGTTCTGAGCAAGACTCATATGCCATTCATTTAAATGATGAATTGGCAGATTCTCAAATATCAAATACACGCTCTAAATTACCTGTTTTGTTGGTTGTTGATGATAACAAGGATATCAGGTCCTTCATAAAGAAAGCATTAAGTGATGATTTTAAAATTGTAGAAGCTGGAAATGGTGCTGAAGGATTAGAAATAGCAAAAGATATTATTCCTAACCTTGTATTAACAGATGTTATCATGCCAATTATGGATGGTATTGAGTTGTGTAATAATCTTAAAAATCAAAGTGAAACAAGTCATATCCCTGTGATAATGTTGACAGCTAAATCATCAAATGAAAGTGAAATTGAAGGATTGAAGATTGGTGCAGATGGTTATATTAAAAAACCATTTGATATAAATATTTTAAAATTAAAATTGAATAACATTTTAAAGTATCGTGAAGGCTTAAAAAGAAAATTTAATAGGGAAATAACCCTTCAGCCGGAAGAGGTTACGGTAACTTCGTTAGACGAAAAATTCTTGAAACGTGCTATAGAAATTGTTGAAAAGCATATGATGAATACCGACTTTAATGTAGAGCTAATGGTGAAAGAAATGGGGCTAAGTAGGAGTAATCTATATGTTAAATTTAAGGAGTTAACAGGGCTATCATCTAGTGCATTTATTAGAAATATTCGTCTTAAAAGAGCTGTTCAACTTTTAGAACAAAGTGATTTTTCTGTAAAGGAAATTATGTATATGACTGGATTTAATACCTCTTCATATTTTTCACAATGCTTTAAGAAACAGTTTGGTATGCTACCTAGAGATTATATCAAAAAAATTAAGTCTGAAAAGGCGCAATCCCTAGAGTAATTTCTCATATTTATTTTTGTTTTATTAGCCCTATTTGTTTAGGTTCTATTTTTTTGAAATTTGAGGTATTTAAAGGGTTTAAATCCTAATAAACCCATTTGTAACAAAATTAAATTCATATCTAAAGTTCGATAGTGGTTAAAATTTAAACATTTGCTACACTAATATTAAACGAACTAAATAATGAATTTAAAATTATTCTATTATTGCAAGTCTAAACTCCTTGTTGCACTGACCATATGCTTTTTGAGTTTTAGCTTTGCAAATGCGCAAACTATTACTATTAATGGAAATGTGGTGGCAGAAGGCCAACCACTTCCAGGAGTAAGTATTTTAGTAAAAGGCACTAATAAAGGTGCTGTTACAGATTTTGATGGAAACTATACTATTGATGCCAATTCTAATGCAGTTTTGGTGTTTAGTTATTTAGGGTATGAAACCAAAGAAGTTTCTGTAAACGGACGTACAACTGTTAATGTAACGCTTCAAACAGATTTATCTACGTTAGATGAAGTGATAGTAGTTGGATACGGTACACAAAAGAAAAAGGAATTAACTGGTGCGGTGGTGCAAGTAAAAGCCGAAGTGTTAGAGCAAACAACCACCTCTGATATTGGAGCAGCACTTCAAGGTCAAATTTCTGGGGTAAATATTACTTCTAGTTCTGGTGCACCTGGTGAAGAAGCTAATATTTTAATTCGTGGATTCAGTTCTCTTATAGATGGACAAAATAGTCCACTTTATGTTGTAGATGGTATTCCTTTTGATTCAGATCCTCAATTAAGTATCAGTGAGATTGAATCTATTGATGTATTAAAAGATGCTGCTTCTGCTTCTATTTATGGTACACGTGGAGCGGGTGGTGTAATTTTAATTACAACTAAGCAGGGTAAAGTTGGTCAAATGGATATTCGTGTAAATTCAGAATACGGTCAACAACAAATTGCATCTACTTTCCATAATATGACAAAGGAAGAGTATACATATCTTCATTTGTTAAGAGGAGCCTTAAACACAGATAAATCACAAGGTGGGGTAGATGGTGATATTCATAGAAATTCAAGTTACTTTACTAATAACACCGATATTGGTGACGTTTTATTAAATGATAATGCGGTTATTCAAAACCACTCTGTTAATGTATCTGGTGGTAAAGAAGGCTTAACATATAACTTTAATGCTAACTTCTTTCAACAAGAAGGGGTTTTTTATAATTCAGATTATAAAAGATTCAATGTGCGTTCTAATACCAAGTTTACAAAGGGTAGATGGACAATAACCACAGGTTTAACATTTAAAAGAGATGATAAATTGGTGCCATGGCCTGGAATGATGAATAGAATTAGAGATTATCAATCGTTTAAGCCTGCAGTAGATTTAGATGCTAACACCATAGCAAATATTTCAGAGGTCAGTACAGAAGATCCAACAGCAGATTGGAGACTTAATGAAGCTAGAGCTTTGGCTAATGCCTTAAGGAGTATTAAAACTGAGGAAAATAGAGCAGGAAATAGTCATGCTGGAAATATTCAGTTTGAATTAGATTTGAGTGATGCTTTAAAAGTTACTGGTCGTTTTGGTATTACATATAATGATCAGAAATGGGTAAGAATCGTACCTAGATATGATATTTATAATACAGAAGGTAATCTAATTAATAACCCTAATAATGTTACTTCTCAAAGAGTTACAGATCTTACATCCTCAAAATTAACTTCAGAGCAGTTTGCTACTTATAATAAACAGTTTGGAAATCATAACTTTACTGTTCTATTGGGGACGTCATTTGAAAAATCTGAAAATGAACGCTATCAATTAGAAGTTAGAAATAATTTAAACCCTGCAATTACGGTTTTAGATAATTACGAATTAATTTGGGATATAGGCTCAGGAGGTCAAGATTTCACAAGAACCTTAATAGGCAACATTGCTAGATTACAATATAATTTCGCTGGAAAATACCTTTTAAGTGCCAGTGGTAGATATGATGGGTCTTCTCAATTTGGTGAAGATAACCGTTGGGGATTCTTTCCTTCAGTTTCAGTTGGGTGGAATGTTGATGAAGAACCATTTTGGGATTCTTTTAAGCATGTAGTTAACTCATTTAAAATTAGAGCGGGTTACGGTACAACAGGTAATGACAGGTTCTCGCCATATAGTAATCAAGCCGTTGTAGAGCCTGCTAGAGATTATGTGTTTGGAAGTAATAGTCCATCAGGTGATTTAAACAATGCTGGTAATGAACAAGGCGCATTGGGTACTACGCAATTAGAATATGCCAATCAAAACCTTAAATGGGAAACCAATGTTGAGCAAAACTTAGGGTTTGATTTTGGTTTGTTTAAAAACAGATTTACTATTTCGGCCGATATTTATAAAAACGAAAAGAAAGATTTATTATATCAAATTGTTAATCCACCATCTACGGGTGTATCTGGTGCATTCAGAAACACGGTGTTTAATGTTGGTAATATGGAAAACAAAGGGTTTGAGCTTGCCGCAAAATATAACCATAGAGGTAATGGAGGCTTTAGTTGGAATGTTTCAGGTACGTTTACTACAAATGAAAACGTGGTTACAAAGACCAGTATAAATAATCCAATCATTTACCTAGATAGAGGTTATATTTCAGACAGAGGTACTAGAGAAATAGTTACGGTAATTACAGAAGGGTATGAGGCTGCAGCTTTCTTTTTAAGAGAAACAGCAGGTATTATAAAAACACCTGAACAATTAGCAGAATATAGGCTAATAGAACCTAGTGCTCAAATGGGTGAGTTAATGTATGTAGACCAAAATGCAGATGGAGCCATTGATGATAATGATAGAGTATATGCCGGTAGTGGTACACCAGATTTTGAAACGGGTTTAAACTTCTCTGCCAGATATAAAGGCTTTGATTTTTCTATGCAATGGTACGGGGCTTTTGGAGCAGAAGTAATGAATGGTAGTAAAGCTTATTCTTATCAAGGAGGTGTACATAGAGATTTATTCTATTCTTGGACAGAGCATAACACAAATGCTAATATTCCTTGGTACAACGGAAACAACACCAGGTCTTATAGGGGAGGTTCTGACTTTTTCTTGGAAGACGGTGATTTTGTGAGACTTAGAAACTTGTCATTAGGGTATTCTATACCAAAAAAGTTGCTTAAAGATATAGGATTAAGCAAATTGAGATTATATATACAAGGACAAAACTTGTGGACTATAACAGACTATACCGGTTTTGATCCGGAAGTAGGAGGTAACGGATTAAGTACTCGTGGAATTGACCAAGGAAGATATCCATTATCTTCTCAGGTTAAGGCAGGAATCCAACTTCAATTTTAATTTTAACAAGATGAAGATGGAAAATATACATATAGAATTTAAAAAAATAGTTTTAACGATGAAAAAGACATTTTTAAAAGGAATAATTCCTCTACTTGTTTTTGCCTGTGCATTTCAGGCATGTGTAGATGAATTAGATCAAGTGAACCCAAATGCTTTGACATTGGGTACGTTTTGGCAAAGTACAGCAGATTTAAACACAGGTTTAAATGCAGTATATGCAGCCATGAGAGACGAGGATATTTTAGGAATTTTATGGGATTATACGCGTACTGATATTGCAGTGCCTTTTTCTCATAGAAGTAATGCAACTGGTAACCCTATACACGACCAAACATTTGATTTATCAACAAACCAAGTTCAAAATAAATGGGATGCTTGTTTTTTAGGTGTGTTTAGAGCAAATCAGGTGATTGATGCTTATGATAGATTGAGCCCATCAAATGATGAAACTGCCGACTTAATATTAGCACAAGCAAGAGCATTAAGAGGATATTTTTATTATACCTTGCATCACTCTTATAATAATGGTTCAGTACCTATATTTAGATCTGTTCCAAAAGATTTTGATGAGTTTCAATTAACATTCTCATCATCTGACGAGGTACAAGCATTTTACAGAGAAGATCTTCAATTTGGGTTAGATAATTTACCAGGAACCTATAATGCGTGGCAAGCCGATGTTGGTGGTGGTAATTTAGGCAGAATAACTGGTGGTTTTTGTGAAGCCCTAATAGGTAAAAGTTTTGTGAATGACAATGACTTTGCAAGTGCAGAGGTGTATTTAAGAAATGTCATGGATAACTATACTTATGAATTGCAAGATGATTTAGCCAATTGTTTAACAGGTCAAGCCGAGTTTAATAATGAATCTATATATGAGATTAATTATTCTTATGATGCCAATCCTTTAGGTCTTGATGAGCAAAACTTGGCACAAAGAATCAGTCATAGTTTAAACGATGGAAATCAGGTGCAATTAACGTCTTGGTTAACTCAGAAATATAGAAATGAAAGACCGGACCCTGCAGACCCAGCAAATTTGGTGAATAGAAATATTTATGACAGTAGTGGTGACTTAATAGGAGTACACGAAAATGTAGTGAGAATGTATAGTTGGCGAATGGCTAATTCATTATCTTCTGTTGATGATAGAGATACACCAATGTACGGTGTGGAGATGGCAGAATATGGTAGAGAACAAATGGCAGCTACTCATGCTAGACAATATCCAAACTTTATTAAGAAGTTTACAGGATGGACTACTAATAATGGGGGTGTTGGTGAATTAGAGGGACCTGAATATGATAATCGGTCTGATATTAATATCCCAATAATGCGTTTGGCTGAGGTGTATCTTTTATATGCCGAGTGCATGATAGAAAAAGGAGACCTTTCAGAAGCTTTAAGATATATTAATCGTATCAGAAAGCGTTCGCACTTAATATTACTAGGAAGTTCTTCAGACCCTAGTGCAGAATTTGCAGGTTCAGCTACTTATTACAATGATATTGATTTAGATCTTACAAATGGAGAAGAAGCGGTAACATTAACAAACTTAATGGAACATTTAAGGTTTACAGAGAAACCATTAGAGTTAGCTTTAGAAGGAGATAGAACCATTGATTTAAGACGTTGGGGTGTTTGGAAACAACAGCTAGAGTATATAGCACAGTTCCAATATGATGCTTGGCATTTTAGAAATAACAGAATGGGAAAAAACCCAACCAGATGGCGTTGTTTTGCTATGCCTGCAGGTGTGATACCTTCTTATGACTCTTTTGCCGATAGTGAATTTATTCCTGATTATGCATTTAGGGTACCAACAAACCTTCAAATAAATGGTAATAGAAGAACTAATGAACCTTTTTTAAGAGACCACTTAATTGGATCACAGAATTTCATTGAAGATGTACACTCTTATCTTCCAATTCCGCAAGATGAGATTAATGCTAACTTAAATTGGGACCAATAATTTAAAGTTTCAGATTAAAAAACTGAAAGTTTAAAACAAAATATAAGATTATGAAAAAAAATAAAAATATATTAAAATCATTGTTCTTGTTATTATTACTTCTGGTAGTTTCTATAGGGTGTAGTAAGGACGAGGAATACGAAGCACCAGGTTCTTTTGTAGATTTATCAATTACCTGGACATCCGGAGCATCGGCAACAAGAGAATCTGAGGTGAATAGATTTTTCTCCTTTTCTGATTTATCAGCTGGAGCAGAATATCAAGAATGGAGAATTCCAGATAATGCGTTTTTCTTAGAGGGACCAATACCTAATAATTTGGATAACCACGATGCATATATAGCAGAACCTTCAAATGAAAAAATTTCTACTGAAAAAACAGTTCATGTATTATGGAAAAAAGGGGATTCTTTGACGCAAGTAGGGTATTATGGTGTGTTTCCAGATTCTACATCTTTCAGATTTCCTGCTTATTGGGATTCTGCAACAGCAAGTACAATAGAGGATACCATTAAAACCGTTAAAATAAATAACAAATGGGTTGCAGAATACTGGTTTACCATTGATGTTTATGATACGGTAAGGGCTACACCACAAGTAAGGTATTTAGACGAGACCGTTTTAGATCACGAAAATACGGAGGCCATTACGGTTGTATTTGGAGATAAAATGATCTTTGAAGATTTAAGTGGTTTGTTAGCAGACAATAATGCAAGGCCTAATACAGCAGTTTGGAGAATGCACACGCTTGAAGAAGATGAAGAAAACCAAACTAATGTACAAAGAAGAACCCATGAAAGGGTAGTGTTAGATGAACGCGTTATTGATACCATAACCTTTAATGATTTAGGTGAGTTTCGTGTAGAATTAAAAGCGACTAGGGATAGAACACAAACGCTAAGACAAAGCGAAAATTCTTATGATATTCCAACAATATTTAATGTTGTGCCATTATCTGTTCCTTTAACACAAACAGGAACTGTTGTTGAGACTGATATGGATGTGGTAGAGGTAACTTTAAGCCATAAAATTATGCCGCTAGAAGGAGCTGTTGTAGATAATTTTATTGTTGAAGTTGATGGTGTAGAAAAAGTAATCACATCAATTACAAGAAATGCAAATGGTAATAAATTATTGGTTGATTTAACAGATGACCCTATACTTCCTGAAGATGCTAGTAAAACGGTTACTATTTCTTATGATGGAGCAAGTGATTTACTTAAATCATTTGATTTAAGACCACTTGAAGCATTCTCTGATGTTGACATTGACGTGTATGTGCCAACACCTATGATTCAAATGGGAAGCATTGTTGAAATTGATGGAGATATTATCCAAGTTGGTTTTGATCAAGAAATAGATCCTGCTTCAATCTCTGGTTCTGCAGATCCTGCAGCAGGTTTTATTGTAATGCTTAACGGAGGTGCTGCAACAGTAAACTCAGTTGCTGTTAACGGTTCAGATCCAATGATTCTAGATATTACAATTGTCGAAGGTGCATACCAAGATGATTTTATTACAATGGCGTTTACAGGTCCAGGAGACATAAGATCTATTGGTGGTGGTGCTATTTCAGATTTTACTGCTGTAACTATTGAGCCTTATATTATGAATCTGTATACAGATGGAGGGCTTGAAGGAACATTAGGAGACTATTGGTTTGAAGGAGCTAGTGGAGCCGGAGCTACGGTAGAGTTTAGTACAGAACAAGCTTACTCAGGTTCTCAAAGCCTTAAAATGACTAATGACAAACCAAGACTTGAATCTGGCAGGGATCTTAATTATGAAGCAGGAGAAACTTATATCATCTCTTATATGAGATATATCCCGTCAAGTGTTGATTTTGATGCCGGTTTTAGAGCTGCAGATGCAGGCGAAAAAATCTGGTATGATTTAGGAAGTGGTAATAGAGCTATAACCCCTAGATGGTTTACAACGGGTGATCCGGTTAAGGATACTTGGGAGCTGGTTGAAGTTGAAATTACTCCAGGTGCATTAAGTAATGTTGGTATAAGATTCCAACCCGTACCTACTTCAGGAACAGTTTATTCATTATACTTTGATGACTTTAAAATTTATAAGAAAGACTACAGACCATAAAATTAAATTGTATAGTTTTTGTAAATAATATTAAAACCCTTGGGAATTGCCTCAAGGGTTTTTTTAAAGTATCTTTCGGCATCAATTAAACACGTAATTAATACAATGAAAACCGCTTTTAAATTATTATTTTTCTTATTAATTCTTCTAACAATTCAGAGTTGTAAAACGCAAGTAGCAGAACTGCCAGCTCCAAATATTGTTTGGATTACTTCAGAAGACAATTCAAAACATTATATAAAACTTTTTGATGAAAATGGTGTTGCTACGCCTAATATAGAATCATTAGCTAGTCAAGGCGTGGTTTTTAATCATGCCTTTTCAAATGCACCAGTTTGTAGTGTGGCGCGTTCAACACTTATTACAGGTAGTTATACACCAAGAATTGGGGCCCAATTCCATAGAAAAATTCAACAAGTACCTATGCCAGAAGGATTGGAAATGTTCCCAGCTTATTTAAGACAAGCGGGGTATCATACAACAAACAATTCCAAAGAAGATTATAATTTGGTTAAAAGTGATAGCGTTTGGGATGATTCTTCAAAAAATGCTACTTGGAAAAATAGAAAAGAAGGGCAGCCATTTTTTCATGTTTTTAATTTAGGTGATTCACATGAAAGTAGACTTCATTTCACTGAAGAAAAGATGAAGAATAACCCAACTGTAACAGATGTTAATACTGTTTTTGTACAGCCAAATCATCCCAATACAGATTTGTTTAAGTATACCAACGCTTTTTACAGAGACAGAATGGTTCATATTGATAAGCAATTAGGAGATGTAGTTAAGGAACTTGAAGATGCCGGTTTAATGGATTCAACCATTATATTCTATTACGGAGATCATGGTGGTGTTTTACCAGGTAGTAAAGGTTATATTTATGAAACTGGTTTACACGTACCACTAGTGGTAAGAGTTCCTGAAAAGTATAAACATTTGATTAATGCTGAAATAGGAGGAAGAGAAGATGCCTTTGTAAGTTTTAAAGATTTTGGTCCTACCGTGTTGAATTTGGCAGGAGTGGATGTTCCTGAAGGGATGGACGGAAAACCATTTATGGGTAAAAATGTAACTGAAGACTATCTAAATACTTGCGATGAAACCTATGGTTATGCCGATAGATTTGATGAAAAGTATGATATGCTTAGAACCCTTAGAAAAGGAAAATACAAATACATGCGTAGCTATCAGCCATTTAATTTTGATGGTTTGATGAATAATTACAGATATAAGCAATTAGCATATCAAGAATGGGCAGATTTGTATGAAGATGGAAAACTTAATGATGTACAATCAGCTTTTTTCAAAGAAAGACCAGTGGAGTTATTATTTGATGTAGAGGCAGATCCTTATGAAACAAAAAACCTTACCAATAATGAAAACCTTAAAGAAACTTTATTGGAATTAAGAGGGAAATTAAATAATTGGGTGGAGAGCATGCCTGATTTATCATTCTATCCAGAACATTTTTTAATTGAAAATGCTTTTGATAACCCAGTAGAGTTTGGACAAAAGCACAAGGTAGATATTAAACGTTATATAGATATTTCAAACCTAAGTTTATTAGACTTTGAAGAAGCCAAATCAGGAATAGATGCAAGCTTAAAATCTAGTGATCCTTGGGAACGCTATTGGGGTTTAATTACTTGTAGCATCTTTAAAGAACAGGCTAAAGATTTTGTATCTACTATTATTGATATTTCAAAAAATGATTCAGAATTAATTAATAAAGTTAGGGCTGCAGAATATTTAGGTTTAGTAAAGCATACAGAACCAGCTGAAGTTATGACTAAAGCACTATATGAATCTAAACAAGCAGCAGAAGCATTACTGATAATTAACTCAATTGTTTTTATGGACCAGGGAGAACATAAATACAAGTTTAATATTGATATTGAAAAAATTGATAAAGATATTCTTAAGGTAAAAGAGTTAGAAAGAAAACTAGATTACATTTCTAACGTAATAAACTCTTAAAAATAAATCTGCATATAAAAGATTAATATATTTTAAAAGCCTATGAGAAATCATAGGCTTTTTTTAACCATATCAAATAGTTATTAAAACATTTGATGCATTACTAGCAGTTCTAAATTTTTAGTTTTGCTAAAAGCCTAACATATTTATCAAAATAACTACTCATGAAGTATATAAATAGTCTATTTGCAATAGCCGTTATATTAGTAAGCTGTTCAGATAAAAAATCTAAAATAGTTAAAGAAGAATTTAAAAAACCTAACGTAATCATTGTCATTACAGATGATCAAGGCTATGGTGATATTGGAGCGCATGGGAATACCGTTATTAAAACGCCTAACATGGATGAAATGTATAATGAGAGTTATAGGTTTACAGACTTTCACGTAGGGCCAACATGTGCACCAACTCGTTCTGGTTTAATGACTGGTAGATATGCTAATGCTGTGGGAGTATGGCATACCGTAGGAGGTTGGTCTTTATTAAGAGAGCAAGAAAAAACTATGGCAGATATGTTTACCGAAGCTGGTTACGTAACAGGTGGATTTGGTAAATGGCATTTAGGTGATAACTATCCGTTTAGACCAGAACATAGAGGTTTTCAAGAAACAGTGATGCACGGTGGTGGTGGTGTTGATCAAACCCCAGATTATTGGGGGAATACTTATTTTGATGATACTTATTTCCATAACGGAAAGCCTCAAAAATATGAAGGTTATTGTACCGATGTGTTCTTTAGGGAAGCGACTAGGTTTATTGGAGAGAATAAGGAAAAGCCATTCTTTTGTTATATATCAACTAATGCACCTCACGGTCCATATCATGTACCGTTAAATTATTATAATATTTATAAAGATTTAGGTGATGATGTTTTGGCAGATACTCAAAAGCGTTTTTATGGTATGATTACTAATGTTGATGATAATTTAGGAAAACTAAGATCAACTTTAAAAGAATTAGAGATTGCTGATAATACCATTCTGATTTTTATGACAGATAATGGAACATCAGCTGGGTATTATAATAAAAAAGGGAAAGTAACCGGTTTCAATGCTGGTATGAGAGGTGCCAAAGGAAGTGAATATGAAGGAGGTCATAGAGTCCCATTTTTTATCCATTGGAAAGATGGCAATATTTCCTCGGGTACAGATATCAATGAGTTGTCAGCTAATTTAGACGTTATGCCTACGTTGGCAGAGTTGTGTAGAATAGATCTGCCAAAAGGCCATTTGGAATTGGGAGGTCAAAGTTTGGTGTCTTTCATTGAAGACCCAAGCAAAAGAGATAATAGAATGTTAATTACCGATTCTCAAAGAATTCAAGTGCCTGAAAAATGGAGGAAATCTTCAGTAATGCAAAATAAGTGGAGATTAGTTAATGGTAAGGAATTATATGATCTTGGAATAGATAAGGGTCAAAAGCGCGATTTGGCGGAAAGATATCCTGAAAAAGTAGAAGAAATGAGGGCTTACTATGAAAACTGGTGGAAGGAAGTATCCGTTCAGTTTGATGAAGAAATCTATTTTAAAGTAGGAATTCCAGAAGAAAACCCTATTACGCTTACATGTCATGATGTGCATGCCGATAATGGTAGTCAACCATGGAATCAAAGATATATTAGAAGTGGAAGCAAAGGAAAGGGGTATTGGAGTATTGACGTAAAAGAAGAAGCCGATTATGAGGTGTCTTTAAGACGATATCCAATTGAAGCTGATGTGTTAATTAATGGAACGGTTCCGGCAATTACCAAAGAGGAAAAACCAGGGTTACATAATGACTACGTTGAAGGTGTAAAATTAAATTACATCAAAGCATCTATAAAAATTGGGGATGGCATTAATGAAACTGTAGCGGTTTCTAATGAAGACAAATCGGCTGATTTTAGAGTGCACTTAAAAGCAGGTAAAACTAAAATGAACGCAAGTTTTTTCAATGCTGAAGGCGAAGAAAATGTAGCTTATTACGTGTATATAGAGAAGAAATAAGAACAATAATATTTCTGATGAATAGAGTTTAAAGGCATCCGAAAAGGATGTCTTTTTTAGTTCAAAATAATTAAAAAACCCATTTGTTATATTTTTCATTCATTTTCCTGCTTTTTAAGGTTTTTGTAAGTATTAATTTTACATCAATTAAATTAAAAATAGATTAATGGCTAAGATTTTTACGTTTTGCAAGAGTATTGGTTTACTTCTTTTTTTATTGCCAATTTACGGTTCTTCACAAATATTTAGCAGTGGATTTGAAAATAGTTTAGCAACAGAGTGGGATGTGGCTACAAGTGGTACAGGGTTGGACGTTTTTGCTATAACAACTGCATCAAAAAGAACAGGTAATAATGGCTTTCACGTGAAGTTTAGTGCTAGCGGACAAAAAGGGAATTTATGGACATTAAAGAATATCAATTGGGAACTTGGAAAAACTTATAGAGTTTCATATTATTTCAAAGTGATTTCTCCTGATAATGGTAACGATTCACATATAAAAACATTTGAAGGTGGTGGAACTAAGTTTGGAGCTCATCTTTATGGAGATAATGTAATTAATAATGCCACAACAGCTACAGATTGGGTAAAGTTTGAAGATATCATTAATCCCGAAAAAAATGATACGGGAGGTTATATATTGTTCACGTTTAGACCAACTGCAAGCGGAGAAGGAGAATATTATTTTGATGATTTTTTAATTGAAGAAATAGTGCCTCCATCAGGTTTCTTTGTGGATATTAAAACAATAGATGTTGTTTCAGAGCCTACTATTGAATGGGTGCAGTTTGGTCCTGGAATGAGTGGTAATAACAGGTGCTTTTATACCCATCCCACAGATCCAAATACGCATTATACAAGTCCGAATATGGGGAATTCATATCGCTCAACAGATAAAGGGTTTACCTATGAAACCATTATGAATGAGGATGCCCGTTCGTACAACTCGGTATACCGTGGCCCTGTTGAAATGTACTCATTAGATTTTTCAAGGCAAGATGCTGATTTTGGATTTTGTACGGGTAAATATAAAGGAAGCCTTTACTCTACAACAGATAAAGGGAAAACTTGGACGCTTCTGGAATCGACAACCATAGATTCTAATTATTTATCTGTTGTGGCAGTAGACCCATCCGATGAAGGTATTTGGTTTTTAGGTGCTGGAAGAATACGAGATTATGCTCGTTTATCCTATCCTCAATCTAATCCAAAAGGAGCTTATCTTGATGGTTCTGCAAATGGTAAAATTTGGAAAAGTACAGATAAAGGTCAAACCTGGACTTTATCAAATACTGGAATGAATACCAGTGCGGATACCGAAATAGAAACCATTTTAGTAGATCCAGTTGATAATTCAATTATATACGCTGGTACCAATTACGGATTCTATAAAAGCACAAATGGTGGTGCTACGTGGTCTTTAAAATCCAATGGTATAGATAATGACATGATACGTTCTATGGATTTACACCATGACACCACAACCAATCAAATAACTATTTATGCTTTAAGCAATATTACTTGGAAAGCTACCTCAGGAGGGAATTCCGTTGAGAATGATCAAGGTGGGGTTTTTAAAAGCACAGATAGGGGAGAGACTTGGACTAATGTAAGCAGTAATTTAGCTCTTGACTTAAACACTTTTAGTGGTGATGGTGATAGTAATGTTGAAACAGATTATTATCAGTCTGTGGCCCATTATTTCGGTCTAGCTTCAACAGCTGCTGCTGAAGCTGCTTATCCAGTTTTACCAACTAATATTACCTCAAGATTCAATATGATTACCGTGGATCCAAATGATGTAAATAATGTCTATTTGGTTAATGATTTTTCAAATGTATCCAAAGGAAATTTTGGTCCAGGACAAATATGGAGAACAACAAACGGCGGAACTAGTTGGATCGTGACTTTTAGAAATGGTAAAAACTGGAACAATGGAATACATGATGCTTTTTGGGTAACGCAAAGGAACAACCCCATAGGAACCAATATCACCATGAAATATAAAAGTGATTGGATCAATAGAGATAACTACGAAAGAAAAGGCTGCAATTTCACAAAGTTTAACGCAGATGGTACGGTCCTTTATACACAATTAGCTAAGGTGGGTTTTGTATCATATGATAAAGGCGATACTTGGGTGGATATTGATGATGAAGAAGCAGATGAAGCTGGGTCAACTTTAAATGGTTGGGTTGGCGCCGGAAACAGTAATGTGCCGGGGCACGGGTTTTACCAATCGGCTTTATGGCCGGGGAAAGTATTTTGTCCTTCTGGTGAAAATAGTTTGTGGATTACCAATGATGAAGGAGAAACGGTTAGATTTGGTGCGCAAGGTGGGTCAGTGATGCATCTTGTTTATAATAACAATGGCGTTAGGCAAGAACATTCAGTAAGCTCAGTAACCGTACATCCAACCGATAAGGATACTTGGTTTGCAACCTTCTTTAGGCAAGCTGGTAGAGGAGAAGTATATAAAACCACCAATGCCGGTGAAGATTGGACCTCTATTGGTACTCCAATCCCGCAACCGTGGGACCCAGCACCTCCAGGAAGTGGTGATCAGGCCGTACATCAATTAGGCTTAATGATTGATAAGAATAACCCAAATAACATGTATTTCTGTGTACCTAAATCCAGTTTAAAGTTAGAATGGGTTGGTGATAGCTGTCAAAGTTGGGGTGTCCATAAATCATCAGATGGGGGAGTAACTTGGTCAGAAATAAACACAGGCTTGCCAACTTCTTTAGATGTGGCCAGAATAGCTTTCGATCCTAATGACAGCAATACTTTGTATGCTGCTGTTATAGATAGTGGTGGCGGATTGTTTAAATCTACCAATGGCGGAACTTCTTGGGCTGAAGTAGTTTCAACTACAGCAATATCTGGTGCCTCGGGTATCAATGATATCCATTTTGATGAAGATGGTAAGGCCTATATCACCGCTGGTTTTAAAAATGTTGGTGTTGACGACGGCGGTTTATGGGTGAGCGATGATAATATGGCTACTTGGACTAAAATATTTGATTACCCTTGGACCAATAGAGTTGAAGTGTCAAAATTAGATACACAGACCATAATGGTGTCTACCTTACCCAATACGAATGTTGATAGAAGAAATGCCGGTACTTTCTTATCTAAAGATGCAGGACAAACTTGGGTAAAGTTTAATAAAGGAAATGGGCAGTCAGACCGCGTTAATGATATTGCCATAGATTATACCATTCCCGGTAAATATTATGCCTCTACAAGAGGTAGTGGCTGGTATATGGCCATGGATCCTAATCCTAATTCTTTAAGTACAGAAGATGACTTTAAGACTAACGAAGTTTTTGTTTATCCAAATCCTACCTCAAGAGAATTAAACATTAAAGGTTTCAATGGAGATGTAAATGTGAATATTTATGCCATTGATGGAAAACAGTTGCTTAGTTTTAAAGGTGCTGCAAGTAATTCATTTGATATTTCATCACTTACTCAAGGATTATATATTTATTCAATTTCTAGTAGTGGGGTAAAAGTAAAGTCAGGAAAAATTATTAGGAAATAATAAATCAATAATTAGTAAGTGGTTTTGGGTTTTCTTAAGCCCTATTTCGTACTGTGAGGTACACTTAATTTACCATTAAATACCTGTTTTTTACATTCATTATAGATATTTGATTATTCAACAAATTGTCTATATGAAAAAGTACTACATTATAGTTCTTCTTGTTATTTCTATATCTTCCTGCTTTGCTCAAAAAGTAAAGGAGTTGGGGTTTGAAAACAATGGTGATAACTGGCAAAGTGACTCTTCTAACTATTGGAAAGTAACTACAGAAAAAGCTTCAAGTGGTTCAGGTGCTCTAAAATTTGAAATCCCGGAAGACCATCAGTTCCAATCGAGTGCCCTTTACAGTATTGAAACTGGGCATACTATTCATAAAATAAGAACTGCAAAATTTAATAGTGAAGATTACATTATAGCAAGCTCCTACGACGGAATTGTTATGGCGGTAGCTTTTGATGGTAATATTCTATGGAAGAATAAGTTGTCTGGTTTTATGGTTCATGATATGTGGTGTGAGGATATTGATGGTGATGAGCATGAAGAAATATTGATAGCCAATGCCAATGGCACTATTTATTGTTTAGATCAGCAAGGAAAAGTGGTATGGGAATATAGTAAAAATGAAGTACCCATGTATTCGGTATGTGTCGTTAAGAAAGATGGTACACCCTATGTAGTATCTGGTAGTTTAGACTTAAATGTATATTATCTTTCCGCATCTGGTGAATTGGTAAGGGATTTAAAGTCAGAATCTTATTCACAGGAAAAAACTTGGGGAACTACAACGGCTAAGGATTTTGTTCATTATGCTAATTTTTTAAGAAAATATCAGAAGGATGATGATAACGATATTTTGGTAATGCATGTCAGCAACAATCCTTCTCAGGACAGAGGGGCTATTTATCTTTTCGACCCCTTGGCTGATAATCCTATAAAACGTATTGAAACTTCAAGCTCAGGCCCTATTGGGGAATTAAGAATATCAGATTTTAATAATGATGGAAACAAAGAGATTCTTCTAGGGGTTTCAAACCATCAAAATAACGCCGGCGTTTCAAGGGTAAATTTGATAGATGATTCTACGGATCAATATGATATAACAAAACTTGGATTCGGGTATTCTGTCGTTCAACCTGAATTAATCCTAGATGGTTCTAATCAAAAATATATGTTTTTTGTTGGAAATCATATCGTATTACTTGATACAGATTTAGACCCTAATTCTGAAGTGAAGCTTGTGTCCAAATATTCTTATTACGATATGTGGAAACTAACCGGAACAAGTAAAATAGTATTGGCTAGTTGTCAAAGCGGAGGAAGTCAAATACATATTTTAAATACAGAACAATCAGGTTGGAAAGAGGCTTATAAAGATTTAATTCCAAAGGGGAAACTTCAGAAAATAAAAGATAATACGCAGTCAATACGTTCAAATCTGGCAGCGTATCAAGCTCCTGTAGAGCAAAGAGATTTGCTTCCAATTTATTTCATGACTGAAAGCACTGGTTCTGGCTTGGCTAAATCTGTGGCCGATAATATTAGGAATAATCTTGATTCACCTATGTTTTTAGGAGGAAGTCATATGGGGCAAGCAGAAGATTGGGATAGATCTGGTATGGCAAATGCAAAATATAGGGATAGAAGAGATAGTAGGAGAAACTATAATATGACACAGCAGGAAGCCATTGATCATATTACAGATTGGTATGATGAGGTGCCAGATGGAGAGGATGGTATTGCCTATTGGGGTGGTCATGGTAATGATCCGTATATGTTTCAATTAAGTACTACACAGCAAATTTTAGATTATGCCAACGGTAAAAAAACAGTACTTATTTACCCTGAATTAGAAGATCATTCTAGCGATTTTGCCTGGGTAATGGAGGATTTGTTTTATCCTTTGGCAACCTATTCAGAAACTAGAAATTCTAATATTTTTGTTAGAACAAAGCACAATTTTTGGCAAGGAAATGTGTATTTACCCATGTGGAGTAGATTGCTATCTGGTGAATTTTCTAATGTTATTGTACCCTCCATGGAAGAAACTACAGATAAGGCTATGGATATTAGTATAGCAAGTAGAGCTGGTATTTGGGCAAGTGGAGCAGTTGATAGTTGGGGAACTAGAACTGTGCCTGATAATCCAAGTTATGATAGGTCTAGACAGTTTTGTCACCAACGCTTACCAAACCACTTTTTAAGACATTTAATCTATCATATGGCCAATGGTGCAACTTACCTTAATAATTTTGCCATAGATCCAGATTATATGAGTATTGTTTGGGAGTTAACTGCTAAAGGAGCTCTTTATGTGCCTAAACCTGATGAGATTGTAAGTTATTCGCCAGTGCATTTAAGTATGTTTGAGCCAGATGATGATTTTCTTGTTGAGGGTAGTAGTTTAAAATGGGCAACCCATTATGATGAAGATTTTATTGAAAATAATGCCTTTGTTTTTAGCAGACAGAACGCCAATTGGATGGGGGCTCAAAATACAACTTGGGATTTTTCAACTTATGCAGGTGGAGTTAAGGATAGAAGACAAAATTATTTGCCAAATTACCCTAATGGGTTAGTTTTAATAACACCACCACAAATGGGGGCTAAGGCAGATTTGTCAGCTCCTAGAGGATTATTAAAAGACAAGTTACATCCATTATATAAAGATATTTTAAAGGAGTATTATACAGACGGACGATATTACTACAACGCAGATGGAACCCAGCAATATGACGCGAGTACTTATGCTTCAACAATAGAGGATGAGATCAAAGAAGCTGCAAAACAAATTCCACTAACCGTAACTGGAGACGTGGCTTGGGTAGTGGCTCAAACGTCACCTACAAATTTGCGCTTAACTATTTTAGATGGTGGATATCTAAATCCCGAAGATAGAGAAGCTACAGTCTCTTTTCAAACCATAACCCCAGTATCTATGACAGATATTATAGATGGTAAAGCATTTAATTTATCAGACAAGGCAAATGTAAAGGTTGATATACCATGCGGAGCTTTCAGGTTTATTGATATTAAATTAAATGGCCCACTCAACTAATTATGAAAAGTAGAAAGATTACAAATACGTTTTTCTGTCTTATTGCCTTATGTTTCATATTGAAGTTAAACGCACAAGGAGGTCTCATTAATATCCTTAATGAAGATTATTTTGGGTTTGAAGTGAGTTCTGGAGATGATGGCTGGTGGATGCAACAGCCTGAAAATTTTTCAATAGTAAATGATAAGGGGGCCAATGGTAGTTCTCGTTCGTTAAAGTATACCAATGCAACTAGTTTTTCAGGAAGTAAAAAGGCCTTTGGAAGTACTTCTATTGAGGACATGCTTATAGATTTAGAACCCGGTACTTACGATGTTAAGGCTATGGTTTGGTTAGAGGCAGGTTCACAGATTTCAAACATTAGAATAAATTTTAGAACGGATGGACAAAGTGAGCAAAATGTGTTTCTTAATATATCAAGTATTGCTACAGGCCAATGGGTAGAAGTTACAGGAACACTTAATTTAGGTTTTAATTTTAGTGATACCAATATTAGAGTTTTGGTTCATTCTGCCGATATAGGCATTGGTACTTTTTATTTAGATGACCTTCAGCTATGGGCAGAACCTCCCACAGAAATTGTTCAAATACCTGTGAGTTCTAAAATTGAAACTATTAATAAGAATAATTTAACCTTGAAAAAAGGATCCTATGAGATAAGTTTAAAACTTTGGTTAGATTCCAATTCTACTATATCCAATTTCTACACATTAATAGATGAACCCTGGGTGTCTACTAAATGGGATTTAAGCTCAATAGCTAAAGATGAATGGGTGGAATTAAAAGAAGAATTTCAAATTGATGAACCTGCTTCTCAGGCTAAATTCAGTTTAAAAGTGAATAATAATCCAGATTTAGGGGGTGGTAAGGGCTTTTTCTATATTGATGATATTATCATAGATAAAAAGAAAAGTGCTTATGAAGAATATGATAATTTTACGGTTAAAATGATTGGTGAAACTTGTCCTGATAAGGGAAACGGACAAATAATTATTACTGCCAAAGCGCAAAAAGATTACGAAGTTGAATTTAATGGAAGCATATATGACTTCAGCAATGAACTTACTATAACCGATATAGTACCAGGAGAATATGATTTATGTATTCTTGTGAAAAACACCACATTTAAGTCATGCTTTAAAGTAAGTATTGAAGCTTCAGAGAATATTAGCGGAAAGGTGGTGTCTTCCAAAGGAAATGAGGTTAGTGTGAATATAGTTTCGGGAACACCGCCGTTTAATGTATCTGTTAATGGCCTTAGTCTTTTTGAAACTCATCAAAATTTATTTAACGTAAGTGCGAATAATGGTGATGTTTTAGAGGTTAAAACTTCAAAAGATTGCGAAGGAGTTTTAAATGAAGAAATAAAACAAATAAAAATATATCCTAATCCAGTTAATAACCTTTTGAACATAATAACTCCAAAGGATAGTGATGTTATGATGTTTGATGTGTTAGGGAATCTTATTTGGTCAAAAGAAAATACGTCTAAGCAAATAGAACTGCCTATATCTGAAGTTAAATTGAGAACCGGAATTTATATCATTAAGGTTATTACGTCAGATGGTGTTTATTCCGAAAAGGTTGTAATAAATTAGGGAGAGCCCTTAAATTATAAACAAAACCTATATGTTGTATTTTTAAAATCTTTTGTCACGTTTCTTTCAATGTATAATCATGAAATTTGCTTAGTTCAAGTAAATTCAAGATATGAAGTTGAAAATTGATTTTAGCACTTTGCTTTTTGCACTTATGATAGGAGGGTGTATAAATGCTCAAAATGCCACTAAAGCCAAACCAAATATAATTGTTGTTCTAGCCGATGATGTTGGAGTAGGCGATATTTCAAAATACAGAAGACTCCACAATCCTAAAATAATTATTGAAACCCCTAATATTGATAAACTAGCCGAAAACGGCATGATGTTTACCAATGCTCATGCACCAGCTTCGTTATGTGCCACTTCGCGGTATTCCATTATGACTGGGAATTACAATTACCGTAGTCCATTACCATGGGGAGTTTGGGGTGGATATTCAAAAGGGGTATTTACTGAAGAGAGCTTAACTTTAGGTAGGCTGATGAAAAAAGCCAATTACAATACAGCTTTTATCGGGAAATGGCATTTAGGAACTGGATTCAGTGATAAAAGAAATCCTAATAAAACCTATGATGCAAAATCAGATAAGGACAAATTCAACATCGATGTAGATATAACTAAGATTGTGAGTGATGGACCTAAACAAAATGGCTTTGATTATAGTTTTAATTTACCATCAGGAATTCAAAACGTGCCTTATGCAGCCTATGAAAATAATGAATGGTACCCGTTAAATAAACATTCTTTAATAGGGATTATTGATAAAGAGTATGCCAAAAAACATGATTTCACTTTTAATAAAAAGGAAGGTTATGGAGATTCAATGTGGCAGCCCAGTGAAATAGGACCTCTTATAGCTAATAAAGCGGTAAGCTACATTAGAGAAAATGCTAATAAGATTAAACCATTTTTTATGTATTACTGTTCTCAAGCTGTACATAGTCCGCATGCGGCACCTGAGGAATTAGATGGCATAAAGATTAAAGGAACAACGCCATCCAAACATTTGGATATGGTGAAGGAATTGGATGTTCAAATGAAGATGTTGGTAGATGAATTAAAACACCAGGGAGTTTATGAAAATACCGTTTTTATTTTTACTTCTGATAACGGCGGACTTCATGTAGATGCTGATACTTGGGATGCTAGGCATGAACCAAGCGACATTTATAGAGGTTGTAAGAATGACCCTTATGAAGGCGGGAGCAGAGTGCCTTTCATTGTATCATGGCCAAATAAAATTAAAGGACAAACTAAATCTAATGTACCGGTTCTTGGAACTGATATTATGGCAACTATAGCTGCGATTTCCGAAACAAAAATTGATAAAGGCGGTGCTTTAGATTCTTATAATTTATTGCCGTTTTTAAATCAAGAAAGAGGAGCTAAATCGCGTTCGCATATTATGTTACAAGGTGGTTCCCAAAAAGAGGTTATGATTATTGAGGATGGTTGGAAACTCATCATTCAGGTTGATAAAAAAGACAAAACGAACAAAGCAAGAACACCTATTGCGCTATTCGATTTGAATAAAAACATTTGGGAACATGAAGAGTTCAATTATATTAATAATCCTAAATATAAAAGCAAAGTGAAAAACTTATTAAATTTATATAATGAAACTAGAGATGGGGCTATTCCAACTGGGAGTCATTTTTAGATTTTGTTTGTAAATTCAATAAAATATTAAATAAATGAGAACTAAACTATTTCCACTTTTATTTCTACTCTTAGCCATTTCGTCTTATGCTCAAGAAAAACCTGATAGGCTGAGCGAGTCGAAGCCAAACATCATCTGGATTTTTACGGACGACCATTCCTATCAGACCATTGGGGCTTATGGCGGACGCTTACAAGATTTGAATCCAACACCAAACCTTGATAAATTAGCTTCAGAAGGCATGATTTTCAATAAATGTTATGTTGAAAATTCCATTTGCGCACCCAGTAGAGCGGCTTTGTTAACGGGAAAAATGAGTCATTTAAATGGCAAGTTTACAAATACTAAAAAGCATCCGTTTAACCATGACCAACAGCAGTTTCAAAAGATTTTGCGAAAGAACGGATATCAAACCGCTATGATAGGTAAAATCCATTTAGATGGAAATATGCAAGGTTTTGATTATTGGGAAGTATTATTGGGGCAGGGGTCTTATGTGAATCCCGTGTTATTATCAGATAATGGGAAAAATCAGTATGAAGGATACACCACCGATATTATAACCGATAAATCTTTGGATTGGTTAGAAAACAAAAGGGATAAAGACAAACCCTTTATGATGATGTTACATCACAAAGCGCCACACCGAGCTTGGGTTCCCAAAAGAGAACATCTCAGTTTATACGAAGATATTGAGGTTCCAGAACCAGATAATTTATTCGATGATTATAAAACCAGAACTTCAGCAGCGCATGGGCAAACCATGAGCATTTTAAAGGATATGAATTTGAACCGTGACTTAAAAATGACACCAGCTGAAAATGAGTATTGGGCTAAAACTAAAGGTATAGACGACAGATTTGATGCCAGACGAGAAAAGTACAAAGACTTGGATTTAGAAGGTGATGAATTGTTAAAGCTGAAGTACCAAATCTATATGAAAGATTATTTACGCTGTATTTACAGTGTAGACGAAAATATCGGTCGTGTATTGGCATATTTAAAAGAATCAGGTTTAGATAAGAATACTATTGTAATGTACTCGTCAGACCAGGGATTTTATATGGGAGAACATGGATGGTTTGACAAACGATTTATGTATGAAGAATCTTTTAGAACACCATTAATTGTAAAATGGCCAGGACAAACCAAAGCAGGAAGTGTGAATTCAGATTTGGTACAGAATATCGATTTTGCTGAAACATTTTTAGATATTGCTGATGCTCCAATTCCAGAGGATATGCAAGGAAAAAGTCTGGTTCCAATTTTAAAAGGGAAAACCCCTAAAGATTGGAGAGAAAACTTGTACTATCATTATTATGAATATCCGGGAGCGCATTCTGTACGTCAGCATGAAGGTATCGCAAATAAGCGCTATAAACTTATCAGGTTTTATGGTAAAGATGTGAAGAATGAAGAAGAATGGGAGTTTTATGATTTAAAGAAAGACCCTTCTGAAATGAATAATCTGTATCCTAAACTTAAAAATAGCAGTAAAATTTCAGAAATGAAAAGAGAGTTGTTGAAACTCAAAAAACATTATAAAGTAATATAAATTCAATATTAATAAAATGAACAAACTATTTGGTTTACTATGTTTTGTGGCAATAGGTTTATCTAATCTGACCGCGCAAAATCTAAACTTTAACGATTCGTGGAAATTTTTCAATGATAAAGCCGTAGGAGCAGAACATGTATCTTTTGATGATTCGAAATGGCGAAATCTCAATTTACCACATGATTGGGCCATTGAAGGTCCGTTTGATGTAAAATATAATGCCCGTGCTGGTGGATTACCATTTCATGGAACTGGTTGGTACAGAAAACATTTTAAAATGAATGCCGATGCCAAAGGTAAAGTAGTGCGTTTAGAGTTTGAAGGGGCTATGTATAATGCCAATGTTTGGGTTAATGGTAAATTTGTTGGAAAGCGACCTTATGGATACATCGGCTTTGAATTCGATGTTAGTAAGTATTTGAAATATGATGGGTCTGACAATATTGTTGCTGTACGATTAACACCAGAAGATTTATCATCTAGATGGTATCCTGGTGCTGGTTTATATCGTTCGGTTTGGTTGAAAATTGATAACCCAATCCATGTGGGGCAATGGGGAACTTTTATAACAACACCAACAGTAACCAAAGAAATAGGTGTTATTCAAAATGAAACTACGGTTGTAAACAAAAGTGGTAAAGACGAAACTGTAACAGTTAAGCAAGAATATTATAATTCAGAAAATAATTTGATAGCCTCAGAAAAAGAGGAGTTAACTGTCAAGGCAAATGGTTCAGCAGTTTCTGAATTATACACTAAAATTAAAAAGCCACTAATATGGGATTTGGATACGCCACATTTATACAATGCGGTTACTACAATTTCAAAAGGAAACAATGTATTGGATACATATAAAACACGCTTTGGAATGCGTACAATTGCCTATACTAAAGATGGTTTCTTTTTAAATAATAAACCAGTACGTTTTAATGGAGTGTGTATACATCATGATAACGGTTCTCTAGGTTCAGCGGTTTATAAAAGAGCCGATGAGCGCAAACTTCAAATTATGAAAAGCATGGGGGTTAATGCCATTCGTACCAGTCATAATCCACCATCAAGAGAGTTTTTAGAGATTTGTGATGAATTGGGGTTATTGGTTCAGGATGAAGCTTTTGATGTTTGGAAAATGAAAAAAGTACCAAACGGTTATAATAAGTTTTTTGATGAATGGGGAGAGCGTGATTTAAAGGATATGGTGCTCAGAGATAGAAATCATCCATCTATAGTCATGTGGAGTATCGGTAACGAAATTATTGAGCAAAAAGACAAAAAGAACGGATGGCGAGTTGCTAAAAGGTTGAATGACTATGTGAAAGAAATTGATTTAACCAGACCAACTTCGGCTGGGTTCAATAATTATTCAGGGCCTTATGATAACAATATGGCGCAACAAGTTGATATTGCAGGTGTAAATTATAAGCCAACAAAATATAGTGAGTTAAGAGAAAACTATCCAGAGTTAGCACTATATGGCTCGGAAACATCTAGTTGCACAAGTAGTAGAGGGGTGTATCATTTACCAATTGAAAAGTATAAAACCCACGAATCTAAACATGTAACTAGTTATGATTTAATTGGCCCTCCATGGGCATATCCGCCTGATGTGGAGTTTCATTTTCAAGAGCAAAACCCACATAGTATGGGGGAGTTTATCTGGACTGGGTTTGATTATTTAGGCGAACCTACACCTTACGGAGGAAAGGATAATTCTACCAATGGGTATTGGAATGCAGATTGGCCGTCTCACAGTTCGTATTTTGGAGCGGTAGATTTATGCGGATTTCCAAAAGATAGATTCTTCCTGTATCAAAGTCAGTGGACAACAGAACCAATGATTCACCTATTGCCACATTGGAATTGGAAGGGTATGGAAGGACAAACCATTCCCGTGTATTGCTATACCAACTGTGATAGTGCTGAGCTTTTTGTAAATGGAAAGTCTATGGGTAAACGTGTAAAAGGGAAAGATTTAACAGAGTTAAAAGTAAACTTTTTAAGATACGAGCCTAAGACGTTCCAATCTAAATACAGGTTGTCCTGGGATGTCCCTTATGAATCTGGAAATATTAAAGTGGTTGGTTACAAAAACGGAAAGCAAATTTTAGAGGAGCAAATCAATACGGCAGGAAAACCAGCTAAAATAAGTTTGTCTGTTGATAGAAAAGAAATCAATGCAGATGGAGAGGACTTAGCTTATGTAACTGTTAGAATTGAAGATAAATTTGGAAACCTTTGTCCGAATGCAGATAACCTGGTAAACTTCTCAGTTAAAGGAGCAGGGGAATTATTAGCAGTAGATAACGGAAACCAAACCAGTGTAGAGTCTTTTCAGGCTAATCATAGAAAAGCTTTTAGCGGTATGTGTTTGGCCATTGTTAAAGCAGATGACGTTTCCGGAAAGATTACACTTTATGCAAAATCAAAAAAGTTGAAGTCTTCTAAACTAGAGATAACTTCAAAATAAAATATTAAAAAAACATAGTTTAACGTCTAAAGTCGGTAACTTGGTTACCGACTTTTTTGTTTTTATAAATACCCTGCAGAAGAATTCTTGACTGAAGATTTTCGAATGGTAAACTCTCCATTCATTATAATAGTTTCAGCAGGTGCATTTTCATCTTCAATATGTCTAAGAAGTAATTCTCCCGCTTTTTTCGCCATATCATAGGTTGGTTGCTTTACACTGCTCAGTTGGGGTGAAACTAACTCTGCCATTCGTGTTTCGGTAAAACCAACAACAGCAACATCTTCTGGAACTCTATAGCCGTTATCCTTAAGTTTTTTAATGGCTCCCAAAGCAACCATATCATTCACGCAAAAAATGGCATCAGGAATATCATGATGAAAAATTAAGTCTTCAATTACTTCCATACCTTCTTCAGGTAAAAGGCCCGCCTCAATAATTTTATAGTTTTCCTTAGAGATTTTGTGTTTATTCATGGCTTTTTTAAACCCTTGAATTCGTTCTTGGGAAACACACATGTCCAAGTATCCTGAAAAGTGGTATATTTTATTAAGGTTTTGTCTTATAAGGTGTTCTGTAGCAAAAAAACTCCATTTTTCGTTATTGAAAATCACCTTTGAGCCTGGTGCAGAATCATCCACACGGTTCAAAAAAACGATCGGATAGCCATCATTAATTCTTTGTCGGTAAAAGTCCATATTTGAATTGCCCGTTGTTGGAGCAATTATGAGGCCGTCTACCATATTATTAATTAATGTTTTTACGTTTTTTAATTCCTGCTCACCATTTTCATCCGATTGCATCACCAGCACTTGATACCCCTTATAAATCAAAAACTCTTGTAAAGCAATAATCACTTCAGAGTAATATTCGTTAATTATTTCCGGAATTACAACACCTATATTCAGAGACCTGTTCTGGCTTAACTTTTTTGCTATAGGGTTAGGATGATACCCCATTTCCTTAGCAGTTTTTAGTATGAGCTCTTTTGTGTCTTTCCTTATATCATACTTGTCATTAAAAGCTCTAGACACAGTGGAAACAGATACATTTAAGCGTTTTGCCACGTCTTTAATGGTTACATGTTTCATTTTTATAGTTCTTGGTTGACTTGTTCAGACAACAGGTTAATGATTGATATTTATAGTTTTTAGAATTTCCGAAAATTTTTCGAAATATCAAATATTTATAGTTTAAAAGCTACTCTGGGAAACGAAATCGCGAGTTTTTAAGTTTATGATTCAATTACCGAAATCTGGTTAAAATACTTTAATAAAGACCAAAAATAGCCATATGTTATATTAAATATTCCATTTGTTTTATTTAAAGGTAGGTTACTATTTTAAAAGTACCATGTCTTTTACTAAAATGTTAATTTCGGAAACGTTTTCGGTTTTCGGAAACGTTTTCGGAAACGGTTTTATTTTTTTCTTTTCGTGAAAATTACTCTTCTATTTCAAGTAAATATAATTTTAGACTCAAATTATTTAACTAAACTTAAAAATTCATGAAACTAAATTACATTTTAGTAATGGCTCTGTTAAGTTTTTGTTTGTCTGGATGGGCACAACAAAAAAGCGTTACGGGTACTGTTACTGATGAACAAGGTGTTCCGCTTGCAGGAACAAACATTTTAGAGGCAGGTACTTCCAATGGGGTGCAGGCCGATTTTGATGGTAACTATTCAATTAGTGTGGGTGAAAATGCTACATTAATATTCTCTTATGTGGGAATGTTAACTCAGAACATTAGTGTGTCAGGTAAATCTGAAATTAATGTCACCCTAATTGAAGATGCTGCACAATTAGACGAAGTAGTAGTTGTGGGTTACGGGTCTCAGAAAAAGGTAAATCTTACCGGTTCTGTTGAAACGGTTAAGGCTGATGAGATTACTAGACAACCAGTGGCACAAGCTTCTCAGGCACTTGCTGGTTTGGTTCCGGGGCTTACAGCGGTTCAATCCAGTGGACAACCTGGTAGGGATAATGCAACTATTCGTATTAGGGGTATTGGTACCTTAGGGTCAGGAGCAAAAAACAATCCTCTTATTTTAGTGGACGGTATTCCTGATAGTATTAACGGGTTAGATCCTAATGATATTGAATCCATATCCGTTTTAAAAGATGCTTCGGCTGCTGCCATTTATGGGTCAAGGGCAGCCAACGGGGTTATATTAATTACTACCAAGCGTGGTAAAGAAGGTAAGATAAGAGCTTCTTATAATTCATATGTAGGTGTTCAAGATCAAACACAAAATCTGGATTTCCTTAACTCTTTAGAGTATATGGAAGCATTTAATGATGCGGAACCGGGGTCTTTTCCAGACTCTGTTTTAGATCAATATAGAGCTGGTGTAGGGTTAGGTACTGAGGCGTTGCCAAATACTGATTGGGTAGATTTAGCATTTTCAGAACCTGGTTTTCAACATTATCATAATTTAAGCGTGAATGGAGGTTCAGAGAAAGCAAGAGTAGCAGCTTCTATTTCTTATTTGGATCAGGATGGAAATATTGCAAACTTTAACTTTAAAAGGTACAGTGGTAGATTTAATACGGATTTAAAAATAGGTGAGAAATTTGAAGTTGGGTTTGATCTTAACTTTAGAAAGGAAGTTGATAGAGCTCCTGGGGATCTGCAACAAACAACCAAACAGATCAATAGATTGCAGCCTCTTTTTAATGCTTATAATGATGATGGCACTTGGGGCGCAGGTTTTAATGGTGGTAACCCCATTGCTAGAATCCATTCAGGTTCTTTAGACGAAAGAGTAACTAATTATTTTAGAGGAGTGCTTAAGTTAAAATATAAGCCAACTGATGATTTATCGATAGCAGCTACGTATTCTCCTCAATACAATGATTTTGATAGAGATAATTTTAACGCTACATGGGTATGGAAAGATGGTTCAAACGCAGAACCTGAAACAGACCATTTGCTGAATAACAGTTTATTAAAACAAACAAACCAATCTTTTACAGATAACTTTAATGTGGTTATCAACTATAGTAAAGATTTTGGAGACCATAGTGTATCAGCTCTTGCTGGTTATGAATTTTTAAAGTTTCAATATGAAACTTGGAATGCGAGTAGAAGACGTTTTGTATTACAGGAGTTTAGAAATTTAAATAATGGAGATTCTGATACTCAATTAAACTCGGGGTCTTCTACCCAAAATGGACTGGAATCCGTATTTGGTAGAATTAATTATGCTTATAAGGGAAAGTATTTATTCGAGGCCAACGTAAGACGTGATGCTTCGTCTCGTTTTGCCGAAGGTTTTAGAGCTTCTACATTCCCATCTTTTTCATTAGGTTGGAGAGTTTCTGAAGAGGACTTCTTTCTAGATGATTCTTTTATCAATAATTTAAAAATCAGAGGTTCTTGGGGACAATTAGGTAATCAGTTTATATATGATAACAATGGTAACGCCGTTAATTTTGCTTATGCTTCTTTATTCGGAGTTGGAAATGCTAACCCTACATTAGGAGGGGTGCCAATTGTAGGAGGAGCACAATCAGTTTTAGCTAACTCTGAATTACAATGGGAAACAGGTGAAACTGCAAACATTGCAGTAGATGCCGGTATGTTTAATAACAGACTAACCTTTACCGGTGAGTTTTATGTTAGAAAAACAAAAGATATTTTATTGGATGTTACCATTCCAACATCAGTTGGTTTTGGCGCACCAACCCAAAATGCTGGTGAAGTAAAAAATACCGGATATGATATTTCCTTAGGATGGCAAGATAATATTGGTGACGTTAAATATGGTATTAATTTTAATTACTCAGATTTCAAAAATGAAATAACGGATTTGGGAGGATTAGATCAATTGCCACCAGGTAACACCATTAACCGTTTAGGTGAAGAGATTGGTGCTATTTATGGTTTAAAAGAAGAAGGTTTATATCAAGAAAGTGATTTTACAGGAGGGGTTTTAAATGCAGGTTTACCTGTGCCGTCCTTTGGAGCTATTCAAGCTGGAGATATTAAATATGTAGACTTAAATGATGATGGTGTTATAAATAATGATGATAGAACGGTTATTGGAAGTGCTTTGTCTACAAAAAACTGGGGCTTTGATTTCTTTGTAGAATATAAAGGTTTTGACTTGTCTGCTTCTGTTATAGGTGTAGGAGGTAGAGACGTTGTATTACAAAGCGATATAGGTTATTCCTTTTTCAATGCAGGTAAAATTCAGCGTTGGCAAACAGATTACTGGACACCGGAAAATACGGATGCATCATTACCTCGTTTAACAGCTTTAAGTGCGCATCACAACTGGAGAGTTAATGAAACTTGGATGCATGATGCCTCTTATGTGAGAGTAAGAAATATTACTCTAGGTTATAAATTGCCTAGTTCAGTATTAGACAAAGTGAATTTAAGTAACGCAAGATTGTATATCTCTGGACAAAACTTATTTACTTTCGACAATATGCCTGACGGTATAGACCCTTTAGTGTCTAATTTTAATCAAGGGCATTTTTATCCTATTTCTAAGGTATTCACCCTTGGAGTAAATGTTGGATTTTAATTTTAAAAAAAACAAAATGAAAAGAGTAAATTTAATAATATTAACTTGTTGTGTTATAGCTACAATATGCGTTAGTTGTACAGACAATGTATTAAACTTAGATGACCCAGGTAGTCCAAATAGTGCTACATTTTTTGAAACCGAGTCCCAATTAGAAGTTGGTCTTGCAGGTGTTTATGAAAGCTTAATTTATGATGTTGGTGGAGCCGGACCTACATTTCCGCAAGTACTAGATCATTCTACTGATTTAGCCTTTAATAGAGGGAATGTGGCAGGAACAGCAGAGGCCACACAAGGAGGATTATCTTCAACAAGTGGACTTCCAAATAATTTTTGGAATAGATTTTATACCGGTATCCAAAGAGCCAACAACCTCCTTGGGAATATGGAAAAGGCACAAGCCGTTACAAATCCAACTAGATACAGTGAGATTAGAGGGGAAGCCTTGTTTTTAAGAGCTTTGTTTTACAGTTATTTGACTGAGTTGTATGGCGATATTCCATTTAGGAAAGAAGCCGCATCTTCATTAAATGACTTGGTAATTCCTAAAACTTCAAAAGCTGAAATTGTTACTGCTATTTTGGCAGATTTAGAGGAAGCTTCGGGGGTATTGCCTCAGACTGCTTCAGCAAGAGGAAGAGCTTCGGCAAACGCAGCAAATGCTTTAATAGCAAGAATAGCATTGCATAATGGAGATTATACATTGGCAGCCAGCAAAGCGCAAACTGTTATGAATTCTGGATTAGCTTTATATCCAGACTATGAGGCTTTGTTTACTCAAGATGTTATGCAGGCTAATGGAAATCAAGAGAATATTTTAGATATTTCGTTTACCGAAGGTACACAGGTTCATGGTTTATCTGTGAGACAAGGAAGTCGTTTTGGTGGATGGTGTCAATTTGTACCAGTTCAGCAAACAGTTGATAGTTATGAAACAATTAATGGACTGCCAATTGATGAAGACCCAGCGTTTGACCCAGCAAATCCTTTTGATGATAGAGATCCTAGATTAAAAGCTACTATTGCTGTACCTGGAGAAGTTTGGTGTGAGCATATCATACAACAACATAGTGATAGTATTGCTACTTGGGAAGTTATTGCTGGTGTAAGAACAAACCGTGTAATGAATCCGAATTCAGCAAATCCAGGTGGATTGAAAAAAACGGACCCTATAAGTGGTGTTGAATATACAACAGGCGGAGCAAATCGTTTTACATCCTTTACGGGGTATTTCTGGAAAAAATTCTCAGATGAACCAGCTCTAACAGGTGAAAAAGGTTTATGGGCAGGTGCTGCAGATCATCCAATTTATATCATCCGATTAGCAGAAATGTATATTACCTATGCCGAAGCAAAAATAGAGGCTGGAAATATAGATGCTTCTGTATTAGATGCTATTAATGCGGTTAGGGAAAGAGCCTATAATGGTTCTGGAGTAGCCTATCCTGCTGTTACAACCATGGATCAAGGAGAATTAAGAAAAATTGTTCGTCGTGAACGTAAAGTAGAGTTAGCTAATGAAGGCTTGCGTTTATTCGATATTCGAAGATGGGGTATAGCAGAGAAAGTAATGAATGGTAAGGCTATTGGAGGACCAGCTAATGGATTTAGTAAAATAGGTGGAGACTTAGGTTTAGTTCCAGATATTGATGAAGATGGTTATGTAACCTATCCAGGAGCTCCCATTGAGCCAAGAAAAGAATTAGGTGACCTTAATTATAGAGATTTAGAGACTAGGGTGTTTAACCCAGTAAGAGATTATCTGTGGCCAATACCGCAGGCAGAAATCGATGCTACTGAAGGCGTGGTTGAGCAAAATCCTAATTATTAGAATTTATTAGAGTTAGTTTGTTTTAGTTTATTTAAGTCAGAGTTATTGATTTAGTTTATGATTGGGGGGCAAATTATTTTGTCCCCCAATTTGAATTTATATGTTAAATTTGGAATATGAGGGTATACTTCCACAAAGGGAAAATTTCAGTGGTAATCAGTTTTATGTTACTGTTGGTTTTATCTTGTAAAGAAAACAATAGTTCATTAGTTAATATTAAGGGTGAAAAGGCTAAAGAAAAAACAGGTTTGTTTGTAACCTTAAACGACTCTGTTAGTGGTGTTTCGTTTGTTAACAAGCTTCAAGAAAGTTTTGAGATGAATGCTTTGAATTACGACTATATGTATAATGGGGCGGGCGTTTCGGCAGCGGATTTTAACAATGACGGGTTGGTTGATTTGTACTTTGTTTCTAATCAAGGCGATAATAAGCTATATCTGAATAAAGGCCTTTTAAAATTTGAAGATGTAACCAATAGTTCTAATGTTCAAGGGGTTCCAGGCTTTGAACTGGCATCTACCATTGTGGATATTAATGCTGATGGCTTATTAGATATTTATGTTTGCCGCTCCGGACCTTTCATTCAGCCACAAGCAAGGGAAAATAAACTGTATGTTAACCAAGGAAACAATAAAGAGGGTATTCCAGTATTTGAGGAAAAATCGGAGGAATACCATTTAAACTTACCACATTATTCAACGCAATCAACTTTTTTTGATTATGATAGAGATGGCGATTTGGATATGTTTTTGATAAATCATAATACCGATACCAAGGTACTCTATGATTTAGATGGTCAGCAGAAAAAGAAATCTGCTTTAACAAGCGATAGGTTATTTAGAAATGAAAACAACATTTTTGTTGATGTGTCTGATGAAGCAGGTATTTTAAATGATGGAATTGGATTTGGCCTTGGTGTTGGAGTTGGAGATTTAAACAATGATGGGTGGCCCGATGTGCTAGTTAGTCAAGACTTTGCTTCAAATGACAGGATTTATTTAAATCAAAAAGACGGAACATTCAAAGAAGTCTGTAAAGAAGCAACTGGGCATACATCAAACTTTTCAATGGGAAATGATATAGCCGATTTTAACAACGATGGCTGGTTGGATTTCATGACTTTAGATATGGTTTCTGAAGACAACTATGGAATCAAGGCCAGTATGAGCGGTATGAATCCGGAACGTTTCAATACTTACGTCAAGAAAGGATTGCATTATCAGTACATGTATAATACCCTTCAATTAAATAATGGAGTAAAACCAGATACAGAAACAGCTGTTTTTTCAGATGTTGCTTTTCTTTCGGGAGTTTCAAGTACTGATTGGAGTTGGGGACCCTTGTTTTTTGATATGGACAATGATGGAGACAAAGATCTTTTTGTTTCTAACGGTATTAAAAGAGATTTTAGGAATGTTGATTTTATTCATTACCGAAAAAAAGCTGAGGCTTCTTATAGTGAAAAAATAAAAAAAGCACCACAAAATGTAATTCCATTATTAGAAAGGCAGAGGGATGAGGAAATTCTACGTAGGATGCCTTCAAGAAAAAAGGAAAATTATTTTTTTGAAAATTCAGGAAACCTGTCTTTCAATAAAAGGAATGGGGTTTGGAGTTTAGAAAAATTAACAGCATCTAACGGTGCAACCTATGCTGATTTAGATAATGATGGAGATGTTGAAATTATCACAAATAATATGGATGAGGTTGCTACTATTTATAAAAACAATAGTACTGAACTTGGCTTAGGCAATTTTTTAAAAATACAACTTAAAGGACCAAAAAATAATGTAAAGAGCATAGGAACTAGAGTTAGTTTAAAAACTAAAAATGGTCTACAGACTCAGGAACAGTATTTCACAAGAGGTTTTCAGTCTTCTGTTAGTTCAATTTTGCATTTTGGCTTAGGAGATTCTAAAGAGATTGATATGTTAGAGGTTTTTTGGCCAGATGGTCATAGACAAAAACTTAATAAAGTTAAAGCTAATCAAACTGTAGTACTTGATTATGAACAGGCTTCTAAACTGATAGAAACTAATAAAGCGGATACAAATCTGTTTGAAGATATTACTAAGCAAAGCGGAATTAATCATATTGTTTTACAAAATGCGTTTAATGATTTTGAAAGAGAATCATTGTTACCACATAAAATGTCTGAAGAAGCCATAGCATTATGTGTTGGAGACTTAAACAATGATGGTCTTGATGATTTTTATGTAGGTGGTGCAAAGGGTTTTGCAGGTGCTTTATTTATACAAAGAAATGCAGGGAAATTTACAAAAACTAACTCCAAACTTTTTAATACCGACAAAAAATACGAGGACGTTGATGCTTCCTTTTTTGATGCCGATAACGATGGAGATTTGGATTTATTTGTGGTTAGTGGAGGAAATGAACATGAACCTAATTCAGAGTTTTATTCAGATAGATTATACATAAATAATAAAGGTACTTTTCAAAAAAGTAAGTCTCCGTTTGAAAACAACTTAAATTATAGTGGTTCTGTTGTTAAGCCTTATGATTTTGATAATGATGGAGACGAAGATCTATTTATAGGGGGAAGGCAAAACCCAGGGAATTATCCATTTCCAGGAACTAGTTACTTGTTAAGAAATGATACCTCAGAAAAGGAGGTGAAGTTCACCAAGCTAGAAAATGAAATACTTGAAAATATTGGAATGGTGACTAATGCCATATGGGTTGACGTAGATTCAGATACAAAAAAAGAATTGGTTGTAGTTGGAGAATGGATGCCAATAGTGATTTTTAAAAATGATAGGGGAGTTTTAACAGAAAGTTTGAACAGCACTGATTTACAGGAAAGTGTAGGCTGGTGGTTTAGTTTAACTAGTGCAGATTTTGATAATGATGGTGATATGGATTTGATGGTTGGTAATTTGGGTTTGAACTCAAAATATCAGGCAACAAAAGAGAAACCTTTCCAAATTTATGCCAATGATTTTGATAATACAGGTTCTTTAGATATTGTTCTGGGCTATAAGCAAAACGGAAAAAATTATCCACTTAGAGGTAGAGAATGTAGTTCTCAACAAATGCCTTTCATTAAGGAAAAGTTTCCAAATTATCACGACTTCGCCATGGCTGAATTAGAAGATGTTTATGGTGATGAAAATATTGAAAAAGCTCTAAAATATAAAGCTACAACATTTGCTACTAGCTTACTTATAAATAATGGCAGTGGTAGCTATTCTATAAAGCCTCTAAATAATTTGGCACAAACTACAGCTGTTAAAAGTATGATCACACATGATTTTGATAGTAATGGCTTATTGGATGCACTACTATTTGGAAACATGTACGGTTTTGAAGTAGAAACTCCACGGCAAGATGCTGGGTATGGAATCTATTTGGAGTCAGATAATGGAAATTTTAGGAGAAAACCACATAAAGGTCTATTTGTTAATGGTGAAGTTATTAATGCAAAGAAATTAAAAATAGGAGCAGACAGATTGGGGGTTTTGGTATTAAAGAATAATGATTCTCTTCAACTCTTAGAAGTGAAATAAAAGCGAATTTCGACTTGTATTTTAAAATTACGGAAACGTTTCCGGTAATTTTAAGTGTTTTCGGAAACGTTTTCGGAATAAAAATTAATGTCTTTCAATATCCTTTGAAAACCAAGATGTATCTTTAAATAATTTTAAATATTTCTACAATGAATAATATCGATATCATCGTTATTTTAGTGTTTACAGCCTTGGTTTTTATTTGTGGAATGAGTTTCTCAAAATCAGGCAAAAACATGAAATCTTTTTTCGCTGCAGGAGGTGCGTTACCATGGTGGATGAGTGGTTTGTCCTTATTTATGAGCTTCTTTTCAGCAGGTACTTTTGTAGTCTGGGGGTCTATTGCTTACTCTAGTGGTTGGGTAGCCGTTAGCATTCAATGGACCATGTGTATAGCTGGGGTTATCATTGGGTTTTTTATTGCACCAAAATGGCAAAAGACCAAAGCTTTAACAGCTGCTGAATTTATAGCAGATAGATTAGGAGTTTCAACTCAAAAAATATATACATATTTATTTTTATTCATCTCCATTTTTACAACAGGAGCCTTTTTGTATCCGGTTGCTAAAATCGTTGAGGTTTCTACAGGTATTCCAATATCAACCAGTATCATCGTGCTTGGGATTCTAATATTGATTTATACAGCTGTTGGCGGTTTATGGGCGGTAATTGTTACTGATGTATTGCAATTCATAGTTTTAACTGCAGCAGTTTTAATTGTCCTTCCATTATCATTCGATAAAATTGGAGGTATTGACAATTTTATAGCAAAAGCACCCGAGCATTTCTTCGATTTTACAAATTCGGAATATACCGGTCTATTTATGGTGGCTTTTGGGCTTTACAATTTGTTTTTTATAGCCGGAAACTGGGCTTATGTGCAGCGTTATACTAGTGTGGCTACACCAAAGGATGCAAAAAAAGTGGGATGGTTATTTGGAGCACTTTATACCATTAGTCCGTTAATTTGGATGGTACCACCAATGATTTATAAAGTGCTAAACCCGGACTTGGGTAATTTGGCCGATGAAGGCGCTTATCTTTTAATGTGTAAAGAGGTATTGCCGGTTGGTATGCTGGGACTTATGTTAGGAGGTATGGTTTTCGCTACTTCAAGTTCTGTAAATACTACATTAAATATATCTGCTGGTGTTTTAGCAAATGATATTTATAAAAATATGTTCCCAAAAACTACCAATCAAGGTTTGGTTAGAGTTGGAAGAATAGCTACTGTTTCTCTTGGGGTTTTAACTATAATTATTGCCTTGTTGGTGCCTTATTTTGGCGGGATTGTTGAAGTTGTTATGAGTTTGGCTGCTTTAACGGGAGGCGCAATGTTTTTACCACCACTTTGGGCGCTATTCTCAAAGCATCAAACTGGGAAATCTGTTCTATCTGTTACCATTATTTCATTGGTAATTAATGCGTTTTTCAAATTTTTTGCACCTGATTTAATTGGAATTACTCTAGGAAGAGCGATGGAAATGGTAGTGGGAATGGGAATTCCAATTCTACTGCTAACCATTCTTGAAATTTATTTGATTCAATCTAAAAGTAAAACTTCTCAATACGATGATTATCAAAAATCATTTGAGTTGAAAGAAGATGTGAGTGATGAAGAAGAAGACGATAGAAGTAACAAAAAAGGAACAAGAGTTATTGGTGTTGGTGTAGCTTCAACAGGGGTGCTGATTATAATTTTATCATTTATGGCAGAGTCTGCAAAATGGTTAGTAGGAGGCATGGGATTAGCCATTCTTCTTTTAGGAATATTCATAATTAGAAAATCTAAATAGTTTAAAATAAAAATTGTGTTTTAATGATTGTAAAAACATTCAATAAAGAAAAAAGAGACTGTAAAACAATAGAATTAGTTTGTGATTTAAGTATTACCGGAGGTGGTACTGCAGGTGTTTGTGCCGCCATTACCGCTGCGAGAAAAGGGATAAAAGTAGTACTGATTCAAGACCGACCAGTTTTAGGGGGTAATGCTTCCTCAGAGGTAAGACTTTGGATATTAGGAGCTACTTCACATATGGGGAATAATAACCGCTGGTCTCGTGAAGGAGGTGTGATGGATGAAATTCTGGTAGAGAATTTATATAGAAATCCAGAGGGTAATGCTGTTGTTTTTGATACCGTTTTACTAGATAAAGTTTTAAATGAAGAAAATATCACCCTGCTTTTAAATACCTGTGTTTATGATGTAAATAAATCCAGTGACACGAAAATTGAATCTATAAAAGCATTTAATTCACAGAATTCAACCGAATATGTAGTAAAAGCGCCATTATTCTGCGATGCATCAGGTGATGGTATTGTGGCTTTTAAAGCAGGAGCATCGTTTAGAATGGGAGCTGAACCAAAGGAAGAATTTGGAGAATTGTTTGCACCTGATAAATCTTATGGTGAATTGTTGGGGCATTCTATGTATTTCTACAGTAAAAACACCGATAAACCTGTGAAATTTAAAGCACCAGAGTTTGCATTAAAAGACATTAAACAAATTCCTCGATACAAAGCTATTGGAAAAGATGACAAAGGGTGTCGGTTTTGGTGGTTTGAATACGGGGGACGTCATGATACCATTCATGATACGGAGCACATTAAATATGAACTTTGGAAGGTGATTTACGGCGTATGGGATTATATTAAAAACTCTGGAGAATTTGAGGATGTTGATAACATGACTCTAGAGTGGGTTGGTACCATTCCAGGGAAACGTGAAAGTCGTCGTTTTGAAGGTTTGTATATGATGAAACAACAAGATGTGATTGAGCAGCAAGAGTTTGACGATGCTATTGCTCACGGAGGTTGGGCTATAGATTTACATCCAGCAGATGGTATTTATAGTAAACTTTCGGCCTGCACGCAGTGGCACTCAAAAGGCGTCTATCACATACCTTATCGTTCGTTCGTTAGTAAAGATATTGACAATCTGTTTTTGGCCGGAAGAATTATCAGTGCTACCCATGTGGCATTTGGTTCTACGCGTGTAATGGCAACCACTGGGTTGTGCGCACAAGCGGTTGGAATGGCCGCGGCTTTGTGTACTGAAAAGAGCATGAAACCAGCTGATATTCTTGAAAATGGGGAGATTAAAAATCTTCAGAATGAGTTAAATATTGTGGGTCAAAGTATCCCAAATATTCCAATAAAAACTTCAACGAATCTTATAAGTGAGGCTAATGTTCAAGCTTCTTCCACTTTAGAAATTTCAGAAATCCCGTTTGATGGCAATTGGTTCTCGCTAAATATTTCCGCAGCACAATTGTTACCATTTAAGGCCAACCAGAGTTATAATTTTAAAATGTTGGTTAAGGCAGATGGGGCTACTGAATTAAAAGTGCAATTACGAACATCAGAAAAATCTAAAAATTACGCGCCAGAGGTGATTTTAGAATCGAAAACCTTCAAATTAGAACAAGGTGAACAATATATAACGGTTGAGTTTTCAAACGGAACACCAAATGATCAATACGCCTTTGTTACATTTTTATCAAATGATAAGGTTAGTTTGAAAACTAGTAATAAGCGCTATTCAGGAGTGTTATCTGTATTTAACGGTGTAAATAAAGCCGTTTCAAATAATGGAAAACAAGTGCCACCTGCAAACATAGGTGTTGACGAATTCGAATTTTGGACACCACACCGTAGACCAGAAGGTCAAAATATTGCAATGAAAATTTATCCAGCAATTCAATCTTTCAAAAGTGATAATATAGGAAATGGTTATGTAAGACCTTGGGGAGAAGTAAATGCTTGGGTAGCCGATTTAAATGATGAAAACCCAACACTTAAAGTTGAATGGGATGAAACTAAAACCATTTCAGAAATCAAATTGTTTTTAGATCCAGATTATGACCATCCAATGGAATCAACACTTATGGGGCATCCAGAAGAAGTTGTACCTTTTTGTGTTCGTAATTATACCATTAAGGATTTAGATGGTAATGTGCTTCATGTAGAGAAGGGTAATTATCAAACTATAAATACTTTTAAACCGAATGAATCTTTAAATTTAAAAGGATTTACAATTGAGTTTGTACATCCTTCAAAGGATGTGCCTGCCGCAATATTTGAAATTTTATGCCAATAAACCATAAATTATACCTTTTAGTAGTAACCATTTTTTTATACGTGGTTTCAGTTTCATGTCAAGAAGATAAAGACTTGAATTTGGGTGCTATGGTGCAACCTGTTCCTGAGGGACATAAAAAGATTAGTCAAGATTACCATATTTGGGGAGCTTCAGTAGTAAAAGGATATGATGAGAAATATCATATGTATTATTCAAGGTGGAAATATGACCTAGGGCATATGGGTTGGGTAACAGACTCTGAGATTGCTTATGCCGTGGCAGATAAAGCAGAGGGGCCTTATAGAGATTTAAATGTAGCTCTTTCGGCTAGAGGGAAAGAATTTTGGGATGGCACAACCACTCATAATCCAACTGTAATTAAAAAGGATGGTAATTATTATTTGTACTACATGGGAACCACATCACATGTGAAAGCTGAACAACCAACCACTATGAAGAACAAGGATTGGTGGATTTACCGAAATAATCAACGTATTGGAGTGGCTTGGTCTAAAAACCCTGAAGGGCCATGGCAGCGACTTGATTATCCAATAATTGATGTTGATAAAAATCCGAAAGCTCCAGATGCATTAATGACATCAAACCCTGCTATAAACATTGGGCCCAATGATGAAATATTTGCTGTTTATAAAGTTGTTGGAAAGCAAAAAGGCTGGAAACCAATTGATTTAAATAGTAATGAGAGTTATCAAGTGTCAAAAGGAGACCGCGTGCGTTACATGATAGCGTTTGCTAAAAACCCTTTAGGGCCATTTAAAAAACACAGTGAGACGATTTTTGAATTGAAAGGTGCCGAAAAAGAACATATGATTGCAGAGGACCCATACGTTTGGAGTCAGAATGGAACATATTATACTGTTGTATGTGATATTCAAGGGCGTTTTACAGGAGACAAAGGAGCCTTTGCTTTAATGACTTCTGAGAATGGTTATGATTGGAATCAAGCCAAACACCCATTGGTATTACCGAGTAGAATCCTTTTCGCAGATGGTACAAAAACAGATTATAAATTGGAGCGCCCGCAATTATTAATAGAAGACGGAATACCAACCTATTTGTTTGGCGCTTTGGGTATTACAGTTAACGGAATTCATAGAGGGCATGCTTGCAATCTTAGAGTTCCTCTTAAATAAGATTTATTATGAAGCATATATATTTAGTTCTAATCTCCATATTACTCATTGGGTGTAACTCTAAAGAGGATTTTTCGGCTAATGGTGAGTTATCGTTAAATGGTACTTGGAAATTCCATACAATCTATGGAGAAGGTTCAAATTATTTAAATATACAAGAAACAGAAAAAGACCTTGTTATTGACAATAACCACCCTAATGTAGAAAAGAGGGGTAAGTGGAGAACGGTTAAAAGTGCAGCTAGGTTCACAAGCTTCTACGGAGATGATTATTTACAACATAATTTTTCCATTACAGACCTTAAGGGAGGCAATAAAGCTGATAGTTCTTATGTTAGATTCCATCCTAATTTTAAAAAATCTGGTTATTATGAGGTGTTTACAATATTTCCGTTTGCCTCTCACCTTACGGCGCAATACAATGTAAAACACACTGAAGGAATTACAACAAAATACGTAAGCCAAAGAACCTATTGTAATGAGTGGATAAGCTTAGGTGTTTTTGATTTTAATAGTAATGACAAAAATTATGTGGAGTTAACAGCCATTGTAAGTGGTTCTGTTGCTGCAGATGCTGTTATGTTCAGAGAGATTTCAAAAGAGAAATACTTGGGGGCTAAAGATGAACCCAAACAGGTGTTTAAGACTGATTTTGATGATTCAAATTGGTATGACTTAAAGGTACCAGGGCATTGGGCCATGAATAATGATTTTTCAAACTACACCGGGAAGGGCTGGTATAGAAATACGATTGATATTCCGCAAGGTTGGACAAATGCGTCAAGTAATAGATATTATTTAAAATTTGGAGGGGTATATCATCTGTCCAAAATATATCTTAACGGTAAATTCATTGGCAAAAATAGAGGTGGTTTTACACCATTTGAATTTGATGTCACAGATGCTTTAAACTTTTACGGGAAGAATGTCATCGCTGTTCAAGCTGATAATACTGCTATTGTTGGTGCTACTTGGAATTGGGGTGGTATCATTAGAGATGTTGCGCTATCAAAAACCAAAGACGTTAGAATAGATTATCAATATGTTCATACTGAACCAGATTTAAAAACGGGGAATGCACAGTTAAAACTAAAGGTTAGGATTGAAAACAATTCATCAGAAACGAGAACCATAACGGTTAATTCTAAAGTTTTAGATGAAAACGAAATAGGAAGCTTAGAAGGGACAATTGAAGTTGAACCAAACGCTTCAGAAGATATTCATTTGGAAACCAATTTATCAGCCAAAAATGTTAAGCTCTGGCATTTTGACGACCCGAACCTATATAAAATAACAACTACCATTTCGGAAGGAGAAGCTTTATTAGGAGAAATGACAGATAACTTCGGTATTCGAAAAATTGAATTGACAGATTCTCAAATGTTATTAAATGGAGAACCTGTGCGTTTAGCTGGATTTAATAGAGTTAGTGAGAGTAGATTTTGGGGGTCATCAGAACCAATTCAAATTTTGGAGAAAGACGTTGATTTAATGAAAGAAGCCGGGGCTAATTTCATGAGAATTATGCACGGGACTCAAAATGAAAACCTCATTGATTTATGTGATAAAAAGGGAATTCTCCTTTTTGAAGAAGTAAATGTAAGAGATTTAGATAATGATGAGTTTAGAGCCAATTATTATCCGCTGGCAAAGTTTGAAAAGGAAGCTGGTGTTGAAATAAATCCAAAGGACGAAGAAATTCTTATGCTTGATGAACCGTATATTAAGGTTACAGAAAAACATAATTTTAAAGTTTCTGAAAAGAACTATTTTTTATCTAAATATTGGCTTAAAGGTATGATTGAAAGAGATATCAACCACCCCAGTATTATTGGTTGGAGTGTTGGCAATGAGTTAAATAATCACTTTGAATATGGTAAAGCCGCTATTGATTATGTGAAACAAGAATTAGACCCTTACAGATTGGTGACTTGCGTAAGCAATTCTGGCCAAAAGGAAGAATATACACCAGAAACCGACCCCAATACGTTTTCAGATTTGATTATGCACAATATGTATCGTTGGCAAGGGGAACCACAAGAAATTTTAACGACACTAAGAACCAAATGGCCTAATAAACCAGTGTTTATTTCAGAGTACGGTTTTGACCCATTTCCTTCAACTGAGATAGATGGTGATAAAGAAATATTTTCGGAATGGATGGGTCATTTTAAAAATAAAAATGAGTTTGTAATAGGAACGTCTATGTGGACTTTTAATGATTACAGAAGTGGATATGCGGCTACAACTGCTGAGGAAAATAGAGTTTGGGGTATCATTACCACTTGGAGGCAAAAAAGACGCTTATTTGATCGTATTAAGAAAGAGCATGCGCCCATAGAGAATCTTGAAATATTAAATGTTGATTTTAAAAAGAAATCGGCTGAAATACTAATTCCCATTAAAAGCAGAAGAGACTACCCAAGCCACAGTATGACGGGGTATCAATTGAAATATCAGTTTACGGATACCAATGGGGACATAGTCTTAAATGAAGCTATTGATTTACCAATTTTAAGACCTGAAGATAATTATTGGAAAGGTGAAGTTATCTGGGACGATTTACCAGAAAATATTTTGGATTTAACAGTTCGTTTAATGACGCCAACTGGATATTCAAGGTTTGATAAAACGGTCTCTTTCCAAAACGCCATCACACCACAAATCAAAGAACTAATTGCAGGAAAAAATGCAGTTAGGGTGTTATTTGATAAAGTTCCTAATGCATCTGAATATTTCGTGTCCTACAAAAATGAAGATGGAAAAGAGGTTCAGTCAAACAAAACCATAACTAATTATATTGATATTGACAGTTTAGGTGAAGGTAAAGCTTATAGTTTTAAGCTTTATGCAATTAATGATAGAGGAGTGAGTAATCCTTCGGAAGAAGTAGAATTAACAACTAATAAAAAAATATTACCACCAATAATTTGGGACGCTTTTATAACAGATAACAAACTGGTTATTGGTTATTCTAGTGATTTTAAAGATGGTAACTATACTGTGAAATACGGTACTTCTAAAAACAACTTAGATAAAGAGTTTGTTTCAAATGTAAGAGGCATGGTGTCTATAGATTTGAATGGCAATCATGAAGTGTTTTTCAAAATGAATAGAGAATACAAAGGTCAAGAAAGTAATTGGTCTCAAATAGTAAAAGCAACTAAAACTAAATAATAAAAATGAAGTATAATATTTCAATTCTAATGGTCTTAATATCATTATTAATGGCTTGTTCAGGTAAAAAAGACACAAAAGAGCTGGTTAAAAAGTCAGAAGCAAAAATTGAACACTACAAAATTGAATTGGGAAAAGTATCTCCAAAATCGGTTTTTAAGAATGACACCATGAGTATTTGGGGTGGTTCTTTGGTAAAGGGTGAAGATAACTTGTACCATATGTATTACGCTAAATGGCCAAAAAACATTGGATGGGAATGGGTAAACTATTCAATTATTTCTCATGCAGTATCTGAGTCTCCATTTGGACCTTTTACTCATAAAGATGATGCCTTACCAGACCGTGGATCCGAATTTTGGGATGGTTCAACCACTCACAACCCAACCATTCATAAGGTAAATGGCAAATATTATCTCTATTATATGGGGAATACAGGAGACAAGAAGATTGTAAGCGTACCCGGAAAAGCCAAAATACATTGGGGTCATAGGAATAAGCAGAGAATAGGTGTAGCAGTAGCCGATAGTCCAGACGGACCTTGGAAGCGTTTTGATAAACCGGTCTTAGATATTACTGAAAACGATTCATTGGGACATGATGCTCTTATGACATCCAATCCTTCAGTTTGCCAAATGGCCGATGGAAAAATTTTAATGGTTTACAAAGCGGTTGGTCTCAAATATCCTTTGCCTCAGGGAGGGCCAGTAGTTCATATGGTTGCAATTGCAGATACACCTACAGGTCCCTTTAAAAAATATCCAGACCCCGTTTTTACTGTTGAAGGAGAACGTTTTCCAGCAGAAGACCCTTATATCTGGTATCAGGATGGAAAATATCGGGCTATAGTAAAACGTATTAAGTTTGAAGGGAAAAAACGTATGTTTTCTCTTGTGCACTATGATTCTGACGATGGTATTAATTGGAATGAAGCCAAATATTATGAATTATCAGATAGAACGGTTACATGGGAAGATGGAACTACCACAAAATTTGATCACTTAGAACGCCCGCAAGTATTTATTGAAAACGGAGAACCTGTAGCTCTTTTATGTGCAGCAGATTCAATTGATGTTAACAATGTAAGACAATCATTTAACATACAAATACCTTTAAAAATCACTAAGCTTAACGAGTAAAAATATGAAATTAACTCAATATATAGTATTTGCATTTTTAGTGCTTTCAGCATGTACAGATACATCAATTAATCAATATTCTAAGGAGATGTTTTTGAATGGGTCTTGGCAATTTTTAGCATCAAATGAAATTGATGATAAAGCAGTTTTAAAAGAAGATTTCAACAAATGGGATACGCTTCAAGTACCAGGAAATTGGGATACTAGAAAGCGTTATTCAGAATATGTTGGAAAGGGTTACTATCAAAAACAGTTTGAAATCCCTAGAAATTGGAAAGATAAACAGGTAAGATTAAAATTTGATGCCGTTTATGAATCTGCTAAGGTTTGGTTGAACGGAGAATTTTTAGGAGAACACGTTGGAGGTTATACGCCATTTGAATTTAATATTACAGATAAGGTTGATTTCAAAAAACCGAATTCGGTTGTGGTAATGGCCGATAACAGCTATAAAAGAGGTGCTTGGTGGGCATGGGGAGGTATCAGTAGAAATGTCTCACTTATCGCTAATAATGATATTAGGTTTGTGTATCAGCATATAACCTCAGAACCGGATTTTGAAAAGAACGAGGTTAATTTTACTGTAAAATACAAGCTTGAAAATAATGACGAATCGAAAGCTTTAGTTAAAATTAACACCAATATTGAAGGTGTTCACACAGATTCATTAAGTATTCAGGTTGAAGCAAATTCAACGTCTGTTTCCTATTTAAAATTTAAAAAGAATTTATCCGAGGTTAAACTATGGCATTTCAATACGCCAAACCTTTATGAATTGAATAGTTCAATTTCAATTAATGATTCTGAGATCGATTCGGCATCCGATAAGTTTGGCATCAGAAAATTTGAAGCTAGAGGAGAACAATTCTTCTTAAACAATGAGGCCGTAAGAATGAACGGTGTTAATAGAGTTCATGACCATCCGGATTATGGAAATACGGAACCAGACCATTTAGTGAGGAAAGACATGTTCGATATTAAATATAATTTGGGTTGTAATTTCTCAAGACTAATGCATGCACCCTTACCCAAAAATCTTTTAAAACTTTGTGATAGTATAGGGTTCTTAGTAGTTGAAGAAATACCAGTTTGGGGAGATGATGACCCCCAATCATTTCCAAATAATCCACAGACAAAATTGTGGTTAAAAGAAATGATAGAGCGTGATTATAATCATCCATCGGTTGTGGCGTGGAGTGTTGGGAATGAGTTAAGAAATCAAGGCAACGATTGGAAAACCAAAGCTTTAACAAAAGAACAATATGGGTATGTTAATTCTATGTTAGATTATGTAGATGAGTTGGATACAACCAGACTAAAGACCTATGTAACCATAACCTCCTACAGAAAAGGAGAAATAGGAACTGAGCCTTACGAAAAAGTTGATTTTATTTCAATGAATAGTTATGGTAAAGCCCCAGAACTAGCAAAGAAAACCAATGAAAAGTTTCCTAATAAACCCATTTTCGTTTCTGAAATTGGTATAGGGCAGATAGGGCCTGCACCAAAAGCTGTCTTAAGTGATGAGTTAGTTGGTTATCTCCAAGAATTAAAAGACTTACCTTATATAACAGGCGTATCTATTTGGAGTTATAACGATTACCGTAGTAATTACAAAGGAACACCAGAATCTGGTTTTAGAGAATGGGGTATTATTGATGAACGCCGAAATAAAAAAGAAGCATATATACAGCTTAAAGAGATTTATAAAGAATGGGAAGATTAAATATTTTAAGTTTTCTATTTCTCTTGATTTTTGGTGTTGTGTCTGCCCAATTACCCCATGGAATTAAAGAAAACTATAGGTTGTTTTGGGAAGATGATTTCAATTATGAAAATAAACAATTAGATAATCAATGGGAGTCTGCAAATCATTCAAGTTTGAACCTTTATTGTAGTAGATGGCGGGAAAATGCGGTTGTAAGAAACGGAGAATTGCACCTCGATATTAAAAAAGAGCAACGTGGAGGTCAGGATTGGACAGCGGGAAGTGTTTGGACCAAACGTAAATTTAAGTATGGTTATTTTGAATGTCGATACAAATATGCTGGAGGAGAGGCCACAAACAATTCTTTTTGGTTAATGACTAGACCAAGAAAGGAACCTAATGAAGGCAAAATATTTGAAATAGATATTAATGAGGGGCATTATCCCAATGAGATTAGTACCAATATCCATAACTGGTCAGATATTGAAGAGATGCCAAATGGCAAAAAAAAGCACCCAAGCTATAATAAACAATTCTACTTTGGAGCAAAGCCAGATTATTCCATTCAATTAGAACTACCTATAGAAACTAAAAAAATACGTTTTGTCTCAAATTCTAGCTCAAGATTCAATATAGGAGAATTTAGAGTCTATGGAGTTAACGAATCGGGAGAGTATCCTGAAGTATTGTCTGAAACAGCAGATGAAGATATTCTAGGAATCATTAATTATTCTAGGGCTAAAAACGTTAACATTACATCAAGTGGTTCTTTCAATAATAAACCTACGGAAGCAAATTTAGTTGACGGTAACCCCTACACCTCTTGGAGCACGCAAAACGAAGGCCAAAAATGGGTTGAATTTTCATGGGATGCGCTCTTAAAAGTAGGGTGTATTCAATTTGTAAATGGTTGGAGAGACGGTAATAAAAACTGGCGCAGTTTAATTAATGAATACAAAGTGCAATATTTCAAAGATGGAGTTTGGAGTGATATTACGGCATTGAATGCACAATCCGAATATGATTTTTCTGAAGAATTCCACACCTACGGATTAGATTGGACCGAAGATGAACTCGTGTTCTATTTTGATGGAAAAGAAATACGACGGGTAAAAAATGAATTTTGCCATAGCGAGGCACCTATATGGTTAAGTTTAGCGCTTATAAAATGGCATGGGACGTTGAAAGATGACTTAGATGGAAAAAGTATGAAGGTAGATTGCGTAAAATATTATCAATCAAAATAAATAGAATATAAAACTTAATAAAAATAAGGTACAATGAAGACAACAAAGATAATTTTAATATCACTTCTATGTTTCGGCATTTTTTCTTGTGCAAACAAAACTAGTAATCAAGAAGATAAGGATATTCAAAAAGAAACTACATCAACCGAATACATAGGAGGATACCCTTGGGATATCCCGCAAACAAAACCAGATAGACCATTAAGTACTGCCAATGAAAGGCTTTATGACAGGTATATGGCTCCTAGGCCTCAGGATAATGAGCTGTTTTCTCAATTCAGATACACTGAACTAAAAGGATTTGATTACAATGATGGTGATGGTACCATTTCTAGACGAGACCCTTCAAAAATCATTAAAGAAAATGGAAAATATTATATGTGGTACACGTATAGGAATACAGTACAGTCTCCAGTAGGTTTTACACGTGCACATTTAGCAACAGATGTGATTCCTTCAACAGACTGGGATTTATGTGATATTTGGTATGCAACTTCGAATGATGGTTTCACTTGGGAAGAACAAGGGCCTGCAATTAAAAGACCTAAAAAACCTGCTTTAGGATGGCGTTCTGTTACCACTACAGATATCCTAAAATGGGAAGGTAAGTACTACTTATACTTCCAAGCCTTCAATGAGGCAAGCGGAACTAAAGGAGACCACTGTCCGGTAGCTGCTGCTTATGCAGACTCACCTGATGGTCCTTGGACTATTGTTGACCAAGAAATTATTCCTAATGGAGAACCAGGTACTTGGGATCAATATTCAATCCATGATCCATATCCATTGGTCTATAAAGGTAAAATCTACATATACTATAAAGCTGCTTATGGTGTTCGTCCTGAATATTTGGTGGCTGCTGGATTAGCAATTGCAGATAGTCCTCTCGGGCCATTTAAAAAGCATCCTTTAAATCCATTATTCAACTCAGGGCATGAAACAGCCTTATTCCCTTTTAAAGAAGGAATTGCGGCAATAATTACAAGAGATGGTAATGAAAATAGTACCATTCAATATGCTCCTGATGGCGTAAGTTTTGATATTGCTTCTGTTACTGCGTTGTTACCATTTGCTGCAGGTGCTTATATACCAGATGCTTTTAATAGTAATGGAAATGGAAGAGGAATTACTTGGGGTATTTCGCATTTTACAGGGTCGCAAGGTGGTAATAAACGAAAGTATAGTTTTTTATCGCGTTTTGATTGTGATTTAAGTTTAGACTTAGATGATCCTGAAATGAAAAACACGCGTTTGTATTTAGATACAGATGTGTTCTTTTCAAGGAAACTTTCCAAAAATCAATTGGAAAGAATTAATAAAAAAAACTAGGGAGTTATAATAAAATAAGCATAGTGCAGGAAGATAATTTCAAAATCAAGCGAGTTTACATGTTGAAAAATCAAAAGTTATGAGGTTTAAGAATATTTTTTTCATCGGTATATTGTCAGGACTTTCATTAGCTTGCAATAAACTCGAAAGCTCAAAAGAATTAAAAAAAACAGAAGTAAATAAGGTGTTTCCGCATAAAATGCCTGAAGAAAAGCCAAATTTCCCTTTAAGTGCAGCCGCCGAAAGGATGTTTGATTATCCAGCTCCGAGAGTACAGGATAACGAATTGTTTTCACAATTTAAATACACTCGTTTAGAGGGTTTTGATTATAACGGAGGTGATGGCACTATTTCACGACGAGACCCTTCGCGTCCTGTACTAATCGATGGGAAATATTACATGTGGTATACCAAACGCCATACTAAAGTGCCACCTGTTGGCTGGAATCGTGCCCATGAAGCTACAGATGAAATCCCATCTACAGATTGGGATTTATGTGATTTGTGGTATGCTACCTCTGAAGATGGTTTTAAGTGGAATGAACAAGGTGTTGCCGTAAAACGTCCTGAGAAACCGGCTTTGGGTTGGCGCTCTATCGCAACCCCCGATATTCTTATATGGGAAGGGAAGTACTTTTTATATTTTCAAGCATTTAATGAACCAAGTGGCACACGAGGCGACTGGTGTCCTATTTCTATGGCTTACGCAGATTCGCCAGATGGACCATGGACTCATGTTGGAAAACCTGTAGTCCCTTTTGGTAAAAAAGGTGAATGGGACCAAGACCAAACTCAAGACCCACATTTGATAAAGTATAAAGGCAAAATCTATTTGTATTATAAAGCGGCTTATAATAAATGGCCAGATAAAAGAGATAAATATGCTGTAGCCCATGGTTTGGCAATAGCAGATAACCCAATGGGACCTTTTGAAAAGCATCCTTTAAACCCAGTTTTAAACTCTGGGCACGAAACCACTTATTTTCCATTTAAAGAAGGTATTGCGGCTTTAGCTATTAAAGATGGTAACGAGGCACAAACGATACAATATGCCGAGGATGGGGTTAATTTTAAAATAGCCTCTACCGTGGAGTTAACACCGACAGCTTGTGGCTTTTACACCCCAGATGCCTTCACAGGATCAGACTATGGAAGGGGTGTTACTTGGGGCGTTTGTCATTTTATAAATGCAGCCAACTCAAGAGATAAGAAACACTCAATTATTGCACGAGTAGACTGTGATTTAAGTTTAGATATTCATGATCCTTCAATGAAAAGTACAGGTGTTTGGCACAGACCAGAAGTTTATTTCAGACAAGGTCTAAATATTAAGCAGCGTGAGCGTATTTCTAAAGAAAATAAAAAACTCGAGAATGAATAAACTGAATTCTAAATTATTTGCCAGTATTGTGTTTATATTGTTTGGATTTTACATTACAGAAGCACAAGAAGATTTCAATTTCGCAGAATTACTTCCAGAGAAATTCGATAAGGCAAACATTATTGAAGAAGAAGACTATAATGTATGGGGGACCAATATCCTAAAAGGAAACGATGGTAAATATCACGCTATTTATTCGCGTTGGCCAAAATCAAGAGGGCACTTAGGTTGGGTAACACATTCTGAGATTGCCCATGCAGTTTCAGAAAACTTAACAGGACCATATAAATTTAAAAATTTAGTACTTCCACCTCGTGGAAATAAATATTGGGATGGCGACTGTACTCACAATCCGCATGTTATAGAACACGATGGGAAGTATTATCTGTACCATATGGGTAATCGAGGTAGTGGTTATTGGAATAAAACACCAGATGATCGGAAGCCTTCATATAATGACGATGAATGGTGGGTAAATAGAAATAATCAACGTATTGGTATAGCCGTAACTAATGATTTAAATGGAGAATGGGAACGTTTCGATAAGCCATTAATTGATGCCACCAACGGGCGTTGGATGACATCTACACCAACTGTAACAAGACGTAATGACGGAAAGTTTTTAATGGCCTATAAATATGTAGAAGCTCATCCTAAATTTAAAAACGGAAAAGTGGTTCATGTAACGGCGACATCACGTTCTCCTTTAGGGCCTTTTGAGGATACTAACATACCTTTTATTACACATCCAACAGCATCATTTGCAATAGACGATCATGTAGAATGGGTCTATAATGGTAATTATTACTGCGTAGCGAAAGATTCTCGTGGAGCGTGGAGTGATTATCCTGATGGCTCCACCATGTTATTTGAGGGAGACGATATGGGCTTAAATTGGAAGCCTTCAAAAAACTTTTTGGTTATTAAGGCAGGTAAATTAGAATGGACAGATGGTACCGCAACCAAAACTAAACGAACTGCCGATATGCCAAAATTCTATATGGAAAATGGAATACCTAAAGCTTTAATTATTGCTGTGCTTCCAGAAAATAGTGAAGATTCATTTTCTGTCGTTATTCCATTAAAAACCCCAATGCCCAAAACCAAAGCATTTCCATATCAGGTTACAGAGTATTCTGATGATTACAAATTAAGTGCTGCTTTAAACAGAAGTTTTAATCAATATCCATCACATGTAAATGCAGAGAATGAATTGTATAGTCAGTTTAAGTACACTAAATTAACTGGTTTAGACTATAACGATGGTGATGCTACGGTAACTCGACGTGACCCATCTAAAGTACTTTTTGAAGATGGAAAATACTATGTTTGGTACACCAAGCGTCATACGCCTATTCCTCCGGTTGGTAAGTTTTCAAAAGATTATAAAATCATGGTAACAGAAGGCGATAAGATTGTTTGGAATGACACCATTCCAACAACCGATTGGGATTTGGCTGAGGTGTGGTACGCTACCAGTAAGGACGGTTTCCACTGGGAAGAACAGGGTGTAGCAGTTACAAGACCCGAATACCCAATACCTGGTTGGAGAGCTGTAGCCACTCCTGATATTCTAAAGTTTGAAGGAAAGTATTATATTTATTATCAAGCCTTTACTGAGCCTAGTGGAGTTAGAGGAGATTACTGTCCAGTTGGAGTGGCTTATGCAGATAATATTAATGGACCTTGGACACATGTGAATGATGTGGTTATACCTACAGGAGCCAAAGGAGAATGGGATCAATTTGCCATACAAGCACCAACACCATTGGTACATAATGGACAAATATATGTGTATTATAAAGCGGCTTTTAATAGACCTGGAACAGTTTGGAGTGGAATAGGTTTGGCAATTGCTGATAATCCGTTAGGGCCATTTAAGAAGCATGAGTTGAATCCGGTTCAAAATTCTGGTCACGAGATTTGTTTCTTCCCTTGGAAAGAAGGAGTGGCATCTTTGACCATTCGCGATGGTTCGGAGCATTTTACCATCCAATATGCTAAAGACTGGGTAAACTTTGATGTTATGGCTATTACTGAGTTTATGCCAACAGGTCCGAATGCATACATTCCTGATGCATTTTTAGATAATAAAGACGGACGCGGAATCACATGGGGTATTGGGCATTTCATCAATTTTAAAGGTAAAAATGCTAAGAGAACGCATTCGGAACTCTATCGTTTTGACTGTGATTTAAGTTTGGATGTTCACGACCCTGAAATGAAGTACCATAATTATCGATTGGCCCCTCAGTTTTATTTTAATTTAGGCCTAAGTGATAAACAAAAGAAGCGCATTAAAGAAGAAAACCAGAAGGTAAAAGCTAATAATTAGTGCAATGGGTAAAAGTGGCAATAACATAAAAAGTATAATAACTATTCTTATAGTTTCGGTATGGTTTAGTACCACTTTAGCTCAATCTAATCCAGAGCTGTCAATAAAGCCCATAAAATGCGTATCCGGATATGGTAAAGCAGTAGCACTTACTTTTGATGATGGTTTAAGGCCCGAAATTCATAAGCAATTATTGAATCTCGCTAAAAAGGAATCCGTTCTGGTTACCTTTTTTCTCATCGGAAATACGGTTGATAAAAATAGACTTTTAAAGCGCACCATTAGAGAAGGTCATGAAATTGGAAACCATTCTATGACACACAGTGTGCTTACCAAATTATCTGATTCGGAGCTTCGCTCTGAAATTCTTGATTTTCAGATGATGTTTAAAGAAGATTACGATTATGTGCCTACGGTTTTCAGAGCACCAAAATTACAATACGATGAGCGTGTTATGAAAGTTTTAAAAGAAAGCAATTTAATTCCAGTAAATGCCACGGTGGGAACCAAAGACTGGGCAGAAGATACCACCAAGGAATATATTTATAATAAGGCAATCAGCGCTATGAAAACATGTGATGGATGCATTATATTAATGCACGAGGTTAAAAAAACAGTTGATGTGTTGCCCCAGATCATCAAATATTACCGAGACAATGGTTACAAGTTTGTAACAGTATCGCAATTACTATCAAATAAAATCCAATAAAAATAAACAGATGAAAAAAGTCATAAAGCTAATCTGGGTATTACCCATATTAATTTTTGGTTGTAAGGAAGTTAAAGAAGAAAAACCAATCACACCTCCAAACGTTATCTGGATTAATGCTGATGATTTGGGACGAGAATTAGCATGTTATGGTAATCCTGATATAAAAACCCCAAACCTTGACCAGTTAGCGCAACAAGGAACCTTATACACGAATGCTTATGCCAATGCTCCTATTTGTTCCTCAAGTAGATCGTCTCAAATTGCTGGTATGTATCCTACAACCATTAATTGTCTAGATCACAGAACTATTAATATGACAGAACTACAGGATGGTATTAAGCCTATAACAGAATACTTTAAGGAAGCTGGTTATTTTATTGCCAATGGTAGTGGAAGGGATTATCTTAAAAAAGGAGGTAAACGAGATTATAATTTTATTCCAGATATTAAATACCCGGCTAATGATTGGAGCGAACGTGCTAAAGGTCAGCCCTTTTTCGCTCAGGTTCAAATTAAATATCCACATCGCGTATTTGAAAGACATGAACAAAATCCAATTAATCCTGAAACCGTTACACTTCCAGGATGTTATCCAGACCATCCCTTGCTTAAAGCTGATTGGGCCTTATACTTGGAGTCTGTTCAAAAATGTGACGATATTGTTGGTTGGGTAATGAAACGATTGGAAGATGAAGGTTTAGCAGATAATACGGCTATTTTCTTTTTCGGTGACCACGGGCGTCCGCATTTAAGGGATAAGCAATTCTTGTATGAAGGCGGACTTCAAATTCCTTTAATAGTAAGGTTGCCAGAGCATGTAGATGCTGGTAAAATTGATAAGCGTTTGGTGAGTTTAGTTGATGTAGCTGCTACTAGTTTAGAATTAGCTGGGATAGAGTCAAAACACAAAATGCATGGTAAAGTTTTTATCGGGGACGAACAGGAAAAAAGAGATTATGTTTTCGGATTCCGCCAAAGAGCAGGAGATGCACCTGATGCTATTAGAAGTATCACTGATGGTCGTTATAAATTAATCTGGAATCAAGAACCAGAAAGACCTTGGATGCAATTATCAAGTTATAAGCGTAGTGAATATCCAGCTTTCACAGTGTATAGGGTATTGCATAAAAATGGAGAACTTAAAGCGCCATACAATCAATTTATGGCCGATAGCAGACCGGAATTTGAATTCTTCGATTTGGAAACAGACCCTCACGAATTTAATAACCTGGTCAGCAACCGAGATTATCAAGAGCATTTCAATAGATTGAAATCTGTACTTCAAAATAATTTAAAGGAATACGATAAGAATCAAATTCCTGAGTCTGAAGAAACTATTCAAAAAGGTAAAAATGGTTCTCAAAAATATTTTAAGACGAAAATGAAAAAATTGGGACTTCCTGAAGCGCCTTCGGATGAAGAATTATTGCTATACTGGAATAAAACACTAATTAAAGCGAATTAACAACCATATCTTACTTTTTTAAATTCATATCAGTATAAGAAGTTTTGATCTTGATTCTACTTTTACATAGGTTCAATTTACACTGATAAAATATTACCTAAATACTATTCTTTTGATGAAGCATAACACGGAACTTTAACAGAAGAGTACAAAATGAAAATCAAGGAAATAGAGAGAAACTAAAAAAGCTAAAAAAGAGGTGTTTAAGGCTACAAAATGGAAAAAAAGAAAGAATATAAAATAGTTGTTTAGAAAACCATTTTATATTCTTCTTATATTGCTATTTGAATAGAAATTTAAAAGAACCCTCCAACTAATGAAATCTAAATTCGCAATTATTCTAGTAGGTTTATCTGTATTATTTTCTTGTAACACAGATAAGAAAAAAGTAATAAAGGATGTTGAACCAGAAAAGAAGAACATTCTGTTCATCCTTGCCGATGATTACGGGTATAATGATTTGAGTTATAGAAACAATACCTTTTACGAAACGCCTAATATAGATGGGATAGCCCAAGAAGGTACCGTATTTAATAGCGGATATGCCACTTGCCAAGTATGTAGTCCGTCTAGAGCGAGCATTATGAACGGAAAGTTCCCAGCAAGACATGGTATTACAGATTGGATAGGAGCTAGGGAAGGCGAGAAATGGCGCGAGAAAAATAGGTTTAACAAATTATTGCCTCCAAAGTATAATCACAATTTGGCTCACGACGATGTTACCTTGCCAGAAGCACTAAAAGAAGCAGGGTACACCACGTTTTTTGCAGGAAAATGGCATTTAGGCAGTCAAGGGTCATGGCCACAAGATCATGGTTTTGATATTAATGTTGGAGGTTGGGATGCTGGGTCTCCTAAAGGTGGTTTTTTCTCTCCTTATGATAATCCAAATCTTGAGGACGGAAAAGATGGTGAAAATTTAAGTATGCGGTTAGCTCAAGAAACAGTTAGGTTCATGGAAGCTAATATAGATGGTAAATTCTTAGCGTATTTATCGTTTTATGCAGTACATGGACCAATTCAAACCACAAAAGAAAAATGGGCTAAATATCGTTACAAAGCAGAAATGAACGGTATTGAAGAGAGCTCTTTTAAAATGAAAAAGTTTCTGCCAATGAGAGAAACACAGGATAATCCAATATATGCTGGACTAGTTGAGTCTATGGATGATGCTGTGGGTGTTGTATTAAAAGGTTTAAAGGATTTAGGTTTAGACCAAAATACCATAGTTGTATTTACTTCAGATAACGGTGGTGTTTCAGCTGGTGATGCATTTTCAACTTCAAACTTACCTTTGAGAGGCGGTAAAGGATATCAATACGAAGGTGGTATTAGAGAACCTTATTTTATAAAGGTTCCTTGGTTAAATAAGGTAAAAGAAACCGATGTGCCCGCCACCGGAACTGATTTTTATCCAACACTATTAGATTTAGTAGGTGCAGATTTAAAACCCGAGGTGCATGCAGATGGAGTAAGTTTGTTACCTGTTTTAAATGGAGGTGAAATTGCAGAACGACCTCTAATTTGGCATTACCCACACTATGGTAACCAAGGGGGAGAACCGTCATCAATTATAAGAAAGGGTGATTGGAAGCTCATTCATTATTATGAAGACAATAGACAAGAACTTTTCAATTTAAAGACAGATTTAGAGGAACTTCATGATTTGTCTGTTGAAAATAATACTAAGGTTGAAGAATTAAAAAGGATTCTTTTTGATTATTTAGAAGAAGTGGGAGCTAGGTTTCCGATTAAGGATCCTCTGTATAAAGTAGAATTAGAAGAAAGGCATTTAAAAAATATGGCAACCAAAAAACTGGAAAGTTTAGAGAAACAAAGAATGCAGTTTTTATCTCCCGATTTTGATCCAAAAAATGATTGGTGGGGAAGCTTTCAAACAAACGATTAAAAACATTAATTATTAAAAATAAATGATGAAAAGTAAATCCAAATTATTACTAAGTTTTATAATAATTGCATTATTCTCATGTGAAAGGAAAACGGTTTGGGATGTAAGGGAATTTGGTGCTATAGATGATAATAAAACAATTAATACTGAAGCTATTCAGAGTGCAATTGATGCTTGTAATGAAGCAGGAGGTGGCACGGTAACTTTAGATGGAGAGACTTTTATTTCAGGAACTTTGTTATTAAAAAGCAATGTGACTTTAAACGTAACTGAAAATACTGTTTTATTAGGAAGCATCAACCCAAATGATTATCCTGTAGTTGATCCATTTATAGACGCCACCGGTCAGTTTAGAGGACAGTGTTTTATTGGGGCTATAGATGTTGAAAATGTTGCTATAACTGGTAAAGGAACAATTAATGGGCAGGGAGAAATGTTTACTCCTAAAAACGTAAAAGAAACAATAAAAAAGCTTGGTATTGAAATAATAAAACCGGACTTCTCAAATTTAATAGCGAAAGATAATAAATACGTAAATAACAACATTCGTTATTCCAATCGACCATTTTTAGTAAGAATGGTGCGTTCCAAAAATGTGAAATTAAAAGATATTCATTTACGTCAACCTGCAGCTTGGACATTGCATTTTTTTCAATGTAATAACTTTGAAGTAGATGGTGTAGATATTCACAGTCATGCAAACAGAAATAACGATGCTATAGATATTGACTCAAGTACCAATGGAGTTATTAAAAATGTAACCATTGACTCTGGCGATGATGCCATTTGTTTCAAATCCACCAGCCCAAAACCTTCTTCCGATGTTGAGGTTTATGATTGTAAATTAAAAAGCCATTGGGGAGCTATTAAATTTGGAACCGAATCAATGGGTGATTTTAAAAATATAACCATTAGAGATTGTTTTATTCATGACACCAGAGGTGGTGGCATTAAAATTTTAAGTGTTGATGGTGCTAATATTGACAATGTATTGATAGAAAACATAACTATGGAAAACGTAGAAATGCCCATTTTTATAAGGCTAGGGGAGCGTGGTTTGACTTATAGAGGTGTGCCTAAAAAACCAGTAGGCTCTATTAACAATGTGACCATTAAAAATATTAAAGCTACAGTTTCTAGTCTTGATAAATTAAGGTTAAAACCAACAACAGGGTTTTTCTTTACAGGTACCCCTAATCATAAAATTGGTCGCATTACTTTTGAAAATATTGATGTAACACTACCAGGTGGAGGAACAGACGATGATGGAAAAATAGAAGTGCCTGAGAATGAAACGCAATATCCAGAATTCATTCATTTGGGTGCAACTCCGGCTTATGGGGTTTATGCAAGACATGTTGAGCAGCTAGAAACCAATAATGTTGTATTCCATTTAAATACTGAAGATAAGCGTCAAGAGACTGTGTTAATTGATGTAAATAAATAGACTAAAACCCTATAGCCTCTATCAGTTTTAAGCTAGTATTGGTTCTATCTTGTCCTTTTACTTCAAAAATAGCGGTAAAGTGATTATTGTTTTTTAGGTACGTATCCTGAAACTTTTGGATGCTGTCTATATTTGTGAAGTACTCAACTGTAGCACTTACACCAATATCATGTTGCGAAAAAAACACAAAGTGTTCCGTGTCTCCACTTTTATATTTGGAAACCACGGCGTATTCATGAGAAACATCTCCTGAGTTTAAGTTAAAGATTGTATCCTTTTGTATGGGGTGATTAAACAAGCTAATTTGAGTGTCAGATATTTCAAAATACGGGTTGGATTCATTAAAAAAATATAAAAACTGGTTGTTGTTTTTACTTGGTCCAGCATATAAAGCGTGTCCTTCTTTTATTTCTGATGTGGAGGTTTGCGTTGAGAATCTAATTGAAAATTTTTTGTCAAAATTTTGAAAAAATGATTGAAATTTTTGTGTTGACAATGCAGCCATTCTTGTGGAGTAGGAGTAATTAGATGGTTTAATGCTATCTTTTAAGTTTGGGTTACTATCAATAAAATTATAGAATTCATCTGCACTGTTAATTGAAAAATCTCTAGTCCAGCCATTATTTCTAGTAATCGTTTTTCCTGTAATTCCAAAATGATCACCAATATAAAGGTTTGTTGAGGTGTCTTTAGATAGAATTGTTTTCCATAAACTGGGTTTAGGTTGTGGGATACTAATTTTAACTATGATTAAAACAGCGGCAAGAAAAAACATATAAGGCAACAATGAGGACCATTTAAGTTTTTTAAGGATGTAATGAGCTTGTTCATTTTTGTGAAAACTAACTTGATATTGACCTTTATAAATGTTTAATCGCCAGACATCATCTTTACCTTCGGTTTCATAAAACTGTACAATTTTCTTTCTGAGATTATGAACATTTACTCGTACTCTTGGGTTGTTTCTATCTCCAGCATTTTGATTTTTAAAGAATTCAATATCAATGATACTTTCTTTAAGATGCGTTCCTTTTTTCGTTTTATTATATAAATACTGCAAAAGGGCAATACTTGTTGGTGCATTTTTGAAAGTATTACTGTCGATAAGCTTTGATGCTATCTTATCTCTTTGTTTTTCAGTTAGTTTAGCTTGCATTGTTTTCTGGAATCAGAATAAGCTTTAACCGTTATAGCTACCGTTAAAGCTGCGTTAAAGTTATGAAAACAAAGTATTGTAATTACATTTGAAAGAGTATTTTTTATTTAAATAATTTAGTAGCATAATATATAAATGAAATCTTTTTTAGATCACGACTTTATTTTAGAAACAAAAACGGCTAGTGAGCTATTTCATGGTTCGGCAAGTAGAATGCCAATTTTAGATTACCATTGTCATTTAAGTCCAAAGGAAATAGTTGAAAACAAAAATTTCGAAAATCTAACCACCCTCTGGCTCTATGGAGATCATTATAAATGGCGAGCAATGAGAACCAATGGTGTAGATGAAAGATATTGCACAGGTGATGCATCAGATTGGGAAAAATTTGAAAAGTGGGCGGAAACGGTACCTTTTACTATTAGAAATCCATTATATCATTGGACGCATATGGAGTTGAAATTGTTCTTTGGATTTGATGGTATATTAAATATAAATACAGCCAAAGAAGTTTGGGACTTGGCCAATGAAAAGCTTAAAACAGATGAGTATAAGCCCCAGGGATTAATGGAAATGATGAATGTAAAAGTAGTCTGTACAACCGATGACCCAACAGATTCTTTGGATTATCATATGCAAGCGGCTCAAAGCGATTGCCAAATTAAAGTGTATCCTACTTGGAGACCAGACAAAGCTATGGCAGTAGAGGATGTCGAAGCTTTTAATGATTATATAGTAAAACTATCTGAGGTTTCAGGCATATATGTGAATTCATTCGATGATTTAATAAAGGCTTTAAGAAATCGTCATGATTTTTTTGCTGAAATTGGTTGTAGACTTTCAGATCATGGTATTGAAGAGTTTTATGCTGCGGATTATACGTCTGAAGAGGTTAGAACTATTTTCTTTAAAGTACGCTCTGGAATTGAATTAAACTCGGAAGAAATTTTGAAATTCAAATCTGCTATGATGTATGAATTTGGCGTTATGGACCATGAAAAAGGTTGGGTACAACAGTTTCACTACGGAGCAATAAGAAATAACAATACCAGATTGTTATCCAGGTTGGGACCAGATACAGGGTTTGATTCAATTCATGATGTAACCTGTGCTTCGGCAATGTCAAAATTTCTAAATGGTTTGGATACCCAAGATAAGTTAGCCAAAACTATTATTTATAATTTGAATCCCTCACATAATGATGTTGTTGCAACCATGATAGGGAATTTCCAGGATGGTAGTGTGCCAGGGAAAATGCAATTTGGATCGGGATGGTGGTTTTTAGATCAGAAAACCGGAATGGAAAGCCAAATGAATACTTTATCCAATATGGGATTGTTAAGCAGGTTTATTGGAATGTTAACAGATTCGCGTTGTTTCCTGTCTTATTCGCGTCATGAATATTTTAGACGCATTTTATGTAACTTACTCGGTAATGACGTAGAAAGCGGTCTCATAAATAAAGACATGGACCTATTGGGTAAAATGGTCGAAGACATTTGTTATAACAACGCCAAAAATTATTTCAACTTTAATTAAAGCATATTTATGAAGATTTTAAAATTTGTGCTCTTTGCTCTTTTAATTTTATCAAATCAACTAATTGATGCCCAAGAGAAAACGGAGGTTGTATACCTATCAGGAACGGATAAGGATAATTTGGTTGACTGGGATTTCTACTGTTCAGACGGCAGGCAAAGTGGAGAATGGACTAAAATAGGGGTCCCATCATGTTGGGAACAAAAAGGATTTGGAACTTATAATTATGGTTCAGGTATGGGCGTAGTAGATATGGCTTCTGAACACGGGTTGTATAAGTATAAATTTAAGGTGCCAAAAAATTGGAAAGACAAAGACATTAAAATAGTATTTGAAGGCGTGATGACCGATGCTGAAGTGAAAATAAATGGCAAATTAGCAGGTCCTATTCATCAAGGGGCATTTTATGAATTTAAATACGGAATTACCAAGTTACTAAAATATGGTGTAGAGAATTTACTGGAGGTTAAAGTAAATAAAATGTCTTCTAATGAATCCATCAATCATGCAGAAAGAGGCGCAGATTTCTGGGTTTTTGGTGGTATATATCGCCCCGTTTATTTGAGTGTTTCTCCAAAAGAGAATATTAGCAGAGTAGCTATTGATGCTCAGGCTAATGGTCAAATTATAGTAGACCTATTTATAGATTCCAAAAAAGCTAATGATGTTTCCATAGGCCTTTTGGACTTACAAGGAAATATAGTTCAAAACATTAAAAATGATAACATTACTAAGGAAAATGGTAAATGGCGCGTAAAAGGGAAAGCCAATGATGTAAAGACTTGGAATCAAGAGTTTCCAAATTTGTATAAACTTCAAATTTCCTTATTAGATAAAAACAGAAAAACACTGCATCAAATAGAAGAACGTATTGGTTTTAGGACAATAGAGGTTTTAGAAGGAGATGGTATTTACGTTAATGGTGAGCGTATTAAGTTTAAAGGTGTGAATAGGCACGCATTTCACCCTACATCTGGTAGAACTACTTCTAAAGCTATTAGTATTGAACATGTGAAACTGATGAAGGATATGAACATGAACGCAGTACGTATGTCTCATTATCCGCCGGATGTTCATTTTTTAGATGTTTGTGATTCCTTGGGTTTATTTGTTCTTGATGAAATTTGTACCTGGCATAACCCTATGTTAGATACCAAAGTAGCTAGAAAAATTGTTAAGGAGACCGTGGTACGCGATGTCAATCACCCATCCATTCTCATGTGGGGTAACGGTAATGAACAAGGATGGAATCCTGAAGTAGATGACGATTATGCAAAATGGGATATTCAAAACCGCGAGGTGATTCACCCATGGAGTATCTATAAAAAGACAAATACAATTCATTATAGTCACTATCATTCTTTGGTTAACGATTCCTATTCTAAAGAGAAAATTTTATTCCCTACGGAATTTTTACACGGTGTTTATGATGGCGGGCATGGAGCTGGGTTGGATGATTACTGGTTAAGAATGTGGAATTTACCATTGAGTGCAGGCGGTTTTCTATGGGATTTTGCTGATGAGGGTATTGAAAGAACCGACAGGAATAATGCCATCGATTTACAAGGAAACAAAGCAAATGACGGTATAGTTGGGCCAAATATGGAAAAAGAAGCGAGTTACTTCACCATTAAAGAAATATGGTCGCCAATTTATATAGAGGATAGATTTATTAAGGATGATTTTAACGGCATTTTTAGATTAGAAAATCGCTATCACTACACCAATTTGAATCAATGTTCCATGACGGCAAAGTGGATAAAGTTTGATGGTCCAGAGGGAAGTAAAAAACACAAATTACTTTCTAAAAGTAAAGTAGATTTACCGAATCTTTCTCCTGGCGGAAAAGGAAAATTTAATGTTGAAAAACCATCAAATTGGAAATCGGCAGATGCCTTGCACCTTACTGCAATAGATGTGTATGGAAATGAAATTTTCACATGGTCTTATCCTGTTTCTGCTCCAAGTAAGTTGAGTGTCCCCTTAGTGGTATATACTGGTGAGGGTGCAATTAAGACAGAAACCAAAGACCAAAAAATTAGGGTTGAAGCAAATGGTATTACCTACCAGATTTCTAAAGAATCCGGTATGCTTTTAGAGGTGAAAAAAGGCAATCAAATTATTCCGCTTAAAAATGGACCAATAATTCTAAATCAGAAAGCAAAAATTGAGAGTATTACTGTAACTTCTAAAGAAGATAAGGTTGAAATACTAGCCGTATTTGAAAAAACAGATAAATCACCTGGGTGGTCTACCGTAAAGGAATATGCTTCAGATATTATCAAGTGGACTATTCATCTAAATGGCTTGTTAGATTTGAGAGTAGAATTTAAAGGCTATAGAAACTTAAAAGGTTATAGGGGTATCACATTTTCATTCCCTGAAGAGGAAGTGGCAGGCATGAAATGGTTAGGAGATGGCCCTTATCGCGTATGGAGAAATAGATTGAAAGGTACACGTTTTCAAGTTTGGGAAAACGACTATAACAATACGGTAACAGGTGAAGCTGGAGAAGATGAATTTGTTTATCCAGAGTTTAAAGGTTTCTTTTCAAGCTTATATTGGTCTAAAGTAAAAGGAAATAACAATAACGGATTTACGGTGTATTGTAGAACGCCACATACGTATTTAAGAATGTTGACGCCTCAAGAGCCTAAGGAAAATAAAGTAGGGAAAACACATCCTAAATTTCCTGAAGGAGACATTTCTTTTGTGATGAATGTCCCGGGGATTGGTACAAAATTTCAAAAATCAGAAAGTATGGGGCCTCAAGGAAACCAAGAACATTATTTTGGAAATGATGATGAACCAATAGTGTTGGATTTAACTTTTGAATTTTAATTAAAGTATTACAAATTATTATGAAACGACTTTTTTCATTGGCACTAATAATATTCTTCATTTTTAGTTCGGGTTTAATAGCCCAGAATCAAACCGAAATAAAATATCTGTCCGGAACAGATAAAGATAATACTGCCGAATGGGATTTCTACTGTTCTGATGGCATGCAAAGCGGAAAGTGGGCTAAAATTGGTGTCCCTTCCTGTTGGGAATTACAGGGCTTTGGTTATTATAACTACGGACGAGATTTTAAAATTTCTAAACCCTATCATAAGGAATATGGGCTTTACAAGCATACATTTCAGGTGCCTAAAGATTGGAAAAATAGAGAAGTAAAGATTGTTTTTGAAGGCGTGATGACGGATGCCGAAGTGAAAATAAATGGAAAGTTGGCAGGTGCAATACATCAAGGTGCCTTTTACGAATTTAAATATGCCATTTCGAAGCTTCTAAAATATGGTACTGAAAATCTTCTTGAAGTAAAAGTTAATAAGTGGTCAGCAAACGAATCCATAAATTTTGCCGAACGTAATACCGACTTTTGGATTTTTGGTGGCATTTATCGCCCTGTATATTTAGAAGTGATGCCTAAAGAACATATAGAGCGTGTTGCTATTGATGCCCAAGCTGATGGAAAGATTACCGCAGAGGTTTATACTGATTCAAAAAAAGCTGCTTCTGCAAACGTTGAGCTTCAAGATTTAAAAGGCAATAAGGTGCAAGATTTGGATGCTACTGTAAATAAACAAGAGGATAAATTGACTCTTATAGCTAAAGCTTCTAACATAAAAACATGGAATGCAGAAAAACCCAATCTATATCAATTGCAAATTGATCTGCTGGATAAAAAAGGAAATAAACTGCACTCAATTTCAAAGCGTATCGGTTTTAGAACGGTTGAAATCAGGGAAAGTGACGGTATTTATGTTAACGGCAAACAAATAAAGTTTAAAGGGGTTAATAGACATAGTTTTTACCCAGAATCTGGACGTACTACTTCCAAAGCATTGAGTATTGAACATGTGAAAATGATAAAGGACATGAATATGAATGCTGTGAGAATGTCTCATTATCCGCCAGATGTTCACTTTTTAGACGTTTGTGATTCCCTCGGATTATTTGTTTTAGATGAACTTTGTACATGGCATACACCATATCTTGATACTAAGGTAGGGAAGAAACTAATAAAAGAACTTGTTGTACGTGATGTAAATCACCCATCAATCCTCATTTGGGATAATGGAAATGAAACAGGATGGAATCTTGAGCTGGATGACGAGTTTGCTAAATGGGATATCCAAAAACGTGAAGTTATTCACCCATGGAACTCATTTAACAAGATAAATACCATGCATTATCCGGATTATTATATGTTCGCTTTTGATGCTCCGGTAAAAGATAAAATCTATTTCCCAACAGAATTTTTACATGGTTTATATGACGGTGGACATGGGGCAGGTCTTGACGACTATTGGAAGCAAATATGGAACATGCCTTTAGCAACTGGAGGATTTTTATGGGGTTTTGCAGATGAAGGCGTTGTCCGTACAGACAAGGGAGGTATCATTGATGTTGATGGGAACCATGCACCAGATGGTATTGTGGGGCCTTACGGTGAAAAAGAAGGAAGTTATTTTACCATTAAAGAAGTTTGGTCGCCTATTTATATTGCAGACCGCTATATAAGGGAAGATTTTTCGGGGATATTTAATGTTGAAAATAGGTATCACTTTACCAATTTGAATGAATGCACAATGACTGCCCAGTGGGTTAATTTCAATGGGCCTGAAGGTAATACTGATGTTAAAATATTATCAGAAAGTCAAGTGGAATTGCCAGCACTGTCACCGGGAGCTCAGGGGAATTTTAGTGTAAACAAACCTACTAACTGGAAATCGGCCGATGCCCTGTTTTTAAAGGCAATAGATATGCATGGTATGGAAATATTTACTTGGACATACCCAGTTAAAACACCAAAGCAAATTAATAGTGATAAGGTAAGCTATAGTAAAGATGGGACTATTGAAACGGTTTCATCTGAAGAACTGATAACTGTAAGCACTGGCGACAGCGAATTTAAGTTCTCGGCGAAAACTGGATTATTAAAGGAAGTGAAAAAAAATGGTAGGCTTATTCCTTTAAAAGATGGCCCTATTATGTTAGGCAGCAAGTCGAAATTTGAAACGGTTAAAGTAAATACTTTAGACGATATGGTTGAAATCATCGGGTTATTCAACAAAAGAAAGAAGTATTACGATTGGAAAGATAACAATGAAATGACTCAGGATTTCTTTATTTGGACGGTCTATCCTAATGGCATATTAGATTTGAAGGTAGAACTTAGAAATCAGAAAATTGTAGAAGACTATATGGGCATTACGTTTTCATTTCCTGAAGAAGAAGTTAAAGGTATGAAGTGGTTGGGAGATGGCCCATATCGCGTGTGGCGTAATCGTATGAAGGGTAACCAGTTTAAAGTTTGGGAAAACGATTATAACAACACCATTACGGGAGAATCTGGTTGGGTTTACCCTGAATTTAAGGGCTTCTTTTCAAGCATTAATTGGGTGAAATTACTTGGTAAAAAGAAAAATGGCTTTACGGTGTATTGTCATTCAGATTTAACTTTTTTGCGTATGTTAACACCAGAACAGCCAGCAGAACCAATGAGAGGCGCTACCGTAGCAGAATTTCCTAAAGGAGATATTTCCTTTGTAAAAAACATACCAGCCATGGGAACCAAGTTCATGCCGGCTACAGCATCGGGCCCTCAAGGAAGTGCTAAAAACTATTTTGGAAACGTGGATGAACCATTAGTTTTTGAGTTAACATTTGAATTTTAAAAATATCAACTAAACATATAAACATGAAACATATTGTATATCTACTGGTAATTGGCATATTAGGAATTTCCTGCCTACAAAAAGTAAAAGATGAACAAAAAGAAAGTACAGAAGAAACTTCAAGTGAAGATTTTCCATTTTTTATACCTGCTGAAAAACCAGACCGAGCCTTAAGTGCTGCGGTAGAGCGTAATTACGATGCCTATGATAATATTCGCCTAGAGCAAACTGAGTTATACACACAATTTAAATACACTAAACTAAAAGGGTTTGATTATAATGGGGGAGATGGGACTATTACTCGCCGAGACCCTTCAAAAGTAATTTTTGAAAACGGAAAATATTACGTTTACTATACAGGAAGAAAGAGTTCGGTTAAGCCCGTTGGAATGTCCCGTGCTAAAGAGTCAACTGATGTTATTCCTTCGGCAGATTGGGATTTAGCAGATATTTGGTATGCCACTTCTGAAGATGGTTTTACTTGGGAGGAACAAGGTATTGCACTGCCACGTCCGCCCAAGCCACAACCTGGGTGGCGCTCGGTAACTACAACAGATATTTTAAAGTTTAAGGGAAAATACTATTTATACTTCCAGGCATTTATGGAAGCTAGCGGATTACGTGGTGATTTCTGTCCAGTATCCGTAGCTTATGCAGATTCTCCTGACGGTCCTTGGACACACTCAGGTGAAATTGTAATTCCGAATGGACCAGAAGGTTCTTGGGACCAATACTCCATCCATGACCCATATCCGTTGGTACACGATGGTAAAATCTATTTGTATTATAAAGGGGACTTTGACAAGCGTCCTGAGCTAAAACCATCAAAAATTAGAATGCAAGGATTAGCTATTGCTGAAGACCCATTGGGGCCATTTGTAAAACATCCTTTAAATCCAGTGATAAATTCAGGGCATGAAACTACCTTGTTTCCATTTAAAGAAGGAGTTGCCGCTATTATTCAGCGTGATGGACAGGAGCACAATACCATTCAATATGCTAAAGATTGGGTGAATTTTGAAATTGCCGCAATCACCGAATTACTTCCTGTAGCAGCTGGCCCTTATGTGCCCGATGCATTTACAGATACTAAAGACGGACGCGGTATTACATGGGGAATATCACATTTTATTAATGCCGGAGGAAATTGGAATCATACCATCCTTACCAGATTTGATTGTGATTTGAGTTTAGATGTAGATGATCAAGGTATGAAAGGGCATTATTATCAACATAGCCCGGAGTTTCATTATTCGCATGGTTTAAGTGCGAAACAAAAGGAGCGTATTAAAAAACAAACTGAAGAATTAAAGAAATAAACAATGAAACATCTCCTGTCTAATTATCTTTTTACATTAATAGCATTCCTGACTCTAGGAAGTATTTCTAATGCACAACAGTCAAAACGTTTAGTTCATGATTTAAGTGGATATCATTGGAAAGTTCAAGGTACTTTACCGGGAAGAGGTTTAGAAGAAAAATTCCCAGAAATAAGTTATGACCATATGGGAGACGCCCTAAACTGGGCGCCTGCTCAAGTACCTGGAGATGTGTTTACAGACTTATGGCGTGTTGGGAGAATAGAAGACCCGCATTATGGACGTAATAGCGTAAAAGCTAAATGGGTAAATGAATATGAATGGTGGTACCTAAATATTTTTAATGTACCAGAAGAAATGAAAGGTAAAACTATCGAATTAACTTTTGATGGTGTAGATTATGCTTGTGATGTTTTTGTTAACGGAAAAATGTTAGGCACGCATGAGGGTATGTTTACTTCTTTTTCTTTTGATATCACTGATTTAGTGAGTTTTGAACAAAAACGTAGAGGCAGAAATACATTAGCGGTTCGTTTGCATCCTGCTCCCCGCCGATATAGCCAGGTGGCAGGAAGGAAACCTGCGTGGCATGGTGATTATTGGGTAGATTTAGTTCCTACTGGTATATGGAAGCCGGTGCGTTTAGAGGCATTCGAAACTACAAAAATCAAAGACATTTATGTTCAGTCAGATATCAATCTAAAAAAGAAATCGGCAGACTTAACGGTACAAGTTGAAGTAGAAAACTACGAATCAACAAATAAAAGTGTTGAGATTGAAATTGAGGTGCAAGGAGAAAACTTTAAATCAAAATCATATAAATCAACTATTACAAAAAGTTTATCTCCGGGTAGAAATGAATTTACAATTCCTGTTAAGGTTCCAGATGCAAAACTATGGTATCCTTGGGATTTAGGTGACCAAAACCTTTACATAGCCAACGTGACTATAAAAAGCAATAAAAAGGTATTAGATGTAGATGATAAACTGTTTGGTGTTCGTGAACTAAAAATGGAGATGAACCCTGGTTACACTAAGGATGAGGTTGAAAATCCTTGGACCGTCATGATTAATGGGAAACGTCATTTTATTCGTTCTGGTACTTGGGGAGGACCTCCTGATATTTTCTTTGGGCGTGCATCCAATGAAAAATATGAAGAATTCGTTCGTCTAGCCAAGGAAGGAAATATGAACAATCTTCGCATTTTTGGTTGGCATCCTACAGAAATTCCATATTTCTATGAATTATGTAACCGTGAAGGAATTACTGTTTGGCAAGACATACTTCCAATTGCAAGTTTATCATTACCAAAAACTGAAGAATTTAAACAAGCCATTTTCTCTGAAGCAATTTCAGTTGTTAAAGACTTAAGGAATCACCCTTGTATGGTTATTATTGAAGGAGGTGAAGAAATTCTAATGACTGCTTCTGATCCTGAATATAACTTAAATTTAATGAAAGAATTGGGAGATGTTGTTGAACCATATACTAATTTACATTATGTTCCAGTATCACCCCTGAGCGACCATGTAGGTATAGAATTAGGTTTTAAACCTAAAGAAAGTGTTCATGCAAATGGATTGTTTTATAGTGAAGGAAGAATCAATACCGAAAAATTCTTTCAAAGTAAAGATTTTGCCGCGGTGCCTGAATTAGCTATTTCTTCATGTCCAAATGTTGAGAGTATTAAAAAGTTTATCCCGGAAGATGAACTATGGCCGCCAGGACCAAGTTGGGGGCATCATTGGACTGATTTTGATGTGTTCAGAACTCTGAATTTTGACGTTTTAGACAATCAGTCTACTGGAAGTTTACAGGAGTTTGTTGATGCAACACAAATTTCCCAAGGTGTAATCTTTCAATACGGTTTAGAATATTTCCGCAGAAGAAAACCAAAGTCAAGTGCTATTTGTATTTGTCACTACATAACTTTTGCACCAGATATGAAATGGGGTATAGTAGATTATTATCAACAGCCAAAAATTTCATATGACTATGTGAAAATGGCTTATCAGCCTGTTTTAATCAGTTTAGAGCATAAACGAAGAAGATGGCTCCCAGATGAACAATTTGAGGGCAAAATATGGGTAGTAAATGATTTATATAAAGATTTTAAAGATTGTAAAGCTGAAATTACATTTTTAGATCATAACAAAAAAGAAGTAAAACAAGACGTTATCAAAATTCCAAACATTAAAGGAGATAGCTCCAAAGAGTTTGCCGCTATATCTTGTAAAGTTCCAGGGGAACTAGGAAATCAATTCCATGTAAAGTTAAAACTCACGGATAAATCTGGGGAAGTAATTTCAGAAAACAAATACTTACTTTTAGTTGGTGATGAAAGGGTTGATTTACCACGTTTACGTGAAATTGGTCAGGAGGCCAGAGATAAAAAAGAGAAGTATGGCTCACATAATTATTTACGCTATTTTGAAGGCCTAAGCGGAGAAAGAGGTGTTAAACAGGCTGATGAGGAGATACCCACGGTTAAAGAGTTTAATTTGAAGAAAACTAAGTAAAAAGGGTGGTTGTTATCAGCAAAATACAACTTAAACTATCGCTATTATTTGTGTTTGCCCAATTAATGGGGTTTGCGCAAGACATAGAAGTTGAAGTAAACCTAAATACGAAACACAGTGTTAATGGTATTGATGCCTTTGACCGTGAGAAATATATAACCATTCATGCAAATTTAACGAACGACTGGTCTGGAAACCATTTACATTCTGATATAAGAAGTGATTTTTTGGATGGCTATGATGTGTATCTAGGCAGGGAAACCGGTGGGCTAACAGGGGTTTTAAGAACAGTTAAAGAGGACCCAAAAAGACCGGGGTTTGCAGATGTGTCACATATTAAAAGTTTGGGAGAAAGAGCAACTCAGTCTTACCAGAGACATACCGAATTGCATGGATATGAGCGTAGAATGAATAATATGGTTATAGGTGGGCAATTCCATCCTTTCTGGCCAGATGGCAATACCAATAGGAAAGGTTGGGCCTTATCACAAACCAGTAATGATAAAGAACCATTTGGGACTGCAACCGGACAATTTATGGCTCATTATATCAAGTCGTTTTTTCCTAAAGGTGTTAGAAAGAAGCCAAAATATATAGAAGTCATCAATGAACCCATGTGGGATTTGGTGCCGAGGGAAAACAGAGGGGTTGCCTTAAAAGAAAAAGCGGCCGTTCAAAAAATGGCTGAATTTCATTCTACTGTCGCTAAAGAAATAAAAAAGTTAAACCCCGATGTTTTGGTGGGTGGGTACACCTGTGCTTTTCCGGATTTTGAGTTGTATGATTTTAAAAGATGGGAATATCGCTGGAAACAGTTTATTGATTTAACGGGAGATGATATGGATTTTTGGTCTTTACATTTTTATGATTTTCCGTGTAAACAGAACTATAACAGCGGGAAGTTAAGTTATATTAAAAAATATCGAAAAGGCAGTAATCTAAAGGCGTCTTTAGATATGCTGGAGCAATATAGCATGATGACTTTTGGGAAAATAAAACCTATGGTTATTTCAGAATATTCGGTTCAAGCCCATAGATATAGGGATATAGCGTGGACCCCTTGGCGTGATTATCTGTATGTAAAAAGTGCCAATGCCATGTTGATGACCTTTATGGACCATCCGCAGTCTATTGCTATGGCCATACCATTTTTTATGCTTAAAAGCGAATGGGGGAGAACAAAGGAAGGGCATCCCTACAGGAGCCGATTATTTAGGCAACAATTTGAAAAAGAAGGGGAAACCGGAGATCAATGGGTGTATTCGGATTTAGTGAAGTTTTATCAATTATGGTCTGATGTCAAAGGGAAGCGCGTGGATATTAAATCCAATACTGTGGATATTCAAACAGAAGCTTATATAAATCGAAAAAAAGCCTACGTTATTCTGAACAATTTAACCGAGAAAAAAGTGCCCATGCATTTAAATGTACTGAACCCGACGGGCAACCCTTTAAAGCAAATAAAAATTAAACATCACTATGCGCCCTATAAACCTATTGAGATTGAAAGGGAAGGTATCATTGATGAAAAAGTACTGAAAGCCAATTTAGAGCTTATAGAGTTGGAAGCTGAAGGCACTATGATCTTGGAATACACTTTTAAAAAGCCTATAGATATTCTAGCTACAAAGGAAGAAGTAAAATACTATGCAGATTCATATTACCAGCCCATAGAAGCTGGGAAAGAAATAGTTTTCAAAATTAATAAGGTTGTAATTGGAAAAAAAGTGGAGGCTGTGCTTAGAATTGGTATAGGTAGAGATCATGGTAAATCCTTGAGACCAGAAGTTCGGTTTAATGGTACAAAAATTACGGTACCCGATAATTATTCGGGAGAACCACAAACCGATAGAGAACGCTTTTATGGTGTCATTGAAATACCAATTGATGCTGACTTTCTAAAACCCAATAATGAGATAAGTATAAAGTTCCCGGATTCAGGTGGTCATGTGGCCACGGGGACCATGCGGGTTTTTAATTTAATTGATAAAAACTAATAGATAAAATTGATAAAAAAATATTCAATATGAACCTGAGTAAATTGCTTGTAATTATACTGTTGTTAGTTTTTTCTGCTTGTAAAGAGGAAAAGAAAAAAAACACAGAAGAGGTTGTTAAATATGAACCAAATTTTGAATCCCTTTCAAAAAAAGAAGCCGCACCAGAATGGTTTGCCGATGCTAAATTGGGCATGTATTTCCATTGGGGACCCTATAGTGTGCCAGCTTATGGCAGCGCCTGGTACCCTTGTAATATGTACATGAAAGGAAGCGATGTCAACAAGTTTCATGAAAAGAACTTCGGACCCATTGAAGAATTTGGATACGAAGATTTTATTCCCATGTTTAGCGCAGAACATTTTAATGCCGAAGATTGGGCGGATCTCTTTGAAATGACCGGCGCTAAATTTGCTGGACCTGTAGCCCAACATCACGACGGATTTGCTATGTGGGACAGTGAAGTAAACCCATGGAATGCGGCCGATATGGGACCAAAAAAAGATATTGTAGGGGAGTTATTTGAATCCCTTAAAAAAAGAAACATCAAAACATTAGCAACCTTTCATCATGCACGTAACGGGCAGCGTAATGCCAATGCCCCCGAACGCTGGGGTAGAAATGGTTTCAATAGCCATTACCCATATCATCCCGAATTACCCACAGCAACTAAAGACCCTAAACTTAGAAAGTTATTTGGTAACTGGGAGAAAATAGAAGATTTCAATCAATATTGGTACGATCAGGTTGTTGAGGTTGTTGATAAATACAATCCAGATATCTTGTGGTATGACTCCTGGCTAAACATGATTCCGGAAGAAAAGATAAACGAAATGATTGCCTACCATTTTAATAATGGAATTAAGAATGATAAAGAGGTGGTTGTCTGTAGTAAGCACCAAGATATCCCGCTAGAATACGGTATTGATGATTTGGAGCAAGGTGGACGTAGGGACATTTACCCATTACCTTGGATGACCGATATCACTCTAAGTGATAAGCGTTGGATGTACGTGGAAGGTGAAAAATACAAGAATGCGGCTCTAGTAGTGAGAAATATGATTGATGTTTGGAGCAAAAATGGCACTGTTTTGTTAAATATATCACCACGAGCCGATGGGGTAATAAATAAAGAACAAAGAGATATTTTAAAAGATATTGGTGCTTGGATGAAAGTGCACGGTGAAGCCGTTTACGGCACACGCCCGTTTAAAATATTTGGATACGGTACAGCCAATGCTTCTGATGCCTCTCATGATGGGCAATCGGCTAAAGTTAAATATAGTGCGTCAGATGTTCGTTATACCGTTGCCAAAGACAAGAAAACTATGTATGTTTTCTTTTTAGGAGTTCCTGAAGCTGGAAAACAAATAAAAATGAGAGCCATTGGTGGTTTACACAGAAATTTGCCACCATCACCTATAAAAGACATTAAGTTAATGGGCTCTAGCGCTAAGATAGACTGGAAGCTTACCACCCAAACATTGCTTATTAAATTTCCAGAAGTAGAGTATAATCCTATAGCAACTGTTTTAAAACTGGAATTAGAATAATTTCATAAATACTTTATGAGCTGATATTATATCAATTTACAAACTTTGATGTAATGAATACATTTAGGTGACTTTGACTTAAATAATTATTGTAATTTGAACTTTCATTATGGAACTTACAAAACCTACATTAGTAATTATGGCCGCTGGAATGGGCAACAGATATGGTTCACTAAAGCAGCTTGACACATTTAATAAAGAAGGAGATACTTTAATAGACTTTTCTGTTTATGATGCCTTACGTGCTGGATTTGGTAAAATTGTTTTTATTATTAGAAAAAGTTTTGAAAAGGACTTTGAGCAAAGATTTGATAACAAACTATTTGGCAAAATAAAAGTGAACTATGTTTATCAAGAATTAAACACAGTTCCTACTGAATTCTATAATCAGGAAAGGGTTAAGCCATGGGGAACTGGTCACGCACTTTTGATGGCAAAAGATGTGGTAAAGGAGAATTTTGCCATTATTAATTCTGATGATTTTTATGGTTTCGAATCATTTAAGATTATGGCTGAAGCGTTACAAAAGAATGATCTTAACTCTTTTGATGCTATTTTGATAGCATACCCCTTAAAAAATACGATATCTGAACATGGATATGTTTCTAGGGGACAATGTGAACTAGATTCAAAAGGATTCTTAAGGAGCATTATAGAGCGTACTCATATTTTGAAGGATGGTGGAGTTTTAAATTATAAGAATGAAGACGGAAGTCTTACGCAAATAGATGGAGATACCCTGGTTTCAATGAATTTTTGGGGTTTTACACCCAAATTATTTGAATTTGCAGAAACACTATTTTTAAATTTCATGAAATTGCATCAACTTAATCTGAATGCAGAATTCTATATTCCATTTATTGTAAATGAAATAATCAAAACTAATTTGGGCAAGATTGATGTTTTAAAAACAAATTCAAAATGGTTTGGAGTGACCTATAAAAAAGATAAAGAAGTTGTTGAATTAGAAATTTCAAAGTTAAAAAATAAAAATGTTTATCCTGTAAATCTGTGGAGTTGATGAATCATAATCAGTTAGAATATATTTTTAATCAATTCAAACATGACTCCGTTTTTGAGAGTGTTCAAGAGTTGGTTTCAGGACATATTAATGATACCTATTTAATACAAACAACAAAAAAACCTTATTATATTCTTCAAAAGATAAATCATACGGTATTTAAAGATGTTCCTGGGTTAGTTAGTAATAAAGTGTTAATAAGTCAACATCTTCAACACAAGCTGAAACACTTACCGAAAAGAGAGTTACATAGGAATGTGTTAAGTTTTGTCCCATTAAAATCTGGAAAGTTTTATTTCAAGAGTGAAACAAATGACTATTGGAACCTAATGATATACATTGAGGACAGTATAACTTTTGAAACTGTAGATAACTCTGAAATAGCCTATGAAGCCGGAAAGCTTTTTGGTAAATTCTTGACATTGACCAACGATTTTGATTCTTTAAAATTGGTTGCGGTAATACCTAAATTTCATGATATGTCTTTTAGGTATGAGCAGTTTGAAGACTCATTAAGAGAGGCTGCTCCAGAAAGATTGGTGGCAGCAAAAAAGAATATTTTAAAAGTTAAGGAACTTAAAGAAGAGATGCATATTCTTCAAAAGTTAAAAGAAACGGGGCAATTGCCTCTAAGAGTTACCCATAATGACACCAAGGTTTCAAATGCATTGTTTTCACAAGATAATAAAGGGCTCTGTGTTATTGATACAGATACGGTTATGCCCGGTATAATCCATTATGATTTTGGTGATGCTATTAGAACTATCTGTAATACAGCCAAAGAAGATGAAACCAATTTAGACCTTGTTGGTTTTAACGTTTCTTATTATAAATCATATACTAAAGGATTTTTAGAGGAGATAGGTGATTCACTTTCGGAAAATGAGGCTAAACATTTACTGCTTGGGGCTAAATCCATGATTTTTATTATGGCCATCAGGTTTTTAACAGATTATTTGAATAATGATATTTATTATAAGACCAAATACCCCGAACACAATTTGAACAGATCTAAAAATCAATTAAAGTTATTGCAAAGTTTGGTTGATCAAGAAAAGGTGCTTTGAACTAGAATGTCCCAAGAATTTTAACATTTAACCTAAATCTACCAAATCTTGAGACGGTCTTTTAATAAAAAATACATTTCTTCTTTCAAGAAAAACATATGTCGCATTGTTTGTTTTGACTAAGGCCTAAATTTGGCTACTAGTAATCGCAATTCAATTGCCGACAAACAAAATATGTTTATGTTTTCAAAACTAAATTTTATTTGTGTTTTTTTCATGATTGGTCTTTGTTATGGACAATCACCTATTAAACCTCTTAATGTAGAAAAAGGTGCATTGATTTTTTTTGATGATTTTGAAAGAGAGGAAATGGTTTCTAAATGGACCGTAAAAGAAAAGTTTAGCGGTGCCTTTCAAATTAAAGACGGCGTATTGGTTGGGAAAGAACTGGAAGGTGCAGGACATGGATCTGTTGCTCGGGCACATTTTGCATTTTCGGATGTTGTAATTGAGTTCGATTTAAAATTTAAAAGCGGTAAACGGTTGAATATTGTTATGGATGACAGCCTTTGTAAAACGGTTTGGGCCGGCCATATTTCAAGAGTTGCGTTTTCACGTAACGATTTTAGGGTTCAAGATGATAAAACGGGGAGTATGGATCTTAATATTAGAAATCGGCGCCTAAAGCATCCTGAGAAGGCGGATGATATTAAATCGTTTTTAAAATCGAAAATGGACAATGCTAAATTTAAATTTGAGGATGGTAAATGGTATCACGTTGTTATTACTAAAATTGGTGATGTTTTAGAGTGTAAAATTGGCCATACCATTGTTCAGATTAAATCTGATGGTATAGCACATCCCAATTTGAATAAGTTTGGGCCAACTATTACGGGAGGAGAAATACACTTTGATAATTTTAAAATTTGGTCAATCAATTAACTTTAATAAACAACATAAACTAGTACAATGAAAATATTAAAACAACTTTCAATTTTAACATTGATTTTAATGGTCAGCGTTTCATTCGGACAGGATGCACCGTATTTTACTAAAGGCCAAGATCCAAAACCAGAGGGAGCAACTTGGAAGAAGATAAAAAAAATGTCCGATGAATTTAACGGGAAAAAAGTAGACGAAGGAAAATGGCAGATTTCGGGTCAAGGTTGGATAGGTAGAGCACCGGGTTTATTTTTGGCGGACAATATTAAAGTGGGTGATGGCAACTTGCAAGTAACCTCCACCAAATTACCAAAACCAGTTGTGAAACAAGGTAAAACCTTTACGCATGGGGGCGGTTATGTAGGCTCATGGAAAGGTATGACCTACGGTTATTATGAATGTAGGATGAAAGCCAATAAAACCTTTATGTCGTCTACCTTTTGGTTAATTAATGACAGAAATGAAACAACGGGTTGTGATAAGAGAACTACAGAATTGGATATTCAAGAATGTGTAGGACAGATGACAGGTGATCAGGAGTTTATAAAAAAAATGCTAAATCATATGAATTCAAATACACATAGTCGTGGTATAAAAGAAGGTTGTGATATTCCTTCAGGGTCAATAGGAGCCAAAGCACCATTAAATGAATTAGCTTCTGATGACTACCATGTTTATGGTGTATGGTGGAAAAATAAAAATGAGGTATTATTCTTTTTAGATGGCAAGTTTCAATCTAAAGTGAAACCAGAAGCAGATTTTAGCATCCCCATGCATTTAAGAATGGTTGTTGAAACATATAATTGGAATCCTGTCCCAGCTGATGGCGGAATGACCGGTTCTAAAGAAGATAGAACAACACTTTATGATTGGGTACGTTCTTGGAAGCTAGTGGATTAAATGCTCTAATGTTTATGGTATAAAAAAACGGTTTAGATTTATCTAAACCGTTTTTTCTTTGTAGCGAGATCGAGATTTGAACTCGAGACCTCCGGGTTATGAACTCACTGTGCTGTACTTTTACAACACATTTACTGGGATCACAGCCTATAATTTTATAAAATCGTATGCAAAAACGTATGCAGTTTTAACCTTTAGAATTAAATTAATTTAGCTGCAATTTAAGAATATATAAGTTGTATAACCAAATTATGGGGATTTTTAAATGTTGTTTTAGGTTTTGTTGATACATTTCATATAACTCGAATATAGGAATCTCAAGTTTCAGTTTATGATAAGGCATTATTAAATAGTATAATAACCATCAAAATTGGTTTTATAACCGTCACTCCCGATATTCTTTTCTAAAATAATGGTAACTTTATTAAATTGATGATTCTTTTTACAATAATGATTGCCTTATATGAGATCTATATTTAGTACCTTTTTTATCATCTTATTATTTCCCCCATTTGCCTATTCTCAAAGTCAAATAGAATTTGAAAAGCTAGTAGGTGAAAATGTGGCTACTCAAAGTATTACCTATGCTATAAAGCAAGACAGCATTGGTAATATTTGGATTGGATCCGAAGAGGGGGTTTTAAAGCATAACTCTAAATTTTATCAAATATATAATACGTATAATGGACTACCCGAATCTGTTAGTAATAGGGTTACTGAAGTATTTATAGATTCCAAACAGCGTATTTGGATTGGTTTGGAAAAGGGGGTATGTCTATATAATGAAGCACTGGACAGGTTTGAATTGGTTGGAGATAAAGCAGAGATTAATCCCACCCTGGTCGAAGCTATTTTTGAGGATTCAGAAGGCAATATTTGGATTGGAGGATTCAATGGCCTTTGGAAATATAATGTTGATAATCCGGACCGCACACTATCCAGGTTGGTTACCAATCAATCCATACAGGCTATTAATATTTTTGAAGGTAACTTAATTCTTGGAGCTAAAAAGGGGTTGTTTGTTTATGATATGTCCATAGACAAGCTTAGAAAAGTTAAACTGCCCCAAAATAAAAGAAATATAAGTTCTATCAATTTTTTTGATGATTTTGCGCTTATTGGTACAAAAACTGGCGATATTTTTAGAACCTCCTATAAGTTTAAAAACCTTCAATTGGTTAGTTTTGAGCGCGCATTGTCAATCCCTATTAACGACATCGTATTAGATAAAGAGGGGCACTATTACATTGCCACAGATGGGGATGGACTGTATTATGCCCAAAATGATTTTTCGATCATTAATCATTTTAAAGAAGATTCCAATAATCAGAAATCTATTTCAAGTAATGGGATCTATGATCTTGAACTCGGTAAAGAGAACATTCTTTGGGTGGCCACCTACGGAGGTGGTGTGAACTATTTCGATTCCAATCATTTGCCCTTTCAAAAAATACAGCATGAAATAAATGAAAGCAATAGTCTTGCCGTAAACTTTACCAGGGCAATAGCAAAAGATAAAAATGGAAACCTATGGTTTGGAACTAAATCAGGTATAAGTATTTGCGATAAACATTATACCAAATGGAAGCATTTTGAGAATCTCTCAAAAAATAAAAATGGAACCAAAGACATTGTATTGGCCTTGGAGCAAGATGACGATTTTATATGGGCGGGTACCTATAATAATGGCCTGTTTAAAATAGATATTAATAGCCTTAAAATAACCCATTATAATGAGGTGTATCCAGAAAAGAATATACTTCAAAAGGTTTATGCCATTCATAAAGACTCCAAGGAAAATTTATGGGTGGGTGGTATTCAAAGTGACCTGAAAGTAATAAGGCCAAATAATAAAGTGGACTCCTATCCCATACGGGATGTTAAATCGATTTCAGAATCAAAATCTGGTGATATTTTTATTACGGGGAGACGCGGTTTTTATAGAATTGATGATGCCACCAAAGCATTTGAGCTTGTAGAAAACTTAAAACCAAATAAAACAACTTTGGCCTATTCTACCCTTAATGCGGTTTTTGAAACCTCCGAAGGGAACTTGATTTTGGCAACTAATGGTGAAGGCCTGATTTTTTACAATGCTGAAACTAATAAAATCAGTAAACTAAGAGTAAGTTCCGGTATTCCTTCTGATATCGTTCAAAGTGTATTGGGTGAGAATGACAACAATATTTGGATAAGCACAACAAAAGGATTGGCTAATATTAAGTTGAGTAAGAAAGATACAGTTATAAATGTATTTGATAAAAGAGATGGACTGGCAAGTACAGAGTATAACTACGGAAGTTATGCCAAGCTTAATAATAATTTATTCGCTTTCGGTGGGCCGGATGGTGTGACTGTTTTTAACCCTAACCAAATAAAAGGACATGATGATAAACCCATAATCGCCTTTAATGAATTTAAATTATTTAATAAAGCTATTGAGCCGGGAGAGCAACCTCTGGAAAAGCATATCAATGAAACCAAGGACATTGTTTTAAAAAGTAATGAAAATTCGGTTGAAATAAGATACACCGGAGTGCTTCACAGTTCCGCTTCAAAAATTAAATATACCTGGAAATTGGATGGCTATAATGAGGAATGGTCTACGCCCAGTTATACAAGTTTTGTAACATTTACCAATTTAAAATCAGGTGATTATATATTTAGGGTTAAGGCATCTAATAAATATGGCGATTTTGGTGATGAGCGTAAAATAAAAATAAGTGTTTTAGCGCCTTGGTGGGCTACTAAAAAAGCATATGCCCTTTACTTTTTGGCGACCCTTATCATGATTTATTTGATCATTCATTTTACGAGTGCAATTATTAAAAAGAAGCATGCCGATGAACAAATTGACTTCTTAAATAATATCACCCATGAGATTAAGACGCCCTTAACCATATTATTGTCATCACTGGATGGTATTACCGAAGATAAAGAGGCCAACCCAGATTCTAAAAAAAGAATTAAAACCACAGTAAAAAGGATTAATTCATTGTTTGAGCAAATGCTTAATTTTCACAAGGTTACTTCTCAAGATGATGTTGTTCAGCATATTTCTGAAATAGAATTAGGAAGTCATTTTCAGAAAAAAATCAACAATTTTGAGCCGCTAACAAAAGAGAGGAATATTGAAATTGTTTTTAATAATAATTGGAACAATTCCTTATTTCATTTTGATGTAGACCTACTGGATAAGATTATACTGAACCTATTTTCCAATGCCATTAAATACTCTCAGGAAAATGGAAGTATTGTAATCGATCTTAAAAAAACTAAAAATGGGGATTTACGAGTCGATTTTAAAGATGATGGCTTGGGCATACCTAAGGATCAGCAAAAGTTTATACTGAAACGGTATTACAGAGCAAGAAACGCTATTAACAGTCAGAGACCTGGAACCGGATTGGGTTTGATAATGGTTAAAAAGCTAATTGAAAGAACCGGAGGTGATATTCATTTTGTTAGTGAGGAAAACAAGGGAACTACTTTTACCATTATATTAAAAGATAAAAAAACAGAATATAGGCAACACCTAATTTCAAAGAATATGCTTATTAGCCAGCAAGCCAATGAAACCGATAATCAATTGGAACTCGAGGAATTTAGCGATAGTAAAATTTTGGTAGTTGAAGATAATAATGAATTACGAGCCATACTGGTAAATACCTTAGGAGTCTATTTTCAGGTTTATGAAGCAGAAAATGGGGTAGAAGGCCTTGAAATTGCACATCAAATTTTTCCGGATATTATCCTAACAGATTTGATCATGCCCGAAATGGATGGTATGCAGATGGCAAGGGCGCTAAAGGAGGATATAAACTTAAACCATATTCCTGTGTTTATGCTCACCGTTTTACAGAGCTCTAAACAAAAGCTGGATAGTATAGAAAGTGGTATTTCAGAATATCTTGAAAAGCCAGTAAACATTAAGCTTTTATTGGCAAAAATTGCAAATACCCTTAAATGGCAACAAAAATTAAGAAAAATATACATTCATGAAAATGAATTGGATAGTGCCTCTTTATATAGAAATAAGCATGATAAAACCTTTATAGAGGATCTTGAAAATACCATTTTAAACAATCTTGACAATAACTCCTTTTCCGTACATGATCTGTCAAAAAGTGTTGGTATGAGCAGAACCTCATTGTACATGAAGCTTAAAACACTTGTAGATCTTTCCCCCCAAGATTTTATTATTCATGCCAAATTAAAGCACGCAAAGAACCTTTTGATTAAAGGGGAATTTAGTATTAAAGAAATTGCCTATAGTTCCGGGTTTTCCAACCCCAAATATTTTAGTACCTCTTTTAAGAAATTTTATGGTATGACTCCAAGTGGGTTTTTGGAAAGTCTGCAAAAAAACAACTAATTACCTGAGGCTTTTCTCTATTAAAAACGTTCGCTGTAGCTTGTTTTAGCCCTTGTTATTACTGAGATTGACAATTATTAAACCTTTTGTGATGACTTTTAGGGCATCTTAAAAAATCTAAAAACATAATTTCGTTCAAACTAAATTAATCTAAATATGAGAAAATATTTTTGTCTGATTATTTTTATTCTGCCATTTACCGTATTGGCACAACAGACAGTTAAGGGAACTATTAAAGACAACAATGCGCTACCGCTTCCAGGGGCCTCCATTTTAATTAAGGGAACAAATACAGGAGCGGTTTCAGATTTTGACGGTAATTTTGCTATTGATTTAAATACCGTGCCAATCACATTGGTTATAAGTTATTTGGGTTATGTTACCCAAGAAGTCCTTATAACCTCTCAAACAAATATAGCCATCGTACTTGAAAACGATCAAGAAAGCTTGGATGAAGTTGTTGTGATTGGGTATGGATCCGTGAATAAAAAAGACCTTACGGGTTCGGTGGTTTCAATTAAACCCACAGAAGACATTGTGGAACAATCAAGAGGCGTTGAGGACGTGCTTAGAGGTCGTTCTGCAGGGGTTCAAGTGAGTGCCAATAGCCCAGAGCCAGGAGGTTCGGTTTCTGTGAAAATTAGAGGTTTAAGTAGTCTTTCCGGAAATTCAGAACCCCTTTATGTTATTGATGGGATTATTATGGATTCAGCAACAGAAGATGTACAAAACCCTATTTCGGGATATACACCACCACAAGGTGGGGGTATTTCCGGTTTAAATCCAGCCGATATACAAAGTATTGAAGTTTTGAAAGATGCCTCGGCAACTGCAATTTATGGGTCAAGAGCTGCTAATGGAGTGATTATTATTACTACCAAAAAGGGTAAAGTTGGTAAGGCAAAATATAATTTGATTACCTCTTTGAGCACGGGAAGTGTTGTTAGAAATATTGATGTTTTAGATACCCAAAGCTATGCTAGATACCAAAATGAAATGCGTGAAGTTTTAGGACAGGAAATTCCGTATACCATAAACCCAGATGGTAACATTTTTACCACGGCCTCAGAGCCAGAGCAAATAGAAGGTATTAATTGGGCCGACGATACCTACCGTAATTCTTTAGTTAAAAGGTCTAGACTGTCCATTTCAGGTGGTGGTGAAGAAGGAGATTATTATTTTTCCGGAGGTTTTATAAGTAACCAAGGCACATTTCCAAATGCATTGGCCAAATCAACGGATTTTAACTTAAAGCTAAATCAAAATTTATCAGATAAAGTTAAAATATCAGCCAAAATTGCGGCTACTTACACTGAATTGAACGCTTCAAAAGGACCCGATGAAAATGGTGGGGCCAATAATAGTATGGTGAGACAAGTCATTTTGGCAGCGCCAATTTTAAACTTTTCAGAAAATAGTGACTTAGATGATCCAGATGAAAACTTGGACGGCCCAAGGGCATGGGCTACGGATTTTGACGATAATGCAGAGGAAATTCGGTTGCTGGGTTCTTTAAATTTAGATTATAAATTGTCGGATGTCTTCACTTATAGAATTCGTTTGGGTGCAGATTATAGAAAAAAAGACAGAAGTTTTTGGTATGGAGTTGGTTTAAGAAAAGGTAATGACCCAAATGGATTGGCAGGCGTATCTTCATTGAGTAGATTTAGATACAATTTGGATAATACACTTATGTTTAGAAAACGATTTAATAGAAATCATAGAATTAATGGTACTGTTGGGGTTCTGTTAGATAAGAGATCCATTGAAACATCTCGTTATTCAGCCTCAGACTTTGCAGATAAATCATTACGAGCAGATGGTATTTCTTTTGGAGGGGCCTTTACACCTTTGGTTTTAGGTAGTGAAGATGGAACAATTCTGTCATTTATTGGAAGGTTAAATTATACACTTGCTAATAAATATTTGTTTACCGGAACCTTAAGAGCAGATGGTAGTAGTAATTTTCCAAGTGGTAATCAATGGGGGTATTTCCCTGCGGCTTCTTTTGCATGGAAGGTTAATGAAGAAGCTTTTTTGAAGGATAGTAAAACCATATCAGATTTAAAAATAAGATTAGGATATGGAGAAGTTGGAAATCAAAATATACCAGCTTATAGGTATTTAAGTATTTTTGATAAAACCGAAGCGCTTCTATCGGACGCCACGGGTGGTAATTTAATTCCAGTGGTTCCACAATTTTTAAGCAATCCAGATTTAATATGGGAAACATCAAGCCAATATAATGCCGGTTTAGACTTTGGCTTTTTTGATAATAGGTTTAGAGGAACAGTAGAAGCCTATCATAAATCAAGTTCAGATTTACTGCTTAATGTAAGTATTCCGCCAAGTACCGGATTTGCAACATTAATAGCAAATCAAGGGGATATTGAAAATAGGGGGATTGAGATTTCTTTAAGCGGAGATATTATAAGTAACGACAAAGTAAATTGGAATGTTTTTGGGAATGTTTCTATTAATAAAAATGAAATAACAGATTTAGGAGGCATAGACCCTAGTAATCAGTTTGGAAATATAGGAGAAGTGGTGGGTTATTTAGGAACCCAAATAGCCGGAGGTCTTTATTTTAAACAGCCAGCAAATATTTTTATAGTAGGAAGAGAGGCCGGATTATTCTTTGGTCTAGAAACTGATGGCATTATAAGAACGGATGAACAATTAAACAATACTGAAACAGGAGATCCCTTAAAGTATAAAGGTACAGATATGCGCGTGGGTGATGTTTTATTTGTTGACCAAAATGGTGATGGTGATATTACAGATGCAGATAAAACAATTATAGGGAATCCTAATCCAGATTTTTCTTTCGGTTTTGGAACCTCTTTTGAGTATAAGAATTTCTCAATAAGTGCACTTTTTAATGGAGTTTATGGTAATGACATAGCCAATGGAAACTTATTAGAAACAGCTTATGCAAATAATACCACTCGAAATGTTCGTACAGCTGCTTATTTAGATGCGTTTGACGCCGTAAATAATCCAAATGGGGCATATCCCAGTGTAGGTGTTGGAGGTATTGGTACAGATTACACAAGAGAATTTAACGATAGAGCGGTAGAAGATGGAAGTTTTTTGAGGTTAAGTAACGTTACTCTTGGATACAATGTGCCAGTAGATCAAATAGATTTTATTGATAGTATGAAATTATCCTTAACAGGTCAAAATTTATGGCTTTTAACAGATTATACAGGTTTTGATCCAGAGGTTGATAGCTTTGCTTATGACCCTACCCGTATGGGAATAGACTGGGGAACATTTCCTAATCAACGCACATTTACTTTTAGTGTTAACGTCACATTTTAAAAAAAACAAAAATGAAAAACATATATAAAATTATAGGGTTATTCACTGTCATTAGTTTCGGTTCAATAAGTTGCAGTGATGTTTTAGAAGTAGATATACCCAAAAATCAATTTTCGGAAGTTCAAGTATTTTCTTCAGAAGAAGGTTTAGAAACTGCAGTAAACGGTATTTATATCAATTTACAAGGTTATGACTATTACGGATCAAGAATGCGTCTACTATTATGGCCTCATTCAGGTAAATATCAGTCTAAGCAAGGGGCTAATCTTGATGCTAATAAATTAGATATAACAAACACCAATATCAATTTAGACAAATTATGGCTTGGTATGTACCAAACCATTAATCAAATAAATGTAGTAATTAAGAATACAGAGGGTAGTGGGCTAAGTAATGAAGAAAGTACACTAGGACAAGCGCACTTTTTACGTGCTGTAGTTTATTTTGATTTGGTTAGAATGTTTGGAGAAGTGCCTTTAAGGACTCAACCTGCTACAAAAGATGATTTGCATATTGCTAAAAGTTCTAGAGAACTTTTATATAATCAAATTATACAGGATCTTAAGGAAGCAGCTCAAATACTTCCAGATAGAGGTGAGTATATTGATGGTAGACCTTTGAAATTTGCAGCCAATGCCCTTTTGGCAAAAGTATATATAACATTGGCAGGAGAAAATGATGCTACAGTTCAACCATCAGGGTTTAATGCTGTTACAGAATCTGAAATTACGGTTACCACTATAACTGATTTTTGGGAAGCGGCCAAAACAGAATTGGATTTTGTTATTAATAACGGAGGTTATAGTTTAACTAATACGTTTGCTGACTTATGGACAGAAGAAAGTAGAAATACTTCAGAGTCTATTTTTGAATTGCAATACGGTAGAACGGGAGCTGTAAGAACAAATGATGTAATAAGAGATGTGGTTCTAAAAAACAGTTCTATCGTACCAATAGGAGCTAATACTTTTGGGAGAATAAGGCCTAATAAAGAAATGTTAAGTGATCATATTATTCAATACTCAGGGATAGATTATACAGGTGTTGATTTTATATCGGCCGGAAAAGCATCTGATATGGTACAATTGGATGAAAATGTAGCGGATCCTCGCATAAATGAAACTTATATGTTCAACTTAATTGTTAGAACAGATAATGGAAAAAATTTCAATTTATTTCCTAGGTTAAATAAAGGGAATAATGCTTATCCACAACTTAACAAATATAAGGATACCGGTTATGATGGGGTAACAACTATCAAAAACCATATTGTATTAAGATACGCAGATATTTTATTGTTAAGAGCCGAAGTAGAAAATGAGCTGAATGGACCGGGGTCGGCTTATGGTTATGTTAATCAGGTTTTAGCCAGAGCACGTAATACAAGTTCAGGAGCAACGTTGCAGCCTGCTAATTGGGATGCTTCTAACGTGCCTGATAAAGACACCTTCAGAGAGCGCATTATGAAAGAAAGAGAGTATGAGTTAAACGGTGAAGGGCATGAATGGTTTGATTTGAGACGACGTGGGTTAGGTCGTTTTCAAGAGCAGATAGACCACCATAATGCTGGGGTTGTATTCTATAAATCAGATGGCAATAGAGACTTTATTTTTGAAAATATAGAAACAGAAATGACCATACCTATTCCTCTTTCTGAAGTTTCCACTAATAATTTAATAACTGAATAATAGAGTGAATAACATGAGGTGTATTTTATATTCATTACTAATTCTTACAATAGTTCTTTCATGTAAGGAAAATAAAGAGGTGGTTACAGAAACAGATGTCGCGGTATATTTAAATGCTTCAGCTTCTGTAAATGATAGGGTAGATGATTTAATGACACGAATGACATTAGAAGAAAAGGTCTATCAAATGTGTCAGTATGTTGGTTTAGAACATATGAAACATGCAGAGAACAATATAACAGCCGCCGATTTAGAGAAGAACGACGCATTAGGTTTCTATCCAGGAATGTTAAGTAAAGATGTGGCTAAATTAGCTGCCGAAGGAAAGATAGGTTCATTTCTACATGTGGTAACACCAGAAGAAGCTAATGCATTACAGGAATTGGCTCAAAAATCTCGTTTAAAAATCCCATTATTAATTGGAATAGATGCTATTCATGGAAATGGATTGGTTAGTGGATCGACTATTTATCCTTCACCTATAAGTCAAGCGGCAACATTTGCGGATGATTTAATAGAAGAAAGCAGTAGGCAAACGGCTTTAGAAATGAGAGCCAATGGTATGCATTGGTCCTTCACTCCAAACATTGATGTGCTAAGGGACCCTCGCTGGGGTCGGACCGGTGAGACCTTTGGAGAAGATCCTTATTTAGTTGGTAATATGGGCGTAGCTACAATTAAAGGAATGCAGTCTGATGATTTTTTAGGCGAAGACCATGTTATAGCATGTGCAAAACATTTAATTGCGGGTAGCCAGTCAGTAAATGGTTTAAATGCATCCCCAACTGATGTGTCTAAACGTACCTTATTTGAGGTGTTTCTTCCTCCTTATAGAAGAGCAGTTCAGGAAGCTGATTTATATTCAATCATGGCAGCTCATAATGAAGTGGCAGGTATGCCTGGGCATATGGATAAATTTATGATGAATGATTTAATGAGAGATCGTTGGGGATTTGATGGGTTTTATGTGAGTGATTGGAACGATATATCTAGAATAGCTCTATGGCATCATGTGGCAGAAGACTTTAAACAATCAATTGAATTTTCGGTAAATGCAGGAATGGATATGAATATGCATGGTCCAGTTTTCGATACCCATTTAATAGAATTGGTTAACGAAGGAAAAGTAGATGTGTCACGCGTGAATTATGCATGTAGTAAAATACTAGAAGCTAAATTCAAATTGGGTCTATTTGAAAATCCATTTGTTGATTTAGAAAAAGCTAAAGCCGTTAATTTTTCAGAGGCTCATAAAAAAAATGCTTTAGAGCAAGCAAGAAGGTCAATAGTTTTGCAAAAGAACAAGAATAACTATTTACCATTATCTGCAAAAGGTAACGAAAAAACCATCTTCATAACAGGTCCAAATGCCAATAACCAAACAACTCTTGGTGATTGGGTGTCACCGCAACCAGAGGAAAACATTGTTACTATGGTTGAAGGCATCAAATCTATTGGTGAAACCAATGGATACAGAATAAATTACTACGATTCTGGTGATCGATCTAAAGAAATCACTGAAGAGAATATCAACAAAGCAGCATACCTTGCTAGTCATTCAGATATTGTTGTTTTGGTTTTAGGTGAAAATTCTTTTCGTCATGACTGGAAACGCAAGACTACAGGAGAAAATATAGATAGAGCTACCTTGAAATTATCTGGTAATCAAATGAAGTTGGCTGATAAGATGTTCGCTATAGGAAAGCCAGTAATTGTAGTTTATGTTAGCGGAAGCCCAATTGCGGAACCTTGGTTAGAGCAACGTGCGTCGGCAGTTTTAAACACTTGGGAAAGTGGTGCATTTGCGGGTCAAGCAACTGCCGAAATTTTATTTGGTCAAGTAAATCCTTCTGGTAAATTACCTTTAACATTACCAAGAAGCGTAGGGCAACTACAAATGATTTATAATCATAAACCTACCGCTTTCATTCATAAGTACAATACCGAAAAGAAAGTACCATTACATCCATTTGGTTTTGGTTTGAGTTATTCAAAATTTCAGTTGAGTGAACCAAAAGTTTCTAAAACAATTTTTTCCGGATTGGAAGATGAAATTAGTGTAACTATAGAAGTGAGTAATGAAAGTAATGTAGATGGTGAAGAGGTCGTTCAACTCTACATTAGAGACAATATAAGTTCTTATACTAGACCCGTAAAAGAATTAAAAGGATATAAACGTGTGCTCGTAAAAGCCGGAGAAACCCAAACGGTTACAATTTCCATTGATGCAGAAAGTTTAGCTATGTATGATGCAGACTTCAACTTTGTAGTTGAGCCAGGGGATTTCACCATTATGACTGGAAATTCTTCAGCAGATAGGGCACTTAAAAAGACTACTATTTCGGTTAACGAAAAACTAGTTTTAGATAAAAACAATTAATATGTTTAAAATACTAAAATACAGTTTTGCCTTGGCATTACTTGCCTTATCTTGTAAGGAAGCGAATAAAAAACAAGCTTTAAATACTACAAATACTGTTGCAAATCAAAGACCTAATATCATCTATATTATGGCTGATGATTTAACTACACAGGCCATTAGTGCTTATGGAGGTATTTATAAAGATATTGCACCTACACCAAATATTGATAAGATTGCCAAAGAGGGGATGCTATTTCAGGATGTATTATGTACCAATGCTATTTGTGGTCCTTCACGAGCTGCCATATTAACAGGTAATTATAGTAATAGAAATGGTTATTATAAAAATGAAAGTGGCGGTAAATTTGATGATTCCCAATGGACGTTTCCACAAGAGTTTCAAAAAAATGGATATCAAACCAGTTTATTTGGAAAATGGCACTTAGGAACAGAACCTAAAGGATTTGATGTGTTTAAATACCATAATTCTGCTGGACAACAAGGTCATTATTGGAATCCAACCTTCAATGAAAATGGTAAAGATGTAAAAGAAGAAGGATACGCCACTAACTTAAGTACTGATTTTGCAATAAACTGGTTAGAGGCAGAGCGTGATAAAGAGAACCCCTTCTTAATGGTGTTACAATATAAAGCACCTCACAGGCCATGGCAGCCCGATACTAAATACGAAAAACTATGGGAGGACATTGAAATGCCTTATCCATCTACCTTTAATGATGACTATAAAGGTCGTGAATTGACTGCAGGAGATACAGAAATGACCATGGAATATTTCTCTCGTAGAGATATGAAATATGAAGAGCCTGCAAATTTAAAAGGCAAAGAAAAAATCCAATGGGCTTTTTATGGAGCCAAAAGAGGTGAAATTGTGCAGCCAGAAGGAATGACAGCAGAAGAAGGACGCAAATGGCGATATCAAACATATATTAAAGATTATTTGGCTTGCGTAAAGTCTGTTGACGATAACGTTGGTAGGGTGTTAGATTATCTAGATGAGAACGGATTAACAGATAATACCATTATTGTTTTAACATCAGATCAAGGGTTTTATCTTGGTGATCATGGCTTTTTTGACAAGCGTTTTATTTACGAAGAATCCCTTAGAATGCCATTTATGGTAAAATATCCAAAATTGGTAAAAGCGGGAACCGTAAATGAAGATATTATTACCAATATTGATTTTGCACCTACTTTTTTAGATTTAGCTAATATATCCACTAAGCAGAAAATGCATGGAAAGAGTTTTAAATCTATTTTGGATGGTCAAGCGCCTTCAGATTGGCAAAAAGGTATGTATTATCATTATTATGAATTTCCATATTGGCATCATGTACAACCGCATTACGGAATAAGAACTCAAAAATACACTTTGGCTCATTTCTATTACAACATTGATGTTTGGGAATTGTATGATTTAGAGAAAGATCCCGAGCAGTTGAAGAATGTTATTGAAGACCTAGAATATTCAAATATTGTAGCAGGTCTTAAAGAGGAATTAAAAGATTTAATGCGCAAGTATGAAAATGATAAGTCATTAGCTGATTTTAGAAATATAACAGATAAGGACTTTGGCTCGATTGTAGATGTTAAGGATGATGAGACATCTGTTAAAGATGTAATAACAAATTAATGATAAGTATGAAAAAAATATTGCTTTTGATTGTTAGTTTATTCACCTTATGTGGGTGTAATGCACAAAAATCAACTAAAGAAATAGAGAACAATAAAGTTGGAGTTTCAGTAAAACAAAAAAATATTTTATTCATTGCTGTTGATGATTTAAAACCATTACTCTCCAATTATGGTGAAACACAAATGCATACCCCAAATTTTGACCGTTTAGCAGAAATGGGAATGACATTTACAAATGCACATGTGCAATTTGCAGTTTGTGGACCTTCTAGAGCAAGTGTTATGACAGGTACAAAACCAGACAGAACTAAGGTTTGGGACTTGCATACTAATTTCAGAGAGTCTGCTCCAGACTTAATCTCTATGCCAGAGTATCTAATAACTCAAGGATATGAAACAACTGGTGTAGGCAAAATATATCATAAAGGGTCTTCTTCTCCTGGGCATGATGGGAAAAGTTGGAGTCAACCACATCAATTGCCTAAGAATTTTGATGGAATATACGGCGAACCGATTTTTGCGCATTATCAAAACCCAAAAACAAAAAAGCAAATGTTGACCTTAAAAGAAGAAGCCTTGTCCAAAGGAAAGAAAAAGTATGGGGCTCAAAGTAAGTATGTATTTAGTAAAATTAAACCAAGTACAGAATGTGTTGACCTTCCAGATGAAGCTTACCAAGATGGGTTGTATACTCATACTGCTTTGAATCAATTGTCTGAATTAGAAAGTTCAGATAAACCTTGGTTTCTAGCGGTAGGTTACCAAAAACCACATTTACCATTTGTAGCTCCTAAAAAGTATTGGGATTTATATGATAGAGATAAAATTGAGTTAGCTGAATTTCAGGAATTAGCAAAAGGTACACCTCAATATGCCTACCATTCTTTTGGGGAAATAAGGTCTTATAGTGATATAGATAGCAATTTAGGTGTTGGAGATAGATTTCCAGAATCTAAACAACGTGAATTGATACATGGATACATGGCTTGTATTTCCTATATCGATGCTCAAATAGGCAAGCTTTTGGATGATTTAAAAGAAAGAAATATTCTTGATGAAACGGTTATTGTGCTGTGGGGAGATCATGGCTGGCATTTGGGTGATCATACAGAATGGTGTAAACATTCAAATTTTGAACAAGCAACACGTATCCCTTTTATGTTTGCTGGTCCTGGTGTTACCAAGAATCAAAAAAGTAATCACCCCGTAAATTTGGTCGACTTGTTTCCAACAGTATTTGAATTAGCAGGTGTAGAGCAATCCAATCAAACAGATGGTAAATCGTTGGTGCCACTTCTAGATAACAATGATGCCACAACCGTTAATATAGATTATGCTTATCATCAATACCGAAGACAAAAGAAAATGGGTTACGCTATTCGTACAGAAAGATATCGATATACTGAATGGCATGATAATGATTACAGGAGTTTTAGAACCTACAATGATGATAATATAGCTGGATATGAATTATATGATTACCAAAGTGATCCTTTGGAGACTGTTAATTTAATAAATGAACCAGGTTATGCTTCTGTTGTTAAACAATTAAAAGCAAAGTTAAAATCACATCTTACAAAATAAATGAAAGTTAAATGTTTTTTAGTCATTTTTTGTTTGTCATTAATGTCATTAATGTCATTTGGGCAAACTAAACCAAATATTCTCATAATTCATGTAGATGATTTAGGGTATTATGATTTAGGTTTTAATGGCTCAGTCTTACATAATACTCTGGCTATTGATAAGCTAGCGAGTGAGTCCGTTGCCTTTAAGAATGCATATGCCAATTATCCAAGATGTACACCATCTAGATATGGCATGATGACCGCAACATATCCTGTAAATGAAAACAAAGGCTACTTAGGAGGTATACCAGATTCTAAAAATTTTATTAAACAATTTAATAAGGAAGGGTATGATACATCCTATATTGGAAAATGGCATTTAGGAGAAGGAGATAGTTCACCAAAGTCTTTTGGGTTTAAGCATTCGTATGCAGCAGGAAGAGCAGGAGGGATTGGGTCTAGGTTCTATCCTTTTAATTTTAATAAGAGAAATGGGAAGCGACATAAAGAACAGGTTGAAGATCTTGAAAAAGACGGAGAAGAGGGCGATTATGCATCTGATATGTTAACCGATGCAATTATAAGTTTTATAAAAAACAATCCTAAGGACCAACCCTTTTTAGCTGTATTAGCCTATTATTCCGTGCATACGCCCATTGAAGCAAAACCAGAAGATGAGGAAAGAAATAAAAAGCAATTAGAGACCATATCTTTCAATGAAGGGCCAGAATATATTAAAGAAGGAGCTGGAAGACGAAAAATGCGTCAAGACCACCCAGGTTATGCCGGAATGGTTGAAAACATTGACGAAAACATTGACAGACTATTAAAAACTTTAGAAGATTTAGAAATCGATGAAAATACCATAGTCGTTTTATCTTCAGATCATGGTGCGTTATCAAATGACGGTCATAAAGGATACAGAGAACTTGCCTCTACCAACTTGCCTTTAAGGGCAGGTAAAGGTTGGATGTATGAAGGTGGAATAAGAGTGCCTCTTTTTGTTAAATGGGCTAAAGAATTAAAACCACGTATAGATTCAAAGTCCATAGTCATGGGAATGGATGTCTTTCCTACCTTGTTAGAACTAACTACAGGTAAACAGCTTAATGGTTTGGATGGAAAAAGTTATGCGAATGTTTTAAAAGGAAAAGAAACATGGCAAGACAGAATTGTTTATTGGCATAAAAGAAAGGCGAGACCTCATAGTACAGGCGATTATAATTCTTCTGCTATACGTTCAGGAGATTTTAAGCTTGTGCATTTTTATGAGAATGATAAGATTGAACTCTATAACCTAAAAGAAGATGTAGGTGAGACAAAAGACCTTTCAGAAGTCAATTTCAATAAAACAAAGGAGCTACTAGATCAGTTAAATAAGTGGAAGTCGGAATATTTAATTCCAGAAAAGATGAATCTATTTCCTCCAAAGAGGAAAGGAAAGAAGTGAAGATTAATAATATATTATAAGGCTACAATAGCCTAAAGAAGAATTAATTTATGAGAATCTTAAAAGTGATAGCCTTCGTTGTAATAACCTCATGTAGTTCAAGTAAAGATATTACAAACAAGCCAATAATTAAAGATGGTGAATTATTGGTTGGAGCCACATTAAACTATCACGAATTAGACACTAAAAAAGAAGAACTTTATTTAAAGGATTTTAAATATTTAACCCCAGCAAATGCTGCTAAACAAAGTGCAATTCATCCTAAACCCAATGTTTGGAATTGGGATAAAATAAATGATTTCATTGATTTTGCAAATAAAAACAATTTAGTAGTTAGATTGCACGGACCAATTAGCCCGCAAGCTTCAAGATGGGCAAAGGCAGACCAGAGAACACCTAAGGAATTAGAAACTAATATGACGGAGTTTGCCACAGCGTTTGCAAAAAGGTTTAACAATGAGCCTTCAGTAAAATGGATGGATGTTGTTAACGAAACCATATTATATAATGGAGATTGGTTTGGTCCAAAATCAGGGACTGATAAATGGGAGAATCCGTGGTTGCAAATTGGACTTGATGAAAACGGATACCCTTTATATATTTTAAAAGCATTTGAGATTGCAACAAAATATGCTACAAACTTAAAGCTAGTTTATAATCAAAATGCTGGAATGGATGATGTCTTATGGGATAAACTTAAAAAAACCATATTGTACTTGAGGTCTAAAGGTTATCGTGTAGATGGAATTGGTTGGCAAGGGCATTTACTATTAGGAGCTAAACGAAAGGATTTTGTTGATAATATTGATGAGTCTATGGAAAAATTATCAGCATTAATAGATTGGGCCCACCAAAATAATCTGGAATTTCATGTAACAGAGTTGGATTATTTGGTTAAAGATGGTAGTAAGTTGGAATCGGAAAGACAAATACAAAAGGAAGTATATCAAAAAATAGTTCACGTTCTTAAATCTAAGGTAAATAATGGTGTTGTCACACTCAACCTATGGGATTTAGGAGTAAGGTTTAAAAAAGGGACTGGAGAGTTTCAATCTATTTATGATAAAGATTTAAATGCAACACCGGCACATGAAGTTATAAGTAATGCACTTAAATAGCTTGTTTGTTATGAAACGTCTTCTTTTTTTAATTATTATTTCTTTAGTTTTAGGTTGTAAGTCTTTAATATCTTCAAAGCCAAGTATTAAAAAGCCAAATATTCTTATTATCCATGTGGATGATTTGGGGTATCATGATTTAAGTAGTAATGGCTCTAAAATATACCAAACCCCTAATATAGATAAGTTGGCTGGAGAGTCAGTGTCATTTACCAATGCTTATGCTAATTACCCGCGTTGCGTACCCTCAAGGTTTGCTATGATGACCGGTAATTACCCTGTTCAAAATGGTGATGTACCGGACGATGGTTTTGAAATGAAGAATATTCCTTACGAAAAGAATTTTATAAAGCAATTGAAGGCAGAGGGCTATCAAACCGCATATTTTGGAAAATGGCATTTAGGTAGTGAAGAAAGCTTAAGTGAATTTGGTTATGATTATAGTTTTGGTGCAGGCCATTCAGGTTCGCCCATTAGTTTTATTCATCCGTTTAATAAACAAAAATGGGGAAATGGAAAATCGAAGAAAGTTCCAATTCCTGATGTTGATGAGGTAAGTAAAGAAGGTGATTATCTTATGGATGTTATGACGGATAATGTGATTAAATACATTAAAAACACTGACAAGGATAAGCCTTTTATGGCTATGTTTTCTTTTTACGCGGTACACCAACCTCTAGAAGCCAAAGAAGAAGATATAAGAAGAAATAAAGAGGAAATTAAAAATTTTGATTTTGGTGACCAGCCCGAGTTTATTATTGAAGGCACAGGGCGTACAAAAATGCGTCAAAACCATCCAAAATATGCTGCTATGGTTGAGACTATGGATGATAATGTGGGGAGGTTATTGCAGCTTTTAAAGCAGTTGGAAATTGATGATAATACATTGGTTATTTTTTCGTCAGATCATGGTGGGTTATCAAATGATGGAACTAAAAAGCGAGATTTGGCTACTTCAAATTTCCCGCTAAGAGCAGGTAAGGGATGGTTATATGATGGCGGTATAAAGGTGCCTTTATTTGTTAGGTGGAATAATCATTTTAAACCTAAAAGAGAGAATCAATCAATAGTTATGCTTATGGATGTGTTTCCTACATTGCTGGATATCGCAAGTGACACATCTTTAAAAGTTGATGGGAAAAGTTTTCTCCCCATTTTATATAACAAGGAAACTTGGGATGATAGAACAGTTTATTGGCATTCATCAAAGGCAAGACCTGTTAATACAGGAGATACTAAATCATCGGCGATAAGAATGGGCCATTATAAATTAATACATTGGTATGAAACCAATAAAGTGGAACTATACAATATAATCGAAGATCCTTACGAGAAAATTAATATAGCTACCATGCAAAAACAGTTGACTAATACTTTATTGAAAAAATTAAAAACTTGGAAATCTGATTTTTAAAACCATCATCATGAAGATTATATTAACATTAGGTTTATTACTTGGAAGTTATACTCTGTTGGGGCAAACTGGTATTCCAAAAATAGAAGCTGAAACGATTCAGTATAAAACAATAGATACCATTAATTTAAAATTACATGTTTATCGGCCTGAGAATTTCGATAAGAATAAAATCTATAATTGTATTATTTTCTTTCATGGAGGTGGTTGGAATGGAGGAAGTCATAAAGCGTTTAGGAGGCAATCGGCGTATTTTGCTTCAAGAGGAATGATTGCCATTTCCGCAGATTATAGATTATTTAATACTCATGGAACATCTCCGTTTGATGCGGTTGAAGATGCAAAATCTGCAATTAGGTATGTTAGGAAATACGCTAAAGAATTGTGTGTTAATCCAAATATGATAGCTTCTGGAGGCGGTTCAGCAGGAGGACACTTAGCAGCCGTGTGTGGAAATATTATTGGGTTAGAGCCTAGTGGCGAAGACCTTTCAATAAGTTCTAAACCAAATGTACTTGTTTTGTTTAATCCGGTATATGACAATAGTAAGGATGGTTTTGGCTATCGTAGAATGGAAGGTAGACATTTAGAAATTTCGCCCTTACACAATATATCAAAAGGAGCGCCGCCAACAATTGTGTTTTTTGGGACAAAAGATAAAACAACACCGGTAGTTTCATCTAAAACCTATGAAAAAAAGATGAATGAAGTTGAAAGCAGATGCGATTTGTTTTTATATGAAGGTGCTGAACATAGCTTTTTTAATAGAAATCCATACTTTACGGAAACGCTTCGAGAAGCGGATAGATTCTTAGTTTCTCTTGGGTATATATCGGGAAAACCAACTATTTAAACTATGAAACAACTTATACTAATTTTTGTGCTTATTCAGTTTTTTTCTTGTAATTCACAAAGAGGAAAAGTAGAAAATACTCGAAAACCAAATATAGTTTGGATTGTTACCGAAGATATAAGCCCTACACTTTCTTTTTATGGAGATATTACTGCCCAAACACCAAACTTGGATGAATTATCAAAGGAAAGTATGATTTATGATAACGCTTTTGCACCTGTTGGAGTTTGTGCTCCTACAAGATCTTCAATAATTACAGGTATGTATCCTACTAGCATTGGTACAATGCATATGCGTACGGGACTGGATGTTATGTCTTGGGGTAAACGTAGTTATAAGAACGTTGGAAGATTGGATAGTCAAGGAGATTCTATAACCCAATATTCTGCTGTTATTCCAAGTGAAGTAAAATGTTTTACAGAATATTTGAGAGCAAATGGATATTTCTGTACGAATAATCAAAAAACCGATTATCAATTTGCAGCCCCAATCACAGCTTGGGATCAAAATAGCAATAAAGCACATTGGAGAAACAGACCGGAAAACTCACCATTCTTTTCTGTGTTTAATATCAATACAACTCATGAAAGTCAACTTTGGAAAAAAGAGGATTTACCTTTAACCGTTTCTCCAAATGATGTTAAAGTACCACCCTATTTGCCAGATAATAATGAGACCAGGGAAACCATCGCCCGTCATTATAGTAATGTAGAGCTAATGGATGTCCAGGTTGGCTCTTTTATTAAGCAACTAAAAGATGATGGTCTTTATGATAATACTATAATTTTCTTTTACAGTGATCATGGAGGACCTTTGCCTAGGCAGAAAAGAGAAATATATGATTCGGGTTTAAAAGTTCCTTTTATGATTAAAGGGATTAATAGTGAAGGCGGAAGAACAAATCGTATGATTTCATTTGTTGATTTGGCTCCGACTATGTTAAGTTTGGTAGGAATTGAACCTCCAAAATATTTGGAAGGAAAAGCCTTTTTAGGAAAGTTCAATGACACCGAAAGAGAATACATATTTGGTTCATCTGATAGGTTTGATGAATTTACAGATAGAATTAGAGCAGTTAGAAATAGGCAGTATCTATACTTAAGGAATGATTTTCCAAATCTTTTAAAATATAAGGATGTAGGTTACAGAAAAAGTGTTCCCATGATGACCAAGTTTTTGCAATTAAAAGAAGAAGGTAAACTGAGTGAAACACAACAAATCTGGTTTAACACTAAAACATATGAAGAGCTATATGACTGTAACTTAGATCCACATAACATTAATAATTTGGCTGATGACCCTAATTACGAATCTGTATTAGACGAAATGAGATCTACATTGAAGAAACATTTAAAGGAAAGAAGAGATTTAGGCCTTCAGCCCGAGTCTTGTTTAGTCAATTCTATGTGGCCAAATTTCGAACAACCAATTACAGCAAATGCCAATATTGAAATGAGGAATGGCATGGTTTTACTTTCGTCGTCTACCAAAGGGGCATCTATAGCTTATTTTGTTTCAGACAATCCAAATGAAAATTTAGATTACAATAGTGGTTGGCTTCTTTATACAGAGCCGATTCCAGCAAAGTCCGGTAAATATATCTATACTATAGCAGAACGTATTGGGTTTAAGGAAAGCAAAATAGAAAGGTATAAAATATAATGAAAAAGTATCTCATATTATTAATAGTAGTAGTTAGTTTTTTCAATTGTAAATCAGTAAAAGCTGGACACAATGATGAAACTCAAATAGTTTCTTTTGGAAAAAAACCAATTTTATTACGTCAACCTTATTTACAAATGGTTAGACCTACAACTACTACCATTACTTGGAAAACAGATGCTAAGGCAGAAAGTTGTCAAGTAGTTTATTATGAGAAAAACAAAACGGAAAAAACGAGTATTAAAGGTGATTTGGTTAGTCATGAAGGCAATAAGTTCAACGAAGTACTAATGAAAAATCTAAAACCCAACACTACTTATATGTATTCGATATACTCAAATGGGCATCTTTTAGCAACAGGTAAAGATTATTATTTTATAACAGCACCAGCCAATAAAAAAATGGCATTTAGTTTTTATGCTTTAGGCGATATTGGTGCCAAAGAAGAATGGAGTTTTGCCAAAGAGCCAGCAACAAGAATAATAGAATTAAAAAATAGACCAGATTTTGGATTAGGACTAGGCGATATTGTATATCCAAAAGGCGAAAGTAAAAATTACGATAATCATTTATTTAAGCCTTTTCAAGAAGTTTTTAAAAACATTCCTTTTTATCCAGTAGTAGGAAATCATGATTGGTTATCAGATCCAGAAAAGAATTTTGAAAAAGAATGGTCATTACCGGGGAATGAACATTATTATAGTTTTACCTATGCCAACACACTATTTATAGGGTTAGACTCTTATGATGGTGGGTTTTATAAGTTAGATGAACAAATTGCATGGATACAACAAACCTTAAAGCGGTATAAGGATAAATATGATTGGATTATTGTCTATTTACATCATAATGGTAAAACGTGCACTTACAAGCCGAATTATGAGCATGTTCAAGCGTTGTATGAAACTTTTGTAGACAATAGTGTAGATTTGGTTTTGAATGGACATGCACATACATATGAACGCTTAAAACCCTACGATGAATTAGGCAATGTAGATGGTAGTTTAACCAACCAAAACAATTATGGAGATTTAAAAAACAGGTTTATTTCGGTAACCATAGGAGCTGGAGGAAAAATTAATAAGAAATGGCAAGCAGATCCTTTAAATAAAGAAAATTGTAACGATGGAAGCATAGTTGCTCATGCAGAACATGTACCAAGTTTTGGGCTAATTAATATCGATGGACTAATGTTATCATTTCAAGGAATTAATTCCTACACAGGGGAGACATTTGATTCTTTTTCTATTAAAAAAAACAAAGAATAGATTTAATGTAAATTACTGGTTATAGTGAATGCTCTTTATATTAGAACAAATTACAGTTGAAATAGGAAAATATTTTATATACCATGACTGATAGATTAGAGTTTAGTTCAAGTAAAATTATTTCCTAATAATTTTAAATTCAGAATAACAATGAGAGTGTCCATTTATATTATTTTTTTAGTTTTAGTCCATTTGCTTTATTCTTGTGATTTCATAAATCGAACTCAACCAAAACACCCTAATATTCTTTTATTGTACATGGACGATTTACGTCCAGAACTTAATACGTATGGAGCTAGTCAAATAGTTTCTCCTAACATAGATAAGTTAGCCAAAAATGGGATGCAATTTAATAATGCGTATTGTAATGTACCGGTCTGTGGTGCTTCAAGAGCTAGTATGTTAACAGGCATGCTACCAACTAAAAGCAGATTTTTAAACTATAATACATTTGTTGAAAAGGAAACTCCTGAAGCAGTAACATTCCCTCAATTATTTAAACAAAATGGATATACAACAATTAGTAATGGAAAGATTTATCATCATTTAGATGATAGGGAAACTGACTGGGATGAAGTTTGGAGACCATATGCTTTTGATAGAAACGACCAAGGATTAGCGCCTACAGATTATTGGCAATCTTTATGGAAAGATTATCAAAATGAGGATAATATTATAGAATATAAAAACACAGATACAGGACCAGCATATGAAAAGGCAATGGTTAATGATTCTGTTTATATTGACGGCTTAATGACTGAAAAGGTTATACGTGATATTAAAAAACTAAAAAAATCATCTAAACCTTTCTTTTTAACAGCTGGTTTTATTGCACCTCACTTACCATTTAATGCGCCAAAAAAGTATTGGGATTTATATGACAGAAACGGCATAAAACAACCAGATAATAATTATGTCCCTAAGAATGCACCAGCAATTTCTATAAGTACTTGGGGAGAAATGAGAGCTTATTCTAATATTCCGAAAAAAGGACAAGTGTCAGACAGTTTAGCCATAAATTTAATTCATGGTTATTATGCTACGGTGAGTTATGTTGATGCTCTAATTGGCAAAATTTTAAATGAATTAAGAGAAGAAGGATTAGACAAAAACACGATAGTTGTTCTGGTATCAGATCACGGATATAATTTACAAGAACATACGCAATGGGCAAAGTTTACCAATTATAATACGTCAACTCAAGTCCCATTAATTATTAGTTCTCCATTTCATCAAAAAGGAAAATCTACAAATGCCTTGGTAGAATTGGTAGATATTTATCCAACTTTAGCAGAACTCTGTAATTTAGAGTTTCCTGAGCACCAAATAGATGGAGAAAGTATGATTCCCATACTTAATAATGAAAAACATTCTGGTAAGAAACATGTCTTAATAAAAAAAGGTAATGCCTTTACATTAAAAACGCCAAGATTTAGTTATACTGAATATTTGAATCCTAAAGACAATACTTTAATTACGTCTATGTTATACGACCACAAAACAGATGCTCAAGAGAATATTAATGTGGTTAATGAACCAGATTATAAGGATGATGTGATTAGATTAAAAAAAATACTTCATACTACATGTCAAAACAATATTATTGGTGAGTAAATACTCATATGACAATTATTAAACTTTATTTGATAACCCTTAAACCTTCACGTAGAAGTATTGCTCTAGTTTAGTGCTTGATTTAAAGGCATATAAATGAAACACTTTTTACTAGTTCTAATTTTTCTATTCTCATTATTGGTTAATGGGCAAATGCTTACAACATTAATTCCAAGTAACACAGCTACACATACAGCAGTACAAAATGGCTCTTGGTTTAGTTCCTCAACTTGGAATACTAATACAGTACCTAGTGATGCCTCAATTGTAGTTATTCCAGATGGCATTACCGTGTCTTATCAAGGGCAGTCAAACGCACAAATTTTCGCCATTCGTGTTGATGGTGAATTTGTTTGTACTCAAACCAATACCAATCTAACAACAACTTTAACTTTCGACACGTTTATAGGAACAAGTACATCATACGTTAAGTTTCTTGCAAATAATGCTGCAGATGGTAAAATTGATATTACAATTACCCCTTTTGACATTGAAGCTCATAAGGGAGGAACAAGCGGCTTCTCTCAAGTATGGAATAGTAATGCAACAAGTCATTTTTCAGATGGTGCGACTACATATAAGATTACACAAGCGGTAGGTCCAGATAATCGTTTTAATTCATACACGGAGGCCTTATCAGGAAATACGTCGGTAACTGAAACTTCAAGAACTGTTTATGATGATGGACCAGGAGTAACTGGAAGGCATCAATGGGATTCTACGCAATTATCACTTGGCATTGTTACCATGGGACAAATTGAAATTATAGGGCAAGAGAAGTTAAATATGATGAAACTTGCTGAGGATGCCCTAAAGAACCAAGCTATATTAGAATTAGAATCAGTAGCACAAGGTTGGAAAAATGGAGATGACTTAATTGTTACTAGAGGAGGAAATATGAATACTAGTAGTAATGGCGAAGATGAAGTAACCATTCAATCTATTTCAGAAACAACAGTTACATTAACGAGTAACTTACTAAAAAATCATGAAGGACGGTCATCTCAAGACCTACATTGTTATGTTGGTAATTTAACGCGTAATATTACTTTTAAATCCTCATCCATATCTAATGTTCATCATAGAGGACATTTAATGGCAATGCACAATGATACAAATGTGCAAATAAGAAATGCATCATTTATTGATATGGGAAGAACGGATAAATCCAGATTAGTTGATGATTTTATTTGGAATAATTGGTTAAGGCCCAAAGTATTTAATTCAAAAATTTCTGCCCTAGGTCAAGAATGTGCAGAAATGATTAAAAATGATGATGCAGATATAACAAATCCAAGAGGTCGGTATTCTATTCATTTACATAAAACAGGTGCTAGTTATGGCGATAATATGACGCATGTTACAGGGAATGTGGTATGGGGTAACCCAGGCTGGGGTATAACACAACATGATTCTCATGCATTAGTTGCGGACAATGTAGTATATGATGTTATAGGTGCAGGTATTGTTTCTGAAACAGGTAGCGAAACTGGTTTTTGGGATGATAATTTAGTGGTTAATATTGCCAAAGGCCATAATACAGATGTTTATGAGGCTGCCTTGTTTCATGATGATTATCTATTTTCAGGTCAAGGGTTAGCCATGAAAGGTAGAACGGTTGTTTGCAGAGGCAATGTAATTGCAAACGCCAATCAAGGAGTTGGTGTTATTAACATGAATCCTGCAATAAATAATCTAGATAGAGTTGACGCATTGGCATTAGCTAACAGACCAGGTTATGAGGTTGATAATTTTCCGTTGAGCGTTAATGGTTATAGTGCAGAAGGTGATGGTGTTATGCCAGTTGAAGCAGCTTTAATTATGGAAAATACAACCACCATATGGTGCTATCAAGGCTTGCGCTCTATTGAGCGAGATATGGGTGTAAATCATGAATCACGTTCCGTATTTGATGGTTTTAAGGCTTGGGGAGTTAACCAAGGTTTGTCTATCGTTTATCAAGCAGATTATTCATTTAAGGATGTTTATATATCCGGTAAGAATATGAATGCTATTGGTGTTTTTCTTTGGAAACATTCTCATAACCAAACTTTTGATAATATTAAGATGCAAGACTTAGGCTATGGTGTTACTGTTTCCAGACTTGTAGAAAGTGGTAATGGTGAGCTGAAAACAAGAAATAATGGTTTTACACCTTGGTACTTTATTGATCTTGAAACTACAAACGTTACAGAGTTTTATCAAATTGAGAAGGAAGATCCAGGTACTACAACCATATATACAGAACATGGTGATAACACTATACATTTAAGCTCATCAGATTTTGTTAATCGTCCAACAACATTCACAGTACTGGATTCAACGGGTTTAGTAGTTGATTATGCCACAAATGATTTTAGATTTGAAATTGATGGCATTATTACAGACGATTTTGGAAGTTATGACATGGGCATTAAACAAGCTCCAGCTCAAGGAACTCTAAGATTAGATTACCCTAAACGTATTTATGAGTTTGCTTCCCAAGCTAAATTTGAAGAGTATTTAAGCAATAATGAGGTTTATAAAGACGAAAATGATGCTTTTTATTTTATTTTAAATGAAAGCCTTCCAAATCGTCGTACATATCAGTACACAAAATTTCCAGTTAGAGTGAATATTCTGAATGCACCAGCTTCAGGTGTCTATTCATCAGTGAAACTTGAAACGCCATCTGCCTTGGCGCCCAAGCACCAAATAATTAGTCGATTTGCTACAGTAACTCAAAGTAGTACTGATACTAGCATTACCCATGAAAGCGAAGATATTGATGCTTCTCCAGAAAAGGCTATTGACGGAAACACCAATGGAAGAATTAATGTGCAACTATATCAACGTGGGCTTGTTCCTGTTGGTAGTTTTTCATCTACAAATATTGAAAATGAACCTTGGTTTGATCTCGATTTAGGCGAATTGAAAGTGATCGATTTTATTGATATTTGGAATACTGTTGAATTAAATGGATCAGATATTGAACCTGTATCTTCACACTTTAAAGATTTTTACGTTTTAATTTCAGATGTGCCATTTATAGATTCTAGTTTGGCCTCGTCAAGAGCTTTGGCAGATTATGAGTATTTAAAAAATAGTACCCCGGTAAGGAAGTTTTCTTTAAACAATTTGGGAGCTTTGGGAAGGTATGTGCGTATCCAGGCCATTGGATACAATAAATTAAAGTTTGCCGAAGTAGAAATCATCGGTAAAAAATATGTGGAGCCGACTTTGTATATTGAGAAAAAGGATATAAATATCAATGTGTATCCAAACCCAACAGAAGATAAATTGAATATAAAATTAGGAAAAGTTTTTAATTCGGTTTCTGTTCAGGTCGTTAATGTTTTAGGGCAAGTAGTCCTGTCTTCAGAATATAAATCAATTTCTGATATTCAGATGAATTTAAACGTTCAAATAGGATTGTATATTATTAAGATCAAGGCGGATGATGATATAAATATTTCAAAGAAAATAATTGTAAAGTGAAAAATAAGTCCCTCTTAATAATTACTATTGTTTTTCTTTTTTCTTGTAGAGCAAATCATTCTACAAAAGAGGCTTACCCTTTTAGTAAATCTAATCTTATTCCGTGGTCTATCGTTGGTTTTGATGTTAAGGAACGTTCACCTAAAGAGCGTTTAGAAATGTTGGAACGGTTAGGTTATAAGCAATATGCCTATGGAAATAGACCAAAGCATATTCCAACTATGAAGCAAGAATGGCAATTGGCTAAAGAAAAAGGTATTACTATAAAAGCTGTTTGGTTATATATAAACCTTCAAAAAGATAGTCCTTACAACTTAAAGCCTGAAAGTGAAGCTGTCTTTAAAAATTTAGAATCCGTTGGTATTAAAACTCAAATTTGGATTGGTTTTGAACCTACCTATTTTGAAGATCTCACTGAAGAAGAATCTTTAAAACAAGCTGTAGAAATGGTTTCGTATATATCAAAAAGAGCAACCTCATTAGGATGTAAAATTGCCTTATATAATCATGGTGGATGGTTTGGAAAACCAGACAATCAACTAAAAATAATTAAAGCACTACCACAACAAAATATAGGAGTGGTCTTTAATTTTCATCATTCTCATGATGCTCTAGATGATTATTCAGAAAATATAAAAAAGCTATTCCCTTATTTATGGTCTGTTAGTTTAAATGGGATGAAAACTGGAGGACCAAAAATCATTACCTTGGGAAAAGGCAATCTCGAAAAAAAGATGATTCAGCAATTATTAGACTTAAACTATACAGGTCCTTTTAATATTTTGGGACATGTAAAAGGTGGTGATCCTGAAGTTATTTTAAAGCAAAATTTTGAAGGTCTTCAGCAATTATTTCCTTTAATAAAATAGTCTTTTCTATTCGTTTGTATGTTGTCATTTTTAATGAGTTAAGTTTATGAAATTATCTATTTTCTCTTTAACGGCTTCATATTTGCGATAATTAAACTCTATCGGACAATTATCAAACCTTCTTTTAGATTAAATTATAGAATTTTACACTTCAGAAACACATAAATGTTTCGCTCTATTAATTAAATTAAACTAATTTATAATGAAAAAAACAATATTAGCAATCACTCTTTTTGTTGGAGTTTCAATTTCTGGATTTGCCCAAACGGATAAAATGAAAGAAACGGCAAATGAAAAAGTAGAAGCATTAAATACTGAAATAATTGCAGGAGATATATCTCAAGCATTATCAGATGAACAAAAAACACAAATCTATACTATTCACATAGAACGCTTAATAGAGTTAAGGCAGGCAAAAAAAGATGGTGCAGACAAAGAAGCAAATAAAGTGATAAATAAAAAATACTTCAAAAAGATATTTCAAGAAGTTTTAACAAAAGAGCAAATGAAAGCTCGTAAAGCAGCCAAAGAAAAAAGTAAGCAATAGAATTGATTAATAGCATATCATGAAACATTTAAAACTTCCTTTATTAATACTCTTTTTAATAATGTCATTTTATGGTGTGTCACAAATTACACCACAACAAATGATTACTAACATGAATAGGGGCATTAATTTAGGAAATGTTTTAAGTGCTCCAGCAGAAGGTAATTGGGCACCAGCATTTACTGAGACTTATTTTGAAGATGTTTCAAACGCTGGTTTTAAAACAGCGCGTATTCCAATAGATTTTTTTGGAACACGAACTACAGGTGACACATCGGGATATTCAAAAAGCGCAGGAACTGTGGCTAATTATACAGGAAATCCTTCAAATTACATTGTAAGTTCATCATATTTAGATCGTATTGAACAAGTTGTTACCTGGTCTCTAAACCATAATTTAATAACCATTCTTGATTTTCATGGTTCAACTGTAAAAAGTGAATTTCTATATACGTTTAGCCCAAAAGACAAATGGGCTACTTATTATACGCATCCAACATCAGCTAAACGTGCTGCGGATAATGATAAATTTAGAGCCATCTGGACAGCTATTGCAAACCGTTTTAAAAATTATTCATACAATTTGATTTTTGAAGTTATTAACGAACCCTATTTTTGGTTAACTGATGATGAGATGGATACTTTAAATTCTGATATCATTTCAATCATCCGAAATTCTGCAAGCAATAATACAGATAGAAACATCATAATCACTGGAGGGGGTAAAAATTCCTATGAAGCACCATTACAAATTGGGAACTCTGTTTTAAGTAGTGACGATAATTTAATAGCAACATTTCATTATTACTGGCCTAGAGCATTCACAGCATCATCTGGAGAAAACGACAATGATTTTGACTGGGGAACTAATGCTGATAAAGTGGAGATTGACACCAATTTTGGAGCCGTAAAAACGTGGTCTCAAAACAATAATAATATTCCAGTTTTTTTAGGTGAGTTTGGAGCAGATAACGAGGGTGGTTATAATTATGTAACTCAAACTTATGGTTCTTTTGGTGGTCCAGAAAATACCTCACGGGTTGAGTTTCACAGATACTTAGCAGAAAAAGCAATCGATTTGGGTTTTGCCTTTACAGCTTGGGATGCTGGAGATAAGGCTAATAAAACTATTTATAAAGTTAGTGATAGAAGTTGGGTTGAAGATGTTAAAAACGCCCTCCTAGGGACTACACTAAACACTACTGATTTTAAAAAAAAAGAAACTATTAATGTATCTCCTAACCCTGCATCAAAATATATTGTACTTGAAACTCAACTCATAATTGACCATCTTCAACTTTATGATATTAACGGCAGATTAATCCCACTTAATTATACTAAAAACAGTTCAAAAATAACACTTCCTAATATTAACAATGGAATGTATATACTTAATGCTATTTATAAAAATGGCAGTTATTCAAATCATAAAATATTAATTAACAACTAAATACATAAATCATGAAAAAAATTACACTAATCTTTTTATTTGCAATCTTACCATTACTAGGTGTTGGGCAAACAACTGTGTCAACTCATACTTTTGATAGTGATGAGAATGGTTTTACTGCTGGCTCCGGTGCTACAGTGGGGTATGATGCAACAAATTATTTTACTGCAACAGGATCTTTATCGTTAACTGGAGCTATTAATAAAATAGGAAAAGTTACTTTTGCTCTTGACGGTGCTGGTGATTATACAGTAACGTATAAAATTAGAGGAGCTGCACCTGGACAGCAAATTAGAACACAATATAACTATGGAGGTGTTAATGATTTTCAAGATGATGATGTTAATGGTACTGAAACTGGGGCGGACGGAAACAATGATTGGACTAGTATTTCATACACTTATTTTTTAGATGGAAGTCTTGCAAATGCTTCATTTCAGCCTAAAATAAAAACGGATGGAGCAATATACTATATTGATGATGTGACCATTGTTAAAGAAGCTTGTGTAGGTTATGCTGTTGTAGTATCTGATGATGGTGGCGGAACTGCGGCAATTGCCACAGTGCTGCCTTGTTATCCAATGGGAACAGACGTTGAAGTAACTGCGACTCCTAATACTGCTTGTGGTTTCACTTTTGATCAATGGGAAATTGATGGTAATACATTTGGAATTTCTACAAACCCATATACATATACAGTTGGTACAGCCGATACTGAAATTAAAGCTTTATTTACAGCTCCAAGTCCAGGAGATACAAATTACGATACTGATGCTGAATTAACTCTTTGGACTCCTTCTAATGGTGATTCAACTGTTAGTGTGGGAACTGATGATCTAACTTGGACATGGACTACAGTTGTAACACCTAAAATTATTTATGGAGGTTGTACAATAGCTCCAGATTCTTGGACATTAAACGCTGCAAAAATTGGTTACACAAATAATTCAGTAAATGATGTTATTAGAGTAAGAGTTCTTGGTTCTAATGGAGATCAAAATTATGTACCAGCTACAGAGTTTATGCTAACAGGAGGTGCTTCTGGAACGGCAATAGTAGATTTATCATCTGCAAGTGGTTTTTTGGATTATCCTGCCGAACTTGAGTTACAGGTTAAGAAAGATGATGGTACAGGTACTGCAACTAATTTAAATGCACAGCCAGGGAATATAATAATAGACTTTATTGAATTTTATTATGATGCATCCTTAAGCGCAAAAGACTTCAACAAAGTAGATTTTGTTATGTACCCTAACCCTGCTAGCAAGACGGTGTATTTAGAAAGTGCACAAAGGATATCTAAAGTATCTGTTTTTGATATTACAGGTAAACAAGTGTTAACTTCTAGCAAGTTATCTAATAACGCATTAAATGTAAGCGCATTAAAAAGCGGTTTATATTTATTGCAAGTTGAAGATGCCAACCAAAGTAAAGGTATTAAAAAACTCATTATAAAATAGTAGTCTACTTTATAAAGGGACTTATTCTATTAAGGTCAGATTCTTTTAACAAGAATCTGACCTTTTTTTGTTTTAAAAACCTATTTACTTTTTAACCTAAGTTCGATTAATAAAAAGAATTCGTTCTTTTTTTAGAAAGTGAAGTATGAGCTACGAGTAATTTCTTGAGAATTAGATACTTTAATCGTAATGCCGTCAGACTAACTGGAGTATCGCTAAATAAACTTTGGGAAATGAGATAGAACACAATTTAAATTCAGGCTCACTAGTAATATGTTTTGTATAACCTCTTTTATATTTAATATAAGAAATAAAAACATTAAAAAAATAACACAGTAATCAACTAAAATAAATCCTAACACATTGTTTTTTAGTTCATTGTGTGCTTTGTCGACATATCCATGCATTTCACCTAATAGAGCAAGAATGTTTGACGATTTTTGAACCCATTTACCCTCTTTTCAAACCTTAAATAAAGTGGGTTAAACTAGTTTTGGAATGTACAATTAAGCTATTGTTATAACTCTCCCAAATCTCACCTTAATTATTGCTACTAGTGCTTTTGCTAAATAACTAATACTAATTAAATCACAAAATCATGAAAAGAATTACATTATTGTTACTATTTGTTCCTTTTATTGGAGTAACACAAGTCATTACTAACGGAACATTTGATACTGATATAAGTGAATGGAAAGGACAAATTGGCAATACTTCCGACAATTCAATAATTACTTATGACGCAGTAGAAGGGTCTGCAGCAGCAGGAGCTCTAGTACTAACTACAGGAGCTGGTACTACCTACAGAGCACAAACTAATAATGAAGCGCCAACTGTAGCGGGTAATTATGTGTTAAAATTTATGGTTAAAGGTGCTATTGGAACTCAAATTCAAGGGGCTAGATTTCAAAGTGGAAATGCAGGTGGTAATACGGCTTCTGGTTCTACATATACCTTAACTACTACTGATTGGGAAGAATACACAACAATTTTAACTGGTATTGAGACCACTAATATGAATATTAGAATAATAGGTAAAACAGCAAATTCTACTTATAAAATTGATGATGTAGAATTTTTACAAACATTTACAGAAAACTCATTCGTAACTAACCCAGATTTTGAAACGGGTGATTTAACTAATTGGCTGGTTGAAGGTCCAGATATTACCGCTGGTGTAATTTTAGACGCAACAACAAACTTTACAAATGTGGCGCAAATTGATTATACACAGAATCAATCAAGTAATAATAACTACCTTGAAAATGATATTTATGATTTTGGAAAAACAATATCTGCAGCTACAAATGTAGATGTGACTTTAGATGCTTTTGCAACTAACGCTAACATAGATTTCCAAATGGTAGTAAGAACTTATGATGCTTCAGGAGTTTTGGTGGAAAGCCTTTTTTCTGGTAAGGAGAAAGTTTCATCTGCTAGCACATGGGAAAACATTACTCTTACTAAAGCATTAACACAACCATTCAATAAAATTCAAATTAGAATAAGAACATTATTGGGAGAATCTGGAAATAAGGTGGCTATAGATAACGTTTCTGGAACTTTAGACTATACATTAGGTTCTAAAAATAGGCTTGTTAAAAATAATTTATTCAAGCTATATCCAAATCCTGCTCAAAATGTTGTTAGCTTTAAAGGCTCTAACGTAGCAGTTACAAGAATTAGTGTTTTCGACATTACAGGAAAGCAAGTATTTCAGTCCAACAAAATTATTGATAGTAAAGTAAATATTTCTAATTTAAACACAGGTGTTTATGTTGTTAAATTAGAAGATGAAAATAAAAATATAGGTACTAAGAAATTAGTTATTTCTAGATAAGGCTAACATTTGAAATCTTATAAATACTGAAAAGAATTAGTGATGGAGATAATATCCTGCTTGTTACTCTCAGGCAGGATATTACATTTAATAATTTATAGCAATTCAGTCTTTTATAGGTAGATCTTTGATATTTAGCTTATTTCTGATTAGTACAAGTAAGCTTAGTGGTCTCACGTTATCGATTTTAACTAACTTAAAATAATAATTTTTAATTCGCTTCTTGAATATTAAAAGAGAATTTTCATAATCGTTCTCAATTCAAAAAGGAAATTTCTCCAATTAAAAGCAATTCCAATGTTCCTTATTATTATCGTTTCTACTTTAATTCTAATTAATCTATTATTATTAAAATTCAGTTGTAATAAGTCTGCAAACTATTCAAAGTCAAATAAAAAGCAAAGAACAGAACAGAACAAAGTCAAATCTTTTAAAGTTAAAAGCGACTTTAAACTGAAAACTCCTTTTACTGATCTTAAAAAATCATCTTAAAGAGCTTTATGACTATATTAAGACATATCATATTACTTTTAATTCTGTTAATAAGTTATAATACTGTTTTACAAGGTCAAAATGGAAACAAAAAATTTTGTATTAATGCAGAACCCTTATGTGGCTCTACATTATTTTCATACCCCAATACGTCTGGGAGGAATTTTGCTGAAATTGGTCCTGAATATGGATGTCTTAGAGCTCAAAAAAACCCAGCTTGGTTTTATCTGCAAATTGCCAATGATGGGGATATAGAGCTCAAATTAGCCCAAAGTAAAGTCTTGGGGGAGAGTCCTAATTTAGATGTCGATTTTATCGTTTATGGACCTTTTAGTGATTCCGTATTACCTTGTACTTCAGATTTAATAAAAGCCAATATAATAGATTGTAGTTATAGTCTTAATTTCACAGAGTTGGTTAATATCCCTAACACACTTGCAGGTGAATTCTACTTACTCATGATTACCAATCATTCAGAACTACCAGGTTTCATCACTGTAACCCAAACGGCAGGATCAGCAACGACTAATTGTGTTTTGGTAGAAGATCCTGTAGATATAGACCAACAAGGCTGTCAAGGCACTGCAGAAATTTTAGATGCCACTACTACTGGAGCTACCCATTACCAATGGTATGGAGATGACGGCTCTGGAAATTTTACGCTCATGATGGGGCAAACCTCTGCCTTTTTAAACGTTAATACTGCTGGAACTTATAAAGCAGAGGCTATTTCTGCATCGGGCGTTATTATAGAAATCTATGAGTTTAATATAATATTTGTAGAAACTGCGGATTTATCTAACCCTATTGTTTCATATACCATCTGCGATTACTATAATGCCAATGATGGTATCGCACAGTTTAATCTGGATGCAAAAACGACCCAACTATTAAGCGGATATGATGCTTCTAATTTTGAAGTGACCTATTATAAGAGTGAGGAAGATGCCATGTCTGGAACCGCAACTTCACTGCCATCATTATACACCAACGAACGACAAACAGAAACGCTTTTTGTTCGCATTGAGAATATTTCGGTTTCTTCACCTCACTGCTTTACAGTAGGAAATTTTGATATTGAAGTAGACTTATTACCCGAAACAACATTAAATGACTCCTACATTCTATGCATAAATACTAATGGTACAGAAGAAATACAAACACCTCTAGTAATTGATACTCATTTATCTGAAACTGAATACACTTTCTTGTGGCGTTTAAACGGGTTAGTTTTGTCTTCTGACACTAAGAGCTTTATTCTCCCAGTGGATGAAGGTAATTATGAAGTTGAATTCACTAACAGAAATACAGGTTGTACAAACTTCGCTTTCACTTATGTAGAAGTTAGTGAACCACCTAATGTTACTGCAGAAGTTGTTACTTATGCCTTTATTGAAGAAAACAATATTGAAGTAACTGCAACTGGCGTTGGTATACAGGATCATGAATTTAGTCTCGATGGTGGGGTTTGGCAAAACGATTCTATTTTTAAAAATGTGACTATTGGTGAACATGCCATTACAGTTAGAAATACTTCGAGATGTGGGCAAACAACAATTACCATTACAGTCATGGATTATCCACTTTACTTTACACCAAATAATGATGGGATACATGACACTTGGAATATTCCAGGTTTAAAAAATCAACCACAAGTTAAAGTCTATATCTACAACCGTTATGGTAAATTACTAAAACAATTAAACCCTAATTCTATAGGTTGGGATGGAACTTTCAATGGACTGCCTATGCCTACAGATGACTATTGGTTTACTCTAGAATATATTGAGCCAAGAGATGGAAATTTAAAAAAATTCAAGGCTCATTTTACTCTTAAAAGATGATTTTTATTTTTGCTCAGAGGGTATATCTCTAAGAACTAAGGTTTCCCATTCAGTTTTCACTTCTAAACGAAACGCAAGTATGTTTTGTATTTGAGTCCTTTCTTTTTTTTAGGTAAATGGTCTTCATAAAATTTTTGCCTGTAATTGCTAAAGCTGTTATTAAGCCAGAGAATAGTGCCCTCTAAAATTTGCAGTTACAATATCTTGTCCAGTATGATACAATCCCAATTTTTGGAGGAACTTTAGTATGCCTCCAGACACCAAATTTTTCAAAAACATAAAAAAAGAACTTAAAGATAATTTCGGAGTTCCTTTAGAAACACAATTTCAGTTTGCTAGTAAAACATTGAAGTAAATAATTTCAGTTAAACTTGGTAGTGTTAAATACTAGAGAGGCAGGGTTATTACTAGTTTTATTTGAAAAAGTATTTTCAATATAAATAAAGAAAAATGAAATGTGATGTTTTACTTTTTTACAAACTTATTTTTATTATTTTACTGCTACAGTTGTCACGAGTTTTAAGGCAAAATACGTTACAGAAGTAACGTGTTCTACGTGAAATCAACAGTTCAACTTGAAGTAATCAACAGTTCAACTTGAAGTGATCAACAGTTCAAATTTTAAAATCAACAGTTCAAATCAGTTCAATTTGAAGTAATCAACAGTTCAGTTGAAACTAGCAACGGTTCATTTTGAAACTTGCAACACTTCATTTTGAAGCTTGCAATAGTTCAATCCTTTAGATAACCTCTTCTCTTTGGTAGGTAATCAGCACCACATTTTGTGCATATTTCTGTCTTCTTAATCTTTATACGTTAATCAAACGTTTAATTTACGTATAAAACTAATTTAAATTATCAATATTGAAAAATGTGTGA
>NZ_VRKQ01000012.1:0-166 GCF_008056315.1 Seonamhaeicola maritimus | reverse complement strand
AGAATAAATCCTTAACATGAGTTACATCTTTTATATGTGCTTCTAAGTTAGTATACATCCAATCTGTAATATAAAATAAAGTCTCTACCAGTTCAAAATACTTATCGAGTATGTATTGAAACTCCATGGGGTTTGCGGCACTCTTTTTTTCAACAAGATTAAATAG
>NZ_VRKQ01000016.1:516-200942 GCF_008056315.1 Seonamhaeicola maritimus | reverse complement strand
CTTTCGTATTCACAATCGTATGCAAATGTAAGAATTTGTTGAATGCTAAGCATAAAAAAACGGTTTAGAAAAACCTAAACCGTTGTGTTTGCAGTACTTTGATTTTGTAGCGAGATCGAGATTTGAACTCGAGACCTCCGGGTTATGAATCCGACGCTCTAACCAACTGAGCTACCTCGCCATAATTTTGTGGCTGCAAATATAAAAACAATATTATTCTTCACAAATAGAAGTGGCCTAAAATATTATTAAAAATAATTACAAAACTTATTAATTAATGTATATATTGGGCATCATAAAATTCTCATAGTAGTTATGGACGACAAAGTTAAAATCGATATTGAATTTCCAATTCATGCCTCACCTCAGTTGCTATTTCAATATATATCAACGCCGTCTGGATTATCAGAGTGGTTTTCAGATAATGTAAATTCTCGTGGAGAGCTTTTTACATTTATTTGGGATGATAGTGAGGAGCAAGCTAAACTACTCAGTAAAAAGAGTGGTGAACGTGTTAAATTTAGATGGTTGGCAGATGAAGAAGAAGATCAGTCTTATTATTTTGAAATTAGAATACAGGTAGATGAAATCACTAAAGACGTATCTTTAATGGTAACAGATTTTGCTGATGAAGATGAAATTGATGAGGTTAAAATGTTGTGGGAAAATCAAATATCAGATTTAAAACATGTACTAGGCTCAGTTTAGATTATAAATGATTTAATTAAATTATATTTGTCCCGTTTTCAAAAACAATGAAAATGGGATTTTTTTATGATTAATTTTAACGGTAATATATTAGATAACAATAAGGTTCTTTCAATTGAAAATAGAGGATTCGCCTACGGAGATGCTCTTTTTGAAACTATTAAAGTAAGCCATGGTAAAATTCTTTTTTTAGAAGATCATTACTTCAGATTGATGGCGTCAATGCGCATAATGCGCATGGAAATTCCTATGAGTTTTACAATGGAATATATTGAAGAACAAATTCTTAAAACTTTAGAATCTAACTCCTTGTCGAAATCTTCTGTTAGGGCAAAATTTACAGTTTTTAGAAATGAAGGAGGATTATATACACCTTCAACTAATGATATTGGGTATATTATTTCTATTAAAGTACTTGAGGACGATTTTTATACTTTAAATGATGCTTTTTATGAAGTTGATTTGTTTAAAGATTATTATATGTCTCCAACTTTATTATCTACTTTAAAATCAAATAATAAGGCTTTAAACATTGTAGGAAGTATTTATGCAAAAGAAAACAATCTTAATAATTGCCTTATTTTAAATACTAATAAACAAGTAGTTGAAGCTTTAAACGGAAATGTTTTTTTAGTAAAAGGTAATACCATTAAAACACCACCAATTGAAGATGGTTGTTTAAAAGGTATAATGAGAAAGCAGATTATTGAAATTCTTAAAAAAGTTGAAGAATATGATGTAGTTGAAGCTTCTATTTCACCGTTTGAAATTCAAAAAGCAGATGAGGTTTTTATTACCAATGTTATTGTAGGTATCCAGCCCATATCAAAATATAGGAAAAAACTATTTTCAAATGAAGTGTCAAAACAGTTGATAGGTAAGTTGAATATGTCAATAAGACTTAACTAGTTGTAATTTGGGTTTTCAGGTGCATTAGACCAAATGCTATATTCACCACCAAATTCTAACATTTTTTCTTTCCAGAAAGATTTATAGTCCTTTTCAATGATGTTTTGTTTGTAAACATTTTCGGTAACAACCCAAGAACTTCCTTTAAGTTCCTCATCTAGTTGATTAGCATCCCAACCAGAGTATCCTAGGAAAAACTTAATATCTTTTTCGCTAATATTTCCATTAGCAATAAGTTCTGCAACCTTGTTGAAATCACCACCCCAATAAATACCTAATGAAATTTCAATGCTTTCTGGTATTAATTCAGGAATTTTATGAATAAAGTATAAGTTGTCCTGTTCTACAGGACCTCCGTTATAAACTTTAAAGTCTGTCTTAATCTCTGGCACCAATTCATTAATAGTATATTCAAGGGGCTTATTAAGGATAAAACCTATGGAACCCTCATCAGAATAGTCGGCAATAAGAACAATAGAGCGATTAAAAGAAACATCACCAATTATAGAGGGTTCTGCAATTAACAAATCTCCTTTTTTTGGTTTTGTTGTTATCATTCGTTTGAGGAATTAGTAACTAAATCTAATATTTATTTATTAAAAAAGCAACTATTTAGCTTTAGGATACAAAAAAAGCCTTCAATATTTGAAGGCTTTTCTTAATATGATGAGTAACTCTTAGTTTACCGCGTTTGATAAATCTGATCCAGCTTTAAACTTAACAACGTTTTTAGCTTTGATTTTGATTGTAGCACCAGTTTGAGGATTTCTTCCTTCTCTAGCAGCTCTTTTAGAAACTGACCAAGAACCAAACCCAACTAAAGAAACTCTGTTACCTTTTTGTAAAGCACCTTCAATTTCAATAATTGCACATTCTAAAGCTTTTTTTGCAGCTGCTTTAGTAATACCTGCATGTTCTGCCATTGCATCGATTAAATCTGTTTTGTTCATAATATAAAATTTAATTATTAATAAATTGGTTAAACATTTTTTGTTAAATCCTCTACAAATTTATACGGATTATGCAATCATGCAAGTAATAGTAAGGGAAATACGCACTATTGTTAATAACTTTGGGCTTTTGTTGATAAAGGACAGGTGTTTCATCGATATTTTAATAATATCAGTGGTAACAAGGGTTTAGAGCATTTTGGCATTTGTTTCAAAAGTATAACCATTTAGTAATGATTTTACATCCATCATGCGTTTCCCTGGAAGTTTAATTTCTTTAATAATAATGTATCCATTGGATACCACAACCTTTAGTTCCTTTTTAGTTGAAATAATAGAACCTATTTCTTTTGAATGAGAATCAATCTCTTTTTCCACTTTATATAATTTCACATCTAATTTGTCATTTCCATTAATTAGAGTGCACCAAGCTGCTGGATACGGACTTAAACCTCTAATAAGGTTGAAGATATTGTCAATAGAATCTTCCCAATTAATTTTACAGTTATCTCTATTTAACTTGTAAGCTGTTTTAATATCCTCTGTATCTACTTGCGGTTTGGTTTCAACTTCACCTTTTTCAATTGATGCTACAGTATTTAAAACCAATTCACTTCCAATAGCCATTAATTTATCATGAAGTCTTCCAGCATTCTCTTCTAGGTCTATATCTATTTCCTTTTGAAATATCATTTCACCAGTATCTATCTTTTCATCTATAAAGAAGGTAGAAACACCTGTTTTTGTTTCACCATTAATAATAGCCCAATTAATAGGAGCAGCTCCTCTATAATTAGGTAATAAGGAAGCGTGCAAGTTAAAAGTGCCATATTCTGGCATTTGCCACACCACTTTTGGTAACATTCTAAAAGCAACCACAATTTGAAGATTTGCTTTAAGTGCTTTTAATTCATCTAAAAAAGATTCGCTTTTTAAGTTAGTAGGTTGTAATATGTTTAAATCGTTTTCTATGGCATATTTTTTAACTGCACTTTCATTAAGTTTTCTTCCTCTACCAGCTTGTTTATCAGGTACCGTAATAACTCCAACAATATTATATTCATTTTCAACTAAAGTTTTTAAAGTGGCTACTGCAAAATCTGGCGTGCCCATAAAAACGATTCTTAAATCTTTCATAAATGACTTAATTTATATGTATTTGTAGGTGTAATAGTAATAATATTATGTTCTAATAAAAGCTTTATAATTGTTTTTAAGTCTTTTTCTGAACAATTTAAATATTGTACCATTTGTCTTGATGATAAATCACCCTTTTCTAAGAGCTCAATGATACGGTTTTTTAGTTTGGTTATTTCTTCCTTTTTAGGCTTTTTTTTAGAGTTAGTACAAACTGAACACACACCACAAGGTTCTAGATTTTTTTCATCAAAATAGGATAGCAATTGCATGCTTTTACAAACACTATCATTCTCAATATAATTAAGCATTGCTTTAACCTGTTGCTGCTTTAATTTGTTTTGCTGCTCTATAATTGAAGCAATTCTATTAATAGTTTTTTCGTCTTCTCTTGGTTGAATAAAGGTTATTTGAGCATCAGTTTTTGAGAGGTTTAAATTAATAACTTCATCTTTTTCTAGTTGATGTAAAGCATTGATTAAAGTAGATTCTGAAACCGAAGCTTTTTCCGATACTTTAAGCGTATTAATTTTGGTTTCGTAATCAAAAATACCACCATACATCCGCAGCAATGATTTAACCATTAAATTTAAATCTTGATGTGTTTCTAAATAATTAAATATAGAAGTACTAGACATTATAAATTGAACGGTAACTTTATTTTTAAATTGTTTAGAAAGGGTTATGACGCTGTTTCTATCTAATAGCTGTAGTGTGTTATAACATAGAATAGTTCCAAAATTGTATGTTTTACAGAAAGCATTAAAATTGAAATCATATGTTGTGTATACGCCCTCACCATATGATATTTGAAAATAGTTACATAGTTTTCTGTAAACCTGTTTCACATAATCTACAGAAGGTAAAACACTTAAAAATTGATTTTTCACCAATTGAGAATCGCTATCATTTTTAAGAATTACCGCGAATGCTTTTTCTCCATTTCTTCCTGCTCTGCCTGCTTCCTGAAAATAACTTTCAATACTTTCGGGTAAATTAATATGAATAACTGTTTTTACATCGGGCTTATCAATGCCCATTCCAAAAGCGTTGGTAGCAACCATAACTTGTTTTTGGTTATTGAGCCAACTTGTCATATTTGTTTCTTTCTCAGCATTAGAAAGTCCACCGTGGTAATAAGTTGCTGTAATATTTTTTGATTCTAAAAAAGAACTTACTTCTAAGGTTAGTTTTCTGTTTCTAACATAAATAATAGAAGATTGAGTATACTTTTTTAAAATAGTTTCCAGTCTATAGTATTTATCATTTTCATGATATACCATATAACCAATATTGGGTCTTAAAAAAGATTGCCTAAATATTTTAGGTTGAATAAAATCTAGTTCTTTTATAATATCCTCAACAACATTTTCTTTAGCCGAGGCTGTTAAAGCTACTACATTAACAGAAGGCTGTAACTGGCGTAAAAGTATTATGTTTTTATAAGATGGTCTAAAGTCATTGCCCCATTGAGAGATGCAATGTGCCTCATCTATAGCTATTAGGTTTACGTTCATTTGCCTAATCCTGTCCTGCACCAACTCTTGTTGTAAACGTTCTGGAGATAGATATAAAAACTTGTAGTTTCCGTAAATGCAATTATCTAAAAGTGTATCCAAATCATTGTATGAAATCCCACTTGTAATGGCTAGAGCTTTTATGTTTTTATTATTTAGGGCCTGAACTTGGTCTTTCATTAATGCTATTAAAGGAGAAACCACAATGCAAATACCTTTTTTTGCTAACGCTGGAATTTGAAAACACAACGATTTCCCACCTCCGGTAGGTAATAGTACAAAAGTGTCTTCACCAGAAATTACCGCCTCAATAATGGCTTCTTGATTATTCCTGAATTCAGTATAATTCCAATAACGCTCTAATATGTTAATTGGGTGTTCCATCCTATTTATTATAATGAATTTAGAATGAAATTTGTACGCTCTTCAACTGTGCCGAAAGGCACATCAATTAATTCATAATCGAAAGACTTATACGTTTTTAAAAGATGATTATGGATTTTGAGGGCTTGTTCAAAATTTTCATAACGCTCATTATCACTTTCATATATGTCTTCCCATGGACTCAAAATAAAAGCAGTATCATAAATACTGGATTTACAAATATCTACAAAGTTTTGAGGATAGGTGTCTCCAATAAAATCCATATAGGCTAAAACATCATGAACCCCTCGGTCCATAAAAACAAGCTCTGATTTAGTGTTTGAAGCCTCAATAAACTGTTGTTTACGTCCATTTAAAAGCCGTTCACTAAACAATAGTGCGTCTGTTAAAAAAAGCTGCTCAATACCTTCTTTTTGAGCTTCTAAAGTTACCTGTCTAGAAATTTCTTCAAAACAAGTAAGCCCTCTTTTAATTAGCTCATTAATAATAGTAGATTTACCAGTTCCCGGGCCACCGGTAATAACAACTTTTTTTGTGTTCAAAATCAATAATTTTGTATGTAAAAATCGGAATTTAGAATCGATAAAAAAAATAGAAATGAAACTGTATATTTGCAGCATATTAAAATGCTATGAGTACACCGTCAAATTCAGAAGAATTTTACAAAAAACTAAGAGGACAGTTATTTGAAACAACTAGCTGGCCATCTGAATATTTATATAAGTTTATTGTAAAAACTGACTTAGGGAAAATTACAAGATTAGAGACTATATTTGATAATATGGGAGCTGTAATAAATAAGGTAGAGTCTAAAAATGGTAAATACACTAGTATTTCTGTTAACCTATTAATGAGTAATCCGGATAGCGTTATTGAAAAATATAAAGAAGTAGCAGAAAAGATTGAAGGTGTCATTAGCCTTTAGTTTTTTTTTGTATTTTGCAGAAGCATAACAACTACGTGCATAATTTTTAATTCCACACATTTTTATTTTGATAAATAGTTTAGAATATAATACAGAAAGGGAGCATTTAATCATTCCTGAATATGGTCGTCATATGCAAAAAATGATTAATCATGCCAAAACAATTGAAGACAGAGAAGAACGGAACAAATTGGCTAAAGCCATAATTTCTGTTATGGGTAATATGCAACCGCATTTAAGAGATGTTCCAGATTTTCAACACAAACTTTGGGATCAGTTATTTATCATGGCTAATTTTGAATTAGATGTTGATTCTCCTTATGAAAAACCGACTAAAGAACTTTTTGAAGAGAAACCAGAACCTTTGGAGTATCCTCAAAATTTCCCAAAGTACCGTTTCTACGGAAACAATATTAAAACCATGATAGACGTTGCTAATACATGGGAGGCAGGTGAGCTTAAAGAAGCTTTACTTTACACCATAGCAAATCATATGAAAAAGTGTTTTTTAAACTGGAATAAAGACACTGTAGAAGACATGGTTATATATGATCATTTATTTGAATTGTCCGAGGGTAAGATTGACTTAAGAAATTCAGAAGAAAACCTTTCGGAATCATTAAGCTTGATGCGTACTAAGACCAAGTATTCTGGTAAAAAGAGTCACCATAAAAAAGGACAAAACAGACAAAGAAAACGCTACTAAATAATTCATGGGAGTATTTAAGATTGAAGGTGGTCATCAGCTAAAAGGAAGCATACAACCACAAGGAGCAAAAAACGAAGCATTACAAATTTTATGTGCTGTTTTACTAACTCCAGAGTTAGTTACTATAAATAATATTCCAGATATAGTTGATGTCAACAAGCTTATTAGTTTATTAGAAAAGCTAGGTGTTAAGGTTGACAAAAAATCCAAAGGAACCTTTACTTTTCAATCAGATAATTTAAATCTTGATTATTTAGAGTCAGATGAATTTAAGGTAGACGGACGTGGTTTGCGTGGTTCTATCATGATTGTTGGCCCGTTATTAGCACGATTTGGTAAAGGATATATTCCTAAACCTGGTGGCGATAAAATTGGTCGTCGTCGTTTAGATACTCATTTTGAAGGCTTAATAAAATTAGGAGCCAAATTTAGATACAGTAAAGAAGAGCAGTTTTATGGTGTTGAAGCCGATAAACTTCAAGGAGCATATATGCTGTTGGAAGAGGCCTCTGTAACCGGAACTGCCAATATTGTAATGGCTGCCGTTTTAGCCGAAGGACAAACCACTATTTATAATGCTGCTTGTGAACCTTATTTACAACAATTATGTAAGATGCTAAATAGAATGGGCGCCAAAATTAGCGGTGTTGGTTCTAATATGCTGATAATTGATGGCGTAGATAGGTTGGGAGGAACAGATCACACCATGTTACCAGACATGATTGAAATTGGTAGCTGGATTGGTTTAGCGGCTATGACTAAAAGCGAATTAACCATTACTAATGTTTCTTGGGATGATTTAGGTTTAATCCCAAATGTATTTAGAAAATTAGGTATAGCGGTTGAAAAACAAGGAGACGATATTCATATTCCAGCACACACCGATGGTTATGAAATTCAGAGTTTTATAGATGGTTCTATTTTAACTATATCAGATGCACCTTGGCCGGGTTTTACACCAGATTTATTAAGTATCATTTTGGTAGTGGCTACGCAAGCTAGAGGTAGTGTGTTAATACACCAAAAAATGTTTGAAAGTAGGTTGTTTTTTGTAGATAAATTGATTGATATGGGTGCCAAAATTATTTTATGTGATCCGCATAGAGCCACTGTTATAGGTCATGATTTTAAATCTACTCTGAAAGCTACTACCATGACATCGCCAGATATTCGTGCGGGAGTTTCGTTACTTATTGCAGCACTATCTGCAAAAGGAACATCAATTATTATGAATATTGAGCAAATAGACCGTGGTTACGAAAATATTGATGAACGTTTACGTGCTATTGGAGCGCGCATAGAACGTGTGCAAGCTTAATTTTATGTATAATTAATATCCTGAATAGATGAAAAAATTGGCTCTACCAATTGTAGTTTTTATTTCATTATTTTTTCTGTCTTGTAATAATAAGAGTAAGTCAAATGAGGTAATAAAAGGAACCGATATTGTAAAGATTAAGCCTTCTTTAGAATTAATTTGGGAAACGGATTCTTTATTGACTACCTGTGAAGCTGTTTTATATGATAGTTCATCGCAAACTATTTATGTGTCTAATATTAATAATGAGCCTTGGGGAAAAGATGGTAATGGTTTTATTTCTACTATTAATACAAACGGAGAAATAACTAACCTAAAATGGATAGAGGGATTGAGTGCACCCAAAGGTTTAGGTATTTCAAATGGAAAGTTATATGTAAATGACATTGATGACGTTGTAGAAATTGATATGACATCTCAAAAAATTATAAGAAAGTACACCGTTGAAAACAACCCGCAATTAAATGATATTACCGTTGGCACTGATGGGGTTGTATATGCGTCGGGTTCTAATTCAAACACCATTTATCAAATTAAAGATGAAGAGCTGACTGTTTTTGCTGCTGATAGTTTGAAACGTTTAAATGGCTTGCTTCATAAAAAAGAAGGGATTTATTACTTAGATTCAGGTACTCAACAATTTGGAATCTATGATACTGGCTCGAAAACATTTAAAAAGTTAACTGAAAATATTGGTCACGGAGATGGCATATACAAATTGCAGAATGGCGACTTTATTACCACTAGCTGGAAAGGTGAGGTTTTCTACATTAATGGAACTGATTGGAGTAAAACGCAATTATTAGATACGAGAGAACAATCTATTAACGCAGCAGATTTAGATTTTATACCAGAAACTCAAACTTTACTTTTGCCTACTTTCTTTCATAATAGAGTAAGAGCCTATAAATTGAAATTCGATTAGTTTATTAATCTTCATAAGCAAGTGCATAATTTTAATTTGTTTAAAATTAAAACAACCCGGTTATTTCTCCATCCTCATTTATATCAATACCTTCAGATGCAGGATGAGCTGGTAACCCAGGCATTCTCATAATATCTCCTGTAATTGGGATTAAAAAACCGGCTCCAGCAGCAATTTCAATTTCTCTTACAGTGATGATAAAATCTTTAGGTCTACCTAATAACTTAGGATTATCAGACAACGATTTTTGAGTTTTAGCAATGCATACAGGTAAATGCTCTAAGCCTAACGCCGCTATTTTTTTAAGATGTGCTTTAGCTTTTGAAGTATAATCTACATGTTCCGCACCATAAATCTCTGTTGCAATGGTTTCAATTTTGGATTTTACATCCAAATTCCAATCGTAAAGGGGTTTGAAATTTGAAGTTTTGGAGTTAGCAATATCTATAACAAGTTGTGCTAATTCTATAGCACCTTCACCACCTTTTGCCCAAACATCAGCAACTGCAACTTTTACACCTTTAGACTGTGCAAAATCTTTTATGAGTTGTATTTCCTCATCACTATCAGAAGTGAATTTGTTAATAGCAACAACTGGTAAAACATTGAATTTTGAAATATTTTCAAGATGCTTTTCTAAGTTTGGTAATCCTTTGTCTAAAGCATCTAAATTTGGTATTGTTAGTGATTTTAAATCTGTGCCTCCATGATATTTCAAGGCTCTTATAGTGGTAGTTAATACAACAGCTTTGGGCTTTAATCCAGCACTTTGACATTTTATATCGAAGAATTTTTCGGCTCCTAAATCGAATCCGAAACCTGCTTCTGTAACGGTATATTCTGAATGAGACATTCCCATAAGTGTACCAATAACCGTATTTGTACCCTGAGCAATATTGGCAAACGGTCCGCCATGTATTATTGTAGGATTGCCCTCAATAGTTTGAACCAAATTAGGTTTAATAGCTTCTTTTAATAAAGCTGTCATGGCACCTTGAGCTTTTAAATCCTTTGCATAAATTGGCGTTTTGTCATAAGTATATCCTACAAATATATTTCCTAATCTGGTTTTTAGACCCATTAGGTTTTCAGCTAAACATAAAATAGCCATAATTTCGGAAGCTGCGGTAATATCAAAACCGCTTTCTCTAGGCACACCAGATGTTGTGCCTCCTAAACCTACAATAACCCGTCTTAAAGCTCTGTCATTTAAATCTACAACACGCTTCCAGCTTATTGTTCTTGGGTCTAGTCTGAGTGAATTAGTGTTACTTTGAATATTATTGTCAATAATGGCTGCCAGTAAATTATGGGCCTTTTCAATAGCTGCAAAATCACCTGTAAAATGAAGATTGATATCTTCCATAGGTAACACTTGCGAAAAACCTCCGCCAGTTGCTCCCCCTTTAATGCCGAAAACAGGTCCTAAAGAAGGCTCCCTTAAAACTACAGTTGTTTTTTTGTTTAACCTGTTAAGGGCTTCTGATAAGCCTATTGACATGGTAGTTTTACCTTCGCCTGCTGGGGTAGGAGAAATAGCAGAAACTAAAATGAGGTTACTTTTTTTAACCGACTCTTTATTAATTGCTCTTAAAGGTAATTTGGCCTTGTACTTGCCGTACATTTCAATTTGATCTGGATGAATACCGAATTTTTTGGCAATTTCAGAGATATGCTTTAATGAAATGGTTTTGGCAATTTGTAAGTCGGTCATATTCTGGTATTTTAATCCTTTAAAAATAAAAAATATAACCGCGAATAAGAGTGATAATTGTCATGAAAAGTATTCATGATAAGGAAACTAAATGGTTAAAAAGATTCTTCTCAATTATCCCAATTATCAACCAATTTATCGGTCATATGAATATTTTCAAGTTCATAAGTTTTTATTAAGTCATATTTGAATGTTGGGACGTTTTCAATTTGAAGTGCTTTCATTATTTCGGATGTTGGTATGGTTTCTCTACCTTTTTTAATGGTGTTTTTAACAATGCAAGCAGCAATAATTTTTCCTTTACGCTCAATTTTTTGTTCTACATAAATCCATTTTGCATCAACGTATGATATTCTGGTAAAGATTTGTGCTTTTTGAAACACCTTAAGCGGCCTATAAAACTGAATACTAATGGCTTGACTTGGGAAAAACCATTTGTTTTTTGATGCTACTTTTAAGAAGTTAGATCTAACCATTAAATCTAATCGTCCGGTTTCTAGAACCGTCATTATAGCCGCATGATTCATTACTGAAACATCAATATCAGAAATCCAAACTCTAAATGATTTCCTTACCGTTTCAGTTCCAATAAGTTTCGTTTTAAATTTTGCTTGTATTAATGCAAGTAAAAGTCTAATCCATCTCATGTGTATTATTTTAATACTTTATTATTCCATTCATAAAAATTGGAACTTTCGTTCAACTCAAATTCTGTTTTAGGGTAGAGATTATTCCCTATTATGTTTGATTTTTCGGTTTCTAAAACCAATCCACAAGCATTAGTTTCTCTTACAAGTCGTTTTGCCCTTTCAATTAATCCAATAGAAATTCCTTTACCCCTATTCTTAGGATTTACGAATAGGTCATTTAGTAACCATAATTTTTTCATTCTTGTTGATGAAAATAATGGATAGAGTTGTACAAAACCAAGAAGTTCTTTCTCGTCTTCAGCTACAAAAAGTTCTGAGTCATTATTTTTAATTCTTTCTCTTAAAAATATTTTTGCATTTTCTAGGTCAGGTTCTTTTCTATAAAACACTCTATAGGCATTAAATAATTCAGATACTTGATCTAAATCTTTTTCAGTAACTTTTCTATAGTTCATAATTAATTCATTTTATACGTAGTTGCACGAGCGCTTTTCTTTATAAATCTTTTGCAAGACATAAGCTGTCTGGAATATCTTTTAATTTACCGTATTTCTCTATAGAATTATAACTGTTTCTTTGATAAAGTTTACCTGCTTCAGGTTGTTTTGACCCCATAAAGAGTACACATCTAGAATATCCTAATTCTTTAGACCAGTTTTCTAATTCAAATAAAATATTTTCTCCTACTCTTTGACCTCTTGCTTCTGGCGACACATACATTCTTTTAATCTCCATAGTATTATAATTGTATTCCGAGATGGCACCGCAACCAATAGCTTTATCGTTTTTCAAAGCTAAAACAACATAATTTAAATTGGAGATATCATTGAACTGAGATAAAGGGTGCGTTTTACCATCTCTTTTAGCAAGGTCTAAATTCAGTGATTGTACAAGTCTATTAAATTCTGAATTTTGAGAATTTGTCCTTATTATTTTCATAATACTTTAGAGTGACTTAGATGATGTATAACGGCTCGGTGTGTATGGTTAGTTTCTTGGTTAAACAACTAATATAGCAAAAAGGATAGAACGTTAAGTAAACGTACTGGGATTTCTTAATTATGAATAAGCAAACTAAAATTTGGAATTAACACCTTGTTTTATATTTGTTATTTTTTACAAATTTCTATCAAATAATAAATAAGCTGTAAATAACAAGCCATAAATAATCAGATAGAAAAGGTAGAAGTTTCTAAACTTTTTGTATTTGAGATTCTCTGGATAAATATTTCCAAAAAGTCCTTTAATTTCTTTCCAAAAAACAGGTTTAATATTTATTAGCCAACTGTCAGTTTGGTAAATGATTTTACGGAATTTACTTCTATAATAACTTAAAGGTAATCCCCAAACTACAAATAATATAAACCAAATGTTTTTAGTTATAAAACCCATTGTCATTTAATTTTTAGGCAACCATGGAAAAAAGGAATTAGTTTTTTGGACGTAATCTTTGTATTTAGGTTTTGTCTCGTTTAAAGATTTCTCAAGCAAGCTCACACCAGATATTTTAATAATCAATAAAGTCATAATTATAGAACCTACTATTTGCCAGTAACTACCAGCTGCAATGCTAAAAAGACCAAAAGACCACCACACCGCGGAGTCGCCAAAATAATTTGGATGCCTAGTGTATTTCCAAAAACCCGTATTTAAAACCTTTCCATTGTTTTTAGTATTCCTTTTAAAACGTGCCAATTGATAATCACCGCCAGCTTCAAAAGTAAATCCAATAAGCCAAACTAAAAGACCTAAATAATCAAAAACATACAGAGTCCCAGTACTATCACTTGTATTAATACCTAAAAGGGGTAAAGAAACAATCATAATTAAGGCTCCTTGTAACAAAAAAGTTTGAAAATAACTAAACCACCAATAGCGTTTAGGTCCATATTTTTTTCGGAATTCCTGATATCTAAAATCTTCTCCTTTGCCAATATTTCTATAGGCAAGATAAATAGAAAGCCTTAGTCCCCAAATTCCCACTAAAGCTAAGGTTAATAATTTTCTATCATTTATTTCTCCAGACATAAATACATAAAAAGTATTAACAATTACAAATCCGAAGCCCCAAAATATGTCTACAATACTTACGTTTTTAATGAAAACACTCCATATCCACAAAAGCGTTACAAGTGCTAAAATGATGAGGGACGCCTGTAAGAGTATAGTTGTCATTGGTTAGTTGTTGGTTATAATGAAGCACCACGGTTTTATTTATGGTCTAGTTGGGTGTTTGAGCAACTAATTTAGTAAACAAAAACGAACGCGAGAAAATTCCGAAGGAATTTTCCAAGTAATCACTAGCCAAAGCAATTAATTATACATGTTGTTGTAGTGCTATATTAATTGATTACTTTATATCTTTTACCTTTCTTTAATACTTCGCCTTCATAACCTTTAAAATATACAGGAATGGCAATATCATTTTCTTTTCTTACCACAAAATGTAAATGCGGACCTCGAGTGTGTCCTGTTAAACCTGAAACAGCTATCTTTTGTCCTTTTTCAACTTTTTGTCCTTCTTTAACAAAAATCCCCTTGTAATCTAAATGTGCATAAGTGGCTAAAGTCCCATCTGAATGAAGAATTACTACTTTATTAGCCGAATTTCTTAATTCTATTCCGCCTTGTTTTGTAAACCAATCTATAGCTTTCACTACCAATCCATCCCTAGCAGCATGTACACTTTCACCTATATTCAGTTGAAAATCAATAGCATATTTTGACTTTTCATCATTATGAGAAGCTTTGCCATTAAAGCTTTGACTTACTTCATATTTTTTCCCTTTTTTAAATGGAAATCTATAACGATAACTCATGTCAGGATTAATTAACGATTTATGGCCCCAATAATAACTAACTCTAATACTATCACTAATTCGTGATTTAAAAATAGAATCGGGTGCGTTTCCGGAATATTTTATAAGTTCAATACTATCTTTGGGTAGTAATAAGAATGATTTTAATTCAGTACTATCTCTTCTTGTATGAAAATAAAGTTGGATTGAAGTCAGTAATTTGTTTTTTGCAACAAGTTTTAAAGTGTCATTATTTTTTTTCCACTCAATAGATAAATCATCTAAGTAGGTTGTAGGCTCGTCTTTTTGTTTTTGTCCAAAGCCATTTAAAGTATATGTAATTAACAGAAAAAGGATGAAATATATTTTCATTAATGGATTATTTTAATGTGCTACAACGGTCTCACATAACAGTTAGTTAGGGGATTAAAGTTACTGTTTTTCGGCTAAGTACTAACGTTAGCAATTCCGAGTGGATTCGGGCGTAGTCGAATCCGCCGTAATTGCGGTTATACATTGTTGGTAACAGTTTTCTTTTTTTTGAAAAGTAATGAAATCCAATATATAATTAATGTCAGTATTGCTCCAATTCCAATGCCATAGCTTAACCGCCAAAACCATCGCATTGCTACTTGTCCACCCTGAAATGTTTCTTTTTCAGAAAAAGTGAATGAAAGATTGCCAGCAAGTAAATATGATATTGGAACCCAAAGAATTCCAAATATGATTATGATTCTAAGGAATTCAGAGAGAATTCTATTCAGTTTGCTCGATGGTTCTCTTAGCTCATTTGCCCCCCAATATATCGTTAATGGTAATGAAATCATACCAGTCCAAGTTGTAAATGTTCCTAGAGGGATTGATTTGTTGTCATTTAAAGCGATTGTAAGTAAAGAAGAGCCAGTAGCTAAAAGTATAATTACACTTAAAGTCAAAATCAGAGCGCTGTAAAAATATATCTTTCTTCTATTCATTTTTGTAATTGTTGCCAACGGTCTCGGCTATGAGTAGTTGTGTAGGTTAGCACTTAACTTTGCAAGTACACACCGAGTTGGAAATTCCTGCGGAATTTCCAAAGTAATCGAGAACAAGTATTTACTTATAGCCATTGTTGTGCGTTCGTTATTTAATTGTTGTAATTTCTGCTCGTTAATTCTTGTTTAATTTCGTTTAACAATGCATTGCTGCTAGTAAGTATTTCTTTAATATAGGTTCTTTTATTTCCATTAACACCACCTATCACATGGTTATAATATCTGGATAAAGCTAAATAGGTAGGTGAATTATAATTCCCTATCCAACTCGTATCAATTCTATTTATATCGAATTCGGGATTTTCATAGTATTTTTTCAAAAATCGGAAGGTATCTAAATCGGGATTTTTCATATACTCTCGTCCGTCCTCAGTTATTTCTCTCATGAATTGTTGATACTTTTCTATTAAAGCATAATGCTCGTTTAAATGAATTAGTAATTCTTTGTTCTTAATAATATAAATTCCGCTAGTATTGAGCATTTCATTATACGTCTTTCTATTTATCTCTATATTATTCCAACTTTTGTGCATTACCGATTCAATATTCGCAATATCTTTTACTGATGTTGCTTTAAGTAATAGTTCTGGTATTTTTTCTTGATTGGATAGATAACCTGCCAAAATGGAATCTTGCTTAGTTAAATGTCGAATATCGAAATTGATATCTTCTTGCAGTTTTTTAATAAAGGATAATTCCTTCTTGTGTTCTTTTCTATTTTCGTTTAAATCATTAAGCTGAATAGCTATTAAAATTCCAATTACAACAAGAATAATTTCACCAATGGCATATTTAAAATATTTTCCTGTTCTGTTTTCCAACATTAAGTTTTGTCTAATTTTTCTAAAGAATTTTATCATTATTAACAATTTCAAGATTATCTCTTAGCATTGAGTGTATAGTTTCTACTTGTTTTAGTAAGCGTTTTTGTGAATTCAAAATCCACCAAGAGCCAGTATAATATCGAGATAACAGGTTATAGAATTCAATTTTTAATGGATGTGTTTTTGACAATGTCCAAAATGGCATAGGTGGTAGATCTAATTCATGTAAACCTTTATCAGAATTCCATGACTTGATAGTTTTTGTATAGTTAAGATGCTTCGGGAAAAAGGGACTATAATCATGATTCCAAAAATGGACAGGGCCTCTGTCTTCTATATCATTAACATAATCCAAATATTCATAAAAATCTACTATAGCATTTCTTAAAGAATCGTTTGTAATATTTTGCAATCTACCTGATGACTCCATTTCTGAATACGCAGATGTATTTAACAAGGTAAATGACAAACCAAACGTCCATCCTAACTTGATATAAATGGAATCTATAACATGCGGATTTAAAACAGGTTTGTTTAAATGGTCTATGGTGTAATTGACAGCATTTAATATAGTTTTTCTATTCTCAATTAACCTTAAAAGTTTTACTTTATTAGTCTTCGCTTCTGTTAGTAATGCATTGAGATATTTTCCTTCTTCAATTTTTGCTATACGATTCTCATTCCAGTTGTTTATCTGTAGTGCAATCAAAATACCAATTACTACAAGTATAATTTCTCCAATAGCATATATCAGATACTTACTATATTTATTTTCAGTCAATAATCTTTGTCGAATTTTTCTAAAGAATTTTATCATTGTCTATTGGTTGGTCATAATGAAGGCTAACGTTCCGGCTATGAAGCTCAGGAACGGTTTGGTAGGTTAGGCCTATGCTTTATAGCCATTGTTGGCAACTGTTTAATTTTTATTTAATTGTATCACTTAGGGTTCCACTCATGGCTGCTGGAAAAGCAACAATGATTATTCTTTTTATCGCCAATAGATTATCAATTCTCCATGGACACTTATCGATTAAAGTCAGAATCAATGCAACAACAAGTAGTGAAATAATATAAGTACCAATTATTCTTTTTATGAAATCAGTTACATATCCTTTTAACGTTACTTTGTAAAAATTAAAGTAAACAAAAACTGAAATCAAGACTAAAGAAATTGCAGCTATCATAGAAACATTTGAAATTGGCAGCGTTTCACCAAGATTCCATGCTTCTTCAGTTAGTGATACTGGAATTGCCAATATTGCTGAACCTATAATTACCTGCATAATATCGCGAGGTTTAAATTCAAGCATTAAAGGTTTTAAAGCATAACTTATTATCTCACCAGATTTATCTGCTATAGGTACAACTCTATGTAAATAGCCTCCAATCCTTTTTATGGTGGTTTCCTTTATTTCTACTTTTTGTTCCATTATCTTAATTCCTTATAATTAGTTCTAGAAAAATACCTTTGTCAATTCCAATAGCAACGATTTCTTTCATTATTTGATTTTAAAATTCTATTTAATTTGCCTAAATCCTGATTTAGATTTTGTTGCATTTTGATTAGCAAAACGAATTCTTTTTGTTTTAATTTAGAAGTTTCGTTACGGTTATTAATATTAAGGGCAATCAAAATCCCAAAAACAACAAGTATTATTTCACCAATGGCGTATAATATATACTTGGTAACATTGTTATCTTTTATCATTTTTTGACGAATTTTTCTAAAGAATTTTAACATTGTTCATTTATTTCTCTAAAGTTAGGATAATTATTTAATTCCGCTCTAGTGAGAAATGAATGAGGCACAAGTTATGTGTATGGTGTCGTAACATCCCGAAGGGTGCAACGCATTATATATAGTTTTAGCTATATTTTATAAAATACATTTCCAATTCTCCTTTTCCTTTAGCTTGAATTTTCCCCCTGCGTTCGCAAGTGATATCATTTTTGACGAGCTGGTAGGTTGTTTCTGATATATTTATTTTACTAGGTTCTCCTAATGATTCGATCCGACTTGCCGTATTAACTGTATCTCCAAAGAGATCATAGTTAAATTTCTTCTTTCCAACTACCCCTGCCACTATTGGTCCCGTATGTATCCCAACTCTCATCCTCCATTTAATTTCATGTTTCATGTTTCTCTCCTCTAGATAAGATAGCATCTGTTGCGCAGCTTTAATACAATTAATTGCATGATCTTTAATCTCTTTTTCAAGGCCACATGCAGCCATATATGCATCCCCAATTGTTTCAATTTTTTCAACTCCTAATTCCTCAACAATCTCATCGAATCGCCCAAAAATATCATTGAGTTCATTGACCAACGTGATTGCCGGAATGCTAGCTACTAACTCCGTAAAGCCTTTGAAGTCTGTAAACAGAATAGTTACATTTTTGTGCCTTTTGGGCACTGTTTTACCAGTTTCTTTTAGATCTCTTGCAACATTTACAGGTAGAATATTATGCAGAAGGTCATCTGATCTTTTTTGCTCAACCCTCAAAGAATCCTCCGATTTATCAATTAGTACAGACAAAGTCCATGCGATTGTAATACAAATAAGTCCAGTTGTACTGATGTTAAACATTTGCAAAAAATATGGGTCAAGTACATCATAGTGAGGATAAAATTTGGATTGAAAAGTAACCGAAATAATTAATGTCAAGACTCCTAACATACTGAAACCAATAGCTAATTTTCTCGCACTTTTTGGGAAAGTCATGTATGGAGTAATTATTATGATGAAACATATTACCCAAACACCTGACGAGTAACCCAACAAATAAAGAAATAATATAATTCCAATATAGGACGTAGTAGTAAACCAAGTTGAAGCCAATACCCGCCAACCTTTACTATTAAATATTAGAACGAATGAAAACATCAACGCTAACAATCCATTGCTTCCATAAAGTATTGGGGAATCTGTAATGCAAAAAGCAGTAATCATCCACATTACCATGAATAAGATGCCAAGGATAGAAGCGATATTTGTTATGCGCAGATATCTATTCTCAGTTATAGAAAATTCCTTATTAGCACCAATGTCAACTATTCTATGCAAAATTGAAGTTTTGCTTTTATCATTATTGGGCATAATGTTCTAATTATTTTTATTTAGCATTATTTTTATCAGGGCAAAGGATACTTCCAATTACCATGGTCAAACAACTTATTACAAAACCATAAATAGTTGGGTCAATTATGGTATTATATATATAGCAAAACAACCAACTTAAACCTCCAGTTAAAATCGCTGACCACGCACCTGTGACTGAAGATTTTTTCCAAAACAAACCAAATGTAAAAGGAGCAAAAAGACAAACTAAAATAAGACTTAAAGAGGCTTCAACTAATCCAACAATATCTGAATCATCAAAGGCAAAATAACAAGATATAGCTGCTACTAAAATTACACTTAGTCTTGTGTACAGAAGTAAATTTTTATCTGAAAGATTTTTTGCGTAAGGTTTAATTAGGTTTTCTCCTATTATCGTTGATGGCGCAAGCATAGCACCACTTGAAGTACTCAAAATCGCAGATATCATGGCACCATAAAAAAGAACTTGAACTGGTATGCTTGTCATTATTTTAACCAAAGCAGGTATTATATCTTGACTATTACCATTGTTCAACAATTCGGGATGCAAGTAAACACCTCCTAATCCAATTATTAGAGGAATACTTGGTATAAGAATCATTAGAATGGCACCAAGGAAAAGACCATTTCGTGCAGATTTTTCATTCTTTGCAGAAAACACCCGTTGATATATCTCTTGAACAGGTATAGCTCCAGCTATAAAAGCTAATAAAAGAGCAATATATGCTGACCATTCTTCAAGGCCTCCATGAGGTGTTAAATCAAAAAATTCTTTTGATTGGTTTGAAAAAATTGGGGCAATACCTTTAGTTTCAGTTAATACTTCAAATAGAAGTATAAACAAGCCTAAAAGAATCATGATACTTTGTACCATGTCTGTATAAGCTACAGCCCACATACCACCAATATAGGTGTAAAAAACCACTATTGAGGCACCTACAAAAACGCCGTAATTAAAAGGAATACCCATTACTGTATTAAATAAATAAGCCAAAGCAACAAATTGGGCAGCAATCCAGTGCGGATAAGATAATACCATTATCAATGAAGAGAACACTTCTAGTTTTTTATTATACCTTACTCTAAAGAAATCATTTATAGTAACAATATTCATTCTATACAGTTTTCGTGCATAGAATTGTCCAACAATAAATAAACAAATTCCTCCAGATAGGATTAAAGTTATGTATGAAGAAAATCCATCTAATATGAAGTATCCAGGGTTTCCCATAATTTGACTACTTCCAAACCAGGTTGCAAATAATGTTACTCCTACAAGAGAAGTTGAGAGGCTTTTTCCAGCTAGTGTAAAATCACCAGAAGTCTTTATTCTCTTAGAGGCCCAAAACCCAATTCCGAGAGTAATTAACAAGTAAGATATTATGAAAAAGTTAACCATGTGTAAATTCTGGATTAATTAAGGTTGATCTTACTATTGCAGCTAACGTGTTTGTGTAAGGATAGTTCCGCGTGCAAACAACTAACTTACTAAAAATGGAATGAACCAGAGGGAAATCCGCAGGATTTTCCGAGTAGTTAAGAACCAAGCAATTATTTTTACACGTTGTTGTGCTTTCGTTATTCATTGACTTCATCTCCCAAAAGTTCGATGATTTTTTTAGCTTCATCGATTAATAAATTGGCATCTGTAATATTAATAATCAATAAAAATCTTTTTGAAGCAATCTGGTTTTTATATGTTATATCGTCTAATAGTCCTTTATAATCTTTTTTTATTGCTGAAGGCTCAATATTTGGAATATCATAATTACTCCAAGAAAACTTTTGATAAATGTCTCTTAAAGAAACATACTTGCTTATTGTTTTTTCTAATTCATAAAAATTTGTAACTATAAGTCTTTGTTCTTCGAGCATTTCTTCAACATTTGAAGGCCAATTACTTAAAAAATATTTTAAAGAGTCATTAGAGAGTGAATTAATTTTACCTGAATTAAATAACATATCCATAGTAGCAAATTTCTCATTGAACCTATAAGTTGTAGTTGATATTGCCAATAGACTATCCATAATATTATCATTATAGTACTCGGGAGGATTATTCGCAAGACTCATTAATTGTTCAATTGCGCCCACTGCATTTTGCCTTCCAATATTTAAAAACTCCAATTCATTTAACCGACTAGAAAAGTCATCTTTTAAAATTTTTAGAAGTATCTTTTCTTCGTTGTAAGCTATTCTTTGTTGATTTTTATTGTTTATCTGCAATGCAATTAAAATTCCAATTACAACAAGAATAATTTCTCCGATGGCATATTTAAAGTACTTCCCGGTTTTTCCTTCTGAAAGTAAATTTTGTCTAATTTTTCTAAAGAATTTTATCATTGGTTAGCAGTTAGTCATAATGAAGCACAACGTTTTAGCTAAACTGCGTTTTATTGCAGTTTAGGTTTTGTTGGGTGCTGTTTTTTCTTTTCAATTAATGCTATTAAACCAAAAATGGGTCCTATTGCTAATATTGGATAAATATATTTTGGGTTTAATGAATCCTGCAAAACATTCAGCAGCTGGATACTAATTATTGTTATTGAGAACCCAATACAATTTACAATCGTAAGCGCTGTCGCTTTTATTTCTGCTGCTGCATTTTTAGCCACAAGTGTTGAGAAAAGAGGTGAATCTGCAATAACTACCATTCCCCAAAAAAGAAGAAAACCAATAAATAAGCTTTCAGATTCAGCGGTAAATAACAATGGAGAGGCAAGGCAGCATACACAAGATAAGAGCAGTGCTATAAATGCAATTCGCCTAGTCCCCATTGTTTGTGCTAAATATCCACCTAGCACACAGGCCAATCCACCTATTCCAATAATCATAAATGACAATACTGGAATATTAAATGCTGCTTCAGGATGTTCCATGCTATATGTCTTTAGTATGATAGGTACAAATGCCCAAAAGGCATACAACTCCCACATGTGGCCAAAATAACCGAAGGCCGCAGAACGAAATTTTCGATTTCGAAATACACCCAAAAAAGCTGATGTTTTTAACTTACTTCCTGGTTCTCGGTATGGACCATCAGGAACCATTATCAGCATCAATATACCACCTAATGCCGCAAGAGATGAGGTTAAAATTAGCACAGATTTCCATGGAAATGTACCAGTCATTTCCTTTGCTAAATGAGGGAACGCGGTACCAACAACCAAGGCGCCAACTAAGAATCCAAGTGATTTCCCTAGTCCTTTTTCATAATAGTCCGCAGCTATTTTCATTCCTACGGGGTAGATGCCTGCTAGAAAGAAACCCGTAATAAAACGAAGCGAAAGAATACTTGCCATACTATTACCTTCCCATATTACACTTATATTGAATAGGGAGCCTAGTAAAGCACAGGTTAAAAATACTTTTGATGGTGAAAAACGGTCGGCAATAGTTAAAATAGCGAAGATCAATGTGCCAAAAATAAACCCGAATTGCACGGCCGACGTTAAGTGACCTAGAGCACTGCTGCTTAGGTTGAAGTTTATCATAAGATCGTTCATCACACCATTCCCAGCAAACCAAAGTGATGTACAGCAGAATTGAGAAATTACGATTATCGGAAGTATTAATTTAGACTGTTTCACTCATAGTTTTATTCAATTGCACTCAACAATTGGATAAACGCAATTGCGTTTATCTACATTATGTTTATTACTAAAGGTATACTTTATTTACTCTCTTTAAAGATAAGTCTTACAAAATAAATATCGTAAAAATGAGTAAATAATTATAAACAAAAAAGCTCCATTTTATAGGAGCTTATAGTAATCTTTCTATGTTTAGTCTAATTAGTTAGTGTAAAAAAATTGTTCAAATACAATTTTACCATGGCCTACTTCAAATACACATATTTCTTCCATTTGTTGTCTGCCACGGTCTTTAAATGTAACATCAAAACTCATTATACTTGTAAAATGGTTACCTACAACAACCGGGTCTGAAATATTTCCACCATGAAATTCCAAAACTGTTTCTAGCCACTGTTTACTTTTATCGTATACATTTTGCCTTCCAATAACTACTTCTTCATCTGGTGCATCTGGCATTTCTTTACTAGTTACATTTTCACTGTAAAGTACTTCTACACATTCTAAATATTTACCTTCACGACACATTTGTGCCCATTGATCTGCTACCTTTTGTGTGCTCAAAATTTTCTTGTTTTTATTAATGAATAATAAAGATAGGGGAATTGTTTAGTTGCCAATCTTAATAAAACGTTATTGTTTTATTAGTTGTAACTTGGTGTATTAATAAATAAAATGGGAAACAAGTTTAATTAAATGTTGTCGTCTTTTCTACCCTTTAAACGTTTTTCAATTTTTTGTTTAATAACTGTTAAACGTTTCATGAGGTCCATGAGCTCAGGGTCTTTGTTTTCCTTGTAGATATTATTTATATCTAGTATAAGCGCTTTTACTTCTCTAGAAGATTCTATGCGTTCACTAGTTGTTTTAAAGGTGTGTTTACGTTTTTCAAACTCTAAGGCTCTTTCAATAAGTTCCATATATCAATTTATAATTTTAGGTCGAAAAAAACATCGACGCCTGACAATATAATAAAATCTTAGAAATTTCTGTTTTTTTAGGCTATTAATTAGAGAAAAATTATGAGTTAAGCTATTTTACAGCTAATTTTAATAAAACTTAGTTTAAGGCTTCCTTATAAATATTTAAACAGCGTTCTCTTGCAAATTTGTGATCCACAATAGGTTCTGGGTAGGTGAGTTCTTGAAAATCCGGAACCCAATTTTTAATGTAGGTTAAATTTTTATCAAACTTTTTAACTTGTGTTGTAGGATTAAATATTCTAAAATATGGAGCTGCATCTACACCACAACCGGCCACCCATTGCCAGTTACCAATATTACTGGCCATTTCATAATCATGTAATTTTTGGGCAAAATAAGCTTCACCCCATCTCCAGTCTATTAATAAATGTTTGCAAAGAAAACTACCAACTAACATTCTTACACGGTTATGCATAAACCCTGTTTTATTTAATTCCCGCATACCAGCATCAACCAAAGGGTAACCCGTTTTTCCTTCACACCACGCTTTGAATTCAGCTTCATTGTTACGCCATTCTATACGATCATATTTGGCTTTAAAGCTTTCATTTAGGGTATGAGGGAAATGCCATAGAATTTGGATAAAAAATTCCCTCCAAATTAATTCTTGCAAAAAGATTTCATTTCTACTATTTGATGCTACTTTTATTATTTCTCTAATACTGATGGTCCCAAATCTTAAATGAGGTCCTAATTTTGAAGTGGCATCAATTGCTGGAAAATCTCTTTTGGCCTCATAATTATTAATAAGCTCTGTTGTAAACTTATATGGTTTAATTTTTTGGTTTGATTCCGAAAACCCAAGTTCAGTTAAATTTAAATTTGGTAATTCTTTAACGCTTATCAAGTTTTTTAAAAAATCAATTGACTTATAGAGCTTTAGTTGTTGTGACTTGAATTTTTGTCTCCAAGTTCTCATATATGGGGTATAAACCAAGTATGGTTTGCCATTGTTTTTTACTACTTCATTTTTCTCAAATATTACATGGTCTTTAAAAGTTCTAAACTCTATATTATTTTTTTCTAGATATGTATTTATTTCTTTATCTCGTTTTCGAGCATAGGGTTCATAATCATTATTGGTAAAGACGGCATTAATATTAAACTCACTAAGTATTTTTTTAAAAATATCTATAGGTCTGCCATAATAAATGGCAATACTTGCTTGATATTCTTTTTGTAATTTTTGACGGAGGCTCTGAACTGTGTTGTGAATAAAACTTACCCTAGCATCGTCTTCAGGAAGATTGTCTAAAATATCAGAATCAAAAATAAAAATTGGTAATACTTTATTTTCACCTTTTAAAGCTTTATATAAACCTTTATTGTCATTTAACCTTAAATCTCTTCTAAACCAAAAAATATTTATTGGTGTTTTCATTTTAATATGTTCCAAAAAGACCTTCTAATTTTTGAGTTCTATACCTGAAGATTTCTTCTAATTTTGGCTTAACCAAAATAGGATGCATTAATTGTCCTATCCATCCAAAAGGCAATTTATAGTCAATAATATCTTCCATCTCTACACCGCCATCAATCTTTTTTATAAAATGTTTATGATGCCAAAGTGAATATGGACCAAATCTTTGTTCATCAACAAAATATTTATGTTCAATGCAATGTGTTATTTCGGTTACCCATTTGGTTTTAATACCTAGTATAGGTGTTACAATATATTGTATTATCTGACCGGAGTACATATCTCTATCAGCTCCTGATACTATGTTAAAACCCATATGGTCAGGAGTAATAGTTTTCAAGTTTTTTGGGTCAGATAAAAAGTTCCAAGCTTGATTAACTGTAATGGGTAAATTTTGCTTTTTATGAAGTCTATAAATTTTCATTTTAATTATGGATAAGTATGTACATATTCAAAGATGTTGCCACGCATAACCAAATTAAATATGGTAGAACAAGTACTGTCTTAAACTTCAGTTGCTTCTTATAATCATTAAGAAAAAATGCAATAGTTGCTGTAAGTCCCATAATTACTACTAAACCTAAGCCTACTAAATGCTGATTAAAAAATATATAATTCCAACTTACATTTAAAACAAATTGAATTATAAATAATCCTTGTACCTTAGATGAAAAGGCATCTTTATATAAATAAGCCATATAAATAGAAAAACAAGCCATAATAGTAAACCAAGCGGCTCCAAACACCCATCCAGGTGGTGTCCAAGGTGCTTTGTTTAAACTAAGATACCAAGTTTCTTGCGGACCATTATTCATGAGCCAATTGCCAATTGCTAAAGCGCCAAAATTGATTATAGCAAAAACAATAATATATTTAAATAGCTTCATTTTTTAAGTTATATATTACTTGAGCAATTTGTTGGGCTTCCGCAAATTTTTTATCACTAGCAGCTCTGTTTACAGATGATAATTTATGCCATTCTTGCATAAGTTTTTTAAACTTTCCTTCTAACTTTTCTATTTCTGACCTTTTTTTAAAAATTTTAAACATAATGTATTATTTTAAATGTTTTGTGATTTTAGAGCTCATTGGTTTTGTAGTGGTTAGAAAGTAATCTATTAAATTGCCTTTTGGGTCAATTAAGTATTTTTGAAAATTCCATTTTACTTCAGAAGATTTAACACCATTATTTGTTTTGTTAGTAAGCCAAGTATATAAAGGGTGTTGGTTTTTACCTTTAACCTCAATTTTTTCTGTAAGCGGGAATGAAACGCCATAGTTTATTTGACAAAATGAATTAATTTCTTCCAAAGTTCCGGGTTCCTGACCTCCAAATTGATTACATGGTACACCAATAATTTGTAATGTGTCTTTATACATTTCGTACATCTTTTGTAATTCTTTATACTGAGAAGTAAAACCACACTTAGAAGCAACATTAACAATTAAAATATGCTTTCCTATAAATTGCAATAAATTAATAGGTTCTCCGTGAATGGAATTTATCTTTATTTCAAAAGGGCTATCTATATTCATTTTAGTTTCTTTAGTTGATGCATTATGTTTTGATGCAAGCGTTTTAAATAGATTCATAATTTATATTTTAAAACTAACTATACCGCTGTCCATTTTAATAGTTTGACCAGAAATTGAAGCAGCTTTATGAGATAATAAAAACAATGCCATATCTGCAACTTCTTTAGGCGAAAGAATTTTTTTAAGAGGATGACGATCTGTAATGTTTTCTGTCATTTTATCATTTCGTAATAATTTTGAAGCCAATTCAGTATCCGTTACAGTAGGAGCTATGGCATTAATACGCACATTTGGAGCTAATTCAGCTCCCAAGGATTTTACTAAACCTTCAACTCCAGATTTTGCAACAGCAATACTAGCGTGAAAAGGCATGCCTAACTTTGTAGCTACAGAACTGAAAAGGACTATTGAGGGCATATTGCTTTGCTTAAGAATAGTTAGGTATTTTTTAATAGACTTAACTGCACCTAAAACATTAATCTCAAAATCTTTTTTGAAATCATCTATATCTAACCTAGAAAGAGGCTTAAGATTTATGCTTCCTGGGCAATACACTAATTTGTCTGCATGCTCAATGTTTGGTAGCTCATTTATTGTGACATCACAAGTATATTGCGTTAGATTATCATGTGTTATTTGCGGTATACTTCTACTTATATTAATTACTTTATGATTGATAAGTAATTGTTCTACAATAGATTTACCTATACCTTTACTGCCACCAATTACAATTACTGTATCCATTTTAGAACTTACAAGTTAATTTGTTTTTTATGTTAGATTGAAAGCTTGCCCTTTAGGCGCTTTTCTACTTTTCTTTTTATGACTGTTAAGCGTTTCATAATATCCATTATTTTATCATCTTTTTTTATCTTATATATTTGATTAAGATCTAAGATTAATGATTTAGCTTCTCGTGAAATTTTCACACGATCACTTGTTGACAGAGCTCTCATTTTTCTTTGTTCAAATTCCAAGGCTTTATTTATAAGTTCCAATTCCATAATTTTATGTTTTTATATAGTTCTGTAATTCTGTGATTTTTTCTGAAGTATTAAATTTACCTCCATAATATGCAGTAACTGTTGCCGAAGAATCATCTTTAATACCTCTTGAAGACACGCACAAATGTTTTGCGTCTATAATTACTGCTACATCCTCTGTATCTAAAATTGATTTTAGTTCATTCCCTATTTGAATTGTTAAACGTTCTTGAACTTGAGGACGCTTTGCAAAATATTGTACAATTCGGTTTAGCTTAGACAAACCAATAACTTTACCTGAAGATATATAAGCAACATGTGCTTTACCTATAATTGGTACAAAATGGTGTTCACAATTAGAGTAGAATGTTATGTTCTTTTCAATTACCATTTGGTCATAGTGATATTTATTATCAAATAGCGCCACCTTTGGTTTGTTTTTTGGGTTTAAGCCAGAAAAAATCTCATCTATATACATTTTCGCAACACGATCTGGAGTGCCTTTTAGAGAATCATCTGTCAAATCTAGACCCATTACTTGCATGATTTCTTCAAATAAAAAGGCTATACGCTCTTTTTTTTCTTCATCACTTATTTTAAAAGCATCCTCTCTCAGTGGGGTTTTAATTCCAGTATACAGGTGGTCGTCACCAATATCTTCATAGGTATAACCATTTAATTTATGTCCGTTTGTTTGTGTCTTTTCTAATTGCATATCATCTTTTTTATGTGCTGTCTTAATAAAAAACATTAATCAAAGCACGATTCTTATTCAAATATACAAAATGTTTAACAAAAAGATAAAAAAGTTAAACAAAAATAAGAATAGTGCTATTAGAAAAACTTATAGTGCCTGTTGTTAGATTAATAGGCTTTTTACTTTTGTAGATAAGTAGTGGCGTTAGAATGTATTTTCTTGTCATTGTCTACTATAATACTAAGATTCTACATTAACCAGTTTATTAATCATTCCAGAGAAAATGAGTCCATGAAAGGGTAATACTGAATACCAGTATATCCTTCCCCATATACCACGTGGTCTAAAAGTAGCTGTTTGTTTTAGTCTATTGTCTTCTATTTTAAACTCTAACCATGCTTCTCCAGGTAATTTCATTTCGGCATATAGGAGTAGTTTTTTTTCTGCTTTGTTGGCAAAAATTACCCGCCAAAAATCTAATGCATCTCCTGCATTTAATTCTGTAGAGCTAGTTCGTCCTCTTCTAAGCCCTATACCTCCAAAAAGTTTATCTATGTAACCTCTAAGACGCCATAAAATTGTGCCATAGTACCAACCGTTCTTTCCTCCTATACTCCAAACCTTTTCTATTGTAGTTTTGGCATCTTTAATGGGACGTTGCTTATGATCAGTAAAACAACCAAATTTGGGAACGTTAACGTATTTGTGTAAATTATTTCTAAGTCTACCACTACTTACCATAGAATCTTTCCAACTTGAAATAATACTGTTTTGTTCAATTTTATTGAAAGCCAATTTTACCGCTTCTCTATACGTAATTGGTTTTACATTAAGTTTTTTATTAATATCAGATGGTTTGCCAATAATTTGTATACCCATACTATTTACCAAAGATGTAGCTAATTTGTAGGATGTTGATGTGACAAAATATAGCCAATAAGATGAGAGTTTTGGCGTCATTATAGGAACTGTAAAGATGTGCCGCTTAAGTCCTCTTACTTCTGCAAATTGTAGCAACATATCTTTATAAGTTATCACTTCAGGGCCAAAGACATCATATGTTTTGTTGTATACGCTTTCATTTCCAGCAGCTCTGTATAAAAAAGCTATAACATCTCTTACTGCTAAAGGCTGTGTTTTGGTATTCAACCATTTAGGTGCTATCATAAAAGGTAGTTTTTCAACAAGGTCTCTTATGATTTCAAAAGATGAACTACCAGAACCAACAATAATACCGGCTTTAAATATGGTTAGCGCATACTTATTTGATTTTAAGTGTTCTTCAACATTTTTTCTAGAACGCAGATGTTTAGATAAAATCTTTTCATTTGTAATACCACTTAAATAAATAACTTGTTTAGTATCTGTTGTTTCAATATAGCTTTTAAAATTTCGAGCACATGCTTCTTCAAGTGACTCGAAATCCTTTGATGAATTAGACATAGAGTGAATTAAATAGTAAGCTATATCTATTTTTTTTGGAATGTTCTCAAGTGTTTTTGGCTTTAAAAAATCTGCCTCTATAACATAAGCATTCTTCTCTTCGGCATAACTTTTATCCGCACGTAATCTATCTCGAACAACACATACAACAGTATGGCCCTGATTTAATAAAAAAGGGATGAGGCGTTTACCAATATAACCTGTTGCTCCTGTTACAAGAATAGTCATGAGTTTATTTTAAATGCTTTAAGTTATGTAGGTCTGTGTCCCTGTAATGTTTCATGTTAAGAAAGTTTAAGGTAATTGTTTATTTTAACATGTTTTGCTTTTAGGTCAAACATTAAATTGTAAAGTCCAAAAAACGTCCTGTTTATGTAAATAAAGTGTTTTGAACCTCGGTTACCATTCATTTTCTTTAAATCAGTACTTTTTGAGTAACGTTCTCCTAATTCTGCTATCTTACCAAAGAAGGTCGCATCAGAAAAATCAAATTCCTCTTGATGGAAAGGCTGCGTAAATAGGCTTAACATTTCATGAAACATATCTGTGAAAAATTCAATTTCCGCTTTACTATCATCGTCTTTTAAAATCTCAAGTTCATAGAGTTTTTTTATAAAGTAATCCTTATTACTAAGATTTTCTTTTTTAGCAAGTTGAAAATAAGGTTTGTAAAATTCTTGAGGAATAGATTTCATACAACCAAAATCAAGAGCTATTAATTCTCCTTTTTCAGAAATCAGGAAATTCCCAGGATGAGGGTCTGCATGAACCTTTTTTAAATTATGAATTTGATACATGTAAAAATCCCAAAGAGCTTGACCTAATTTATTGGACTTTTCTTGGTTGGTATTGTGTGATGTAAATTCAGAAAGATGTTCACCTTCCATGTAATCCATAGTAATGATTCTTTCAGAAGAAAAATCTTCATAATATTTGGGAAACTTTAAATTTGAAATATGATGACAGGCGTTTGATATTTCTTTGCTTTGTGCAACTTCTAATATGTAATTGGTTTCTTCAACCAATTTGTATTCCACTTCTTTGAAGTATTTATCAGAATCTTTGCCTTTAATATTAAACATGCTCATGGCAATAGGTTTAACCATAGCTAAATCTGAAGCGATACTTTGCGCAACTCCTGGGTATTGAATTTTCACAGCAAGTTTTTTCCCATTCTTAGTCGCAATATGCACCTGACCAATGCTAGCGGCATTTACAGAAGTTGCGTTGAAAGTATCAAAAAATTCATTTGGATGTTCCCCAAAATATTTTTTAAATGTTTTTATAACTAATGGAGGTGATAATGGAGGAACCGAAAATTGAGCCAGTGAAAACTTTTCTACATAAGCTTGTGGTAAAATGCTCTTTTCCATACTAAGCATTTGCGCCACTTTAAGCGCACTACCTTTCAATTGTTTTAATCCATCATATATATCAGAGGCATTGTTTTTATTTAAGCGCTCTTTGGCTTCCTTATCTGAATTAATAAACTTATCTCCATAATATTTTAAATAGTTTACACCTACCTTTGCTCCGGTGGAAACTAGTTTTGAAGCTCTATTAATTTTGGAAGTAGGTATACTGTCAATGGTTTTCATATGTTTTCTTTTAATTCATGTGAAATTTTTCTTTAAATAGAAATTTACCCAAGTCTATAACACTTTTAATTGGAACAATATCTATGACATCAAATGTTGTATTAACAGATTTTTCAATGAATATATCTGTTTTTTCAAAAGATGCCGAGGAGTCGTCTAACCAAAATTTAATTGTAATTAATAGTTGTAACCAAGAAGATTCTTTGAGGGCGTTTTCTTGTAATTTTTCCAGTTTCTCTTGTTTTAAATCTAGCATAGGAATATCAAGACCATTGATATAATTATTAAAGTGCTTTTTTAAACCAGATAATACCTTCAAGCCTTTAAGGTCATTTTTATATTTATCTAGAACATGAATTACATAGCTTCTGTTAGCCGTAAGATTTTCAAAAAATGTAAAATAGAAACTTAATAGTTTATTTCTTGAATCAAAATTTTGATAATCTTCATTCTTATTAAGTGAATTGACAGAATTACTGAAGAAAGCTTCAAAAACTCCCTTTTCGATAGCTTCAAAAGAAGTAAAATATTGGTACAGTGTAGCTTCTTCAAAACTGTGTTTTTTAGTAAAAGCAAATACTGTTTTTGGATTTTCATCATGTTCTAAAACGTAATCCATATACCATGATATGATATCGTTTTTCGAAACCGTTTTTTTCTTTGCCATAATTATATTTATTTATGGTAAAGATATTAAATGTTTAACAAAAAAGTAAAAAAGTTAAACAAAAATTATAATGCAGCTATAGGATTTATTTATAATAGGCTAACAACAATTGGCATCTTTAACTAGTTTACAACTAGAAACTGCCGTCATTGCACCCAAAATAGGAGCAGTAATATATAGCCATAAATACTGAAAATTTCCGGTAAATAAAGCTGGAGCAATAGATCTTGCTGGATTCATTGAGGCTTTAGTCATTGGGCCAGCAAACATAGCTTCTAGAAGTATTACACCACCAACGGCAATGGCTGCCATAGTGCCAATTTCTTTACTACCTGTAGATACGTTTATAATGGTAAGCATTAAAAAGAAGGTTAGTAGAAACTCTAATATAGCTGCCTTGTATGCCGGAAAACCTTGAGCAGGCGTAGTTTCGCCCAAGAACCGACTCTCCGGAAAAAGAAACCATAAAAGAAAGGCAGCAGCAATGGCTCCTATAATTTGTGAACTTATATATTTTGGAACTTCTTTCCATGAAAACTTTTTGGCAAAGGCAAAACCTATGGTTACTGCTGGATTAAAATGAGCTCCAGAAATCTCGCCAAAAGCATATATCATAGCCATAACTATCAAGCCCCAAGTGGCAGCTACCCCAGCATGTGAAATGGCTCCGCCAGTTATTTCATTAATAGTCATAGCACCACAACCGCAAAATATCATGGCAAAGGTTCCTATTGTTTCAGCAATGTATTTTTTCATAATAACTGTCTTTTTGCGTTAGGGATTGAAGCGACATCCTTTTTGTTATTTTACAAAAAGATACAGCGTAAAGCCCGACCCAAAAGGGTAACGCCCAAATTTATTTTTGGCAAATATACAATGCCTTATTTTAAGCTTTTGTTAACAATAACCAGATTTTTAATCATTAATTTTAAAGTCTTATTAACTTATAATCTTAAAACAATCAAAATGAAAAAGCTTCTATTATTATTCATGGCATTTGCTACCGTAAGTATGGTAAATGCACAAGTTAAAACCCCAGCACCTAGTCCGTTTTCTAAAGTGGAACAGAAAGTTGGGTTAACCGATGTTACCTTAGAATACTCTAGGCCGAGTGTAAAAGGAAGAACGGTTTTTGGCGATTTAGTGCCTTATGGAAAAATATGGAGAACGGGTGCAAATGCTAGAACTAAAATTACTTTTAGTACAGATGTTACTGTAGGAGGAACTGAATTAAAAGCCGGTTCTTATTCAATTTTTTCTATCCCTACAGCAGAATCATGGGAAGTTATTTTTTATAACGATGGCAAACAATTTGGTACACCAAGTGAATTAGATGCACAATTTGTTGCAGCAAAAGCTACAGGAAAAGCTTACCCAATTCCTTTTAGTGTTGAAACATTCACCATAGATTTAAACAACCTTACAAATAGTGGTGCCAGATTAGAATTTATTTGGGAGAAAACATGGGTTGGTATTGATATTGAAGTACCAACGGATAAGGGTGTTATGGCTAGCATTAAAAATGTTATGAGCGGACCTGGAGCAAATGATTATTTCCAATCGGCTGTTTATTTCTTACAAGAAGGTAAGGATATTAAAAAAGCACAAAAATGGATTGATAAAGCTGTTGAAATGACTAAGGATCAGCCACGTTTTTGGTTTTTAAGACAACAGTCTTTAATTCATGCTAAAGCTGGTGATAAAGCTGGAGCTATTGCTGCAGCTAAGAAATCTTTAGCTGGTGCTGAGGCTGCAGGAAATGCAGATTATGTAAAAATGAATAAAGATTCTCTTAAAGAGTGGGGAGCTTTATAAGTCTGGTTATATAGAGGTTTAGACCTTTTAAACATAAAAGCGCAACTTTTGGTTGCGCTTTTTTTGTTAATCATCTTCTTCTAGAAAGAAAATGTCTTCTACAGGTTTTTTAAAGAGTTTCGCTATTTTAAGTGAAAGTACAGTAGAAGGCACATATTTGTTTTTCTCCATGGCATTAATAGTCTGCCTGCTAACACCAATTGCTTTGGCTAAATCTGCTTGGGTCATATCAAAAATAGCACGTTGAACCTTAATACTATTCTTCATGACTTCTGGTTTTATGTTTTAAAAAATTAAAACGGATAATAAAGAATAACAGAGGTGTGAACATATTGAATACTAAAATATGAAAGAAACTAAAGTTGTAGACAAAAATAATAGTTAGTGCTAGTACCACATAATTAAATATGATGGCCCAAACCAGTGAGTCTTTTCTTAGTTTATAAATAAATTCATCTTCAATTTTTTCTTTAGAGAATCCTACAATTATACCACCTATTATAATGGCTAAAGCAGCAAGTTCATCAACAATACTATTCTCTATAATTTTAAATATTTCTCTACTACTATCAAATATTTGATCGTCACTAAGTATTGTAAACACCTTAATAGTTAGGTAGTCTGATTCGTAGTCGGTAAACCAAATATAAGTTCCTGATATTAAACCAATCAAGAGGATAATCCATCCACTGGTTTTGTGCTTGTTGGGTAATAAATAATTTGTTTGCATAACTGTTCGTTTTAAAATTGATTTATATGATTGATAAATCAAAAGTAAAAGAAACTTTACATATAGACAAATAAAATTAACTTAAAGTAACAAATACTAGTCTTTATTAATAATTTAAATTAATGATTTCTCTAACTTCATCTAGAAGTTTAATAAGTTGTTTGCTAAACTTAAAGGTCATAACAGGGCTTTCAGTTTTTCCTTCTCTGAGAAGTTGATTAAAATGAATAGCTTCATAATTATAACCAATGGTTTTATAGTTGAAGTCTTTTATTTCTTCTTTACCATCTACAATAACAGATACAGTTGAAGGCATATGGAACATGGTATTTATTTTTATTGTGCCTTTTTCACAGTAGAAGGTTGCTTCAGTGGGAGTGTCTTCTAACAGAGTGCTTTTTAAAAGTGCCGAAACATTATTGTTATAGCCTAAAGACACGGTGCATGAAGAGTCCGCTCCGTTATCAAAAAAAGTAGCATCGGCTTCAATTTTATTTGGAATTCCTAAAGTTGACAAAGCTGCAAAAATAGGGTAGATGCCAATGTCTAATAAACTACCACCACCTAGAGATTTTTCAAATAATCTTGAAGAAGTATCGAAGGCTCGGTAAAAACCAAAATCAGCTTTCATATTTAAAACCTTTCCGTATGTTTCATTTTTTAATAAATCTAAAACGTATTGATAGTGCGGTAGAAAATAGGTCCATAGGGCTTCCATAAGCAGAACATTCTTTTCCTTAGCTTTTGAAATCATTTCATTGACTTCACCTATGTTCATAGCGAATGGCTTTTCACATAAAACAGCTATACCATGTTCTAAACAAAGTAGTGTGTTTGCTTTGTGAAGTGCATGAGGCGTTGCAACATATACGGCATCAATATTTTCATCTTGAGCTAAAGCTTCATAACTTGAATAAGCTTTGGAGGCATTGTATTGTGAAGCAAATTCATCTGCCTTCTCTTGTGTTCTAGATGCTACGGCATATAGTTTAGCACCTTCTATTGTTAATAAATCTGCCGCAAATTTGTGGGCAATGTTACCAAGGCCAATGATGCCCCAATTAATGGTTTTATTTTTCAAAGTTTTCTATTTAATCTTAAAATTAATTTTAGCTAAAGATATTATTGAAACATCACTCGTACAAGTTTACTTTCCTTAAATTCTTGTATATTAGATGTATAAATTTTCTCCCTAATCAATTTGAGCAGCTTGATTCTAACATTCTGATAATACTAGAAAATGCAAAACAACATTTCAATGGATGAAAAGTTTCTGAATGATCTAAATCAATTACTTGAAGCTAACTTGAACAATGAACAATTTGGAGTGAATGAATTAGCTGAAGCTGCTAATATGAGCCGTTCAAAATTGCATCGTAAGTTAAATAACTTAGTTGGCAAGTCTACCAGCCAGTTTGTTAGAGAGTATCGACTTGATAAGGCCATGGAAATGTTAAAAAGTAATGAGGCAACAGCTTCTGAAATTGCCTATAGTGTAGGGTTTTCCAGTGCAACTTATTTTAATAAATGTTTTAGTGACTATTTTGGATATCCGCCAGGAGAAGTGAAATATCGAGGCACTTCTGAAACTAGTCAAAGTAATATAAAGGTAAATAGAAAGAAAAGAGGAGGTTTAAAAAAGAGCTTTTTAATTGTATCTGTTGGTGTTGTGGTTATTGCTATGACATCTTATTTATATTTTTTGAATAGTTCAGCTAAGGAAGAAAGTGTAGACCCTGATACAATTGATACAATTATCCAAGAAAAATCCATAGCTGTATTACCTTTTAAGAATTTAAGTGATGATCAGGAGAATCAATATTTCGCTGATGGTATGCGGGAGGATATCATTAATCATTTATCTAAAATGAAAGGGCTTGTTGTAAAATTCAATAAGTCATTTGATAGATATGGCACCATAAAATTAGCTGAGGAGGAGGTTGGTACAACTCTTAAGGTTAATTATATAATTGATGGTAGTGTACAAAGGTATGATGATCGTATAAAGGTTATTGTACATCTAGTAAATGCAAAAGAGGACACACACATGTGGTCCAAGAGTTTTGACAGGAAGTTTAGCGACATATTTAGTTTAGAAAGTGATATTGCACAAAATATTGCATCGGAGTTGGATTTGATATTATCTCCAAATGAGTTACTACAACTAGGAAAAGTGCCTACAGCCAGTACTGAAGCTTACAATTTATACCTTAAGGGTAAATTTTTTCTATATAGTTTTTCTAACAGTGGATTAAAAAGCGCCGAAAAATACTTTAACGAAAGTATAGCTTTAGATTCTGAATTTGCCCTGCCGTACTCAGGTTTGGCTTTAATTCGTCTATACAGGGAATGGCCGGTAATCCCGGAAGCAGACTATAAAGAGGCAAAAAAATATGCTTTACAGGCTGTTGGTCTGGACGATGCTTTAGCAGAAACACATCGTACTTTGGGAACTATTTATATGGAATATGAATGGGATTGGGAATTGGCAGAGAAGGAATTTGAAACAGCTTTAAGTTTAGACCTTAATGATTATGGTACGTATATCACTTACGCCAAATATTTGATGCTTGTGAAAGGTGATTTTATCAAAAGTAGACATTATATAAATAAGGCTATTGAGCTTTCTCCTATAAATTACTATTTCTATATTTTAAGTGCAGAGAATTATATCCTTACTAAAGATTATCAGTCAGCTATTGAAGAAGTTAACAAAGCTATGGAAATTAATATAGAGGATTTATGGGCGCCTTGGCTAGACTTTTTGGTGCAAGTAAAACAAGGGAATCCAGATAAAGCTATTGAAATATTGTCCCGCAGTTGGGATATCGCTCCTAATACAAGACAAAATATACAGCCTATGCTAGAAGCTTATAAAAAAGGAGGTATAAATGAAGCTTTCAGGTGGATTAATAATTTGGATATTGAATTTGCGGATGACCCCAGGACTGTTATGGATAATGCATACTTTATTGCTCAAAAATTTGCTTTTATTGGAGAACATGATGAGGCTATGAAGTGGTTACATATAGCTCTTGAGCAGAAGAATGGGGCAATTTACTGGATAAAGTATGATCATTTCTTTGAAAATATGCATTTTGACCCTCGCTTTCTGGAGGTTTTAAGGAAAATGAATTTGGGGGATTATTCTCAGCCGTTTAAACCATAAGCTTCAATAAAACCATTGAAAATACTACCACTTTTAAACTCCTGAAACATAATTTAAAGTCTTGTGATTATGTTTTTATTGCTTAAAATAATACTTTAAAACTATTGCAACATACTTGTTAAGTGTTGCTATTACTAATGTTCAATATTTGCTTAAACATTATTTATTAATCTTTAAACAACTATTGTAATGAAAAATTTAATTATTGGTTTAGCAGTTTTAGGTTTAACCAACCTAGCTTTTAGTCAAGGTTCAAATGTTGATACTCCAAGGTATGATTTAGAAAAATTTAATCCTATAATGGTTAACGGTACTTATCTTGATGAAGTTTACGATCAGTCTATGGCAGACCACATACGTTCTTTAGAATATAAAGTTGCAGGTCCAGGAAGTCAAAGTTTTAAGAAGTTAGATAAAAAGGTAAACAAGCCTTATGAGATTCTATTTAAATCTAACAAAGGAAGTATTCATGCTACTTATGATAAATCTGGGCAAATCATAGCCACTTTAGAACGATTTGAAGATGTAAAACTTCCTGATGCCGTAAGAAATGCAGTTTTCAAAAATCATTCAAAATGGATACTTTTTAAGACTGATTATTTTGTGTCTTATGAACTAGGAAAAAAGGTAAAGAAAGAATACAAAGTTCAGATTAGAAATGGAAAATCTAAAAAAACATTCCGATTAAATTCTGATGGAAATAAAATCTAAGATATTAATAGATATAATAAGCAACAATGCCTAATAAAAGAGATATAACAAATAGCGAAAGCTTTCCGTTTCTGTCAGAATTATTGTAAGACATAAGTGTAGCAAGAAACATCACAATAATACACCCTACAAAGTTCAGCCATAGGAACGGAAGGTTTATTATCTCATACAAATCTAATAGGTACAGCCCAATAACTATTACTTGGGTAATTAATGCACTCACAAATACAGCGTTTCCTTTTACAAATTTAAAGAAGAATGCTAGTAAAAAGATTCCTAAAACATTACCATAAAAAATAGACCCAATAATATTAACCAGCTGAATTAAATTTTCTGCAAGATTAGCTACACAGGCCACGCCAATAGCCATTATCCCCCATACAAAAGTAAACCAGCGTGAGGCTTTAACTTTTTCTTCTTCAGTTTTCTCATCACTATTTCTAATATACAAATCTATAGTTGTGGTTGATCCTAAGGCATTTAATTCGCTTGCAGTACTAGACATTGCGGCACTTAAAATTACTGCTAATAATAAACCAATTAAACCTCTAGGTAAATTATTTAATATGAAGTGAATAAAGACATAATCCTTATCATTACTTTCAACTTTTACCTTTTGCTCTTGTGAAGCCTTTTCAATAAGTAATTTTGCTTCATTTCTAATTTCATCGTTTGCCTCATTTGCTATTGAAATATATTTTGTGGTTTCTTCATTTTCGGAACTTAGAAAAGCTTCAATAATTTTTTGTTTGTCATTAAAAACTTCTTTTTGCTCTTGTTGAAGTGCCTTATACTCCTCGGCATACTCTGAATTTAAAACTACCTCGGTAGCTGTAGGATTGAAATTAACAGGTGCTTCATTAAATTGATAAAAAACAAACACCATAACCCCAACTAAAAGGATGAAGAACTGCATTGGTATTTTTAATAAACCATTAAAAATGAGCCCTAATTGCATTTCTTTTACTGACTTACCGGATAGGTAACGTTGCACTTGACTTTGGTCGGTCCCAAAATACGATAGCATTAAAAAGGTCCCTCCAATAATACCACTCCAAAATGTATAACGGTTATTTAAATTGAATGAGAAATCTAAGATTTCCATTTTGCCACTAGCACCTGCGATACTTAAAGCTTTAGAGAAGGTAATATCTTGAGGTAGTTTGCTTACTATGATAAAAAAGGCTACAAGCATACCTATAAAGATGACTACCATTTGATGTTTTTGGGTGACGTTTACGGCGCGTGTTCCTCCAGAAACAGTATATATAATAACCAAAAGACCAATGGCAATATTTAGTGTTAGCAGGTCCCAACCAAGAACAACAGAAAGAATAATAGCAGGAGCAAAAATGGTGATACCTGCAGCTAATCCACGTTGAATCAAAAATAAAATGGCTGTTAAGGTTCTGGTTTTTAAATCGAATCTGCTTTCTAAAAATTCGTATGCAGTATATACTTTTAATCTATGATATAGCGGGATGAAAACCATACAAATTACAACCATAGCAATGGGTAATCCAAAATAAAATTGCACAAAGCCCATACCGTCATTAAAAGCTTGTCCGGGTGTTGATAAGAAGGTAATGGCACTAGCTTGAGTTGCCATAACTGATAAACCTATGGTCCACCATTTAGATTTGTTTCCGCCTCTTAAATAATCTTTTACATTTTTACTCCCTCGAGTTTGGTAAGTGCCATAGGAAACGATAGCTAATAATGTAATGCCTAATACTGTCCAGTCAATCCAATTTAATTGCATATTAAAAGGCTTTCATGATTAGATAAAACAAAATAAAGTAAATGGCATTGACTATTAAAACAATAGAGTACAGTTTAAGCCAAGGTTGTTTAGGTTGGTTTTCTTCTGCCATAATTAATCGTTTAATTTAGCTTCTAATTTTAAATCTTCTTTACCTAAAGATAGCATATTAGCAAATAGGCGATAGGCCCCTGAAACCCCTTCTGGGAATTCTCTAAAGAAACTTAAACCTGTATAAATGTAATGCCCCTTACCGTGCTTAGCTACCAATAAGCTTCCGTCTTTAGGGCTATCATTCTTATCATTCATGGAAAGAATTGCTGTAAACTCCTTTCCCCATTTATTAGGGAAGTATAGCCCACGTTCTTGTGTCCACCCTTCAAAATCTTGTTGGGTAATGTTATTGGGGAAATTTAAAACCGGATGCTGTGGATTTAAAAATCGGACCTCAGCATTTTCATCGGTAACCCGGCCTCTGGAAAGTGTTAAATCATAAGGAGCTAATTGTTCTACTTTTATTCTGTGAGCGGTATTGTATTGCACAATCATATTGCCTCCGGCTTCCACAAAATTAAAAAGAGTTTGTTGCTTAAAGTTTAAGTCTTCAACCGTATTATAAGCTCTAATTCCAACAACTACAGCATCAAATTTACTTAAAGTTTCTGCATTAATTTCTTCAGGTTTGAGTACGCGCACATTGTAACCTATTTGCTGTAAACTTTCAGGAACCACATCACCGGCACCTTGAATGTAGGCAATATTTTCACCACGCTTTTTAATATCTAACCGTACTACTTTACTTGCGCTAGGAAGTAATACTGTTTGAAATGGGATATGGTCGTATTCAATTTCTATCAGCTCTTTTGTGTAACTCTTATCACCAATATGAACTATGGGACTAATAAGTCCTTCGCTTTGATTTTTAGGAGGGATAATCGTGAATACCAAAGTTTGCGTTTCGCCTTTGTGCTTTATAGAAATTTTTTGGTTTTTAGGATATACACTCCAATCATTTGGGTGGCAAACTTCAACATGGCCATCTAAATTATCTTTTCCAGCTTTAACAATAACGGTTATATCATGAGGCTTGTTGTTTTCAAAAATGATTACTTTTTGAGCGATTTTTGCAGATGCTTCTGGAATAATTTCGAATGGACGATACAATTCACCTTTATCAGGTCTTGAATATCGATGGATGACATCCTTTTCAAAATTGATAGAATATCCATCAAAATCAACAATAAAATTAGCATGAAGTGCTCGTTTTGTTTCAGGGTTTCCTATGATGGTTTCATTGGCAACGTGATACATACCTAAAGTACCTTTTGTATTTAACCAATAAGGACTAGTTGTGTTTATTTCCGTTGGAATAATACTATTAAATGAAAAATTATATTTCTTATTATTATCTAAAGCAACATCAGGATTTTGAGTTTGATTTAATGGGGAAATATTGACACTTCTCAATACAGCTGTTGTCTGACTTCTTTTAAGTGCTTCAATGTTAATTTCAACATCATTATTGGTAGCAACAATTGGAGTTGAAGCCGAAGCCTCTAAATACAAACCAGCACACATTTCAATAATAGATTTTAACTCTTTGGTTTTTTGAGTTTGCCAATGTTTGTTATCAATATTTTGTAAAAGTTTATATGCTTCAATAAGCTGGGGAACATGAGTTGATGGATCTTTAAAATTGAAGTTAGTTTCAATTTTATTTAAAATAGCACCAATAGGTTTACCGCCTTTTACACGATTCCAAGAGGTGTCAATACCTGAAAAAACATCATTACCTTCTAAGGCTTCTCCTTTTATAAATTCAATATATTCTTCCTGCGTTCCACGTTGCGATAATCTTCCAAAACCTTGACACAAATGCTGGCTACTAGCCAATGAAGCAAGTTCATTATTTGATATGCCTTTAAGAGGATAATAAACCCCAATATCAAAGTTTATCATGTTACTTTTATCAAGTTTCTCAAACGCTTCTCTTCCATAGCGCCACCAACTGGTATTGTAAAACAACCGTTTAGGTTGCCACACATCAACTTGATTTAGCATATTTGGATAAGCCTTTTCATCTGCTGCTATATCAAAAGCCTTCAAACTTAATATGGCTGAAGCTGTGTGATGACCATGGGTTCTCCCTGGAGTTCTGTGGTCAAAACGGTTAATAATAACATCTGGTTTAAACTTTCTTATGGCAAGAACAACATCGCTTAATACTTGCTCCTTATCCCAAATAGAAAGGGTTTCTTCTGGATGTTTGGAATATCCAAAATCGTTTGCTCTGGTGAATATTTGTTCACCACCATCAATCCTTCTTGCAGCCAGTAATTCTTGAGTTCTAATAACACCTAAAAGCTCTCTAATTTCAGGCCCAATAAGGTTTTGACCACCGTCACCTCTAGTAAGTGATAAATAGGCAGTTCTTGCTTTTACATGGTTTGACATGTATGATATTAAGCGCGTATTTTCATCATCTGGGTGAGCCGCCACATACAAAACAGATCCTAAAAAGTTAAGTTTTTGGATGGACTCATATATCTGAGAAGATGAAGGGATTTTTGGTTTTTGAGCGTTTAAAAGTGTAAACGATAAAAATGAAATTATAAAAAAAGCAATGTGTCTTTGCATCATATATTTGATTAGCTAAAAATCAAATATAGCAAAGTATAAGTGTGGTAGGGTGATTTTTAATGTTTCTTTAACTATAAATTAGGCTTCTTCCATGTCATCTTCAATGGCATCTTTTTCTACTAATGTAACGGCTTTTTGAAGCATTAGGTTATTTGGGTAGGTAACTAAATCGCCATTTTCTAATCTTAAATGCAATTGAAAGGATCTTATATCTTCAATAATAGCTTTTATTGGAAAGTCTTTATCATGTATTTCAATTTTGTCTCCAACCTTATATGGAAAATTAAAAAACATTATAACTCCAGAAGTTACGTTACTTAAGATTGACCATATTGCAAATAAAGCAATTCCTAGTATGGCAAAAACAGATGAGAAAATTACGGCAAGGTCTTTAAATTCTGCACCAAATACAAACGCTTCAATAAGGATGGCAATTAGAAACAGAACTACAGTTACATACCTGCGCATAAGCCTTATTCTAGCCACGTTAATTCCATTGCGTTTTGCAACTTTAGAAATAGTGAAATTTGTAATAAACCTAATAATAAGAAGTGATAGAAGAACAATTCCTGATATTATTAGTTCATCTTTAAGCGTATCCCAAATCATAGCTAAGTTTAAAAAAAGTTTAATGCAAAGATACATCGCAAATTATAATTCAGCTATCTCATTTAAGGTTTTGTAAACTAAATGTACAGGTAGACCCATAACGTTAAAATAAGAGCCTTCAATTTTAGTAACACCTATTTCTCCAATCCATTCTTGAATCCCATAAGCACCTGCTTTATCATAAGGTTTGCACGTTTTAATATAATACCGAATTTCTTCATCTGTAAGCTCTTTAAAAGTAACCTTGGTAATATTATGTAGCGTTTTATCGTAGTCTTTAGAAGTAAAGCAAACAGATGTAATTACCTCATGTGTATTATCACTCAATGATTGTAGAATAGTAAAAGCTTCATCTTCATCTTTTGGTTTACCCAATGCTTTATTATTATGCCAAACAATGGTATCACTAGTTATTAAAATATCATGGTCCTTCAATTCATCTTTAAAAGGTAGCGCTTTAAGTTGAGCAAGGTAATTGCTTATTTCAAAATGAGTTAATCGGTCAGGGTATTCTTCTTTTATAGTTTTTAATCTAATTTCAAAATCTAAACCTAAACTTTTAAAAAATGCTTGTCTTCTGGGTGATCCCGAAGCCAATATAATATGATGGTTTTTTAGTTTTTTGTTGAGCATTAAAAAGTAAACTTGTATAAAAGTAAAGAAAGCAATCCGAACAACATCACTAATTTCAGTATGTTGCTTATATGATGGTAGTCTTTTTTGTTTTTAGCATTAAAAGATTTTATAGAAATGTAAATGGACGGAGCCAATACAAATGCTAGAAAATAAATAACGCTTATTGGGTTTTGGTAAAGGTCATAAACTATATAATAGGTAGTGCCCAAAACAGGAACTAAGGATAAAGTAAATAAAACATTTGAAGCACGCTCTCTACCAATAATAATAGGCAAAGTATTCATGCCAGCTTTATAATCACCATCAATATCCTCAATATCTTTAGCTATTTCACGAATAAAATTAATAACAAATGCGAAAATGGAATAGTCTAAAACAATTTTAAAAAACACCAGTTGGAGGGTTCTGTTTTCAGGAGTAATATTTGGTAGTAACTCAAAAACACCAACTATTAGTACACTTAATGATACTAGAATAGAAATAACAATATTGCCAATTAACAAAGTTTGTTTTAAATAGCTAGCGTACACGTATAGTAAGGCGGATATAATTACGAACAATGAAAAGAAGGCACTTTTTCCAACTAAATGAGATAGATAATAACCTATACCAACACCAATAACGTTAAAAATGATAAACAGGTTAAAGGCTAATTTTTCTGAAATGGATTTACTAACAATTACTTTGTTAGGTTTGTTTACCAAATCGGTTTCAATATCATAAATATCATTAATGATATTTCCAGCAGCTGCAATACAGATAGTTGCTAAAATAAGAAGTGTTATCTCAAAAGAATTTAAAGCTATGTTTGCTCCAAAAGGCTCTAAAAGGCCATATTTAACTAACAATTGCGCCAAGGCAATCATCAATAAGTTTTTCCATCGGATGAGGTTTAGGAAACTCATTAGTCTTGAACTTGGAAAATAAAAGGAAAACTGTATTTTGAATTTATTGGTTCCCCATTTTTTTCGGCTGGTATAAATTTTGGTAGACGATTTATAGTTCTAATTATTTCTTTACTAAGTTCAGGATTTTTAGACTCAGCTTCAATATTGATTATGTTTCCATCTTTATTTATGGTGAAACGGATTTTATTCATGAATCTGCCAGAAAGCCCTAAATCTGAAGCAATTTCTGTATTAAACTTTCGATTGAAGAACTTGGTGATTGTCATAGTTACACATTTCTTTTGTAGTAATTTATCAATTAAATGGGAGCAATTATAGGTTGAGATAGGGTTGTCAACTAATTCTTCACTTTCTTTAACCTCTTCAAAAAGTAATGGTTTATTGTTTAGTAATGGTCTTATAGAATTCAATACGTTTTTATCAATTTTGAGTTTAACAGGCTCATCTATTTTTTTTATCCTAAGTAATCCACCAGAAAAGTTAAAAAGTAAAGTGTTATCCTCTTGCTTAACCTGGATGTAAAGAATATTAGAAGATTTTTTCCAACTTCCTATACTAAGAACATTTTCTTCAATGTTAAAATATAAAACAGTATTAAATAAATCGTTTATGAAAGGTTTTGCAACTTTATCCTCAGACTCAATTTTTACATAACCATTTTTGCTAAATGAAAATGTTATATTTTGGAAAAAGGATTCAACTAAATGAAAATTACTAATATTGGAATCATCAAAAGCTTTAATATCTATTTGAGATTCAATTACCTTCCAATTCCCTATTAGGTATTTATTTGTGGTGTCTTGACCAGAACAAATAAAGAATGTGGTTAGCATTAAAAATAAAAGAAGTCTATTCACAAGTGTAGAAGAATTAATCATACTTAGCATTAAAATTACTATTCCATTTATCATGAACCTTTAATACTTGTTCTATGACATCTCGTACCGCACCTTTGCCACCATTTTTATGTGAAATATATTTAGAAACACTTTTTATTTCTTGAACGGCATCCTGCGGACAACAAGGTAAACCAACCAATTTCATAACTAGAAAATCGGGAATGTCATCTCCCATATAGAGGACATTTTTCAATTCAACACCTTTTCTATTTAGGTATTCATTGAGTTGATCTATTTTGTTATGAGCACCTAGAAAAATGTCTTTAATACCTAAACCTGCTAAACGTTTTCTTACACCTTCATTAGAACCACCCGATATGATGCATACGTTAAAACCTGTATCAACAGCCGTTTTTAAGGCGTAACCATCTTTAATATTCATGGTTCTTAACATGTCTCCATTAGTCATTATGGTTACTGAACCATCAGTTAAAACGCCATCAACATCAAAAATAAATGTGTTAATATGTTCAAGGTTTTCTTTATAGCTTTTATCTTCCATGTGTTTCTTGAATAGATTGAGTCATTAGTTTATAAATCTCTTTGTGTTGGTCATTTTCCAAGAGAGTCAAATGTTTTTTAATAGTCTTTAAGTTATTTCGTTTTGCAGGACCTGTTTGTGCCATATACGGAGACATATCCTGAATTTTTCTAGCGGTCTCCATTATAAGAGGTTTAAGCAAATCAAACTCAGCAGCCTCAGATTCTACAATTTCATGTGCAATACGATACATTTGATTACTAAAGTTGTTTACAAATACGGCCGCTAGATGCAAAACTTTGCGTTGGTCGCTATTTACCTTTTTTACAGGTCCTCCCAATTCTAAAGCTACAGATTTTAATAAATTATAATCTTTCTTATCAAGAGTCTCAATACAAATTGGAATATCAGAAAAATCCAAATTGGCAGTTTTAGTAAAAGACTGTACTGGGTAGAAAACACCACGTCTATGCTTCTTATCTAAATCATGTATGTTAACACTTCCTGCCGTATGAACAACTAATTTGTTTTCAAAATGTAATGCTTTAGATATTGGGGCAACGGCTTCATCACTCACTGCTAAAATATAAACATCGGCATCTTTAAGTTGAGAAATATCATCAGTAACATCAACTTCATTTTTATACTTGTTGATGTTTTTAATACTTCTATTATACCATTGATTAACCTTGATATTTTCAGCTTTTTTAAAAGCTTTATATAAATGTGTTCCTATATTTCCTGCACCCAGAATAATCACTGAAATCATATTGCTAAAATAAGTAATAATGCTTTAAATAAAAGTGTATTGACGTATCTTTGTTGTCTATGGCAAAAACAGATATTAAAACCAGAGAAGATGTGTTTTTATTGGTGTCTTCATTCTATGATAAAGTTAGAAAAGATGACTTTTTAGGTCCTTTTTTTAATGATGTCATTAATGATTGGGATGCGCATATTGAAAACTTAACTGACTTTTGGCAATCTAGCTTGTTTTTAAAGACCCGATATTATGGAAATCCATTGGACGTACATGTTGATGTTGATAAAGCTAATGACAATTCTATCACAGAAAAGCATTTTGGTATTTGGTTAAACCTTTGGTTTCAAACTATTGAAGAACTTTTTGAAGGAGATTATGCCGAAAATGCAAAAAGGCGTGCCAGAAAAATGGGTACATTTCTTTATTTGAAAATCTTCGAAGCACGACAAAGTAATTCTTAATACTAAGAAAATTTTAACACGTTTAAATAAACTTAAATACGTAAATTTGCTTGACCTTTTAAAAGGCTTTCACTATGCAGAAAACACTCGCGAAAATTCTCTTTTCAACACGTCTTACAGGTATTTTATTTTTAGTTTTTGCTGCCGCCATGGTTACAGGAACATTTTTAGATGCTAATCAAGAAACATCTCCAACTCCTTATACAAGAAATTTAATTTACAATGCTTGGTGGTTTGAGGCTATAATGGGCTTGTTCGTGGTTAATTTTTGTGGAAATATTTTCAGATACAAACTTTACAAAAAAGAAAAGTGGGCTACATTATCATTGCATATAGCCTTCATTTTTATTTTTGTTGGAGCCTTTATCACGAGATATGTGAGTTTTGAAGGTATGATGTCTATACCCGAAGGAGGTACTGAAAATGTTTTTCTTTCGCAAAAAACATATGTTACTGCTTATATTGATGGTGATTACAAAATTGATGGTGTTGCGCAAAGGTTGCCCTTGGAATATGAAGTAGATTTTTCGAAACGATTGGATAATGACTTTAAGGTTAATACTAAATATGATAAGCAACCGGTTACTATTGAATTAGAAAAGTTTATTGTTGGTGCCGAAGAAGATTTAGTTCCAGATGAAAATGGTGATGAATATTTAAAAATAGTTGGAACTAGTGGAGGAGGAAGACATAATCACTTTTTAAAGGTGGGTGAGCAAGCCAGTATTCACAATGTTATTTTTACTTTAAATAATCCAGTAAAAGGAGCTGTTAATATTTTGTATAAAGGTGATTCTTTGTCTATAGATTCTCCTTTTGATGGTAGTTATATGACAATGGCTACACAAGAACAAACAGCTTTGGTTAAAGATAGTCTGCAACCCTTAAAACTGCGTTCGCTTTATAGAATAGGCAATGTACAAATGGTGTTTCCTAGTCCTATTTTTAAGGGTGCTTTTGATATTGTTCAAAAGGAACAAGTAAACAGAAATGATGAGGACGGAGCAGTATTTATAGTTACTACTAATGGAGAGTCCAAACGTGTTCCTGTTCTTGGAGGAAAAGGGATGAATAGACCTTTTAAACAAGTAAAAATAGGTGGTTTAGATATTTCTCTTCAGTATGGAGCTAAAGTCTTAAAGTTGCCATTTAGTATTAAGTTAAATGATTTTGTGGCAGATAAGTTTCCAGGTTCAGATATTAATTCTGCATATTCTAGTCAAGTGACGGTAATTGATGAACAAGAAGGTGATTTTGATTATAAAATCTACATGAATAATATTCTTAATCATCGTGGTTACAGGTTTTTTCAATCAAGTTTTTTTCCAGATGAATCAGGAACTATTTTATCAGTGAATCATGATTATTTGGGAACTTTAATCACTTATATAGGTTACTTTATGCTATACCTTGGGCTTCTTGCTATATTGTTTTTGAAAGGAACCAGGTTTTCAGACTTAAGAAAACAGCTCAATAAGGTTAAACAAAAGAAATCAAAGTTAATCACCATATTGTTTTTGTGTTTAGGTTTAACCGGGTTTTCACAACAACATTCTGAAGATGATGGTCATGACCATTCTGCTCATGCTACAGCACAAGTAAAACCAACAAAAGCACAAATTGATTCAATTTTAACTGATAATATTACGCCTAAAGAGCATGCTGAAAAATTTGGACACTTAGTGATTCAGGATTTAGACGGACGTATGAAACCGGTTAGTACTTATGCTTCTGAAATGCTTCGTAAATTAAGTAAGCATGATACTTATGAAGACTTTGATGCACATCAGGTATTCCTTTCAATGCAAGAGAGCCCGCGTTTGTGGTATAATGTACCGGTAATATATTTAGCAAAGAAAAAAGCGGATACCATACGCCATATTATTGGTACTAGTGTTGAAGACAAGTACGTTACTTTAGCCGATTTCTTTACAGAAAAAGGAATCTATAAATTAGAACCTTATTTAGAGGATGCCTTCGGAACAACAGCACCTAATGGTTATCAAAAAGAAGTACAAGAAGCACATAAGCGTGTTAATTTGCTGTACAATACCATAGAAGGAACATCTTTAAAATTATACCCGGTTCCTGATGATGCCAACAATACATGGACATCATCTTATGAATTAATGTCGGGGAAATTCAAAGTAGTAGATTCACTTTATAGTAATTTTATAAAGAACGGGTTTAAGGCATACCTTTTTACGCTTAATGAAGCGAAACAATCGGGAGATTTTTCTGAAGCAGAAAAGTTATTAGCTGCATTCAAAAAAACGCAACATAAGTACGGCTCTGAAGTCATGCTTAGTGATGAAAAAATTCATACAGAAGTATTATATAATAAGTACGATATATTTAAGAAACTTTTTAGCTGGTATATGTACGCCAGTAGTTTAATGTTTGTGCTTTTAATTGTTCAAATATTTAGAGATAGAAGTAAGGCTATAAGTGTTGCTGTGGCTGTTTTTAAATGGATAATTGTAGGCATGTTTTTAATCCATTTAGGAGGTTTAATTGCACGTTGGTATGTATCGGGTCATGCTCCTTGGAGTGATGCTTATGAATCTATGATTTATGTAGCTTGGGCCACCATGCTATTTGGTTTAATTTTTGGTAGAAAGAGTGACTTAACGCTTGCTGCAACTGCCTTTGTAACTTCTATGTTATTAATGGTAGCTCATTTTCAGTGGATGGACCCTTCAATAGGAAATTTGCAGCCAGTTTTAAATAGTTATTGGTTAATGATTCATGTGGCTATTATTGTTGCAAGTTATGGACCATTTGCATTAGGAATGGTTTTAGGTGTTGTCTCACTGTTCTTAATGGCTGTAACTACAAGTAAGAATAAAGTTAAAATGGATTTAAGCATTAAAGAGCTTACAATTATTAATGAAATGGCACTTACTGTTGGTTTGGTAATGCTTACCATTGGAAATTTTTTAGGAGGTATGTGGGCCAATGAAAGTTGGGGACGTTATTGGGGTTGGGACCCAAAAGAAACTTGGGCACTAATTAGTATCATGATTTATGCCTTTGTTATTCACATGCGATTAATACCAGGGCTTCGTGGTCGTTGGTTATTTAATTTATGTTCTGTTGTGGCCATTTCATTTATTATTTTCACCTATTTTGGAGTGAATTTCTATTTGTCTGGGTTACACTCTTATCAGTCTGGACAACAAATGGCTAGTTATAAAGTTATAGCTGTCACATATGGCTTTTTAGTGGTCTTAGCGTTTTTTGCCTATAGAGGTTTTGAAAAATATTATAAGAGGTAGATATTCTTATACTTCAAAAGTTTAATTTAATAAGGTAATGACTTTGTTAAATATGATCTCTTTAAAATCGGTTATGACTTTATTTGCAGTTGAGTAATCCTGATTTTTAGAATGGAAACTGTCATAGCCAACACAATAAATTCCTGCAGCATTTGCAGCTTGAATACCGTTGGTTGAATCTTCAATAACTATGCATTCTTCTTTTTTAAAACCTGTTGCTTCGGCAGCTTTTATAAATATTTCAGGGTGTGGTTTAGATTGCTTTAGGTCTCCTCCACTTAGTTTAGCTATAAAGTATTGGTCTAATTCAAAACGATCAAAAATCTGATTAATGCTTGTCATCGCAGCAGATGATCCTAAAACTAAGGTTAATCCATTGCTGTAGTAATCTTTAATTAGCTCTAAAACACCATCAATAAGTGTTAAATCAGAGCTGCTTTCAAAAAACTGTTTGTAGTGTTTTCTTTTTAGAGCAACTAAAGTTTCGGGTGATTCTTCAAGATTGAAATGGTCACACAACCTACGGCAAATATTTATAGTAGATTGTCCCGTAAAAGACTCGTATAATTCACTAGAAACTTCAATTCCCACTTCTTCAAACATATCATGGTAAGCCTTATTATGCATAGGTTCGCTATCAATAATAACACCATCCATATCAAAAATAACCGCTTTAAGCATATTGAAAAATTTTGGCGAAGATAATTCAATTGAGAAAGGTTGCCTAAAAAAATCATTTTGTTATGTGAAAATATTTCAACAACTTTGCGACTTATGATTGTTTAAATTGACTTCCGGTTAGCGCTGAGGTTCTCTCAGTAACAAATGAGCTAAAGATGTTGGTCTTTGGCTATGTCTATTTTTAATACAACTATACATGCAATCAAATAAAATTACATTTAAACAATTCATTCAATACTTTAAAATTGCTGTAACCGGTAAAGAGCAAGAGTTTACTTCTGGTAGTATTCGTAGGGCAGTTTTTATGTTGTCTATTCCCATGATTTTGGAAATGCTCATGGAATCCATTTTCGCCATTGTAGACATTATGTATGTGTCTAAAATAAGCGTAAATGCAGTGGCAACCATTGGGTTAACAGAATCGGTTATTACCTTAGTTTATGCTGTAGCCATAGGATTGAGTATGGCAGCAACTGCTATAGTTGCAAGACGAGTTGGTGAAACCGATTATAAGGGAGCATCTGATGCTGCCGTCCAGGTTGTTTTTCTCGGGGTTTTCGTAGCCGCGGTTATAAGTGTCATCGGAATTTTATATCCGAAAGAGATACTTGGTTTAATGGGAGGTAAATCTGATTTAATTGAAGAGGGTTATGGTTATACACAAGTGCTTTTAGGAGGAAATGTTACTATTATGTTACTCTTTCTTATCAATGCCATTTTTAGGGGAGCGGGAGATGCTTCCATTGCGATGAAAGTGTTGATTGTCTCCAACGGGTTAAATATTATTTTAGACCCTATTTTTATTTTCGGACTTGGTCCAATTCCGGCATATGGTGTTAAAGGAGCCGCTATAGCAACTACTATTGGTAGGGGTGTTGCAGTGTTATTTCAATTGGCGATTCTATTTTATGGCTACGGAAAAATTAAAATTGCTTTTAAAGATTTAGTAATTCGTGTAGGGGTGATGTTGAATTTAATTAAAGTATCATTAGGAGGTATTGGACAGTTTTTAATAGGAACATCTTCATGGGTGTTTTTAATGCGAATTATGAGCGAATTTGGTAGCGAAGTGCTTGCAGGTTATACCATTGCCATACGTGTTATGATGTTTACATTAATGCCTGCTTGGGGCATGAGTAATGCTGCAGCTACATTGGTAGGCCAGAATTTAGGAGCTCAAAAACCAGAACGAGCAGAATTGTCGGTTTGGAAAACAGGTAAGTATAGCGCCATTTTTATGGGGTTAGTTTCTATAGTTTATTTAATATTTGCTCCGCAAATTATAGTACTGTTTAACGATACCCCAGATGTCGTAAAGTATGGTAGTTTATGTTTGCGTGTAATTGCTGCGGGATATGTGTTTTATGGTTACGGAATGGTGGTAATTAATGCTTTTAATGGTGCGGGAGATACCAAAACACCAACTTATATTAATTTTGTTTGTTTTTGGTTATTACAATTACCGTTTGCCTATGTGATGGCACTGACTTTAGATTTTGGTCCTACAGGTGTGTTTTTGGCAATTACTTTGGCAGAAATAATAATTGCTATAGTTGCAGTTATATGGTTTAAAAAAGGAAGCTGGAAATTAGTTAAGGTATAGAATGAGTAATAATTTACATCCAAAAAACAAACATAAACCTGGTTATGACTTGGAAAACTTATGTGAAGTTTACCCGGAATTAGAACAGTTTGTTTTTGTAAATAAATATGAATCTAAAACAATAGATTTCTTTAACCCAAAAGCAGTAAAAGCACTTAACACCGCTTTACTGTTTAAGTATTATGAAGTTAAGTTTTGGGAGTTTCCTGATGATAATTTGTGTCCACCAATACCTGGGCGAGTAGATTATATTCATCATCTTTCAGATTTATTAAAAACTTCAAACTTAACAGAAAATATTTCTATTTTAGATATAGGAACGGGAGCAAGTTGTATCTATCCCATTTTAGGATATGCTGAATATGGTTGGCGATTTACAGGAACTGATATTGACAAAACTTCTTTGAAATATGCTCAGGAGATTGTCAATAAAAATAATTTGAACAATTATATTTCATTAAGGCATCAAAAGGATAGTAAGAACATATTAAAAAGTGTTTTATCTAATGAGGATACCTTTTCTGTTTCAATGTGCAACCCTCCATTTTATAAATCAGAGCAAGAAGCTGTGGAGGCCACTACAAGAAAATTAAAAGGACTAAACAAGGATAACAAGATGGTTAGAAATTTTGCAGGAACCCATAATGAGTTATGGTATAAAGGTGGTGAAAAAGCCTTCCTTCATAATTACTTATATGAAAGTTCTTTGTTTAAAGAACAATGCCATTGGTTTTCTTCCTTAGTCTCAAAAAAAGAATTGGTTAGAGGTATGAAAGTTTCTCTGAAAAAACTAAACGTTAAATCCGTTAAGGTTATCAATATGGGACAAGGCAACAAGCAATCAAGAATTATAGCCTGGTCCTTTATTGATTAATCTTTCTTCTTTCTTAAATCTGCTTTATAAAAGAAACTAAATTGTAAACGGTGTAAATCTAACCCCTTAATTTTTCTATTTAAATAACCTACTTGTAGATTCCCAGATTTTAAAACGTTAATACCTAAAGCACCATAAGCTCTATTCTCGGTAAAACTCTCATAATTTCCATTTCGAACTGTTGCAATGAATTCATTATTAATTCTAACAAAGAATGTTTTGTTAAGTGTTAATTTGGTGCCTAATCTATAACGGAAACGTGATCGCATAACATTGTCTGTTGGTGCTGGCATGTTAAGGAAACGCTGCTCAATTCTAAATCTATGGTCAATAGGAAGTTTACCTAATTTATGTTTATAACCAAGTTGTTCATACAACCGATTTTCATAAATATGTGGTTTAATTGATTCATAACCTCTATCAATATCCATCCAACCATAAGCAAATGAAGTTGTTACTTTTGGAGATAGATGATAGTTTAAAGTTAAACTGGTAAACAAGAAGTTGAAATTATCGGCAACTTCGTAATGCCATGACTGTATAACATTACTAAGACTTATTTTATCTGAAACTTTATAAGTGGCACCATAAGTGAACCAGGATCCTAATTTATCTTCAACAGGTGTTTGAGCAAATGTGTTCAAACTTATAAAAAGTAGTAATAGGGCTAAAACTCGTTTCATTTTATTCAAATTTAAGATGCTTAATAATTATTTAAAATGGCCAAATTATTGGAACGAGGATTAACGAAATAATTAAGAATAATACCAATAATGGAGCACCTACTTTAAGGTAATTCATAAATTTATATCCACCTGCTGTCATTACCATTGCATTTGTTGTTGTTCCTATTGGTGTTAAAAACGCCGTTGAAGCACTTATGGCTACAACTATCATAAATGGTTCTGGTGAAAGATTTAAAGAACCGGCAGCTAATATTGCAATTGGAGCCATAAGAACGGCTGTTGCTGAGTTATTAATTACTTGACTAAAGGTTGTTGTTAATAAGAAAACACCACCTAATAACATAACTGGGTGAATTGCACCTAAGTAGTTAACTAATCCGTTTGCAATTACTTGTGCGGTTCCTGTTTTCTGTAAAGCAATACCCATGGGTATCATAGCTGCAATCATGACAACACTTGTCCAACTTATACCTTTGTAGGCTTTTGCCATTGGAACACATCCAGTTAGTAAAATGATGCCAGCAGAGATTAAAGCTGCCATTGAACCAGGAACTACTTTAAATACCATAAAGGCTATCATTAAAAGAAGAGACCCCATGGCAATGTATGATTTGTAATTTAGGCTTTCAACGTTTTTAGCCATTCCTTCTGGACTACCACATATCACCAAGTTTTCATGTTGTTTCTTCAAGCCTTCAATATCATCCCAAGTACCTCTTAGTAAAAAAGCATCACCAACTTTTACCCTGATTTCTTTTTCAGTTAATGGTTGATGGTTTCTGGAAACAGCCAATAATTGAAGTCCAAATCGTTTGAAATATTCGGCTAACTTATATTTTCTGCCAACTAATACAGAGTTAGGGTTTACAATAACTTCTGTCATACCAACCTCTTGGTTGATAAGGTTGTTCTTTAACTCGTCAGTTGATTCTTGTTCTAGTGGTAATAAACCAAGTCTGAATCTAATCATGATTCGGTTTATGGCCTCCGTATCACCTTTAACAGTAATAATGTCGTGGTATCTAAGTTTTGTTTCTAAATCTGGAAATTCTTCAAATTTAGGAAATCCTTTAAGTCTGTTAGGGTGTCTTCTTTTTAGTCGAATTATCGTTACGTTAAATTCTTCTTCAAAGTTCCAATCTTTAATTTCGGTATTAATTAAAGGCGATAATGATCTAATACGTAACCTATAGTAGTCATTATTTACTTTATAAGCTTCAATCCAGTTGTGTAATGTAGATTCAATGTTTACAGGTTTATTATTGGTTTTATTATTGGGTAAAAGTTTGTACCCAACATATCTGAAGTAGAGTAAAGCAATTATTAATAGAGGTAAACCTATTAACCCAAATTCAAAGAAAGAGAATCCTTCAAAACCAGATTCTACTAAAGCATTACTAGCAATAATGTTTGGTGGTGTACCTGTTAATGTAAGTAAGCCACCCGTATTAGAACCAAAAGCTACAGGCATTAACATTTTAGAAGGTAGTGTACCGATACTCCAAGCTGAAGATATGGTAAGTGGCATTAAAGTAGCAACGGTTCCTGTGTTGCTAACAAAGCCAGATAATACACCAGCACCTAAACTTACAATTACCAATAATTTAGGCACACTTTTTCCAGCCCATTCTACAAATTTCTTACCAGCCATAGCTGTCCATCCGGTTTGGGCAATACCTTCACCAATAATAAATAGGGCAGCAATCATGATAACGGTTGGATTACTAAATCCACTTAAGGTTTCTGGTGCTGTTAAAATCCCTGTTAGATATAAACTTATCATTGAAATTAAAGCAACAATATCAGGAGTGAATTTTCCCCAGACAAATAGTCCAATTGTTATAACTAAAATAAAGAGCATTAAATACATATTCTTGTGTTTTCTCGTTTGATTATTTTGATAGGATAAAATTACTATTTATAGCCTATAGTTTATTATGACTAATGTCATAGTTTAACTTGGTCGATAATTTTTCAATTATTGTTATATTTAACCTGTAAAAAATGGTAAAACCGTTAGCGAAGTCGTTTTCGTAATTCCAAGTTTTATGCAATAGTAGGTTTCTTTTGAAGAATTAATTACTTATAATTTCCTTTAGTTAAAAAACTTCAATGAATATTGTAGAATAATCGGAGAATTTTCGATTAATTGTTTAAGAAAGTTGAATAAATGAAAATAGATATACTTGCCATAGGAGCACACCCAGATGACGTTGAATTAGGTTGTGGAGCAACCCTTGCGAAAGAGATTGCAAATAATAAAAAAGTGGGAATAATAGACCTGACAAGAGGTGAGTTGGGAACCAGAGGTTCTGCTGAAACGAGAGATGTTGAATCTGAGGTAGCCAAAAAGATTTTAGGTGCGGAGTTTCGGGTAAATATGGAATTTGCAGATGGATTTTTTGTAAATGATAAATACCATCAAATAGAGCTCATTAAAATGATACGCAAATATAAACCGGATATTGTTTTATGTAATGCTATAGACGATAGGCATATTGACCATGGTAAAGGCAGTAAGTTGGTAAGTGACGCTTGTTTTTTAAGTGGATTGATTAAAATTGACACTAAATCTGAAGATGATGATAGCTGGCAAGATCCTTGGAGACCAAAACATGTGTATCATTATATGCAATGGAAAAACTTAGAGCCAGATTTTGTGGTTGATGTTACAGGGTTTATGGATAGAAAAATGGAAGCTGTTTTAGCATATAAAACGCAGTTTTTTGACGCCACTAGCAAGGAACCAGAAACCCCGATTTCTAGTAAAAATTTCACGGACAGTATTGCGTATAGAGCTAGAGAATTAGGACGATTGATTGGGGTAGAGCATGCTGAAGGATTTAATGTTGAACGTTATGTTGCTATTGATAGTCTGTTCGATATAAAGTAGTTAAGAATATTGTTGATTTTATTTTTAAATTCAATTAAAAATATTAAAAAAAGTCTTTGTAGATAAGATTGAAATAAATTACATTTGCACACGCATTGCAAAATGCGAGTTACACGGTGGTTGTAGCTCAGTTGGTTAGAGCATTGGTTTGTGGTACCAAGGGTCGCCGGTTCGAATCCGGTCTTCCACCCAAAAAATTAAAAGCCTTTCGTTTTCGAAGGGCTTTTTTATTTTTTTATTTTTTATTCGGGATACTTTATTAACTACTGTACTTTCGCTTTTTTCTCGTCCAATTTAACACGTTCTTCCCTATTAGCCAATTCCCAAGCCGTATGGAAAATTAGGCGTGCCCTGGTTTCTAAAAGTTCGTATTCAATTTTATCTGGAGTATCAGTTGGCCTATGGTAATCAGCATGTGTTCCATTAAAATAGAAAATAACTGGAACGCTGTTTTTTGCAAAATTGTAATGATCGGACCTGTAATAAAAACGGTTGGGGTCATTGTCTGAATTATAGGTATAATCAAATTTCATGTTGATGTATTGTTTGTTTACCTCTTCAGATACATCATGTAATTCTTTGCTTAATTTATCAGAACCAATTAAGTATAAATAGTTAGGCTTTTCTTCATGTTTAGGGTCAATACGACCAATCATATCAATATTCAAATTAGCCACAGTGTTTTCTAATGGAAAAACAGGATCAACATCTGTATAATAACGAGACCCGAAAAGACCAATTTCTTCACCAGTAACATGCAAAAATAAAATAGAACGTTTTGGTGAATAACCTTTGTCGGCAGCAGCTTTAAAAGCTTCCGCAATTTCAATCATAGCAACGGTACCAGAGCCATCATCATCAGCACCATTATTAATCTCTCCATCTCTAGATATACCAATATGATCTAAATGAGAAGAAATAATAATAACCTCATCTGGATTGTCAGCCCCTTTAATATAGGCAAGTACATTTTCAGATGCTTTTGTATTCCCTCTAAAAAAGGATGCGGGAATTTCTTGAAAATAATCACCTTCTTCTAAAGGAGAAGGAATGTCATTTGCAACATATTGTTCTTTAATAAATTCAACCGCTTTTTTCTGCCCAGGTTCTCCTGTTTCTCTACCTTCATAGTCATCAGAAGCATAAATGTATAGCATTTCTTTTAGCTCATTAGCAGTAATGGTGTTAGCAAATTTTACTGGGTCTGCTTCCTTATTATTTTTTTTATTTTTTGAAGAACTACAAGATGCTACAATACAAGTAGCGCAAAGTAGAAGTATTATTCTATACATATCTATTAATCTAATTAAACGCTATAATACAAAAAAAGCCTTTATAGAAAGGCTAACTTCCGTTTATTTTAACAGTTCGTTATTTTTATCTAAAATTACTCTGTGTTCCTGATTAGCAAGTTGCCATGCAGTAGCGAAAACAAGTCTTGCTCTTTTTTGTAATAATGGGTAGTCTATTTTATCAGGGGTGTCTGATGGTCTATGGTAATCAGCATGTTCACCGTTAAAATAGAAAATTACTGGAACTCCTTTTGTGGCGAAATGATAGTGATCAGATCTAGAATAATAATTGTTTCTCTCACCTTCAACATTATATCTGTAATCAATATTAATATTGAAAAATGTTTCATTTACTTTTTCAGAAATATAATGCAATTCTTTGCTTAATCTGTCGGAGCCTATTAAGTAGATATAGTCCTTATTGTCTTGATGTAAATCATCAATTCTACCTATCATATCTATATTCAAATCAGCAACCGTATTCTCAATAGGAAACGCCGGATACATGGTGTAATATTCAGATCCTTTTTTTCCTAATTCTTCGGCAGTGAAATGCAGAAATAAGATACTTCTCTTGGGGCCGTTACCTTCTTGTTTGGCCTTATTAAAGGCCTGGGCCATTTCCATAATTGCTACTGTTCCAGATCCGTCATCATCGGCACCATTGTTTATTTGGCCATCGTCTTCAATTCCTAAATGGTCCAAATGTGCAGAAATAACAATTACTTCATCTGGCTTTTCAGATCCTTCAATGAATGCTAAAACATTATCAGAGCTTTTATCATGATGAGGAAAAAAATCTGCAGGAATTGTCTGAAAATAATTGTCTGCACCGTAGGCAGATTCAATTTTTTCGTTTTGGTAATAGGATTTTAAGAAATCTGCAGCCATTATATGCCCTTTTTCACCAGCTTCTCTTCCTTCAAAATCGTCAGAAGAAAATAAATAAAGATGCTTTTTTAGCTCTTCGGTAGTAATAGTGTTGGCATATTTCACAACATTAATACTATCTACTAATTGAATACTATCCTTAAGGTTTTGAATTTTAGTGGTGTATTTTGGAGTAGCACAGGTACCTAATAATGTAAGTACTGTAAGTATGCAAAAGGTTTTCATCCGTTTGACGTCTCTGTTTTAGTTTCAGATGGGGAGCACCTAAATAATAATGATATAGATGACTATTTTATTGAGTCAAATATACAAATAACAGAGATAAAAAGGGTTTTATAATTCTATACCATCTAATTCGGATTCGTCAATTTCAATTTCATTGATATCTAGTTCTTCTAGTTCCTCAATGGCCTCTTCTTCAGATTTTGTTTCTGTTGCTTCAAGTTCTTTAGTGTCAGCTACTTCGGTTTTTATGAAAACTGCTTTATAAGTGGTGATAACTAAAGCCATTATGGTTAATAGAAATGTGAATTGAATTATTTTTTTAACTTGCCCTGTTTTTTTTGAAAGATAAAAGGCTATTAATCCTAAAATAAGAGCTAAAATAGATGGTATAATAGCTAAGTTTGATATTGGTAACACGGCAAAAATAATTGCTAAAACCGAAGCTATTATTGCTAATATTGTGAATAGTTTTTTCATTTTTTATTAGTTTTTTAATCCGGAGGCTGATTTGATTTTTAATTCGCCATTTCCAACAGGAATTTTAAATTTGCCATAGACTATTATTTTATTTTCATCAGCAGTAAGCCACAATAAATTATTACTACTTCCTTCTAATATCTTGGACTGACTACCTAAAGAAATTTTATAACAAGATTTTTTGCCAATGGCGGTATTAATGGTTTCTTTTCCTAAATAAGTAATAGATGCTTTTGTCTCTTTCCTATCAAAGATTATGGTAACGGTTTTTTTTGAACCAACACTCATAGATTCGTAATTCAATAATCTAATATTATATAAGGTAGAAACGATGTCTTTTGATCCTAAATTAAATTTAAAATCTTTGTTTTCTATTCTATTATTCTTTTTAGTTTGAACAGATTTAATAATGTTTGTTTTATGACTATAAGTATATTTCATGGCCTTAAAATAACCTCCTTCATTAATATTTCTTTTATATAAATAAGGAGTAAGTGTTTTAGGGCTCACGTAGCTTTCGTATAAATCTCTAATCTTAAAAAAAGTATCCCATTTACTATAAGTTGCAGCTGTACATTTTAACCTTAATAGGGTAGCTTTTGATGTCTTTACATTGCTAGTCTCCATTGTTACTTGGGCAATATCTGTAAGAATACCAGACATATTATATGAGGCTGTATAAACTAGCTTTTCACCTGGAGCTATAGCATTGTTTTGAGCGTTAATTATAGTTGACCAAAGAAGGAGAATTAATAAGAGAAAACGAGGCATATAAAGTGTTTTAGATTATAACGTTTCATTAATCATTTATTATGCCGAAAATACAATGCTTTCATTTATTTTACTAATTTTTGTTATATGTATGTAACCTGTTGTGTAACTGATAATTGTCATAGTTTTTATTGGTATTGAAAATTATATTTACTTAATTAACATTAATCTGCGAACGATGAAAACTATACTATTACCTACAGATTTTTCTAAAAATTCTCTTAATGCAATTAACTATGCAACTGAATTATTTAAAAATGAAGTATGTGAATTTTATATTTTGAATGTTCAAAAAGCTTCGTCGTTCATATCGGATGATATGATGGTGGTGTCCTCTTCTGCCACTATATACTCAACCCTTATTGACGCTGCTAAAAAATCTATAACAAATATTATTTCAAGTATTAAATTAAGAGAGGATAATGATAAGCATCAATTTCATTCTATAGTAGATTATGATAATTTCATTGATTCTATAAATCAAACTTCGGAAAAACATCAAGTAGATTTAATTATTATGGGAACCAAAGGAGCTTCAGGTTTGCAACGTGTACTTTTTGGAAGTAACACAGCTAGAGTTATGCAGCGTTGCCATACACCTGTTTTAGCAATTCCAGAAGGGTGTAAATATGCACCATTAAATAAAATAGCATTTACAACTAATCATATTAATTTATTCACTATTGATGAATTACAGATTTTAAAAACAGTTCTACACCTTTGTGGTTCTAAATTATATGTTTTGCATGTTGCAGATGAACACCATTTGGCTCAAAAACAATTGCAAAACATGAATTTTTTTGATGCTTATTTTCCTGATGCCGAACATGATTTCATTGATGTGAATAAAAAGGATATGTTTGATACCGTGCATCAATATATATTGGACAATGATATTGACATACTGTCCATGATTAGTGAAAAACATTCTTTTTTAGAGAGATTATTTACTAGACACGCCTTAGAAACTTTTGCTTTTAGTATTGATGTGCCTTTTTTAGTTGTGGAGAGTTCTAATAAATCAGAAGCTATAATTTAAATTTATTTAGCATAACGTTTCATTTCAGAAGTTACAGTTTCAAGTGCTTGTTTCCAAGCACTGAGTAGTTGAGGGTTGCACATTTCACCCAATTCTTCTTCAATAGTTTCGGTTAAACATTCTAAAACAATTGGGTAGTGTTCTTGGTGAACACCATATCTAACATGACTTTGTCCTAAAAGTTTTAGTCCCAAGGCAAGATGTTCAGGTCTACTCATTGAATAAACTATACCTCCAAGCATATGAGTTAAAAGTCTACCTTGTGATGCCATATTATTTTTAAATAGAGCTCTTACTTTAGGTGCTTTAGTAAAAACTTTATCATAAAATTTGCTAGCAAAAGCTTCTTCATTTCTAAGTAAAACATCAAGGGACTGTTGTAGTTCCAGTTGGATGTCCATATCCTTAAAACCTAATAACTCATGCAGTACGGTGTCATAATCATGACCAGCCATTTGGTTGCTAAATGTTCGTCCAATATTTACCGTTTCCCTGGGTAAACTTTTTAGAACAGTATCTGAAACTAAAATATTGGTATTTACCTCTTTGTTATATGATTGAATTCTGCTAGCTGTATTAACGGGATCTCCTACTACTGCAAATTGTTTGTGTTTTGGGTGTCCTAAATGACCTATATAGGCTTTCCCAAAATTAATACCAATGCCCATTTTTATATTTACATCAAAGTCAACCAGCTCAATATGGTTTAATCTTTCAATGGCGTATTGCATGCCTAAAGCTGCTCTAATGGCATCATTACAGTTTTTATATTTTATACCTCCAGAAACACCGAAAAGGCCAATAATCTCGTCACCAACATATTGATAAATAATACCATTGTTAACTAATATGGGGTCACCTAAAACAGTGTAAAATCTATTTAAAATATGAGCAACATCGAATGAACTGTTTTCAGAAGCTAACTTTGTAAAGCCTCTTATGTCACAAAATAAAATGGCAATAGCTCTTTCTTCCGCAACTCCTTCTGGAACTGTTTCCAATTGTAGTTTGTTAACCTCAGAATTGGTCCAAACTAATCGTTGGATGTTGACATCTCCTTTAGTATAGCATTGACAAGCTAGTCGAATAGAAGGATCCCACTTTCTCACTCTAGCTATTTCTTGTTCTTTTAAGGTACGCGGATTAAGATTATTATGTCCATCCATAACTCTAATTCTACAGGTGGTACATAATCCATTACCTCCACATTCATGAATATGAGGTATTTGATTCATAATGGAGCACTCTAATAATGTAGAATCCGAATCATGAAGTTCTACTTGTTGATTGATTCCAGTATAAGTGATAATAGGTACTTTAACATCAGGCATATAAACGTGAATTTAAGTTTTAAAGTTACTAAAAAACTTCTTAAAAAGAGGGAGGATTAAACTCTAGAGGCCAGACTTAATTTAACGGTATTTTAATTTCTAGGAGTTAATTGTTTATTGATTTTTTTATTCTGAATGAGTTTTGATCTATTAAATAGTCTTTGTTCAGATAGTGATAGGTACCTGTTAAATTTATTATCTACTTGTTTTTGAAGTTGTCTAATTAATGTTTTAAACGTTTCGGGACTGTTGTTCAGCAATTTTGAAAATCGTTTTTCCATTTTTAAATAGTCTTCAATTTTTATTGAAGGAACGTTAGAGTCTAATTGCAATGTGTTTAGTCTATTTCCTAACCGTCTTGGGTCATTTCTATACAATAACCACTGGCCTGATTTTACTGCAGCTTTGTGATATTGACTTGGGTTTTTCATGTCAATGCCATGAGCGTCACTATGACAATACGCTATGATTATTGAGGGGCCATTGAAACTTTCAGCTTCGTTGAAAGCTTTTAAAGTTTGTTCCTGGTTTGCTCCAATTGCTACAGAGGCTACATACACATTGTCGTACATCATAGCCAAACGCCCCAAATCTTTCTTTTGCCTTTGTTTTCCATTGAAAGCGAATTTTGCCTGAGCACCAAATGGTGTTGCTTTTGAGGCCTGAGCTCCTGTGTTGTCATAAACTTCGTTGTCCAAAACTAAAATATTTATATTTTCACCTGAAGCCAAAGCATGATCAATGCCTCCATAACCTATATCGTAGGCCCACCCATCACCGCCAATTACCCATACACTCTTTTTAACTAAGTTATCACTAATATTTAGCAATTCCTCTGATTCAAGAGTGTCCATTTTTTTAAGAGATTCTTTTAATTGAGTAACTTTTTGTTTTTGTTGATTTATTTTTAATTCTGAATCTTGAGAATTATTTACAATATCAAAAGCCAATTCAGAACCAATCTGGGATGAAAGCTTTTCTATCAACTGTTTTGCTTGTTTTTCTTGTTGATTGATAGAAAGTCTAAACCCCAAACCAAATTCCGCATTGTCTTCAAATAGAGAATTTGACCATGCGGGTCCATAACCTTTATTATTTTTTGACCAAGGTGTTGTTGGTAAAGCACCACCGAATATGGAACTTGCACCGGTTGCATTAGCAACTAAAAGTCTATCCCCAAACAATTGAGACATAAGTTTTAAATAGGGTGCTTCTCCACAACCCTCAACACCAATTGAATATTTAAATAAGGGTTCTTGCAGCTGCTGCTGACTCACCTTTGTTGTATCTATGAGGTTTCTATCTAATTCTGAGATAGTTTCAAAGTAATTCCAAATAGATTTTTGTTCTTTGTAAATATTCTCACGTTTTTCCAGTTTTAGTGCTTTTGTGGGACAAGCATCAATGCAATTATTACAACCATTACATTGGTCAGGGTTGATTTGAATGGTGTAATTCATTAAATCGAAATCCATAGAATCTATAAAATCAAAATTTTTAGGAGCGGTTTTTAAATATGTTTCATCAAATGCTTTGCTTCGTAAAGCAGCCTGAGGACATGCCATACTGCAAGCACCGCATTGTGTACATGTATCTATATTCCATTTTGGAAGGAATTCTGAATGCTGAATAGGATTGAATTTTGAAGTGTCACTTTCAAAAGTGCCATCAACTGGTAGTAAGCTTACGGAAGTATCATTTCCTTGATTATTCAGTAATCTTGCTAATAGTGAACGATTAGGGGATTCGTTAAAATTAGATAAGGAAGTTTCTTCTATATAGGTGTTAGACGTGTCAACTTTATAGATGAAATCGATTAAATCATGAATAGATTCAGAAAAGGTCAAATCCTTTTTAAGTGCTAAAAAGCAAGCATGTAATTCTGAAATAGTTTCATTTTTAAGTAGCTCTAATTTTTCAATAGCACTAATGTTTACAATTAGTAAATTGATACGTTTTGTTATAATTTCTCTTTGTATGTTTACCGTTAATGAATGCCAGAATGCTTTAGACGTTAATGAAGAGTTAACCAGTAGTGTTCCTCCTGATTTTAGATTTTTTAAAGTGTTATCTTTAATTGTGAAGATAGCTTTTTGGCAACCAATAAAATCGGCTTGTTCTATTAAATATGGTGCCTTTATTTGTTTGTTGTCAATGCGTAAATGGGCAATATTGAATGTGTTGGCTTTTTTGTAATCACATTTTATATAGCCCTGAGTAAAGGTGTTTTCTTTTTTTGAAATAATCTTTAAGGTGTTGGTAAAGCTCTCTGATAGTTTTGTGTTTTTTTCTTCATAAAATATTGCTTTGTAGCAGCTGTTGTCAATATGTATTGATTCTGAAATATCTAAACTTAAATTTTTGACGTCGTCGTTTATTCCAACAGTGAAATTATTTTTAGGTTGATATTGTTTTAGGTTGTTGAAAATGGCGTTCACCATACTTGGCGTGAATTCCTTAGAGGATAATCCGTATCTGCCCCCAACTACTTTTGGAAAGGTTGATATTTTATTATTTTGATAGGCTTCAAAGATAGATTTTAAAATATCTAAATACAAAGGTTCTCCGTTTGATCCAGCTTCTTTAGTTCTATCTAATACGGCAACAGATTTTGTAGTCTTTGGTAATGCTTGCAGTAAATGTTTTGTACTAAATGGTCTGAATAATCTAACTTTTATTAAACCGAACTTATTTCCATTATTGTTTAAATGTACAATAGTTTTCTCAATTGTTTCTGTAGAAGATGCCATAGAAATGATGATCTGTTCTGCATCGTAAGCGCCAACGTAATCGAATAGATTGTAGCTTCTGTTGGTTAATGAAGCGAAGGTGTTCATATGTTTTTGAACAATGTCAGGACATGTGTCGTAAAATGGGTTTACAGCTTCTCTGCTTTGAAAAAACAAATCAGGTCCTTGAGCGGTTCCTCTAATAACCGGATTGTTGGGATTTAAAGCATTTGCTCTATGATTTTTAATGGTTTTTAGATCCATCATAAATTGGATGGTTTCATCAGAAATTGTTTCAATTTTTGAGGTTTCATGAGATGTTCTAAATCCATCAAAAAAATGAACGAAAGGAATACGAGATTCTAAGGTTGCTGCTTGCGCTATCAAAGCAAAATCCTGAGCTTCTTGAACTGATGCACTCCCTAACATAGCGTATCCAGACTGACGAACGGCCATAATATCGCTATGGTCGCCAAAAATAGATAAAGCGTGAGTGGCTATACTTCTGGTTGCTACATGAATAACGTTAGGTGTTAATTCACCTGCAATTTTGTACATATTTGGAAGCATCAATAATAAACCTTGTGATGCTGTAAAAGTAGTTGATAAAGAACCTGTTTGTAAAGCACCGTGCATTGTTCCGGCAGCGCCTGCTTCACTTTGCATCTGAAACGCAGTTGGCACATTGCCAAAACAGTTTGGTTTGTTTTCAGCACTCCATTGTTCAACCAATTCGCTCATTTCCGAAGCAGGTGTAATGGGGTAAATTGGAAACACCTCATTGGTTTTATAAGCAATTCTTGCAACTGCTCTATTAGCATTGGAGATGTGATATTTTGAAGCTTTCATTTTTTGGTGTTCAAATCATTTATGATTGATGATAAAAAAATGGCTACTACAATTTGAGTAGCCATTTTTTTAAGTGGTTTCTACTGTTTAACAATTTCTATGTTTACAGGAGTTGGATTGCTAATCATGTCAAATACAGGAGAAAATTTAGCTAAGTTCTCAAGTTGTTCAGCAGAAGCGTCAGATTTAACTTTTAATTGGATAGTTACTCCATTAAAACCAGTTCTTACTTCGGGATCTAATCCTAAGAAACCATGTAAATCTGCATTACCTTTAATTGTAGATTCTGCACCTTCAATGTCAATACCGTTAGCAGCAGCATGATATACCATAGCTCCAGTTAAACAAGAACTTAAGGCATGTAATACAACTTCTGGTGGAGTTGCGGCTTCGTCTTCTCCTAATAATACTTGAGGATGGCTACATTCCATTGTGAATGTTTCTTCACGCGTTGTGTCTTCTTGACCTGCTCCGTAGAAGCTTTTTATGCTAGACACACAGTGCCCACCATTAATCCAGTTATTTTTAGCTCTAAATTCAAATTTTGCTAATTCTGGTTGTTCTTGAATGTGACCGATAGTTTCTACTAATTGATCTACGTTTACTCCGTTTTTTACATTTGCTGTTGTAATCATGTTTTCTAAATTTTAAATTGATTAATAAATTGGTTTTTAAATGTTTGACTTGTTTAATGCTATTCATGTGCCAAACTAATTAAACAGCTGTTAATCAAGTGGTTAAAATAAAATTAAGACACTAGTGAATTAACGAAATATCGTTGAATAACGAAATATCATAATTGTAATAACGAAATATCGTGAAATTAAATAGGTCGCTCAATACCAAGCGCCTTTATTCTTGAGGTAAGGGTTGTTGGAGGTATTTGTAGTAATTCCGCAGCCCCATTTTTTCCAGAAATCTTCCATTTGGTGTGTTTTAGGGCTTTAAGGATGTTTTCCTTTTCAAGAGCATTAAATTCTTTTATAGTTAAAATGCGTTGTTTATTATTTTGAAAATTTGCTTCTTGGGTTCCAGCCTTATTAGGAATAATGGCATGCCAATTTATTTCACCATTTTGGGATACTATGACAGCGCGTTCAATTAAGTTTTGAAGCTCCCTAACATTCCCTGGCCAGTGGTAAGTAGATAATAAAGTTTTGTCAGCCTCCGATAACGGAATCATAGGTTTATTTAGTTTTTTGGAAAATTGCTCTAACATTTCTTCTGCTATAAGATGAAGGTCATTACCTCTATCTCGAAGTACAGGAACATCAATAGGGAATACATTTAAACGATAATATAAATCTTCTCTAAACTTACCTTCCTTTGAAAATTCTAATAAATCTCTATGTGTTGCAGTAATTATTCGAACATCTACTTTTATGGTTTCAGAGCTTCCAACGGGATCAAATTCACCTTCTTGAATAACACGTAAAAGCTTAGGCTGCAACTCTAAGGGCATTTCGCCAATTTCATCTAAAAAAATGGTGCCTTTGTCAGCCAACATAAAACGCCCTTTTCGGTCTACAGTAGCACCCGTAAATGCTCCTTTTTTGTGACCAAACAATTCGCTCTCTATTAAATTGGTTGGAATAGCACCGCAGTTAATTCGAATTAGTGGTTTGTCATTTCTTTTACTCTCTTTATGAATAGCACGTGCAATAAGTTCTTTACCCGTTCCGGTTTCACCATGAATTAATACCGTGGCATCAGTTTTTGCTACCTGTTGAACTAAATTCAAAGCTTGCTTCATTGCTTTATTCTCAGCAATGATGCCATAGCTACTAGTTAGTTCTTTTATTTCCTCTTCTAAATACTGCGTTTGTTTGGTGAGTAAATTTATTTTGTCTTCAGCAATTAGACGCTCTTCTATATTTCTTAGAATTAATGTATAAAATGTCTCCGAACCACTTCCATATTTACTAATAGTACCCTCGTTTAAAGTTTCACTGTTATCAGACCCTATCACCTTTATAATATTTGGTAAATATTTATTGATGGATGATTTATCTTCTATTCCAGATTTAACAATATCCTCGATTAAATTAGCACTGTCATCATCAAAAAAGAATAAAACGTTACGTTGTAATACATCATCATTTTGCAAAATAGTATTGGCAGACGGATTGGTTAAAATAATTCTGAAATCACTGTTAAACATAATAATGGCATCCATGGCTCCATTAATAAGTCCACTCATTTTATTGCTTGCTATTTCAATGTCTTGTTTAGAAGAGGCTAGTCGTTCTTGAATAGTATCTAACTCCCTGTGACGTTTAATCATTACAGACAGAATACCTTGTGCAAAACCAGAATCATTGGCCATTAAATCTAAAAATTGTTGCCTCCCAATTATTAATACATCGGTTTTTTCTATTGCCGTAACAGATGCCGAACGTGTTTCATTATCAATCAAAGCATATTCACCAAAACATTCACCATTTTCTAGTGTTCCATAAATGTGCTTTTTATCATGAACCTTTACCTTGCCACTAATAATGGCATACATAGAATTACCAACTTCATTCTTGTTAACAATAACTTCGTTTTTCAGGTAAGAAGCTTTTTCAGATTCTATACATAAATGTTTTAAAGATTCATTAGATACTTCAGAAAAAAATGGGATTTCAGAAAGAAACTCTATTAATTTATTGGTAGTTGCTTTAGCCATATGTTGGTAAATATCATGTTAAAGATATTAATTATTTATAATAGTAATAACACTGAATATGAGCATAAGATTTAGCTTTAAAGATAATTGACTAAATTAGTAAACACCTAACGTTAAACCAAAATGGCAAGAAACAGACAACTTGCAGCCATCATGTTTACTGACATTGAAGGGTATACTTCTTTGATGCAAAAAGATGAAAGTCAGGCTATTTCAATAAGAGGAAGACATCGTAAGACATTTGAAATAACTACCGAAGCTTTTAATGGTCAGTTAATTCAATATTTTGGTGATGGAACCTTAAGTGTTTTTAAAAGCACTATTGAAGCTGTAGAATGTGCCATAGAACTTCAAAAAGCCTTTTTGGAAGAACCTAATATACCTGTTCGCATAGGAATTCATGTAGGGGATATTATATATTCTAAGGAAGATATAATAGGAGATGCTGTTAATATAGCTTCTAGAATAGAATCTTTGGCCGTAGCTGGAAGTGTTTTGGTGTCTGATAAGATTAATGATCAATTAAGAAATAAAGGTAATATCAATACCGAATTTATTGATGCAGTAGATTTTAAAAATGTGAATAGGACCATACCTATTTTTGCTGTTACTACAGGTGGCTTAAAAGTTCCTGAAAAGGAAAGTCTAAAAGGAAAAACAAAACCTAAAGAATCTAAAGAGTTTGAGTTTTACAGAAAAAAGAGTCTTTATGTGTTAGGGTTTCTATCAATTATCATTTTAGCGCTTGCGTATTATGTTATGAAAACTTCCAATGTAGATAGTATTAAAAAGGAAGCTACATTAGTGGTTATTCCTTTTGAGAATATGAATAACGACGATGCTTCTGATATATTTACCGATGGCATCACCGAAGACATTATTACTCATCTTTCCAAAATCCAGAATTTGCAGGTGATTTCTCGAGTTTCAGCAATGCATTACAAAAACAGTAATAAGACAATTAAAGAAATTGCCAATGAGTTAAATGTTAATTACCTTTTGGAAGGTAGCGTGCGAGTTAATAATAATCAAGTACGAATTAATGCCAATTTGGTTGATGCCAAGGAAGATAAAAATTTATGGGCTGATAACTATGACAACACCTTAGTTGAGATTTTTAAAATTCAAAGTGACGTTTCAAGAGATATAGCTAGTGCACTTCAAATAACCCTTAGCGACAATGAAGTTCTTAGAATTGACAATCAGCCAACAAAGAGTGCCGAGGCTTATACGGCTTTTAAAGAAGGACAAAGGTATTTGCACCAAGGTGGTGGAAAAGTAGAGGAACTAATAAAAGCGGAAGATCTTTTTAAAAAGGCCATAGAATATGATCCTGAATTTTGCAGGGCTTATGTTGGTGTGGCTGAAACTTATATGGAATATATATTTTGGGGGAGGGAATCTCCTAAAAAAATGCTTGAATTGGCTTCAATTCCTGCTTTAACGGCTCTAGCAATAAACTCTAATGATGGTGGTGTTTATGGAGTTTTAGGCGCTATTAGCTACTACAAATATGAAAAGGAGGTAGCTATAAGATATTTAAAGAAGGCCATAGAAATTAACCCTAGTTATGTTGGGGCTTATAATAAATTGGCGTGGATTTATGCTTTTGAAGGAGATCTTAAACTCATGGAAGAAAACTTTAATAAGGTTTTAAAACTAGACCCGTTATCTTCAAAATATGTTGGGGATATGGTTCAGGCTTATTATTATTTAAATGAGTTTCAAAAAGGCATTGATTTAGTAGATAAATCCCTGAATCGGTTTCCTAATGATAATATGCTAATTTGGACTAAAGCCACAGCTTTGTCCGGTCTTGAGAAGTATGATGCCGCAATTTCATTATACACGTCCAGAAGTGTGGCTTCAAATACAAATTGGATGCTTGGTTATTGCTACGGAAAAACAGGGCAGTATGACAAAGCGAAAAGAATTTTAGATTATCAACTTGATAAGAATAAGAAAGTATATGTGCCTGCATATATGATAGCTACCATATATATGGGGCTTGGTGAAAAAGAAAATGCTTTAAAGTATTTAGAAAGAGATTATGAATTTGGAGGACAGGGATTATTTTTCTGGGGATTGAAGCATGACATTAAATTCAGGGTATTTCAAAATGAACCTCGGTTTATCGCGTTGTTAAATAAAATTGATTAATTATTTTTTTCACTGCTATTTCGCATCTATTTGGTTAATTTTATAAGTAAATAATACTACGATATGTCTAAAAACAGACAACTTGCCGCCATTATGTTTACTGATATTGAAGGATACACATCTTTGATGCAGTATGACGAGAAAGAAGCTGTTTTGGTTAGAGAACGGCATCGCACCGCTTTTGAAATGACCACCGAAGCCTTTAATGGTAGAATTATTCAATATTTTGGTGATGGCACTTTGAGTATTTTCAAAAGCACTGTTGAAGCTGTTGATTGCGCAATAGAATTACAAAAAGCTTTTTTAGAAGAACCTAAAATACCAGTAAGAATTGGTATACATGTCGGAGATATCATTCGGTCTAAAGACGATATTATTGGTGATGCCGTTAATGTAGCGTCAAGAATTGAATCTTGTGCGGTAGCCGGAAGTGTTTTAATTTCGGATAAGGTTCACGATCAAATTAGGAGTCATAAACATATACAGTCTAAATTTTTAGACGCTTATGAGCTTAAGAATGTGGATGACGCTATGCCAATTTTTGCTATTGCAAATAATGGTTTAGTGGTTCCAAAACCAGAAGATGTAAAAGGTAAGCTAAAAGAAAAAAAGGAAAAATATAAACCACCTTTTTATAAAAGAAAGAGCAGTTTAATATGGTTGGTAGCTCTTATAGCTTTGGTTGTATTTGCGCTAAATATCAAATCCATTAAAATCACTACTAATAATTCAGTAAAAGAATTATCTATTGCCGTTTTACCGTTTGATAATTTAAGCAGTGATGAGGATGCAGAGTTTTTTAGGGATGGTATAACCGAAGATATTCTTACGCAACTATCAAAATTAAAAGAGATACGGGTTATTTCCAGAACGTCGGTAATGCAATATAAGGAAACTGAAAAAACCATTCCTGAAATAGCCGAAGAACTAGGGGTGTCTTATATTTTAGAAGGAAGTATTAGAAAATACGGTGATGATATTAGGATTTCTGCGCAGTTAATTAATGCCTATAATGATGAACATTTATGGGCTCAGAATTACGATAAAACTATCACAAATGTATTTACTGTTCAAACTGAAGTATCTAAAGAAATAGTAAATGCCTTAGAACTTAATTTATCGTTCGAAGAACAGAAAAGCTTATCTAATATTGCCACCCAAAATATTGACGCTTATAAACTTTTTTTAGAAGGTAGGAGTGAGGCAGATAAACGGAATTCTGAAAGTATATCAAAAAGTATTACCCTTTATAAAGAAGCTGTTGTTTTAGATTCCAATTACGCAGAGGCTTATGCTGAAATAGCAAACTCTATTTATTTGGAAACCTATTATTCTGGAAGGGATGTTAATGAGGCTTCGGAATTAGCAAGAGAATACCTTAACAAAGCAGAACAAATTAGTAGTGAAGTACCAAGGATTTATTCAGTTAGAGGATTTATAAATAATATTGAAGGCAAACATGAAGAGGCTGAGGAAGCTTTTCAAAAAGCTATAAAGTTATCACCTAACGACTTAACTACAAGGCATCAATACGCAACTTTTTATTACTATTCTAGGCAATATGATAGAATGTTGGTACAGGCACGTATTGCATATAAGTTAGACCCCTTGTCTTTTGCTGTGGCTAATAATTATGCTACTGCCTTGGCTTATACACATAAATATGAAGAAGCTGAAATGATAATGAAGAAAGTTGAAAAGCTAGGTAAGGAGAACAATCAATTTGTAATTAATAGAACTTATTTTAGAATTTATACAGATCAAGAAAAGTATAAAGAAGCCATAGAACCTCTTAAGTACTTGGTATCTGAGGAGAATGTATATAACCGCTTTTTAGGCTTTTCTTATGCAAAAGTAGGTGATACTGCTAATGCCTTTAGAATTATAGATACAATTCGTTTAGTAGCACGACCTCAGGAAAAAAGTCAACAGCTAGCAGTAGTATTTGCTGGTTTAGGAGTTAGAGATAGTGTGTTATATCATATAGATACTGTTAGAAACAAACAGACAGCAACTTTAAGACGAGAAGTACCTGAGTTCTTTCGGTTTTTAAAAGATGATCCTGAGTTTAAAGAGTTGCTTAAGACTCATGGGATTACGGAAAATTAATTTTTTCAATTTCTTGTAACATTTTTAATTTGATAGCGTCATATTAGTAATCAATCAAAACAATCAATGCTATGATGCGCAAAGACAATCAATTAATTGTTATCACCCATTTAAGTCAGTTAGTGCTTTTTATTATGGGTTTTGGTAGCCTAATATTACCATTAATACTTTGGGCTACTCAAAAAGAAAAAGTAGATAAAATGGATGCTCATGGAAAGAGTATTATAAACTTTCAATTGAGTTTAATAGTCTATTTTTTAATTTGTATTCCAGGAATTTTATTCTTTGGATTAGGCTTGTTAGGCTTTATAGTTTTAGGAATCTTTTCATTTATATTCCCAATTATAAATGCTATTAAAGCAAGCAATGGAGAAAACCCTAAATACCCTTTAACCATTAATTTTATAAATTAAGGAATAAAGAAAAAGAACATGAAATAAGATCCTTTATCTCTTAATTTTATTAGTTAGTTTAGTTAGTATGAGATAAAACCAAAACGCTCACTTATTTGTGAGCGTTTTTTTGTTTAGAGAGTCTACTCAATTTTCAAATGATAAGAGTTCCCAAAATATTTTTATAATAATCGCTATTTTAGCTTAGCCAGAACCAGGTTAATAATCAAAGTTTCCCAAGAAAGTTTATTCCAAGATCACCAAAGGGTCCGAAATTCTACATAGAATCAAGTGAGATATTAATGCCCTTCCTTAAGTAATTCTTTAGGAAATTTAGACTTAAACCTGTTTAATCTTGGAATAGAAATACGCTGAATATAAGGATGATTTGGGTGTAAACGTTCGTAGTTTTGGTGATAATCTTCTGCTATCCAAAACTTTTGAAATGGATATACTTCGGCAGCTATTGTTGCGTTTAGTTTTTTAGCCAAAGCTGCTTTCTTTTTAAGTATAATTTGTTTTTGTGCTTCGTTCTGGTAGAAAATAATAGAACGGTATTGAGAGCCCTTGTCTGGTCCTTGACCATTAACTTGTGTTGGGTTTTGAGAAGCAAAATAAACATCAACTAGGGTTTCAAAACTTACTACATTAGGCTCGTAAATAATTTCTACAGCTTCAGCATGACCTGTGCACCCGGTATTGCTGGCTTCATAAGTTGGGTTGTCAGAATGTCCGCCAGAATAACCTGATATTGATTCTTCAACACCTTTTACACTTTCATAAACAGCTTCTACACACCAAAAACAACCGCTGGCAAAATATGCTCTGGCTTTTCCGTTTTCTAAAGGAACCTCAATAGGTTTTGCATTGATAACGTTTTCTTGAGCCTTTTTTGTTTGTGCTATGTTTTGGCAGCTAAAAAATAATGTAACTATTAAAAGTGTGATTAGGTTTTTCATGTTTTTTTCTTTCTTCAGACGTATAAAAATACAAAACCTTAATGTTATTGTTGGTTTGATTTTTTATGATTGACTTTTGGAACTGTACAAATGGTGGCTTTTTAGGTTCCTAATTCTGCGTTAGGAATTACTCATGCATTATGACTTTTATAAAGAGGGAATCTGGAATGCTTCGCATTTCTAGCAAGTTACCGTGTAACGTGAAAAGCACGACCCGAGGAGAGGTAACGTCCAAAATAAAAAAAGCCCTCACAATGTGAAGGCTCTTTGAATATATATTTTAAATGGATTAAAGTTTAGAAAACATTTTTTCCATTTTTGCTTTTTGTTCTTCAGCTAAAGCGGCATCAACTAAAATTCTACCACTGTGCTCATCTGTAATTACTTTTTTACGAGAAGCAATTTCTACCTGCACTTGAGGCGGAATGGTGAAGAAAGAACCACCAGAAGCACCTCTTTCAATTGGTACTACTGCTAATCCGTTTTTAACGCTACCTCTAATTCTGTCATAAGCAGCAACCAAACGGGCTTCAATTTGAGTTTTATAAGTTTCTGATTTGTCAATTAAAGCTTGCTCTTCTTTTTCAGTTTCAGCTAAAATATCATCTAACTCACCTTTTTTGTGCTTTAAATGAGTTTCACGTTCTTTCAAACGGTCTTTAGTTTCGCCAATAACCTCTTTCTTTTGCTCAATTTGAACTTTAAATTCTTTAATGTGCTTTTCAGCTAATTCAATCTCAAGTTCTTGGAATTCAACTTCTTTAGTTAATGAGTTGTACTCTCTGTTATTTCTAACATTTTTTTGTTGTTCACTGTACTTTTTTATTAAAGCTTTAGATTCTTCAATAAGATTTTTCTTAGAATTAATATCGTTGTCAATTACTTCTAAACTAGCAACAAGTTTTTCTAATCTAATGTTCAGTCCAGCTACTTCATCTTCTAAATCACGAACTTCTAAAGGAAGTTCTCCACGAACATTTCTAATTTCGTCTATGCGTGAGTCTATGAGTTGTAAATCGTATAAAGCTCTCAAACGCTCTTCTACAGTTACTTCTTTCTTTTTAGCCATACTTTAAAAATACTTAACGGGATTTGTATTGGTCTTTGATAAAACGACTGCAAAATTAGTGATTTTTTTTGTAAGATACGTTACTAAAAGATTTTTTGTGAACTGTTCACTTTCGTAATGTCCAATATCTGTTAAAAGAATACTATCCTCTGCTGTGAAAAAGTCGTGGTACTTTAAATCTGCTGTTATAAATGCATCTGCACCTGAGGCTTTTGCAGCACTAATTGCAAAACTACCTGAGCCACCTAAAACAGCTACTTTTTTAATGGGTTTATTTAAAAAGGAAGAGTACCTAATACACTCTGTTTTCATACTAGATTTTAAATGTGTTAAAAAGTCTTTTTCATCTAAGGAGTTTTCAAGCTCACCAATCATTCCCATCCCAATATTTTGGTTCTTGTTTTCTATGGTAACAACTTCATAAGCCACTTCTTCATAACTGTGAGAGCTTATTAAAGTTTTTATAACTTTTGATTCTAGATGTTTTGCAAAAATTACTGAGACTTGGGTTTCCTCTTCATGGTGTGTTTCACCTTTTTTGCCAAGGGTTGGGTTGGAATCTATATTGCCTTGGTAAGTTCCAATACCCTCTTTATTAAAACTACAATTGCTATAGTTACCAATGTTTCCAGCTCCGGCTTCAAATAAAGCTGTTCTTAAATTTTCGGCTTCCTCTTTTGGAACATAGGTTGTAAGTTTTTTAATAGTTGCAGATTGCGGAATGAGTATTCTTTTATTAATCAAACCCAGTTGATTACAAATCATATCATTTACACCTTGTAACGCATTATCTAGAGCCGTATGAATTGCATAAATAGCTATATTGTGTTTAATGGCTTTTAAAACTACACGCTCTACATAAGTTTTACCAGTGATTTTTATTAGCCCTTTAAAAATAATCGGGTGGAAGCTCACTATCAAATTACAGTTTTCCGCAATGGCTTCGTCTACAACACTTTCTAGGGTGTCCAGGGTGACTAAAACTCCAGTAATTTTTTGGTTTTTATCGCCAACTAAAAGGCCAACATTGTCAAAATCTTCGGCGTAAGCCAAAGGTGCTAATTCTTCTAAATGATTAATGACGTCTTGAACAATCATAAGTATTTTATTTGCTTCAAAGATAAAATATTATACTTTCACTAGTTCACTTTTATTGATTTTAAAGGTCTTGTGTAATCTTAAATGATTTAATAATTGATTATATTCGAACCCATATATTTATTAAGATTTCGCTCTGATGAAGTTAGTTAGAAAAATATTATTACCAATTGTTCCAATTTATTATTTGGTGACAAGCCTAAGAAATAAACTGTATGATGCCGGGGTTAAAAAATCAACTTCATATGCTTTTCCTGTTATTTGTGTTGGAAATTTAAATGTTGGTGGCACAGGAAAAACGCCAATGATTGAGTATTTAATTAATCTACTTAAAGAAGATTTTAAAGTAGCCACCTTAAGTAGAGGCTATAAACGAAAAACAGAAGGGTTTCAGTTAGCTGATAAAAACTCAAATGCAGATAGTATTGGAGATGAACCTTTTCAGTTTTATAATAAGTATAAAGATGACATTATAGTGGCTGTTGATGCTAATAGGAATAATGGAATAAAAAATTTAATATCAGCAAATGATGTCCCTGAGGTTATTTTATTGGACGATGCCTTTCAGCATAGGAAGGTAAATGCGGGATTCAATATTTTATTAACCACATATAGTAACCCTTATTTTAGTGATTATGTATTGCCAACTGGTAATTTACGTGAACCTAGAAGTGGCGCTAATAGAGCTGATGTTATAATTGTAACCAAGTGTCCTATAAATATAAGTGAAGATGAAAAATTGGAATTTATTAGTAGGATTAACCCAAAAAAAAGTCAACAAGTTTTTTTCAGTTCAATAAGGTATTCCAATAAGGTGTTTTCTGATGAATCTTCAAAAGAAATTAAAGAGTTAAAGGCGTTTACTTTAGTGACTGGTATTGCTAATACTTCTCCTTTAGTATCTTTTTTATCTGAAAAAGGTCTAAATTTTGAACATCTTAATTTTAAAGATCATCATAATTTTACCCAAAATGAAATTGATGATTTAAATAATGAAACCCTTATAATTACTACCGAAAAGGATTATATGCGATTAAAGCAATATGAATCTTTAAAAGATAAGTTGTTTTATCTACCAATAGAAGCAGCTATTGATAAGGCAGAGTCTTTAAATGGGTTGATTTTAAATTTTGTATAAACTAAGCCGTAGCAGATTTACCTTCTTTCGAAGCTAGAGCGTTATATAGTTTTTTCTCAAACTCTTCTTGCTTAAATGGTTTTGGAATAATATCTGTGAAACCAGCTTCTTCAAATTCATGCATTTTGTCTTCAATGGTTACAGCTGTTAAGGCAAAAATAGTAAGCTCTTTATCAAAGGTTCTAACAATTTTAGTGGCTTCAATACCACTAATTCCAGGCATGTGAATATCCATTAAAATAATGTTGTAATCATTTGTTTTAATCATATCCACGGCTTCTTCACCATTATCAACAATATCACATTTAAGATCCATTTTAGTTAAAATCTTTTTAGTAATCATTTGGTTGATTTTGTTGTCTTCAACTACCAAAATCTTAACGTTGGTAAGATCTAACTCATTAGTCTCCTTATCAAAATAAGACGTTTTAGTTTGAGCTATTTCTTTAACCTCGGTGTATTCTAAAGGAATTTCAAAGTAGAAAGTTGTTCCTTTGTCTAATTCACTTTTAACATGAATTTCTCCATTTAAAATATCAATTAAACCTTTAACTATGGATAAGCCTAAACCAGTACCCCCATATTTACGATTAATCTGAATGGAACCTTGAGAGAAGCTTTCAAACATTTTATCTTGCTTTTCCTGACTAATTCCTATACCATTATCTTCAACTTCAAACCTAAGTTTATAGATTTTATCTTTAACAGCCATTTGATACACTCTAATCCAAATGTCCCCATCTTTTGTGAACTTAATAGAGTTGCCAATAAGATTGATAAGGATTTGTGATATTTTTATTTGATCTGCTATATAGTTTTCCGGTAGATTTTTATCGAATTCAAAATGAAGTTTTACATTATTGTCCTCAGCGGAATTATTAAGTGCCAAAATAATATTACTTATTTTTTTTCTTAAGTTGAAAGGTTCTGGCTCTAAGTTGACTTTATTTGCTTCAATTTTGTTTATTTGAAGAATGTCGTTAATAAAAGTTAACAGATAATCTCCTGAAAATTTTAATGATTTTAAATGCTGAATTTGTGAAGGCTTTGGGTCTTCCTCTAACAGCATGTTGCTTAAACCCGTTACTGCATAAAGTGGAGTGCGTAACTCATGAGTAACAGTAGACAAGAAATTTGCTTTAGTTTTTGAAGCTAATTCTGCTTTTTCTTTGGCAATAATAAGTTCACCATTCTTTTTATGAAGCATATTATTGGTCTTTAACCTAATGTTATTATTTTTATATAACGACAAGGTTAAAAGTGATAATATTGTTATGAGTGCTACACTTAAAATGGAGATAAGTGTTCTTACACCGTCATCTTCTTTCTCTTCTTTGGCCTCAGCTTCTAGTTCTTTAATTCTATCATTTTTTTCATCTAATAAGAATTGAGTTTCTAGTTCTTTATTTGAACTAATTGTTGTTAGATTTCTTATTGAATCTGATAATATTAAATGGTTACTCAAGTAATTTCTAGAAAGCTGATAATTTCCGATAGTATTGTGCAAGTTACTTACTACTAAATAACCATCATTTAAAATAGCGGTAAAATTATTGTTTTTTGCTATTTGTAAACCATTATTAGCTAATTCTATGGCTTTCACATTATTTCCTAGTTCATTATAAACTAAACCGTGATTTATCAGGGCTTCACTTTGAGTTTTTAATAAGCCTAATTTTTTAGAATGGGCTGTAGCCTGTTCTAATACAGCTCTAGCTGTTCTATAGTTTTTAAGTAGCATGAATGTTTTACCCTCTAAAAGAAGTGTTTGTGGAATACCATGCTCTAATTCCTCTTGCTCAAAAAGATTTTTGGCAGATTTGAAATAGTCAGTTGCTTTATAATAATCTCCTTTAACTATATAAAATTCACCTAAGGTTTTATAAGAGTTTGCCAAGTTAGCATCATCTTTTATTTCGTTTTGAATTTTAATGGCTTCATTTAAAGATATAAATGCTTTATCAAGCTCTTTATTTATAAGTTCAATCTTGGCTCTATGAGTATTGATAATAGCAATACTCTTTTTGTTTTTGGTTTTTTTGGCAATTTTTAGGGCTTCATCAAGATTCCTTTGGGCTTCAGAATAATTGAATTTTTCTAATTCTTCTTGAGATCGATCTATACGATGATTAATGTTACTTTGTTGAATTTCAGGGTCATCTTGTATGGTTTTTTGAGACCATGCAACTATGCCAAGTAACATTGTTAGTGCAAGTATATATTGTTTAATTTGGGACATCTTAGTTCAAGATTACTGACAAATATAATTATTTTATCGACAAAATACACTTTTTTTCCGACAAATAACATATTAAGTCAATAATTCGTTTAGAATATCCAGTTTCATTATCATACCAACCAATGATTTTCACCATCTTTCCAATTACCGAAGTCATTTGGGAATCAAAAATACAGGAATGCGTATTTCCAACAATATCAATTGAGACAATAGGATCTTCAGTATACTCTAAAATGCCTTTATAATTATTTTGTGATGCTTCTTTAAAAGTATTATTAATATTTTCAATAGAAACGGTGTCTTTTACGTTAAAAGTAATATCAGTTAAAGAACCGTTAATCACAGGAACTCTAATGCCACAACCTCCAATAACATCTGATAAATTAGGGAATATTTTTGTCAAAGCCTTTGCTGCTCCCGTTGTTGTTGGTACTATTGATTGGCTAGCGGCTCTTGAACGACGTAAGTCTCTATGTGGTTGGTCATGTAAACTTTGATCTGTAGTATATGAATGTACAGTGGTAATGTATGCCTGATCAATTCCGCATAGTTTATTTACTATATCAATCATTGGTGCTGCATTATTGGTGGTACAAGACGCGTTTGAGATAATGGTTTCAGAACCGTCAATTATACCATCATTAACACCTAAAACTATAGTTTTAATATCATCTTCTATAGGAGGAACACTTAGAATGACTTTTTTGGCACCATTCTTCAAATGATATTCTAAATCCGATGTGATTTTGAACTTACCTGTGGCCTCAATTACAAAATCAACAGTGTAAGGTATCCAATCTAAATCTTTTGGGTGTTTTTTGTTTAAAAGCGGAATTCTTTCTTTATCAACAATAATGTAATTCTCATCAAAAGAAATAGGTCCATTAAAAAGACCATGAATACTATCGTATTTAAGGAGGTGGCTTAAAGTTTTGGCATCAGATAAATCATTAATAGCAACAACTTTTATGTTTTTATAATCTTGAAGAAGTCTAAAAACACGTCTGCCTATTCTTCCAAAACCGTTGATTGCAACAGTAATCATGACTAGTTAATGTGTTTTTGTGCTCTATATGATGAACGCACTAAAGCACTACTTTCAACATGACGGAAACCAAGACTTAAACCAATTTCTTCATACTCTTTAAATTGGTCTGGATTAATAAATTGCTTAACCGGTAAATGCTTTTTACTTGGTTGAAGGTATTGACCAATTGTAACCACGTCAACATCATTATCTTTTAATTCATGGAGTGTTTCAATAACTTCTTCTCTGGCTTCACCTAAACCAAGCATAATTCCAGATTTGGTTCGTCTTTGTCCTGCTTGTTTTAAATATTTAAGAACGCCTAGGCTTCTATCATACTGCGCTTGAATTCTAACTTCTCTTGTTAGTCTTCTTACGGTTTCAATATTATGTGACACGACCTCAGGAGTAACATCTACAATTCTTTCAATATGCTGTTCAATACCTTGAAAGTCTGGAATTAATGTCTCAAGAGTAGTCTCAGGGTTCATTCTACGAACAGCTTTAACCGTTTCTCCCCACATTATACTCCCCATATCTTTTAAATCATCTCTATCAACACTGGTTAAAACAGCATGTTTAATGTTCATGATTTTAATAGAACGAGCTACTTTTTCAGGCTCATCCCAATCAACAGATTCTGGTCGCCCTGTTTTTACCCCACAAAATCCACAAGAACGAGTACATATATTACCTAAAATCATAAAGGTAGCAGTGCCTTCACCCCAACATTCTCCCATATTAGGGCAACTACCAGAAGTACAAATTGTATTTAGATTATACTTGTCAACTAACCCTCTTAATTCGGTGTATTTTTTTCCTGTTGGAAGTTTTACTCGAAGCCATTTGGGTTTTGGTTTTCTTTCAGGTAAAATATTAGATGTGGTTTCCTTTTGCATAGTCAAAAAATGAAACGCAAAGATACAAAGTATTCTTTTATAAAGTAATAAGGTACCAGATGCTAAATCCTATTAAAAAGATCATACCACACCAACTTAAAACATGCATTTTTATGTTAGGCCGCCATTCTTTAGGTGTGTGGTTACCAGAGATTAATTTGTAATTAATAATTGCGTAGAACGGCGCCGTTATAAACGAAAGAATGGTTGCAATTTTTATAAGTAGTCCCATTTCTGATGCAAAAAAGAAAAATATGCCAATGGTGCCAATAACCAACAATAGAATCCACGCTAAATAACCGCGTTTATAGTTTCTGCCAATTAAAAGTTCCAAAGTTCTATCCATGGCTCTTGGTGAAGCATCTAAACAAGTAAGTGTAGTACTAAACATAGTAGTAAATGCAGCAATGCCAATTAAAATATAAGCCCATTCACCTAAGCTAGTGGTATACATTTGTATGAGTTGACCTGAAAAACCTCCAGCTGAATTACTAAAAGTTTCTCCTGAACCAAACATCACCAGACATCCTAGAAGTACGAAACCAATACCTAAAATAACTGTGCCAATATAACCAACATTAAAATCGAATAAGGCTGATTTAGATTTGAATTCTTCATCATCTTTTCGTTTTTCTACCGCCCATAATGAGTGCCAAACCGAAATATCCAGTGGTGCAGGCATCCACCCCATAAAAGCTATTAGGAAAGCTACTTGAGCAGTTTCTTTAGGGAATACTTGTGCAAGTGAAACACTTGAGTCATTCCCATAAAGAGCCATAACTACAGCCGAAATTGTACTAATTGATAAAATAATTATAATAACCTTTATCATATTATCTAAGAGTTTGTATTTACCTAGTATAAGTAGTAATAAACAAACTATTAGTACAATGACAGTCCATACTTTAACCGCCAGCACTGGGTTGAAACCTAAATTCCCGAATATAGAAGAAGCTAAACCTGCAGTAACAATTGTAACAGCGGTTTGAATGGTGAACATGGTAGCAAAAGTTAAAATGAAGTACGTAACTAATATGCCTTTTCCAAGTTTTTTATAGCCATCTAATAAACTTTCACCTGTGGCAGCAGCATACCTAGGGCCAAATTGAAAGAATGGGTATTTAAATAAGTTGGCTAAAAGTAAAGCCCAAAGTAACCCTAAACCAAAATCGGCACCAGCTCTGGTAGATTGAACCAAATGCGATACGCCAATAGCGGCTCCAGCAAATAATAAACCAGGACCTAAGTATTTAAGCTTATTAATCATTTGGAATTTTGAATAATTTCGGCAAGTAGTTTTTTTGCTCGCAATAATTTTACTTTCACATTGTTTATAGGCTCATTAAGGTCTTTAGAGATTTCTTTATAGCTCAACTCCTGAAAGTAGCGCAAGTTTATAACTTGTTGATAATGAGGTTTTAGTTTTTTTATGTCCCTAAGCAATTTAGCTAGATGTTGTTCCGTAATTAGTTTATCTTCAATGGAAGGTGATTCGTCTAAAATTTGTAGAACCGATTTTTCGTCATTAGAAACCATTTGAGATATAGACTTTTTCTCTTTACGCAATAGGTCAATATGAATGTTCTTTGAAATGGTAATCAACCATGTTTTAAACTTAAAAGAATCATCAAAAGTTTCTATTCTATCAAAGGCTCTTGAGAAAGTTTGGATAGTGATATCTTCAGCATCATTTTCGTTTTCAACACGCTTTAGCTGGAAGCCATAAACATCATCCCAAAAAGTATCTAGTAAATAATTAAACGCTTTTTGGTCGTTTTCCTTAGCGCGTTTAATAGCATCATTTATTTCCAATGGTTAGGTTTTGAAATAAGATTGTTTATAAAGATAGTTAATTGAGATATAATTAAAAAGAATTCCAAAAAAGGAAGTAGCCACAGTAAATCTGTTTCTTCTAATTTTTTGGCAGATAGACCGTATACAATGTATTGAATAATTATTCTGAATAAAAATAAGGACAATACTATTTGCCAATTGAATAATGATGCTAATAGTATTATACTTAAAATCCAAAATAAAAATTGTGTACAGAAAACTAGCGTTAGTAATACCTTATGCTTTAATTTATAAAATTTGGCTGTGGAAACATGTCTTCTTTTTTGTTTAAACCAATCTTGAAATGAAGTTTTAGGAGGGGATATTGTGATACTATCTTTAGTATAGCAAATAGTGGTGTTACTTTTTGTAGCTATTTGGTTAATAAATAAATCGTCATCACCAGAACGCACTTGAATATGATTTATGAACCCATTGGCATTAAAAAATTCCTTTTTAGTGTATGCCAGATTTCTGCCAACTCCCATGTACGGAATACCCAGTTTGGCAAATGAAAAATACTGAATAGCAGTAACCAATGTTTCAAATCTAATAAGTTTGTTTAAAAAGGAGTTTTTAATTTTTGAATAAGCCCCGTATCCGAGAATAACATGTTTATCATTGTTAAAATGAGAACTCATTTCTCTTACCCAATACTTAGAAACGGGTTTGCAATCGGCATCTGTAAAAAGGAGGTAATCATTTTTGGAAGCCTTTATTCCAAGTGTTAATGCATATTTTTTGTTTCCCCAGAAAGCTTCTACATTTTTTACATCAACAATTTTAATATTGTTGAATTTGCTTTTATAGGCTTCCATGACTTCTAGAGTTTCATCATGTGAAGCATCATTTATGAGCACTATCTCATAGTCTGGATATTCTTGTGAAACAATTGAGGGTAAAAAGTTTTTTAAATTTTCAGCTTCATTTTTAGCACAAATAATTACAGAAACTGAAATCTTTTTAGGAGATTTTTTACTCGGTTTTGAAAAGGAAAACCGTCCGAAGAGAAATAGGTAGAATAAGACTTGGATACCAACTATAACAATAAATGTATAGTAAATAATATCAAGTAATATCATGAAAGATTATGAGTGTTGAGGTTCATTACAATCTGAAAACTGATCTGGTGTTTTTCCACAGAATCCACAAGCTTCCCCTTCTTTATTCAAAACAGGATTTTGACTTGCACAAGTACCAGCAAATTTACCGTCTTTTTTTGCCCATATTTTAATAGCTATACCTGCAATGGCAATACCTAATATTAGAACTGTAATTAAGAAAAGTTTCATTGAATTTATTTTGGACAAAGGTAATACTTTTATCAAATATTTTCTTCAAATAGAGGTAACAAAAGGAAATGTGACTAAGTGCTTGTTTCTGTGTCACATAAATAATTTGTACATTGAATTACTAACTAATTAAACTTAAAATTATGAAAAAATTATTTGCAGAATTTTTCGGAACGTTTTGGCTCGTCTTTGGGGGTTGTGGTAGTGCAGTATTTGCAGCAGGTTTTCCAGAATTGGGCATTGGATTTGCTGGGGTTGCCCTAGCTTTTGGTCTTACAGTATTAACAATGGCATATGCTGTGGGGCATATTTCTGGTGGACATTTTAATCCTGCTGTATCTTTTGGATTATGGGCAGGAGGTAAGTTTGAAGCTAAAGATTTAGTAGGTTACATTATTGCACAATTAATTGGTGCTTTTGTTGCAGCTGGAGCTTTATATTTAATTGTTACCAACAAGGCAGGTGTTGAATCTATTGGTGGTTTTGCTGCTAATGGTTATGCAAATTTATCCCCTGATGGTTATTCCATGACAGCAGCCTTAATTGCTGAGTTCTTATTAACCGCATTTTTCCTATTGATTATTTTAGGAAGTACTAATGAAAGAGCACCAAAGGGTTTTGCCCCAATAGCTATTGGATTAGGTTTAACGCTTATTCATTTAATTAGTATTCCTATTACTAATACTTCTGTTAATCCTGCAAGATCTACAAGTCAAGCTTTATTTGCAGGAGGAGATTATACTGGTCAGTTATGGTTGTTTTGGGTTGCCCCAATAGCTGGAGCAATAGTGGCTGGGTTTATTCATAAAGCATTATTTGATAAAGAGTAATAATAGAATTTATAAAACATAAAAGGCTCGATTCATTGTTGAATCGAGCCTTTTTATTTGAAGAAGTTAATGTTTTATTGCAAACTAATTTCTGCAACTTTATTTTCTAATGAAGCAATATCATTACCACCTTTAGGCTCTATAGTTATGTTTAAAGCTAAGGCATCTTCTGTATATGGTATAGCTCTTAGTTGTCTGTCTGCCTTATCTAATATTCCTAAATTAACCATTTTACCTTGTAATTCTGCCCATATTTGGTAGCATTGCTCTTCTGGTAATTCTGGTAAGGATACTATGTCAATCATAGAAGTTTTTTCCTTTGGATTTATATAAGCAACGGTTTTAAGGTCTTTAGCTCTATCATTACCATTAATGATGTATTTTGCTGTTTCAGGATTGTTAAGCTTCAATAACTGCCGCATAACATTGTCAAGCATTTTGTTGTTTTGCTCTATATCGCCTCTTAAATCAAAAATTTCATCAACTACAATCTGGTTTTCTTCAGAAAGTTGTTTGTTTTGATTGTAAAATAAATATGATGTACAAGCAAATAATATGGCAACAACACTTGCTGCAACAGTGTATTTATACCAAAGTTTTTGCGTTCTTTTTGTATTCATTTTGATTACTTGAGCATCGTCAAGTTCTTCTAAAATATTATTTAAAATATGTTTAGGAGCTTCAACAGCATTACTCTTTGCTACAATCTCAAGATTGTACTGTAATGTATTATACGTATTCTGTACTTCAGGAAATTTTGAAATATAAGTTTCAACCATTTCCGTTTCGGCAGAAGTAGTTTCACCTATTAGATATTTTTCTAAGAGGCCAGAATTTAAAAAAGTAGTTATTTTCTCATTCATGACTTTGTTAGTTAAGGATTGTAAATTTTTTTCAATTCGCGTAATCCAATTTTTAATCTCGATTTAATTGTACCTAGCGGAATATCTAATTCATCACTAGCTTCTTGTTGTGTCATGCCCTCAAAAAAGAGTGCATTAATCACTATTTGATATTTTTCCTCAAGCGTATTTAGATGTTTTTTTATATCTAAAACGTCTTGATTAATACTATCTGCTGTAAATTTATATACGACTGAAGTCTCAATTTGGACTTCTTTACCACTTTTGTTTTTTAGAGACCTTACTTTATCAATGGCAGTATTATATGCTATTCTATATAGCCAAGTAAATAATTTGGCCTTAGAAGCATCGTATTTTTTTGAATAACGCCAAATTTTTACAAAACTTTCTTGAAGAACATCTTGTGCAGTTTCGTTGTCTGAAATAACCTTTTTTATAACACCATACAGGGAATCTGCATAATTATCATATAATAAAGACATGGCTTTTTTATCACCTAACTCTAAAAGGCCAACTATTTCTTTTTCTATTGGTGTTATCAAGGTAAATTTGGTTTAAGCGCTATTTAAATTATTCCAAAGTTAGAAATTTCTATGACATTATATGATATTAACTTCAGCTTCAATAGAAACGTTGAATAATCTTTTTATTGTTTTTTGGATCAATTTAGAAAGTTTAACGATGTCTTCTCCGTTAGCGTTTCCGTAATTAACTAATACCAAAGCTTGTTTTTTATGTATACCATAATCACCAAACCGCTTACCTTTAAATCCGGCTTTTTCAATTAGCCAACCGGCAGGAACTTTTACTTCATCTTCTGAAACAGCATAACTTGGAATATCTTCAAAATTGTCTTGAAGTTGATTAAATAAATCTTTTGAAATTACAGGGTTTTTAAAGAAACTACCACTGTTTCCAATTTCTTTAGGGTTTGGTAATTTACTCTCACGAATAAATATTACTGCTTTTGATACATCTTGAATTGTAGGGGCTTTAACTCCCATTTTATTCAATTCAGAAGTAATAGCTCCGTAATTAATATTTAGTTTGTGACTTTGTTTTGTTAATTTAAAAGTAACGCTAGTTATAATATGCTTTCCTCTTTCAGTATTTTTAAATACTGAGTTTCTATAACCAAATTTGCAATCTTCTTTTGAAAACGTTTTAATGGATTTAGAATCTAAGGATAAAGCCTCACACGACTCAAAAACATCTTTTAACTCTACACCATAAGCACCAATATTTTGAATAGGTGCAGTACCTACATTTCCAGGGATTAAAGATAAATTCTCAATACCTCCAAAATCGTTTTTTAAGCACCAAAGTACAAATTCATGCCAGTTTTCACCTGCATTGACTTTTATTGTTACACCTTGGTTTTGGTCACCTTTAGAAATTATTTCAATTCCTTTTAAATTTATATGAATTACTAAACCATCAAAGTCTTTGGTTAATAACATATTACTGCCACCACCCAATAGAAGTTTGTTAGGGTGGTTTTCAAGCTTTAAAACATCTATTAAATCCTCAATATTTGAAACAGAAACAAAATATTTAGCATTTACATCAATGCCAAAAGTATTGTAAGGTTTTAAAGATATGTTTTGCTTTATATGCACTAGTCTTTATAAACTTTTAGGGCTTTTTTTATGATATTAACGGCTTTTACCAAGCTCCTTCTGTTAAGTACGTAGGCAATTCTTATTTGGTTTATACCTATTCCTGGAGTAGAATAGAAGCCGCTGGCCGGTGCCACCATAACAGTTTCATTATCAACATCAAAAGACTCTAAAAGCCATTGGGCAAAATGGTCTGCATTTTTTACTGGTAATTCAACAATGCAGTAAAAAGCTCCTTTTGGAGTAGCCACTTTAACCTTATCGATCTTGTTTAATTCTGATATTAGGGTATCTCTACGTTTAATGTATTTATTTTTTACATCTTCAAAATAACTTTGAGGCGTATTTAAGGCAGCTTCACTGGCTATTTGAGCGTAGGTTGGAGGACTTAAGCGCGCTTGAGCAAATTTTAAAACAGTATGCCTTACATTTTCATTTTTTGTAACCAAACACCCAACTCTGGCCCCGCACATGCTATATCGTTTAGAAACAGAATCTATCATAATAGTATGTTCATCTAAACCTTCTAATTCTAAAATGGAAAAGTGCGAATTACCATCATAAGTAAATTCACGGTAAACTTCATCAGAAATTAAAAACAAATCATGACGTTTAACAATATCTGCCAATTGTTTTACTTCTTTTTCAGAATATAAGCACCCAGTAGGATTTCCTGGATTACATATCATAATAGCCTTTGTTTTAGGCGTAATAAGTTTCTCGAATTCTTCTATAGCTGGTAAGGCAAAGTTATCTTCTATATTAGAAACTATTGGAACAACCTTTATACTAGCGGCAGTAGCAAAAGCAATATAGTTAGCGTAAAAAGGTTCGCAAATAATTACTTCGTCATCAACATCCATAATACTACCAAAAATGAAAGCAATAGCTTCACTAGCCCCTGTAGTAACAACAATGTCTTTTGGAGAAACGCTTATTTTATTGCGATCATAATATTTAGCTAATTTTTCCCTATAGGTTTCAGATCCTTCTGAACGAGAATAAGATAAAATTTCTACAGTATTTTCTTTTACCGCCTGTAATGCTACTTCTGGAGTTTTTATATCGGGTTGACCTATGTTTAGGTGATATATTTGTTTTCCGTCTTTTGCTGCTTTTTCTGCATATGGGACCAATTTCCTTATTGGAGATTCTGGCATTAATTGTCCCTTTTTAGATATAGTAGGCATCAGATTCTTGTTTAGTGTGCAAAGTTGAGAAAATTATCTTAAAGTTTTTTTAAAATACATAGTTAAATACTATAGCTTATAAAAAGATTTGTAAATTGATTATGTAAATGATACAAACCTTTAATGAAAAAGATTTTATACCTTTTTTTTCTATTTTTCTGTTTATCCAATTTGGCACCTTCTCAGAACAAATTTATTATTCAAAATAAAAAGGGATTAGACAAAATAAGTTTCAAACTTATTAATAATTTAATGATAATACCTGTTGAAGTTAATGGTGTTGAGTTGTCATTTATATTGGATACAGGGGTGAGCAAACCTATAATTTTTAATTTTTTGAATGTCTCAGATACTTTAAAGATAAAAAACACAGAAACCATTTATATAAGAGGTTTAGGGGCGGGAGAAGCTGTTGAAGCATTAAAGTCTAGAAACAATATTTTTAAAATAGGAGATGCCATTAAACTTAACCAAGATTTGTTTGCGGTTTATGGTTTAGATTTGAATTTTGGACCAAGGTTGGGAGCACCAATTCATGGTATTATTGGTTTAGACGTATTCAGAGATTTTGTTGTTAAAATTAATTATTCTTCTAGTTTTATTGAATTGATAGAACCTAAAATATTTAAATACAAAAAATGTAAGAATTGCGAGCGCTTAAATTTGGAGTTTTATAATGATAAACCATACGTAAATGCAGAAGTTAGCTTAAATGATAAAAAGATTCCAGTAAAGTTATTAATTGATTCTGGAGGAAGTGATAGTTTGTGGTTGTTCGAAGATGATTCTTTAGGCATAACCTCAGGAAATAAATTTTTTAGAGATTTTTTAGGACATGGATTAAGTGGAAGTGTTTACGGAAAAAGAGGAAAAGCAGAATCATTTTCATTAAAAAGCTTTCAACTTAATAAACCTAATGTGGCTTATCCTGACTCAACTTCAATCATTTTTGCAAAAAAGGTTAGAGGTAGAAATGGAAGTATGTCAGGCAATATTTTAAAGCGTTTTAATATTATTATGGATTATAGAAACAGCTTAATGACACTGAGGAAGAATAGGAATTTTAAACAGAAATTTAGTTATAATAAAAGTGGTATAGAGTTAGCTCATAATGGAGTTAGATTTGTTAAGGAATATGAAACTTTAAGACGAGGTTTTGATGATAACAATCAGAATGCTAATCAAAGGGGGGTTACATTTTTACTAGATAGAAGGTCTAAAATGGTTTTAAAGCCTGCATATGCAATTGTTGAGCTTAGAGAAGGTTCACCCGCTGAAAAAGCTGGTTTAATGAAGGGGGATGTGGTTTTGTCAATAAACGGAAAGTCTACGCACCAATTTTCTTTACAGCAAATTATGTTGATGTTTTATGATTATGCAGGAAGATATATTAAATTAAAAGTGGAGCGGGATGCACAAGTATTAACTTATAGTTTCAAATTGGAAAGTTTATTATAATAAAAAAGACTTAAATCATTGATTTAAGCCTTTAAATTTTATGTAGATGAAAGTTTATTGCTGTACTATACTTTTACTTTTCTTTTCCAAAAGACTTGCTTTACTAGAATCAACAACTAATCCTTTTATTTTTAAAGCAACAGTTGGTGTATCTGCGTTAGAAATTACAGTAATGGTTTTTCTAATAGGATTTACTCTATTAGTATCATATTTTACTTTAATCTCTCCAGTTTTACCTGGCATAATAGGATCTTTTGGTTTTGACGGAATAGTACATCCACATGATGATTTAACATTAGAAATTATAAGTGGAGCATCTCCAGTATTAGTAAATTCAAATACACGGACTCCATCAGAACCTTTCTCTATAGTACCATAATCTATGGTGTCTGTTTTAAACTCTATTTTCGCTTTTTTCTCTTGAGCATTTACAGAAAAACTGATTAACCCGATAAATAAAATTGTAATTAATTGTTTCATGGTATTATCTTTTTATTTATTGTTTTTTCTCTTAATTTTCAATCCGTATTATTATAATAGGGACTTTTTTATTAAAATCTAAGTCAAACATACTTACTTTTTGTACAACTGGCAAAAAAATTAGACGTAATGCATACTTGTTAACATATTCAACAAAGATAAAAGTATGAATTACATTCTTCTTTTAAAACAAAACCATTCCCTATATAGTTTTCACAGAAAAAGAAATATAAGTACTTTTGCACATCAAAAGTCAAAAACTATTCCAAAGTATGCAGATTCCATCTAAATATGATGCTAGTCAGGTTGAAAGTAAATGGTATGAGTATTGGATGAAACACAATTATTTTCATTCAGAACCAGATGAAAGAGAGCCTTATACCATAGTAATACCTCCACCAAATGTGACAGGTGTTTTACATATGGGCCACATGCTCAACAATACTATTCAGGATGTATTGATACGTCGTGCACGCTTACAGGGTAAAAATGCATGTTGGGTTCCTGGAACAGACCATGCATCTATTGCGACAGAAGCTAAGGTGGTTGCTAAATTGAAGGAGCAGGGAATTGATAAAAACGATTTAACTCGAGATGAGTTTTTGAAACATGCTTGGGAATGGACTCACGAGTATGGCGGGGTTATATTAGAACAGCTGAAAAAACTTGGGTGTTCTTGTGATTGGGAGCGTACCAAATTCACCATGGACGATGATATGAGCGAAGCAGTTATCAAAGTATTTGTTGATTTGTATAGCAAAGGTTTGATATATCGTGGATATAGAATGGTTAATTGGGATCCTGAGGCAAAAACTACCTTATCTGACGAGGAAGTAGAGTATGTTGATAAACAAGGTAAATTATATCACATCAATTATAAAATTGAAGATTCTAATGACGTATTAACAATTGCTACAACCCGTCCGGAGACTATTTTGGGAGATACTGCTATTTGTATTAATCCAAATGATGAGCGTCATATTAATTTAAGGGGTAGAAAGGTTATCGTACCTATTTGTAATCGTGTAATTCCTGTTATCGAGGATGCATACGTTGATGTGGAGTTTGGTACCGGTTGTTTAAAAGTAACACCGGCACATGATGAAAACGATAAGGTTTTAGGTGATAAACATAAGTTGGAAGTTATCGATATCTTCAATGAAGATGCAACACTTAATAGTTATGGATTACATTACCAAGGACAAGACCGCTTTCAGGTTAGGAAGGCTATTGTAAAGGAACTTGAGGAACTAGGGTTAATTGCCAAAATAGAAGATTATAACAATCGTGTTGGGATTTCTGAAAGAACCAAGGCTATCATAGAGCCGAGGTTATCTGACCAGTGGTTTCTTAAGATGGAAGATTTGGTAAAACCAGCTATTAAAGCGGTTTTAGGAAAAGATAATGATATTCAATTATTTCCAAAGAAGTTTGAAAACACCTATCGTCATTGGATGGAAAACATCCGCGATTGGAATATTTCACGTCAGTTACTCTGGGGGCAACAAATTCCGGCATATTACTATGGTGATGGAAAAGAAGATTTTGTAGTTGCTGAAACTATAGAAGACGCTTTAAAATTGGCTCAAGTAAAAATATCTAATCCAGAATTAAAGACTTCAGATTTAAAGCAAGAAACAGATGCTTTAGATACGTGGTTTTCATCTTGGTTATGGCCAATGAGTGTTTTTGATGGTATAAGAAACCCTGAAAATGACGATATAAAGTATTATTACCCAACAAATGATTTAGTTACCGGACCAGATATTCTATTCTTTTGGGTTGCTAGAATGATAATTGCAGGGTATGAATATAAAGGAGAGGAACCTTTTAAAAATGTTTACTTAACGGGGTTAGTACGTGATAAGCAACGGCGTAAAATGAGTAAATCATTAGGTAATTCACCTGATGCTTTAAAACTAATTGAAGATTATGGAGCAGGGGGAGTACGTGTAGGCCTACTTTTAAGTGCAGCAGCTGGAAACGACTTAATGTTTGATGAGGCGCTTTGTCAGCAAGGGAAGGCTTTCGGTAATAAAGTTTGGAATGCATTTAGATTGATTGATGGCTGGGAAGTAGCAGATATTGAACAACCAAATTACGCCAAAGTAAGTATTGATTGGTATTCTAATAAATTCCAACAAAGTTTAGCTCTTATAGAAGACCACTACAGTAAGTATCGTATTAGTGATGCATTAATGGAAACTTATAAGTTGATTTGGAACGACTTCTGTTCTTGGTTATTAGAAATGGTAAAACCTGCTTATCAAAAGCCAATAGATAGGGCTACCTATAATGCTGTCATTACTTTATTAGAGGACAATTTAAAGATATTACACCCGTTTATGCCTTTCTTAACTGAAGAGATTTGGCAGTATATTTCTGAAAGAACTGAAGAGGAAGCTTTGATAGTTTCTAAATGGCCGGAATCCAAACCAATTAATGAAAGTTTAATATCTGAGTTCGATTTTGCAGCTGAAGTAGTTTCTGGTATTAGAAACATTAGAAAAGAAAAAAACATAGCTTTTAAAGATGCTATTTCTTTTTCGGTGATTAATAATGAAAAAGCAGGTGCTACTTTTGATGAAGTTATTCAGAAGCTTGGAAATCTTGAAGTTATTGATTACGTAAATGAAGCTATTGATGGGGCTTTAACTTATAGAGTAAAATCTAATGAATACTTTATTCCAATGGCGGGCGCCATTGATGTGGAGGCAGAAATTAATAAATTAACTGAGGAGTTAAACTATACTGAGGGCTTTTTAAAATCTGTTCAAAAGAAACTCTCTAACGAGCGTTTTGTAAATAATGCACCAGAGCAAGTTGTAGCCAGTGAAAAGAAAAAGGAAGCCGATGCTTTGGCAAAAATTGAAATGCTTAAAACTAGCTTAGGAAGTTTGAAGTAGATACTTTTTTTAGTTATATCTTACTCCAGTTACAGACATTTCTAAAGTGTATACAGAATCCATGGCCGTAATAAATAGTATGTTTTGATTTGGTCCTCCAAAAGTAACATTGGCTGTCCATTTTTTAGGAACGGGAATATGCTCAATTTGAACGCCCTCGGAATTAAATACCGTTACACCTTTTCCTGTAAGGTACACATTGCCTAAGTTGTCTATTGTCATACCATCGGAACCTAAATTGCAAAACAATGTTTTTTTAGTTAAGCTTCCATCTTTTTTAATGCGGTATGAATAGGTTTTCTTATCTCCTATATCAGAAACATATAATGTTTTACCATCAGGAGACCCTATTAATCCATTTGGTTGTTTGAAATTTTCATCAACAATTCTTGGTGCCTTGGTGTTAGAGGCAAGAAAATAAATACATCTTGATGTTTGTTCTTGTTCATCGTGAGTCCACCAAGACCGTTTGTAAAATGGGTCTGTAAAATATATTCCTTTATCAGAGTTAAGCCATAAGTCATTGGGTCCATTTAACTTTTTATTTTTAAAACTATTAATTAATACAGTCGTCTTTTTTTTAGAATCGATAAGCCATAATTCGTTTTTTTCATCCGCTGCAGAAAGTAAATTTCCGCTATCATCAAAGTATAACCCGTTTGAACGACCTGCTGGTTTCATGTATTCTGAAACAGTATTGTTCAAATGCGTCCATTTCAAGATGTGGTTATTTGGTTGGTCTGTGAAATATACATTGCCACTTATATCCGAAGCAGGCCCTTCAGTAAATTCAAAACTATCATCAACTAAGGTAAGAGTAGCCCCAGCAGCAATAATTTTTTCATTCTCTACTTTATATGTTTTACAGGATAAGTTTAATATGAGTATTAGTAAAATAAAAATTGAACAAATGTCTGACAAATGTCTATTTAAGCTAATCATCATTTTACTTTTTTTAATGTACAAAACGAAGTTAATTGAAAATTTTGCAAAACCAAGCTATTTGTTTTTTTATGGCTTTTTTAAGAGAAATTTTGTTTTGACCTTAGAATGCCATCAGTTAGAATTATTATAAAAGGTGCAAAAATTTATTTCCTTATTATGATTTTAGTAATTTCGAAGTAAAATTATAAATGCATATTTTTTATTACTTCTACTAGGTTTTGTTTTCTAATCGATTTTTATATTTTAGAGTATGCAAGAAGATTTCTTACATTATATATGGAAATACAAAAAGTTTCAATCTTATGATTTAAAAACAACTTCAGGTGATGAATTAGTAATCAATAAAGTAGGAACACATAATCAGAATTCTGGACCAGACTTTATTAATGCACAGATAAAAATTGACGAACAATTATGGGCTGGTAACGTTGAGGTTCATATTAAATCATCAGATTGGTTTTTACATAATCATGAAACCGACAAGGCATATGATAATGTAATATTACATGTGGTTTGGGAAGATGATACAGAGGTTTTTAGAAAAGATAATTCTGTAATCCCAACTTTTGAGCTAAAGGAAAGAGTTAATGTTGAAATTTTAAATAACTACCAAAAATTATTTTCTAAACAAGGTAAATGGATAAACTGTGAGAATGATTTTGCAGAAGTTGATGACTTTATTTTAAATAATTGGTTGGAGCGTTTATACATCGATCGTTTAGAAAGAAAAGCTAAAGAAATTGAGCAATCACTAGAAGTGTCAAAAAATGATTGGGAAGCGGTGTTATTTAAAATGTTGGCAAAAAACTTTGGATTAAAGGTTAATGGTGAATCGTTTATAAGTGTTGCCAAATCGGTCGATTTTTCAATCATAAGAAAAACGCAATCCAATCAACAAACTATAGAAGCATTGTTATTTGGGCAAGCAGGTTTATTAATTGATAATATTGAAGAGAGTTACTATTTAAATTTGCAGAAAGATTATCATTTTCTAAAGCAAAAGTTCGGTTTAAAAAATGATTTTGTTTTACCAATAAAATTTTTCAGATTGCGGCCTCTAAATTTTCCAACCATTAGATTGTCTCAATTCTCAAACTTATACCATAAACATCAAAATTTGTTTTCGAAAATTATAGAAACCAATAGGCTTGATGATTTTTATGAACTATTTACGGTGTCTACCTCTGAGTTTTGGAAAAACCATTACACTTTTAAAAAGGAGTCAAAACCTACAGCAAAGGTATTAACAAAATCATTTATTGATTTGTTATTGATAAATACTATTTTGCCTATTAAGTTTTGCTATGCTAAACAAAAAGATGAAATTATTGATGAGGTAATAGTTGAAATTGCAAATGCTATTTCTTCAGAAAAGAATAGTGTTATTACAGCATTCAATAATTTAAAAAAAGTTTCAGAATCGGCTTTAAGATCTCAAGCTTTAATTCAACTTAAAACGGAATATTGTGATAAGAATAAGTGTTTACAGTGTGCCATTGGTAGTTCATTTTTAAACAAATAAACTTTTAAACTTCTAAACTAAAGATTAACTTGCAGCATGTACATATATAAACCATTATTATTCTTTCAAAAACATGGGTATTATGTTTGCCAACGTATTGCTGAAAGGTTGGGTATTAGAGCAAAGGTGGTTAGAACATCTTTCATGTATTTAACTTTTGTTACCGTTGGATTTGGTTTTGCTTTGTACCTGTTTTTGGCATTTTGGATACGCATAAAAGATTTAGTTTATACTAAACGTTCATCAGTTTTCGATTTATAATTATATGAATAACCCCTTAATTCAGCTTTTCAGGTCTAAAATATACACATCATTAACCTTATTGGTTCTTTTAATGCTTGTTGGCGTTATTGGCTTTGTGTCAATATCAGACTATTCATGGGTAGATGCTCTGTATATGACGGTTATTACTATGACCACTGTGGGTTTTGGAGAAGTTCAACCACTTGACGATGAAGCTAAAATATTTACTATATTTTTAATTTTAGCAAGTATAGTTATTGTAGGTTATGCAATTTCTATTATTACAGAATATATATTGAGTAAAAATGACATTGAAGAAATAAAACATAAGAAAATGCAAAAACGAATTGATGGTTTTAAAAACCACGTTATAATTTGTGGTTACGGAAGAAACGGAAAGCAAGCTACCAGAAAATTGATGGCTCATAATAAATCTTTTGTGGTCATTGAAAAAAACAAAGAGGTTGAGGAACGATTGCGTTTGGATGGCGTACCGTACGTAATAGGAAACGCTAATGAAGATGAAACTTTAATGCTTGCCGGTGTTGATAGAGCCACAAGCTTTATTTCTGCACTTCCTAATGATGCTGATAACCTTTTTGTTGTATTGTCAGCAAGACAGATAAATAAAAAGATAAATATAATAAGTAGAGCGTCACAAGAATCGTCATATAAGAAGTTAAAATTTGCTGGAGCAAATAATGTTATTTTGCCTGATATGATTGGTGGCGATCACATGGCATCTTTAGTGGTGGTTCCTGGGTTGATGGAATTCATTGATAATTTGTCAATTGTTGGAGAGTCGAATATTAATATAGAAGAAATTGCTGTAGAAAAACTATACAATTCTAAAAAGGCCAGAACTATAAGGGATTTAGACTTTAGAAAAAGAACTGGTTGTACCATTATAGGTTATAAAGATTCCAAAGGAGAATACACGGTAAATCCAGAAGCAGAAATGATTTTAGAAGCTAATTCTAGAATTATAGTATTGGGGCGCCCTGAGCAAATAGAAGAGTTAAATAATGCCTTTGATATTGAAATTGAAAATGGTTAATTATTATTTCCAATTTTAAATAGTCAATTATTTTTAGCATCTTGCCTGCTTTAATGATAATTTTTCAATAAAAACTAACTAATATTAAATTCTTATGAAGAAATTTCTTCTTTCAATAGTTTCTTTAATTTTTCCATTTTTAACATTTGCTCAAGAAACCACAGAGAAAGGTTTGGATCAACGCATAGATGAAGCGTTCCAACCTATTTCAGATTTCTTTAGTAATGTTATCTTTTTTGAAATTGCAGGCACGCCTTTTGTATTACTTCTATTAGTAGGTAGTGCAGCATTTTTTACAATTTATTTTGGGTTTCCAAATATCAGGTTTTTTGGTAAAGCTATTAATGTTGTAAGGGGAAAATATGATGAAATAGATCATGCGACAGTTGATCGGGCCTATGGTGACGTTACTCCTGGAGGGGATGCTATTGAAACTATAAGAGATGAAAGTAAAGAAGGAGAGGTTAGCCACTTTCAGGCCTTAGCAACAGCAGTTTCAGGAACCGTAGGTAATGGTAATATTGCTGGTGTTGCATTGGCTATAGCACTTGGAGGTCCTGGAGCAACTTTCTGGATGATTATTTGTGGCTTGCTAGGTATGTCAACAAAATTTGTTGAGTGTACTTTAGGAGTTCAGTATAGAGATGTTGATGCTGAAGGAACAGTTTATGGTGGACCAATGTATTATATTTCTAAAGGACTTAAAGATCGCGGTTTTGCAACTTTGGGTAAAATTGCCGCGGTTTTCTTCGCAATCTTTTGTATTGGAGGTTCTTTTGGTGGAGGTAATGCGGCGCAGTCTAATCAAGCTACCGTAGTTCTTAAAGAGTTAATGGGATGGGAAAGCACTAGTGCAGGAGCTATTATAGGGTTGGTAATGGCTATTTTAGTTGGTATAATTATTATCGGCGGAATTAAGCGTATTGCTGCTGTAACAGAAAAAGTTGTGCCTTTTATGGCGGTTCTATATGTAGTAGCTTGTTTATATATTATTTTCAGTAATTTTTCATTTGTTGATGATGCTTTTAGCTTAATCTTTACAGAAGCATTTAACCCTAGAGCTATTGGTGTGGGTGGAGTAATAGGAGTGTTGCTAGTTGGTTTTCAACGGGCAGCTTTCTCAAATGAGGCTGGTGCGGGTTCTGCTTCTATTGCGCACTCAGCGGTGAAAACAAAATATTCTGCTTCTGAAGGTTTAGTGGCTTTATTAGAGCCTTTTATAGATACTGTTGTTATTTGTACAATGACAGCTTTAGTCATTATTATTTTTAATTCTGGAGGTACCTTTGATTATGGTGGAATTGCTGGTATGATAGAGCAAGCTGATGGTACGTTTAATGCTGTAGTTGATGGAGTTACATATTTAGATGTTAAAGGAAAAGTGCTTATTGATGGTGAATTGAGGGAAGGAGCTGGAATTACTGCTTCGGCGTTTGCTGAGTATATACCTTATTCTGGAGTGTTCTTAACTGTGGCGGTTGTTTTGTTTGCCGTATCTACAATGATTTCTTGGTCTTACTACGGATTACAATCTTGGAAGTTTTTATTTGGGAGAGGTAAAACTGCAGATTTAGTATATAAATTACTTTTCCTATTATTTATCATAATTGGTGCTGCAGCAAGTATGAACTCAATTTGGGCTTTCTCAGATGCTATGATTTTTGCAATGGTTTTCCCTAATATGATAGGCTTGTATTTCTTGTTCCCAGTTGTTAAAAAACAACTTAGAAGATATTTAGATGCAATAAAAGAAGCGAAAGCATAAAAATTAAATATTTATAAATATGAAATCCCATTTCACGTTTGCTAAAGGACAACGAAATGGGATTTTTTTATTGATTCTTCTCATAATAGTTTTTCAGTGCGTTTATTTTTTTATTGATTTTTATGCCAGAGAAGTTGTTGTAAATCAAGAAGAACTCACCAAGTTTAAAAATGAAATAGATTCACTTAGGCTGGTTGAAATAGCATCTAGAAAACCAAAAGTTTTTCCTTTTAATCCAAATTATATTACGGATTATAAAGGCGCCACTTTAGGAATGAGTAATGAAGAAATTGATAGATTATTAGCTTTCAGAAGGCAGGGTAAATGGATTAATTCGATAAAGCAGTTTCAAGAAGTTACCAATGTCTCAGATTCACTTTTAGATATTATATCTCCTAATTTTAAATTCCCAGAATGGGTAACAAAACCTTCTCCTAAATTAAACTCAAGTTATTCCTATAATAATAAGCCAAAGGCGTTCAATCAAAAACAAGATTTGAACAAAGTAACAGCACAACAGCTCCAGAAAATTAGTGGAGTTGGCAAAGTACTTTCAGATAGAATCATAAAGTTTAGGAATAAGTTTTCTGGTGGTTTTATAGCAGATGTACAATTGCACGATGTTTATGGTTTAACCCCCGAAGTTATTGATCGTTTAACTAATGAGTTTACAGTAAAAACTCCTAGGCTAATTCAAAAAATAAAAATTAATTCTGCTACTATCGAAGAACTTGTTACTATCCAGCATGTAGATTATGATATTGCACATAATATTGTTGAAGAAAGGTTGCTCAGAGAAGGTTTTAAATCATTAGATGAATTAACAAAAGTTAAAGACTTTCCTGTAAATAAAATCGAGATAATTAAATTATATTTGTCCCTTGATTAAAAAATATTCCTATGAATAGTATGTACTTCACAGAAGAACATAATCTTTTTAGAGAAAGCCTGAAAAATTTTCTTAAAAAGGAAGTTGTCCCTCATATTAATAAGTGGGAAGAAACCGGAACAATTGATCAATCTATTTGGAAGAAATTTGCTGAAATGGGTTTTTTTGGTATCCATTACCCAGTTGAGTATGGCGGATTAAATTTAGATTTATTTTATACGGTAATTCTTCAAGAAGAACTTCAAAAGATAAATTCAGGTGGTTTTGCAGCTGCAGTTTGGGCACATGTTTATTTAGCAATGACTCATTTAAATGCTGAAGGAAATGAAGATATTAAGCAACGGTATTTAGCACCAAGTATTTCAGGTGAAAAATTAGGATGTTTATGTATTTCGGAGCCTTCTGGTGGAAGTGATGTAGCTGGATTAAGAACAACCGCTATTAAAGACGGAGACCACTATATTGTTAACGGATCAAAGACGTTTATTACCAACGGTGTTTACAGCGATTATTTAGTTGTAGCTGCTAAAACAAATCCAGAACTTGGTAACAAAGGTATTAGTATCATGGTTATTGATAGAGATTCTGAAGGTATTTCTGCAACAAAGTTAGATAAGTTAGGATGGAGAGCATCTGATACAGCTGAAATAGCATTTGATAATGTGAAAGTTCCAGTATATAATTTATTGGGCGAAGAAAACAAAGGTTTTTCATATATTTTGCAGCATTTTTCTATAGAGCGGTTGGTTATGGGTATAAATGCACATGCAAGAGCAGAATATGCCTTAGATTATACACTAAACTATATGTCAGAACGTACTGCCTTTGGCAAGGAGTTAGATAAATTCCAAGCTTTAAGACATAGATTTGTGGATAAGTACGCTGATATGGAAATTTGTAAAGCTTATAACTATTCAGTTGCAGCTAGATTGAATAAAGGAGAGTATGTTGTAAAGGAGGCTTCAATTTCTAAATTGAAATCTACCAAAATGGCAGATGAAGTTATTTATGAATGCTTGCAATTTTTAGGAGGTTATGGATACATGGAGGACTACCCTTTAGCTAGGTTATTACGTGACAGTAGACTTGGGCCAATTGGTGGTGGTACTTCAGAGATTCTTAAAGAAATATTATCAAAAATGATAATAGATAAAAAGGACTACAAGCGCACAGTATAAATTTTTTATAAAAAATTGCAAATTTTAAATTAGTTCATATCTTTGCACTCCAAAATTTTAAAAGAAGGGAGGTTAAGACACTATGTTGATTACACCAATTAAAGAAGGAGAAAATATAGATAGAGCGCTAAAGCGTTACAAAAGAAAGTTTGATAAGACTGGTAGAAAAAGTGCATTGCAAACTCGAAAGCAGTTCACAAAACCTTCAGTAGCACGTAGAGCTCAAATTCAAAAAGCACAATACGTTCAGAAACTAAGAGATGCAGAAGATGTTTAGTCTATGTAGTAAAGTTTAAATCCCGCATTTTTAGCGGGATTTTTTTTGCCCAAAAATCAAATAAAAGGTTGTACATTTAAAATTAGTTTAGACTTCTAATAGCCAAAAATCTAATTATCAAAGTATGTCTTTCAAGTCATTTACAGATTATTTATTGTTAGAGAAAAAGTATTCTCAATTAACAGTAAATGCTTATCAAAAAGATATAGAAAGTTTTTCAGTATTTGTTAAGTCAGAATATCAAACTATTGCCATAAATAAAGTAAACTATTCACAAATAAGAAGTTGGATAGTTTTAATGGTTGAAGATGGTTTGTCAAATAGAAGTATTAACAGGAAAATTTCTGCCTTGAATACCTATTATAAATTTCTATCGAAAATAGGAGATATTGAAAACAATCCATTGTCAAATCATAAAGCACTAAAGACAAATAGAAAAGTTCAGGTTCCTTTTTCGGAAACCGAAATAATTAATGTTTTAGATAAAATTATTGATGAAGATGATTTTGAAAGCATTCGTAATAAATTAATAATTGAATTATTTTATTCAACAGGAATACGAAGAATAGAATTAGTAAACCTAAAACTGTCTAGTGTAGATATAGAAAATAGTACTTTAAAAGTCCTTGGGAAAAGAAATAAAGAGCGCTTAGTCCCGTTATTAAGTTCTGTGCAAGAAACAATGCGTAAATATTTAATTATAAGAAAAAGAATAGAACGTATTATGGATGTAAACAGTTTGTTTTTGACGAAAAAAGGTTCAAAAATTTACGAAACACTTGTTTACAGAATAATAAATAACTATTTTAGTAAGGCATCTTCTAAAGTCAAAAGAAGTCCTCATATACTAAGACATTCTTTTGCGACTCATTTGCTAAATCAAGGTGCCGATATTAATGCTGTTAAAGAGCTTCTAGGACATTCAAGTTTGGCTGCCACACAAATTTATACTCACAATAGTATAGCCGAATTAAAAAAAGTGCATATTAAGTCACATCCAAGAAGCAAAAAATAACAGTAAGAAATTATTGTCTAACCAAAAAAAGAAAAGTATGAAAGTAAACACGCAATCAGTAAACTTTAATGCAGATCAAAAACTATTAGATTTCATTCAAAAGAGAATGGATAAGCTAGATATGTTTTATGACAAAGTGATTAAATCAGATGTTTATTTGAAATTGGAGAACACTAGTGATAAGGAGAATAAAATATTTGAGGCGAGAGTTAGTGTTCCGGGAGATAGTTTTGTGGTGAAAAAACAATGTAAATCTTTTGAAGAGGGGGCAGATATGGCAGTGTCTTCATTAGAAAGACAATTAAAAAAGCGAAAACAAAAATTAAGAACACATTTATAGATAAAATTTTTCAAAAAATGTTTTGAATAAAAAAAATAATCAATACATTTGCAGTCCGTTAGAAATAGCGGGCTTTTTTTATGCATAAAAATGTGTGAAAAACGCCGATGTAGCTCAGCTGGCTAGAGCAGCTGATTTGTAATCAGCAGGTCGTGGGTTCGAGTCCCTCCATCGGCTCAAAAAAAAGAAGTAAAAGTTCTTTAAAATATTGAAAATTTAATTGGGAAGATACTCAAGCGGCCAACGAGGACAGACTGTAAATCTGTTGGTTTTCACCTTCGCAGGTTCGAATCCTGCTCTTCCCACTAAATAATTAAAAAGGCAAGTTAATACTTGTAAAATTGCGGGAGTAGCTCAGTTGGTAGAGCGTCAGCCTTCCAAGCTGAATGTCGCCAGTTCGAACCTGGTCTCCCGCTCTAAATTCCTGCGAAGGCAGGAATCTCATTTGAATTAATGAGGATGTAAACACTTTACGCCGGCGTAGCTCAGGGGTAGAGCGTTTCCTTGGTAAGGAAGAGGCCACGGGTTCAAATCCCGTCGTTGGCTCAAAATTAAATTGAATTAGAATACACTAATATTATTATATAACTAAGATTAAATTATTTTAACATGGCAAAAGGAACTTTTGATCGTTCAAAACCACATTTAAATATAGGTACTATTGGACACGTTGATCACGGTAAAACAACTTTAACAGCTGCTATTACAAAAGTATTGGCTGACGCAGGTTTATCTGAGGCTAAAGATTTCGATCAAATCGATAACGCACCAGAAGAAAAAGAAAGAGGTATTACAATTAATACATCTCACGTTGAGTATCAAACGCAAAACCGTCACTATGCACACGTTGACTGTCCAGGTCACGCCGATTATGTAAAGAACATGGTTACTGGTGCTGCTCAAATGGATGGTGCTATTTTAGTGGTTGCTGCTACAGATGGTCCTATGCCACAAACTCGTGAGCACATCTTATTAGGTCGTCAGGTAGGTATTCCTCGTATCGTTGTTTTCTTAAACAAAGTTGATATGGTTGACGATGAAGAGCTTTTAGAGCTTGTTGATATGGAAGTTAGAGACTTATTAAATTTCTATGAGTATGATGGAGATAACGGTCCTGTGATTTCTGGTTCTGCTTTAGGTGCACTTAACGGTGAGCAAAAGTGGGTTGATACAGTAATGGAATTAATGGAAGCTGTTGATAGCTGGATTGAAGAGCCATTAAGAGAGGTTGATAAAGATTTCTTAATGCCAATTGAAGATGTATTCTCTATTACTGGTCGTGGTACTGTAGCAACTGGTAGAATTGAAACTGGTATTGCTAACACTGGTGATCCTGTTGAGATTATTGGTATGGGTGCTGAGAAATTAACTTCTACTATAACGGGTATCGAAATGTTCCGTCAAATATTAGATAGAGGTGAAGCTGGAGATAACGCAGGTATCTTATTAAGAGGTATTGAGAAAACTCAAATCTCAAGAGGTATGGTTATCACTAAACCTGGTTCTGTAACTCCACACGCTAAGTTTAAAGCTGAGGTTTATATCTTGAAAAAAGAAGAAGGTGGACGTCACACTCCATTCCATAATAACTACCGTCCACAATTTTACGTTCGTACAACTGACGTAACTGGTAATATTGCTTTACCTGATGGAGTAGAAATGGTTATGCCTGGTGATAACTTAACTATTACAGTTGAGTTAATCCAACCAATAGCAATGAATATTGGTTTACGTTTTGCTATCCGTGAAGGTGGTAGAACTGTAGGTGCTGGTCAGGTTACTGAGATTTTAGACTAAGCATAAGCAATAGTTATAAAATAAAATAGTCAAGGTATTACGCTTTTAAGCGTAATGCCTTTTGACTTATATTTACGGGTTTAGCTCAGTTGGTAGAGCACTGGTCTCCAAAACCAGGTGTCGGGAGTTCGAGTCTCTCAACCCGTGCAAATAAAAAACATAAATGGCAGGATTTGTAAATTATATAAAAGAATCATTTGGTGAACTTAAAAACAATGTAAGTTGGCCTACTTGGGCTGAAGCTCAAAATTTAACTGTGCTTGTTGCTGTGTTTTCAATTATTTTCTCTTTGGCTATCTGGGGAGTAGATACAGTGTTTGCTAAAGTTATTGGTTTTTACTTTGACTTCATTAATAATTAATAAAAAGTTATGTCTGAAGTAAGCGAAAAAAAGTGGTATGTTGTTAGGGCTGTTAGTGGTCAAGAAAACAAAATCAAAACCTATATAGAGAATGAGATTGCTCGATTGGGGTTACAAGATTATGTTGACCAAGTATTGGTCCCTACAGAAAAAGTGATTCAGATTAGAAATGGAAAGAAGATAAGCAAAGAAAAAGTTTATTTTCCTGGATATATAATGGTTCAAGCCAATTTAACGGGTGAGGTTCCACACATCATTAGGTCAGTTACAAACGTAATTGGGTTTTTAGGTGAAACTAAAGGAGGTGATCCTGTGCCTTTAAGACAATCTGAAGTGAACAGAATGTTAGGTAAGGTTGATGAATTGTCTGTTGAAGAAAATGCAAATGTTGCAATTCCGTTTACTAAAGGTGAAACGGTTAAAGTCATTGATGGACCATTCAATGGATTTGATGGAACTATTGAGAAAATAAATGAAGAAAAGCGTAAGCTTGAAGTAATGGTTAAGATTTTCGGAAGAAAAACACCATTAGAGTTAAGTTATATGCAAGTTGAAAAAGTATAATAATTGTTACACTATATAGATACATTCTTTAGCTTCCACTAATAAGAATGGTATCAAATTAAATTATTTAAAATGGCAAAAGAGTTAGGTAAAGTAGTTAAGCTACAAGTAAGGGGAGGTGCTGCGAATCCATCGCCACCGGTTGGACCCGCTCTAGGTGCTGCTGGAGTTAATATCATGGAGTTCTGTAAGCAATTTAATGCTAGAACCCAAGATAAAGCTGGTAAAGTATTACCAGTTGTTATTTCGGTTTATAAAGACAAGTCTTTTGACTTTGTAATTAAAACCCCTCCAGCTGCAGTACAATTATTAGAAGCGGCCAAGGTGAAGAAGGGTTCAGGAGAACCAAACAGAAAAAAAGTAGCTAAAGTTTCTTGGGATCAGGTTAAAACTATTGCAGAAGACAAAATGGTAGATTTAAATGCGTTTACTATAGAGTCTGCTATGAAAATGGTTGCTGGTACGGCAAGAAGTATGGGAATCACTGTAACAGGGCAATTCCCTAATTAATCTTTAAAACATTAAAAATGGCAAGATTAACAAAAAAGCAAAAAGAAGCTGTAGCGAAAATTGAAAAGGGAAGACTTTATTCATTAGATGAAGCTTCAGCATTAATTAAAGAAATTACCAATACTAAATTTGATGCTTCTGTTGATTTAGCAGTACGTTTAGGAGTAGATCCTAGAAAAGCAAATCAAATGGTAAGAGGGGTGGTATCACTTCCTCATGGTACGGGTAAAGATGTGAAAGTATTAGCATTAGTAACGCCAGATAAAGAAGCCGAAGCTAAAGAAGCAGGTGCTGATTATGTTGGTTTACAGGAATACCTTGATAAAATCAAAGGTGGATGGACTGACGTTGACGTTATTATTACTATGCCAAGTGTTATGGGTAAATTAGGTCCTTTAGGACGTGTGTTAGGTCCTCGTGGTTTAATGCCTAATCCAAAAACTGGTACAGTTACTATGGATGTAGCAAAAGCAGTAAGTGAAGTAAAAGCTGGTAAAATCGACTTTAAAGTTGATAAAACTGGTATTGTTCACGCTTCTATTGGTAAAGCATCATTTAGCGCTGATAAAATTGCGGGTAACGCAAATGAATTATTACAAACATTAATGAAACTTAAGCCAACAGCGGCAAAAGGAACTTATATGAAGAGTGTTTTTATGTCTTCTACTATGAGTCCTAGTGTGGCAGTTGATCCTAAAGTTGGTTAATTTAATTAGTTAAAACTTTTATTATGACAAGAGAAGAAAAATCATTGGTAATTGAGGAGTTAACTAGCGAATTAGCTAACAACACAAATATCTATTTAACAGATATTTCTGGGTTAAACGCAGGGTCAACCTCAAATTTACGTCGTGCTGCATTTAAAGCAAACGTAAAAATGGCTGTAGTTAAAAATACATTACTAGAAAAAGCAATGGAAGCTTCAGACAAAGATTTTGGAGACCTTCCTACTGTTTTAAAAGGAAATACATCAGTGATGTATTCTGAAACTGGTAATGCACCAGCTAAGTTAATTAAAACCTTCCGTAAAAAATCAGAGAAACCTTTATTAAAGGGAGCTTTTATTGAGGAAGCAGTTTATATTGGCGATGAGCAATTAGACATTTTAGTAGATATCAAGTCGAAAGAAGAGTTGATAGGTGAAATTATTACAATTTTACAGTCGCCTGCTAAAAACGTTATTTCAGCACTTCAATCAAGTGGTGGAAAACTTGCTGGTATTATTAAAACACTATCTGAAAAAGAAGGATAGTATTAAACAGTACGCACTTATTACAATTATATTATTATTAAAAATTTATTAAAACGATAGAAAAATGGCAGATTTAAAAGATTTCGCAGAACAATTAGTTAACTTAACAGTAAAAGATGTTAATGAGTTAGCTACTATATTAAAAGATGAGTATGGTATTGAGCCTGCTGCTGCTGCTGTAGCTGTAGCTGCTGGTCCTGCTGCAGGTGGTGGAGACGCTGCTGAAGAGCAAACTGAATTTGATGTAATCTTAAAAGCACCAGGTGGATCTAAATTAGCAGTTGTTAAATTAGTGAAAGAATTAACTGGTTTAGGATTAAAAGAAGCTAAAGGTTTAGTTGATGATGCACCAAGTGCAATCAAAGAAGGTGTTTCTAAAGATGAAGCTGAAGGCTTAAAATCTTCTTTAGAAGAAGCTGGAGCAGAGGTTGAGCTTAAGTAAGCTTAGCTACTAAACAACATTAAGGTTTAGGTCTGGAGTAAGATTCTCCAAGACCTAAACCATTTTGCGTATATAAAGAGTACGTATATTATCACTATTATTTTTTAATCAAAATTCCGTCCATTGATGTTATCAACACAAGCTGAAAGATTAAATTTCTCGTCTATTGTAAATAGAACAGAATACCCAGACTTCTTGGATATTCAAATAAAATCCTTCCAGGATTTTTTCCAATTAGAAACAAAGTCGGACGAAAGAGGTGATGAAGGGTTATATAACACTTTCATGGAAAACTTTCCAATCACTGACTCTCGTAATCAATTTGTTTTAGAATTTTTAGATTACTTCGTAGACCCCCCAAGATATGCTATTGATGAGTGTATTGAAAGAGGTCTCACCTACAGTGTTCCACTTAAAGCAAGGTTAAAGTTATACTGTACAGACCCTGAACATGAGGATTTCGAGACCATTGTTCAAGATGTGTATTTAGGAACTATTCCTTACATGACACCTTCAGGTACATTTTGTATTAACGGTGCAGAACGTGTAGTAGTATCTCAGTTACACCGTTCACCTGGTGTATTCTTTGGGCAGTCTTTCCATGCCAATGGAACCAAGTTATATTCAGCTAGGGTAATTCCTTTTAAAGGTTCTTGGATTGAATTTGCTACAGACATCAATCAGGTAATGTATGCTTACATTGATAGAAAGAAAAAATTACCTGTAACTACGCTATTCAGAGCTATAGGCTTTGAGCGTGATAAAGATATTTTAGAGATTTTTGATTTAGCTGAAGAAGTTAAAGTATCAAAATCTGGATTAAAGAAGTACTTAGGAAGAAAATTAGCAGCTCGTGTACTTAATACATGGCATGAGGATTTTGTTGATGAAGATACTGGTGAGGTTGTATCTATTGAGCGTAATGAAATTGTGCTTGATCGTGATACGGTTTTAGAAAAAGAAAACATTGAAGATATTCTTGGTTCAGAAGTAAAAACTATTCTTTTACATAAAGAAACTTCTGAACAAGGTGATTATGCTATAATCCATAATACACTTCAAAAAGATCCAACAAACTCTGAGAAAGAGGCTGTTGAACATATCTATAGACAATTACGTAATGCTGAGCCGCCAGATGAGGAAACAGCGCGTGGTATTATAGATAAATTATTCTTCTCAGATCAACGTTACTCTTTAGGAGAGGTTGGTCGTTACAGAATGAACAAGAAATTACAGTTAGATATTGGAATGGATAAGCAGGTGCTTACCAAAGAAGATATCATAACTATTATTAAATATTTAATTGAGCTTATCAACTCTAAAGCAGAGATTGATGATATTGATCACTTATCTAACCGTCGTGTACGTACAGTTGGTGAACAATTATCTTCTCAATTTGGTGTTGGTTTAGCTCGTATGGCACGTACTATTCGTGAGCGTATGAACGTTCGTGATAACGAAGTTTTTACACCAATTGATTTAATTAATGCGAAGACATTGTCGTCGGTTATTAATTCATTTTTTGGTACAAACCAGTTGTCTCAGTTTATGGATCAAACCAATCCATTAGCGGAGATTACTCATAAACGTCGTTTATCAGCTTTAGGACCTGGAGGTTTATCAAGAGAAAGAGCTGGTTTTGAGGTTCGTGATGTTCACTATACTCACTACGGAAGACTTTGTCCTATTGAAACTCCTGAGGGGCCAAATATTGGACTAATTTCTTCACTTTCGGTTTATGCGAAAGTGAACTCAATGGGATTCATTGAAACGCCTTACCGTCCGGTAGAAAATGGTGTTGTTGATATTAAAGGTGAGCCAATTTATTTAAGTGCAGAAGAAGAAGAGGAGAAGTTAATTGCGCAGGCTACTGTTCAGGTTGATGATAGTGGTAAGATATTACATGATAAGGTAATTGCTAGAATGGAAGGTGACTTCCCTGTAATTGAGCCTTCATCTGTAAACTATACAGATGTTGCACCAAATCAGATTTCATCTATTTCGGCTTCGTTAATTCCATTCTTAGAGCATGATGATGCGAATAGAGCCTTGATGGGGTCAAACATGATGCGTCAAGCAGTACCATTATTAAGAGTTGATGCTCCTATAGTAGGTACAGGTCTTGAACGTCAGGTAGCTTCAGATTCTCGTGTATTGGTTAATGCCGAAGGATCTGGTGAAGTTCTTTATGTTGATGCAAATGAAATTAGAATTAAATACGATAGAACTGAAGATGAAGCTAAAGTAAGTTTTGATTCTGATATTAAATCGTACCAATTAGTAAAATTTAGAAAGACTAACCAAGGAACTTCTATCAACCTTAAACCTATTGTTGTTAAAGGTGATAAAGTAACTAAAGGGCAAGTTTTATGTGAAGGATACGCAACTCAAAAAGGTGAGTTGGCACTTGGTAGAAATATGAAGGTTGCCTTCATGCCTTGGAAAGGCTATAACTTTGAGGATGCAATAGTAATTTCTGAAAAAGTTGTTCGTGAAGATATCTTTACTTCAATTCATATAGATGAGTATTCTTTAGAAGTTAGAGATACTAAGTTAGGTAATGAAGAATTGACAAATGATATTCCTAATGTTTCTGAAGAAGCTACAAAAGATCTTGATGAGCATGGAATGATTCGCGTTGGTGCTGAAGTGAAGCCTGGTGATATTTTAATTGGTAAGATTACCCCTAAAGGTGAATCTGACCCTACTCCTGAAGAAAAATTATTACGTGCTATCTTTGGTGATAAAGCTGGTGATGTAAAAGATGCTTCTTTAAAAGCGTCGCCTTCATTAAACGGAGTTGTAATTGAAAAGAAATTATTTGCAAGGGCCGTTAAAGACAAACGTAAGAGAGCTCAAGATAAAGATGATATCTTAGCATTAGAAGCTCAATACGATAGAAAGTTTGATGATTTAAAAGATGTTTTAATCGAAAAACTTTTCACTATTGTTAATGGTAAAACAGCCCAAGGTATTTTTAATGATTTAGGAGAGGAAGTTTTACCAAAAGGGAAAAAATTCACTCTTAAAATGTTAAATGCTGTTGATGATTATGCACATTTAGTGTCTGGAAAATGGACTACTGATGATCATACAAACCATTTAGTAGCAGACTTAATTCACAACTATAAAATTAAAGAAAACGATTTACAAGGTTCTTTAAGACGTGAGAAGTTTACAATTTCTGTAGGTGATGAGTTACCAGCGGGAATTATCAAACTAGCTAAAGTTTATATTGCTAAGAAACGTAAACTTAAAGTTGGTGATAAGATGGCGGGTCGTCACGGTAACAAAGGTATTGTTGCTCGTATCGTTCGTCAAGAAGATATGCCATTCTTAGAAGATGGAACACCTGTTGATATTGTATTGAATCCACTTGGTGTACCTTCTCGTATGAACATTGGTCAAATATATGAAACTGTACTTGGTTGGGCAGGTCAGAATTTAGGCAGAACTTATGCTACACCAATTTTTGATGGTGCTACTATAGACGAGATTAATGCATTGACTGATGAAGCTGGAATTCCAAGATACGGACATACCTATTTATATGACGGTGGAACTGGTGAACGTTTTGATCAAGCGGCTACAGTAGGCGTGATTTACATGCTGAAACTAGGTCACATGGTTGATGATAAAATGCACGCACGTTCTATTGGACCTTACTCATTAATTACTCAACAACCTTTAGGTGGTAAAGCACAATTTGGTGGTCAGCGTTTTGGTGAGATGGAAGTTTGGGCACTTGAAGCTTATGGAGCATCAAGTACTTTACGTGAGATTTTAACTGTTAAATCTGATGACGTTATTGGTAGAGCTAAGACTTACGAAAGTATAGTTAAAGGTGAACCAATGCCAGATCCAGGATTACCTGAATCATTCAATGTATTAATGCATGAATTAAAAGGTTTAGGACTAGACATTAGATTAGAAGAGTAGTAAATTAAAAAATCATTTCATCCATATATTATGGCAAGAAAACAAGATAAGAATACAGTAAAGAGGTTTAATAAAATCTCAATTGGTTTAGCATCACCAGAGTCTATTTTAGCAGAGTCTAGAGGTGAAGTTTTAAAACCAGAAACTATCAATTATCGTACTCACAAACCAGAAAGAGATGGTTTGTTTTGTGAGCGTATTTTTGGTCCTGTAAAGGATTATGAATGTGCTTGTGGTAAATACAAGAGAATTCGTTATAAAGGAATTGTTTGTGACCGTTGTGGTGTTGAAGTTACTGAGAAAAAAGTACGTAGAGATAGAGTAGGGCACATTAACTTAGTGGTTCCTGTTGCTCATATTTGGTACTTCCGTTCTTTACCAAACAAAATAGGTTATTTATTAGGGTTACCATCTAAGAAATTAGATATGATTATTTACTACGAACGCTATGTAGTAATTCAACCAGGTAATGCTAAAAATGAAGAGGGGGAACCATTACAAAAAATGGATTTCTTAACAGAAGAAGAATACTTAAATATTCTTGAAGCTCTTCCTCAAGAAAATCAATATTTAGATGATTCAGACCCAGAAAAGTTCATTGCTAAAATGGGTGCTGAATGTTTAATTGAGCTTTTAGCTAGAATTGATTTAGAATCTTTATCATATGAGTTACGTCATAAAGCTAATACTGAAACGTCTAAACAACGTAAAACAGAAGCTTTAAAACGTTTACAAGTAGTAGAGGCTTTACGTGAATCTAACAACAACCGTGAGAACCGTCCTGAATGGATGATTATGAAGGTTGTACCTGTAATTCCACCAGAATTACGACCGTTAGTGCCATTAGATGGTGGTCGTTTTGCAACGTCAGATTTAAATGATTTATACCGAAGAGTAATCATCAGAAACAATCGTTTAAAGCGTTTAGTTGAAATTAAAGCACCTGAAGTTATTTTACGTAATGAGAAACGTATGTTACAAGAATCTGTAGATTCATTATTTGATAACACACGTAAATCTTCAGCAGTAAAAACAGATTCTAACAGACCATTAAAATCATTATCAGATTCTTTAAAAGGTAAGCAAGGACGTTTCCGTCAAAACTTACTTGGTAAACGTGTTGATTATTCTGCTCGTTCTGTAATTGTTGTTGGTCCAGAATTAAAATTATACGAATGTGGGTTGCCAAAAAATATGGCTGCAGAACTTTACAAACCTTTTGTAATTAGAAAATTAATTGAAAGAGGTATTGTAAAAACTGTAAAATCTGCGAAGAAAATTATAGATAAAAGAGAGCCTGTAGTTTGGGATATCTTAGAGAATGTTCTTAAAGGACATCCGGTATTACTAAACCGTGCTCCTACATTACACCGTTTGGGTATTCAAGCATTCCAACCAAAATTAATTGAGGGGAAAGCTATCCAATTACACCCATTAGTGTGTACAGCATTTAATGCGGATTTTGATGGTGACCAGATGGCAGTACATTTACCGTTAGGGCCAGAGGCTATTTTAGAATGTCAATTATTAATGTTGGCATCTCATAATATCTTAAACCCTGCAAATGGATCTCCTGTAACGGTACCTTCTCAGGATATGGTACTTGGTCTATATTATATGACGAAGGAGCGTAAATCTACCCCAGAACTTCCTATTAAAGGTGAAGGATTAACATTCTATTCTCCAGAAGAGGTTGTTATTGCCTTCAATGAGAAAAGAGTTGATTTAAATGCTGGTATCAAGGTTAGAACTATCGATCTTAATGACGAAGGAAAACTTGATAGAATGATTGTTGAAACTACAGTTGGTAGAGTTTTATTTAACCAACATGTACCTCAAGCCGCAGGATATATCAATCAGGTATTGACTAAAAAGTCTTTAAGAGATATTATTGGAGATATTCTGAAAGTAACTTCTGTTCCGGAAACAGCAGATTTCTTAGATGCGATTAGAACTTTAGGATTTAATTTTGCATTTAAAGGAGGCTTATCATTCAGTTTAGGTGATATTATTATTCCACCAGAAAAGCAAGGAATGATTGATAGTGCAAATGGTTTAGTTGATGGTATTATGGGGAACTATAATATGGGACTTATTACCAACAACGAACGTTATAACCAAGTTATTGATATTTGGACTTCTACAAATGCTGAATTGACAGAATTGTCAATGAAACGTATTAGAGAAGATCAGCAAGGATTTAACTCGGTATTTATGATGCTTGATTCTGGAGCTCGTGGATCTAAAGAACAGATTCGTCAGCTTACCGGAATGCGTGGTTTAATGGCAAAACCTAAAAAATCTAACGCGGGTGGTGGTGAAATTATTGAAAATCCAATTCTTTCTAACTTTAAAGAAGGGCTTTCAATTTTAGAATACTTTATTTCTACTCACGGTGCTCGTAAAGGTCTTGCGGATACGGCTCTTAAAACGGCTGATGCTGGTTACTTAACACGTCGTTTAGTAGATGTTTCTCAAGATGTTATCATTAACACAGAAGATTGTGGCACATTAAGGGGAGTTGAAGTAGCACCATTAAAGAAGAATGATGAAGTTGTTGAAACTTTAGAAGAAAGAATCGTTGGTCGTGTATCATTAAATGATGTTCATGATCCGTTAACAGATGAGTTGTTAGTTTCTTCTGGTCAGTTAATAGAAGATGAAATTGCTAAAGCTATTCAAGATTCACCAATTGAAACTTTAGAAGTACGTTCTGCATTAACTTGTGAAGCGTTAAAAGGTATTTGTTCTAAATGTTACGGACGAAACTTAGCAACAGGTAAAATGGTTCAAAGAGGTGAAGCAGTTGGAGTTGTTGCAGCTCAGTCAATTGGAGAACCTGGTACACAGTTAACATTACGTACATTCCACGTAGGTGGTATTGCAGGTAACATTTCTGAGGATAACAAATTGGCTGTTAAGTTTGATGGTGTAGCTGAAATTGAAGATTTAAAAACAGTTAAAGGAGAAGATAACGAAGGAAACGAAGTTGATATCGTAATCTCTCGAACTTCTGAACTTAAATTAGTAGATAAGAAAACAGGTATTACATTAAGTACTAACAATATTCCTTATGGTTCTAACATTTTTGTAAAAGATGGACAGAAATTATCAAAAGGAGATGTAGTTTGTACTTGGGATCCTTATAACGGTGTAATTATTTCAGAATTTGCCGGAAAAGTTAGATATGAAAATATTGAGCAAGGTGTTACTTACCAAGTTGAGATTGATGAGCAAACTGGTTTCCAAGAGAAAGTGATTTCTGAGTCTAGAAACAAAAAGCTTATCCCAACACTTCATATTGAAGATGGAAAAGGTGAAACTATACGTTCTTACAACTTACCAGTTGGAGCTCACTTAATGATTGATGACGGAGACAAGATTAATGTAGGTAAGATTTTAGTTAAGATTCCTCGTAAATCAGCTAAAGCTGGTGATATTACTGGTGGTCTTCCTCGTGTAACTGAGTTATTCGAAGCTCGTAACCCTTCTAATCCTGCTGTTGTAAGTGAGATTGATGGTGTGGTTTCTTTCGGAAAAATCAAACGTGGTAACCGTGAGATTATTGTAGAATCTAAATTAGGAGAAATTAAGAAATACTTAGTGAAATTATCTAATCAAATTCTTGTTCAAGAAAATGATTATGTAAAAGCAGGTATGCCTTTATCTGATGGTTCTATTACACCAAATGATATCTTGAATATTAAAGGCCCTTCAGCTGTACAACAATACTTAGTGAACGAAGTACAAGAAGTATATCGTTTACAAGGTGTGAAGATTAATGATAAACACTTCGAGGTTGTTGTTAGACAGATGATGCGTAAGGTAAGAATCATTGATTCTGGTGATACTATTTTCTTAGAAGATCAATTAGTACATAAAGCGGATTTCATTAAAGAAAATGATGATATCTTCGGAATGAAAGTAATTGAAGAAGCTGGAGATTCTGAAAATCTTAAAGCAGGTCAAATTATTACACCTCGCGAATTAAGAGATGAGAACTCGATATTAAGAAGAGAGGATAAGAAACTTGTTGAGGCAAGAGATGCTAAACCAGCAACTGCTACGCCAATATTACAAGGTATTACTAGAGCATCGCTTCAAACTAAATCATTTATCTCTGCGGCGTCGTTCCAGGAAACTACTAAGGTTCTTAACGAAGCAGCTGTAGCAGGTAAAGTAGATACTTTAGAAGGACTTAAAGAAAATGTTATTGTTGGACACAGAATTCCAGCAGGTACAGGTATGAGAAATTATACTGATATTATTGTAGGTTCTAAAGAGGAGTTTGACGAAATGATGCAAGTAAAGCAAGAGTTGAATTATAACTAATTATTGTAATTCCCGCGAAATCGAAGATTCACGAATACCTTATTATGAAGGTAAGTATCGATGAGTAAGGCGGGAATCTATAAAAACAAAAGCCTTCATGTGTATTTACTTGAAGGCTTTTTAATTTAAAATATTAAAATTATTATGGCAGATCAAAACGATAAACCAAAACAAGGTCAAATAAATATAGAGTTAGATGAGAAAGTAGCAGAAGGAACATATTCTAACTTAGCTATTATTAATCACTCAGTGTCTGAATTTGTAGTTGATTTTGTAAACATAATGCCAGGGGTTCCTAAGAATAAGGTGAAATCTAGGATTATATTAACACCGCAACATGCTAAAAGGTTACTTAAGGCTTTAGCTGATAATGTGAATAAATTTGAAAATGCCCATGGTGAAATTAAAGATTACGAGCAACCTCCTATACCTTTAAACTTTGGGCCAACAGGTCAAGCTTAGTTGTGTATACTGTATAATCATAAAAAAAGCCTTGAAATTAAAAATTTCAAGGCTTTTTTTATGAGGCTTGTTTTTTGCTATTCTTATAATATTTTAATGCACCAGAAGGACATCTCTTTATTTGTTCAATAACTTTTTTTGTTTCAGTATTATCTAAATTTACCCAAGGAATAATTGAATTACTGAATACATCAGAAAGCTCTTTGGCACAAGTTCCTGACAAAACACATTGACAGGGGTCGTAAGTTACAGTAATGTCATCATTACTAAATTCGTTGGCTTTAATTTCCATAAGGTAGAATATTAATTTGGGGTTAATTTTCTAAATAAAATCTATTAAAATTTATGTTCACTTAATTGATTATATCGACTAAATGTATTAAAACATCGACAAAAAACAAAATATTTCAACTTTTTTCGATGAAATACACACTTTATTTAATCAAATTCCGATGTGAAATGGAATTTAATACTTGGGTATTTTTGCTGTGTCATTTGTAATGAAAACAACGAATCAGCTAGGAAAACTAGTTGTCCCTTTTTATCTTTTGCCAAGAACCTTTGCTTAACTTGACAAAATTCTTTAAACTCAGCATTTTTAGAATCCTCTGGTTCTACCCAGCAAGCTTTAGAAACGTTTAAGTTTTCATAGGTACATTTAGCACCATATTCATGCTCTAAACGGTATTGAATTACCTCATATTGTAATGCCCCAACTGTTCCTATAATTTTTCTACCATTAAGTTCTAATGTGAATAATTGTGCAACACCTTCATCCATTAATTGATCAATCCCTTTTGCTAATTGTTTAGATTTTAATGGATCTGCATTATTAATATATCTAAAATGTTCTGGAGAAAAACTGGGAACACCTTTATAGTTTAGTACTTCACCTTCGGTAAGCGTATCTCCAATTTTAAAGTTACCTGTGTCTTGTAATCCCACTATATCTCCTGGATAAGATATATCTACAATTTCTTTCTTTTCAGCAAAAAATGCGTTAGGACTTGAAAACTTTAATTTCTTATTATGTTTTACATGTAGGTAAGGTGTATTTCTTTTAAATTCACCAGAAACTATTTTTACAAACGCTAATCGGTTTCTATGATTAGGGTCCATGTTTGCATGAATTTTAAAAACAAACCCTGTAAATTTCTTTTCATTAGGTTCAACTAAACGGGTATCACTTTGTTTTGGTCTAGGTGTAGGAGCAATTTCAACAAAGCAATCCAACAATTCCCTAACTCCAAAGTTGTTTAAAGCGGAACCGAAGAATACAGGTTGTAAATCACCGTTTTGATATGCCTCTTTATCGAATTCTGGATAAATCCCTTCAACCAATTCAATTTCTTCCCTTAGAGTATTTGCGGCATCTGCCCCTACTAATTCGTCCAATTCAGATGAAGCTAAGTTTGATATTTCAATGGTTTCTTCAATATCTTTTCTGCTATCTCCACTAAATAGATTAATGTTCTTTTCCCAAATATTATATATGCCTTTAAACTCGTATCCCATACCTATTGGGAAACTTAAAGGTGTCACTTTCAAGCCTAATTTCTGCTCAACTTCATCTAATAAATCAAAGGCATCTTTTCCTTCTCTATCCATTTTGTTAATGAACACTATCATTGGGATGTTTCGCATTCTACAAACTTCAACTAATTTTTCAGTTTGTTCCTCAACACCCTTCGCTACGTCAATAACTACAATAACGCTATCAACAGCAGTAAGTGTTCTAAAGGTGTCTTCAGCAAAATCTTTATGACCAGGTGTATCAAGAATATTGATTTTTATGTTGTTGTATTCAAACGCCAAAACAGAAGTTGCGACCGAAATACCACGTTGACGCTCAATTTCCATAAAATCACTGGTAGCACCCTTTTTTATCTTATTACTTTTTACGGCTCCAGCCTCTTGAATAGCACCCCCAAATAGTAATAACTTTTCAGTTAAAGTAGTTTTACCTGCATCTGGATGAGAGATGATTCCAAAGGTACGTCTGCGTTCAATTTCTTTTAAAAAACTCATGTTGATATTCTTGAATGGCTGCAAAGATACTCTATAATTTACGATTTCATAATTACCAATTTTAGTTTTTCTATATTAGATTGTAATTATTGATACGAAACTGGTATTTTTGTTTCTATGGAAGAGGAAAAAGTTATTCTTGTAGATGAAAATGATGTGCAAATTGGGTTAATGCCTAAGATGGAAGCACATGAAAAAGCAGTTTTACACAGGGCGTTTTCTGTTTTAATTTTTAATAAGAAGAATGAGCTGATGTTGCAACAAAGAGCTTTAGATAAATATCATTCACCTGGACTTTGGACGAATACATGCTGTAGTCATCAGCGTGATGGTGAAACTAATATTGAAGCTGGTAGAAGACGTTTACAAGAAGAAATGGGGTTTGTTACTAATCTTGAGGAGTCGATTTCTTTTATTTATAAAGCGCCTTTTGATAATGGCTTAACCGAACATGAGCTGGATCATGTATTATTGGGCGAATATGAAGATGAACCCATTATTAATAAAGAAGAAGTTGCTAGTTGGAAATGGATGCCAATAGAAGCGGTTAAAGTTGATATTAGTCTAAACCCTCATTTATATACCGAATGGTTTAAGGTGATTTTTGAGAAATTCTACGAACATTTAAATATATCTGCAAATGAGAGTAACAGTTAGTAGAAAAGGTCATTTTAATGCAGCCCACAGATTGTTCAGAAAAGATTGGAGCGATGAAAAGAATCAATTAATATTTGATAAATGTAACAATCCTAATTTCCATGGGCATAACTATGAGTTGATAGTTAGTGTAACTGGGGAAATTGATCAAGAAACTGGGTATGTAATTGATATTAAAACTTTAAAGCAGATTATGAAAGAAGAGGTTGAAGATGCTTTCGATCATAAAAACCTTAATGTAGAAGTACCAGATTTTCAGGAATTAAATCCTACAGCCGAAAACATTTCAGTAGTTATTTACAATAAAATAAGACCTAGAATAGAATCACATTTAGACCTTGAAATAACACTTTATGAAACTCCAAGGAATTTTGTAAGCTATTCAGGAAACTAAGATTATAATAGAATTATTTACCTATATTTAATTAAATTAAAAAACATTTAAAATGGCAAGCGTTAGAGACCTTAAAAAAGATATTAATTATGTTTTAGGAGACATAATAGGAGCAGTGTGCGATTGGGAATTAGAAAATACAGATAAAGACACTAAAAAGAGTGAAGCTATTGTTGATGAGGCTATAGAAACTTTTGATGAGTTAATTGCTAAGGTAAACAACAGAAAAGTTGAAGATCCTAAGGCTCATTTTAGGGTAATTAGTGCAGAGTTAGAAGACAGAGGAAAAAAGCTCATTGAAAAAATTAACAAACTAGGATAATTTTTTTATCGGAGTACTTGCAAATTATAATTTTGCTGTTATATTTGCACCCGTTAAAAACGCCGATGTAGCTCAGCTGGCTAGAGCAGCTGATTTGTAATCAGCAGGTCGTGGGTTCGAGTCCCTCCATCGGCTCAAAACAAAAAAAGCCTTTCAGATATGAAAGGCTTTTTGGATATCTTAAAAGAGGAATATTTAGCTTATTCCTTTTCTTTTATTTCTTTAATAAAATTATTTAGTTGTTTTCCGTATTTAGATTCCTTTACCTTTGGTGTAAGAGAATTGTTAATTGTATCCAGTAAATTAACTTTAGCATTGTAGACTTCGGTAAGTGCCAAATAAGGAGCTACTTCGCTATCTTTATTATTAAGTGCAAAATTTACCGTAAACAAATATTTTCGTCTTAATGCACCTTCACGTTCTTTTTCAAGAGCACTTAATTTTGCTGTATCTCTATCTTTTTGTGCTTCAAAATTTTCTTTTATTATTTCTAAATTTCTTGTATTTAATTTTGATATAACCGTTCTGTATTCTTCTAAAGTCTTTTGCTGTTCACTTCCGTTAATCTCAGCATCAAAAACAAACCTTTTAAGAGTAGTATTTATTTCTGTAATGCCTTTATCGGCAAAGAAAGTAATTCTATCTTCTTCACTACTATTCTTGTCTAGATATAAAAAGAAAACTTCAGGTGATTCTAAATCACTATATAATTCAAATTGCGGATTCCCATTAACAACCATAGAATCTACAGTAACCAAAGATGTATCAATAACCTTTTTTAAATATACGGTTCCTTTTTTTAATCCTTTGATGTGTGTTTTAACAACTAAATCGTGCTTTTCTTCGCCACAGGCAATGATAAATAATGCTATAAATAGAAGTGCAATTTTTTTCATGTAAAATTTTATTTGAGGGCAAATATCTTATAATTATTAAAGAAATACTAACCTCCAGCAGCAATTTTCATTAACTCAGCACAAAGCATTGCACCATACGTTCCTACAACATATCCAAAAACTGCCAAAAGAACTCCTACAGTGGCCAATGATGGATGAAAAGCAGCTGCAACTACTGGAGCTGAAGCTGCTCCACCAATATTTGCTTTACTACCAACTGCTAAGAAAAAATATGGTGCTTTTATAATTTTTGCTACTAGAAATAGGAGTCCAACATGAATTGCCATCCAAACTAACCCAACAAATATTAAACCTGGGTTTTCAACAATTTTAGTAAGATCCATTTTCATACCTATACTAGCTACAAGAATATATATGAAAACGCTACCTATTTTACTAGCTCCAGCCCCTTCATACTTTCTGAGTTTTGTGAAGGATAATAATATACCTAACATTGTTGCAATGGTAATCATCCAGAAGAATTGAGACCCGAATGAAGACATGGCGGAGGATGTATCTCTAACAGCATCGAAATTGGACTTTAAAAAGGCCGAAATATTATTTGCTCCAAAGTGGGCAATACCAACAACGGTAAAAGCTATGCCTAGAATAATCATCAGGTCGCTTAATGTTGGGTTTCTAGATATTTTTGCGGCATATGAGGATACCTTTTCCTTTAAAGCTTCAATTGCCGAGGTATCAGCCTTTAACCACTTATCTATTTTTTCAGATTTACCAATACCTAGTAATAATATAGCCATCCAAATATTTGCAACAACTATATCTACTATAACCATGCCTGCGTAGTTATCAGTATTAAATTTATATATTTCAAGCATTGCTGCCTGATTAGCTCCACCACCAATCCAACTTCCAGCTAAAGTTGCTAACCCTCTCCATACAGCATCAGGACCAGCTCCTCCAACGGTCTCAGGAGAAACCATAGATATTAACAAAATAGCAATTGGGCCTCCAATTATTACACCTACGGTACCAGTTAAAAACATTATTAAAGCTTTTGAACCTAGGTTATAAATGGCTTTTAAATCTATACTTAAAGTCATTAAAACCAATGCTGCAGGCAACATAAACCGACTAGCTATATAATAGGCTTGAGACTTATGCTCAACAATTTCTCCAGAGGGATTTATTGAAGTCCATTCAGGAGCTATAATACCAAAAGTTGTTAATGCACCAGGAAGCATATAAGCCATTAACAGAGCCGGAATGTATTTATAGAATTTTTTCCAAAATGAATTTTGACTTGAGGATGTATAAAAAACAAAACCTAAAGTGAGCATTAAAAGTCCAAAAACTATAGTGTCATCGGTAAATAAGGGTTGGTTCTCCATTTAAATAGAATTAATATGTAAAAGATGCAAGATAAATAAAATAAAAGTAGATGGTTTTAAAGTTTGGCACGATGATTGTTCAATAGAAAGTAGCATTCAATTATTATAAAGTTTATTGAGTGGTTACTTTAAACTTAGTAATTGTAATTCATATTTTTGGTTGGTTAGTTAGTAAAAAAAGCATCTTTTCAGATGCTTTTTTTTATTGTCAAGTATTTTTAATAGGGACAACCACAATTTTTATCACTTTTAAACAAATCGGCTAGACTGGTGCCATCTGTTCTAAAAATGTCAATAGACACACTAAGTCTTAACATATTTGGTTTATAGGATCTTAGGTCAGCTAAATTAACACCGTAGGCAGACCTATTAATATCTAAAAGTTCTTCTTCTGTTTCCTTGTTGGCCATTTCGTATCTTAAATCAATTCCGAACCTATTGTATCTCATCATTATTCCGAAATTAAGACTAATAGTTTTGTCTTCTAAATCTGGTCCACCATCACTAAATGATGTCACTTGAACACCGTCTAATATAGTTTCGTCATGGAAGTTAAAACTTGGACCAGCATAAATTGAGACAGGGTCAAAAATTTCAACACCAAGTAAAATAGGAAACTCAATTTTTGAAGATTTCCATTTTGCTTGCTTTGTTGGCCAATCATAATTATTCTTCAAAGAAACATAATTTAATTCTGGTCTTATAAAGAATTTACCAAATTCAGCCATAAAATAGCCTCCTAATTGATAACCTATTTCTTTATTTGGACTAAAAACTTCGTCTGGTTGTCCTGCTGCAATAGAGCCTCCTCTAGAATTAATGTCACCAATGGCATTATTATTTAAACCTCCATTAACACCAATAATAAATTCTTGTGAAAATAGCGAAGTAGATTGCAACAAAAGTGCGAAAACTAGTAGGTAGAATAGTTTCATTATTACACGATTTGGTTAAAACTGAGTGTAATATAAAACTTATGCTATGAACTCTTTACTAAATTACGATAAGATGTTAATATTTACTTTGAAATGTTTAATTAATTGATATCATGTAGGTTATGAAGTGTGGTTATTGGGTTTGTAAGCAAGCAATAGTATTCATTTTAAGGGAAACCTTTAGTTTGTGCAGTTTTACTAGCTTTTGGACAATTTCTAAATTTTAGTGGTTTTTTGGAGTAAGTAGACGTTGCTTTGAGTTTCATTTTATCGATATTTACGTGCTTTTCATCTATAAATGTTAAAATTAAATGTATTTCATCGATTAATAATGTTTTTTATCGTTTAATTCCAATTTATATTTTACTTTTGAAGTGTACTAAATAACATACTTTTTAGTTCAATGGATTAATTAATTAATATTTGCATTATGTTGTTGATGTGGAAACCCCAAATCTAACTTCGTAATAAAAAAGCAAATTAAGGAAAGACCGAGTTTGAGGGAACTCGGTTTTTTTGTGCTCAATATTTTCACAATTTTTTATCTAAATTAGCTTCATGCTGAAAATATTAATTAAATATCTTTTAATTTTTTGTAGTGCATGTTGCTTTGGACAATTACCTGAGGGGTTTGTCCATGTAAGTGATGTGATTCCAGATTTAGAAATTGAATTAAGATATTTTACAAAAAACAATTTTGTTGGGAAGAGGATAGATGGATATAATTCTAATAAATTAATTTTAACAAAGGAGACTGCTGGTGCTTTAAAACTTGTACATGAAGATTTGCAAAACCAGAATCTTTGCTTAAAAGTTTATGATGGTTACAGACCACAAAGAGCTGTGAATCATTTTATAAGTTGGGCTAAAGATTTAGATGATACTATTAATAAATCGACTTTTTATCCTGATGTTGACAAGTTAAATCTATTAAAAGAGGAATATATAGCAGCAAGATCTGGACATAGCAAAGGCAGTACGGTTGACCTCACAATTATTGATGCTAATACTGGTAAAGCTATTGATATGGGAAGTGTCTATGATTTTTTTGGTGTAGAATCTTGGGTGAATTTTGATGGGATTACTGTAAAACAAAAAGCGAATAGGCTACTATTACAAGAAGTTATGGCTAAATACGGGTTTAAAAACTACCCTAAAGAATGGTGGCATTTTACATTGAAAAATGAACCCTTTCCTAATACTTATTTTGATTTCCCTATAGAATAAAAAGCCTGCTTCCTAAAAAGAAAGCAGGTTTCTGCGCTTTTTGATTGATTAAGTCAGCTATTCTTTATCTAAGTTTTTGGTCAAGTTGAAACCAATAAACAGAGCAATACCAGCAGTCATTAATATAGCTCCTGGTTGAGCAAAATCTTCATCTATTCCAGCCATAATTAGTAAGCCTGAAATAAAAATTCCAGCACCAACTCCTATTAATAATAGGGCAACATTTAGAATTAAAATTTTCCAAATTGGAGCAGCTTGTGTTTTTCCTTTTACAAAAATACTTGCATCTGCACCTTTTTCTATTAGAGCTAAACGCTCTTTATTTCTTGTTGAGAAATATAAATACACCATTCCGAATATTGTTCCGAAGATTATAAATACTATAACTGCTTCCATAATTGTTTGCTTTTAATTGATTATTTTTAATGTGTTCATACCTTATGACGATGGCTCTTTAAATTAGGTTACACTTTTTTAAATATTTTTTTCATCATGTAACCTAAACTACTTTAGTGTCGTCTTACTAACAAAATGACCACTAACGATCAACATTATATCAATCTTGTACTAGATGGAGATGCTAATGCTTTTACCTCTTTGGTGAATAGGTACAAGAATATGGTATTTACTTTGACTTTGCGAATGTTGAAGAATAGAGAAGAAGCAGAGGAGGTAGCACAAGATACTTTTATTAAAATGTATAAGTCGTTGAATAAGTTTAAAGGCGATTCTAAATTTTCAACATGGGTCTATAGAATAGCTTATAATACAAGTTTAGATAGGTTAAAGAAAAACAAAAAGTATATAAACAATGTGGCTATAGATGAGTACACAGAGCAACACATAAAAACACTGGGTAATGCTTTGGATATCATAGAAAATAAAGAGAAGCAACTAGCTATTCAAAAGTGTATAAGTTTGTTATCGGCAGATGACAGTTTTTTATTAACTTTATATTATTTTGAAGAACAAACTTTAGAGGAAATTTCTGTTGCAATGGGATTGACCCCTAACAATGTAAAAGTAAAACTATTTAGAAGTCGAAAAAGGTTAGCAAAAATTTTGCAGAATCAGTTAGAACCAGAAATAATTGAGAATTATGAATAATGAGACAGACAAATATTTGGATGATTTAACTAATAAAGTTATAAAGGAATCTTCACTTGAAACACCTTCGGTAGATTTTACAGTATCAGTTATGAATCAGATTTCTGGTTTAAACACAACCAGTATTACTTACAAACCTTTAATTTCTAAATGGGGTTGGACACTTATTTTTGTAATCTCTGTTGCTTTGGTCGTATTTGTTATGTATGATGGAGGCACTTCTCCTTCTTGGTTAGGCACAATTGATTTTAGTGTATTATACGATAACAAAATTATAAGTGCTTTGTCTAATTTTAAAATGCCTAAATTATTTGTCTATGCAATGTTGCTCTTCGGCTTAATGTTTAGTATTCAAATACCATATTTGAAATACCATTTTAATAAAAGATTTGAGTAAAATTAAATTCTTGTAAGTTTTGTAATGATTTCTGAATGCTGAGGGAATTTTGAAATTAAAAAGTCTCTCTCTGGAAGTTCAAAATCTCTAAAATCGAATCCAGGCGAAACGGTACATCCTACTAAGGAATAGTTGTTTTTACCTATGACTTCTGAAGCAAACCAATCTCTTGATTTTACAGTAAATTGAGGTGTTTCTCCTTTTTCAATATCATTACCAATTATTACATTAGAATAATCACCACTTTTTGAAATGATATGAAGTTTTAAAGGAGCACCTTTGTAAAAATGCCACATTTCATCTTGTTTAATTCTGTGGAATGCTGAAAAAGTATCTGAAGTTAACATAAAGTAGATTCCTGTTGAATAATTGCGACTTCCTGAAATGTCATCATCTAAACTAGCTTCACTTATAAAGCCTTCACTTCTATAAGTTTCTTTATAATAACCACCTTCTGGGTGTGGTTGCATATTAAGCTTTTTTGCTATGTTTTCGGCTTCCGTCATAATTAATACCAGCGTTTTTTCTTCTTCTTAGAAGCAACACTTTTACGTCCTTTTTTATGCTTACTACCTGTTTTTTTCGACTTATGAATGATTGGTTTCACTTTAGGGTCTAATGGATAAGGGTGATCTTCAACAATATCAAGCTGTAATTGGATAAGTTGCTGAATGGTTTTTATATAATTCTTTTCATCGGCGGAACAAAGTGAGTACGCCTTACCTATTTTTCCCGCTCTGGCGGTTCTTCCTATTCTGTGCACATAGGTTTCAGGTATATTGGGTAGATCAAAATTAACTACAGCATCTAAATCACTAATGTCAATACCTCGTGCAGCCACATCGGTAGCAATTAAAATATTTACCTCCCCTTTTTTAAATCTATTCAAAGCCTCTTGTCTAGCAGTTTGACTTTTGTCTCCGTGAATGCTATCAGCCTTATATCCGTTTTTGAAAAGCGTTTTTTCAAGTTTGTCAACACCAAATTTAGTTCGTCTGAAAATTATGATATTTCCTTTGATAGTATTTCGTAATAGATGCAAGCACAACTCAATTTTATTCCTCTTAGGAACATAATATAGCAATTGACTTACATTTTTTGATGTAGATGCATTTTGAGCAACCTCAATACGTTCGGGTTGCTTTAAAATAGTTTTTGCTAGATGCTCAACTTTATGAGGGATAGTAGCAGAAAATAACAATGTCTGTTTTTCTTTAGGACAAAGACGTTCAATTTTATTTACATCATCAATAAAACCCATATCAAGCATTAAGTCTGCCTCGTCTAGAACTAAGGTTTCTATATAATCAAGATTTATAACATCTTGTTTATGTAAATCTAGCAGTCTACCAGGTGTTGCCACTAAAATATCAACGCCCTTTTTAAGAATATCTTTTTGGGGTTCAATAGAAGTACCTCCATAAACAACCGTACTTCTTAAGTTGGTGTAAGTAGAGTAGGTGTTGAAATTTTCTTGAATTTGAACTGCTAACTCTCTTGTAGGGCTTACAATTAATGCTCTTATTTTCTTTCCTTTTTTAGAGGCATCTTGTCTGTCAAATAATAGCTGAAGAATAGGTAAGGCAAACGCAGCTGTTTTACCTGTTCCCGTTTGGGCAGAAACTACAACATCTTTTTTCTCTAATATTAGAGGAATGGTTTTTTCTTGTACTAAGGTAGGGTTATCGTAACCTGCTTCTGCTGCTGCCCTTAAAATAGGCTTGTTTAATTGTAAGTCTTTAAATGACATTCAAAAATTTTATTTTGAGGCAAAGATAGGTTAAAGTATATCAATGTTAAATTAGGAAAGATTTTAACTTATCTCGTTTTCGTTGCGGTAATGCATCATTGTTAATTGCTAATTCAATGAGTTTTGGATTTTTGTTTTTAGCGAATAGTAAGTTGAAAAGTTGTGCGGTGGTTAAACTATTTTCAGGTCGTTCAACCAGTGTGAAAACATCTCCTCGTTTTACATGTCCTTCTTCTAAAATTCTGATATATGTTCCCGAAAATCCATGGTCAATAAACTGTTTAATCAATTCCTGACTTCCAAATTTATAGCCAAATTTAAAACAAGGTTCTCTCGGTTGGGTAACTTGAACCAATGCTTCTCCAACCTTGTAAATATCTCCAATATATATTTCGGTTTCATCCATATCGGAAACAGTTAAGTTTTCACCAAACATACCCCAGTCCCAATCTAAATCTGGATATAAAAATTTCCAATGAATGTAATGCACTTCAGAAAAAATGTAACAGGCTTTAAACTCACCTCCATGATGTTTTCTATCGGTAACTTCGTCTCCTTTTACATCAGACTTTCCTAAAAAAATGGCGTCGTTTGTAGGGACTTTATAAATACCTGTAGTTACTTCTTTACCATTCCAGATAAAGGTTGTTGGTTTTGCTATGTTTGTTGATTTGATTTCCAATTTATTGTTTTATGGTTAATAGGCTCAGTTCGAAATGTCACTATAACTTATTTTGAAATTCTTTGATGAGTGTTGAACTATTTAACAAAGCAAATGTCTGTTAATTATTCTCTTTTTCTTCTTGCTCTTTCACTTTATTCTCCTTTTTGCGTTCCCAGGGTTTCCAGTCTTTTCCAAGTGTATGCTTTTGAATCCATTTTATCTCCTCGATATCTCTGGTGCGAATATGACGCGGCTCTTTAAAGCCATGTGGTTCACGTGGGAATTTTAGGTATCGTACCGTTTTACCAAGGTCTTTCAGTGCAGCAAAATACATCATGCTTTGTGCTTCCGTATCAGTGATATCTTTGTCTCCATGGAGCAGTAGGAGTGGCGTTTCTACTTTTTCAACATGGGTTAATGCAGATTTTTCGCGATAGCCTTCTGGATTCTCCCAAAAGGTTCCACCAATGTACCATAACCGGACATCATAGTTAAATCCAATTCCGTATTCTGAGCGCCAATCCGATACCATTGCACCTAAGGATGCAGCTTTGAAGCGATTAGTTTTGCTAATTACTGTACCTCCCAGAATTCCTCCATAACTCCAACCTCTTACTGCCATTTTTCCGGAATCAATTATCCCTTTATTAATAAGAAAGTCTACTCCGCTCATGAGGTCGTGATAATCTCCTCCTCCTAAATCTTTCATATTGCCTCGCAAGAAAGCATCGGTATAACCACTACTTCCTCGAACATTGGGAGCCAATTGCACATAGCCCAAACCTGCCCAAACGTGATAGCGATAACTAAACGAATTATAAAACACACCAGCAGGACCACCGTGGATATGAAGTAAGAAAGGAGATTTTTTAGATGTAGAATTTGTGGGCCGAAATAACAATCCTTGAATTGCTAATCCATTGGAAGACTCCCATTGAATGGTTTCCATTTTAGACAGTTCGATATCCTTTTCAATCCAGGGATTGAGGTTAGTAAGTTTTTTGGGTTGGAAAGTATTGACAGTAGAAAAGTAAAGGTCATAAGGTGTGTCGAAGTCACTGAAACCTAAAATCATTTTACTTCGATTTTTATCCATCCCTAGAATTCTCCAAGTACCCATTCCTTGGCTAATATTGGAGTAATCTCCTGATACTAAATCTAAACGATAAGCATTGGAGTTGACTCCTTGTTGTCCGCTAAAGAAGATACTTTTTCCATTGGGGGCCCAGAAATAGTTTCTTATATTTCCTTCAAACTTTCCAGAAAGCATCTTAATACTTTTTGTATAAACATTTATGGACCAAATCTTGGTATTTTTTAACTCCCAATTCTTATCATCAACTGCTTTGAAACTGAGTAGTTTACTGTCTGGAGACCAGGCTAATCCTCCTTCAGGTACTTTATTATTAGTGAGTCGAGTGATAGTGCTATCCGCTAAATGGTATAAGAAAGTTTCTGATTTATACCCTTGATTTCTGCGATTTTCAGTGCGTGCAGTATAGGCAATATGCTTTCCATCTGGGCTCACTTTCATATTGCTAATAAGTAACTCTTTCTTAATAAGAGGTTGAATCTTTTTTTCCTTTACATCAATGACAAACAGATGACTCCATTCGGATACACGTTGTCCGTTGGGACCTTCATCAACAACTACATGGTCATAGCCATCTTTTTTTGCTTTTTCGACTTCTTTGGAAAGCTTCCGGTTGGCTAAAAAGTAGATTTTTTTGCCATCTGGTGACCACTGATACGATTTAATGCCTTCACCGTGTTTACTTAATTGAACGGCTTCACCACCATTCGTTCGAAGTAAAAATAATTGCAGTTTTTTTTCAACAGAACGGGTTAAGCTAATGAATTTTCCGTCTGGTGAAAACTGGATATTACTTCCACTGTCTTTACCTAGGAATTGATAATCATTTGACCCATCTGGACGAACGCTATAATATTTGGTATTACGTTTGTTTTTTGCCCAATCCAATTCGGATTTACCATATATAATTTGGTTGCCATCTGGTGAAATATAGGCTCCAGTTAATCTGACCATATTTAGACCATCGTCAGTAGTCATGGCTCTTTTTTGAGCGTTTAAGTTGGTTGTAAAACATAATACGACTAAAATTAAAGTTCTTCCCATAAGTTTTACATGTTGTTTTGGCTATAGACCATCTTTCAATAATGGTAATCAATTTTTATGATATGCGTTGTTTAAATGATTTATATCCTATGCTAACAAGGTAGATTAAAAAAATTATAAAGGCAAGCAAGTTTATTCAGGATAACTTATTTATCATCATACGGATCAGACTGAAAATAATCCTGAAGCTTAAATCCTCTATTTTCAAAGGTATCGTGAAGTATTTTAAAATGTTGAATTCTGTCAATTCTAAAAGCCCTATAATCATTGCGTAAATGACACCATGCAATAAGAATCCATTTGTTGTTTGTTGAATAGAATGCGTAAGGCTCTATTTTTCTAAAAGTAATGTTTGGGTCATCTGCTTTTTGATAGTTAATTTCAACTAAGTTAAAATTTGTGATGGCCAATTGTATTTCAGATAAAGCATCACTTGAAAACTCTTCATATTCCCAATTAAAAATATGAATCTTACCGTTTAGAAGTTCGCTTTTTTCTTGAACAGAACTCTTAAAAACTGATTTAATTTTTATTAAAGCCTCATTAAAATCGGTAACAAATGATACGTCTTTAGATTGGTTTACTATATGTTGTGCTGTAATTAAAGCATTTGCTTGCTTTTCTGTGAATTGAACTGGAGCAACAGTGTAATGATCCATTAAACTATAACCTCTTCCTTCAATGGTAGTTACAGGAACACCTGCTTCTTCCAATTTTCTAATGTCACGATAAATGGTTCTGATACTAACATCATATTTTTTAGAAAGTTCGCTTGCTGTTAATAGTCGTTTTGACTTCAACAAGGTAAGGATTGATATGAGTCTAGATAATTGTGACATAATAACAAAGATAGCGAACCGGTTACCAATTCGCTATCTCTTCATTTTTGGTTGATTTTACATAAAAGAATGTAGGGCAATACGATTGCCTTCAGTATCGATAAACTGAGCCATAAATCCATTTTCTCCAATATCAGTTTTTGGCATAATAATTTTGCCTCCAGCCGTTTCTACTTTTCCTAAAGGTAAACTTAAGTCGTCACCACCATTTAAATAAAGCGTTGGACCATCTGATGTTGGTATTTGCCCTTCGGCTTCAACAAGCCCTCCTCCAACTCCGTTGTTATCCCTATCATGAGTAAACATTCCATATTTCATGTTTTGCTCAGGCATATGGTAATCTGTGATTTCAGAATCCATTACAGTGCTGTAAAATTCTTTCGCTCTTTCATAATTGGTAACAGGAATTTCAAACCAGTTAATTGCATGTTTCATTTTAATTTTGATTTTTTGATTAAACTTACATGCAAAGTTATTTCCGATTGTGACGAATTATGTCAGGGGTGTTTTTTAATTTCTAGTTTTTATTAGAAATTTAGTTATTCCTTGTTAAACAAAGCTTTGACCTCAGGTTTACTCAATTCAATAAGAGAGAAAACAGCAAGAAGAATACCCAAAATTCCGGTAAGGCAGTTAACTATAGCAATGGCGAAAATGAAGTTATAGTTTTTAACTTCCTTTAAATATTTTGCAGCCATAAGGGTTAGGATTCCAAGGGCAACACACATTACAAGTCCAATTCCTGCAACTATTATGAAAATCCAACCGAAGTTAAAAGGAATCTCATTATTGACATCTTGACTTTCGATAATATTATTAAATACGAAACCCATTGCTCCATATAGAATAAAGAAAACAGAAAAAAACAGGGTTAGTATACCTTTAATTAAGTATAAAATTCTGAATGTGTTAAGGTTATTTGATTTTAATTCCATGACCCCAATAGTTTATTTAAATGCTTAAACTAATTTACCCATTTTTTTAACAACCATAGATAAGGAAGTTATTTTATTTGTGGTAGGAATAGTTAAATATTAAATGAGGAAATTTTTGAAACAAAAAAAGCGTATGGTTAGGGCATACGCTTTTTTCTTAGCTATTAATCTGCAAGATTTATTCTTGAATCTTGTAGAGATACAAAGATATATTGGTCACATATTAAATAAATTGATGTATGTTAATAAATTTTACTTATGAGAAAGTTCTTTTCTAATTCTACTCAGGCTTTCTGTAGTAATACCTAAATAAGATGCAATGTGATAGTTTTTTACAGATTTTTCAATATTTGGAAAGGAGTTAATAAAATTAAGATACCGCTGTTTAGCCGTTAAAGATAGTTCTGATAAAATTCTTCTTTGAAAGGCAGCAAATGCCCTTTCTAATTTTTTTCTGAAAAAGGATTCTATTTTTGGGATTTGGTTATATAAATATTCTTTCTCTTCATCCAAGATTCTATAAACTGTTGCGTCTTGAAGTACCTCAATATTCATAATAGCTTTTGAGTTAGAAAAGAAGGCGGTATAATCACTCATCCACCAATCTTTAATACCAAATTGTACAGTATATTCTCGTCCTTGAGTATCTATATGATAAGACCTTAAACAACCATCAATTATGTAATATTGTCTATCAACATTATCACCTGCTTTAAGTAATTGAGTTCCTTTTTTAAAAGTTTCTCTAAAAAATACAGCATTAATTATTTCAATTTCTTCATTTGAAAAAGAAAGCTCATTAAATATTTCTTTACTTATGTTGTTATCTAAGCTCACTTAAAGGCTGATTTAACATTTATAAATTACATAAAATTCTTAAGAATTTTATGTTCTAACCGATGTTCACATTAAAAATTAGTTAATCGGTTAAAACAAAAAAGCACTTTGCATCAACAAAGCGTTTCACAAGCTTTTACTAAAGAAAATCTTTTTTATTGATTAACTGAAATTAAATCAATATCAAAAACCAATACCGCGCCACCTGGAATACTTCCTCTTCCAAAGCTACCGTAGCCTAAATGAGAAGGTATCAGTAATATGCCACTCCCACCTTCTTTGAAGTAGGTGATGCCTTCGGTCCAACCTGCTATTACTTGTTGTAAATTAAATGAGATTCCTTCGGCATCGCTTTCATCAAAAACGTTTCCGCTTGTGAAATAGCCTTTATACGCAACTGTTACATCACTTGTGAAGGAGGGTTGCACTCCAGTTCCAAGTTCATCAATAACATAATATAACCCAGAGTTGCTACTTTGCGCATTTAAGTTATTTGCAGTTATGTAATCTTGAATTTCTTTGTCGTTTTCTGCCCTGAAATCTTTGGGAGCATTACCTTCATCTGAAGCACATGATGTAAAAAGAACTAGTGTAATAATTATAATGAAATGTTTCATGTTTTTTTTTGAGCAAATATAAATTAGAGTATACCCTTATGCAATAAAAAACCACCTTGTTTTAACAAGGCGGTTTAGGATATATATAGAATGCCAACGGTGTTGGCATGAGGTTGTTACTTTATCATATCGTAACTACGTTTAATAAAGTTTGTTAACTCTTCTCCCTTTAGTAACCCTTGAGACAGTCGCGCTAAATCTAAACTTTGGTTTATTAAACGCTCTTGTTTTTTACGTGTTTTGGTACTAAGAATTTCACTAACCAATTCATGATTAGTATTAACTACCAAGTTGTACATTTCTGGCATGTTACCCATACCAAACATACCACCGCCACCTCCGGTGGCTTGCATTTCTTTCATTCTACGCATAAACTCAGGTTGTGTGATGATAAAAGGAGAGGCTTCACTATCCATAGCTTCAAGCTGTACCATAAACTTCTCTGAAGGAATTACTTCTTTCAATAATTCATCTAGAGATTTCTTTTGGTCTTCATCTAACTTAGATATAGTGGTTTCATCTTTCTTGATAAGGTTGTCAATATGATCACCATCAACACGTGCAAAAGTTATATTTTCTTTAGTTGTTTCTAACTTTTGAATTAAGTGTGATACAATAGGAGAATCTAATAACAATACCTCATAACCTTTAGCTTTAGCAGCTTCTATGTAACTGTGTTGTTCATCTTTGTCAGCTGCATAAAGAATAACTAATTTGTCATCTTTATCTGTTTGGTTTGCTTTAATCTTATTGTATAATTCTTCGTAAGTGTAATACGTACCATCAACCGCTGGGTATAATGCAAAAGCATCTGCTTTTTCAAAGAATTTTTCTTCAGAAAGCATTCCATATTCAATAACCACCTTAATATCATTCCATTTAGATTCAAAATCTTCACGGTTATTATTGAATAATGACTTTAATTTATCGGCTACTTTTCTAGTTATGTAAGACGAAATCTTTTTAACAGCACCATCGGCCTGTAAATAAGAACGTGATACGTTTAACGGAATGTCTGGTGAATCAATCACACCACGTAACATTGTTAAGAATTCTGGAACAATACCTTCAACATTATCAGTTACAAAAACTTGATTTTGATATAGTTGAATTTTATCTTTTTGAATGTTTAAATCGTTCGTCATTTTAGGGAAATATAAAATCCCTGTTAAATTGAACGGATAATCTACATTTAAGTGAATGTTGAATAAAGGCTCTTCAAACTGCATTGGATACAATTCTCTGTAGAATCCAGTGTAATCTTCATCCTTTAAGTCAGCCGGTTGTTTTGTCCAAGCTGGATCTGGATTGTTGATAATGTCATCAACAGTTATCTGTCTGTGTGGCTCAGTAGTTTCTTTTCCGTCTTTATCAGTTGTAGTTTCTGGTTCGTGCTCTGGGTCATTAATTTCCTTAGTTCCAAATTTAATTGGAATAGGCATGAACTTATTGTACTTAGTTAATAATTCACGAATTCTACCTTCTTCAAGAAATTCTTCTTCACCTTCAGAAATATGAAGTATGATTTCAGTACCTCTATCTACTTTTTCAGCAGGCTCTAAAGTGAATTCAGGTGATCCATCACAAGTCCAATGAGCAGCAGGCTCATCTTTAAAAGACTTTGTAATGATTTCTACTTTTTCAGCAACCATAAAAGCCGAATAGAAACCAAGACCAAAATGCCCAATAATACCTGCATCTTTAGCAGAGTCTTTGTATTTGTCTAAAAATTCCTCAGCTCCCGAAAATGCTACTTGATTGATGTATTTTTCAACCTCTTCTGCCGTCATACCTAAACCTTGATCTATAATATGAAGCTTCTTAGCATCTTTATCAATTTTAACTTCAATTTGCGGATTACCATATTCAACTTTAGCATCACCAACGTTAGATAGGTGTTTAAGTTTTAATGTGGCATCTGTTGCATTACTAATTAACTCACGTAAAAAGATTTCGTGGTCGCTGTATAAGAATTTTTTAATGAGAGGAAAGATATTCTCTACCGAAACATTAATATTTCCTTTTGTCATGATATATCTGTTTTAATCAATTTATTATTATGATTCTGTATTAGACAAAAAAAATACCAAGTATCAAAAAGTGACAAACTGACACAATTATTATGAATTAGGAAATTATTTCCAGTTGTTGTAATTTGTATTACTTAAAACGAAATCATATGTATAATTCTAGAATAGTAGGTCTTGGAAAGTATTTGCCTGATAATGTTGTGACAAATGATGATTTATCTAAAATGATGGATACCAATGACGAATGGATACAAGAGAGAACAGGAATTAAAGAAAGACGATGGATTAAAGAAGGAACTGAAGATACATCGGCAGTTATGGGAGCTAAAGCTGCTAGAATTGCAATTGAACGTGCTGGTTTAACAAAAGATGATATAGATTTTATAGTGTTTGCAACATTAAGTCCGGATTATTATTTCCCTGGATGCGGTGTTCAAATTCAAGACATGTTAGAAATGCCAACAGTTGGGGCTTTAGATATAAGAAACCAATGTACAGGATTTGTGTATGCAGTTGCAGTAGCAGACCAATTTATTAAAACGGGTATGTATAAAAACGTTTTGGTAATTGGTGCTGAATATCATTCCGGAGGTCTAGAAAAATCTACTAGAGGCAGAAATGTATCGGTAATTTTTGGTGACGGTGCGGGTGCTGCTGTTATGACAAGAGAGGAAGATAATTCTAAAGGTGTTTTGTCATCTCATTTACATTCTGAAGGGAAATATGCCGAGGAATTAATTGTTGCTGGACCAAGTATTAAGCATTGGGTACCTGAAATTTTGGAAGCCAATGACCCTGATGATACGTCTTACTATCCTTATATGAATGGAACATTTGTGTTTAAGCATGCCGTGGTTCGGTTTAGCGAGGCCATAGTTGAAGGTTTGAAGACTAATAATCTTCAAAAGGAAGATATTGATATGTTAATTCCTCATCAAGCTAATTTGAGAATTTCACAATTTATTCAAAGAAAGTTTGGTTTAAGAGATGATCAAGTTTATAATAACATTCAAAAATATGGCAATACTACAGCAGCATCAGTAATAATTGCGCTTACTGAAGCTTGGGAAGAAGGAAAAATAAAAGAAGGAGACAATGTTGTTTTGGCAGCATTTGGTAGTGGATTTACTTGGGGAAGTGTTATAATTAATTGGTAGGAATAAAAATTAGTTTAAAATAAAAACCCGAAACATTGAGTTTCGGGTTTTTCAGCTATTAATCAACTCCAACTAACACTAATGTGAAGAATCTTAATTATTAGACGTGTAAAACATGATTTTATTGCACGCCATATTGTTAATTAACTTTTTTTAACAAATTATAAGAAAAACTCGAAGCTTACAGCTCCGAGTTTTATGGTGAAAATATACTAATCTTTATTACGAAATTTAATGTGTAAGATGACTAACTCTAAATAATTATTCTCCGTTTTGGCTAGATTGTATACATACGTTTAACGTAAGGATATTGTGTTTATTGTGTGGATATTAAATTTTTTTATAATAACAAAACCCCAAAGCTCAAAAACTTTGGGGTTTCTTATTTAATAACCTTACTTAACACTAACCATCAACTATTATGTAGGTTACTAAATTTATTATAAACCGCCTTGAACTTGTTTTTCATCATTATTACGACGTTTTCTGGATTTTGCTCTGTATTTACTATTGCCAAATCTATAATTAAAATTCATAGAGAATGTTCTGAATTCTGGAGAAAAGTTGGCAGTTTGTAAATATGGTCTTTCACTTACAATAGCAATTTTTTGAGTGTTAAAAACATCATTAAAACTTAAACCAAGTGTTGCTTTGCTATCTAAGAAAGAATATCTCATACCTAGGTTAACAAAATACATTGGGTCCATTTCAAAATTTAATCCAGTATTCTTTCCTCTATACATACCAAAAGCTGTAAATGATAACTTTTTGCTTACTCTTAAATTATTAAAAACTCTAAAGTTCCAAATATTATTTTCAACTTTTACTGCTTCCTCAACAATGTCGTTTTCTGTTGGATTTGTTAATGTAGGATCAATTCTTTCTGCAATTCCTTTTTGAGTTTGAGAATATAAATCAAAACTAGCATTTAAACTCCACCATTTAGTAGGGCGGTAATTACTTGATAGTTCTAAGCCATAGGCAGTTGTGTTGCTGAAATTGTCATAAGTTAAAAGGAATCTGTTAGATTGCAAATCAGATCTATCAACTTTAACAGCTCTGTTTATTTCATCTTCTATAATTCTATAGAAAACACCTCCAGTTATACTTCCCTTTTTTAAATTTTTAGTGTAGTTAAACTCAAGTGAATTAGTAAATTGTGGCTCTAAGGATTGATTACCTATGTTTGTTACCAGCGGTGTATTCCATTGTGGGATAGGATTTACTTGACCTACACCTGGTCTGTCAATTCTTCTGCTATAACTTATTTGATAAGAATTTTTGTCAGAATGATTATAGGTGAAGAACACCGATGGATACAATTGAAAATAATTATTCTCAAACGGAATAATTAATTCTTCATTTAATGATAAATCTGTTTCAGATGCATTCGCATCAACGGTTACGTTTTCTGCTCTAAGACCAATTTGATAAGTCCATTTGTCTAACTTTTTACTATAATTCAAATAAGCCGAATAAATGTCTCTTTCATAGGTGTAGTCTGTAGTTGTTGGAATGTACTCGCCATTTTCATTTCTTACTCTGGCATCAGATTCATAAAAAATTTCAGTGTCAAATAGTCTTGCTTGAAAGCCTAATTCTAGTTTTGAATTTTCTGTTAGAGGGTCAGCATAATCAAGGTTTATGGTAGTTCTATTTCTTTCGGTTTCAGTTAGCTCAATAAAATCTGGTCTAACATTATTTGAAATTTGACCATTATTGGTATCTCCTGTATTATCAAAAGCATTATGATCAATCTCCAATTCAATATTCTGACCACTTTTGTTAAAATCTAGTTTATAATTAAAATTATATTGACCTGAACTATTTTCACTATATGACTTTGTAATCTGCTTTTGGTCATTTCCTATTAAATCATTAAAAACAAATTCAGAGGTTGCATCATTTTTACCATCAAAAGTGTTTTGATTGGTGAAAAACGAAATAGTGTTTTTATCATTAAAATAAAAATCAACACCAACTTTATATAAATGAGATTTATTATTATCTTGTAAGTCTATGGCTTGATAAGAGTTGTTTTCAATTTGGCGTATTTCACCAAAATTAACGCCTTTTCTAATATTGTTGCCGTAGCTTCCGTATACATTTACTTTTCCATTACGGTAATTCATATTCAACGAGCTATTAAATTTAGCTTCTCTTTGATGTTGGACACCAGTACTCAAGCCTCCGTTAAAACCAATATTGGTATTTTTATGAAGAATAATATTTATAAGCCCACTCATGCCTTCTGGATTGTATTTGGCTGAAGGATTTGTTATTAGTTCTATTTGTTTAATTGATGTTGAAGGTAATTGCCTTAGTAATTGGGCCGTTGGAATATTAGATAGTTTACCATCTATCATAACACGAACATTTTGATTCCCTCTCAGGCTAATATCACCTGTTTGAGCGTCAACATTAACAGATGGAACTGCTGTCATAATATCTGTGGCTGTTCCCATATTTGCTAGGTCTTTGCCAACGTTAACTATTTTTCTGTCAATTTTCTGTTGTATGGTTGATACTTCTGCAACAACAGTTACAGCCTCTAAACTTTCATTTTCTTCTTCTAAAAGAATATTACCAAGATTTACTCTATAGTTCCCTTTACCTACAGTAATATTTTTACTATAGGTTTTATACCCAATATATTGAATGTTAACTACTATATCTCCTTCGGCAACTTTGTTTATTTTAAAGCTACCATCATCTAGTGTTATACCACCAGTTAAAATTTCATTTTGATTATTCTTAATAACAATATTGACATAGGGTAAGGGTTGTTTTAAATTTGCGTCTAAAACAACACCGAAGATTGTGCCGTTTTTGTCAATATTTTTTTCGGGGTTAGCATGTGCATTTACTAATACTGAAAGCGCTAAAAAGCACATGAAAAATAAGTTTTTCATTTTTATTTGATTGTTTTTTGATTTGATTGATGTTTACTTAGTTTTTAATTATAAATAAGACGTCTTAGAATATGTTGTGTTACCAAATTATTGAGCCTTAACAATACTTTAACAAATGAATAAAATAACCTTAGTTTTTGGAGCTTCAATTAAACCTAATAGGTATAGTAATTATGCTATTCAACGGTTGGTTGCAAACAATATTAAAACTGTTGCTTTTGGAAGACATAAAGGTGTTGTTTCTGGGATTGAAATTGATATTGAATTACAAGCTTTTGAAAGAATACATACTGTCACTTTATATCTTAACCCAAATAGCCAAAAAGAATATTATGATTATATAGTTTCTTTGAAACCAGAACGGGTTATTTTTAATCCGGGAACTGAGAATCCAGAATTCTTTTCAATTTTAAAAGAAAATAATATTTTCTATGAAGAGGCTTGTACTTTGGTACTACTTTCTACGAATCAGTATTAGCCCAATAAAAGTTAATAAACCATTTATTGGTAGTAGCTCGTAACCTAATACATAACCTCCTAATTTATCGGCAGGAATACTTCCTATAATTGTAATTAGAACTACAGAACATAAAGCAACAAGCCATACGTATTTATCTTTTACTTGATAATTTGTAAAGATTCCAAAAGCGAATAAACCAAGTAAAGGTCCATAAGTGTATCCAGCAACCGTCAAGAGGCTGTCAATTACATTACTATTAAGTACATATTTAAATATTATGATTACAATTATCAATAAAACACTCATGCCAATATGAGCTTTTTTCCTAACACTTTTTTGATGCTCTTTTGGTTTTTTATCAATGTTTAAAAAGTCAACGCAAAAAGAGGTTGTTAGTGATGTTAAGGCGCTATCGGCGCTACTATATGCGGCTGCTATCAAGCCCAACATAAAGGTAACTGCTAGTGTAATGCCTAATCCACTGTTTAAAGCAATTTCGGGGAATAATAAATCTGTTTTTGGCTTCCCGTCCATTAAAGGAATGGCTATGTTGTGTTTGTTAGCATAGATATAAAGAAGAGCTCCTAAAAGCATGAAAAGTAATGTGACAAAAACAAGAACAATGCTAAATGAAACCATATTTTTTTGTGCATCTTTTAAAGATTTACACGTTAGATTTTTTTGCATCATATCTTGGTCTAATCCAGTCATACAAATGGTAATGAACATGCCGCCCAAAAATGATTTAAAAAAATGCCCTCTTTCCAAAAAGCTATCCATTACAAATACTTTATTGTAAGCCTTTAATTCATCGGAAACTAAAAACTCGCTAAAACTCCAACCCAAGCTTTCATTAATAAAATGTATTGAAAGTATTACTGCCAAAATCATAAATAAGGTTTGTAGCGTATCCGTCCAAACTATAGTTTTTATACCACCTTTATTGGTGTAAATCCAAATAAGTAAAATTGAGATAATTACGGTAATTTCAAATGGCACATTCCAAGCGTTAAATACAAATTGCTGTAAAACAATAGCAACTAAAAACAATCGGAACGCAGCTCCTAAAACTCTTGATAAAAAAAAGAAAAATGCACCCGTTTTATGGCTGACAACACCAAAACGCTGTAGTAAATATTCGTAGATAGAGGTGACGTTAAGTTTGTAATAGATGGGTAGTAAAACGTAGGCAACCACCAAGTAACCAACCATATATCCTAATACTACTTGAAAATAACTGAACTGTGATCCTTCAATCCATCCAGGGACAGATATAAAAGTGACTCCAGAGAGAGAAGCACCAACCATTCCAAAAGCAACTAAATACCATGGTGATTGTTTTCCTGCTTTAAAGAAATCTTCATTGTTATCGTTCTTTCCGGTGAAATATGATATTACTAAAAGTACGCCAAAGTAGGCTGCGATTAGTAGAAGTATTTGAGTGGCGGTCATTTAAATTTTATTTGGTTTTCAAAATACAAATTATAAATTTCAAAATCTAAATTCTAATAAAAAGAAGGTAAGACCGTGATAGTCTAATAAATAATATATTGTAATTTCGCGGTTATGGAATTCTCATCTAAATTGCTAGAAAAAGCAGTGAATGAAATGTCTCAATTACCAGGGGTAGGTAAGCGTACAGCTTTACGTTTGGTGTTGCATATGTTGCGACAACCAAAAGAGCAAACAGCAGGATTAACTGAAGCTATACAAGCAATGAGGAACAATGTGAAATTCTGTCAATCGTGTCATAATATTAGTGACAATATTCTATGTGAAATTTGTTCAAGTCATAATAGAAATACTGAAATTGTTTGTGTAGTTGAAGATATTAAAGATGTTATGGCTATTGAAAATACAAGTTCATTTAAAGGCTTATACCATGTTTTAGGAGGTAAAATTTCTCCAATGGATGGTATTGGACCTCACGATTTGAATATAGAATCTTTAGTAAAAAAAGTGAAAGATGGTAAAGTGAAAGAGCTCATTTTTGCGCTGAGTTCCACTATGGAAGGTGACACAACTAATTTTTATGTTTTTAAACAAATTCAAGACTATGATGTAGTTACATCAACTATTGCCAGAGGGATTTCGGTTGGAGACGAATTGGAATATGCAGATGAAATTACCTTAGGAAGAAGTATTGTTAATAGAATCCCATTTGAATCCTCTTTAAAACTTTAGTCTCTCAATTTGAAACTTTCGGTAGTTATACTTAATTATAATGTAAGATACTTTTTAGAACTCTGTTTAAAAAGTGTGCAAGCTGCAATTTCTGATTTAGAAGCTGAAATTATTGTAGTTGATAACAATTCTGAAGATGGAAGTTGTTCTATGATAAAGGAATTATTTCCAAAGGTAATTCTAATAGAGAATAAAGAGAATTTTGGCTTTTCTAAGGGAAACAATATTGGAGTGCGAGAAGCACAGGGAGAATACCTTTGTGTTATAAATCCGGATACAGTTGTAGCAGAAGATACCTTTAAAAAACTTTTACTGTTTAGTGAAGATAAGACGAGTTTGGGTGTTGTTGGTTGTAAATTGATTGATGGAGTTGGTGGATTTTTACCAGAAAGTAAACGAAATATTCCTTTTGTAAAAGCAGCTTTCAAAAAACTGTTTGGTGATCCTTCAATGTATTATGCCAACCATTTAAATGAAAATGATATTGGAGAGGTGAATGTTTTGGTTGGGGCGTTTATGTTCATGAAAAGAGAATTGTATCAAAAAATAGAAGGATTCGACGAAGACTATTTTATGTATGGAGAGGATATAGACTTATCTTATAGAGTATTAAAACTAGGCCTTCAGAATTATTATTATGGAAAAACTAGTGTAATTCACTATAAAGGTGAAAGTACTCTTAGAGATAAGAATTATGCTCGTCGATTCTATGGCGCCATGCAGATATTTTACAAAAAGCATTTCAAAAAGAATTTTCTTTTGGATTTATTCGTATTCTTTGGAATTAGATTAGTGTACTTTTTTAGAAAAACTCCAATTTACAAAATTAAACGTGTTAATAAATATGTCTTAATATCAGATAAACTAATAGGTGGTTTACAAGGAGTATTGAATTCTGAACTTGAATTAAAAAATAGTATAGAAAATCTTGATAAAGGTGATGAAATTATTTTTGATGCGAAATACTTGACTTATAAAGAAATTATCGGTTCTATGGATGTTGCTTCTCCAAAAAAAGGATTAACGTATAAGATTATACCACAAAATTCTAACTTTGTTTTAGGTAGCGATGATGCAATAAGTCGAGGAGAAGTTATCGTTTTTTAACTTATTATATTCTGTAAATCTTCTTATAATTAATGAGAATAATCAATAAGAATCGTTGATTTTTCATTAATTTTGCAAGCGCAAATTAAAACAGAACTATTACATTATTGATATGGCAAAGTTTGAGCTTAGATTACCTAAAATGGGTGAAAGTGTTGCTGAGGCAACTATAACATCTTGGTTAAAAGAAATTGGTGAAACTATTGAGATGGATGAGCCTATTGTGGAAATTGCTACAGATAAAGTAGATAGTGAAGTGCCAAGTGAAGTTGATGGTGTTTTAATTGAAAGATTTTTTAATGTTGATGATGTGGTTCAAGTTGGGCAAGTTATTGCAGTAATTGAAACTGAAGGAGATGAAGAACCAAAAACAGAATCTGAAAGCAGTCCTGTTGAAGTTGAAGAAAAAGCTGTTGAGCAAATAAAAGAAACCATTTCTATAGCTAAGGAAACAGTTACACCTGTTATCTCTAGCGGAAATCGTTTTTATTCACCTCTCGTAAAAAACATAGCAAAACAAGAAGGTATTTCACAGGAAGAACTTGATGCCATTTCAGGTACCGGAAAAGACGGTAGAGTTACCAAAAATGATATTTTGAGTTATGTTGAAAATAGAGGTGTTAAAGCACAATCTACACCTGTAAAAGAAGATGTTACTCCAGCTCCTCAGGTTAAAGTTGAAACAGCTCCAAAAGTTATAACTACTCCGCCTGTGATTCCAAGTGGTGAGGATGAAATTGTTGAAATGACACGCATGGGTAAACTAGTTGCTCATCATATGAAAGAGTCAATTCAAACATCAGCACATGTTCAAAGTTTTATTGAAGCCGATGTTACCAAGATTTGGAATTGGAGAAAGAAAATGAAGAGTGAATTCATGAAACGTGAAGGTGAAAATCTAACGTTTACGCCTATTTTCATGGAAGCCATTGCCAAAGCACTTCGTGATTACCCTATGATGAATATTTCTGTTCAAGGAGATACTATTATAAAGAAGAAGAATATAAACCTAGGTATGGCTGCAGCTTTACCAGACGGCAATTTAATTGTTCCTGTTATTAAAAATGCTGATCAGCTAAATTTAGTTGGAATGACAAAGCAGGTTAATGATTTAGCAAATAGAGCAAGGTTAAATCAACTTAAACCAGATGATATTCAAGGTGGAACTTATACTGTGACTAATGTTGGTTCTTTTGGTAGTATCATGGGGACGCCAATTATCAATCAGCCACAAGTAGGTATTTTGGCGCTTGGAGCAATTAGAAAAGTTCCTGCGGTAATTGAAACCAGTGAAGGTGATTTTATAGGCATTCGCTACAAAATGTTTTTATCACATTCTTATGATCACCGTGTAGTTAATGGAGCTTTAGGAGGTATGTTTGTAAAAGCTGTTAAAGATTATTTGGAGGCTTGGGATGTTGATAGAGAAATATAATTTCATAAAAATAAATGATGGAAAACCTAACCAGTAAAATGGTTAGGTTTTTCTATTTTTGCAGGAATCTATTTTAATATGTAATAACATAATTTATGCAACTTAATCTCACAAAACCCATTTGTTTTTTCGATTTAGAAACTACAGGTATTAACATAACTCATGATAGAATAGTAGAGATTTCTGTCTTAAAAGTGTTTCCTGACGGGAAAGAAGAACGTAAAACATGGCGGGTAAACCCTGAAATGGCTATTCCAAAAGAAGTGACGGCTATTCATGGTATTTCAGATGAAGATGTGGCTGATAAACCAACCTTTAAAGAGTTAGCTAAGGAAGTTTATAATATGATTAAAGATTCAGATGTGGGTGGGTTTAATTCTAACAGATTTGATATTCCTTTGTTGGCCGAAGAGATGTTACGTGCTGAAGTAGATTTCGATATGAAAAACCGTCAAGCTATAGATGTACAAACCATTTTTCATAAAATGGAACAACGAACTTTAAGTGCTGCCTATAAATTTTATTGTGATAAAAATTTAGACAATGCTCATAGTGCTGAAGCAGATACCATTGCCACGTATGAAGTGTTAAAGGCTCAACTTTCCAAATATGAAGAACTGGAGAATGATACCAAGTTTTTAGCGGAGTTTAGTTCAAGGAAAAAGTTTGCGGACTTTGCAGGTTTTATAGCATACAATAAAAAAGGCGAGGAGTGTTTTTCTTTTGGGAAGCATAAAGGAAAATTGGTGACTGAAGTTTTGGAAAAGGAACCAGGTTATTTTGGTTGGTTGTTAAATGCTGATTTTCCATTATATACTAAGAAGGTTTTAACTAATATTAAATTGAGAGGTTTCAATAATAAATTGTTCTAAAAGAAAATGAAACTAATTTGTATAGGTAGAAATTATGCCGAACATATTGAGGAACTCGAAAATGAAAAGCCTTTAGACCCGGTTATATTTCAAAAACCAGATTCAGCAATACTATTAAAAAAGCAGCCCTTTTTTATTCCAGATTTTTCGGAGGACATTCATCATGAAGTTGAAGTTTTAGTTAAGATTAATAGAATAGGGAAGTACATTGATAAAAAATTTGCTCATAAATATTACAATGAAATTGGCTTAGGAATTGACTTTACCGCCAGAGATTTACAAAGTAAATTAAAGGCTAAAGGTTTGCCTTGGGAAAAAGCAAAAGCTTTTGATGGTTCAGCAGTTGTTGGTAAATGGATACCTAAAGAGCAAATAAATGATGTTAATGCTATTGAGTTTTCTTTAAAAAAGAACGATAATATTGTTCAAAAAGGAAATACCAGCCACATGTTGTGGAAAATTGATGAAATAATAGAATATGTCTCAAAATATTTTACATTAAAGATTGGAGATATTATATTTACGGGCACTCCAGCAGGAGTTGGCAAAGTAATTGCTAATGACAAATTAAAAGGTTTTATAGGAAACACAGAGATGTTTTCAATAACAGTGAAATAATGGAACAACATTACAAATTATTTAGAGTACGTGAGTTAGCAGATAACGATGAAGATTTTATTGCAACTTTAGCTGAAGCTTTTTTAGAAGAAGTAGCTCCTGATTTGGAGCGTTTGCAAAAGGCTGTGGCTGAGGAAGATTATCATGAAACCTATCAGGCGGCGCATAAAATGAAGCCAACTGTAGACTTATTTGAGTTAGGCGTATTAGATACTTTAATTGAAGTGCAAGATTGGGGTAAATTCACTAAAAAAGGTGAAGACATTACACAACAATTAGCAGTTGTTGTTGAAGCTGTTGAAAAGGCTCTAGTTGAAATAAAGTCAGACTTCAAATTATAATGCATGCTAGCAGAAATAATTACCATTGGCGATGAACTTTTAATCGGGCAGGTAATTGATACCAATTCTGCTTTTATAGCTAAACAACTTAATAAAATAGGAGTTTCTGTATATCAGGTAACTTCGATTCAAGATGATAAAGACCATATTCTTAAGGCTCTTAAAGAAGCTGAAATTAGAGTAGATATAATCATTTTAACTGGTGGATTAGGTCCTACGAAAGATGATATCACTAAAAAAACCATAGCAAAATATTTTGATGACACTTTGGTTAAAGATGAATCTGTACTAGATAATATTGAACATCTTTGGAAAAACTATGTAGGAGGAAAACTGCTGCAAGTAAATATAGATCAATCCTTAGTGCCTTCAAAATCTACTGTGTTAATGAACAAGCTCGGTACGGCACCGGGCATGTGGTTTGATAAAGATGATAAAACTTTTGTTTCGCTTCCAGGAGTTCCGTATGAAATGGGTGCATTAATAGAGTATAAGGTTATCCCTAAGTTAAAAGAAAAGTATAGTCTTCCGTTTATTTTACATAAAACCCTATTGATTTATGGTATCGGAGAGAGTGCGCTGGCAGCTAGAATAGAAGCTTGGGAGGACGCTTTACCTGAATACATAAGGTTAGCATATTTACCTAATTTGGGTAAAATGAGATTACGTTTGTCTGCGAAAGGTTTTGACGAAGGACAACTTAAGGCGAGCGTTGATAAAGAAATTGATAAGGTATTACCATTAATTCAGGATAAATTTTTCGGTTTTGAAGATGAAGAAGGGTCTGCTGAAATTATAATTGCAAAACAACTTACTAAATTAGGTAAAACATTAGCTATTGCAGAAAGTTGTACTGGTGGTAATTTGGCAGAACAGTTTACCAAAAATTCAGGAGCATCAGCTTATTTTAATGGTGGCGTAGTGACCTATTCCACGCAATCAAAAATGAATGTTTTAGGTGTTTCAAAAGAAGTAATTAATGAGTATTCCGTGGTAAGTGGTCAAGTTGCAGAATCCATGGCAAGTAATTCATTAAAACTATTTAATTCAGACTTTGCGGTAGCTACAACCGGAAATGCTGGACCTTCAAAGGGAGAATCTGATGCCGAAGTAGGAACCGTTTTTATTGGAATAGCTAATAAAAATGGTGTGTATTCTGAGAAATTTAATTTAGGAAATCACCGCATAAAAGTCATAAATAAGGCAGTAAATAAAGCCCTTGAAATGTTGCTAAAAGAAATTTTTAAAAATTGATAATATTTAAATTGTCATAATATAAAGATTTTGTATATTTGCACCTCGATTTTAAGCAACAAAAATTTAAAGTTATATATAATGTCAAGAGTTTGTGAACTTACAGGGAAGAAGGCAATGGTTGGAAACAACGTGTCTCACGCATTAAATAGAACTAAGCGCAAGTTTAACGCTAACTTAGTTAAGAAACGTTTTTACATTCCAGAAGAGGATAAGTGGGTAACTTTAAAAGTTTCTACATCTGCATTAAAAACTATTAACAAAATAGGAATTTCTGCAGCAATTAAAGAAGCTAAATCTAAAGGATTTTTAAAATAATAGCTCATTTATAAAGTATTAAGAAATGGCAAAGAAAGGCAATAGAATACAGGTAATTTTAGAATGTACTGAGCATAAAGCTTCTGGACAACCAGGAACTTCAAGATACATTACTACAAAAAATAAAAAGAATACGCCAGATAGAATGGAAATTAAAAAATTCAACCCTATCCTTAAGCGTATGACAGTTCATAAAGAGATAAAATAATAAGTCATGGCAAAAAAAGCAGTAGCATCGTTACAAACGGGATCAAAAAGGTTAACTAAGGCCATCAAAATGGTTAAGTCACCTAAAACAGGAGCTTATATGTTTGTAGAGTCTATCATGGCTCCAGACCAAGTAAATGACTTTTTAAATAAAAAGTAAACACAAGCTTTTCTTAAAATATTAGAAACTGCTTTCTTTTTTAGAAAGCAGTTTTTTTATATTTATATTTGACTGGTTTTCTGACATAATAGCAGTAAATAATTGTGGTAAAGAAATTGCAATAAGAATTTTGGCGTTACCTTTCAGGTCGGGCTTTCGGCAGTCGCTCTCTTTGAGGAGCTTCAACAAATGCCTCAATCCCTAACGCAATTGAACAACATGTGAATAAATGTTTAAAGAATGAGTTTTTTTAAAAAAATATTTTCTTCTGAAAAGAAAGAAACACTAGATAAGGGGTTAGAAAAATCTAAATCAAGCTTCTTTGGTAAATTAAGTAAAGCTGTTGCTGGAAAATCTAAAGTAGATGATGAGGTATTAGATAACTTAGAGGAAGTTCTTGTAACCAGTGATGTTGGTGTAAACACAACCCTTAAAATTATTGAGCGCATTGAGGAACGTGTTGCTACAGATAAGTACTTAGGAACAGACGAATTAAACCAAATTCTTCGTGAAGAAATAGCTGGTTTATTAAGTGAAACTAACGTAGGCGAAGAAACTGAATTTACAGTGCCACAAGATAAAAAACCATACGTTATTATGGTTGTTGGGGTAAACGGTGTAGGTAAAACAACAACTATAGGTAAGCTAGCATATCAATTTAAAAAGCAAGGATTAAAAGTTGTTTTAGGAGCGGGTGATACTTTTAGGGCTGCTGCCATAGATCAACTTCAGGTTTGGGCTGATAGAGTAGACGTACCTATCGTAAAACAAAATATGGGTAGTGATCCGGCTTCTGTGGCGTTTGATACCTTACAAAGTGCCGTAACCCAAGACGCCGATGTTGTAATTATAGATACAGCTGGACGTTTACATAATAAGGTTAACTTAATGAATGAGCTCACTAAGGTGAAGCGCGTGATGCAAAAAGTTGTTGAAAATACACCTAATGATGTTCTTTTAGTTTTAGACGGTTCTACAGGACAAAATGCCTTTGAACAGGCAAAACAATTTACGGCGGCTACCGAAGTAACCTCATTAGCTGTAACCAAGTTAGATGGAACTGCTAAAGGAGGCGTAGTAATTGGTATTTCAGATCAGTTTAAAATACCCGTGAAATATATTGGAGTAGGTGAAGGTATTGAGGACTTACAAGTTTTTAATAAGTATGAGTTTGTAGATTCTTTCTTTAAGTAATACTGTCTTTTCAATAAAGGCAGGAATCTCGTAATCAATAATTTTTTATAAATTTAGGATTATGAGTTATTCTATCTTTCATAATTTGGAAATTAATGCTTCAACTAAAGAAGTATTTGATGCCGTTTCCCAACCAGAGCATCTTAATAATTGGTGGACTTTAAAAAGTTCAGGGATTCCAAAATTAAATCAAGAATACAATCTAAATTTTACAGATAGTTATAATTGGTACTGTAATGTTTCAGAGGTTAAAACAAATGAATATATTCTTTTTAAAATGACCAAGTCTGACAGAGACTGGAGTCCAACAACATTTGGGTTCGATTTACAAGAAACGGAGACTGGAACATCAGTGAGATTTAGTCATTCAAATTGGCGAATTCAGAACGACCACTTTAAAATAGCATCATTTTGTTGGGCAATACTTTTAAATGGATTAAAAAAATATCTGGAAAAAGGTATCATTATTCCTTTTGAAGAAAGAAACTAATCGATTAAATTATTAATCTTTTCCCATAATTCATTATCAAAACTTGATAGGGCAAAGGTTTCACCATCAGCAGCTTCCCCCATTCTAATAACAACTAATTTTTTACTTGGAGCAATATAAATTTTTTGATCGTTTTTACCCAATGCAGCATACATATCATTCGGAGCATTCGGTATTAATTCTCCACTAAATTCTAACTGACTAGCCGGCAAATGATATGATGTTTTTCCGTTTAACCACCACAAATATCCGTAAGATTTATTTATATCTTGAGAAGTGTTGGTAGCTTCGTTTAAAAATGATTCGGAAACAATTTGAGTATTACCCCATTTTCCATTGGCATAAATCATTAATCCGAATCTGGCCATACTTCTAGTGTCGCTCCAATAAACATTAAAGTCACTTAGTTGTAACCATCCACCAGAAGTATTAGTCATTCCAATTTTGTCTCTAAGTTTAGAATTAAAATAATTTGCAAAATTAGAGCCACTTGCAGAGGCTATAACGTCTTGCATTTTTTTATATACGTTGTGGTAGGCCCAACGTGTGCCTGCATCAGCTTCATATTCTAAATCTTCTGGTTCAACAGCATCTGAGCTATCGTCTAAACCAGAGTTCATAGATAATAGGTTTTTGCAGGTAATTAAATTTTCTTTTTCTAAAGGCGCACTAGTCCAACCAGTTCCCAAATAATCAGAAACCTTATTATTGATATCGATAAGTTCTTCTTCTTGCGCAACTCCAGAGAGCGTCGTGGTTAACGTTTTACCAGCACTGGCCCAATACCACAATTTAGAGGCATCGTGTCCATTCATATAGTCTTCAACAACAATTTTACCCTCATGAAGAATCATAAAGCTTTTAGTATTATTGTCTCCAAGGAAATTTAATAATGATTGAAGTTGGTTTTCATTCCAGCCTAGTTCAGAAATAGATTTGGTTTCCCAAGTATCGGTGTTAAACGGTGGAAAATATATTTCTTCTTCAATAGGATCTGGTTCTGAAATTGGTTCATTTGCAGAACAACCATAACAAAAAAGTAAAGCTGTTATAATTGGGTATATAAGCGCTTTCATACGAGTAGGTTTTTATTTTGAGACATTCAAATATATAAAAGGTTTAATTAAGTTGTATCTTTGCGCTCTCATTTATTAAGGTATGCGCACAAAATCTCTGAAGAAAAATAAGATTAATGTTGTAACTCTTGGCTGTAGTAAAAATGTTTACGATAGCGAAGTGTTAATGGGGCAATTAAAGGCTAGTGGTAAAGATGTTGTTCATGAAGAAGAAGGTAATATTGTGGTTATTAATACCTGCGGATTTATAAATAATGCTAAAGAAGAGAGTGTAAATACAATATTGGAATTTGTTCAAAAGAAAGAAGAAGGTGAGGTTGATAAAGTGTTTGTAACAGGATGTTTAAGTGAGCGTTATAAACCAGATTTACAAAAGGAAATTCCTAATGTCGATCAATATTTCGGAACAACTGAACTTCCAGGGTTATTAAAAGTTTTAGGGGCTGATTATAAACACGAATTAATAGGGGAACGTTTAACTACCACGCCAAAGAATTATGCTTATTTAAAGATAGCTGAAGGTTGTGACAGGCCATGTAGTTTTTGTGCTATTCCAATAATGCGAGGTAAACACAGAAGTACGCCTATTGAGGAAATTGTTGTTGAAGCTGAAAAGTTAGGAGCAAAAGGGGTAAAAGAATTAATTCTAATTGCTCAAGATTTAACGTATTACGGGCTGGATTTATATAAAAAAAGAAACTTAGCAGAATTACTCGAAGCTTTAGTTAAGGTAGAAGGAGTAGAATGGATTCGTTTACATTATGCGTTTCCAACCGGATTTCCATTAGATGTATTGGAGGTTATGAATAGAGAACCAAAGGTTTGTAATTATTTAGACATTCCATTGCAGCATATTTCGGATGCCATTTTAAAGAGTATGCGTCGTGGTACATCAAAAGAAAAGACCACAAACCTTATAAAGGAATTCAGATCTGCCGTTCCAGATATGACCATTAGAACAACTTTGATTGTTGGTTATCCTGGTGAAACCGAAGAAAACTTCCAAGAATTAAAACAGTGGGTACAAGATATGCGTTTTGAACGTTTAGGCTGTTTTACGTATTCTCATGAAGAGAATACCCATGCTTATAATTTAGTAGATGATGTTCCTGAAGAAGTTAAAATTGCAAGAGCTAATGAAATTATGGAAATTCAATCTCAAATTTCATGGGAATTAAATCAAGAGAAAATAGGACATATTTTTAAGGTTATTATCGATAGAAAAGAAGGTAATTTCTTTATTGGAAGAACAGAATTTGATTCACCAGATGTTGATAATGAAGTGCTCATTGATGCAACCGAAACTTATTTAAAAACTGGAGAATTTACTACGGTTAAAATTACAGAAGCCGAAGATTTTGATCTTTACGGTGTAGTGGTAAATTAGTACAAAATCTCTAATTTTTGTTGTTCTTCAACTTTAATTTCTCCAGAATTAATTAGGATGTTTTCTTTGTGAATATTGTTTTTAGCTCCCCATAATACGGCAACATATTTAACTGGGTTGTTCTGAAATGTATTATTTGTTAAATCAACATTTATAATGCCTTTGGTTTTTAATAAAACGCCATTTTCTTCAAATTTACCACAGTTTATAAATGTGCTATTATTTATAGACAATATACCACCAATAGTAGACTCGTCATAACCACCTCTGAAAAAATTCACAACATTATTAGATACACTTTCAAATTTACAATTTGTTATTGTTACCATTTCAGCATTATAATCTCCTTTTTCTTCTGCAGCTAAAACAATACCATTATTACATTGTTTTATTAAGCTGTTTTCAAATTTTAAAATATCAGTAAAAGAACCTTTAGGTGCTTTTAGTATATAACCAAACCCTTCAATTGTTGAATTTTTTACATCTATATTATAAGCTGCAGACATCTTCTTATCTAGCGGTTTAAAAGCTAGTTGATTATTTTTACCTTTTAAAATAACACTGTCTAAATGCAGAAAACTGTAAGGATGCATTTCAAAAAGAGGAGTTTCTTGAGGATTATTAAATATAATTTGTGCATTGTTTTTTGAACGGATTGTGATGTCTTTTTTAATGGCTATAGAGTTGTCAATAGCGTATAGATTATCAGTTAATTCAATAATATCCCCACTGTTTGCTTCTGCAATATTTTGAATTAATTCATTACCGTTTGCAGAAGTTTTAAATATTTTAGGACTAGTAGTTCTTTGTTCAGATGAAAACCAATCAGGTCCATAAAGGTTATTGTTTATAACGAACTTTTCAGCTGTATCAAAATTGCTAATGGAACCTATACTATTTTGAGATCTGGAAGTACCGAATAAATCGGTTTTTATTTTATCAAATTCATAACCAAAATATATACTTTTAGTAAGAATAGGTTGTGGAAATTCTGGAGCGTACAGCCAACCGTTGATTTGCTTCATTTTTATAGTGTTGTTTTCAAATACACCATATTTTGTAAAGGTCTTATCGCTATTATCCAATACATTATTTTTAAACAAAATACCTTCGAAATTATCATGGTTTACAAAAGGTTCATCATCCGACTCATGATTGAAAATCAAATTATTGGCAATTAAGGATCGAATAGGAGGCGCTGAGCGAATTTCATATTTAGGAAGTACATTCATACTTTTTATATTTTGTCCTACCCCAATTTGCCATGGTGATTTGCAATCTACCCATGTGTTATATGCTACCACAATATCAGTAACTTGTTTGTATCTATTTAGTGGAGACATTGGTATACCATTCATAATAGCAAGCGGACTTCTAAATTCTTCGCCTTTAATCTTATAGAAGTAGTTGTTTGTTATCCAATGACCGGAACTAACAACACGAATTCCACCATAGAAGTTAGAATCATCACCTCCAATAAAAATATTACTATCAACGGTAGTAAAACTCCCATGTCTTAAAACTAAAGAGCCTTCAGATTTATAAAAAATATTGTTTTTAAAAGTATTGTAGTTTGTTTTGTCTGATATGATTTCTACTTCTCCATTACAAGCTTCAAAGTAATTGTTAGACACATTTACAAAACCGGAAGACATAGATGTCTTACTGTCTCCAATACGAATAGTTTCAGCTCTTGGACCTCCTTTTCGTGGCCTAGGTCCAAAGTAATTGTTAACTATTTGATGATGATTACTGCTGTGTTCATTACCATCTTGAAAAACACGTAAAGTTTCACCGTCATTTGATTTTCCAGAGATATAACAATGATTTAAGGTGTTGTGTTTACCATAAAATTCAATCCACTTATCATTGGTTAATCTATTGGGTTTGGTGAAATTTTTAATGACACAACTGGTTACTCTGGAATTAAATGCCGTTTTATTATCGCCAATTTTAAAACGAATAATACTAGTTGAAGGTGAATATCCATTTCTAAAATATAAGCCTTCTACTATAAGGTGATTTCCGCCTAAATGGATGAAAGATGTTCCTTCTATAAATACCTTACCTGGAGTTTCTGCTTTTAAAGTAATTGGTTTGTTTTTACTTCCATTTCCATAAAATTCAATTTGAACATCTTTCCAAATACCATTTGCTAATACAATAACATCTCCAGGTGCTGCCTTATTAATGAAATTATTTAATTCATCAATATTTCTTACCAACAAACTATTTTGTTCAGGTTTAGAAGCTAAGTTGCAAGACAACAATAAAAAAGTTACAGTTAACAAATAAAATGTTTTTTTCATTTTGAAGTAAATAGAATTTTTATACCGCGTGGTTTTTAGTAGAAATATTTAATGTTGAATATACAATCTTTTTAGATTTTATTATTTTTCTAAAATAATATTAAGTTTAATTGAAATTCGTATAAAGAAAAAATCCTGATATAAATATCAGGATTTTTAATCTTTTAGATTTTGGTTTCTCTGTAGCTTATTATTTTATAGCTTCAGCACCACGTGTTCTAGTTCTTATTCTAATGGCTTCTTCTACGTTATAAACAAATATTTTTCCATCTCCTACTTGTCCTTCTGATGAATTATCTAGAATGGTGTCAATACATAATTCCAGATTTTCATCACTCACAACGCAAATAATCATAGTTCTTGTTTGTAGTATCATAGATTGCTCAGTACCTCTATAACGTTCTGAAAAGCTATTTTGTAGGCCCGAACCTTTTACAGGAAGTACAGTTAAACAAGGTATACCCGCCTCTTTTAAACCTTTTTGAACCGCTTTTAGTTTAGAGGGTCTTATTACGGCTTCTACTTTTTTCATATGTATATGTTATTTATTTTTATTAATAGTGCATAATTATTCAAAAACTGTATAGGCTTCTACTCCAAACGAAACAGCATCTATTCCTGCTCTTTCTTCTCTAGGAGTTACTCTTACACCAACGGTCTTTTTAAGGATAATCATTAATAAATATGTGACTAAAAATGAAAAACTACCAATCACTAGTACACCTAATGCTTGAGTTGCTAGTAAATCAATGCCACCGCCAAAAAATAGACCACTTTCTGACGCGAAAAGTCCAACGGCTATGGTTCCAAATAATCCATTGATACCATGAACAGCAATCGCTCCTACGGGATCATCAATTTTTATTTTATCGAAAAATAATACAGCAACATCTACTAACACACCTGCTACTAACCCTATAATAATGGCTGAATTAGAATCTACTACATTACAACCAGCTGTTATGGCAACAAGTCCAGCTAATACACCATTTATGGCCATAGTAACATCTATTTGTCCGTATCTAAAATAGGTGTAAAGCATTGTAGAAACGCCGCCAGCGGCCGATGCTAAAAATGTATTTGTAACTACTGTTCCTATTAATTCCCAATTTCCAACTGCTGATAATGTAGAACCTGGGTTAAAACCAAACCATCCAAACCATAATATAAATCCACCAACCGCAGCTAATGGTAAGTTATGACCTGGAATAGGGTTGGATGTACCATCTGGTTGATATTTACCAATACGCGGGCCTAAAACAATGGCAGCAGCCAAAGCAGCAAAACCACCCATGGCGTGTACGGCAGATGAACCGGCAAAGTCGTTAAATCCTCTTACGGCAAGCCAGCCTTCTGGATTCCATACCCAATTAGCCGCCAATGGATACATGATGGCACAAAATACAAAAACAAAAATGGCGTAAGCCCATACTTTCATACGCTCTGCTACAGCTCCAGATACAATGGATATGGCTGCAATGGCAAAACCTAATTGAATGAACCAGAATAATTTGTTTGAAACGGTTAGCCCTAGTCCTAAATCTTCAGTGGTTATGCCAATATCAAAGGCAAACCACCCATTGGAGTTTCCATAGGCAATTCCAAAGCCAACAATGTAAAATGCGAGACCACCAACTGCTATGTCTATCATAACTTTCGCTATAATACTCATGGCGTTTTTGGCTCTAACAAATCCGGCTTCAAGAAGGGCAAAACCACCTTCCATTAAAAAAATAATTGCAGCACAAATGGCTACCCAAACACTATCAATCGCATGAATCATTTCTGCTTGTTCTAGTGCAATAGTTGTTACTTCTTCCATAAAAATATTGAAAATTTTAGTTGGTTTTAAAAGTGAAAAAATCACTGTTTATAAGTTGAAAAGTTGTGAATATAGTAATTTTATATAGTTGAATTTATGGAATTAATATACTTTGATTTGATTTTTGTGATATTCGTAAAGAATATATAATATGACCGATTTGATTTTTATGATTGAGTAATATTGCTGAAAATTTTAAAACATGAGAGTGCTGATTTTTTCTTTTTAAAATAAAAGTAAAGAATAGGTTTGGTAAGTTTTTTGAAAATACTTTTAGGATATTAAAAACAAACCAAATAGAAAATCTGTAAGGATTTTTTGTAATCTGACATGAACTAGGTAATGCACTATAAATGTTGTTGTGCTTTGGTTATTTATTTAATTCTTTTTCAATGGATTCCAATATTTTTTCAATTATTGTTTTCAAAGGTTTATACAATTTTTCATCAAGGTAAATGGAATAAGACTGGAATATAATCGTTTGTTTTAATGCCGCTTATACAATCTTGTATGTTGTTAATCTCTTAATTCGAACATTAAGTCAATTAATTCGGTTGATGGTGGCTCTGTTACCTCATAGGCTGCTGCAATAGACTTAACCAAATCAGACTCTTTGTACTTTTTAAATGATTCCATCGAATCCCATATGTAAACACCTCCAAATTCTCCCGGATTTTTAGTTTTTATATAATACTTCTGTATCAGTCCAGGAAGTGCTCTAAACTGAGGTACACGCTCCTTCGCTCTACGTACCAATTCTTCTTCTGTAAGTTTGGTCTTTAACCTCACAATAAACATAATTGTGCCTTGGTGACTCTTTTTCACTTGTTGTTTCACTTCTTTTTCAGCTAACTTGTAAGAATCAGGTTTGTTGTTGTTTTTACTCATACAGCCAATTAAAGAAATGGGTACGATGATGTAAAGAATGGTGTGCTTAATTAGATTCATATGTGGTTCAAATTAATTGTTAAATATTTGCTTTTAATAGCAGACAACGGTCTCGGTTATGATTTCGTTGTGGAAAAATCCGCAGGATTCTTTCCGCTGTAGACGAAAGTTAGCAAATAAGCGTTGAATTCCTAATCGTAATTCAAGCGCAATGAATTATAGCCATTGTTAGCTACAGTTTTATTTCTAAATTATTATTATTTAAATCTGAATCAGGATACATATTTGTAATTAATTTAACTGATGTTAAGTTTTTAATATCATCAACGTCAATAAATACTAAATCATTACTTTGACTCCAAACATTAGCTGTTCTTTCAATATGTTGTTTGCTTCCATTTTTATAAGTCAGTTGTAATTTAATTGGTAAAGGAAGCCCTCCAATATTGCTAACTATAACTTTCGAATTGTTAAAATCTACTTTCGTTATTTCTAAATCACCATAACCAGTTTTAAAAACCCAAGCATTCCAAAACCAATTAAGATTTTGATCACTAACTGTATTAAAAGTAAACATAAAATCATAAGGCGTGGGATGTTTACCTGCCCATCGATTGATATATGTTTTAAGACATTTCTCAAAAACTTCTTCACCTAACATATTCTCTAAAGTAAAGTACATAAACGCAGGCTTTCTATATGACAATTGTATATGTGATGGTTTGTAAGCAAATAAATAAGAAGGAGTTATAAGAGGAACTTCCCACATATATCCAGCAGACTTATTATATGCCTTTAAATTTCTATTCAACTCTGCATTTTCTTCTTCTTTGTTTTTATAATAAGATTGTATAAACTTTATAGTAAAATAAATAGCCCAACTTTCTTCCATCCAAGAGTATTTAACCTCATTAATACCAGCATAAAAAGGAAAATAAGTGTGTGCCAATTCATGTTGGGTTACATGTGTATTATCAATTTCTCGATAACCCATTCCATTATTGGCTAACATGGGAAACTCTTGACCATCAAATTCTGGTACTCCAATAAACGTGGTAAATCTATTATATGGATATGTTATACCGGGAGAGATATTTGAAGCATATATTAATCCTTTTTCTTGAACCTCTAATAATCTTTTAGCTGGGGTGTTATACTTGGTATCATATACCACGCTAGATATCACTTTTTTACCATTAATAGTTACAGTATTACTTATCCATTTAAAGGTATTACTGACACCAAAAGCAAAATCTTTAACATTAAGTGCTTTATAATGCCATATCTCCTCTCCATCTATTTTTAGTGGAGAATTAGTGCCAGAAATTATGGTTACTTCTTCATTAGATTTCTTGGCTTTATTATATCGTTTTAATTCTTCTTCTGTTAATACTTCTTTTGGATTTAGTAAATCTCCAGTAGCCCAAACATTATAACCACTAGGCACTTTTATCTTTACATCAAAAGACGCAAAATCGGTATTAAATTCTTGTATTCCTAAATACTCAATTCTGTCCCATCCATCTATATCATCATATCGCGCTATTTGAGGATACCAGTACCCAATAAAAGCGCTATTATCATCATACGCTCCAATTCTATTTACGTATATCGATGGCATTTGTGTAGTCCAGTTTAAATTTAAAATAACCGAGCTATGTGGAAGAATAGGATTAGAAAGTTGTATTTCAATATAAGTACTTTGAATTTTAACATTTGGATTGTTATCCATTGAAACGGAAGAATTATCAATTGTTAAATCAGTTATTAGCATTCCATCACTAAGTGTTTCTAATGGTACCCGATTTGCTCTTGGCATCCCTTTTTTATAGTGATTAGGATAAGTCTTTATAATAATTGATGTTAGGCTATCCGGACTATTATTGGTATATGTAATTTTTTCACTACCTCTTATTTTCCATGTTTCAGGTTCTATTTCAGCCGAAATTGTATACGAACTTGAGTTTTGCCAATAATTTTCTCCAGGGTTTCCATTAAGTGCTCTTGTCTTATTTTTATATGCGTTTTGAAATTCAATCGGCATGTATAAACTACTTTGACCATAAATGCTTAAGGATAGTAATGTGAATATGATAGAATGCTTTATTTTCATAATCTAATTGTTAGCAATCGTGTTCGTGTATGATTTGTGCGGAACCGTCCCTAGGATAATTCCGATGAAAACCAATTGTTTGTTTAAAGTTAGGAATTTTATTTGAAGTTAATGAGAAGCATGAATTATACACGTCTTAAGTTTACAATCTCTTAATTTTAGTTTATTAATTATTTTTTAATTCCTTTTCAATTTCCCGATTCATAAATTCAAAGCTTCTAATAATTCTATCTATTAGTCTTAAATCAGAAGTAATATTTTCTAGTCTAAAAGTAACAATATTCCAAAACTCCATATTATCAAATAGGATTTCATAATTTGTTGGTGGTCCTCCAATAACTAGGTTATCTTTATACAGTTCATGAGCCACATGGCTATAATTAATATGCTTATTAAAAAAAGGTTCTATTGTATTAACATATTGTAACTTCTTAATGTCATTATGAATTGGTAAATATTCTTTCATTTTGGAAATAAAATTAAACTCCAACTTAAGAGAATCATTCTCAACTTCGGTCAAGTAATTACTACTAATAAACTCATCTGATACTGGCAATGTAATGTTTAATTCCCAACCCGTAGCTGTTGCGCCTAGCAATTCTTTTAAGGTAAAAATAGAGTCTTTATTATTGGTGTTTAAAATGTTTAATGTGCGTATACTTTTGTTAGCTAAATCTTGAAATGCAACTCTATTACTTTTTTGGGTCTCAATTTCATGTTTTAACTCTTCATTTATCCGCTCATAATAGTTTATAATAGTGCTTTGAGTTTTTCGATTAGTATTCAAGTTGTTAATATACAAAGCTATTAAAATACCTATAACAACAAGAATAATCTCTCCAATGGCATAAAGCAGATACTTGCTAAATTTGTTTTCAGAAAGCAGTTTTTGTCAAATTTTTTAAAGAATTTTATCATTTAAATTCTGGTTAATTTTTCTAAAGATAGCAGTTTCAGTTTATTTGAATAGAATTTGTCAGATAATGAAGGCTAACAGTTTTGTGTATGCTTAGTTGCGTGTTTCAGCAACTAATTTAGTAAACGAAAACGAACATGAGAAAATTCCGAAGGAATTTTCCAAATAAGCACTTGCCAAAGCAATTAATTATACATGTTGTTAGCTGTAGCTCTTTTTTCATTCGTTATTTTATGAATTTTTCAAATGCTGTTCCATTGAATTTATATGCTCCGTTTTCTTGAGTCCCTAGCCAAAGGTCGCCTTTGTTATCTTTGTATATGCTGAATAGAGCAATCTGTTTGGAATTGTCTTGAACGGCATAGTGTGTAATTTTCGTTCCATCATATTTCCAAACACCATCAAGATAGGTTACAAACCACAAATTGTTATTGTTATCTTTTACAGTTGATAAATACTCGTCCAAATTGCTGTCTTTTTTACCATCTAAACCACCTATACTTTGATGTCTTGAGTAAAACTTATTGCTTTTTAATGTTGTGCTGTCATAAACACCATATCGATATTCGGTATTAAACCAAAAGTTGCCATTTTGGTCTTCAGCAATTGAACGTACTCCGTTTGCACCTTCGTTGCGAAATTCGGTTACGTCTTCTTCAGTAATCCAGTCAAACGATTTTCCATTGTACCGACAAACTCCAAGAGGGTTTGTACCAAACCAAATATTCTCTTCTATGTCTTTGTAGATACTGTAAACAGCAAAAGGGTTTGAGAGGTTTGGTGGATTTGGCAACTGCAATTCAAATAAAGTAGTACCATCATAACGATATACTTTCCCTGTATTTCCATAAGAGTATTTAAACCACATATCTGTGGAATCAAGTTTCCAGTTCTCACTGGGAATTGCCTTCAAAGTTGTGAATGTCTTTCCGTTAAACTTTGATATTTCTGAGATTGCGTTTGCGCTGGAAAAATAAATGTTGCCAAATATATCTTCTTTTATTTCATCTATTCTGTTGTTTAGTAAACCGTGTTTTGTTGTGTAATTAACTATTGTTTTTCCATCGTATTTATATATTCCAGTTTCCCAACTACCAAACCAATAATCGTTCTTACTGTCTTGAAAAATTACCATTACGCTATTACCAAGTATTGACACAGTTTCACCCTTAACAATGTTTTCAGTCTTAACTTGTTTGTTTGAGGTCTGTCCATTACAAGATGTCAATAAAACCAATGCGTTGAAAAAAATAAATATGTTCAATTTCACTTTCATCTGTTTAATGATTTTTCGGCTGTCCTTGAGTTACAGCTAACGGCTTCGTATAACCGTCAGTTACAGGTTAATATACGTTATTATTCGATTAAGCACTGACTTTAACAATTCCGTGTGGATTCGGACGTAGTCGAATCCGCTGTAATTGCGATTATACCTTTTTGAGCTTAGTTATTTATTCTTTTTTCAAATAGGATTTTTCTAATTCCAAAGTCAGTATTCCACTGTTTCATTTCTTTGAATCCAAGTTTTTTGTATAACTCAGTAGCAGGTTTGTTTTTAACACCTGTTTCAACAATAAAAAGTTCCGAGTCAAATCTATTGAAAGTAAATTCCATTAATTTTTTTCCTATTCCGCGTCTAAAAAATTTTGGCTTCACGACCAAACTATTGATATCTATGTGTTTGTCAGTCCGTTCAACTTCTATGACTCCTGCTAATTCATTATTTTCAAGGTATCCGTAAAATTCATTATCACTTTCAAGATAACTTTCAAGAGGTCTTTTTAGTGGAGGAAAATCATTTGCGCCCAAAAGCTCTGCTTCGATAGCATATGATAATTGAAAAACAGAATGTATCTGACTTGATATTTTAATGTCGTTATTTTGAAGTTTTTTTATCATCAAACCTTTACGATTTTGATTCTAATTAAGCACAACGGTCTCGGCTATGGGTAGTTGCTTAAAGTACCAAAGTTAGCAAAAAGGCACCGAGTGAGGAATATTCGGAGAATATTCCGATTGGCGCTTACCATCCTCAAGCAATTACTTATAGCCATTGTTGTGCTTTCGTTTTTTTACAACTGACTTACCCATCCTGGTTCAGAGGCCACTGTTAGCATCATTGTCAAAGTCGTTATTATATAGAAACAAGCAATAACAAGATGAACTTTGTGATTTTTACTCCGCAAACCAAAAAATATAGGAATAAGAGAAATTATATGGAAATATTGCTCTGGACCAAAGTAAAATTCGCCAGTCAAAACAATACCATTTAATTGGATATACACTAAAAATGTTAGTATAGCATAAAATAGCTTATGCTTATTTTTATAATAATAGTCTTTCCAAGAGTCAACTTCGTTAGGATTTTCTGGAACTAAAACTGTCGCTATGAAATAGTACAGTGCACCATCAATAAGTAGGAAAATAAATTTATATAATTTCCAGTCTTCTAGATTTCTATGTGCCCAAATTCCCCAAAAGCTAGTTATAATACTAATTAACATAATTACAATAAATAATAGGTGGACTACATATCTACTATTTTTATTTATTGCTGCGGACAATCCGCCTATAAGTCTAATTGCTGCAGTACTATAAACAAATGAAAAGGCAATAGCGATATAGTTAAATAATTCCATTTTAATTATGATTTAGAAAATCGTTCGATTCATAATGAAGTACAACGGTTTGTGTATGAAACGTAGCGTGCAAAAAGACACTAACTTTTCGGATAAACACATAGCCGAATTTTTATATTTTGTTTTTAACTTATTAATCTTAAAAGCCAAATTTAAAAATTTGGTGGTCTTACTAAATAAGCAAAAACCTCTCTGAAAGCCTGTAATAGCTATGTTTTATACACGTTGTTGCCAGTAGTATTTTATTTGCAGACATTTTTTCTTCCAACTTTCACAATTTCTTCAATTCCGAATTTGTCAAATTTCTCAAGTAAATCAGTCGCGCTATTTTGTTTCTTAAACTCAAGTTCTTCTTTGTAAAGAGGAATTAAAGTATAAATATCAATAGTTTTATCGTTTTCAAGTTCAATTTCAGTAAAATCAGCTGATAATTCCATTGAGCTGGCTAACATTACGGAATTAAATCCAATGCCTTCTGCAAGTTCATCATCATCTTCGTGTCCAAAAGTATGTCCAAAACCTAACCAAGTTTTATTTGGATGTGGTAACATCATTAATTCCTTCATTATTCTAATTGGCCAATAATTACGTTCGTCGCTAAAAGACTCATAGTTTAAATTCCATTCTTTTGGTAGCAAAATCATAACTTCTGCAAATTCAGACGATTCTATGTCTTCAGGAACTTTCATTGGTAAAGCACTCATTCCACAGCTCAATAAAATGTGATACGGTCTATCTTCTGTAGCTTTTATAAAAAAAATGTCTCTGTGAATTATTTCAGATTCTATTTCGTCAAATACAACAATGTCTGCATCTTCATCAAAGAATTGGTCTAAATGACTGTCAACAATTTCAACACTATTAGGTACTTTATCGCTCATATTTTTTTCGGCATTTTGGGAATACATAATTGTTGAAACAAAAATCAGAAAGATAGTTTTATAGTTCATTATTTTCATTTGATTTCGGTTTCCTCATATTACTGGCAACGTACAGATAAACACAATTGCGTTTATCTACATTATGTTTATTACTAAAGTTGTACTTTATTTACTCTCTTTAAAGATGAGTCTTACAAGTAATATATTATAAAAATAGGTAAAAAAAATCCCGATAGTAAGCTATCGGGATTTTATCGTTTATAAATTAATATGTATTAAGGCTTTTTCAATTGCTTTTGAATTTTAGCAATAGCATTTTCAATAGATTTTTCAGGTTCTATAATATTATATTCTCCCCAGAATTCTGGGTCTGAAAAACCAGAAGCTTGATCTGACATAATTGTAGATGGACGCAACATTTGGTCTTTAAGTTTGGCAAATTTAGATTCGTGAATTTCCCAATCTGTAACAGCCATTTCGCTATTTAAAGTATAAATACTATTAAATAATTTGCCTTTCCAGTTTACTTTAAAACTTAAAAGAATATTACTGTAGGCATAGTGCCATTTACCATTTTGGATTCTATAATTTACCCTATAGTTAGCCTTAGTAGGATGAACATCAACTTTTCTAGGTTTTTTACGTACAAACATTTGACTAGAAAGTTCTTTGTTTTCAACATTTAAACTATAAACAGCATTTGTTAATGCTAAAGTTGAAGCATCTATATAAAGTTTACCAAAGTACAAGGGATCTCTAATAAAACTACTTTGTTTAAAGTTAACCACATAAACTAGCTTTTTGTTAATATTGGTAGATTCTCCAAAGCTAAATTCGTAATCGTCGATATCTTCTTCAGTAAAAATAAATTCAGGATATTTAACCAAATCTGTATATAAATTACTAAAAGGACCACCTTGAAGTTTTAAAGCAAGGGTGTCAAGTCTATTATAATTTGTGTTTTTTCTTGCCTTCACCAACTCTATATTATCTTTTCTATAATTAGTATAAGGCTGTTTGTGAATCTTAACAACAGCCTCAGATAACGATGCGTTTTTACGTCTTTTCTTTATAGTTTCTCTATAAAAAGCTGTCATTAAAGTGTTATCATTGTTGTATAAAGCACCTTTTTTACGTAAGGTCTCTAGTACCAACTCTTTAGCATTACTTGGTCTAGCAATTAAATTAACAGCATCTAAGGTTGTTATAGCTTGTTTTAAGGTGATTTTTACTTTACCTTTTAAAGACGAAATTTCAATTTCTTTCTTTTCATAACCTAAATGTGAAATAATCACCATGCCATCAATATGATTTGTAGGTACTTTTAAAAGAAATTCACCATCCATATTTGTTACGGTACTTATGTTAGTACCTTTTATTACTAAATCTGTAAATACTAAATGATTTCTAGAGGTTTCATCAACCACAGTTCCTTTAATTTCTATGAAGTTTGATATGTTTTGTGCTATTAAATAATTGGTGCCACAAACAACAAAAAGGCAAACCATCAGTAAGGTCGGGTATAAAGGGAGTTTATTTTTCATGACTAAAATGAGATTTAATTGTTTAAGTGCTAATAAGATACGAAAAAAAGGACAAAAGCCCAGTGAGTTTCTAGGGTTTAACATTTATTTAGTATAACCATTTTTTAGTTAAATTAGTTCAAAAGATGTTGGTCTAGGGGTAGGTTACCGAACTAAGTCTTAACTTATTTTTTAGAAATTCAAAATGTAATAAATGTATCTTTACAATTAAATTTAAGTGCACCTATGTCATTAGACACTATTTCATTTAAAAAAACCGGTTATTTTTCCTCTTTAATTTGTGACTATTTAACCGAAAAACCAGAATTACAAGCTTATTACAATAGGTTTCCCAATATAGATAATTTTAAGTCTCAAATTGAAGAGAAACATCGTTCTCAAATTGTTTTAGATTCGAATAGAAAGATTTTGACATCTGTATTAAATAAACAATATAAAAATGTTGAAGCTTCTGATGTAACACTTGAAAATATTAAAATTCTAAAGGAGAGTAAAACATTTACAATTACTACTGGGCATCAGCTTAACTTGTTTACAGGCCCACTTTACTTTCTTTATAAAATAGTATCTACCATTAATCTTTCAAATGAATTGAAACAAAAATACCCAGATTATAATTTTGTGCCTGTGTATTGGATGGCTACTGAAGATCATGATTTTGATGAAATTAATTATTTCAATTTTAAAGGAAAAAAGATTCAATGGAATAAAGCATCTCAAGGTGCTGTTGGGGAGTTGTCTACAGACGGTTTAAATGACATTTTACAAGTAATAAATGGTGAATTTGGACTAAGTAGAAATGCAGAGACCTTAAAACAATTGTTTGAAAATGCATATGTACAACATAATAACTTAACTGATGCAACGAGATATTTAGCAAATGAACTTTTTAAGGCATACGGATTAGTAATAATTGATGGGAATGATAAAGAATTGAAGCGGTTATTTGTACCTTTTATTGAGAATGAATTAGTGCATCAAACATCATTTAATGAGATATCTAAAACAAATAGCAACCTCTCTCAATCATATAATATTCAAGTTAACCCAAGAGAAATTAATCTTTTTTATTTAAATGAGAATTTACGAGAGCGTATCGTTTTTGAAGATGAGGTTTATAAAGTCTTAAATACTGATATTTCTTGGAGTTTGAGTGAGATACAAAAAGTGCTCTTAGAGCACCCAGAACGGTTTTCTCCTAATGTAGTTATGCGCCCATTGTATCAAGAGGTTATTTTACCAAATCTATGTTATATAGGTGGGGGTGGCGAGCTGGCCTATTGGTTTCAGTTAAAATCGTTTTTTGAAGCGGTTAAAGTGCCGTTTCCTATATTATTATTGAGGAATTCGGCGTTGATTAAGACTAAAAGTCAGTCTAAAAAACTTCAGAATCTAAATATTTCAAAAGAAGATATCTTTTTAAAACGAGATGCCTTTATAAATAAAAAGGTCAGGGAAATATCAAACATTGATATAGACTTTTCTGAACAAAAAAATCATTTAAAGAAACAATTTGAAGGTTTATATTCTTTGGCAGAACAAACCGATAAATCGTTTTTAGGAGCTGTTAAGGCACAGGAAGTTAAACAACTTAAAGGATTAGAAACTTTAGAAAAAAGATTGTTAAAGGCACAAAAGAAAGTTCTGTCAGACCAAGTTTCAAGAATGACAGAACTTCAAAATCAGTTGTTTCCTAATAGTAGTTTGCAAGAACGCAATACTAATTTCTCAGAATTTTATTTGGAATATGGTCAATCACTAATTCCAAAACTTATTGAAAATTTGAAACCGTTAAATGGTGAATTTTCTATACTGACACTATAGAATCTCTCGATGTAAAATAATTGATTTTCACAGTTAAAAGATTCTTATAAATTCAGTCTTTTTATTTAGATAATCATAACTTTGCAAGCGGTTATTTAAAAATTCAGCAATGCATAAAATAGACATAGATTTGGTTGAAATGACTATGGATGTCATGAAATACACCATAGATAGGGTTTCTGCTACCAAAAGTAAGATTGGGAAACCAAAAAAATCTGAAGAGTTAAAAGCATTAGTGGGAGAAACAATTACTTCTGAGGGTGTTGGTGGTGAGTATGCATTTAAATTATGGAGAAAACACCTATCAAAAGCAACTGTTCCAATAGATCATCCAAGACATTTGGCTTTTGTGCCAGCAGCTCCTACAAGGGCTGCTATTATGTTTGATTTGATAACATCGGCATCTAGTATTCATGGTGCATACTGGATGGAAGGTGCTGGAGGTATCTTTTGCGAAAATGAAGCCATGTCATGGATTGTGTCCTTAACAGGGTTGCCCAAGGGTGCTTTTGGTGTATTTACCAGCGGTGGTACAGCGGCTAACTTATCAGCAATAGTTACTGCAAGAGAATTTTGGCGTGAGGATGATGCTTTTAAAGGAGAGAAAGGTTTGATTATCACTTCTATTGGTGCACATTCATCTATTAAAGCAATGGCAAAGGTTGCTGATGTTGATATTTTATTGGTAGATACTGAAGATGTTTTGTATGGTGCGGCATTACAAGAATGTATAGATTTGTTAACAGCCCATCAACGTAAAAGATTGTTTGCTGTTGTAGCTACCGGAGGAACTACTAACGCAGGAATTATTGATGATTTAGATGGTATTGGAGCAATCTGTGAAAAGGAAAACCTTTGGTTTCATGTTGATGCCGCGTATGGAGGTGGTGCTTTAGTGGCAGATTCTGTAAGGCATTTATTTAATGGTATAGAAAGAGCAGATAGTATCACTATAGATCCACACAAATGGATGTTTTCACCATATGACTGTGGCGCGGTGATTTATAAGAACCCTGAATTGGCTAAAAAAGCACATTCTCAAGAAGGTTCTTATTTAGAGATTTTTAAAGATGAAGGTGCGCACGGATTTAATCCAACTGATTATCAAATACAATTGACTAGACGTGTAAGAGGTTTGCCCTTATGGTTTTCATTAGCAACACACGGAACTGATAAATACAAAGAAGCTGTAGAACGTGGTATAGAATTGGCTCAAATAGCTGGTAAGTTGATTAAAGATAAGCCACATGTAGAATTGGTGAGAGACCCAAGTTTGTCTTGTGTGCTATACAGAAGAGTAGGATGGAAGCCAGATGATTACAGGCATTGGACCTATGAGAATCACAGGAAAGGCTTTGCATTGGTAACACCAACAAAATGGAAAACTAGGGATGGTTTTGAAACCGTTTCCCGATTCTGTTTTATCAATCCGGATACCACAGAAAAAGACATTGAAGCTATCTTAGATTCAATGGTTTAAAAATTGTTGAAAAAATAAAGAATCGTAATTCGTCATTATAAAATCAATTGTTACTTTTGCGCATGCAACATGACAAGGTACTTATTTTAGACTTCGGATCGCAATACACTCAACTTATTGCACGTAGAGTTAGGGAACTCAACATTTACTCCGAAATTCATCCATTCAACAAGATTCCATCAAACGTAGAAGAGTATAAGGCTGTTATACTTTCAGGTAGCCCATTCTCAGTTAGAGGAGATGAAGCTTTACATCCTGATTTATCAGATATAAGAGGTAAAAAGCCATTATTGGCAGTTTGCTATGGTGCACAATATTTAGCCCATTTTTCAGGTGGTGAAGTAGCTCCTTCTAATACACGTGAATATGGTCGCGCTAATTTATCTTTTATAAAGGGTAACGAGCCATTTTTTGCTCATATTCATACAGGAAGTCAAGTTTGGATGAGTCATTCAGATACCATCAAACAATTACCAACAAATGGTGTTTTGATTGGAAGTACGCATGATGTAGAGAATGCAGCTTATAGAATTGAAGGCGAAGAAACTTACGCTATTCAGTTTCATCCTGAAGTATATCATTCCACTGATGGAAAACAAATATTAGAAAACTTTTTAGTTAGTATAGCTGGTTTACATCAAGATTGGACACCAGATTCGTTTATTGAAGAAACGGTTGAAGCCATTCAAGAAAAAGTTGGAAATGAGAAAGTAGTGTTAGGTTTGTCAGGTGGTGTAGATTCAACTGTTGCGGCTGTTTTATTAAATAAAGCTATTGGGAAAAACTTGTACTGTATTTTCGTTAATAACGGACTGCTTCGTAAAAACGAATTTCAAAATGTATTGAATCAGTATGAAGGTATGGGGCTTAATGTTAAAGGTGTAGATGCCTCAGGCCGTTTTCTTGATGCTTTAAAAGGTATTGAAGATCCTGAGAAAAAACGTAAAGCAATAGGTAATTCATTCATTGAAGTTTTTGATGATGAAGCCCATAAAATAGAAAATGTTACTTTTTTAGCTCAAGGAACTATATATCCAGACGTTATTGAGAGTGTATCGGCAACTGGTGGTCCTTCAGCAACTATAAAAAGTCATCATAATGTTGGAGGTTTGCCAGATTTTATGAAACTTAAAATAGTGGAGCCATTAAGAGCTATTTTTAAGGATGAGGTTAGAAGGGTAGGCAAAACTTTAGGAATTGACCCTGAGCTTCTTGGTCGCCATCCATTCCCTGGTCCAGGTTTAGGTATTCGTATTTTAGGCGATATTACTGCAGAAAAGGTTCGTATTCTTCAGGAAGTAGATCATATTTTTATCAATGGATTAAAAGAATGGGGATTATATAATGATGTTTGGCAAGCAGGAGCTATGTTATTACCAGTAAACAGTGTTGGAGTTATGGGAGATGAGCGTACTTACGAGAAATGTGTGGCGCTTAGAGCTGTAGAAAGTACAGATGGCATGACTGCAGATTGGGTAAACTTGCCTTACGAGTTTCTTCAAAAAACATCAAACGATATAATAAACAAAGTAAAAGGCGTTAATAGAGTAGTTTATGACATTAGCTCAAAGCCACCAGCAACCATTGAATGGGAGTAGTTCGGTGACTTTGTTAAATAATGCGTGTCAAAATATTATATTAAATAAGTAGGCGTTCCATTATTTTTAAGCTATTTATAATATTTAAGTCATCTTAATATTACAAAGTATCGTATATATTTACGTGAGTTTAAAATTTGGTAAGTTATAAACTGTATCTTTTCTTTTTGGCATACTATATGATTTAAACAATAAAGAAAAGGATGTAGTTGTCATCCTTAACGCAAAAACAAACAAGTAAAAATGACTAAATTCTTTTCCATTTTTTGTTTTCTATGTCTTTTCAGCTTTGGCGTAGTTCAAGCGCAGAATTATAGTACACATAAAGTTAAAAAAGGTGAAACCGTTGAAGGTCTTGCTAAGCGCTATTATGTTACCCCTTTTGATATTTATACTTTAAATCCAGAGGCAAAACAAGGTTTAAAACCAAATACTATTTTAATAATTCCGAAGTCTAAAGTTCAAATTAAGACTACGATTGTTAAAGAGTTACAAGGCTTTAAAACGCACAAAACCAAACGAAAAGAAACACTTTATAGTTTAGCCAAAAAGTATGGAGTTGAGGAGGATGAGATTAAAAAACATAATAAGTTTTTATATGCTAATCCACTGCGAAAAGGTGATAAATTACAAATTCCAATTTTTAAAACAAGTGAGGTTGTAGAAGAGTTTGAAACCAATAAAACCTACATAGTACAATCAAAAGAAGGGAAATGGCGCATTGCTTATAAATTTGGAATAACCATTGCTGAATTAGAAGCATTAAACCCTGAAATGGGTGATGTTTTAAAAGAAGGACAGGAAATAATTGTGCCGAATATTGCTAATGAGATTGAGAAAGTAATAGACGACCAATACAGTTATTATAAAGTTTTGCCTAAAGAAGGTTTTTACCGGTTAAAATTGAAATTGGGTTTAGAACAATCTGAATTAGAAGCCTTAAATCCAGAATTAAAAGAAGGTGGTTTAAAATCAGGGATGATTTTAAAAATACCGTTTAATGAAGCTATTTCAGTAGAGGAAGAAGATAGAATTAGTTTAGTTGATAGTATCTCAGATTATACTACAAAGCATATTGCAATTATGCTTCCTTTTAGGTTAAACAGAGTAGATTATGACTCTATTTCTGGAACAAAAAGAAGCATAAAAAAAGATCCTTATTTAAATACTTCACTTGATTTTCACTCTGGTGTTTTAATGGCTATAGATTCATTAAAAACCTTGGGTGTTTCGCTTAAAGTAGATGTGTATGACACCAAAAACCAAGTGAGTGAAATAGCTCAAATTATTGATGATAATGATTTTGAAAATGTTGATGTTGTAATAGGGCCTTTAACTTCAAAAACCTTTGAAAAGGCAGCTTCAGAATTGAGAAAGTATCATGTTCCCATAGTTTCTCCAATAGGCTCAAAATTAAAACTGTATGATAATGTTTTTCAATCTAGAGCATCCACAGATTTACTAAAAAACAGGGTAATTAACTTTGTGAAAACAGATACCTTGTTGAGTAACATTATTATTATTTCAGACTCAAAACACGCAGCAATTTCAAATAGCTTAAGGCAAGAATTTATTGCTGCAAAACAAGTGTATTCTAGAAAGGATGAAGAAGGTGGAGATAAGTATTTTGTTGGTAGACAAGATATAGAAGATGCTTTAAAGCCAGGTAACAATATTGTGTTTCTTGAAACTAGAGACTCTGGTTTTGCTTCTAACGTTACCAGTATTTTGGCTTCCTTGTTTCTAGAGGAGAATGAAGAAGAAAATATAGAGCAAAGAGATATTGTTTTGGTTACGACTAATTTTAATAAAGCTTTTGAAGGCGATGAGATTTCTAATGAACATTTGTCAAAATTGCAATTTCATTATGCTACAAGTTCTAAAAGTTATTCTGAAAACAATTTGTTTGTGAAGAATTACGAAAATAAATATCATATAACCCCTAACAAAAGTGCTGTTAAAGGTTTCGATTTAACCATGGACGTTGTATTACGTTTAGTATCCTCGGAAGATCTCTACTTATCAGTAAACAATGCCCAAGTTACTGAATATGTAGAAAATAAGTTTGCCTACAAAAAGAAAAATTTTGGAGGTTATTATAACAATATAGCTTATCTAGTGAAGTACCAAGATTTGAGTATTGTGGAAGTAAAACAATAAGAATTTAGAATAACCGTTTAATTTTATCCTTATTTTTGGTTAAGATTAACTTGAATTAAAACCTACTTATTATTTTGATTAGATTAGTCTTTTTATTATGCTGTTTCTTATGTGTCAAGAATGACGAGCCAGTTATTGCTTGGAATGATACTTATAAATTAACATGGTCGGATTTTAAAGGAGAACCAGATATATATTCTAGTGCTGTGGCTACGACAGCTTCTGGAATTACATTTGGGTTTTCAATAAAACAAACTAATGGTAGGGCAGTAAGTTTTAAAACGAATGTAAATGCTCATTTTTATCCAAAAAAATCTTGGTATAAACCAGATAGAGCCAATATTCATGTTTTAAATCATGAGCAACTTCATTTTAATATAACCGAATTGTTTGCTAGAAAGTTTAGGTATAGAATTAGTAAAATTGTAATATCAAAAAGCCTTAAGGAAGAATTACAAAATCTTCATAAAACTATTAATAAGGAACTAGCTATGATGCAGGATAAATATGATGATGAAACCAATCATTCAAGAAGTATCGAATTTCAATCAAAATGGGAAGGGTATATTAAGCTAGAGCTTAAAAAGTATTCAAAATACAAATCAAACTAAACGTTACTCAGAATAAACTTCTTGGTTGCTGACGAAGTAGAGGTAGCAAGAATTTTAGTAAAGAGAAGTGTTTTATAAGCAATCATAAATGCTCCCTGACAAAAACTATTTGATTAAACTGGCTCATACTAAAATGCCATACGGAAAGTACAAAGACCGTTATTTAATAGATTTACCGGAGTATTATGTGGTTTGGTATAATAACAAAGGGTTTCCTAAAGGAAAATTAGGTGATATGCTTAAGCAGGTTTATGAGTTGAAATTAAACGGACTAGAATATTTAATTAGAAATATTCAAAAGCAATATCCGAAGTAATGATGAAACTCCAAATTTAGATATATTTAACTTCTTCTATAAAGCTTTAAGCCAAACTTGATTATAAAATAATCCAAAGCCCATAATATAATATCTATTTCTAATTATGCTGTTTTTTGAGCAAAGTGAAATGAATCACTTTTCTATAACATAAAACAAAGTAGCATTTTAATTTTTTAATAAAGTTTTAACTGCTTCTTCAATTTGTTGGTCTCGACCTATTGCCATTATACCAGGCTCATTATGAACTTTAATATCTGGCTCTAATTGGTTGTTTTCTAAAAAAGGTTCACCTATTGGTCTCCATCCTCCCATTGGGATTCCAAAATATATAGTTGGGTCTATTTGAGTTTCCCACCATACAAAGGTTCCAGTGCCTGGAACTGGCATTCCTAGAGTCTTTCCAATACCTTTTATCTTATAAGCCACGGGGAACAAATGAGCATCAGAGTAATTGCTTTCTCCCATAACCACTATGGATGGTTTTACCCATAAGCTTCTTGGTTGATGTCCAACGTATTGACCATGGGGTATGATCTCCATATACTTTTTACCGTTTAAAAAATCCGATAAGATGTCGTGAAGATTACCGCCTCCATTGAATCGAGTGTCTACAACCAAGGCGTCAGAACTTAGATGTTTACCCAGTGCGTCTTCAATTACTACTCTCATACTTGGGTCATTCATTCCTCTAACATGAACATAGCCTAATTTACCTCCAGATAAACGGCTAACTTCAGCACGTCTTGATTTTACCCATCTTTTGTAAAGCATCTGATTTTCTGCTCCTAATGAAATAGGTTTAACAACTTCTTCCCAGCGTGTGTTTTTAGAAGGGTCAAATATAGATAGTAAAACATACTTATCTTTTTTCCTATTTAACAATTGATAAAAATCTAAGTTTACTGAAAGTTTTTGTCCATCAATTTTTTCAATGATATGTCCAGCTCTAACTTTTGATGCTGCTTTATCCATTGGACCACCTATCAAAACTTCAGCTACTTTAACCCCAGTTTCAGAATGGCTATAATCATATAATATGCCTAAGGAAGATGTTTGATCTCCGTTTGGGTTATTGAAACGATATCCACTACCGGTATGAGATGCATTCATTTCACCAAGCATTTCACTAAGCATTTCTGCGAAATCATAATTATTATTAATATGAGGAAGGAACTTTTTGTATTCATCATAGTAAAATGCCCAATCTACACCTTGAAGATCCTCAACATAAAACTTATCTCTTAGTTGTCTCCAGCTATGATTAAAAATGTAGTTACGTTCTTCTGATTGTTTTAACACCATTTCACCTTTGGTATTTATTGATTTTACTTTAGCATCAGATATGTTTACTTTTTTAAGCTTTCCATCTGCTATTAATAGAATGAATTTATCATCTTTCGACAAGATCATTTTTGCATTACCAACTCCTAATTTTGCAAATAGTTTATTCTCTTTTTTTCTTAATTCGGATACCCAAAGGTCATTTTTTCCTTCAAACCTAGATAAGTAATATAGTTTATCACCCTCTTTTGAGAGCAGCCAATCACTAATTCTAGAAGTATGTGTTGTTAACCTTAGTTTACGATCTCTCATATGATTCCAGTCGAAAATTAAGTCTTTAGTATCGTTACTTTTTGCAACGTCAGCTTTATTTTTAGCCTTCTTTTTAGAACTAGTATTAGATTTATCCTGGTCACCTTTGTCATCTTCCTTTTTCTCTATGTCTTTTAAAAGGTCGAAATCGGCTTTAGATAAATTGAATCTATCAAATGCCTCTTTGGAAAAGAACATTGCAAAAACATCAATCTCATTGGGGCGTCCATTTTCCATTTTTGCACTTTGTCTTGTTGAAACCCAAGTCATCATTTTACCATCTGAAGACCATTTTGGAGCAAAATCAAAATATCCACTCTGAGTTAAATTTCTTATTTCTCCTTTACCAGAAGCTTTAGTAAGACCAACTTCCTCTTGCATGATACTTTCTTCTTGTCCAAATTGAAAAAGTAACCACTTACTATCTGGGGACCATTGAAACCACATATCACCATCTGCATAAGAATAATTATGTTTAGCGGGTACAACCGTTCTAGTATTTTTAGATTCTAGGTTTATAACTTTAATAGTTGTGCGGTCTTCTAGATATGCTATTTCCTTACCATTGGGTGCGTATAAAGGCTGAAATTCTTCTTTACCGGTTTGGATTATAACCTTTTCTTTTAATAATGTGGAAGCGTAAAAATAAGGTTCATCTTCTCTTACAATGGAGGTTTCATAAATACCCCAACTGTTATTCACTTCGGCAGCATAAACCAAAGATTTACCATCTGGACTAAAGCTAACACTTCGTTCTTGGTAAGGCGTATTAGTAATTCTTTTTGTGCTACCGTTTTCAATATTACTAACAAAAATTTCCCCTCTAAATACATAGGCAACTTCTTTACCGTTAGATGATAAATGGGTTTCAGTAAAATTGCTGTTAACAGGTACTATTTTTTCTAATGTTGAACGACCATCATAGTTTAATTCAATGCTTACTTTTTGAGGTGCATTGTTAGGGGCCATTGTGTATATTTCACCATCAAAACTAAAGCACAATGTATTATTATCTGATGAAGAAAGAAACCTTACAGGGTGTTTGCTAAAAGACGTTAATGCTTCATTTTGATTCGGGTTTTCTATAGAGCTTTTGTGCACATTGAAAGCCCCAGTTTCTTCAGATAAGTAATAAAAATCAATATTATTACTATCAAATATTGGATTTCGATCTTCTCCGTTAAAACTTGAAAGTTGTTTATAAGACTTGTTTTCTAAATTGTAAGACCAAATATCTCTGGTTACAGCAGAGGTATGGTGTTTACGCCAATCATTTTCATACCCTTTTCTATCATGAAAGATTATTGTTTTTCCGTCGGAGCTATAAGTGGCGTTATGAGCAGGAGAAGTAAGCTCTAACATGACACGGCCACCTGAAGCGGGTACACTGTAAAGTTCTGCCATTACACCAGATGGGAATTGAACATTGGTATGTAAATCTTGCCTAAGGCCAGAGAATAAGATGTTTTTATTGTCTGTGCTAAAATCACTTGGTACTTCGTTGTTAGAGTGATAGGTAAGTCTTTTAGCTTCTCCACCGATTGATGACATAACAAATACATCAAAATTACCATATCTATTTGATGCAAAAGCAATTTGTTTTCCATCATGACTCCATACAGGATTAAATTCATAACTATCTGATAAAGTCATAGGAACGGCCATTCCACCAGAGGAAGGAACTTTATATATATCACCTTTATAATTAAACAGAATTGTATTGCCATCAGGAGATATTGAAGGATATCTTAACCAAAGCGGATTGTTTTGTGAGAAGCTAGTTAATACGAATAAAAGTGTGATTAACGATAGAATTTTTTTCATCTGGTTTAAATGTTTTATACCTACTTGCAAGTATAAATTTGCGAGGTATATTGGTTGAGCTACTAATTTACGAAATATAATATGCTTAAGCCGTCTAGTTTACCTATAAGAGAAGACAAATTATTAAGAACCAAAATGGTCAATAATTCATTTTTTTGTAACAAAAAAAGCAGCAACATTTAATAAAGGTTACTGCTTAATATTTTAATAACAATTTTATTTCTGTTGTTTTTGTAAAGTCCTACTTTTTACCGTGTCATATATGATGTGCAAGTGCTCAATTTGGTTTTTAGAATTGAATTCAAGAATATCCACAACATCAAAGGTGACAACTGATTTGTCTGCCAAAGTCCACTTATAATTAAAGTAAATGGCAATTTTATTTGTTTCAGCTTCTTCAAAAACACCCTTTAAACTTAATTTGGAATTATTAGTATCATTAAATAGTTCTTTGTAAAAGACTGATGCTTTTTTAGTTCCATAAATAGGAGAACTAACCAAACCATTCTCTGAAAATAATTCTAATATGCCATTTAAATCTCCTTGTTCTAAGAAATTGAGATATTGCTTTGAGATTTCTTTTTGAGTCATTGTTATTTGATTAATCAAAAAAAAGCCAATAACAGTAGTTATAGGCTTTTTATATATTATTGCGAATTAAATCTTAATTATTCAACATCACAGGCATTACGAGCATGGTCACTTGCTCACCTTCATCTAAACCATCAATTGGTGTTAAAATACCAGCTCTATTTGGCATACTCATTTCTAATTGCACTTCATCTGAACCTAAGTTGTTCAACATCTCTGTTAAGAAACGTGAGTTAAAACCAATTTGCATATCGTCACCTTGATAATCACAGGTTAAACGTTCTTCTGCCTTGTTACTATAATCAATATCTTCAGCCGAAATATTTAATTCAGCACCAGCAATTTTTAATCGTATTTGGTGTGTGGTTTTGTTTGAGAAAATACTAACACGACGAACAGAATTTAAAAACTGCGTTCTATCAATAACTAATTTATTTGGATTTTCCTTCGGAATAACCGCTTCGTAATTCGGGTATTTCCCATCAATTAATCGACAGATTAAAACCGAATTTTCAAAAGTGAATTTTGCATTAGATTCATTGTACTCAATGCTTACCTCATCTTCGCTAGCAGCTAAAATCCCTTTTAATAAATTCAAAGGTTTTTTAGGCATAATAAATTCAGCCACTTGGTTAGCACTCACATCTTCACGTGTATATTTAACCAATTTGTGGGCGTCTGTAGCCACAAAGGTCAATCCTTGTTGAGAGAACTGAAAAAATACACCACTCATTACTGGACGTAAATCATCATTTCCTGCAGCAAAAATGGTTTTGCTAATAGCTGTTGCTAGTACATCACCAGTGACAACAGTTTTACTTGGGTCTTCAAGTGCTACAGCTTTTGGGAATTCGTTTCCATCGGCGTAAGCCAAAGCATATTTACCATGATTAGAGCTAATTTCAACGGTGTTATTTTCTTCAACAACAAAAGTTAAAGGTTGCTCAGGAAATGTTTTTAAAGTATCAAGTAATAAACGAGCAGGAATAGCTACACTACCCGTACTATCACTTTCAACATCTAGTGTTGAAGCCATAGTAGTTTCTAAATCACTAGCAGAAACTGTAAGCGTGCTATTGTCTAATTCAAATAAGAAATTATCTAAAATAGGTAAGGTGTTCGAGTTATTAATAACACCACCTAAAACCTGTAGTTGTTTTAATAAATACGTGCTTGATACTATAAATTTCATGTATGTATGCTGAATTTAATTTTTTGAATAATGCTATCTACAAATATATTCTATACAGATAAATAACCGAAACAAACTTATTAACATTTAGGATGCATATTTTTTCTTCCTAATGAAATTAAATACAAATCCGAAAAGAGCTAATAACACCAATGGTAGTGCAATGTTTATAAGTTGCCATTTGGTTTTTTCTGAGGCTATTTTTTCTTGATCTAGAAAGGCCACGGCTATTTCTTTAGACCTAATGTTTATAAGTCCGTCATCATCCAATAAATAATTAACCGCATTCAAAAGAAATTCTTTGTTACCGTAGTTTTGTCCAGTCCATCTATCAAAACCTAATTCTAGCGGTTGGTTTTTAGATACATCATTTTTAATAACATCACCATCGGCAATAACAATCATTTTTGTTGGTGTACTTTCATCTTTTATTTCAGAAAGTTTAACAGGCTTAATAAGGTTTTTATAGGCCGAAGAAAATGATCCTTCAATTAGAACAGCCAAGGTTTGATTTCCTTTATTGAATAATTTAGGGTCTTGTTCCTTGGTAACAATATCTAAACTGATTTCACGCGGTGTTCCTTCTAGTTTAGTCAATGGTGCCGATTCTAAAAGAATAGTTTTGTTTAAATTGTTTTTGAGGGTATCAATTTGATTAGCAAAATCAAAACGAACCAAATTCAAGTTATTTACAATGGGATGATTACTACTAGAACCTGCTAAAGGTGAATAAGACCATCTTAGATTCTGAAATTGAGAGTTACTACCTTCACCCATAGCCAAAGTAATAGGAGCTGAATATAGTGTGCTTACAAGGCTAGGATTGATTCTAATACCATATTTGAAAAAGAAATCGGTTAAATTTAAATCTCTTGAAACTGCATAATTCTTTCCAGTTTCATTGTATAAGCTATCTTTTTCAATAGCAACCGCATCAATAAGCCAAAGGCTTTTGCCTCCATTCATGGTAAATTGATCTAAGACCAGTTTTTCGGCTTCAGTAAAAGCTTCGGTAGGTTTAGCCGAAATTATTAAATCGAAGTCATTCAGACCATCAAGAGTTTTTTGAGGATTACTGGCAACACTGTCTAATGTGTATTTACCAATGTTATAATACTCACCTAATTTTTTCGCAAAATCAGCAATGTAAATATCACCAAGTTGTTTGTTGCCTTTTAGAATGGCAATTTTATGTCTTTTTGGTTTTGTTAACTTACTAAAACCATCAGCAAAGGCATATTCTAAATGTTGCACAGAATTAGAAACCAATTCTTGCTGGTTAGCATCAATTTTATTTTTTATAAGAGGAATGACCACGGTCTGCTCATTGTAACTGGCCAAAGCCCAAGGAAATATAATGGCTTTTGTAGACTTGCCACTTTCAGTAACGTCTAATTGCATGGGTGTTAAACCGCGTGCCATCAGTAAATCAATGTTTTGCTCCCGAACAGATTCCTCTTTAATAGGGTTTATAAAACTAAAAAGAATATTATCATTAATGTTTGCAAATTCCTCCAATAACTGCTTCGTTTCAGATTGTAATCTTCTAAATTCAGAAGGAAAATCTTCACCTTCTAAAAACACATCTATAATGATAGGAGATTCAACATTTTCAATAATACTGATGGAAGATTCACTCAAAGTATAGCGTTGGTCTTTAGTTAAATCAAAACGTTGATGAACAGATGCTGTAAAAATATTTAAAACTATTAGCCCTAATGGTAATACCAAGAGATGCAGTAACTCTTTTTTCTTAAAAGATTCATTCTTAATGCCTCTTACGGTAAGTAGAATAAAAAATATGGTAACACTTAAAAAGTAGAGTATATCTGCCGTATCCAATACCCCACGACTCATACTTTTAAAATGGTAACTCATACCTAATTGCTCAACAATATTACTGGCAGTAAAATCGGCAATACCTTCAAAGCCAATGTAAAATAAGAAGCACAGAAACACGGAAATAATAAATGCAACAATTTGATTGTCTGAAAGGGTAGAGGCAAAAACCCCAATGGCTGTGTATGCAGCTACCAAAAACAACAGCCCAAAATAAGAACCTAGCGTGCTACCAACATCTAAATTACCAACGGGATTACCTAATTGATTTACCGTGTAAACATAGAGTAGTGTTGGTAAAAGTGCTATAACTATAAGAATAAAAGCGCCTAAATATTTTCCTAAAACAATTTTTAAATGGCTTATTGGTTTGGTTAAAAGTAGCTCTAACGTACCTTGCTTTTTTTCATCAGAAAAACTGCGCATGGTCACAGCAGGTATCAAGAAAATAAGTATCCACGGAGCCAATAAAAAGAATGATGATAAATCTGCAAATCCGTAGTCTAAAATGTTGAACTCTCCTTTAAAAAGCCATAGAAACAATCCGTTTAACAATAGAAAAATGGCTATAACTAAGTAGCCTATTGGTGATGCAAAAAATGAGTTTATTTCTTTTCTTAAGATTGCTAACATTTATAAATCTCTAAATTGTTTTGTATTTATTTGGAACCAAAGATATTAAACCATGAACAGAAACTCCAAAGAGAATTAAATACAGGCTAAACCTAGTTAGAGGTCTTTCAATATTTTCAGTAGGTAATTCTGTAAAGAAACCATAAATAACTAAAATAGTGGCACTAAAAATTACTAAAGACCCTAGTTTTTGAACCAAATTAATCCATTTAGTTTTAGATAGTTTTAAATGTGCTCCTAAAGCCGCATTAATTAGCCCAAAAAGGAGAATATATAAATGGCCAGCTCTAAAAAGAGCTCTATTCATCAATTCCATATCTTGTAAATGATTGAAATTCTTGTCCATGTATTGACCAGTTAGCAGAAAAATAATCACCACCAAAATGCCAAAAAACAAATGGATTTTACCAAGCATAAATATTTATTTTAAACTTTCTAATTTATCAACACTCCAAGCTTCAGGTTTCATATTAAAAAGTGCCTTGGTTTTTTTCCAAATGCCTTTAAATAAATCAGATTGTCTGTAATTTTCTAAATCACTTTCAGATTCCCAATAGCTATAGGTGAAAAAAATATTCGATTGGTTTTTATCTCTATAAAGTTCTAAAAATCTACAACCTTTAAAGGTTCTTATGCGTTCTTTATTTTCTTTAAAATCTGCTAGAAAAGTGTCAATATGCGTTTCATCAAATCCCATTTTTACAATTCTAACAAACATAAATTTTATGGTGTTTTTATAAATTTAACACTAACGGTATCCATAAGCCCTAAACCCATTAAACTACTAGCACTTCCAACAGTGGCTGAGTTACTTTTGTACACTGCAATTTCTAAAAAATTACCAGAATTAAAAACAACCAATCCTTTACCTTCATCATGTCTTTTATCTTCAGGAATAGTAAAGTCTATTAAATCGCTATATTTTTTGAATATCTTTCTGAACTTATAATTCCGAGCCGAAATCTCAAAAGAGCGTCCTTTTTGCACTGTTTCAAAAAAGCCACGTTTAATATTGGTAATCACATTTCCGTAGTTATCAATGTAAATAACTCTACCAATAATTTGGGTTTTGTCATCGTTAACATAAGGCACAATGTTCTTTATTGGTTTAATTTCACCAATAGTTTTTCCAATAACTTCTAAAGTCCCACCACGTGCAATATGGCAAGCTACTTTTACAAACACATCTAAAACAGGAAAACTGGTTTGTATTTTATCATGAATATTTATTTCCACTATTTTTTCAGGAGCAATTTCAGAACAAATCATGCTCATAATACCATTGTTGGCACAGATAAAGTAATGATCGTCTAACTTAATAGCAATATGTTTGTTTTCCTGATTTATTTCAGCATCTATACCAATAATATGAATGGTTCCTTTCGGGAAACTACTGTAAGCATTCTGAATTATATAAGCCGCTTCTGGAATATTAAAAGGAGATACAGAATGTGAGATATCAACAATTCTAACATTGGGCAGTTCACTGTAAACAGCGCCTTTTGTCGCGCCAACAAAGTGATCTTTTTCACCAAAATCAGTCGTTAAAGTTATTATCGCCATTGGCAAAATTGTTGATATGTTTTTAACTTAAGGTCGCTCAATTTGTGTATTTTTGAACAATTCAAAAGTACATGAATTTTTTCATTTTGAAAATGCAAATAGGCTAAATGAAAAAATTATTTGTACTAACGAAGAGGTTCCTGAAGTAAAACAAAAATTTGTAATTTATTTATTCAAAATTTTGTTTCTTACAGAAGAAATCTAATTAAATCATTTTATCTGATTAAACATATTTTTTAATATTATCAGAAGTAATTTAAAATAGTCTACGCCTTTGAACGAATTAATCTTTGAACTTGAAGAAATCACTCCAAAAGAGTTTTTTGGAGCCCAAAATGTTAACATTGAACTTTTAAAAAAGTATTTTCCTAAACTAAAAATTGTAGCTAGAGGTAATAAAATTAAAGCCTTTGGTGACGAAGAATTGTTGGAAGAATTTGATCGCCGACTCACCATGTTATTAAAGCATTACGCTAAGTACAATAAATTGGATGAAAATGCTATTGAACGCGTTTTAACAAGCGTGAGTAGTGAAGATTATAACACCTCTCAACAGAGCGGAGAAGTGATAGTTCACGGAGTAGGTGGTAAACTTATAAAAGCGCAAACGGCTAATCAACGCAGGTTGGTTGAGAGCATGCGTAAAAACGATATGGTTTTTGCCATTGGGCCAGCAGGTACAGGTAAAACTTATACAGGTGTTGCACTAGCGGTACAAGCGCTTAAAAACAAAGAAGTTAAACGTATTATTTTAACACGTCCAGCAGTAGAAGCAGGGGAGAATCTAGGTTTTTTACCGGGCGATTTAAAAGAAAAGTTAGACCCATACATGCAGCCATTGTATGACGCATTACGTGATATGATTGCACCAGAAAAATTAGCACATTATATAGAGAACGGAACCATTCAAATAGCGCCATTGGCATTTATGCGTGGTAGAACTTTAGATAATGCTTTTGTTATTTTAGATGAAGGCCAGAACACTACACATGCCCAAATGAAAATGTTCTTAACACGTATGGGTAAAAACGCGAAATTTTTGTTAACCGGAGATCCTGGGCAGATAGATTTACCAAGAAGAACCATTTCTGGTTTAAAAGAAGCCTTATTAATTTTGAAAAACGTAGAAGGTGTTGGTATGATATTTTTAGACGATAAAGATGTAATCCGTCACAAATTGGTTAAAAAGGTAATTGCAGCATATAAAAGTATAGAGAATAGAGACTAATGAGTAACACAATAATAGACACCAATTTTAATTTTCCGAGGCAAAAAAATGTCTACAAAGGAAAAGTAAGAGAAGTTTATAACATAAATGATGATGAATTGGTAATGATTGCTACCGATAGGTTGTCGGCTTTTGATGTGGTTATGCCAAAGGGGATTCCATACAAAGGGCAAATACTAAATCAGATTGCTACAAAAATGATGGCAGCAACCGAAGATTTGGTTCCTAATTGGTTAACAGCAACTCCAGACCCTAACGTTGCCGTAGGGCATTTATGTGATCCATTTAAAGTAGAAATGGTTATTAGAGGTTATATGTCTGGTCATGCAGCCAGAGAGTACAAAGCAGGTAAACGTATGCTTTGTGGGGTGCCTATGCCAGAAGGTATGAAAGAAAACGATGCCTTTCCAGAGCCCATTATAACACCAGCTACCAAAGCAGAAATGGGCGACCATGACGAGGATATTTCTCGTGAAGATATTTTAAAACGAGGCATTGTTTCAGAAGAAGATTATATCATCCTTGAAGATTATACACGCAAATTATTTCAGCGTGGTTCTGAAATTGCCGCAAGTAGAGGTTTAATTTTAGTGGATACCAAATACGAATTTGGAAAAACTAAAGACGGACAAATAGTACTTATTGATGAAATTCATACACCAGATTCATCGCGCTATTTTTATGCTGATGGTTATGAAGAACGTCAAGCAAACGGAGAAGCTCAAAAGCAACTTTCAAAAGAGTTTGTACGCCAATGGTTAATCTCTAATGGGTTTCAAGGTTTAGAAGGACAAAACGTGCCGTTTATGAGTGATGAATATATAGAAACGGTGTCTGACCGTTATATTGAGCTTTATGAAAACATCACGGGAGAAACGTTTGTAAAAGCCGATGTTTCAAACATTCAAGAACGCATTGAAGCCAATGTTTTGGAGTATTTAGGATAAAGATTAGAAGTTTATATAATTAAAATAGACCTTGCAAAAGCAAGGTCTTTTTTGTTATGGGTTTTGATGGTTGCGCTTAGCGGTTTGTATAAGAATAGTGCGGTTTTGAGCCCGAGGATTTTCCCGCCTACCATTTTAATTTAGGATTAAACTTAAGCATTATTTTTATACAATGTTGGCACACGTTTTTATTTTATACCAAACTTTGCTTTCAGTTTTTTCCACGAAGTTTCTACATTACCATGTTTTAATTTAGGGAGAGACTTCAATTTTTCAAATTCCGATTCAGGGTAATTCCAAGAACAATTGAACCTTATTAAGTTTGTCAAATCCAATAAAGGGTCAAAGGATTTATCCTTTACTCTAGAATTTGTCATAGTAAAATATTTTAATTTTTTTAATGAGCGAAGTGGTTCCAAAGTATCAATTTTTTGGGCAGTCCACATACTTCCGTCAATTCCTAAACCCTCTAGTTGCTTTAGTCGACTAATCACGCTAAAATCGGAAACTTTGTTTAGTTGTTCTAATTCCAATGTTTCAAGTTTTGTCATTTTACCAAGAATTTCAATACTCTCAACTTGAGATGAACTTCCAAGTTTTAGGTGCTTAAGTTTATCCAACTTGATAAGATTATCTAGATTTTTTATCCCGCTCCATTTTATCCATACTCCTTCGAGATTGGTCATTTGACAGATTGAGTCAAATATTTTTTGATTTACTTTAGAAGGAAGCCAAAGAAATTTTATCTCATGCAAATAAGGTAGTTTTTTGCACCAAATTTCAATATTCTTTTTTTGTTGATATGAAGTTAAATTAGTTTGGGTAATAAATAAACTCAATTTGTCTGAATGTCTATAATTTTCAAAATATGTAATTGAAACTTTAGGCGGAATAAAACCATTCTTAATATTCCAAGGTCCATATTTAATTTGAGCTTTAGTCATTTCTAATGTGTACAAACGTTAAGGATAAAAATGCGTTTTAATGATTTATATCCACTGATAAGTGAAGTTAATTTTTAAAAATTAGAAAATCAATATATATATCAAGTAATGACAGAAAAGTTATAAACAGCCTTTAGTCAAAAAGCTAAAATAACCAACAAAATTACTTTTCTTATTTTTGAAAGGTTCTTACATAAAATTATATATATGAATGTTCTTGGGATTGATATTGGTGGCACAGGTATGAAGGGTGCTTTAGTAAACTCGTTAACTGGTGAAATGATTACCGAACGGTTTAGAGTACCTACACCAAAATCTAAAAAACCCAAAGACATGGCTAAAGTTTTTGATAAAATTGTTAGGCACTTTAATTATAGCGGACCTGTAGGGGTTGGTTTTCCAACTATTATAAAACATGGTGTTTGTATGGCCACGGGCAATTTGCATAAAAGTTGGTTAGGTGTAAATGCCAAGGAACTATTTTCTGAAGCTTGTGGTTTACCTGTTACGGTTATTAACGATGCTGATGCTGCTGGTTATGCGGTTATGAATTTTGGAATTGGTAAAGGTAAACATGGTTTGATAATGATGATAACCATAGGTACAGGTTTAGGTAGCGGAGCGTTTTTAAATGGCGAACTGTTACCTAATTTTGAATTAGGACAAATACCTTATAAGAAATACGATAAAATAGAAGCTTATGCTTCAAATTCGGCAAAGAAAAATGATAATTTAAGTTATAAAGATTGGGGCAAACGTTTCAATACATTTTTAGAATTGGTTGAAATTATAACATGCCCAGATTTAATAATTCTTGGAGGTGGAAGCTCTAAAGATTTTGAGAAATACAAGAAACAAATTAAAATACAAACACCAGTTATTGCTGCAGAACTTGGAAATCATGCCGGTATTATTGGGGCCGCCGCCGCAGCCTTACATGAAGCACCAAAAGATTGATGTTAATCGTCTTTGGCATCATCAACATATATAAGACCTGTAAAATCTCCCGATCTTATTTCACCTGCTAAATTATTATCTCGGTCATAAAGATTGCAACTAATTAACATGCTAACTTTTAGTATAGTACCTGTATAAAATAGGTAATTATGTAGTTCTTCAATTTTATAAATATTGATGGAGGAATCATTGTCAAATTTAGCATTTAACTGATGGGTTTTCATGTTGTGTATGTCGGCAACATCTAAAACAACCCTGTACCGTAAAAGGAACTCTTGTCTTTGCTCTAAACTGAGTTCTCCTAGAGGTAATTTTGCTTTAATATCCTCAACATCTTTAGTGTTTGCTTTGGGTGTATAAATAAATAAGGCTTCATCACCATTATTAACGGGCCATGTATCCATTCCCATTACAAATCGGCCAATAGGTGCTTCGTGCCCCTCAACTTCACCACCAGAATATCTTTGATAATCTTGTATGCCATCATTGAAACATTTTACATCATCATTGATATACCCTGAAAAATGAAACTCTTTTGCATTTCTGCATGGCGATTCTTCAACAATAGCGGTCTCTTCTTTTACAGTTTCACTACATGTAAAAAAGAAAACAGTTAAAACAATTAAGGTTAAAATCTTTTTCAAACTATATTAATTGAAGTTAAATTTACTTAATTAATATTTTATCCTTGACGTAATTTCGGTCAAAAAAATGTTAAATCTTAATGTACCGGTTTAAAAACCCTAAACCAATCCACTTTCATGGTATTCTTATCGGGGTTGTTTAAATCTGCATCGGTTGGTGTTCTATCTGCTTTTACATGCCAATCTTGAGATTCTAGATTGATGATTATATTTAATGGTTTTGTAAAACCTTTTCCACCTTGATACTCATAAGGGTCTATAATGCTCACTGAGGATGTATTACTTGTTTTTTTAAGTTCTTCAAAAGAGTATGTGTCTAGGGTACTGAAAGAAGTTATTTTTTGTTTTCCGTATTCTACATCTAGTTTACCATTGGTCATGGTTGGGTAGCCATATTGCCATTTGCCGTTAACTTTTGTTACCAAGGCTTTGTCATATAAAACACGTACCAATTCGCCATCAATATAATGTTCAAAATGTACGGGGCTTTTCCAATACACTGCCGTTCTTACATATTTTCTATCGCCATTATTCCAGCAGTATTCTCCCCAACCAGAAACACCATCTCTATTATACCAAGCACCTTTATCTCTGGGTTGATAATCTGTAAATGGTTTTCTAATAAAGGAATGGTGACTTATATGAATGGACTTTGCGAAATAGCTATTACCCGGTTCTTTTCCGCCGTAGCATTCCATAATATCAATTTCTTGGGTGGCATCCGGACTTAGTAACCATACATCTGAAGCCAATACAATATTAGCTACGCTACTCTTGCTTTCAATGAACACTGGATATACCACTGTTTTAGTTGAAGTGATACAGCCCGCACTTATGCCTCCGTTTGGTTTGTTCATTTTGTTAAATTTTAAAGCTTTAGGTTCGGCTTCATTTTTACCCTTCCAGCGTGAAGCTTTTATAATTAAATCATTACCATCAACAGCTACATGATTGTATTTCCAATACGTAGTTCCTGGGCCATCCCACTTGCTTTGGTAAAAGTTTATCCATTTTTTATCACCAAATTTGGTCTTCTTATTCTGTGGTAAATAGGTATAATTAAAATCATCTGAAAAATCTGTTTGAAACTCCCAAACTGTGCCGTCTTGTAAATGTTTTGGTAGCGGTAAGGTTTCTATATCTTCGGTTTGTCCAAAGCTTGAATTGAAGACAAAAATGATAACAATGAGAATGGTTTTAAATAATTTCATGTGTTCTAAATTATGTTTGTTACAAACTTAGTATAGGGGCTTTTAAGGCTTGTAATTCAAAACTTGAAATTAACTATACAATAAACTGATGAGGAAAACTAATGTTTAAATATGTAGAACATAATGCCAATTCAAGAAAACATAAATGGATAACTTCAATTTTGGTTCATGGCATTCACAAATGACGTTTGTCAAAAGTGACGTCAAAAAGAATAAAAACAACAAATAGTATATATATGCTCAAAATTGATGGTTAAACGCTTAACTTTGCAGCTTAATAAAAAATGGCGCTATATATCAGAATGTCATTTGCACAATCATATATATGTCATTTAATTCATTAGGCTTATCTACAGCCTTACTAAAAGCCATAAGTAAACAGGGCTATACAACACCGTCTCCTATTCAGCAAAAAGCCATTCCTTTAATTTTAGAAGGGAAAGATGTATTAGCATCGGCACAAACCGGAACCGGTAAAACAGCAGGTTTTACTTTGCCAATGCTACAAAAGTTGTCTCAAGGACAACACATGCGGAAACGTCCGATTCGGGCTTTGGTATTAACGCCAACAAGAGAATTGGCAGCACAGGTACATAATAATGTAAAAGCTTATAGTGAGTTTTTAGATATACGCTCTGCAGTTATTTTTGGTGGGGTAAATCAAAGGCCTCAGGTAGCAACCATTCGTAATGGAGTTGATATACTTATTGCTACTCCAGGTCGCTTGTTAGATTTAGAAAACCAAGGTTTACTATCGCTTGCTAAAATTGAGATTTTGGTTTTAGATGAAGCTGATAGAATGCTTGATATGGGCTTTCTGAGAGATATTAAAAAGGTGATTAGTTTGATGCCTGCTAGAAGACAGAATTTGTTGTTTTCAGCCACCTTTTCAAAAGAGATTAAAGATTTAGCGAACACCTTTTTGCATCATCCTGTGTTGGTTGAGGCTACCCCAGAAAACTCAACTGTTGATGCCATAGAGCAAAAAGTATATAGAGTAGCTAAAGGCAAGAAAACAGGCTTAATAATTAAGCTAATTTCTGATGGTAATTGGAAACAAGTATTAGTTTTTACCAGAACCAAGCACGGCGCTAATAAGCTTTGTAAAAAAATGGTAAGTGCAGGAATATCGGCAGCAGCTATTCATGGTAATAAAAGTCAAGGAGCCAGAACTAAAGCTTTAGCCGGATTTAAAAGAGGCTCTGTAAGGGTTTTAGTAGCCACTGATATTGCAGCTCGTGGATTAGATATTCCCTTATTACCGCACGTTGTAAATTTTGAATTGCCTAATATATCTGAAGATTATGTACACCGTATTGGAAGAACTGGAAGAGCAGGAGCTAGTGGTGAAGCTATTTCTTTAGTAAGTGCTGATGAGACCTCATATTTAAGGAGTATTGAAAAGTTGGTAGGACTGAAAATTCCGGTAGAAATTATTGAAGGTTTTGAACCAGATCCTAATGCATCAACCGAACCTATTAAACGAAGTCAGGGTGGTGGGAATAGAAGAAAATCTAATTCTAGACGTTCTAATAATTCTAGAAGTGATGGGAATGAAAGTAACCAATCTAGACGACCGAAACGAAATAGAAACAGACGCTCTAATGACAATAAACGTTAATACATGACACCAGAGCTCAAAGACAAAATTAGAACTGTTTGTGATAAGAAAATTGCACAAAAAGGAACCAATGTTGGCATATCCTTTTATGCGTTTTTTGCTAATAAAAATGATAATCCAGAATTGTTAATGGAAGCTGCTACTTGGTGGATTCAAACGCACCAATTAGACCATTTTGAAAAAGCAACCAAAATAAAAGCATTGGTGTTGTAATGGAACAACAACCTAATAATCCTTTACATGGCGTAAAGCTAGAACAAATTATAAACGATTTGGTAGCGCACTATGGTTGGGAATATATGGGATATACCATTAATATTAGATGTTTTACACATGATCCTTCTGTAAAATCTAGTTTAAAATTTCTTAGACGAACCCCTTGGGCAAGAACTAAAGTAGAGCAGATGTATTTAAAAATGTTACAAAATAGACGTTAGGATATGGTTTAAAACCATCGGTTTACTATTACAGCCATAATGAAAATCATAACCATCCAAAATAAGTAACCATAAGCTTTAACCCGGTACGCCTGTTTTAACTTTTTCTCAAAACCATATCTTTTAAATCTGTCTATTTCAGATTCTGAGAAGTGATCATCTCTATGATTGGAACTAGGTGTAAAGAATGGTAGAATAAAAAAGTATAACCATTCTTCAGCTGTTAAGGGGTCAGTCTTTCTTTTTTCTCTATTTCTTTTCTCTAATTTTTCAGACATGAATAATTACAATTAATCAACCTACCATTTAATACTAATTCATTGTGGTAGTTGTCTAAAGATATATTGTTTTTTTGATTCTAAGTTATAGTATTAATCAAGAATAAAATCTTTAATTGGCTTTCTCTTTCTAGAAGATGGATTCTCTTTAGGATAGCCTATTGGTATCAAAGCTACTGGATATGTATTATCATTCCACCCGAAAAGTGTTCTAATTTCTTTTTCATTCATTAATCTCACCCAACAAGTTCCTAAGCCAAAATCTAAGGCTCTTAAAACTATATGTTCAATAGCTATAGCTACATTAAATGCTACAGATTGCCTTAAGGTTTCAATAGCTATTTGAGATTTCTTTTTGGTGGCTTTATGAAGTATTTCGCAAATAGATTCATTAAATACGCCCACTTTACCTAAATCTTGAATTCCCGAAGTGCGCCCATCTAAATAACCTTGAATATCGGCACATACCACTAATACCACAGGGGCTTGAGATACAAATTTTTGATTAAAAGCTATATTTTGAAGTTTAGCTTTTATCTCGGTATCTTTTACAATTTTGAATCTCCAGGGTTGAGAATTACATCCAGAAGGAGCTAATCTTGCTGATTCTAATAATTCCATAATTATTTCATCAGAAATAGTATCAGGTTTAAATGCCCTTATACTACGTCTGCTCTCAATAGCTTCTTTTGTGCTTAATAATTTAAAAGACATAACTAAATATTTAAAGGAGAATTTATAAGAAATAAAATTTCAATAATGATAATTAACTACCCTACCATTTAATGCTTGTTCATTTCGGTAGTTGTTTACCGGCATATTGTTTTTAAGTTTCAATACTTCTTCTACTGATAAAACTATAGGCTCTTTAAACACAATCCAGTTCACATTTTCAGAACAAGGAGGTGTAGTTAAAGATCCTCCATAAGAATAGTAATGCTTATCTTCTAAAAACAAACTAGATAAATCTATTTTTTGATGAATGTCTTTTACAGCACCGTTTTCAAGCGGTAAAAAGCTTTCAAAAAACTCAAATAACTGGCTTTCTTCTCCTTCTTCACCTAAAACCCCTAAAACAGTAATTTCGCCTTTTTTACTCACGTGTACCAAGTGCATTTCAATTGGGTAAATCATCCCATTAATACGATGCTCTGCTGGTTCATGAAAATGAATTTGTTTTAAGTAAAAAGTTTTACCCATATAGTTTATAGAATCTCCTGGTTCAAAATCAAATTGAATGGAATGTCCGTTGTTTTCAACCTCACTTAATAGGGTAGAAGGCGTGTACTGTATTTTTAAATCATTATTAATTCTTACCGAATCTACGTCTTTGTGTATAATGTTTATTGGAGATTGATGGTGACCATCGCAATCTGAATTTTTTTCAATTTCAGCCCAATGAATTGGAGATGTTTCCCCTTCATAACTCCAGTGTTTATCTATGGAGTGTTCAACTATTGTTTGGTGTTTTGCTTTGATACATGCTACTGAGAATATTAATACAATTCCTAATAGCAGTTTAATTGCAGTTTTCATTTTAAATGTTTTCCATTGTTTAACACCACAAAATTAGCTTCACTAAAATTTATAAAACCTAACCTTTGTCAGTTTTGGAACATTTAAGGCAAAAGTTATTAACTATTACGTTTTCAAAAGCAGTATTAAACCCGTTCACTTCCAGGTTTACCCATAAGATTTTGTAATTCGTCAAGATGGTTTTCGTAAACTTTCCTTGGAGAAACCTTGTTTTTAACGCAAATAGATGCTGCTTTTCCAACTGTTTCTCCCATCATTCCACAGGTTTTCATAACACGAACTGGTCCAAGCCCAGTTTTAGTAACACTGATGTTTCTACCAGCCATGAATAGGTTTTTGATGTTTCGGCTGTAAAGGCTTCTATATGGCCCCCAATATAAGCCTCCGTATTTATAATCTTTTCCTCTGGTGAAATCTGATATAAATTCATTGCCTTCAAAGCCTTCTTGATATTCTTTTTTAGGAAAATGAATGTCTACATGCCATGAACACGGATAAGCTTTGTCATCAAATTCTTTTTGCGATTTAAAATCTTCTGCATCAAGGACAACATCGCCCATTAACCGTCTTGATTCTCTTTTTCCGGCAATGAAAGCGGACCAACCTAACCTATGATTGGGGTACATACCATCTACATTTTTAATAGCATCCCATGCACCATACATGGCCCTAAAATTATGGTCGCGAATTAATTCAATTTGGGTCACTTGGTCTTTATTGAAACCGCTTTCCCAATACCACATATTAGCAAAAGCTTGCAGCCCTTCTTCATTTCTATGCGTAATCACACCTTTTCTTCCTGGGAATGGTTTATCGGATAAATCTAAAGCCCACTCACAGCGTGGAAACGGTTGCTCTACATTTCCAACTTCACACTTTAATGCTAGAGCACTTTTGTCTTTGCATTCGCAAGCCAAAACTTCATCCATATTAGAAGCGTCCAAGACATTAAATAGGTTGGAGCTACCCATGAGATTTTCAACCTTATATTCATAATCTGCCCCTGCTTTAAACCCAATAGAAGCGTCTCCTGTACAATCTGCAAAAAGCTTAGCAGTTAACCTAGTTTGACGCGCAGTTATGGTACTTTGAGCAATTATTGCTTTGATTTCATTGTTTTCAGTTTCAACATCAATAGCTCTATGGTTAATTAATAGGGTAATATTAGGCTCATTGCTAACAACATCAAATTTTCTAGAATCATCATAATATTTGGCATGAACACCGTTTAATACTTGCCCTTTTTCTTTTACAATAGGGGGTAATATTTCATTAACAATATCACCAATATGAGTAAATGGTTCTTTGTTGGTATGCCCTTCAGGCCATACTCTAACCTCAGAACTTCCATTTCCACCAAGAACAGGTCTGTCTTGGATAAGTGCTACTTTTATGCCGTTTCTGGCAGCTGATATTGCGGCACAAGTTCCGGCTAATCCGCCACCTGAAACAATAAGGTCAAAACTGCCACCATCATCTGGTTTATCAGGTAAATTAAGAAGGTTTCGTCTGAATTTAGTTAAAGCCTCTATGTCATTGGTAGGTTTAAAATCAACATCTTTACAGAAAAGTATTGCTTCACAGCGTCCTTCAAATCCTGTAAGGTCATGTAAGGCAATAGTTGCTTGGGTATCTACTTCCACGGTACCACCATCATGCCAGTGCCATTCAGCATTTTTAGTTCCAAATGTTTCGTTCAATGCTTTTCCATCTATTAAAACCTGAAACTTCCCAGGTGCTCCAGGGGCATTCCAAGGTGCTACCCAATCTCTGGTTCTTACCCAAACACGATAAGTGCCTTTAGAAGGAAAATTTACTTGTGCAACAGCATCTTCAACCGCTATTCCAAGTCCGTGAGCCAATAGATAGGGTGATCCCATTTGTTCCATTGATTGTTGGTCTAGAGACCAACCACCGTAGTTGTCAAAACCTTCGGCTTCTATGAATGCAAATTCTCCATTTTTAATGGATTCTTTTTTATCGCCGCAGGCATAAAGTCCACCTGCTAATAAAAAAAGACTACCGCTTCCTAAGGTTCCAATAAATTGCCTCCGTTTCATTTGTATGGTTTAGTTGTTTGAGTAGTAAATTTATTCTTTTAGGATTGAAAAGACAAAACATTACTTCCATACTATGCCATAAGCATTAAATTGATATTCGGAAACGATGCCGAATTATAGCTTTAATCCTTGTTAAATAAAAACTGTTGAACAAAAACAACTAGAATTCCTATTAGAAGGACAATGCTACTAATCAAAATATAAAAGAGATAGTTTTCCGGTAAATGTAGATTAAGCCATATGGTCAACCCTTTATAAAAAATAATTGCTTCCAAAAGAAGAAAACCGAAGACATATAATATCAAGCCGGTTTTGGTAAGCTTTATTAACTTGAAATAATTTAAAAAGCCGAGTAAAGTTAGACTAACAACACCCAAGAATACCCAGTGTAAATACCCAATAATAAAATCAATGTTTGACGATATAGCTTCCATGTTATTTGGGAAGGTGCCCGCATATTGCAGCAAAAGTTTAACGCTAAAACAAATTAAGGTGATTTTTAATATCCAATAGTAAACCTTGGTAAAATTGGCCTTTATTTCATTTTTTTGTCGGTATAATTCTCTTACTAAAAAAACTAAGGCGACAATTTGAATTAATCCACCAATACCTGCTAAACCATTGATGGTTGAATGTAATCCCATCCATAGAATTGATATGGTAAAGGTTAGAATAACACCTAAATTTATATAAATATAAAAACGATTGAAACCAGTTTTAGATATTTTTATATCATGCCTTTCAAAAACATATATCAACACACCAAAAAGGGCTAGAATAAACCAACCGTTATATTGAAAATGTAAGTAGAAGTAAATAGCATTTCTGTACCAGCTAGAAGTACTTCCAAGGGTATTCATAATAACACCAAGGGCTAACGGACCAATACTTGAAATTATCATATACCATAAACCTATACGCATGCATTTAAATGAATTGGTCTGCTTCTGTGTTATCGGTGTATGTTTAAACACCATATGGCTAAAGGCATAAGAAGTTATTAAGAAAAGTGTTGAAAATAGGATTGAAAATAAAGCGTATCCTGTAAATGGAAATGACGCGAGCATACCCACGATGGTAAATTGAGTAAACCAAAATAAGCGTTTGTACTTTTTATCTATAGCAGAATGCCGTAAGTATAACTGATAAATTAATACCATGAATGCGGTATACACCCAACCTAACAATGCTATATGAGAATGGGCATGCACTACATGCTTATAGTTAAAATTGAAATCGGCAACAGGAAAACTACGCAGCAATACACCTAATATGGCAATAAGTAAAAAATAACCTAAAGCCAAAAGGCTGTATTTCTTTGTGTTTATCATGGATTAGACATGTGAGAATGAATCACTTTCCAATCACCTTTTATTTTTGAATATACAAAGGTCCAAGCAAATTTACCTTTTAAAACACGGCCGTCAACCACATTGGCAGAAAAGGTACCAGAAACCGTTAAAAGCGCTTTGTCTTTTGATAAAACAGTAGCTTTTTTATTTGTAACGGTCATGACTTGAGAGTCTAAACCCTGAATACCACGTTTGAAACCAACCATTAATTCATCGAAAGATTCAAAATAATTACCATTATCAATGAATCCTGATTTTAAAGAATCGTTAATATTCCCAACAATTCCATCAACATCAAGTTTTTCACCGGCTTCAATGCTCTTATCAAACACTTTATAAATGTCGTTTTCAATTTTTTTAATAGTGGCGGTTGATAGGTTCTGAGAATAGCTTAAACCTTGAGAAATTAGGATTAACAATCCGGTTAAAATCAGAACACGGAACCTTTGTGTAGTACTCATGATTTTTATTTTAAAATTATATATGAAGAAGGCCTATTTTAAAGCCTTTACTTTTTTAATTTTGAATACTACTAAGATAGTTAACAGTAACATACTAATGAAAATAACATACACAAATTTTGGCACGGGAACAGAATCCCCCGCAGCGTAACTATGTAAACCAGATAAATAATAATTTACCCCAAAAGAAGTCATGATTATTGACCAAAAAGCGAAGGTAACAGCTCAAATTAGTGGGTAATTGTTTTAGTCTTGTTAAATTACTGATAATTAGTTCTTCAGATTTTATTATTCGTATTAGTTAGTTGGTATTTAAGTATCAAATAGGTCTTTAACATTTGTTAGAACCCTTTAATATTGATTGGATAAAACCTTCGTGGTTCAAATTAGGGGTTACTAAGTTGGTTTGATGTTTTTATTCTGTGGACACTTTTCTTTTACATTAATTAAAATTAAAGGAAGTCCAGATGGAGTGTAGATATTGTAAAGGAGTGTGCATTAAAAATGGTTTGCAATCTAATGGTAAACAAAGGTATAAGTGTAATCATTGCCATAGATCACAACAATTATGTTATAGCTACCAAGCTTACTATGTTAATACTAATCACAAAATTTATAAGCTAGTTATCAATAGTTGTGGGGTTTCAGATATGTCTAGGGTATTAGGAATCAGTAGGAATACAATTTCAAAGCGAATATTGGAATTAAGTCAGAGAATATCACCACCTAAATTAGATGAAACAGGTCAGGCTTATGAGGTAGATGAACTTAAAGTAAAATGCCATCAAGTAGAAAACTGTTGGGTTACCTATGGTATAAATAAAAAGATCAAACAGGTTGTGAGTTTTGTGATAGGAGGTAGGTCAAGAGAATATCTAGGAGTTGTAACAGAAACGATTATGGGATGGATTGAAACCAGTTAGCATATATACGGATAAATGGATTTCTTATAAAAGTTTAATTCCTTCGAGCATTCATAATTTCACAAATTATGAAACAAATCAAATTGAAAGAATTAATTTGAATTTGCGTACACATTTAAAGCGATTAAGTCGAAGAACCATATGCTACACAAAATCTGTAAGGATGTTGTATGCTACATTGAAACTTTATTTTTGGGGTTCACATTTAAGCTTTTTAAAACTGAAAAAAACTTCAAAATTGCAGTGTAAATTATTGATAATCCGAAAGCCAAAACTGCATACGATTTTATAGAATTATAGGCTGTGAGGCCAGTATAGGTGTTTGAAAAAAAATCAAACTC
>NZ_VRKQ01000016.1:0-392 GCF_008056315.1 Seonamhaeicola maritimus | reverse complement strand
AAAACCAAGGAAGAACGTATGGAGGTTTTAGTAGTTTACAGGAAAACACTGCTCAAACTTCTAAAACAAGGCTACAATCCTTATCAGGATAACACCGAGCTTCATAACAAGTTAAATAATAGAAAAGAAACTGCCAAAAACGAAGTAAAAAGTGAGGTGGAAGCCCCTAAAGAAGTACCAGCAACAGAGACGCCTAAAATGACCATAAAACAAGCCTATGATTTTGGACTAAAACTTAAAGAAAAACTTGTTAGTGAACGAACCCATAAGGATTATAAAAACAAGATTAATACCATTTTAACTTGGCTTGAAAAAAACCATCCAGAGCTTAAGACCATTGAAGCATTGGATAAAAAAGTAGTTTCAGCCTTTTTAAATCATATTTTAGATAA
>NZ_VRKQ01000010.1 GCF_008056315.1 Seonamhaeicola maritimus | reverse complement strand
AATGCTGATGGCGTATCTCCTATTCTTCCATTTATACTCATAGTTAGTAGTTTTGGAGCATCCTCATGTCCAAACCATTGCTGACGGGCTGTTAACCTAACCTTGGCACAATTGGCAACTCCAGCCATAGACGGGTGAATTAAATAATAATTATCAGTAAGATAATCAGTGTATATAGGCAGACCTTCTTGTGAAATACTAATTTTAACACATAGCGCTATTAATAGTATTGTAAATATATTTTTTAATCTCATAAACTTTTCTACAAGTAGGTTTGGTGTTATACAAACGTCTTGATTCTTAAAAAATTACACAAAAAAAAGATAAAGACTCCTTTTACCTTTTTTAAATCCTAAAACTAGGATATGAATCCAAATATATGGATAACTATAGTTTTCTTTTAGTATTTTTGAAAAAAAATAGCTAAAATGAGTACTTTCAAGGTTTCTGTGCAAGAAACATCTAATGACACTATAATTAAATTTGAGGTTAATCAATTTATAACAAATCATCAAAGCTTTGAATTTAATAATATAGATGATGCTAAACCATCACCTTTAGCACAACAATTGTTTTATTTACCATTTGTGAAAAAGGTTTATATCTCTGGTAATTTTATTGCTGTGGAGCGATTTGACATCGTGCAATGGGCAGATGTACAAGAAGAAGTTTCTGAACAGATTGAAGCTTATCTAAATAATGGTGGCGTTGTAATAATTGAGGATGAAGCACCCAAAAAAGTTCCCGTAACTGTTTATGCAGAAGCCACTCCCAACCCAGCGGTAATGAAGTTTGTTGCTAACAAAAAGATAGTAACATCACTTTTTGAGTTCACATCAATTGATGAAGCAAAATTATCTCCTTTAGCTTCAGAGTTATTTCATTTTCCATTTGTAAAAAGTGTTTTTATTGAAGAAAACTACGTTTCTATTACAAAATATGATGTTTCTGAATGGCAAGACATCACTATTGAAATTAGAGAGTTTATAAAATATTTTATTGAAAGTGGTAAAGAAATAGTACATCCCGAAGCTGCTGAAAAACTAGAAAAAACCACAGAACAATTAGACACCAATTTTGATGGTCTTGATGATACTTCAAAAGAAATCATTAATATCCTAGAAGAATACATAAAACCTGCTGTAGCTAGTGATGGAGGAAATATTCAATTTATTTCTTACGACGAAACCTCTAAAAACGTAAGCGTGTTGCTTCAAGGAGCATGTAGTGGATGTCCATCATCTACATTCACACTAAAAAATGGTATTGAAAATATGCTAAAACAAATGCTTCCAGGTAAGGTAGAAATGGTGGAAGCTATAAATGGTTAATACTTCTAAGTGACTTTTTTAGAATTAACGGTTCTTAACTATAAACAAAAGAATAATTTGTTAATCTAAATTAAATTTTATCATGGCAGTATTAAAAGTAATTGAAGTTTTATCAAACTCAGATAAAAGTTGGGAAGACGCAACTAAAAAAGCCGTTAAACACGCATCAAAAAGCGTAAAAAACATCCGTTCTGTATATATTCAAGACCAAAGTGCAAGCGTTAAAAATGGTGACGTTACAGAATTTAGAGTTAACTTAAAAATCACTTTTGAAGTAGATTAAAAGAAAACCCTTAAAATCAATTTAAAATTAAGCGTTCATTTCATGAACGCTTTTTTATGTCTTATATTTATGCGTTTACAAAACCTATGAAACAGACATCTTTTATAACATTGCTTATAATAACCTTATTACTAAGCTGTAAGGGTCAGAACGAAAATAACATGAACCACAAATACACTAACGACCTTATAAACGAAACAAGCCCATACCTGTTACAACATGCGCATAACCCAGTAGATTGGAAAGCTTGGAATGATAATACATTGGCCGAGGCAAAAGCCGAAAAAAAACTTATGCTTATTAGTGTTGGCTATTCTGCATGCCATTGGTGCCATGTTATGGAACATGAGAGTTTTGAAGATAGTCTTGTGGCTCAGGTAATGAATAAAAACTTCATTAATATAAAAGTTGACAGAGAAGAACGGCCAGATGTAGATCAGGCTTATATGAATGCCGTTTACTTATTGAATAATGGCAATGGTGGTTGGCCACTAAACGTTATTGCTTTACCTGACGGAAGACCTATTTGGGGAGGTACCTATTTTCCTAAAAAACAATGGATAAGTATTCTTGAACAAATCACTAAATTATATACCGAGAGTCCAGATAAACTTTATCAACAAGCTGATAATGTAGAAAAAGGTCTTAAGGCCATTGATATGGTAGAGCTTAATACAGATAAGCCAATATTTGAAAGTGAATTTATTGAAACTGCAGTAAAAACATGGTCTGCACAATTTGATAATAATCTTGGAGGCCCAAATAGAGCTCCTAAGTTTATGATGCCCAATAACTATCAATTTTTATTGCGTTATGCCTATCAAAACAATGACCAAGAACTTTTAAATTATGTAAACCTCACTCTTACAAAAATGGCATATGGAGGTGTTTTTGATCAAATTGGTGGCGGTTTTTCAAGATATTCTGTGGACACCAAATGGCATGTACCTCATTTTGAAAAAATGCTTTACGACAATGGACAATTGGTGAGTTTATACGCTGATGCCTACTTAGTAACTAAAAATGAACTATACAAAAACATTGTAGAAGAAACCTTAGAATATGTAAAAAGGGATATGACCACAAAGGAAGGTGCTTTCTACTCTTCTCTTGATGCTGATAGTATAAATTCTGAAGGCAAATTAGAAGAAGGGGCTTTTTACGTATGGAATAAAGAAGAACTACAAGCACTTATTGGTGATGATTTCGATTTGTTTTCAGATTATTATAACATAAACAACTTCGGGCTTTGGGAACATGGCAATTATGTACTGATAAGAAAAGATAATGATGAAACTATTCTAGAAAAGCATAAAATCACACAAAGTGAATTGGAGAATAAAAAAAATACTTGGAAAAGCACACTTCTTGAAGTAAGAAACAAACGTCCAGAACCAAGGTTAGATGATAAAACACTTACCTCTTGGAATGGTTTAATGCTTAAAGGGTATATTGACGCTTATAGAGTATTTCATAATCCCGAATATTTGGAAACTGCCATAAAAAATGCCCAGTTTATCTCAAATAATATGATTCAGGAGGATGGTGCGCTCTTTCATACTTTTAAAGAAGGTGAAAGTAAATTTAATGGATACCTTGAAGATTATGTAACCGTTATTGATGCCTATATTGCTTTATATGAAAACACACTTGACACTAAATGGCTTAGTACCGCCAGAGATTTAGCAAATTATACTTTTGATAAATTTTATGATGAAAATAGCAGTATGTTTTACTTTACTTCAAATGATGATGCTTCTTTGGTATCAAGAAGTATAGAGTATAGAGACAATGTAATTCCTGGGAGCAACTCTATTATGGCAAAAAACCTTTTTAAGTTGGCTCATTATTATGATAATTCTCATTATAGTAAAACGGCAATGACCATGTTGAACAATGTAAAACCAGAAATGCAAGAGTATGCTTCAGGCTACTCAAACTGGTTGGATTTAATGCTTAATTATACTAGTCCTTTCTATGAGGTAGCTATTGTTGGAAAAGATGCACAGGAGAAAATAACAGAATTAAACCAAACATATCTTCCTAATAAACTCATAGCTGGAAGTACTGGTGAAAGTAATATGCCATTATTGTTAAATAGATTCAACCCTGAAGCTACATTAATTTATGTATGTGTAAATAAAGCTTGTAAACTACCTGTATCTGAAATTGATAAAGCTATTGAATTTTTAAAAGAATGACCACAATAACCATTATTTTAATTACAATTGTTGCACTTGAGCATTTTTATTTTCTCATTCTTGAAATGTTCCTCTGGACAAAACCCAAAGGCATTAAAACTTTTGGTTTAAAATCTAAAGAATTTGCTGAAGAGTCCAAGGTTCTAGCAGCTAATCAGGGGCTTTATAATGGGTTCTTAGCTACAGGATTAATATATGCCATGATAAAAAATGACATAGAAATTGCAATTTTCTTTCTTATTTGTGTGACCGTAGCTGGAATTTATGGGTCATACTCAACAAAGCAAATAAAACTATTTTATATTCAAGCAGTACCAGCTATAGCAGCCTTAATTTCTTGTTTTTTATAAAATAGAATTAATGATTTTTTCATACTCCAAAAGTTGAAAAAATTGGATATAGTTTTTAATTTTATAACTCAAAATAAATAACACACATTATGGATATTAGTAAGTATCTCGAAATTGCTCAAAACTTCATTGTAGATTACGGAATTAAAGTTATAGGTGCCATTGTCATTTGGATTATTGGTTCTTGGCTTATAAAAAAAATAATACGAGGCATTAGCAAAGTCATGTCTAAAAACAACTATGATGTAAGCTTGCAAAAGTTCCTTCTAAACTTAATTGGTTGGGGCTTAAAAATATTACTTTTCTTAGTTATTCTTTCCCAATTAGGAATTGAAACCACCTCTTTTGCTGCAATTTTAGCTGCTGCCGGTTTAGCTGTTGGTATGGCACTTCAGGGTTCTTTAGGAAACTTTGCGGGTGGGGTTTTAATAATGATTTTCAAACCATTTAAAATAGGAGATTTAATTGAAGGACAAGGTGAATTAGGTGTGGTTAAAGAAATAGAAATTTTCACAACCAAACTAACAGGCTTATCAAATAGAGAAATCATTATCCCTAATGGAGCGCTTTCAAATGGTAATATAATTAATTACTCTACAGAAGGCACGAGACGTGTTGACTTGGTGTTTGGCGTAAGCTATGACGCAGACATCAAACAATCAAAAGAGGTTATAATGAATGTACTAACATCTCATCCAAAAATATTAAAAGATCCTGCCCCAGCTGTTACTGTTCTTGAACTAGCTGATAGTTCAGTGAATTTTGCTGTTAGACCATGGTGTAAGACTGACCATTACTGGGACGTATATTTTGATGTAACCGAAAACGTAAAAGAAGCTCTCGATAAAGCTGGAATTGAAATTCCTTACCCACATCAAGTGGAGATTCAGAAAAAAGGTTAATAATTAATTAACGGCTTATTAGATTTTTTTTATTGGCCATATCAATATTATTTTTTCTTAATGGATTCACTCAAGAATCCATTAAGAAAAAATATAATACCCAAATTTCCTCCAGTAAGCTTCCTAAAGAGATACTTCAAACACATATTAGAGTTCCCAATTATGAGAATATGAAATCTGAGGGATCTCCTTATATAAGTAATTATTCGGGGCTTAAAAAAAATCTTCCTGTTGGAAAAATCTTTAACAAGAACATGCAGCATATAGGAAGCGCCTTTGTTATTTATAATGCCTATACCGATTACATGGAGATTTCTGCTTTTGAAGATGGGGTAGATTACTACCAATTAAAAGCACTTCCGGACTACCTATATATAGTTTTTCGAGATAAAAAATATAGAGCCTACAACTATAATAACAAGTTAGGCTACTTCGTAATCCTCTCTGAAAATGACTGGGAACCTGCTACTTTATTAAAAAAAGAGGAAATTATTTACCTAAAAGAATACAAATCTACTGGTAATAGTTTTGTGTCTGATACACCCGCTGCCTTTAGAAGGTTAAAAGACATTTATTATATAAAAATTGAGGGTGATTTACATGAAGTATCAAAAAACAAAAATGCTACTATTAATATGTTTAAATCGAAACACAAAGAGATAACTGGTTTTATAAAATCAAAGAATTTAAAACTAAAAGGAGAGGTGGACCTTTTAATTCTATGTAATTATTATAATTCTCTAACAAAGAATTAACTCTTAAGACTTGGGTTTTAAAGCCACAAAATCTTTCAAGTAATAAGGTTCAAAATAGGCGACATCTTCGGTGCCTCTTTTTTTATATTTACTAAATGCTAACACACCCATATCATTAGCCGAAGGCAACCTATCTTCAATGAAAATGGCATTATGATGACTGATGAGTTCCTTTGTTTTTTCAACGCCATTTCCTATAAAATACACCTTTCCTTTTTCTAGATAATCTGTAAAAGAAGTTTCATCTAAAATTTGCGCTTGAGTTTCTCTAATTTGATTATGCTTAGAGTCATAAATAGCAGAATACACTTCCATTCTTCTAGCATCTAACATAGCTACAACAACCCCGTTGTCACAACTTATTTGTTGCGCTAAAGCGTCTAACGTTGGAACAGAAATTAATGGTTTATCTAAAGCGAAAGACAAACCTTTAGCTGCAGAAACCCCAATGCGTAAACCAGTATAAGACCCAGGACCTTTACTAATTGCAATGGCATTCAATTCAGTTTTACTAATGTTCGCTTCTTTTAAAACATCATCAATAAATACATGTAATTTTTCTGCATGCGAATAGCCATTTCTACTGTCTTCTTTTAAAGCAATAGTTTTTCCATCCTTTGAAAGCGCCACTGAACAATTGGTAGTTGCGGTTTCTATATTAAGTATTAGTGCCAAATTAATAAGTTATAGTTTTTCCCATGTAAAAATCTAAAACTTTTGTCTTAAAAACAAAATCATACTTAGCATTTATTAAAGATGACATGGCATTTATAAACTGAACTCTAGCTTGCTCTAAGTCAAATGCGGTCATAGCCCCAATATCATAACGTTCTTTGGCATTATTAAATGCCAATTCTTGAGATGACAATGATGATTTTGCAGCCACATAAGCTTTTAATGCGACTTGGGCATCTGTAAATGCACGTTGAATATTAGATTCCAAATTTAATTTGACTTGATTAAAACCAAGTTTTGCATTTTCTTCGGCAATTTGAGATTTAGCTACCGAGGTTTTATTTTGAAATCTTGAAAAAATGGGAATGCTCACATTTAAATTGAAACTGTGCCCCCTATTATCATTTAATTGTTGAAAAAAGGAATTATCGCTTGTTAAATTTGAAAAATTAGCTCCAGCATTATACCCATAGCCAAATGAAACATTGGGTAAATAACCACTCTTAGAAATTTTGGTTCCTACTTCTGCGTTTTCAATATTTTTTTCGGCCACCTTTATTTCATTTCTGTTTTGAAACGCGTATTCCAAAACTGGTTCTATACTTTTATACATTAAGGTTTCAGAAGGATTATCAATTTCGATTATTTCAACATCAAAATCAGCAAATGGCACTTGTAACAATTGAGATAAAGACAGTAATGCTAAATTAAAGTTGTTTTCAGCTATAGTAACTTGTTGCGCATCTCTACTTAAGGTAGCCTGAGCATCATAAATATTTGCCTTGGGTTGCACGCCAGCATCTACCAAATCTTCAACTTGTTCCAACTGTTTTTTACTAAACTCGTATTGCGCTTGTGCCGTTTCTAAATTTTCTCTATTGAACAAAACATTCAAATAGGCATTGGCCACATTCAAAGAAATATCATCTTTTATTCTAGCCAATTCAAACTCATTAGCTTCCAAATTAATTTGGGATTGCTTGTATATATAAGTATTTCTAAAACCATTAAAAACGGTTTGTGATACACTAAGGCCTATACTTGTTGAGTGAAATCTTCTATCAACAAAATTACCAGCAAACAACTCTGCTTGCCCTAAACTCATAGATTGGTTAATTCCTGCACCCAGTGATGGATAAAATTGTCCCTTTGCAGCAATGACATCTTGTTCATTTGATAGTAAAGTGTTCTCTCCTTGCTTTACAGTAATGTTATTCTCTAAAGCATGCGAAACACATTCTTGGAGTGTCCATTTTTTTTGCTGCCCAAAACTTAGAATAGATGCAAAAAATAATGTTATTAAAAGTGTCTTTTTCATATGTCTTCTATTATTTATCCTCTTCATCTGCACTTTCCTTTTCGTCATCAGAAGCTTTGTTCCAAACCTTAATTTCATCACCCTCTTTAACACCTTCTGTAACTTCAACATTGATTCCATCAGACAGCCCTAATTCAATCTTTTGCTTTTTGAATTTTCCATCCTCTCCTTTTATCTCAACAAATGGTTTTTCTGTAATTCTGTTAAATTGAACCAGAGCTTCCTTAATACTGAGTACACTATCTTTATTTTCAATATCAATTTCTGCATTGGCACTATAACCTGCTCTAATATTATTGGTTGCTTCAATTTCAACATCAGCCTTAATAGTAAATTGAACTGCGCCTGCGTTATCAGTCACTCCTTTTGGTGCTACAAACATCAATTTTGCAGGAAACTTTTTCTCATTTAGCGCCCCAATAACAATATCTATAGGTTTGCCCTCTTCAAGCAACGCAACCTCAGATTCATCAACCTGACCTTCGAAAATCATTTTATTCATATTCGCCACAGTGGCAATGGTAGTTCCGGCATTAAAATTATTACTTTGTATTACCTGGTCTCCAATCCTTACCGGAATTTCTAAAATGGTTCCTGAAATTTGAGCCACAATACTGGTGTTTGCCAAACGTTGACCTGAAATAGAACCTTGTCGGACAATTTGATAATCGTTTTGTGCTTGTTTTAAAGCTTCATTAGATTGATTTAATGACAACTCACTATTCTCAAAATCTTGTTTAGAAATCACTCCCTTTTCAAAAAGAATTTTATTTCTTTTGAAGAGTGTATTTGCATTATCAAAAGACAAGCGTGCTGTATTTACTCTACTATTGGCACTTGCTAAGGCTTGCTCATTAGGAACAATTCTAATTTTGGCAATTAAATCTCCTTTTTGAACTAAGTCTCCTTCCTCTACCAAAATATCATCGATAATCCCAGAAATTTGAGGTTTTAATTGGATTTCTTCTTCCGGATTAAGACTACCCGTTGCAACTACCTTAGAATTTATTGTTGTGAAAAAAGGTTGCTCAACCTCAAAGTCTTCACGCTCATTTGAGTTAGCATCTTTAAAATATTTTAAGACTGCTACAAACGCAAGTAGCACCACAATTCCGATAATAATTTTTACTGATTTATTCATTTTATGTAATTCTATTTTTTTTACTCTTCTCTTAATGCATCAATTGGCTTAACACTTGTTGCTTTATTAGCAGGAATAAGCCCTATTAATGTTCCTAATACGACCACAATTAACAAAGCGAAAAACACGATGCCTATTGGTACTGATGGATTCCGCATAAAAGGTTCTTCGCTATCTAACATGGATTGATTAAACCACATTAAAATTAAACCACCTGTAATAATGCCAATAAAACCCGCCACTAGTGAAAGTGTTACAGATTCTACTATAATCTGCTTTTTTATCATTATAGGCGTAGCTCCTAGCGCTCTTCTAATTCCAATTTCTTTAGTGCGTTCTTTTACGGTTATTAATAATATACCTCCAATAGCAAAAACACCAGCAATTAATGTTGCCAACCCAACAAACCAAGTTAAAAACTGCATGCCTTTTAAAAACCCGGTAAACTGACTAAACTGATCTCCTAAATTAAAACCAAAAAAAGCTCTATTGTCATTAGGGTGTACTTTTTTAAGGTTTTTAAGCAACAACTTTACATCAGCATCAATCTGATTAATATCATATTCTGGCTTACCCGTAACCATCATCCAACCTATTCTATCTCCCCGATTATATAATTGCTGAAATGTTGTAAAAGGCATATGACCATCTAGTTGTGGCCCTCCAAAATTAACCACTTTAAACACCCCTATTACCGTGAAACTTGTATTACTTACAGTAACCAGCTCTCCTATAGGGTCTTCATCTTTTTCAAAAAGTTGTTTATAAACATCTTCTGAAATAACAATTACTTTTCTTCGTTCATCAATATCTCTTTGATTGATAAATCGACCTAAAGTCAAGTCGGGTTTAGCAACAACATTTAAAAGTGGAAAATCCCCAGTAATATTAAACGTTCCAGAAAATGTTTTTCTGCTCATTTTAGAATTACCCATATTACGGGGAACTACAAATTCAACACCTTCAACATTTTCTTCTACCTTTTTTGCATCATCTAATCTTAATATAATTGGCCTTCCCTCTTCATAACCCTTAAATGGCATACTTGTTCTACCACCCCCAATAAAAACACTATTAGTAGCGAAATCTTCAAAAAGCACATTAAAGTTATTTTCAATACCCCTTGCAGAACCTAACAAACCAATAAGCAATAGAATTCCCCACCAAACACCAACCATGGTCAAGACAGACCTAAGTGTATTTTTTTTAAGGCTACCAAATACTTCTTGCCAAGTATCTCTATCAAATAAAAACCTAAATATTTTAACCATCTCTTAATGCAATTATAGGTTTAATCTTTGAAGCTCTTTTAGCCGGTAAAAACCCAGCCAATGTTCCTGCCATTATTAAAATTAATGTTGCCGAAATAACAATGTTTGGGTGCACCTGTGGGTCTGTAATAAAATAATCTTTTAAACTAGGCCCAACCCATTCTAAAACTCCTATACCAATTAATAATCCAATGTATCCAGCCAAAGCAGTAACCAAAACAGATTCCATTAAAATTATGGATACAATTGATCTAGGAGACGCTCCTAAAGCTTTTCTAATTCCTATTTCCTTGGTGCGCTCTTTTACTATGAATATCATAATGTTACTGATACCAACTATACCCGCAATTAAAGTTCCTAAGCCGATAATGAATATAAGAACCCGTAAGCCCCAAGTCATTGTTTCTATGCCTTTAGTTTGTAAAGCCATATTATTGACCCTAATAGCACGTTGATCTGTTGGAGCCACATCTTTTCGTTGCTTCATTTTTTTTGTAAGATCTGAACCAAAAGTCAATGCCTCATCAGACGACATTTTTTTATTATATGTAATATTGATTTCCTCAATAAAATCCTTACTCAAATAAATGTGCTGGATTGTTGTAACAGGCACATAAGCCAAACGCTCTTGTGAATCTCCTCCATTATCCGTAAAAACTCCAACAACCTTATAATTTATACCTTCGGCATTAATATATTGACCCAAGGCAGATTCTTTCCCAAACAAATCTTCTTCAATCAATCTACCAATTGCAATAACTTTATTGTGATTTTTAACATCGTTTAGATTTACAAATCGTCCATCTTTAATTTTTACTTTTTCGATATGCTGTGCATCAGGTTGAACACCAAGTATAAAATAACTTCCTTTTTTATTACTCCATGAAACTTGAAAGTTTCTAGATATTTTTGGTGTTATATATTCTATTTTATCTTTAAACTCATTTTTAATGTAGTCTATGTCTTTATTATAAAGAAATACACTTCTATCTACCTGAAGCCCTTTATAAGGTTTTGATGTTCTTCCACTATAAACATACAATGCGTTATCTGCTGTCTGTACAAAAAACTGATCAAAGGTGTTCTCCAAACCATTAGCTATACCAAAAAGAATAGTAAATAATGAAATGGCAAATGCCACCGTAAAACCAGATAACAGACCTCTAGTTCTATTCTTAATAATACTCTGAAATATTTCCCGCCAAAGGTCTAAATCAAACATGCTTCTTAGCTCTAACTTGGTCTATTTTAGTATCCTCCATAATTACACCATCTCGTAAACGAACAATACGCTTACACATATGCGCAATATCATCTTCGTGAGTTACCATTAAAATGGTTTTCCCTTCATCATTTAATTGCTGAATGAACTCCATAATTTCATAGGAAGTATTCATATCTAAGGCACCTGTGGGCTCATCTGCTAATAACAATTTAGGGTTTGCTGCCAAGGCTCTAGCAATAGCAACTCTTTGATTTTGACCACCAGACAACTCCTTCGGTAAATGATGTGCCCAATCTGTTAGCCCGACTTTACCTAAATGAAATAAAGCTTTTTCTTGACGCTCTTTACGCTTCATTCCCTGATAATACAATGGAAGGGCCACATTCTCTAATGCATTTTTATAATTGATAAGATTGAAGGATTGAAAAATAAATCCTAAAAACTTGTTTCTATAAAGCGCTGCTTTCTTTTCAGTAAGATCTTTTATGGGGAGACCATCCAAAATATATTCGCCAGAATCAGCATGGTCTAACATACCAATAATGTTAAGCAACGTAGATTTACCAGATCCTGAAGACCCCATGATAGCTACCATTTCACCGTCTTCAACTGACAGGTCTATTCCTTTTAAAACATGTAAATGAGAGTCTCCTATGGGATAGGATTTGTGTAAATCGCGTATTTCTAACATTCTTTAAGGAGTTTTGAAAGCCTAACGGCTTAAATATTAGACTCATTAAGCAAAGGAATGTTACAAAAAATTCATAGGAAAGTTTTTGTTATTTTTTTAACGTCCCGTACTTTCTATAAATAAAGAATATAATGCCTCCAACAAGTATATAAGGTATGGCCATAAGGTATACAATACCATCGTTAATACCCTCGGCAGCCGTCATTCCTTCTTCGCTTTCTAATACCGCTCTACACATGGCGCATTGCGCATTACTTTTTAGAAAAAAGAAAAAAGAAAAAAGAAAAAAGATTGATTTATGCTTCATTTTAATAATAAGGTGATATCATCATATAAACTACTACACCAGTAATAGCCACATACAACCATAAAGGGAATGTAATTTTAGCTATTTTTTTATGCTTTTCAATATTGTTTGTAATAGCCCTTACATAAGTAATTAATACAAACGGAATAACCGCAATAGACATTACAATATGCGTGATTAAAACAAAATAATAAATATATTTTTCAACACCATCTCCTCCAAATTTAGTAGAGTCACTTGTAATATGATAAGCTATATACATTAGCAAAAATAAAACCGATAAAACAATGGCAAAAGTCATTAAGCATTCGTGAAGTTTCCTTTTTTTGTTTTGAATAGCGATAAATGCGAATACCAATACAAATGCAGTAATAGCATTAACACACGCATAAATAGGTGGTAAAAACACAGGTAATTCATAATCTACCTTAATCCCAAAAAGCGCAGCAACTGCTAATGGAATAGCTATAGATAATACAACTATAAGTTTATCGTACTTTTTATCGTTTGAAATGTTTTCTTGATTACTCATTGAGTAGTTTTTTAATATCTTCTTTTAAAGCACTTATCTGCTCTTTCTGACCTTCGTCATTCACTTGCTCTTCTTCTGAAGTAATTCCCTCATAATAAATAATTGGGTTTCCAGAATTATCCTTTCTACAACGTATAAATCCGTTTTTATCAATTAAAGCAAAATTACCTGAATGTTCAAAGCCTCCTTCTACATCTTTATTCTCAGCAGCATAAATATAAAAACCTTCGTTTGCCAAATTATATATAGCTTCCTTTTCGCCAGTCATTAAATGCCAATTAGGATTGGTTATACCATAGTTGTCTGCGTATGCCTTTAATACTTCTGATGTATCGTGCTTTGGATTAATAGTGAATGACGCCACACCAAAATTTTCAAAATCATTAAAAGTATTTTGGATTTTTACCAAGTTATGATTCATTCTGGGACAAATAGTTGGACAGGTAGTAAAAAAGAATTCAATCACATAAACCTTTCCTTCGTAATCTTTATTGGTTATGATTTTACCATTTTGATTGGTGAAACTAAAGTCAGGCACTTTTTTATTACTACCGTTTGCGTCAGGAATAAAAAGTAAATCTGAAGATGAAGTTTCTTTATCATCTGCATAATCGCTTCTACTTTCATTTCTAATAATATCTTCATTAGAAATTCTGTCTACAATTCTAGGAATAAAAATTATTCCAAAAAGTAGAATTATAAAGGCTATACCTATATATGAATAATTAGTTTTCTTCATCTGTATTTTTTAAGTCGTTAGCTCGCCTTATGTCAGTATTAAACTCACCTTTCCTTTTCTGCCTATACTCCGTAAATAATATACGCATATCTTCACTCATCTTATTTTTAATAGTTGCTACTTCAATACAATTATAGGCGTTCAATCCATAAACCGGTCTATCTTTTTCAATATCGTTATCAGACCTGTCATCTATTCTACCACGCTGGTTTAGTTCTTTGTCTATGATAAAAACATCATCTGTTGCCAATGCGTTATCTAAAGTGGGCACTACTCTAATACTTCTATATAATTTCTTGATATTCTCAGGACTTCCAAAAACAAAATGCCAAAATCTTAAATCTTCATATTGACTAATCTCTTCTTTAAGGGTCTCAGCAACTTCTTCCGTTCCTTCAGGTACTACTATAACCACCTGAAACTTTTTAAATCCTTTAAACTTATCATACACCAACTCTTTCAAATTAGAGGCTGCAGTAGATTTATCCATGGGATTCATTCCAAAAAAACCCAAAACAGTTATATTCTCTTCTAATGAAATTGGTGTTCCTGTATTAGACGAGAAAGCTTTTAATTCTATTACGTCTTCATTCACAATATCTAGGGGATTGTAATTGTGCGTAGCGGGATACAACAGCAACAAAAAGGTCACAGGAAGAAAGAACAAAATCCCTAAAATAGTATACCTACCAACTTTCTTTATATCCATTAAATATTTGTTTATTAAGTCTTTAAATAGATTATGCAAAAATAAAAAAGGTGGTTCTTATAAACCACCTTTTATACTATATTTTAACAGATTAACTCTGTTTAGAAATCTCTTTTAATAAAACCGTCTTTATAAACGTCAAAAACGTATCCTCCTTCTTGTAATAAAATGAATATTAAATAAAGGATTAAGAAAATTGCAGTCCAAACAACAGCGCGCCTTAAACCTTTAGTTTCATCACGCATGTGCATGAAATCCCAAGTAATGTAATACGCTTTAACTATGGTAAGGATGATAAAAATCCAGTTTAAAAGTTTCATTCCTAAAACTGGTGCCAATGACCAACTTGGTTTTACAATACCCAAAGCAACCTCAACAGTAGTTACTATAGATAGTAATATCAAAACCCCCCAGATTTTCTGAGTATTTGACTTAAATTTTATTAGACCTCTTAATATTGCTAAATTATGTGCGTGTGCCATGTCTTTTTAAATCTGTTTTTTGAATTAAACTAGGTAGAAGAATGTAAATACAAATACCCAAACTAAATCTACAAAGTGCCAGTATAATCCCACTTTCTCAACCATTTCGTAACTCTTACGTCTTTCGTATGTTCCTAATACTACATTAAAGAAAATGATGATATTAATAAGTACACCAGAAAATACGTGGAAACCGTGGAAACCTGTAATAAAGAAAAAGAAGTCTGCGAATAATGGAGAACCATATTCATTTACATGTAGATTTGCTCCTTCAACAACTAATTTCCCGTTTTCTTTTATTTGTCTTAATGATTCGGCTCTAGACAAAACTGTTTTTTCACCTTCTTCATTAATTATCTGAGTTCTCACTAAAACATTATCATGAGCTTCTAAACCATTTACTACTTCTTCAACCGTGTAAGTTGGTAAAGTTCCTTCAGAAGTAAACCACAGGCCACTTTTACGTTCGTCTTGAACTCTTTCTTTATGCGTATCTGCAACAACAAAATCTTTAAGCGCTACACGGTGACCTTCGGTATCAACAAATTGTAATATGTTACCACCTTTAGTTTGTACAGCACCATAATCCCCTTTAATGAAAGTATTCCACTCCCAGGCCTGAGACCCAACGAATATTAAACCTCCAATAATGGTTAAGAACATGTATAAAGTAACTTTGGCCTTGTTTAAATGATGACCTGCATCAACAGCTAAAACCATAGTTACCGATGACATAATAAGTACAAATGTCATGAAAGCCACATAGTACATTGGTGCATTTACCCCGTGTAAAAACGGAAAGTGAGTAAACACCTCATCGGCTATTGGCCATGAATCAATAAATTTAAATCTAGAAAATCCATAGGCTGCTAAAAAGCCTGAAAATGTTAATGCATCTGAAACGATGAAAAACCACATCATCATTTTACCGTAACTTGCTTTTAACGGTTGGTTACCGCCTCCCCAAGTTTTTCCTTCTGTATCAGCATTTACAACTGTAGTACTCATATATAATGGTTGTTATTTAAAAAAGTTGCACAAAAATAATCATTTTATTTATCTGACGAAATATACACCTGTAAATTTTAAACTATGATTTATATCAGTTTACCTTAATATTCCTAGTTAAATTAATACTAATTTGTATTAAAAAAGGATACTATCTAACAAAATACAAAAAGAGGAAGAGGTAAACCCAGAGTACATCAATAAAATGCCAAAAAGTTGCTGCTAATTCTAACCCTAGCATGTTAGCCGCATCATACTTCTGTTTAAAATGATTATAAATTACTACTAATAGGCAAATTAACCCAGCAACCACATGTAAAATATGCACCATGGCAATCAAATAGATGTAAGACATGGTTACATTACTAGTTGGTCCTGTAAAATTATATCCTAAATCAATGATTTGTTGAAAACCCATAAATTGAAAAACAATAAAGACAATACCCAACCCAAGTGTTATCATTAACCATAATGTGGTACTCTCCCTGTTTCCTTGTTTCAATGCCTTTTTTGCAGAAATAAAAGCAAAACTACTTACCAAAATAATAATGGTACTAATAATAAAAGCATTTGGTAATTGAAACTCCTTTAACCAATCTGGTCTTGAGCTACTAACTATAAAAGCACTCGTCCACCCCATGAAGGACATGATTAATGAAATAATACCAAACCAAAGCATCATTTTTTTTGCTCTGGCCTTTTTTTCTTCTTGTGTTCCTTGAGTTAAATCCATAGTTATCTGATAAATTTATCAATTACATATACTATTTGAATCAGTGTAATATACGATACACTGGCAAGCATTAATTGTTTAGCAGCTTTTTCGGTCATAATTTTAAATAGCCTAAAAGCATAATACACCATACCTAAACCTAAAAGCCCCACTAGAATAGCAGCTACTACTGATAGTTTTAAGGTTCCTGTAAAACCAAAAACTGGTATAATAGATACTATTAAAGTCCATATACAATACATTATGGTTTGTACTGCTGTACCTTTATCTTGTTTTCCAGTAGGCAACATAAAAAATCCACCGCGTTTATAATCTTCATATAAAAACCAACCAATAGACCAAAAATGTGGAAACTGCCAAAAGAACTGTAGCGCAAACAAGGTTCCTGGTTCAATACCAAAATCATCTGTGGCTGCTACCCATCCTAACATAAACGGAATGGCTCCCGGAATAGCCCCAACAAAAACTGCCAATGGTGTTTTTGTCTTTAAAGGCGTATATACACAGGTATACAAAAAGATAGAAATAGCACCAAACATAGCTGTTTGCTTATTGATGGTATATAGAATGATAATTCCTAAAAGTGTAAAGACCGTGGCTATAATAAATGCGGTTGTCACAGACATTCTTCCTGCTGGAATAGGTCTGTTTTTAGTACGATTCATTAAAGCATCTAGATCTTTTTCTATAATCTGGTTATAGGCATTAGAGGCTCCCACCATAAAATAACCACCAAGGGCTAATAAAATAAGAGTTTTGAAATCAACTGTTTCTACTCCCAATAAATAACCTGCAAGTGATGAAAATACAACACTTAGGGCGAGCCCCATTTTTGTAATTTCCTTAAAATCTGAAATTACCGAAGGTGTTGTTAATGAAGATTTTGACCTACCCAAAGCTCTGTTTTGTTTTGCGAGTGCAAAGATACTCTATTAAAGCATTTTGACAATAGGTTTACAAGTAATTTTATACTCACCATTTGACGATGAAAGATTTTGTATTTTTAAAGAATAACTTATTTTATTTATTATGAAATCTTTTCAAATACTCTGCTTCTCTATATTCTTCAGTTTTTCGTTTTCAATATTTAGTCAAAGTAAAGAGATTACTATTAAAACTACCAAACTTACAGAGAACGTCTATATGCTAGAAGGTCAAGGCGGCAATATTGGTGTTTCCGTTGGCGATGATGGCGTGCTTATGATTGATAGTCAATTTGGGCGGTTAACCCCAAAAATTCTTGATGCCATTAAACAACTAAGTGATAAGGATATTACTTTTTTAGGCAACACCCATCATCATGGTGACCACACGGGTGGTAATGCCAATATTTCAAAGTTAGGAACGCATATCTTAGCTCATGACAATGTTTATAAACGAATTAAAGCTAACGAAAGACAATCTGAAGATTATTTACCTGTAATCACCTTTAATGATAAGATGAATATTCACTTTAACGGAGATACTATTCTTGTTTTTCACGTTGAAAATGCGCATACCAATGGTGATGCTTTATACTATTTTACAGAAAGCAATGTATTGCACACTGGAGACACCTACTTTAACGGACGTTATCCTTATATCGATTTGATATCAGGCGGCAGTGTTGAAGGTTATATAAACGCTATTAAAAGAACACTAATAGTCATTGATGATGACACTAAAATAATTCCAGGCCATGGTGTTTTATCTAATAAAAAGGAATATCTGGCATTTCTAGATATGATGGAAAACCTAAGACAAAATGTTCAAACTGAAATTTCTTCTGGTAAAACTGAGGAAGAAATTATTGCTAATGAATCTTTAACCAAAACTTATGACGATTTAGATTATGACTGCTGCTTTATTTCCTCAGAAAGAATTAGAAAAATCTTTTATACTAGTTTAAAACAAGAATAATCACTTATTGAATTTAACCCTCAAAAACAGATTTAATGAATAGATGTTATTAAGCCGATTAAAATTCACATACGGGCTAACTCCCAAACTAATCTGCTTTAAAATAACGTGAACCAACTTAATACTTACCGGAAATCCCATAGCATTTTTCACATCTCCGAAAAGCTTCGTGCTATGTATATACCCAGCTCCTAAGTGGAATCCACAAAGCACTTTTTTACTAATCAATAATTCTCTACCGTACAACAAATTCACCTCTAAAAACACGTCAAATACATTGTTGAATAACGTTCCGTTATCAATAAGCCCTATGCCACACTTATATTGAAATGAAAGTATATTTGAATTTATATCAAATTGAAATTCCATATCCCCGTTAAAGCCATTTTCAAGTGTGGCTTGACAATCGTTATAAATGCCCAACCCAAAATCTAATGCCTTAAATTTAAAATTTCCTGATTTTTCCTGAGAATTAGCAGATATTATAAAAAGTGAAATACCAATTATTATGGCATTTTTAATAACTTTAAGTTTATCCATACACTTTCCATATTTCAATAAATATACATTAGTGAAAATGTAATATTTATGACAAAAATCATTTTCGGAAAAGACAAGAAATAACTATTGAGTTTAATTATCAAAATACCAATTAAACAAATCGGTTCTTAAACCAATATTAAACCATACGGTATTATTATTGAAGGTTTCCCTTGTTGTGGCATTCGGATCAAAATTTCTAATGGTTATATCTGTAAATAACTTCAAATTTGACGCTGGATTAACCACGTAACCTGCTTGCAAATTCCCGTAAAACGATTTGGTTTTTATACCTTGATTAATCTCTACCCCAGTATCAAACGGACGGTCATTGTAATCTCTATAAATATCTCCTCCGTAGCTGAAATTATCTGTACCATTGTTATAATCAAATCCTCTGTTACCAAAAATAAATTTGGCGTCAGCAAACCATCTATTTAAGCGGTATCTCCCAATTAATATTAATTCAGAAAAATTTGCTCCCCATAAATGCGCTAAAGGCTGATTGTTATGTCCGTAATTTAAAACAATCGTATTATGTGAATAGGTATAAGGACGGATTCTATTGTATTCTAACTGTAAAAACAAATTATCAACCTTAAAAGCATTGTAATATTTAAGTCCCAATTGATAGCCATACTTATTCTTCCAGCTTTTTTCTCCTCCTTTGATATCGCTTAATGAGAATTCATCTAATATAAACTGACCATAAGCATTAACATCATCACTAAACTTATATTTTGCAGTAGCACCCAGTAAGGCGTTTCCAGCTCCTTGACCAGTTTCAAACTCAATGGCTCTATAGAAAATTATTGGATTCAAATAATTAATATCAAAACCTCTGTCATTACTATTAGTCCAAAGTACAGACTCAAACAAACCTAAATTAAATCGTTTAGACACATTCCAACTTAAATAATGATTGGCTACATACTTGGTTAAAAAAGCTTTGTCTTCAACCACCTCATCCCTTACATCTTTCATCCACATAAAGGTATTGGTATACTTTAATTTCCAGAATTTTGTGTTTAATTTCAGAAATGGGTGCGGACTAGTAACATCACTCAATAATAGCGAGCGATAACCATCTCCTATAAAATTCTTGCCATGCCCAAATTGAATATTTAAAAACTCCGCCGGCGAATATGATAAATACGCCTCGGCCACGGGATAATCATAAGAATCTGTTTTAAAACGTTTCGCAATACCTCTCCCCGGGATAATAGCAGGGTCTGGACCAAAAGCCTTCAAACTTTCAGAATATCTGTTCACATAATCTGCAAACCGACCTTGGCTTTCAAAAACTGCAGAATAAAAATTAAACTTTTTACCCAAACCTCCTTGTACAACAAAACCGCGGGTATTGTTATATGTTGAACTAAAATCTGCATCTGTATCCTTTCCAACTTGCAAATCGAAAATAGGATCAATAGTAAACCAATAATCTTTTCCTCGTAATTGTAGTAAATGATCATTACATAGTTTTTTTCCAGCCCAACTTTCTTTCTTTTTTTGTAGCTTCTTATCTTCTTCCTCAAAATCATAGTACTTCGAAACTTCACTATATAAAAATGGCTTTGATGCTGTGTGACTATTAGTTCCTATAAGATTCATTGACCTATCAAATCGGTTATAATCACTATGCGTGAATTGGATGTTTAACTCACTTGAAAATCGTTGGTTAGTATAAGACTCTAAGCTGCTTTTAATACTATCAAATTCCTTTTTGGCTGCTTCCTCTAATTTTGATAAACCATTGGTTACATTTATATCATGACTAGGTTCAACATATTTAACTAAAGGAACTCTAATAGAAATAGAATACTGCTTATACGTTGTTCTTCCATTATATGTTGCCGGTGTAATTTTTGGAAAAGCACCAAATACACGTTTTGTTTCATTTTTTAATTCATTGTATATAGCATCAATATATACTACCTTAAATGTACCGGTGGTATCAACTTCAAAAAGAACTACTACATCACCTTTATAATTTTCATCATAGACTTTTTGAGGCACTTTATAGTTATTATAAATAAGGTCAAACACACTTTTATTGAAACATTGCTGCAAAGAATCTATTTCAACCGCTTGGCAGTTTGGAAAAACTGGTGGTTTTTCATTTAAAAATTTGTCTTGTGAATAGCCATAATATTGAACTAAAAGCAGGCATAGAACAATGAATCTTTTCATGAACAAAATTGGAGATTTGATTTAAAATTGAAAGATAATATATTTATCAATAAAGCAGGCATAAAAAAAAGCCGTTATCAATTTGATAACGGCTTTATGACTTTAAAATTATCTGGCTCTAATTTTGAACATCAAAAACTATTGGCAAAGTATACCTAACTCCCACGGTTTTTTTGTTTTGTTTACCAGGTTGCATTACGGGAACTCTATTAATTACACGTTGCGCCTCATCTCCTAATTTCGGATGTGGTGCCCTAGTCTTAATATCTTTCACCTTCCCTGTTTTATCAATTAAAAATTGAACAGTAATTCTTTGCTTACCAAATATACCATACTCAGAGGCAATCTCACTACCGTTGAAACTTCTTTGGATTAGTTTTGATAGTTTTTGAGACATACACTTTTTTCTGTCATCATTATTCTTTTTGTTTTCGCAACCAGGATAAACAGGTACTTGATGAACGAAGTCTATGGGCAAGATCACCTCTTCCTCTATGTCATCAACAATAATATCTCCTGGATTAATAGGCGGGTTTTTATCATCGTCAGGGTTAACAGGTATATCAATAATATCTCTAATGACTTCAGTATCATCAGGAACTTCAATAAAATCCTTTGCTTTTGTTACTGTCTTTTGCTTAATTGCTTCTTTAATTTCGCTTTTCTCAATCTTCACCAATGGTATATCAATACTATATGGTTCTTCAATAGGCGGAAGACTAGCTACTTCCTTAGTCTTAGTTTCAAACTTCATTTCAAACAATCCGTAGGTGACCAATAGGCAAACTATTAGTCCAACCTGGAAGTAAAGGGTGGAGTTTTTTTGTAAATTTGCATCATGCTTTTGTGATTTTTTCACGGAATACTCATTTTGCCGAATGAGTCCGTGAGAATCTTTACGATTTCTCATAATAATTATAGTTTAAATGTTAATATTATGATAAAGTCGCAATAAGTATACCAAAAAAGAAATCCCGTTACAGTAATTGTAACGGGATTTTATCTTATGTACTTAGCCTTTACTAAGTAAAGTAATACTTAATCTTGAACTTGGAAAATAATTGGTAAAGAATATGGAACATTCACTGGCTTACCACGTTGTTTACCAGGTTTCATTTTAGGTAATTGACTAATAACTCTTTTAGCTTCTTTCTCTAAACCCGGATGTGGTGCTCTTGCTCTAATACCAACAACATCCCCTTTTTTGTCTATCTTAAAAATTACATTAATACGTTGTCTTCCAGATAAACCTAAGTCACTAGCTAATTCCGTATTAAACTTCTTATTTACAAACTGAGATATCTTTTTTGACATACAAGCTCTTTTTGCATTGTTATCTCCTCTTTCGCAACCAGGGAAAATTGGTACATTTTCAATAACTGCAAATGGTACATCTATATCTTCTTCTACCTCTTCTACCTCTACTTCTTCTACCTCAACAATCTCAGTTTCTTGATCAACTTCTGTAGACTCAATTACGGTTTCTTCTACCTCTTCTTCATCTTCCACAATCTCTATAACCTCAGGAGCTGCTGGTGGAGGTGGTGGAGGTGGAGGCGTTTGAATTTGCTCTGTGATTGGAATTTCTTCTTCCAACTCCTCATCCATATCTAATTGACCAATGTCAATATTTGATTTGTCATAGGTTTTATAATTAATGGCATAATTTGTTAAAAACAGCATCAATGCCAAACCTATTAAGAAATAAAGAGAACTATTACGTCCTACATTTGCTTTAGAATTTTTCTTTGGTTCCATAATTAATCGTTTATCAAGATTGCTAAAATAACTATTTATTTATCAAAAAAGCAAGAGATTATAAGTTTTTAACGCCTAAATTTCTTTTGCCCCATAATGCCAATGATGCTATCAATACTCCTAATGTATTGGCTAAAGCATCAAAACCATCAAATGCTCTGTAACTAGTTAGACTACCCTGTAATACCTCAATAATTATACCAAAAACTATTGATAAAATTGCCGCCGTAAAAATAGCGTGTCTAAAGTTAAATTTGAAGTTATACAAAAATGTATATAACCATAAAATAGTTAATAACCCATAAGTTAAAAAATGAAATATCTTATCGCCAAAATCTACACCAACATCTGGCAGTCTATTAAATTTTATTAAACTCACAATTAACAAACTAAGTGAGTATAAAATGGCTATGAAGAAAGCGTATTTTTTAAGCACCAATTAAGGTTTTGTAATCATCTGCAGACATCAGCTCTTCAACTTCTGAAAGATCTGAACATTTAACCTTGACCATCCATCCATCACCATAAGGGTCCGAATTTACTTTTTCTGGTTCATCTTCCAATGAATCATTAAACTCAACTATTTCACCAGAAAGAGGTAAAAATAAATCAGAAACTGTTTTCACAGCCTCTACAGTACCAAAAACTTCATCGGCATCTAATGTCTCATCAACTGTTTCAACTTCAACATAGACAATATCACCCAATTCGCTTTGCGCGAAATCTGTAATTCCTATTGTAGCTAAATCCCCTTCAATATTAACCCATTCGTGGTCTTTAGTATATTTTAATTCTGATGGAATATTCATGTGTTATATCATTAAATTATTTTCACAAAAGTATTTATTCAAATGATAAATTCAAACTGTTATTTTCTAATTTCCAAAATTATACCTTAGTGTTAAACCTGACCTAACAGTTGTTTGCGGAAAAGCAGTTGAAATGGCATATTCTGAGAAAGCATAATCAAAATAAAAGATTCCTGTTAGGCTCTTACTAAAGGCATAATCTGCTGTATACTTTAAACCCCAAATAGTTTGACCAGAAGTAACCTGATTATTCTCTAGATCTAAATATCTAATGATGGTTTTGTTATCTCTAATTGAGATATCTGCCTTCATATTTAAATCACTAACAATTCGTTTTTGAGGTCCAGCCAAATTGGATCTAATACGTAAATCTTTAATTCTATAACCAAGCCCTAAAGTATATTCATCTCCCAAAACTTCTGTCAATAAATTATTGTCAAAACTTAAGGATAGCATTCTATCCTTCTTTATTTCAGCTAAAATTTTTACTGAATTCTTCATTTCAAAATCTAATCTCACAAGCGGGCTGAATGATTCTACCAAATTAACACTACTAAAAAGACGATCGTTTTTGAAATTCCCAGATTGATCTAGTGCTTCTTGAGGTTGATTAGCATAATCAACTTCTGGTATTGGAGCTTCATTATCGGCAGGATTCTTATTCAAATTCAAATTAGTCCTAAATTGACCAATGGTATACCCCGAACGATACCCATGCGTTAATGAAAAACGTTTAAATCGTTTTTTAAACCAATTAAATTTCATAAAACCGGTATATTTTAAGTCCCAGTTAGGAATTGGAATATCTCTAAATGCCGTTAAATTTGAACTATTAGCATCTTTACCTTGGTAAGCTGCTAAAAATGCTGGCAATAAAACCTTCTGGTTATTTTTGCCAAAACCTAATGGGAAACCATCATTGGGGTTTCTGGTATAACTTGTATTGCCATAAAACCTTTCAGCCAATCGTTCAGCTATTTTTAATCTATTTGCTCTAAACTCATTAAACGCTTCAGAAATTGTCTCATTACTTTTACTAAAGGCGGTTTTTATCAGAAGTGTAGATATGCTAAAATTACCAAAAGTATTAGGTGTTAAGGATTGATACTCAAAAACCCCACCTACATTATCAACTCTATAATTTTCACTGTAATTTTCATAATACGCTCTATTTCCAACTATATCTATTTTAAGGTCTCTAAAGGGTTCTAAGGTTGCTGCATAGTCAAAGCGCTTATCATGAGTAGTTGTATACTGCTGATTAAATTCTGGAAATAATGTCAACCACCCTTTTCTTGCTGCTAAATATCTTATATCGCTTTGACTACCAAAGGTAAACCCAGTTGTAGGTCTTAAAGTTCCAATAAACCCAGGTGTTTGTGTATAACCTGGTAAAAAGGTTCCGTTATTTTCTGAATAATTAAATTGAATTCTTTTAACACTTGTTAATATATCAACACCTGCATTTAATGCTTTTGTAACTGATTTATTCTTAGGTCTTTTTTGATTGGTGCTATTAGCATTAACTCCAGGAGGCCCAGCACTTGCCGCTCTTCTAACATTCCTTACTGGTTTCTTAACTAACCCAATATACTTATAGAAGCTATTCATATCTAACGAAGCATTGATATTATGCACATTAGAATTTGAAACGTTATTTCCTAAATTATAAGTTTGCCCATTCAATTCTATATTTCCATATAAATCTGATCCTTTTTGCCAGTTGAATGTACCATTATATTGGTATGTGGCATCAATAAAACTTAAAGTTGGTATTTTATTTAACGGTAGTTGGTAAGTTAAGCCTAGATTTTGTGTTTGTCTGTTCGGGTCTCCAACATCGAAAAAACCATCCCAAACATCTAAATTTTCATCTTGCTCTCCACTAATTAAATCATCATTTTTAAAATAATTTCTAACAATGTTATTATTAGCAGCCGTAAAATTTAGCTGTAAGGCATCTGTTAGGTTATAATTAATGGTATATTGAAAATCAAAGCTGTAATTTCTTCTAAATAATTCTTCAATACCAATATTTGATCCTCCCAAATCAATCTCTCTATACTTTTGTCTATTAAACTGCCTGTTAATATCAGTATTGACCGTGAAACTAGATGGTAATAAATTGAAATTGAAATCCTTTAAAATCTTCCAGTATTTATTGGTGAAAAGAGAGTCGTTTTTTCTAAATGGTTCTACTTTAATAGGATTAAAATTGAAAGCGTAATTTGCACCCACCCTAACCATTTTATTTACGGAGTTTTCAATTTCAAAATCTCTGTGTTCAACCTTATTGTAAGAATAATTTAAAGTAAGATTCTCAACATCATAAAACCTTGGAGTTTGCTCCTCTGATGTTCTAACCTTTCTAACCCCAATAAAGTTTATACTTTGCCGTTTAGTATAGTCTTCAGATTGTTGTTTTATGGTTTCTTTCTCTTCATTGCTGCTAGCAGCATTTAAACGAGATTCTAAAGTTAAATCTTTATAAAATTGATCATATTTTGGAGTGATCAGCTCTTCGCTTTGCGCATAGTTAAAAGGTATCTGAACACCCCATTTTTTTGGCAGTAATTGTCCTACCTGTACATTTGTCACAACATCATACTGTTTTACATCTTCTAAACTTCGTTGACTAGGCCCTTGCTCTATAGCCCCAAATCCAGCAGTACTTTGTCTTCCTGTAGCACTTATAGTTGCAAAATCTGCAACATTGGCATCCATACTCACTACAGCAGCCCAACCACCTTCATTATCCATATCCGATAAACGAAGTTCATTAAACCAAACTTCCGCACAAACATCATTTCTATTGGTTACATTTTTAACACCCACCATAAGGGTTCTAACATCTCCAAAATTAGGATTTCCTTTTATACCAATACGATGTTGACCAATTACATAGCCTGAAAATGGATCATTTACAGGTACAATTTCACCATCAACAACATCGTAAAAGGTAGGATCTTCATTAGTCAAAGTCATGTCTGAAATACCTTGCGCTTTAATATCACCTAATAAACTTATTGGCAAATTAATTTCGTTTTCTGTTGGCCAAAGCCCTTCCCTAGTTGTGGAAGTAGAAACCTGCAAAGGCAATTCAATTTGATAAAAGTTATCATTAAGATCATTTCCAATACGAATAAAACCTACTAATTCGTCACTGGCTAAACCACCATTTTCATCGTCCTCGGCATGCATAAACATTCTTAACCGTTTGAACTGACGCATATCAATGTTTATGTTTTTATACACCGCTCTAGAGTCTTCAATTTCTAAATTACAGACTTTGGTTACTAAAGATTGTTCATTTTGCTCAATTACGGTGTTGTTATTAAACAACTCTTCTGGCTCAATCCCCGGTGGTCGTTTATAGATTCCTTCATTTTCAATAGTACCAATAACACCAACAGAAAAGCTAGTCTGACTATCTTCAGGTGTAGGGTCGTTTTTATCTAAAGCTTGATTGTAACGTCTCCAGTCACTTCTAACTAAATCTAATGTTCCAAATCTGAATACTGTTTTTTCAGTAAACTCTTTTAGGAAAATTCTAGCAAAACGAACCGATCTTAAATCATTTATTCCTCCAACAGCTTTTACATGACTTCCTTGAACAGGAATTCTTAACTGATACCATCTTACATTTTTAGTATCACCATTAGGAAGCGTCCTTGGTCTTTCTTTAAAATCTCTTAAAAATTCCTTTAAGGGATTAGTACTCGGAAGGTTTTCAAATTCTGATTGGTCTAGTGGTAAATTTTGTCGTGTAATATCCAATTCATATTCAAAATAACTATCAATCGTATTCATGGTATTATCACGATTGATATCCTCAACATCTGGTTGGGTATTGGCTCCTCTATCTGTATTAGTAAAGGTGTCTGGGGTATTGCCTTCTACTCCATTATATTGTTTATAACGATCAAAAATATTACCCGTAGCATTTAAAAAGTAGGTATAGTTATCATTTGCGGGATCCGCTCCAAAATTTGCCCCAAAAACAGCCGCCTCTTCGGCATCATCATAACCATCATACCCAACATCCTGGTTATCTCTTTTGTCCCCTGTTGTATCAAATGCATAAATTAATGATTGATTTTGAGGAACCACAGTACCCCAATCTGTAGGAAGCAACAAACTTACATCTCCATCATCGGGCAATCCATTCTCATAAAGTTTGCGTCCATCTTTGATTATGTCTTCAGAAACATTACCAAGGTTGAACACTAATTTACCACCGGGATTTGATGCGTTTTCTTGAAAAGGATCTTGTAACCAGAATTCAATATATTCTACATTAGCCTGCTCTAAATCTGTTGATGTTAGCTGTCTTGTAATACCCGCCCAACTTTGGGATGGATTATTAATTGTTCCATTTGCAACATTTGGGTCAAAATTATATGGCCCTCTTTCTTGCGGATAATAAGTTAAATCTAAGGTAAAAATGGTAGAGTTTTGCCCTTGTACTAAATCTCTATTAGGAAAAAGTTCGTCAATAAAAACACGGCTAGTAAAAATATCAGAAATATCATTATCAGATACATCACCAGGACGCTGAGAACTATAAAAAATAGGATCAACAGTATACCAATTTAACATGGCCCTACCAAAACCATTCTGTATACCATTATTATCATCACCAGGAGAGTTTGCGAGGTCTAATGGCCTACTAGACAAAAACCAAGATTGTTGTGCTCTTAAATCTATGGCATTTTGAGTACCTTCAAAATCATCAATATAAGATGTAGCTTCTCCATTAAGATTAGTACGTTTTGGAGCCCCAGGGGCTAAATAGGCAAACTCACCTCTTAAAGAAAGGTTTGATTCAGCATCGGTATCAATATTTGGCAACTTATTCGCTAAACGAGTTAAGAAAGGAACTTTAGTAGCATAATTCCCATTCATACCAAAAATAGTGTTGTTTATAGGCTCTGAACCATAATTTGCTTTCTGCGTAATTGGCCGCTCATTAAGATTTAAAAGTGTAGCTCCTAAAACAAAATCTTCATTAAACTTATGCTCAATATTAAGCCCAGTAAAACGTCTTGTTTGTTGTCCAAAAACTGCATTGTTTTCTGTAGACACTTCAATTGGTGTATTTGAGGCTTTAAGCGCTTCATCTAAAATTTGTACTCTTCCTAACTGATAGTTTACGGTATAATCAATACCTTCTACTAGTACCCTTCCTCCGGCAGTTACCCTTACCGACCCTCTAGGTACATTAAAGGCACCAATAGGGATACCATCTCCTCCAGACGATTTATAGCGCCCTCTTAATTTGAACTTATTCTTTTCAACTTCCTCTAAAGCCGCTGTTTTTGTACTTTTATAAAGTATGTCATATACATACTTTTGTTGATCTTCATTAAATGATAAGTCATCTTTATAGTTTCCACCACCTAAAACATTAAAAAGATATTCACCAAAAGGTTCTGCACTAGTAAATACTATTTTTCCATTTATTGGTATAACTGTAATACCTGGATAAAAATCAAAAAAACCATCTCCCTTTGCTTGTGGGTCATTATTGAAATTCAATTTGTCTAAATTAAAAACCCTTAGTAATGGTACATTTTCAAGTAAATTTTCTTCTGGTGTAGACCCCGTAACAGGATTGCCATTAATGTCTAAATTGAAACTGGCTCCAACAGGTTTTATAAAATTTAATGGAGAAGCTTCATTATAAAAGATATTTAACTTGAAATCATCTGGACTTAAATTGTAGGCTCCGGTATCATAGATGTTTTTCATCATCAAATTCCATACTGGCTGGTCAACATTAGTAATACTACTCTTTAGCATTTTTAAAACCAAATTTGTATTTACCACAGATGTTACTTGTCCTGAATTATTAGTGGTTACATCTGTTGCTTCTAGCCCATCATTTGCAAACTCACCTACTTGATATACATCTCCGCCCAAAGTATATTGGAACGCTACAGCTAAAACTTCGTCATTATTTAAACGTTGGTTTAAGGAGATATACCCAAGTTCTCTATTTAAGGTATATTCTTGACCATCAATTAGTTTTCTGGCATTTTCTAATTTACCATAATCAAACCCTTCTCTAATATTTGGAATAGAAAACCCCGACTGTACCGTAGCCACATCCCTTATAGCATCAGTAAGTTGAGAGTTGGCTCCTCCAATATCTGTAGGGTCAAAAGCATTATTTTTATTATCTGGCAAGGCATCAGGAGAAAATATATTAACGGCAGAACCTATTTTATCAGGGTCACTGCTTGATTCTCCAATATCTTGAAGCGCTACAATATTTCTAACATTATCTGTTCTGTTACTTCTGTTAGTTACCCAAACTTCAATCCTTGTAATTTGTAAACCTCTATTGTTAATAAACGGATAATCTTTTAACGATCTATCATAGGTATCCTTAAAATACTGCGCTAAAAAGAAGTGCCTATTTTCGTCATAATCCCTGATAAATAATTCAAACTCCTCAACGGTTCCTCCTCCTTGCGCTACTACTGTATTCCCTTGAGATTTCTGTTCAGAAAATACTCCTGTAACTGTAGTTCTCCCAAATTGAAGTTGAGTTTTAACACCAAAAAGACTTTGGGCACCAGTAATTAATGAACTGTTTAAAGGCATACTAACATTACCCACTTCTATCTTCTGGATGATATCATCTTCAGAAGGTGTAAAGTCTAATTTTATAAGATTCTGAAAATCAAAAGTTGACTGGGTATCATAATTAGCATTTACCTGAAGTCTTGTACCCACCTTTCCAACAAGGCTTAAATTTATACGCTGATCAAAATCAAATGTGAAATTGCTTCTGTTTCTAGGTGAAAAAGAAGGATTGTCTTGTTTTGAAAAAAGAATACCCAAGTCCATCTCAACAGACCCCTGCGGAGACACTTCTATAGTATTTCCGCCAAATATAGTTTCAAACAAATCCGATTTTACATAAAACTCAGGTAATAGATTTTTTTGACCATCTTCATCTTTTTTACCATCAAGGGCATCTATTTTTTCTTTGTAATATGACCCTATACTTTCTTTAGCAACCAGCTCATAATATTCCTTCGGTGTTAAAATAACAGGATACTTAATATTGAAACTCCCTATTTTTTCTGTATAAATATACCTGTTTGTAAGCGCATCATAAGTGTATTTAGACTCAATGCTATTGGGTCTTAGTGCTTTTAAATTACCCTTGTCAAATCCTGTTTTAACAGAATCTTGAGGTGTTTGCTGAGACCAAGTAACCACAGAATAAAATAGTACAAATAATAAAAGGGTTAATTGCTTTATTGATAAATAAGATTTAAGGTTAGTTCTATTCAAAATCTACTACAAATTTTTTAAGGCTTGTTTGATTATGGTTTCTACATTTGCATCTGGTTGAGATGCTATAATTTTATCCACAACACGTTCTGCCTGTTTTTTAGCAAAACCAAGCACTTCTAAAGCAGATAACGCTTCATCTTTATTGGTATTGCCCTGAGATACCGAAACTTCATCAATATCGTAAATCTTTAAAATTTTATCTTTTAAGTCAAGTATTACTCTTTGAGCTGTTTTAGCCCCAATACCTTTAATTGATTGAATCAAAGCTACATCACCAGTTGCAATACCTTCTCTTACTTGTTTAGGCGTTAAGGATGATAACATTGTTCGAGCCGTACTTGAACCTATGCCACTTACTGAGATAAGAAGCCTAAATATTTCTCGTTCTGCTAAAGATGAAAATCCAAAAAGCGTATGGGAATCTTCTTTAACTTGAAGGTGCGTGTATAACTTTAAAAGCTCATTATCTGGAATTTGAGAAAATGTATGTAATGAAATATTAATCATGTAGCCCACTCCGTTACAATCAATAACAACATGTGTTGGGTTTTTTTCAGTGAGCTTTCCTTGTATGTGTGTGATCATTTATTGTAATCCCTTAACTAACCAAATGTACTAAAATTATTGTCACTAAATTACTTCTTTTTAGCTTTTTCCAATTCCTGTTTTTCCTTCTGTTGTGCATCTATAACAGCAATAGCGGTCATATTTACTATTTCATCTACACTAGCCCCTAATTGTAGTATATGCACAGGCTTGCGCATCCCCATCATAATCGGACCAATAGAATCGGCTTCATGCAACTCTTTTAATAACTTGTAAGTTATATTTGCCGAATCTAAGTTTGGAAATATCAAGGAGTTAACTTTTTTACCAACCAGTTTAGAAAACGGGAAATTTTCACGAAGCATCTCATCGTTTAAGGCAAAATCTGTTTGCAATTCACCATCAACATCCATATCTGGAAAATGACGATGTAAATAAGAAACAGCTTCCCTAATTTTTGATGCTTTTTCATGTTCTGATGAACCAAAGTTTGAATAACTAATCATAGCTAATACTGGATTCAAACCAAATAACTTGATTACAGAAGAGGTCATTTGAGCAATTTTAGCTAAATCTTTTGCACTAGGATCAATGTTTATTGAAGTATCACTTAAAAATAGCGGACCACGTTTGGTCATCATTAAGTTGGTTGTTGCTATTCTGGTAACTCCGTGAGCCATACCAATAAGTTCCAACATGGGTTTAACTACTGTTGGATAACTACGGGAATATCCAGAAATTAAAGCATCTGCATCACCTTGATTAACCATCATAGCGGCAAAATAATTGCGCTCTCGCATTAAACGTTGTGCTGAATAATAGGTTACACCTCTACGTCTGCGCTGATCCCAATATACTTTGGCGTATCTATTCTTTCTTGGGTTTTCTTCTTCGGTTTTTGGATCTATAATAGGTATATCAGCATCAAAATCAATAGAGACCATTAGCTCTTTTATGGTTTCTGTTCTACCTAATAAAATAGGTTTAGCAATACCTTCCTCATATGCAATTTGTGCTGCCTTAAGCACATCTAATTGGTCGGCTTCAGCAAAAACTACTCTTTTAGGATTCAATCTTGCTCTATTGAGCAATAGTCTTACTAATTTATTATCAGAACCTAATCTCTGTAGTAAGGTGTCCTTGTACTTTTCCCAATCCTTAATTTTCTTTTTAGCTACTCCAGTTTCTATAGCCGCTTTTGCCACCGCAGGAGGAACCTCTGCAATTAATCTTGGATCAAAAGGTTTAGGAATAATATAATCTTTACCAAATGTTAATCTGGTTTCTCCATATGCTACATTTACTTGTTCTGGTACCGGTTCTTTTGCTAATCTTGCCAAAGCTTTAACCGCGGCCATTTTCATTTCTTCATTTATTTTAGTTGCTCTAACATCTAAAGCACCTCTAAAAATGAATGGAAACCCAAGCACATTATTCACCTGATTAGGGTGATCACTACGTCCGGTAGCCATAATAATATCTTTTCTTGTAGCAACGGCTAAATCATATTTAATCTCTGGGTTAGGGTTTGCCATAGCTAGAACTATGGGGTCTTTAGCCATTGACAACAACATTTCCGGAGTAACAATATTTGCTAATGAAAGACCAATAAACACATCAGCATCTTTCATAGCTTCGTCTAAAGTGTCTATTTTTCTGTGGGTAGCAAATTCAGCTTTTTCAGAAGTTAAATTTTCTCTGTCTTTTCTAATAACACCCTTGCTATCCAACATGACCATATTCTCCTTTTTTGCGCCACATGCTTGATACAAACGAGAACATGAAATAGCTGCAGCCCCAGCACCACTAATTACAATTTTAGTTTTATCAATCTTCCTGTTAGTTAGCTCAACTGCATTTATTAAGGCTGCCGACGAAATGATAGCGGTTCCGTGCTGGTCATCATGCATAACCGGAATATCCAACTCTTCTTTTAAGCGTCTTTCTATTTCAAAAGCCTCCGGCGCTTTAATATCCTCTAGGTTAATTCCGCCAAAAGTTGGCGCAATATTCTTTACAGTTTCAATGAACTCATCAACATTTTCGGTATTTACCTCTATATCAAATACATCTATATCGGCAAAAATCTTAAACAAAAGCCCCTTTCCTTCCATTACCGGCTTTGAAGCCTCAGGCCCTATGTTTCCTAAGCCTAAAACAGCAGTCCCATTAGAAATCACAGCCACCAAATTTCCTTTAGCTGTATATCTATACGCTAGGTCTTTATTTTTTTCTATTTCCAAACAAGGCTCTGCAACACCTGGCGAATAAGCTAAAGATAAATCTCTTTGACTTGCATACTTTTTGGTTGGAACAACTTCAATTTTCCCAGGTTGGGGTTTTGCGTGATATATAAGGGCTTCTCGTCGTTTACTTTCTTCGCTCATAATGGATTACTTTGAAGGCTCAAAGATAACAATCCTAAACACGAAACAGCTTTGAGAATTTAATTTTTTAAAAAACCAATAAAAAGTAAAAATCATGTAGAGCGCATCTCATTGACTTCATATTCATTGCCATATTTAATAGCAAAAGATAATGTTTTTAAATTTGCTCTTAAATTTGCAAAATAATTTTTGTTTTGCCATAAAATATCAACTTCTTCTTTAGGAGTTTCATTAATTTTTATTTCGCCCGAAAAAGCTTTTAAAGTATTTCTTAGCCGCATTAAATCAAGCTGCTTCAAAACCACCTCTTTTTTGAGTCCCACCTCAATCTCTTGTAAAGTAAGATTAGTTCTATTTATTTCTTTATGCCCACCATTACCTGCTTTTTCTGCCGCTTCATAATCGTTTTTACCAGCAAATAAATCTAAATACCAAACTTGCGGAATCCCAGGCATAAACATCTGAATAGCTCTTGCTAACAATAATTTCTTATCATCTTCTCCTAAAGCACTATAAAAAGTAGCGTTTATTTGATAGTAGGAAATCTTTTTTCCATCGGCATTATACAAATTTTTAACACGTCCACCTCTTTCCAAAATGACATTCATGATGTTTTTAATCTCATTATCTTCTAGCAATCCTTTATTATAAGCACCATTAATCTCTTTACCTTTTAAATCTAATACAGGAATACCATCATGACAACCTAACATATTTACGGTTTTGTAGCCTTTGTTAATAATTTCATTAGCCCACTTAATTAACGATTCGCTGTTTTTAGTTTCAAGAGTATGAATCATTAAACCTGGAAGAAAAAAATCATAGATTTGATAGCCTTCATTAGCAATTTCTTCATGAAGATTTAAACCATATTCTGCATGAATCTCTGGTAGTAATATTAGGTTTTTTTCTTTTGCTATTTTATTTATTCGTTCTAAATACTGCCACGTACCTGGGGTATTAAAAAAGTTTGATTGCCCAATTTCTTTATGCAGATAAGCAAAGGCATCTAGCCGTAATATTTTACAGCCAAAATCACTTAACTTTTGCAATGTTTCTTCATAAAAATCCCAAACCAATTCAGATTTTGCATTAACATCCATTTGCCCTAAAAAGGTATTATCGTCATTTATCTTTTGATAAAACGTATTCCAATATGGCTGTGTAGAACCGTCAGGAAAAGGCACTTTTAAAATTGGAAGCCCTGATTTTCTCATGAATAATTTTTCAAGAAATTCTTTTTTTGGAATTATAATACCATCATCACCCATGATTCCGTTTCCTTTCCAAAAGCTATTCCAATTGATAAAAAAATCTTTATATTTTGATTGCTCTCCTTTTTTGAGTAAATCCTTAAATTGTGGAGATGCTACTGACAGGTGATTTAATACAATATCGAACTTCAATTGAATATTTAAATGCTCTAAATCTTCCAAATCAGATTCTGAAACTAATTCTTTATTTAAATTATAATCAATAATTGAAAAGCCTCTGTCTAAATCGCTATTAAAAAAGGTGGGAAGCACATAAAACAATGAAAAAACATCTTTAAATTCTGGTTTTTCCAACATAGTTACCAAGTCACTTAAGTTATTACCAATACTATCTGGATAAGCATTAAGCATAACTCCATTATCTGTACTATTCTGTTTCGGCATAATTTAGGTTTTACAGTAGTTTGGATAGAACATTAATGTTATCGGGTAATCTGCCCACGTTTTGAAGTTTTAATGCTGCTAATTGCAATGCTACTTCTAAACATTTTTCAATAGGTTTTTCTTTTATATAAGCAAACAAAAACCCAGACCAAAACGCATCACCAGCACCCGTAGCATCTTGTACAACATCTATCTTTATGGCAGGCAATTGAATAACACCTATCCCTTTTTGAGACAACTTTACACCTTTACTCCCTAAAGTTAAACACACAGTATCAACACCTTCAGAATGAAAAAAATTAAAGATATCTTCATGTGGCAATTCTTGTTCAAAAAGCCTAAGCATATCATCTTCACTAATCTTAACTAAAGGGTTAAATTTACAATACGATTTTATAATCTGAAGCGCTTCTTCTTGACTACTCCATAATTTTTTAGCATAATTTACATCAATGCTTAACTTACACCCCAAATTAAAAGCCTCTTTTGCCTTTTTTAAAATGGTAGTTTGTGCAGGATCTTTACTTAATGCAAAACAGGTTGTGTGGTATATATTTGTTTTTGAAAGTAGCTCTGGTGAAATTTGATTTTCTAATATGTAAGAATCTGCTTTTCTGAAAGGAATAAAATCTGGAGTACTATCTGTTTTTGATACAAAAATAACACTTGTAGACTTGTTGTTAATTGTTTTAATATGGTTTGTATTTACACCAACACCACGAAGTCTATCAAAAATGTACTCCCCAAAACCATCATCACCAACTGTTGCTACCATTACAGACTTTAAACCCAATCTTGCAGAGTTCATTGCCACATTTGCTGGCGAACCTCCTAAATATCTGTGATAATCTCTTGTATTGTTGATAAGCACACCTGCTTGGTGCCCTATAAAATCTATAAGTACTTCGCCAACACAAAGAATATCTATTTCTCTTATATTATTTTTCAAAACTTATTTCTATTAAAATTAATGTCCGCTACCTCCAAGGGCAGCAACACTCTCATCATCTTCATTAGATGTTGGCTGTTTGAGTCTCAAAGCCAAAACACCCGCTATGATAAAAAACACACCGCCAAATAGTATAGCATTCACCGCACTATTATCCAATAATTTTTTTACCACAGGACCAAAAGTTAAGGTTTGAATTCCCATTGGGATAACGATCATCATGTTTAATATTCCCATATATACCCCTCGTCGTTCTTGAGGCACTATTTTAGACACCATAGAATATGGAATACCCATCATAGCTGCCCAACCTATACCAAACAAAATCATAGGTAAAATAACTAAAAATGGGTCTTGGATATAAGGAATACTAAGCATGGCAATACCTGTTAAAAACAGGCTAAATACATATACTTTTTTGCCTCCGAATTTAAGAGCTAATGGCACGAGTGCTAATGCAAAAACAATTGTTGAAATATTATATGTAGTATTCATTTTTGCCGCTTGACTTAAAGCTTGAGAAGCATCAAAATTCATGCTCTCCTTGAACATAGGCGCAATAAATTGCCAATACACAAATAAGGCATACCATTGAAAAAGATAAACAGCAGATAATTTCCACATAAATTTAGGCATATCTTTTATAGCATCTACTATTTCCAGAAAAGGGGTTTTTATCCTATCCGAAAGCGGCAAGGCATTGTGCTTTTTTATTTCATCAAATTCTTCATCAGATGGTGGGATTTCTGGCGTTTTTAATACCGACCACAATATGGTAGAAACTGATAATATTGCACCAATAAAAAATGAATAATACAACCATTTAGGAATACCACTGCCTGCTTCAACGGTTTCAGCGCCTCCAAACCAATCCTGAAAAAGAAAAATTGATGCATTAGCTAAAACAATACCTGCACCTACAAACAAACTTTGCATTTGATACCCAAAACTTAACTGTTTATTTGGTAATTTATCACCTACAAAAGCTCGATAGGGTTCCATGGCCATATTATTACCTACATCAAGAATCCATAATAGGCCAACAGCAAACCAAAGGGCTGGACTAAAAGGAAAAGCAAACAAACACAAACTCCCGATTATGGCACCAATTAAAAAAAACGGCTTACGTCTTCCCCAACGTGGCGACCATGTTTTATCTGATATTGCTCCAATTATAGGTTGAATAATTAACCCAGTAACTGGACCTGCAAGATTCAACAATGGCAAATCTTCATGATGCGCTCCTAAAAATGAAAATATAGGATTAACAGCTGTTTGTTGCAAACCAAAACTGAATTGAATTCCTAAGAACCCTACATTCATATTAAATATTTGCCAAAATGTTAAGCTTGTTTTTTTTATTTGCATCGGATTATATTTATTTTTCTATAAGGCCTTAAGTAAACCTTATTTATGGGTATTTCATACTTAGGCATGAATGATTCGTCATATAAATTATTTTAATCAAAAAGAGTTGAAACTTATCATTAAACCCCAACTCTTTTATTAAAAACTAAACAAACTCTTAAAATTTATATTTCAATCAAAAGCCAATTCAAAAACTCTTATTCATTATTAATAGGGATTTATAAAAGTCTCTATTTCAGATTGTGTTATTTTCGGATTTGCACCTTCATTTTGTGCAACCAAAGCACCAACAGCACAAGCAAAATCAATTGCATTTTGAGGGTTTATATTATTTTGTAATTGGCTGATTAAAGTCCCTAAAAAAGAATCCCCTGCACCTACAGTATCAACAACTTTTATAAGATAACCGCTGTTATAATATAATTTGTCATTATAAAGTAAAACGGCACCATGCGATCCTTTGGTAACGCAAATATGCTTTGTATTGGTTTTTTGAGCTATGTAACGTATATTTTGTTCCATAGAACGGTATTTAGAATCTAAATAGCCACAAACTTCATACAATTCATCATCATTGAATTTTATAAAATCTGCTTTATTCATTAAATGAATTAAGACTTCTTTGGTATAATAGGGAGGGCGTAGATTTAAATCAAAAATTTTATACTTGGCATGTTCTAAAAGCTCAAACAAAGTTTTTTTAGAAACATCATTTCTTGCAACCAAGCTACCATGAACAAATGCGTCAGCATTTTCAACCAAATCTATTGTCTTTTTGTTAATGAAAATATTATCCCATGCTCTTGGAAAATTAATATCGTATGATGCAGATCCTTTTTCGTTTAGCATCACTTTTACTTTTCCCGTTTTAAATTTGTTATTAACTTGAACATACTCCTTACTTATACCATTTTCGACCATATAATCTAAAAGCATTTTACCTCGTTTGTCATCTCCAACGCTACTAATCATAGTTACATCATTATTAAAAGATTGCAGGCGTAACGCTACATTTAGTGGAGCGCCTCCAATTTTCTTATGGGTAGGAAAAACATCCCATAATACTTCCCCAAAACATGTAATTTTTACCATGACTTTAATATTAATCAATTCCAGAAGAACCTTAAGTTGAAAGATTCTTCTGGAATTTAACAACAAACTAACTCAAAAAACTAAACAATTCCTTAATAACCAGGGTTTTGGTCATATAACCCGCCCGTGAAATCAATTTCTCTTTGCGGAATTGGGTAATACTCATCTCTACCAGCTGTAAATTGAGCATTTGCAAGGAAATCTTTTCTCGTTCTCTCTACCGCTAAATAAGCATTAAGAACAGGTTCCGCCATTCCCCATCTAACTAAATCAAAAAACCTAGGACCTTCCATTCCAAACTCCAAGCGTCTTTCAAACATCAAAGCCTTAAAAGCATCTTGCTTTGACATACCCATAGGATACATACCTACGTTATATAAATCTGATGCTCCGGCATCCATTTGCATTTGCGTACTTGCCGCCGCTCGAGTTCTAATTTGATTGATTATAGCCACTCCTGGATCTACTTGCCCCATTTGAATTAAGGCTTCTGCTTTAAATAAAAGCAAATCAGCATATCTAATAAAATCTATATTTTTAGAAGTACCTACAAACGGGCCTTCTTTTACATAACATGAACAATCTGGTGCTTGTTGTTCTTTCATGTTTCCAAAATAACCATAAACACCTGGATCTCTTGCCCAGCTAAAGTTGTAAATCATATCGCCACTAGTAGCAACAGTATTACGATATTTAAATGGACGACCAGGTATACCAACAGTATGATCAATTCTTGGATCCAAAGTAATACCTGGAGCTAAAGCAGTTTCTCCATTTCCATCAACAACATCAAAAATATTGCTATCATTAAATGTATCTAATAGTGGTAAACCCGATGCATCTGTTTTAAATGCATTTACCATATTGTGACTGGCCAAATGGAATCCACAACATCCATATAAACCTGTGCCATGAGGTGAATTTAACCCAGTTACAAAACTAACTCTACCAACAGTTGTACCATCATTTATAGAGAATTGCGCTGCCCAAATTGATTCAGAGCCATTATCAAAACCATCCAGGTAATTATGACCATAATCCGATTCTAATGCACCGGTAACATCATCTGCAAAATCCACAACCTCCTGTAAACGTGTCAAATTAATGTTGGTTACTTGATGTGTATCGTTTTGTTCATAAGCTTGATACAAACGTAGTTTCGCCAAATATGCCGCAGCTGCATTTCTATCGGCTCTACCTACTTGATCTTGTGCTTGTGGTAAATTATTATAAGCAAACAGGAAGTCATCTGCTATTTTGTTCCACAGCTCATTGTTATCAATTACATTTGAAATCTGTAAAATTTCTTCCTGTGGTAATCCTTCCGTGATATAAGGAATCTTCTTAAACAATAATTTTAAAATAAAATGAGAATGTGCTCTTAAAAATCTAAGCTCAGCTTGTCTTATTGTTTTATCTGCGTAATCAGCATCTGGAATTTGATTAATTACATCTAAAGCAAAGTTTGCCCTAGAAATAGCTGCATAATAATTTGTCCAGGTTCTTGGTGCCATCCAATCTAAAGGATCATCAGCAATTGTTAAGTTGTATTGCTCATACCTATCAACTACATCTACGTCGCCACGTCCACCGCCGCCTTTATAAGCGTCATCAGAACGCACACTGCCATACACCCACATACTGGTTAAGGGACCTACCATATCATCATTTGCAATTCCAGCATATGCTGCAACTACAAGAGCTTCTGCATTTTCTGCTGTTGCAACATTTTCGTTTGATAACACACCTTCCGGCTCGTATTCTAGAAAGTCTTCAGAACAAGCAAACAATGTAAATGCCGCCATAATTCCTGTTAGTATTGTTTTTATATTTTTCATGTTTGACATTTTTTTTAAAAGTTAATGTTAAGTCCTAATGAAAGTGTTGTAGGTACTGGTATCCTATTTACATCTGTACGCTCAGGGTCTGCACCAATGTAATCGTCTGGAGTAATCCAAAATAGGTTTTCTCCTTGAAAATAAATTCTACAGCTAGACATTCCTGCCCATTTATTTATTAGGTCTTCAGGTAGTGAATATCCAAATTGAAGGTTTCTTAATTTGAAATAAGAGTTATTTCTGAACAAATAATCAGAAACCCTATTATCGTTATTAGCAAGTGTTAATGACGGAACATCAGTATTTGTATTAGTTGGTGTCCAAGCATTCAACACCCCAAGTCCAGCATTTTCTCTACCTTGAACAAAATTATTCCAGAAAATATAAGGGTCTTGTCCTATTCTTCCTGCTACTCCTGAGCCAAACAATGATAAGTCAAAGTTTTTGTATGCCATATCAATTCTAATACCATACTCAAGATCTGGCAACGTTGTTCCAAGGAAATCTCTATCTTCTACCCCTACACTTCCATTACCATCTAAATCTTTAAATTTAATTCCACCAGGTCTTCCAGCCGGAACTTGTGTTGGACTAGAATCTACATCAGCTTGACTCTGAAATAATCCATCTGATTTATAACCAAAAATTGAAAACTGAGAGTGACCAATAATAGAGTTATCAACAGTTCCTGGAAAAGCGGATACAACTTCAGCAGGTAATTCCGTAATTTCATCCTTGAAAGCTCCCAAATTGGTTGCTACAGTAAATGATAAGCCGTTTTCGAATGTTTTAGAATAACCCAAAGCTAACTCCCAACCTTTTACTGCAGTAGTTGCCCCATTTAATGTTCGTAATTGCCCTTCACCTATTACCGATGCAATTGGAGGTATTGTTAAAATGTCTGAAGTTTCTCTTGTAAAATAGTCAAAAGATCCAACCAAAGCATTATTAAACATTGTAAAATCTATACCAAGGTTAATTTCTTTTGTTGTCTCCCATTTTAATCCTGAATTTGCAGCTTGAATAGACACAAAACCGGAAGGCAAATTACCTGTATTATTTCCATCTAAATCATAAGCGGTACCAACATTATAAAAAGTATTAAAGAAGAATGTATCTCCAGTTGCTTGTAATTGATTTGGCCCATATCTAGATTCAAATAGACCAAAACGTGCCACATCACCTATAGTTTGATTTCCAACTTCACCATAACCAGCTCTAAACTTTAATGAATTTACTAGATCATTGTCTTTCCAAAAATCTTCGTTACTAATTCTCCAACCTACAGTTGCTGCAGGAAAAATACCATATCTGTTATCTGGACCAAATCTTGAAGACCCATCACGACGTAATGTGAAAGAAGCCAAATATCTGTCTTCGAAGCCATAATTAATTTTACCAAACTGAGATAACAAACGGCTTCCAGTTGAAGATCCTGTATTTGTTCTAGCTCCGGTTGCAGCATCTAGTTGAAAAAAGGATTCTGTTTCAACCGCAAAACCATCTGCTTGCGCAGTAACACTCTGAAAATCATCCGATATGGATTCTGTACCAATTAAAACACCTATTTTATGCTTATCATTAAGCTCTAATTGATAGTTTAAGGTATTTGAAAAAACTAAACTGGTAAACTTACTAGTACCATGAATAAGCCTGTTATTACTTCTTGTTATAAATCCATTATTAACAGTAGTCTCAATATCTTTACTATGGAAGTCACTATAATCTAAACCTAAACTTGTTCTAAAAGTTAAGTTTTCAATAATATCGAATTCACCCCATATATTTCCAAAGATGGTTGTTCTATCAGTATTATCCCAACGGTTAATATATTGCATTAAAACTGGGTTATTTCTATCAGAATAGCCCGAACCTAAAGGCCCTGCAAAATCTCCATTAGCATCAAAAACTGGTAGGGTTGGAGCTAATGTAATTGCTAACCCAGGTGTGGGTGCGCTACCAACATCTGGTGAAGCCAATGTTTCATCAGAGGTGAACATTTGGGTATTAACACCAATTCTTAATCTATTGTCGAATAAATTAAAGTTAGAATTTAATTTAGCGGAAATTCTTTCGTAACCGGTATGTTTCAAAATCCCCGTATTTCTTAAATGACCAACATTTAATAAATGAAAAGAATTATCGGTACCACCAGAAACAGATATTTCATTGTTATACACATAACCAGTTTCATAAGTTTCATTTTGCCAATCTGTATTACCCGCAGGAACCGAAGAATCACCCCCTACAAATGGTTGAACCGTAACACTATTTAAAACTGGATTATTAAAATCTCCATTCCAGTCAAAATTATATATTTCACCATATCCTGCATTGGGATCAGAATTATCATTTACTGATGCCTGCCATAATGCTTCACCTCGTTGTTGTGCATTAAGCATATCATATCGTTGTTGCTTCTCAGAAAGCACAGATATATTTGAATTTATGCTAACTTTAAATTTCTCACCACCAGCAGCTTTTGCACTATTTTTAGTGGTAACAATAATAACTCCATTACCTGCACGAGCTCCATAAAGTGAAGATGCTGATGCGTCTTTAAGTACCTGCACAGACTCTACAGTACTTGGGTTTATACTAGCAAAAACCTCCTGTCTTACCGTTGGAACACCATCAATGACAAATAATGGATTATTGTTTCCTAATGTGGTAGCACCACGAATTAAGATATTATTAGCAGACCCTGTTGGATCTCCAGATTTCTCAATAAAAACTCCAGGAACTCTACCTTGTAAACCCTGAATTGCACTTCCAGAACTCATGCTAACGCCTTCGGTAGGCCCTAGTTCTACAACTGTGATTGCCCCTGTTACGTCCACTTTTCTTTCTCTAGAATATCCAGTAACAATAACCTCGTCAAGAGACGCCGCATCTACTTCCATTACAACGTCAATTACAGAACGTCCGTTAATTTGTGTTTCATATGTTTTGTAACCTACATAGCTAAAAACAAGTGTCGCATTTGGATCGACATCATTCAACACATAATTACCATCAAAATCTGTAGCAGCACCTTTGGTTGTACCACTTACTATTACAGATACACCAGGTAAAGGCATACCATCTTCAAGGGAGGTAACAGTACCTGTGACCTCTTGTGCTTGTGTCCAAATGCCCATTAAGGCAAATACGGACAGAAAAAATAGTTGTTTTAATTTCATAATTAATTAGAATTAGTTAAAATTTAGTTTATTCATTTCAATACTGCCAAGAATAAATTCTTGGGCTTTAGGCTCTATACTAAGTTTTTCAAAAGGCGCATTTGGAAAAAACACTTCTGTCATTACCGTTTCACCATTATTAAAAAATAGTTCTATAGATGTCTTGTCTAGAATAATAGTACCCGATATATTGGTACTAAGTGAGGTTCTTTTAGCAACAGAAATTTCATTGGCGAAATTTTCTGAAAATTTTACTTTTCCTGATTTTCTTCTATCAACAAAAAAGTTTTTATCAGTTGAGTTATATCCAAAAGCTAAAGTATCACCCAGCTTATTTGTAAGGTTGAAGGTAAACCCGTCATTTACTAAATCGGAAATATTGAATTTGATTTCTACGCTAGCTAAATCAATTGATTCTGAATCTATAATTTTAGTATCTCCTTTAACCTCAATATTTTCATTCTTATATTTTTTGCTTCTATAATTAGCAAGTTCTTTTACAGGATTAAACAACAACTTATACCCATTATCATCTTTTTGAAGTTTAACTTCTCTGGCTATAGTCATAGCACTTCTCCAAGTTTCTGTTGGTACTTTTTGAGCATAATCCCAATTTGACATCCAACCTATAATAAGTTTGCTTCCATCCTTTCTTCTTGCATTAGACCACGATACACCTGCATAATTATCCCTACCAAAATCTATCCAATAGTTGTTTTCTTTATTTCGAGAAGTTTCGAAATCCTTGTCCATGGTAAATGTGGTTCCATCAAAATCACCAATAAAGTATTCTGTCGCACTACCTCCATTTGGACCGCCTTTTCCAATGCTTACAAAAAGCACCCATTTAGACTCATCTGTTCCAACTACAGGTAGGTTAAATAAATCGGGGCATTCCCATACTCCATCTTTAGAGCCTTTCTCTTTTTGAAATTCTGATAGCAAATTCCAATTTTTCAAATTATTGGAATCATAAAACATTATTTTATCTCCAGCGGCAAGTACCATTACCCATTTATTTCTCTCCTCATCCCATGTTACTTTAGGATCTCTAAAATCTTTTAAATTAGCATCTATTACTGGGTTATTCTCAAATTTAGCGAAAGTCTTACCCTCATCATTACTATAAGCAATGCTTTGCGTTTGACTTATATTATCATCGCCTTTATCCAAATGATTTGTATACATAGCAACAATAGGAGCAGCTTTACTCACTTCTCCAAAACCAGAAGTATTACCAATATCAACTACAGCACTTCCTGAAAAAATTGTTCCTAATTCATCTGGATAGATTGCTATAGGTTGCTCAACCCAAGAAATCATATCTGTACTTGTAGCGTGACCCCAATGCATTGGGCCCCAAACATTTCCATCTGGATGATACTGAAAGTATAAATGATAATATCCATTATAATAGAACATACCATTTGGGTCATTCATCCATGCTTTCTTTGGTGTAAAATGAAAATTAGGCCGATATAGTTCTTCTTCTGTATAAGAAATTTCACTAATTGTTTCATTGCTTTCTGCACTGTTTTCAGCCTTCTGTCTACAAGCAACAAAAAGAAATAAAACAAAAATGATAGTAATTAAGTTTCTTATAGTTTTCATTGCGTTCATCTTATTTAATTATTTTTTTACTTAACTCTTCAAGTGATACACCTTTTGTTTCTGGCATCATAAAAATTACAAATAACAACTGAAAGATCATCATTATTGCGAAAATGAGAAATACCATACCAGCTCCAATTGTTGAAAATAACACTGGCACTAATGAAGGCACAACTGCGGCCAAGACCCAGTGTACTGAACTACCAAAAGATTGTCCAGAACCTCTTAAATGATTAGGGAAAATTTCAGAAATAAACACCCATATCACCGTCCCTTGTCCAATAGCATGTGCTGCTATAAACATGAAAAGAAATATGGGCATTGCACCACTGCTCCAACTTAAAAAGAAAGAGGCTGAAACTAAACTCAATGAAATAATATAACCAAATGAACATATGTACATAAGTTGTTTTCTTCCCAATCTATCAATTAAATAAATACCTAAGAGTGTAAAAATTAAATTGGTAACACCTACACCTATACTACTTAATAGGGCTGAACTTTCTTCAAGACCGGCTTCGGCTAAAATTCTAGGTGCATAATAAAGCAAAGCATTGATTCCTGATAACTGATTAAAAAAGGCTATTAAAAATGCCAGGATTAATGGGTATCTGTATTTCTTTAAAAAAATATTTTCATTGGGCACCGTGTTTTCCATCTCGATTTTTATCTCCATCATCAATTTTTCTGGATCTTGATCTGGATTAATAACTTGAAGAACACTTACTGCTTCGCTTTTTCGAAATTTAGTTAATAACCACCTAGGGCTTCTAGGAACTGTAAATACAATTAGGGTATAAATTGCTGCTGGAATTGCTTCAACACCTACCATCCATCTCCAAGCATTTTCTCCAATATTAATTAAAAGATAATTAGATAGAAAAGCGACAAGAATCCCGAACACAATATTAAATTGGTATAAACCAACTAATTTTCCTCGGTCTTTTGCAGGTGCAATTTCAGAGATATAAGCTGGAGCAGCAATAGTGGATGCTCCCACGCCTAAACCACCAATGAATCTAAAAACAGCAAATGTTATTGGATCGTTAGCAAGCGCAGAGCCTAATGCCGAAATTGTATACAAGACTCCAATCCAAACTAAGGTTTTTTTACGACCCAATTTATTAGTAGGTATACCGCCAAAAAAGGCACCAATTACGGTTCCCCATAGTGCCATACCAATAACTACAACACCGTGAAACATATCTGAAGACCCCCACAATAATTGCAATTTCTTTTCCGCACCAGAAATGACAACAGTATCAAAACCAAAAAGGAAACCAGCCAAAGCTGCAGTGATTGACCATATTAGTATTTTTTTACTCATTTTAATGGTGTTTAGTTTATGGATTCAATAAAACCCTTGGTGCAATTTAATTTTAAAGACTAAAAAAGTATTTTGGAATTGTACTAAATCATTTCAAAATTGTTAAATAAATCTATACATTTATCAACTATCTGATTTTTAGATACTTAAGATTATGTTTTTTTAAATAGAATAGACATGTTCTAAAATTGTTACGTAGTTTGTTTAAAATTGTTACTTCTTTTAAGCTTTACTTTAATATCAATTTGATGAAATAAGAAGGAGTATTTAATTTTTTCATTTATTTCAAACATTTTACTGATGAAATACCTAAAAAACACTTCGTTTTTTTATGAAAAGCAATAAAACAAGTTCTTAAATGGAACTACTCAATGATGAAGGTAATTTGGATTATGACTCTCTAAATGCCTTTGGAGAAATGTCGAATTTATTCTTAAAACTTGTTGAAAAGTAATTAGGTGAAGAAAAGCCTGTTGCATAGGCAATCTCAGAAATTGTTAATAGAGTTTCCTGTAAAAGGCTCTTTGCTTCTTCTAATCGAATATTTTGAATATAATCACTAATAGTAACTCCTAAAATAGCCTTAGTTTTACGATATAACTGCACTCTGGAAATATTTAATTCACTGGCTAAGTTTTCAACAGAGAACTTAGAATTATCTAAATTTTTGTTTATTATTTGATTTATTTTAGTTAAAAACTCCTGTTCTACAGAACCAAAACTTTCCTCAATATTTATTTTATGTATGTTATTTATAAAATAATAGCGAAGCTTTTCTCTATTATAAATCATAGTTTTAACAGACTGAGATAGAATAGCAAAACTAAATGGTTTTGTTAAGTATAAATCTGCACCCGATTCCAATCCTTTTATATAAGACTCTTTATTATTTAATGCAGTTAGGATAATAGTAGGAATGTGAGATGTTCTTAAATCTTTCTTCAATATTTCACATATTTCAAAACCACTTTTATCTGGTAAATTAATATCGCAAATAATGATATCAGGAATTAATTCAAAAGCCTTTTCAATACCATCAGATCCATCAGACATATATACATCATAATCACCAATGAATTTGTTTCTTAAATATTTAATTAAATCTGGATTGTCTTCAATGATAAGAACGGAATAACGTTCTTCATCATTTGGAACACCTACTTCAATAAAATCATTTTCTTCAAAATCGGAATTAAAGTTTAAGATTGAATCATCTACTAAATCGGGTTCATAAACTATTTCATCTGAATTTAAATGTGCACTCCCTTTGTAAAGTGTTAAAGTAAATTCTGTACCATGTTTACTTGATACATCTATACTTCCTTTATGCATCTCAACAAACTCTTTTGATAAATGCAAACCAATACCTGAACTAGCTTTATTATTATTGGATGCTTGAAAAAAGGCTTTAAAAACGCCTTGTAAATCCTTTTTCGGAATACCTATTCCACTATCCTTAAAAAGGATCTTTACAAAATTGTTATCAATTTCATTTACAATATTAATATCTATTTTACCATTATCGGGAGTAAACTTAAATGCATTAGACAATAAATTAAAATAGACTTTATCCATTAAATTTCTGTCTATATATATTTTTAGGTTTTCATCATTAGTTTTTAAGGTAAAATCGATGTTACGTTTTTGAGCTTCTCGTTCAAAATCCTTAAAAATTCTATCTGAAAACTCATATAAATTAGTTTCTGAAGCTTTTAAAATAAACTTTCGGTCTTCAATTTTTCTAAAATCCAATAACTGATTTATTAATCTTAATAAACGTTTTGAATTATTATAAACTAAACCTACTTCTCTTAAAAGCTTGTTCCCTTTTATTATATTGTTTTCACTTAATGATTCAATTGAAGATAAAATAAGTGTTATAGGTGTTTTGAATTCATGAGATAGCCCCGTAAAAAAGTTCACTTTAGCATCATTACTCGTTTTTATTTGGTCTTGTTGAATAAGGATTTTTTTGTTACTTATTTCTAATTCTCTTTTTTTACGACGAATAATATTCCAAGAATATATTAATACACCTCCTAACAATAAACTTAATATTAATAACCCCAATACAAGCTTTAAAGTTTTACTTTGTGTACTATAAGTTTCTTGTTGTTGTTTTATTTTTTCTTGTTGGTTTTCTATGTCATTTTGGTGGTTATTAATTTTATCATACTGATTTTTCATTATTTCAGCATTTCTATAATCAATTACCGTTGTGTTTAATATATTGTTTTTAGGAACATTTTCATTATGCAAAATTTTTCTCGCTATTTTTATAGCTTCATCACCACCTGTTGGATATAATATGGTTGCCAATAATATACCATTTTCCACTAACTGAATGCCGTTATTTGTACCATATAAACCATCTACACCAATAAATTTAATGCTTTTTTCAACACCCTTAGATTTTGCTATTTTCCATGCATCATGTGCAATGTTATCATTAAATGCATACACATAATTAAATGGTTTTACACTTATCGAATCTAAAATTTGAGACATTCTTGGTTCTAAATCTTCATCTTTAATACTGTAAGCTACAGAAATGTTAGGCTCATTGTTTATAATTTTATGAAACCCTAAATGCCGCTCAATAACAGGAGAAGAGTTATCACTTCCCTTTATTTCCAAAACATTGATTTGTTTTTCATTTAAGGAAGCAATATAATTGGCGGCATTACGGCCAACATCCAAGTTATTGGCTCCTACATAAGCAGTGAATTTTTCTGAATTAATTTTTCGGTCTATAAGAATAACCGGAATTCCTTTATCATGGGCTCTTTCAATTAAATAAACTAGTGGTTCAGGTCTTAAAGGAGAAATTATGATTACATCAAATCCATTATTTATCATGTATTCAACATGTGATTTCTGGATTTCAATATCCTCATTAGCTTGAAAAATAGTTAAATCTATTTCCTCGTACAATGAAGCCTCAACTTTCATTTCATAATCCATTGCTTTTCTCCAATCATCCTTACTAATACATTGAGAAAAACCTATAATATATTTTTCCTCCTTTTTATTTTTACAATTAATAAAACATAAAAAGAAAAAAATTATACAAATCTTTAAAATTGTATGTGAATTAAGTTTTGCCATTTATAAGAGGGATATAATCTAATATATTAATAATATTATAAATAAATTTAAGCTCATTATAAATATTTATAGCTTTTTACTGTCAAGTGTTATCAACAAATCAAAAATGTTTCCCCTATCATTGGTTACAATATTTAACTTATACCATCTCTCATTTAAAATAACCATAATATTGAGTATTCTTCTTTTTTACGTCCAACCCACGTTAAACTAATGTTATTTCAAAAAATCAATATTTCGTTGTAATCCCGAAAACTTAGTACGCTTTACTGCAGATTTTTTAAACACTTTTCGGAAAGTTTGTTCGGTAATCTCCTCCCAGTCTTGTTTTGACATTGATAATAACTCTGGATGCGGATTAAAAAGCGGCTCATTATGAGATTTTGAAAACCGATTCCATGGGCAAACATCTTGACATACATCACACCCAAACATCCAATCATCAAACTTACCCTTAAATTCTGAAGGAATATTATCCTTTAATTCTATAGTGAAATAAGAGATACATTTGCTTCCATCAACCACATACGGATCAACTATGGCCTGAGTTGGGCAAGCATCTATACAAGCCGTACAAGTACCGCAATGGTCTGTTATTGGAGTATCATAATCCAACTCTAAGTCAATAATTAATTCGGCAATAAAGTAAAACGACCCAAAATGTTGGGTTAGCAGGTTACTGTGTTTCCCTATCCAACCTAAACCACTTTTGGCTGCCCATGCTTTATCTAAAACCGGAGCTGAATCTACAAAAGCCCTTCCATGAACTTCGCCTATTTCTTCTTTAATAAATTGTAAAAGTGATTTCAACTTATCTTTTATTACAAAATGATAGTCTGTACCATATGCGTATTTAGAAAGTTTATAGCTGTCTTTATTTTGGGTTTCTTCTGGAAAGTAATTTAGTAATAGCGAAACAACGCTTTTGGAACCTTCAACGAGTTTGGTTGGGTCTAAGCGCTTATCAAAATGGTTTTCCATATAATGCATTTCTCCATGCATGTTCTGGTTTAACCAGTGTTCTAATCTAGGTGCTTCCTCTTCTAAAAACGCAGCTTTACTAATACCACAAGATAAAAAACCGAGGCGTTTTGCTTCGGTTTTAATAAGTTGAGTATATTTTGATTTATTGTTCACACTTTTGAATAACTTCGACTGCGCTCAGTCTGACAATATAGGTTAGTTTAGAATAGCCCTCCTTGAATAGGCCCTTTAACCCTTCCCAAATGTTTGTAAGCGAACTCCGTTACTTCACGACCACGTGGGGTGCGCATAATGAAACCTTGCTGGATTAAAAAAGGTTCATAAACCTCCTCAATGGTCTCTGGGCTTTCACTTACAGCTGTAGCAATGGTTGTAATTCCAACTGGCCCGCCTTTAAACTTATCAATAATGGTTGATAAAATCTTATTATCCATTTCGTCTAAGCCGTGAGCATCTACATGCAAAGCTTCTAAAGCGAATTTCGCGATTTTAATATCGATATTTCCATTACCTTTTATTTGTGCAAAATCTCTAACACGACGCAACAGAGCATTAGCAATACGAGGTGTTCCTCTACTTCTGCCAGCAATCTCTATAGCCGCCTCCATAGAAATTGGAACATTTAAAATACTAGAACTCCTTTGAATAATTGTTGTAAGCAGGTCTGTTTTATAATATTCTAATCTGCTTTGAATACCAAAACGAGCACGCATGGGAGAGGTTAATAACCCGGAACGTGTGGTGGCTCCAACAAGCGTAAACGGATTTAGATTGAGTTGAACCGTTCTAGCATTTGGTCCTGATTCAATCATGATGTCAATTTTGTAATCCTCCATAGCTGAATACAAGTATTCTTCAACTATTGGGCTTAACCGATGAATTTCATCTATAAATAAAACATCTCTTTCCTCTAAATTAGTAAGTAATCCTGCTAAATCTCCAGGCTTGTCTAAAACTGGACCTGAGGTTACTTTAATACCAACCTCTAACTCATTTGCCAAAATATGTGCCAATGTTGTTTTCCCTAACCCTGGAGGACCATGAAACAAAGTATGATCTAGAGCTTCACTACGTAAGTTTGCTGCTTGAACAAAAATTTGAAGATTTTCCAACACCTGATCCTGACCCGTAAAATCATCAAACTCTAAAGGTCTTAACTGCTTTTCTACATCTAATTCCTCTGGAGAGAAATTTTCGCTTGTTGGATCTAGGTTTTCGTTCATTTAGTAATTAATCTTTTTGAAAGATACCGAATCTAGTTCAGTACAAGCAAATATAATCAAAAAGCCTTTCTGAAACAGAAAGGCTTTTTGATATTATTCCGAAGAGATGCTCTTTATATTATCATCATAAACTCTATCTATTAAAAGATGCCTTGGATCTACAGCCGCCTTTCTTGGTAATGAATCTACTTCAACTGTAAATGTCATTTTAGGTTTATCAATCTTAACTCGTTTTTCAAATAACAGATTTTCCTCATCAGCATCAGAAAACACACCTATATCAATCCAATCATTAATAGCTACTTTCGTCTCATTTCCTATAGAATCTGCCTTAATTTTATAAGATTCTATATTCATTGATACTTCATATTTTCCATTATCCAATTTCTTGTAATTAGCTTCTTTCATTCTATTATCATAAAGCGTAATCTCTTTAAACCAATCTTTAATTAAATAATCAAGAGAATCAGGTACTTGTGGTTCTAGATGTTCTAAGAAATCTAAAGAAGTTGGATAAGGAGGCTTCTTATATTTATATTCATTAAGAAAATCTCTCATGGCTTTATTCACCTTCCCCTCACCAATATAATCTTGAAGTGCATACAAAATTACGCTTCCTTTGCCGTAGTGTATATGTCCTTGATTTTCTACTTTATACAATGGCAGCTCATTATCAACCTCTCCACTTCTACCTCTTAAATACCTGTCATGGTCATATTTAAGAAACTCTCTCATTTTCATTGGGGTTTTAGAAATCCCTTTCATGGTCATTAATGCCGAATACTCTGAGAAACTTTCACTCATTAAAGTACCTCCCTGCATATTAGCTCCTACCACTTGGTGCGCCCACCATTGATGCCCCATTTCATGAGCTATAACAGCATCTACCACATTATTATCTTCTTCGTCTTCTAGGTTAATAATAAACCCTATTGCCTCGGAATATGGCATAGTTCCGGGAAATGCCTGAGCAAATGATGCATATCGAGGAAACTCAATGATTCTACATTGTTTATGGTAATAAGGTCCGAAATTTTCTGTATAATATTTCAATGAACGCTCAACGGCATCTAACATCATCTCTACATTCATTGGATGCTTTTCATCATAATAAACTTCTATATCAATACCATTCCAATTGCGTTTCGCTATTTGATATTTAGCTGAAATAAAAGAGTAAAAATTCTGTGATGGATGATCTGATTTGTAATGATAATAATTACGGCCATTTTCTTCCCACTGCTTCTGCAATGAGCCTGGTGCAACTGCTATTTGATCTGATGAAGTAGAGATTACCGTTTCAACATTTATATAATCTGAACGTCCATCAGACAAATAATTTGCCATACAGCTTTCAGAGCAATTCTCCTCTAATTCTGGCATTCTATCCTTTGGCTTTAACCCATACTTTTTACGCGTGTTTTTATCACTTAATTCAGACCCTGAATTATACCCTAAACTTGGCAAAATTTCAAAGTTGTTTAAAAAGGTGCCGTTATTTACAACCCTTGTACTGCCTCTACCATTTTCAAACCCTTTTGTGATGTACTGTGTATTTACTTCAATTTCTATAGAACTCTCTGGTTGTAACGATTGGTTTAGTTTGTAAATAAGGTAACCAAACTCTTCATCTTCTAAAACCAATTCAGAATTGGGAATATTTATTTTCGGTTCCCATCGTTCATTAATTACAAAATGAAGCGAGTCTATTGCTGTACTGTTTTCATTGGTAAGTCGTAATTTCGATTTCACCAACACATCTCGTTTATATGGGAAAATGTCAATAAAATATTTAGCATCTGTAACTTTAGGATGCTTTACCTTTTCATACTTTTTATATTTCTTTTCAAAATCTGAAAATAATACTTCTTGCTCTTCAGAAGTTCTATAGGTGTTTAAAATCTGAGTATTATAGTACACATATCCGGCAACAAGAGCCCAAACTACAACAAATACCAACGTTAATATTTTATAACTTTTTGGCACTTCTTTTTTAGCAATTAGGATTTTGTCTTTTAAGGAACTTATAACGCCTCTATTCCAAAGTGCTCCGGCAATTAATAGACAAATAACCGCAAATAACACCCAATACAGATTAAACCACATAGCGCTTTTTAAGCCTGGACCAAATCCATTCATGTCTGAATATTGTAACGATGGACCAGCTCCTATTTCCACCATATTACTTTGTATATCTAAAATGGCCAGAATAATTTCCCAAATAAATATGATGGCAATTGAAATGAAATACCCAATATATTTATTATTCATAACCACCTGAATCATAATCATAACCCCACTCCAAACAATATATAATATCAGGTTTGAATAAACAAAATCGAGAAAATAGACATCTAATTCAATTCTGGTATATCCTTTTAGGAATTGATAAATGACACCACAGAACACAAAAAAAACATGTAGAATTGTAGTAACTCCTACTAGTGAAAGCGCTTTTGCCGATAGTGATATAAGCGACTGATGGGGTGTAGCATCGATTACTTCATTTATTTTATTATCTCTATCTCTCCAAATAAGTTCACCACTAAAGAAAACTAGGGTAATTACAACAAATATTCCAGAGGCATTATTTATTAAGTCAATAAGCTTATAAGTTAACGGATAAGATTGCAATCCAAAATATTCAAACCCTCCTACTAAATTGGAAATGAGAATGATGGCGCTAAAAATGAACAAAATTTTAAAGGTTACACTTTTAACAATGCTTAAAAAATTAACATAGAAAAAGCTTTTAAACTGCAACCAATTTGTCTTTTTGTTATACTCAAAATGAAGTTCTGGTAAAGTAAAAACCTTACTACCTTTAATGGAGTCTTTCTTCTCTTGCTTGATTTTTTTGTTTTTCTCTTGAAACGAAAAGCTTAAATAAGACACCAATAAAATGGCTAGCCCCACCAAAACCCATATAAGTCTATTCCATAGAATTAAACCTTCAAAACTAGGACTAAGGGTATTCTTTTCAATAGGTGTGTAATACTGTGTATGTATAGCGTATGTTCTATTTCCAAAAATATCTGTGAGTGCTGCTAAGGTTTCGTTATCAACATCAGACATTAATGTCCCAGAAATAATGTAGGCAACAATAATGATTAGTGTTCCTGCAAAAGAAATTACGGTGCTTCGCCATTTATTTGCTATTGCATAAATAATAGCCCCAACAAAGAACATATTAGGTAAAACAAATATGAGATAATTGTTTACAAAAGTTTCTAAATAAAAACTTCCAAAACGTTCAGCATCAACCCAACCAAAAGGAGGTGCCATAACCGAACCTACCAATACCCCTATATAAACACCTAATAAAGGAATAGTGGACAATAACAAGGCTCCAAAAAACTTACCAAAGAAGTACCCAAATTTACTTAAAGGTGTACTAAATATAATTTCGTTGAAGTTGTTATTAAAGTCTCTTAAAGCCGCATTATTAAAAAAGGCTGTAGCAATTAACAATCCGAAAATTGTCATTACGCTAATGTAAATGGTAATAACATGTGGTGCATTTTTATAAACGTTACCAACAGATTCACCTATTCTAACATTATCACTTACAATAGCGAAAAAAACCAATAAGCTAATTATACCCAAGAAGATATAAACCATGGGCTGCTTTAAGGTATATTTTAATTCTGAAAAAAAGAATGTTTTAAGCATGATATTAAATCTAATTGGTTAAACAAGAACGTTAGATGTGTTTATTCTTGAAAAGAATACATCTTCTAAATTTGGTGTTACCAATTCAAATCCTTCTTCGGGATGCGAATCACTTAATACATGGATTAGAGGTTTCCCTCCAGACATTTTATTAGAAATAATATTATAGCCGCTTGCGTATGATTTTAGTTCATCTCGTTCTACCAACTTTCTATAAACTCTACCATTTAGTTCTTCAATAGCCTTTTGAGGCGAACCTTGATAAACAATTTGACCTAAATTCATTATAGCCATTTTTGTACACAACTCTCTAACATCATCAACTATATGTGTAGAAAGAATAACAATAACATCTTTACCCACATCTGCTAATAGATTGTAAAACCTATTTCTTTCACTAGGGTCTAGACCTGCAGTTGGTTCATCTACAATGATCAATCTAGGAGCTCCAATTAACGCTTGAGCTATACCTACTCGTTGTTTCATTCCACCTGAAAAGCTTTTTACACTTTTATTTCTCTTCTCGTATAAGTTAACCTTGTCTAATAAATAATTAACCAGTTCCTTTCTCTGAGACTTCTTAACAATCCCTTTCAAAATAGCCATATGGTCTAGAAGTTGTTTGGCTGTAATTCTTGGATAAACACCAAACTCCTGAGGCAAATACCCCAATACTTTACGTAATTCAGCAGGTTGATTTAAAATATCAATATCTCCTAAAGTGGCTGTTCCTGCATCTGCTTCCTGTAATGTAGCTAAGGTTCGCATTAATGAAGATTTTCCTGCTCCGTTTGGTCCTAATAATCCGAAAATCCCATTTTCAATTTCAATAGAAACATCATCTAATGCTTTTACTCCATTAGCATATGTTTTTGATAAGTTGGCAATAGTTAGTTTATTCATTGAAAGTGCTTTTAATTGGTTAAAACAATGGTTAGACGAACTTTGTGGAAATTCGTTACATTTTAAATATACACAAAAAAATCCCTTCCGTTTTGGAAGGGATTTAGAATCAAAATTAGATTTTTGGTTTGTTTATTGGGCTAATTAAGAATAGTAAACTCGCAACGTCTGTTAATATCATACTCTTCATCTTCACAAATACCTTCTTCAGTACATTTGTTTAGTGGCTGCATTTCGCCATAACCAATACTTTTTAATCGGTCTCTCTCAATACCTTGGCTCACTAAATATTCTAATGTTGAAGCGGCTCTGCGTTTAGATAAATCTAAATTGTACTGATCTGAGCCTCTGGCATCTGTATGGGCCGACACTTCTACTTCCATAGATGGGTATTTCTTCATTAAATCTACTAGTACATTCAGGGTAATAGCTGCATCTTCGCGAATATTAGACTTATCAAAATCGAAATATATTTTATCTAACTCGACTTGGACATCACCTTTTTCATTTTCTTTAACGCGTTCTTCAGCATCAGCAAATGATTCTAACGACAAATAAATATTATGATGAACTTTTCCATTACTATCTGTTGAAAATTCAACATCTTGTGGAATATATGCTTTTCTAGTTCCTCTTATTTTATATTTTTTATTAGGCTCAATTTTGAATAGGTAATCAGCTTTATCTCCTACAATAGAATCTTGAAGTACATTTCCACTATCATCAAACAAAGTAACTAAGGATTCTGGTAATAACACTTTACTGTTTTTATCTTGTACAAGACCTTCAACCATATACTTAGTCAAGATATTTTCTTCTCTTGAAAAAGTGTACAATCTATCATACCCTGTTCTATTAGAAGACATATATCCTTTATCATTCTTCTCTTTAACAACATAAGCAAAGTCATCTAGACTACTATTTATAGAGCTTCCTAAATTAACTGGTTTATCAAAACTTCCGTTTACAGAATTACTTCTATACACATCCAAGCCACCATAACCTTGATGACCAAGAGATGAAAAATACAGTACGTCTAAATCACTAATGAATGGAAATTGCTCTCGTTGAGGCGTATTTATTTTATTTCCTAGATTTTCGGGTTCTCCATAAGTTCCATCATCACTAATTGATACTTTAAAAATATCAAAGCCTCCTAAAGTTCCTGGCATATCACTAGCAAAATAAAGTATTTTACCATCTTTACTTAAACTTGGATGCTCTGTACTATATGATTTGGAATTAAAAGGTAATTCTTTTACGTTAGCCCATTCTCCATCAATAAATTCTGCCTTAAATATTTTAATATGAGCTATTCTTTCTCCATCTACTTTAACCCTAGAACTATTGGTTCTATTAAAGTACATGGTCTTTCCATCCTTACTAAAAGTAGCATTGCTTTCATGTGAATTGGAATTTACTTCGTCTGAAAAAGAAGTAATATTTTCTAGTTTACCATCAGTTGTTAGAGTAGCACTGTACAAGTCTAAATATGGTAAATTATTCCAGCTATAAGTTGGATTTTCATTGTTCCTAGCTGAAGCAAAAGCCACTTTATTATTATCATAAAAAGACAAACCAAAATCATTACTGGAATTCACATTATCTAATACCTTAAGATCAAAGATATGAGGTGTTGTTTTTTTGTTCAATTCAATAAAAGCATCGGTATCAATTTCTTCTCCGTAATATGTGCTAAGTTGAATATCGGCTTCTTTATAATTCTTAACACCTTTTAAAGCTTGGGCATATCTGAACCTTAAATCATTATCCAAAGAATCTTCGTATTTACTAAACAACTCTTTATAGGCAGTAATAGCCTTTTCTATATTTGAGTTAAAGTAATAACTATCTGCCAAATTTTGAAGCACCACTTTTGAACGATCCTTGGTTTCATAAATTTCAGCAGCTTGTGCATATGCTTTCATTTCAAATAGTTTGTGTGCTCTTTTCAAATTACCTTTTTGAGCCAGCATCGTTCCACTAACTAATAAAAGGCCTGTAAGTATGTATATATGTTTTTTCATCTTTATAGTCTTTAATTTATTAGAAGAATCTCGGTGAACGATCATAACCGCCTTTAAGTCCGAATAAATCAACATCAAACAGGATGAATATTTCGTGAGATCCAGAATTGAAATCGCCTAGGTTGGTCGTTGTGAAATCATAAGCATAGCCTATTCTTAAATCCGGTTTCACTCTAAAGCTTACCAAACCATTTATGGCATCATCTAATCTATATCCTAAACCGGCTTCTAGTTTTTCGTTGATTAAAACATTGGCAGTTATATCTAAAGCTAAAGGCGCTCCTTTAACGGATTTAGCCATAAATGCTGGCTTAAACTTTAAGTTTGGATTCAAATCAAACACATAACCACCTGTTAAAAAGAAATGGATGGCTTCAACACCTGATGCGGTTATGCCGTTTTCAGTTTCAATATGTTTTGTTGTAAGCATATTAGGAGCTGAAAGACCGAGATAATAATTATCTGTAAAGTAAAAGGCTCCTATTCCTAAATTTGGAAAGGTTTTACTAATATTCTCATTAAAGGCAATATCTGTTGAAGACCCTCCTGATTGCAATACGAAATCATTAAAGTTCACATCAAAAAATGTTAATCCAGCTTTTAATCCTAAAGATAATTTTCCTTCTAAACCAACGGGTAAAACATAGGCGAAATCTGCATACATATTATTTTCTTGAACAACGTCACCAATATTATCATTGGTAAATGATATTCCCATTTCAATTTTCTCATTAATAGGTGTATGGGCAAAGAAGGTTCCTGTTTTTGGAGCGCCTTCCATACCAACCCATTGTGTTCTATATAACCCTCCTAAATTTAAAATGGCTTCATCTGCTGTAGCATAAGCGGGGTTTATTATATTCATGTTATACATATATTGTGTAAACTGTGGATCTTGTTGTCCAAAGCTTTGAAGTGATATAAACATCAAACTTAACAAAGCAACTATCTTATAATATTTATTTAAATGTTTCATTTTTTAAATTTTGCTTTGTTACTATCTGTTTAAATATAATCGGCCCTGCTTTGGCTTATTTACACCATCGTTAAAATTGAAAATGTAGAAGTACACCCCTACTGGTAAATCCCCACTTCCCATTGTCCTGGATTGGTTTGATTTCCCGTTAAAGCGTGGTGTGTTTGCATTCCCTTTATAAACAATATTTCCATACCTATTATAGATTTCTATTTCAAAATTTGGGTATAGGACATCTAGGTTATCGTAATCATATGTATCATTAACACCATCATCATTTGGTGAAAAACCATCGGGCAGAACTACCTCACCACAAGCTGTTAAATCTGGAGTTACCGGTAAACGTGTACTACTTTCGCAACCCGTAATTGGATCTACTAATACAGCATAATACGTTGTTCCGTTTGAAAGTTCTAAAACATCATTAATTACTGAGCCTCCTGTTTCAGCATCATACCAAACAACATTGTTTGCATTTGAATCATACTCAGTAATATTGGTTGTTAGATCCATTATAGTTGGGGCATCATTGATACAATACTCCATATTAGCATCTGCTAATGTTGGCATTGGTGAATCATTAACTGTAACTGTAATTTGTACCGATGTTGAAGATGGACAACCACTCGCACCTGTTTGAGTAGCAAAATAATCTTCGCCATCAATTAGTGTTTCTGTTGGCTGTAAAACTACTGTTAAAGTAGCATCTGTATACCAAATAATTGTTCCCGTTGCTGATAAGTTTGAATCTAAATCGGCTACAGCAGGATTATCAACCAAGCAATATGAAGGGTTTGGATCTATTACAGTTGGAGGAACACTATCGCTTACGGCAACAGTAATTGTTGCACTGGATTCCATTGTACATGGGGCTGTTGGCGGAACTGTATAGGTGTAATCGCCATCTACATCTGCTAATGGATCAAATACTCCTGTTCCACTCGCTAACGCTGGCGACCATGTTCCTCCTACATCAGCACCTCCTAAAAAGTCAAACAAATCGGTTGGTCCATCTGCCACACAAACTATTATAGAATCATCTGTTCCAGCATTCGCAACTTGGGTAACAGAAACCGTTACAGTACTGCTTACAGTACCACAATTATTATCTAAAGAATATGTATAAACACCTGCTGTGTCAATTACTGGATCAAACACTCCGGTTCCACTTGCTAATGTGGGAGACCAAGCTCCTCCAATATCTGCTCCTCCTAAAAGAGGAAATAAATCCGTCGTACCGCTATCTCCACATAAACTAATTGCTGCTGGGGTTCCAGGATTTAAAGCTTCCTCAATGGTTAAAATAACATCAACACTGGCATCTAAACAAGGCGTCACGGCCGCTATAAAATATGTGAAATTATAAGTACCTGTCGCAAGCATTGTTCCATCTAAGGTATTGCCTGAAACAGCACCTGTTCCATCATTATCTTGCCAAACCCCACCAGCATCTTGAGTACCATCTAAAGTTGAAAATAAATCAATACTACTATTAGTATTACATTCGGTTATGGCTGACCCAGGATTTCCAGCTATTGGTGTTTGATTTACTGAAGCTGTTACTAAGGTTCTAACTGAAGATTCGCAACTTGTAGATGGATCGGTTTGAGAAGCATAATATGTTCCACCATCTGTTAAATCAATAGTACCAGTTAATGGTGTTCCGCCCGTAGCTTGATCATACCATTGTATATTAGTTCCTGTAACCACAATATCCCCAACTGTACCCGCATCACAAAACGATTGAGTAGGTGAAGCTGTAGGTGGCGGCGGATCATTTATTATTACAGATACTGTTACTAAAACATCATCACAAGACCCTATGGCTGCAACATCATAAGTAAAATTGTAAGTTCCATCTGCAAGACCATCTACAGTAAGTGTATTATTTGATAAAGCGCCTGTTGTATCATCATCATTCCATGTACCAGTTTGGTCTTCGTCTTCCAATAAGTCAAATAGATTAACGGTTTGACCAGCTGTTAATTCTATAGTGCAAAATTCTAATGGTGCATTAGGTGTGCCTGATTCTGGCGCATCTTCAACAGTTACGACTACGGTTGAACTATTTGAACATCCATTAGTATCTGTTATGGAGTAAGTGAAATTATAAGAACCTACTGCCAATAGCGTAAGATCTACATCGGTACCACTTAAAGCACTTGTGGCGTCATCATCTGTCCAAGTTCCACCAGCGTCCTGACCTGATAATTGTCCTAATAAACTAAGCGGTGAATTAGCCTCTAAATCATTTTCACAAAAAGTAGCCGGTGTAGGTGTTCCTGTATTTGGTAACGGATTTATTGTGACTGAAACTGTAGCCAGTACATCGTCACAACTTCCAATAGCATTAACATCAAAAGTAAAATTGTATGCTCCCGAAGTATATCCCGATAAATCTACAGAATTCGAAATAGTGGCTCCGGTATTATCTGTTCCGATATACCATGTTCCTGTTTGGTCTTCCCCTTCTAATAAATCGAATAAATCATAAGTTGAAGGAGCTTCTCCTTCGCAATATTCTGGGAAAGTTGCAACAGGGATTCCTGACTCTGGCGCTGGTTCCACAATTATAGTTATTGATTCAGTATCTGAACATGCGCCATTATCAATAGTATAATTAAATGTATAAGGGCTTCCCGAAACCGTAAAACCAGTGATATCTATTGAATTTGAAATTGTGGTATTTGACGAATCTGTCCAAGTACCATTATTATGATCTTGAGAAGCATCTAAAGCATTAAATAAATCGAATGGTGAATTAGCTGCTAAATCATTTTCACAAAATGTTTGGTTCACAGCATTTCCAGCATTAGGATCTGTTAGAACAACTACTTGAACCGTTATTGATTCTTCCAAACAAGGACTTGGCGCCAAATTTTGACTGTAAGTGAAATTATGTGTTCCCACTGTTAAACCACTTAAATCTATGGGGCTTGTAACAACCGGATCTGTACTTAAAGTACCTTGTGTCCATAGTCCATTTGAATCTTGGCCAGATAATAATGTGCCCAGATCAAAGTTTGTTGGTAATTGAGACTCACAATACGTGGCTGGATTTACCCCTGAAGGTATTCCAGAAGTAAGTGTTTCATAAACTGTAATGACGACTGTTGAAACTCCATCTGGGCAAAATCCTGTACTAGGAACAGTATATGTAAATGTATAATTCCCAGCGGTGGTTAATGTGGAAATATTAACGGTTCCCGAATGACCATTAGAGGTTGTTAATGGTCCAGACCAAGTTCCTGTTGTATCTGGAGTTCCTCCCAGTTCATCAAATAAATCAAAATCACCTATTGGTAAACTATCATCACAATACTCCAAAGTGGATGATGTTCCAGGGTCTACGGGAGTATCTATTGTTACCGTAACTGCTACCGAATTACTAACACAAAAAATATCATCTACTTGAACATAGTAAGTATTTCCACTTACCAATGGTGTTAAAGGTGATAAAGCCGGCGGTATAGGGTTTCCAAAAGCATCTAGGTTTTCGTACCAATTAATATTAGTAGATGTTGTTCCTGCATCCAAATTCCCAACCATAGGGTTAGCTGTTGAACAAAATTGCTGATTAATTGGAGGGCTTGGATCTTGGGGAGATGTGAATACCCCTATTTGACCCACCTCTATTTGACTCTCACAGCCTACATTATCTAAAAAAACAATATAATAGTTTGCTGCCCCACTTATAAGTAGATCACTAGCATTGGACAAATTAGTTAAATTGAAATCATAGTAAATCAGAACCGAACCACCTACAGGAATACTGGGTTGTAATACATCATCGATATAGGTTTGGATGGTTGCGTTTTCATTACTACAATAAATTTGATCTAAATTTTGATTTGATGGGTTTACTTGAAAGTTCACCACAATTGACACTCTTGAACCACAAGTTCCAGAATCATCATCTGCATAGTAGGTGCCTTCATCAACTAGTTCGTTTGGGTTATAAGAGCTACCACCTATGGAAGCACTATACCAAACAATTCCGTTACCATTATCTGTGGCATAATCTGAGCTTAAATCTGCAAAAGTGTAACCAGATGCGTCGCAAATAGTAGGGATGGGGTCAGTAATTGTCGGACATTGTCCGTAAGTTACGAACGATGACCATAACAATGCCAAAATATAGGATGCCTTTCTTAGTACATACCTACACGAGGGTTTTATTTTCATTATTAAATTATTAAAATCATATTAATTAACTGTATGATAGATTGAAAATTATTCTTCCTTTTAACAGAATTAATCTTACGATTTAATTACATAGTGCAATTTAACTATTTTTTTTGTATTTCATCGAGTTTTTACCATTTAATCGTGTTTATTTACTTTTAATCGTATATTTAAACCAGTCTTATCTTACGTATTTAGTATAATAAGCCCGTTTAAAAAAGTTTATATAAACAAAAAACCCTTCCGTTTTGGAAGGGTATTTATCTATATTTTAAAGAATATTTAATGCTGAAGTTCCTCTTCTCCGTCTTTTAACGGAATATTTTGAGGTACAAAGTCATCATCATGACCTGGTTTACTATAATCATAAGCCCAACGGTGTACATGAGGAATTTCTCCTGGCCAGTTACCGTGCATATGTTCAACAGGAGCTGTCCACTCTAAAGTAGTTGAACGCCATGGGTTTTGTACTGCTTTCTTTCCAAAGAAAATACTAGCAAAGAAATTGTATAAGTATACAATTTGTACTGCACCACCAACTAAAGCAAAAATAGTAATGATAACATTTACATTAGCTAAATCATCAAATAATGGAAAATTACTGTTAGTATAATAACGACGTGGTAAACCCGCCATTCCTATAAAATGCATTGGAAAGAAAACCCCGTAAGCACAAACAGCTGTTACCCAGAAGTGAATATATCCTAAATTCTTATTAAGCATTTTACCAAACATTTTTGGATACCAGTGGTAAATACCAGCAAACATACCATACAATGCAGATATACCCATTACTAAGTGAAAGTGAGCAACTACAAAATAGGTGTCATGAACGTTAATATCTAAAGCACTATCACCTAGAATAATTCCTGTTAAACCACCTGTAATAAATGTTGATACAAAACCAATTGAAAATAACATGGCAGGATTCATCTGGAGGTTACCTTTCCATATGGTGGTAATCCAGTTAAATGCCTTAACGGCAGATGGAATTGCAATTAATAATGTTGTAAACGTAAATACAGATCCTAAGAATGGATTCATTCCCGACACGAACATATGGTGACCCCATACAATTGTTGATAAGAATGCAATAGCTAAAATTGAAGCAATCATTGCACGGTATCCAAAGATTGGTTTACGTGAGTTTGACGCCATAATTTCAGACACTAGTCCCATTGCTGGTAAAATTACAATATAAACCTCAGGATGACCTAAAAACCAGAATAAGTGCTCAAACAATACAGGAGAACCACCTTGATAATGCAATACCTCGCCTTGAATAAATATATCTGATAAGAAGAATGATGTTCCAAAACTTCTATCCATTATTAATAATAAAGCTGCAGATAATAAAACTGGAAATGAAATTACACCAATTACAGCTGTAATAAAGAACGCCCAAATAGTTAAAGGCAATCTTGTCATAGACATTCCTTTTGTTCTTAGGTTTAAAACTGTAACAATATAGTTAAGCGATCCTAAAAGTGACGATGCAATAAATATAGCCATAGATACTAACCATAAAGTCATACCCATACCTGAACCACCTTGAGCCATTGGTAAAGCACTTAATGGCGGATAGATAGTCCAACCAGCAGCTGCAGGTCCTGCCTCAACAAATAATGAGATAACCATTATTACACTAGATAGGAAAAATAACCAATACGAAATCATGTTTAAGAAACCTGATGCCATATCTCTTGCTCCAATCTGTAACGGAATTAATAAGTTACTAAACGTTCCACTCAATCCTGCTGTTAAAACAAAGAATACCATGATTGTACCGTGTATTGTTACCAATGCCAAATAAATATCGGCATCCATAACACCATCTGGTGCCCATTTACCTAGCAATGCTTCAAAAATCACATTAGGTTCTTCTGGCCATGCAATTTGCATACGGAACATTAATGACATTATTACACCAATAACTCCCATAATAGTACCTGTGATTAGGTACTGCTTTGCAATCATTTTGTGGTCTTGACTAAATATATATTTAGTTACAAACGTTTCTTTATGATGATGTCCGTGGTCGTCGTGAGCGTGAGTATCTGCGTGTGCTGACATAATCTTATATCGTTTTTTCTTTTTTTATTAGTTAATTAGAGAGTTTTTGAATTCTTTTTGCTCTTTAATCCAAGCATCATATTCTTCTTGTGTTTCTACTACAATTTTCATTTGCATGTTGTAGTGAGATTTTCCACAAATTTTATTACAGATTAAAACATAGTCAAATTCATAGCTTTCTAAAGCCTCTTCTCCTTTGGCTATTAATTTCTTACTGTTTTCAACTCTAATTTTATTAATGTTTTGAACTTTCTCTACCATTTCAGGTGTTTGCCTCATGTCTGAAGTAGTTACTGTTGGTGTAAAACCAAACTGAGTAATCATACCAGGAACACAGTTCATTTGAGCTCTAAAGTGTGGCATATAAGCAGAGTGCAATACATCTTGAGAACGCATTTTAAATAATACCGGTTTTCCAACAGGTAAATGTAATTCTGTAGTAATTACATCATCTTGTGCATTAGGATCAGATTCGTCTAAACCTAAAATATTAGCACGATCAATATCAATTAAACGAACATTAGCTTTACCTAAAGTATTATCGGCTCCGGCGTATCTAGCTTTCCAGTTAAACTGTTGCGCATATAATTCCACAACTAATGGGTCATCACTTTCATCAACACCCATAATATTAATCCAAGTGTTTAATCCGTAAATAATTAAACCTGCTAAAACAATTACAGGAATGATTGTCCATATTGCTTCCAACTTATTGTTGTCAGCAAAAAACAAAGCTTGTTTTCCTTTTTCGCCTTTATATTTAAACGCGAAATAGTGTAATAAAAACTGTGTAACCGTCTGTACAAAAAAGATAAGAGCCATAGAAATGACCATCAAATTATCAATTGTAGGACCATGTGCTGATGCCGAGTTAGACATCAAAGGTAAATCACCCCATTTTACACAGCATACAATGGTTATTACATAGATGAACGCTAAAAAGCCCATCATTAAATATCCGTTTAAGGTATTATCCTTATCTGTAGCAACTCCTGGAATATCATTTCCACCCTTAGCTTGTGCTAAATCGAATATTTTAACCATTTGCCATATGGCGATTAAAATAAATACTAAAACTATAATTGTTAATAAAGCAGTCATTGGTATTGTTCGTCTTTATTTAATTCTTTAATTAATAATGAAATTCTTCGCTTTCCTTTCTAAAAGGATATCTTTTTACAAGTAATGGCGCTTTTGTTAAAGCTGTAAACACTACAAATATAAATAAGCCAGCGAATAATAATATTGAGCTAATTTCTGGAATCCCAATAAACCATCTGTCACCAACTGTTGCAGGCATAATCATATTAAAGATGTCAATATAGTGACCGAATAAAATTACCAGACCTGTCATTACAACAAACCAAGGTACACGTTTGTAATCGGCATTCATTAACATCAATATTGGGAATACAAAGTTTAAAGCTACCATACCTAAGAATGGTAATTTATAATCGTTGAATCTAGTTATAAAGTAAGTTACCTCTTCTGGTATGTTTGAATACCAAATAAGCATAAATTGTGAGAACCATAAATACGTCCAGAAAATACTAAAAGCGAACATGAATTTTGCAACATCATGTAAGTGATTCTCATTTACAAATTCTAAATGTCCTCTAGATTTTAAGTATAATGAAATTAATGCTATAACTGTAATTCCACTTACAAACATACTAGCAAACACATACCAACCAAATAAAGTAGAGAACCAGTGAGGGTCTACACTCATAATCCAATCCCAAGACATCATAGATTCAGTGTAAATAAAGAATACTAAGAATCCTGCAGCAATACGGAATGACTTTTTAAAGTTTCTATTATCATCTGCAGTATCTTGAGCAATTGAAAATTTACGTGAAAAATGACGATATAATACCCAGCCTCCTAGGAATATAAGACCTCTAACAAAGAACATAGGTTTGTTTAACCAACCGGCTTTTCCAGCAACTAGTTTATCATAATTTTCATGACCTTCTACTGTCATTCCTTCTTTTAACCAAATAAATAAATGACTATCGGCAAAAAATGCTATAGCCAAAACAATTAAACCACCTGGCAACAAATACGCTGTAATACCTTCCATTACTCTGAAAAGCACAGGAGACCATCCAGCTTGTGAAGCTATTTGTATAGCGTAAAAAGCTAAAACTCCTAAAGCAATCATCATAAAGAAGAATGCTGCTACATATAAAGCAGACCAAGGTCTGTTGTGAACTTGGTGCATAACATGCTCAACATGTTCTGCATGAGCATCACCAGAATGAGCTTCTTCACCATGAGAATCTGCGGCATGCGTATCATCAGTAGTTTCTTCATGATGCACTGCTGCTTCTCCATGACCTCCTCCGTGATGTTCTTCTTCAGCAAGCATGTGCTCCACTTCTTCAAAAGATTTATGAGATGTCATAAAACCATAACCTACACCTAATGCTCCTAAAACCATTAAAATGATAGAAAATGTCTTTAATTTTTTTGAAAATGTATACATATCTATATAATCTTATCTTCTTACTTTTCTAAATCTGCTTTTAACTTTAACACGTATGATACTACTTGCCAACGCTCTTCTTCTTTTAACTGATTAGCGTAGGATCCCATACTGTTTTTCCCGTAATAAATAGTGTGATAAATACTCCCAGCTGTAATAGCTCTACCTACATCATCATAACTTGGAATACCAAGTATTTTTTCACGTTTCACCAAGTTACCTTGTCCATTACCTTTATTACCATGACAAATACCACAGTAAATATCATAAAGTTCCTTACCTCTATCTAAATCTACCTGTGTAGAATCTAAAGGATTTACTAAGGTAGTTTTTGCCAATTCATACCCTTCAGTTGTATTTTCAATATCAAAAGGAATATAACCTCTAGCTACAGATCCTTCAGCAGGCAACTGTGCTTCAACCCCATTAGGGAACGCCGCTTCACCATAAGTTTCATATCCTTCAGACTCATACATGTTAGGCATGAACTGATAATTAGGTGCTGTACTTTTGTTACAAGAAACAGCTACAAAAACAACTGCAATTGCTAATATTTTAATTAAGCTTTTCATATTACTATATTAATGCGCTTCTTTATCAACTAAATTAATTTCTACCGCTCCAGTATCTTTAAGTAAACTTTCAAGTTCACCTTCATTTCCATGAACTGCAATTTCCATTAAAAAATGATCATCAGTTGTTCTAGGATCTGGATTTTCAGCCTTTTTAAATGGCCACATTCTACTACGTAAGTAAAATGTAATTACCATTAAATGCGCTGCAAAAAACACCGTTAATTCAAACATAATTGGCACAAATGCCGGCATGTTTTCTATATAACTAAAACTTGGTTTACCACCAATGTTTTGTGGCCAGTCTTCAATCATTATGAAATTCATCATAACTATAGCAACTGTTAACCCTACTAAACCGTACATAAATGCTGTAATAGCAATACGTGTAGGCGCTAATCCCATAGCTTTGTCTAGACCATGCACCGGAAAAGGTGTGTAAATTTCCTCAATATGATGCTTTTCTGCCTTTACCTTTTTAACGGCAGACATTAACACATCATCATCAGTATAAATAGCGTGAATTACTTTTGAAGCTTCCATATGCTACTTTTAATTTTTTGTTTCTTTATTACTATCTCCTGAAGTTCTAGAGTCTGCACCAGTTCCTACTAAACTATCACCAGCTTCTCTTATCTTCTTATATCTTTCTCCGGAAGACTTTAAAATTGTTTTTACCTCAGCCTGTGCAATTACAGGAAATGTTCTTGAATACAATAAGAATAACACAAAGAAGAATCCTATAGTACCTATAAATATTCCTATATCAACAAACGTAGGTGAGAACATAGACCATGAAGATGGTAAGTAATCTCTGTGTAATGATGTTACAATAATTACGAAACGCTCAAACCACATTCCTATATTTACAACTATTGAGATAAAGAATGAGAACATTATACTTGTTCTTAGTTTCTTGAACCACATAAACTGTGGAGAGAATACGTTACAAGTCATCATTGCCCAATATGCCCACCAGTAAGGTCCGGTTGCTCTGTTTAAGAATGCATATTGTTCATATTCAACACCAGAATACCATGCTATGAATAACTCTGTAATATATGCTACACCAACTATAGAACCTGTAATCATAATTACAATGTTCATTAACTCAATGTGCTGTACTGTAATATAATCTTCAAGGCTACACACTTTTCTCATAATAATAAGAAGCGTGTTTACCATAGCAAAACCAGAGAATACCGCTCCGGCAACAAAATAAGGAGGGAATATGGTTGTATGCCATCCTGGAATAACAGAGGTTGCGAAATCAAACGATACAATTGTATGTACAGAAAGTACTAAGGGTGTTGCTAAACCAGCAAGTACCAAAGATACCTCTTCAAAACGTTGCCAATCTTTAGCTCTACCAGACCATCCGAAAGATAATAATGAATAAATCTTCTTTTGGAAAGGTTTAATAGCTCTATCACGTAACATAGCAAAATCAGGAAGTAAACCTGTCCACCAGAATACTAATGATACCGATAAATATGTTGAGATTGCAAATACATCCCAAAGTAACGGTGAGTTAAAGTTAACCCAAAGTGAACCAAATTGGTTTGGAATTGGCAATACCCAATATCCTAACCAAGGACGACCCATGTGAATGATTGGGAATAAACCTGCTTGAACAACAGAGAAAATTGTCATTGCCTCTGCAGAACGGTTAATTGCCATTCTCCATTTTTGACGGAATAATAATAGTACAGCAGAAATAAGTGTCCCTGCGTGACCAATACCTACCCACCAAACAAAGTTTGTAATATCCCAAGCCCAACCTACGGTTTTATTTAAACCCCAAGTTCCAATACCTGTAGATATAGTATAAATGATACATCCAATTCCCCAAAGAAAAGCGGCTAATGCAATGCCAAAAACAATCCACCATTGTTTATTTGCTTTTCCTTCTACAGGTTTGGCAACATCCACAGTAACATCGTGGTATGATTTCTCTCCTGTAACTAAAGGTCTTCTAATAGGTGCTTCGTAATGAGACGCCATAATTATATAATTGATTCTTTAATTAGATTTATGCTTCTGTTGTATTTCTCACTTTTGTTTGATAAATCACGTTTGGTTTTGTTCCTACGTGCTCTAACAAATGATACATACGGTTATCTTCTTTAAGTTTTGCAACTTTACTTTCCTTATCGTTGATATCTCCAAACGTCATCGCTCCACTATTACAAGCTGCAGAACATGCTGTTTGAAGTTCTCCATCTTTAATGGCACGTCCGTCACGTTTAGCATCTAAAATAGTTTTCTGTGTCATTTGAATACACATAGAACATTTTTCCATAACACCACGAGAACGTACTACTACGTCTGGATTTAATACCATGCGTCCTAAATCATCATTCATATGATAATCAAACTCATCATTACTAGTATATAAGAACCAGTTGAAACGACGTACTTTATAAGGACAGTTGTTTGCACAATATCTTGTACCTACACAACGGTTATATGCCATGTGGTTTTGACCTTGACGACCATGTGATGTTGCCGCTACAGGACAAACAGTTTCACAAGGCGCATGGTTACAGTGCTGACACATTACTGGCTGGAATGCTACTTGTGGATTATCTGCTGGAGATTCCATTTCACTAAACTCACTTAATGAGCTTCCTAAACCTGCAATATTATCTTTCTTATCATTATCACCTTCAAAAGAATCTTCAGATGAATAATATCTATCTATACGTAACCAGTGCATATCACGGCTACGACGTACTTCTTCTTTACCTACAACAGGAACATTATTTTCAGCGTGACATGCAATAACACATGCTCCACATCCTGTACAAGCATTTAAATCTATTGATAGGTTGAAATGATGTCCAACAGAACGATCAAATTCATCCCATAAATCAACATCTGGAGATGTTACCGGAGTTGGTTTGTGATCTAATGACACCATTGGCATTGGATTCCAAACACTAGATTTCTCTGTATTAAATACTTCTAAAGTAGTTTCTTTAACAATGTCTCCACGTCCCATTAAGGTATTGTGTAACTGAACACAAGCAAACTCATGAACACCAGAAGCAGCTTCAACAGTTACATTCTGAACATTATTAAAGTTATTATATAATGCATAGGCATTAACACCTGTTTGCATTTCATCTTTTAATCCATTAGTTCTACCATATCCAAATGATAAACCAACCGAACCTTTAGCTTGCCCTGGCTGAATCATTACAGGAACAGTAATTGTTGTTCCGTTAGCTGTAACGTTAGCATAACTACCATTTAAAGCACCAGTAGCCTCGTGTGTATTTTCTAAACCTAGAGCATCTGCATCAGCTTTAGAAACTGTTAAATAGTTATCCCAAGATGTTCTTGTAATTGGATCCGGAAACTCTTGTAACCATGGGTTGTTAGCCTGTTGACCATCTCCCATACCTACTTTTGTATATAAACTTAACTCAATGCCTCCATCAGATTTTACAGATGATGCTAAAGCACTTGCTGCATTTCCTGCAGGCGCTTCTGCTTCTTCTGAAGCATCAGTAGTATCTTCAGTTTCTGTTGCAATTGTTCCAACATAAACACCATCATGTAATGCTTTATTGAAAGAACCACCGCTTAAAATACCTGTTCCCCAAGTATCTTTAATATAATCTAAGTAAGACACATCATTTGCAGTCCACTTAAGTAAAGATTCTTGGAATTGTCTTGTATCAAATAAAGGGCGAATTGCAGGTTGCGTTAAAGAATAATGTCCTTTCTTTAACTCTACATCTCCCCAAGATTCTAAATAATGAGGTGCAGCTCCAATATAATTTGCTAATGATGACGTTTCATCTGATTTCATTGAGAAGGCCACAGAGAATGTTTTACCCAAACCTTCAGCAAAATCAGCAGCATTTGGCAAGGTATAAACAGGATTTACACCACTCATAATAAGCACACCCACTTTACCAGCGTTCATATCAGCAACTAAAGCGGCAACATCTTTATCGTTACCTTGTCTTGTTTTAATTGGTGTATTTGGATTGAAAGCTTTACTAGATAAAGCTTCATTTATTTGAAGTGCAACTGTTTGTGCATTTACATCTTGAATACCTGTAACAACAACCCCATTGCTTCCAGCCCTTTTAAGTTGAGAAGCTGCATTTTGAACTGCTTCTTCTACCTTAGCAGGCAAATCTTTACCTGAATAAGAACCACCAACAACTAAACTATGTAGTTTAGCTAAAGCTAATTTTTGTTGACTTGGAGTTAATGGTACACGCTTATCGGCGTTAGCTCCTGATAAAGACATGTTTGATTCAAACTGAATATGTCGAGACATTTTACCATGATCAGGAACTCTGTTCTTTGAATATCCTGAATCAAATCCACCACCTTGCCAATCTCCTAAGAAATCAGCACCTACAGATACGATAGTCATCGCTTTAGCGAAATCGTAATCTGCTAATCCGCGTTCTCCGTATTTAGCTTGGTATGCGTCTAATGCAGCTGATTCTGAAACAGCATCATAAACTACATGACGAACATTACCATATTTTTCTTTGAACTCAGAGATTAACTTACTTGTTGAAGGACTGGCAAATGTTTGTGTTAATAACACGATATCTTTACCAGAACCAGCAGCTTTAGTTAATTCTGCAATTACTTCAGCATCTAAATCTTCCCAAGAAGTAGACTCACTACCTTTTCTAGGACTTTGAATTCTTAAACTGTCATACAAGCCTAAAACCGAAGCGTTAACTCTGGCATTAGCACTACCATTGGTAGCTGCCAAAGCATTATTCTCAATTTTAATTGGACGACCTTCACGAGTTTTTACTAAAACACTTGCGAAATCAAATCCATCAGCAACAGTTGTTGCATAATAGTTAGATACACCAGGAATAATTTCTTCTGGCTGTACTACGTAAGGAATTGATTTTTTCACAGGTCCTTCACAAGCAGCTAACGACGCAGCAGCTGTACTAAAACCTACATATTTTAAGAAATCGCGACGAGTTGTAGAACTTGTTTCCAAAGTTTCTTTATCTCCCAAAAATTCATCTACAGGAATTTCTTGAGTAAACTCGTTTTGTTTTAGCGTCTCAACAATAGAGCTATTTTCGTTTAGCTCTTCAACACTTTTCCAGTATTTCTTGTTTGATGACATATTATATAATTGAATTACTTCTTACTAAATTAATAATGACACTTACCACATTCCAGTCCACCCATTTCGGCAACTGTTAACTTCTCTACACCATACTTTTTAGACAATTCTTCATGAATCTTATCATAGTACGCATTATCTTCAACCTTCACATTTGTGGTTCTGTGACATTCAACACACCATCCCATTGTTAATGGCGCATGCTGATATAGCACTTCCATTTCTTCAACTGGACCATGACATGTTTGACACTCTTGCCCACCAACAGAAACGTGTTGTGAATGGTTAAAATAAACAAAGTCTGGCAAGTTGTGAATTCTAACCCATTTAACTGGCTCACCTTCACTTACATACTTTTGCTCTTCATCACTCCATCCAGCAGCAGTATAAAGCTTTTGAATTTGCTTGTCATAGAATTCTTTAGAATGCTCTGGAGTAGTTTCTCCATTATATTCTGAAATGGTTTTATGACAGTTCATACAAACATTTAATGATGGAATACCTGATGTTTTACTAACTCTTGCAGAGGAGTGACAGTATTTACAATCTATTCCATTATCACCTGCATGAATTTTATGCGAGAAATGAATTGGTTGCACTGGCTGATAACCTTGATCTATACCAATTTGCATGAAATAACCAAAAGCAAAATAAGCACTAGCTAATAAGAAAAATATTGCCGTAACTAACATTAAGAATTGGTTTTCAACAAAAGCTTTCCAAAGTGGTTTTCTACCGGTAGCTTCAGGTAAATCAATATCTTGAGCCGCAGCAAATCTGCGCAGTGTTTTGTTTACTAAATATAACCCAGCAGCTAACAACACAAAAAGAATTGCTAAAGCACCTAGAATAAGTTCGTTTGAAATACCGACAGATTCAGAAGTAGTTGTTTGTGCAGCAGCAGCTCCAGTAGCAGCTGCAGGAGCAGCCTTTTCTTGAGCTGTATAAGCTAAAATATTGTTCAAATCTTCATCAGATAATTGAGGAAATGCCGTCATAGCAGCTCCACCAAAATCATTATACACTTTATTAGCATATGCATCTCCAGACTTAACTAAAGCCGCACTATTGCGAATCCAAGCATAAATCCAGTCTCTATCTAAACCTTGATCATCAGCTAAACGTTGTTCAACATGACGTAATGCAGGACCTGTCATTTTCTTATCTAAATGATGACAAGCAGCACAATTGGTATTGAATATTGATTTTCCTTTTGCCGGATCTCCGTCTTGAGCAGACAGCGAGGTTGTAAACGCTAATAAAATAATTAGGCTAAAACGAAGAATGTTTCCGCCCAATCTACGGTGAATCACCTGTTTCATATTATTGGTTAAATTAACTTCTAATCTTTGGTATGATTTTTTCATAAAACATGACAAATATCATACTTCTAAAATCTCACGCAAAAGTAATATTTAAAGTCGATTTTAGAAATGTTAGGGAAGTGTTATTGCTAATTTAGAGGCATTCTAAATAAATAAAAGAACTATAGTTTAATTTATAACGTATACATTTGTATAAATAATTAAAAATGATGAATTTGAGTTTAAAGTTTAAAGTATTAACAGCTATTTGCTTATTTTTATGTGTTGTCAATAAAGGCTATTCACAGCAAGGTCATGTTGAAATTAATCAAGATAAAAATATAGATGCATTATTACGTCTTAAAAAGGATATTAATAAGGACGAAAACAATTCAGACAGATATAAAATTCAAATTTATAACGGAAATAGGTCTGATGCTTATAAAGCAAAAGAGGAGTTTCATGAATCTTTTAGTGATTGGAAATCTAGAATTGTATACGAATCACCTAACTTCAAAATTTGGGCCGGTAACTTTAGAACTCGCTTAGAAGCAGACAGAGCTTTAAAACGTATAAAACGAAAGTTTCCAAGCGCATTTATTTTTAAACCGAAGAAGGAGAAAAACAATTAACAAGTCATAAAAAAAGCGAACCAAATGGTTCGCTTTTTATTTTATTATAAATTGAAATACATATTTCTATTTCAACGTTTTCTTAACGGCTACTTCTTGGAAAGCCTCAATAATATCACCTTCCTTAATATCGTTATAGTTTTTCACTTGCATACCACAATCGTATCCTTTTGATACTTCCTTAACATCGTCTTTAAATCGTTTCAACGTTGTTAACTCACCCGTAAATACTACAACACCTTCTCTAATAAGACGCACTCCAGAGTTTCTGAATATCTTACCATTAGTTACCATACAACCTGCAATGGTTCCTACTTTAGAAATCTTGAATGTTTGTCGAATTTCAGCTGTACCAGTTATCTCTTCCTTAAATTCTGGAGACAACATTCCTTCCATTGCATCTTTCAAGTCATTAATAGCATCATAGATAATTGAGTATGTTCTGATATCTATTTCTTCCTTATCAGCAATTTGGCGTGCATTACCCATTGGCCTTACATTAAACCCAATAATAATGGCATCAGAAGCCGATGCTAATAAAACATCACTCTCTGTAATGGCACCAACACCTTTGTGCAAAATATTTACTTGAATCTCTTCTGTTGATAGTTTTTGGAACGAATCTGTTAAGGCTTCAACCGAACCATCCACATCACCTTTAAGGATAATATTAAGCTCTTTAAAGTCTCCTAAAGCAATACGTCTTCCAATTTCATCAAGTGTAATATGACGTTGTGTTCTAACAGATTGTTCACGTTGTAATTGAGAACGTTTAGTAGCAATAGCTTTTGCTTCACGTTCGTCTTCAAATACATTAAACTTATCACCTGCTTGAGGTGCTCCATCCAATCCTAAAATAGATACTGGCGTTGAAGGACCTGCTTCTTCTACATTATTTCCACGCTCATCATGCATGGCTTTAACTTTACCACTATGCTGACCTGCTAACACATAATCTCCAACTTTTAAAGTACCGGCTTGCACCAAAATAGTAGACACATAACCACGCCCTTTATCAAGGAATGCTTCAACAACAGTACCAACTGCAGGCTTATTTGCATTAGCTTTTAATTCTAATAATTCAGCTTCTAGCAAGACTTTTTCAAGCAATTCACTTACCCCAGTTCCGTTTTTAGCAGAAATATCATGAGATTGCACTTTACCTCCCCAATCTTCAACTAATAAATTCATATTAGCAAGACCTTCTTTAATCTTTTCTGGGTTAGCAGCTGGTAAATCTATTTTATTAATAGCAAATACAATAGGCACTCCAGCAGCTTGCGCATGAGATATAGCCTCTTTAGTTTGTGGCATAATATCATCATCAGCAGCAGCAACAATAATTGCTATATCTGTTACTTGTGCTCCACGTGCACGCATTGCGGTAAACGCCTCGTGACCTGGTGTATCTAAGAAAGCAATTTTTTGTCCGCCATCTAACTCTACCCCATAAGCTCCAATATGCTGAGTTATACCACCGGACTCACCGGCAATAACATTTTCTTTTCTGATATAATCCAGAAGCGAAGTTTTACCATGATCTACGTGACCCATTACGGTAACAATTGGTGCTCTTGAAGTTAAATCTTCTTCTTTATCTTCAACAACCTCAATTGCTTCTTCAATATCAGCCGTAATAAATTCTACTTGATATCCAAACTCTTCAGCAACAATAGTTAATGTCTCAGCATCTAAACGCTGGTTCATGGTTACCATCATTCCTAAAGACATACATGCCGATATAATTTCAGTCACTCCAACATCCATCATAGTAGCAACTTCACTAGCAGTAACAAACTCTGTTACTTTGAGTATTTTACTTTCTGCTGCTTCTGCTTGTAATTCTTTTTCGGTTTGATCTCTATGTTGATCTCTTTTTTCTCTACGATATTTAGCTCCTTTTCCTTTAGAAGATTTTCCTTGAAGTTTTTCAAGTGTTTCGCGCACTTGTTTTTTCACATCTTCTTCACTAGGCTCTTCTTTAACAATATTTCTACGGCCTTGTCCTGGTTTACCTTTAAATCTATCGTTTCCTCTATTTTGTCCAGGACCTCTTTGACCTGGACCTCTATTGTTTCCAGATTGTGGGCCACCAACTTTACTAATTCTACGACGCTTTTTCTTAGTTGCATCACCAGTCTTAGCTTCTGGCTTCTTTTCTTCTTTCTTTTTCTTAGGCTTATTAAATTGAGATAAATCTATTTTATCTCCTGCAATTTTAGGACCAGTTAGTTTTTTGTATTGAGTTTTAACCTTTTCTTCTACTGGAGGCACCTCTTCATTCGAAATTTCCTTCACAGGCGCTTCTTCCTTCTTTTTAGGCGTTTCTTTTTTAGGAGCCGGTTTTTCTTCAACCTTAGCAGCTGGTTTTTCTTCTTTTGGCTTTTCAGCAACAGGCTTTTCCTCTTTTACAACTTTAGCTGGTGCTTCTTTAACTGGCTCTTCCTTTTTAACTTCTTCTTTTTTAGCTTCTGCCTTTTTGGGAGACAAATCTATTTTTCCAACAGTTTTAGGACCAGAAATACTACCAGAAGCTTTTACAACTTCTTCTTCTTTTTTGGCTGCTTCTTTTTGTTTTGCCTCAAGCTCACGTTCGCGTTGCTCTCGCAATGCATCTTTCTCCTTTTGCTTTGCTTCACTAACTTCTTTAGACGCCACTTTTTTGTTAGCATCCGTTTCAAATTCATCAGAAAGAATTGCGTAAACTTCTTCAGAAATTTTTGTAGTTGGACGCTTCTCAATCTCAACGCCCTTAGAATCTAAAAATTCTACAGCACGATCTAAGGAGATATTAAGCTCGCGTAATACTTTATTTAATCTAATTGTCCCAGCCATAAATTGCCTTTAAAATACTCAAATATATGCGTTATTCTTCAAATTCTTCTTTTAGAATTCTTATAACATCGTTAATTGTTTCTTCCTCTAAGTCAGTCCTTTTCACTAAGTCGTCTACCTCTTGTTCTAGTATACTCTTAGCGGTATCTAAACCAGCCTTACTAAATTCTTGAATGATCCACTCTTCTATTTCATCAGAGAACTCCCTTAACTCAACATCTTCTTCTGCTCCTTCTCTAAACACATCAATTTCATAGCCAGTTAATTGACCCGCTAAACGAATATTATGACCACCTCTACCAATAGCTTTGCTAACTTCTTCTGGTTTTAAAATAACCTCAGCACGCTTGGTTTCTTCATCAATTTTTATTGATGTAACTCTTGCAGGGCTTAAAGCTCTTGTAATGTATAATTGTAAGTTGTTTGTGTAATTAATTACATCAATATTTTCATTCCCTAATTCACGAACAATTCCATGAATTCTTGAACCCTTCATACCAACACAAGCTCCTACAGGATCAATTCTGTCATCATAAGAATCAACTGCTACCTTAGCTTTTTCTCCTGGTATTCTCACTACATTTTTAACTGTAATTAAACCATCAAAAACTTCTGGAATTTCTTGTTCAAATAATTTCTCTAAAAACACCGGAGAGCTTCTAGACATTAATATAGTTGGTTTTGCCCCTTTAAGCTCTACCGTATCAATAACACCTCTTACATTATCTCCTTTTCTGAAAAAATCTGAAGGTATTTGTTTGTCTTTTGGCAACACTATTTCATTACCCTCATCGTCTAATAAAATCACTGCTCTATGACGAATATGATGAACTTCTGCCGTGTAAATTTCTCCTACTAAATCTTTAAATTGCTTATAAATTATAGTATTGTCATGCTCATGAATTTTTGAAATAAGATTTTGGCGTAATGCTAAAATGGCTCTTCTTCCTAAATCAATAAGTTTTACTTCCTCAGACACATCCTCACCTACTTCAAAATCTGGTTCAATTTTTCTTGCTTCAGATAATGAAATTTCTTGATTTGGTTCTTCAACTTCACCATCAGCCACAACTATTCTATTTCTCCAAATTTCTAAATCACCTTTATCAGGGTTTACAATTATATCGAAATTATCATCATCGCCATATTTCTTTTTTAAGGCGCTTCTAAACACATCTTCTAAAATGGCCATTAACGTTACTCTGTCAATTAGCTTATCGTCTTTGAATTCCGAAAAAGATTCAATTAACGCAACATTTTCCATAACTCTTACTGAATTAAAATTTAATCATAACTTTTGCTTCTACAATATCTTTGTAAGCGATATTCGCTTCCTTTGTTACAGTTACCTTGCCTTTCCCAATTGGTTTAGGCTCTCTAACTTTCCACACTAGTGTAATATTTTCATCTGAGGCACTTGAAAGTGTTCCTTCAAATTTATCAGATGCTGTTTTTACTTTTAGTGTTCTATTTAAATGTCTTTTATACTGACGTTTATGAACTAAAGGTGAAGTAGCTCCAGCAGACATAACATCTAGAGAAAAATCTTGTTCTTCTCTATCAAGATTATGCTCTATAGCTCTGCTAATAAACATACAATCTTCAACCAAAACTCCGTTATCACCATCTACCACAACTTTTATTTGATTACCACCTTCAATAGAAAAATCTATTAGAAATAAATCGGGTCTGTCATTTAATGCAGCTTCAAGTAAATTTTCAACCGTAGTTTTAAACATTTTTTAGTATAAAAAGAGGGGACTTTCCGTCCCCTCATTATCATTACTTTGTCTTTCAACGCTGCAAATATATGATTTTTAATTTAATTTATAAACCCTACAACAAAAATAGTGAGAACTAAAATTTTTGCTTGACCTCACCTAAATTTAGGTTCTAAACAAACTAATCATTCACGAACTCGCTTATAAAAACAAAAAACCCTAACTATTTTCATAATTAGGGTTAAATTAACGTTGGCCTACTAGGGCTCGAACCTAGACTCTTCTGGACCAAAACCAGACGTGTTGCCAGTTACACCATAGGCCATTGTGTAATTGAGGGTGCAAATTTAGTACAAAGTTTTATCTGTACAAATATTTTTTGAAAAATAATTATTAAAGGGCAGCGTTTACCTAAAAACACTGGCAGTATTTACATTTTGAATATGCTTTTTTAGTAATAATAATGACTTGAAAGGTAATTATGTTAAGACAAACTAAATAGTAATGTCTCATTTCATATTTATTATTAAATTCGCCAAAGCAAATAAATACTGAATTTTATGGCCAATTTAAACTTTAAAAAATGGAATACACTTTTAGGATGGTTCTCTTTTTTAATAGCTCTTATAACTTATAGTTTAACGGTTGAACCTACAGTTAGTTTTTGGGATGCGGGTGAGTATATTTTAACATCGGCTAAATTACAAGTTGGACACCCTCCAGGAGCTCCTTTGTTTCAAATGCTTGGAGCATTTTTCTCAATGTTTGCTTTTGAACCTTCGCAAGTTGGTTTTATGATGAATATGATGAGTGCTGTTGCCAGTGCATTCACTATTTTATTCATGTTCTGGACTATTACACTACTACTTAAAAAACTAGTTGGTAGTTCTGATGACAATCAACCTAAATCCATGGCTGTTTTAGGTAGTGGGCTTGTAGGAAGTTTAGCATTCACATTTACGGACTCGTTTTGGTTTAATGCTGTAGAGACCGAGGTTTATGCTATGGCTACATTAATAATGTCTGTGCTTTTCTGGTTAGGATTACGTTGGGAACAAGATATGGATACACCTCGAGGAAACCGTTGGTTAATCCTTATTTCGTTTGTTATTGGGTTATCATTTGGCGTTCATTTCATGGGACTATTAACTATTCCAGCCATTGGCCTTATCTATTATTTTAAAAACTACAAAACCGTTACACTTAAAAACTTTATTATAGCCAATGCGGTTTCGGTAGCCGTATTGTTATTCATTTTCAAACTATTAGCTCCTAATATTCTTAAGATATTCAGTGTTTCAGAAATCTTTTTTATAAATACTATTGGGCTTCCGTTTAACTCTGGTACTGTTATAGCAGGCATTCTATTGGTAGCTCTTATATATTATGGATTAAAATTCACGCGTCAAAAACAATACAATCATTTAAACACAGGCATCCTTTGCCTGACCTTTGTAATAATAGGGTTTTCAACTTGGCTAATGCTACCCATACGCGCCAATGCTAATGTGGTAGTTAATGAAAATAACCCTTCTAGTGCTCGTGAACTTTTAGCGTATTACAACTTAGAGCAATACCCAGAAACACATTTGTTTTATGGGCCTATGTTTACAGATCAGTATGCATCTTTAGATGAAAACAATCCTTATATAGACGGTAAACCAAAATACGAAAAGGACGAAGAAAAAGGGGAATATATAATTGTTAACGACTGGAAAAACTCCAGACAAAATTACAATTCAGAACACGCCTCTATACTTCCAAGAATGTGGAGTAGCGAACATGCAGACAATTATATGATGTTTTCTGGGTTTTTAAATTTTAAGCTAAAACCAGAACTCCAGATGGATAATGAATTACGAGCAATGGTTGCCAACTTCAAAAAGGAAGTTATGGAAGGCAATGTTGATTATGAAGATTATAGTAATTTTTTAAAGCAAAATGCTGTTAGATATTTTGATGTTGAAAAACCCTCTTTAGGTAGCAATCTTGCTTACATGTTTGAATACCAATTAGGTTACATGTATTGGCGCTATTTTATGTGGAACTTTGCTGGTAGACAAGATGATATTCAAGGCAAGTATGATGACCACGGGAACTGGATAAGTGGCATCAAGCCATTAGACGTATGGCATTTAGGGGTTTCTCAAGATAATTTACCAAGTGATGTTGAAAATAATAAAGCTAGAAATACCTATTACTTACTACCTCTAATTTTAGGACTCATTGGGTTTTTCTTCTTATTCAACAAAGACAAAAAACTCTTTTGGGTTATGTTAGTATTTTTCTTGTTCACAGGAATAGCAATTCAAGTATATACCAATGTACGCCCTTTTGAACCTAGAGAACGTGATTATTCAGTAGTTGGGTCATTTTATGTATTTGCTCTTTGGATTGGGTTTGGTGTTTATGCTATTTATGATACTCTTAAAAATCATATTCCAAAGAAATTAGCAGCCCCAATAACAACAATTGTTTGTTTAATTCTTGTTCCAGGTATTTTAGCTGCTAACAATTGGGATGACCATGACCGTTCAGACAAATATACTGCCAGATCTATGGCTAAGAAGTATTTAGACTCTTGTGCAGAAAACGCCATACTTTTTACCATTGGAGATAATGATACGTTTGCGCTCTGGTATGCTCAAGAAATTGAAGGTTACCGTACCGATGTCAGAATTGTAAACACCAGTTTATTTCAAACAGATTGGTATATAGATCAAATGAAGCGTAAAGCTTATGAAAGCGACCCAGTGCCATCACAATTAACACATGAGCATTACAAACATGGCACCAATGACTATGTTAGAATTGCCCCAATATCACAAGATACAATTCAAATTAAGGAAGCTTTAAACTTTATTAGCAGTGATAATCCTAAAACTAGGTTTAAATTTTATTTGCAAAATTTTGCCCAAGAAGATATAAGCAGATACCCTTCTCAAGAACTTAATAATAGATATTTACCAACCCAATTTTTAAGACTTCCTGTGAATAAAGACAATGCTCTTAAACATGGCATTGTAAAAGAAAAAGACGCCCATAAAATGCTGGATTATATTGATATTAAATTAAGCGGAGGCGCACTATACAAAAACAGACTTTTAATGTTAGATATTGTAGCCAATAATGAGTGGAAACGCCCAATATATTTTACAGGTGGAAGCTTTGGTGATGACGACTATATTTGGATGAAAGACTATCTGCAATTAGATGGTATGTGTTACAAATTAGTACCTATTAAAACTCCGGTTGATAGGGCTAATCCCTTTGACATGGGACGCGTTGATGCAGACCTTATGTATGAAAAAGTAAAAACTTGGAACTGGGGCAATAGTGGCAGTCCAGATATTTATCATGATGTTGAAACTAGAAAAAATTCTATAACCTATAGAGGGAACTTAGCCAGACTAATGGAACAGCTAATTAATGAGAACAAATTGAATGAAGCCGAAGAAGTGGCAGATATTGCCATGACCAATATGCCTGTTAATTACTTTGGATATTACACCCTTTTAGAACCTTATATTAGTGCTTATTATGAAGTTGGGAATAAAGAAAAAGCACAAAAGCTATTTAAAGATGTTGCTGTAAAATATCAGGAAAATTTAAAATACTACAGTACGCTAAAACAACAAAATCAAGAACGTGCTTTTGAAGAAATCTATACTAATATTCAACGATACAAAGCACTTGTTGATATTTTAATTGGCTATGACATTGAATTTGCAGAAGCTGAAGGAGAAATTTTTAATAATCACTTAAGAATGTTTAAACATTTTTATGGAGAAGAAGACGAACAACAGCCAGTTGACAAGGACATCAAATTACCTTCTGATAGCTTGCCAATAGAACAAACCACTGATAGTACAAATTAAGGCATGACCTTAGCACCTATAAAAACACCTGTTGTTGCGAAAAAGATGTTCCCAAATTACATTTGGGACATCCCTGTAACAGACAAATCTATTTACTTAACTTTTGATGATGGACCTACCCCTGAAATCACTCAGTGGGTTTTAAATTTATTAAAGAAATATAACGCCAAAGCAACTTTCTTCTGTATAGGTGAAAACATTGAAAAGCACCCTGATATTTTTCAAAACATTATCGAAAATGGTCATAGTATTGGCAATCATACACAAAACCACATTAAAGGTTGGAAAACAAATAGTAAGGACTATTTAAAAAATATAGCGGATTGTGAAAGTGAATTTAAAACACATATTACAAATCCAAAATCGTCATTCATAAAACTTTTCAGACCTCCGTATGGGCAAATCACTCCTAAACAAGGAAAAAAATTAATTGCAAAGGGTTACAAAATAATCATGTGGGATGTATTGTCTTTTGACTGGGACAAATCAGTGAACAATGAAACCTGTCTAAAAAATGTAATTTCAAAAGCAAAAGAAGGAAGTATTATTGTTTTTCATGATAGCATTAAAGCTTCAAAAAATATGCAATATGCGTTGCCAAAAGTTTTAGAATACTTTACTGAAAAAGGTTATGAATTAAAGGCAATCTCTTAAATATACTCCTGAATAATACTTATAAGTGAATTGGCATCTAACTCCCCACTCTGCCGCCATTTCATCTCGCCGTCTTTGTAGATTATTAAAGTTGGCAGTGTTTTAACCCTTAAAGCATCAGCTAATTCTTCATTCTTTTCAACATCAATTTTAATAACTTTTGCTTTATCACCAAGTGCTGCAGCAACATCTCTTAAAACTAGATGCATTGCAGTGGATTGATCATTCCAGTCTGTATAAAATTCTAATAAAACTGGAATTTCGACATCTATAAGTTCCCCAAATTTCGACATACTATTTAGTATTTATTGGTAAAATACTCTATTACAAACCTACACATTTTTTTTATCATTTGGCCAATCTCTTAAAAATCAAGGTTTGTCTATGTCTAATTTATTAAAAAACCATGAAAGACACAATTATATTAGAACAACTTTAACTATGCCTTCTTCGTGCCTTTTTTAAGTTCTATAACAGTTATTTCTGGCCATATACCAACACGCCCCGGAAAAGCCAAATAACCAAATCCACGATTTACATTTATATATTGCCCCAATTCTTCATAAATACCAGCCCAATACTTGTAGCGCCACTTAACAGGGCTCCACTTAAACCAACCCGGGATTTCAATTCCAAACTGCATACCATGAGTATGTCCGCTTAAAGTTAAATGGTAATGGTAATCATCTTTTATAACCTCTTTTTCCCAATGAGAAGGATCATGACTCATCAATATTTTAAAGTCATTTTTTTGAATTTGAGAAGAAGCTTTCCTCAAATCACCTGCTTTTTTAAAACCTCCAGCACCCCAATTTTCAACGCCTACTATTGCTATGCGTTCACCATTTTTTTCAATAAATCGATGTTCATTCAAAAGTAAATCAAAACCTATTTCTTTTTGAACCAATTTTAAATCTTCTAAATTTTGGTTTTTTGCTTCTTCTGATTCCCACCTAACATAATCTCCATAATCATGATTCCCTAAAACAGAGTACATACCATCTTTTGCTGAAAGCTTACCGAAAACCTCCATATAAGGCTTCATCTCAGTTGCCTTATTATTCACCATATCTCCAGTAAACAAAATAACATCACTTTTTTGTTCATTAATTAAGCCAACTGCATAATCAACCTTTTCCATATTGTCAAAACTTCCTGAATGAATATCACTTATCTGGGTAAGTTTATAACCGTCAAAGGCATCGGGCAAGTCCTCAAAATGCAATGTGTATTTTAGAACTTTGTAATTATATTTACCCCTATAAATACCGTAAAGAATGGATGCAAAAGGAATGGCAGCTATCCCCAAAGCAATCTTAGAAATAAAAGCTCTTCTAGAAGGCATATAGTTTCCTTTTGCAACTTCTCCTTCAGTAAAATATCTGTAAATAGCATGCGGTACTCTAAAAACATCTTCGGCAAACATAATCATAAGAAGCATTATTTTAGGAACTAATAAGGCAATTAGAAAACCGAATGCGTATGCATGTGCATTACCAAAATCATCTCTATTTAAATTGAATAATCTATATATAAAATTTCCTATTACCAAGAGAGATAATACCCAATACAAAATATTTAACCAATTGCTTTTAGAAACTGTTTTAAATGCTTGATAAGCGTAAACATCAATTATTCCAAAGATAAGTATGAAAATTATCCAGCGTAGCATGTTCTTTTTTTACATCAAATATAGTGGTAATCTAAGTTTCTGTTTAAAAACAATGATTTATTTAACTAATAGTTAAGATTTTGATTTATTTAACTAATGCTTAAGAAATATTCTTTAATATAGACTTTATGATTTTTATCGCAGACTCAGTTTGAAGAGAGTCTCCATATCCTTTTATACTTTCATTTTTAAATACCTTTTTAGAGGCTGAAGCATGAATTTCGTCAAAACCAAAATCCTTAAATAGCTTTGCATTATTGGCGCTTATACCACAACCCGGCAGTATAGTAATGTTCCCTTTTGACATCTCTTTTAATTGTTTTAGTAAGTGAATGCCTTTTTCAGCAGTGAGTTCTTGACCAGAAGACAATACTCTATTCACCCCCATTTCAATAAGGTCTTCAAGAGATTTGGTTGGGCTTTTAACTAAATCAAAAGCGCGGTGGAATGTAAATGACAATGGCTTTGATAGCTCAACCAACTCTTTGGTTCGTTCAATATCAATGGTATTATCATAGCATAAAACTCCCGAAACAATACCATCACAACCTAACTGTTTACACACCTGAATATCTTGTCTCATGATATCAAATTCATCTTTAGAAAAGACAAAATCTCCACTTCTTGGTCTAATTAAAACAAAAACAGGGATTGATACAACTTGAATTACTTGTTTTAATAACCCAAATGACGGTGTTATGCCACCAACTGATAATTCCGAACACAATTCAATACGATGTGCACCTGCCTCTGTTGCATTAATTGCAGATTGATACGAATTTGCACAAACTTCAAGAATCATATTATTTACCTATTAAGTAAAGATTTATAAATAGCAAATTCCGAATAATAAATCACAAATCAAAAATAGTTTTGTAGCTTTGGTTTCCTATCAAAACAAAATCAATGTCAGATCAAAAACGTCTTTTCTTAGTAGATGCTTATGCACTTATTTTTCGAGGTTATTATGCCTTTATAAAAAACCCTAGAATTAATTCAAAAGGAGAGGATACCTCAGCTATAATGGGTTTTATGAATTCACTCTTAGATGTTATAAAAAGAGAACGCCCAGACCATTTAGGAGTTTGTTTTGATAAAGGAGGAAGCGCAGATAGAGTTGAAATGTTTGAAGCTTACAAAGCAAATAGAGATGAAACTCCCGAAGGTATAAAAACAGCCATTCCGCATATTCATAATATTTTGAAAGCAATGCATATCCCTATTATGGTAAAAGAAGGGTATGAAGCCGATGATGTGATTGGAACCTTATCTCGTCAAGCGGAAAAAGAAGGTTATAAAACCTATATGGTAACACCAGATAAAGACTTTGCACAATTAGTAACCGATAATATTTTCATGTACCGCCCTGTTTTTGGAGGTGGTTATGAAACGTGGGGGATTCCTGAAGTTCAGAAAAAGTTTGAAGTAACAGACCCTCTTCAAGTTATTGACTTCTTAGGCATGATGGGAGACTCTAGTGATAATATCCCAGGACTTCCGGGAGTTGGAGAAAAAACTGCTAAAAAATTCATTGCTCAATTTGGTTCTATGGAAGGTTTACTAGCCAATACTGATCAGCTAAAAGGAAAAATGAAGGAGAAGGTTGAAGCCAATGGCGAATTAGGATTGCTTTCAAAAAAGCTAGCAACTATTATGCTAGATGTTCCAGTGACTTTTGACGCAAAAGATTTTGAATTGGATCACCCAAATATAGAGGCTGTAAAACAAATATTTCAAGATTTAGAATTTAGACGTTTAACCGAAAATTTCTTAAAAACTTTTGCAGGTAATGGAGAAACTGCGCCAACTGAAACTTCAGTTGCGCCAGCGGAAACCAAAACTACGCCAAAACCAACTTCTTCTGCAGGAGCAGGACAATTTTCCCTATTTGGGAATGAGGAAGAAGACACTGCAGAAGTTGTTTCAGAATACACAAGAAAAACATCAGAAACAGCACCTCATTTTTATCAATATATTAATACTCCATCCTCCAAAAGGTTGTTTATTAAAAGTCTTTTACAACAACCTAGCGTTTGTTTCGATACCGAAACTACGGGTCTAAATCCTTTAACTGCTGAATTGGTTGGCATAGCATTTTCATGGGAAACTGGTAAAGGGTTTTACCTGCCTTTTCCAGAGGATAAAAATGAATCTCAAAATCTTATAGAGGATTTAAGACCGTTTTTTGAAAACGAAAACATTGAGAAAATTGGTCAGAATTTGAAATATGATATCAAGGTTTTAGCAAAATATAATATTGACGTTAAAGGCAAGTTATTTGACACCATGTTGGCTCATTATCTAATTAATCCTGATATGAGACACAACATGGATGTTTTAGCTGAAACCTATTTGAATTACACACCAATTTCTATAACAGAATTAATTGGCAAAAAAGGGAAAAACCAACTCTCAATGAGGGAAGTAGATTTAGAAAAGCAGACTGAATACGCGGTTGAAGATGCTGATATCACCCTCCAGCTAAAAGAACATTTTCAAAATGAATTAGGCGAAGCCAACACTCAAAAGTTATTTGATGACATTGAAATTCCATTGCTTCGTGTTTTAGCGGCTATGGAAATAGAAGGCATCAATTTGGATAAAAAGTTCTTAAATTCTTTGTCTGAGGATCTAAACAACGACATTACAAATCTTGAAAAAAAGATTTATGATGCAGCTGGTGAGGAATTCAATATTGCCTCACCAAAGCAGTTAGGTGTCATTTTATTTGAAAAACTTAAATTAGTTGACAAACCTAAAAAGACTAAAACAGGACAATACGCAACCTCTGAAGATATCTTATCGTATTTAGCCAAAGAGCACGAGATTATTCAAAATATTTTAGACTTTAGAGGACTCTCAAAACTTAAAAGCACCTATGTAGATGCTTTACCAAAACAGGTAGAAGAAAGTACAGGAAGGGTTCACACAGATTATATGCAAACGGTAGCCGCTACAGGGCGTTTAAGCAGTAACAACCCTAATCTTCAAAATATTCCTATTCGTACTGAACGTGGTCGACAAGTTAGAAAAGCTTTTGTTCCGCGCAATGAAGATTATACGCTATTGGCAGCCGATTATTCTCAAATAGAATTGCGCATTATCGCTGCTTTGAGTAAGGAAAAAACCATGATTGAAGCTTTTAAAAACGGAGAAGACATTCATGCATCTACGGCTTCAAAAGTGTTTAATATTCCCATAAATGAAGTGTCTAGAGAACAACGAAGTAATGCCAAAACTGTGAACTTTGGTATCATCTATGGCGTTTCTGCTTTCGGTTTAAGTAATCAAACTAATCTTTCTCGTTCAGAATCCAAAGAACTGATTGACACCTATTATGCTACTTATCCTCAATTAAGAAATTACATTAGTGAACAAGTTGATTTTGCTCGCGACAATGGTTATGTACAAACTGTTTTAGGCAGACGTAGATATTTAAAAGATATTAATTCTAGAAACGCTGTGGTTCGTGGCGCTGCCGAACGTAATGCTGTAAATGCACCAATACAAGGTAGTGCAGCTGACATTATTAAAATTGCCATGATTAACATTTATAATAAATTGAATGAAGGTGATTTTAAAACTAAAATGCTATTACAAGTGCATGATGAATTGGTATTTGATGTTTACAAACCTGAATTGGAAACCATTAAAACTTTAGTTAAAACCGAAATGGAGAATGCTTATAAATTAGAAGTTCCTTTAGATGTTGATTTAGACATTGGAGATAATTGGTTAGAGGCGCATTAAAATAAATTAAAGATTTATGTTATCCTTTTTCAGAAAAATCAGAAAAAAACTTCTAGAGACAAGTCAAACTTTTAAATATATAAAGTATGCTATTGGTGAAATAATACTAGTTGTTATTGGTATTTTGATTGCTTTACAAATAAACAATTGGAATGAAAAACGCAAGGAGAAACTTGTGGAAACAAACTACCTTGAAAGGCTCTTATCTGATATAAAGAAAGACACTTCTATTTTAAGTGAAAAAATTGAATTATCTAACAATTTGAGTGAGGATTACCTTAATTACATTAAAAACATGTATGTGATTCAAAAAACAATTAAAGAAGTGTCCGAATTAACAACATCAGCCGATTTTTTTTCTGGCAAGGACAATTTGATACTCTCTGACGTTGCCTATTCTGAACTTCTTAATTCTGGAAAGCTAGATATTATATCAAATGAGCATTTAAAAACCCAAATTGTAACTTACTATAGAAACTATACTCTTGTTTCCACAAAAGAAAAGGGATTTAACGAACAAATCAATCAATCTGTTGAAGTTCTTATAGAAAATACTCCTATTTCAAAATATGTATTCAATGCTTCGGAACTATTTCCAAATAACAATAACATGTTTCGAGAATCTGATTGGGAATTTCTAAATAAACCTAGCACAAAAGAATTTAGAAATTGGGAGGAATGCATATATACTTATTATACCAAACATAGAATAATTGTTCCATATTATAAAGAATTAAAAAATAACGCGGAAGCTTTAATTATCTCATTAAAACAGTCCCTTCTTTAATCCCACAATAACTAACAAATTAAATTCTCGCAATAAGGAGGAAAGATAATTTAGATTACACGTCAGTATACTCAAATACCTCAACCGTTATATAATTATCTACCCTTCTTTTTAGACCTAAACTTAGCCTTATTCTTTCTTTGATTAAAAGGCACCGCATCATCAAAAGTATGTTTGGGCTTCCCTGGTTTATTCTTTCGCCATTTATCGTTTTCAGGTAAAAGAATTTTCAATAAATCTTGTCTCCCAAGTTTATTCAAAGTATTTTTTATCCAGTCTTTATTTTCTTGCTTATACCAAAAGAAAAAACGATGTTGTTCATCTTTTTCTTTACGTGTTTTAGGCGTCCTAACTTTTTGAAGTGTGTAAGGGTGATAACCACTATAAAAAATAACAGTTGCAACTGTCATAGGAGTTGGTGTAAAACCCTGAACTTGTTCTAATTGGAAACCTAAATCTTTAGTTTCAGCTGCAAGATTCGCCATGTCCTCAACTTCACATGCAGGATGATTGGATATAAAATATGGAATAAGCTGAAGTTTCAACTTGTGCTTAATATTAATCTTATCAAATCGCTCTTTAAACTTATGGAAGTAGGTAAATGATGGTTTACGCATCAGTTTTAAAACCGGATCACTGGTATGCTCTGGCGCCACTTTAAGGCGTCCAGACACATGTTTTGTCATAACCTCTTCAGTATAATCATCCAATTCTTTAGCATCAGCATTCTTATTGAATTCAGGTACTAACATATCATGACGAATACCGCTACCAATAAAAGATTTTTTAACTTTCGGATGACTATCAACCGCTTGATATAACTTGGTTAAAGGTTTATGCGAAGTATCAAGGTTACTACAAATAACAGGCGAAATACATGAAGGCGCTACACACTTATCGCATATAGATTGAATCTTTCCCTTCATTTTGTACATATTCGCGCTTGGGCCGCCGATATCAGATAAATAGCCCTTAAAATCTGGCATATTTGCAACGGTGTCTACTTCTTTTAAAATAGATTCCTGACTTCTAGAAGCAATAAACTTTCCTTGATGAGCAGATATAGTACAAAAACTACAGCCACCAAAACATCCTCTATGGATATTTATTGAAAACTTAATCATTTCAAACGCCGGAATAGGTCCGCGCTTGTTGTATTTAGGGTGTGGTAATCTGGTATATGGTAAATCAAAAGACGCATCTATTTCATCTTCAGTCATTGTTGGATACGGCGGATTTATCATTAATGTCTTTTCGCCTATCTTTTGAAAAATACGTCTAGCTTCCAGTTTATTACTTTCCTGCTCAATTACCTTAAAATTAGATGCAAAGGTTTTTTTATCTCTAAGGCAGTTTTCATGAGAAGCAATTTCAATATCTTCCCAATTACTATTCTTAGGAATTCTAGCTTCAGGACTTAAAAGAACTGCAGTTTGTTTTATAGTTGTGATACTAGAAAATGGCACACCCTTTTGTAATAACCGCACTACCTCTCTCAAAGGCTGCTCACCCATGCCGTAAACTAACATATCTGCTTTAGAGCTTTCTAAAATTGAAGGCATGAGCTTATCACTCCAATAATCATAATGTGATACTCGTCTTAAAGACGCTTCAATACCACCTATTAATACTGGAACATCAGGCCACTTTTCTTTTAAAATTTTAGAGTAAACCGTAGTTGCATAATCTGGTCTAAATCCAATATCCCCATTTGGCGTATAGGCATCCTTATCTCTACGTTTTTTATTCGCATTATAATTGCTAATCATGGGATCCATACAACCACCAGTAACACCAAAAAATAATTTAGGAGCACCTAGCTTTATAAAATCTTGAAGATTATCATTTACATTAGGCTGAGGCACTATAGCTACACGCAAACCATAGCTTTCTAAAATACGCCCAATTACTGCAGGGCCAAATGAGGGATGATCCACATAAGCATCTCCACTAAAAAGAATTACATCTAATTCTTCCCAACCTCGTATTTTAACCTCTTTGTTTGTGGTAGGTAACCAATTTGAAAGTCTTAACTCCTGCATAAGAGTGCAAAAATAGTCAAAATAAAACGCCCATAGTTTAAATTAAACCTGATGGTTTTGTTAATAGCTCTTTTATATGTTGAAAATCAAATAAAAAAGAAGCCTTAAATAAGTTTAAAAATAAGCATCTTCACTATTTGGTAATCAAATATTTAATCGTAAATTTGCAAACTCTTTTTGAGAGAGGAATGTTTAATAAATAAAAATAATTAGTTTGGACACATTAAGCTACAAAACTATTTCAGCAAACAAAGCTACTGTAAATAAGCAGTGGGTTTTAGTTGACGCTGAAGGTCAAACGCTTGGTCGTTTAGCTTCTAAAGTTGCAAAACTTTTAAGAGGTAAACACAAGCCAAACTTCACACCACATGTTGATTGCGGAGATAACGTAATTGTTATTAATGCAGAAAAAATCAACCTTTCTGGAAACAAATGGACAGATAAATCATATATCCGTCACACAGGTTATCCAGGTGGTCAAAGAAGTTTAACTGCTACTGAATTGTTTGGAAAAAACCCAGCAAGAATAGTAGAAAAATCAGTAAAAGGAATGCTTCCTAAAAACAAATTAGGATCAGCTTTATTCCGTAACCTTACAGTTGTTGTAGGTTCTGAGCACAGTCATGAAGCTCAAAAACCTAAAGCAATTAACTTAAACGAATTCAAATAATGGATGTAATTCACAAAATCGGTCGTAGAAAGACGGCTGTTGCTCGTGTTTATGTTGCCAAAGGAAAAGGTAACATATCAATCAACAAAAAAGACTTAGCGGATTACTTTACTACTGCAACTTTACAGTATAAAGTAAACCAACCTTTAGCTTTGACTAACAATGATGGCAACTTTGATATTACAGTAAATGTATATGGAGGTGGCATCACTGGTCAAGCAGAAGCTGTTCGTTTAGCAATTTCTCGTGCTTTGTGCGAGTTAGATGCTGAAAATAGAGCAATCTTAAAACCAGAAGGCTTATTGACAAGAGATCCAAGAATGGTTGAGCGTAAAAAATTCGGTCAGAAGAAAGCGCGTAAGAAATTCCAGTTCTCTAAACGTTAATGTATCCTCAACACGATTGAGATTTTGTTACGGCGTTATCTCAATCTTGTTGAAATTTAAAAAACAAAATTTTAAACAGTTATTGTTGTCCTAGTGTAAAAACAGGATTTAGTTTAGCATCTAAATGTTTATGGCGATTTGAAAAATGACCACTTAAGCATTGCTAATTCAACAGAACGTAAACTATTACAAAATGGCAGTAGAAGTAAAAGAATTACTTGAAGCAGGTGTACACTTCGGACACCTTACACGTAAGTGGGATCCAAACATGGCTCCTTACGTATATATGGAGCGTAACGGCATCCATATTATTAACCTTTACAAAACAGCAGCTAAAATTGATGAAGCTGGTGCAGCATTAGCAAAAATTGCAGCATCTGGTAGAAAAATTTTATTTGTTGCCACTAAAAAGCAAGCTAAAGATATTGTAGCTGAAAAAGCAGGATCTGTAAACATGCCTTACATCACTGAAAGATGGCCAGGTGGAATGTTAACTAACTTTGTTACTATTAGAAAAGCTGTTAAGAAAATGGCTTCTATTGATAGAATGAAGAAAGACGGAACTTTCATGACTCTTTCTAAGAAAGAGCGCTTACAAGTTGACCGTTTAAGAGCTAAGTTAGAAAAAAACTTAGGTTCTATTAGTGACATGACACGTTTACCAGGTGCATTATTTGTAGTTGATATTAAGCGTGAGCATATTGCAATTAAAGAAGCTCAAAAATTAAACATTCCAATCTTTGCAATGGTAGATACCAACTCAGACCCACGTCAAGTTGACTATGTGATACCATCAAATGATGATGCTTCTAAATCAATAGATAAAATATTATCATACGTATCGGATGCAGTTGCAGGTGGTTTAGCAGAACGTAAAGCTGAAAAAGAAGCGACAAGCGCTGCTAAGGAGGAAGCTCCAAAAGCTGCTGCTGAAGCTGAGGCGAAAGTTGAAGAAGCTGTAGTTGAAAAGGCTGCTCCTAAAGCTAAAGCTGCTCCAGTAAAAGAAGCAGTTTCTGAAGAAGAAGAATAAATAACATTAACACAATACAAATAAGTCGTTTAGTTCTTTTCTTAACAGAAAATTTATTGAACGACTTTTTTAAATTATAATAATTATGAGTACTACAGTAAAAGTAACAGCCGCTGAAGTAAATAAATTAAGACAAGCTACTGGCGCGGGTATGATGGATTGCAAAAAAGCTTTAGTTGAAGCTGAAGGTGATTTTGATAAAGCAATAGAAGTATTACGTAAAAAAGGGCAAAAAGTTGCAGCAAAAAGAGCTGACCGTGAGTCTAGTGAAGGTGCTGCAGTAGCAAAAGTAAACGCAGATAAAACTGCGGGAGTTGCAATTGTATTAGGTTGTGAGACTGACTTTGTTGGTAAAAACGAAAACTTTTTAGCACTTGCTAGCCAATTTGGTGAGATTGCTTTAAACTACGCTACTAAAGAAGAATTTTTAGCTGCCGATTTTGGTGGTATCACAGTTGCTGAAAAATTAGTTGAGCAAACTGGTGTAATTGGAGAGAAATTAGACATTAAAGCTTTTGAAAAAATAGAAGCTGCTTATGTTGGTTCTTATGTACACATTAACAAAATTGCAGCTGTTGTAGGATTCTCTAATGTTGTTGATAATATTGAAACTTTAGGTAAAGATGTAGCAATGCAAATTGCATCAATGGGTGCAACTACATTATCTTATAAAGATTTTGACCCTGCTTATGTTGCTTCTGAAACTGAAGCAAGAATAGCAGTTATTGAAAAAGATAATATTGAATTAGGACGTTTAGGAAAAACACTTAAAAATGTTCCTCAATACATTTCAATGTCTCAATTAACTCCAGAAGTTATTGCTCAAGCTGAAGAAAATGCAAAAGCTGAACTTAAAGCTGAAGGTAAACCAGAGCAAATTTGGGATAGAATTTTACCAGGTAAAATGCAACGTTTTATATCTGATAATACTACTTTAGACCAAGAGCAATGTTTATTAAACCAAAACTTTATTAAAGATGAAAAAGTTACGGTTGAAAAATATGTGTCTTCATACGGTGAAGTAGAAATTACAGGTTTCCAACGTGTAACTTTAGGATAAACAATATTCCTTTTAAAAGGAAATCCAATATATATTTAAACCACTACTCTAATTTAGAGTGGTGGTTTTTTTATTTTATAAACTAAAAAGAAGGTAAGTTGCTTGCTTTTTATCATAAAAAAAAATAAAAAATTTGTGTAGTTTTGCACAACTTCAAACTTTAAGATGAAATATAAAAGAATACTCCTCAAACTATCAGGCGAAGCCTTAATGGGAACCCGCCAATATGGTATAGACCCAGAACGATTAGCAGAATATGCAAATGACATTAAAACCATAACAGACAAAGGTGTTGAAGTGGCAATAGTTATTGGTGGAGGTAATATCTTTAGAGGTCTTTCTGGTGCTAGTAAGGGCATGGACAGAGTACAGGGTGACCATATGGGCATGCTTGCAACTGTTATAAACGGTCTAGCTTTACAAGGTGCTTTGGAAGATGCTGATATTGAAACTAGATTGCAAACAGCAATTAAAATTAATGAGGTAGCAGAACCTTTTATTAGAAGGAGAGCCATGAGGCATCTTGAAAAGGGTCGTGTTGTGATTTTTGGAGGTGGCACAGGAAATCCTTATTTTACAACAGATTCAGCAGCCGTTTTAAGAGCTATTGAAATAGAAGCCGATGTTATTTTAAAAGGAACTAGGGTTGATGGTATTTATAACGCAGACCCTGAGAAAGATGCATCTGCTATTAAGTTTAATTCTATCTCTTTTGATGAAGTTTTACGCAAAGGTTTAAAGGTTATGGATACCACGGCCTTTACTTTAAGTCAAGAAAACAAATTACCTATTATTGTTTTTGATATGAATAAAAAGGGTAATTTATTAAAAGTAGTTTCAGGAGAAGAAATAGGAACCGTAGTTAACGTATAAAACTTGGCGTAATTTTTGAATAATTACTGTCACAAAAATATAATACTATGAACGAAGACATACAGTTTATTTTAGACACAGCTAAAGAAGCCATGGATAATGCTATTAAGCATTTAGAAAAACAACTTTCAAATATTAGAGCAGGAAAAGCAAGTCCTGCTATGCTTGGGAGTGTGATGGTAGATTATTACGGATCTCAAACTCCGCTTAATCAAGTAGCAAATGTTAATACCCCAGATGGACGAACCATTACAGTTCAACCATGGGAAAAAACCATGTTACAAGAAATTGAGCGTGGAATTATGATTGCTAATTTAGGTTTTAATCCAATGAATAATGGCGAAAGCATTATTATTAATGTGCCACCTTTAACGGAAGAGCGTAGGCGTGATTTGTCTAAACAAGCAAAGCATGAAAGTGAAGAATCAAAAATTGGAATTAGAAACGCCAGAAGAGATGCCATGCATGATATTAAGAAATTAGAGGATGCATCAGAAGATCTTAAAGCTAATGCTGAGATAGACATACAAGAAATGACAGATTCTTACGTTAAAAAGTCAGATGAAATTTTCAGTAAGAAAGAAACTGAAATCATGACCGTATAAAACATAAAAAAAGCGACTTCAATTGTCGCTTTTTTTATCAACTCTTACTTCTGTTCAATCTATGCTAAAACAATGCCTTTTAATCGTTTTTGTTTTTTGTTTTAAAATATCAAACGGTCAATCTTCCATTGAAGTTATAAAGGTATCTGCTCAAGATTCTATTAAAAAAAGTTCTTTTGTTAAGCATTTAGGCAACGGATATTTACCAACAAAGTATTTCAACTTTGATCTTAGGTATTTAATAAAATTTAATCAATACGAAGGTGTTAGAACCGGTGTTGGTGGTATAACTAATAATGCTTTTTCAGAAAAGTTTAGAATTAACGCCTATTCAGTTTATGGTTTTAGAGATGATCAATTTAAATTTAGTTTTGGAGGTGGATTTAGAATTGCTCAAAAAACCAACACGTGGATTAATTTATCTTATACCGATGATCTGCAAGAAACGGGAAGTACTAAATTCATAACAGACGGCCGGTTTTTTCAATTTTTTGAACCAAGATTATTAAATATTGATTTGTTTCATAAGCATATAACAAAATCTATTACTTTGGAGCATCAATTACTTGATAACGTTTCTACTAAAGTAGAATTTTTAACAAGTAAAATTAGCCCAACCTATGCATATACCTTTAATTCTGATAATAAGTCATTAAGTGATTTCCGAATAAGCATGGCAATAGCTTCGTTTGATTGGAGTCCTTTTAGCAACTACTCCCCTTCAGAAAAAGGTCTTATAGAAACAAAAGTAGGCTATCCAAAATTTACTCTGCAATATTCAAAAAGTATAAAGGGTGCAATTAAAGGAGATTTCAACTTTTCTAAAATAGATTTTAAAACAATTCATAGAATTATTGTTGAAGAAAACAACTATTCAGAAATAACCCTCGTTTCAGGGCTAGCAAATGGTGATACACCTTTAACTCATATGTATCATGCTTATCCCAATAATATTTCAAAAGAAACGGTAATGCAACGTTTTTCGGTTGCAGGTCTAAATAGTTTTGAAACTATGTACTTCAATGAGTTCTTTTCAGATAAGCTTGTAGCTATTCAACTAAAGCACTACTTAAAACCATTTAATATTTCAACCCGTTATAAACCGCAACTTGTACTTATAACAAGGTATGCAATTGGTGATATGAAACAACCTGAAAAACATGAGAATGTTACTTTTGGATCACTAAATAAAGGGTTTACAGAATCTGGTTTTGAACTTAATAAACTACTGTTTGGTTTTGGTTTGAGCTTTTCTTACCGTTACGGAGGCTACCATTTACCAGAATTCACAGATAACATTGCATTAAAGTTCACATTTAACGTGACTTTATGAGGTAATACAAGTGTTTTTTCTACCTTTGCGCAGCTTTCATAAAAGGGTATGTTTAAACTGTTTAGCAAGGACTTTTGGGATATTACTGCAAGATTGATTTTACGCAATAAAATCATCATTCTTATTGGTATTATTATAGCTACTTATCTTTTAAGCACCCAATGGGATAACATGCGTTTTAGTAATACTGAAGCAAATTTACTTCCGGACGATCACGAAGAAAATATAACCTACAATAATTTTTTAAAAACCTTTGGTGAAGAAGGAAACTTAATTATAATTGGGGTTAAGGATAGCTCTCTTTTCGAAGTAAAAAAACTTAATGCCTGGAACAAGTTTTGCAATGAATTTAATAATTATGATGAAGTTGAATCTGTAATCTCAATCAAGGAACTTCAAAAACTTATAAAGAATACAAGTGAAGAAAAGTTCAATTTAGAGCCTTTTATCAAAGATTCTATTACAAGTATAGCTCAAATTGAAAAGCTTCAAAAAGAGCTATTCAATCAATACCCATTTTACGATAATTTTTTATTCAATAGCAAAACAAAAACTATTCGTACTGCTATATATTTTGAAAAATCTCTTGTAAATACATCGGCCAGAAAAGAATTTGTACTTAATGTTCTTGAGCCAAAAATAAAATCTTTTGAAACTGACTATAATCTTGATGTTCGGGTTTCTGGAATGCCCTACATTAGAACCAAGAATTCAGAAAATATAATTGGAGAAATAAGTAAGTTTGTTTTAGCAGCTCTTATAGTAACATCATTAATTTTCTTTTTCTTTTTCAGGTCTTTTAGAGCTACATTCATTTCGCTTATTGTGGTATGTATTGGTGTCATGTGGACTTTAGGCATCATTGGCATTTTAAATTATGAGATAACCGTTTTAACAGCTTTAATTCCGCCTTTAATTATAGTAATTGGAATTCCAAATTGTATTTTCTTAATTAATAAATATCAACATGAAGTTAAGCTTCATGGGAATAAAGTAAAATCGTTACAACGAGTAATTACTAAAATTGGTAATGCCACTTTAATGACCAATGTAACTACAGCATCTGGTTTTGCAACATTTATTTTAACCGAAAGTAAGTTATTAAAGGAATTTGGTATTGTAGCATCTTTAAGCATATTGGCGATTTTTATTTTGTGTTTGCTCATTATACCTATTATTTATACATTTTTACCTTTTCCAAAAGACCGTCATTTAGAGCATTTAAATAAACGATGGATTGGTGGTTTTGTAAATTGGATGGAATGGATGGTAAAACAAAAACGTATTGCTATTTATGCCACTTCTGTTATTCTTCTTATTGTGAGCATTATTGGAATTTATCAAATTAAAACTTCTGGTAATTTAATTGAAGACATGCCTCAAGAGTCTCCATTCGTAAATGATATTCGGTTTTTTGAAGAAGAATTTAATGGGATTATGCCATTAGAGTTTATGATTGATACTAAGCGTAAAAAAGGAGTTATGAAACTCTCTACGCTTAAACGAATGAATGAATTAGAGGACCTTATAATTGAAATACCGGAATTATCAAGACCAATATCGGTAGTTAGTTTGGTAAAGTATTCAAAACAAGCTTATTATAACGGTAACCCGAAATTTTATCAATTACCATCATCACAAGAAAACAGTTTTATTTTATCATATGCTAAAAACTCATCATCTAACGTAGATTTACTTAACAATTTTGTAGACAGTACTAGTCAATATGCAAGAATTACTACGTTCATGAAAGATGTTGGGACAGATAAAATGGAACGCATAGAAGAGAATCTTCAAAATAAAATAGATAAAGTATTCCCGAAAGAACGCTATAGCGTTACCATGACGGGAAAAGCTTTAATGTTTCAAAAAGGGACCAAGTATCTGGTTAAAAATTTAGCAATATCATTATCTCTCGCTATACTTTTAATCTCTCTTTTCATGGCATATATGTTCAGGTCTGGTAGAATGATCATTGTATCATTAATCCCTAACTTATTGCCATTATTAGTTACCGCTGGGTTAATGGGCTACATAGGCGTGCCTATTAAACCATCCACTATTTTGGTGTTTAGTATTGCCTTTGGTATTTCAGTTGATGATACTATTCACTTTTTGGCAAAATACAGACAAGAATTACAGGCAAATAATTGGAAAATAAAAGTCTCTGTTTATGGTGCTTTACGCGAAACAGGAGTTAGTATGTTTTACACATCTATAGTGTTATTCTTTGGTTTTTCTGTATTTACAATTTCTAGTTTTGGTGGTACTGTAGCATTAGGTGCTCTAGTTTCGGCTACATTACTATTCGCTATGCTATCAAATTTACTTTTACTACCTTCGCTTTTATTGTCTTTAGAACGCAGTATTGCTAACAAAGAAGTACTAAAAGAACCTTCAATAAATATCATTCCGGAAGAGGACGATTCAGAAGAAGATTTCAATAAATAACATTTTCACACTTTTTACTTATAGAATTTGATTTTTTAACTAATTTAATATTGGAAGTCGAAAGGCTTTTTTATATTTACAATCTAAATCCAATATAAATGCAGTCATACACCGTTTCTGAATTATTATCACAAGACATTGCTTTTAATGAAGTAGAAATAAAAGGTTGGGTTAGAACATTTAGAGCTAATAGATTTATAGCTTTAAACGATGGTTCAACCATAAATAATATACAGTGTGTAGTTGATTTTGAAAAATTTGATGAAGACCTATTAAAAAGAATCACAACAGGTGCAGCCATTCATATAATTGGAGATTTAGTAGAAAGCCAAGGAAAAGGACAAAGTGTTGAAATACAAGTCAAATCTTTAGAGATTCTGGGAGATTCTGACCCCGACACTTATCCTATTCAACCAAAAAAGCATTCGTTTGAATTCTTAAGAGAAAACGCCCATTTACGCACCAGAACAAACACTTTTAGTGCTGTTATGCGTTTACGTTCTGCCTTATCATTCGCCATTCATAAATATTTTAATGAACATGGCTTTTATTATATGCATGCTCCAATAATTACAGGTAGTGATGCGGAAGGCGCAGGCGAAATGTTTAAAGTTACAAGCTTAGATCATAATAATTTACCAACTAACGGAAACGGAAAGGTTGATTACTCTAAAGATTTCTTTGGAAAAGAAACTAACTTAACGGTTTCAGGACAATTAGAGGCCGAAACATATGCAATGTCCTTGGGAAAGGTGTATACTTTTGGACCCACATTTAGAGCTGAAAACTCTAACACATCAAGGCATTTGGCAGAATTCTGGATGATAGAACCGGAAGTTGCTTTTATGGATTTGGCGGGTAATATGGATCTAGCGGAAGACTTCATGAAATATGTTATTAAACATATTTTAGATAACAATAGCGAGGATTTAGAGTTTCTTGATAGGCGCCAACAAGATGAGGACAAAAGAAAACCTCAAGCAGAAAGAAACGGGATGACACTTATTGACAAACTTAAGTTTGTAACAGATAATCATTTTAAACGTGTAAGCTACACCGAAGCCATAGATATTTTACGAAACTGCAAACCAAATAAGAAAAAGAAATTTAAGTATTTAATTAATGAATGGGGTACAGATTTACAAAGTGAGCATGAGCGATTTCTTGTAGAAAAACACTTTAAATGCCCTGTGATTTTGTTTGATTATCCGGCCAACATCAAAGCGTTTTATATGCGCTTAAATGAAGACGGAAAAACTGTTCGTGCCATGGATATTTTATTCCCAGGTATTGGCGAAATTGTTGGTGGTGCACAGCGTGAAGAACGTTTAGAAGTTCTTAAAGAAAAAATGGCCGCTATAGATATTCCTGAAGAAGAATTGTGGTGGTACTTAGACCTTCGTAAATTTGGCACAGCGGTGCATTCTGGTTTTGGTTTAGGGTTTGAACGTTTAGTCATGTTTGTTACTGGCATGAATAATATTCGAGACGTAATCCCCTACCCTAGAACACCTCAAAATGCTGAATTTTAATTAAAAAATTGAAATTTTATTAGTTTGGTATGACTTTGGTAAGCTCATTGCTTTTTATATCTTTGATTAACAACCAGTAGCCAAATCATGCTTAAACAGTATCTACAATTTAAACTATCCCAAAAGCTATCACCGCAGCAAATTCAACTAATGAAATTGATTCAGCTGCCAACTCAAGCTTTTGAGCAGCGTTTAAAACAAGAATTGGAAGAAAATCCCGCACTTGAAGGTGGTAAAGAGGATAAGGACGAATTTGATGAATTTGATACTTCTGATGATTTTGATGATAATGAATCTATTAATGCTGAAGACATTAATGTGGATGAATATCTAAGTGATGATGAAATTCCAGATTATCGTACTCAAGCTAATAACTATAGTAGTGATGATGAGGAAAAAACAATGCCCTATGCGGCAGGCACTTCCTTTACACAGCATTTAATAAATCAACTTAACACTTATAGATTAAATGATGATGAACGTGACATTGCCGAATTTTTAGTAGGTAGTGTTGATGAAAGTGGTTACATCCGCAGATCGTTATCAGACATTATGGACGATCTTGCGTTTACACAAAACATCTATACAGAAGAGCATAAAATTGAAGGCGTTTTAAAAATTGTACATCAGTTAGATCCTGCTGGTGTTGGGGCTAGAAATTTACAAGAATGCTTGAGTATTCAATTACACAGAAAAGAAAAAACTCCTGATACAGAATTAGCAATAAATATTATTGATAATGCTTTTGAACAGTTTACAAAAAAACATTACCAAAAGCTCATTCAAAAATTTGACATTTCTGAAATTCAATTAAGAGATGCTATTTCTGAAATTGAACACCTAAACCCTAAACCTGGAGGTTCTTATGCTGGAAACAACAGAATAGTAGAACATATAGTTCCTGATTTTGCTATTAAAATTATTGATGGTGAATTAGAACTTACGCTTAATGGAAGAAATGCTCCGGAACTCCATGTATCAAGAGAGTACAACAATATGCTTAAAGGCTATAAAGACTCTAAAGACAAATCAAAATCGCAAAAAGATGCCGTTATATTTATTAAACAAAAATTAGACGCGGCCAAATGGTTTATTGAAGCTATAAAACAACGTCAACAAACGTTATTTGTAACCATGAGCGCCATAATGCATTACCAAAAAGAGTACTTCTTAACGGGTGATGAGCGTAATTTAAAGCCCATGATTCTAAAAGATATTGCTGATGAAATCAAAATGGATGTATCAACAGTTTCTAGAGTTGCAAATAGCAAATATGTTGATACGCCATATGGAACCAAGTTGATTAAAGAGTTCTTCTCAGAATCTATGAAAAACGATCAGGGTGAAGATGTTTCTACTAGAGAAATTAAAAAGATTTTAGAAACAGTTATTGAAGAAGAAGACAAGAAAAAACCCTTAACTGACGAAACTCTAGCAGGTATATTAAAAGAAAAAGGATATCCAATAGCTAGAAGAACTGTTGCCAAATATAGAGAACAATTAGATATACCGGTTGCAAGACTTCGAAAAAAAATATAGATGAATCATATTTTAAGAAGCATCTCATTTATATTTCACCCTCTATTGATGCCTTTATTAGGTGTTATATTTTATTTCTCCAAATCCCCTAGATATATTCCTATTGAAATAATTTGGGCTAAACTAATATCACTATTTATACTCATGGTGATACTGCCTGTTTTACTTTATTTTTTATTAAAAACTTTAGGGAAAGTAAAATCCATTTACCTTGAAACTACTACAGAACGAATTTTACCCTTAACACTTAACTGTTTGGTTGTTATTATTGTTATTCAACGCATATTAACACCTTCACAAATTATAGAATTATACTATTTTTTTATTGGTATTTTAATTTCTTCAATGGCTTGTTTAATACTTGCCTTTTTCAAGTTTAAGGCTAGTATACATATGATTGCTGTATCAGGAGTGTTTATGTTTTTTATAGCGCTCAGTATTCATTTCAGTATTAACATAAATGGAACCCTTGCCCTAATGTCCATAATAACTGGGTCAGTTGCCACTTCAAGACTTCATGTTAAAGCCCATACTTATAAAGAATTAATTACGGGGATTTTTGTAGGTGTAATTCCTCAAATAATTCTCATTCCTAATTGGTTATAGTAAATAAAAGATAAGTCCTATTTTTATGGCATTTATATTTAATGAATCCTCAACTAAATTGACATTATCAGAAAAAATAGAGTTTAAAGCATAATACAAATGTATATTCCATGTATTATAACCAACACTAAGCGTCACTCCATATTGAAATTTATTAAAATCACCAATGTCTGTATATTTAATACTTCCTAAATCGCCTCTATACTTTGAAGTATGTGCCAACATGTAACTTGCCTTAAATCCAGTGTAAATACGCCAGAAATTATATGAAATAGAGGTTGAAGTTCTCCACCTAAATTCCAACGGAACTTCTACTAGGTGCATAGAAAACTTATTTTTAGTATAGGCATTTGGGTCATCCAATATACTATAAACAAATCTGTTGTTATCACTTTTATCAATAAGAACATTTTGATTAAATGAATTAGCAGAATACCCTAAACCTAAACCAATGGCAAGGTTTCTCCTTTTATTTATAGGCATATCTTTTATAAAGCCTAAATGAAAACCTAGAGAAAATCCATTTTGAGACAATCTTTTAGGTTTATTACCCAAAAAATTATAAGTAATACCTACATACAACTGATCTTCTTTGTAAAGAGAATCTACATCTTTTATCTGCTGTTCTTGTCCAACACCAAAAAAACCAAATAAAAAAAATACGATAACAAGTAATAATCTCATCAAACCATTGTTTAATCTATTAACACAATTTAACTTAAAATTGTTTAGGCTGTAAAAACAAAAAGGCGTTCTGAAATTTCAAAACGCCCTTTATATAAAATTAAGAGTTTTAACTATCTTCCAAACACACTACCCTTTTTAGTAGTGTAATTTATTTTAAGCGCATTTACTTTTCGCAATTCTTGCTTAATATCTCCAATCAATCCCATATTAGCATCACTATCAACCTTTAAAGCTGTAGTTAAAAAAGGAATTAATTCTTCTCTTTTCGATTCTCTTTCGGCATAAATAAATGCAGCGATATCTTTTACATCTGCAAGCTTATCATTTAATTGAATTCTTGCTTCTGTACCATATTGCTTATAATTCTGACTTGGTTTTCCTGCATATATATACATAACCAAATCTTTCTTATCAAGCTTTTCAACTTGATCTGCAAATGGTAAGTTATTATCAATCATTAAGGTATTTTGCCTCATTACTGTAGCCACCATGAAAAAGAATAATAACATGAAAACAATATCTGGTAAAGATGCTGTATTAACAGCTGGCATATCGCCAGATTTTTTCTTTTTAAATTTAGACATATTTATAAATGTTAAATTATTGTACTTCAGAAAGTTTCTGAGGATAGTCCAATTTAATTTGATCTATCTTCTCCTTAAGTCTTTCTTTATTCCCTGGCCAATTTACATCTTTATAGTTAGCTTCCATTTCAGTAAAAGGTTGTCCATACTGAGCGACAGCCCTCGCGTCTCTCAACTCGTTGTAAGCCGCTACTAGTTCATTCTGAACTGCTATATAAGTCTTGTAAGTTGTTTCTCTTTCGTTCTTTAAAGAAATAATTGCTTTATCTGGGTTATCAGATGAGGCAGGATCCTTTCTACCTTTACAGTAGTTACATGAACCATCTCCTCCGTTATCTAAAAATTCCTTAGCCGCTTTCCTTAAATCTTTGAGTTCCATTAATTCGTCCTCTACAAGCAATTGGTCTTTTCCATTTAATAAAACAGTAAAGATGTTTTTTTGCTTGATAATAACATCTTCCTCAGACTCTTCCATTGGCGGAAGTTTACGGTTAATCCCCGAATCTACTTCAATAGTAGTTGTTACCAAGAAAAATATTAATAATAAGAACGCAATGTCGGCCATGGAGCCCGCATTTACTTCTGGTGCTGCTCTTTTTGCCATAGTATATTATTTATTAAATATTTTTTTAACTCCTGAGAAAGCCATTGATGCAATAGCTAAAAATCCTAAGACATAAAACGTATACAGTCCAGCTCCCACTTTTTTAGATGTTGCTTCAGTAACATCAGCACCCTTATCAATAAATGGTTGTAAGTTTAAATCTGTTCCAGAAGACATCGCATAAGATATAAATACAATGGCTAAAAAAGCTCCAACCGATATCAATGTTTTTTTTATGTCACCAGAAAACAATCCTTTTAAAACAAACAACAATACTATAGCTACTATCAAAAATAGTACCACGTATGCTATATACATAAATGTGTTTACAGATCCACCAGCTTCTCCTGCCTTAATGGCGTCATCACCAGCGCTTATTATCATAAACAGGAAAATGGCAGAAAGAACTCCCACGCCTCCTAATATGTAAGTTAATAATTTTTGTACGTTCATAATTCCTTAATTATTTAATTATTACTTTTTATTTCTAATCAATAGATCCATTAATGTAATAGAGGCATCCTCCATATCATTAACTATACTATCAATCTTAGCAATAATGTAATTATAAAAAATTTGAAGTATGATTGCCACAACAAGACCAAATACAGTTGTTAAAAGTGCTACTTTAATACCACCTGCCACAAGTGATGGCTGCATATCTCCTGCTGCTTCAATTTTATCAAATGCTTGAATCATACCAATTACCGTTCCCATGAATCCTAACATTGGAGCCAGAGCGATAAATAATGAAATCCAAGAAACATTTTTCTCTAACTGACCCATTTGAACACCACCGTAAGCTACAACAGCTTTTTCTGCAGCATCAATACCTTCATCAGTTCTATCTAATCCTTGATAGAAAATTGACGCGATAGGTCCTTTTGTGTTTCTACAAACTTCTTTTGCCGCTTCAACACCACCTGATGATAATGCGTCTTCAACATTTTGAGTTAATTTTTTTGTATTTGTCGTAGAAAGGTTTAAAAAGATAATTCTCTCAATAGCAATTGCTAAACCTAGAATTAAACATAACAATACAATACCCATAAATCCAGGGCCTCCTTCAATAAATCTCTTCTTTAATTCTTGATGAAATCCAAGAGTTTCAGCTGGTGCAGCTTCTTCTTCTTGAGTTGTTGTTACTACAGTTGTACTCGCATTTGTTGTAGTTGCAATTGCAGTTGCATTAGCAGTTCCAAATACCATCATTCCTGTAATGGCAAGGATAGAAAATAATCTTTTCATGTCTCGATCTTAATTTTATTAGTTAAAGTGTTAAAGATAAAAAAAAAAAGCAATTAATTAATATAAAATAACAGCAGAGAGGAAGGGATTCGAACCCTCGATACCCTTTTGAGGTATACACACTTTCCAGGCGTGCGCCTTCGACCACTCGGCCACCTCTCTTTAATTTATTTCAATCGTATTAATTACGGGGCATGAAATAACAAAAAAATCTTTAAACCTTAAAATTTTCCAGTGTTAATTTTAGGTCATTTCCCCTCTTAAAGACATTTCGTATGCAGATTTGAACATTTCAGCAGAAATATCTTGTCCAAGAAGGTACATTAATTTACCTATAGCAGCTTCCGTAGTAATATCCTTACCTGAAATTACACCTATTGTTTTTAAGCTATTACTGCTTTCATAATGTCCCATCATTACACTTCCACCAGAACATTGTGTTATATTTATTACATGAATTCCATTAGCAATTTTTTCTTTCACTAAATTAATAAACCAAGATTCAGTGGTGCAATTTCCGGCTCCGTATGTTTCCAAAATAACCGCCTTAAGATTTCTATTACTAAAAATACTTTCGATAACATTTTTAGTTATTCCCGGAAACAACTTTATTAGGGCTATATTATTATCTAAATTTTTATGAACTTTTAAAAGCTTATTCTCATCTGGTTTAAATAAATACTTCTTATTAACCTTCAAGTGCACACCAGATTCTGCCAAATCTGAATAATTTGGGGAGGCAAAAGCCTGAAAATGTTCTGCATTTATTTTAGTTGTTCTATTCCCTCTATATAGTTTATATTCAAAATATAAACAGACCTCTTTAATAATAGATTCATTATTCTTTTGTAATGAGGCTACCTGTATAGAAGTAATAAGGTTTTCTTTGGCATCGGTTCTTAAATCTCCAATGGGTAATTGAGAACCTGTTAAAACAACAGGTTTGGCTAGGTTTTCTAACATAAAGCTTAATGCCGAAGCTGTATAACTCATTGTATCACTACCATGTAATACTACAAATCCATCAAAACCATCGTAATTTGTTTCTATTATTTCCGCAATCTTCACCCAATATTTAGGGTGCATATTACTGGAATCAATGGGATGGCTAAATGACACAGTATCAATTTTACAATCTAACAACTGCAGCTCTGGAATTTTTTCTAAAAGAGTCTTAAAATCGAAAGACTTTAAAGCACCTGTTTCAAAATCTTTGACCATTCCAATAGTTCCGCCAGTATAAATAAGTAATATGTTAGGTTTTGAATGTGCCATCATTTAAATTTTAAAAACGTCTTTAGAGTTTTGTGTGGTTATTTCAGCTATGTCTTCAACAGGTAACCCATATATTTCAGACAACTTTTCTAACACCTTTAATATATAGACGCTTTCATTACGTTTACCCCTATAAGGAACAGGAGATAAATAAGGTGAATCTGTTTCTAAAACTATATGTTTTAAATCAATCTCGTTTAAAAACTTATCAATTTTACCATTTTTAAAAGTAGCTACACCACCAATACCTAACTTCATATTATAAGACATGGCTTGGTGGGCTTGTTCTAAAGTTCCAGTAAAGCAATGAAAAATCCCAAACAACTCATCGTGGTTTACATCTTCTAAAACTTCAAATATTTCATCAAAAGCTTCTCTACAATGAATAACGATTGGCAACTTATATTTTTTAGCCAATTCTATTTGATATTTAAAAGCTTCTTGTTGAATGCTCAATGTTGTTTTATCCCAATATAAATCAATACCAATTTCACCTACAGCATAAAATGATCGTTTTGCTAACATTTCCTCTACATGCTGCAACTCTTCTTTGAAGTTATCTTTTACATGTGTTGGATGCAACCCCATCATTAAAAAAATATTTTCAGGAAAATCTTTTTCTAGTTGAAGCATAGAATCGGTATATGTTGAATCTATAGCGGGAATAAAAAAACGAGATATATTTTCTTTTATAGCGCGCTCAATCATTTCGTGCCTATCTTCATCAAAAGCTTCGCTATATAAATGTGTATGTGTATCTGTTATAACCATTTTGTAAAAATAAAAAAGTCACCTGTAATCAAGTGACTTTCCTTTCTCTATTTTAAAACTGCTTAATCTAGTTTCTTAATAAGCGCCTGTGCATCTTCATAATCATCAGCATGTTCTGGAAGTGTTTTTAAAATATCCACACAAGCTTTATGGTCTTTTTGTTTTAATTTACTTAATCCGTGATACCAAGTGGCCTTATGCTTAAAAGCCGAATTTCCATTTTTTATGTCTTCCAATAAATTATCGGCAACATCAAACTTGTTTAACTCAATACTAGTTATGGCTTGATATAGTTTCAACTCTATATTTTCGACATCCTGTTTAATTAAATCGATTAGAGCTTCTTCGGCATTAATATAGTCCCCTGCATTAAAGGCTTCTTCAGCAATCTTTATTAAATCTTGTTGATTTTGTTCTCCTCTAACTGTTAAACTTATAGCGCCATGATTATCAAAATCACTATATGTTGGATTTGAAAATTGATTAAAGGTGAATAATCCTAAAAAGAAAATCACGCTAGCGGCAACGGCATATTTATAAAATTTGAAAACTTTTGATTTTTGTTTGCCCTCTGAAACTAATTCATCTTTGCTAAAATGTTTATCCGAAATCTTTTTAAGATTAGCTTCAAAAGCTGCCGAAGCCTCCTCATTTTCAAGCTTATTCTCTAAAAAAGAGGACAACTCTTTATAAGTATTGAAGGCTTGATTAAACTCTGGTTCGGTATTTAAGCGTAATTCAAAAGCAGCCACCTCATCAGATGATAATTCACCAGATAAATAAGATTCAAACAGTATGTAATTTTTATCTTCCATGACAATTAACTATTAAGTTGGTTAAATTTAGGTGACCCTTGAACCAGTTCGGTTAACTTACCAATACATAAAGATTTCTTTTTTCTGGCATAGGCATATGTAACACCTAAACTTTTGGCTACTTCTTCCATTGATTTAATCTTAAAAGTTGCCGTTAACAAATCTTTACAGGCTTTCCCCAAATTATTGAACATTTCTGAAAAAAGCGCTTGTTTTTCACCAAAAACTGATGTTTCAAAAGCTAGTTCTTGAGTCCCGTCATCTTTAGATAATACTTCCTCATTAATTGTTACCTCTTTATTAGAAGATTTTTTTAATTCGTTCAACCATTTCCGCTTACACAACAAAAAGAAATAGGCATCAAAAGGACAAGTTAATTGTAACTTCTTTTGACTTGCCTGATTGTAAATAGTTATTAGGGTTTCTTGAATAACATCTTGAGCTTCGTCTGCACTACCACTATTCTGCTTTATATAATTTACCACTTTAGGAACATACTTATCATAAATAGATTGAATAATAAACGAGTTATTCTGTAGTAATCCATCAATGTATTTCTGGTCTTTGTGAATTTTTTTTTCGCTCATTAACCCTTGTATTTGCTACTAAAGTAAAAAAAGTTTGAAATAAAAGGGTAACAAATTTTAAATGGTTTTGATATAAGGGTGTAACAGTCAAAAATTAAGACGAAACAAAATTTAATTAATCCATAAAAATTTAAAATCATGAGAAAATCAATTTTAATTATCGGAACCGTAGTGTTATCAGTATTAAACATAAATGCTACCAATGCAAACAAGAACCTTAACACTTTAAAAGAAGTGGTTGAAATTAAGAAAAACAACATTGCTCAAGTTTTTGAGTGGAAAGTTGAAACTACTAAAAGTACTTACTCTGGAACATCATTGTCTTTAGAACAAGCAAAAAAAATGATTGCATTATCTAGCTCTGGCGAAGTTGTAACCGGAAAAGAAATCAAAAGTTACTTTGTTTTAAAATCTGAAGTTAACAATACCGCAAAAAGAAATTATTTCTGGGAAGTTAAAACTGCAACAGGTTTTGCCAAAGGATATTCATCTACTGAAGCCTATGCACATAAAATGATAGAATTAGTAGCTTCTGGCGATGCTATTGTAGATAAAATAATCATTAGTCAACCTCAACAATAAAAAAATAATTACCAAAACAGGGTAACAAAATAGTTACCCTGTTTATATAACCTTGAATAACAATTAAAAATTAATATTATGAAAACTTATAACACATTTACAAAAAACAGAAAAAGCGTAATTGCTCAATTAAAAACTTTAAGTTATTTATTCGGTACATTTATTATAACAGCTTTATTACTTGCCAGCTGTACAAGCAATGATGATGGAGATGATTTCCCAATTGACCTAGCATCTGCAGAAGAATTCAAAGCTATTCAAGATGAAGTTCTTGAAGATTTAACACAGACTTTTCAATTTAATGCAGAAGATGGTTGGGTTAACCTAACTTCAGAAAAAGGAGTAAATATTGGTATTAATGCTAACTGTTTAACATTAAACGGTATTACAGTCACAGGAGCTATAGACTTAGATTTTGTTGAACTTTTTGACAAAGGAAACATGCTACTAACAAATAAGCCTACTATGGGTGTTTTACCTAACGGAGACAAAGCCTTATTGATTTCTGGTGGAGAATTCTTTATTGAAGCTACTCAAAACGGGCAGGCATTAGACACAAATTGTAATTTACAGTTATCTATTCCTTCTGCACTAACTGGAGGTACAGATAATGATATGATTCTTTGGAATGGTACTTTTGACGAAGATGGAAATTTAGCTTGGGAAGAAGATAAGCGCGACGGAGCTGGTGGACCTCAAGGTGAAGGTGGTCTTTTTGCTGAAGGAAACCAATACTATGCTTTTGTACATGACTTTGGGTGGAGTAATGTTGATAGATTTTACAATGACCCAAGGCCTAAAACAACTATTTTAGTAGATGCACCTGATGGTTATGACAACACAAACTGTGCACTTTATTTATCATATGATGGTGAAGAAACAGGGTTAGCAAATTTAGATACCTATAACACAGAAACTGGTTTGTTCTCTGAGCACTATGGTCAAATCCCAGTTGGTTTAGAATGTCATGTGATTTTTGTAACCGAAGAAAACGGAAACTGGAAATATGCTATTAAAGGAGTAAATATTGCTGAAAACGGAACTATTGTTATTACCGAGGATGACACCAACGTAGTAACCGAAGCTCAACTGATGAATTTGATTAACAATTTACCATAAGCATAGTTTTTTTTAATGACCTACTTTTAAATGGTTTACCCAAATTACTAACCTATTTATTTAAAGCCAGAAACCCCCAGTTTCTGGCTTTTATCTTTCATGGGTAACAAAACAACAACTAAGTTTATATAATAGTAGATAAATTAAACAGAGATGAAAAAAAGCATTTCCATATTAGCCGTAATTCTAACAATTATAATTTTATTGGTCATAATTGCCAACATAGTAATGATTGTAATTAACTGCAGTGATTAATAATAAATCTTACTTAAAAATAAGTCTTTGTATATTTAAACACCTAAACAATTTTGTTATGCCCAAAAGCTTACTTTTTTCATTATTTTTTTTACTTAGTATTTTTGGTTTTTCCCAGCAGACTATTGAAACAGATACGTTAACAAGGACAGCCAACATAAATTACAATACTCAAGGAAATTCTGTGGAGTTTAAACCAGAAACACCAGAATTAATTCAAATAGCAGGAGCACCAAAAGCTTTTTACACCTATCACTGGGAGTTTGGTGATGGAAAATACAGCAAAGAAAAAGAACCCAAACACATTTATAAAGACAAAGGCGAATACGAAGTGAAACTGTGGGCAACTAACAATTACGATAATGGAAAACCACCTACCACACGTCCCAAAAAAATTGCTGTCACAAATGTACCCGAAGATTATCAAGACGTAGCTTCTATGGATGAAGATTTCACTTTAAAACGGAATAGAGAACCTGTGCCAGACCAAGAAATGGTTACCATAGTAAGTTATAAAAACACCAAAGAATATATTACCAACGGGAAGCTATACTTATTTTACAACGAACTCAAATACAAGAATGACAATTTTGAACTAATCGAAACTAGAACCCATCATAATGAAAAAGATATATCTGATACTGGTTTTGCATACTCCCACAATATTGATGACGACCGAACGTATTTAGCTTCAATAAATAATGATATTATTGAAAGCTCTATAACAATACAAGATTCCACAGAAAAAATGAATCTTCCTTTAAGTATTCAAGAATCACAATCTATTTATAAAAACTGGAGTTTGTTGGAGTTTGATAATATGCAACCCAATGAAGAACGCAACATCTTTTTCAGTTTAAAAACCACCCCCGAAATGATAAAAGACACCAGCGCTATTATTTCGGTGCGAGGTATTTATGTGCCAGATTCTAATTATGATAATCATAAAGTGAAGGACATGGAAATGGAAATTGTCACATCACATGACCCAAATAAAATGTCTTCTAACGGTACTTTTATGAACTACAGATTTGTTCGCTTTAAAACCCTGAAATATAAAATCAAATTTCAAAACAACGGTGAAGGTCCCGCAAGAACCATTCGGTTAGAAACGGATATTCCTGAAATGCTGGATAAATCTACTTTAGAAGTAACAGACATGTACCCTAAATGTGATATTTGCCCAAAACGTGAGGTGCTATATAGTTGTTTAGACACAACCTTCACAGAGAAACAAGCCATATTCACATTTAAAAACATTTATTTACCCGGAAGTGAACAGAAAAACGTTAAAGAATATGATTCTACAAAGGGTTTTGTAAAGTATAAGATAAAGTTTGCTAAAGACTTCCATAAGAAAAAAACGAAAAGTAGAACCGCTATTATTTTTGATAAAAACGAACCGATTATTACCAATTACTCTACTACAAGGTTCTTACCTGGAATCTCTATTGGAGTAAAAACAGGTTATAATTCATTTAGTGATTTGAATAATTCTGACAGTTATTTCATTGGTGCAACAGTATCTCCTTATAAATCATACCGCTGGTATTGGCAAGTTGAACTTATGAATAATTTTCATAGCTATGATTCCGATATAAATGTTCTTGAAGAAATTATTGATGATGCCCAAGGATTTAGGTTCAGGCAACTAACCACTACAAGCTCAAGTTATGAAAACATAGATTGGGATATCCCTATTCTACTTAAGTATAATGTAAATAACTTTGTAGGTTTAGGTGTTGGTTTGCAGAATACCATTTCTATAAGCGAGAAACGAGAAAACGCAGTTTTAATTGAGCAGTTTGAAGGTGTTTTTCCTGATGCTCCAGTTATCAATACCATATCAGATAATACAAGTGAGTCCAATTCATTCACCAATTTAAGAACCGGATTGTTATTTGAGGCTACTGCCGGTTTCTCACGTATTGGCCCAAGCCTAGGCGCGCGTTATATTTTGAATTTTGAAGACAATTTTAATTACTGGCAATTCTTTGCCATCTGGAAATTCTAGAGGCTAGTGCCTATGGCGCATTTGGCAGGTCAATTTTGTGAATAAATTTTTTAATGAAAAAACTACTTTTCCTTTTTATCCTCATCCATGGCTTTTGCTTTTCTCAAGACCTTGAAGAATCCATTTATGTGGCTGCGGAAACGTTTATGGCCCAACCAAGTGAAGCTACATTTCAAACTTTAGCAAAACAAGAAGCACAATTTAAATCACAAGTAAAAACCAAAGATGAACAATTGGCTTTGGTTTTTTTACAGAGTCATAAAGGGCATTATTTAGATACCCATTCCAGATTAAAAGACGCCATTATCACCTATGAAGATGCCGTAAAACGTTTTAATGATTACGAGCTTTCAAAACTATCGGACTTTGACATTATTGAAAGCTGTCTCATTCCCTTAGGTAATTTATACACCAAAACCAATGATTACACCAACGCCGAAAGCACCATAAAGCAGTATTCTTATTTAGCTAAAAAGAACAATAAACCACAACACGAAATTAGTGGCGCCATTAATCTTGCCCAACTCTATTACGCTATCGGAAGGCATGAAACAGCTATTAAACTAACTTCCAGTTTTATTAATTACCCCAATATAACAAGCTCTCAAAAACAAAATCTAATTAATATCAATGCTGAAAGCCAAATTGCATTAGAAATTATCCCTACTTCTTTAGATAATAAACAGAATTACAAAATGGCCATTCAAGAAGGCCAATATGAAAAAGCCTTAACCCTATTTCAAAAGTTTAAAAAGAAAAGATTAGCCATTGAAAGTTTACAAAAAAGAGAAATAGCCCAAGTTTATATTGAAGAAGCGCAAATTTACCTTTTAAACAAAAATTCAAATAAAGCATTACAATCAATTCAAACAGCACTTAAAACATTAATTCCTAATGCCAATTTTAACAATTTACCTATCAAAGAACAGCTTTACGCCGAAAACAAATTCATTGATATTTTCGATTTGTATTCTGAGATTGAAACTAATTCTGATTTAGCTTTAAAAAGTTACGATTTAAGTTTTTATGTATCAGATTTATTAAAGGATACCTGGACCTCACAAGAAACAATAATATATAACCAATCCAACTATAGAAAACGAAGTGAAAAATGTATTGCTATTCTTTATAGTGCGTTTCAAAAAACAAAAGACACGACATATATATTAAAGGCTTTTGAATATTCTGAGAACAGCAAAGTGTTCACTTTAAAAGAAATGTTCCAAAAAAAACAACGTTTACAAAAACACCCGACAGACTCTTTACTCATTCAAGAATTTAACCTTTTGAAAGATCAAGAACACATTACAAGCAAATTGGTTCTTGAGCAATTAGATAAAAACCGAGCCTCCCAAATAACTACTTTGAGCAAACAGTTAAGTGATATAAGTCTTAAAATAAAATCCCTAAAAAACGCAATCTCAGATAAATATCCGGGATTAGAGAACCTCATTTCTATCAAAAATTTACAAAATAAATTACATGAAGATAATGCGGTTTTAGTAGAATATTTCTATGGCAAACATGCCATTTATCAATTTATAATTTCAAACTCCAATATTGAACTAAATAAAATTGATAATACAGATAAAACTGAAAAATCCATTGTTGATTTCATTTCTCTTTTTGATAATGTTTCTATCATAAACAACGATATTTCCAATTTCTCATCGCAGGCATTTAAGTTGTATAAGCTGTTAAATTTTGATGCCGTTTCCAGCTTTAACAAAATCATCATTATTCCTGATTGGTGGCTAAACTTTATTCCTTTTGAAACACTTTTAAAAGAAGAAACCAATACCACTGCATTCTCTAAAATGCCCTTTATTGTAAAATCTCAAAATATTATTTATAACTCTAGTGCTTATTTTTATACAACAGACAATAACTCTAAATCTAATAACAACTTATTAGGGTTTTTCCCTGTTTTCAAAAACTCAAACAAAACACTCACCTATTCTATAGACGAAGCAAATGCTATTAAAAAAGAAATGGCTTCGAAAATGTTAATGAACAAAGAAGCCACTAAAGCGAACTTCCTAAAGAATGCCTCAAATTATGGCATGTTACATTTATCAACTCATTCCAGTCATGGCGTTTCTGGAAAACCAGCCAACATAGATTTTTATGACGAGACTTTATATTTAAATGAATTATACAGTCTTAACTTGAACCCTAACCTTGTGGTTTTAAGTGCCTGCGAAACTGGCAAAGGCAAACTATATAAAGCTGAAGATGCCATGAGTATTGCCAGAGGATTTCAATACTCTGGTGCCAGAAATCTATTATTCTCATTATGGCAGATAAATGATTTATCAACCTCGAAAATCATGCAATCATTTTACGAAAATTATAGTGATACGCAATCTGCCCATTATTCTAATCAGTTATCTAAACTAGCGTATTTAGAAAATGAGTCCATCAGCAACACAAAAAAATCTCCGTACTATTGGGGTGCTTTTGTTTACTATGGCGAACTTACAAAACCTATCACCTCTTCCTATTTATTCTATGTTATAATTTCAGCATTAATCATTTTGATTATAGTATTTTTACGCACTAAATTTAAAAAGCCTCATGGATAAGACACTACAGGAATTTTTACTTGAAAGAGGTTACACCAAAGTAAAATTACACCTTACCAAAACCAATCATTTTGAAGTAAAGGCTTCTATAAATGGTCAAAAGGGACTATTTATATTAGACACTGGTGCTTCAAGTTCTTGCGTAGGGTTTGAAGGCGTTGAAACTTTCAAGCTTAAAGCAGAAGATTCCGAAATAAAAGCTGCAGGTGCTGGCGCAATTGATATGGAAACGAAAATGTCAAAAAAAAACAAAGTAAAAATCGGAAAATGGAGTCATAACAAGGTTGTTTTGGTTCTTTTCAATTTAACCCATGTTAACACCGCCCTAATTAACCACAATTCAGAACCAGTAGATGGTATTATTGGTGCAGACATATTAAAAAAAGGTAAAGGTATAATAGATTATCAAAAGAAATATCTATATTTAAAATTATAAATTCTTTTATAAATCACAATTAATAGCAATTCTTCTCTCTAAATGAATACCTCAATCGTAATTGCAGACGATCATCCTTTGATGCTTAGAGGGTTAACTGATTTTTTAACTTCAAAAGGTTTTAATATTATTGGAAGTGCTACTGACGGGAATGCTGCTTATAATTTAATAGTAAAGTTAAAACCTGAAATTGCTATTCTTGATATTAGAATGCCGCACAAAACGGGTTTAGAAATTGCTGAAGATTGTCAAAAAAATAATTTACCTACAAAAGTCATCCTTATCACTTTTGATAAAGAAGAAGAGGTTTTTGATCAAGCCAAAGCATTGAATGTTTACGGGTATATTTTAAAAGAATTTGCTGTAGAAGAAATTGAAACCTGCATAGAACATGTTGTAAACAACAAACCATATTTTAGTGAGGAAATAGCTGATTATTTAGAATCAAGCCCCTTAAATAGCCATTTGGACGCTATAGATCTTTTAACAAAGTCTGAACTGAAAATAGTGAAGCTCATTTCTGAAAATAAAACCAGTAACGATATTGCTGAAGAATTATCTATTTCAGTAAGAACTGTTGATAAACACCGTAGTAATATTGTGGCTAAATTAGGGTTAGATAACAAACCCACTTCACTATCAATTTGGGCAAACCTCAACAAGACTCATTTATAAAAATACGTAGAACTGCGTATTTTTTAAATCTCACTTATAACTTATCTTTACACTGCTATTAATTAGTTCTTAGGGAGAATTAAGAAAGCTCTAGTATCATTGTGATCTGGAGCTTTCATTTTTTATATACCTACCTCATCCCTGAAAAATACGTAGAAGTGCTTATTTTTTTTCTGATTCTTGAACACTAATTTTATATCTGCTATTAAGCTATTATATAATTCTTTTTTGAGAGATAGAATTATTTATAACTCTGCATCTTCATGGTGCAGAGTTTTTCCTCAAGTCTCCCTTTATAATAATTACGTTACCATGGAAAGTGAAAATAGACTTCTTGATAAATGCTGTATAGTTGGATTAACCATACTAGTTATTATCATAATTTCCATTAATCTTTTATTTGTTTTAGTTAGTTAGAAATATATGGTAACAAAAAAGGGGATGCTATTAATAGCATCCCCTTTTTCTACAAATTAATAATAATATTATAATTCTAAGGCTTTCTTAACATCGTTATTCATTAAGATTTCCACCGGATTTTCTAAAGCTTCTTTCACAGCTACCAAGAATCCTACACTTTCTTTACCATCAATAATTCTATGATCATAAGATAGTGCTACATACATAATTGGTCTAATTTCTACGTTACCGTTAACAGCAACAGGACGTTCTACAATATTATGCATACCCAAAATACCACTTTGTGGAGGGTTTATAATTGGCGTAGATAACATACTTCCAAACACCCCTCCATTTGTAATGGTGAATGTTCCTCCAGTCATTTCATCAACAGTAATTTGTCCTTCTCTAGCACGTATTGCTAAACGTTTAACTTCAGATTCTACACCTCTAAAACTTAAATTTTCTGCATTTCTAATTACAGGAACCATTAATCCCTTTGGTCCCGAAACAGCAATACTTATATCACAGAAATCATAGCTTAACATTTCTTTACCGTCAATCATAGAATTAACAGCTGGATACATTTTTAATGCACGAACCACTGCCAAAGTAAAGAAACTCATAAAACCTAGGCCAACACCATGTTTTGCTTTAAAGGTTTCCTTGTACTCACTTCTTAAAGCAAAAATTGGAGACATATCAACCTCATTAAAAGTGGTTAACATAGCCGTAGTGTTTTTAGCTTCAACAAGTCTTTCAGCTACCTTTCTTCGTAACATAGACATTTTACTTCTTGAAGTTCCTCTGCTTCCACCAGTTGGTGTTCCCATTGAAGGCACTACTTTAATAGCGTCTTCTTTAGTAACTCTACCATCCTTACCTGTTCCATTTATAGAGGCTGCATCAATACCTTTTTCGGCTAAAATCTTTTTGGCAGCAGGACTTGCACTACCTGTAGCATAAGTTGTTGGTTGTTGAGCTGGTGTACTTGCAGCTGCTTCAACTTTTGGGGCTTCCTCCTTAACTTCTGCCTTAACCGCTTCACCTCCTTCAGGTTTTTCTGCACTAGTATCTATATGACATACAACAGCACCAACCTCTACAGCATCTCCTTCTTCAGCTTTTAATGTTATAGTACCACTAGCCTCTGCCGGAAGTTCTAATGTTGCTTTATCACTATCTACTTCCGCAATAGCTTGGTCTTTTTCAACATAATCTCCATCTTCTACTAACCATGTAGCTATTTCTACTTCTGTAATAGATTCTCCTGGTGATGGCACTTTCATTTCTAAAATCATCTGTAATAATTTTAATTGTATTCTAAAATTTTTCTTTTTTATTCTTTTGTATCAAAAACGTCCATAATTACCTGACGCTGTCTTCTTTTATCTCTGGCGCTAGAACCTGGTGCTGGAACAGAGTTGTACGGTCTTGCACAAACTTCTAGTTTAACAATATCCAAGCGTTGTGCCATAAAGCCCCAAGCCCCCATATTTTTAGGTTCTTCTTGCGCCCAAATATATTTTTCTGCATTTGGATAACGACTGATAATTTCTTGAATTCTATCTAAATGTAGCGGAAACAATTGCTCCATTCTTATCAATGCAACATCCTTTCTATTAAGAACTTCTCTTTCTGCCAATAATTCGTAATAGAATTTACCAGTACAAAAAACTAGCTTTTTAACTTTATCAGGATTCATAGTATCATCAATTACTTCTTCAAACTTTCCGTTAGCCAATTCTTTAATTGAAGAAACTGCCTTAGGATGTCTCAATAAACTTTTCGGCGTAAATACTATTAGAGGTTTTCTATAGTCACGTTTCATTTGACGACGCAACAAATGGAAAAAACTTGCGGGTGTTGTACAATCTGCAACTATCATATTATCATTAGCACACAATTGTAGATAACGTTCCATTCTAGCTGATGAATGCTCTGAACCTTGTCCTTCATAACCATGAGGTAATAATACAACTACTCCATTTTGGGCTTTCCATTTATCTTCGGCTGCCGATAAATATTGATCGAAAATAATTTGAGCACCATTACTAAAATCTCCAAACTGCGCTTCCCAAATTGTTAGTGTATTTGGGTTTGCCATGGCATAACCATAATCAAAACCAAGAACACCATATTCAGAAAGAAACGAATTGTAAATAGACATTTCGCCTTTATTCTCTGGATTAGTATTTAAAAGATTGATGCGTTCTTCAGAAATTTCATCACGCAAAATAGCATGACGATGGCTAAATGTTCCTCGTTCAACATCTTGTCCAGAAATTCTAACATTAAAACCTTCTTCTAATAAACTACCATAAGCCAAGGTTTCAGCCATACCCCAATCAAGTTTATCAGTCTCAAAAACCATTTTTTCACGTCCATCTAAAATACGAACAGCTTTACGTAAAAACTTAACACCTTCCGGAACTGTAGAAACCACCTTTGAAATCTTCTTAAGATTTTCTTCCGGATATTTAGTGTCTATGGTTTTAAGCATAGCATCTAATCCTCTACGCGTAAAATCCGTCCAACGTTCTTGCATAAACTCTCTAACTTTGGAAGAATTTGATTCTTTAGCCTTAGCATATTCGCTTTCAAGAGTCCCTTTAAATTCTGCTACGATACCATCAGAATAAGCTTTATCAATAGCTCCTTCAGCAATAAGCTTTTCGGAGTATACCTTAAAAGGATTTGGGTGTCTTGCTATATTTTTATAAAGTTTAGGCTGAGTAAAACGCGGTTCATCACCTTCATTATGCCCGTACTTTCTATACCCTAACAAATCAATATAAACGTCTTTTTTGAAACGCATTCTGTAATCCAATGCCATTTCAATAGCATGTGCAACCGCCTCAGCATCATCAGCATTAACATGCAATACAGGTGACAGCGTTACTTTAGCAACATCTGTACAATAGGTGCTTGAACGCGCATCTAAATAATTGGTGGTAAATCCAATTTGGTTATTAACTACTATGTGAATAGTTCCTCCTGTCTTATAACCATTAAGCATACTCATTTGAGCCACCTCATAAGCTATTCCTTGACCAGCAATAGCCGCATCTCCATGTACTAATATTGGTAATATTTTAGAGTCATCACCATCATAATCATCATCAATTTTAGCTCTTGTAATTCCTTCAGCTACCGGACCAACAGTTTCTAAATGTGATGGATTTGGCACCAAATTCATCTTAATAGACTTTCCGTTTTGATAGGTTTTATCAAGCGTTAATCCTAAGTGATATTTTACATCACCATCAATATCTTGATCCTCAAAATCTTTACCTTCAAACTCGCTAAATAGTTCATGTAATGGTTTTCTAAAAATATTAACCAATGTACTTAATCGACCACGGTGTGCCATTCCTAAAACACATTCCTTAACTCCAAACTTTTCAACCGCATTATAAAGCGTATTACTAATAGCTGGAATTAAAGACTCTCCTCCTTCTAACGAAAAACGTTTTTGACCAACATATTTGGTTTGTAAAAAATTCTCAAACGTCACCGCCTGATTTAATTTTGAAAGTATATACTTTTTAGTTTCTGTTGAGTATTCTGGGTGGTTATCGTTAACATTCAGTTTATCTTGCCACCATTTAATCACATCTGGGTTACGCAAATACATATATTCAACGCCAATAGAATCACAATAAATTTGTTCTAAGTGCTTAATGATTTCGCGTAAAGGTTGTGCTTCTAAACCTAAAATCTCACCAGCAGAAAATACCGTATCTAAATCGTTTTCGGAAAGCTCGAAATTTTTTAACTCTAAAGTTGGGAAATATGCTCTTCTTGTTCTAACTGGGTTTGTTTTGGTAAATAAATGCCCACGCATTCTATAACCATCAATAAGCTTAACAACTTGAAACTCTTTATGAAGATGTTCTGGTATCTGGGTTGTAACGCCCTCAACAATCTCACCATCTAAACCGTAGTTCTCACTACCAAAATCATAACCTTGAAAAAAGGCTCTCCAACTAGGTTCAACACTATCAGGATTTTGCAAATATTGATCGTACAAATCAGCAAAATATGCTGTATGTGCTGTATTTAAAAATGAAAATTTATCCATCGCTATTTTTAGTCCCGTAAAGGTTAGTCAAAATATTTGCCAAAAATACAACTTTTGCCAAAAATAGATGATTCTTTGTCTATATTTATACCTTATAATAAGCATTTAGCGAATATGTTTGTTTTGTTGTTAATTTTTTAATAATATCTCATTTTGACTATGCAATTTTCTTCATTTTATAAAAAAACCCTCATTATTTTATTAGTTTCCCTTTTCTGTTTTCAGACAATTACTGCTCAGAAAAATAAAGATGATTTTTGGAATAATGTGAGATATGGCGGTGGATTAGGGCTAAATTTTGGAGATGGTTTTTTTAGTGGAACCATAGCACCTAGTGCCATATATGAGTTTAATCATAATTTTGCTCTGGGTTTAGGATTAAACGCTACTTTCAATAATCAAAAAGGACTTTACAAATCTAATATTCTAGGAGGTAGTTTAATTAGCTTATTCAATGTTATCAATGAAGTTCAAATTTCGGCTGAATACGAACAACTCCATGTTAACAGAAGATATGATGTTCACTTAAATTTGGCTGACGACAATTTTTGGTCTCCGGCATTATACCTTGGAGCCGGTTATAGAAGCGGCAATGTTGTTTTTGGTATAAGGTATGACTTGTTATATAATGAAAACAGAAGTATTTACTCAGATTCGTGGGTACCTTTTGTAAGGTTTTATTTTTAGAATTAAAGCGGGAGAAAAGCGCTACCTTCTTCCACAGAAAATGCTAATTCTTTAATAGTTCTATTTTCTAAATTATTTAAAATATCTTTTCTTGAGGCAACTAGTATATTATGCAACGGACAAGGTTTCTCTTCATTACATTTTTCTAAACTTAACATACAGGAATTAAGCTTCTGTTCGCCATCAATAACATGAATAATATCTATTACTGAATGATTCAAGTTTTCTTCGTTTAAATAAAACCCTCCTTTAGGCCCCCTAACAGAGGACACTAATTCTTCTTTCACCAATGGCTGTAGCAATTTTGCTAAATATGCTTGTGGCACATTAATAGGCACAGCTATATCCTTAACCATTACCCTTTTTTCCTCATCAGAATGTAAAGCTAAAAATAGAACTGCTTTTATGGCATATTTAGATGAATTTGAAAGCATATTAAATATCAGAATTAAATAACAAATATAAAAAAGATGAATACATCCTAAATATGATTTTTATCATATTTTTTGGTGTTTTTACTACCTAGTTTTGTTATTGGCAAAAAATCCACTTTTATGAAAACACCACTAAAACTAATAGCTATCTTATTTACTGCATTACTACTTAACTGTGGAGGTAAGGAAGAAAAAAAGAAAGAAGGTTTCAGTTATGAAAAAAAAGAAACCACAGTTAAAAAAGAAGTAAAAAAAGATGAATCTATACCACCATCTAAACAAATAGATCTTACTAACAAAGGTATTGGCCCCATAACATCATTAACTCTAGATGATAAAATAGACCAAAAAATGGCAACTCATGGTGGCGAGGTCTTTAAAAAATTATGTACTGCTTGCCATAGAGTGGATAAAAAATTTATTGGACCTGCCCCAAAAGGAATTACAGAACGTCGTTCTCCAGAATGGATTATGAACATGATTTTAAATCCGGTTGAAATGACCCAAAAAGACCCATTGGCCAAGGCATTATTAATGGAGTTTAACGGAGCTCCTATGGCTAATCAAAGTCTATCTGAAGAAGATGCCAGAGCAGTCTTAGAATACTTTAGAACCTTAAAATAACGCCAAAATATGAAAACCATTAAACAGATTCTTCTGTCTGTCTTATGCTTAATTGCATTCGCAGCATGTAAGAATGAAAACAAAGAAACCTCAACGACCTCTACAGTTTCTGAATCTGAAACTGCTACCACAAAAACTGGTCAAGCTTTTATTCAAGATGATGAAGCTACACCAAATTGCTTACAAATAGCCATTGGTTCTCCAGATCATAAAACCTTAGTAGCTGCTGTACAAGCTGCTCAAGTAGAAAACGCATTGGTAAACGTTGGACCTTTAACTGTTTTCGCTCCTACAGATGCAGCATTCGCTGCTTTACCGGAAGGCACTGTGGAAAACTTGGTAAAACCAGAAAATAAAGGCACCCTTGCAGATATTTTAAAATACCATGTTACTCCAGGTAATTTAAGCACAACTATTTTAACGAAACTTCCTAAACTTGGACAGGCAAACAACCAATATGTACAAGTCGAAGTAGTTGATGGTAAACCTGTAATTGGAGGCGCTAATATTCTTGCTAGTGTAAAAGCTGGTAACGGTATTGTTCATGTAATTGACAAAGTTCTTTTACCTCCAAGTAAATAAAAACTTAAACTAATCTAATATAACAATGAAAAATATTTTAAAATCAGCAGTTGCACTTTTAAGTGTTCTTGTAGCTTTTACAAGTTGTAATAATACTTCAAACTCTAATGCAGGAGCTTTGTCAAGTAGTGCTGCAGAAAAAGTTTATGTAAATCCGGGAGAGCACGATGAATTTTATGCGTTTATCTCTGGTGGGTTTAGCGGACAACTTTCTGTCTACGGATTACCATCCGGACGTTTATTTAAAGTGATTCCTGTTTTCTCTCAAGATGCAGAAAAAGCTTATGGGTATAACGAAGAAACTAAGCCTATGCTTAATACATCTCACGGGTTCGTTCCTTGGGATGATTCTCACCACCCAGACATTTCTCAAACAAACGGAGTTATTGATGGCCGATGGGTATTTATAAACGGTAACAATACACCACGTATTGCAAAGATTGATTTATCTACTTTTGAAACTACCGAAATAATTGAAGTACCAAATAGTGCCGGTAATCACAGTTCTTCTTTTGTAACTGAAAATACAGAATATGTAGTAGCAGGAACGCGTTTCTCTATTCCTATTCCTCAAAAAGATATGCCTATAAAAGATTACAAAGGTAACTTTAAAGGTGCTTTATCTTTTATTTCTGTTGATCCGGAACATGGCCATATGGATATTAAATTCCAATTAATCATGCCTGGTTTTGACTATGATTTATCTCACCCTGGTAGAGGAAAATCTCATGGATGGTTCTTCTTTAGCACTTATAATACCGAAGAAGCTAGTACGCTTATGGAGGTTAATGCCTCTCAAAATGATAAAGATTTTATTGCAGCTGTTAACTGGAAAAAAATTGAAGAATATGTTAACAATGGCGGCGGTACTATGATGCCTGCTAATTATGCTCATAACGTTTATGACGAGTCTACGCATTCTGCTACTTCAACCATGATAAAAGAGGTGCTTACTGTAAACCCATTGGATGTACCAGGTGCTGTATTTTTAATGCCAACACCAAAATCACCTCACGGATGTGATGTAGATCCAACTGGAGAATACATAGTTGGTAGTGGAAAATTATCTGCAAACTTAACAGTACATTCATTTACAAAAATGTTAGCCGCTATTGAAAACGAAAGTTTTGCAGGAGATGCTTATGGTATTCCTATCATAGATTTCGAAGCTTCTTTAGCCGGTGTAGTTGAGCAACCAGGTTTGGGACCTTTACATACAGAATTTGATGGAAAAGGAAATGCTTATACAACATTCTTTATTTCTTCGGAAGTTGTAAAATGGAAATTAGGTACTTGGGAAGTTGTTGATAGACAACCATGTTACTACTCTGTTGGTCACTTAATGATTCCTGGTGGAAATTCTCAAAAGCCTTTTGGCAAGTATGTTGTGGCCATGAATAAGATTACAAAAGACCGTTATTTACCTACAGGTCCAGAGGTAACACAATCGGCTCAACTATATGATATTTCAGGAGATAAAATGGAACTCTTATTAGATTTCCCAACTGTAGGTGAACCTCACTATGCAGCTGGATGTCCTGCTGATTTAATTAAGCCTCGTTCTAAAAAATTATTCAAGTTAGAAGAAAACAACCACCCTTACGCCACCAAAACAGAGGCGGATACAAAAGTGGTTCGTGAAGGTAAAGACGTGCATATTTATATGACAACTATACGTAGTCACTTTGCGCCTGATAATATTGAAGGTATTAAGGTAGGTGACAAAGTATATTTCCATATCACAAACTTAGAACAAGATTATGATGTACCTCACGGCGTAAGTATTATTGGAGCTAACACTTCAGAATTACTAATTATGCCAGGGCAAACAGAAACCTTTGTCTGGGAACCTAAACAAGTTGGTGTTTGGCCATTCTATTGTACAGATTTCTGTTCGGCACTACATCAAGAAATGCAAGGATATGTTCGTGTTTCTGCGGCCAATTCTAGTACGCCTCTTAGATGGTCATTAGGAGAAGACATAGAATAAAAAACTTAGGGAAATTTTGTTTTAGTGTTTATTTCCCTAAACAAGGCGAGAGTTATTCATTTCGCTCTCGCCTTTCTTTTTAAAACACAAAAAAATATCTCAAACTTCAAGATATATGAAATGAGCCATGGCAATTTAGTTACTGTCAACCAAAATGTTTAATGGCGCAATTACATCTGACAGATATAAAACAATAAAAAAATTACAGATGAAACGGCAAAATATCATTATGCTTATTGCAGCTTTATTACCTTTAGGGCTATTTCTTTTTCCCCTTTGGAAAATTACTTTAGAAGCACCGCAATACCCTACACCACTAGGAATGTATATTCATATTAATGATTTTTCCGATGCCAATCCGCACGACATTAAGAATATTAATATTATGAATCATTATGTCGGCATGAAGTATATCCCTGAAGCTATTCCAGAATTCAAAATCTTTCCCATAGGAATCATTATTACAACCATTATTGGTTTAATAATAGCCTTCAAAGGAAACTACAAATGGTTTTTATTTTGGTTCATTTTAATGATAGTCTTAAGTGCTGCTGGACTCTATGATTTTTACCTCTGGGAACATGATTACGGTCATGACCTAGACCCTAAGGCAATTATGAAATTCACTAACCCTGATGGCTCTATTATGGGCTTTCAACCACCATTATTTGGCACCAAAGACATTTTAAATTTTAAAGCGCATTCATACCCACAACTAGGTTCTTTATTCTTAGGTTTAGGAATTGCAGGATCATTTATTGCGCATCTAGTAGGAAAGAAAATCCACAAAAAAGCATTGCATATGTAGAAATCACAAACGACCAAAACACTAAAAAATGAAAACACTAAAACACTATTCAATAATTGTATTATTGCTGACATTTGTTGGCTGTAATATCTCACCCAAACCCATAGATTATGGAAATGATGGTTGTCATTTCTGTAAAATGACCATTGTAGACAAGGTCCATGCGGCAGAAGTAGTAACCAAAAAAGGAAAGGTTTATAAATTTGATGCCACCGAGTGTATGATTAATTTTATGGATGAATTTGATACCTTTACCATCAAATTATACTTATCAAACAACTATTTAGAACCAGAAGCACTTATTGATGCTACTGAATCCACTTTTTTAATAAGTGAGAATATCCCAAGCCCAATGGGAGCATTTCTTTCTGCTTTTAAAACCAAAACAGAAGCCGAAACTAAACAAGCTGAAAAAGGCGGTACGCTGTACTCCTGGGAAGAATTACTAGCTCATTTTAAAGACTAGCACCATGAAAAAACATTTTGTTTTTTTACTAGCCATTTTAATGGCATGCCTTAATAATGCACAAAATATTGAGGTGTGCAGCACGTGCCCTGTCACTACATTAAAATCAGCTATTAATCAGGCAAAAGATTTTGACACTATAATTGTAAAAAAAGGCACTTATAAAGAGCACGACATTGTAATAGACAAACCCTTAACTGTAGTCGGCAAAAACTACCCTATAATTGATGGTGAACTAAAAGGTGAAATCATCACCATCACATCAGATAATGTTACAGTGGACGGCCTCTTTATAATAAATGTTGGAACAAGTTACACAGAAGATTATGCTGCTTTAAGAGTTAGAAAAAGCAAGCATTTCGAGATTAAAAATTTAGTTTTAGAGAAACTGTTTTTTGGTATTTATATAGAAAAATCTAACCACGGAAAAATATTCCATAACAAGATTATTGGCGATGCGGTTGAAGAATACAACTCTGGTAATGGGATTCAACTTTGGTATAGTAACCACATTGAGGTAGAACACAACCATGTGCAAAATGTAAGAGACGGCATATACTTAGAATTTGCAGATAACTGTTTAATAAAAAACAATATAAGTACAAATAATCTACGCTACGGATTGCATTTCATGTTCTCAAATGATGATATTTATCAAGACAATACCTTTGAGAATAATGGTGCTGGAGTAGCCGTTATGTTTTCGAAAAAAATAAAAATGTATAACAATATTTTTCGAGAAAATTGGGGTACGGCTTCCTACGGAATGCTTCTTAAAGAAATTAATGATGCCGAAATTATTGGAAATACATTTACCGAAAACACCATTGGAATTAATATTGAAGGCTCCAACCGAATCGTGTATAAAAACAATAACTTTGAAAACAATGGTTGGGCTATAAAGGTAAGAGGTGCCTGTTATACCAATAGCTTCACCGAAAACAACTTTTTATATAACTCTTTTGATATTGCTTATAATAGCAAAGTGAATGATAATGTATTTGACAAAAACTACTGGAGTAATTATACTGGTTATGACTTAAATAAAGATGGTATTGGTGATGTGCCGTACAGGCCTGTAAAACTGTTTTCATATATTGTTAACCGAACCCCTGAAACTATCATTTTACTACGAAGCTTATTTATAGATATTATTGATTTTTCTGAAAAAGTGTCGCCTGTTTTTACACCAGACAATCTTTTAGACAACAACCCATTAACAAAAAGAATCATATGGTAAGTATTCAAAATCTACATAAAAAGTTCAATAAAAATGTGGTTTTAAGTGGCGTTGATTTAACCATTAATGAAGGCGGCATTTTTGCAGTATTAGGACCCAATGGCTCTGGAAAAACAACCCTCATTAAATCCATTTTAGGAATGGTAATTCCTAATAAAGGAGACATTTCTGTGTTAGGAGAAAACATAAAAAATAATTCTAAATATAGACATAAAATTGATTATTTACCACAAATAGCCAACTTTCCAAACAACCTTAAAGTCAAGGAATTGATAAAAATGATTAAGGATTTACGTGGGAATACCGAAGCTGATAAACATTTAATAGAAGTATTTACTCTAGAACCTTTTTTAGATAAAAAATTAGGAAACCTATCTGGTGGCACCAAGCAAAAAGTAAATATAGTTCTGGCGTTTATGTTTGACAGCCCACTAATCATTTTAGACGAGCCAACAACAGGCTTAGACCCTATTTCTTTAATAAGGTTAAAAGAGTTAATACAAACTGAAAAAGCTAATGGGAAAACCATCATTATTACATCTCATATTATGAGTTTTGTTGAAGAAGTGTCAGATGAGATTGTGTTTTTATTAGAGGGCAAAATTTATTTTAAGGGCAGTATTTCAGAATTAAAAACCAAAACCAATCAACCAGATTTCGAACATGCCATTGCGTCAATTTTAACTAATAATCATGCTTAAAATATTAAAATATAGTTTTTACGATTTAATGCGAAGCCGTTGGAGTTACGTGTATCTAGCATTCTATTTATTGTTAGGCATTGTCTTATTATTTCTTAATAATGATCTTTCAAAAGCAGTTATCACTTTAATGAATGTTATCATTGTATTAGTACCATTAATAGGAACCATTTTTGGTGTTATGTACTATTATAACTCAAAAGAATTTACCGAGTTATTATTAGCACAACCATTAAAACGCTCCTCTATTTTTCTTGGTCAGTACTTAGGTGTTGCCATATCTCTTTCCATGAGTTTAATTTTAGGATTGGGCATTCCTTTTATCTTATACGGACTGTTCAAATCATCAGCCATTTGGGATTTTTCTTTACTCCTAATTACAGGTGCTTTCCTTACATTTATATTCACAGCTCTAGCTTTTAATATTGCCTTATCAAACGAAAATAAAATCAAAGGATTTGGTTACGCCATACTGTTATGGTTATTCTTGGCTATTATTTATGATGGTATCTTTTTAATGTCATTAATTATTTTTGAAGACTACCCCTTAGACAAATTATCATTAGTTGGCACCATGCTAAACCCTATTGATTTGTCTAGAACACTAATCCTTCTTAAGCTAGATATTTCTGCCTTATTAGGATATACCGGAGCCATTTTTAAAAAGTTTTTTGGCACTAACTACGGATTAATAATCTCCTTTATTGCACTTGCTATTTGGGTTATTTTACCAATATTTAGAATAGTTAAAAAGTCTAGAAAAAAGGATTTTTAGCAGAAAACAAAGCCTAACAAAAGTCATGTTTTTTGGTTTGTCAAATCTATATTTTTGAATTATCATATAAAAGACAATAATATCCTTTTATTAAAAAAGACTATGAACTTAATAGAAAATAAAACGGTTGCTGAAGTTGTTGCGGAAAACATTAAAACGGCTCATGTTTTTAAAAAACATGGCATTGACTTTTGCTGTGGTGGTGGTATAACCATAGAAAAAGCTTGTGAGAGAAAAGCATTAGATTATGAGATTCTTAAAAATGAACTATTACAAGTTGACGATGCTCCAAAAGCATATGATTATAACTCATGGAACCTTGATTTCTTAATTGACCACATTATAAACATACACCATACCTATGTTGAAGAGTCTATTCCTTTAATTCTTCAATATTCTAACAGAGTGGCTGAGGTACATGGGCATCATTATACAGAAGTAGTTAAAATCAATCAACTTTTTACTGAAGTTGCCAATGAATTAGCGGCTCATTTAAAGAAAGAAGAACTTGTCTTGTTTCCTTATATTAAGAAGTTATTAAAGCTTAAATCAGAAGGTGCTCAACTGGAAACCCCTTCATTTGGAACAGTGAAAAATCCAATCCATATGATGGAAGAAGAACATGAATCTGCAGGAGATATTTTCAAAACCATTGCTGATTTAACAAATAATTATACGCCACCTGAAAGTGCATGTAATACTTTTAGAGCGCTTTATGCAAAACTGGAAGAATTTGAACAAGATTTACATCAGCATATTCATTTAGAAAACAATATTTTACACACAAAAGCAAAACAACTAGAACTAAGCTTTTTATAGCCCTAGCTAAATAGAGGTGTTATTATATAGAACGGTTAATAGCAATTGCGAAACCAGACTTTCTGCCATTCGCGCCTTAATATTAAAAATGACACCTCTTCAGCTAGCTTAAGTGTATCATCTCCTTGCAAAGATTTAACCGCTTTTTCAGAAACATCAATGATGTAGAGTAAATTAAGGTATTCCGCAAACTTTTCTTGAATGAGCTTGTAGATAATTTCATGCAACAATAACTTTAAACTAGAAGGCAAAATATCTTCATGAAAATCTAAATCTATATTAGCTAAAAGGAAGTCTTTATTTAGCTGAAGTATTAGTTTCTTGTACAAATCTAAATTGTTAGCCTCTTCAACTAAACTATCAAAAGTTGTGGGGAGTTGCATTATACAGTTCTGCTCATTAAACCGGTTCCAAAATCTTTTAACAGTTGTTTTCTCTCTTCAGAAACATCTAAAGATTCTAAAACGGAAAACGCCTTATTAGTATAATCTTTAACGGCTTGTTTGGTAGCCTCTGCGGCACCTGTAGATTTAAATAGTTCTTTAACTACAAATATCTTCTCTTCGTTTTTATCAGTCTCTAAGGTGTACAAGTTTTCCAAACGCTCTTGTTCTTGTACAGAAGAAAATTCAAGAGCCTTGAGATATAAATAGGTTTTTTTATTTTCAATAATATCCCCTCCAACTTGTTTACCAAAGGATTTAGGATCACCAAAAGCATCTAAATAATCATCTTGCAATTGAAATGCAATACCCAAGTTTCTTCCAAACTCATAAATACTATTCTGGTCTTTGTCTGTAGCTCTTGCAACTATAGCTCCCATTTTCATTGCTGCAGCAACTAAAACAGAAGTTTTGTATTCAATCATTTTTAAATACTCAGGAATAGTAACGTCAATCCTAGTTTCAAAATCTACATCGTACTGTTGACCTTCACAAACCTCAATAGCCGTTTTACTGAATAACTTTGCTAAAGCTTGAAATGCCTCAGCATTATAGTTTTCAAATAACTGATACGCCATAATCAACATGGCATCACCAGAAAGAATTCCCGTATTTATATCCCATTTTTCATGAACAGTTGCTTCGCCTCTTCTCAATGGTGCATCGTCCATAATATCATCATGAACCAATGAAAAGTTATGAAATACCTCAACACTTAGAGCCGCATTTAGAGCGTCTTTATAATTACCTCCAAAAATATCGGCAGTCATAAGAGTTAAAACTGGGCGGAGACGCTTTCCTCCTAAACTCAAAATGTACTGAATAGGATTATATAGTCCTTTAGGTTCTTTAACTACGGTGTAGTCTTCTAAGAAAGACAGAAACTCCTCTTGGTATTTTTCTATGGATAGCATTGAGCAAAAATAAATCAATTCAATTTATTAAAAAGCATTAATGCAAACTTAGTGTTAAAAAAAAGTAAAACTTTGGAAACTTTATTGGTTTTTAAAGTTTCCAGCCTATATTTGCACTCCATTATGAGAGAAAAAATTATACATAAAGCAACAGAATTGTTTTTAAACTTTGGATTTAAAAGTGTGACAATGGATGACATAGCTAACGAAATGGCTATATCAAAAAAAACCATTTACGTCCATTTTGCCAACAAAACAAAATTAGTAGAAGCTGTAACCTTTGCCGTTTTTGAGAATGTATGCGAAGGTATAGACGGAATTTGTAATACTTCCGTCAACCCTATTGAGGAGCTTTACGACATAAAAATGTTTGTATTACAATATCTGAAAAGTGAGAAATCATCTCCACAATTTCAATTAAAAAAATACTACCCTCAAATATATAATCAACTTCGAGTTAAACAATTCGAGAAAATGCATGAATCTGTAAAAGACAGTTTACAAAACGGCGTTGATACCAATCTATTCAGAGATACCATTAATGTAGATTTTATTTCCAGAATGTATTTTAATGGATTGATGGGTATTAAAGACGAAACCTTTTTTCCTTTAGATATCTATGATATGGAATACCTCATGGAAAGCTATTTAGAATATCATCTCAGAGCCATTGTAACAGAAAAAGGACTTCAAATTTTAAACAAGTTTATAAAATCAAATCAATCATAAAAAATGAAAAATAGACTAATCATATTTTTTAGTTTACTTAGCAGTCTCACACTTTTTTCACAAGAAAATCATAGTTTCTCGTTGCAAGAAGCCATAGAGTATGCTCTAGAAAACAATAGAAATATTAAAAATGCAGATTTAAATATTCTAGCTGCACAACAACAGGTATGGGAAACAACAGCTAGAGGGTTACCTCAAATTAGTGGAGCGGTAGATTACTCAATTAATATTAAAAGACCTTTAGATATTGAAATGTTTGAGGAAGACAACCCATTCCGGTTTTTGTTTCCAAAGCATAATTTAACACCTAGTGTTACCTTAAATCAGTTACTTTTTGATGGCGGTTATATTGTAGGACTTCAAGCTAACAAAGTGTTTTTAGAGATTTCAGAAAATGCAAAAAACAAAACGGTAAACGAAATTGAAACTAATGTGGTTAGCGCCTATAATAATGCTTTACTAACTAAAGAAAGTATAGGCATTACCAAAAACAACATTAAAGTGTTGGCTGAAAATTTAAAAGAAACTCAAAAGATATTTGAAAACGGGCTAACCGAAGAAGAAGATGTTGAACAATTACAATTAACACTTTCTAGTTTAGAAAATAATTTAAGAAGCCTAGAAACACTTCATGACCTTTCAAAAGGTGTTTTGAAAATTCTACTTGGTATTGACCAATTAAATACTATTGAACTAAAAGATACATTAGAGTCTTTGATCTTGGAAAATATCTCGTTAAACTTAATTGGTGACACTCATGAAGTCTCAAACAACATCGATTATAAAATTGCTGTTAACGATGTAGAAAGCAAGAGACTGGAATATAAATTGGAAAAATCTGAACAACTTCCAAAACTTAATGCCTTTCTTTCCTCTAGTTATTTAGGTTACAGTGATTCCGCCTCCAACTATTTTAATGGTGAGCAAGACTGGTTATTCACTGCCGTAGGCGGATTTAAATTAACCGTTCCAATCTTTAGTTCATTTGGCGGTAAGGCTAAAAGAGAACGAGCCAAAATCCAATGGGACATTGCGAAAAACAATCTTGTTGATACAGAAAATCAATTGTCAATAGAATTCAAAAATGCCAAGAATGAATATCAATTAGCTATAGATACATATGACAACAAACAAAAAAATCTGGCTTTGGCCGAAAAAATAGAAAAGAAAAACAATATAAAGTATAGAGAAGGAATAGCCAGTAGTTTCGACCTAAGACAAGCTCAAACACAATTATATAGTAGTCAACAAGAATACTTACAAGCTATTATTGATGTAATAAATAAAAAAGCAGCTCTTCAAAACTTATTAAACCTTAAACAATAATCCATCATGAAATATATTTATTTAACATTATTAAGCGCCATATTACTAACATCTTGTGGTGGAGATAAAAACAAATCTATTGACGATATTATAGCTTCAAAAGACATCACAAAAATAGAAGCTAAACGAAGTGAATTAAAAAAACAACAAAAAGAAATATCAGGCAATTTAGCTAAAATTGAAGCTGAATTAGATAAACTTAGCGGTAAAAAAGTTTTACCTCTAATTACAACTTTAACCATTAAAGAAGAGGCTTTTAATCATTTTTTAGAAATTCAGGGTAATGTAAAAACTAAACAAAATATTGTATTATATCCTGAGTTCTCTGGAACATTAACACGTGTTTATGTAAAGGAAGGGCAAAAGGTAAATAAAGGACAAACCTTGGCAAAAATAGATGACGGTGGGTTAAGCATGCAATTATCCCAGGCTAAAACACAAGCGGCTTTAGCCAAAACAACTTATGAACGTCAAAAACGTCTTTGGGATCAAAAAATTGGCTCTGAAATTCAGTTTTTACAAGCAGAAACAACATTTAAAGCCACTCAAGATGCGGTAAGACAATTAGAATCTCAATTAGGAAAAACTTTTGTGAAAGCCCCTTTTTCAGGAATTATTGATGATGTGATTTCTGACGAAGGTAGTGTTGTAGCTCCGGGGCAGTCAGCTTTATTAAGAATTGTGAATTTAAACAATATGTACATTGAAGCAGAAGTTCCAGAAAGCCATTTACCAAATGTAACTAAAGGCAAAACGGTTGAGGTTAGTTTTCCTGCTTTGGGTAAAACTATTCAAAATTCAATTCGTCAAGTTGGGCATTTCATTAATCCTAATAACAGAGCTTTTAAAATTGAAGTAGGTGTTCCAAATATTGATGGTGACATTAAACCTAATTTAACTGGAAAACTTAAAATTAATGATTATACAAATTCTAAAGCCATATTAATTCCTCAAAGTATCATTTCAGAAAACAGCATTGGAGAACAATATGTGTTTATAGTAGATGGCGTTAATGACAATAAAGTGGGGAAAGCTAAAAAAACCATTATTACTACCGGCAAAACTCAAGGCGATTTTATTGAAGTATTAACAGGTTTAGAAGCAGGCAACTTTGTGATTAAAGAAGGTGCCAGAAGTGTACAAGACGAGCAAGAAGTTGAAATTTCAAACTAAAAACAAATGAGTAAACTATATAAAGAATTCAAACCTTCATCTTGGGCAATAAATAACAAAACTGTTATTTATGTTATAGTAGCTATCTTCTTGTTTATGGGGATTTCGGCTTACTTTAGCTTACCGCGCGAAAGTTTTCCAGAAGTAAAAGAAACCAAAATATATATTAGCACACCTTATCCTGGTAATACTGCCGAAGATATTGAAAAGCTAATTGTAGATCCGCTCGAAGATAGAGTGAAAAATATTAGTAATGTTACTGAGGTCCTTTCAACATCTCAAGAAGACTATGGAATGATAATAGTTGAGTTTGATGAAAACATTACTGTTGAAACAGCAAGACAAAAGGTAAAAGATGAAGTTGATAGTGAAAAAGCTTCTGAAGATTGGCCAACGTTTAATGGTGCCAAAGTAGAACCAAATGTCTTTGACCTTAATTTATCAGAAGAATTACCAATTCTAAATATCAATATAACCGGAGATTATCCAGTTGATAAACTTAAAGAATTTGCAGAAATTCTTCAAGATGAAATTGAAGATTTAGAAGAAATTAAAGCTGCAGATATTCGTGGTGCTCAAGAAAAAGAAGTTGAAATAGCTGTAGACATATACAAAATGATGGCTGCAAAAGTAAGCTTTAACGATATCATTTCTGCTATTCAAAATGGCAACATGACTATGAGTGGTGGAAACCTTATAGCAAGTGGCCAACGAAGAACTGTACGCGTTATTGGCGAAATAGATAACCCAAGACAATTAGAAAATTTTGTAGTAAAGTCAGACAAGGGGGCTGTGTATTTGCGAGATGTTGCAACGGTTTCTTTTATTGATGAAGACCACACCACTTTTGCTAGAGACTTTGGTAAGAATGTAGTTATGCTAGACGTAAAAAAACGATCTGGTAAAAATATGGTTGCCGCTGCAGAAGCCATTTACAAAATCATAGAAAATTCGCAAGAAACCAATCATATACCAAAAGATATAAAAATAACGGCTGCCAATGATCAGTCTCAAATCACCTTAAATCAAGTTGACGATTTAGTAAACAACATCATTTTTGGTATAATTCTAGTAACCACAGTTTTAATGTTTTTCCTTGGGTTTAGAAACGCCCTCTTTGTTGGTTTTGCAATTCCAATGTCAATGGTAATGGCATTTATGATTGTACAACTATTAGGCTATACCATGAATACCATGATTCTTTTTGGTTTAATTATGGGTCTAGGAATGTTAGTTGATAACGGTATTGTACTGGTAGAAAACGTGTATCGTTTGATGGAAGAAGAAGGGATGAGTAGAATTGAAGCTGCCAAAAAGGGTATTGGTGAAATTGCAATGCCAATTATTATCTCAACCTTAACAACAGTAGCAGCATTTATTCCTTTAGGAATGTGGCCAGGAATGATGGGAGAATTTATGATTTATTTTCCAATTACCCTATCTATAGTTTTAGGATCTTCGTTATTTGTTGCGGTGTTTATAAACTCTGTTATGGTATCACAGTTCATGAAACTTGAAGAGGAAACCATGCCAATAAAGAGTTTAATAAAAACCACTGTTGTTTTAGTTGTTTTAGGATTGTTAATATATTTTGTTGGAGGCAGGCTCCGCGGCTTAGGTTCTTTACTCATTTTTAGTGCAGCATTACTTTGGGGTTACAAATACATTATTAAAAACTTAACTTATACTTTTAAAGACCAATTCTTACCCCGTCTAGAAAACTGGTACGAAAGGCGCTTAAGAAATGCCTTAAAAGGAAGAATGCCTTATGTCTATATTGGTGCAACTATTTTTATCCTCATTATTTCATTTGTGGCCTTTGGTATATCTGTAGACCAGAAAAGAACAAATATTGAGTTTTTTCCGGACAATACACCTAAACAAATTATGGTGTATATAGAATATCCTGAAGGAACTGCCATTGAAAAAACCAATGAAATTACAAAGAGTATTGAAAATCGTGTTTATGAAGTTATACGAAGTGATAAATATTCAAACTCTAATGATGACAGCAAGAATTTCTTGGTAGAATCTGTTGTGTCCCAGGTGGGTGAAGGAGCTGGTAATCCATTTACTGATGGAGGTTCAGCTGCAGAAATGCCAAATAGAAGTAAAATCACAGCTACTATGCGTGAGTTTAAATTTAGAAGAGATGCAGACAATAATATTATAGATAGTGAAGAATTACGTAAAGACATTCAAAATGCTTTAAAAGGTATCTATCCTGGTGTTTCAGTATCGGTAGAAAAAGACCCAGTAGGCCCACCAGCAGGTTACCCAATTAATATTGAAATTGAAGGTCAAGACTATGATGAATTAATTAGTGTTGCAGAAAACATTAAGAAATTTATTGATAGCAAAAATGTGCCAGGTATTGACCAATTGAAAATTGATGTAAATAGAGGTAAGCCTGTTACTAGGGTTGATATTGACAGAGAAAAAGCAGGGGAACTAGGAGTCTCTGCAGGTCAAGTAGGTCAGCAATTACGTAATTCAATTTTTGGTGCAAAAGCAGGTGTTTACAAAAAGGAGGGCGAAGATTATGATATTAATGTTCGATTTAATGAAGATTTAAGATATAACACAAGTGCACTTTTTAATCAAAATATCATTTTTAGAGACCAAGCTAGTGGGCAGATAAAAGAAGTCCCAATTTCTGCAGTGGCAAGACAAGTAAATACATCTTCATTTAGCTCTATAAAGCATCGAGATTATAAACGTGTGGTAACCGTCTATTCAGCCTTAGCGCCTGGGTTTATAGATGCTAATGTTGTGGTTGATCAAATTAAAGCAGAAATGGAATCTTATAACAATACTTATGGTGAACTTCCAAGTGATATTAAAGTAGATTATACTGGACAATTAGAAGAACAAGCAAAAGAACAAGCTTTCTTAAATAAAGCTCTTTTAATTGGTTTAGGTTTAATTATGCTTATTTTGATTTTCCAGTTTGGCTCAATTTCTAAACCTTCAATTATTATGGCAGCCATCTTTTTAAGTTTTGCTGGTGTATTTTTAGGTTTGGTATTCACAGGGTGGTCTTTTGTAATTATGATGACCATGATGGGAATTATTTCATTAGCAGGAATTGTAGTTAATAATGGTGTTGTTTTACTTGATTATACACAGTTACTTATAGATAGAAAACGTGCCACAATGGAGGGAGTTGATGTTACAGAACGTTTACCTGTTGAAGATATTAAAGAAGCTATTATAAAAGGCGGTAGAGCGCGTTTAAGACCTGTATTATTAACAGCAATTACGACCGTTTTCGGATTAATTCCATTAGCTATAGGGTTTAATATTGATTTCTTTTCACTATTCAATAATTTCAATCCAAACATTTATATGGGTGGAGATAACAAAGTATTTTGGGGGCCTTTATCTTGGACAGTAATTTTTGGGTTATTATTTGCCACATTCTTAACCTTAATAATAGTTCCTGTATTATTCTTTTTAGTGAATAAACTAAAACGGAAAATATTTTTGAAGAAGCTTAAATAATATTTTAATTGGTGACTAATTCAATTAATAGCAGAAGAGAGCCGTATTTATTGCAGCTCTTTTCATTTTTTTAGTAATCAAAAAACCTCTTGAATTTAACTTCAAGAGGTTTTTTCTTTAATAATTTTTTAATATTATTTCGTTTACCTATTAATTAGCCCCAGTTTCAGTAAAAGGAGTTGGGAAGGCATCAATAACATTATCACCTGATCTATCCAAAGGTATCTCATTTAATCTTCCTAAACGTCTCAAATCAACCCAACGATGGCCTTCTGCAAACAATGAATAACGTCTTTGGTTTAAAACTTCGTCTAAAAGAGATGCATTATCTGTAGCTCCAGCATAATCAGCTAATCCTGCCGCATTCCTAACAGTATTTATTGCGGTTATTGCTTCCGTATTATTAGTCCCTATTTGAGCTTCTGCATACATTAAAACTAATTCTTCATTTCTAATTAAATAAACCGGATCTACATTACTTTTATAAAGAGCAACCTGATAATCTGCAGAAAGCCCATCAAAAGTAGTTGTTCCTCCTGTTAACATAAATGATTTAGCCGTAACTCTACTATCACCCGCTTCAGCATCATTCATCCAGGAATCATGAATCATAAATTCCTCACCCGATTGGTCAAGCACATGAAACTGTGCATTTAAAATATCATTTCCAGTAGCTCCAAAAATATGTGCTGGTCCAGTCCATAAATTACCGCTAATATCAAAAAATGAACCTGCCAATTCAGAGAGCACTCCAGACATGTCATCTTGATATAAAGCAACTCTAGCTGCTAAAGCTCTATTAAATTGTCTAAAAGTAGCCGGTGTATCAAACCCTGTAAAACCTGTGCTTATTGAGAAATCAAAACTACTCCCTCCACTAGAAAGTTCAGAAGCAGCAGTATCCAACATACTTCTAACACCTGTTAATGCTTCACTATAACCAACATTTGGCCCAAGGTTATTAGGATCAGCAACGTCTAAACGAATCCCGTTAGTATACTGACGACTAGATAACATCAATAAAGCATAAGCTTTTAATGTTTTCGCATAACCATAATAACTGTTTTTAACCTGATCTGAGAACCCAGCTTCAGAGTTTTCAACTGCTTCAATCAAAATATTCGCAGACTTAACAATTTTATACCATGCCGCATAAGACCTTGTAGTTAAAAATCCATTACTATCAAGAGGACCTTTCAACATTTCTCCAGTATATCTTGGATCAACGCCTGTTAAATCATAATAATCTCTCCCTAAAATGCTTACTGTATCATAATGATACTCTAAATCATTTCTCATTACAGCCTCTAAACCAACCGCCAGTAATTGAATATCTGCCTGTGAAGCTCCATTCTGAACACTATCAACAGTTGCTGCATTAGGGTTAGTAACCTCATCCAATTCGCAACATGTAAACGTTAATGCCGCAAATAATAAAATGCTTTTTATTAATATATTTTTCATAATATTTTTTTTAGAAGTTAACGTTTAAATGAAAGTTAATAAACTTGGATGCAGGGTAAGGAGTTACCTCTACATTATTACCTAATTCATTATTTCCAAAGTTTGACACTTCAGGATCATAACTATTATAATCGAAAATATTAATTAAGTTTCTTCCTGATAAGCCCACTCTTACTTTGCTAGCATATTTTATCAATCCTTCTGGCAAAGTATAATAAAGCCCTATCTCACGTAGTCTTAAATAACCGGAATCCTCAATAACTGGATCGGGATTAACAAAAGCTTGACTTGCTCTATATGGTCCATTTGTTAAAGTTCCAGAGGGGTCTAAACCTGTATCATCATAATCCCAAGTGGTTCCTGCTAAATCATATAATAAAGTAGTAAGGTTGATATTTTCACCTCCTTTTTTCCAGTGCCATAAAAAAGACAAATCAAAATCTTTATAGCTTATTTGATTAGACCATGACAATTGGAAATCTGGTTCTGCATTGCCATATACAAAGAAACCATCACCTTCCGGATCTCGCTCGGCAATTTCAGCCGCTGAATAAGCCGTTGCATCATAAGTACCCACTATTTGAGTGACACTTTTCCCTTCCTGAATTAAAAAGGTTCCTAATGATGCTGCAAAACCTCCCTCAGTAAAACTTGGAACATCCAATCTAGTTACCTCAGATTTGTTTTTCCACCATCTAAAGTTTGTATCCCATGTCAATTCTCCACTATCAATAATGTTAGCACTAATTCCTATTTCAACTCCCTTATTTTCGAGTTCAGCCGCATTTTGAATTTTAGTAGTGAAACCAGAAGATGTTGGATAATCAACCTCCAATAAAACATCTTCAACACTTTTGTTATAAATAGTAAACTCAACATTTATTCTATTATCCAGTAACCCAAAATCAAGCCCATATTCCAGCTCCTTTTGACGCTCAGGACCAACATCACTATTACCTAACAATGCATTTGGTGATAATCCAGAGTTTCCTCCAATTAACTCTCCATCAAATACGGTAAACCTGTCACGGAAATTAGAAAAACTTCCTGCTTCACCATAAGCAACTCTAGGCTTAAAATAGCTAAATGCATCAATATTCCAAAAATCAAACTTATGAAGATTAAGAGCCAAATTAGCTTTAGGATAGTAATAAAACTTACTAGAATCTCCATTATTAGTAGATTTATCTGCCCTTATACCAACAGTTCCAATAATTTTATCTTCAAAGTTTATCTCAGTTTGACCAAAAAATCCGGTATCCTGTTGAGGGATGATATTCTGGTCTGTTGAAACATTTGTAGATTGATCTAAATTTGTTTGGGAACCATTCAACCCTGTTGCAACAGTAACAACGGTATTTCTATCAAAATCTTGCAAGAAGTTACCTAATTGCGTAGTAAAACTAAGGCCATTATCTAAATTCAAATTATGAACTAAGAAAGAAGATAATTGGTAGTTAGTATTAACCGTCGTACCCTGTATAGCTACACCTCTTAAAGAAGTTGGTGATCTAAAGTATGATAAGGCCTGTGGGAATATACTTCTCGTACGTAAAGTATATTGATCAAACCCTCCTTGTAAAACTAATTTTAATTGTTGGTTTTCAGTATCCAATAATCTAATATTAGTGGTTGCACTAGCTATAAAACGATTTACTTTTTCTTCATTAGTGGTTAAGGCTACCGTTTCTAAAGCATTTGAACCTGCTCCCCCTGAAGGGTAAATACCATCAACAGGCGAAAGATCCTCCCAAGGGTTAGTGAATGCTAACGCATAACCTATGGTTCTATTTGCGTTACCATTATTAAAGAAACCTCTGTCAGCATCAGAATTGATATAGTTAGAAGTAATATACAAATCTAACCAATCATTAAATTTTTGTCCTATATTTAACCTAAGAGAACTCTTCTTATAACCCGTATTATCAACTAATCCAGGTTCATTCTTGTGAGTTACACCAAAGAAATAATCTGTTTTATCGTTAGCCCCAGAAGTAGTAAATCTAGTTGTAGAAGACACTCTAGTATGATCAAAAATTTCTGCTTCATAATCTCTTAACGGTGCATTTGGGTCTCCACCAGCTGCCGTAATCTCACTAGCGTCCCAATCTCTTAAACCTAATAATTGAGTAGGACTTCTTAAACCAACTGTTTGAGAAAAAGTAACTTTAGGTTTTCCCTTTTTTCCTCTTTTTGTTTTAATCAAAACAACTCCAGCCGCTGCCCGTGAACCGTAGATGGCAGCTGCAGATGCTCCTTTAAGTATTTCTACACTTTCAATATCCTCTGGATCAATATCAGCAATTCTGTTAGAAGCATCATCCTGAGTAGAAGATGTATTCCCTCCTCCAGAAGCTTCACTAACCACATTATTACCTAAACCTATTGAAGAGTTATCTACATAAACTCCATCAACAATGAAAAGCGGTTGCTGATTACCAAAAATAGAAGTTACCCCTCTAAGTCTCATTGAGATACCTCCACCAGGTGCCCCAGAATTAGCCTTGATTTCCGCACCAGTAAATTTTCCAGAAAGCGAACTCCCAAACTCAGATTGAGCAGTGACCCCTGTAAGATCTCCTGCAGAAATTGATGCTACTGTGTTTGCTAAATTTGCTCTCTTTGTTGAACTTGCTAAACCTGTTATAACAACTTCTTCAAGTGAAGTAGCTGATTCTTGTAATGTGACATTAACAGCTCCTGCCGAGTTTACAACTCTTTCAAGAGTCTCATACCCTAAGGACGAAAACACCAAAGTAGTTGGAAAACTGTTCACATTTAAACTAAAATTCCCATCAAAATCAGAGGTTGTTCCAGTTGTAGTTCCTTTAACAAACACATTTGCCCCAGGCAAAGGAAGATTGTTTGTTCCGTCTGTTACTGTCCCCGTAATTTTGCCTTGTGCAAAAATTATCACAGGAGAAAGTAGCAGTACGAATAAGCACATTTTTAGATGTTGCACTTTACTCATAATGTATAATTTTTAGAATTAGTCGATAACAATATCTCAATAATTTATCAATTTACCATGTTTTTAGTCTATTAATTTTGTATTTGACAATTTTTAGTCAGCATATTTGATATATTGATAAATAGTTGGTTTTTAGCTAAACCCTTGATGGATAAGAAAAAAACATCTCAAAAAATATATACTACAGCGTATTTCACTAAATTTGCACTTCAATTTTTACAACATGTACAGAAGTCATAATTGTGGTGAATTAAGGGCCACAAATATAAATGAAGAAGTTACCCTAGCAGGTTGGGTTCAAAAGTCACGTGATAAAGGATTTATTGTTTGGGTAGACCTAAGAGATAGATACGGAATTACCCAATTGGTTTTTGATGAAGAGCGTACTTCAAAAGATATGATGAGGCAAGCCCAAAATTTAGGACGTGAGTTTGTTATTCAAGTTAAGGGAACTGTTATTGAGCGTGCTTCTAAAAACCCAAACATCGCAACTGGAGATATAGAAATTTTGGTTACAGAATTAAACATTCTTAACCAAGCTATTCTGCCTCCTTTTACTATTGAAGATGAAACTGATGGTGGTGAGGAATTACGTATGAAATATCGTTATTTGGATATTCGTCGTAACCCTGTTAAAGAAAACTTGATTTTTAGACATAAAGTAACTCAGGAAGTTCGTAACTATTTATCCAACGAAGATTTTATTGAAGTTGAAACGCCTTATTTGATTAAGTCCACTCCAGAAGGAGCACGAGATTTTGTAGTGCCTTCAAGAATGAACGAAGGTGAATTTTATGCCTTACCACAATCACCTCAAACTTTTAAGCAATTGCTTATGGTTGGTGGTATGGATAAATATTTCCAGATTGTAAAATGTTTTAGAGACGAAGATTTACGTGCCGATAGACAGCCTGAATTCACTCAGATTGACTGTGAAATGGCCTTTATTGAACAAGAAGATATTTTAAATGCTTTTGAAGGATTAACGCGTCATTTATTAAAAGAAGTGAACGGAGTTGAGGTAGAAAAATTTCCTAGAATTTTATACGATGATGCCATTCGGTTATATGGAAATGATAAACCAGACATCCGTTTTGGGATGGAATTTGGCGAATTAAATGAAGTTGCCCAACATAAAGATTTCAATGTATTTAATTCGGCTGAATTGGTTGTTGGAATAGCAGTTCCTGGTGGTAATAGTTATACTCGTAAAGAAATTGACAAACTTACTAGTTGGGTAAAACGCCCTCAAGTAGGTGCCTTAGGAATGGTTTATTGCCGTTGTAATGAAGACGGCACATATAAATCATCCGTAGATAAATTCTATGATCAAGAAGATTTATCAAAATGGGCTGAAGCTACGGGCGCGAATGCAGGTGATTTAATTTGTGTGCTTTCAGGAGATACTAGTAAAGTAAGAGCACAATTAAGTGCTTTACGTATGGAATTAGCAGAACGTTTAGGTTTACGCAAACCAAATGAATTTGCGCCACTTTGGGTAATGGACTTTCCTTTATTAGAATGGGATGAAGAAACAGAACGCTATCATGCTATGCATCACCCTTTCACATCACCTAAACCTGGACAAATAGAATTATTAAAAACAGATCCAGGAGCCGTAAAAGCCAATGCGTACGATTTAGTATTAAATGGAAATGAAATTGGTGGTGGATCTATTAGAATTCATGATAAAGAAACGCAATCTTTAATGTTTGATTATTTAGGGTTCACAGAAGTAGAAGCTAAAGCACAATTTGGCTTCTTAATGGATGCTTTTCAATATGGAGCACCGCCGCATGGTGGTTTAGCTTTTGGCTTAGATAGATTGGTTGCAATTTTAGGAGGACAAGAAACAATTAGAGATTTCATAGCATTCCCTAAAAACAACTCTGGACGAGATGTTATGATAGATGCTCCGGCTCCTATCGATGATGAACAACTGAAAGAATTAAGTTTAAAACTTAACATAAAATCATAACTTAATAAATCCTGCTACGTGCAGGATTTATTATTAATTTTAAAAATGCCTTTTAACGCTAAAAGTATATTACGCAAATTTTTAATCTGGAAATATAAGCATATTTCAGAACGTCAGTTTGTGTATATTCTTAGTGTTTTGGTTGGTTTTTTGGCAGGAATAGGAACTGTACTCCTTAAAAACCTCTCGCATTATATTCGTCATTTTTTTAACCTCTATATTTTTAAAGACTACCAGAGTACGCTCTATTTTGTGTTGCCTATAATTGGGCTCTTTTTGGTTTATGTCATTAAACAAACATGGTTAAAAAAACATATCGGCCATGGTATTTCAACAACACTACATGCCATATCTAAACTTAACGGAATTATTCCAAGATATAACATTTATGCTGGATTAATTACAGCGCCATTAACAGTAGGTTTTGGTGGTTCTGTCGGGTTACAAGGTCCAGCAGTAAGTATTGGTTCTGCATTAGGATCCAATGCTGCGCGTTTATTTCATATGAACACAAAAACTCGTATGCTTTTAATAGGTTGTGCGGCTGCCGGAGCTATGGCTTCCATGTTCAAAGCGCCCATTGCCGCTATTATATTCGCCATAGAGATTTTTAGTTTAGATATTGCTTTCGCATCATTAGTACCCTTACTTTTGGCATCCGTTTCAGCAGTAGTTACCTCCTACTTCTTTTTGGGGACTGACGTGTTACTTCGTTTTGAGCTATTAGATAAGTTTGAAATTAATGACATAGGCTTTTATATTGTACTTGGATTAGTAACGGGGCATATGTCTGTTTACTTTTCAAAAGTATTTTTTGGTATTACCAATTTCTTCAAAAGATTTGAAAGTAGAGCAAAACGCCTTTTAATTGGAGGACTAGCTATAGGTACTATGTTATATATAATTCCACCCCTTTATGGTGAGGGTTATGGCATTATGAATAATTTACTTAAGGGAGACCACATAGCGGCTATTGGGACTACTCCTTTTAATTTTAATTTAGATAATATTTGGATAGTTATTGGTCTTCTTTTTGGTATTTCTTTATTTAAGGCTATTGCCATGACCACAACGTTTGGAGCTGGTGGTGTTGGCGGTGTATTTATTCCAACTTTAGTAATGGGAAGCGCCTTAGGAAATGCCTTTGCCAAGGTGATTAATAACATTGGCTTTGGGTTTGACGTATCTGAATCAAATTTCACCCTAATTGGTATGACAGGTTTAATGGCAGGGGTTTTACATGCCCCTTTAACAGCTATTTTCTTAATTGCCGAAATTACTGGTGGCTATGAACTGTTTGTACCACTAATGATAGTATCTGCCATTTCATTCGCCATTACAAAATACTATGTATCGCATTCAGTATACACACTTAAACTTGCGGAACGTGGTGAGTTAATCACTCATGATAAAGATCAGAATGTTTTAATGATGCTGGAAATTGACAAGGTTATTGAAACTAATTTTATAATTCTTACACCTGATATGACTTTAGGTGATATTTTAAAAAATGCCGTGGCAAAATCCTCAAGAAATCACTTCCCTGTAGTTAATGAAGCTCATGAATTTTTGGGAGTAATTAGATTGGATGACATAAGACATATGATGTTTAACACTGATTTATATGATAAAGTTTCTGCAGATAGCTTAATGCATGCTGATGCTGGAATCATTATCTATGAAGAAGATTCCATGAATGATATTATGAAAAAATTTAAAACTAGTGGCGCTTGGAATTTACCAGTCATCAAAAATGGAAAGTACTATGGTTATATTTCAAAATCTAAATTGCTTACTGCTTACCGTCGTCAATTAATTAATGTTACTCAGTAATGAAATATTTAATTCTTATATTTTTTTTAGCTTCAGTGGGTTTGATTTTAACTGGGTTTTTAAACCAAACTGAAAATTCTCAAAAACTGATTGGTTTTGGTGTTGCGGGCTTGTTTATTATAGTATTTCCTTTGTTTTCATACTATAGATGGAAAGATAAAAATCTTAAAGATTATATGCTAACCAAAGAAAATATAGAAAAGATGAGGGAATCTCAAGAAGACAAAAAACACTAATTCAAATTACGCTTCATTATAAAAAAGCGTTTCAACAATTCACTGGCTTCATCTGCCAAAATACCACCTTCAATTACCGTTTTTGGATGCAGTTTAGTCTTCAAATTAATACAACCGCGTTCTAAATCTCTAGTACCATAAACTATTTTAGAAATTTGACTCCAATACAAAGCTCCAGCGCACATTTGACAAGGCTCCAGAGTTACATACAACGTACATTTTTGAAGATATTTTCCGCCTAAAAAATTAGCTGCAGCAGTAATAGCTTGCATTTCGGCATGTGCGGTTACATCGTTTAAAGTTTCTGTTAGATTATGACCTCTTGCTATAATCTTGTTATCAATAACAATAACTGCTCCCACCGGAATTTCACCATTATCAAAAGCGGTTTCCGCTTCTTGTAGGGCCTTCTTCATAAAATAAGTATCATCAAAAGGTTCTATCATAATGGCTAAAATACAAATTCGTCTATTATATTAAATAAAAACTCCGGTTCTAAATTAGAATCGGAGTTGAATTTTATAAAGTGATAAATATCTATTGTTTAACTACTCTTTTTACAGCCGAAGCAGTTTCTGTTTCTATTTTAAATAAATAAACGCCAGATGCTAAACTAGACATATCTATTTGACGCTCAGTTGTAGAAAATAATTTTCTACCTGTAATATTATAAACATTAATAGTCATAACTTCGTTAGTGCTATTCTCAAAATTCACAACATCCTTTGTCGGGTTAGGAAACAACTTTAAATTATTTTCACTTATTTCACTATCATTATTACTTAGAGTAATTGTTCCATTATTATAATCCGTTAATTCTTGAACACTAGCAAAAGTTCCTATAAAATCAACATTCATTACAGAAATTGGGTCAGCTTGACCAGTATCCACACAATTAAATCCTATTAATTCAACATTTGATCCGATAAGGGCATTTATGTCCCAATACCATACATCAGTGGTTCCTGACAAAAGCATAGAGTTTTCATCTGTGCCTGGTTTATGGTGAGGGTCAGCACCTGAAGTCATAAGTCTAAAATTAGCATAAACAGGAGGCCTTTCTCCTTTCATAGCAAGGATAGGGTAATTTGAAACATCTAAAATGTTATCACCTGGCACTAAGGTACGCCAATAAAACCTAATGTAATCAGCCCCATTATTTTCAAAAGTACATATTGCTCTATCATTAACCTCATCTATAGTCATAACACCATAAGTAGTACTCCAATCAGAATCCCATCCGTAAAAAGGATCAGGATCTGTAATTGGTCTTTCAAAAGTATGGAGAATTCTTTGAGCATTTACTAGACTAATAACACCAATTAAAAAGGTAAATACAATGGTTTTGTGTAATGATTTTTTCATAAAATATCGATTAATTAATTTATTGCATCAAACATATACCCTTAACGAAAAATGAGTTGTAAATTATTATTCAATGTTTGAACATATTGGTCATTTTACTTCAGTTCTTTACTGAAAGAGTGATGTATTAACAAAAAACAATTAATAGACTATTTCCCTTTGCTTTGTAAAAACATTTACTTTTGCTTGGTGCAAAAGCAATTATTAACACATATAAATTCGCCTAAAGAATTACGCCTTCTAAAGGAGGATGAACTACCTCAACTCGCCAAAGAGTTACGTGAGTTTATTATTAATATTGTAGCCTCAAAAGAAGGTCATTTAGGCGCCAGTTTAGGTGTAGTTGAATTAACTATAGCCTTACACTATGTATTTAAAACACCTGAAGATTTACTAATTTGGGATGTTGGTCATCAGGCATACGGGCATAAAATTTTAACCAACCGAAAAAATATTTTTGATACCAATAGACAATTAGATGGTATTAGTGGTTTCCCTAAACGTGAAGAAAGCGAATATGACGCTTTTGGAGTTGGTCATTCCTCTACCTCCATTTCTGCAGCTTTAGGAATGGCAATTGCTTCAAAATTAAAAGGTGAAGACAAACATCATATCGCGGTAATAGGTGATGCTTCCATTGCCAGCGGAATGGCTTTTGAAGGCTTAAACCACGCAGGAGTTACTGATGTTAATTTGTTAGTAATTCTAAATGACAATGCCATTGGCATAGACCCAAGCGTAGGTGCTTTAAAACAATATCTAACCAATGTTAAAAAAGGAACTCAACGGCGAAATAATATTATTGAAGCTTTAAATATTGATTATTCAGGTCCAATTGACGGTCATGATATTCAAAAAATTATCACTGAATTAGAACGATTAAAAACTGTTAAAGGCCCTAAATTACTACATATTATTACCACTAAAGGAAAGGGATTAAAACAAGCCGAAGAAAATCAAGTTAAATATCATGCTCCTGGAAAATTTGATTCTTCTACAGGTGAAATTATCTTCAAATCGACCTCAGAATTACCTCCCAAATATCAAGATGTATTTGGACATACCATTGTTGAGTTAGCAAAACAAAACGATAATATAGTTGGAATTACTCCGGCTATGCCTACTGGCAGTTCGCTTAAATTTATGATGGACGAAATTCCAGAACGCGCTTTTGATGTTGGTATAGCAGAACAGCATGCTGTTACATTAGCTGCAGGTATGGCAACTCAAGGTTTAATCCCTTTTTGCAATATCTATTCTACTTTTCTACAACGCGCCTATGATCAAGTAATTCATGATGTGGCATTACAAAAATTACCCGTTGTATTTTGTTTAGATCGTGCTGGTTTAGTTGGTGAAGATGGTGCTACACATCATGGAGTTTTTGATTTAGCCTATTTACGTTGTATACCGAACCTTATCATTTTTGCACCAAGAAATGAGGTTGACCTACGTAATATTATGTACACTGCTCAATTAGGTTTAGAAAACCCTATTGCCATAAGATACCCAAGAGGAAGGGGTATTACTTTAGATTGGAAACAACCTTTCAGCAAAATAGAAATTGGAACGGGCATTCAACTTAAAGAAGGTGAAAATTTAGCTGTTTTAAGTATTGGAGCAATATCTAAGAATGTGACCGAGGCAATTGAAGACTTTGACGTTGCGCATTATGACATGCGTTTTGTTAAACCTTTAGATGAAAAATTACTTCGCATAATTTTTAAAAATTACAACACAATTATAACCGTTGAAGACGGCACCATTAAAGGTGGTTTCGGAAGTGCCATTTTAGAATTTGCCGCGGAATTTAACTATAAAAACCCAATCAAAGTTTTAGGTGTTCCGGACGACTTTCTTGAACACGGTAAAGTTGATGAATTAGAGAAACTGGTTGGGTTAGACCCCAGATCTTTAAATATCTATATAAAAAAGCTTATTTATTAGCAGAAAGTTGTTGGATATTATCTGTAGATGAAGAAGCATTTGTAATATCAGCAACAACTAAAGTACAGGCATAAGCCAAAAATGCTATAACTAAAATACCTAGTATTTTTTTCATGGTAGGTTTGGTTTAGAAAAGCCAATTTAAACAAAATATCGATTAAATACAATATTTTTTCGATTAAGTGTCGAATCATAGATTAATTCCTCCAATTTTTTTGTGTTGCATTATCGCCTTACTATCAGATAGTAGAGATACATAATGGCATACTGCCAATAAGCGTTCGTACAAATCGTCACTAGAAAAATCTATAGTTTTAGGCACTCTTTTTAAAATGAGTTGGTCATAATTTGAGGCAGTTCCATCAAAACTTTTATTAACCGCATTAGTGTAAACACCTAAAAGTTTATTGATGATTTGATAACCGGCAATCTCCTTATCAATAACTTCTTCAGACTGATAAATATTCTCAACACTTATCTTTATAATATCATCAATTTGGGCTTCATATTTACTTTTATCAAATAAAGCACAATCAAAATCTCCATTTAAAATAGCTTCTTCATTATTCATGAAAATTTCTACCGCTTCATCAATTAAAGTACCAATAGCCAAAGCTCTTAAATAACTAACACGCTCTTCTTTATTATTGAGAGCATAATAGGTTTCGGTTTTAATATTGTCTCTTACTAAATTGATTAAATATTCTAATGCAAATTCTTCTTCAATCAATCCAAGGTTAATCCCATCTTCAAAATCAATAATGGTATAACAAATGTCGTCAGCAGCCTCTACTAAATAAGCTAACGGATGACGTGCATAGCTCACATCTTTTTCGCTTCGATTTTTAAGACCTAACTCTTCAGCTACATTTTCAAACATGTGCTTTTCTGTTTGGAAAAGCCCATACTTTTTATCTGCAATGTGGTTTGTTGGTTTTTTAGGCAGGGACTCTTTAGGGTATTTCATAAAAGCCCCTAAAGTAGCATAGCTTAATCTTAATTTGTTTTGAGTTATGATTTTAAAACCATTGGCATTACCTTCAAAATCACATAAGTCTTGATATTGCTTATCTGATAATTGCGTTTTATAAACTTTACCAATACCAGATTTAAAAAACTCACCAATAGCCTTTTCACCAGAATGCCCAAAAGGTGGGTTTCCAATATCATGAGCCAAAGCTGCTGCAGCCACAATAGCACCAAAATCATTAATTTGATAACCATGAACTTCTTGTAAATGCGGGTATTTTTTTAAAAGTTTCTGGCCTACTTTTCGGCCCAAAGAACGTCCTACCACGCTTACCTCTAAACTATGTGTTAACCTAGTATGAACAAAATCGGTTTCTGATAATGGAATGACCTGCGTTTTATCTTGAAGACTTCTAAATTCTGATGAAAAAATAACTCTATCATAATCTACTTCAAAACCCAACCTGGTTTCGTCTTGTTCTTTTCTTATGCGTTTATTGGTGTCGCCAAAGCGTTTTAATGATAGTAATTGTTCCCAGTTCATTCGTTCAATTTAAGAACAAGCAAGATAAATAAATTCAACAGAAATAAAACTCAAAAATTTGGTAACATTAAGGTAACATTTTAATCATAGTTGTTTAAACTTTAGGTAACACAAGTATTACATGAAAACTTTTTCTTTGCCATAGAAAAAGAATTCTGATGAAAAACTTTTTATTCATTTTAGTAACGTTAGTGACGTATAGCACTTTTGGCCAAGGATTTGGTTCTGTTGTTGGGACTTTAGGTGATGCCGAAGAGAATAACGCTCCATTAGTTTATGCGCACGTAAAGATTAAAGAAACGGGAGTCACAACTCAATCAGACCTAAGCGGTGTATTTCAATTTGAGCTTTTAAATGAAGGTACTTATACGCTTCAATTAAGTTTTGCAGGTTATGAGTCTAAAGAGTTAAAAATAAATGTTGCTTCTAATAAAATTACAGAAATCAAATCTTCATTAGGCGCTAGCTCTATTTCTTTTGCAGATTTAATAGCATTAGAAAGTACTGCTTCTAGAGAAGAAAAGGAAAATTCTACTGAAGATAATTAGTCACTCTTCTTTTAAATAGAAATGAAAAGCAACTTAATCAAGTTGCTTTTTTTATATACCAAATTCGAGCTTTTATCTATTAAGAATATTAAGTGTAACCGTATATTAAATTATTGTAACCAATTACCGTTTACAGAATAATTTAGGTAACATTTAGCTAACATATCTATTACTATTGTTTAACCTACTGGTAACATCGTATTCACATTACGGGTCTTTCTTTGCAAAAAATTTAATTACCAAATAATGAAAAAATTCACACTATTATTAGTGCTATTAATGTCTGTATTTTCCTTTGCACAAAACACAGGTTCTGTGTCTGGAAAATTAACCGACAAAGAATATAACAATGAACCTTTGGCTTTTGCTAATGTTCTTATTAAAGGGACTACTCACGGAACCACTTCAGATATGGACGGCTCTTATAGATTAGATAATTTAGAGGTGGGATCTTATACTTTAATATTTAGTTTTGTAGGTTACGAAACTCAAGAAATAGCAATTGAAGTTTTAGCGGGTAAAATAACTGAAGTTAATGTTGTTATGGCTGCTAGTGCTGCATCTTTAGATGAAGTGGTTATTACAACAGTTAAAACTAGAGAGAATGAAACTGCTTTGTTACTTGAACAAAAAAAGGCCACAGTAATTAAAGAAAGTATTGGGGCCGAAAGGCTTTCAAAAATTGGTGTTTCTAATGCTGCCAATGCAACTACCAAAATTTCTGGTGTTACAAAAAGTGAAGGTTCTGGAGCTATTTATATTAGAGGATTAGGAGATAGATATTTATCAACAACCATGAATGGCTTACCTATCCCTTCTGATGATGTTGAAAACAAGAATATCAACCTTAGTTTATTTTCAACCAACATCATTCAAAATGTTGGTATAAGTAAAACGTATTCAACTTCAAGTTATGCAGATCAAAGTTCAGGTAATGTTGATGTTGTTTCAAAAGAATATACTAAAAAAGGATTCTCAGTAGGGCTTGGTTCTGGTTATAACACCAATGTTGTTGGTTTAGATGGCAATTTTAAAAGAAGTATTATAACGGAAGATGTTACTTTAGGATTTCATAAAAAGAAATACGCGGTTGTAGACTTAATAACTAGACAAGGTTGGGATCCGTTAACCAAAAACGGTACTGGTAACTATAATATTTCTCTTTCTGGAGGGAAGAAGTTTGATGTATTCGGAAAAGAACTTGCCATTACGATTGCTGGTACTCATTCTATAGTACACCAGTATCAAGAAGGAGTATTTAGAAGTTACAGATCTAACATTTTGGATAATGAATTTACAGATACCGAATTGTTTACAACTAATATAAACTCTACGGGTTATGTAAATTTTAGGTTAAAACTGAATAATGACAATAAAATAAAAATAAGCAGTTTATCTGTTATTAATAGTTCAGACAATGTTTATGAGCAAGGTAGAAATGGTTTAGGATATGTTTTTGATCAAGATCCACAAGAAGATGGGGCTTTTGTAAGAGATCAAAACTACAAGCAAACGGTTTTGCTAGTAAACCAAATAAACGGAGAACACAGTCTTACAGAAAATAATACATTAAAATGGGCTGCAGGTTATAATTATGTTTGGGCACAAGAGCCGAACAGAATTAGGAATGAAGCCAATATTCTTGATGAAAACACAGTGCAATATGCGCATGTTGGTGATTTTCAACAGAGAAAATCTAGTCAAAATATTGAAGACACAGAATACAATGCATTTATAAAAGATGAAATAAGTTTTGGTAATCCTGATGATGATGAAATATTACCATATAAGCTTCACGTTGGTGCTAATATTCGTCAGAAAGACAGAGTATTTAGCTCTTTGTTTATTGGAGTAAGGGCTAGAGATTTTCAAGTACCTTCTGTTGATATGTTCTCTCAAACTTTTACAGAGAGCGGATTTGAAAACGGATTAGTTTTAAGAGAAAGAGACCCAGATAGATATGATGCCGATTTAAATATAATTTCAGGGTTTGCAAATTTAGATTTCGGAATAAACAAACGTTTTTCAGGAAATGTTGGGGTTAGATTTGAAAGGGATGAACTAAATGTAATTTGGGACGTAGCTAATTATGTTGGCAGAGTAGGGTCTATTTCTAAATCATACTCAGAAATCTATCCAAGTGCAAATGGAAAATACCAGCTTAATGAAAAACAAGCTTTACGTTTTGCTGCTAGTTTTACACAAACATTGCCTGAGTTTAAAGAATTAGCTCCTTTTGAATACGTATCACCTACAGGTCGTGTTACAAGAGGTGATCCTAGTTTAGAAAAATCTGATGTTTTTAATTTAGATTTAAAATGGGAGTTCTTTCCAGAAACAAGTGAGTTAATTTCAGCTACTACTTTTTACAAACAAATTAAAAACCCTATAAACTTAGCACAAACAAGAGGGTCATCAGGAATATTTCAATATTCAAATACGGGTGAAGAAGCCAATGTTTTTGGTTTAGAATTTGAAACCAGATTGAGTCTTCTTGAAAATGAAGATGAAGAGAGTCTTTTAAACTTCAATACTAACATTACAAAAATGTGGTTTAATCAAGATTTGTTAGAAGAATACCAATACAACGGGCAGACAGATTCTGAATTACAAGGTGCATCAGATTTTATAGTTAATGGTTCTTTAGGTTATAATAATCAAAAAGAAAAAGAGTTTATTGCGACATTGACTGGGAACTATTCTTCTGATAAAATATTTGCATTAGGTTCTCCTGAAGATTTTGCTAACAGTGCAGTATTATATAATGACGAGATTATTGAAAAGGGGTTCTTTACCATGGACCTTGTTATGAGCAAGCAATTAACAGATAAGCTGTTGTTGAAATTTGTGGGTAGAAATTTATTAAACCCTGAAATTGAACAAACACAGCTAATAAGAGATATAAATACTAGTGAAGTTACTAACGCAACCGTAAGTTCTTATAAAAAAGGAAGTTTATTAAGTCTTAGCCTTAAATACACTTTCTAATAACCTTTAGATAACAAAAACAGATTATTGAAAGGTTAAAAGTAACCTAGGTTTAATATTCTATTAAAGATCAGGAGAAACATGTATTCTTTCTTTGCATAGAATAAAAAAATAACAAAAATCAAAAATGAAAAAATTAACTTTAAAACTATTAAGCTTAACTATAGCTTTTTCTTCTTTAACATTAACCAACTGTAGTACTGAAGATCCAGCTCCAATTGTAGCTGGTAAGACTAAAGTATTGGAAAACTTAGATGCAGGTGTATTGAACGGGACTTTAGAAGAAAATTATTCTTTAAGTGCTTCTACTATCTATAATTTAACTGGTCAATTCATTATAGCAGATGGTGCTACTTTAAATATTCCTGCGGGGACAAGAATTCTTGCCGATAACGGAGGAACAGATGTTTATATTGCTGTATTAAAAGGTGGTGAAATTAACATTAACGGTAATGCTGGAAATCCTGTAATCATGTCGTCTTCTGATGGAAATCCTGGAGATTGGGGTGGTTTAACACTTTGCGGTAAAGCAACCACTACTGCTGGTGTTGATGCTGAAGCTGAAGTTGGTGGTTTTCTTTATGGCGGTAATGAAGATACGGATAGCTCAGGAATCATTAGGTATTTACAAATTGCTGGTACTGGAGCACAGATTAATCCAGAATCTCAATACAATGGTATATCATTTTATGCTGTAGGATCTAGTACTTTAGTAGATAATGTTGCTGTAATTAATGGTTCTGATGATGGTGTTGAATTCTTTGGAGGAACGGTATCTGTTTCTAATCTATATTTAGAAAATAATGATGATGATTCAATTGATTGGACAGAAGGTTGGAATGGTTCTGTAACTAATGCTTATATTTCTCATACTGTTTCAGGGTTTTCAACAGTTTTTGAAGGAGATAAAGATAATGGTAACCCAACCTTTACTAATATTACAGCTATTTCTACTGTAGGTGGTACAGCTTTGCAATTCAAAAAACAATCAGGAGGAACTATCACTAATTTACATTTAACTGGTTACGCTGTAGATTTAGATATGAAAGATGGCGGTGATATCTCTAATGTTCAAATTGAAGGAGCAACTCCAGATGCAGCATTAATCTCTGGAGAAACCAGTAAATATACATTAAACTCTGGTAAAGATGCCGCTGCTATTGATGCAGGTTCTTTCTCTTGGGTAGATACAGATGTAAACTTAAGTAATAATATTCTAGCTGGGAATATTTCTGGAACTACTACATTAGATGCTTCAATTTCATACTTGTTAACATCGTCTTTAATAGTTCAAGATGGTGGGAAATTAGTAATACCGGCTGGAACAAAAATTACTGCTAAAGATGCAGGTACTGATGTATATATTGCGGTTTTAAAAGGTGGTGAAATTGATATTCAAGGTGAAGCAGGAAATCCGGTGATTATTGCTTCTATAAATGGAAATGGTGGAGACTGGGGAGGTCTTACTTTATGTGGTAAAGCAACAACAACAGCTGGAATTGATGCTCAAGCAGAAGTTGGCGGATTTATTTACGGTGGTACTGAAGACACCGATAACTCAGGATCTATAAAATATCTTGTACTTAAAGGTACCGGAGCTCAAATAAATTCTGAATCTCAGTACAACGGTTTATCATTATACGCTGTAGGATCAAGCACCACAATTGAAAATGTATCTGTAATTAATGGCTCTGATGATGGTATTGAATTCTTCGGTGGAACCGTTTCTGTTTCTAACTTGTACCTAGAAAACAATGACGATGATTCAATTGACTGGACTGAAGGCTGGAGCGGAGGTGTTTCAAACGCATATATCTCTCATACAGTTGCTGGATTCTCAACAGTTTTTGAAGGTGATAAAGACAATGGTAATCCTAGTTTTTCAAACATAACAGCAATCTCAACTGTAGGCGGTACTGCTTTACAGTTTAAAAAACAGTCTGGAGGAACCATTACAGGATTACACCTTTCAGGTTATACAGTTGATTTAGATATGAAAGATGGAGGTGCTTTAGCAAACGTACAAATTGAAGGTGCAGATGCTAATGCAACTTTACTTCCAGATGAAACAAAAAAATATACTTTAAATTCTGGTAAAGATGCTACCGCTCTTGATATTTCAGGATGGACTTGGAAAGATGCTAGTCTTTAAATATTTTTAAATTTAACATATAAAAAAAGGCATCCTAAATAGGATGCCTTTTTTTATTAAGAATTTAATCTTTAAATGTGTCTGATTCAGGGCAAGTATTTTTAAATACCTGGCTGCTCTACAACATTTGCGATTTGATTATTACTATAATCTACTTCTCTTACGGTTTTACCTGTCCAGTAAATCCATTTGCCGACTTTTTTACCATTATCATAATTTGCCGAAACTGTCTTTTTGCCTGCTTCATCAAAGGTTAACCAATTACCTTGTAATTTACCATCTGCAGTATAAGTTCCTGTTTGACTTACAACTCCATTGTCATGATAATAAACCACCTCAATAAGGTTAGTTTCTTTGTTAAGTTTCATGTCGCGCTTTTGTTGACCAAAAGACGCTATTGAAAGTAAACCAGCAAAAAGAAATAAAAATAATTTCTTCATAATTATGGGTTTTTTAACATTCTATATCAAATTTACAACTTACATAATATTTACGCAACATTTACATAACATTAAATTAACATTGAAATGTAATTAACTAATTGTCAATGTGTTGTATATGAAAACTTAACATTGGAATTATTAATAATTAATTAATATTGAGGTTACATTAAGATTAACTTAAACTTTGATATTTGCACTGTCTATAGACATTAATTAGTATTTCATATAATCTATTAGTTTTTGTCGACTACATTATTATGATTTCTATGTAGACTGCCTTGGCCAAGGCAGTCTTTTTTTTGTTCTTAAATTAATCATTTGGAAACATTAAGTTAACATTGAATTTGGTTCTTTGCAGCGACAAAAATTAATAATTATAATGAAACTTAAAATTGCACTTGTTGTAGCTGCTTTATTTGCTATTAACATTACATTTAGTCAAGAAATTAGTGATACTTCTTTCGGAAAAGGCCTTATAAATTTTACTGCGAAAGACAGTTCTTTTAGCATAAAATTTGCTCCTCGTTTTCAAATGCGATATATGTCATCTTGGGATCATGATGGAAATCAATATGGTTCTCCTGATCACAATTTTATTATTCGTCGTGCACGTTTAAAATTTGATGGATTTGCTTATAGCCCTAAATTAAGATACAAATTAGAATTGGGCCTTTCTAATAGAGATTTATCTGGCGGAAATGAATTTAATCGTAATACACCTCGTTACATTTTAGATGCCGTATTAATGTGGCATTTTGCTAAAAATTGGGAATTATGGGCAGGACAAACTAAATTGCCTGGAAACGTGGAGCGAGTTATATCTTCAGGAGATCTTCAGCTAGTAGACCGTTCTTTACTTAATAGTCGTTTTACTCTAGACCGTGATATAGGTGTTCAATTACGTCATAAATTTTATTTGGGAGATAATTTCTTAATTCGAGAAAAAGTTGCCTTGTCTCAAGGTGAAGGTAGAAACGTTACTGAAGGTAATGAAGGCGGTTTGCAATACACTGCTCGTTTAGAATTATTACCATTTGGTACTTTTAAGTCTAAAGGTGATTATACTGGGTCTGATTTAAAAAGAGAAGAAAAACCAAAATTATCCTTAGCATTTACTTATAACCTAAACGAAAATGCCGTTAGAGAAAGAGGGTTTGCTGGTGATTATATGATTAGAACAGACGGTTCTATTTACGGAACAGATCAAACTACAATATTTGTAGATGCCATGTATAAACATAATGGTTTTTCATTTATGGGAGAATATGCTAAACGTGCTGCCGATAATGAAATTGCTACCGAATTGGATGGCGTAACACCAACCGGAGATGTAGTTTTAACTGGTAATGCGTTAAACTTACAGGCAGGGTATTTATTTAAAAATAATTTTGAAATTGCAGGAAGATATACAGGTATAGATTATGAAGCTATAACAACTGCGCTTCCAGTAAAACAATATACGCTTGGTTTAAACAAGTTTGTACACGGTCATAAACTAAAAGTACAAAGTGATATTGTCTACACTTCTCTTGATGGAAATGATGACAATATTACATTCCGAATAGGGTTTGATTTTCACTTCTAAAAAAATAACAGTTACATAACAATATAATCAATAATAGTCATGATATTTGCAGATATACTACAATTAAATACTATGGATAATATTTACTTATACATGCTAATAGCCTTGACAATTTTGGCTGTTGCAGATATAGTTGTTGGCGTAAGTAATGATGCAATTAACTTCTTAAACTCAGCAATTGGTTCTAAAGCACTTTCCTTAAGAACTATTATGATAGTTGCAAGTTTAGGTATTTTTATTGGAGCCGTTTATTCTAGCGGACTAATGGAGGTTGCAAGAAAAGGAATATTTGTGCCGGCACAATTCAGTTTTCATGAGATTATGCTCATTTTTATGACGGTTATGATTACTGATATTTTATTGTTAGACTTCTTTAATACTCTGGGATTACCAACTTCTACTACTGTTTCTATTGTATTTAATTTACTTGGAGCTGCTGTTATTATGGCTCTTATTAAAATTAGCGCATCGGATACAGAAACATTTGCTGATTTAGGTACCTATATAAATACCAAAAAGGCTATTGAAATTATTAGCGGAATTTTACTCTCGGTAGTCATAGCATTTAGTGTGGGAGCGGTAGTTCAATGGTTCTCTCGTTTAATATTTACATTCCATTATTCTGAAAAAATAAAAAACTTCGGAGCTCTTTTTGGAGGTGTTGCCTTAACAGCTATTCTTTATTTCATATTCATGAAAGGTTTAAAAGGAACACCTTATTATAGCGATATGAAAGGTATGATTGAAGGGAATGAAATATATATAATTCTTGGTGGTTTTGTGCTGTTCACAATTCTTTCTTTTGCTTTTCAAAAAATTACTAAAAAGAGTATTCTACTTGTAGTAATTGCTGTAGGAACGTTTGGTTTAGCTTTAGCATTTTCAGGTAATGATTTGGTTAACTTTATTGGTGTTCCAATGGCCGCATATCATTCATTTGAAGCTTGGTCTGGCACTGGGATTCCTGCTACAGAGTTTGCAATGGGTGTTCTAGATAAAAAGATGCCTGCAGAGCCTTTCTTATTATTCATTGCCGGCGGTATCATGGTGGTAACTTTATGGTTTTCTAAAAAAGCCAAAACTGTTGCTGAAACTGAGATTAGTTTATCTAGACAAAGTGAAACTCATGAAAAGTTTAAGCCTAACATGTTATCTAGAAGTATAGTAAAAGGAACTTCATTAATGTCTGATGCTTTAACTGCAATTATTCCTAAAGCTACTCAAGAGAAAGTAAATGCAAGTTTTAAGAAACCAGATTCTACGGTATTAACTAAAGATCAAAGTATTGAAGCTCCTGCATTTGATATGATTAGGGCTTCTGTTAACTTAATGGTTGCAGGTGTTTTAATTTCTATTGCAACAGCCATGAAATTACCTCTTTCTACTACCTATGTAACATTTATGGTGGCAATGGGTACTTCATTGGCAGATAGAGCTTGGGGAGCAGAAAGCGCGGTTTATAGAGTTGCGGGTGTACTTAATGTAATTGGTGGGTGGTTTTTAACTGCTTTAGGCGCATTTACGGGAGCTGGAATTGTAGTGTTTTTAATTAATTGGCATCCTGCTGTAATGACACCAATTCTTTTACTTTTAACAGTTGTTTTATTGGCAAGAAACTATCTTTCACATAAAAGAAAGACGTCTATTGCTAAAAGTGAAGACAGTTTAAAAGGTGCAGAAAGTAGTTCAGTTCAAGGTGTAATACATGAAAGTGCTGATAATATTGCTAATGTTGTTAAAAGAGGAAATAAAATATACTCTAATGCCATTAACGGATTAGCAAAACAAGATTTAAGCTCGCTTAAAAAGAACCAAAAGCAAATAGATAAGTTGTCTTTGGAAGTAGATAATTTAAGAGATAATATCTTTTATTTTATTAAAAATTTAGATGAATCTAGTATTGGTGCTAGTAACTTCTATATTAATATTTTAGGATACTTACAGGATATGACACAATCTTTAGAATACATATCTAAAGTAAGTCATAAACACGTTAACAATAATCACAAAAAATTAAAGTTCAATCAAATTAAAGAGCTGAAAGAAGTTAACGAAGCCATAGAGCTTTTGTTTAATGATACTAAAGCTGCATTTGATTCTCGTTCTTTTGAGCAAATTGGAAATATTATTAGTAGAGAAGAAAATGTTGTTTCTATAGTTTCAGATAAGATACAAAAACAAGTGGAGCGTACTCGTAAAGAAGAATCGAGTCCAAAAAACACAACGCTTTATTTTAGTCTTCTATTAGAAACAAAAGATTTATTAAAAGCAACAATGAATCTTTTAGAAGAGTATCATGATGCTCATGATGCATCTGTAGAACCTGCTACAATTTCGGAAGATACTATTGTATCAACGGAATCGAATGATGAGAATAATGAGAATAATGAAAATGATGAACAAGAATAACAATAAAAACCTTGTATAAAACATAAAAAAGCACCTCTATGAGGTGCTTTTTTTATTCTATTAATGGGTCAGTTTTACCATATAATAACTCAGCAACTTCAATTAATTTTTTAATCATATCGTTAACATTGGTATAATCGTTAAAAAGAGAGGATGCCATTTCAACAGTTATTAAATCTTTACGTATAAGTTTATCTATTGATTTATTACTAGACCTAATATTTTCTTTTGCATCTTGTTTTAACGCTTTAAGTTTTTCTTCGTATTTCTTACTATCTCCATTGTTGTCTTTCCTAAATAAATATATGACACGAAGCACCTTTGCTACCTTCTTTCTAAAACCATCATATTCCTTTTGAAGGTGCTTGTTATCACTATTTAAGGCATATATTACATTTTTATTTAATTCTTTGGCATCTTTAATAATCTCAACCATTTTTCTGTTAGCAATTTTTATTTCGCCAACCATATTAGCTTGTTCTTTATTTAAATTGAACTTATTCTGAGCGGTTGTGGCAAATCTAATTATTTGACCATAAATAGATTTAACTTTGGTATAGTACAGGTCTTCTACATCGGTTTTTAAATCCTCTTGCGAGTTTTTCATTACTTGCTTTAACTTCTTATCAGATTTTATGTCTTCTCGATGAATATTTAAAGCGTGAGTTACTATTTCAAAAATGGTGTTTTTATATAAATATTTAGATTCTTTGATTAATGATATTAACGCTGTTTCAGGATATTTTAATTGGTTTGCAGTTAAAAACTTTGCTTCCTCTACCGCTTTTTCTGGCAAAAGTCTCTCAGGAATAATACGTTCTACAAATCTTGCAATGGGGTTAATAAACCATAGTAATAAGAATGTGTTACAAATATTAAATGTAGTATGAAATAAAGATATAGCCACGGGTATGGCAGCGGCTGTTATATATGGCGATTCTGAACCAAACTGAACCGATAACCAGCCTATAAACTTCAAAAACGGATAGAATAATATTAGCATCCATAAAACTCCAATTAAATTGAAAATTAAATGTGCCCTTGCCGTTTGTTTTGCCTTATAATTAGCTACTAGGGCTGCTAAATTAGCTGTTATGGTGGTTCCTACATTTTCACCTAAAACCATAGCTGCTGCCATTTCAAATGGAATCCAACCCTGTGCACACATAATTAGTGTTAAAGCCATAGTTGCACTAGATGACTGTATAACCACTGTGAGTATAGTGCCAATTAATAAGAAGATTAAAATTGAAAGATATCCTAAATCTGTATACCTAGATAAAAAAGATAAAATTCCTGGGTTATTCTTAATATCAGGCATCGCTTCTTTTAAAAATTGCAGTCCAATAAAGATTAATGCAAACCCTATAACAAAATTTCCTATTTCTTTGGTCTTATCCTTTTTTGAAAAGGTGAGTCCAAAACCTAATCCAACCAAAGGAAGCGCAATAGCACTCATACTTACCTTAAAGCCTAAAATAGTAATTAACCACGCCGTAATAGTGGTTCCTATATTTGCTCCCATAATTACGCTAATAGCTTCTGTCAGGGTTAATAAACCTGCATTAGAGAAACTAACAACCATTAATGTAGTTGCCGATGATGACTGAATTACAGACGTAATTAAAAAACCGGTTGTAATACCTAAAAACCTATTAGAGGTCATAGTGGCAAGAATGGACCTCATTTTGTTTCCTGCTAGTTTTAAAAGTGCATCACTCATCACCTTCATACCAAACAAGAAAACCCCAAGTGCCCCAATAAGTTGAAGCACATCAGTAAAACCGTATTTCATAATCTATTGTTCTATTAATTTTTGTCAACTATAAATATAAAGAATCTGAACTTAGTTTGACAAAGGTTAATTAAACTACAGTTTTAAAGTAAATATTTTAAAAAGAATTACCTAAAACCAGCTACAAAAGAAAAATATAAATGCAAAAAAATTACATTTGCAATCTTAATTAAATAATGAAATATGATTTCTACAAACGAATATTTTGACGGTAATGTAAAGTCTTTAGGTTACAAAACTTCAACAGGAAATTCTACTGTTGGTGTTATGGAAGCAGGTGATTATGAATTTGGCACCTCTACTCATGAAACCATGATTATTATTGAGGGTGAAATGACTGTGAAATTGCCCGGAGACTCTGTATGGGCAACTTATAAAGCTGGCGAATCTTTTGAAATTGACGCCAATGAAAAATTTCAAGTAAAAGTTTCGGCTCAAACGGCCTATTTGTGTCAGTATAAATAAAAAGACTTCTAACGAACGAGAATTTAAAGCACATCGAAAGAGGTGCTTTTTTGTTTCGCACATTTGAAATATTACCTTAGAAGCAAATTTCATCATTATGCAAAAGCCTTATTTTCTGTATTTCATCCTTTTATTTACGACAATCAACACTTTCGGACAAAATATAACTAGCAAGGAATTATTGGATAAAGCCATTGCTTATCATGATCCAAATAATAATTGGAAAACCTTTAATGGACGTCTAAATATCACTATGGAAATTCCAAAGAAGTCTTCTAGACATAGTGATATTCAAATAAATTTACCCAATGATTTTTTTCAAGTAATTGCTACAAGAGATTCTTCAACTACCAGAATGACAATTGATAAAGGAATTTGTTCTTACGCATTGAATAATTCTGAAAAAATTTCAGAAGAAGATAAAAAGAAATACACTCTTAATTGTGAACGGGCAAACCTTTACAAAAACTACTATACATACCTTTATGGATTACCCATGAAGTTAAAAGACCCCGGAACATTAATTAATTCTAGAGTTGAAGATAGAACTTTTAAAGGGAAGAATTATTTCGTTCTAAAAGTAACTTATGATGAAAATGTTGGTAGCGATATCTGGTATTTCTACTTTAACCCGAAAACATTTGCCATGGAAATCTATCAATTCTATAAAACTGATGAATGTGGTTATCAAAAAAACGATTCTGGTGAGTATATCATTTTAACCAAAGAAAAGACAATAAATGGTATTAAAATGCCAAAAAATAGAGCTTGGTATTACAATAAAAATGATGAGCTGCTTGGAACAGATATACTGAAATAAAAAGCACCTCAAATAAGAGGTGATTTAATAAATTTGGGGTTCCCTCCGCTAGGAGGGAACCAACCCACTCTTAAGATCCGCACATTAGGCAGTCATCACCTTCACCAGCTTTAGCTTGAGCAATAAGTGCTTTCATTTCTTCAGGAGACATAGGTTCTGCATCTACTTCGGGTGCTGGTGTATTTTGTTTTGCAAATTTAGCGGCGTTTTGAGCTGCCAATTTCTTTTTCTTTGCTTCTTGCTGCTCTATAACAGCATTGTCAACTTCAACCGTTTCAGCAGCAGGTTCTTCAGCCTTAGTAGTTTTAAGTGTAAACTTAATAGCGTCAACAGCACTTTTAGTACGTAAGTAATACATACCTGTTTTTAGGCCACTTTTCCAAGCATAAAAATGCATTGAAGTTAATTTAGCCATAGTTGCTCCTTCCATGAACAAGTTTAATGACTGGGACTGATCTATAAAGTAACCTCTATGACGAGACATATCTATAATATCCTTCATACTTAATTCCCAAACCGTTTTATAAAGCTCTTTTATATCTTGAGGAATAATATCTATGTCCTGAATAGAACCGTTTGCCCTCATGATATCTTGTTTCAAAGATTCGTTCCAAAGACCTAAATCAACTAAATCTTCAAGTAAGTGTTTATTAACTACAATAAACTCTCCAGATAATACACGACGCGTGTAAATATTAGATGTATAAGGCTCAAAACATTCATTATTTCCAAGAATTTGAGAAGTAGATGCTGTTGGCATTGGCGCTACTAATAACGAATTACGCACTCCGTTTTTAAGCACTTGTTTACGTAATTTTTCCCAATCCCAATTTCCACTTAATTCATCATCTTTAATATTCCAAAGGTTATGTTGGAAATCCCCTTTACTCATTGGAGATCCTTCATACGTTTGATATGGACCATCTTTTTTAGCTTCTTCCATACTCGCTGTTACAGCAGCATAATAAAGCGTTTCAAATATGTCTTGGTTTAATTTTTTAGCAGCATCACTTGTAAAAGGCATACGCAATTTAATAAAGGTATCTGCTAAACCTTGTACCCCTAATCCAATAGGACGATGGCGCATATTTGAGTTTTCAGCTTCAACTACTGGATAGTAGTTTCTATCTATAACTCTATTTAAGTTTTTAGTAACACGCTTTGTAATTCGGAATAACTCTTTATGATCAAACTCACCGTTTTTAATAAACATTGGTAGAGCAATAGATGCTAAATTACAAACAGCAACCTCATCTGGAGATGTGTACTCCATAATTTCAGTACATAAATTTGAAGAACGAATTGTTCCTAAATTTTGCTGATTTGATTTACGGTTAGCAGCATCTTTATATAACATGTACGGTGTTCCTGTTTCAATTTGAGATTCTAATATTTTCTCCCAAAGTTCACGAGCCTTAATAGTTTTACGTCCTTTTCCTTCAGCTTCATACTTTGTGTATAAGGCCTCAAACTCTTCACTATGAGTTTCAGGTAATCCAGGGCATTCATTAGGACACATCAACGTCCAATCTCCGTTTTCTTGAACACGTTTCATGAATAAATCAGAAATCCACATCGCATAGAATAAATCACGTGCACGCATTTCTTCTTTACCATGATTCTTCTTTAAATCTAAGAAATCAAAAATATCGGCGTGCCAAGTTTCTAAATATATTGCAAAACTTCCTTTACGTTTCCCGCCTCCTTGATCTACATAACGTGCTGTATCATTAAATACTCGTAGCATTGGCACAATACCATTACTAGTTCCGTTAGTTCCTGCTATATAGCTGCCTGTGGCTCTGACATTATGCATTGCTAAACCAATACCTCCGGCAGATTGAGATATTTTAGCTGTTTGTTTTAAAGTATCGTAAATACCATCAATACTATCTTCTTTCATTGTTAACAAAAAACAAGAAGACATTTGAGGTTTTGGTGTACCTGAATTAAATAATGTTGGTGTAGCGTGTGTAAAATATTTTTTAGACATTAACTCGTAAGTTTCAATGGCTGCATCTAAATCATTTAAATGTATTCCAATTGAAACACGCATTAACATGTGCTGCGGACGTTCTGCAATTTGTCCGTTCAATTTTAGAAGATATGAACGTTCTAGCGTTTTAAATCCAAAATAATCATATCCAAAATCACGGTTGTAAATTATGGTAGAATCTAAACGGTCTTTGTTTTCCATAATAACATTGTAAACCTCATCTGAAAGTAAAGGTGCATCTTTACCAGTTCTTGGGTTCACATATTTATGAAGGTCTTCCATAACGTCGCTAAACGTTTTTTTGGTGTTTTTGTGTAAGTTAGATACGGAAATACGAGCTGCTAAACGCGCATAATCAGGGTGCGCAGTTGTCATTGTTGCAGCAACTTCAGCTGCTAGATTATCAAGTTCACTAGTAGTAACACCGTCATATAAACCTTCTATAACTCGCATTGCTACTTTTAATGGATCTACTAATTCGTTTAATCCATAACATAATTTTCTCACTCTAGCAGTGATTTTGTCGAACATAATCTGCTCTTTTCTTCCGTCTCTTTTTACTACATACATTGTTTTTACACGTTTTTTAAATTTTCTGATACACCTTCAGAAAAATGGTTAGTTAGTTATTCTAATTTTGGGCTTTATTACAGCCAAAACCAGTTGGTTTAATTAATTCAATAAATGGTATTATGTTAATTTTCCATTAAAATGGAAATGTCATTCCAATTGATTTTTCAAAACAAAACTGTTTGAAACTAAGGTCAATTAAAAATCGGCGTCAAAGCTGAATTTATCTGCTTCCTCTTCTTTATTAAGCACTCCAGCTTTTTGATATTCTGAAACACGTTTTTCAAAGAAATTGGTTTTCCCTTGTAATGAAATCATATCCATAAAGTCAAATGGATTTGCGGTATTATATTCCTTTTCACAACCAAGTTCGCTTAATAATCTATCTGTCACAAATTCTAAATACTGCGCCATTAAAACAGCATTCATACCTATTAAACTAGCTGGTAATGATTCTGTTATAAATTCACGCTCTATATCTAAAGCATCTATTAGAATTTCTCTGATACGAGATTTAGGCACTTTATTTATTAAATGTTTCTGATGTAAGTGTACTGCAAAGTCACAATGCACACCTTCATCTCTTGAAATTAATTCGTTAGAGAATGTCAATCCAGGCATTAATCCTCTTTTCTTCAACCAGAAAATAGAACAAAAGGCTCCAGAAAAGAAAATACCCTCTACAGCCGCAAATGCAATTAAACGTTCTGCAAAGCTTGGTGATTCTATCCATTTTAAGGCCCAATCTGCCTTTTTCTTTATAGCAGGAAAGTTTTCAATAGCATTAAAAAGCAAGTCTTTTTCTTTTTCATCCTTTACATAGGTATCTATTAAAAGAGAATAGGTTTCACTATGGATGTTTTCCATCATAATTTGAAACCCATAAAAGAATTTTGCTTCACTATATTGGACCTCATTCACAAAATTCTCAGCTAAATTTTCATTTACAATACCATCACTTGCCGCAAAAAATGCTAAAATATGTTTTATAAAATAGCGCTCATCATCATTTAGTTTTGTAGCCCAATCTGTTAAATCTTGATGCAAATCAATTTCTTCAGCAGTCCAGAAACTAGCTTCAGACTTTTTATACCACTCCCAAATATCATGATGTTGTATTGGAAATATAACAAAACGATCTTTGTTTTCTTGAAGAATGGGTTCTACAGCCTGAGACATAATTTTTGGATTTTTTAATTAAAATTTAACGATTTTTTCCCTCGATTCGAGGATAACAAAGATTGCAAAATGATTGGTATGTTTTTAATAAAAACAAGAAAGCTTTTCAACAAGTTTTTAACAAATAAAAAAACTCCTGATAATCAGGAAGTTTACAAGAAAAAACAGTTATTATGTTGATTTTTAGTGTTTTAACTTTTTTTCAATTTAAAAAAGTTTACAAAAAAAATATAAGATTGAAATTTAAAAAGCCCTTTGTTTAAAAGGGTTATTAGCCTTTTTTTGTGATATATTTTATGCTTGTTAAAAAGTTTCTGCAACTTTTTCTAACTCCATATACCAGTCTTCTCCAAATTTTCTAATAAGTGCTTCTTTTACAAATTTATAGATTGGCACTTGGAGCTCTTTTCCAAGTTCACAGGCATCATCGCAAATTTGCCATTTATGATAATTTACCGCTGAAAATTCAGTGTAATCCATAACTCTAACAGGATATAAATGACAAGAAACAGGTTTCTTCCATGAAACCTCCCCTTGATTATATGCTTCTTCAATTGCACAAAGTGCCACTTCATTCTCATCAAAAATCACGTAAGCACAATCTGCATTATTAATTAATGGTGTTTCAAACTCACCATCTTCAGTAGTAATATATGCTCCTTGGGCTTCAATAGCCTCAATACCTTCTTTTCGTAAAAATGATTTCACTTTAGAATAGATCTCGTCTAAAATAGCCGTTTCATCTTTATCAAGCGGTGCACCAGCATCTCCATCAACGCAGCAAGCTCCTTTGCATGCCGATAAATTACAAACAAAATCTTTTTTGATTACATCATCTGAAACGATTGTCTTTCCTAACTGAAACATTCGGCAAAAATAGATAAACTTTAGATGTAATTTAAATTAAATACCGACCTTTGCGCAAATTTTAACAACGTCTAATATGGAGCTAATATTAAAAGAAATCTTTACGGCATTTATGGTATTGTTTGCTGTAATTGATATTATTGGTAACATTCCTATAATAATTGATCTACGAAAAAAAGTAGGTCATATTCAAAGTGAAAAGGCATCCATTATTGCTGGGGCTATAATGATTATATTTCTTTTTTTAGGAAAGAGTATTTTAAATCTTATAGGCATTGATGTAAACTCTTTTGCCATTGCTGGTGCTTTTATTCTATTCTTTATTGCTTTAGAAATGATTTTAGGCATTACACTTTACAAAGAAGAAGAGAATAATGTAATGACAGCTTCTGTATTCCCTTTAGCATTTCCTTTAATTGCAGGCCCTGGAAGTTTAACAACTTTACTCTCTTTAAGAGCAGAATTTAGAGTTGAAAACATCATAATAGCCATTGTTTTAAATGTTGTTGTTATATTTATTGTTTTAAAAACCTCATCAAGAATAGAGCGTTTTTTAGGGCAAAACGGTATTAGTATTATTAGAAAAGTATTTGGAGTTGTATTGCTGGCTATAGCCGTAAAACTGTTTGCTGAAAACATTAAAATTTTATTTAATTAGTTATGAAAATTCTTTCTGCCATAATAATTGTTCTTGCTACTATTCTAGCCATATTCAATGTTACAAAAATTGATTTTGAGGCACCTTTTAAGGGTGAGAGTATGATTGCAATTATCACTATTGTAGCTGCTTTATGCGCTATCATTTTAATGGTTATTCTTAGAATCTCTAAGCGTATTGAACAAAAAGTAAAAGAACGCAAATAATATGTACGATGCTCTAATTATTGGTGGTGGTGCCGCTGGCTTATCTTGTGCATTAGTTTTGGGGTCTGCTCAAAAAAAAGCTTTTGCAAAAGATAAACTTGTAGGCATTATTGCTCACCAAAAAACATCGCATTTACAAACCGCATTATTTAATAATGTTTTAGGCTTAACTCCTGGAACTACTGGAGCATCTATTTTAGAAAGCGGCAAGCAACAACTAACTGATTTATACCCGCATGTTGAACAAATTAACGACCAAAAGGTTTTAACTATTTCAAAATCTGAAAATAGATTTGAAATTAAAACCAACAAAAGCATCTATAAATCAACAATAGTGGTAATAGCTGTTGGCTATACAAATTTAATGCGCATTAAAGGTTTAGAAGAATATGTAAAACCTCATCCAAAAGCAGCTATTGAAAAAGACCGTATTTGGTTAAAAAATGTTGACCATTTAATTGAAGACAACTTATATGTTGCGGGAACCCTTGCTGGTTGGAGAAGCCAATTCTCAATTGCTTCTGGAAGCGGAGCTCATGTAGCAACTGACATTTTAACGCTTTGGAATGATGGGAAACATACTAAGGTTCATGATAAGATTGAGTAATTATCTTTTTAAGGTGAAATTATCTATTCTAGTTTTGTTATCTGAAAAAACTGCTTTAAACCAATAATCATCTGCAGGTAGGTTTATTCCATTAAAAGTGCCGTCCCATACTTTATTGTTAGATGACAATATATTAAGAAGCTTACCGTAACGATCATAAATATATACTTTAATGTTTTTTTCTCCTTCTAATCTCCATTCATCATTTACTCCATCACCATTTGGAGTAAAGAATTTTGGGAAATCTAATATAGTAATCACATCTTCTATATAACCGCATCCATGTACCTCTTGAGCATAAACATTAAATACTCCAGAATTCAGATTATCAAACCTGTTGTTTAACTGATAGTTAATACCATCTATAGAATATTCTAAATGCAAATCCGAATCCACTATCACTTCAATAAAATTTGAAACCTCATAACTTGATGTTTTAATATTATAATTTTTTATAGGAAACAAACCTGTAATATTAACCGATACACTAGAAGTTTGTTTACCACATAATTCATTTGTAGTTACTTCATAAGTGTATATCCCTGATTGATCAACCGATGGGTTAAACATATCTGACCCGCTTGCTAATTGTGGAATCCAATGACCACCAGAAGCCATTGTGTCATCTAGGATATTTAACAAGTTGAAGGATGCATTTTTGTAGCAGACTTCTAACCTAATATAATCATTTGTGTTTTCGTCTGGATCTTTTAAAATAACAGATACTGTGGCAGTTTGATTCCCGCATACTCCATTTGGTATGACATATGTATAAATTCCAGAAGTGTCTAGGGAAGGATCAAAAACACCTACTCCTCCTGATAACGAAGGTATCCAATACCCTCCAACATCTGCATCATCACCTAAAACATCAAACAAATCAACCGGTAAATCATAAGGGCAAATGGTTATTGTTCCGTTTTCTCCAGCATTTTGTACATTGTATTGTCTAAAATCTAAAATGCCATCATTATCTAAATCCAAAGGAATTGTATACCCAGTTAATTCTCCAATAATTAAACCTTCTGAATCTACAGTATCCGGAATATCCCCTAAACTCCCGTTAGCATCATCGTCATTAAAACCAGCTTCAATTACATCAAAACAACCATCATTATCACTATCTAAATCTCTATGGTCCGGATACCCATCTTCATCAGTATCTCTTCCAATATCTCCATTTTGTTCTACTGAATCTAGAATACCATCATTATCATCGTCCAAATCATCAATATTCACAACTCCATCATTATCAAAGTCTGGATTACAATCATCAATAATTTCGATATCACTTGAGCATTTTGATGGATTATCGGCAATATCAACTCGCCCCAAAATGTCTCCATTCTGCAATAAATTACATATTTCAGAACAATCAGTCAATGCTGGATTCGCCCTGATATAAATACCGTTAGAATTCAATCCTCCTACTTTAATTAAACTACTTAATCCATTTAAATTAGGAAGAGACATATTATTATAAATATTTAAAGCCCCAACCTGAATCAAATTAGAAAACCCATTTATGCTATACAAAACATTGTTTGAATCTACCTTAAACTCACCCTCTAAATTTTGCAAATTACTAAACCCATAAATATCTGTTAGGCTATTATTTTCTGAAATAAATAGGTAACCTAATGCTGGATTTATATCGCCAATAACATTGAGATTATTAAATGCATTAATACTAGACAATGCTGTGTTATTAATATATAAACCACCTCCTAAAGTGATTAACGAATTAAAATCAGGAATACTAGATAGTGCTATTCCATTTAACTCCATTTCAAAAATGACTTCTGAAAGCTGACTAAAACCGCTTAGTGATGTTAAAAGTATATTGTCCTTTACTGTAAAGCTACGGTTAATCCTCTCCAACTTATTAAATCCATTTATGTGTGTTAATTCATCATTATTCTGAATAGTAAAATCATTATTAATTAACTTTAATTGATTAAAACCTGGTATACTTGGTAACTTCATGTTATTAGAAATAGTAAACCAACCCTCTGCATTTACTAAATTAGAAAACCCCTGAAACGAAATTAAATCTTGGTTCTGAGACACCGTAAAATTGCCTCCTATTCTCTCAAGGCTGTTAAATCCTGAAATTGATTTTAAACCGCCTTCTTCAGTAGCAAGAACTAAATCTCCACCTACATTAGTAAGTTTATTAATTCCTTCAATAGACTCTAAATTTGCATTATGCTCCAAATAAAAATCTCCTAAAATAAAATTGACATCTTTAAAATTCAAAATACTAGTTATACGAGTATCTCTAATAACTAAAGAACCTTCAATTCGTTTTACTTTATTAATTCCTGAAATATCATCAATGTCATCAGCTATTATTAAATCGCCTGTTATTATTTCACAATTAGGATAATCTCTAACCATATTATTCACTTCTTCTTGAGTGAACAAAAAAATATTTCCTGAAGGACATTGCGCCAATGCAAAATGACATACATTAAAAATAATTATTATGAAGAAGTGTTTAAGATTCACTATTAAAAGAATTAAAAGGGAACATTAAATATAAGGAATAAGAACACACAATAGCCAAAGCAATTGAATGTGAACCATATAAAGTAAATAAAGGTAAGTTGGAATTATTGCCCTTCGCTGAGCTTAATAACCTCATCAATCATAATATCAGATTGATTGAAAACTTCTTCAAAAGCACCACTATTGTACAGTTGGTCTGCAAGTGTAGCTTTTAAGTATTGTTTTACTTCATCATGATAAGCAACAAAGGTCACTTTAGAACGTGTTTGTGTATTTACGTAATCTTGAAATTTAACAACCAATTCATCATCAACTTTAAAATTATCTATAAAATCTTGTCTAGTAATACCATCATAAGCATGACGATCTAAATCCAATTGTCTAAAAACAAAATTATCGAAGAATTGATATTGTTCTATATATTGAAGTGTTTCGTTGTGTAAACTATTATCAATAGGAACAAACACATCTGGAATTATTCCTCCTCCACCATAAACCACCTTACCTTTTGGGGTAGTAAACTTCAAAGAATCGGCTACTTCAATTTTACTAGGGTCTAATAATTCACCACTATCTAACCTATCAGAATACTCATCATAATAGTCTTTATGACCATTCTTTTTATATGGTCTTTGAATAGAACGCCCTGTAGGAGTATAATAACGAGACACCGTTAAACGGACTGCACTACCATCACCTAAATCCATTTCGCGTTGCACTAGGCCTTTTCCGTAAGAACGACGTCCAACAATAGTTCCCTTATCATTATCTTGAAGCGCTCCAGCAACTATCTCGCTCGCTGAAGCAGAGTTTTCATCAATAAGCACATACACTTTTCCTTCTTCAAAATCGCCTTTTCTTGTTGCGTAGCTTTCCTCTATATCACCACGTTTATTTTTGGTAAACAAAATAAGTTTGTTTTTGCCCAAAAATTCATCTACCATCTGTTCTGCAATTCCTAAAAACCCTCCGGGATTTCCTCTTAAATCTAAAGCAATTTCAGTAGCACCCGAATCTATAAGTATATCTAAACCCTTTTTAAACTCTTTATAGGTAGACTCCGCAAATCGGTTTACTTTTATATATCCTAATTTCTCGGTAAGCATGTATACCGCATCCACGCTTTTAATAGGAATAACGCCTCTCTTTACGGTAAAATTCATTAATTCAGGCTCTCCCTTTCTTAAAACTGTTAAATCTACTTTGGTATTAATAGGGCCTTTAAGTCTTTTTACAATATCTCCATCTAAAACACCTTTACCGTAAAGTGAATCACCATTAGCCATAAGGATTCTATCGCCTCCTTTTATCCCAGCTTTTTCACTTGGACCACCTTCAATAGTTTTAATAACCGTAATAGTATCTCTATACGTATAAAAACTCACACCAATACCTACAAAATCACCTTTCATGTTTTCAGCAACACGTTCCATATCTTCTTTTGGAATATACACAGAGTGTGGATCTAAATTATCTAAAATACCATTGACAGTAACGTCAACAATACTATCGGTATTAACATCTTCAACATAGTCATAATCAATGTAATCTATAAGTCTGTTAAGTTTATCTTTTTTACTATTTGTAGAAAATAGTCTGTCTGGTGCATCACTAAAATTTAGTTTACCACCAATAAAAATACCCGCTGCAATGGCAACTCCTAGAACTAATGGTAAATATTTTTTTTGATAAGACATTATGCTGTTAAATCTTCTATTAAATTTAATTCTATTCCAGCTTTTTGTAAAAACCTTAACCCAGAATCATCTTTGTAAGCTTTGTTATACACTACCCTTACAATTCCTGCCTGATGTATTAATTTGCTACACTCTTTACAAGGGGATAAGGTAATATACAAAGTAGCTCCCTTACATGATTGGGTTGATGCTGCTACTTTTAAAATGGCATTGGCCTCGGCATGCAATACATACCATTTGGTGTAACCTGCCTCATCTTCGCAAAAATTTTCAAATCCAGATGGCGTTCCATTGTACCCATCAGAAATTATCATTCTATCTTTTACAATTAGGGCCCCTACTTGTTTGCGTTCGCAATATGATAACTTTCCCCATTCCTTTGCAATTCTCAAGTAAGCTTTATCGTATTTTAATTGTTTTTGTTTTGGCATTAATCTTATTTGTAATTATGTGGTGTGTACTTTAAAACCTACACAAGTATTAGGTAGCCTAATTCTTAATAAATTTATGAGAGTTTCAGCAAACACATCAATTCCTCGCGCAAAATAGTATAACGAATATACTTGGTTAGTATTTTAATTACAACGTTGTTACTTAAAGTTTTATAAAAGTTTAACGTTTCAAACTCTTAAACGCCAAATATGACCATCTGCGTTAGCGATTGTAGCAAGTTACCGTGTAACGCGGAAAGCGCGACCCGTAGGGTAACGCACAAAATTTAAGTTAATAAATCACTACCCATTATCATAGGAATTACCAACCCAACTACCATGGCCGAAATTACCATTACCCAATCTCTTTTTGAGAATCTGAAAATGGTTTGACCAATGTAACCCAGAAAAAGTACAACAAATACTATAATTATTTGAGCAATCTCTATTCCTAGAGCAAATTCTAGTAAGAGTAGAAGTTTGCTATCTGAATCTCCTAAAAATATATGAAACTCACGTGCAAAACCTAAGCCATGTATTAAACCGAAAAAAAGTGTTGATAAAAACAATATACCTATTTTTTCTTTTTGAGCACCTTTCCCTGCCGTAAATACATTGAAAAGGGCTACAATTAAAATAGTAATAGGTATTAAAAACTCAACTATTTGACCGTTTACACGTACTGCTCCATAAGCAGCTAAAACCAAAGACAATGTATGCCCCAATGTAAAAGTAGACACAAGTAGGAGTACTCGTTTCCAATTGTTAAATAAATACGGAACGGTTAAAACCATTAGAAATAAAACATGGTCATAACCATTGATATCAAGCACATGATTAATGCCATATTCTACATTAAACCAGAAATTCTCAAGCATATTAAATTAGATTTTTTAGGATGCCTCCAAAAATACAGGATTTTTTTTATTTGAAAATTTAAAAAAGAAATTCAGAATTAATTAGATTTAATTTTAAATAAATTAAAAGATAAACTATTCCCATATATTTGCGTTATACATATAAAACATCCTTTATGAGTAGATTGCTTTTAAGTAGTTTTTGTTTATTTTTTCTTGTTTTTTCTTGTAAAGGAACACAAGATTCTAACGGTGATAATGTTGAAACTGAAAGTCAAGAAATCACAGCAAAAGACATAGAACAAATTGACTTTATAGAGTTTTTACTTGATGTAAAAACAGAGGAATACACCATTGATTGGGCCGAGTACAATCAACTTCAGGAACTAGTTGATAATTTAAAAACTGGTGATTTGAGTCTCTTTTTTGACAACAGAGAAGCGAATAATACTATGTTAACAGAATTTGAACAAAACATACCAGAACCTTTAAATTCAGCTTCAATTACAGCCAGAATATCCGCTTTTAAGACTCAGTTTTTAAAGCTAGAAAGTTTATCTAACCTTACTACCACCTCAAAACAAGAACTATTAGTTTCAATTAAAGATTTTTTTGTAGCTTTCTCTAACTTAAACTTACAATTGAATAAAAAAGTAGAGTTTGACAGTCAAGCCATTATAAAGCCCTAAACCATGAAAAAGCCCTTACTTCTAGTTTTTATCTTTTTTTTATTCCATACATTATATGCACAGTACAATCCAGACGCTCCATGGATGAAATCTTTAATAAGCAAGAAAAAAACGTCTTCTAAAACCATTGACAGCCCCTTGACTTTTAACGAAATAGTTAATGCCTTTAATTTATATTGGAAAGATAAGGATGCTAGCAAGAAAGGTAGCGGTCACAAACCGTTTAAACGATGGGAAAATTTTTGGAAGAATTATGTTAAAGATGACGGAACCCTTCCTTCTTCCAAAGAATTTTGGGATACCTGGGAAAGCGTACAATTATCAAAGCAAAATAGTTCTTTGGTTGACCAAAGTAATTGGCTACCAATAGGACCTAATAACTTTACAAATACTGGCTCATGGAGTTCTGGGATTGGGAGGATTAATGCCATTATAGTTGATCCTTTGACACCCACAACTTATTATGCTGGGGCGCCCGCTGGAGGCATATGGAAATCTATAAACTCAGGAACTAGCTGGGTTCCATTAGCTGATGATTTACCACAAATTGGGGTCTCTGGTATTGCCATTGACCATACAGATTCAGATATTATATACATAGCTACTGGTGATGACGATGGCTGGGATACCTATAGTATAGGTGTTATGAAATCTACTAATGGTGGTACTACTTGGAACACCACAGGTTTGAATACTAGTATGAGTAACAGGCCTACCAATATGAATGATATCTACATGCACCCATCAAACTCTTTACTGCTTTGGGTTGCAACCAATAAAGGGGTGTTTAAAACCATAGATGGTGGTACAAACTGGAGTAACTCTAATGGTACTCAGAACCTAAACATAAAAGACATTAAACTTAAACCTGGAGACTCTAATACCATTTATGCGGTTACCGAAGACACTTTTTATGTCTCAACTGATGCAGGTGAAACATTTACAAATTCTGGTTTCGGAATAGGACTACCAGCTTCTTCTAACCGTTTGGTTATTGATGTGACACCAGATAACAGTAATACAATTTATGTTTTAAGCGCTTTAAATAATGGTTTTCAAGGGCTATATAAATCTGTAGACTCTGGAGTTAATTTCATCCAAATGGCTGCCAATGTGCCAGTAGATGAAGATCTTTTTGACGAAAGTACACAGGCTTATTATGATATGGCACTGGCTATATCTGATAATAATGAAGATGAAATATATGTGGGCGTACTAAACATATGGAAATCAATTAACGGAGGTACAGATTTCACTCCTGTAAACAAATGGTATCAACCAAATTCAGCTTCATACTCTCATGCAGATATTCACCTATTACGATTTTATGACGGCATTTTATTTGCCGGAACAGATGGTGGGTTTTACAAAACTACAGATGGCGGAACCAACTTCACAGATTTAACGGCTGGTATGCAGATTGGTCAGTTTTACAGATTAACCGTTTCAAAGGACAATTCTCAAAAAATGGTTGGTGGATTACAGGATAATGGAGGGTATGCATACAACTCTAATTCATGGCTAAATTATTATGGCGCTGATGGCATGGACACTGCTATAAATCCTGATAATTCAGACTTAATGTATGGTTTTATACAATATGGAAGTAGCTTATATGGCTCTAAGACCGGAGGCAACAGCAGGAACTTCATAATTAGTATACCAGATTCTGAAATTGATGTAGATAATGGAGACAATGGAGGTAACTGGATTACCCCACTAACTATGACCAGAGATGGAGGGTTATATGCTGGCTATGAAAGTCTGTATAAATTATGTAGTGGATATTGGACAAGCATATCAACAAGCTTTGGTAGTAATATTGATGTTCTAGAAATTGATGAAGTAAATCCAGATAATATTTTTGTTGGTCTCAATAAAGATTTACATAAAAGTTCAGATAGAGGTGTTTCTTTTACAAATGTAGAATCTTTCCCAACTAATATTACATCTGTTGAGGTTAATAATAATGATAGTAGTATAGTTTATGTAACGACATCAGGATCAAGCGGAGGAGTATATAAGTCTATGGATGGAGGTTTGAGTTTTAGTGATATAACTGGCTCATTGCCAAACATAACCAAAAACATAATAAAACATCAAAATTTACATGGTGATAACCCATTGTTTCTAGGAACTAGTTTAGGCGTTTACAGATATGATGACCTCCTAGGAGATTGGGAAGCTTTTGAAAATAATTTACCAACTGTTCCGGTTAGAGATTTAGAAATTAATATAAATGATGGTAACCTCACTGCAGCCACATATGGCAGAGGCATTTGGCAAACAGATATTCCAACGGAGTCAAATTTAACCGAAATAAGTCTTGAGGCCATTACTGATGCTAAACAATTAGTTGGATGTGGTACATTAGGAACAGCAAAGGCTTTAGTAAAAAATAGAGGGACTAATACTATTAATTCAGTCACTCTCAACTACACGCTTAATGGAACTCCAAATAATACAGTTTGGAATGGTAGTTTAGCTCCTGATGCTAGTACACTAATAAACATACCATCTATGAACCTATCAGGATCTGGTCTTCAAGAATTAAAAGTAAATACCTCTTCTGCGGGAGATTCATTTAGCGGAAACAATGAATTAGTAACTACATTTTATTCAAATGATTCGGGTTCTTTTAATGTTGTAAACGAATTTGAAACTCTTTCAGATGAGTTATTAGCATTTGATGATAATAGTTCTTGTGCAGGTTACTGGCAATTGGGCGAGCCTACAGGAACTAATCTAAACAGTACTCAGTCTGGAGATAATGTTTATGGAACTAACTTATCAGGAGACCACGGTAACAGTTTAAAAAGTTATTTAGTGTCTAAATGTTATAACTTATCATTGATTTCTAATCCTGTTTTTAAATTCTATATGGCATTCGATTTAGAACTTGATTGGGATATAATGTATATTGAATACACAACAGACTCCGGTTTAAATTGGAATATTTTAGGAAATTCAAGTGATCCTAATTGGTATAACAGCAATACATTACCAGGTTCGAATTGTTTCAACTGCCCAGGTGCACAATGGACAGGCACCGATACTACAATGAAAGAATATAGTTATAATCTTGCAGCCCTTAATAGTGAAACTAATATAGTTTTTAGATTTGTATTTCATTCTGATGAAGCCACCGTGCAAGAAGGTGTTATAATTGATGATTTTAGTATCGAAGGTGCTTTAAGCACTTCATCTCCTTTGTATTCCTTATTCTCTGTTTACCCAAACCCATCTCAAAGTATCTTTAACATAAATATTAAACATGTTGCTTCATTTAATTTAAACGTAACAGATATAACCGGTAAAACAGTTATTCAAACATCAAAAATTAAGAATCAGAACAACTCTTATAAATTGGATATGAGCGGCTATGCTTCAGGAATATATTTCTTGAATATAGATTCTGAAATAGGCGTAGCTACAAAAAAGATTATTTTGAAATAGTGTAAACTCTAATAAAAAAAGAAATGCGGCTTTCTGAAAATTTAGAAAGACGCATTTTAATCTTTCTAATTAAACACTTATTTCTTAGGCTGAGCAGCTTGTGCTTGCAACACTTGCTTTTGTCTTAATAATTCGTTTTTGGTAATTTGAATCATATTAAAATTAGGTGATTCTTTTAATGCTGCATCTAAAATATCAACCGCCGCATCAATATTTGTTTTGGTATCTTTATTATAGATGTTAAGGGCATTTAAATACATAAAAGCCGATTTTAACGACACCTCATAAGGTGTTTGAGTTTCAAAGAAAGCTTTTTTCATATCGGGTTCAGAATTAGCCAATCCGTAATTAATATGTTTTTCTGCCTCTGGTAATTGTTGAACCTGTAAATTAAGTTCAGCTAGCTCATAAGCAATTAAAGCATTAGGTGTTCTTTTAAACATTTCTTCAAAAAATGGAATAGCCAATTTAGGTTGCTTAAGTGCTTTTAATGCCAAAGCTTTTACTTGAATAGCAATGTCTGAATCATCTATCTTTGCATCATATCCAATAGTATTTATAGCTTGATTATTCATACCTTGATCCATATAAATATATGCTAAAGTATCTTTTCTAGCTTCAGATGGTGATAATACATTCAAATGGGTCATAGCATTTATAACACCCTGTATATCACCTTGTTTTTTCATTTGCTTGTAATAAGCTTCGTAATGCGCAATTAATGTCTCATTACTTTGAGCATTCATCATTAAACCACTCATCAATAACATCAATCCTAATAATCTTTTCATCTGTTTATTTGTTTATCCTTCTCGGTTGGATGCAATTGGCAATAGTGCCTTACATCATTTAAATTTTTAACGAGCCTAAAACTAAAAAAAATTAACATTTAATCTCTTAAAAGAATGCTAATTATTTCAATTAAGTACTAATTATTAGTTTTTAAGAAACATAAACAATGCCAAAAATAAATTTAACGTTTAAAGACTGATATTAATCCTTTTAGGAAAACTCAAAAAAAATATTTACATTTAGTAATAACTAAAATTAATTATTATGGGAATAAAGAGTTTTCAAGGTGCCAGAAGGCAACAAGCAAATGCAGCGGATAAAACACCTTTAAAGGTTAGTGATTATATGACCCGAAATTTGATTACGTTTACCCCAAACCAAACTATTGAAAGTGTAATGCAATCATTAATTAAGCACCGTATTTCTGGTGGACCTGTTGTTAATGAAAAACAAGAATTAATTGGTATTATTTCTGAAGGCGATTGTATAAAACAAATTAGTGAAAGCCGCTATTACAATATGCCAATGCAAGACAAAACCATTGAAAAGCATATGGCCACAAATATTGAAACTATTGATGGCAACATGAATATTTTTGATGCCGCTAATAAGTTTTTAAATGCTAAACGCAGACGTTTTCCTATTATTGAAAATGGAAAATTAGTAGGACAGATAAGTCAGAAAGATGTTCTTAAAGCGGCCATGACATTAAAAGGTAGAAATTGGTGGAAGTAATTCTATAAATCTGTTCTTCTTGCCTGTATGAGGTCTGTTATTATTAATTTTTGAGAGTCGCTACTTTCTAGAGCTGCAATCTTTGAATAATTATATCCTGAAATGGTAGCATCTACTGCCTTCCATTTGGCAATACCTCCTACGGTAATAATTTCACCTACTTCAATAATTCGTTCTGAATATTTTAATCGTTTGTTAAAACCAAGGAAGTTTTCACTAGGTATATTAAATCCATCTAGCAATTCTTTAAACTCCGGTGTTGGGTCTTTTAAAAACCCAGAACCCGCGCTACTATCTTCAACTAAATAACTGTAATAGTTTTTTGGAGTATTTGTAGGTCTAACCAAAACCACCTCTCCCCTTTTTTCAATATAGAAATCCTGTATGTCTTCTTTTTCAATTAAGGTTCTCCAATGGGAATGCTTTCCAGTACTTACTTTCTTTTCAATTTTAAAATAATACGCTACACATTTACGCTTACTATATGGCACTACAAAAGGTTCATGCACGTGTAATACTTTACCCGTTATTTTGGTCAATTCATTAGTTTTGAATCTTAGAACAGGTTTAAAGTTAAACTTAGATAACTTTCTCAGGATTATTTGTTTTCTATTAAAATAGTAGACCAAAAAAACTATAACGATGATAGCTATTGGAATAAGTATAATAAGTAATTCTGAAGCCATAAATGGTGTTTACATTGTTAGTATTTAAATACCATAAATTGTTACTTAAGATTCCCTTTTTACCAAGGCATAGTAATCACCTTCTAATGGTAAATAACCTTGGTCATAAACAAAGTAATACACAGTTCCTTTTTTTGTGGTATAAATACTGGTAAAGTAATTAAAATCAAACCCTCTTTCAATAAGTTTTGCTCTTGATACCTTGGTTTTATTATTTGGATTTAAAGCTTCTAAAACTCTATAGTTCTTTCTAAGGCGATTATTGGTATTACGAATTAAATTTTTACTGTCTTTATTCACCCTATTATTATAGGCATTTCTACAACCATCACTACAGAATTTTTTATCAACTCTACCAACAATTTTATCACCACATTCTAAACATTGCTTTTCCATATCGCTTATTCTCTATTTTATACCAGCGAAGATTCATTTGTTCTTTTTCAAAATAAAAATCTTCCACATACTTTAATCCTATTTTTAATAATGCGTTATGGGAAGCTTCATTTCCTACTTCTGTAATACCATAAACCTCTGGCAAATTCATCACATTAAAAGCATACTCTATAGAAGCCTTACCAGACTCTGTTGCATAACCTTTACCCCAATATTTAGGTTTTAATCTATAACCAACGTCATAATATGCATCAAAACCGTTCATATTATATTCCGTATTCAACCTAAGTCCGGACCACCCAATAAAATCACCCGTATATTTCTCAATAGCAACCCAACGCCCAATACCTCTTTCTTCATACTGTTTTATAACATCTTCTACCATTATTCTAGATTCTTCAATCGTTTTCACAGGTTTGTTCCCTAGATATTTATGAACAATTGGGTTAGAATCTAACTCAAACATTCCATCTACATCTGTTATTCTCATTTCCCTTAAAATAAGACGTTCTGTTTCTATATGATAGGTCATAGTAATTTATTTATTCCCAAATGCTTTCAAGTGTATAAGGGCTTCCTTCATAAACCCAATGCTCTCCTGTTAAGAACCTGTAATTTTCATCTAGAGCCTTTATTTTGGCCATGTCACTTTCAGACAAATCAACATTTTGAGCTTCAAAATTCTGAACAATACGTCCTGAGTTCACCGATTTAGGAATTACCGAAGTTCCTCTATGCAGAGCCCAGCTTATAAGAATTTGACCGGGGGTAGCATTTTTTGATGCTGCTATTTCAAGAATTACTGGGTCTTCTAAAAGTTTAGGTTCATCTTCAGCTTTAAATTTGGCCGCCCTATCGCCTGACCCTAAAGGTGCATAAGCTGTAACATGCATATTATTAGATTTACATAAAGAAATCATATCGATTTGTTGAAAATACGGGTGAGATTCTATCTGATTCATTTCAGGTTTAATTTTGGCACTTGAAATAAGTTGCTGTAACGCTTTAGGCCCAAAATTTGAAACCCCAATATGTTTTGTTAAACCAAGCTCTACTGCTTTTTCCATGCCTTCCCAAGTAACTTCATTTGGTAATTCTTCTAAAGAAATAAAATCATCCACTTTACTAACAAACGGAATTTCCTTTTTCTGAGCAATTGGCCAATGCACTAAATAAAGGTCTAAATATTCCAATTGTAAATCGCTTAATGTCTGCTTTAAGGCTTCAATCACATCATCTTTGGCATGCATATTACACCATACTTTTGACGTAATCCAAATATTTTCTCTCTTTACAACCCCCTCATTAAAGGCTTCGCTAAGCGCCTTACCAACCTCACTTTCGTTGCCGTAAGCGGCTGCACAATCAATATGTCTATATCCGTTTTTAATTGCAGTTTTTACGGCATTGTAAACGTCTCCCTCAGCAGATTTCCAAGTTCCCAAGCCAAAAGCCGGCATTTCATCGTTATTACTAAGCTTTAATGTTTTCATCTAATTATCTTATCGTTATATTTTTAGTTGAGTACTAAATTAACACTCTTTTTACCAATCTCCAGCATACATCAAACTAGTATCTGCATTGGTTTTAAAATATTCATAATGATATCTGTTAATTTGACGAATATGTAAATAATCATGAGCCAACCAATTGTTTAAAAATTGTTTCGCACTAAGTTTTCCCAGTTGTGGATGCTCATAACTGTTACTCCAGTTGCCTTCAATTTGAGTTTTCAACCAACCAATGGATTTCTTTCGCTCATGTAAAAAATCTTCTAAAGTCTTGCTGTAATCCTTTGAATCATAATTATGCTTTTTAACCCAACCTTCCGGATCGATAGGAGGTGGAAGAATAGACGGCCTTTCTATAGTATTCTTAGTTCTTGCTCTAAAATCTAGAATTTCTTCATCTACTAAATGACATACAATTTCCAATAGATTCCATTTGTTTGGTTGTGGTCTCCACAAATATTCAGATTCTTTTTTGCCTTCCAATAAAGCTTTAAAGACAGATTGGTTCTGCTCAAGTTTATTGATTATTTCTACTAATTTCATATTAGCAATATACAAAATTTTAAATCCGTTTACAAACGACTACAAACATTTACAAACGATTTTAAACAAGTATTAACCGAATAATATTTTGAAGCTGTTTCATATTTGCAGTGTCGAAACATAAGAACTCGATTGCATTAACTGTTTAACACGAAAAATTTAAAATTATGAACGCACTTAGAAACAAAGTTCAGTTGATTGGAAGATTAGGTCAAGACCCTGAAATTATTAACTTTCAAGATGGTAACAAAATGGCAAAATTTACGCTTGCCACAGATGATAGTTACAAAGACAAAAATGGCAATAAAGTAGAGCGTGCCTACTGGCACAATGTGGTAGTAAAAGGAGGCTTGGTTAACGTGGTTGAAAACTACATTACAAAAGGCAAGGAAATTGCTGTTGAAGGAAAACTTACAAACAGAACTTACGAAACCAAAGAAGGTGATAAAAGATATGTTACTGAAATACTTTGCAATGAATTATTAATGCTTAGTAAGTAACAATGTTGGTTTGCTATTAATCAGAAAGAGGCTCTTTACGGAGCCTCTTTTATTTTTTTACATTATCCTTATTAAAATAACCACCTTTATTTTCTTTACGCTCTAAAGACTGACCAATTATAAGGTGAGATACATTAATCATATTTCTAAGCTCACATAACGAAGCTGTTATTTTTGACTCACGGTATAAATCTTCAACCTCCTTATAAATCACGTCTAGATGTGTTATTGCACGCTTTAATCGTTTATTACTTCTAACAATACCAACATAATCTCTCATTAAAGCTTGAAGACTTTTAAGGCTATGTCTTATAAGTATATGCTCTTCAGGAATGGTAGTTCCTTCATCATTCCATTCTGGTATAACAACATCAAGTTTCTTATATTCATTCTCACAATGATGTTTAAATATATTATGCGCATAAACTAAAGCTTCTAACAACGAATTTGATGCCAGTCTATTAGCACCATGCAAGCCCGTTCTTGAACATTCACCACATGCAAAAAGGTTTTCAATTGTAGTCTTTCCGCTTTTATCTACTTCAATACCGCCGCATAAATAATGAGAAGCTGGCACAACAGGAATCCAATCTTTTTCAACGTTAATATGAAGTGATAAACATTTATTATATATAGTTGGGAAGTGTGTTTTAAAACCTTCCATATCTAAATGAGTGCAGTCTAAAAACACATGGCTATCTCCAGCTTTTTTCATCTCAGCATCAATACTTTGAGACACAATGTCTCTGGATGCTAATTCTGCTCTATCATCATAATCTAGCATAAACCGTTTACCTTTTCTGTTTCTAAGGTAAGCTCCAAAGCCTCTCACAGCTTCCGAAATCAAAAATGCTGACTCTCCTTTTCTTTGGTAAAGTGCAGTTGGGTGGAATTGCACAAACTCCATATCTCTAATCCTTGCCTTTGCTCTATACGCCATAGCAACACCATCGCCTGTAGCAATTACAGGATTTGTTGTATGCCCATAAACACAACCAATACCACCAGATGCCAACAAAGTAGCATTAGCTTGAACCGTAAAAATTTCACCACTCTTTTCATTTAACACATAGGCTCCGTAACAAGAAATATCTGATTCATCAGTGCCTTTAATTTGGTGATTTGTAATTAAATCTATAGCAAAATGATGTGGTAGTAAAGTAATATTTGGTAGTTGATGTACTCTTTTCAGCAAAGTGCGTTCAACTTCAGCACCAGTTAAATCTTTATGATGAACAACCCGATATTCTGAATGCCCTCCTTCTTTTCCTAAATCTAAATTACCAGTAGAATCTTCATCAAAATTGGCTCCCCATTGAATGAGTTCTTTTAATCTTTGAGGGCCTTCTTCAATAACCATTTTCACTACCCCTTCATCACACAAACCATCGCCAGCAATAAGCGTGTCATCAATATGTTTTTTAAACGAATCTTCTTCTTTATTTTGCACAACAGCCATACCGCCTTGGGCATATTTGGTGTTAGATTCATCTTCGGCATCCTTAGTAACAATGACTACAGTGCGATCTGGAAATTTTTCAGCAATTTTAACCGAAAAAGTCAAACCTGCAACTCCAGACCCTATTACTAAGTAATTAGCTTCTAACATACTATTTAGACAGTTCTAACATACGTTCTATTGGCAATAATGCACGTGTTCTTAAAGGTTCTGGAACATCAATAGCTGGTGATTCATTCAATAAACAATCATAAAGTTTTTGCATGGTGTTCATTTTCATAAAATGACATTCACTACATGCACATGTATTATCCTCTACTGCAGGAGCAGGAATTAATTCTGTATTAGGCATTTCCAGTTGCATCTTGTGTAAAATACCAGCCTCTGTAGCCACAATAAACTTTTGATCTTGATGTTCTTTCACGTAATTAATCATTCCAGAAGTAGAGCCAATATACGTTGCTGTATCTAAAATATGTTCTTCAGATTCAGGGTGAGCAATAATTTTGTAGTCAGGATGCTTTTTATGTAGTTCAATAAGCTTATCCATTGAAAAGGCTTCATGCACCACACAAGCACCATCCCAAAGCAACATGTCCCTACCTGTTTCTTTCATTATATATCTTCCCAGATTTTTATCTGGAGCAAAAATAATAGGTGTTTCTTTTGGAATAGAATTTACAATCTTTAAAGCATTTGATGATGTACAAACAATATCACTCAATGCTTTAATTTCAGCAGAACAATTCACATATGTAATCACAATATGATCTGGGTGTTGTTCTGTGAATTTTTTAAATGGTCCTGGAGGACATGAATCAGCAAGAGAACAACCTGCATTCAAATCTGGTAAAACTACCTTTTTTGATGGGCTTAATATTTTAGCTGTTTCTGCCATAAAATGAACGCCAGCAAATACAATAATATCAGCATCTGTTTCAGCGGCTTGTTGTGATAAACCTAAACTATCACCTACATAATCTGCAATATCTTGTATAGCACCATCTTGATAATAATGTGCTAAAATTATTGCGTTCTTTTCCTTCCTTAATCGGTTTATTTCTTTTACTAAATCCATTGTAAACCCCTTTTCCTAAATAAAATTATAAAACAAATTTGGTTGAAGTTAACCAAATTTCAAGGTACAAATATCTTAATTAAAATTTTTAATAAATTATGTTTCACCTAAAAAAAGACTATGAATTAAGAACCAATAATCTTTTTATAAATTCATTAAACTATTGTTAAGTAAACACTTAAATTATTAATAAAACTAAAACAAGAATTTGTCGACCTATTAATATTATTGGGCTAATGACAAGTTGTTAATGCGTATCTGAATTTGTTTTAAAGTAGTTTCACTCCTTTCTAACTCCTTTAAAGCAGAAACCTTCACCTCTTCTAATAAGCTATTCACATTACTAAATAATTGCTTATAATATTCTATACCAGATTGCATATTATTTGAAAATGTTTTCAAATATCTTTCCTCTTTTTTATTGAAAGTATGCCTCACATTTTCAATTCTATTTTTTAAAAAGTCGGTATAGATATTTAATTCTTTAATAAACATATTGGGTCTGTCTGTTCTAGAAATCATGTTATCACGCCCATAAATATGGTCCGTAATATTTTTCAAACTCATAACATTTGAATAATATGCCATATTTGGGCCAGGACAAATTGAAACTCCTGTACCTTCAACCTTAGTATCTAAACCATGTGCCAATAAAGCAGAAGTCCCCAAACCTACACAAGTACAAGACTTCTCGGTTATATCATTTAATTGAGCTTGATGTTCTTCATTAGTTAAATCTTTCGACTTTAATTCGTTTATTTTTAAATTTTGATACTTTCTTGAAGCTGTACAAGCACCCTTTTCGGTAAACTCTTTGTTAAGGGCCACAAACTTTTTAGGACATGAACTCCCTGGTCTTCCTTTAGCAATAAAGCCTTCTTTTTCCGTATCCTTGGTATTACTTTTAAGGTTGTTAAAAGGTACCCCAAGAGGCGATATATTACTTAAATATAAATCTTCTTCTTTAGCCTTAGTCAACTTTTTTAAAGTATCATTATCAACTGTTGTAGCTTCTGGAACCAGTAAAAATGGACTTCCCCAACCTACAGAATCTAGGGCGTATTCGTCCATTAAAAATTCGTGTTCTTCATGCGTACCAACGCCTCCCTGAGCTGAAATTTCTAACTTCAAATGCTGCTTAGGAATCACACGTCCGGTATTTTCTAATTCTTTATTTAAAAGCTCCTGAATTGTACTTCTTAACGCCTCTCGATTCTCTTTAAACTCTGCCAAAACCGGTCCTAACAAATAGCCTTCAGTTGCAAATGCATGCCCTCCACAATTAAGACCAGACTCAATTCTATATTCAGATACCCACAAACCTTTTTTAGCCAAAAATTTACCTTGAATTAATGCCGACCTATAATCACTTACTTTTAAAATAATGCGTTTTTTAAAGACGCCATTTAGGTCTGGATAAAAATCATCAAACTGAGCCATATAAGAAAACAACCTAGGGTTTAATCCAGCCGACAGAATAACCGAAGCATTCAAATTACTTGTTGCAAATCCTCTTAACGCTGCATGTGCATCATTATACTCAGTGGGTAATTTTTCACTTTTTATATAATTATCCTTATCAACTTTGGTCATGATATTTACATCAATACTTCCCTTTTTCAAATTTTTAAAACCCCAATTTTTAATTTCGGAAGTATGAAATCCTTTTTCGGTAAGTTTGAAAAATTCTTCTTTAAGCTTTTCTCCATTTGGAAGCATATTCAAATACGCTTTAATGTCTTCTATTTTATCATGCGAAATAGTTTTAAGAGATTCAAATTTCTCATCAACCAAATCGTTCATCAAATTTAGATAAGAGGTAATGCGCTTAGACCTAAAATCAATTACCTTATTAGTGATTTCGGTGTATGGCATTTCAAATTTTTCGCAGTACATCTTTCTTAATCGTTCTAACAAAATATCGTCTACTAAAGAAATAACTGAGTCTATTCCATATTGAGCTACCTTTAAGGGTGTATCTATCGTGAATCCAATACCCATTACAGGGATATGGAATGAATGTTTATGTTTCATGTGAAAAAGTTCTAATTTATTAAATGGCTTAAGCACCAAAAAAACAGCAAAGGTATACCCTTGACTTCCGTTATAATATGATATTTATCATGCTGATTAGAGGGTTATGAACTCTCCCAGTAAGAGATGCGTTTAACTTAAGGCACAAAAAGGATTATAAAAATTGAACGATACACTCGGTTTCTTTCATTTTTCTTAATAACAATCAATGAAACAATAAAAATTAATAAAACTTCAAGCTACTTAGGGTCTTTAAATAAAGCTTTATTATTTTTACCCTCAATTTACACTAGAGCAAAAGCATGTCAGTAAAACCAAAATTAACCAGATTCCAACAAAATGTAGTGTCTAAATATCAAATATACAATAGTATATTTATGACATTACCATTTGATGCTATAACCAAAACAGGCGTATTATTACCATTATTTCATGAAACTTGTGAAAAGGGTTTTAAGAATGGAGACAACCCTACAACCATTGTAGAAACATTCTTTGAAAAATACCAAGGGCGCAGAAATGAGCAAAGTCAAATAAACTTACTTTTTAGATTTATTCAATATATAGAAAGACAAGTTGTACTGTTTGATGCTGTTGAAGATGCCGCATTTCCAGTTGTAAATAATATGGATGGTGTTGGTACCCTTAGAAATTTAAAAGGGTCTGCAACCTCTGAAGGTAAGATGAAAGAACTTCAGGAGTTTTTAGAAGAGTTTAAAGTACGTATTGTTTTAACGGCGCACCCTACACAATTCTACCCTGGTTCTGTTTTAGGAATCATCACTAATTTAAAACATGCTATTGAAGATAATAACTTATCAGAAATTAATAATCTCTTTGGGCAATTAGGAAAAACACCTTTCTTTAAACACAAAAAACCAACCCCGTATGATGAAGCAAAAAGCTTAATCTGGTACTTGGAAAATGTGTTTTACAAAACCTTCGGTGAAATTTACAATTACATACAAACCAATATTTATGCTGATGGTAAAAAACATAACGAGATTATCAATATTGGATTTTGGCCTGGTGGCGATAGAGACGGAAATCCTTTTGTAAAGCCAGAAACAACCCTTAAAGTAGCCAAAAAACTAAAAAAGGCAATTCTTAAAAGGTATTACGAAGACTTAAAAGATTTAAGAAAGAAGTTAACGTTTAGAGGTGTAGAAGAGCGCGTAATAAGGTTAGAAACTATTCTGTATAATTACAGTATAGATTTAAAATACAAGAAAAGAATCACTGCTAAAGAACTTAGATTAGAGTTATTAAGCATAAGGAATGTGATTGTTAATGAACACCAATCTTTGTACGTGAATGAATTAAACAACTTAATTAACAGAGTTCATTTATTCGGATTCAGATTTGCCTCTTTAGACATAAGACAAGATAGTAGAATTCATCACTCTGTATTTACTACCGTTGCAGATTATTTAATAGGTAAAGGGAACTCCTCTTTCCCAGATAATTATCATGATTTATCTGAAAGTGATCAAATAAAAATCTTATCTAAGGTTACAGACACACTTGATGATTTAGAAGTTTTTGAAGATGAAATGGTAGGTAACACCCTAAAAACAATTGGTGTTATTAAGAAGATACAAAGTATGAACGGTGAACGCGGTGCTAATAGATATATTATTAGTAATAACCAGACGGCACTTAATGTTATGCAGCTATTTGCTATGTTAAAAATGGTGGCATTTCAAGATAATTTAACTGTTGATATAGCGCCTTTATTTGAAACTATTCCGGATTTAGAAAATGCACCTCAGGTTATGGAACAATTGTACCAAAACCCAGAATACATGGCTCATTTAAGAGCAAGAGGCAGCAAGCAAAACATCATGCTTGGTTTCTCTGACGGAACAAAAGATGGTGGTTACTTAATGGCAAACTGGGGTATTTATAAAGCAAAAGAATTGCTTACTGAAATGTCTAGAAAATATGATATTACTGCTATTTTCTTTGACGGGCGTGGTGGACCACCAGCAAGAGGTGGTGGTAGAACACATAACTTCTACTCTTCTTTAGGGCCTACTATTGAAGATAAAGAAGTACAGTTAACTATTCAAGGACAAACAGTTAGTTCTAATTTTGGCACACTTGATTCTTCACAATACAACCTTGAACAATTAATTAGTTCTGGTATTAAAAACAGAATTGATGGTGAAAGAAACAAACTATCTGATGAAGATAGAGTTGTGATGAATGATTTAGCAGAAACTAGTTATCAGGTTTATAAAGACTTTAAGAGTCACCCAATGTTTATTCCTTATTTAGAACGCATGAGTACTTTAAAATACTATGCCAAAACTAATATTGGAAGTAGACCTTCAAAACGAGGATCATCTAATAAGTTAGTGTTTTCAGATTTAAGAGCAATTCCTTTTGTAGGGTCTTGGAGTCAATTAAAACAAAACGTTCCAGGTTTTTACGGTGTTGGTACTGCATTAAAAATGTATGAAGATAGAGGTGAATTTGACAAGGTAGAGCAACTTTACAACAACTCTAAATTCTTTAAAACACTATTAGAAAATAGTATGATGTCTTTAACAAAGTCATTCTTTGATTTAACCAAATATATGGCTGATGACCCTGAGTTTGGAGAATTTTGGACAATCATATACAATGAGTACCTAGAAACCAAACGCTTATTATTAAAAGTTTCTGGTTACGACGAACTTATGGAAAATGAACCTGCAGGTAAAGCATCAATTGGTGTTAGAGAATCTATTGTGTTACCGCTATTAACTATTCAGCAATATGCATTGAAAAAGGTTCAAGAATTAAATAAGGCCGAAGTTAAAGATGAAGAGCAAATCAAAATCTTCGAAAAGATTGTAACGCGTTCTTTATTTGGTAATATTAACGCTAGTAGAAATTCAGCTTAAATTGTTTTAAGCATCATTTATTAAAAAAGGGTAAACTCTTTAAAGTTTACCCTTTTTCTTTTTACCGCTTCTTTAAGATAGCAACTATCTGCTAGATTCCAAATATTCAAATTAATTCAACCCAAATAAATGTAACAGATTTTATAACCCAAAAATATATCACTACAAACTCATATTTAAAGCTAAAACAGGTTATTTACATAATTTCAAGCCTCACTATCCCATACTTATTTTAAATAACTTCAGTATGCTATATAAAAACAAACCCCAAGCTAAAAGACTTGGGGTTGCATAATACCTTTAAGTTAGGATTAATTAAAAGTATTGAAGTAATATATAAAGTAACTTAAAAAAGGGTGTCTAAAATAAAGACACCCTTTTTACTAACTATAAACTAATTATTAAATACTAGTGCTCGTTCATACGGAAGTCTGCATAAGCACTCATTCCATGCTCATGACCATCAAGTCCTTCCAATTCTTCTTTTTCAGAAACTCTAATACCAACTGTTTTCTTCATTATAAAGAATATAATAAATGAAGATGGTATACAAATAGCAGCATAAGATAACACTCCTACTAACTGACTAATGAATTGATCTACTCCTGCTAAAGCTCCAAAAAGACCAACAGCTAAAGTTCCCCAGATACCACAAATTAAGTGTACTGCAATAGCACCAACTGGATCATCTAACCTTAATCTATCTATAAAGCTAACCGCAAATACAATTAACGCACCCGCAATAGCTCCAATAACAATCGCATTTTCAGGACTCATTTGGTCTGCACCAGCAGTAATACCAACTAAACCTCCTAAAATACCATTTAAAAACATAGTTAAATCTAAGTTTTTATATCTTAAGAATGATACCAATGCAGCAACTACACCACCTGCAGCAGCAGCTAAACATGTAGTTACTAAAGTTAAAGATGTTAATTCTGGATCTGCAGATAATACAGAACCACCGTTAAATCCGAACCATCCTAACCATAATATTAATACACCAGCTGTTGCTAATGGAATACTATGTCCTGGAATAGCCTGAGGCTTACCGTCTTTAAATTTACCAATTCTAGATCCTAGTAAATAAACCGCTACTAAAGCAGCCCAACCACCAACGGAGTGTACTAATGTAGAACCAGCAAAGTCATAAAAAGGAGTTTCTCTCATATCTAAGAATCCACCACCCCATTTCCAAGATCCTGCTAAAGGATAAATGATTCCTACGTAAATTACCGTAAAGATCATAAATGGTCCAATTTTAACACGCTCAGCAACAGCTCCAGATACAATAGTTGCAGCTGTAGCAGCAAACATACCTTGGAATAAGAAATCTGTCCACCAAGTATATCCGCCATCAGCATATTCTGGAGTCATTCCTCCTTCTGGTGGTGCTATACCAAATCCTGCGAATTCAAAAAACCCTGAAGATCCTTCTGCAAATCCTGGATACATTAAGTTGAATCCTAAAATGTAATATAATAAAAGACCCGCTGTAATAATAAAGATGTTCTTAAATAATATGTTGATTGTATTTTTTTGTCTTGTTAACCCAATTTCTAAAAATGCGAACCCTGTGTGCATGAAGAAAACGAGTGCCGTACAGACCATCATCCATACGTTATTTGCTGTAAATAATCCTTCCATAATTAAATGATTTTTTAGTGTTTATTATTTTAAAGTGTCTCCACCCTTTTCTCCTGTTCTTATTCTGTAAACCTCATTGATATCAGATACAAATATTTTTCCATCACCTACTTCCCCAGTTGATGCAGCTTCCAATATTGCCTTGATAGTTACCTCTTCAAAATCATCATTTACAACGATTGATAAATGTCTACGTTGAATATCACTTGTGCTATATGACACCCCTCTATATACATGTCCTTCTTTTTCATTCCCTAAACCGGTTACATCCCAGTAAGAGAAAAAGTTTACTCCAACTTCATGTAGTGCTTCTTTTACTACGCTGTACTTGGACTTTCTAATAATTGCTTCAATTTTCTTCATAATTGAATTATTTTTTAATGGTTAGACATTTAATCAAAAGCACTGCTTTAAGCAATGCTTTTGATTTTCTTTATATGTTAGAATGAGTAGATTGCGGCTAAAACAAATGAACTTAAGCTTTTTGAAGGCATTAAATCATTGTCCATAAAAGCATCATCAGATGCACTATCTAATCTAAGTTCTGGCTTAATTGTTAAATTGTCAACAGCAAAACTTCCAGTTAATGTTAAAGCAAATACTTCTGAATCTTCAACACCTGTTCCAATGGCACCAAAATCACCATCTTCAACAAAAAACTCTCCTCTTAAACCTATTGTAAAAGAATCTGAAGTAGCTAATTGAGGATAAAGAGCTACACCCGTAAATCCACCTTCATCATCTTTAAGTGTTAAGTGAGCAGCGTTAATTCCTAAGTAGAAAGAATCTGAAATATCAACTCCTCCTGTGAAATCTATTTCTGTAAAACGCGTATCCATTAAAAGGTTTAAGTACTGACCAACAAATCCGAATTGAGCTCCAAATGAATAACTTCCATCAGGATTAAACTCAGTTAAATCTGTGTCATTCATAACACCTAACATTAAGCTAAAATCATCTGATAAAGTAATATCTGCTTTTATACCAGTATGACTAAAAGGACCATAAGAGAATAAATAAGAAGTACTATAGTTAAAGTTTGCTACCGGAGAAATAACTTCATATCCTAAGAATGTATTAAAGTTACCCATTGTAAGTGTTAAATTATCACTAACATTCCAGTAAGCATATAATTGGTTAACTATGTCTCCTGTTCTTGAATACATTGGAGATTCAAAAATTGCATCTGTCCCTCTAGGGCCAAATACTAAATCAGCAACAAACCCTGCTTTTTCGCCTTCGTAACTAGCAATAACATTTGCCATACCAATAGCAAAACCGTTTAGATTAGCAAATGAAGAACCTGGAGCAATAGCATCCACATCGTTTCTAGCATTTAGGTTAGTTCTGTAATAAGCATCAACACTACCACTAATACTTAATGATGGTTTAGCTTCTTCCTCTTGTGCAAATATTGCCGTGGCAACAAAAAGCATTGTAAGTGTAAATAATTTTTTCATAATCGTTTTCAATTTTAAGTTATTAATTATGTTCAATTTTCTTTAAGAATGGGTCAAAACTATGTCAAAAAGATTTAACCCCCATAAAAAATAGGGGGTATTGATTCATTTTTAGAGATATTTTAATTTTTACCCTCTTTTTTTATAGGTATTCACATAATTTTTTGATTTTTTGGTTTTTCTACAACAGGAATGTTTGAAATATTGTCAGTATTTTCAATCTTTTAATATTATTCTTTTCAATAATTTCATATTTCATTATTATTAATTCACATATTCTCATTTATTATTAAATTTTAGCGATTGAATATTTATTAAAAAACTTCGGGAATATTGATATATAATTATTTTTATCTCTACTTAGTCACTAAAATCGAAATAATGAAATGCCCATTATTATAAATTTAAAATCTATACCTATCTTCGCTTACTTAGTCGCGTTTTAAACCATTATAATTAGTTGATTATGCTGAAGAAACAAGGAATGTATTCACCGGAATTTGAACATGAAAATTGTGGTGCCGGTTTTATTTGTAACCTTAAAGGAGAAAAGACAAATCAAATCATCCACGATGCATTAGAAATTTTGGTAAAATTAGAGCACCGTGGTGGTGTAAGTGCCGATGGAAAAACAGGTGATGGTGCTGGTTTATTAATTGATATTCCTCATGATTACTTTAAACGTGTTTGTGATTTTGAAATTCCCGCTGCCAGAGAGTATGCTGTAGGAATGGTTTTCTTACCAAAAATTGACAACCAATATGAACACTGTAAAAATATTTTTGAAAACGAAGTAAAAGCTCAAGGCTTAACAGTTCTAGGGTGGAGAAAAGTACCGGTAGACTCTTCACAATTAGGACAAATAGCCAAGGCTTCAGAACCAAATATTGAACAATTATTTGTTGGTAAATCTGAAGATATAACTGAAGCTGTATTTAAAGCTAAACTGTATGCTGCGCGTAAGATTACAGAACATGAAATTAGATTATCTAAGGTTTCGCAAAGCGATTATTTTTATGTGCCTAGTTTTTCTAATACTACCTTAATATATAAAGGTATAATAATGCCAGAAGATATTGAGCTTTATTATACAGATTTACAACAAAAAGATTTAGTTACAAGATTAGCTTTAGTGCACCAGCGCTTCTCTACCAACACAATGCCAACATGGGAGCTTGCACAACCATTCCGTTATATGTGTCAGAATGGAGAGATTAACACCTTACGTGGTAACGTAAGTAGAATGCGTGTACGTGAAGAAATCATGAGAAGTGAGGTTTTCGGACCCCAAATAGATAAGTTATTCCCAATCATTTTACCAGGAAAATCTGATTCTGCATCAATGGATATGGTGGTTGAGCTATTAACTCATACAGACCGTTCTTTGCCAGAAATTATGATGATGATGATTCCTGAAGCATGGGAAAAGCACAAAACCATGTCTGCCGACAAAAAAGCTTTCTATGAATACAACTGTTGTATCATGGAACCTTGGGATGGGCCAGCTTCTGTACCTTTTACAGACGGCGATTATATTGGCGCTTTATTAGACAGAAATGGTTTAAGGCCATCTAGATATACAGTTACAAAAAGTGGTAAATTAATAATGTCTTCTGAAATTGGAGTTGTTGATGTAGCTCCTGAAGATGTTGAAAGCCATGGTAGATTAGAACCAGGAAAAATGTTCTTGGTAGACATGAATGAAGGTAGAATAATAGGTGATGAAGAAATTAAAACTAAAATTGTTTCTGAAAGACCTTATAAAGAATGGTTAGACAAAACAAGGTTACACCTTAGAGATGTTCCTTATACAAATGAGACCTGCCCTATTGAAACGATTGACATAAAAACACGTCAACGTTTATTCAATTATACTATAGAAGACATTCAAGAGGTTATCACACCTATGGCTCAAAAAGGGAAAGAAGCTCTTGGGTCAATGGGTATAGATACGCCTTTAGCAGTATTATCAGATAGACCTCAACTAATTTCAAACTATTTTAAGCAGTTATTCGCTCAGGTAACCAATCCACCATTAGATGGTATTCGTGAAGAAATTGTTACTGATATTAGTTTGAATCTAGGTAAAGACCGTAATATTTTCAGTATTACCGAAAGACAATGTAGAAAACTACGTATTCAAAACCCGGTAATTTCTAATGCTGATTTAGAAAAAATCAGGACTATTAAAATAGAAAGCTTTAAGGCAGAAACTATTCAAATGCTTTACCCAAAAGATAAAGGATTAAATGGTTTAGAAGATGCTCTGGAAGATATTATAATTCAAGTAGAAAAAGCCTTAGAAAGAAAAACTAATATCATTATTCTTTCTGATAGAGGTGTAAATAAAGAATTTGCTCCTATCCCTGCTTTATTAGCCTGTTCATATGTAAATCATCAATTGAATCGTTTACGTAAGCGTTCTTATTTCGATATTATTATCGAATCTGCAGAACCACGTGAGCCTCATCATTTCGCTACTTTATTTGGCTATGGCGCTAGTGCCATCAACCCTTATATGGTAAACGAAATTATTAGAAGACAGGTTAAAGAAGGCTATATTGAAGGTTACAATGAAAATGAAGCCGTAGAAAACTTTAATAAAGCCATAGGAAAAGGAATATTAAAAATTATGAATAAAATTGGAATCTCTACATTACACTCATATAGAGGTTCTCAAATTTTTGAAATAGTTGGTTTCAACTCACATTTCGTTGAAAAATATTTCCCATATACTGCCTCTAGAATTGAAGGTATTGGCTTATACGAAATTGAAAAAGAAATTACCGAACGTTATAAGTATGCTTACCCAGACAATGAAATTAAAAACCGTTTAGGTTTAAATATTGGTGGTGATTACAGATGGAGACGTAACGGAGAACGCCATATGTTTAACCCAACTACAGTTGCTAAATTGCAGCAAGCTGTTCGATTAAGTGATCAGAAAAGTTATGATGTTTATTCAAATACTATAAATGAACAATCTGAAAACTTAATGACTATTCGTGGTTTATTTGAATTCGATAAATTAGATCCAATTCCACTTGAAGAAGTAGAGCCTTGGACAGAAATAGTGAAGCGTTTCAAAACAGGTGCTATGTCGTACGGATCTATTTCCAGAGAAGCACATGAAAACTTAGCAATTGCTATGAATAGAATTGGAGGTAAATCCAATTCTGGTGAAGGAGGAGAAGATAGACGTCGTTTCCAAAAAGATGTAAATGGAGATAGCAGAAATTCGGCAATTAAACAAGTTGCTTCTGGTAGATTTGGTGTAACATCTCACTATTTATCAAATGCTCAAGAGATTCAAATAAAAATGGCTCAAGGAGCTAAGCCTGGTGAGGGCGGTCAGTTACCGGGTGAAAAAGTATTGCCATGGATTGCAGATGCAAGAAACTCAACGCCTTTTGTAGGGTTGATTTCACCACCACCTCATCACGATATTTATTCTATTGAAGATTTAGCGCAATTGATTTTTGATCTTAAAAACGCAAATCGCGATGCTAGAATAAATGTAAAATTAGTATCAGAAGTTGGTGTAGGTACTATTGCTGCCGGTGTAGCAAAAGCTAAAGCTGATGTGGTACTTATTTCTGGATATGATGGTGGAACAGGAGCCTCTCCTTTAACATCATTAAAACATGCTGGACTTCCTTGGGAACTAGGTTTAGCTGAAGCACAACAAACTTTAGTATTAAACGACCTTAGAAGTAGAATTGTAGTAGAATGTGATGGCCAATTAAAAACAGGACGTGATGTTGCAATTGCTGCTCTATTAGGTGCTGAAGAATTTGGATTTGCAACGGCGCCATTAGTAGCTTCAGGTTGTATCATGATGCGTAAGTGTCATTTAAACACCTGTCCTGTAGGAGTTGCAACTCAAGATAAAGAGTTACGTAAAAACTTTAAAGGAACACCAGAACACGTAATTAACTTCTTCTATTATGTAGCAGAAGAGTTAAGAACAATCATGGCTAGATTAGGATTCAGAACCTTAGCAGAAATGGTTGGTCAAACGCATAAAATTAATGCAAACAAAGCCATAAAGCATTATAAAGCTAAAGGTTTAGATTTATCAAATATTTTACATAGACCTGCTGAATACAGCCAGCTTACTATAAGAAATACTGAACAACAAGATCATAATTTAGAAGAGGTACTAGATTTCACTATTCTTAAAGACTCTCATAGAGCGTTATATAGAAAAGAAAAAATGAATCTAGCTTACCCTATTAAAAATGTAGATCGTACTGTTGGAGCCATCGTTAGTAATGAAATTTCTAAAATATATGGGCATTTAGGTTTACCTGAAAACACCTTGAACATTAACTTTACAGGTTCGGCGGGTCAGAGTTTCGGAGCCTTTGGCGCACATGGATTAACATTTACCATAGAAGGAAACACCAACGATTACCTTGGTAAAGGATTATCTGGTGCCAAATTAATAGTTAAGAAACCTGCAACTGCTGATTTTGTTGCTGAGGATAACATCATTGTTGGTAATGTTTGTTTATTCGGTGCTGTTCATGGTGAGGCTTACATTAACGGTATAGCTGGCGAACGTTTTGCAGTTCGTAATTCAGGAGCAACCACCGTAGTTGAGGGTGTAGGTGATCATTGTTGTGAGTATATGACTGGTGGTCGTGTTGTAGTACTTGGAGATACTGGAAGGAACTTTGCAGCAGGTATGAGTGGTGGTTATGCATATGTGCTTAACACAACTGGAAAATTTACCGATGGATTATGTAATGAAGAAACCATCGATTTTGATCCTATTACCGATGAAGATGCTGCTGAATTAAAAGGATTAATAGAAAACCACATAAGATATACCAATAGTAATAGAGGTAAAGAAGTCTTAGCAGATTGGGATAATTATTTAAGACAATTTGTTAAGGTAATGCCTAAAGAATATAAGATAGCATTAGAAAGAATTGCTAACGAAGAACCAATGGTAGAAGAATTAACAATAGCATAATGTCATGGGAAAAGTAACAGGATTTAAAGAATTTGACAGACAGGATGAAGCTTACAAACCGGTTGAAGACCGTGTAAAGCACTATAAAGAGTTTACTGTTCCTTTATCTGAGGAAGAAATCACAAAACAAGGGTCACGTTGCATGGACTGTGGCATCCCGTTTTGTCATAGTGGATGTCCATTAGGAAATCTAATTCCAGATTTTAACCATATGGTACACCAAGGCGAATGGCAAAAGGCATCATGGATATTACATTCTACCAATAACTTTCCAGAATTTACGGGTCGTTTATGTCCTGCACCATGTGAACAAGCATGTGTATTAGGAATTATTGAGGACCCTATTTCAATTGAAAATATTGAAAAGAATATCGTAGAACGCGCCTTTAAAGAAGGTTGGATTAAACCACAACCACCAAAAACACGTACAGGTAAAACTGTAGCTGTTGTAGGTTCTGGTCCTGCAGGTTTAGCTGCAGCTCAACAATTAAATAGAGCTGGACATACGGTTACCGTTTTTGAAAGAGATGATGCTATCGGCGGATTATTACGTTATGGCATTCCTAACTTCAAAATGGAAAAGGAAATTATAGATCGTCGTGTTGCTATTTTAGAAGCCGAAGGTATTTCTTTTGAAGTAAATGTAAATGTTGGTGTAAATTATGAGGTTGAAAAATTAAAAGATTTTGATGCCGTAGTTTTATGTGGGGGAGCAACTGAAAGACGTAGTTTACCAACTCCAGGTATTGATGCTGATGGCGTGGTTCAAGCTATGGATTTCTTAACACAACAAACCAAAGTTGTTTTTGGTCAAGAAATTAAAGACCAAGTAATGGCAACCGATAAAAATGTCATTGTTATCGGTGGTGGAGATACGGGATCAGATTGTATTGGAACCTCCAATCGTCATGGAGCAAAATCTGTGGTTAATTTTGAAATTATGCCAAAACCTCCAGGGCATCGTTCACCTGCTACACCTTGGCCTTATTGGCCATTACAGTTAAAAACATCATCTTCTCATAAAGAAGGTGTTGAACGTAACTGGTTAATTAACACTAAAGAATTTGTTACTGATAAAAACGGAAAATTAACTGCCTTAAAAACGGTTAATGTTGAATGGGAAATGGTCCCTGGTGAACGTCCTAAATTAATTGAAATTGAAGGCACTGAAAAAACATGGCCTTGTGATTTAGCATTATTAGCCTTAGGGTTTACTGGACCGGAAAGTACTTTAGCTGATAAACTTGGTATTGAAAGAGATGCACGTTCAAATTACAAAGCTGAATACGGAAAGTACCAAACTAATATTCCAAATATATTTGCCGCCGGTGATATGCGCCGAGGACAATCGTTAATTGTTTGGGCTATTTCTGAAGGTAGAGAAGCTGCAAGACAGGTAGATATTTACCTAATGGGTAAATCTGATTTACCTACCAAAAATGAGGCTGGTGATTTAGTAGGAATCTAGAAATAAAAATCTTAGTTATAAAAAAAGCGAACCAAATGGTTCGCTTTTTTTGTGATTTTAAGCTCGCTTCAAAGATATCTTTTCTCTATTGAGCATTTCTCATAAACTCTTCTGCTTTTTCAACCATATTTTTGCTTCCACAAATAAACGGTACACGTTCATGTAATTCGGTTGGTTCCACATCCATTGTTCTTATAAACCCATCACTTGACTTTCCATTAGCTTGTTCCGCTAAAAAGGCCATAGGGTTACACTCATATAGCAAACGTAATTTACCATTAGGGTTTTTAGAACTTTGCGGATACAAATAAATACCACCCTTTATCATATTTCTATGAAAATCTGATACTAAAGAACCAATATATCTTGATGTGTATGGTCTATCTCCTTCTTCCTCCTGACAGTATTTTATGTAATCTTTTACCCCTTGTGGAAAGTGAATATAATTACCTTCATTTACGGAATAAATAGTACCATCTTCAGGAAATGTCATACTCGGATGCGATAGATAAAATGAACCAATGGCAGGATTCAGGGTAAAACCATTTACACCATCTCCTGTAGTGTAAACTAACATCGTTGATGTTCCATATACCACATAACCAGCTGCAACTTGTTCACTCCCTTTTTGTAAAAAGTCCTCTAATTGTACAGGTGTTCCAACAGGTGTTACCCTTCTGTAAATTGAAAAGATAGTTCCAACTGAAACATTAACATCAATATTTGATGAACCATCTAACGGATCAATTAAAACAACATATTTATTCTGGTGGTTTTCGTCTTGACTATTTATAGTAATAAAATCATCTTCTTCCTCACTAGCAATCCCACAAACAATATTTCTTTTAGTTAGGGTTTGTATAAACTTATCATTAGCATATACATCTAATTTTTGCTGATCTTCTCCTTGCACATTGGTATCACCTGCAGCTCCAATAATATCAACTAATCCTGCTTTATTCACCTCATGATTAACAACTTTTGCTGCTAACCTTATTGAGTTAAGAAGACTTGATAATTCACCCGATGAATACTTAAAAGACGTCTGATTTTCAATAATAAACTCACCCAGTGTTTGTTTTTTGTGCGACATAAATTTCCAGTGTTTTTTGTTTGGGCAAATATCGGCTAAATTTAACTGAACTACAACGTTTTCGTAATGGAAAATTGAACTATAAAAACTTTTTTAGATTATTGATTCTTATGTAAATAGCTTGTTTGTATATGAACTTTTTCATATTATTTTTGTGAGTTTTTAATTAAAAAAACGTTTACTTTTGAAATTATAAATTTAGATATGGATTTCATTATTAGAAAAGCAACCAAAAATGATATGCCTGCCGTATTAGGCTTAATTAAAGAATTGGCAATTTTTGAAAAAGAGCCTAATGCAGTAGAGGTTACAGTTGAGGAATTGGAACAAGATGGTTTTAGTGAAAATCCTGCTTTTGAATGTTTTGTAGCAGAAATTGATAGCACCATAGAAGGAACGGCAATAATCTTTAAAAGGTATTCTACCTGGAAAGGTAAAATATTGCACCTAGAAGATTTGGTTGTTAATCCAAAAATGAGAGGTAAAGGCTTGGGAACAGCCCTTTTAGATTACGTTGTTAAATATGGTCATGAATTAGGCGTAAAACGCATTAACTGGGAGGTACTTGATTGGAATGAAGGAGCAATAAAACTATACGAATCTAAAGGAGCAAAGGTATTACGAGATTGGGATGTAGTTCATCTAAGTGAAGAAGGTATTAAAAACTATGTAGCAAAATTAAATCATGCAAGTATTTAAATTTGGTGGAGCCTCGGTAAAAGATGGAGAAGGTGTGAAAAATTTGGCTTGTGTTTTACAAAGCATTGGCCATAAAAATACTTTGATTGTAGTGTCTGCCATGGGTAAAACCACTAATGCTTTAGAGCTTGTTATTTCAAATTATTTCAATAATAAAGCTGAATTACAGAGTTCACTCCAGGAAGTTATTAAGTATCATAATGATATTTTGTTTGATTTATTTGAGATTGAAAGCCACCCAGTATTCAAGAAGGTGAAGTCATTTTTTGATGAGTTAAACAATTTCTTTAAAATCAATAAATCACCAAATTATAATTTTGTTTATGATCAAGTAGTCGGTTATGGCGAGTTAGTTTCAACAACAATTATAAGTGAATATTTAAATGCCGTTCGCATTAAAAACGATTGGGTAGATGCTAGAGAATTTATAAAAACTGATAATTATCACAGGCGTGCAAATGTAAATTGGGAAGAAACACAAACCATCATCGCCACAAAGCTTAACACTTGTGTTTTAAATATTACTCAAGGTTTTTTAGGAAGTGACGCTAATAACTTTACAACAACACTTGGAAGAGAAGGAAGTGATTATACTGCTGCTATTTTTGCTTACTGCTTAAACGCAGAAAGTGTTACAATTTGGAAGGATGTTCCCGGAGTTCTAAATGCAGACCCTAGATATTTTGAAAATGCACAATTACTGAGTCAAATATCCTATAGAGAAGCTATTGAATTAGCTTTTTATGGAGCATCAGTTATTCACCCCAAAACTTTACAACCACTTCAAAGAAAAGAGATTCCTTTACATGTAAAATCCTTTTTAAACCCTAAACAATATGGAACAACGGTTAGTAAAGGCGTGTTATTAGAGCCTAAAATCCCATGTTTTATTGTAAAGAAAAATCAAGTCTTAATTTCACTATCGTCATTAGATTTTTCTTATATAGTTGAGAATAATATTAGCGAAATTTTCAGTTTGCTTCATAGCTATAAAATGAAGGTTGATGTTATTCAAAATTCAGCCATTAGCTTTTCCGTGTGCATTGATAATATTTATAATAATTTAGAAAAACTATTACAACAATTAAGAGCAAAATTCAGCGTAACTTGCCATGAAAATGTTTCCTTATATACAATTAGGCATTACAACCAAACCGTATTAAATCAATTAGAACAAGATAAAACTGTATTACTGAAACAATTAACACAAGAAACCGTTCAAATAGTAACAAAATAAAGTATTTAGTACATTTACGCTCATGAGTAGACAACAAAATTCTGGTCTGGTAACCGCCAAAGAAGTAGCTAATGCAATCCAGCTTAACAAATATGGATTTATTGGCACCTTTATAGGTTGGATTTTGATGAAATTACTCAAAATCTCTACGCTAAATAAGATTTATAATAGAAATAAACATTTAAGTGAACTTGATTTTTTAAATGGCATTTTAGGTGATTTTCAAATAAAGTTTGAAATCCCCGAAGAAGACTTAAAACGTCTGCCTAAAGATGGTGCGTATATAACCATTTCTAATCATCCTTTAGGGGGTATTGATGGTATTCTGTTGCTCAAATTAATGTTAGAGCAACGCACGGATTTTAAGATTATAGCTAACTTTTTGTTACACAGAATTGAACCTTTAAAACCTTATATCATGCCTGTTAATCCTTTTGAAGACCGAAAGGATGCAGCCTCAAGTATAGCTGGTTTTAAAAATTCTATTTTGCATTTACGCGAAGGACATCCGTTAGGAATATTTCCAGCTGGCGAAGTATCAACATACCGAGATGGAAAGTTGGTTGTTGATAAGCCATGGGAAGAAGCTGCTATGAAATTGGTAAAAAAAGCCCAAGTACCGGTAGTTCCTATTTATTTCCATGCTAAAAACAGCAAACTATTTTATAAGCTTTCAAAAATTAGTGACACTTTTAGAACAGCTAAACTACCTTCAGAGTTACTTACCCAAAAACGTAGAACCATAAAGGTTAGGATAGGGAAACCTATTTCAGTAAAAGATCAAAACGAACATAATTCACTTGAAGACTTTTCAGAGTTTATTAGAAAGAAAACCTATATGCTCTCTAATTCTTTCGAACAGAAGTCAAAAATTCTTGATAACCTATCTTCCTCATTAAAAATCCCCAAACTACCTAAGCGTATAGTTACTCCCATTGAAACTCGATTAATGGAAGCAGAGATAGAAGTACTGAGAAACGAAAACTTAAGGCTATTAGAAAGTAAAAATTATGAGGTGTTTTTGACCTCTGCAGACCAAATACCTAATATTCTTCAGGAAATTGGACGCTTACGTGAGATCACCTTTAGAGAGGTTGGAGAAGGGACCAATGAAGCCATAGATCTTGATAAATTTGACACCTATTATCATCATATGTTTTTATGGGATAATGAGAATAAGCTGGTTGTTGGCGCCTACCGTATGGGCTTAGGTGCTAAAATTTTTGCTCGCTTTGGTATTAATGGTTTCTATTTACAAGATTTATTTAGGTTTGAACCCGAGCTTTATAAAATGATGAGTGAATCTATTGAAATGGGACGGGCTTTTATTATAAAAAACTACCAGCAAAAGCCAATGCCTTTATTTTTGCTTTGGAAAGGAATTGTTCATACCACTTTAAGATATCCAGAACACAACTATTTAATTGGAGGTGTAAGCATCAGTAATCAATTCTCTAATTTCTCAAAATCTTTGATGATTGAGTTTATGAAATCACATTATTATGATCCGTATATAGCTCAGTACGTTCACCCTAAAAAAGAATTTAAAGTAATACTAAAAGATGCTGATAAAGATTTTGTTTTTGATGAAACTAAAGCTGATCTAAATAAGTTTGATAAATTCATTGATGAAATTGAACCGGGTGCATTACGCTTACCCGTATTACTGAAAAAATATATTAAACAAAATGGTAGATTAGTTGCATTCAATGTCGATCCTCTTTTTAACAATGCAGTTGATGGCTTAATGTACATTAACATTAAAGACCTGCCTGATAGTACTGTACGACCAATAATGGAAGAATTCCAGGCAGAGTTGGAACGCAAATTTGTTGAAAGCAACAATAAATAATTTCTTGTTTTTATAGTCTAGTCATTCAGCTTAGAAAAACGCAGCTTTCTCAAAGGAGTGAAATTTTCTGCATTCAATTAAATAGAATAAAATATTTACAAATTACTTTTTTATCTTACAATAATTGTAGGAAATATTTTATTTTGGCATGTTTTTTGATAATGGAATCCCATAACCATTTAAAGACCTCATGAAACTATTCAAGTTCTTAACCCCCAAAATTATATTGTATCTAATATTAATATTAGCTGCATTTATTTATTTCGCAATCAATGGTGTGAACGAAGAAAATGAGACAGATTTTCTTATAACTTTAATTGTAATAGCTATTTTAGCTGTTGTCGCCTTAACAGAAATTAAGGGTGAAATCAAATCTTTGAAGAAGTAAAGGTACTACTTCAAACTTGAAAACACATACTTCATTTCAGTGGCAATTTGCAAGCTTCTGTTCAAATAAGTTATAGTTTGTTCAGGTGTGCCATCAGATTTTTTAGGATCCTCATATGTAATTGCTACACGTTTGTCACAACCAAAAACCACAGGACAACCTTCATCTGCAGAAGAACACGTCATAATGGCTGCAAACTGTGATGCCGGATTAAAATCATCTGAATATTTCTTCGAAAAAGCAATGATAGCAGGTTCATTCTCTGAAAATTTAATACTGTAAACAGGATTATTCCCTTCAGACAGTTTTGCTATTTTAAACCCTTGGTTAGCTAATGTTTCACCAACCTTAGGAAACATAGCAGTTGCTTCGGTTCCTCCAGAATAACAAGAGACATTGGCATTATTATAATAAGCCGCCATGGTTTGTGCCCAAATTTGAGACAAATGACTTCTTCGTGAATTATGTGTGCAAATAAAATTTAATCTAATAGATTCTTCAGCTTCCAATTTTTTGCTTAAATAATCTATTAAAGGCTGAAGAATTGCTTTTCTTTCCTCTGAAATTGAGTTAATTTCTAAAGACTCTATGGTTTTAGATACATTCTCGAGTAACATTGTTTTCATTCTTTTGTGTTAATTGACTTTAAGCAGTTTTTAAACGGCTAATTTAAGAATTAACATAGATTCTTTCCTTATGAACCATATTTAATCCTTAATAATTTCAGCTTCCATTCTTAACAGTTAAAACTTACTTAAAGGTTTAAGTAAGTTTTAAAATTCACAAATCCTTCTAGTCAAATATTCTTAAACATATTAAATTCACTAATAGTTTCGGATAAATAGGTTGCATATTGACCCTTATTATCAACTCATTTTTCAACACAATTCCTTTAACTAATTTCTACTCATTTATATAGATATCGATAATAAATAGATACTTTTAAACTTGGAATAGTTCACATTTGAACTTTTTCATTTTGATTCACTCTCAAAAACTTAAGGATTGTATTATATAGGACTAGACATTGGCAGCTCTTCGGTAAAAGTAGCTCTTGTAAACGCTACCACTGGAGAAAATATTTTAAGCTTGAATGAGCCAACTTCTGAAATGGAAATTTTAGCACTTCAAAATGATTGGGCTGAACAAGATCCAAATCTTTGGTGGACATATGTATGTAAAGCTATCAAGCGGGTTTTGACGGAAACTGGAGCTGATGCTTCAAAAATATCAGGAATTGGCATCTCTTATCAAATGCACGGTTTGGTTATTGTAGATAAAGAAGGTAATCCGTTAAGAAATTCTATAATTTGGTGTGATAGTCGCGCAGTTGGTATTGGTGAAGATGCTCATAAAGGTTTAGGCGAGGATTTTTGTGCAGAACATTTATTGAATTCTCCTGGGAATTTCACGGCATCAAAATTAAAATGGGTTAAGGATAACGAGCCTGATATTTACAAGCAGGTTTATAAATATATGTTACCAGGAGATTACATTGCTTATAAACTAACTGGAGAAATTACTACCACCAAGAATGGATTATCTGAAGGTATTCTTTGGGATTATAAAAATGATACTCTTGCCGAATCTTTATTAGAATATTATGGTATTGATAAAGATTTAACACCTACTATAGTTAATAATTTTACTAATCAAGGTGTTACTAACGAAAAAGCATTTGAAAAAACAGGAATTCCTGCAGGCGTACCTGTTACATATAGAGCAGGCGATCAACCTAACAATGCTTTATCACTAAATATTTTTAATCATGGTGAAGTAGCCGCAACTGGTGGCACTTCAGGTGTGGTTTATGCGGTTACTAATAAATTAAAATCTAAAGAATCTTCAAGAATCAATCATTTTATTCATGTAAATTATACGCCCGAAAACACCACGGTTGGAAAATTACTATGTATTAACAGCTGTGGTATTATGTACCGTTGGTTAAAAGACAATATTGGCATAGACTCTTATGAAGCCATGAACAATAAAGCAGCCGAAGTCTCAATTGGTTCAGATGGTGTTGCTATTATTCCTTTCGGAAATGGCGCAGAACGCATGTTGAACAGTAAAAATATAGGGGCGCACTTTTTAAACTTCAATTTAAACCTTCATAATAACGCACATTTATGTAGAGCTGCTTTAGAAGGTATTGCGTTTGCATTTGTATACGGCATGGAGATATTAAAAAATGACAATGCAGAAATCAATGTAATCCGCGCTGGAAACGATAATTTATTTCGTGCAGAAATATTTTCGAATACCGTTGCTACACTTATTGGTCATGAAATTGAAATATATAACACTACAGGTGCTGTTGGTGCCGCAAGAGCTGCAGGGTTAACCGATGGTGATTTTAAAAAATTTGGAGAAAGTATTACTAAAAATGATCATGTAATGACTTTTATGCCTCTAAAAAACAAAAGGCCTTACCAAGAGGCTTACTCAAACTGGAAAAAAGAATTAGAAATTATACTAAATAATAAATAACATTTTACATTATGGAATATTTTAAAGGAATTGATGCAATACAATATGAAGGACGAGATTCTGATAATCCTTTGGCATTTAAATGGTATAACCCAGACCAAGTAGTAGCTGGAAAAACAATGCGTGAGCATTTTAAATTTGCTATTGCTTACTGGCACACATTCTGCGGACAAGGCTCAGATCCATTTGGACCTGGAACTCAAAATTTTGCTTGGGACCAAGCTTCAGACCCTATTCAAGCTGCTAAAGATAAGGCGGACGCTGCTTTCGAATTTATTTCAAAAATGGGATTTGATTATTACTGTTTCCATGATTATGATTTAGTTCAAGAAGCGCCAACCTTTGCAGAGTCTGAAAAAAGATTAGCAACCATTGTTGACTACCTAAAAGGAAAACAAACTGAACATGGTAAGAAATTATTATGGGGAACTGCTAACTGTTTCTCAAACCCAAGATACATGAATGGCGCTGCTACCAATCCAGATTTTGATGTGGTTGCCAGAGCTGGTGGGCAAATAAAACTAGCCTTAGATGCTACTATTGCATTAGGCGGTGAAAACTACGTATTCTGGGGCGGACGTGAAGGTTACATGTCCTTATTAAATACTGATATGGGCAGAGAATTAGACCATATGGCACAACTTTTAACCATGGCTAGAGATTATGCTAGAGGTCAAGGTTTTACTGGAACATTCTTCATTGAACCAAAACCAATGGAGCCAATGAAACATCAATATGATTTTGATTCGGCTACCGCCATAGGGTTCTTAAAAGAATATGGTTTAGACAAAGATTTCAAAATGAATATTGAGGTAAACCACGCTACTTTAGCACAACATACCATGCAACATGAATTGGCTGTAGCTGCAAAAGCAGGCATGTTAGGAAGTATTGATGCTAACCGTGGTGATTACCAAAATGGTTGGGACACAGACCAGTTCCCAAATAACATTCAAGAAACTACAGAGGCTATGCTCGTATTCCTGAAAGCTGGTGGTTTACAAGGAGGTGGTGTTAATTTCGATGCTAAAATTAGAAGAAACTCTACCGATATGGAAGATGTTTTCCACGCTCATATTGGTGGCGCCGATACGTTTGCACGTGCATTAATTACAGCAGATAAAATCATATCTTCGTCACAATACGATGCTTTAAGAAAAGAAAGATATAGTTCTTTTGATGCTGGAAAAGGAAAAGATTTTGAAAATGGAAATCTTGATTTAAAAGCACTTTACAATATTGCACAAGAAAATGGCGAGTTAGAGTTGCAAAGTGGTAAACAAGAATTGTTCGAAAACATTATCAACCAATATATATAAGACAAACTCATTATGGAAACAACCAACTCTAAGTATTTAATTAAATTAACTTTAGTAGCCACCTTAGGTGGACTACTATTTGGGTACGACACAGCAGTTATTTCAGGGACAGTGAGCTCATTAGAACACTTCTTTGTATTGCCATTTGGGTTAGAGGAAACTGCTGCTAATTCCCGCTTAGGGTTAGTTGTTTCTAGTGCTTTAATAGGCTGCATTATTGGTGGTCTATCTGGAGGTATTATTAGTAAAAAATTAGGGCGAAAAAAAGGGCTCATTTTAGCAGCTATATTATTTTTACTTTCTGCCTTAGGATCTGCAATGCCAGAAATGTTTGTTAAACCTATAGGAGAAGCAGATCATACTTTTATTTATATTTTCATTGTTTACAGAATAATAGGTGGTATTGGTGTTGGGTTAGCCTCTATGCTTTCCCCTTTATATATTGCTGAAATTGCCCCTGCTAAAATTAGAGGAAGGCTGGTTTCAATGAACCAGTTTGCCATTATATTTGGTATGTTGGTAGTTTATTTTGTGAATTATTACATTGCCAAACAAGGTGATGATTCATGGCTAAATACAATAGGATGGCGATGGATGTTTGCCTCTGAAACTATTCCAGCAGGATTATTTTTACTGATGTTGTTTGTAGTTCCAGACACACCTAGATCCTTAGTTTTAAAATCTCAACCAGAAAAAGCATTAGAAGTTTTAACGAAAGTAAACGGAATTGATGAAGCCAAAAAGATTTTAGGTGAAATCCAAAATACTGTAGTTAGTCATTCGGGCAAATTATTTTCTTATGGTTTAACTGTGATTATAATTGGTGTTTTACTATCTGTTTTTCAACAATTTGTTGGAATAAATGTAGTACTTTACTATGCTCCCGAAATATTTAAGAGCATGGGGTCTGGAACCGACACAGCCTTATTACAAACAATCATTGTTGGGTCTGTTAACTTAATTTTTACGGTATTAGCTATCATGACAGTAGATAAATATGGCAGAAAACCTCTTATGATTATTGGAGCCATAGGTATGGCATTTGCAATGTTTTCATTAGGAACTTCGTTTTTTATGGAATCAGTTGGTATTGGAGCACTTATATTCATGCTAATTTATGTAGCAAGTTTTGCCATGAGTTGGGGTCCTGTTTGTTGGGTACTTTTATCTGAAATATTCCCAAATAAAATTAGAGGCAGAGCCTTAGCTGTAGCTGTAGCCGCACAATGGATTTCAAATTATTTAGTTTCATGGACATTCCCAATGCTAGATAAAAACACCTATTTATTAGAAACATTTAACCATGGTTTTGCCTACTGGATTTATGGTGTTATGGGAGTTTTAGCTGCCTTATTGGTATGGAAATTTGTTCCAGAAACCAAAGGAAAAACGCTTGAAGAAATGGAAAATATTTGGCAGAAATAAATTGATTTTAAATACTAAAAAAGACCTAATGGAATTTCTGTTAGGTCTTTTTCATCTAATTACTTCAACTGTATTACAATTAGAACACCACCAATAATCTTTTTCTTTATCACTTAATTTTGATTTTGTTTTCTTAACACATTCAGAACAATATTGCTCTTCTAGTTCATTCTCAAAAGCTTGATAATTACATTCAAAACAACTCCAAACAGTTAAATCCGAAATTTCATCGTCAACTTTCCAGGTAAATGAATCTTCTTTACAATTAGGACATTTTTGAGCAGCCATAATTTCACGGTTTAAACTGAAAAACTATTTTTAGGAAGGTTTTCTTTGATAACTCAAAATTCTATTTTTAAATCTCACGCCATCATCAACATAAAGTGCCAAATTCTTGTAAGTACGTTTTATTCCGTAAAGCCCAATCAAGGTATTTTCTTTATTCAAACAAATTAGCATATTATGGCTTTCCAAGTCTCCTAAAATGGATAGTTTTCGGTTTTCTTTACTTTTCTCAAAGTCTTTTGATGTTATTTCAATAGCATCTATATCTTCAATGTTAATAGTTGTTTCAGACATAATACCATATCTTAAATAAACCTTATTGCATTCTATAGAAATTGGCCTCTTAAGCATTGATTTTAAAAACCCTAAAATTTGAATACCGGAATAAATACTTAAAAAAGTAAATATCCACGCTGCTATATGGCTCCATTTTGATAATAATACATGAACTGTAACTGTTTCAATACCAACTATAAAAATAATGGCAATTAAAAGGGTTACTGTTCCACTTTCCTTATGATAAGAAAATTCATTTTCTTTTAATCTTCTTTTTTTCCAATAAACGAATCCATAGTAGAAAACAGCAATTTCAGTAACAAATGGCATTACAAGGCCTTTGGGTAATATTTCACCGCAGGTTTTCTTTAACGTTGTGAAAAAATCAAAAGACTGGGTTTTGTTTAGCTTGTATTGCTTTATCGCTTTACGAATGTTATAAACGATATAAGAAACTATTGAAAGTTCAATAACTGGAAGTGCCCACGTTTTAAAAAGATTGAGGTAATATTGATTTTCGACAGGAAGAATAATTGAACAAACTACAATCCCCAGAATTAAAAATGGAACAACAGTAGTCTTTGGAATATTAGTCTTTCTAATTAATAGAAAATATACCACTGGAACTGTAAGCAATAAATCGAAAGTAATTCCGATTGCCAAAACCTCAGTGTTATTTTGAAACATGGATGAATTAACAATGAATACCATTAAACAGACAATCATTAATGGTAATCCGAAAATGACAAGGTTCCTTTGAAGGGTTGATATCTTATTCATTTATTGTCTTTGAGATAATTACTAATTTATCTTTTTTGTGCTTTCACGTTCAATCAAACTAGTTTTAATTACTTTAGTTTGAAATGAAGTCTCTGAGTTCCCTTCTAACCTATCTATAAGCATTTTAGCTGCTACTTCTCCAATATATTTACCATGCTGACTAATAGTAGTGATTTTTGGTGACACATATTGAGGTAGTTTACCATTTGTAAAACATATGATGGATATATCATCAGGAATAATATAATTCAAATGCTTTACAATTTCTAGTGATTGTACTGCAGAACTTTCTTCTAAACACAACAAGCCATCAATAGATTTATCTGCCAATACAATCTTCATAGCTGTTTCAAAATCTTCTCGCTTACCAATCTTCACAATAAGTTTTTGATCAACTTCTATATCATTCTCTGCCAATGCCTCTTCGTAGCCTTTGGCACGCAACTTTCCAACACTTAAATTATCAATCACAGATATTAAAGCAATACGCTTACAACCTGTTTTAATAAGATGATTTGTAGCATGACGTGCACCTTCAAAATCATCAACAATTACTTTATCACATTTTATTTCATCGGTTACGCGGTCAAACATCACCATAGGAACCCCTTCATTAATGGCGTTTTTTAGATGAAGATATTGCCCTTTAACCTGAGTTTCTTCTGCCAATGACAAAATAAAACCATCTAGCGTACCATTCTTTAAAAGCTCCATAGTTTTGAGTTCTTTTTCATGTGATTCGTTTGAGATACAAGAAATTAAACTATAACCATTTTCCGTTGCTTTTTCCTCAATACCCACAAAAACCTTAGCAAAAAAGTTATTCATAATATTTGGGATAATGACTCCAATGGTCTTCGTTTTTTTATTTAAAAGGCTTAATGCAACACTATTAGGTTGGTAATGATGCTCCTTTGCATATTGTTGAATCTTATCTTTGGTTTTGGTACTAATTTCATAACTATCACTCAACGCTTTAGAAACCGTTGCAATAGACACGTCAAATTGGTTGGCTATATGTTTAAGAGTAATTCGCTTTTTCATCATCAGAAAGTAACTAATTGCTAATTTAACTAATTACTATAAATAAAGTATTCTTTTCCTTAGGCTAGTTATTTTCTATCCTTTTAGGTTTTAGTTACCTTTGCTAACTTAAATACACGTTTATGATATATTCAATGACAGGTTACGGAAAATCTGTATTGCAACTGGCCACAAAAAAAATTACCATTGAGTTAAAATCCTTAAATAGCAAAAATCTTGATTTGAATGCTAGAATGCCTTCAATTTACAGAGAAAAAGAATTGACTATTAGGAAACAACTCGCAAATAGTTTGGTGCGTGGAAAGGTAGATTTCTCTATTTATGTTGAAGTTACCAGTGAAGACACATCAACTCAAATAAACAAACCGGTTGTTCAGCAATATATTAATCAGCTAAGAGATGTTGTTGATGGTGATGAAACAGAATTGCTTAAAATGGCTGTTAGATTTCCGGATGCTTTGAATACGGTACGTGAAGAAATTGATGAAGACGAATGGAAAAACATTCAAGCGGAAATTGACAAGGCGATAGATTCATTAAACACATATAGAAAAGACGAAGGCAAAGTACTTGAAACCGATTTTATAAAGCGTATTGAGAATATTGGTAAGCTTTTGGAAGAAGTTATTAAAATGGACCCTGAACGTGTTGAAGCTGTTAGAGAACGGTTGCTAAAAGGTGTTGAAGAACTAAAGGAGAAATATGACGAAAATCGCTTTGAGCAAGAACTTGTTTATTACATAGAAAAGTTTGATATCACCGAGGAAAAAGTGCGTTTGAAAAACCACTTAAACTACTTTATTGAAGCTTTAAATTCTGAAGATTCTAACGGGAAAAAACTCGGTTTTATTGGTCAGGAAATAGGGCGAGAAATTAATACCATTGGTTCTAAAAGTAACTATGCTCCCATGCAGCAATTAGTAGTGCAAATGAAGGATGAGCTTGAAAAAATTAAGGAACAATTATTGAATGTCCTTTAATAAAAAAAATAAAATTAGTGATTGAAAAAGATAATAAACAAGGTAAATTAATAGTTTTTTCTGCGCCTTCAGGTTCTGGGAAAACAACCATTGTTAGGCATTTATTAGGTAAAAATGATTTGAATTTAGAGTTTTCAATATCAGCTACTTCAAGAGATAAACGCGGCACTGAAGTTGACGGGAAAGACTACTATTTTCTATCGGCCCAAGAATTTAAAAACAAAATAAAAAACGAAGAATTTTTAGAGTGGGAAGAAGTTTATAGAGATAACTTCTATGGTACTTTAAAAACAGAAGTTGAGCGTATTTGGGCTTTAGGAAAACATGTTATTTTTGATATTGATGTTTCTGGAGGCTTACGAATTAAACGTAAATTCCCGGATGAAACACTTGCTATTTTTGTAAAACCACCAAGCATTGATGCCCTTAAAATTAGGTTAAAAAAACGCAAGACAGAAAGCGATGAAAAAATAAGCATGCGTGTTGCAAAAGCCTCGGCAGAATTAGCAACGGCACCATTATTTGATGAAATTGTGGTTAACGACAATTTAGAGAACGCTTTTAAAGACGCAGAAACTTTAGTAACTAATTTTATTAATTCTTAGAAATGAAAATCGGGTTGTATTTTGGGTCTTTCAATCCTATTCATGTTGGCCATTTGGTAATTGCCAACCATATTGCAGAATACAGTGACTTAGATCAAGTTTGGTTTGTAGTAACCCCTCATAATCCATTTAAAAAGAAAAGCACTTTATTGGATAATTACCAACGTTTAGAAATGGTTTATAGAGCTACTCAAGACTACCCAAAATTAAAACCAAGTGATATTGAGTTTAAACTACCTCAGCCAAATTACACCATAAACACCTTGGCCCATTTAGAGGAAAAATATGAAGCTCACGAGTTTTGTTTAATCATGGGAGAAGATAATTTGAAACACTTTCATAAGTGGAAAAATGCTAATGTTATTCTTGAGAATTATCACATTTATGTTTACCCAAGGATACCTAAACAGACTGTTGAAACCAAATTTGATGACCACGAAAAAGTGCATTTTATTGCTGCTCCCGTAATGGAAATATCTTCTACTTTCATTAGAAAATCGATCAAAGAAGGTAAAAATGTACAACCCATGTTACCGCAACATGTTTGGGAGTATTTAGACGAAATGAACTTTTATAGATAGTAAAATCCATTTACAGTTATTTTCAACTAAATTAGTGCGTCTAAAAAAATCAAAATGAACAGCATTACAATCTTCTGTGGCTCCAGTTATGGATCAAGTGATAATTTTAGAGTACAAGCTGTTGAACTCGGAAAACAATTAGCAAAACAAAACATAAAATTGGTTTATGGAGGTGCTAAAGTTGGTCTAATGGGTTCTGTAGCCGATGGCGCTTTAAATGAAAACGGTGTTGTAATTGGCGTGCTTCCAGAGTTTTTGATGAAAAAAGAGGTTGCTCATGAAGAACTTACCGAGTTAATTTTAGTAGACACCATGCTTGAGCGTAAAACTAAAATGAATGATTTATGCGATGGTGTTATTGCACTTCCTGGTGGATTTGGAACCCTTGATGAGTTATTTGAAATGCTTACTTGGGGGCAATTAGGGCTGCATAAAAAGCCCATAGGTATACTAAATGTTGATGGTTTTTATGACCACCTAATAAATCTACTTGATAATATGGTAGACAAAGAACTTCTTAAAAAAGCCAATAGAGATTTACTTTTAGTTAGTGATAATATTGAAGATTTATTGACTAAGATGAAGCACTATAAAGCACCTAAAGTTACAAAGTGGATAAGTAAAGAGCATACTTAAAAATATTAATAACCAAACGTGAAAGGAATGTCTAAGAATATAATTGTATTTATTGTTTTAGGTTTTATGACTGTATTAAGTTGTAAAAAACCAGTGAAAGAAAAACAACAAAAGCCAAACATTCTTCTTATTTGCATTGACGATTTGCGCCCTGAACTAAACACCTACGGTGCAACTCATATTCATTCCCCTAACATAGATAATCTAGCCGCTTCTGGGGTTCAATTCAATAGACATTATGTGAATGCTCCCAGTTGTGGACCATCGCGCTTTACACTTTTAACAGGAGTTTTTGGCCCTCAAGATAATAGCGCATTATTTAAGCGTGCTGAAAAATTTAATAAAGACCCAAATTCTGTAAAACCAAGTATGCCTGAGTGGTTTAGAAAACATGGATACACCACGGTTTCGGTTGGAAAAGTGTCTCATCACCCTGGAGGACGTGGTGGCAAACTTTGGAATGATAGTACCAAAATTGAAATTCCAAATGCATGGGATAAACATTTGATGCCAGTTGGTGAGTGGGAAACACCTGTTGGAACCATGCACGGTCTAGCCCATGGCGAAGTACGCAAGAAAGCTAATGAAATGGCTATCTTCCAAAGTGCAGTTGGAACTGACATGATTTATCCAGATGGTTTAATTACAAAAGAAGGACTTAAGCAACTGAAAACTCTAGCTTCTGATAATAGCAAACCTTTCTTTTTAGCAATTGGTCTTATAAAACCACATCTCCCATTTGGAGCTCCAAAAAAATACATGGACTTATATGATGGTATTGAATTCCCAGAAATTCAACACCCTGATAAACCAGAAGGCATAACCACATGGCATAAATCTGGTGAGTTCATGAAATATAACCGATGGGAAAAGGATCCGAATGAAGATAATACCTTTGCTCAAGAGATAATAAAACATTACGCCGCTTGCGTAAGTTATGCCGATAAACATGTTGGTGATATTTTAAACCAATTAAAACAAATAGGGGCAGATAAAAATACGATTGTGATACTTTGGGGAGACCATGGTTGGCATTTAGGTGAACACGCTATTTGGGGGAAACATTCTTTATTTGAAGAATCTCTGCATTCACCATTAATAATTTCATATCCTAACATGGATAAGAGTGATTCCAAAACAGATGCTATTGTTTCAACAGTTGACATTTTCCCTACTCTATGTGATTTAACAGGTATTGAAACACCTGATTTTGTAAAAGGAGAGACCCTAAAACCTTTCATAGAAAATCCTAATAAATCTGGTCATGCGGCCATTGCATATCGAGCAAATAATCACACCATTAGAACAGATACTCATAGAATGACGCTACACAAAAACGGGTTTGTTGAATTATATGACCATACTTCAAAAGAAAAAGAAACTAAAAACGTTGCCGAAGAAAAGCCTGAACTTGTTGAAGCCCTAAAAGCATTAATTGAAGAAAAAATAAAGCCAGCACACTAACATGATCGCTGATAACGTTTTATGTTAAACTAGCAGCCACATGAAAAAACTAAAACAATTCTCCTTAATCCTTCCAGAGTACTTTTTATTAGCTTCGGTAATATTTTACTGGTGGCAAACAATTATTTTGAACCCTATAGCCATAGTATTAACAAGTATTCTAATCTTTCAAATCATTTATAAAAATTAGGATTATAGGGCTTATCATTCCCTCAATTTTAACTCTTGCCAGTTTGTATATGATTTTTGCTTTAATCTCTGAGGTTAAGGAGTTCCCTACTTTTAATCAAGATGCGCAAACCATGTAGTTTGTTGGTTTACTAATTTTTTTATCTATTATAGGAAGTTCTGCACTCATGTTTATCAAGTATCTTACTATAAAAAACAAAGAAAATAGTACCGCAGCTTTGGATGACCCCAATTGAGATAGAAAGCCTAAAAAACAACTATTAAACAGGTAACATAATCTTGACTTTGTACGAAAAATTTTCTAAACTTGTTCACCTATGCTGAAACAGGTTCAGCATAGGTGAACAACACAGAATACTATTTATATCCAAAAGACCATTAGCCTTCATTGAGTAACACTTAACAATAATCAACTTTAAATCATTTTAATCTATAGAATCAAATTCTATTAAGTATCCTGATACACACATTTGCCCTTTCCATCCTTTAGGTAATCCTCCGCTTATGTGTCTAGACATCAAACCGCGCTGCAACATGATATGTCCGTAATCTCTGTTGTCAAGGTCATTTCCATTTTCTAGATAACCTAGCATATTATTATTAATCATTTTTCCATTTACCCAAATCCAATTACCTTCTTTCTGAGAGTCACTTATGCCAACCCAATAAGTTGATTTTTTTCGACTTGCAGCGGTTACATAATTCATTTCTTCCAATGTCTCAAAGACAGCTAAATACCCACCTTCTTTTTCGGCTAATTGTTTTGCAACATCCCAGCTCACAGACTTTTTTATATATTTATAATGATGTCCTGAGTAGTTGAATTTATTAACTAGGATTGGAATTTCGTCCTTTTTATAACATGCTATTGTTTGTGGAAGGTCTCTTTTAATTTGTTGAACATCTTTATAAGTCTTTTCACTAATTACCCTACCATCTTCATCCCAAAATCTAGGAAATCCTTCCATTTTACCATCCAAAAATCGCCTTTCTAATTTTAATTGACCATTTTCATACCATTCTTTAATAAAGCCATCAAGATTACCATCCTCAAATGTTGCTTTAGCCATTAACTGACCATTTTTTTTATACCATTTTTTCCAAACACCATCTTTTTTACCATTCTTTAATCTTCCATTACTCTTTAACTGGCCATTTTCGTACCATTCTTTATTAAGCCCATCAAGATTACCATCCTCAAATGTTGCTTTAGCCATTAACTGACCATTTTCATACCATTCTTTCCAAAGACCATCTTTATTACCATTCTTGAATCTTCCATGAGTCCTTAACGGTCCATTTTCATACCATATTTCAGTAATACCTACCGCCTTACCATCTTTAAATGTTCCTTGCTTTTTTAATTGTCCATTCTCATACCATTCACTGACTTTTCCAGTAACCTTGCCAGAAACCAAAGTCGAATCAAGCTTGAAATAGAAAATTCCATTAATTTGAGTTATATCATTAACGTTAATGATTTTCTCTTTTTGTCCAAACATAATGACTGGAGCAATGAAAAGAAGTAATAAGAGTTTTTTCATTGGTTGATTATATAAATGAATCATAATTAACAAGATATGGAAAAATAACGAAAGACAAACTTTAATACGTGTACAATTAATTGTTTGATTATATCTTACTTACCAAAATCCTCAAGGATTTTCTATTCAGTTTGTATTTAGCTAAATTAGGAGTAGAAATAAGCAACCAAATCAAACACAATCATGTTAAACGAAACTTTGCCCCTTCCTGAATAAAATAAATTTTACTAACTTCGCTAAACTGCAACTAAATTAATCTTTTTCAAGGTAGGTTGTAATTTTCTATAGGAACTTCACCCTCCAAAATGTTCTAAATTTTCCAACCAAAAATTTATATTATGACCAGAGCATTATTTGTACTAATAGCACTTCTTTTAACAGCTTGTTCTCAAAACAAGTCTACTTCTAATCTATCTAAGAATTCTTTAGAAATAACTGAAAACTCTATTATTAGTTTGTATGATGCTTTTGGAGAAAATAAAGAAGGGCTAATTAAAGACTTTGGGTTTTCTTGCCTTATTAAATATAACGGTAAAACTATTTTATTTGATGGTGGGACTAATGCTGATATTTTTAAAAATAATGTGAAGACCTTAAAAATAGATTTAAAAACTGTTGATTTTGTAGTTGCCTCCCATGCGCATTTTGATCATATTAATGGTTTTGATTACTTGCTTAAGGTTAACCCAAAGGTTAAAATTTACTTCCCGTTTGATTTATTTTGGGGAGCCAATATTCCATTTGATATTTCAGGAAAAGATTCTACAGTAGTCAGTACATTAGAAAAGAGAATGCAATATTTTAATGGTAATTTTAAAGATTATCATTTTAATCAAACAGGTCGTTTTTGGAATGCGAACATTGAATTCATAAAAGAAAACACTGAAATAGAACCCGGAGTAAAATTAATTACTACCACATCAGAATATATGGGGTATTTTAACAAATATCCTAGTATCGATTCATATGAAAATTGCGAAACTCATAGTGCTAAGTTTAATGGTTTAAAAGAAATCTCACTGTCTTTACAATCTGAAGAAGGAGAAGTTGTAATAGTTGGGTGTTCTCATAGTACGGTTGAAAAAATTATTTCTGAAACTAAAAACTACACCCACACAAATATTGGCTTAGTATATGGAGGGTATCATCTTTTGCCTTATGATAAAGATGCTTTAGTAGACCTTACCAAACGTTTAAAAAATGATTTAGAAGTAAAAAAAGTTGCTCCAGCTCATTGTACTGGCCATTTAGCGTTTAAAATGCTTTTGGATGAGTATAAAGAAAATTACATGTTTGCCGGATTAGGTGAGGTGACAAAATTTTAAAAAAACTTCTACTTAATATTCATTAAAAGTAAATCAATAGGGCACTTCAGTTTATTTTTACAACTTATAATAATGGATTAATTTATAAAAATGCTATGCTCTTATAAATATTTAGGTTTTATCTTTGACCTTAAATTAATTTAATATCCTTCATCTAAATTAAATGGAAATAGCTATAATTGCTCATGATGGTAAAAAGGCTGAAATGGTTCAGTTTTTAAATCAACATAAAGAAAAACTACAAGAAAAGAATATTGCCATAATATCTACTGGTACCACAGGTAGTAAGGTTGAAAAGGCTGGCATTGAAGTTACAAAATTACTTTCGGGCCCTCTTGGGGGCGATGCTCAAATTGCGGCTAGAGTTGCAGAAGGAACATGTAAAATGGTAATCTTTTTTAGAGACCCATTAGAAAAACATCCGCATGAACCCGATGTTAATATGCTAATGAGATTGTGTGATGTACATGATGTCCCACTAGCTACAAACCCTGCCACAGCAGAACTTTTGGTAAGAGCACTTTAATTAATAAGAAAAAAAGAAACCGTTTAAAGTATAGTTTCTTTAAACGGTTTCTAAACTAACTAACCAACCAAAATATTGTTATTCTTCAGTGCAGGATATTATCCTACTTATTTCTTGTATTTTCTCTTGGGTTGTCTACCCTTTCTTTTTTGAATTTACGTTTCTTCCCTGCAGCAGTACTACTCTTTTCTTTGCTATTAGCACTCTTTAAATACTGTATATAACCTCTTCCTTTAAATTCATAAACCGTTTCAGATGTTGTGTGATACAATTCTATGGTTCCGTCATCTATAACGGTTAATTCAAAGAATTCATTGTCAAAGTAATCATAATCTAATGTTAAAGTTTTTAGGTACATATTATTAGCCACATCTCCAACACCATATACACCTATGTAATCCCAAATAAGACCACTTACATTCGTTCCCGTAGGATCTTGCGAACTTTGGAATGTTGAGTCATTTCCACCAGGTAAAAACTGTAAAAAGTTCTCATTATCAAACTCATTAATAGCTCCAAATTCACTAGTATAGGTCTTTTCCCAAGCCTCATACTCTTGCAAGAAATAGTGAATATTATCATAGAATACAAAATCATAATCAAAATTATTTCTTTGATATCCATCTAAAAAGTAAGACGTATCATTATTTGGATTATAAAGTTCAATGGTATTTCCATCTACTTGAAAAACGTCAAAAGTTGAAAAACCATCTATATCGTGTTGTACATCAAGAATCATATCATAGGCATCATATTCGCCTACATCAATTCCAAATCCATTTCCGTTATCTCCCAATCCTACAATATTGTTGTTAGCATAAACAACACCTCCTCTAAACGAAATTGTAAACGCTTTTTGTAAAAATGGCGTTTCGCCATATCCTTGTGTAGCATTAATATCTACATACCAAAGTTCATATGAACTCAACAAGCTATTTAAAGAAATAACAGGTTCGTCATAATATTCATCAACATGAACTTCTGTATAGCAGGATGTAAATAATGTTGCTGTCAAAGCAAATGTAAAAAGTAGTTTTATAGCCTTCATATCATCTTAATTTTAGGGTTTGTACTTTATTGATTTCAAAACACGTGCCAAAAAAATATTAATATTGATTTGCTTAGTTAAATGGCCTTAATATTTTTATGTATTTTTGAATTAGAATTGACTATTAGATTTATGGAAAAGCCTTTAAAGTATGCTGTTTTTGGTGGTGGAAGTTGGGCAACTGCTATTGTAAAAATGCTTTGTGAAAATCTTGATGAAGTTGGTTGGTATATGCGTAGTGTTTATACTAAAGAACACCTTTTAAAAGAGCAACACAATCCTAATTATTTAAGTTCTGTTGAGTTTCATTTAGAGCAGTTAAAGATCAGTAACAATATAAACGAGATTGCTGATTGGGCAGATGTGATGTTTTTTGTCATTCCATCTGCTTTTATTCATAGCGAGCTAGAAAAACTCACAATTGATATTTCAAACAAAACCATAGTTTCTGCGGTAAAGGGTATTATGCCAGAATCTGGGTTGCTGGTAGGCGAACATTTTCATGAGTTTTATAATTTACCTTATGAAAACATAGCTGTAATTGCTGGCCCTTGTCATGCAGAAGAAGTTGCATTGGAGCGTTTATCTTATCTAACTATTTCTTGTTCTGAAACTGATAAAGCAAAACAAATTGCAGATAGTTTAGCTTCAGACTATATAAAAACCAAAGTTAGCGATGATGTTATAGGCATAGAATATGCAGTTATGCTGAAAAATATTTATGCTATTGCTGCAGGCATTGCCCACGGTTTAGGTTATGGCGATAATTTTCAAAGTGTTTTAATGAGTAATTCCATACGCGAAATGAACCGTTTTATTAAAAAGCGCCATAAAATGAAACGGAATATTAATAACTCTGCTTACTTGGGAGATTTATTGGTAACCGGTTACTCTGTATTTTCCAGAAATAGAATGTTCGGAAACATGATTGGTAAAGGTTACACGGTAAAGTCTGCTCAAATGGAAATGAGCATGATAGCCGAAGGTTATTATGCTACTAAAAGTGCTCACATGCTTTATGAAAGAAACAATAAAAGAACTCGTATCCCAATAATTAATGCGGTTTATGAAATATTATACGAGGGTAAAAACCCTAAAAAAGTATTTAAAAAATTAACTGATAAATTGAATTAACTTTACTTTACCAAAACACCTTTCACATCCATTAATGGTATAGGTTGAAGCGCCTTTAAATTAATGGTGTTTTTTCTAAATAAATAGGTTTTATCAAACATGGTGTTTCCTTCAAAAAAAGATACTTTAAAGGTGTTATTTAAAGCAAACAAGTCTTCTTGAATCAATTCAATTTTCGCATAACTCTTTTTAGGCAACTTATCTAACTTCTTTCTAAAAACAGAAGTTGTTTTGTTTTCAGAATAACCACTAGTTACAATAAGAACCATATCTAAGTCTACCTCTTTATCATTAATAATGTAGGCATTCCAATCTTGTGTTTTGTAAACATCGTTATACTCATTTACAACCGCCACATAAACACCTTCAACTTTAGGTACTTCAATATCTTTCCTCATATCTCTTATTTAATAAAAGCACAAAAATAGTGGTTTTTTAAGAATTTGATTTCCTTAATAAAACCATTAAATTCGTAAAAGATTACTTTACAAACCTCTAACAAATGACGCTTACAAAAAACATAAAAAAGTACATTGACCAAAGTGTATTATGCTGGTTGGCAACGGCATCATTAGATAATATACCTAATGTGTCACCTAAAGAAATCTTTACGGTTTATGATGATAAAACCATCATTATAGCTAATGTTGCATCCCCTCAAACTGCAAAAAACATAAAAGATAATCCAAAGATTTGCTTGAGTTTTATAGATGTTCTGGTTCAAAAAGGATATCAGCTAAAAGGTAAGACAAAAGTTGTACCTAAAAGCGATGCTGAATTTGAATCTTTAGAAAAACCTTTATTAGAAATAACCGAAGGTAAATTTCCGTTTGCTTCTATTTTTAAAATTACCGTTGAAAGTGCTAAACCCATTATTGCTCCAAGATATATTTTATATCCTGAAACTACAGAAGAAGCGCAGATTGAAAGTGCTAAGAAAAGTTATGGGTTTTAACTTCTTAAAAGAAACATGGTTTTATTTGTCTCATATTACATCACTGAGTTCCAATGATAAAACAAAAAGTAATTATCAATTAATCGGTAAACCATCTTCATAAAATTGTTGATTATCTAAAACAGATGAATGATTATTATCAATTTCCTCCTCAATAATAGGTAAAATAGTTTCAAAAGCCTGCTCGAGATATTGAATAGAGAATAAAGAAAATTTCATGAAAATGAGCTGCGAATTTAACACGCTTTCAAACTCTGGGTTATTCAACAAATCTTCAGGATTTCTTTTAAATCGAGAAGGTTCTGAAGTCCAATCAATTTCTAATTGATTTATCTCATTAGTAATATTTTTTGTCTGATAATATTTGGCTAAAAAGGGTAAATAATAATTATGCATATCAGACCTATAAGAATCGTCTTCCATTGCAACAAAATCTATTACCGTAGGTAGAGAAATTAATAATCCTTTTAGACTATCATTACTTATCAAATTTAGTTTATCAGATTTTAAAACGTTTGTTAATGCCCCAGTATGAGACACAAACTTCCACCCAGCAATGAAAGCCTTTCCTAACAAACTATCAAGGTTATGATTTTTGTAATCAGGATTATTAGTACATTCATCCATAAGCACCCTCATAGAAAGAAGTGCACCTTCTTTGTTTCTCTTAATATATTTCAAAAAAGTAAGGTTACCCGTCAATTCAGTTCTTAAATTCAATAAAACTTTTTGTTCTTCTTTACGCTCTTGTACCTTCTCATTCCATGTATTAATTTGTAAGGCAATCAAGATTCCTAAAACCACTAAAACAATTTCTCCAATTGCATAGACTATGTACTTCTTGAACTTATTTTCAGTTAGTAGGTTCTGACGGATGCGTCTAAAAAATTTTATCATAAGCTTGTAACAAAACACTAATTATCAAGCCAAAAAATAATAAAAGGCCTGTGTTACAATTTAAGAAAAATAAATGGTTATAATGCCGATTTAAACTGCTCTAAGAAACGTACATCGTTTTCACTTAATAAACGAATATCACCAATTTGGTGTAATAGCATAGCAATACGGTCTATACCCATACCAAAAGCAAAACCTGAGTATTCTTTAGAATCGATACCGCAGTTTTCTAAAACGTTAGGGTCTACCATACCACAACCCATAATTTCTAACCAACCGGTTCCTTTGGTGATTCGGTAATCGGTTTCGGTTTTTAAGCCCCAATATACATCAACCTCTGCACTTGGCTCTGTAAATGGGAAATACGATGGACGTAAACGAATCTCTGACTTACCGAACATTTCTGTTGTGAAGTATTGAAGTGTTTGCTTTAAGTCTGCAAAACTCACATCCTTATCAATATACAATCCTTCTACCTGATGAAAGAAACAGTGCGAACGTGCCGAAATAGCTTCATTTCTATACACTCTCCCCGGAGAAATGGTTCTTATAGGTGGTTTATTGTTTTCCATATAACGTACTTGTACCGAACTGGTGTGTGTACGTAATAAAATATCTGGATTGGTTTGAATAAAGAACGTATCCTGCATATCACGAGCTGGATGATATTCTGGTAAGTTTAATGCGGTGAAGTTGTGCCAATCGTCTTCAATTTCTGGACCTTCACTAACGTTAAAACCAATACGTGAAAAGATATCTATAATTTGATTTTTAACTATAGAAATAGGATGACGTGCCCCTATTTGAATAGGCTCACCCGGACGTGATAAATCTCCATAAATACCTTTTACTTCTTCCTTACTTTCTAATTCTTCTTTTAAGGCATTTACTTTGTCCTCAGCTGTCTTTTTAAGCTGATTTATAGTCTGACCAAACTCACGTTTTTGATCGTTAGCTACATTTTTAAACTCAGCAAAGTAATCGTTTAACAATCCCTTTTTACCTAAGTATTTTATACGGAATGCTTCAACCTCTTCTTTTGTTTGGGCCTTAAATTCTTCGGCTTCTGCTATGAGTTCTTTTAATTTATCAATCATGACATCAATTCAAAATGGTTGGCAAATTTAATGAATTTATCGGGATTTGCGTTAGGGATTGAACGCCTTGTTTGAAATCCTTTTTACTTTTTAAAAAGTAAAAAGATTGAGTAGTGAAAGCCCGACCTTTAGGGAACGCCCAACTACTAATTAATAAATTCAGTCTCTAAAAAATAGTTTACAATGGCCTCCTTCATTAAAACACTTTGTTCACCGGCTTTTAAATGCGGAAGAGCTTCAAGCATCTTATAATGTGGCCACCCATCTGGGTCTACAAAATCTAATTCATAATAGCCATAGGGCGTTAAAAGCTTACAAATAGCAATATGCATGAGGTCTAGCTTTTGATCTTTTTTAAAGGTTCTATCTAATTGTCCTAACTCCTGCACACCAATTAGATAAATAATGGCATCAAGGTCTAAAGGATCTCCATCTGCAAACTGACTAGACAATTTTTCAACCACCTGACCCCATCTTTCTTTTAATTGTTCGTCTCTAGACATACTAATTTTTAATTGGCAAAGTTAATAAACTATGTGCGACTTATTTATATTTGTTTAAATTGAAATATTATGGGTGTTATTGATATAGTTTTAGGTGCTTTAATATTGTTTGGTTTAATACGCGGTTTTTCTAAAGGGCTTTTTGTTGAAGTTGCTTCTTTAGTAGCTTTGGTAGCCGGAGTATACGGTGCAATTCATTTTAGTAATTTTGCAGCCGATTTCTTGATTGAAAAGGTTGATTGGGAACTGAAATACATAAACATAGTTGCCTTTGCCATTACGTTTGTGGTGATTGTAGTTGTAATTGGTATGGCAGGAAAAGCATTGACTAAAATAGCCAATTTTGCAGCTTTAGGTCTTATAAACAGACTTCTTGGTGCTGTTTTTGGCGCATTAAAAATTGCCGTAATACTTAGCGTTGTTTTAATTGTATTTGATAAGTTTAATAAGACAATTCCGTTTGCAGATGAAGATGATTTAGAATCTTCTGTTTTATATACTCATGTAAAGGCTTTGGTGCCCGTTGTTTTACCCTATATTTTAGAGTTTGAAAATAAAGAACCTTCTGAAAAGGAAGAAGCATTGAATAATGAAGTATAAAAAAAGCCGCTAAAAGCGGCTTTCCTATTGGTTTTATCTTAATTAAATCATCTCTACTTTTCCTGATGACAACATGTAAACTCCTCCCACTATTTGAATTTCTCCTGCTGCTTCCATGTCTTTTAAGATTGGGCTACGCTCTTTAATTCTTTCAATTGTAAGTTTAACATTGTTTTCTACAGTTTTAGCAACAAATTCTGAGTTTGAAGAATTTGCTTCTCCTTCAACCTCATCTGCAGATTGTTTTACAGCTGGTAAAATATTAGCTAATAAATCTGTAATGTTTCCAAGTTCAACGCCATCACAAGCAGCTTTTACAGCGCCACAATGCTCATGGCCCAGTACCAATATTAGCTTGCTTCCTGCTACTTTACAAGAGTATTCTAAACTTCCTAAAATATCAACGTTTTCAAAATTTCCTGCTACACGTGCCACAAAAATATCACCAATAGCTTGATCTAAAACTGTTTCAACTGGTACACGAGAATCTATACAAGAAAGCACAACCGCTTTTGGGAATTGGCCACCAACTGTTTGTTCAACTAGCGCAGAATTATCTACTGCCTGACCATTACCATCAATAAATCTTTTGTTCCCTTCCAATAAATCTTGTAATACACCTGCTGGTGTTAAAGTATCTTGAACTGTTTTTGTAATTGCTATGTTTTTCATCTGTTTAATTTTTATTGTTTTTTAATTGTCATATGTAATTCGCCCATAAATATTTTGATAGGTGTTACCAAATAATTTTAATAGCTCATTGCATAATTTTTTAATGTTTATCTTCTATATTTTCTTTAATCCATACCATACATTCTTCAAAAGTGTCGAATATATGTTCTTCAGGCACAAAATCTGGTATTATATCAATACGTTCCATCAAGTAACGTGGTTGAGGCAGAAGGTCTACAAATAAGAAATCTACACCATTCTTTCTTAAGTCTAACAACATATCTTCTAGTGCGTAAAGACCAGATTGATCCATATATTGCATACGATCAAAACGCACGACAACCGTTTTTGCTGTTTTTGGTATTTGTGCAGCTAACTGTTGAAAGTCACTTGTAGAACCAAAAAATAAGGGCCCCTTAATATGCTTTATAAATACCTCTTCTTTTAAGTTCTCTGGAAAACCAGCCTCATCAGCCCAAGCCTCTTCTTTTAATGGTTTCACATCAGAACGTTCGGCGGTTAAATCACCTATCTTCTTCATGAACATTAATGAAGCTATTACTAAACCGATACCTACCGCGTAAACCAAATTCCAGAATGTAGATAGAATTAATACTGTAAGCATTATTACTACTTCCATACTAAATTTAACTGGCCCAATTTTAACATCTTTAGGTAAATTAGGAATAGCTCTTAAGCCTTTGTAATCCATAACACCAATACCAACCGTAACCAAAATACCAGCAAGAACAGCTGCAGGAATCTTTGATGCAATAGGTCCTAATCCCAATAAAATCACAAACAGTAGTAAACCCGCTATCATTCCTGATAATTTTGTTTTACCACCAGATGTAATATTTACTACCGTACGGATAGTTGCTCCCGCACCAGGGATACCTCCAAATACAGCCGCAATACTATTACCTATACCCTGACCTACTAATTCCTTATTTGGCTTATGTTTTGTTTTAGTCATATTATCGGCCACAACACTCGTTAATAATGAATCTATAGCTCCCAAGAGAGACAGTGTTAGTGCTGTAAAAATATAGGGTGTAAGACTACTTAGTTTAAATTGAGTGAAAATTTCCAAATTTGGAAGGGGTAACCCACTAGGTATTTCTTCAATTGGTCTGTAATTCAGACCAAAACCAATGGCAATTCCCGACATTACAATCAAAGCCACCAATGTACTTGGAACTGCTTTAGTTATTCTTTTAAACCCATAAATGATAAAAATAGTACCTAAGGCCAATATCAATTCTAACCAATTAATGTTTTTAAGTGCTCTAGGTAATACCTTTAAAGCTCCTAACACCCCAGAGGCTTCTTTACCTGCCAAGGTTTTGCTTTCTCTTAAAATATCATCCCCAGTTATTTTTTCAGCTCTACTAATTGTTTCTTTAAAATCTTCAAGCACCAAAATTCCTTCTCCGGCTTCTTCCTTTAATATATTATCAAGAATAATTTCTTCTGCCTGTGGTTTAAATTGCTCAACAAACTGCACATCCTCTTTAGCATAATAACCTAATGAGGGCAATATTTGAGTTATAAGAATTATGACCCCAATGGCAGTCATAAAACCAGAAACCACTGGATACGGAATGTATCTAATGTACTTACCTAATCCTAATATCCCTAACCCAACCTGCATTAAACCAGCTAAAAGAAAAACTGTTAGAATTACTGGTAATGCCTTGTTAACATCTCCATCATTAGCTGCAATTATACCTGCAATAATTACCATACTAACAGCAGTCATTGGAGCTGTTGGACCAGAAATTTGGGTACTAGTACCACCGAAAAGTGCTGCAAAAAAGCTAATAAAAATAGCTCCATAAAGTCCAGCACTCGGACCTAAACCTGAAGATACTCCAAAGGCTAATGCCAAGGGTAATGCCACTATACCTGCGGTAATTCCTCCAAAGGCATCTCCTTTAATATTAGAGAATAAGTCTTTCATGATAATTAATATTTAGTTAAGTTTTAAAAGTAAACTAAAAAGATAATACTTTTAAACTTTTCTTACAATATTAGAAATTAACAAAGGTGATCAAATTAAATTGGTCTCTACCGCTTGTTTCAAAAAACTGATTCATATACCCAGCCTCAATTCTAATATTTTTATTTAGATTATAACCTAAACCACCATAAACACGGTTTCTATCAAAAACCGAACTTTTAGTGTTAAGAAATATTTCATTATAAGCAGATAGGTATAATTTACTATTTTCTTTTTCTTTGTTCTTAAAAGGCACTTTAAAAGCTAGGAAATAACGAAAACGCATTTTAAAATCGCTTTCAACAAAACGTTGTTCAAACCTATATCTATGACTTAAACTTACGTTTCCAATTTTTTGCTTAGAAATAAATTGTTGAAATATTCTATGCTCATTAACAGAAACCTTATCATCAGTATCTCCTAAATAATTTTCTAAAAGAATGTAACCGTATCCTAGTAATACATTGTTCTTGCCCTCATTGAAAGTATAACCTAATCCAGTTCTTAAAAGAAGTTGTTCAAGGTCACCAATGGCATCATAATTCCTATATTGAACTTCATGATGGAGATTCCATTTTGAATTTAGTTTTTTGCTACCAATGTATATTAGCCAGTTGCCAAAATCACTTTCTTGACTTTGGGCAAATACCGGTAGCATTAGTCCTATCACCAATGCTACCAAACTTGCTCTACTTAACTTCTTTTGCATGTTTAAATGTTTTAATGAAACTAAAACTACTACGCTGTAAGTAACAGCGAAACATCTACCTTCTTAATTAAATCATTTAAATTTAGAATACCGGATTTTTTAGATTCCACCATGTTTCTACTAACACAAAGCAAATCAACATTACTCTTTGCCATGTAATGAGATAGGTTGCCAACCGCATTATCATTTGATTCAAAAACATATTCAACCGTTTTTTTAGAGGTCAAATCGTTATTACTTTGACCCAATCCATCCGCTGATTTTTGAATTTTAAATGCCTTTACAGGCTTTTGAGTTAAGTCAATTAACCTTTTTGCTAAATCTTCCGTTGGCTGTTCAAAGTTATTTAATATACCTAATGATAAGTTTTCATCATACTCCAAAACATTTTTATTGGAAGCCATAAAAACAACACCACTATACTTCTTAAGTATGAACTTAGTAAGCTTATCTCCAGTCAATTTTAAAGCATTAAAACGTTTTTTTCCTAAAACTATAATATTCGGATTGGTATTTTTTATATGCTCTTCAATTTCTTGTTTCACATTACCATATGTTAAGCCATAGCTTACGTTTAAACCTTTATCAATAGATTTTACAACGTCTTCAATATGGTTTTTGCTTGATATATAATCCCTATTAATTGAACGTACAGAAGATAATTGATTATCATTTTTAACTATATCAACAGGTTTTTTTACATGTAAAATGTCAATATCGCCACCAATCATTTTAGCTAAATTAGCGGTGGTTTTTATAATAGTATCTGAATTGCTTTTTAAATCTAAAAGCACTAATATTTTATATCTGTTATTTGTTTTCATATTCATATTTATTTAACTTAAACCTAAACTAGATTTTGGTCTAGTTCTAAAAAATTCGACAAAACTTTCTGGATTTTCCACAACTCCGCGCTTAGATATGAGCTTAATATCAATATTTCGCTCTTTGGCCTTAAAGGCAAAGTCATCCATTATTTCAATAATATCATTATCTAAGAACCTTGTTTTAATAAGATCTAGCTCTAAATAGGTGTCTCTTGGTAAACTATCAAGTTCTTTTAAAATAGCCCCTTTATTAAAAAAGGTAACTTCTTCTGCAAGCGACATTTTGATTTTGTGCTTACCATTACTTTTATCTTCAATATGAAGAAAGTGAGAGTTCTGGTAACTCTTTAAAAGTATAACAATGATACCTACACCTAAACCTAATCCAATTCCGTATAATAAATCAATAAATACGATACCAAAAACAGTTACCGTAAACGGAATAAATTGCTTCCAACCTAAATCATACATCTTTTTAAATAAGGCCGGTTTAGCCAACTTATATCCAACAATTAATAAAATTGCAGCTAATACTGACAACGGAATTAAGTTGAGTAGCTTTGGTATAGCAATCACTGAAATTATTAATAAGAAACCATGAATAATTGCGGATAGTTTTGATCTTCCTCCGGATTGAATATTAGCCGAACTTCTAACAATTACCTGGGTAATTGGTAAGCCACCAATTAAACCAGAAAGAATATTACCCGTTCCCTGTGCTAACAACTCTCTATTGGTTGGTGTTACCCTTTTTAAAGGGTCAATCTTATCAGTTGCCTCAACACAAAGTAAGGTTTCTAAACTAGCTACTAAAGCAATTGTAAAAGCTACAATCCAAACATCTCCTTGGAAAATAACACCAAAATTAGGAAACGTAAACTGACCTAAAAATGAAGAAATATCAGATGGAATTGGCACACTTACCAAACTCTTTTCATCTATAGCCAAATTACCAGAGTCCCCGAAAAAAGAATAGAAAATAATACCCAGCACAACTGCAACCAATGGCCCCTGAATTAACTGAAATATTTTGGCTTTTTTAGTAAGCACGTTATTCCAAAGAATTAATATTCCAAGGCCAATTACAGCAATTACGGCACTCCCTAAACCAATATTTGTAAAGGAATTAAAAATTTGCTCAAATGTACCTTCTCCTTTTTCTGATACATATCCTAAAAAATAAGGTATCTGCTTTAAAATAATTATTATACCAATACCAGTTAACATTCCTTTAATCACAGATGATGGGAAATAATACCCAATTACACCTGCTTTTAATACCCCAAATAAAATTTGAATAACTCCACCTAGCACAACAGCTACTAAAAAGTTTTCAAAACCTCCTAAAGCTCCAATAGAGGTTAATACAATAGCGGCTAAACCTGCTGCCGGACCACTTACGCCAATTTGAGATCCACTCAACATTCCAACTACTATTCCTCCAATAATTCCTGCTATTAATCCTGAAAAAAGTGGTGCGCCACTGGCTAAAGCAATACCTAAACATAATGGTAGTGCTACGAAAAAAACGACAATACTTGCCGGTAAATCATTTTTAATTGTTTTAAACATATTATAAATAACTATTACCCATAGAAATATAACTACAGGTGATTTAAAAAAAAATTGAATTTTGGCTACAAAAAAAGGAGCCAACAAAAACCTAGATTATAATATGTTCATTTCAGGAGGTGGCGAAATGATGTTTAAATGGGGTTTGGGGTATGCTTTGAAAAAGTATTCTAATTCATTTTCGGGATTAAAGCGAGAAAAAACTGGATCTGGATGTGGCCCTTCGCAAAACACCTTTTCCATATCCTTATTCTTTTCATTCCCTTTTTCTTCTTCTTCAGCAGAGGTATAAAAAACAGAAACATCAATAGAATCATCTATCCATGTAAGGACTGTAGGCGCCGTTAAAAACGCCATAAAAATCACTGAAAAAAAGATGGATATAATCCTTCTTGACATCTGTTTAAAAAAATTTGAAAAACAAATATAGACTTTTTTATGTTAAGGAATTATTAAAAATCCTTCAACAATTTAATTTCTTCTGAGATCACCCAACCTGTTTTGCCATCGGAAAGTTCAATTTTCTTCCAGTCCTTGTAATCATCAATCACCTGCACCTTAGTTCCTTCGTGCAATCTGAAAGATTCCTCACTTCGTATATTCGGATCACTCTTAATCTTTGTTTCCTGAACAAACACAATGGCTGGATTGTCTTTTTTATCTAAATTATATTTATGAAAAGCGAAAGCAAACGTAACACAAACAAAAAATAAGGCTGCTAAACTTCCTATAAACGTTAAGCGTTTAATTAAGGTGGAATAAGCAAAATAATACATCAAAAATAAAATTACAAAGCAAAAAACAAGCCCTACAGAAGCTTTTGCCCAATTATCAAAACTTAGAGTGTTTGTTGTGTTTTTAACCAGTCTAGAAAATCCTGCATCTGGAACTACTTCAATGGCATCTATAGTCATATTTCTGGCAAAGGCTATATTATTCTTAATATCCAAATCTTCAGGATTTAATTGCAGTGCCTTTTCATAATAGTAAATACTTGGTGCAATATTATTGAGTTTATAATGTGCATTTCCTAAATTGAAATATAAATCTGCTGAATGATTTTCGGTTTCTAAAATAGCGTTGTACTTATCAATTGCTTCGGCATATTTTCCATCATTATACAGGGTATTTCCTTGTTCAAATAACGATTGATTTTGCGCAAAAAGAATTGAACCAAACAAAAACGATACTATATAAAATAGATTCTTCATACTATCGGGCTTGTTTATCTATTAATGAAATTGTTTTAGCTGCTTTTTGATAATCTTCTTGCATAGTAACAATATCAATTGGTGTATATCTTGCTAATTCGCAGTTTTCTAGAATACCAATAAAATCATTAATTGCAGCTTCTTCTACCTGCTTGTTATTGAGAAGGCTTTTGATTTTATCTTTACTTAAATCACTTGTTTCAATATGCAATTTGGCCTTTAAATAATTATGTAATGCTTTTTCTAGAGCTATATAAAAAGCTTCTTTTTGACCCAGCGATTTTTTGGCTCCTTTTAAATATTTTCTAGCTAACCTATCTGCCTTTCTTATTTTATTTCCGTAAACATCAGCATCTCTACTAGCTTTCTTGTTTCTTACAACTATAGCAATTGGAATTGCCAAAAATGGCAATAAAAGCATCATCCAAAATGAATTTGTTTTGAAAAAATATGTTGGAGTTATGCTGGTAAAATTGGTTTTAGTTTTAATAAATGCAAACTGGTCACTGTTTAAAACTACAGCCTGTTTGTTATTTGAAACCACAGCATTATCACTATTGGTATTACTTGATGACGGGCCGTTTACTACATCTATAATAATTTCGTCTGAAGACAAACGCTTGTAACTTTTTGTTTTTAAATCGAAATACGAAAAGGAGATACTAGGTATTGGATACTTACCTTTAAATTGCGGCACTACAGTATAACTATCAGAAATGCTTCCTTGCATACCCGATAAATTAGTTCTTACTTTCTCGCTATGTTCCGGTTCATAAACCTCTAAAGAACTTGGTAAAGATATTTTAGGAAGCTTGAATAATTTTAAATTACCCTTTCCTTTTACATTTACTTTTACCTGTAAAGATTCCGTGGCATCCAGTTCTTTTTTTGAGGCAGTAACATCTAGACTAAAATCACCAACAGCACCAGTAAAATCTACTGGCCTTCCTGTTTCAGGTAAAGCTTTAACATTAATGGTTTTACTGCCTGCAGAAATGGTTCTATTAACTCTAGTCATTAAACGACTTCCAAAAATGTCGCGCCTGTTAGTAGGCACCCTTAAAGTTACGTTTAGCGTTAAAGGTTCTATTTTTAGCTTTCCTGATTTCTGAGGGTACAATACCGCCTTTTTGTAGATAATATATCTATAATCTTCTCCATTATAGGTGGTATTAACTATTTTCTCGTTTTGTCTATCTAGACTTTGACTCCAAAAATCGTTATACTGCGGTGTATCAATTTCATTTACATTATCGGCTGCAATTTTAGGCGAAATATATAGTTTATAAACCACTGTAATAGCCTCATTAAGATATGGATTTGTATTAGAAACTTCAGCTACTAAGTGAATGTTTTCAGATGCTACATAATTAGGGTCATTAGGGTCTTTTGGAATATCTACTGCTGCTGTAACCTCTACTTTAATGGTTGCTGTTTTGTAAACCTCTCCTTTTATTTCAATTGTAGCTTGATTAATTGTAAAAGTCCCACGTTTTTTAGGTGCTAAAAAATAGGTGTATGTTTTACTATAAGATTTAACACCATTAACCCATTGACGACTTTGAGATATATTTGGGCCTCCAATTACAGTGAAATTATTAAAATCTGGAGGAGTGAAATTATCCCCATCATCATTCATTTCAAAAACAACACTTAGGCGTTCATTAACACCTAGCTTCTTTTTACTTACTTTGGCTTCAAATTTTACTTGAGCCATAGCAAAGCTAGAAACTAGCATTAATACAATTATTGATATGTTTTTTGTCAACTTCATGTTTGAAACTTCAGATTTACAGATTTATTACCAATCCTTATCTGTTTTAACTTTAACACCTTTTTGTTTTTCGGCGTTCATTTTTTCTTGAACCTTTTGTTCTTGATTGTTCATAGCCTCTAACAAATTTTTAATTTGTTGAGGAGACATTTTTCCTTGTTGTGGTTTTGGAGGAGCCTGCTTTTTATCTTCTTTTTTATCACCTTCTTTACCTTTATCTTCTTTTTCATCTTTAGGCTTTCCGTCTTCATCTTTCTTGTCATCACCTTCATTTTCCTTCTGATCATCTTGATCTTTATTCTCTTCCTTATTGTCGCCTTCTTGGTCCTTTTTATCTTCCTTTTGATCTTGGTTTTCTTTATTTTCATCCTGATTCTGATCTTTGTTTTGATCGTCCTCGTTTTGATCCTTATTCTGCTCCTCGTTTTTAGCACATTCTTTAGCTAAGGCTAAATTATAACGTGTCTCATCATCTGTCGGATTGTTTCTTAAAGCACTTTTAAAAGCTTCAACAGCCTCACTGCACTTTTTATTTTGCATTAAAATGTTCCCAATATTATGAAATGCTTTGTGCTTTTCTGCTTTTGAAGTACTGCTGTTTGCTGCTTGTTGATGACGGTATAATGCCTCTTCATAACTACCCTTATCATAATAGGCGTTTCCTAAATTGTAATTTCCTTCAACAGAATTAGAATTTAATGAAATAGCTTTTCTATATTCCATTTCACCGGAAACAAAATTGTCATCTTCAACTAAATCATTCCCTTCATATACGTAGTTATTTGCCTTTTTTAAAACCAATAATTGCTCCTTTTCCTTTTTTTCTTGAGCAAAAGAAATAGTTACAAAAAATATTGAAAGGACTAATAATACTTGTTTCATCTTTCTTTATTTCTCTTTTAATTGTTTCAAGACTTCTAATAATAATGCAGCACTTATTCTTTGCTTGTAATTAGGGCTTATATACTCAAAAAGTATGGTGCCATCTGTACTTACAACAAATAGTGATGGTACTGGTAAAAACCCTGAGTTAAGTCCTCCTGAAAACTGATTAAGTTTGTTTGAATAACGCTCTGGAGCTTTAAAGGCTATACCCACGGCTTTACTTAAGGCTCCATCTGCATCTGAAAAAAGTTTGTATTTGAGATCTCCTTTATCTTTAGATATTCTTAAATTTTCGGGCGAATCTGGACTTAAACCAATTATCTGGTAACCAAGATCATTAATATCATTTTCTATGTCGCTAACCGCGGAAAGGTGTCTGTTACAATAAGGGCACCATCCGCCTCTATAAAACAACATTACTGAAGGCTTTTCTTTTAGCACTTCAGACAATTCCACTTTTTTTCCTTCTATTGAAGTAATGTTTAAACTAGGAACTTTCTCGCTAATTAACAACGGAGAGATGTCTGTATCACTTTCTGCAATTTGCGCCATACCTGAAAACGATATAGTAAATAACAGTATAAACGTGATATATTTGTTTTTAGTTTTCATTTTCGTCTTTACAGATTTCTGTTTTAAATTCTAATATATAAAACCTTATTTTTTTCTTCGTTAAAGAATTTATAAATTCTCATTAAACAAATTCAACTTTTTTAACCAAGCTGTTTTACGTTCTAACAAGAACACATCTAATAGTAAAAAGAAAATACCAAAACCTAAAAACCATTGAAACTGGTCTTTAAAATCTGCAAATTGTTTTGCTTCAAATTCGGTTTTATCCATTTTACTTAAAATCTCACGGATATTTTCTACCACATCTTTAGTGTTCTTACCATTTATATAGGCACCATTAGCTTCTTCGGCAATAGCCATAAGAGTTTCTTCATTTAGACGCGTTATAACTGTTTCTCCTTGACTGTCTTTTTTATAATTTAAAACAACGCCATTTCGTTTTATTGGTATTGGCCCTCCTTTTTCATCACCAACGCCAATTGTGAAAATCCTAATACCTTCCTCACTTGCTTCTTCAGCAACAGCTGCTGCCTCTTCACTATGATCTTCTCCATCTGAAATAATTATTAGAACTCTATTGGTTTGCTCTTCATCATCAAAATAGGTAGTCGCTAACTTAATAGCTTCACCAATAGCTGTTCCTTGAGACGATAACATATCTGTATTCATTCCCTGTAGAAACATTTTAGCCGAAGCATAATCTGTAGTTATAGGTAATTGCGGAAACGCTTTTCCCGCATACGCAATAATTCCTACACGGTCACTTGCTAAATTGTTTATTATTTGTGTGACTAACTGTTTTGATTTGTCCAACCGGTTAGGAGCAATATCTTCAGCTAGCATACTTTTTGAAACATCTACAGCAAATACAATATCTACACCTTCGCGTTTAACAGTTTCAAGTTTTGTGCCAATTTTAGGATTTACTAATGCCAAGGTAAGACACAAAAACGCTAAACTTAAAACGCTGATTTTTAATACGGATTTAAACAAGGATGTATTAGGACTTAACTTCTTCAACAATGCTTTATCTGCGAACCTGCGCTGAGCTTTATGTTTCCAAAATTGAAGCACCAAAAAGAACAGAATGATTACCGGAATAACCACTAACGCCCAAAACCATATTTTTTCTTCTAATTGATACACTTTTTGTGTTTTATCTATGTTCTTTTATCTCTTATACAAAACTTCTGAAAATTGAGAATCTTAATAATATCTCAAGCAACAATAACATGCCTGCTAAAATCACCAATGGTCTATATTTTTCTTCGTAATTATAAAATTTAAATTCTTCAATTTCTGTTTTTTCCAACTTATTAATCTCATTATAGATTTCGGCTAACTTCTTGTTGTTAGTGGCTCTAAAATATTTGCCACCTGTAGCCTCTGCTATTTCTTTTAATAACTCTTCATCAATTTTAACTTGTATGCGTCCGTACTGAAAACTACCGTTAGGCAAAGTTCCAACTGGTGATAATGCCATACCGTTTGTTCCTAAACCAATAGTATACGTTTTAATACCATATTCTGCAGCCAATGAACTAGCAGTAATTGGATCTATAAAACCAGCATTATTTTCTCCATCGGTTAACAGAACGATAACCTTACTTTGAGCTTTACTGTCTTTTAACCTATTAACCGCTGTTGCTAGCCCCATACCAATAGCAGTACCACCCTCAATTATATTATTATACCTTATACTTTTAAGAGATCTTAAAACAATGGCTTTATCACTTGTAATGGGGGTTTTTGTATAGCTCTCACCTGCATATTCCACCAAGCCAATTCTATCATTAGGTCTTCCTTTGATGAATTCTGAAGCTACATTTTTTAAAGCTTCCAATCTATTTGGCGATAAATCTTTTGCTAGCATACTTGCTGAAACATCTATAGCCATTACAATATCAATTCCTCTTGTGGTTTTTGTTTTAGTAGACACATCAACCGTTTGTGGTCTAGCCAATGCCATTACCAAAAGCGTTAAAGCCAATAGTCTCAACACAAACAACAAATGCCTTACTTTTGGTAACCAAGAATTAGTAATTTTAAAACCTTTTAAACTTGATATTTTAAGTTCTGCTGTTTGCCTGTTATGCTTAAAAATATACCAAAGTTTAGCCAGTGGAAGTACTAAAAGCACCCAAAACCATTGTTTATTTAAGAACTCTATTCCCTCAAACATTAGCTTTCTTCTTTTTTAAGTTCAACTGAATTTAAAATGCGTTCTACAATTTGGTCTGCATAAGTGTCATCTTCTCTCCAAGTAATGGAAATTTGCTGAATCACATTTTCGGCTGTAAAGCCTAAAATAACGTAACTACCGCTTTCAAATTTATCTGAATTTGGAATTGCCATATCTAAGGTTCCATATACTTTTAATCCTTCTGCACCATTAGGCGTTACAAACTTTTCATTTTTGGTAATAATATTCTGGGCTCCGGCAGCTTCAAATGTTTTTAAATTACCATCTATAGCTTGTTGAATATCAATTTTACCTTCACCTAAATTCTTTATCCTAGAAGTAGCAGCTACTATATTAAATTTCTCAATTAAACTACCATAACCAAACATGGTAATATCTGCTTGTTTCAATAACTCTTCAGGTAAATCAAGTTCTAAGCGTTTTAAAACTTTTGGTGTTGAAATTGAAATTGGTGGGAATCCATAATCACTGGTCACCCATTCTCCCTCCAAAAGTTCAATGCTATCATGCCCAATAATGGTGTCCTTTACATATCCAAAACCATATTTAATTGAAAATCCACCAATAGTTGCCATTAAAAGGAACACACTTATTGCCACTGTAATGATAATCTTTTTACGTTGCTTTTTACGCTCCAACGCTGCTCTGTATTCTTCATCTAAAAGTTTTTCCTCTTCGGTTGGTTCTGGCAGCACTTCCCGTACATGATCAATTTCAGCATCAACAGTATTTCTATCTAATTCTGCTAGAGCTATATCAGGTGCTGATTTGGCAAACTTTACTAAATCTGCGCGTTTTAGAATACTTTCAATATTCTTGATGGTTTCCTTACTTAAATCTATTTGATTTCCTTCTTTCAAAAGCCTAAGCCTTGAAATCAACTCGTCTGTAGTACTTTCTAAAGAGTGGTCATAAACCTTTTCGTCTAAATATTTCCTTATGATTAGGGTTAACTCAGAATAATATGATTTTAACTCTTCATGCTCTAAATAATGACTTTCATCAAGATTCTTTAACGCTAATTTAGCTCTGTCATACGGTGGTAATAATGCTATTTGTTCTTCTTCAGTTAATGGTTTTTTACGCCATATAAACCACCAAAGTATAACTGCAACAATGCCTATTATTAACAAAGTAGCCAAAAGATACTTCCACCAATTCCCACCTCTTTTCTTAACTTCAATAATTGGTTTTATTCCGTAGAGCCCTTGTTTTGTAGTATCTACAACCACATTATTAACCTCAACTTTTAGCGAGTCTGTTAAAAATGTTTTATCTCCAATAACTATTTTCTGCCTTGGAATTGTATAAGCACCAGAATCAAACTGAGTTAATCCGTATTTTTTAATAAGACTAAACTTTTTATTCTTTTTAAGCGTATCTACAGCATAGGATTCAATCATTTCCAATGGTGAAAATGTTTGTCCTTCAGGAAACACTACCAAATTGGTAGTATCAGTTTCAACTTGTATTCTATAAGTGATTTGCTCTCCAATTTTTATTGAAGTAGAATCTATTGAAGACAATACTTGAGCATTAAAGGTAATAGTAAATAGTAAAAAGGCACAAGAAAGCATTATTGCCTTTTTGTTAAAATGCTTTATAATATTTAGTAACTTATTTCTTATCACTTTTAAACTTTTATTATAACTTAATCTATCCTCTTCGTTTAAAATAACCTAGTAACTTTTTTACATAGCTTTCATCAACTCTACAGTCTATTGTTCCCGCACCAGATTTTGTAAAACTCTCTTTATAGTAATTCACTCTTTCATTATAAAATTTACCATAATTTAATCTTACCTTTTTTGATGAAGTGTTAACCAACATTAACTCCCCAGTTTCTTCATCAAGCATCTGAACCATACCTAAATTTGGAATAGTTTCCTCATGTTTATCATACACTCTGATACCAGTAACATCATGCCGGCCAGAAACAATTTTCATAGTATGTTCATAATCATCAACTATGAAATCTGACATCACAAAAACGATGGCTTTTTTCTTCATCACGTTTGACAAAAACTTTAATGCTTCTGTTAGATTAGTTTCTCTACTTTCCGGCTCAAACTCTATAAGCTCACGAATAATACGTAATACATGCGAGCGCCCCTTCTTTGGCGGAATGTAGAGTTCTACTTTATCTGAAAACAGAATTAAGCCTATTTTATCATTATTTTGTGTTGCTGAAAAGGCCAAAGTTGCCGCAATCTCAGTAACCACTTCGTTTTTAAATTGTTGAGAGGTTCCGAACAATTTAGAACCTGAAACATCAACCATAAGCATCATGGTGAGCTCTCGTTCTTCTTCAAAAACCTTTATGTGGGGTTCATTCGTTCTTGCAGTAACATTCCAATCTATATTACGCACATCATCACCGTACTGATACTGGCGTACTTCACTAAAAGTCATACCGCGTCCTTTGAAGGTAGAGTGGTATTCTCCTCCAAAAATATGATCAGACAACCTACGTGTCTTGATCTCAATTTTCCGTACTTTTTTTAGTAATTCTTTAGTATCCATCTTTCAATTTACGATCGTACATTTTTGATTAATTCAATTACAATCGTCATTCGTCATTCTAAATTCTAAAATCCTATGGTACTTCTATTTCGTTAACTATTTTGTTGATGATATCTTCTGAAGTCACGTTTTCAGCTTCAGCTTCATAGGTAATACCAATTCTATGACGCAACACATCGTGCACCACGGCTCTAACATCTTCTGGAATTACATATCCTCTACGTTTTATAAAAGCATAACATTTAGCTGCAGTTGCTAAATTGATACTTCCACGAGGTGAAGCTCCAAAAGAAATAAGAGGTTTTAAATCGGCTAGTTTATATTTTTCAGGATATCTAGTAGCAAAAATGATATCCAAAATATATTTTTCAATTTTCTCATCCATGTAAACTTCTCTAACAGCAGCCTGCGCCGTTAAGATTTGCTTCACAGAAACAACAGGATTTACCTTATCAAAAGACCCTCTTAAATTGGCTCTAACAATGTGCTGTTCTTCATCAATTTTTGGGTAATCAATAACTGTTTTTAACATAAAACGGTCAACTTGTGCTTCTGGCAAAGGATAAGTTCCTTCTTGCTCTACCGGATTCTGTGTTGCCATTACTAAGAAAGGTTTATCCAAAATAAAGGTTTCGTCACCAATAGTAACTTGCTTTTCTTGCATTGCTTCAAGTAAAGCCGACTGTACTTTTGCGGGTGCTCTATTAATCTCATCTGCTAACACAAAGTTTGCAAAAATAGGACCTTTCTTAATTGAGAAATCGTTCTCTTTAATATTGTAAATTAAGGTTCCAACAACATCTGCGGGTAATAAATCTGGTGTAAACTGAATTCTACTAAAACTACCATCAACAGCTTGTGAGAGAGTATTAATAGCTAAAGTTTTAGCAAGCCCAGGAACTCCTTCTAGCAAAATATGTCCTTGACCTAACAATCCAATTAGTAATCGTTCAACCATATGTTTTTGGCCTACAATTACTTTATTCATTTCCAGCATCAGTAAATCAACAAAAGCACTTTCCTTTTCTATCTTCTCGTTAATTGTCTTAATATCAATTGTACCTGTTTCTTCCATCATTTTTTTAATTTTTTAAAGCCCGAATATAGCAAGCTTCTTTGAGGGTTGCAAATTGTTAAAATTATTCCTGAATTGTTGTTAACAATTGGTTAAAATATTCAAGAAAATGGCATATTTAAAGAATAAAAAAAGCAACGCCTTTATAGCGTTGCTTTTAAATATTTATTTACTTATTTGTTACTCTAAAACTAAAGTCGCATCTACTACTTCATTTTCATCCGGATCTAAGTTGATATCAAATTCCTGAGTCAAATATCCCGTAGCAGAAATAGTCACTTTATAATCTCCAGGTTCTATATTTTCAATTAAGTACACACCACCATCACCAGTTTCAACACTTGTAGAAGCTCCATCATTAATAGAAATTGTTGCTTTTACACCTTCTGCTAATCCAGATATGGTACCACTAATTGACCCTGGTTTCAATGGTAAAACAATAGAATCTGTTATAGTTGTTATTTCACCGTTAACAACCACTACATCACTAGCGCTTGCTCCGTTATAATCACCTTCCTCGTCTAAGGGCATAACCGTCACTTCATAGGTTCCCGCAGGAACTCCCCATAAAGCAAAAGCGCCATTTTCATCAGTATAGGCTGAAACTTCATAATCACCATCAGGATCAGTCACCACAACTTTAGCCATGGCAGGTACATCAGAAGGAGATACAGTTCCTTCAATTATACCTGAAGTTGCTTCAGCACTAGCATAAATAACAGGCTTTAAAATAATATTACCTGAATTACCTGCATGAACTATAGATTTTTCAACATCAAAATCTAGAATAAAGTCATAGGTAAAACCTTGAACTATAGGCGTATCTATTTTAACCTTTAAACCAGACTGTTGTCCACTAGGGGTTTTCAGTGCATACTCCTCATCATCTTGTCCTTCTTCTCCCTCAATCACAATCGTGTTACCATCACCTAACACCAATCTAATTTGGCTTAATGTACCTGTTGGAATAGGATACTCCTCAACCAACACTTTGCTAAATCCACCAGTAAATTCTAATAAGTTTACAGTCTCATTATTTGCATCTAAAGACATCCAACTACTTTCATCTTCACTTTCTCCCTCTCCTTCAGTTTCATTTTCCATTCGAATCATCACATCTACTATCTCTACATTAACCGCTTTATAATCTCCTGGATTATCAACTAGTCTAATAGTAATTGTTGGCGCTTCCTTGTTTATTCCAGAAGACTCTGAGTCATTACAGGAAAACAAGAAAGAAATTAGTAGTAATGGTAAAAGCAACTTTAGTTTGTTTAAAATATTCATAGTTTAATTTTTTAATGTATTTCTATTTACGCTAAATCACATTCTTCGGATTACTAATCACTTAAAAAAGTTCAATTATTAACTATTAAAATGTAACTTTAATGTTTAGTTTTCCAATTAAAATTGGACTTAAATAACACCTATATTTTAAACACAATTATACGAAATAATAGGTGTTTTATATACTTTTATACATGAATGGTATAAAAAAATACATAACGGGTAAACCGTATCGATAAAGAGCAATTATTTACGTTATAAAAATGAAAAAAACAGCCTTAATTACCGGAGCCACTAGTGGTATTGGACACGCAACGGCATTTGAATTTGCTAAACATGGAATAGATTTGGTGCTTTGTGGCCGACGATTAGGACGATTAGAAACCATTCAAAAAGCACTAAGTAAACTAACTAATGTTTATATTTTAAACTTTGACGTTAGAAATAAAGAGGAAGCTTTTAAGGCTATTCAGTCTTTACCAGAAAAATTTAAAAACATTGACATTTTAATTAATAATGCTGGTAATGCCCATGGTTTAGACATTATAAGTGAAGGTAGCATTGACGATTGGGATGCGATGATGGATATAAACGTAAAAGGCTTACTTTATGTGAGTAAAGCCATTATTCCGGGGATGACAGAACGTAAATCTGGTCATATTATAAACATTGGTTCTTCTGCAGGAAAAGAGGTTTATCCTAAAGGCAATGTTTACTGCGGAAGCAAACATGCTGTTTTAGCGATTACGGAAGGCATGCGTATAGATTTGAATCCTTATGGAATTAAGGTTGGTTCAATAAACCCTGGGTTAGTAGAAACTGAATTTTCCCAAGTTCGTTTTAAAGGTGATAAAATTGCTGATACGGTATATCAAGGATTTAAAGCGCTGCAAGCCGAAGATGTTGCTGAAGTTATTTATTTTGCAGTGTCTAGACCACCTCATGTAAATATTGCCGATGTTTTAATGTTTTGTACAGCTCAAGCTAATAGTACTATAGTAAAAAAGGAATTCAACTAAGATTGCACTGACAACCATGATTAATAAACGCCTACTAATAAAACATCTTTTAGCTCATAACGACGAGAATAGTTTTTATGATAAAAAGCGTAAAATAGACATTAGCCATAAGGAAGGAAAAGCTAAATTTTTAAAACATATTTGCGCGCTTTCAAACAGTAATCCTAAAAACAATTCATATATAGTTATTGGTGTTGAAGATGAAGACAACCATATTAGAGGTGTAGATTTTTTTGATGATAGCAAAATACAAAACCTCATAAATGCTTATCTATCAAATCCACCAATAGTTCAATATGAAAACATCCCTTTTCCTCATTTACCAGATGACAAGGTAGTGGGTTTGGTAACTATTAGACCTATTGAAAAGTTAACTTCTCTTAGAAAAAATATCTGGAAATATTATGGTGGCTCTGTATTCTTTAGAGATGGCAGTATGAGCATGCCAAAAGTATTTGACATTGTAGTTGAAGATGTTAATTCTAAAATTGTTGATGCTATTGAAAAAAACGCTCAAAACAACATAGAACATACGCTAAATGGTGTATTTGATTTTATGAATAAACGTAAAGACTTCAATGCCCAATATAAAGTGTTTAAGGAGTATTTTGTTTTGTGTTGGTCTGGGCAAAAAAAACATGTAAAAGACGATTTTTTTTACTCTAGAGTTGATATTGAGCTAATAAATGAACAAGTAAGATTGTTCTTTTCGGCTTTAGATGAAGTATCCATTTTCTTTGATGATAACAGTTTTAAAATCATTGAATATGTGAACCTTGGTCTTCAAAATTCTAATAAATATTATCCGTTAGAAGAAACCATTATCAAGTTTGATAACAATGCCAATTACAATATTGACACTACACTTCTATTTGAGCCACCTCAATATGACAAAAAAGTATTACACCATATTTACAACACTAATAATACACTTCTTGAAAAACTAAAAAAGGGACTAACTCTAACAAAAAACGAAGAATTGGACTTAAGAAATTTATCAGCGACTTATTTAATTTGTTATTTGAATTCATTTGATGAAGCCATTGATAAACTTGATGAAGCTAAGCGCTATTTAAAGTCTTATAGTGATCAAATTTACCAACTTCACAAAGAATCACTACGAATTTTGAGAAAAGTGAAATATAGTTAATTTCATACAGATTTAACCGTAATTTAACCTTGAAATTTTGATAAATGAGAATTTAGCCTCAAATTTGTATTGCTATTAATCTTTTATGATATAGACCTTGCTTCTCCAAATAAATTTGGCATTGAGGCAAGGTTTTATATTTTATATAAAGTTTAATTTCTCAAATGATTTATTAAGAATCTTCTTATCATTTACATCCAACCACTTATTTAATACCGTTGCGTAAATAGTTCTAAAATCTATTTCAAATTTTAAATCACCATTACCATCTAAGTCTTCCAAATTAGCCATCTTATTATAAAGTCCCGGTTTTCTTAACTGGTTCCCTATTATAAACAGATTGTTTGCCGTTCCATGATCTGTACCAGAACTAGCATTTTGTTTCACACGACGTCCAAATTCAGAAAAAGTTAAAATTAAAGTATCATCAAAAGTGCCTCCTAGCTTTAAATCTTGAACAAACGTTTCGACGCCTTCGGCATACTGACTCAATAATCTTTTTTGTGTTGGCAACTGATTACTGTGAGTATCAAACCCATTTAATGAAGCATAATATACTTTGGTGTCGAGATGAGAATTAATAAACTGTGCCGTTGTTTTTAATTGCTTCCCAAATTTATTATTTGGGTATTCCTTTTTAGCAGAAACTGTTTTGCTTGTTTCAAATATATACTTTGCAGATGAATGAGCTTCAATCATAGCCTTGTACAAATACCCTAAATTGTGCTCACTTAAATGTGTGTCGTTTTTATGATTCTGTAAATTCTTAAAATACGGATCTCTAGATAAATTAAATAGAGATTTAGCATCTTGTGTGGCAATGGCATTTTTAGTTTCGCCTTTCATTGCTAACGATAAACTTTCATCAATTTGAATTGCCGAATAAGGAGCATCTCCATAATGGTCTAAATACCTACCAATCCAGCCACTTTGCGAATATTCATTAGAGTCTACTGCGGTTTGCCAAATATCCATAGACCTAAAGTGAGAACGATTCGGGTTTGGATATCCAACGTTATTTATTATAGTTAAAAGACCTTTATCATATAATCTGTTTAAAGGTGCTAAACTAGGATGCAATCCTACCTCATCAGTAAGTTTAAGAACATCTCTTTTAGCAACATTCAACTTAGGACGCTCTTTATAATACAAATCATTTTGATAAGGAACAATTGTGTTTAATCCATCATTTCCTCCAGACAATTGAATTATTACCAAACGTTTGTAACCTAAATTACTACTAACTACATTCTCAAAAGCCTTTACAAAGCTTGGAACAAAGAATAAACTACTTCCTAATGACGATTGTTTTAAAAATTTTCTTCTGTCCATAATTAACACATTTGATATTCTGGTAATGACATAAGTTGTATACAGTATTCCTGCTTTGACACTTTCTCTAGAGAGTTTAAATACTCTTGAGCATTAGGTGAAATATTACAAGCTAGAACATGACTATCTAATTCATTTATTGCAACGTTTTTAAAATGCTTGTTGAAATAACCCCAATCGTTTTCTACATTAAACCACTTACCGTAATTCTTTTTAAAGAATTGTTTTCTTTCTTTTAATTGGGCATCTGTTTGCCCCTTTTTAGATTTTGAAATATAGGAGCTATTTAATAACAAAGAAGGTAATTTTAGCCTGAGTGCTATTGTATTACTGTCAATCCAATTCTGCCCACCTTTCCATCCCGCAACATTAGGAGGGTCTAACAAAACTTGCCCCATTAATCTTTGTAAATACATCAATTGTTTCTGATTATTAAATTCTATTGGAACCAATGTTTTAATTCCAACTAAAAACTCAATTGGCGATTTTATTTTAGTGCCAATATTTTCTTCGTCATAAAACCAATTTGAAGAACACACAAAACGCATTAACTTTTCAATATTGTAATCTTTGTAGAAAACATCGGTCATCTCGCTAACATGACTTTCATTTAATGTATCATTTACAAAATAGCGATACACTTTTTCGCATATATATTCCGCACATCGTCTTTTTTCTAGTATGATATCAATAATATCTTCCCCATCAAAATTTCCTGTTTTTCCAAAGAATGTCTTATCACCATAATCATGTGCCCATTTTCTAAAAACAAAATCACCTTGCATAGTATGATTATAACCGGTAAAGGCTTTAGCGCTTTCTTTAATATCTTGCTCTGTGTAATTCCCAACGCCAAGAGTAAATAATTCCATTAATTCGCGGGCAAAATTCTCATTCGGTTTTTGCTTTCTATTTTGCTTGGTATTTAAATACTTGGTCATGGCTGCTTGTTTTGAAATAGCAACTACAAACTCTCTAAAATTTCCTAAAGCATGTTTTCTAAGCGTATTATGAAAGTTTTCAGTATATACATAATTATTGTCTTCGCATACAAAATGGTTAGCCCAAAACAAGGTCATTTTTTCTCTAACCAACTCAGTTGGGTTGGTTAATCTTTCTATCCAAGCACGATTCAGTTTTAGAGTTGATTCTCTACTCATTTTCTGAATTTTCTGAATATTGGGTTTAGCAACCTGATAAGAATCTCCCATTAAACTTCTTATTTCAAACGTATCCAACTCAAGAGGTGTTACTTTTTTTGAAGCTACAAAAAGGCTGTTAATTACCTCCTTTCTTTTCAATTTTGACAGTTTATCCAGATCAGTAGGCAATATTCCAAAGCCAACACGTCTGTATAAGTGTTTAATATTTTTTTGCTTCATTGTGTAAAAATTTTAATTAAAATAAAACCCCTTAGTAGTTTAGACCCAAACAATTAAGAAAGGTTTAACCCGTATGAAATTACAAAAAAGTACCGATTACCTTTTACAGTTCTAAGCAAAACTAATTTTTAAGAACAATTTAACAGAAACATAAAGTCTATACCGTTATTCTAATGCGTAACTTTATTAACAAGAAACCTCGTACGATTTCTTTTAGCTCGCTCATTTAAAATCCATCAACTATGTCATTTAAAAATCTTTTTATCTCCGCTTTAACTATTTTAATGATTGCTTCTTGCAAAAAGAAAACTGTTGAAACTGATAATATTTTTAAATACAGAGATTACATAAGTTATACTACTTCTGGAATGACATCGGTTGCAAAACCAATTCAAATCAACTTAGCGAAAGTTGTAGATGGTTGGGAAATGCATCAAGAAATAAATAATAATCTTATTTCTATAAAACCACATGTAGATGGCAAATTAGAAGTAGGTAACAATCATACTTTAATTTTTACTCCTGATGAGAGTCTAGAACCCTCAACAGAATATACTGTTACCGTTAAATTATCAAAAATTTATGCAAACATTCCAGATAATTTTAAGGACTATACATTTCAATTTAAAACTATTACTCCAAACTTTAATATAGTTACCAACAACCTGCAGTCTTACAGTAAAAATTGGCAGTATTTAGAAGGTGTAATAAAATCTGCGGACCTTATTTCTTTAGAAAACGCAAAACAACTTATAAGTGCAGAGCAAAATGGTGAAAACTTAAAAATAATCTTTAATGAAGGAGACCAAAGAAGTAATGCATTTGAATTCAAAATTGATAGTATTAGTCGTTTAATTGACGATAGCAACATTCAAGTCTCATGGAACGGAAAACATATTCAAGCAGATAATAAAGGGGATAATACTATTTTAATTCCGGGAATAAACAACTTTACCATTACAAAAACGGAGGTTATTCAATCACCAGAACAATACCTTTCAATTAATTTTTCAGACCCCTTAAAAAAACAACAAAACTTTGAGGGTTTAGTATCTATTCAAAAAGTTAAAAAACCCAAATATATAGTTGATGGTAATGTGCTAAAAGTATATCCAAACTCTAAACTTGTAGGTAATATACAAGTTGATGTGTTTCAAGGCATCAAAAATACAGATGGTTTTAAGTTGAAAAAACATTATTCTGAAACCATTACTTTTGAAGATTTAAAACCACAGATTCGTTTAATAAATAACGGCTCCATTTTACCAAATTCTCAGGAATTAAAATTCAATTTTGAAGCCGTTAACCTTAGTGCTGTAGATGTTAGAGTAATCAAGATTTTTGAAGACAATATTCTTCAATTTCTACAAGATAACAACCTAAATAGTAACAATGAATACAATATTAAAAAGGTTGGTAGAAGAATAGCAAAACAAACTATCCAGTTACAAACAGCACCAGAAAACACAGGGAAATGGAAGGCCTATAGCATAGATTTATCTCAATATTTTAAAGCTGACGCGGGTTCTATATATAGAGTTGAATTGAGCTATGATAAAAGCTATTCTCTTTATGATTGTGAAGGAAATTCAAATTCTTCAAACGATGAGACCGATGATTATTACGAGGAAGATTTTTATGAAGACGACACTGATGAATTATCTGAAGAAGACCAAGAATTACGCGAAGAACAGTATTGGGATGATTTGCAATACCGCTATAAAGACTATACTTATAACTGGCGTGAACAAAAAAACCCTTGTCATGATGCCTATTATAATGCTAGAAAAGTAGTATCACAAAATTTAATTGCCTCTAACTTAGGTGTTATTGCAAAACGAGGCTCGAACAACTCATATTACTTTGCTGTAACAAATATCTTAAGCACAGAACCTGAATCAAACGCCACAATATCACTTTATAATTTCCAGAAACAAAAAATGGAAACTACCACAACTGATAAGGATGGTTTAGCAATAATTGATGCCGAAAAACACGCCAATTTTGCCATTGTTTCTAAGGGAAATAACAATACTTATGTACGTCTTTATGATGGTAATTCTTTATCTCTAAGTAAATTTGATGTTTCTGGACGCAGACTTCAGCGCGGACTAAAAGGATATATATATGGAGAACGTGGAGTATGGAGACCAGGAGATTCCTTGCATTTAACTTTTATGTTAAATGACAAAGCTAACAAGTTACCCAAAAGGCATCCGGTAAAAATGGAAATCACAGACCCTAACGGAAAACTGGTTTACAAAAAAGTGACTAATGATAACGTAAACAACTTTTTCAAATTCACGGTTCCAACTTCTTCAGAGGACAAAACAGGTAATTACAATGCCAAAGTATCCGTTGGAGGAGCAACATTCAGAAAGGGTTTGAAAATTGAAACTGTAAAACCCAATCGTTTAAAAATCAAAATTGAATTTGATGACGAAGTTCTTTCTGCAACTAAACCTCTTAAAGGCAATTTAGATGTGAAATGGTTACACGGTGCACCAGGGAAAAACTTAAAAGCCGAGGTAAAAGCCAAATTCACAACATCCTACTCTGGGTTTAAAAACTATAAAGATTATGTGTTTAACGACCCATCAAGAAAGTTTCAAACCGAAGAATTCAACGTATTTGAAGGTATCGTAAATGAAGAAGGGCTAGCTGAAATAAACAGTAAACTAAATATTAAAAAGAAAGCTCCCGGATTATTAAACGTTCAATTTTTAGTAAGAGCTTTTGAAAATGGCGGAGATTTCTCTATTGATGCCTTCACAAAAAAATATGCACCATATGAATCTTTTGTTGGGTTACGCTCGCCTAAAGGAAATGCTTATGGCTCTTATTTTACAGATGAAAATCAAACTTTTGACGTAGTAGTTGTAGATGCCAACGGAAAGCCTATTAAACGCAATAATCTTGAAGCTAAAATATATAAAATTGAATGGCGTTGGTGGTGGAATTCCTCTTATGATAACTTATCAAGTTATGTTTCTAGTAGCTACCATAGACCCTATTCAACTTCAAAAATAAACACCGATGCCAATGGTAAAGGAAGTTTCAAAGTTAAAGTGCCTGACCACGATAGAGGTCGTTATTTAATAAGAGTTATAGATCCAGTTAGCAAACATGCCACGGGTAGAACGGCATACTTCTACAAAAACTGGTGGCAAAATTCTGGTTCAGGCGATAAAGAAGCAGCAAAAATGCTCATTTTCTCTAGCAACAAAGAAACCTATAATGTTGGTGAAACTGCTAAAGTTACTTTCCAATCAGGAAGTGAAGGCCGTGCCCTTGTAAGCATTGAAAACGGCACCGAAGTACTAGATTATAAATGGGTGAAAACTCAAAAAGGAGAAACTACGGTTGATATTCCCGTGACTTCAGATATGGCTCCAAATGTGTTTATCAATATTTCTTTATTGCAACCACATGCCATTACCGCCAACGATTTACCCATAAGATTATATGGTGTCATTCCAATGATGGTAGAAGATCCAAACACTAGATTAGAGCCTCAAATCAACATGCCTGATGTATTGCGTCCGGAGCAAAAATTTTCGGTTACCGTTTCAGAAAAAAACAATAAACCCATGACCTATACCATTGCTATGGTAGAAGAAGGCTTGCTAGATTTAACCCGTTACAAAACACCAAATGCTTGGAATAGCTTTTACGCTCGTGAAGCTTTAGGTGTAAAAACTTGGGATATTTTTGATGATGTAGTTGGAGCTTATTCTGGTAGCATTGACCAAGTTTTCGCCATTGGTGGTGATGGTAGTGCAGCCGATGGTAAAAAGAAAAAAGCAAATCGCTTTAAACCAGTTGTAACTTATTTAGGCCCGTTCATTTTAAATAGCGAAGAGCAAAAAACACATACCATTAAAATGCCAAATTACATTGGTTCTGTTAGAGCTATGGTAGTGGCGGGAGACCATACTAAAGAAGCTTATGGAAGCACAGACAAAGCGGTTCAGGTTAAAAAACCTCTTATGGTTTTGGCTACTCTTCCGCGGAAATTAAGTCCGGGTGAAAAGGTAACCTTACCAGTAACTGTTTTTGCCATGGAGCCTAAAGTAAAAAACGTGAACATCAGTTTAAAATTGAGTAACGGAATCACGGTTGATGGTAATGGTACTCAATCCCTATCATTTCCGAAACCCGATGAACAAATGGCATACTTCACCTTAGATGTAAGTAAAGCAAAAGGCATTAGTTCGGTTGAAGTTATTGCTGCTGGTAATGGCGAAAAATCAACTTATAAGGTGGAGTTGGATGTGGTAAATCCAAATCCAATCACATCAAAAGCTATAGATAAAACTTTGACAGCTAATACTACCGAAAATTTATCATTTCAAACCTTTGGTGTAGCAGGGACTAATTCTGCAACATTAGAATTTTCAACCTTACCGCCGATCGATTTCTCACGTAGGTTACAATACTTAATCCAATATCCTCATGGTTGTGTAGAGCAAACCACATCGAGTGTGTTTCCGCAGTTATTCTTAGGTGATATTTTCGATTTAACAGCCGATAAAAAACAGGCTATTCAAACGAATATTAAAAATGGTATTAAAAGATTAGGACATTTTCAAAGACCACATGGCGGCTTAAGTTATTGGATGGGTGAAAGCAGTGCTAACGATTGGGGTACTAGTTACGCAGGGCATTTTATGATTGAAGCTGAAAAGAAAGGATATATTTTACCGCTTACTTTTAAAAGCAATTGGATTAAATACCAAAAACAAGCAGCCAGAGATTGGAGACCAAGTTACAGGCGTTACAATTCAGATTTAGCTCAGGCTTACAGGCTGTACTCTTTGGCTCTAGCTGGAAGCGCAGACTTAGCATCTATGAACCGCTTACGTGAATTTTCAGAATTATCAAATGAAGCCAAATGGCGATTAGCAGCGGCTTATGCTTTAGCAGGACAGAAAGAAGCCAGTGATAAGATTTCAAAATCGGCCAATATAAATTTTGTTCCTAGCAAATATGATTATTACTCGTATGGTTCAGTTGATAGAAATAGAGCCATGGCTTTAGAAACCATGGTGCTTACTAAAAATGAAAAAACCAGAGCATTGGCTGAATATATTGCTAAAGATTTGTCTAGTAATAGATGGATGAGTACCCAAACAACCGCCTATAGTTTATTGGCTATGGCTAAAATGGTTGATGCTAATGGTGGAAAATCGTTGAGTGTTAAGTACACAATCGATGGAAAAACAGAAACTATAGATACCAAAAGCACCATTGCACAACGTGAACTTAAAGTAATTGACGGCAACAATAGTTTGACATTTACAAACAATAAAGACAATGTCATTTATGTACGTGTTCTTAACTCCGGAAAATTGCCTTTAGGACAAGAAATAACAGAACAACGTGGATTAAGTATCACATATTCATATAAAGATTTACATGGTAATAGATTAAATATTACCGACTTAAAACAAGGACAAGATTTTGTTGCTACCGTAAAAGTAAGCAACCTTAAAAAAGAACAAATAAAAGACGTGGCTCTAACGCAAATTTTCCCTTCGGGATGGGAAATTGTAAACACCCGATTTACAGATTTTGGAGACACAACCTCTAGTCAAGCGCGCTATACTGACATTAGAGATGACCGTGTGAATTTCTACTTCGATTTAAGCAGAAATGGAAACACCAATAGCACCAAAACATTTTCGGTAATGCTAAACGCTACCTATTTAGGACGCTATTACTTACCTGGAATTCAAGCGGAAGCTATGTATGATAACAACTTTTTAGTAAGAACTAAAGGGAAATGGATTAATGTAATTAAATAACAATAGAGTTCTTCAACAGTATAAAATAATCGTGTCAACCTGAACTTGTTTCAGGTTCTAATAAAGACTTTTCAAACAAGGTTAATAATTATGGAATTCCGAATTAAATTGGAATGACACTGGAAAATACGGCTCAAAAGAACCTTAAAAAACTTAAAAAAAATGACAAAATATATTTATATAATGGCTTTATTAATAGGATTCAATATGGCCAACGCACAAGAGATTAGATACGTAAACGCGAATAACGGATTGTATTTAAGAGATAAACCAAGTCAAGATTCCAAACGCATTGATAAACTAGTCTATGGAACAGAATTAGAAATCACTGAACGCACAAATCTGAAGCTTGATGTTCAAGATAGTAATGAAATAATTTCAGGTGAATGGGTAAAAGTGTCTTGTAAAGACGATATCCATAATAACCGAAAAGGCTATGTTTTTAATGGTTTTTTAACTGAAGAAAAAATAAAAAAACGTTTTAGAGTTGGGTTTGAAAACTTCACTGTTGAATTTGAAAATTTAGATGCAGAAATGATTGATAACCCGCAATTATCAACACATGCTTCTACTAATCTTGATGCCATTGTTGAAATGGGAGAAACTATAGAAAATAAAACGATTCGCATTAGGCATCATTCAAAATATAAAAAGATTGAAGTGTTTCAAAGACACGAGAATAGCATCTCCATATCGAACGAAGGCCCACATTGTGATCTTACTGATTGGAAACATTATTATTCTGCTTGGGAGCCATTAAAAGTTACGAAAAGCTCTAATATATTCAACACCATCACTTACTCTCCAAAAGCATGGAGTAAATTTATTAAGGTTGATATGGCAGAATTTAAAGAAGCAGTGAAAGAACACTGTGGTGATGAATGGCACGCTCTTGTTAAAGATTCTAAAAACATTAATAAAGGAGCTTCAACAGTATCTATTAGTAAAATATATTTCAAGGTAATCTTCACAACAATGCATGATGAAACTATAGAGAAGGTTTTGGCTTTTGATGTACCTATGGGGTGTTAATTTGATTATATGATGAAAGTGAGTAAAGTAATAGGTTACATGAAAAAACGTAAGGTTAAATTTATAGTCTTGTCATTAGTTATAATAGCCTATTACTTTTGTTTACCGAAACAACTTTTTAAAGATTCCACATCAACAGTAATTACAGGTTCTAATAATGAATTAATAGGTGCTAAAATTGCAGATGATGGTCAATGGCGATTTCCGCATAACGATAGTATTCCAAAGAAATTCAAGACCTGTATTGTTCAATTTGAAGATGAGTACTTCTATAAACACCCTGGGTTTAATCCAATCTCAATTTTCAAAGCATTAAAAGAAAACATATCTACAAGAACGGTAAAGCGTGGTGGAAGTACCCTCACTCAACAAGTTATCCGTTTATCAAGAAAGGGCAAATCACGAACCTATTTTGAAAAACTAAAGGAACTTATTTTGGCTACCCGGTTAGAGTTTAGATACTCTAAGGAAGCCATATTAGCTTACTACTCAAGCAATGCCCCTTTTGGTGGAAATGTTGTTGGTCTTGATGCTGCCTCATGGCGTTATTTTAATAGGAGCGCGACCAATTTATCTTGGGCAGAAAGTGCCACATTAGCAGTTTTACCTAATGCGCCTAGTTTAATTTATCCGGGTAAGAATGAAAAAAAATTATTAAATAAACGGAATAGGTTACTAGAAAAACTTATGCAGAATGCTATAATTGACTCACTGACTTATGATTTATCAATTGCCGAACTTTTACCACAAAAACCATATCCCTTACCCAAAATGGCACCTCATCTTCTTCAAAAAATATCCAAAAATAATAAAGGAAAATCTATTGAAACCACCATTGACATTTCATTACAAACCCAAGTAAATACTATTGTAAGGCAACATCATTCGCTTTTAAGTCAGAATGAAATTCACAATGCTGCTGTATTAGTTTTAGATATAAAGACCCGACAAGTTTTGGCATATGTTGGTAATACACCAACTAGTAAAAAACATCAAAAAGACGTTGATATTATTGATAAACCCCGAAGTACTGGAAGTATTTTAAAGCCATTTTTATATGCCGCAATGTTAGATGCAGGTGATTTATTACCTAATACTCTGGTAGCTGATGTACCATCTCAATTTGGTAGTTATAACCCAGAAAATTATAATAAAACTTATGATGGCGCAATACCTGCTAGTAAAGCTTTATCACGTTCATTAAATGTACCTTCTGTAAGGATGTTGCAAGAGTTTGGATTGGATAGATTTCATCATTATTTGAAAGAACTCAACCTAAAAGATTTAAAGTATAATGCCAACCATTATGGTTTGTCTTTAATTCTGGGAGGAGCCGAAAGTAACCTTTGGGATTTATGCAAAAGTTATGCAGCTTTATCTTCAACTTTAAATCATTTTTCTGAAACCTCAAGTGAGTATTATTCAAATGAATTTTGCGAACCTACTTTATTAGCTTCTGAAATGATTGACTTTGGAGAATTACAATCTGAAAAAACACTTTTTGATGCAGCCTCTATCTATTTAACTTATGAAAGTTTAAAAGAAGTGAACAGACCTGAAGGCAATGAAAACTGGGAGTTTTTTGATAATTCCAAACAAATAGCGTGGAAAACAGGTACTAGTTTTGGGTTTAGGGATGCCTGGGCCATAGGTACTACCAAAGACTATGTTGTTGGTGTTTGGGTTGGTAATGCCGATGGTGAAGGGCGCCCAGGATTAGTGGGTGTTGAAACCGCAGCCCCCATTCTTTTTGACGTGTTTGATTTACTACCAAAAAAAAGCAATTGGTTTTCAATACCTTTTGATGAGATGCAAAAAGTTGCTATTTGCAAAAAAAGTGGACACCGAGCTTCTCAAAACTGTGATGAAACTGAAAATAGATTTGTCCAGATAAGCGGACTAAAAACCAAACCTTGTCCGTATCATATTTTAATTCATACCGATAGAAACGAAACGTACCAAGTAAATACATCTTGCGAAGATGCAGGTAATATAAAACACAAATCATGGTTTGTATTACCTCCACTTATGGCTTATTATTATAAAACCAAAAACCCTTTTTATAAAGCGCTACCTAAGTTTAGGAATGATTGTTTAGGAGATGATATCATCTCCATGGAATTTATTTATCCGAAGGAAAACAACCGTATCTTTTTGCCAAAGGATTTTAACGCTAATACCAACGAAATGATTTTAAAAATGGCACATTCTAAACCAGAAAGCACACTCTTTTGGTATATGGATAACACTTTTATTGGAAGCACAAAAGACATTCATGAACTAGCTGTATTACCCAAACATGGAAAACATATTATTACAGCTGTTGACGAATTTGGTAACGAAGCAAAACGTTATTTTGAGGTTTCAAGATAATCTATCTTAGCGGAAACCCTTTAGCAGCCCACCAAGGGTGGATTTCAATTTCTAATCTTCCTGCTTTTACGGCGGGATCTGAATTGGCTAAACTATCTGCCATTTTAAGCGTTGGCACATTGTATATCGTAATCCCTCTAATATCACCATCATCACCAAAAGGTCCTGAAATATCGGCATAACCTAGCTCATACATTTTACCTAAATGTGCTAAATGCTCCTTTTGAATTATTGCCGACTCCTCCTCGTTTTGGGTTCTTATTGGACCGCGCTTTAAAAAGGCAATAAAATACTGCTGCATTAAAACGGTATCTTGAGTTTTTTCATCAACATAATCAAAAATTTGAAAACCTTTTGAAGTTAACTCTTCCTTTAATTGTTTGGCAGTCTTTACTAAAGGTTCTTGTACAACTTCCAGTTTTGTTGAATCTATTACTTCCTCTGAAATCACTTCTTCAACACTTGGAAGGTTTGCTTTAGTTTCCTCTTTACATGAAACAATTAAAACTAAAATTAGTATTGTAAAAAATAATTTTTTCATCTGTTTATTTTTTTACCATTTGCAGTATGGGTTTTTACTTATCTGCGAGTTGTAATATTTAATATCTCCCGTTACCTCCTTACCCAACCAATTTGGTTTTTCAAAAGTTTCATCTACTGAGTTTAATTCAACCTCAGCAATTACTAATCCTTGGTTGTCTCCAAAAAACTCATCTATCTCAAAAATATGGTTTTTTATTTCTACTTCATAACGAATTTTATCAATTACTCCTGGTTCACAAATATTTAACAAACTTTTAGCCTCTTCATCGGTTATTTGGGTTTCCCATTCAAAGCGCTTTAAACCGTCATTAGATGATAATCCTTTTACCGTTAAAAAACCTTCATCGCCTTTAAGTCTAACCCTAACCGTGCGCTCTTTATGCGTATTTAAAAAGCCCTGTGTAATTCTAGTTTCTTTAAAAGCTTCTTGTTTATAGGCATTAGACTTTACCAAAAATTTTCGTTCAATTTCTATCATTTACTTTTTTACTTAAAAGGCATTTAATGCCTAAATTTACGGTATGTCTGAGGATTTACCAATACGAAAAATTATTCATGTTGATATGGATGCATTTTATGCTTCTGTAGAGCAATTGGATAACCCAGATTTAAAGGGAAAACCCATTGCAGTAGGTGGTGGCGGGAAACGTGGTGTAGTAAGTGCAGCTAGTTATGAAGCCAGAAAATTTGGAGTTAAAAGTGCGATGGCCGGTAATTTGGCTTCAAAATTATGTCCGGAAATAATTTTTGTGAGACCTAATTTTAAACGATACACAGAAATCTCAAAACAAATTAGAGCCATTTTTCATGATTATACCGATTTGGTAGAACCACTGTCATTAGACGAAGCTTATCTGGATGTTACGCAAAACAAAAAAGGAAACCCAAGCGCATCACTCATAGCCAAAGAAATAAGAGACAGAATATTAAATGAAGTAGGTTTAACGGCTTCGGCTGGTATCTCCATCAATAAGTTTATTGCTAAAATAGCCAGTGATTATAATAAACCAAACGGACAAAAAACTGTAAACCCAGAAGAAGTATTAGAGTTTTTAGAACAGTTGGATATCAGAAAATTTTATGGTGTTGGAAAAGTTACTGCAGAAAAAATGTACCAAAAAGGCATTTTTACCGGAGCTGATTTAAAGCAAAAATCGTTAGAATATTTAGATGTCAATTTTGGAAAATCTGGAAGATATTATTACTATATAGTTAGAGGTATTCACAACAGCGAAGTAAAGCCTGATAGAATTAGAAAAAGTTTAGCAGCCGAACGTACCTTTAGTGAAAACTTATCTAGTGAAGTATTTATGCTTGAAAAACTAGAACGTATTGCTGAAGAGGTTTCTAGACGATTAAACAAAAGTAACGTAGCTGGAAAAACAGTGACATTAAAAATTAAATACAGTGATTTTACACTACAAACCCGTAGTAAAACATTACCCTATTTTATTAGTGATAATAAGGTAATTCTTGACACTGCTAAAGATTTATTATATCAAGAAAAGCTGAATAATTCCGTTAGGTTATTAGGAATCTCGTTATCAAATCTAAATACTGAAACCAAAAAAAAGGTAGAGAAAAAAAGTGTAAGCGTACAGTTGAAATTTGAGTTTTAAACACCCTCCAAAATGAAATCTGTTTATACTAATCCCATGCCGAAAGACCAATAATTTCTCCATTTGGCCCAACGAAAAACGTGTATTTATCGCGAGCGTAATTTTCATTTTCTAACTCGTAGCCGGCTGCTTTTAGTTTATCTCCAATAGTAACAATGTCATTCACTTTTAGCATGAAGTGATTATGATTTGTATTTCCAATGGGACCAATGGCATCAACAAATTTCTTTGACGTGGGTGATAAACTAACAGTCAAATCATTGGTATTGACCTTCAAGACCAGCTTTCTTTTATCCCCAAAATCACTAGAAATTTCCATATCATTTATTTTGAAACCCAAAATATCACGGTAAAGCGTAATTGATTCCTTAAAGTCAAGAACCTGTACACTAAAGCTATCAAAACCAATTACACCAGCCTTGGCTTGACTTTCTTGAAGTGAATTTGTTTGAGCGAAACTATAACCTGTTCCTATCAAAATTAAAGCTATAAATAGGCTCCATCTCCAAACGATTTTAAATTTCATAGCAACATTATCTTTAAGTAGTATAACAAAATAAGTTTAAGTTAATCGAATTCAGCCAAACCTATAATTTCCCCGTTTGGCCCCGTAAAAAAGGTGTATTTATTTTTAGCATAATTGTTGTTTTCCAATTCATAGCCTTCGGCTTTTAGTTTATCTCCAATGGTTGTTATATCATTAACCCTAAGCATAAAGTGGTTGTGGTTAGTATTTCCAATAGGCCCTACTTGATGCCAATATTCAGGAGCAGTAAGTGAAAGTGTCAACATCAAATCGTTTGCTTTTAACTTCATGGCCAACATCCCTTTAAGTCCTGGACCATGAAACACCTCTGCATCATGCATTTCAAAACCAAGGATTTCCCGATAGAGCTTTAAGGTTTTCTCCAATTGCAATACGTGTACACAAATATTTCTTAAACCAGTAACCCTAGCTTCTGATTTGTCTTCATTTGCAACCTTAGAATCGGTATTCTGAGCAAAACCATATCCTGTACCTACAAGAAGGAACATGGCTATTAACCAGCTTCTCCAAATAAAGTTCAAACCCCTGTTGTTTTCCATTTTATTCTTATTAACATTAATTATCATATTACGTTTAGTTTATTAAGTTAGTTGTTCATTTTACTGCTAAACTTAGATAAAAATCCTCAGAATGTATGAAGCAACAACTGATAAAAAACTGAACACCGGTTTTTAAACCAAAATCTTCAACTATAAAAGCTATGAAATTTTGTAATTTACTTCATGAAATTTTTAAGCAAACTAATCTGTAATAATAATGACACTTAACAAAATAATTTTTTGCCTTCTTTTCCTTGTAATATCTTGCTCTAAGCAAGTTAAAAACCAACAACTTCTTGAAGTAATTGAAGCTGATAATTGGAATGATTTAATTGACAAAGACTTATCAAAATGGGATACTTATTTAAGTTATCAAATACAACCAGGGTATGATGGTAGCCAACCAAAAAATAAAAAAGGAGAACTAATCCCTCCTATTGGGTTAAACAAACCGGGTTATGATGTTTTTACAACAATCCAAGAAGGTGATAACACCATTATTAAAAATACTGGAGAATACTACGGTTGCTTAATAACCAAAGGAGAATTTAAGAATTACCATTTTCAACTTAAATACAAATGGGGTAATAAAACATGGGCTTACAGAAAAAATTTATTAAAAGACTCTGGTATTCTATACCATTCTACAGGGCCTATGGCAGCGGAATATTGGAGGTCTTGGATGTTATCTCAAGAATTTCAAATTATGGAAGGACACACAGGTGATTTTTGGAGTCAAGCAAATTCTGCTATAGATATTAGAGCTTATAAGCCAGAATCTAACCTGGACCCTTTAGCGCATGAATCTCAAGATTATTTATCTATAACTAGGCATGGTCCATACGGTAATTATTGTATGCGAAGTGGTAATTATGAAAAAGCTCATGGCGAATGGAACACATTAGACTTATACTGTTTTGAAGGCAAAAGTTTGCATGTTGTAAATGGTGAAGTTGTTATGATTTTAAAGAATTCTAGATACATTGACGAAAACGGTAATTCAATACCGCTTATAAAAGGAAAAATTCAATTACAAAGTGAAGCTGCCGAATTATTTTTTAAAGACATTAGAATTAGAGAAATAGATTCATTGACTCCGGAACAAAAAGCACTTTTCTAGTTACAATTTTGCTAGAAAAATTCCCGAACTTCGTTTAACGTTGGATATAAACAATATACTATACAATTTATATCCATAAGACCATTAGCCATAATATGAACGGAACGATATTTGAGGTCATTTGAGAAACTAACATTATGAAAAAATTCATACTTCTTTTATTACTGACTTTCGGAATAAAACCTGTATTTGCTGATTGCGCAGGAATGGGAATGCAATTCTATCCTTCGACAAAAGAAATCAGCTTGAATTCAATGTTCATTGTTGAAGGTTATGCTTTCAGCCAAAAGACAATAAAAAGCTTCAAAGAGAGAACAGTTTATCTTGAAAGTGAAAACGGAGAATTAATTGAACTGAATCTTCAAGAAATCTTGACTGGACAAATGCAATTAACCCAAGCTATTTTCTGTCCAACATCAGAATTAAAGCCAAACACAAAATACTTTCTAAAATACTCTGACGAAACTGAAAATGAAGTTAGGGAAATGACAACGTATAACAGAGAGAAAAAAGAAAGAGAAAAAGTATATTGGAAAACAAAAGATAAAAAAGCACTTGAGAACCTGAATTCTAATCTAACTCTTGAATTTGAAAAAACGGATGTTGTACATTATGGCTGTGGTCCTGAAGCAAATGCAATTTTCAAAATTAAAAACAAATCTGAATCTGAAATATGGTACAAAACAGAAGTCATCGAAACAGAAACTAATAAGAAATCTGTCTATTATATAAAAGAGTGGAATGGAAAATTAAATGTTGGACACGATATGTGTTCAGGTGCATTTACATTTAAAAGAAAGGGGAAATACAAAGTAAGGTTTACACCAATGAACATTGATGGAAAATCATTAAAAACAACCGATTGGACAACTTTTGAAAGTCCGTTTATGAATGATAAAAGTCCATTCGGAAATTAAAATACTATGGCTAACAACGTATAAAAATAATGCGTAGTTTAGTGCTTAATCAAGAGTCCGTGCACTTTTGTTACATCTGATTTTCCTTCGGAAAATCCTCGCATACAAAACCGCACTATTCTTATACAAGACCGTTAAACGAGCCTCTCATAAAAAAAAGAAATTTAGCCTAAAAATTTTAAGTTGGCAGACACCTGCGTTAGCGATTGTAATGGCATCCTTTTAAATAACAAACCCTGCTTAAAAAAGCAGGGTTTGTTATTTAAAAGATATAATGAAAAGCGCGACCCGCTAGGGTAACGCCCAAATAATTTACGAGTTAAAAACTACAGGTTTCAATTTCTGTAACACGTAAAGTGTTAACCATACCTTTGTCTTTTATTGGCATGGCGGCTAAACTAATAAGCATATCTCCAGCATCTACATAGCCTTGTTTACAAGCAATTTTATTTACGTCTTCAATAGTTTCGTCTGTACTTACAAACCTATCATAGTAAAAAGCATGTACACCCCAAAGTAAACTTAAACGTGTTAAAATACGCTTGTTTGATGTAAATACTAAAATATGACACGATGGTCTCCAAGCCGAAATTTGAAACGCTGTATAACCACTATTTGTTAAGGTTGAAATAGCTTTTGCGCTAATTTCGTTTGCCATATTAGCGGCATGGTAACAAATAGATTTTGTGATATAACGATTGGTACGAATATGTGGCGGTAATTGTGGTACTTTAATTAATGGCGAATCTTCTACACTACTAAGAATGTTAGCCATTTGCTTAATTACCTGAACCGGATAATTACCTACTGATGTTTCGCCGGAAAGCATTACAGCATCGGCACCATCCATTACAGAATTTGCAACATCATTTACCTCTGCTCTGGTTGGAGTAAGGCTGGAAATCATGGTTTCCATCATTTGCGTAGCAATAATTACTGGAATTCTTGCCTTTTTAGCACGTAATACTAATTGCTTTTGAATTAAAGGTACATCGGCTGCAGGAATTTCAACTCCTAAATCGCCGCGTGCTACCATAATACCATCACAATGTGTTACAATTTTATCAATATTCTCAATAGCCTCAGGTTTTTCAATTTTAGCTATAATAGGAATCTTATGTTCACTGTGTTGATTTATTAAATCTCGCAACTGCATTAAATCTTCTGAGTGACGTACGAATGATAACGCTATCCAATCTACATCAAGACTTACTGCAAATTTTGCATCTTCAATATCTTTTTCAGTTAAGGCTGGTTGAGATATATTAGTATTTGGTAAGTTTACTCCTTTTTTAGATTTAAGCGGTCCGCCTTGAATTACTTTGGCTTTTACTTCGCTCTTTTTATCTGTTGAAACAACTTCGAAAATTAATTTTCCGTCATCTAAAAGGATACGCTCACCTGGTTTTGCATCTTGCGGAAACCTATCATAGGTCATGTAAACACGCTCTTTGGTTCCTTCAAAACGTTCTCCGGTTGCAAAAATGATTTCATCATCAGGATTAACTACTACTTCTTCCTTCATTACTCCAACACGAAGTTTTGGTCCTTGTAAATCTGCAAGAATTGCAGCAGTGAAACCGTATTCTTCGTTAAGCTCACGAATCATTTTTATACGTTCGGTTACATCGTCATAATCGGCATGCGAAAAATTAATTCTGAATACATTAGCCCCTTCTTCAAGCATGCCTTTAAGCACTTCTTTACTGCTTGTTGCGGGTCCTAATGTTGCTACTATTTTGGTTTTCTTTCTTATTGACATTAGCTAAAAATTAAATGGTCCTTAGATTTCAATTGATCAGATTCAATACTATAGGCTGTGGCCACTTGCGGTATTTTTAATATACTGTTTAAAATATACTTCTCTTTACTAAAATTGAATTCGTTATCTATTTTTAAAAAATAATTAACGGTTTTATATTCTGGTACTAAATAATTGTTCTTAGTGGTTTTCTCTTGTATACTAAATAACGAATCACTAATACCTTGTCTATAATCTTCCGTTTTACATACATTAGATACTAAACTCCAATTGGTTTGCTGTTTGCAATCTTCCCATTCAAAAATTGAATAGGTAAGTTCTCCATTTTGGAAATCTAAATCTGATGCTCTTCTGGTAAGGGTAATGCCTAAAAACTTATTTAATAGATATGTTAGCCTATAATCTTCAAGTGTGCAATGTATTGCAATTAAAGTAAATAGGTCTTCTTCAACATCATCTAAAACAAGTTTATGAATTGCCATACCCTAATTTTAACGGCGTAAATATAATATTTAATATGCTGAATTGTTATAGGTTTCCAGCAATCCTACAAATAAAGCCAACTAAAACGTTATAGTTAGCTTTAATTTGACAGTAATTTATTATATCATCTTAGAAATTTTATTCTGAAATGCAAAAAAAGCACGCTTCGATGCTTTTTCTTCGGCCTTTTTCTTTGAGGTGGCTCTGGCTTTGGCAACAATTTTTTGGTCTATGGATAGTTTTACAGAAAAATGCCTAACATCGTCATTACCAGTATCTTCATAAACATTATAACCAAATGTTTTCTTTTCTTTCTGGCACCATTCAATAAGCAAACTTTTATAGCTTATAACTTTACCTTCAAGTTTTTCAATATCTACTTTTGGAAGAATAACGCGCTTGAATATAAATTTTTCGCAGTATTTATAACCTCTATCTAAGAAAATAGCGCCTACTAAAGCTTCAAATAAATTACCATGAATATTATCACCAAACTGTCCTGCGGGTATTTTGCTTTCAACTAAATCTATTAAATTTAGTTCTTTACCCAATTCATTTAAATGCTCTCTACTTACCACTTTAGAGCGCATTTTGGTTAGATAACCTTCATCACCACTTGGCACTTCTTGATATAAATGTGATGCTATAACAGAGCTTAACATGGCATCACCTAAAAACTCTAAACGTTCATAGTTAATAGCATTTCCCTCACCATCTCTTAAATTCATAGAACGATGTGTGAACGCCGTTTTAAAGAACTCAATATGTTTGGGTTTAAAACCAAGAATCTTAGTTAATTCCATAAAAAAATTCCCGTTGCGTTTAAAACGGGAATTTAATATGTTACGAATGTTTTTCATTCGGGATTCAGTCTATATTTTCTTGAATAATACACAAGCGTTGTGTCCGCCAAATCCAAATGTATTACTCATTGCTACTTTTACGTTGCGCTTCTGAGCTTTGTTTAAAGTTAAATTTAATTCCGGATCAATATTCTCATCAACAGTAGTATGATTTATTGTTGGAGGTACAATACCATGCTCAATAGCTAAAATACTAGAGATGGCTTCAATAGCTCCAGCTGCACCTAACAGGTGCCCTGTCATTGATTTAGTGGAATTAATATTTATGTTTTTAGCATGACTTCCAAAAACTTTAGAGATAGCCTTTAACTCAGCTACATCTCCTAAAGGCGTAGATGTACCATGTGTATTGATATGGTCTACATCTTCAGGGTTTAGTCCTGCATTTTCTAAACAATTTTTCATTACCTCAACTACACCTATTCCTTCTGGGTGAGGCGCTGTCATGTGATGTGCATCAGAAGATAATCCTCCTCCTGCAACTTCAGCATAAATTTTAGCTCCTCTAGCTTTAGCATGCTCATACTCTTCTAAAATTAAAGCACCTGCTCCTTCACCTAAAACAAAACCATCTCTGGTTCCATCAAATGGTCTTGAAGCTGATTCAGGACTTTCATTTCTAGTAGATAATGCATGCATAGCATTAAAACCACCCATACCTGCAATAGTAACCGCTGCTTCACTTCCTCCTGTAACAATAACATCACAATGCCCTAAACGTATCATGTTTAAAGCATCAAATATAGCGTTAGCAGAAGATGCACAAGCAGAAACCGTTGTGTAGTTTGGTCCCATAAAACCATGTTTTATGGAGATATTTGCTGGCGCAATGTCAGCTATCATTTTAGGAATAAAGAATGGGTTAAATCTTGGTGTTCCGTCACCACCAGCATAGTTTAAAACTTCTTGCTGGAAGGTTTCTAATCCACCAATACCTGCGCCCCATATAACACCAACGCGCAACTTATTAACCTCGTCTAGATTTAATTTGGCATCTGCAATAGCTTCATCTGAAGCCACCATAGCATACTGCGCAAACTTATCCATTTTACGAGCTTCTTTTCTATCAAGAAAATCTGTTGCGTTAAAGTTTTTAACCTCGCATGCAAACTTGGTTTTAAACTTTTCGGTATCATAATACGTTATAGGCGCAGCACCGCTTTTACCATTAACTAGACCATCCCAATATTCATCTTTGGTATTGCCTATAGGTGTTAAAGCCCCTAAGCCTGTGACTACAACTCGCTTTAATTCCATAAAGTAATGTGCTTATTTTGCAGCTTCTATATAAGAGATAGCTTGACCAACTGTTGCAATATTTTCAGCTTGATCGTCTGGTATTTGAATATCGAATTCTTTTTCGAATTCCATAATTAGTTCCACAGTGTCTAATGAGTCTGCTCCTAAATCGTTTGTGAAGCTCGCTTCCGTAACAACTTCGTTCTCATCAACTCCTAATTTGTCCACGATAATCGCTTTTACTCTTGATGCAATGTCTGACATAATCTTTTAATTTTAAGTTTTAATTCAGTTGGCAAAAATAAAAAACTTTATTTTTAAAACACATCTTTACTTAAAAAATGTGTCTGTAATTTACTAAAATAACTTTTAAGTATTTTAATTTTACCAGCTAAATGTTAATAATTATTCTTTTTTTTGTTTGAACAATCTTAACATTACAGTCTGTAATATGAAACGCGTAGTAATTTTTGCGTCCGGTAGTGGATCTAATGCTGAAAATTTAATAAAGTTTTTTCAAAACAGTGATAATGTATCTGTTATTCAAGTGCTTACCAACAATCCCCATGCCAAAGTTTTAGACAGAGCAAAAAGGCTTAAAATTAGTGCACTTTCATTTAATAGAGTTGCTTTTACCAAAACTAATGATGTTTTGAACATCTTAAAAACTTCAAATCCAGACCTTATAATATTAGCTGGTTTTTTATGGAAATTTCCTGAGAATATATTAGCCGAATTTCCTAATAAAGTGATTAATGTACACCCTGCTCTACTTCCAAAATTTGGAGGAAAAGGCATGTATGGTATGCGTGTGCATAATGCTGTTGTTGAAAATAAAGAAACTGAAACAGGTATAACCATACACTATGTGAATGAAAATTATGATGAAGGAGCTACTATTTTTCAAGCTAAATGCAATGTATTACCAACAGATTCAGCTAATGATGTAGCTGCTAAAATTCATGAATTAGAAATGGAACATTTTCCAAAAGTGGTTGATAAGCTTTTAAATGGCTAAAAAGAAAAAGAAATATTACACCGTTTGGAAAGGTCATCACACTGGTGTTTTTGAATCTTGGGATGACTGTAAAGCTCAAATAAAAGATTATCAAGGCGCCCAATACAAATCATTCGCTACGTTTGAAGCTGCTAAAAAAGCCCTTAAAGGCAATTATAAAGATTACATAGGAAAAATAGCTAAGTTTAAAAGTGAACTTTCTGAAGAACAACTAAAAAAAATAGGGCAACCTAATTACAACTCCATTAGTGTTGATGCTGCCTCAAGCGGCAACCCTGGAAAAATGGAATACCGTGGCGTAGACACCAAAACCAAAAAACAATTCTTTATACAAGGTCCTTTTGAAGAAGGCACTAATAACATTGGTGAGTTTTTAGCCATTGTACACGGATTAGCTTTTTTAAAAAAACACAACAGCAGTCATATTATATATACAGATTCTAGAACTGCTATTAGCTGGGTTAAAAAGAAAACCTGCAATACTAAATTAGAACGCAATAAAAAAAATAAACCACTTTTTGAATTGGTTGACAGAGCTGTTGAATGGTTAAAATCTAATACTTATAATACCGTAATTGTTAAGTGGGAAACCAAAGCCTGGGGTGAAATTCCGGCTGATTTTGGAAGAAAATAATCAAGGGATATAAAACTAGTTATATCCCCCAATATCAATTAAATTGATAATAGCAATTAATTTTAAGACACTTCAGATTTTAAAAAGTCACAAGCTTTTAAAAAGGCGCTATTATCCACTCAAAAAATATTCTTGAATACCTGTGTAAAAGACTTATATTTGCACAAAATTGTCAATCCTTTTTATGGGTAAATTAGTTATTGTTGGCACTGTGGCATTTGATGCTATTGAAACGCCTTTCGGAAAAACCGATAAAATACTTGGTGGTGCCGCAACTTTTATAGGTCTTGCTGCTTCTCATTTTAATATAGACGCCGCAGCTGTATCAGTAGTTGGCGGTGATTTTCCTCAAAAATATTTAGATCTATTATCTGACAGAAATATTAACCTTGAAGGTGTAGAAATTGTTAAAGAAGGAAAGACATTTTTCTGGAGCGGTCGTTACCATAACGATATGAATTCTAGAGACACTTTGGTGACTGAACTTAACACCCTTGCAGATTTTAATCCTGTGGTACCAGAAAACTATCGAGATGCTAGTGTTGTTATGTTAGGAAATCTACACCCTATCGTTCAATCAAGTGTGTTAGATCAAATGACGAAAAAACCTGATTTAGTTGTTTTAGATACCATGAATTTTTGGATGGATTCTGCCCTTGATGATTTATACAATGTTATAAAACGCGTAGACGTTATTACCATAAATGATGAAGAAGCTAGACAATTAACAGGAGAATATTCACTTGTTGTTGCCGCTAGAAAGATTCATGCTATGGGGCCAAAATATGTAGTTATTAAAAAAGGTGAACATGGTGCTTTATTATTTCATGATGATAATGTGTTTTATGCACCGGCGTTACCTTTAGAAGAAGTGTTTGATCCAACAGGAGCAGGTGACACCTTTGCAGGTGGGTTTGCAGGCTATCTTGCAAAAACAAATGACATCTCTTTTGAAAACATGAAAAATGCTATTATTTATGGTTCAACATTAGCATCGTTTTGTGTTGAGAAGTTTGGAACGGAACGTATGCAGAATTTATCAAACGATGAAGTGCATAAAAGATTACTGCAGTTTAAGCAATTAACGCAGTTTGAAATAGAATTAGGATAAACCAACGCGCTCATAATAGAGCGCGTTTTTAATTATAAACAAAACTCTAGAAATTAATTCTAGATAAATTATTTTATTATTTCCGTACGTCTAACTAAAGAATGTTAGAGGCGAAAAAAAAATTAATATGAGTGATATCTTAAAACACGAATGTGGTATAGCAGTTATTAGACTTTTAAAACCACTAGAGTATTACAAAGAAAAATATGGAAGTGCATTTTATGGCGTCAATAAAATGTACTTGATGATGGAAAAGCAACACAATCGTGGGCAAGATGGTGCTGGTTTTGCAAGTATTAAATTAGACACTCAACCTGGGCAACGCTATATAAGTAGAATTCGCTCTGTGGCCCAACAGCCTATTCAAGATATTTTTGCTCAAATTAATGACCGTGTTAACAATGAGTTTAAGGCTAACCCGGAATATCTTAATGATGTTGCTGCACAAAAAAGAAACATTCCATACATAGGTGAAGTACTTCTTGGTCATGTACGTTATGGCACCTTTGGAAAAAACAGTGTAGAAAGTGTACATCCGTTTTTAAGACAAAACAACTGGATGCACAGAAACCTAATTATGGCAGGTAACTTTAACATGACAAATGTTAAAGAACTATTTAGTAATTTAATTGAATTAGGACAGCACCCAAAAGAATACACCGATACCATTACCGTAATGGAAAAAATTGGCCACTTTTTAGATGACGCCGTAAGTAAAATTTATAGAGATCTAAAAAAAGAAGGCTACAATAAACAAGAAGCATCTCCTAAGATTGCAGAAAGACTTAAAGTATCTAAAATACTAAAACGGGCTGCTAAAAATTGGGATGGGGGTTATGCTATGGCTGGACTTATTGGTCATGGTGATGCCTTTGTTTTAAGAGACCCTGCAGGTATACGTCCTGCTTACTATTATAAAGATGATGAAGTTGTTGTAGTGGCTTCAGAACGCCCTGTCATTCAAACTGTATTCAATGTAAAGTTTGAAGATGTTAAAGAATTAGAACCTGGTCAAGCCATTATTACAAAGAAAAATGGAGATGTAAGGTTTAAACAAATTCTGGAACCATTAGAACGTAAAGCCTGTTCATTTGAGCGCATTTATTTTTCAAGAGGAAGTGATGCTGAAATTTATGAGGAAAGAAAAATGTTAGGTAGGTTATTGATGCCCAAAGTAATGGAAGCCATTAATAATGATACCAAAAACACCGTTTTCTCCTTTATTCCTAATACTGCCGAAACTTCATTTTTTGGCATGGTTGAAACAGCCGAAAATGAGCTAAACAAAACCAAAACCAAAACCATATTAACAGGTCAAAGAAATATATCTGCTGAAGAAGTTACCGACATATTATCCGAAAGAATTCGTGTAGAAAAAATAGCAATTAAGGATGTGAAGCTAAGAACCTTTATTACTGAAGATAGTAGTAGAGACGATTTAGTAGCTCATGTTTATGATGTTACTTATGGCGTTGTAAAACCAAACGACAATTTGGTAATTATTGATGATAGTATTGTTAGAGGTACAACTTTGAAGAAAAGTATTCTAAAAATGCTTGATAGGTTAAACCCTAAAAAGATAATTGTAGTGTCTTCTGCTCCTCAAATACGCTATCCTGACTGTTACGGTATTGATATGGCAAATCTTGAAAGCTTAATTGCTTTTAACGCAGCTTTGGCATTGTTAGAAGAAAATAACAAATTCCATATTGTTAAGGATGTTTACGAAAAATGTAAAGCACAAGAAGATTTGGCTGATAGAGATGTTAAGAATTTTGTAAAGGAAATATATAACCCTTTTACTGCTGAACAAATCTCGGATAAAATTGCTGAATTACTTAGTGATGAATCTATAAATGCTGAAGTAAAAATTATTTTCCAGCCTATTGAAAACTTGCATAAGGCATGCCCGAAGAATTTAGGAGACTGGTACTTTACAGGAAACTATCCTACGGTTGGAGGTAACCGAGTTGTAAACAAAGCATTTATCAACTTTTATGAAGGCAATAAGGAACGTGCTTATTAATTGACCACTTTTTATTTTTAGACACTTAATCTAAAAAATATACATTTCGTCTGATATATATGCATTTTGTCTAAAAAATAGACGGATTATATAAATTACATCTAACTTGGTGTCACCATAACATAAGTAGGTTAAGTTCATGGTAGATTTGGGGCAAAAAAAGGTGAACTCTCGTTCGCCTTTTTTTATGCGATTTATTCTCCTATTGTATAAATTATTTCATTTTTAAATAAATTCTCCAAATTTCATTTAAGCTAATTTATAAGTAGTTCGACTAATATTTTTTTATTCAAGCTATCTACTTCAATACATTTGAAATACCATAACATAAGTAGGTTAAGTTCATGGTAGATTTGGGGCAAAAAGGTGAACATTCTCGTTCACCTTTTTTTTATGTCTAATTCTATTTTTTTCTGTTCTACCTCTCTCATTATCACAGTTATTAAAAATCCGTTTAAGCTAATATATAAGTAGTTGGACTAAAATATTTTTTTTTACTCGATCTCTTCTATATTTTTAGTGTCACCATAACATAAGTAGGTTAAGTTTATGGTAGATTTGGGGCAAAAAGGTGAACATTCTCGTTCACCTTTTTCATTTTTATTAGGCTCTGTTTTTGCGTTAGGGATTGAGGTATTGTTGGAGCTCTTTTATGTTTATGGAATCCTGCCCTAGCAGGAATTACAGAAATACAAAAAAGCGACTACCGAAAGCCCGACCCTTGGGTAACGCCATAAAAAAAGTCGTCTAGAAAAACTTCCTAAACGACCTTAACACTTAAAAGTATATTTGATTATTTCGCTTCTGCGTAACGTCTTTCTACTTCATTCCAGTTAATTACATTAAAAAATGCACTGATGTAATCTGGACGTCTGTTTTGATAGTTTAAGTAGTATGCATGCTCCCAAACATCTAATCCTAAAATTGGAGTGCCGCCACAGCTTACTCCTGGCATTAACGGATTATCTTGATTTGGTGTAGAGCAGATTTCTATTTTACCACCTTTATGAACACATAACCAAGCCCAACCTGACCCAAAACGCGTTGCTGCTGCTTTACTGAATGCTGCAATAAATTCGTCTTTAGACCCATAAGTTGCTTCTATAGCATCTTTTAACTCTCCTGATAAATAACCTCTATCTTCCGGGTTCATAACTGTCCAGAATAGAGAGTGGTTGTAATACCCGCCACCATTATTTCTAACAGCGCCGTTATCCATATCTAAATTAGTAAGGATATCTTCTATTGATTGCCCTTCTAAATCTGTTCCCGCAATTGCGTTATTTAAATTATTTGTATATCCTGCGTGGTGCTTAGAATGATGTATCTCCATAGTACGAGCATCCATGTGTGGTTCCAATGCATCATACGCATATCCTAAATCTGGTAATTCAAAAGCCATAATTTCTTGTTTTATTATTTGTAATTAATTTCATTTCAAATTTACGTATAAATGGCTTCAATTAAAAATAATTAATTGTTATGAAACCATTGATAGTTTTTATCTTGTAGCAATTTACAATTTATGAATAAACCTAGTTCTTTTACCATTTACAATGCTTCTGCTGGAAGTGGAAAAACATTTACATTGGTAAAGGAATATTTGAAGGTTTTATTCAAGTCTACCAACCCAGAAAGGTTTAAGCATATTCTTGCCATTACGTTTACCAACAAAGCGGTAACCGAAATGAAAGAACGTATTATTGAAACGCTCAAACAATTTTCTGACGAGAATATTTTACTTGACTCAAACAGTATGTTTATTACCATTTGTGACGAGTTACAAATGGCTCCGAACATTATACATAGCAAGTCTAAAAATATTCTTAATACCATTATCTTTAATTATGCTGCTTTTGATATTTCTACCATTGACGGCTTTACACATAAATTAATACGAACTTTTGCTTACGATTTAAAACTCCCTTTAAATTTTGATGTTGAATTAGATCAAGATGACTTGCTGAACCAAGCCGTAGACAGTTTAATTTCTAAGGCTGGGACTAATGACGCTCTTACAAATGTTTTGGTTGAATTTGCCATAGAAAAAGCCGATGATGATAAAAGTTGGGATGTGGCATTAGACTTTAATAAGGTCGCAAAACTATTAGTGAATGAAAATGACATCCCCTTCATTGAAACCTTAACTCATAAAACACTTGATGGTTTTAAAACGCTTAAAGCACAGTTAAAAAAGGATATTGTTGCTGCTGAAAATTCTATTACAGTACATGCACAAAATGCTTTAACTTTAATTGATGAGGCAGGTTTGGAACATAAAGATTTTACAAGAAGTACATTGCCTAATCATTTTGAAAAAGCTACACAATTAAAGCTAGATGGTCTTTACAATAATAAACTTGAAGAAAACATTACAGAAAGAAAAGGGTTGTATTCTGCAAAAATTGATCCTGCTTTAGCAAATACTATAGACGCCATTTTACCTGAAATAGGAATAACCTTTAAAACAGTAAAAGCACTGGTTTTTCACCTTAAGTTTTTGAAAAATTTTTATAAAAATATTACCCCTCTTTCTGTTTTAAACGCCATTAATAATGAATTAAAACTACTAAAAGAGGAGCAAAACAAAATGCTCATCTCAGAATTCAATACCATTATTAGCAACCAAATAAAGGGGCAACCTACACCATTCATTTATGAGCGTATTGGTGAAAAATTTAAGCATTATTTTATCGATGAGTTTCAAGACACATCTGTTAATCAATGGCAGAATTTAATTCCGTTATTAAACAATGCGCTGTCTACTGAAAACGGAAGCACCATGTTAGTTGGTGATGCTAAACAAGCTATTTACCGCTGGCGCGGAGGTAAAGCAGAACAATTTATTGGTTTATTCAATGATGAAAATCCGTTTTACATTGAAAAAGAAGTTGAAAATTTACCAACTAACTACCGTAGTTTTAAAGAGATTGTAAACTTTAATAATAGTTTTTTTAAGTTTTTATCTCATAATGTTATTACAAATGAGGATTATCAAGATCTTTATAGAAATGGTTATCAAGAATCTTTTTTAGAAGAAGCTGGGTATCTAGAATTATCGTTTTTGGATTTTGATAAATCAGATGACCGAGACGAATGCTTTACAACTTCAGTTTTAGATAAAATTAAATATTGTCTTAATAGAGGTTTTCAACTAGAAGATATTTGTGTTTTAGTAAGAAAAAAGAAGGAAGGGGTTGCGGTTGCCAATTATTTGAGCCAACATCAAATATCAATAGTATCATCTGAAACCTTATTAATTAGTAATTCACCTGAAGTCAATTTCATAAATGATGTTTTAAAGTTACTCATTCAGCCTAAAAACAATGAGGTCAAAGTTTCGGCTTTAAACTTTTTAACCACCTTGTTGGATATTAAAGACAAACATCATTTCTTTTCAACACATTTAGATTTGACAATAGCTGAACTTTTCAAAAGTTTTGAGGCTTACAACATTTATATAAACAATAGTATTATTCAACTTCCACTTTATGATTTAGCTGAAACTATTGTTAGAGGTTTTAATTTGGTGAAGACATCCAATGCCTATATTCAGTATTTCTTAGACATTGTTTTAGAATTTTCACAAAAGAAAGGTTCTGATATTTCCGCTTTCCTAGATTATTTTGATAAGAAAAAAGATTCATTAAGCATAGTTACACCTAAAGAACAAAATGCGGTTCAGATTATGACCATTCATAAATCTAAAGGATTGGAATTTCCAGTGGTTATTTTCCCTTATGCAGATTTAGATATATATAAAGAAGTGGAGCCTAAAGCATGGTTTAGATTGAATAAAGAACATTACCATGGTTTTTCTAATACCTTATTAAATTATAATAAAGATTTTGAGCAATACGGTGACGAAGGATTAAGAATTTTTAATCAGCACCAGTCAGAATTAGAATTAGACAATATTAATTTATTATACGTGGTTTTAACTAGAGCTGTAGAACAGTTATATATTATATCAAAAAAAGATATATCAGCTAAAGGTTTGATTAACACAAAAAAATACTCTGGCATGTTTATCAATTACCTAATACATAAAAGTGTTTGGAATGAAGTGCAACTTACTTATAGTTTTGGTAAGGCAGATAGAACATCAAAAACAACATTAGTAAAAGAAAATACGGTTCTACAAAACGAATTTATTTCAACTTCAAAAGAAGATCATAATATTAAAGTAGTTACAAAAGCAGGTCTATTATGGGATACACATCAAAAAGAGGCTATTGAAAAAGGAAACCTTATCCATAATATAATGTCCCAAATTAAAATTAAGGATGATGTAGATATTGTTATAAATAAGTTCATTGATGCTTCTCTAATAAATAAAGAACAGTCAAAAGGTTTAAAAATAATGATATCTGAAATTGTAACCCATCCGCTTCTGACTGAATATTATAATTCAAGCCACACCATATATAATGAACGTGATATAATTACTAAAGAAGGAATGATACTAAGACCTGATAGAATTAATATTAATAACAATAATGAAGCTGTAATTATTGATTACAAAACGGGAAACCATGACAAAAAGCATGTACAGCAGTTACAATCTTACCAAGATGTACTTGAAGAAATGAAATTCAAAGTAATAGATAAAATTTTAGTATATATTAATGAACAAATTTCAATTAAAACATTGTAAGAATACTTACAAATGTGACTTAAACTACTTAATAGGGTCTAAACTAATTGAAAAGAATGAATATATTATCTAAAATCGTCCTGAACTATCGATGAACCGCACTTTTGTACGATTTTTTTATATATTTGTCTTTGTTAATAACATTTAACAACTTACTTTTGTTTACAATTAACACTTAAAAATTAAACTTTTGAATATGAAAAATCTTAGCAGATTATTGTTAGCGTTTGTTCTTGTACTTGGTTACAATTACGCAGATGCTCAAGACAAAAACAATCCATGGCAAATTACCATTGGAGTTAATGCAGTTGATGCCCACCCTAATGGAGACGGAGCCCCATTTGGCGAATCTATTTTCGACAAATTCGCAGATGTTGATAACTGGAACATACTTCCTTCATTATCAACAATCTCTGTATCTAAATATTTAGGTGACGGTTTTTCTTTTGGCGCTGCTGGTTCATTAAACAAAATTGATACTTGGGGAGAAGGTAACTCAGTAGATGATTTATCTTACTACGGTATTGATGGTACTATTAAGTACAACTTCAAACAAGGCACTACTCTTGATCCTTATTTAGGTGTAGGTGGTGGTTATACTTGGGTTGATGAAATTGGTGCAGGTACTTTAAACGGTACTTTAGGGTTAAACATTTGGTTTAACGAAAACATTGGTTTCACACTTCAAACTGCATACAAACATGCTTTTGAAGATTACTTAGACACTCACTTCCAACACACTGCTGGTCTTTCTATCAAATTTGGTGGAACTGATACAGATGGTGATGGTATCTATGACAAAGACGATGCTTGTCCAGACGTAGCTGGTTTAGAAGCTTTCAATGGTTGTCCTGATTCTGATGGGGACGGTATTGAAGATAGTAAAGATGATTGTCCTAATGAAGCTGGTTTAGCTGAATTAAACGGTTGTCCTGATTCTGATGGCGATGGTATTGCTGATAACAAAGATAAATGTCCTACTGTAGCTGGTTTAAAAGCTTTAGATGGTTGTCCTGATGCTGACGGTGACGGTATAACTGATGGAGATGATAAATGTCCTAACACTGCAGGACCTGCTGCTAACAAAGGTTGCCCATGGCCAGATACTGACGGTGACGGTGTTTTAGATAAAGACGATAAATGTCCAGATGTTAAAGGTACTGTTGCTAACAATGGATGTCCTGAAGTAACTGAAGAAGTTCAAAAAACTTTAAATGAGTACGCTAAAACTATCAACTTTGATACAGGTAAATCTTCTATCAAAGATGAGTCTGCCGAAGTACTAGCAGATATCATAAAAATCCTTAACGAGTATCCTAATTCTAAGTTTACTGTTGAAGGACATACTGATAGCGTGGGTAGTGAAAAATTAAACCAAAGTCTTTCTGAAGCTAGAGCTGCTGCAGTTAAAGATTACTTAACTTCTAACGGAGTTGATCAATTCAGATTATCTTCTAAAGGTTATGGTGAGTCTAATCCAGTTGCTTCTAACAAAACAAGAGCTGGTAGAGCTCAAAACAGAAGAGTAGAAATTAACTTAGCAAAATAATTTGTTAATTCAATAAATAACTTTTTAAAAAACGCTTCGGGAATCCCGAAGCGTTTTTTATTTTTATACAATGACTACATTCATTTTTGATGTTTTAAAAGATTTACATAATAAGAACCCAAACTTCTCTAACTTAACCTTTGTACTACCAAGTAAAAGAGCTGGTTTATTTTTAAAGCATCAATTATCTCAAATCACTAAAAAAAATTTTTTTGCGCCTTCTATAATTAGTATTGAAGAGTTTGTCGAAGAATTATCAGAACTAAAAAGTGTTACCAATACTGAGCTTCTATTTGAGTTTTATAACACCTACCTAGAACTAACTAAAAAAGAGGAGATTGATTCGTTTGAATCCTTCTCTAAATGGGCTCAAATATTGCTTCAAGATTTTAATGAAATTGACCGATTCCTTATTCCGCAAAAGAATATTTTCAATTATTTAAGTGCTATTAAAGAGATAGAGCATAACCATTGGTCTCAAGAAGAAAAGCAAACCGATTTCATTAAAAAATATTTATCGTTCTGGAATAAGTTAAACGGTTACTACTCCAGTTTTACGGAAACTCTTTTAAATAAAAAAACGGGGTATCAAGGTTTAATTTATAGAGAAGCCGTTGAAAATTTAGAATCTTATATTCAGGCCAATTCAAATAAGCAACATATTTTTTTAGGATTTAATGCGCTTAATACGGCAGAGGAAACCATAATTCAAGAATTACTTCAAAACGATTTAGCTCAAATATATTGGGACATAGATCAGGTTTTTATGGACAACCCTAAACATGATGCAGCATTATTTTCAAGGCAACATATAACTAATTGGTCTTATTTTAAAAAACACCCTTTCAACTGGATTACGAATAACTATTCTAAAAACAAAAACATTTCAGTTGTAGGAATCCCTAAAAGTATCGGGCAAGCTAAATATATTGGTTCGCTTTTAAATAAACTGAAAGATGGCAATGCTTTTCTCCAAAATACCGCTGTGGTTTTAGGTGATGAAAACTTACTGATTCCAACATTAAACTCTTTACCAGAAAATATTCAGGCTTTGAATATCACTATGGGCTTTCCGCTAAAGTCTATAGCTTTAGCTTCATTATTTGAGACGCTTTTTCAAGTTCATAAGAACCAGTCAAAATCGTTTTATTATAAAGACATCATTAAGATTGTTTCTCATCAATTTATAAGACCCCTTTTTACAGTAAATTCTGTGGATTACGCATCCAAAATAATTGAGGCTATTGACACTAATAACCTTGTTTATCTTAACACAGAAAGGCTAAGACAAATAGCTCCTGAGTCATCTGATGTTATTCATTTATTGTTTTCAAATTGGGACATTTCCATTAGTAATTCCTTAAATCATTGTTCTCAACTCATTCTGGTTTTTAAAGAGTATTTAAATGAAAATAAAACCTCTAATTTACTTTCATTAGAATACCTATTCAGATTTCATGAATTATTCAATGAATTGATTAGACTAAACTCAGAATTCAACCATATAAAAGACATTACTTCTTTATTCAGTGTTTATAAGGAACTGCTTTCATCAGAAACATTAGACTTTCAAGGAGAGCCTTTACAAGGACTACAGGTGATGGGCATGTTAGAATCTCGTGTTTTAGATTTTGAAACAGTTATTATTTCTGGTGTAAACGAAGGTATTCTTCCTTCAGGAAAAAGTAATAATTCCTTTATTCCATTTGATGTAAAATTAGAAAATAAACTTCCTACTTATAAGGAAAAAGATGCGGTCTATACTTATCACTTTTATCGTTTATTACAGCGTGCCAAAAATGTTTATATACTATATAATACCGAAACTGATGTATTAACAGGTGGAGAAAAAAGCAGATTTATTACGCAGTTAGAACTTGAAGGTATTCATAAAATAGAACATCAAATTATATCGCCTCAAGTACCTGTTATTGAAACCCATTTAAATGTTGTTGAAAAGACAGATGATGTTATTGAAAAACTAAAATTGATTGCAGAAAATGGTTTTTCACCCTCCTCACTTACAAACTATATAAGAAATCCCATAGACTTTTATTATCAGAAAATTTTGAGAATCAGGGAACATGATGAGGTAGAAGAAACTGTAGCCGCAAATACCTTAGGCACCGTTGTACACAATACTCTTGAAGATTTTTACAAGCCCCTAATTGGGTCCTTTTTATCTGCCGAAATCATCAAAACTTTAAAAAAGGATATAGTTAAAACCGTGAAACATCATTTTAAAGACACCTTTAAAGAAGGTGATATAAAAACAGGTAAAAACCTCATCATTTTTGAAATTGCCAAACGTTATGTGTCAAACTTTTTAGATCTAGAAATAAAAGATTTAAAAGCTGGTAACCAAATTAAAATTTTTGCAATTGAAGCAGAAAATACTATTTCTATTGATATTCCTGAACTTGATTTTCCAGTAAGACTTACTGGTAAAGTAGACCGTGTAGATGAATACAATGGTGTTACTAGAATTATTGATTATAAAACCGGAAAAGTAAATCAAGGCGATGTTGAAATTGTAAACTGGGAAGACATTTCAACCGATTATAAAAAGTACAGCAAAAGCTTTCAGGTACTTGCTTATGCCTATATGATGCAGCAATCTGGAGGTCTGAAATTCCCAGTGGAAGCTGGCATCATTTCATTTAAAAATTTAGGCAATGGCTTTTTAAAATTTGCCAAAAAGGACAAACCTGGGGCCTGGGCAAAAAAAAACACCTTAATCACCCAAGAAACAATTAATAGTTTCAAAACCGAACTGAAACGGCTTATTTTAGAAATTTGTAATCCAGATTTTCCATTTACTGAAAAAGAAATATGATATTTAAAAAAAATGTTTTTATAATTGGTGGCAAGCACGAAAAACCTATTTTAATTGATGTAACTTGTTTAGAAAAAACTACCAATACTCCCATAATAATATTTTGCCATGGTTACAAAGGATTTAAAGATTGGGGTGCTTGGAATTTAATGGCTGAAGCTTTTGCTAAGGCCGGATTTTGCTTTATAAAATTCAATTTTTCTCACAATGGAGGTACTATGGAACAACCTATAGACTTCCCAGATTTGGAAGCTTTTGGCAATAATAATTACACCAAAGAATTAGATGATTTACAATCAGTTATAAATTGGAGTTTTGAAAATGAAACCATAAAAAGCTCGGGGAACCTTAATGACATTTCACTCATGGGTCATAGTAGAGGTGGTGGTATAGTATTACTCAAAGCGCATAATGAATCAAGAGTAAAAAAGGTCATTAGTTTAGCAGGCGTTTCTGATTTTTTAAGTCGATCAGTGACTAGTGAGGGTATTGAAGACTGGGAAAAAACTGGTGTAAAATATGTACTAAACGGACGCACAAAACAAAAAATGCCTCATTATTATCAGTTTTATTTAGACACAAATAAAAACAGAACACCATTGAACATTAAAAAGGCCGTTTCAAATTTAAAAATACCTCATCTTATTATTCATGGTGATAACGATACAAGTATTCTAATTAACGAAGCCGAAAATCTTCATAAATGGAATCCAGATAGTTCATTAGTAATTATCAAAAATGCTAACCATGTTTTTGAATCAAAACACCCTTGGAATTATAACCATCTTCCAAAAGAGCTTAAAGAAGTAGTTGATAAAAGCATTATTTTTTTAAAACGCTAAACTATATATCAATGCACTGTCCATACCTTAAATAATCCAAAAAAAGATTGTGTTTTGTATTTTTCGTGTGCGTACACGAAAATTTTTATATATTTGCATAGTTATGCACAAAACCAATTAAATTTCGGTTATAACTGCATTTTAAATCTAAAAAAATAAGTATGAGTCAAAAGTTTAGTTTAGAAAATAAAGTAGCCATCATAACTGGAGGTGCCGGAGTTCTTGGAGGCACTATTGCTCAAAGTTTATCTAACTCAGGAGTTAAAATCGTTATTTTGGACCGGGAGCAAGAAACCATTAATAGTGTTGTAAAAAGTATTAATGAGCATGGAGGTGAAGCCATTGGTCTTGAAACTAATGTTTTAGACAAATCAACTCTGGAACAAAACAGAGATGCTATTTTAAAGCATTTTGGAAGAATTGATATTTTATTAAATGCTGCAGGTGGGAATATGCCAGGAGCCACAATTGGACCAGACCAAACAATCTTCGATTTAAAAATGGAAGACTTTCAAAAAGTAACAGACTTAAACCTAAACGGAACGGTTTTACCTTCAATGGTTTTTGGAAAGGTTATGGCGAAACAAACCGAAGGGTGTATTGTGAATTTTTCTTCAATGACCGTTGAAAGAGCTATTACAAGAGTGGTAGGATATTCAGCTTCAAAAGCTGCAATGGAGAATTTCACACGTTGGATGTCTGTTGAAATGGCTACAAAATTTGGTGGAAAAATTAGAGTAAACGCCATTGCTCCAGGCTTTTTTATAGGAAATCAAAACCGTAGATTACTCACAAATGAAGACGGCAGCTACACAGACCGAGGTAATACAATTATTAACAACACACCAATGAAACGCTTTGGAGAAGCTGAAGAACTAAATGGAGCCATTCATTTTTTATGTAGTGAAGCGGCAAGTTTTATTACAGGAATAGTAATTCCAATTGATGGCGGTTTTAGTGCTTTTAGTGGTGTTTAAAATTTAAATTTTATAAAATGGAACAAACATGGAGATGGTACGGACCAAATGACCCTGTATCTTTATCTGACATAAAACAAGCAGGAGCTACTGGAATTGTTTCTGCATTGCATCATATTTCCAATGGAGAAATATGGACAGTTGAAGAGATTCAACAAAGAAAGGAAACCATTGAAAACACAGGTTTAACCTGGAGTGTTGTAGAAAGTATTCCTGTGCACGAAAATATAAAAACACGTTCAGGAAATTTTCAAGCTTATATTGAAAATTATAAAAAAAGTATTGAAAATTTAGCTAAGTGCGGGATTAAAATTGTTTGTTATAACTTCATGCCTGTTTTAGATTGGACACGTACAGACTTAGGGTTTCAAGTGAATGACGGCTCTAAAGCCCTTCGGTTTGATGTTATAGCATTTGCTGCCTTTGAATTATTTTTATTAAAACGTCCCGGAGCAGAATATAATTATTCAATAGAACAACAAGAAGCTGCCAAAAAATATATTGACAATCTTTCAGAGGAAAACAAAAAGCAATTAATTAATAATATTATTGCAGGCCTACCTGGAGCGGAAGAAGGTTATACCTTAGAGCAGTTTCAAACTATTTTAGACACATACAAAAATATTGATGCAGATACTTTAAAAAAAAATCTAGTAGCTTTCTTAAAAGAAATAATTCCAATAGCTTCACAAAATGATGTGCTAATGTGTATTCATCCTGATGATCCGCCGTATCCAATTTTAGGTTTACCAAGGGTTGTAAGTACAGAGGCAGACTACGCTTACCTATTTGATAATGTGCCAAACATTTCGAACGGCATCACCTATTGCACAGGATCTTTAGGAGTTAGAGCAGATAATGATTTAGTTCAAATATTTAAACGATTTGCAGACCGTGTTCACTTTTTACACTTAAGAAGTACGCAGCGCGATGCCTCAGGTAATTTCTATGAAGCTAATCACCTAGAAGGTGATGTAGACATGTACTCAGTAATAAAGGAAGTTTTAATTGAACAAAAAAGGCGTAAAGAAACTGGACGTAATGATGTTAAAATCCCTATGAGACCAGACCATGGTCATCAAATGCTTGATGATTTAAGCAAAAAAACAAATCCAGGATATTCTGGGATTGGAAGGTTAAGAGGGCTAGCAGAACTTAGAGGCTTAGAATTGGGCATTAGTAAAAGTTTAAATTTATGAGTTCAATAATTTCGAAAAATTTTATAGCAGATAATTTTCTACTGGAATCAAAAGAGGCAGAAATGCTTTATCATGATTATGCCAAAACTGTTCCCATTATAGATTATCACAATCATTTATCAGCTAAAGAAATTGCCGAAAATAAACCTATTGGTAATATTACTAAGGCATGGTTAAGTGGAGACCACTATAAGTGGCGTGGAATGCGCGCTAATGGCATTGAAGAATACTACATTTCTGGCGATGCCCCATTAGAGGAAAAATTTGAAAAATGGGCTGAAACAGTTCCTAATACCCTACGGAATCCGTTATTTCATTGGACGCAACTTGAGCTTAAACGTTATTTTAATATAGATACAGTTTTGCAACCTAATAATGCTTCTGAAATCTACGAAGAAGCTAATAGTATTTTAGAGAACAGAACACCTGCTCAATTGTTAGAGCAAATGAATGTAGAGGTGGTTTGTACCACGGATGACCCAACCGATGACTTAAAATACCATCAACAAATAGCAAAAGCTAACTACTTTACAAAAGTCTACCCTACCTTCAGGCCAGATGAGCTGTTTTTTATAGGTGAAGAAAAGTTTAATCTTTATTTAGAAAAGCTTAGTGCTTGTGTAAACTATTCTATTGATAGCTATGAAGTATTGTTAAAAGCTATTGACGAAAGAATAGAATTCTTCCATAAAAATGGTTGCAGGTTATCAGATTATGGTATTAGTGGTGCTTTCTCTTTTGTAGGTTTCAATGATGATGAAATAACCACCATTTTTGAAAAGAACCCTAAATCTGAAGGGCTTACCGAACTTGAAATACAGAAATACAGATCAAGTCTTTTACTACATTTAGGCAAAAAATATCACGAAAAAGGATGGACACAACAATACCATTTAGGAGTTATTCGAAACAACAACGAACGTTTAAAAGAACTTGTTGGTGCCGATGCTGGTTGTGATTCTATTGCTGATTACCCAATTATTGAAGGGCTTTCTAAGTTTCTGAATGCACTTGATAGAACGGATCAATTAGCCAAAACCATTACGTATAACTTAAATCCAGCTCAGAATGAAACCTTTGCATCCATGATGGGTAACTTTAACACTGGAGGTATTCCTGGTAAAATGCAATGGGGAGCTGCTTGGTGGTTTTTAGACCAAAAAGATGGTATTGAAAAGCAGCTAAACGTGCTTTCAAACATGGGATTATTGAGTAAATTTATTGGAATGTTGACAGATAGTCGTAGTTTTTTGTCATTCCCAAGACATGAATATTTTAGACGTATATTATGTAATGTTATTGCAGATGATTTAAACAAAAGGCTTGTACCTAATGATACAGAATTCCTAGGAAAAATGATTCAAGACATTTGTTATAACAACGCTAAAAACTATTTTAATTTTAAATAGAATTAAAGAAATACAATCGATTGTATTTTTAGTATATTTGTAGTTGTTAGAATTAAACTAACTTATGAACTAAACTATAATTAACCATGAACTATAAAACTCTTTTAGTACTATTCTTATTTGTCGGGCTTTTTTCCTGTAAAAAGAACTCTGATAAAAAAGTGCTTTATTTAGGCCATACATTACCTCAAACACATCCAGTTCATAAAGGTATTGTTGAGTTCCAAAAAGCACTCGCTAAAAAATCTAATGGTACATTAACAATTAAAATATTTCCTGACGGACAATTAGGGTCTGAACGAGAAGTGGTGGAACTCCTGCAAATAGGAAGTGTTGCAATTACTAAAGTAAGTGCAGCAACTATGTCTAACTTTGTTCCTGATTATCACGTCTTCGGAATTCCTTATTTATTTAGAGATAAACAACATATGTTTGATGTTTTAGAAGGAGATGTTGGAAAGTCAGTTTTAGAAAAAGGCGAAAAATTTTGGCTTCGTGGTTTATGCTACTATGATGCCGGTAGTAGAAGTTTTTATACCTCAACTAAAGCCGTAAGAACTCCTGAAGATTTACAAGGTCTAAAAATAAGGGTAATGAACAACCAAATGGCCATAAATATGGTTAACTCATTAGGTGGTTCCGCAACACCAATGTCTTATGGTGAATTATATACTGCCATTCAGCAAGGTGTGGTTGACGGCGCTGAAAACAATCCGCCATCTTTTGTATCATCAAACCATTATGAGATTAGTAAATATTATACATTAGACGAACATTCTGCAGTACCTGATGTACTGCTTATTGGTACTAAACAATGGAATAAATTATCTGAGAAAGAAAAGGTTTGGGTTCAAGAAGCTGCAAGTGAGTCAGCTCAAGCTCAGAAACGTTTCTGGAAAGAATCTGTAGATGAGTGTATGGAAATTGTAAAGAAAGCAGGTGTAGAGATTATTATTCCGGAAAAATCGTTGTTCGCTGATAAATCAAAATCGGTTTTAGAAGAATTTGAAAAGGAGCATCCAGAATTATCTGAAACAGTTAAAGCAATTAAATCGCATTAGAATATGAGCACATCCAATTCTTTTTTTAACAAAGTAGTTAGGTTTATGGAAATATTCCTAATTGGGATATTTGCCCTTTTGGTATTTGATGTTTTATTTCAAGTATTTTCAAGATATATTTTAAAGGGTTCTTTTTCATGGACAGAAGAGCTAGCCAGATTTTCATTAATATGGATGTCGATTCTTGGCGCAGCATATTTGAATGCAAAAAGAGAGCATTTATCAATGGATTTCTTATACAGGAAATTCTCAGATACCACCAAAAAGAAGGTTTCAATAATCATTGAAATCTTAATCTTTCTATTCGCCTTAATTGTTATGGTTATTGGTGGTTTTAACTTAGTTTATACCACCCTTCACCTAGGGCAACTATCAGGAACCTTACGTATTCCTTTAGGATATATTTATGCCATTTTACCTTTTAGCGGATTGCTAATTATGTGGTTCTCAATATATCACATTAACAAGATTTCTAAAAACCAAATAACCGACTAACCATGAGCATTGAAGTTATAAGTATCATCGTTTTATTTGCTAGTTTTTTCACACTGTTAATGCTTAAAGTACCTGTAGCTTATAGTATTGGTATTGCCACAACTATCAGTTTACTGCTTAACATTGATAAAATGCCAGGGTTAACAACCATTGCACAACGTATGACCACAGGTATAGATAGTTTTGCACTTTTGGCTATCCCATTTTTTGTCCTTGCCGGAGAAATTATGAAACAAGGTGGAATAGCAAATCGTCTCATTAACTTTGCCAAATCTCTTGTAGCTAGTCTTCCAGGTGGGTTGGCTTATGTAAATGTTTTGGCATCTATGTTATTTGGAGCTATTTCAGGGTCTGCTGTTGCTGCTACTTCGGCAATTGGTAGTATTATGACTGATAGAATGGAAGAAGAAGGTTACCCAAGAGAATTTAGTGCTTCTGTTAATATTACATCATCTACAACAGGTTTATTAATTCCTCCAAGTAATATTTTAATTGTATATGCTTTGGCTAGTGGTGGTGCCGCCTCTGTTGCTGCTTTATTTATTGCCGGGTATTTACCTGGTATTTTATTAGGTTTGGCCCTAATAGGTTATATAGTTTATGTTGCGATAAAAAGAAAATTTGCCAGAGGACAAAGAGCAACACTAAGAGAGGTTTGGATGCATTTTAGAAAAGCTTTTTTTAGCTTGTTGATGCTGGTAATTGTAGTTGGTGGAATTGTGGCTGGTATTTTTACCGCTACTGAAGCCTCTGTAATTGCCGTATTATACGCTGCTATTTTAGCTCTTATTTACAAAAGTGTAACTATAAAAAGCTTTCCAAATATTTTATTGAATAGTGCCAAAACCACGGCTGTGGTAATGTTTTTAATATGTACATCTATGGCTATGAGCTGGTTGTTTTCTTTTGAAAGTATCCCAGAACTTATGAGCGGATTCTTATTAGAGCAGTTTAGCAGCAAGTTTGCTATATTCCTGGTTATTAACTTAACCTTATTAATTATAGGAACATTTATGGATATGACACCTGCTGTATTAATATTTACGCCAATATTTTTACCGGTAGTTATGGCATTAGGTATGGATCCAGTTCATTTCGGGATTGTTCTTGTTCTTAATTTATGTGTAGGCCTTTGTACGCCACCTGTTGGTACCATTCTCTTTGTTGGTAGTGGTATTGCCAAGGTTTCGGTATCACAAGTAGTCAAACCATTGTTGCCTTTCTTGCTTATAATGGTTGTGGTTCTTATGCTAATCACATATATTCCAGAAATATCTATGTGGTTACCTAGACTTTTTGGATTATAATAATTAGTTTATAATTGGCTCTATATAAAAAGTATATTTCAAAGGCTCTGGTGTAATTAAATACTCTTGGTAAGGTAATTGCCCCCAACTAGTATCACCACCAACACCCATTTGTTTGTAATCAATGTTTAAGTTTACATGTTCTTGGGGTACTAAATCTATGGTATGTTTATTCTTTTCAGAATATTCAAAATCGTCATTATTGAAATGATTTATATTAAAATTTAACAATTGTTGACTTGAAAATTTAAGTCCTTGGCTTTGGTCATTTTTAACCTCTAACCAACGCACATCTGTTCTGTAGCCATTTTCTTGAGGCCTGATATAAGGCACATAAAAATCTTCTGCTTTAGCATTGTATACTCCAAGAAAAGCCGATTCTTTTCTATCTGGGTAGTTTTCATAGGGTCCTCTTCCGTAGTAATTCACATTGCTAAAAGCTTTGGTTAACTTTAAATTCATCCCTACACGAGGTATTAAGACTTTACCATTTGTTCTTTCTATAACATACTGCGTCTTTATCTTTCCTGTACCATCAATGGTATAGTTTACAAAAAAGTTGGCGACATCTGGATTGTACTTCTTAACGCTTACCATAATTCTATTATCTGATAATTTTTTCCAATTAATGATATTGGTTTTCACCTTAGATTCAATGTCTTTCCATTTTATAGACTTTATTGGGGTTTCAGCTCCTAAATCATTATCAAGAGCACCTCTCCAAGTGTTCATTAAAAGCGGTGAAGTCATCCAGTTTTCACCATTTACCTCATAAGAAACAAGGGTTCCTTGTGCTTTATCAAATGTTATTGAAATTGCATCAGCACATTCAACAGTTATTACCTCTATAGTTTCACTCACATTAATATTTGCTTTTGAAACTTCATTTGAAATAACAACTGGTTTTGTTTTGATAATAAACTGGTCTTTTGCAATTTCATGTCCCTTTTCTAAAAGTGATATGGAGGTTTTAAGTTTCCAATGGAAATTTACAAAGTATTCAGACTCTGAATTTAAACTTCCTATCTCATTCTTAAGGTTGATAGTCTGTTTTGATAAAGGCGCGCCTTCTAAAGATAAAATGCCGTTCTTAACTTGTTCACCATCTTTTAATAAAATCCATTCTAAATCAAATTCAGAAAGGTTAGTAAAAAAGTGCTCGTTAAAAACTTCAAATGTTAATTCATCTGAATTTAACTCGCTTATATGTATGTTTTGATATTGCTTTTTTACTTCCCAAAGTGCAGGTTGAATAGTTCTATCAGGAAATATTATTCCGTTTAAACAAAATGCTCTTGAGTGCTTTACGCCTTCTGGTTCAAAATCGCCTCCATAACCCCAGTATTCTTGTCCGTCATCATTTTTTATAGTGATTCCCTGATCTACCCAATCCCAAATAAAACCACCTTGTACTCTTGGTTCTTCTCTAACAAAATTCCACAATTCTTTTAAGTTACCTGTGCTGTTACCCATAGAGTGCGCATACTCCACCCAAATAAAAGGCCTTTCTGGATTTGCGGGCAAATGCTCTTTTTTAATATCAATAATTGGTGCGTACATGTAACCAATAATATCGGTATGTCTTATATGATCAAAATCTGGGTCTACCTCAGCACGGTCATAAGACACCAATCTAGAATCGTCTTTTTTCTTTAACCAAGCATAACTATCTATAAAAGGCAACCCTGTTCCGGCTTCGTTACCCATAGACCAAATAATGATAGAAGGATTATTTTTATCCCTATGAAACACGCGTTGAATTCGGTTGGTAATAGCGTTATAGTAGCTTGGGTCCCTTGCTACTTCATTTACTATCCAACCATAACCATGTGCTTCAACATTAGCTTCATCTATAACATATAACCCATATTCGTTACACAATTGATACCAATAAGGGTCATCTGGATAATGGCATGTTCTAACCGCATTTACATTAAACTGTTTCATGAGTTTAACATCCTTAAGCATCATATCTTTAGTCATAACATGTCCTAAATAAGGGTCGTGCTCATGACGGTTCACACCTTTAAGCAAAATAGGTTGACCGTTAACTACTAATTGCCCGTTTTTGAGAGCCACACTTCTAAAACCAATTTTATGCGAAACTGTTTCTAGAATTTTACCATTATCATCCTTTAAAGTAAGGATAAGGGTATATAAATTTGGTGTTTCAGCAGACCAAGCTTTAACATTATTTATGGTTGTATTAAAGTTTAATGCTTTAGACCCTTCCTTTTCTACAGTTATAATTTGACTTGATTTATAAACAACCTCATCTCCTTGAAATAGCTTTACGGACACATTACCAGACTGTATTGACTTGAAGTTTTTAATATCTATAGTAAGATCTAACACCCCATTAATAAAAGCATCGTCTAAAGTTGCTTTTGCAAAAAAATCATGAAGCATTAACTTTGGTCTGGCATGTAAAAACACATCGCGCTCAATACCTGCTAACCGCCAAAAATCTATATCTTCAATATAACTGGCATCTGTGAATTTGTAAACTTCTACAGCTACTTCATTGTTACCTTCTTTAAGATACTCTGTTATGTTAAATTCGGCCGGCAATTTACTGCCTTGACTATAGCCTACTTTTTCACCATTAATCCATAAATAAAAAGTGCATTTTACGGCTCCAAAATGAATAAAAACTTCTTTACCTTCCCATGACTCATCTATTGTGAATGCCCTTTTATATTGACCAACAGGGTTATAATCGTGGGGCACAAAAGGTTTGTTTTTTGGGAATGGATATGTAATGTTTGCATAGTGAGGATAGCCATATCCATGCATTTCCCAATTTGATGGCACTTGTATACTATCTTTTAAACCTGTATTGTTAAGTTCATAAAAAGTCTTAGACCTTTTATCTGGGTTTTCACTCCATTTAAATTTCCAGATACCATTTAAAGATTTATAATGATTCGTTTTTAGTTTATCTTTTAAAGCATCTTTTTCAGAATTGTAAGAGATAAAATAGGCATGGGGAGCCTCTTTGTTTATACCTATAACTTCAGGGTTTTCCCAATCGTGGTTTTGGGAAAAAGACAATAAACCGAAACTTAAAAGGAAAAGAATTAAATGATACTTCATGTGATTTTTTTATACCTAATACCCACAAATATAATCGTTAATTAAAATTTATTTAAATAGTTTGATAAGAATAATTACTCCAAAAAACTTAATCAACTTTCTGTAATCATAGACTTGATTATAAATGTTTTTAACTTAAAGAAAACGATATTAAACTTTAAGCAACTCTGGTTCTAAAATAATGTCATAGATTTTTCCGCCTATAAAAGTTGCTTTATCTCCAAGACTTCTTTGAATTCTAATATTCTCATTCCATTTAACCATACGTTCACTCCTAGCAAACGAGCCAACTTTTAGCTGACCAGCATTGGTAGCCACGGCTAAATGAGAAATGAAAGCATCTTCAGTCTCACCAGATCTGGCTGAAACCACTGGTAACCATCCAGCACTTTGGGTAAGTTTAATAGCTTGAATTGTTTCCGTTACCGACCCAATTTGGTTTAATTTAATCAATACTGAATTCGCCAATTCATTAGCAATACCTTCTTTTATACGCTCAATATTGGTTGTGAATAAATCGTCTCCAATTACTTGAACTTTGTTCCCACAAACCTCCATAAAACGTTTCCAGCTCTTAAAATCGGTATCTGCAAATGGGTCTTCAATGGAAATGATTGGATATTTTTCACACCATGCAATCATTAAATCACAAAATTCATCTGGCGTAAATTCTTTGTTATCTAATCTGAAACGGTATTTTTCGCCATCAAATAAGTCACTTGCTGCAATATCAAGAGAAATTGCCACGTCTTTACCAGCTATATATCCTGCTTTTTCAACAGCTTCTAAAAATACATCAAACGGCTCTTCATTTGTTTCATAATCTGGCCACCAACCACCTTCATCTGCAATACCAACACATTTACCTCTGGCTTTCATAACTTCACCAGCAGCATGATAAATGTTGTGTGTCATTTCTAGTGTTTCTTCATAGGTTTTTGCTCCTGTGGCAATCACCAAATAATCTTGAATATCAGTAGCCCAGGCTGCATGTGCACCACCACCTAAAATTTGTATTTCATTTAATGGAATTAAATGCCCCTCGCCATTGCCTAAATATTCATAAAGTGGTACACCTTTGACATTGGCGGCTGTATTAGCAACTGCCATGGAAACTCCTAAAATAGCATTAGCTCCTAAGTTAGATTTATTGGTTGTACCATCTAATTCAATCATAGTTTTATCAATCTGTTCCTGTTCAAAAACAGAAACACCTTTCAAAGCTTCAGCTATTAATGTTTTCACATTCTCAATGGCTTTAAAAACAGATTTTCCTCTGAAAACCTCTTTGTCACCATCTCTTAACTCTAAAGCTTCAAACTGTCCTGTAGACGCTCCTGAAGGCACCAAACCATATCCTTTTATACCATTTTCTAAAATAACCTCCACCTCTAATGTTGGAAACCCTCTTGAGTCATAAATTTGGTAGGCATCAATTTCTTTTATCTTCATTGTAATTTTATTTAACCATTTGGTTTTAAACTCTTGTAAACTTTTTGAGCCAACAGGTATTTCCTCGTAAGCAAAAGTTCTTATTATTTGTTGTTGTTTGTTATTTAAATATTCTACTGGCGATTTACCATCTACTCTAGCCAACATTAGCATGGTGAGTAAATGGGTTAATCGTTGTTCAAATTCTGAATCTATTAATAAACTTGCTTTCTTTTTATAGGCATCCCAAACCTCTAAGAATAAATCTAAAACGGTTTCGGCTTCTTCATTATGCAACAATGCTTTTAAAGCAAAGTGATTCAGGTAAAAGGCGAGATCAAAAATGGGGTCACCATACCAAGCAACTTCGCAGTCCAGAATCACCAATCTATCAGAATTTACAAGAATGTTTTTAGGGCTAAAATCACCGTGTACTAAACATTCTTTTTTTGAAGCCAACCTTGAGGCTTCCTTTTTATAATAGTGTTGTAATTCAGGATGGCGCTCCCCAGTTTTAAGCAAATAAGGTTCAATTCTAAGTTGTTTAAAACTCTCTAATGTATCAAATACCTTTTCCGCTTTAGAGTCTCCAGCTGATTTAGAATGGATACAACCCAATAAAGCTCCTGCTTTTTGCGCATAGACTTTATTAAACTGTTTGTTTAACAACAAAGTCTTCCAGTTTTCTAGACCATTTTCTAGCATTTCCATACAGAAAAAATGGTGCTCTTCATCAGCATATAAGATTTGTGGAACAGATTCTGGGAGAAAACCACCAACGTATGATAAAAATTTCTGCTCGGTTGTATTTCTCTTAATGTCTGCAAACCAATCGTCTTTAACTTTAAGCTTTTCCAAAGCGCGTTTTAAAACAAATCGATTTTCACCATCATCAATCATCAATATTTCACAAGACACGCCACCCGTTAAAGGAGTAATGCTCGCTTCGGTTGAAACGAGCATTCCCTTCTTAACTAAATGTGCTATTAATTGTTCAATACTCATATGAATTCTTAAACTATACCAATTCTTCTACTAAAACAGGTTGTGCAATAGAAAGGCTTCGTGTATAATCAAATAAGGTTTCAACACTGTTAACACCTCCACCATTACCGCTACCATTTACACCTCCATAAGGTAAACCATATGCAAATACGTTATGTGCATTTATCCAACTATTTCCGGCCACCATTTCTTTAGCAACACGTTCTGCACGAACAGCATCTTCTGTCCATACACTATTTGCTAGACCATAGTCTAAACTATTTACTTGACGTATTGCATCTGCTTCATCTTTAAAAGAGGTTATATAAGCAACCGGACCAAAGATTTCTTCTTCAAAACAGATGTTCTCTTCTGTACCCTGTAATAGAGTAGGCGCCATGTAATATCCTTTTAAACCGTCAACATTAATACGATTTCCTCCTAAAATAACTTGGGCTCCTTCTGTCTTACCTTTTTCAATATAATTAAAAATACTATTAAGCTGCTTTTCACTAACAACTGGTCCCATTTCACTAGCTTCATCCATTCCTGGTGCTACGTTAGTTTTAGATAATACATCTTTCACCTTTTCTACAAAGCTTTCCATAACACTTTCGTGGATAATCCAACGTGTTGCGGTACAGCAAACTTGCCCCGTATTTAAGGTTATTGCACCAGCTAAACCGGTAGCTGCATTATCTAAATCGGCATCATCAAATACAACAGCAGCACCTTTTCCGCCCAATTCTAGTTTGGCAGGTTTCAGGTTAAAACCACAATTTTGACCAATGGTTTTACCTACCTCTGAAGACCCTGTAAACGATAAACATTTTACCTTAGGATGCGATGTTAAAACATCGCCTGCATCTGCGCCTCTAGCCGGAACAATATTGACAACACCATCAGGAAATCCTGCCTCTTGAGCTAAAGCTCCAAGATAAAGTGTACTAAGCGGTGTAACTGCCGCTGGTTTAATAACCACTGTATTACCAGCTGCTAATGCTGGACCAATGCCCCACATACAAAGCGTTAATGGAAAATTCCAAGGAAAAATAAAAGCTACGACACCATATGGTAACCTAACCGATTTTCCGGAAACACCATCAAGGTGTAAAGATTTTTCAAAGGCTTTATTCTCTATAAGACTTGCATAATATCTTAATGATTCAATACCAAAAGGCACATCAAAACCTCTGGCATTGTTTACAGATTTACCTACATCTAATGCTTCTAACTGTGCTAATTCTTCAGCATCTCTCTCACATAAATCAGCCAGTTTGTAAAGTAACGCAGCACGCTCTTTCGGGCTTACCTTTTTCCAAGAATTGAATGCCTCATCAGCCCTTTCAACTGCTTTTACAGTATCATTTGCATTTGCTCTACTTACCTTACCAAGTAAGGATTGATCTGAAGGGTTCTCTACATCAAAAACTTGATTTTCTGAACTCTTTTGCCATGATCCTCCAATTAAAAAAGGAATGGGATCTTGACTTAAAAAACTTTTTACTTTAGCTGTATACTCAATCATGTCTAATTTAGTTTGGTTTTAATTCTAAACTTATCTGGGTTTTCACCATATAGGATAAATACTCATATAGTACATCTGTGTTCAAGTATCAAAAACTGAAATTTAGTTAAAATAAAAAATGAATTATCTCATTACTTTCAACCTATAAAACACTGTATGACAGAATTAAAATCACAAGACACTATCAATATCTATCCAGAGTGTTTCAAAATTAACTAAAACAGAGTCTTTCTTTTAAATCCTATAAATGGCAATATATGTACTATTTTATCCTTTAAGAAGACATGATAACAATATAGATTTTGGATGCACAAAGATTGATGAAGGGTATGCTCTAATAAACTTTAAAATAGGGTTAAAAGCGTTTTGAAAATAAAAGTTAAAAAGGTGAAGAAGAACTATTCCTGCATAAGCGCCTTCATGGTTTCTAATTGAATGTTTTCATCAACTAATTGTCCATCATGATAAAAAAGAACTAATTCTAATGGCACATTATTCCACGCTAATTTAGCCACATTATCCGGACTTATGTTATGCCTACCAAGCGTTTTTTCTGTTGGCCAATCAATACTAGGAAATGAAACATACGCCAACTCAGAACACACAATTTTATCGGTAGTATTTACATCAAAATTAAAATCATATTTTTTACCCAGTTGCCTAAAAGCCATAACTAGGGCTTCTTTTTTTAATTTGTCATTTTCATCGTCTTTGAAAACTGGCCTAAGAATAGCAAAGTCATCAATATTCATAAATTCCTCAAGAGTACTTAATTTTACTCCAGACCGTAAAGCTTCTATAATTTGATGCTCTTCCTTTGAGTTAGCATTTTGATTTGAAGCCACTCTGCGTTCATGCTTTTTTACATACTCATTTTCCCAAATTCCCAAATCTATTAATTCTGCTTTACTCCCAGTCCAGATAGCAACATGACCAAAGTGTCCCGGAATAAATTTATCGGTCAATCTAAAGGGCGTTTTCTCTAGTAAAATATCTAACGGTTGAAGCTTAGACTTAATATGTTCTTTAACCTCATCATTACCATACAGTTTTCCTTTTCTAGATTCAAACATACCCATGGTATTACCAAAAAAACCACTTAACATATCAAAGCCATCATTTGAAGTATCTGAAAGCATATCTTTTGTAATCCTTTCAAAAGCAACAAATTTCTTACCTGCAATTTCTTTAACACGTATTTCTTTTATATAATTATATGACGGACTAGACTCTATTAACAATTGTAAATATGCAAAATCTGAATCTTCGTCTACACCAGATAAAGAAGCCTTTGCTTCTTCATAAAATGTAATAACACGCCTAATTCTATGTCTGGTTTCAATAGAATTAGCATTTAGAGTCATCTCGTTTAACTTGTTCGCTAACAGACCAAAACCCATATCCGGATCATTAACTACCTTTCTTAATCTACTATCCTGTTCAAACAAAATAATACCCAAAAAATAATTGTCATATAAAGTTAAGGCTGCTCCTAAAGACAGCATAAGCCCTTTTAAATGCAACTTGCTGTCTATATTAAATTTATCTAGTGTTGGCTGTGTTACATCAATACCACATTCATAGGCATCGGCAATGGCATATAAGTCTTTTCGTATTTCTAGATAGTCTTCGGTTCCCTTTTTAAGTGTTAACAAATCCCTACTGCTTATAGGTGTTTCCTTGTTACTTTTTAATCTGTTAGATACTTCAAGCATCTCTGTTCTGGCAACCAAACTGTACTCAACCAATAATTGCAATTCTTCAAAATCTTCTTGAAAAATTAAATCTGGAGTTATACCATTTTCTAATTTTATAGTTAATTTCTCAAAGCAAACAAATTCTCGTTCCGCGGCATTTTTGTTGATTTTGTAATAGGTATAAATAGCAGAACAGCTTATTACTATTACCAGTACGAATAACCCTTTTTTAAGATGACTTCTTTTCATATACTCTATATTTTATAAGTTAAAGGGCAAGCAGAATAAACCCAAAACAGATTTTCAAAAGTCTTAAAGTTACATAAATAATTTACAAAGGGAATTATTCATAAAACTGGTGCTTTAATATTATATATTATGCTAATACTTGATATGAAGTGAAAATAACAAAAAGGCTTTCAAGAGATTGAAAGCCTTTTTGTTTGTGTGGAGCATATCGGAGTCGAACCGATGACCTTTTGGCTGCCAGCCAAACGCTCTAGCCAACTGAGCTAATGCCCCGTTTTTTTTCAGAACTATGCAAATGTATACATTTTAATGCAAAAACCAACAACCAAAATCCGGCACCATATTAATTTATTTTATACTGTTATTATTTAATTAAAAGAGGGTTATGTAAAAAATATTTGAGCTCAAAACACTCTAAACCCGTAAGAATAATAAGTATATTTAACGGAGTAAACATAATGTAGATAAACGCTAGTGCGTTTATCCAATTGTTGTACCACATTTGAGAAAACCCAATAAACTGAATGAAATTATTTCCTTCCAAAACTTTTGCAACAGAATTGACAAGTGATTATTCAATCTCAATGCAAAATTTAAAATCTAACACGGACATTACCGATTCATTAACATCAAAGCATACTAAAAAGGCATTTCGTGGACAAGTAAATGAAAATGGATTCAAGGTAATATCATCTGAAATAGGGCGTGGTGCAGTTTGCGTATTTATTGGAAATTTTAAGGAAAAAACTGGTGAAATTGAAGTACGAATGCATAAAGCATTTAAAGTTATGTTTTCAATCCTTTTATCATATCCATTTATTGGATTTGGTTTAATTGCATATAATCAAGGAATCGCAAAAGGACTGAACCTCTTACCGATTCTTTTAATTGGTTTACTTGTTATAAGGTTTGTATTTATAGAATTAAGTTTTCGTTTTATTTCAAATACTGGAATAAATAAACTGACAAATATTTTGACAATAAAGGAATTAAATAAAAAATAAAAACGTGGTACAACAACGTATAAAAATAATGCTTAGTTTTAAGCTTAATCAAAGGTTAGTGCGTATTTAGTCACTCCGATTTTCCTACGGAAAATCCTCGGACACAAAACCGCCCTATTTTTATACGTAACCGTTAGCCTTCATTATGAAAAACAATGTGATTTTCTCTATAAATTCAGGCATAAAAACAGCTTATTATAAACTAAACCGTTGATTTGTTTTCTTTTAAGATTTGTAGTGTAGCGTATTGAATTATCGAACCAAAATGAACTAATTAACGGCTTTTTAAACGTTGTTGAGCCTTATTAGCTTAATAGATTTTAAAAATAAATAAGTAATTTTATGTATTATCAATACTTAAAATAATTCTTTATGGGAACAAATCGTACACATACAAAAATTAGATTACACGATGCAATTGTAGGTATACTCTATGGATTAAGTGTAGTTTTAGCCTGGACAATTAATATTCAATGGCTCTATGTAGCCGGAGCTGTAGCAGTATTACAAATTATTAGTCCAATAACTAAATTCTGTCCAGTTTAATTTGTGCTTAATAAATTAATGTCAGATTCTGAACCTATTCAGAATGGAAAATAATAATTAATAAAGCAATATAATAACGAAAGGCTAACAACGTGTATTATTCATAGCGTCTGATTTTCCTCGCGGAAAATCCTCGCTTCTGAATTATGAGCTCGTGTTTATTTGCAAACTTAGTGCCAAGGCAACAAACCATACACGAACACGTAATGTGGCATAAAAAAAATGAGAACAATTATCTTAACATTACTTTTCATATCTCAAACAATAATTATTAATGCAGAAGTTAGCAAAATAATTATAAAAGAACGTGTTATTGTCGCCGATGGAAAAAGCTTTGGAGTCGTCGGTAAGTATGAAAAAATTAGTGGGATTATTTTTTATGAGATTGATCCCTCAAACATGGCAAATGCAAAAATAATTGATTTACAATTTGCAAAAAGAAACGACCGTGGAATGGTTGAGTTTTCCGGAGATTTTATACTGTTAAAACCTATCGATATGTCTAAATCAAATGGCAAATTGCTTTATGGTGTAAATAATAGAGGACGATTATTTATACTTCGAGATCTTAACAATGGCACCAACAATAATAATCCTCAAAAAGAAGAACATTTTGGAAATGGATTTTTAATGCGTGAAGGTTATTCTGTGCTTTGGAGTGGCTGGAACTGGGATGTTGTTGAAGGTTCGGACAGAATGCAATTTGATATACCGGTAGCTGACGATAATGGAAATACGTTCCGTCAAAAATCCATTGCCGAAATGGTAAACAATAAGAGTCTAGAACCAGAAAAATGGAAAAGTCTTTCGCCATCAAATAGTCGTGGTTATCCATCGGCTAATTATCCTGATAATTCAAACGACATATTAACGGTTCGAGATAGCCCTATGGGAGAAAAAACAGTAATTCCTAATAAGGAGTGGCGTTACGCCTCTTATGGGAATGATGAAGTAGTAGCTGACTCGGTAAGTTTATATATGGATAACGGTTTTGAACCAGGAAAAATATATGAATTAATTTACGAAGTTGAATCTCCAAAAATTGTTGGTTTAGGATTTGCGGCTATGAGAGACGTTCTATCATTTTTCAAGTTCGAATATCAAGATTTATCTGGCAATCCCAACCCTTTGATTGTTGATGATAATGGAACGAAGAAATTAGCGATCGATTATAGTTATGTAGATGGAATATCGCAATCAGGTCGTTTTATAACACAAATGATTCATCAAGGTTTTCATATTGACGAAGAAGATAGAATGGTGTTTGATGGAGCCCGTATAGAGGTAGCAGGTGCCGGAAAAGGCGGTTTTAATTATCGTTTTGCTCAAACTTCGCATCACCCATGGGACTTAGAAGGCAATTATATGCCAGCAGATTATCCACCATTCAATTTCCTGGCTTCAGACGATGCTGATTCGGGTGGTGAAAATGATGTCTTGGCACTTGCTAAGAAAATGAATAAAATCCCCAAAATAATTATTACCAATCATGCCCATGAATATTGGACACGTTCTGCATCTTTAATTCATACCACAATTGATGGAAAGAAAGATGCAAGTGTCAACGAAAATGTACGAATCTATGCCTTGAATGGAGCAGCTCATTACACTCCATGGAGTAGAAGTAATCCAATAGCTGAACATTCAATAAACGTTATGGATATTCATCCTTTCTTAAGATCTACATTGGTACTCTTAGACGACTGGGTATCAAATGGAATATTGCCACCTGAAAGTAAATATCCAAAATTCGAAAGCAACACGTTAATTACAGCAAAAGAACACAAAGAAAAAATGCCTGTAATTCCAGGGATGCATCACCCAGGAAGAAACCTGCAATCACCAATATGCGACTATGGTTCAGACTTTTGGACAAATGGTATTATGACTCAGATACCACCAACAATACTCGGGCATTATCCTACATTTGTCCCTTCGGTTGATATAGATGGGAATGGACTTGGAGGGGTTCGATTACCAGAACTAGTAGTTCCGCTTGGAACTTATCAAGGATTTAATACAAGAAAAAAAGAAGCGAATTCACCTAACTATATGTTTCCATCCCTTGGCTCTTTTTGGCCATTTGCTCTCACACAAAATGAACGGATAAAGAATGGTGATCCACGCCTCAGTATTGAGGAGCGGTATGGAAGCAAAGAAACATACGTCAAAATGGTGATATCAGAAACAAATAAATTGCTTAAAGAGCGATTTTTAATTGAAGAGGATGCAAAAAAAATAATTAATGCTGCTAAATCAATAAGTTGGCCACCCATGAAATTAAATACCCGGCCTTATTGGAAGCAAAGCTATTAATAGATATAAATTACAGCACATAACAATGTATAAAAATAATATCACAATGACAGAAATAAAATACCCTAAATCATTTTCACACATTGGAATAACTGTTCCCGAAATACATAAAGCTGTAAAATTTTATCAGGAAATTATGGGGTGGTATGTTATAATGAAACCATCTACAGTAAAAAAAGAAAATGATACAGCCATTGGACAAATGTGTATTGATGTTTTTGGAGAGAATTGGGAAGAATTCGATATTGCCCATATGTCTACCTCTGAAGGAATTGGAATTGAACTTTTTTCGTTCCCACATGGCAAAAAAGAAACACCAGAATTCAATCCTTTCAATACAGGGCTTTTCCACTTCTGTGTGCAAGACCCAGACATCGAAAATTTAACTAAAAGAATTGTAGAAGCAGGTGGTAAACAAAGAATGCCAATACGGGAATATTATCCTAATGAAAAACCCTATAAAATGGTTTATGTAGAAGACCCATTTGGTATCGTATTTGAAATTTATACACACAGTTACGAATTGACCTATTCATCAGGTGCATACCAGAAATAAAAGCGCTGCGTACAATTTAATCCATCATGGATAACAAAATGATTTTACCAAAAAAAGATTTTTTAAAAGCAAGAGATTTTATATTGACAAATGCAAGAATGATTGAAAGACGATTATTTGAATTTCATTTTGCAAACGGAAATATTAATGGTGTTTTTCACGCGGTATATGCTTACCGAAATTCTGATGGTGGATTTGGTCATGGTATGGAACCAGATACGGCATCACCAGAAAGCCAACCTCTCTTTAGCATTATGGCACTTGAAACATTAGATGAAGTTGGTTATCTGACCAAAGAAATAATTCTAAATGACTTTATGCCATATTTTGAAAGTATAACAACCGAAAAAGGTGGTATTCCGTGGATGTTTAGGCCCAAAAGCACCTACCCCTGTGAAGCGCATTTTAAAACAGTTAAAGAATGGGCTGCTTTAAGTACTACTGCGCCTCTTCTTGGAATTTTGGAAAAACACGAGATAGATATTCCTTGGATGAAAAAAGCAGAACAGTTTGTTTGGAGTGAATTTGAGAGAATAAAAGATAAACACGCTTTTTGCTATTTATGTGTTCCAAGATGGTTAACTTTTTTAAAGTACACCAAGAGTCAGGATAAAACGAAAAAAACAATTAACGACTTAAAAAATTGGATATCAAATAACGAAATAATTTGCAAAGATAAATCTGATGAAGGCTGGGGACTTTACGGAAAACCACATAGTTTAAATTATGCAAAATCTTCAGAAAGCATGCTATATTCATTATTCACCCAAGAGACTATAGAATCTGATATAAAAGAATTAATTAACAGGCAAAAAGAAGATGGACGATGGGATACATGGTATGGTATAAGTGAAGGAACAAAATTAGAGTGGGCTGGAATACAAACCTTGTGGGTTTTGAAGGCTCTAAAAAACTATGGTAGAATTGAAAAATAAAAAACCCTACAAAATATATAACAGAAAGCATAAACTTAAAAGCAGTAACTACTTGATTTACCTTACCTTTTGGTATTAATAATCTAAATACTAAAACTTGTTATTCATCATGAAGGCACTTTTTAAAATACATTTCCACTACCTTTTTCTGTCATTTTTATTGATTTTAGGAATGGCGTTTACTTTTGCCCAAAACAACCTACCCAATACCACACCTCGCTTGCTGCTTGGTCAAGGTGATCAACTCCCACGAGTAAAAGCAGGACTTGCAGCTGGTAATCCTGATTTAGTTGCAGCATTAAAAGAAATATTAGGAAAAGCAGATGCCTCACTTAAACAACCGGTCGTCAATGTAGTTGACGAGGGGTCACTACCTCCAAGCGGCGACCCGCATGACTATTATAGCTATAGCCCTTATTGGTGGCCGAATCCTGAGAATCCGGATGGCCCCTACATTTGGCGCGATGGCGAAGTAAACCCTGACCGTAACACTTCAGACATTTCACGAATTGAAGCTATGGTGGATAGGGTTACATCACTAGTTCCTGCTTGGTACTTTACCGGCAACGAGCGGTATGCAGAAAGTGCTGTAGAACAACTTCGCGCGTGGTTCCTTAATCCTGCAACAAAAATGAATCCCAATGTACAATTCGGTCAGAAGCGACGTGGACACAATTATAATAGTCCGTCGGGAGTCCTAGAAGCATGGCGTATGCGCTGGGTAATTGATTGCGCAATTCTACTAGAATCCTTTCCAGGGTGGACAGATGAAGACGACGAAGCACTGCGCAGTTGGTTTAGCCAATTCGCAACGTGGATGGTAGAAAGTCCAACAGGCATCGAAGAATCCATGCAACCAAACAACCATGGTTCTTGGTATAACGCCCAACTCATTCTTTATACGCTTTATGGCAAAAACTTGAACCTTGCACGCAAACAACTTGATGACATGCCGGCACGCATATTTTCCCAAGTTTTTATTGATGGACGTCAACCGCAAGAGCTCATTCGTACTCGGTCGCTTAACTACAGTATTTTCAATGCTCGAGCTCTAATTACAGTAGCTCGTCTTGGTCGTCATCTCAATTACGACCTTTTTGCCTATCGCAGTCTAGAAGGTCGGAGCATTAGGTTAGCGGTAGATTATATGACACCATTTATCTTAGGTGAGAAAGAATGGCCAATTGTACAACTTCGGCCCCATAGTAATGGAAGTGCTGCACAGCTATATTGGAATGCTGCAAAAGGGTTTCAGGAGGGCAAATACGCTAATTTGCTACGTAAGCTACCCGAATCCCCTCTTCCATCGCCCATCGTACAATTACTCGATCCATTGCCTGAAGGCTGGTAAATTCTGCTTACCTTTCAATTGTAAGACGAATCCATTTTCTCTATCTTAGTCTCTAAGCAGCACAACCGTTTCGAACACGTTGTGATTACTTTGAAATAATGAAAATGAAACTTGAAGATTTAGGATATAATAATCAATTAGAAGAATTCAGAAAGGAACAAAACCTAGATTCCTTTGGTATTGGTAGAGTAATATTAGAACATAGAGACCGCTATATAGTAAGAACTGAATTAAGCGAATTGGAATGTGAACTTATTGGGAATTTAAGGTTTACAGTTACAGATAAAAGTGAACTACCTTCAGTTGGAGACTGGGTTGCAATTTCTGAATATGATGAAGGCAAAGCATTGATACATGCTGTGTTTTCGAGAAAATCGGTTTTAGAAAGAAAGGCAGTTGGGAAATTAGGTCTAACTCAAATTATTGCTACAAATATTGACGTTGGACTAATTATTCAATCTGTAAATAGAGATTTTAGTGTCAATAGACTCGAACGGTATTTAACAATTTGTAATGCCTCTAAAATTGATCCTATTATTATTCTCAGCAAAATAGATTTAATTAAAGAATCGGAATTAGAAGAACTGCTATCTCAAGTACATGATAGAATCAAAAATGTACCCATAATTGCTATTAGTAATCAATCAAAAATTGGGGTTGATGATATTAGATCTAAGCTAATTAAAGGCAGTACCTATTGTTTATTAGGGTCTTCAGGTGTAGGGAAATCTTCATTAATTAACTCTCTAGTTGGAGAGGAAATTCTAGAAACAGGTATAATAAGTGAAAGTATAGACCGCGGAAAGCATGTTACTACGCATAGAGAGTTAATTGTTCTAGAGAACGGTATTCTAATAGACAACCCAGGTATGAGAGAAGTAGGAATAACTGATATGTCAGGTGGGGTTGAAATGACATTTGATGAAATATTGAGTCTTGCAATTGATTGCAAGTACAGTGACTGCACGCACACTAATGAAAATGGATGTGCGGTTTTAACTGCTTTAGAAAATGATGAATTAAACCCTGAATCTTATGAGAATTTCCTCAAAATGGAGAAAGAACGCATGCACTTTGACTCAAATGCCCAAGAGAGGAAAAAAAAGGATAAGAACTTAGGGAAGTTGATAAAAAATATGAAAAAACACAACAAAAAATATTAAGTCTAACAATGCATATATCTAATTACATCCTATTGTCAGCAACCACTCATATAATAACGAATGAAACTCATTAACTAGTGAATCTTTAGACTATGATAAAGCACTTTCTAATAATACTAGTTATCTTAATTGTACTTAGCGTATTAGCATTACCCGTTTCATTTGTAATTGCACTCTTTAGCGATGTAGCCAACACTACATTTATTTCGGCGGCTGACGGAAAAACAGGACCTGCATTCGACTATTTTGTTAAAGTCTTTAAAAATATCTTGATATTGATTTGGGTAATTTATCCGCTTTTGCACATAACTGTTTTATACATGAAAAAACGTTTTTCAATGTCAACTTAATAAAAGCAAATGTCCGTTTTCTTCTAAACGCTGCATGATGTATACAATTTATATACAAATGCCATTATTCTTTTACTTGACACTTTACAAACATTAAAAAATACTACTTTAGTTTTTCTCAATCTTTTTAAGATGTAAATATGAAGAATATCACCGCTTGTTTCTTGTTCATTTTTTCAATTAGTATCTATGCTCAGAGTAAACCAAACATCCTTTGGATTGTAACAGACGACCATAGAGTTGATGCCATAGAAAGTTATAATGAAATCACTACTGGAAAAAAGGAAAGTGCCTTAGGCTATGTGTCTTCACCAAATATAGATAAGCTAATAAGTGAAGGTGTGCTTTTTACTAACGCCTTTTGTAATTCACCAGCTTGCGGGCCTTCAAGAGGTTCTATGTTAAGCGGACGCTATCCTTTTAGAAATGCACATTTTGCATTTGAACAAACACATCAAGAACCAGACTTTGTTAAACCATCCTTTCCACAAACTTTACAAAAACAAGGTTATATTACTACTTGTTTTGGAAAAGAAGGTGCTTATATTTTCGATTGGGGTCCTGGACAAACCTTTAAAGATCCTGGTCATTACAATTATAAAGTGAGTTTTAAACACGATTTACAGAAAAACGACGTTGGTGATTTTTGGAATCAACCTGCCTATAAAAAAGGAACTTGGATAAATCTTGGAACCGAAGAACGCGTGAAAACTCCTGACGGAGCCATTCAACAATATTTCATTAAAAGAAAAGGCAGTGAACTCACTGCAGAGGATATTAAAAATAAAAAAGACATTGAGGCTCAATATGAGATTTTAAGATCGTACACCAGATACAACAAAGATTTAATTATTGGAGGTGAAAACCCTATGCCTGCTGGCGAAACCATTGATGCCAAAATAGTTGAGGAGCTTAAATTGTATTTAAATAATCAGAATTCTGATTTTATAAACACTTATGGCGCTTCAAAAAAAGGTGCTAACCCCAATAAACCCTTATTGGTGAATCTAGGATTTCATTTACCACACACCCCTGTTTTGCCTCCAAAAGAATACAGAGATATATTTAAAAAGAAACAGTACAAAGTACCAGCATTTGATGAAAGTGACTTGAAAAATCAACCACCCCAAATTCATAGGTTATTCAAAAACCTGAATTTCTCAAATATGACCGACAAAGAAAAGCAGCAAGCTATTCAAGATTATTATGCCTTTTGCGCCTATGGTGATGCTTTAGTTGGTGATGCCGTTAAAACTTTTAAACAATATTGTGAAAAGAACAACCAAGAATACCTAATTATTTTCACAGTAGGAGACCACGGTTGGCATCTTGGAGAACAAGGTATTGAGGCCAAATTTGGGCCTTGGAATAAATCTACTAATGGCGCCCTAATTGTTGTGGCATCAGACAAGGCCAAAGTGCCTGAAGGACTTGTTCAAAATCAGTTGGTAGAATATGTTGACATTGCTCCAACCATTTTAGAAACGTCCGGTGTTTCCATTGGTGATAAAGCTTATGATTATCTAGATGGGTTTAATCTATTCGATTTTATCGGTAACGAAAAAGAAAAACGAGATTATATTGTTGGAGAAACTACTACGGTTGCACATCATAGAGCCTATTTAAGGTCAAGAGATTTTGCTTTCTCTATGCGAACCAGACCACAGAAAAGATTGAAGCCTAATGAAAATGTAAAGTGGGCCCTAGAATGCCCTGTTGAAAAAGCAGAATTGGTTTTATACGATTTAAGAGTAGATCCTTCTGAACGAAACAATGTTGCGGCTAACAAGAAATACAAAAAACTGGCAGATTGGTTTAGAACCAAACTTGGAACCATTGTTTTAGGTGATGGGAGAATTGAATGTGATTGGTCTAAAGCCAATACTTTCAATATTAGTAATTTCTCAAAAGGCGCACATAACGGAAAGTTAGATATTCCTAAAGGTTTAATTCCAAGCATTAAATAACCTACTTCTTTTGATATTTTAGTTGTAAGACTTACCTTTAAAAAAGGAATTAAGTCGATTTCTTTTAAACTTTAGAAGAAATCAAAAAACTTTAATATTAATGGAACAAACCAAACCAATTGAAAGCGCATTTAACGAATTTGAACAAACCGAAATAAGAAGAAGAAAACTACTTCCGTGGTGGATTAAATTCTTTTGTTGGGTTTTTATGCTATTTGGGTTTTTGGCCTTTGTTTGTTTAATTCTTGGGTTTACAAATTTAAAACCGTCATTAGCACTTTACGGTTTTGAATCCAATGAACCTTTCTCAATAAATGGCCTCTTAGTAATTATTATTGGTTTATTTAAAGGAGTCACAGCTTTTGCTCTTTGGTTTGAAAAAGATTTTGCAATTCAATTTGGAAAAATTGATGCCATAGTTGGAATTATTGCCTGTGTTTTTGCCATGTTAGTTTTACCATTTTTTCAAGAAGGTTTCAATGTAACTATAAGGCTTGAGCTAATTTTATTAATTCCATTTCTTATTAAATTGAATAAAATTCAAAAACCATGGGAAGCGAAACGAGTAATTAATTGAAAAAAGAAAATTAAAGTGTATTAAAAATTTAAATTTGGTATTACATGCTCACAGACATCAGTCCAAAATTACCAATGCGCGATAAAAATATTACTAGAGATTATTACTCAACCCAATTGGGTTTTAAAGTATTTGGTAGTGCTAATTATGACGGTTATTTGATGATGGAAAAAGACCAAATTCAAATTCATTTCTTTGAATTTAAAGAACTTGATCCCAAAGAGAATTACGGACAAGTCTATATTCGAATTGAAAATATTGACGCGTTTTATAATTCATTATTAGAAAAACATACAGCAATTCACCCAAATGGAAAATTGGAAAGTAAACCTTGGGGGCAAAGGGAATTTTCGATACTTGACCCTGATAACAACCTCTTGACCTTTGGACAAAATATTTAATAAACACATCACCCAAAAACTTGGCAAATGGAAAAAACTTGGATAGTATTAATGGCAATAGCTCTTTTTTGCATTATCACCTACCTTTATTGGAAGCTTACCAATGGTTATGCTAAAAAATTATACGGCAAAAAGATGTATGAACATTGGGGATCAAGAATGTATTATTGGAGTAGTGTATTACTTGCCAGTGGCGCCATTACAGTCATGGTGATTTATCTTTTGAAATGGGGAAATATTTTAACTTTTTAGCTGCTCTAGTATTTTTGATTTTGGTTTTCTCTTGTAAACAGAGAGCCAATAACCAATTAGTAAATCAGGATCTTTATCCTTGGTGCATAGTGGCTTTTGATTCTTTAGAAAGGTCTCCTCAAGAGCGTATTAGTATGCTGAAAGAATTAGGTTTCAAAAAATACGCTTATGATTGGAGAGATAAGCATTTAGATAACACGTTAACTGAACTAAAACTTGCAGTCAAAAACAACATAGAAATAATATCAGTTTGGCTTTGGCTGAACGCCAAAAGAGACAGCATTGGACAGCTAAGTCATGGTAACGAAAAACTTTTTGATATTATTGAACAATCTGGACTTAATACTACCATTTGGGTAAGTATGAGTGAGAATTATTTCAAAGATTTAGATCAAAAACAATCACTTAATAGAGCCATCAATTTCATCGACTTTGTTTCTAATAAATCTAAAAGTATGGGATGCAAAGTTGCTTTATACAATCACGGTGGATGGTTTGGAAATCCATATAACCAAATAGAAATCATTAAAAAACTACCGCAACATAACTTAAATTTGGTTTATAATTTTCATCATGGGCATCATACTATAGATGAATTCTCATCCTTATCAAAAGCAATGTCTCCTTATCTATCAGCTGTTAACCTAAATGGTATGGAAAAAGATGGAGAAAAAATACTCCCTATTGGTAAAGGCAACTATGAAAAAAGCATGTTTCAAACATTAAAAAATGTTGGATATAAAGGTCCGTGGGGTATTTTGGGTCATGTTGAAAATGCTGACGTCAAAGTTATATTGAAGCAAAACTTGAAGGGGCTAAAGACTTTAGAAGGTGATTAATTTTTCTTTAGTTTAACTAGATTATAAAACAAACTGAAATATGGAAATTGACAAAAGTATATTGTCCTTTTTAAAGCCAAGATTAATTGATGCCATTATAAAAGAATCTTCAGTTAAAGAATTTCCAAAAGGAACCGAAATCTTAAGGGAAGCTCAATATGTAAAAGTTCTCCCCATTGTTATTAACGGGCTTGTAAAAGTATATTCAAGGTTTGACGAAAAAGAATTGTTACTATATTACATTGAGCCTACTCAAAGCTGTGTAATGACTTTCTACGCAGCGTTAAAAAACACTCCTAGTAAAGTTTATGCTGTAACGGAGGAAGACTCAAAAATAATTCTAATCCCTGTGCAGCACCTACCTAATTGGTTAAAGGAGTACCCTGATTTTAATGAGTTGTTTTATAACCAATTCAACTTGAGATATTCAGAACTTTTAGATACTATTGGTCATTTATTATTAGATAAAATGGACAAAAGGCTATATGACCATTTAAAAAAGAAAGTACAATTAACTTCTGGGAATTCTATTAAAATGAGTCATAGCCAAATTGCCAATGAACTTGGTACAGCTCGTGAGGTAATTACACGGGTGTTAAAAAAACTTGAGACTGACAAAAAAGTAGTTCAAAATGCAGGTGAAATAAAAATTATTGGTGAGTGGTGACCGTAGTCACTGATTAGAAGTTTATCGCCTCTTACTTTTGTAATTGCAATAATGCAATAACATTAAAATTTTTATTAAGATGAAAAAGAATATGGGAACTACAGATAAAGTGGTTAGAATTATTATTGCCATAATTATTGGCGTACTTTACTTAAATGGTACAATTTCAGACACTCTTGGAATCGTTTTACTAATCTTAGCAGGAGTTTTTGTTTTAACAAGCCTTGTAAGCTTTTGCCCGCTTTATGCTCCTTTTAAAATTAGCACATGTAAACTGAAAGAAAAGAAATAAAATTTATGAGAACGATAAAAATAAATCCCTTTTTATTAGGGCTGTTTATTGTTGTTTTTGCTCTTTCATGTTCTAGCGATGATAGCCCTAATAATAGTATAAGTCAAGTTGAATCAATTGTTCAGAAAGGAACTTGGAGAATTACTAAACTCATTGATTCTGGAAAAAACGAGACTAATCACTTTACAGGATATAACTTCACCTTTCATGCCACAGGTATCTTAAGTGCGAACAATGGAACAAATACCTTTGAAGGAACTTGGAGCATTACAAATAGCAGTAGTAATGATGACAGTCAAGATGATTTAGATTTTAATATTAACTTCAACTTAACTAATGATTTTGAAGATTTAAATGATGACTGGGATATTTTCTCGCAATCAAGTACTAAAATTGAATTAATTGATATTAGTGGAGGTAATGGTGGCGCCGATTATTTAACCTTTGAAAAGAACTGATTTTTGTTAAATGTAATAGCTTTGTAAACTTAAGAGTTATCTATGGAATTTTATAGAATTGTTAATTTAAAATCCTCAGAGCAAGATTTACAACATGAACTCACCCTTAGTAATTTGGAAGAGTTTTGTACTGAAATTTTTAATTTGAATACGCCAACTGAAACAGATGTCCAAATTGGTGGTATTTGGGGAGAATTCACCTTAAGGCGAAACGAAATAAAAGGAGGTATTCGTTTTGCGTTAGTAGAATGCCCCAATGCATTATGTTGGACCATTACAACAGGTTATCCTCCTAATCCAGATTCCATAATTATACATTTAACCATAAATCGTAAAGAAAAGGACGAAGTGTTTATCGAAGAAATAAACGAATTTTTAGATGATATAGAAGTTAACCTAAAAAAGTTTTTACAGCAGAATTAAAAATTAATAGAATTACTGAGTAAAGAATTCCAAATTACTTCAACCCACTTAAAACCAACACAGGAATAGTGCTATAAAAGTCTTTTTTCAGAATGGTATTCTTTTCCCATTTTTTGGCAAAAAACCCACGTTTACGCCTTACCACACATAACATGTCTGGTTCATGTGATTGAAAATGCTCTAACACACCTTGAAAAGTGGTAGCGTTTTCTGAAGTAGTTGTATTAGAAATTAAAGCTTTTAAATCGTCTTTCACATCAAAATCTCCTTCATTATGATAAGGAGTTTTTACTAAAAGAAGGTTTACCGAGGCATTAAATTTATTTTTAAGCTCTTTTAATGGGTTTAGAACACCTTCTTTTTTAGTAATTGCCGACTTAATGGCCATTAAAATATTTTTAGCTGGTTTAAAAGAATAGCCTTCAGGAACTATAAGCGCGGGGATATTAGTTTGTTTAATTATTCTTCCAGAGGTCTTCCCTAAGTAAACTGAGTCTTTAATAGAATTGGTTCTAGGTTCAACTAAAATCAAATCAACATCGGCGGCTTTACAAGCTAGTTCTAAAGTATCAATTAAGTTTCCTTTTAAGCTTCTAACTATAACATCAACATTCCTTGTGTCAATTTCTGATACCAAACCATTTAAAAACTCCAAACTCTCACGCTCAATAATCTTATCAACATTCATCATAGTTCCAGCCTTGGTATATACATTATAAACTTGTACAATAAATAATTTGGCATTAAAAGCCTCTGCAAAATCAACAGCATATTGTAAATGACTTAAGGCGTTTTTTGATGATCCAACAGGAACTAGAATATTCTTCATAATAACTAAAGTTAGGCTACTGAATTTTTAGCGATATTTATGCAAAATTAAACATTTATATGATTCGGATAGCTAAAGAATCTGACATTGATGCTTGTTTATCTATAACCAAGGCATGTGCTGCTTATATGATTGAACAAAACATTTACCAATGGAATGAAGTTTACCCCAATAAAAATGCTTTTATATATGACTTTAAGCGAAACGAACTCTACGTTTTAGAGGTTAATAGAGAGCTTGCTGGCTGTATCTGTATTTCTACCTTTAAAGATGCCATATATAAACCTGTTAAGTGGCTAACCCAAACTAATAACTGTATTTATATTCATAGATTAGCAGTTCACCCAAATTATCAAGGAAAAGGATATGCTCAAAAACTTATGGATTATGCCGAAAGTTATGCCAAAACCCATAATTTTGACTCGGTAAGATTAGATACCTTTTCTCAAAACAAAAGAAACTTGAAATTTTATGAATCAAGAGGATACGAAAGATTAGAGAAAATCTATTTTCCTAAACAAAGCCCCTACCCTTTTTACTGTTACGAACTCCTATTTTGAAAATAAGCCTAAAACAAATAAACAAACTTGCAATTCCTGCTTTAATATCAGGAATATCAGAACCTATTTTATCTATTACTGATACTGCCGTAATAGGTAATATTGATATAAATGCCATTGAATCTTTAGCTGCAGTTGGAATTGTAGGCACATTTATGTCAATGCTTATTTGGGTTTTAGGGCAAACAAGAAGTGCTATTTCCTCAATAGTCTCGCAATATGTAGGTGCAAATAATTTAGAAGCTGTAAAAAATCTACCAGCACAAGCTATTCTTATTGTAACTTCAATAAGCGTTTTAATCATTGTAACAACATATCCGTTTGCAAAAGAAATATTCAAACTCTATAATGCTTCAAACCTAATTTTAGATTATAGTGTCACTTATTATCAAATTAGAGTTTTTGGGTTTCCCTTTACACTTTTCACAATAGCTGTTTTTGGCACTTTTAGAGGCTTACAAAACACTTATTACCCTATGATAATAGCGACCATTGGAGCGCTATCAAACATAGTTTTAGATTACATTCTTGTTTATGGTATTTCAGGTTATTTAGAACCCATGCATATAGAAGGTGCTGCATATGCTAGTGTGGTTGCTCAAATTTTAATGGCTGTGTTTTCAGTCTATTATCTTCTAACAAAAACATCCATTCCGTTAAGATTAAGTTTTCCGTTTAATAAAGAAATTAATCGTTTTACAGGTATGATTCTCAATTTGTTTGTAAGAACATTGGCCTTAAACATCACCCTGTATTTTGCAACTAGATTTGCAACGGGTCATGGGAAAACTTATATCGCAGCCTACACTATTGCCATTAATTTATGGTTTTTGGGTGCCTTTATAATTGATGGTTATTCAAGCGCTGGTAATATCCTATCTGGAAAATTATTTGGAGCCAAAAATTACAAGCAATTGGTAGCTTTAAATCAGAAATTAATTAAAATTGGCATTTTAGTTGGTGTCATTTTAGCAATTGCAGGTACCATAATTTACAAACCTATTGGTTTATTATTTACCAAAGAAACAGAAGTTCTTAATCAGTTTTACTCGGTTTTTTGGATTGTACTCATAATGCAACCTATTTGTGCCATTGCCTTTATTTTTGATGGCGTATTTAAAGGATTAGGTAAAATGAAACTCCTCAGAAATGTGTTATTACTATCAACATTTCTAGTTTTTCTACCCATTCTTTATGCTTTAGATTATTTCAATTTTAAACTTAACGGTATTTTTATTGCGCTTACTTTCTGGATGATTGCTCGTAGTTTTCCTCTGCTAATTAATTTTAGAAAACAGTTCCTACTGCTAGCTAAAAACTCTTAACTTTGTTGCATTAAGATTACAACAATCTAACATGCTATTTTTAACTTCGCTTTTTCAGCAGGTAGACATTGAAGAAAAAATAAAAAACGCACCAGATAACGGCTACGAAATTGGGGTGTTTATTGGCTCTATGCTGCCCTTTGTTCTTTTAGTAATACTTGCCTACGCCATTTACAGGTATAACAAGAAAAAAATAGATAAATAATAACTCATGGATATATTAGGCTTTTTTACCGGCAACGGATTATTTTTACTTCTAGCCATAGTTTTAATTGTGGTTTACATAATTAACAGAAACAAAGGAAAACGCAGATAATGGGAAATAACATTCGTATCACCAAACAATTTTCATTTGAAACAGGTCATGCCCTTTATGGCTACGACGGAAAATGCAAAAACGTTCACGGTCACAGTTATCGTTTAGACGTAACGGTTATTGGTCGCCCCATTACCGATAAATCTAATGTTAAATATGGTATGGTTATAGATTTTGGCGATCTTAAAAAGATTGTAGAAGAAGAAATTGTAGATGTTTTTGATCACGCTACCGTATTCAACAAAAATACGCCGCATATAGAACTTGCAAAAGAACTTGAAGACCGCGGACACAACGTTTTACTAGTAGATTATCAACCCACAAGTGAAATGATGGTTATAGATTTTGCAAAAAAAATAAAACCACGCTTACCAAAAAACATCAGGTTACATTCTCTAAAATTACAAGAAACCGCCACAAGTTTTGCAGAGTGGTTTGCTTACGATAATAATTAGGGCGTTACCCTATCGGGTCGGGCTTTTCGCGTTACACGGTAACTAACTACAATCCCTAACGCGAAATGAACAAGGAATTACAAACCCTGTCTTCGTAGGAATTATTTATATTTACACATGCAAATTCCAAAAGGAAAAAAAATATACTTCGCTTCAGATAACCACTTAGGAGCACCAACTAAAGAAGCATCCTTACCTCGAGAAAAAAAGTTTGTAGCTTGGTTAGACGAGGCTAAAAAAGATGCAGCTGCTATCTTCCTTTTAGGAGATTTGTTTGACTTTTGGATGGACTATAAACGTGTAGTTCCAAAAGGCTTTACCAGAACCCTTGGTAAATTAGCTGAAATTAGTGATTCCGGAATCCCAATCCACTATTTTGTCGGCAATCATGATTTATGGATGAATGGTTATTTTGAAGAAGAACTCAACATACCTGTATATCACAAACCCAAAGAATTTGTCTTTAATGATAAAACCTTTTTTATTGGTCATGGTGATGGTTTAGGCCCTGGAGACAAAGGCTATAAACGCATGAAAAAAGTATTTACCAATCCGTTTTGCAAATGGTTATTTCGTTGGTTACATCCAGATATAGGTGTAAAGTTAGCCCAATACCTATCGGTTAAAAACAAACTTATTTCAGGTGATGAAGACGCCAAATTTTTAGGAGAAGACAATGAGTGGCTCGTGCAATATTGTAAAAGAAAACTAGAAGATAAACATCGTGATTATTTTGTATTTGGGCACAGGCATTTACCTCTAAATATAGACCTCAAACAAAACTCAAAATACATCAATTTAGGTGACTGGATTAGTTATTACACCTATGGTGTTTTTAATGGGGAAACAATGGAATTGAAGGAGTACTAATCCTCATTCTCATGTTCTTCTATATCCTTTGTTAAATCTAAATTTCTAAGGATTGGATTTTTAATTCCAATGGTTACTACGGTAACTAAAGTCATAACACCACCAAAAACTACGGCGGTTATTGGACCGAGTAATTTGGCTGCCACACCACTTTCAAACGCACCCAATTCGTTCGAAGATCCAACAAACATAGAGTTTACAGATGATACACGCCCACGCATTTCATCTGGTGTTTTTAATTGTAAAATGGTCTGACGAATAACCATTGAAATTCCATCTGCGGCTCCGCTTAAAAATAAAGCTACAACACTTACCCAAAAGATTGAGGATAAACCAAAACCAATAATACAAAGCCCAAAAACAAAAATGGAACTCAATAATTTCATACCTGTATTTTTACTTATAGGTAGATAGGTTGTCAAGAACATAGATAAAATACTCCCTAAAGAAATAGAAGCATTTAGTATTCCAAAGCCTTTAGAACCCACATTCAATATATCCTGCGCGAATACAGATAATAAGGCTACGGTTCCGCCAAATAATACGGCTATCATATCTAAAGTCAAAGCTCCTAAAATGGCCTTATTACTAAATACAAACCGAACACCTACTTTCAAGCTCTCTTTTACTGATTCTCCTATTTTCGGATTCAAAATAGGTTTCTTTTTAATTCTAAAAGTTATTACTAATGATAGCATTACTAATATAAAAACCAAGCATAATGTTTTAGCAACTCCCATCCAATGAATAGAGAACCCACCAAATAGAGCACCTAAAACCGCTGCAGCTTTCCATGTACTAGTGCTCCAAGTAGCAGCATTTGGATATACTTTTTTAGGAACTATCAAGGCTACGAGAGAGAAAATAGTTGGCCCAAAAAATGATCTTAAAAATCCGCCAAAAAACACTAAAGCGTAAATTCCCAATAAAATATTACTAGTAGACCAGTCTGCAACCACTCTTTTTGAAGTCAGTAAAAACAAACCTAAACTTATAAAAGAAAAAGCAGCTATACATTTAGCCAACAAGTTCCGCTTTTCGTTTTGGTCTACAATATGACCTGCAAATAGTGCCATAGTAAATGCTGGAATAATTTCCATTAAACCAATTAAACCAAGTGATAACGGGTCTTTAGTTAAACTATATACTTCCCATTCAATTACAATAAATTGCATAGACCAGCCAAATACTAACAAAAATCTAAGCAATAAAAAAACGTTGAATTCTTTTATTCTTAGAGCAGCATATGGATCATTTTTAGCCATACTTAAGCCTTAATATCTCTTAATTTGAGTTGAAGTGATACATTCCCCTGCCATTCATTTTCATCAATAGAATAGACTGCTTTAAATGGCTTTTTATCAAAAATAATTTCGAATTTATCTCCCATACCAAAACCTATTCCAACCAGTGCTTTTGAATTTCCTTGAGTAGCAGTTAATCTTAAATGTGTTTTATCTTGCCCAACACATTTTCCGTAGCCAGTGTCAACCAAATCTTCTGTCATAAAAACTGGTGTCATATTTTCTGGTCCATACGGAGCAAGCTGTTTTAAAATTCTATAAAATTTAGGGGTAATATCTTTTAAATCAATCTTTACATCGGCCTTGATTTCTGGGACAAGTAAGTTTTTATCAATGGTTTTCGATACAAAATCTTCAAATGCTTTTTTAAAGGCTGGATAATTTTCTTCTTTAAGTGTTAATCCTGCAGCATATTTATGACCTCCAAATTGTTCAATATGTTCGCTACATGCACCAATAGCTTCGTAAACATCAAAGTCTCTTACAGACCTTGCAGAAGCGGCTAATTTATCACCACTTTTAGTGAATACCACAGTTGGCCTATAATAGGTTTCTGTTAATCTAGAAGCCACAATACCAATAACGCCTTTATGCCAAGTTTCGTCATAAACAACAGTAGTAAAACGTTCCTGCTCTTTTTGTTCTTCAATTTGATTAAGAGCTGCTTCTGTAATTTCTTTATCTGTTTCACGTCGATCTAAATTGTACTCATTAATTTCTGATGCGTATTGATTTGCGTTATCTTCTTCCTCTTCAACCAATAAAGCCACCGCAAAATTACCATGTTTCATGCGTCCCGCAGCATTAATTCTAGGTGCTACAATAAATACAACATCAGTAATAGTCAGTTCCGTTTTCTCTACTTGGTCTAAAATAGCTTTTATGCCTGGTCTAGGATTAGAGTTTATAACCATAAGCCCGTAATAAGCCAACACCCTATTTTCACCAGTTATCGGAACAATATCCGCTCCAATAGCTGTAGCAACTAAATCTAAATAGGGTAATAAATCTTCTATGGTTTGCTCGTCTTTTTGAGCCAATGCTTGTACTAATTTAAAACCAACACCACAACCACAAAGCTCTTTATATGGGTACTCACAATCTTCTCTTTTAGGATCTAAAACTGCAACAGCATCAGGAATTTCATTACCTGGTCTATGATGATCACAAATAATAAAATCTATTCCTAGCTTTTTGGCATAAGCAACTTTTTCAACTGCTTTCACACCACAGTCTAAAGCAATTATTAATGAAAAATCATTTTCTAAAGCAAAGTTGATGCCTTTATAAGACACACCGTAACCTTCATCATACCTGTTTGGAATATAAGTATAAACCAAACCATGTTTGGTTTTTAAATAAGACGACATTAATGCCACTGAGGTGGTTCCATCAACATCATAATCACCATAAACCAGAATATTTTCTTTATTGGCAATGGCTTTTTCAATACGTGCCACCGCCTTATCCATATCTTTCATGAGATACGGATCATGTAAATCTTCTAAACTGGGCCTAAAAAAAGTCTTCGCTTCCTCATAAGTTTCAATACCGCGTTGTACCAATAAAGTAGCTATAGGTTCACTAACCTGCAACGCTTCTTGTAAAGCTTGAACTTTTTCTATTTCAGGTTTGGGCTTAAGCGTCCAGCGCATGTTTAATACTTATGAAAATGTGTTTCTATTGTTACTTCTGCAAATTGCCTAAACATCTCCATAACACCACAATATTTTTCAACAGATAAATCTACAGCTCTTTGTAACTTCTTCTCGCTTAAATCATCTCCATAAAAATGAAAATGCATGCTTACTTTATCATAGTATTTTGGATGCTCCTCAGTTAAATTAGCATCAATATCAATTTTAAAATCGTCAACTTTTAGCTTCATTTTTTTAATTAACGAAGCCACGTCTAAACCAGAACAACCAGCTAAACCAGAGAGCATTAAAGCTTTTGGCCTATAACCTTCGCTTTTGCCTCCATTCTCTTCTCCCGCATCAATAAACAGGTTGTGACCTGATGGATTAGTGCTTTCAAACCGCATGTCTCCCAACCATTTTGTTGTTATAAGATTTCCCATTTTTTATGAAATATTTTCGTTACTTTAAGCTTCAAAAATAGCACTAAAAAATATAATTTATGCCTTTAGTTACACCTTTATCTGCAGATCATGATATGGAAACCAAAGAATTAGCAGAATTCTTTAATGAAACCTTGGGTTTTTGTCCAAACTCTGTTCTCACTATGCAACGTAGACCAGCAATAAGTAAAGCTTTTATCAATTTGAATAAGGCTGTTATGGCCAATGAAGGCAGAGTTACTTCAGCCTTAAAACGAATGATTGCTTGGGTTTCTAGTAACTCAACTGGTTGCCGCTATTGTCAAGCTCATGCAATTCGAGCTGCCGAACGTTATGGCGCAGAACAGGAGCAATTAGATAATATTTGGGAATACAGAACGCATCCTGCTTTTAGCGAAGCTGAACGTGCTGCTTTAGATTTTAGTTTGGCTGCTTCTCAAGTTCCGAATGCGGTTGATGAAAACATTAAAAAACGGTTATACGAGTATTGGGATGAAGGGGAAATTGTTGAAATGTTAGGTGTTATTTCTTTGTTTGGATACTTAAACCGTTGGAACGATTCTATGGGAACCAGTATTGAGGAAGGTGCAGTTGAAAGTGGTGAGCAATATTTAGGAAAACATGGTTGGGAAAAAGGGAAGCACTTATAGACTTTAATTTAATTGATAAAATTTTAGTGTAGCATTCCGAAATATGATGGATTTTATTTAATTAAAGTTTAACTCTTCTCCTTAGCTCTGGCAACACTTCAACTTCAAACCAAGGGTTTTTAGTTAACCAAAATCTGTTACGTGGCGATGGGTGCGGTAATGGTAAGTACTTTGGTAAATATTCGTTGTAATTTTTAACGGTTTCAGTCAAAGTCTTTTTGGCTGTCTTTCCTAAATAATACTTTTGTGCGTACATACCTATTAAAATGACCAACTCCACTTTTTTTAATTCATAAAAAAGCGGTTTGTGCCATTGTATAGCGCATTCTGGTCTGGGAGGTAAATCGCCTGTTTTTCCTTTTCCAGGATAACAAAAACCCATAGGGATTATAGCAAATTTGGTTTCATCATAAAAGTCTTCATTAGAAACATCTAACCATTTTCTTAGTTGCTTTCCGCTAGCATCATCCCATGGAACACCAGAGGCATGTACCTTAGTCCCTGGGGCTTGACCAACAATCACAATTTTAGAATTAGTATGCACGGATACTACTGGTCTAGGACCAAACGGTAAATGCGCTTTACAAATGGTGCATTGTTTTATTTCTTTGAGTAGTTGTTGCAAATTATGGTGTAAGATTCTTTAATGAGTCCAGAATGTCAAACTACCTTTCTTTTAAAGGGTCATTTTTAAAAGACAAACCATCAAATCCGGTTTTCATAAAATTTCGGATGTTTTGATGTCCTGCTCCATCAGGATTTTTTAACACATCATCAAAATAGTATTGCCCAAAACAGGCTAAAGTTTCTTCTTTAGTTAAACTCTGCGTTTTTGCAAAAGCAAACAATTTACATGACCCAGTGTTTTGTCCTTCGTCATTTTCTAAACTTCCATTTTTAAATGCAATTGGTATGAACTCATATTCAGACTCAATAACTGCCATGGTTTCAGAAAAGTCAATTTCTGTAGGGTTATTTTTTAGCTTATTTTTAAATGTATTTAAATTCATTTGTTCTATTTATTCTTACCCCCAACTACAATGACTATTTCTCCTTTTGGTGGTTTATTTGTGTAATATTCCAAGACTTCTTTTGCAGTACCTCTTACTGTTTCTTCATAGAGCTTAGTAAGTTCTCTTGAAACAGAAACTGGTCTTTCCTCATCAAAAAATTCACAGAAATGTCCCAATGTTTTTAAAAGTTTATGCGGACTTTCATAAAAAATCATTGTTCTAGTCTCTTCGGCTAAAAGTAATAGACGTGTTTGACGGCCTTTTTTTACAGGTAAAAAGCCTTCAAAAACAAACTTGTCATTAGGTAAGCCTGAGTTTACTAATGCAGGCACAAAAGCCGTAGCTCCGGGTAAACATTCTATATCAATATTATTCTCAATACAAGCGCGCGACAGCAAAAATCCTGGATCTGAAATGGCCGGTGTTCCTGCATCACTTATTAATGCAATGGTTGTTCCTGCTTTAAGTTTTTGAATAACACCATCAATCGTTTTATGCTCATTATGCATATGGTGCGATTGCATTTGAGTGCCAATTTCATAATGTTTTAAAAGTTTACCTGAAGTACGTGTGTCTTCGGCTAGAATTAAATCGGCTTCTTTTAAAACTTCAATGGCTCTAAATGTGATATCTTTTAAATTACCAATTGGTGTGGGGACTATGTAGAGTTTACTCATGTGTTAGTGATTGAAGTGGTTAGCTTTTGGCGAGGCGAGCATCGAGCCAAAACTATGAACGAAAAGCACGACCACGCTTTTTTAGGTGTGATAACACCCAAATATTAATTAAACTTAGCTTCAATGATTTCCAAGAATCGTTCTTCAAACTCTTCTTTACCAATCCAATCTTTATAGTCAGGTTTAACAATATCACTTATAAAGCGTTTTGCATCAGCATAAGAAACAGTGGTGTTTATTTGTGATATTACACGTTCATAATCCTCTGGTTTACCATCAAAAAGGTGCTTTATAAAAGCTAACTTATCATTGAGGCCAATGTTAAGTCCGCCACTTTTTAACTTCTCATTTAAAGATTTTTTTTCGTTGGTTGTTCCATTTTTTACTTTAGAAACCGGCTCAAATACAGGCAAATCTTCAAAACCTGCAGTGATTTCATCAAAATCGCTCTTTTTCGAAATTCGCTCAGGAATAGCCTCTTCAAAAACCGTATCTATTTCTTGTGCTTCATGCGGCATTTGGGCAACCATATCTTTTATGGTTTCCATAAGTGGCTCTGAAATAGCCTCCTTTTCATCGTCATCCAGATTGACATAAATTTTGTCTTCTACTTCAATATTGTCACTTACTTTATTATTAAATGCCGTGTCTAACATCCCGAAAAAAGAAGAATTACTACCAATGGTTGGTATATCATCTTCAAAATTTTCATGGACGAATTTTAAGACTGAAAGTTTCTCATAAAGAGCCGTAACCTCGGCATGCATCTTTAAGACATCTTCTTTACCCTTAAGCTTTAATATTCTATGGGCTATACTGATTAACTCAGATTCTAGCTTCTTTTTCATCTGTTCCTTTTTTATTTGTTGTTAACGTAAGATGTAATACACAAATAAGTACTTCTTTAAGTACCAATCCTAATTGCCATGGTTCGTTTAATAACTTTTAAAATTTATTCTATTTTTGATTTTTGATTTTAAAAAAAATTGCGCCACCTTTATACAAACGAAAAACGGCTTTCTTAATGAACTGATTTAAACTTTAATTATTGGCTAAAAATTGCCCTTTTGCATCTATTTTTTGTCTTTTTCTCATTCCATAGCAATGCTATGCAACTTAAAAAAGCCTTTAACTAGCTACAAAATGACTAATTTTCGCTTGAATATAAAAGTTGAAATAAGTTCAATGTTAAAATTACGAAATGTTTCTTGAAAATACGGTAAATCATAAAGAACAATTTGGTTGGATTGAAGTAATCTGTGGCTCTATGTTTTCTGGTAAAACGGAAGAATTAATCCGTAGACTTAAACGTGCGCAATTTGCAAGACAGAAAGTTGAGATTTTTAAACCTGCGATTGACGTACGTTATGACGAAGATATGGTAGTCTCTCATGACGAGAATCAAATTCGCTCTACACCTGTTCCTGCAGCGGCAAATATTCCTATTCTTGCTGATGGTTGTGATGTTGTTGGCATTGATGAAGCTCAATTTTTTGATGATGAAATTGTTAGAGTATGTAATGATCTTGCCAATAAAGGCGTACGTGTAATTGTTGCCGGTTTAGATATGGATTTTAAAGGAAATCCTTTTGGTCCTATGCCTAATCTTATGGCTACAGCGGAGTATGTTACTAAAGTACACGCTGTTTGTACACGAACTGGAAATTTAGCCCAATATAGTTACAGAAAAGCTAAAAACGAAAACCTGGTACTTTTAGGTGAAGTTGATGAATATGAACCTTTAAGTAGAGCTGCTTTTTACAAGGCTATGATGCGTGATAAGGTAAGGAATATGAAAGTTAACGATGCTCAAGAAGTCACTTCAAAATCTAAAAATTCTAATGCCTAAAGCGCAAGAAACTGTACTTGAAATAGATTTAAAAGCGCTTAAAAATAACTTTAAGCATTTAAAATCAAAACTTAAAAATAGAACTAAATTTTTAGCGGTTGTAAAAGCTTTTGGCTACGGTAGTGATGCTGTTGAAATAGCTAAATACCTAGAAGAGCACGGTGTAGATTACTTTGCAGTTGCCTATGCCAGTGAAGGTGTAGAATTACGTAAAGCCGGTATTACAACTCCTGTTCTGGTGTTGCACCCTATACCCACAAATTTTAAAACTATAATTAATAATTGTTTAGAACCTAACTTATATAACGCCAAAGTTTTAAACGAATTTATTGAAGCTGCTACAAAAGAAAATCAAACAGATTATCCGGTTCATATTAAGTTTAATACGGGATTAAACCGACTCGGGTTTTGGGAAAATGATGTTGATTATGTGATTTCTAAAATAAAAGCAACCCCTGCTGTAAAAGTAACATCTGTCTTTTCACATTTAGCGGCTAGTGAAGATTTAAACGAAAAAGAATTCACTTTAAATCAGATTGAGACTTTTAATTCTATTGCTAAGAACTTTACCAATAATATTGGTTATCAGCCCATGCTTCATATTTGTAATACTTCCGGTATTTTAAATTATCCTGATGCACATTTTGATATGGTTAGAAGTGGAATAGGGCTTTACGGCTTTGGAAATTCTGAAAAAGAAAATAAAGATTTAACTCCAATAGCCTCTTTAAAAACCATTATTTCCCAGATTCATAAAATTGAAAAAGGAGGGTCTGTTGGTTATAACCGAGGATTTAAAAGTGATGATTTTCTTAAGACCGCTACATTGCCCATTGGTCATGCCGATGGTATTGGTCGACAATATGGTAACGGCAAAGGCTATGCAGTGATTAACGGAATACAAGCTCCAATAATTGGAAATGTTTGTATGGATATGATTATGGTTAATGTAACCCACATTGATTGTAATGAAGGAGATGAAGTTATAATTTTTGATTCAAAAGCTACTGCCGAAAATCTTGCCCAAAGTACTGGTACAATTTCTTATGAACTCATTACAAGCATTTCTCAAAGGGTTAAACGTGTTTTTTTTCGATAGAGCCATAACATATGGTGACTTTTTTCATATTTTAGTGTCTCACTAATTACTAACTAAAAATTTAATAATTATGCTTAAAGAGTTTAAAGAGTTTGCAATGAAGGGTAACCTTGTTGACATTGCTGTTGGTTTCGTAATGGGTGCTGCTTTTAAACAAGTAGTGACATCTTTCACTGGAGGTATTGTATCTCCTTTAATTGGTTTGATATTTGATTCAGACTTTAAAGCCTTAAGATATAAACTAAAAGACGGAGCACTAAACGATGCGGGAGAAATGGCAGGAGAAGTTTATTTGGAATACGGAACGTTTTTAACTAACGTTATAGACTTTATTATTGTGGCCTTCGTAATGTTCTTAGTTGTTAAAGGCATCAACAGAATGAAAAAGAAAGAAGAACCAGCTCCAGAGGCTCCTGCAGGACCAAGTCAAGAAGATTTACTTGCAGAAATCAGAGATTTATTAAAGAAATAACTCTTTGTTAAATATATAACAACCTGTTATTTGTTGTTAAAAAGACCTCATTTTCAAAAATTTGAGGTCTTTTTTTTAGCTTAAAAGTATAATTAATGCCTAATTTTGTGCGCTCAAAGTATAACAGTAAAAAAAGAAAAAATGAAAGTAGCTGTAGTTGGAGCCACTGGTATGGTTGGCGAAGTAATGCTAAAAGTTCTTGCAGAACGTAATTTTCCAATAACTGAATTAATTCCAGTAGCATCTGAACGCTCTGTGGGAAAAACTATAACCTATAAAGGGACTGATTATAGCGTTGTTGGTTTAGAAACTGCAGTATCTATGAAACCGGAAATTGCTTTATTCTCTGCAGGTGGTGATACTTCCGTTGAATGGGCGCCAAAATTTGCTGAAGCGGGTACAACAGTTGTTGACAACTCCTCAGCTTGGAGAATGGATCCTACCAAAAAATTGGTTGTTCCAGAAATTAACGCTAATGTTTTAACTAAAGAAGATAAAATTATTGCCAACCCAAACTGTTCAACCATTCAATTGGTGATGGCATTGAATCCGCTTCACGAAAAATATAACATGAAACGTGTGGTTGTTTCAACTTATCAATCGGTTTCAGGTACTGGTGTTAAGGCTGTAAGACAATTAGAAAATGAGATTGCCGGAGTTGAAGGTGAAATGGCTTACCCTTACCCAATTGGTAGAAACGCTTTACCACATTGCGATGTGTTTTTAGATAATGGCTATACTAAAGAAGAAATGAAGTTGGCCAGAGAACCTCAAAAAATTATGGGAGACAGAACATTTTCCATATCTGCCACAGCCGTAAGAATCCCTACAGCTGGTGGGCATTCAGAATCTGTAAACGTTGAGTTTGAAAATGATTTTGATTTAGCTGATGTTCGTCAATTACTAAGTAGCACGCCTGGTGTAATAGTTCAAGATGATTTAGAAAACAACTCATATCCAATGCCAATTTATGCACATGATAAAGATGAAGTTTTTGTTGGACGTATAAGAAGAGACGAAACACAACCTAATACATTAAATATGTGGATTGTTGCTGATAATTTAAGAAAAGGTGCCGCCACTAACACTATTCAAATTGCAGAGTATCTAGTTGAAAATAATTTAGTGTAAGCACAATTTCATTAAAAGATTGTTAAAAGCTTCTGTGTTTTACAGGGGCTTTTTTTATTTTTGATAAAATAAAATCGTCAATCATGCAAAAAGCAATAATTATTGTATTATGCCTTTCCTTATTTATGGCATGCAAAAATGAAACTTCAGAAAAAAATGTTATTGTAGTGAATTACCCAGAAACTAAAACCGTAGATACAATTGATACGTATTTCGGAGTAGATGTGAAAGATCCGTACCGTTGGCTAGAAGATGATATGAGTGATGAAACAGCAGAATGGGTTAAGTCTCAAAACCAAGCAACTTATGGTTACTTGGATAACATTCCGTTTAGAGAAGAGTTAAAAGAACGCTTATCCTCTTTATGGAACTACGAAAAATTAGGAGCGCCATTTAAAGAAGGTAAACATACCTACTACAGTAAAAATGATGGCTTGCAAAATCAGAGTGTATATTACAGAAAAGTAGAAAATGGAGAAGACGAAGTTTTCTTAGACCCAAATACATTTTCTGAAGATGGTACCATATCATTGGGTGGTACCAGTTTTTCAAAAGATGGAAATATTTTGGCTTATTCAATTTCCGAAGGTGGAAGTGATTGGCGTAAGATTATCATCATGGACACCGAGACCAAAGAAATTGTTGAAGACACTTTGGTTGATGTAAAATTTTCTGGGATTTCCTGGTATAAAAATGAAGGGTTTTATTACTCAAGTTATGACAAACCAAAGGGCAGTGAGCTTTCTGCTAAAACAGATCAGCACAAAGTTTATTATCACAAATTAGGTACCTCTCAAAAAAAGGATGTCTTAATCTATGGCGGAACACCTGAAGAAAAGCACCGTTACATCAACGCTGGTGTTACAGAGGACAACAAATATTTAGTAATCACAGCTCGAATTTCTACTACTGGAAATAAACTTTTCATAAAAGATCTTTCTGTTGAGAATAGTCCTTTAATAACTATTTTAGATCACACTAAGAGTAACACCAATATTATAGATAATGACGGAAGCACTTTATATCTAGTTACTAACTTAGATGCTCCAAATAAAAGGATTGTAAAAGTAGATGTGTCTAACCCCACTTCAGAAAACTGGGTAGATGTGATTCCAGAAACTGAGAATGTTTTATTGCCATCTACATCCGGAAAATATCTTATTGCAGAATATATGGTTGATGCCATTTCTAAAGTAATGCAATACGATTATAACGGAAACTTGATTAGAGAAATTAAGCTCCCAGGTATTGGAAATGCTGGTGGTTTTGGAAGTAAAAAAGAAGAAACTATTGATTACTTCACATTTACCAACTACTACACATCTTCAAATATTTACACTCTGAATTTAGAATCAGGTGAAACTGAGTTATATAGAAAATCAGCTATAGAATTCAATGGTGATAATTACGAAAGTAATCAGGTTTTTTATACTTCTAAAGACGGGACTAAAGTTCCTATGATTATCACTCATAAAAAAGGTTTAGAATTAAACGGTAAAAACCCAACTATTCTTTATGGATATGGCGGTTTTAATGTAAGTGAAAACCCTAGGTTTAGTATTGCTATGGCCGTTTGGATGGAAGAAGGGGGTGTTTACGCAGTTCCTAATATTCGTGGTGGTGGAGAATATGGTAAAAGGTGGCATGATGCCGGTATTAAAACCAAAAAGCAAAATGTATTTGACGACTTTATTGCTGCTGGTGAATATTTAATTGAAAACAACTACACTTCTTCAGAGTATTTAGCAATTAGAGGTGGTTCTAATGGAGGTCTTTTAGTTGGTGCGGTAATGACACAGCGTCCAGATTTAGCCAAAGTGGCATTACCTGCAGTGGGTGTTTTAGATATGTTGCGTTACCATACATTTACCGCTGGAGCAGGTTGGGCATATGATTATGGTACAGCTGAAGATAACAAGGAAATGTTTGAATACCTAAAAGGATACTCTCCTTTACACAATGTAAAAGAAGGGACGCAATATCCCGCAACTATGGTTACAACAGGTGATCATGACGACCGTGTGGTGCCAGCTCATAGTTTTAAGTTTGCGGCTGAACTACAAAGCAAGCAAGCGGGAAATAACCCTACTTTAATAAGAATTGAAACTGATGCTGGTCATGGTGCAGGTACCCCTGTAAGTAAAACTATTGAGCAATATGCTGACATTTTTGGTTTTATACTATACAATATGGGGTTTGAGGTATTACCAAGTAAAACCAAAGAGGAAATAAAAGGATAATTTTATTTTATTTATAACTTAAAATCTGCTCAATATTTGGGCAGATTTTTTTATACTATTTTTACTGCTTCATGCTTCAAGTTAAAAACATATCGTTTCGTTATAAAGAAGAGCCCGTTTTAAAGAATATTGACTTTTCGGTTAATGTTGGAGAACATCTATCTATAATTGGGGAAAGCGGTTCTGGCAAAAGTACATTGCTAAAATTACTTTATGGTGAATTCGATTTAAATGAAGGTGAAATCTTTTGGAATGGGAAGCAAATTTTAGGTCCTGCATACAATCTAGTAGTTGGTTATGATTTCATGAAATATGTGGCTCAAGAATTTGACCTAATGCCTTTTACCACCGTTGCAGAAAATGTTGGAGAATTCTTATCTAATTTTTATCCTGAAGAAAAGCAAAATAGAGTTAAAGAATTGTTAGAGGTTGTTGAATTATCACCTTTAGCAAACGCAAAAGTAAAGTTGCTTAGTGGTGGTCAAAAACAACGCGTTGCTCTAGCCAGAGCAATTGCAAAACAACCCGAAATTATTTTACTAGATGAACCTTTTAGCCACATTGATAACTTCAAAAAACAGTCTTTAAGACGAAGTCTTTTTAAGTATTTAAAAGAAAAAAACATCACTTGTATTGTAGCAACTCATGACAAAGATGATGCTATGTCTTTTTCAGACAACATGATGGTAATTCATAACAATGAAATTATTGCAAATAATGCGCCTCAACAAATATTCGACAACCCCGGCACACCATTAATAGCTTCGTTTTTTGGAGAATTTAATGTTATTGAATCCTTCGGCATCGTGTATGCGCATCAACTTAAAGTGGTTGATAAATCAGATTTAAAAGCAACTGTCAAACAATCTTACTACAAAGGGAATTACTACTTAATTGAAGCTGAATTAAATGGTGAGAATATCCTATTTGAAGATGACTCCTTGCTTAGAGAAGGGGCTGAGGTTTTTTTAACTATTGAAAAATAAGCTTAAAAAACTTCATTAATTATAAACTCTTGATTTCTAAAACTAATGGAGTCGCCAACTGTTTTACCAAGCAATAATTGCCCAATAGGTGTACTTGGAGAAATAGCATAAAAAGTTTCGTTTCCAGCCTTTAATTCTCCTGCGCTAATTGAGATAAAATAATTCAAATTAGAGGTGTAAACCACGCTTCCTATATTGACAATATCTGATGTTTTAGTTGTGCCTATTTTAGCCAGAGTTTCTTTAATTTTTTGAATTTCGGCCAACTGATTTCCTGCTTTTTCTCTTTCTAGTTGCAACATGGCTCTACCCGTTTCATGTTTATCACCTGCCGAACTTTTTGTTTCTGAAGTTAGAGATTTCTTGATGTCATCTATTGTATGCTGAACAGTTTTAAGTCTGTTATCAATAAATACTTCACAAGTGTTATATAGATCTTCCTTTATATTCATTTAAACTAAATCCGCTAATTCTTGCCCTATTAAACTTCCAATGGCAATTCCCATGCCTCCAAGTCTAACACCGCAAAACACATTATTACTTAATTGTTTTACTATGGCTTCTTTCTTATTGCCAACACCCATAATACCACTCCATCTATATTCAATTTCAAAATCAGAATCTGGCAAAATGGTTGTTTTTAGAAGTTTCTCTAGCTTACTTTGAATTAAAATTGTTTGTCCAAACTCTGATGTTGTTTCTTCATTAAAAGCTAAATTTCTCCCACCACCTAGTAAAATCCTATCGTCAATATTTCTAAAATAATAATAGCCTCTATCTAAATGAAAAGTTCCCTTTATGTGTAGGTTTTTAATGGGTTTAGTTACCAATACTTGAGCCCTGGCAGGTTTTACTTGCTCACTAATTAATTGAGAGGCAAATCCGTTGGTAGCAATCAACAATTTTGATGAAGAAAAGTTAAAGAAATTTGTTCTTATTTTAACTGAATTGTTGTCTTCTGAGTATTCAAGGACTCTAATATTGTTTATGATTTTAACTCCTTTACTTTGTGCTAAATTTGCTAAAGATTCCATCATTTTTCCAGTATCAATTTGGCCTTCAAATTGATTAAAAATGCATTGTTCCTCAATGTTCTTAAAATGATAACTGTTGTCTTTTAAACCAAAAACACTTTCTTTAAAAAGAGGTTTTAATAGTTTGTTAATTTGTTCTCTTTGAGATAAACATTTATCATACAACTCGTCTTTATCAAGAAACAATTCATAGCCTCCATGACCTTGATAGTCTATATTAGAATCACCTAATATACTTCTTAAAAGCTTTAATCCTTCAACACGTTTTTTAACAAGTTTGAAAACATCTTCTTTAGAATGGGTTTTTAAATCATCAATGATTTCACTCAAACTTCCAAAACAAGCAAATCCAGCATTTTTAGTACTTGCTCCTTGTGGAAATATCCCTTTTTCTAATACTAAAATATTAGATTTTGGAAATCTTTCTTTTAATTGCAAAGCACAATTTAGACCTACAATACCACCTCCAACAATAGTAAAGTCTATGTTAGTTAACCAACTTTTTATTTCCCAATAGGAAAGATTCATAATACTAAGTTAATGCTTTTGTATTAAGGATAGAAGCGGCATCCTTTTTTGAAGTATGAAAAAAAGATATAGCGGATAGCATGACCCTTGGGGAACACTATAAAAAAACTCCGAAATTACTTTCGGAGTCTTAATTTATTCATCTTCTGAAACTTTCTTTATTACAAAGTCTTCCATAAATTTAGTGGTATAATTACCAGCTAAATAATCTGGATGTTCCATAAGTTGTCTATGGAAAGGAATGGTTGTTTTTATTCCTTCTATAACGAACTCTTCTAAAGCGCGTTTCATTTTATTTATAGCTTCTTCTCTAGTTTGCGCAGTTGTAATTAACTTAGCAATCATAGAGTCATAATTTGGTGGAATAGAATAGCCTGCATACACATGCGTATCTAACCTTACACCATGACCTCCAGGAGCGTGAAGCGTTGTGATTTTACCTGGTGATGGTCTGAAGTCGTTAAACGGATCTTCTGCATTAATTCTACATTCTATAGAGTGTAGATTTGGCATATAGTTTTTACCTGAAATTGGCACGCCAGCAGCCACTAATATTTGCTCACGTATCAAATCAAAATCAATTACTTGTTCTGTAATTGGATGCTCAACTTGAATACGGGTATTCATTTCCATGAAATAGAAGTTTCTATGCTTATCTACTAAAAACTCTACAGTTCCAGCACCCTCATATTTAATATATTCTGCTGCACGAACCGCTGCATCTCCCATTTTCTGACGCAATTCATCAGTCATAAAAGGAGAAGGCACTTCTTCTGTTAATTTTTGATGACGACGTTGTACAGAACAATCTCTTTCTGATAAGTGACATGCTCTACCGGTAGAATCTCCAACAATTTGAATTTCAATATGTCTAGGCTCTTCAATAAGCTTTTCCATATACATATCATCATTGCCAAATGCTGCTTTACTTTCTTGTCTTGCAGAATCCCAGGCATCTTTAAGGTCTTCTTGTTTGAAAACACCTCGCATACCTTTTCCGCCACCTCCAGCAGAAGCTTTTAGCATTACAGGATAACCTGTTTCAACTGCTAGCTTTTCACATTCTTCAAAATCCTTTATTATACCATCACTTCCTGGAACACAAGGTACGCCTGCCGCTTTCATGGTTTCTTTGGCATTGGCCTTGTCTCCCATTCTGTCAATCATTTCAGCAGAAGCTCCGATGAATTTTATACCATGTTCTGTACAAATTTTAGAGAACTTTGCGTTTTCTGAAAGGAAACCATATCCAGGGTGAATAGCATCTGCATTAGTAATTTCTGCAGCTGCGATTATATTAGACATTTTAAGGTAAGACTCGCTACTTGGAGCAGGCCCTATACAAACAGCTTCATCGGCAAATTTTACATGTAAACTTTCCTCATCAGCCTTTGAGTAAACCGCAACGGTTTTAATGCCCATTTCTTTACAGGTTCTAATAACACGTAGTGCTATTTCTCCTCTATTGGCTACTAATATTTTTTTAAACATAACTGTTTTTTTAAAAATTCAATTTCCAAGCACCAAATTCCAATAGTTGGGGTTTTGGATTTGTAGATTGGAATTTTTAATAGGTTATGAAGGGTCCACCAAAAATAAAGGTTGATCAAATTCTACGGGAGAAGAATCATCAACCAAAATCTTAACAACTTTACCAGAAACTTCAGATTCAATTTCATTGAAAAGTTTCATAGCTTCAATAATACAAAGCACGTCTCCTTCTGCAATGGTTTGACCAACCTCTACAAATAAAGGTTTGTCTGGTGAAGGTTTTCTGTAGAAAGTTCCTATGATAGGTGATTTTATAGTAATATATTTTGATTCGTCGTCTGCTGGTGCAGGAGCTGCAGGAGCAGCTGCTGGCGCACTTGCTTCAACAGCAGGAGCTGCTGCTGGTACCATTTGTTGAGCTATATGAGGAGCAGGAAGTTGCTGAACGATAGTTGTTTCTGTATCCGATCCTGTTTTAATGGTGATTTTTACATCATCCATCTCCAATTTAACCTCGCTTGCACCTGACTTGGCAACAAACCTGATTAAGTTTTGAATCTCTTTAATATCCATAATTTTACTAATTAGTTAATGGTTAGTTATCTTAATTAATTATATGCCCATTGTAAATAAATGGACCCCCAATTAAATCCACCACCAAAGGCAGCGAATATTAAATTATCTCCTTTTTTAAGTTGGCTTTCGTAATCATGTAATAATAACGGTAAGGTTGCTGAAGTAGTATTCCCGTACTTATGTATGTTCATCATTACTTTTTCTTCTTCCAACTCTATTCTGTTAGCGGTAGCATCTATAATACGCTTGTTAGCTTGATGTGCTACTAACCAATCTATACTTTCTTTAGTTAGATTGTTTCTTTCTAATATTTTAACGGCCGCATCCGCCATATTGAATACGGCATTTTTAAACACTGTTCTCCCTTCTTGAAAAGCATAATGACCACCTTCATCAATAGCTTCATGCGTTACCGGATTTACAGATCCACCATAAGTAGCTTGTAAAAACTCTCTTCCAGTTCCGTCACTTCTTAAATACTCATCTTTTAAACCTAAACCTTCATTGTTTGGTTCAAATAAAACAGCTCCTGCACCATCTCCGAAAATGATACAAGTAGCTCTGTCTTTATAATTAATCATAGACGACATCTTATCGGCTCCAATTAAAAGGACATTTTTATAAGTACCAGACTCTATATATTTTGCTGCAACCGACATTCCGAATAAAAAACTAGAACATGCGGCATCTAAATCGAATGAAAAAGCATTTACAGCTCCAATACCAGATGCAGTAAAAGCTGCAGTAGAGGCAGCTTTCATATCGGGTGTTGCCGTAGCAACAATAACAAGTTCTATATCTTTAGGGTCAATTCCTCTTTTCTTAATGAGATCTTTAGCAGCGTTAATTGCTAAAAAAGAGGTTCCTTTTCCTTCTTCTTTTAAAATTCTTCGTTCTTTGATGCCTGTTCTCGTAGTAATCCATTCATCGTTAGTATCAACCATTGTCTCAAGGATTTGATTGGTTAATACGTATTCTGGCACATATGCACCTACAGCTGTAATTGCCGCTGAGATTTTACTCATAACTTTGTAGTTAAATCGACTAAAAAATCATTAAAATTGAACAAAAACACTCAAATTTTGGTGAAAACTACTAAATTTTAGTGTAATAACACACAATTAATGTGTTTTTGTCTTTAGAAAAAGCCTATCATAAAAAAAACGCTCACAAGTGAGCGTTTTATACTATGCGCGCATATAGTTTATGCTAAATTTTCTGCTTCTTCAGAGTTGTCAATTAGAACTTGACCTCTGTAGTATAATTTCCCTTCAAACCAGTGAGCTCTATGGTATAAATGCGCTTCACCAGTAGTTGGGCAAGTAGCAATCTGTGGCGCAGTTGCTTTATAATGTGTTCTTCTTTTATCTCTTCTTGTTTTAGAGATTTTTCTTTTAGGATGTGCCATTTTTTATATTATTTATCCGTTAATAGTTTCTTTAATGTATTCCAACGAGGATCAATATCCTCTTCTTTGTCTTTATCTTCACTAAGCTTTGGGCTTAACTCTTCTAATTTTTTAAGTATATCTGAATTTAATGTTCCGTCTTCAACTCCTGGGTGAATTCTTTTAATTGGCACCGCCAATACAATCAATTCGTAAATATATTGTTCAATACTAATTTCATAAGTTCCATGTGGAACCATTAAAATATCAACATGTTCGTCATTGTACTCATCACCAAACTTAACTACTAATTCAAACTCATTTTCAATAGTTTGATTATAGGGTTCGTTTGTTAAATCACAATTAATATTTACAAAACCAGAGGCCTTAAAACGTAACTCTAAAAATGTTGATTTCTTTTCTAATTCAACTTCAACATTAACGTCTACATTGTTAAATTCTTTATACTCAAAATGTTCAAAGAACGCCTGCTCTATTTTATGCTCAAAATGATGCTTTCCTATTTTTAATCCAACAAACTGGATTGCGAACTCTTTCATTGGCTTCATTGTCACATCTAATTTGAGCCTGCAAATATATGAATTTTTATATTACGCAACATTACTTATAAACATTTTTTTGTTTATAATTATCTACGCATCTTTTTTAATGGATTTGCCGTAAGTTCCTCATAATCAAATCTATTTTTATAAATCTGAATTGCTGAGAAAACGGCTTCTTTAAATGAACTAGCATCGGCTTCTCCTTTTCCAGCAATCTCATAAGCAGTTCCATGGTCTGGAGACGTTCTAATTTTGTTTAAGCCTGCTGTGAAATTCACTCCTTGCCCAAAAGACAATGTCTTAAAAGGAATTAAACCTTGGTCATGATATGAGGCCACAATAGCATCAAAATTCTTGTAATTATTAGAGCCAAAAAAGCTATCAGCGGCATAAGGGCCAAAAACCAATTTTCCTTCTTCCTTAATTTTTTTAAGGGTAGGACGTAAAACTTCGTCATCTTCTTTACCAATAACGCCATTATCTCCGGTGTGCGGGTTTATTCCTAAAACAGCAATTTTAGGTCTTCTTATTTTGAAATCTTTTTGAAGTGACTGGTAAATGGTGTTAATCTTTTCAACGATTAAATCTTCCGAAATATGCTCCACAATATCTTTAACAGGAACGTGGTCTGTTAGCAATCCAACTCTTAAATTTCCTGTAACCATAAACATCAAGCTCTCGCCCTGTAATTCTTGAGCCAGAAAATCTGTATGTCCCGGAAATTTAAATTCATTAGATTGTATATTAGATTTATTAATGGGTGCTGTTACTAAAACATCAATTTCATTATTCTTTAATGAATTAGTAGCTGCCTTTAAAGATTTAATGGCATATTCCCCAATTTTAATGTCTTCTTTACCAAATTCAATTTTTACAGGTTCATTCCAACAATTATACACATTAACCTTCCCATGTGCTAATTGATTTATGCCATTGATATTATGATAATTAACACCTGATTTAAAATGAGTTTTAAAAAAATTCATGGTTTTTGCCGACGCAAAAATTACTGGAGTACAAAAGTCTAAAATCCTAGGATCTTCAAACGTTTTTAATACTATTTCCCCTCCAATACCATTCAAGTCACCAATTGATATTCCAACTATTATATTTTCTTCTTTCTTCATAAGAAATGACAACTTTTGTTCGTAATTTTGATGTTGCAAATTTAACCAAATAAACAGATAATAGTATGTTTACGGGAATTATTGAAGATATCGGCCTTATCTCTAATTTGAAAGAAGAGAATTCTAATCTTCATATCACAGTAAAAAGCAATATTACTTCAGAATTAAAAATAGACCAAAGTGTTGCTCATAACGGGGTTTGTTTAACTGTAGTTGATATAAATAAAGACGAATATACTGTTACGGCTATTAAGGAAACTTTAGATAAATCTAATTTAGGAAGCTTAAAACTAAACGACAAGGTTAATTTGGAACGCGCCATGAAATTAGGTGACCGATTAGATGGCCATATTGTACAAGGTCATGTAGATCAAACTGGAATTTGCACCAATGTTAAAGAAGAAAATGGCAGTTGGTTTTTTACTTTTGATTACGATTCTACATTGAATAACCTTACCATTGAAAAGGGATCAATAACAGTAAACGGAACAAGTTTGACAGTTGTGAATTCTAAAAAAGATAGTTTTAGTGTAGCTATTATTCCGTATACCTACAAGCATACAAATTTTAACACCTTTAAAGAAGGTACCGAGGTGAATTTAGAGTTTGATGTTCTTGGAAAATATGTTACTAAACTTTTATCAATTAATCACTAAAAGTTTATTCTCTCTTTTTTCAATATTTTCTTAATTCCAAGTATTAAAGCTAAACCTGCTAGAAAAAAAGCATTCACCCCTATAGAAAGTCCAGGAGGAGGTGTAGGCGGTGGTGGCGGAGGAACATCCTTTTGAGCAAACCCAATAAAGCCTATTAATACAAATAAGACAACGGTTAATATTCTTTTTTTTCGTGTAGTCATGGGTTTGGCAAATGTAAAAAAAAACAAGTTCTATCAAAAATAATTATGCCCTTTAAGCCCAAAAAACATCCATTAAAAACATAAATCATCGACGAAATGCGTTTTTTTAGCTAAAATAGCAATTTTTCCTATAAAACAATTCAAAGTAAAAATAATCCCTCTTTTTACCAGCAAAACAAATATATACAAATTAAAACGAAATAATAGTGCAATTCAGCCTAAGGATTTATTAACAATCAATCTAAAAGCATATAGTTTCAAAACATTCAAAAAACATCGTTCTCTTCAAACATTGTTAATGTTGTTTCAACTGTCATAAGACTTTTTAAAACTCGGGGATATCATTTAAATTCACCCCCAAAACTTTGTTAGAGATTTCATTTAAAACATCAAAATCTCCTTCAAAATGATAAGTGGTTTGCGAGTGAAAAATAGATTGCTTGGGAGCCAATTCTTTAGCAGAAGATGAAGACTCAAATTCATAAAAAGGCCAGTTTTGATTTAATGAAACATCAACGTTTCCATTAAAAATATTAATAACATCACCCGCGTACGGAGCCTTGTTTTCAGGTAATGAGTTTACGTAAACTCCATTATTTTCAAAATTAAATGTAACAATATTTAGTAAGTTATTTTTTTTAGAATAACTACCCATAACATTTTTAGTAAACTGTGGTGGTGTCCCTATTTTATTAAGTCCTAGAGCATCTGCCTTATAGAACACTACACCATCTTTAATTTGCATTCTGTCAATAGTTGTCTTTGTGAAATATTCTGTAATTGAGTCCGTTTGTCTGGTTAACGGAATAATAACTCTATTATCAGAACTTGTATTCATACAGCCTAATTCCCAAAGTGATAGTAAGCCTGTTTCTTTATTCCATTGTTCATTACCAATATTAGTCATAGTTGTTTCTGCACTAAAACCAACGTAAGAAATTTGGTCTAAATTAATACCTAGACTATTTTCGATTTGGTTACCATTCAGAATTGATATTTCCCGTTCCAAGCCAATTGAAAATGTATAGTTCTGATTGTTTTTAATATTCATGTCACCAACATATGTAATAGAATGTTCTGTTCTTGTTTTTTCTTTGAACTTAACATTACTTAAATCATGAGGCGCTCGCATATTTTCGTCAATCTGTTCTACATTAGCATCAAAGAAGATGGAGTAATTGCCAAATTCTGGTGCAAACCAAACTCTACTTTCACCTCCCAAATAAGCTATATTGGTTGAATGCTTATTATTCTCAATTAAACCAGCGTTGAAATATCCGTAACTTCTACCATTTAGACCTTTGGAAGAACTTGCGAAAACTCTGCCTTGATAAGGTCCGGAAACAGCAATCATAGATTCATCAGACTTCAATACTTCTATGCCTTCAATGGGCTTTAATTGCTTTAACTGATATGCAAATGTGCCTTTTTTGAATTCAGATTTACACGAATATGAAATTAATAAAACTAAAAGAATAAATGGTTTGAAAAGTCTAGCGTCCATAGGTTAAAGTTAAAGAAATTTTCAATTTAATTATTACTTCTGTATTCATACATAGAATAGGTGGTTTCTTTAACTTTTTCAATAAGTTCTTTATAAGGATTATCACAAACATCAATAAAACCAACGTTGTAATTTTCGCCATCAAATCTACCTGTATTTGGTTCATCTAAGTACTGAAACCAGTGGGCACCGACAATGTATTTGTTTCTTAAAGCACCTTGTATATAATCTTGATACATTTGACCACGCTCTGCTTGATCTTTGGCCTTTTTAATTCCTACATGGAAATTACCTCTGTCTAATGCTCCAAAGTGGAATTCTCCAATCATTATTGGCTTGTCTACCCCCTCAGGTAAGGACATTTTTTCAATGCTATATTCATATTTATTGAAACTCATGATATCTAAATATCTGCTAGCTGCGGTTAGTACCACATCATTATTTGCCCAAGCAAATCTACAACCTAAATAATTTTGATTTGGAGCTACACGTTTCAACTCTTCATTAATGGTTTTAAAGTAGGTATCAGCTATTTTATCATAAAACGCAATGAGGTCTTCTTTAGCGAATTCTTCATTTGGAGATTCCTGAGATTCTAGAATGGCATTCCAAGAATCATGATTAGTTTTCCAAACTTTGTTTAGATTTTCAATAGTTGAATATTTTAATATTAAATCGTTAACAAATTCTATTTTCGCTGGTTGTGAAGATGGACTATTTAGAGTTCCAACAGATAACGATCCCAATAAACCCCAAGACAATTCATTATCAACAAAATAACCAATACAAAAAGGGTCTCCTGCACCTTCTCTTTGCCTTTCTACTGATGCTCTTACTGCTTCTCTAAATTTAGGGTCGAAAACATCATGAAATTTACCCCAAAAACCTTCAGATCCTTGAATTTTTGGTGTGTTTCTAATCCAAATAGACCCTACATAAGGTGTTCTTTGTTGGCGTGTAGCTCCAAAATCTGAAACAAAGCCAATAGTATTCATACCCCAATCTTTTATGCGTAAATGAGCCATGTCCCGAAACATAGTTAACCAATCTTCGCCATATTTTCTGTATAGGTTGCTTTGGTAGAAATTATAAGAATCGTACGGTAATTTATCTTTGTAAAACCCATGAGAAGCGTGCCTTCCTTTGCCATAATACTGCCCCAAAACACTATCTTTTTCGGGTAAGAATCTGAAGTAATTCTCTCTGTGACTAATACCAGTAAATACAGATTCTGATGACACACAATTCAAACCTGTTGTCCAGAATAAATAGCCTTCAGGGTCTACAATCCACCATTTGTTATCTACTTTTTCTGTTCTGAAAAAACCAGTTGCTTTTAGTTTAGGACCAGCAGACCAACCGCCAAACTTTCCAATATTTTCCGGTCCTTTTGATGACTTTAAATGTGCTAACTCTTTTTGTGCATAAGTTTTTAGCTCCTCATCTGAATGCATTTTGCCTTCCCAATCTTTATGAATGTATTGTCCGTATTCATCTATAAATGGGAAGAATCCTTCCGAACTTCTTTCTTCATACTTCCCAACAGCCCTTACATTATCAACGGTAAAATTGTTAGGTTGCATAGCGTAACGTGAACAGAAAGTAAACTCAGTAACTTTAGTGAGGTCTGCTTTTATTTTACCAGGAATCCCTCTTAGTCCGTTAACTTCAATTTGAGGGTTATGAATCCAAGGAGTCCAAGCTAAATCAACAGTAATAGTTTTGCTTTCTCCTGGTTCTAAATCTATATAGTCAGAACAATACCAGCGTAATAAACCGTCAGGATCATTACCAACAAACAATTCTACTTGAATATCTTCATCTCCAACATTAGATACATCTGCTTTTACTTGAAAATAACCAGACAAATCCCATGACTCATTTTTAGGGCTCACTAATCTTACTCCTGTCTCTCTAATGGTAAATCCATTGTTTACTTTTATGTAATTATTTCCATCTTTTTCAACCAATTCAAAAGTAGCATCTTGTGGTTTTACAAATTCAGCTTGGGTAACATCTTCAAAGTCAAACAACAATAATTTATGTTTTTGTTGTTTCTCTTCACAGCTTATTAAAAGTGTTATGGTTATTGTTAAGAAGAATAGGTTTTTAAGCGTTTTCATATAATTCCGGAAATATTATTATAACTGATTTTAACAATTACTTTACTAAAAGTTCTTCCAGTTCTTCAAGAGATTTACCTTTGGTTTCAGGTACTTTAAACCACATAATTATAAAGCCTAAAACAGCAAATATTCCAAAGATTAAAAAGGTCTTTGCATTACCGAATATGGATAACTCCCATGGAAATAACAGTTGAACTAAAAAAGCAATTCCTAAGTTTATTAATCCAACAAACGAAATTGCAATTCCTCTAATTCTATTAGGAAAAAGCTCAGAAAAAAGAACCCACATTACGGGGCCAATAGACATGGCATATGCGCCTACAAAACCTATGATGCCTACAAGAATTAGCAACGTGTTCATTTTAGCTGAAGCTGTTACTAAAGTAGCTTCATGTATTGCAGCCGATTCTTCTCCCAAAGCAGCGACTATGGCTGCCTTAAAATCCAAATCGGTCTCAAATACTTTTCCTACCAGTGATGCTATTTGGTCTCTGTTTATTTCTGAAGGGAGGTTTGCTAATGCTTCTTGGCTTAAAGCATAAGTAGCTTCATTAAAACCGTAACTTAATAAGAACAGGCAAATAGCTATTCCAATCATACCAATTATAAGCAATGGTTTTCTCCCAAATTTATCAATGGTTAACATAGCAACAATAGTAAATCCAAGATTTGTCAGTCCAACTAAAGCTGCTTGAACAAATGAGGCATCTGTACCAATACCAGTTTGTTCAAAAATCATTGGCGCATAGAATAATACAGCGTTTATTCCAACAATTTGCTGAAAGATCCCTACAATAAGCCCTATTATAATAACCTTTTTCATTGATTTTTTAAAAAGGTCTCCTAGTTTAGATTTTTCTTTATTCTGATCTTCAGAAATACTCTGGGCAACATCTTTAATTTGAATTTCTGCCTCCTCATCAGAAACTATTTTTTTCATAACCTTAATGGCTTCTTCTTTCTTGCCTTTTGTCATCAACCAACGTGGGCTTCGGGGAACAATTAATAAACCCAAATAATATAATATAGCAGGAAGCGCCTCTAAACCGAGCATCCAGCGCCAATTCCATTTGTCCATACCAATATTTTCTGCCCAAGTTGCACCCGAACTTCCCCATTTAAGGATTAAATAATTTGTAAAGAATGCTATTGAAATACCGATAACAATATTTAGCTGATTAAAAGAAACTAGTTGCCCACGCTTTTCTGGAGGGGCAACTTCAGCAATATACATGGGAGCAATAATTAAAGCCGCACCAACCGCTAAACCGCCTATCATTCTAAAAATAATCAACCAAAAGAAAGTTCCAGACAAAGCAGATCCTATGGCGGATATAGTGAACAGTATGGAGGCATATTTTAATAATTTTCTCCTACCATATATGTCACTCATAGGGCCGGCTATTATCATACCAAAAGCAGCAGTTAAAGTTATAGAACTTACTGCCCAGCCTAATTGTATTTTAGTTAATTGGAATTCTGGTTCAATAAATTTTACTACTCCAGAAATCACAGATGCATCAAACCCGAGAAGGAATCCACCCAAGGCCACAATAGCTGCAATACGGATAGTGAATAATTGTTTACTTGACATTGTTTAGTTGTTTTTGCTAAAAAGCATGGCTCCTCAAATTTAGCGTAAAGAAATAGGGATTACCCATGCATTAACTAGACAAAAACTATACAGTCATTTTTTACAATGTATAACAGGTTGTCCTAGAGTATTTATCTATTATAATGAGTTGATAAAATCTTCTAGATTTACGCTTCTAGGAAGGTTCATCTTTTTTCTAATTCTATGTCTAGAAGTATGAACAGATTCTACAGAAATGCCTAGTAATCGTGCCATTTCTTTGCTTGAAAAATTAAGTTTTATTAGAGCACATATTTTTTGATCTCCCTGACTAAGGTTGGGGTATTTTTCAAAGACTTTATTATAGAAATCTTTATTAACATCTACAAAACGCAATTTGAATTCTTCCCAATTCTGATTGTTGCTAACAGAAATAGAACGAAGCACTTTATTTACCTCATGAACTTTAATTTTTTCGTCTTTACCTCTTACTTTATCTTTAAGAGTTCTAAGAAATTCATCTTTTTCAATTAGCTGTAAGGCAGATGCTGCTAATTCTTTATTTTTTAACTCTAATAGTTCCTGAGTTTTTTTATTTTCAAGCTCTTGATTTTTCCTGATAAGTACTTTTTCAGCTTTATGTTTAGCTCTTAAATGCTTCACATAAACAAAGGCAATAATAGCAATAAAAATTACAGATACTAATAAAATAATTCTTTGCAGATTTCCAATTTTTTCTTCTTGCTCCAGTTGTTTCAAATATTGCTTCTGAATTTGTTGCTCCTGTCTTTGCTTTTCTAATCTGTAAGAGTCCTTAATTTCTAATAAGGATTGATTGTTAGAACTTCTGCTGTCAAAAAACTTTCGATCTAATTCTTTAGCTATCTTTAAATTTTCAAAAGCTTTTGGGTAGTTGTTTTTTTTCAAAAATAATTCTGTTAATTTCTCATAAACCAAGGGCGTAAAATCTATATGCGAATTATATTCTTTAGAAATTTCAAGGGCTTTATTGTAGTATAATTCACCTTCATTAAGGTTATCCATTTTCAAATGAATGTCTCCAATTTGTTTGTAAATAAGTACTAAATATGGTCTATTGTTCTTCTCAAAGTGTGGCAAAATTTGATGGGCAACTTCTAAAGCCTTCTCAGGCTGCTGCATTTCGGAAAGAACAAATACTTTCTCGAAATCAATAGATTCCCTATTAAACCCTGTATCATCTTTAGGCAAAAACATGTAGCAACTATCTAGATATTTTTTTGCTATCTCTACATTTCCTAATTCCCTATTAGTAGAGGTGATAAAATAATAATACGGAACAAGGAAACTTTTGTTAACAACCTCTTTTTTTACTAGTTCTTTTTGAATCTCTAATGCTTTGTTCAAATATTTTAATGCTTCATCTTCCCTTTTGTAATAACTATAAACCCTGCCAAGTCTATGATAAATCAATGACTTAATGGTTTTATTATCAAGGTTGTCGGTTAACATTAAAGCATTCCAGTAGGCATCGTATGATTTTGAATAATTGGCATTATTTTCAAAAATATCTGCCTTTGACATTAAAGCTTTGACTGCTTCAATAGTATCTCCGGATTTTAATAATTCTTCATAACTTTTTTGAAATAATACTAAGGAGCTGTCGGGGTATTTATGCCTTATTTCATTAGCCTTATTACTTAAATATTTTGCTTTTTGTCTAATAGAATCATTTTGAATAAAAGTGGTTGAGGCATAGACAATAGGAGTAATGCTTACCAATAATACAGATACAATTGTTTTGAGTATGGCATTCATAGCTGTTAAATATTGCGTTTAGTTTAGTGGTGAAGGCTAATATAAGGTAATTTTTGATGAATAGAAGAATATGTAAAGTCAATAAGGGGTGATTTATAACTAACAAACTTATGCTTTAACTATTAAAAAACCCATATAAATATCGTGTTTATATGGGTTTTCACTGTACACAAATAAAAGTTATTTGTGCTTTTGTGTAAAGTCAATTAACTAGTGCTTTTTACAGATATGTCTAGTTTATGATTATTAATAAACAACGAATTTCGAGAACCCCACATTGTTTTTATCTTTTTCAAAAGTGATTATATATATGCCTTGTTTAAGATTGTTTACTGATATTCTATTTTGAGACTTATAAATAGATAATTCTTTAACAAGAGTTCCTAGTACATTGTAAATTTGTGCTTTTGAATTCATTAATTCATCAGAGACTACAACTGTTAATTCTTCCTTAACAGGGTTTGGAAACAAAAAGAATGACTTATCGATAAAGAAGATTTCTTCATAAATACCTTGGCAATCTTTATCTGTTCTAACCTTTAATTTGTTAGCGCCATCTATCAAGTCTAAGGTGATTGTCTTGGAACTAGTTTGAATTTCTCTTCCGTTAAGGTCAATGTAATAATTCTCGCTTCCTCCCAGGTTCAGAGTCAAGGCATTTTTTGAATCACTTATTTTAGAGGTAACATCAAGTGGTTCTGGTTCTCCAATTTCAACCACAAATTCAATATCATATTCTGGATAAGCCGGAACTGTAATAACTATATTATAGGTGCCAGGATTTAAACCTTGAGTGTCTAAGGTATTAGTAAAATCAAAAATTTCATTATAACCATCAGGACCAGATACAGTAGCTTTATAATTTTGATTAAATGATGTCACAATATTAATAGCGCCATTATTTTCACCAATACAAGTGGCACTAGTTCCCTTAATTCTGTAATTGCTTGATGGCATTTGAGATGGGTTAATTTCTCTAATATTGCTACTGAAATTGAACACCTGTAAAATTATACTACTTACATGACCACCAGAATCTGGAAATTCAACGGTGATTGTATTGTCATTATTTAACAAACCGAAAGGAATAGGAATCTCCAATGTTCCAAAAAATCTTCCTTTATCTGCTTGATTATAACCTCTCCAATTATCTGGTACATTTATCTCAGAGCTATTTACTTTTATAATAGGTTTTAAATCTTTTCCGTGATCTCTTCCAATACCAACTCTTAGTATTGTTTCACCATAAGTGTTTTTTACTACATCATTTACTTGAAAGGTTATAGGTTGATTTGCTGAGATAGGTTTTAAATATTCGGTAGCATAATATTTAACTTCTTCATTTGTTTCATCTATGGTTATTGACTCATCAAAAGCAATTTCTAAAATCATTGTGCTTTCTGCACTCAAAGTAACAGAGGAAGTATTTACTGGTATTGATTCATCTATAAAAACAGGAGCATCTCCGCTAAGATATAAATGCTTTTTCTGTATTGAAGAAATGGTTTTTTCACCTAACTCAAACATTGAGAGATTAATCTCTTCATCAGTAAATAATAAATTATTAAGAATTATGAAAGCTTTATCGCCATCAACATAACTATCAACCTGAATATCCAAATTATCCGATTTGGTATCAACTCTGGTTCCTTTTACATTTTGCCACAATTCATAAAACTTAACACGATCTGTGTATACCCATTGACCTGTATAACTCGCAGGTTCGTTAGATTTTCGCATTAAACGGGCTCCATAAGGCACATTATGAGTGTTGTTAAAACCCCATTCTGCTTTAACAATTGTAAAAGGTATAGCTATGGCTATGGCATCTGGTCTTTCCATGAAAGACATCATCATAGAGTTTTGTGCTTTAATAAATAACCAATCTCTATAAGCACTCCAAGCATCATTTCTCAAATCATGAGTTTGAGCTCCGTATTCCGAAATGACATATTGTTTGGTTTTACCTAACTTTAGCATACTATAATGATCGTGCATATCAAATGTTGCTTCTAAATTACTTCCTGAACGCAAGTCCATCTTACCTCCAAAAACAGGAAAATCATATAAATGCCATGACCAAAAATCCATTTTCTCACCAGCCACATCAACAAAAAGCTTATCCCTATTTAGCCATCTTTGAAAATCACCGGTTTCAAAATCAGGAAAAGCAGCTGTATAACCTCCTATTTTTAAATTAGGATTTTGGGCTCGAATGGCATCTGCAACCTCTACATGAAAATCTGCAATTTCTTGCAGGGAATTAGTATAATTACTCTTTCCTCCTAAAGCTTCATAGGCAGGTTCATTAATAACCTCAACCCAATCTGGTTCAGGTTGTCCATTGCCTCCATGAAATTCATTAAAGTAACGCCCCATATATTCACCCGTAGCTGTAGGGCTTGCTAATTTCCACCCTGTATTACTGGTTGCTCTTTGGCTTTCTCCAGTCCAAAATGGATGTAACTGGGCAGCTATTACATGATTCAATTTTCTGGCTTCATATGCATGTAGATGTGTTTTTGAAGCGTAATTATTTCTGGAGTTCAATCCCTTAGATGCTATTTGAGCAGGATCTGCAAAACCTGGTCTAGTAGGGTCTTCAGGCATAAAGTTTAGATTCCAAGTGATACCACCAGTGTCTCTACCCAAATAAACATCATAGCCATTTAAAAAATGATCTCTTAAATCTGCGGTAAAATTATCACCTTCCCATTCATTTTCAGTTTGGTTGGCGTGAATTGTAATGAATTTTTCCCTTTGAAAGGTATCTACCTCTCCAACCGTATGTTTTACATTAAAGTTAACATCTACATTGGTTTGTGAAATAGCGGGAAATGATATTAAAAATACAATTGATAAAAAGTGAAGTAAAGCTCTTTTCATTATAACCGTTTAGATTCCTGTTTAATTTTATTGGGTAACCGCTAAAATAACCTAAAACACAAGTAAATTGAAAAAAATGAACTTGACATAAACTACACAAACCACTATACGTAGCAACAAAAGTGCTCTTTCATAGAAGAAATGTTCAATAGCCAAAATCTATTTAGTTAGAAGGCTAATAATATTAAAAATTATAGTAAAAAGTTAAATTAAATGTTTGCTTCTGTACTTGTTAGGTGTCACATTTTTCACTTTTTTAAATTGCTTATAAAAAAATGGTAAGGATTCATAGCCACATGCAAACCCAATTTGAGCCACAGACCAGTCCGTATCAATTAACATTCTGCTAGCTATATTAATACGGTATTCATTTAAAAAAGTGAAAAAAGGTCTCCCCATCATTTTACTGAAAAATCTTGAAAATGAATGTTCAGACATATTCACCAAATCAGCCAACTCCTTTAAGAAGATTTTTCTTGAATAATTCGCTTCTAAAAACTCATGAATTTTGGTCATTCTGCTACCGTATTCCGTTGGAATATCATCTTCAAAACTCGCATGTGATAAATAGGTGAATTTACATTTGGATAATGCCAAAAGTAATTCTAACAAATCAAGGTATAAAGTATAGTCTTCAACATGTAATAAAGCTTCAATTTTAGGTCTTAAATGATTAATATCATGCGATTTAAACAAAATCCCCCTAGAAGCGGCTTTAAGCATAATAAACAAATTATCTAATTCTGGCACCCTTGAATAAATACCTTTGTTCCATTGTAATACAATTGATTCAGGTGCTTCTTGATCTTGAAAATTTTTCCAACAATGGGGTAAGTAAGAACGTAATAAAACCAATTCTCCAGGTTGATATGATCCAACATAATCACCAATAAATTTAGTGCCCGTACTTTTTGTTATATAAGTTAGCTCATGTTGTGGATGAAAATGCCAAGGTGCATCAAAGTCTTCACCAGTATATTTATAGGCCAAAATGGACTTTTTTTCTCCTAATTTTATTTTTTCCAGAACCGGTTTCATATCTTATTATGCCATATTTTTGTCCAAAATATGAAAATCTATACAAAATAGTTTACTTATTAGTCAAAATAAGATAATTATCATATTTATTTAATGTCAATATTTGTATCCTAGAAAGTTTGTTCGCGCTAAATTCACTAAAAAACTATTCAAAACTAAAAGAGAAAAGTAGATGAAAAAAAGTACAATTTCAGACCCATTTAAGGAGGCAAGGGAAGGCAAAGGATTTGGTGAAATGAATGACCAAAACGATCCGGTTAAAATGGTTCTTGGTCATAAAGATGTACGTAAATGTGCCCATAATTGGAAAACATTCCAATCTGGTGGAGAGGAAGTTGGTCGTATTGTGGTGCCTTCCGAAGTTCATATTAGAGAGATTCGTCAAATTCCTTTTGAAGTGGATCCTCCAGAACATAAAAGTTACAGAGATTTGGTTGACCCTTGGTTTAAAAGACCATTAGAGTCATCATATCAAGCAAGTTTATCTGAAATCATTAATGAAGTTGTTGATGAAGCCTTAGATAAGGGTGTCATTGAAGTTGTTGAAGGGTTTTCATTAAAATTGCAGTCTAGAGCACTTACTTTATTACTTAACATTCCTTACGATGAAGCTGATTTATGGATTTCTTGGGGAACACATGTATTTAGAAGTGAAGATACCGCACTAGATGGTGATAAAGCCAATATACTTTATGATTATATTGATGCTCAAATAGATAAAGCTATAGCTAATCCTGGTGATGATTTATATTCTGTTTTACTAGCTTCTGAAGTTAACGGAAAAAAAATGACTAAAGAAGAAGTTAAAGGTGTTCTGATTTTAACTTTTGCTGGTGGCAGAGATACCGTTATTAATGCAGTTACTAATTCTATAGCTTATTTTGCCGATCATCCGGGATCATTGGATAGACTACGTGCTGAACCAGAAATAATGAATACAGCAATTGAAGAATTAATTCGTTATTTTTCACCATTAACACAAATGGGACGAGTAGTAACTGAAGATACCCAAGTATGCGAGCATGCTGTGAAAGCACAAAGTAGGATTTCTATGTGTTGGGCTTCTGCAAATAGAGATGAACGGGTTTTCGATAGAGCTAATGAGGTAGTTTTAGACCGAAAAGTAAATCCACATGTAGCATTTGGATTTGGAACTCACAATTGTTTAGGTGCTACTCATGCGCGTCAAATCATGAAAATATTATTGACTACACTTACTCAAAAAGTGAAATCAATGGAGATTTTAGATTGTAAAGAAAATATAGAAGACCTCGACGAATTTAAACGTAAAGTAGGTTATGATAGTATTAATGTAAAATTCAATAAACTTTAAAATAAAACACTAAATAATATAAATATGGCGAAAATAACTTTTATTACAAGCGACGGAAAAACAAAAACAGTTGAGGGAACTAGTGGATCTGTAATGGAATTAGCAGTTCAAAATAAGATTAAAGGAATTGATGGTGATTGCGGTGGCGTTTGTTCTTGTGCTACTTGTCATGTGCATGTTAAACCTGAACAATGGAATCTTACGGGAGCTCCTGACGAATTAGAAAATGACATGCTAGAGTTTGATGAGAATGTTAGTGAATATAGCAGGCTTTCTTGTCAGATAAAAGTAAGTGAAGACCTTGACGGTCTTGAATTGACGGTTGCTAAATAGATTAACATGAGCACAACAACCAATGGTCAGGTTTGCGTTGTTATTGGTGCAAGTCATGGGGGTGTAAATTTTGCTTTTAATCTTCGTAGAGAAGGCTGGGAAGGAGACATTATACTCTATGATATTGACAAGGAATTCCCTTATCATCGTCCACCACTTTCAAAAGCATATTTAACAAGTGAAGAAGGAACCGAACAGAGTTTACTATTTCCAAAGGAAAATTATGAAATAGATAACGTAAGGTTAAAACTGGGTATAGCTGTTGAGAGTATCAATCGTGATAGTAAATTTATTTCTCTAAGTGATGGTTCCGTCCAATATTATAATAAATTGGTTATTGCCACAGGTGCAAGACCGTTTATCCCACCTATTAAAGGCATTGATTTAGCTAGAAATTTGTACCACATGCGAACAGCTGAAGATGCTGTTAATATTAGAAAAGCATTCAACACCTCCAGTAAAAAACAAGTTGTTGTTATAGGCGGTGGATACATTGGTTTAGAAACTGCTGCTTCGCTAAGAAAATTAGGCGCATCGGTAGTGGTTTTGGAGCGTGAAGAACGCATTTTAGCTAGAGTAACTGCTCCAGTTATGTCAGAGTTTTTTACTGATCTACATGAAAACAATGGTGTGAAAGTTCTTACTGGTAAAAATGTGATTTCTATTGAACAAGAAGGTGATACTAATGTTGTGGTTTGTGATGATAGTACTCAATTTGAAGCAGATTTAATAGTAGTTGGTGTTGGCATTAGAGTTAATACTGAATTAGCTACTGAGACCGGATTAAATATTGAAAATGGTATTAAGGTAGATGAAACGGCTAGAACCAATGATGAAAATATATATTCCATTGGAGATTGCACTTATCATTATAATCCACATTTTAAATGCTACCTTCGTTTAGAGTCGGTTCAAAACGCAGTTGACCAAGGAAAAGTTGCTGCTAAAACCATGTGCGGAGAAGAAGTAGTGTATGACACCATTCCCTGGTTTTGGTCAGATCAGTTTGATGTTAAACTCCAAATGGTAGGACTTTCTAAAGGCTATACCGACATTGTCATTAGAAATGAAGAAGCTGAAAACAGTTTTTCAGCATGGTATTTTAAAGATGATGAATTGCTTGCTGTTGATGCTGTAAATTTTGCCAAAGCCTTTGTGTTAGGCACTCGTTTTATTAAATCTGGGCAAAAACTAGATAAATTGAAATTAGCAGATTTAACCATTCCATTTAAACCAAATAGCTTTTTAGCTGAATAAAAAATAAAACTATGTCAATCATTTCAAAAAGTGCCATTGCAACAGGAGATGGTAAATTTATAATAGATACTATTACAATCGCTGAACCTAAAGCTGATGAAATAGTTGTAAAGATAAAAGCAGCTGGTTTATGTCATACGGACCACGATTCTCTAAACTGGGGCAAACCTATTGTACTAGGTCATGAAGGTGCTGGGGTAGTAGAACAAATAGGTAGTAAAGTAACCGATTTAAAAGTTGGAGATAAAGTTATTTTAAACTGGGCTACACCTTGTATGAAGTGTTTCCAATGTCAAGAAGGTAACCAACATATTTGTGAAAATAATTCACCCGTTACAGCTGGTGGGAATGGATACACTCCCGGACATCCGCATTTAGAAGGTTCGATGTGGAATGATAAACCTATAGAACGTTCTTTCAATATTGGAACCATTGCAGAATATGCTTTAGTAAAAGAATCAGCTTGTGTAAAGCTAGATAGTGATATGCCTATGCCTTCGGCAAGTATAATTAGTTGTGGTGTAATGACAGGTTATGGTTCTGTAGTAAATTCAGCAGAATTAACCGCAGGAAGTTCTGCTGTTGTTTTAGGTACTGGAGGTGTCGGGTTAAACGTTATTCAAGGCGCTAAAGTGTCTGGAGCTTCTAAAATCATTGCTATCGATATTAACGAAGAACGTCTGGAAATGGCAAAACAATTCGGAGCTACACACACCATAAAAGCCAATAAAGAAGATGTTGGATTAATGCAAGCTGCTGAAGAAGTAAAAAAAATGACCGATGGAAGAGGAGCTGATTATGCTTTTGAATGTACTGCGGTACCTGCTTTAGGAGCTGCGCCTTTAGCTATGATAAGAAACGCTGGAACTGCTGTTCAAGTAAGTGGCATTGAAGAGGAAATTACTATTGATATGAATTTGTTTGAATGGGATAAAATATATATCAATCCCTTATATGGAAAATGTCGACCTCAAATAGATTTCCCTAAATTGGTTTCGCTTTATGATAAGGGTGATTTAATGTTGGATGAAATGATAACAAGAACATATCCTCTTGAAAATTTACAGCAAGCATTTGACGATATGCTAGCTGGTAGAAATGCTAAAGGCGTTATTGTATTCAATTAAAAAAACAAACTAATGAAATATATCATTTACCCCATTGTGTTTTTATGGCTTTCAATATTGCCTGCACAAGAAATAGAATTATTAAAAAATTGGAAGTTTACCAATTATGATTACGGAGGTGCTTTTCAGAAGGATTTCAATGACGAAAATTGGGATTCTGTTACCATACCACATGATTGGGCGGTAAAGGAAGATTTTAATTTTACGCATGACATCCAGTTAACCATGGTGATTCAAGATGGCGAAACTAAACCAAAATATAGAACAGGTAGAACCGGTGCTTTACCGTATGTAGGGATTGGTTGGTATAGAACAAACTATGAAGTTTCAGCATCAGATTTAGAACAAAAAGTTCAACTAATGTTTGATGGCGCCATGAGTAACGCCAAGGTTTATGTTAATGGAAATTATGTTGGTGAGAGGCCATTTGGTTACATTTCATTCTATTTTGATATCACAAAACATTTAACTCCAGATAATAATGTTATTGCTGTTAGACTTGAAAACTTTAGTAGTCAATCACGTTGGTATCCTGGAGCCGGTTTATACAGAAAAGTGTCTGTTGTTAAAACAAATAAAACACATGTTAAAACTTGGGGAACTTTTGTGTCAACACCCGTAATTACTAAAAAGAGTGCAACCGTTAATTTAGATTTAGAAATTTTAGGAGAAGGGAACTGCACTGTTGTAAATGAAGTTTTTACTCCACAGGGTGTTATTGCTGCCAAAAGCTCAAAAGAAATTAAGATTGATGGTGAGCAGAAAATTTCAGAGGATTTTAAAATAAAGAAGCCGAAGCTTTGGGATATAAAAACTCCACATTTGTACAATTTAAAAACATCCATTTTAAAAGAAGGAAAAATAATTGACACTTATACTACGCCATTTGGAATTAGAAGTATTCGTTTTGAATTAGACGGATTCTATTTAAATGATAGAAAAGTGCGATTTAAAGGTGTTAACATGCATCATGATTTTGGGCCGGTTGGTGCTGCTTTTCATAAGGAATTGTTTGTGCGTCAAATGAAAAAGATGAAGGAGATGGGTGTGAATTCTATTCGATTTTCACACAATCCTCCTGCACCAGAAGCTTTAGATATTTGTGACGAAATGGGAATTTTAGCAATTGATGAAGCTTTTGATGAATGGCAGATTGGAAAGGTGCTAAACGGTTATTCTAAACAGTTTGATTTATGGGCTAAAAAAGATTTAACAGATATGATTTTGCGTGATAGAAATCACCCAAGTGTTATTATGTGGAGTATTGGCAATGAAATTATGGAACAATATCAAAAAGACCCTAATGATATCACCTCATATTTAAATGATATTGTTAAGACTCTGGATACTACCCGTGCCACTACCGCTGGATTTAATTCGGCTAATAACGCATTACAAAGTGGAATGGCTTCAACAGTTGATGTTGCTGGATTTAACTACAAACCTGGGATTTATCATAAAATTAGAGAGCATTATCCTAATTTAAAATTCTATGCCAGTGAAACTGGAGGGTCATTGAGTACGAGAAATTCGTATAAATTTCCAGTTAATTTTGATACCGCTCAAACAAAGAGAGGTACATCTCTTAATACAGAATTGTATCCTGATGGGCAGCCAGGTAACTATGAAAACACTAATGTGCCTTGGGGATATTCACCTTATAAAGAATTTGCTTCTCAAGATTATAATGATTTTGTTTATGGCGAATTTGTTTGGACAGGTTATGATTATTTAGGAGAACCTTCACCTTATCATACGGCTAAATCGAGAAGCTCTTATTTTGCGCCTGTTGATATGGTTGGAATGGAAAAGGATAAATTCTATTTGTATCAAAGTGAATGGAATGAGGAGGCAGAAGTTTTACATTTTTATCCGCATTGGACATTGCCAGAAATGAAGGGGAAAGAAATTCCTGTAGTTTGTTATACAACTTATGAAAAAGCTGAATTATTTGTAAATGGAAAAAGTTATGGCATTAAAACCAAGCAAAAACAAGAGGTTCCAGAGTTTTTAGCTGAAAACATAGAAAAAGAAGCTTCAGGAGGGACTACCTTAGCCCAATTAAAGGCTTATGCTATAGTTTGGGAAAATGTTGTTTATGAGCCTGGTGAGGCTGTAGTTGTTGGTTATGATAAGAAGGGGGAAAAGGTAGGCCAGACGAAACGTGTAACTTCTGGAGAACCACATAGTATTAAAATTGAAAGCGAAGTACCAACATTAAATAAAGGTGAAGTTGCTGTGTATATTGTTTCGGTTGTAGATAAGGAAGATAATATATGTGTTCTATACAATGAAAATATGCATATTGAAGTTAACGGAGCAGCAACATTTTTAGCATCTGGCAATGGAGATCCGACTAATGTGCAAAACCTATCAAAGCCTGAAAGAAGATTGTTTAATGGTCAAGCTGTGATTTTTGTAAAATCTAATAATGAAGGAGCTATTGGTATTTCGGTGAAATCAAAAAATTTAAATAGTACTAACACATCATTAATTGTAAAATAAATCCATGTCGTCAAGTTTTAGAACCATAGAATTATCAGATGCTCCTTTTGAATCACAAGGATTACGTTTTCTTACTGTTAAAACCCCAAACCTTGAAGGTAGAGGGGATATATGCCTATATGTTCCAAAGGTAGATAAAGACATTGACAACCTTCCTATTTATATTCTATTACATGGTGTTTACGGTAGTGCTTGGATTTGGGCTTTGAAAGGCGGCGCCCATAAAGTTGCTGAAAAATTAATAAATAATAAAACCATTGAACCAGCTATTATTGCCATGCCTTCTGATGGACTTTGGGGTGATGGATCCGCCTATTATTCACACCATTCCAAAAACTTTGATAATTGGATTGTAAATGATGTGGTAATCGCAATAAAAGAGAATATTCCTGAGGCTAAAAACTCAAACTCAACATGTATTGGTGGTTTATCTATGGGTGGTTATGGCGCTTTAAGTTTAGGAGCAAAATTCCCTGAGAAATTCAAGGCTATTTCTGGTCATAGTTCCATTACCAAATTAGAGCAAATGACGCTTTTTGTTGAAGAACCTCTTGAGGAATACACTAATAATAATGATTTGCCGGATGTCATTGATTGCATTAAATCAAATCAAAACAGATTACCTAAGTTAAGGTTTGATTGTGGTGTAAAAGATGAACTTATAAAGCCTAACAGATTACTTCACAAAGAACTCAATAAATTAAATATTGAGCACATTTATGAAGAATTTGAGGGAGGTCACGAATGGCCTTATTGGATAAAACACGTTGAAAAAACCTTGATGTTTTTTGATGAATTTAGCTAGACCACCTATTTTATTTCTGGAACAATAATAGAAGACTGAATCCAACAAGAAATTTTAATCACTTGACCTGAGCACCCACAAATAAAAATCATCTCTTTACTAGGAGCTAAGGCTTCATATCTTTTAATGAATTTATTGGCGTCATTTCTTATGGTAGGATCTACTTTCGATGCTTTTCTGGCTTCTTTAGCTGCCAACCAATAGACAGCCCTCTTATTAAAAGGAATATCTCCACAATTGTTAGCGCTGTCATGGTACATGTCGGCAATAGCCAAATGAGGTTTCCCGCTTGAAGGGTTTAGTTTTAAAGCGTTTCTAAAATAGTTTCTGGCTTTTGTATAACTTTTTCTTTTCTTTAAAATCAAGCCTATTCTATAAGCTAAATTTGATTTTTTGAAAGAGTCTGTTTCCAACTCATAAGCCTGAGCTAAATACTTCTCTGCTTCCTTGGTCTTTCCCTTTTTCAAAAGAACTAACGCAACAAAAAACTTAGTATCTGCAGAAGGCGCAACTTTATCATAGGCTATGGCCAATTTTTCATATAATTCATCCTCGGTACATTCTTTATAATACATTCTACTCACCGCTCGTTTCAACCAAATAGAATCATTTTCATGGGCTTGAAAATCTCGGTTATATAGTTGAATTAAGTTTGGGCAATCAGCTTTTTTATCAAGTAGTTTAGCCATGTTTTCAGAAATTAAACTGTAATTTTTTAAATAACTTTCATATGATGCCTTACGCTGCTTTTCTTTTAAAGTTAATACAATATTTTGGTCATCTTTTTCAATTAGTTTATTCAAATTAATAGAGTAATTCTTAACCTCGGTTTCTATTTTTTCATTAACATCATCATACTTATCAAAAACCTCCTTTAGAGTTTTTTTACCCTCTTCATTCAAGGTTACTACCAATGAAAAGTAGGTGTATAAACTTTTGGGGTTTGTGAATGTTTTTTTATCTGTGTTAAACGCCTTGTCAAATCCATTATACAATTCATCATTAGACTTTTTAAGAACAGATTTATAGTTATACATAATCTGAAAAGTCTTTGCTTGATATTCACCATCTGGTGTTCTATTCGGGAAATAGACCTCACGGGTTTTCCATAATTCTACAAGGGCTTCAACAAAACCTTTTTGGTCAATACCAGACGCCCTTTTGATTTTATCTTTCAATATTTTTTCTCCGTCTATATAAATAGCAATGCTTAATTCAGGGCAGCTGTCTTTAACAAATTTCCAATGCTCATAAGCTCTATCAAAGTTCTTAGATTTTACATCTGGATGAAAGAGGGAAAGTTTGGTTTTACACTCCAAGTCCTTTTGTGCGAAAGAAACATTTATAATTGCTAAAAAAAATACTAGGGATATGGCAATCTTGAATTTCATAATAGGCTAGTTTTTAACGGTTTTTATAACCAAATAAGCCACAAAAGATATGCCGAAATGAAACAGATTATTAACTCAATAAAAGAAAAAGCCCAAACTACAAATGCAGCTTAGGCTTTTTGGTGGTCCCACCTGGGCTCGAACCAGGGACTTTCTGATTATGAGTCAGATACTCTAACCAACTGAGTTATAGGACCCATTGCAAATAAATTGCAATCCTCTTTAAATAAGAGTGTGCAATATTACTACATATTTTAAAATCTTACAAGATATTTTAACCCTTTATCTCTTGGCACAACTCGATTAGTACACCATTTGTACTTTTAGGATGCAAAAAAGAAACCAGCTTATTATCGGCTCCTTTTTTCGGTGTTTCATTAAGCACAATAAAACCTTCATCTTTCAAGCGTTTTATTTCAGCTTCAATATCATCAACATCAAAGGCAATATGATGAATACCCTCTCCTTTTCGTTCAATAAATTTAGCAATTGGGCTATCTTCTTTAGTAGCTTCTAATAATTCTATTTTATTGGTTCCAACTTTAAAAAACGAGGTTTTTACGCCTTCACTTTCTACAGATTCAATCTTATAACTGGGTTCGCCAAATAGTTTGGAAAACAACTCATTAGACTGCTCTAAATTCTTTACAGCAATTCCTATATGTTCAATTTTATTCATCTTACTTCTTTCATAGAAAGGTACGAAATTTGTAAATTAAAAAACGTGATTATACTTAAATATCCGCTATTTTTGTAGCGTCGCATTCTTAATGGGTATTTAAAAAAGAAAACATGGAGGAAGAAAGTCAAAGACAGAAAAAAATAGCATCCGTTTTACAACGTGATTTAGTTGATGTACTTCAAAAAGCAGCTACACAAGGCGGATTACAAGGGGTTTTAATATCTGTTACTAAAGTTAAAGTAACGGTAGATTTGTCTGTGGCTAAAGTTTATCTTAGTATTTTTCCTAACAATAAAGGCCCTGAACTTGTTGAAGGTATTCAATCTAATACGGCGTCTATAAAGCATGAATTAGCGCAACGAACAAGAAATCAATTACGTAGAATGCCTAGTTTAGAATTTTTTATTGACGATTCTTTAGAATATATAGATAATATTGAACGTTCTTTAAAAGGTTTAGACAACCCTATTGAAAACCCAGATTTACTTGATAAAAGAAAAAAATCTTAGTTGAATTTCTCTTTATATATAGCAAAACGTTATCTGCGCTCTAAGAGTTCAAATAATGCTATTAATTTTATAACATACATTGCACTTATTGGTGTTATTTTTGGGTCTGCATCCTTATTTATTGTTCTTTCTGGTTTTGCTGGTTTAAAAGATTTTACTTTGGAGTTTTCGAATATTGTTGACCCAGATTTAAAAGCCGAAGCTATTTCTGGAAAATCATTCCTTCTTACAGATGACGAAATTTCTAAACTGGAAGATATTGATGATATAGTCCTTTTTTCTAAAATTATTGAAGAGCGTGTTTTAATTACTTCTGAAGAGAAGAAAAGTTTAGCAACTATTAAAGCTGTTGATAAGCATTATCAGGATGTTGTTGATATAGAGTCTCAGATTGACCACGGCAGTTGGATAGATCAAAAATCTAATCAAATAGTAGCTGGTTGGGGTATTGCAAATGATTTATCTATTGGAGTTTTAGATTTTACTACCACCTTAAATATTTCGGTACCTAAACCAGGAAAGAAACAAATAACTTCAATTAAAAATGCTTTTAGCACAGTAAGAGCCGTTAACGTTGGTGTATTTTATATAAACGAAAAACTAAACGACAACTACGTTTACACTTCTATAGATTTAGCAAAAAACTTATTGAATTATGAGCCTAATCAAATCTCTGCCATTGAGTTTAAATTAAATGAAGGTGCTGAAGAAACTGCTGTTAAAGAACAGATACAATCTGTTTTAGGAGATAAAGTATTAATAAAGAACAGAGCACAATTAAACGATGCGCTTTACAAAATGCTAAATACCGAAAATTTAGCAGTATATCTCATATTTACACTAGTTTTAATCATCGCTTTTTTTAACGTTATAGGCTCACTTATAATGATGATGTTAGACAAAAAACAAAGTCTAAACACTCTGTTTTATATGGGTATTACCGTAAAGGAAGTTAGAAAAATATTCTTTTATCAAGGAAGTTTAATGAGTATTGTTGGTGGTATTATTGGTTTATTGGTAGCGTTATTGCTTGCTGTAAATCAACTCTATGGTCCAAATATGCTTAAAATCTACATAACCTCAACTTTGGCCTACCCTATAAGCATACGGTTTATAAATATATTAATAGTATTTCTAACTATTTCTGTGTTAGGAATAATAGCTTCAAAAATAGCTTCGGCAAGAATAACGAAGGCACTTATTCAAAATAATTAATGGGTAAACTGATAATCAGCAAACTTATCTAACACCTCATCAAAGGTTGCAAATACGTCTTCAGCTTTATCACTGGTTACCATTTTCATACGGTATTCTTTAAAATGCGGAATACCTTTAAAATAGTTTGTATAATGACGACGCGTTTCAAAAACTCCTAAAACAGGTCCTTTCCAATCAATAGACATCTGTAAATGTCTTCTGGCTGCTTCAATGCGTTCTGCCAAAGAAATTGGTGATAAATGCTCACCTGTTTCAAAATAATGTTTTACTTGTTTAAAAAACCACGGGTTACCAATACTGGCACGTCCAATCATAGCGCCATCAAGTCCATAGCTATCACGCATTTCCTGAGCTTTTTCAGGTGTATCAACATCTCCATTACCAAATATTGGAATATGCATTCTAGGGTTGTTTTTAACCTCTGCGATAGGTTTCCAATCAGCATTGCCCTTATACATTTGAGCACGTGTTCGCCCATGAATAGAAATAGCCTTACACCCCACATCCTGTAATCTTTCGGCAACCTCAACAATTTTAATAGACTCGTGATCCCATCCCAAACGGGTTTTTACAGTAATAGGCAAATTAGTACGTTTAACCATTTCTGCCGTAAGTTTTTCCATTAAACAGATGTCTTTCAAAATACCCGCACCAGCGCCTTTACTAACCACTTTTTTTACGGGACACCCAAAATTGATATCGATAATATCGGGGTTTGATTTTTCAACAATATCAATAGTTTGAAGCATACTGTCCAGATTAGCCCCAAATATTTGAATACCAACCGGACGCTCCTTTTCATATATATCCAATTTCATAACGCTTTTGGCTGCGTTACGAATTAACCCTTCGCTTGATACAAATTCGGTATATACAACATCAGCTCCTTGTTCCTTACAAAGCGCTCTAAAAGGTGGGTCGCTTACGTCTTCCATAGGTGCTAAAAGCAACGGGAAATCAGGCAATTCTATGTTATCAATCTTTACCATATTATTTAAAATCGGTCTGCAAAAGTATTGAAAACTAATGACATATCTAAAACTCTATTTCTGCCTCAATTTGCTGCCCATCCCTATCAACCACTACTTTAGCTTTATTGCCTTTTTCATAAGTTGATAAAGCTTTCATGTAAGTCATCATATCTGTTACTTCGGCATCACCCAGTTTTATAACAATATCTCCTTTTTGCAAACCGGCCTTTTGAGCTGGTTTATCTTCAGAAATACCATCTATTCGCATCCCTTTTCCATCAAACATATAATCTGGCACTACACCTAAAACTACTTTGAACCTAGGTGTGTCATCACTTTCATTTTTTGTTCTTCTAAACGGTAGTTTTCCGTTATCATCTAAATCTGTAATGATTTCAAAAATGTAGTTAGAAATGGTTTGCATGCCCTTGTAATTTAATTTCTCAAAATCATCGGTAGGCTTATGATAGTCTTCATGCTGACCAGTAAAAAAATGTAATACTGGAATGTCTGCATTATAAAATGATGTATGGTCACTTGGGCCTATACCTGACTCTTTTTGTATCAGTTTAAATTTTGAATTATTTGATGTTACAGTTTGTTTAAAAATTGGCGAGGTCCCCACTCCATATACTGCCAAGGTGCTATCTGCTTTCAATCTACCTACCATATCCATATTAATCATATAATTTACCTTTTTCGTATCGATGGTTGGGTTTTTCACAAAATAGTTAGATCCTAATAAACCCATTTCTTCACCTGAAAATGTGATAAATAGATAATTGTTATTGGTATTTGATTCTTTAAGTTTTTTGGCTAAATCTAAAAGTATGGCAACTCCACTGGCATTATCATCTGCTCCATTATGAATGGCCTTTTCACCTCTGTGTAAAGACCCCTCTGCACCATAGCCCAAATGATCATAATGTGCCCCTATAACAATGGTGTTTTCGGCCTTATTATCTAAAAGCCCAACCACATTTATACCTGTAATAGTGCTATCGCCTTCCTCTACATTGTACTTTACTTTTTGATGCGGATTCGTTTTGGGCCGAAATGTAAACGGTTGCAAATAGTTTTCCGTTCCTTTGGCCTTAGCTCCTATTTCTTCAAATCTATTAGCAATGTACTTGGCAGCTTCTTTTTCACCACTAGTTCCTGTCTGCCTGCCTTCTAATTTGTCATCAGATAAGAAAATAACATCATCCTTAATTGAAACGTCTGCAGGTTTTTTACATGCTATTAAAACGGCTAAAAAAATAAGTAGGCTACAATATTTCATTTTTATAAATTTACGTGTATACAAATTTAGTCAATACTATGAATAAGATATGCTTTATCATTCTGATTTTTGCTCTCGCTAGTTGTAAAAACGAAACGAAATCTACTTCTAAAGAAGAAACTCAAACTGAAGTTATAAAAGATTCCTTAATCTTTCCGGGAGAAAAACATTTTAAATCCATTAGACAAATAACTCATGGTGGTGACAATGCTGAAGCCTATTGGAGTTTTGACGATAAGCAATTAGTGTTTCAATCTAATTTTAGTAAATGGAATGTTGGTTGCGACCAAATGTTCTTAATGAATTTAAATGACACTTTTGACAGTGTAGCACCTCCTATGGTAAGTACAGGGAAAGGTAGAACTACTTGCTCTTATTTTCTTCCGGACAATAAACATATTATTTATGCCTCCACGCATTTAGCTGATGAGAACTGCCCAGAAACTCCTTTAAGAAAAAACGGGAAATACATTTGGCCAGTTTACGATTCTTTTGACATTTTTGTAGCCGACTTAGAAGGTAATATTGTGAAACAATTAACCCATGAAAAGGGTTATGATGCAGAACCAACCGTATCTCCTAAAGGTGATAAAATTGTATTTACATCTACTCGAAGTGGCGATTTAGAATTATACACCATGAACCTTGATGGAACAGATGTTACCCAAATTACAGATGAACTGGGATATGATGGAGGTGCCTTTTTCTCTCCAGATGGAGCTAAAATTATCTTTCGTTCTTCAAGACCAAAAACCGAGCAAGAAATTAAGGAATACGAAGAGTTATTGGCTGAAGGTTTAGTAGAACCTACCGAAATGGAATTATACATTTGTAATGCCGATGGTAGTGATTTACGACAGTTAACAGATTTGGGAAATGCTAATTGGAGCCCATTTTTCCATCCGTCAGGAAAAAAGATATTATTCTCATCAAACTTTGAAGCCGAACGTGGGTTTCCTTTTAACCTTTATTTAATTGATATTGATGGCAAAAACCTAGAACGTGTAACACATAGTAAAACTTTTGATGCTTTTCCAGTATTTTCAAATGATGGTAAATACTTAGCTTTTTCTTCAAACCGAAATAACGGTGGTGGTAGAGATACTAATTTATTTATTGCCGAATGGCAAGATTAACTTATGATTCCTAAATACGATAAAATAGGCGTTGGTTATAACAAGACTAGAAAGCCCGATGCCCATTTAGTTAATCGTATGCTCTTTCACTTGCAACCCGAAGCTGACGGCGTATATTTAGATATTGGTTGTGGCACAGGAAATTACACGAATGAATTTCAAAAGAAAGGCTATCATTTTATGGGAATTGACCCCTCTGAAAGAATGCTTAAAGAGGCCCGTAGCAAAAATGCTTCCATTGATTACCGTATTGGAACTGCTGAAAAAACAGGTTTAAAATCAAGCTCTATTGACGGTATTGTTGCTAGTTTAACAGTCCATCATTGGAATCATTTAAAAAAAGCCTTTTTAGAATTAAACAGAGTCCTTAAACCTAATGGAAACCTAGTGATATTCACATCAACACCAGAACAAATGAAGGGTTATTGGTTAAATCATTATTTCCCTAAAATGCTAGAAGATTCCATGGTTCAAATGCCTACTTTAGAATTGGTAAAAGAATACTTAGTAAAGTCAGGGTTTCAAATTAAAAACAAAGAGTCCTATTTTATCAAACCTGATTTGGAAGACAAGTTTTTGTATTGTGGTAAGGAAAGCCCTGAGTTGTATTTTGATGAAAATATTCGCCATGGTATTTCATCTTTTTCAGATTTATCTAATAAAGTAGAGGTGGAATACGGACTAACTAATTTACGAAGGGATATTGACAGCAGTAACATTAAAAAAGTTATGAAATCATACCAAAATAACTTGGGAGATTATCTGTATCTTGTTGCTAATAAACAATAGGAGTTACAGATAATAAAAACTAACTTTTATCTTTAATTAAATAGAGTATCTTTGCGCCTCTATTGAAGTAAGTAACAGATTGATGAAGAACATTAGAAACTTTTGTATTATAGCTCATATTGATCATGGTAAAAGCACCTTGGCAGACCGCTTATTGGACTATACCGGTTCTGTAACGGATAGGGAAAAGCAAGATCAGTTATTAGATAATATGGATTTGGAGCGTGAACGTGGTATTACCATTAAAAGTCATGCGATCCAGATGGACTATGAATTCAAAGGTGAGCAATATGTTTTAAACCTTATTGATACACCAGGTCACGTAGATTTTAGTTATGAAGTTTCCCGGTCTATTGCTGCCTGTGAAGGAGCGTTACTTATTGTTGATGCAGCTCAAAGTATTCAAGCCCAAACTATTTCAAACTTGTACCTAGCCTTAGAGAATGACTTAGAAATTATTCCTGTTCTAAATAAAGTAGATTTACCAAGTGCAAATCCAGATGAAGTAACTGACGATATTGTTGATCTATTGGGTTGTGATTCAGAAGAAGTAATTCATGCTAGTGGGAAAACTGGTTTTGGAGTAGACAATATTTTAGCAGCCATTATAGATAGAATTCCGGCTCCGGAGGGAGATCCAAATGCTCCATTGCAAGCACTAATTTTCGATTCTGTTTATAATACATTTAGAGGTATTGAAACCTACTTTAGAGTTTTTAATGGTGAAATTAAAAAGGGGCAACATATTAAATTTGTAGCCACAGATAAAGATTATTATGCTGATGAGGTTGGAACCTTAAAATTAAATCAGGTTGCAAAACAAAGCGTTAAAACTGGGGATGTTGGCTACTTAATTACAGGAATTAAAACTGCTAAAGAAGTTAAAGTAGGTGATACTATTACAGATTTTTCGAAACCAACCACTAATATAGTTGAAGGATTTGAAGATGTAAAACCAATGGTTTTTGCGGGTATTTATCCAGTAGACACGGAAGATTACGAAGAACTTCGTGCTTCAATGGAAAAGTTACAGCTAAATGATGCTTCCTTAGTATTTCAACCAGAAAGTTCAGCCGCTTTAGGCTTTGGGTTCCGTTGTGGATTCTTGGGAATGCTTCACATGGAAATTATTCAAGAACGTTTAGAACGTGAGTTTGATATGACAGTAATCACGACGGTTCCTAACGTATCATACCATGCTTACACAAATAGGGATCCGGACGAGGTTATCATTGTAAATAATCCATCAGACTTACCAGAACCATCAACACTTAATCGTGTTGAGGAACCATATATCAAAGCTACCATTATCACAAAATCAGATTTTATTGGTAACGTAATGTCTCTTTGTATTGAAAAACGAGGCCTTATTACCAATCAAACCTATTTAACTACTGAACGTGTTGAATTAACCTTTGAAATGCCTTTAGCTGAAATTGTTTTTGATTTTTACGATAGACTTAAAACAGTTTCAAAAGGCTATGCTTCTTTTGATTATCATCCAATAGGCATGAAGGTTTCAAAATTGGTTCGTTTAGATATTTTATTGAATGCACAAACGGTTGATGCATTGTCAGCTTTAATACATGCAGACAACGCACAATCAATTGGTAGAAAAATGTGTGAAAAACTAAGGCAGTTAATTCCACGTCAACAATTCGACATTCCAATTCAAGCAGCAATTGGGGCCAAAATCATCTCCAGAGAAACCATTAAAGCCTTAAGAAAAGATGTTACCGCTAAATGTTATGGTGGTGATATTTCACGTAAGCGTAAACTTTTAGAAAAACAGAAAAAGGGTAAAAAGCGTATGCGTCAAGTAGGTAATGTAGAAATTCCTCAGCAAGCATTTATGGCCGTTTTAAAGTTGAATGATTAATCCTTCTTTGAAAACCAGGTTGTTTTATCAAAAACCCTAACAGTACCTACTAGAAGAGTCTATTCAATTTAGTTAAATATTAGAAGTAAAATTCGGTATTTATTGAATTTCTTTGATGAAAATTTCGATTATCCTTAATTATCTTTTTTTTTTCTCAAAAATGAGATTTCAACAAAGTTATTAACAATATTTTTGTATGTTTATAAACTCACGTCTTAAGCTTTAAAGGGCGAGAGACTAACACTTATCAAGCAAAAAATATTTGTAACTTAATTTTGAGGATTCTTTTATGAAAGCACTTTTTTTTACTAGAGAATTTCCGCCTTACGTATACGGTGGTGCGGGAGTTCATGTAGAGTATTTAGCAGCTGAACTTGCTAAACTTATGAATGTAGATGTTAGATGTTTCGGTGATCAAGATGAACAAAACGGCAATACCAATGTAAAAGGCTTTCCTTATGACAATCCACTTTTTAACAACTCAAATAGTAAGTTAAAGGGGGTTTTTCAAACTTTAAGTACTGGTATTCATATGAATGCTGAAGAAATTGATGCAGATGTGGTACACTGTCATACCTGGTATTCACATTTTGCAGGTATAGTAGCAAAACTTTGCTACGGCACGCCATTAGTTGTTACAGGACATTCCTTAGAGCCTTTAAGGCCTTGGAAGCGCGAACAGCTAGGAAGAGGATACGATGCTTCTTCTTGGGTAGAAAAAACAGCTTTAGAAATGGCTGATGCCGTAATAGCAGTTTCAGAAGAAACTAAAGATGATATCTTAACTCATTTTGATGTTGATGGAAGTAAAGTACATGTTATTTATAATGGTATTAACCTTCAACAATATGTCACCACTACCGAAACATCAACTTTAGATGCATATGGTGTTGATAAAACAAAACCTTATGTGCTTTTTGTTGGAAGAATTACAAGGCAAAAAGGTATTATTCATTTGGTAAACGCTATAAAATATATTGACCCAGATACTCAGATTGTGCTTTGTGCAGGTGCCCCAGATACGCCAGAAATTGGCAAGGAAATGGAAGATGCTGTTAATGAGGTAAAGAAAACAAGAGACAATGTTATTTGGATAGACAAAATGGTTACTAAAGAAGAGATTATTCAACTATATTCTCATGCCGATGTATTTTGTTGTCCATCAATTTATGAGCCTTTCGGAATTATAAACATTGAAGCTATGGCTTGTAATACTGCGGTGGTAGCTAGTGCGGTTGGAGGAATAAAAGAGGTGGTAGTTCCTGGTGAAACAGGTATATTAATTACTCTAGAGCAACAAGATTCAGCTCCTTTCGAAGCAATCGACCCAGATAAGTTTTCAAGAGATTTAGCTGAAGGAATTAATAAAGTCATTAATGACGATGCTCTAAGAAACAAAATGGCTGTCAATGGAAGAAAACGTGTTGAAGAGCATTTTGATTGGGTGGCTATTGCTAAACAAGTAGAGGAGCTTTATAAATCGCTCATTTAAAATATACAACATCAACAACTAATTACATAAAAACTACAACTATGATAAATAACAAAGTTTTATCTATTATTCTAGGAGGCGGACAAGGTTCTAGGTTATATCCTTTAACAGAAAAACGTTCAAAACCCGCAGTTCCAATTGCTGGAAAATACAGGTTGGTAGACATTCCCATTTCTAATTGTATTAATGCTGATATTAAGCGTATTTATGTGTTAACACAATTTAATTCTGCTGGCTTAAATAAACATATCAAAAACACCTATCAGTTTAGTTTTTTTAGTAGTGCTTTTGTTGATGTTTTGGCAGCAGAACAAACTCCAGGAAATAAAACATGGTTTCAAGGAACAGCCGATGCCGTAAGACAATGTATGCCTCACTTTTTAGGTAATGACTTTGAATATGCTCTTATTCTATCTGGTGATCAGTTGTACCAAATGGATTATGATAAAATGATTGAAGCCCACGAAGAGGCAGGTGCAGAAATTTCTATTGCAACCATCCCAGTAAATGCTAAAGATGCTACTGGGTTTGGAATTCTTAAGGCAGACAACGAAAATGTTATTACTTCTTTTATTGAAAAACCAGATGAGAGTTTACTTCCAGAATGGACTTCAGAAGTTAGTGACGATATGAAAGCCCAAGGTCGTAACTATCTCGCATCCATGGGTATTTATATTTTCAACAAGGATTTATTAGTTAAACTAATGGAGAATCCTGACACCAACGATTTTGGAAAAGAAATCATACCAGAATCCATAGATTCGCACAAAACCCTAAGTTATCAATATGAAGGATATTGGACAGACATTGGAACCGTTGAATCATTTTTTGAAGCTAACCTAGGGTTAACAGATGATATCCCCCAGTTTGATCTTTATGATAACAATAGGCGTATTTACACGCATGCTAGAATGCTTCCTACCACTAAAATTGCGGGAACTGTTTTAGACAAAGCTGTAATTTCTGAAGGATGTATTATAAGTGCCTCTAGAATTGAAAAATCTGTTATAGGTATTCGTTCAAGAGTTGGGAAAGACTCTAGCATAAGCAATACATACATGATGGGTAACGATTCCTACGAAACACTTGAGGAAATGGCTTCAGAAAAAATTGAAATCCTAATGGGTGTAGGTGAACGTTGTGTTATAAAAAACTGTATAATTGATAAAAACTGCCGCATCGGGGATGATGTTAGGATTCTTGGTGGATCTCACCTAGAGGATACAGAAACGGCTACTTATTGTATTAAAGATGGTATTGTTGTTATTAAAAAAGATGCAGTAATTCCAAAGAATACAGTCATTGAATAACATAAATTTCTTAACAAGAAAACGTTATAGTAAGGTTTACAGTGATTTTAGTAATGAAGAGATGGACTTTATTTACTAATTTTGCGCACTTCAAAACCAACAAAATACCATGCAAAACCAAAGAAGAGTTGTTATAGATTATGTGTCGCCTAATATTAATGGCGGTGAATTTTATATTAAAAGAGTTGTCAATGAAATAGTAAATGTTGAAGCTCACATTCTGGCAGATGGACATGATGTTCTAGGAGCATCCATTCTCTATAAACATGAAAATGAAAAAAATTGGAGTGAAACCCGTTTACATTTAGATGTAAATAACGAATGGAAAGGTGCGTTTACTGTTGAAAAACAGGGATTATATACCTACAAGGTAGAAGCTTGGGTAGACTATGCGCTTAACTGGCAACATGGTATAGAAAGAAAGATTGAAGATAATCAGCATGTAACATCAGAATTATTAGAAGGTATTGAATACCTTAAAGCTATAAAGGATAATGTTGACCAAAATGATTCGTTCTATTTTGATCACCTCATCAATATTTTTGCAAATGATGAGAATTATGATGAAGCCATAACTGAGGCGCAAAGTGAAAGATTACATCATATTTTCACTAAACATCCTCAGAAAATTTTGGCCAATACTTCGGCCGAATATCAAGCTTACGTAGATAGAAAGAAAGCAAGGTTTAGCACTTGGTACGAATTTTTCCCACGTTCAGCCTCAGAACAAGAAGGCGTTCACGGTACACTTAAAGACTGCGAACGTTTATTACCAAGAGTTCAAAAAATGGGCTTTGACACCCTGTACTTACCCCCTATTCACCCTATAGGTGAAGTAAATAGAAAAGGTAAAAATAATACAACCGAAGCTTTTGAAGGTGATGTAGGTTCTACTTGGGGAATTGGTTCCAAACACGGTGGTCATAAAGACATTCACCCAGAATTAGGGAGCATTGAAGATTTTAAATCTTTAATTGGAAAAGCAAAAGAACACGGTATTGAAATAGCTATGGATTATGCGTTGCAAGCAGCTCCAGACCACCCTTGGGTTAAAGATCACCCAAGTTGGTTTAAATGGCGTCCTGATGGAACGGTTCAGTATGCTGAAAACCCACCTAAAAAATACCAAGATATTTTACCTATTTATTGGGAAAGTAAAGACTATAAAGGGCTTTGGAAAGAATGTTTAGATACTCTTTTTTACTGGATAGATTGTGGTATTAACGTATTTAGAGTTGATAATCCGCACACCAAACCTTTTTATTTCTGGCATTGGATTATAGAAAATGTAAAAGCTAAACATCCAGATGTAATCTTTTTAGCTGAAGCATTTACAGCACCTAAAGTAATGCAACAATTGGCAAAACAAGGGTACACTCAATCATATACCTACTTCACTTGGAGAAACTCAAAGCAGGAATTGACAGAATATTTAGAGGAGCTCACCAAAGGGGAATCTCGTGAGTATATGCAGCCTAATTTTTGGCCTAATACACCAGATATAAATCCTTTCCATTTACAAGGAGCAAATGAATCTAAACACATTCAGCGTTATGTATTAGCAGCTACTTTAAGTTCAAGTATTGGTCTTTATGGTCCAGTATATGAATACATGTTAAGCGATGCCCTGTTAGGGCGTGAAGAATATAATAACTCTGAAAAATTTCAATTTACGTACTACGATTGGACTATTGAAAACAAGTTAACTACTGTTATTTCTAAAATCAATCATTTAAGACATCAAAACGAAGCGCTTCAACAAACAAATAATATTAAGTTCTGTTATATTGAGAATGACAATTTATTGGCGTTTTACAAATGGAACGATGCTAAAACTAATGAGTTATTAATCATTATTAGTTTAGATGATTATGGTATGCAACAAGGTACCGTTCAAATTCCTTTAAATGATTTAGGAATTGATGGTAATCATCAATTTCAGGTTAAAGATTTAATAACCAGTAGTACTTACAACTGGCAAGGAGAATGGAATTTTGTTGAGTTACACCCAACTTTACCATTCCATATTTTCGAAATAAACAAATAGCCTATGACTAAAACGAAAGGAGAAACGGCTATAATACAAACCTATAATTTTGACGATAATTGGGAACAATTATTAGAGAATAAGGCGTTTGTAAAGGCATTCCTTTCTGATGTTTTAGGAGATTATATGCTGAAACAGCGTTGGTATGGTGGTAAAGCCAGCAACATCAAGTACATTGAATTAGCAGAATATTTTAAAATTCAGCAAGATGGTGAAGTATACTTCGGCTTGATTCTGGAAGTTAATTTTGTTGAAGCTTTTTATCAACACTACTTTTTACCAATAGCTTTTGTGACCGACGAGAATTTTGCTAAAAAAGACAGAATTCTTCCTATCAGTATTAAAAATCAAAAAGGGCATATTATTGATGCTGTAAACCTGGAATCTTTTAGAAAATTAGTATTTGAGAGAATTCTCACAGCGCTTCCAAAAGACACCACTAAAGTGCAGTATCATAAAAGTCATTTGCTTAATGGTGTAGTTTATGAATCATCCAGATTCATGGGGCTAGAACAAAGTAATACCTCCTTGGTTTATAATGAAAAATACGTTTTAAAATTCTTTAGAAGAATATATGCTGATAAGAATCCAGACTATGAAATGTCTCGTTTTTTATCAGAGAAGAAAGAATTTGAAAATACACCACCTTATGTAGGTAGTATTAATGTTGTTGATTCTGAAGACAACAATATTACTATAGGGCTCATGCAAAAAATGATTCCAAATGAAGGCGATGCATGGGACTATATGTTGAGGGAGTTTCATTCCGTATTTCAAAATATTGAGCATAAAAAAATTGATATTAATACGTTACCAAATACCGAATTGTATCAACGTTTATCGGTTAACGATATTCCCGCACAAATTATAGATTGGGTAGGATTAGGCTTGTTTTTAAAAATTCAAAAACTGGCAAAACGTACTGCAGAAATGCATATTGCTTTAGGATCTGAGTTTGAGGAGACCGCCTTTACGCCAACCAACTTTAATGGAGATTATACTGTTTGGTTAAAAAATCGCATGTTATATCAATTTCAAAACAGACTTAATATTATTGAAAATAACCTTCATAAGTTAGACGGTCTGTCTTTAGAATTAGCCAAAGAGTTTCTTGATAAAAAGAACCAGATTAGAAAACGCTTTTTATCTTTTGATTGGACCAAACTTAAAAGTGAGCGCATTAGAATTCATGGCGATTATCATTTAGGGCAAGTGTTGGTTCATAATAACGATTTCTATATTCTAGATTTTGAAGGAGAACCCGAAAGTACCATTAGAGATAGGAAAGTAAAACAACCTGCACTTAAAGACGTTGCGGGCTTATTTAGATCTTTTCATTACGCCATTTATGGAACAATTTTTAATAACCTTAAAGACTATAATGCTTCTCAGGAAGATTTATTTCAAGCTGGAGAAGTGTTTTATCGATATTTAACCGGATTGTTTTTAGGAACTTATGTAACCGAAATACAAGCGGCAAATTTAAATTTAGGATACAACCAAGAACGAATATTTATTTTAAAATACTGCTTGCTTGAAAAAGCAGTTTATGAATTGGGTTACGAGCTCAATTCACGACCACAATGGGCAGTCATTCCTTTAAAAGGAATTTCTAACATAATAAACCACTAACTATGGCACATGTAAAACCTTATAGCTTATTTACAGATTTCGATATTGATTTATTCAAAAGCGGAAAACACTACAGACTTTATGAAAAATTTGGGTCGCATCTAGTTACAGTCGATGGTATTGATGGTACCTATTTTGCAGTTTGGGCTCCAAGTGCCAAAGCGGTTTCTGTAGTTGGTGATTTTAATTTTTGGATGGAAGGTGAACATCAATTAAATGTACGCTGGGATTCAAGTGGTATTTGGGAAGGCTTTATTCCTATGGTTGGGAAAGGCTCAACATATAAGTATAAAATACAAAGTCACAATAACGATATAAAAACTGAAAAAGCAGATCCTTATGCTAGACGTTGTGAGCATCCGCCAAGTACAGCTTCTATTGTTTGGGACGACTCCTATAAATGGAAAGATAAAGACTGGATGAAAAGCCGTAAAAAGAATAATGCCATTGATGCGCCTTATTCGGTTTATGAAGTTCATTTAGGATCATGGAAAAAGCATGTTGAAGAAAATCGTTTCATGTCGTATTTCGAGTTAGCTGATGATTTGGTTAACTACGTAAAAGACATGAATTTCACACATGTTGAACTCATGCCAATAATGGAGTATCCTTATGACCCTTCATGGGGTTATCAGCTTACTGGATATTTCGCACCTACATCTCGTTTTGGTTATCCAGAAGAATTCAAATATTTGGTTGATAAATTACACCAAAATGGTGTTGGAATCATATTAGACTGGGTGCCTTCACATTTTCCAGAAGACGCACATGGATTAGGGTTTTTTGATGGGTCTAATCTATATGAGCACCCAGACAGAAGAAAAGGCTATCACCCAGATTGGAAAAGTTTAATTTTTAATTATGAAAGAAATGAAGTGCGTTCTTTCTTAATAAGTAATGCTGTATTCTGGCTGGAACAATATCATGCCGATGGGTTAAGAGTTGATGCTGTGGCCTCAATGTTATTCTTAGATTACTCTCGTGAAGATGGTGAATGGGAGCCAAATATTTATGGCGGAAGAGAAAATTTAGCAGTTATCAGTTTCTTAAAAGAACTTAATGAAGAGGTTTATAAATCTTTCCCTGATGTTCAGACTATAGCTGAAGAATCAACAGCTTTCCCAATGGTTTCTAAGCCAACTTTTCAAGGTGGTTTAGGTTTTGGAATGAAATGGATGATGGGTTGGATGCATGATACTTTAGAGTACTTCGGTAAAGACCCTATATACAGAAAATATCATCAAAACGATATTACGTTTAGTTTAGCATACGCATTTACTGAAAATTTTATGCTACCTCTTTCTCATGATGAGGTGGTATATGGTAAAAACTCTATACTTGGAAGAATGCCTGGTGATGATTGGCAACGTTTTGCTAACCTCCGTTTACTTTACGGCTATATGTTTACACATCCAGGAACTAAACTTTTGTTTATGGGTGGTGAATTTGGCCAGTATAACGAATGGGATTTCCAAGAAAGTTTAGATTGGAACTTATTAGAGTTTGAACCTCATCAAACGCTTCAAACTTTTTACAAGGAGTTAAATGCGCTTTACAAATCTACTCCAGCCCTTTATGAAAAAGGATTTAGTAGTGAAGGATTTGAATGGATTAGCTTTGATGATCATGAAAACTGTGTCATGTCTTATATAAGAAAAGGGTACGAATCAGAAAATGATGTTATTGTAGTTTGTAATTTCACTCCAAATGTTCATGAAAATTATAAAATAGGCATTCCTTCTAAATCAAAAATCAAGGAAATATTTAATAGTGATGCTAAAAAATTTGGTGGTAGTGGTGTTGGAAACCCAAGACAAATTACTGCCAAAAAACAGGCTTGGGATGGTAAAGATTATTCAGCAGAAATAACCCTTGCACCATTATCAATTACAGTTTTTCAGATTAAATAATTTTCGTTTTATAAATATCAAATAATTATTGCCCGTGCATTGCATTTTACACAATGAACGGGCAGTATTTTTAATAAATAGAAACCTTTATATTTTTTCAATTTTAGTATTTTCGTCAATTAATTAATTGACTCTCAGAATTATGATTTTAAATACTGAATTAGAATATAAAGGAGACTTATTTCCAGCAACTATAACTGACTATAAGAAAGATGTAGATGTTCTGTATTTTTCCACTTCAAATAATGTAATCTTACAACTAACTGTTTTAAGAGATAGTGTTTTTAGATTTAGATACACTACCGTTGGAAAGTTTGACAAAGACTTTTCATATGCCATAGACCAAAACGCTAGCAGAGGTTATAACCACCTTGAAATTGATGATGATAAAGAAAAGTATATCATTACAACTTCAAAATTAATCTGTCATATATACAAAAGCGATTTAAGAAACTCTATTCTTGATGCTAAGGATGGTAAAATAATTTGTCAAGACGAATTAGGATTCCACTGGGAAGAAAGCTATGAATTAGGTGGTGATATTGTAAAAATGAGTAAAGCTGCTCAAAACGGTGAAAGTTATTATGGTTTAGGTGATAAGCCAGAACACATTAACTTAAAAGGACGTCGTTTTGAAAATTGGGCAACAGATTCTTATGCTTACGGCAAAAACACAGATCCAATTTACAAGGCTATTCCTTTTTACACAGCTTTACACAACGGAAAATCTTATGGTATTTTCTTTGATAATAGTTTTAGAACGTATTTTGATTTTTGCAGTGAAAGACGTAATGTAACTAGTTTCTGGGCCTCTGGTGGAGAAATGAATTACTATTTCTTTTACGGACCAAAAATGCAGGATGTAGTAACAAGTTATACTGATTTAACAGGGACTCCGGAGTTGCCTCCATTATGGGCATTAGGATATCACCAGTGTAAATGGAGTTATTATCCAGAATCAAACGTAAAGGAGATTACTAATAAATTTAGAGAACTTAAAATTCCATGTGATGCTATCTATTTAGACATCGATTACATGGAAGGCTTCCGCTGCTTCACATGGAGTAAAGAATATTTCCCAGAGCCAAAAAGAATGGTTAAGGAATTGGCTGACGACGGATTTAAAACCGTTGTTATTATTGATCCAGGGATTAAAATTGATATGGAATATGATGTATTCCGTGAAGGTTTAGAAAAAGATTACTTCTGTAAACGCGCCGATGGGCCTTATATGAAAGGTAAAGTATGGCCTGGGGAATGTTATTTCCCAGACTTTACAAGACCAGAAGTACGCGAATGGTGGGCAGGTTTATTTAAAGAATTAATAGAAGAAATTGGCGTTAAAGGTGTTTGGAATGACATGAACGAACCAGCTGTAATGGATGTTCCTGGAAAAACATTTCCATCTGACGTACGTCATGATTATGATGGAAACCCATGTTCTCACCAAAAAGCGCATAACATTTACGGCATGCAAATGGCCAGAGCTACTTACCATGGCTTAAAACGATTTAATTACCCTAAACGTCCGTTTGTAATTACCCGTTCTGCATATTCTGGTACACAACGTTACACCTCAACTTGGATGGGCGATAACGTAGCTACTTGGGAGCATTTACAAATTGCAAATATTCAAGCACAACGTTTGGCTTTATCTGGTTTCTCTTTTGCGGGATCTGATATTGGAGGTTTTGCTGAACAACCAAACGGCGAATTATACGCACGTTGGATTCAATTAGGTGTTTTCCACCCGTTCTGTAGAACACACTCCTCTGGAGACCATGGTGATCAAGAACCTTGGGCTTTTGACGAAGAGATTACAGATATTGTTAGAAAGTTCATTGAAATTAGATATGAACTATTACCATATTTATATACTTCTTTCTATCAATATCATCATGATAATGTACCGATGTTAAAATCACTGGTATTATTTGATCAAGAAGATACACAAACGCACTATAGAACAGATGAGTTTATCTGTGGAAATCAACTTTTAGTTTGTCCAATTAACGAACCTAACTCTAAAGGCAGACGTATGTATATCCCAAGAGGAGAATGGTACAACTACTGGACAAAAGAATTGATTAGTGGTGGTAAAGAAACTTGGGTTGATGCAGATTTAGATAGTATGCCTTTATTTGTAAAAGCAGGGGCTATTATTCCTAAATATCCAGTACAACAATACGTTGGAGAAAAGGATATAGACCAATTAACTTTAGACGTTTACTATAAAAATGGTAAAGAAGATTCTGAAATTTATGAAGATGCTAATGATGGTTATGATTATACTAAAGGACGCTATAGTCTAAAGAAATTTAACTTAGCAGGTAATGGAGATAAGCTAATTATTAGAATTCATAAAAGAGGTAAATTTTTAGCTCCTTATGATACCTTTAAGATTAACATTCATGGGTTACCATTTAAAGTAAAATCTATTAAAGTTGATAACGAATATGTAGATTTAAAAGATGTTCAATTTAAGAACAACACTTTAGTTGTAACCAAAGAATTTACAAACCTTCAGCTAAAGGCGGATTAGGTTTTCAATAATATCACTTTTTAAAAGGCTTTCCGAGGTATACCAAACGAAAGCCTTTTTCTATTTTCATAGATTTGCTGTGAGATGAAATAATTTCAAGCACGCCTTTATTATCTTTAACCAATAAAGGCACCATTTCTTCATCCTTATTAGTAGTTTCAATTAGTTCTTCGTAATGTTTTCTATCCTTAATTTCAATCTCATGAATAGACGGGTATTTAATTGCTATTTCGGTTAGTGAATTAAAATCATCGGTATGGGAAAATAAACCTTCCTTTGGATTATTTTCAGGGTCATTCCCTTCTTCCAAAGTTATTAACCTAAAAGAACCATTTTCCCCAAATTGTTCGCTAAACTTACTAATGGCATAATTATTAATATCTGCACTTCCGGTAAGCGCCATTAAGAATCCAATATCATTTAATTCAATATTATCTTCTAAAGTAACCGAATAGATGTCAGTATTAATGGCTTCAAGCCCCATGTCTTGTGCTTCTTTAACGTTGGTTTGGTTACTGTCAATCAATACAACATGTCTTTGATTATCTACCAAATATTTTCCAATTATGCGCGACACAGGCGAAGCGCCCACTATTAAAATACCTTCGGAATTTTTCAAAAACACACCTAATAACCTTGCAACATATCGTGCTGTTGTTGCATTAAGCAATACCGTCCCCAATACAATCATAAAGACTAAAGGCGTTATATATTCCGCACCTTCAACGCCTTGCTTAACTAGTTTACTTCCAAATAATGAAGCAATTCCAGCTGCCACAATTCCTCTTGGTCCTACCCAACTAATAAATAATTTTTCAGGAGTTTTTAATTTCGATTTAGAAGTGCTCAAAAATACCGCTAAAGGCCTAATTACAAATACTACAGCAGCAAAAAGTAGCCCTGTTTTCCAATTGTAGAGCAACATCATTTCTTCAATATTGATATTAGCTGCTAATAGAATAAAAAGAATAGAAATGAGTAATACACTAAGTGATTCTTTGAAATACAGTAATTCTTTTATATTTTCCAATTTACCATTTCCTAAAACCATTCCCATTACTACTACTGCTAATAATCCAGACTCATGAGCAAAAATTTCAGATTCTACAAAAACAAGTAATACCGTGGATAAAGACACTACATTCAATAAATAATGTGGAATAAGTTTTTTATTAATAACAAATGCCAATGCATGAGCAAACGTAAACCCAAATGTGGTACCAAAAAGTATAATTTTACCAAACTCAATCAGAGCTGTTTTAGTAAAACCACTATCACCTTCAACACTAATAAATTCAAATACTAATACAGCTACAAGCGCTCCTATTGGGTCTATTAAAATGCCTTCCCATTTTAAAACGGTTGAAATATCTTTTTTAAGCGGAATATTCCTTAATATGGGTGTTATTACAGTAGGACCCGTAACAATTATCAAACCTGAAAACAGAAAAGACAACTCCCAACTCAAATTAAAAATAAAATGCGCTAAAATTCCAGCACCAAAAAATGTTACCGCAGAACCTAATGTTATTAATTTAGTAATAACCGGTCCTACATTTTTGATTTCTGAACGCTTTAGAGTTAAGCCGCCTTCAAAAAGAATAATACTTATGGCTAGCGAAACAAAATAAAATAAACCCTCGCCCGGAAACAGGCCATTTTTACCATTCCAAATGGGTTCAATCCATTTACCTCCATCTTCACTTAAATATTCAGCAGCAATTGGGCCAACCAATAAACCAATTAAAATTAACGGCAAAATCGCTGGAATTTTAAATTTCCAAGCAACCCACTGCGCTAAAATTCCGAGGATAATAATTCCAGCAAGTTCTAACATGTAAAAACCATTTTTATCAGTTTACTAATTTAAGGTTTTATATTTTTAAAAAAAGACTATCTTTCACATCCTAAACTTATCTTATAAAGTGTCGTTACAACCATTTAAAAGTATTGCTATTGGTGCCGCCTTTTCACCTAATTTAAAAGCAAATCTTTATGAAGCCGCCAGATTATCTTTATTTTTCGGATCTAAATTATTTTTAATTCATGTTGGAGAAGCTTCAGACGACAAGATTAAAACCCTTAAAGTTTTTTTAAATCCTTTTAAAAAAGACAATCTAGATTTTGAAGTGGTTTTTAAACCAGGGGATCCTGTTGAAGCTATTTTATCTGTTACAGATGAAAAAAACATAGACCTCCTAATCCTTGGAGCTGTACAACGTGAACGTTTTATAAAATATTACGTAGGGTCTATTGCCCGAAAAATTACCAGAAAAGCTAAATGTTCTGTTTTACTACTAATTAAACCTTCAGTTGAAAGAGTAGCTTGTCAACATATTGTGGTTAACGGATTGCAAGACCCAAAAACTGAACAGACCATTAAGGCTGCCTTTTATTTAGGCAAACAGTTAGAAGCTGATAAGATTACTATTGTTGAAGAAATTAAACAAGAACAAGTGGCTATTAAAGTTGATGATGATAAATCTTTACGTAGAGCCAACATAATGAAAGAGCGGATTAAACTGAGAGAAAACTCAAGAATTAAAGAAATAATAGAACACATACCTGAAAAATACACCAAAGACATAGCTATAAAATCTCAGCCTATTTTTGGTAAACAAGGATATTCTATTGGGCACTACGCGCAAATATCAAGAGCTGATTTGTTGGTTATGAATGCTCCAAGTAAAATGACTTTTTGGGATAGATTATTTCCACATGATATAGAACATATTTTAACAGAATTACCAACCGATGTATTAATCCTTCAATGAGTCCGAAAAAGAACAACATAAAAGACTTTTTTAAGGTCTTGCCAAAAAATATCTTCTCCGGTTTTGTGGTGAGTCTTATAGCACTACCACTTGGTTTAGGATTGGCAATGGCTAGTGACGCTCCTCCTATTGCAGGTATTATTGCTGCTATTGTGGGCGGTATTGTGGTATCCATTTTTGGTGGCAGCCATGTTACAATTGCTGGCCCAGGAAATGGTTTGGTAGGCGTGCTTTTAGTTGCCATTACTTCTTTGGGGCTAGAAAGTGCTTATGCCGCCATAGTTTGCTCTGGTGTGCTTATTATGTTGTTGGGGTTCTTTAGAATGGGGAAATTAGCCGATTTCTTTCCTTCCTCAGCAATACAAGGTATGCTAGCTGCAATTGGACTCATCATTCTAGGTAAGCAATTTCATATTATGTTAGCTCATAAGATAAAAAGAGAAGACACACTTGATTATCTCATTGAAATTCCATTTACCTTAAATGATGCTATTCATTATGAAAACAAAGGGCTCATTTTTGCGGCGTTAGCGGGCATTATAAGTTTGGCAATCATGATGTTTTATGCAAAACTTAGAAATAAATATTTACAACTTATTCCTGCCCCAATGTGGATTGTTATTCTGTCTATTGGATTTAGCTACTATTTTGAATTGGTGCTCCATGAAAACAACCCAATTTCAAACCAATACATGATTTCTGGGATACCTAGTATACAAGAAATTATTGCCGATATTCAAATGCCTTTATTCTCTAAAGTTGGTACTATTTCTTTTTGGTCTAGTGTTGTGGCTATAACCTTAATTGCCAGCATTGAATCACTATTAAGTATTAAAGCTGTAGATAAGTTAGATCCTGAAAAACGTCGTTCTAATGTAAATAAAGATTTAAAAGCGCTAGGTTTAGCGACAGTTGGTAGTGGGTTTTTAGGTGGTCTGAATGTGGTTACAGTAATTGCACGCAGTTCAGTTAATGTTAATAATGGAGCTACAAATCGTTCCTCAAATTTTGCTCATGCAACATTTTTAGTGCTTTTTATCGTTCTATTTAGCACGCAGTTAACCCGTATACCCTTACCTGCTTTAATGGCAATTCTAGTATATACCGGTTATAAATTGGCATCACCAAATGTAATTAGAAAGATTTTTTCAATAGGAAAAGAGCAACTTATTATCTTTTTTGTGACTCTTTTTGTAACTCTCAAGATTGGATTAATATCTGGGATTTTTGCTGGTGTTTTAGCAACAATGCTTATTCACATAATAATAAACAAGAGTGTTTTATTATTTCTTAGAAATGTTTTGAAACCTAATGTTCTTATGTATGAAGAAGCAGACGACGAGCATAATTTTTATGTTAGTGTTAAACACTTTTGTAGCTTTTTAAACTATTATAAGCTAAAGGACAAATTAGATGCTATTCCTGAAGATCATGATGTAATTGTAGACTTTTCGTTATGTAGTTTTGTAGACCATACGGTTATGGAAAACATGCATAATTATCAAGAACTATTTAAAAAACGTGGTGGTCATTTTGATGTGATTGGTTTAGATATGCATGATACGGATTCTGAACACCCATTTGCCTTAAGACGTTTACTTCCTGTACCAAATATCATCAAAAACAATCTTACAAGACGTCAAACAAGTATGGAAGAGTTGGCTAAGGATTATGATTTAAAATATAATTCTGAAAACCAAAAAGAAGTAGGTTATTTAAGCAGCTTTTTGTTTTTTAATACTAAAGAGATAGACCATATCTACAATCAGTTGTCGTATAAAAATGACTCTTTAAATATATTTGATATAGAATTTTCAGAAGGTGAATTTATAGCCAAAGAGGTTATCAGATCCACCATGCTTCATATTAAATTAGAGAAGGGTATTCCAGAATTTACTCTAGATCGTGAAGGTTTTTTAGAACGCGTATATGCCTTTGCTGGTTTTAAAGATATTCCTATTCAAGATCACTCAGATTTTTCAAGGCGTTTTTATTTATTAGGTGATAATGAAGAAGCCATTAAAGCATTCTTTAATGATGATTTAATTCACTTTTTTGAGAGCAACCCTTATTATCATGTGGAATCAAATGGAAATTCATTATTAATCTTTGGAAAAGAAAGGTTAGCAAGTGTAAAAGAAATTAAAGGACTTTTTGACTTTGGTAAACGACTAAAAGACGTCATTTCTAATATTTAATCACTTTTTCACCTTTAAACTCTTAATAAAATCTTAACAATTCTTAAGTATCGTTTAAGATTTCTTAATTTTACTCACAAAGTGAAAGTTTTATGCTCTGAAGCTTACTTCGAATTTAAACTATGAATTTACACCCTATTAATGCTGGACAATTTAAGTTGGATGGTGGAGCTATGTTTGGCGTAGTTCCAAAATCTTTATGGCAACGTACTAATCCTGCGGATGCGAATAATATGATTGACTTAACAGCACGTTGTTTACTCATAGAAGATGGTGATAAATTAATTTTGATAGACAACGGAATGGGTAACAAACAGTCTGATAAATTTTTTGGTTATTATCACCCTTGGGGTGATTTTACTTTAGATAAATCCCTCAAAGAACGTGGTTTTCATAAAGACGATATCACTGATGTTTTTATGACACACCTTCACTTTGATCATTGCGGTGGAAGCATTCAATGGAATAAAGATAAAACAGGGTATGAAACAGCATTTAAAAATGCTTATTTCTGGAGCAATAAAAACCATTGGCAATGGGCAACCCAACCAAACAGACGTGAAAGAGCATCTTTTCTAACAGAAAATATACTTCCAATGGAAGAAAGCGGGCAGCTTAAATTCACCTCAATTCCTGAAAGGGATATTTTAAATAATTCAGAATTAGGTTTTGATATTCTTTTTGTTGACGGGCATACAGAAAAACAAATGCTTCCTATGATTCAATATAAAGGCAAAACCATTGTTTTTATGGCAGATTTATTACCTACAGTTGGCCACTTACCATTGCCTTATGTAATGGGTTATGACACTAGGCCATTGTTAACTTTAGATGAAAAAGAAAAGTTTCTTAATCTTGCTGCTAAAAAGGAGTATTATTTATTTTTAGAACATGATGCTCATAACCAAATAATAACAGTAAAAAATACAGAAAAAGGTGTTCGTTTAAAAAGCATTCACACCGCAGAGGAAATATTCAATTAAAATTAATTAAAATAATGAGAACATTTAAAGCATTAAGCATTTCAGCATTTTCAGCCATCATAATATCAAGTTGTGGGACTGCAGATATTGTATCTACACCTATTGAAAATATAGATAAAAATCCATTAAAAGTATCAGAACTAACAAAAGCAGAAAAGGAAAATTGGGGTCATTTAGATTTAGTGAAAGATACTATTCCTGGTATGAGTGTAGATAAAGCTTATACTGAAATTATCAAGAATAAAAAAGGTAAAAAAGTAATTGTTGCCGTAATTGATTCGGGTATTGATATTGATCATGAAGATTTAGATGGAGTTATTTGGGTAAACAAAAAAGAAAAACCAGGTAATGGGGTAGACGATGATAGAAACGGTTACATTGATGATATCCATGGTTGGAACTTTTTAGGAGATGGGTACGACGAACAATTAGAGTTTATTAGAATTTTAGCTAATGGAGACAAGAGTAACCCAGATTATGCAAGAGCACAAGCTGAATATGAGAAAGAATCACCTAAATGGACAGAGCGTAAAACGCGTTACGAGCAAATTTTAGCACAAGTAAAAAGCACTCACGAAACATTAACAAACCACTTTGGAAAAAAAGATTATACTAAGGAAGAGGTAAATGCTATAAAAACTGAAGACAAAGGTTTACAACAATCTGTTCAGTTGGCAAAATATATGTATGGCAATGGTTTAGACTCCCTACAAGAGGCTATAAAAGAGTTAGAAGATGGATTAGTAAGTATTAATGAGCGTTTAAATTATCATTTAAACAAAGAATTTAATGGCCGCCTTAATGGTGATGACCCTAATGATTTTACAACTAAGTTTTACGGTAACGGAAATGTAAAACCGGTTAAGAAAAGTGAGAGTCACGGTACCCACGTTGCAGGTATAATTGCTGCTGAACGTAACAATGGTTTGGGAGCTAATGGTGTTGCAAATAATGTTGAAATAATGTGTGTTAGAACGGTGCCTAACGGTGATGAGTATGATAAAGATGTAGCACTGTCTATTCGTTATGCTGTTGATAACGGTGCAAAAGTTATTAATGGTAGTTTTGGCAAAAGCTTTTCTCCTCACAGTGCCTATGTAAGAGAAGCCATTGCTTATGCAAGCGAAAAAGATGTGGTTTTTGTTCATGCTGCAGGTAATGATAGTAAGGACGTTGATACAGAAGCTAATTTTCCTGATGACAACGTAGATTATGTTGAGGTTTCTAATACTTATATTAGAGTTGGTGCTTTGGCTCCAAAATATGGTTCTGGTTTATTAGCAAGTTTTTCAAACTACGGAAAGAAAAATGTAGATGTATTTGCTCCTGGAGCTTCAGTATATTCTACAACACCAGAAAACGAATATGATACTAAAGGAGGTACTTCTATGGCGGCTCCGGGTGTTGCCGGTATTGCGGCTTTAATTCGTTCTTATTATCCAAAATTAAGTGCTGCTCAGGTTAAGCAAATAATTATGGATTCTGGTTTAGCTATACATTCTAAAGTTATTGTAGGAGGGAATAGCGAAGATGTTAGACCATTTGCAGACGTTGTGAAATCTGGAAAAATTGCTAATGCTTACAACGCATTAATAATGGCCTCTAAAATGTCGCATTCAAACTAAATTTTATTATAAACAAACCCCTAGTGCCAGTTATTAGGGGTTTTTTATGGTTCCTTGGTAGGAGCTCATTCAAAACACTGGTTATATTCTAAAAAATGAAAAATAACCTGAAAGTTTGTTCAAACTTAAACTCTAAGAAATGAATCGTTTTCTTTTTGGCCTTTTTAGCCTTGTTATTTTTATCTCTTGTAGTGGATCTAAAAGAGTTGTTGGTAACACTCCATCAGCACCTAATCTGCCCATAACCTCTTCTGTTTCTACGTCAAATTCCACCTATTGGCAACAACATGTAGATTATAAAATGGAAATTGATATGGATGTAAACTCATATCAGTACAAAGGAAAACAGACGTTGGTTTACACCAACAATTCTCCTGATGTATTAAACCGCGTTTATTATCATTTATATTTTAATGCCTTTCAACCAGGAAGCGAAATGGATGTGCGTTCTCGCACTATTGCAGACCCAGACGCTAGGGTTGGAGACAGGATTAGTCATTTAAAACCGGATGAAATTGGATACATTAAAGTGCGTTCTTTAAAACAGAATGGTGCTGTTTTAAACCACGAAACTGTAGGAACTGTTTTAGAAGTTGATCTAGAAAAACCTATTCAACCTGGTGAAAAGGTAACTTTTGATATGATTTTTGATGCTCAGGTGCCAGTTCAAATCCGTCGTTCAGGAAGAAATAATAAAGAAGGTGTGGCGCTGTCAATGGCGCAGTGGTATCCAAAACTGGCAGAATATGATTTTGAAGGTTGGCATGCAGACCCATATATTGGTCGCGAATTTCATGGGGTTTGGGGTAATTTCGATGTAAAACTAACTATTGATAAAAACTATGTGGTTGGAGGAACAGGCTATTTACAAAATCCAAATGAAATTGGTCATGGGTATGAAACCGGTACAATAAATAGGTCAAACTCTAACAAACTAACATGGCATTTTGTGGCGCCTAATGTACATGACTTTACTTGGGCGGCAGACCCTGACTACATTCATGATACCATGCAGGTTCCTAATGGTCCGTTGCTTCACTTTTTATACAAAAAGACTATGACTCAGGAACAAAGGAGAAATTGGAAAAAAATCCAGCCTAAATCTGTTGAGTTCATGCAATATTTTAGTGAAACCGTTGGTAAATATCCGTACAAACAATATTCTATAATACAAGGTGGTGATGGAGGTATGGAGTATGGCATGTGCACACTTCTTTTAGGCGAAGGTACATATGAAGGTATTTTGAAAGGGGTTATAGCCCACGAAATGGCGCATACTTGGTTTCAATTTTTATTAGCTTCTAATGAATCCAAACACCCATGGATGGATGAAGGTTTTGCTACTTATATAGAATACCATGGTATAAATCTTATTTTTAATGAAAAAAAAGCAAACCCCTTAAATAAAGCCTATAATAACTACATATACCTGGCCAACTCGGGAAGAGAGCAACCACAAACAACTCATTCAGATCGGTATGTTTTTAATAGAGCTTATTCCCTTACTTCTTATTACAAAGGCGCGGTATTTTTATCTCAACTTGGATATGTTATTGGTCAAGAAAACCTTAAAAAAACTATTAAAAAATATTTTAAAGATTGGGCATTTAAGCACCCAACACCTAACAGTATTATTCGTTCTGCCGAAAAAGTATCAGGTTTAGAATTAGATTGGTATTTAATTGATTTCGCACAAACCACTAATACCATTGATTATGGTGTAAAGTCTATTGAAGGTAATACCATAACTTTAGAACGCATAGGTTTAATGCCAATGCCTATTGATTTAACCGTTACTTACCTTGATGGTTCTGTTGAAGATTTTTATATTCCTTTGCAAATGATGCGGGGCGAAAAACCAACCTCGGCTACCATAATTAAAGATTGGGCTTGGGCTTATCCAACCTATACTTTGAAAACGTCAAAAGCAATTAAAAGTGTTCAAATAGATCCAAGCGGTTTGATGGCAGATGTTGATAATAGAAATAACAAAATGTAAGATTCAATTATACACTGTATCAAAAGCGTTTCTAGAATTAGAAGCGCTTTTTTTATACCTTTAGAGAAACCAACCTCATAATAATAAATGAAAACAACACCAGCGCATAATGAACGTGTGAGAAAAATGAAATTTTATTCGGTATTTCCACATTACGTTACAAAAGTTGAAAAAAAGGGTAGAACGAAAGAAGAACTTTTTACTGTAATTGAGTGGTTAACAGGTTTTAATGAAGAAGACCTCAATAAGCTTATAGATGAAAAAGTGACCTTTGAAACGTTTTTTGAAAGAGCCACTTTAAACCCCAATGCGCATTTGATAAAAGGCGTGGTTTGTGGCTACCGTGTGGAGGAGATTGATAATCCATTAACTAAAAAAGCAAGATACTTAGACAAGCTTATTGATGAACTTGCAAGAGGTAAAAAGCTCGAAAGTATTTTACGTAAAGAAAAATAATGGAGAACTCATATCAATTATTACTTTTTTAATATGTAACCTTTTTTTCAATTTCTTTTTATAAAATGAAAATTAAATTATTTCACCTTTTATTGTCATTTTTACTATTCAGTATCACATTCAAAATAAACAGTCAAAACCAAGAAAGGACCCGCTTAATTATTCTAGCTGATATGGGTAACGAACCCGATGAAGTTCAGCAAATGGTTCATATGGTTGTTTGCTCAAATGAATTTTATCCGGAAGGATTCATAGCGGTTACTGGAAAATACCTGCATCCGGAATCTCATGAAGCATATCGTCGTGTTACCCATCCTGAATTATTTCATGACATAATTGCTGCCTACGAAAAGGCTCTGGATAACCTCAAAAAGCACGATACAGGTTGGCATTCACCAGGCTATTTAAGATCTATTGTTTGTAGCGGACAACCAGGTTATGGTATTGCAGATGTTGGTGAAGGTAAACAATCTGAAGGCTCAGAATTAATTTTAAAGGCGCTTGAAAAAGATGATGATAATCCTATTTGGGTGGTTGTTAATGCCGGTTCAAACACACTTGCCCAAGCATTATTAGATTATGAAAAAACGCATTCCAAATTAGACTTAAAAGCAACTATAGGTAAATTAAGAGTTTTTGAAAATGGTGCGCAAGACAATGCCGGTGCTTGGATTTGTAATCGATACCCAACCATTCATTGGATTAGAAGTAACTACCAAACTTATGCCTATGGTGGTCCAGGATCTACAGATGGTGATTTAACGGTTAATTTAGGACCTCATTTTTGGGGAGATTATGAGTATAGTGTTTCTGGCCAAAATGAATGGCTTAAAGAAAACGTCATGAATAATCATGGTCCTCTAGGAAAGGTTTACCCTGAAAGACGTTACCACGGTTTTAGAGATGGTGGCTTAGGTTTTATGGAAGGTGGTGGTACTATTCCGTGGATGGGTTTAGTAAATCATGGATTGTTTGATATTAACCAGCCCTCATGGGGTGGTTGGGGAGGAAGGTTTACCCCAGAAAAAGCACCCGATTTTTGGTCGCGTCACAAGGATATTTATCAAGATGAAAAAGCTAACTCTCCATTTTATGTTTATAGAGAAGTGAGTGATGTTTGGTACAATGAAAAAGATGAAAAAACATACCACGGAAATTACGTTCCGGTATGGCGTTGGCGAGAAGCTATGTTTAATGATTTAAAATGTAGAATGGACTGGTGTATAAAACCGTTTGAAGAAGCTAACCATCAACCTATTGCAGCGTGGAATAAAGATAAAAGCGACTCTATTGTCTATTTAGATGTTATGCCAGAAGAAGTACTTTCTTTAGATGCTTCACTTTCATCTGATCCAGATAATGATTCACTCAATTTTAAATGGTGGATTTATAATGAAGCTGGTACTTACTCTGGTAAAGTTATAATTGAAAAACCTTCAGAAGTTATAACTAAATTATATGTTCCTTCAGGTGCAGCAGGTAAACAGATGCATTTGATTTTAGAGGTAAAAGACAACAATAGTATTGCGCCTTTATTTGATTATAGAAGAATTGTCCTAAACGTTTCAAAACTTTATAATCATTCAAACGTATCGCGTCAAAAAGACTAAAAAATGAAAAAACATTTTTTAAAAATTTTTAAAATAAGTGTCATTACCTTGGGGCTGCTTTATGTGATTCTTTGCGCTTTTTTCTATTCGCTTTCAGGAAAAGTCCTTTTTAACCCTAAAAAATTGGATGCTAATTTTCATTATCATTTTGAAAAACCTTTCGAAGAAATTAATATCAAGACACCTGATGGTAAATTATTAAATAGTCTACTATTTAAAGTTGAAAAACCCAAAGGTGCCGTACTTTATTTTCATGGAAACTCTGGTAATATTAATGGGTGGAGTTATTTGGCCCCTATTTACAATAATCTTAATTATGACCTTTTTATTACAGATTATAGAGGATTCGGGAAAAGCGAAGGAACTATAGAGAGTGAAACACAAATTTATAATGATCTTCAGTTAATTTATAACAAGGTAAAGGAGCGATATTCTGAAGACAAAATTGTACTCATTGGGTATTCAATAGGTTCCGGTTTAGCAACTAAAATAGCCTCGGAAAACAATCCGAAGCTTTTAATTTTACAAGCACCATATTATAATATTCCAGATTTGATACATAGTAATGTTGAAAAAAGTGATTCTTGGTTGCATAAACTGGTGAAAATTTGTCCACCGTTTGTATATAAACTAAAGTTTAAAACCAATGAGTTTTTACCAAAATGCAATATGCCAGTGACCATTTTTCATGGTGATAAAGATGAGCTGATATATTATGGTTCGGCACTTAAACTTCAAAAATTATTTAAACCAGAAGACAAGCTTATTACACTGAAAGAACATGGTCATGAAGGAGTAAATAATAACAAAACCTTTCAAAACGAGTTGGAAATTCTTTTAGAATAATAGTATTTAGACTTTGTGAGAAACTAGAAATATCAAGCAGTTATTTAAGCTCTTTTTTTAAAATATTTCTAAATCTAGTTCCACTGATGTAATGGTCTTCTAATAGTCTACCGTCTCGTAAAAGGTTAAAGACACCAAACCCTGAAGGTGCATTTTTTGCTTTTTCTACAGTATTTATTTTTGACACTTTCAAATCTATGCCATAGTCCATGGCAATATTTAAAATAGCTTCTACAGATTTTTCATTCCATGGGCATTGGTCTGCATAAAGGATATGCCAACCTTGATATTTTTTCTGTTGGCTTGTCCAATTATAAAATTTTGGGGTTTCAGAATTCTTGCCCCAAGTTTTTGATAACAGTTCAAACCTGTCTTTAGTATCAATTTTGGTAAACCCGTTTTTTTCAAAAAGTGTTTTATCTGCTAACCAAGAACCATTACTTATCATAACACAAATACCATCCATTCCATTAGCTTTTGCTTCTTTTTCGGCATCTTCAATAAGTATTGAGGCAAATCCCTTATTTCTATCCTTTTTAGAATATATGTAAGTACAGTGTATGAACATATAGTTCTCGGCATCTATAGGTCTCCACGCGCTAATGGCGGGGACATATTCAATAAACCCAATCATTTTATCAGCTTCATTTTTAAGGATTTTAATTTTCAACCCTTCATTAAAGCGCTTTTCAAACCATTGGTGCTTATCTTTAAAACCATGTCTTTTGGTGTCTTTTATACAAAAGAAAGTTTCTTTTTCTGCGTTTTGGGGTGTAACCTCAACAATCTTCATGATTTCTGTTTATGTGTTACTCTCAAACCTTTATACCACTCCTCTCTTTTATACATATAGGTTTTAGCTACACGTTCACGATTATTTAATCTTAAATGTGTTTTATCTGTATATCGGCTTCGGTAGCCTAATAAGTGAAAAATAGCTTTAGCATAAAACTTGGTAACTTTTAAATCTACTTTTAATGTGCCTTCTTTTCTATTTAACCAAGAAATTCCTGGTAATGCCACTAAAAGTCCATCTACCCTAATGCGTCTTAAAAATGCCGATAACCTTAAGAAAAATGGTTTAATAACGCGAATGATAAAAAAGCCTTCAGCTCCTTGCTTTTGATATAAAGGCATAAATATTACGCCGTTTCTTTCTGAGAATATATTAGATCCGTTACTAACGGCAAGAGGCACCCCTTTTTTTATAGATTGAAAACTTTTAAAGCCATTTAACATTTTAAAGTTTTCGTCCTTTTCAATTTTATGTAAATGAATAACTTCTAAAAAACTTTGGGTGTTTTCTGCTTGTTCTTTTAGTAAATTGTAAAAATTGTCAAAACCCTTTATTGATTTTTTTTCCAAAATTCCAGCACAAACCAAGGCTAAATTTAAAAAAGCTACGCTATTGGTAACAGCATCAGCCTCATAATGCTGGCCAGATTCAAAACCTAGTGAGACATACCCCAATTGGTTTACGTAACTTAACAGGGGTCCCGTTAAATACTCTTCAATTCCGAACACAATAGGGACCGGAAAATGCTTTGAAAATTTACGGTTAATTAAGGCATCGTTTATAGTAATAAAAGGCAGTGTTTTACTAGAAGTAGTGTGGAGGTCAATAAAATAATATGGCGGTTTTCCTGCTGCTAATATTTCGTTTAAAATATCTAATAAAACTAATAACTCTTTTTCATCTGCATTTAAATTAGACTTACCCTTAATTGTATCAATGTTTTGTGGAGTCCAAAGCCTATTTAAATCGGCATCAATAAAACGTTGCTGAGCTTTAAGCGCTTTAAGATTTCCGGCGATAGCATAAATAGTTCCGTTTACTGTTTTAGGGTTAATGTGTTTTAAAACTTCTTCAACAGCAAAAACACCAGCGGTTTCGTTGCCATGAATACCAGCAAAAATAACAAAGGTTGGTCCTGAATTGTCACCCACAACCTTACCAATGTGTCTTTCAACCTGAATGGTTTTATTTAACGCTTTACTATAAACATTTAACATACATTAAAAATCGGTTAACGTAATTAAGCCAATTAATTTATTTTGATTTACAACCGGTAAACTTCCTATTCCATGTTTTTCCATTAAAGCCTTAGCCTCATCAACAGGTGTGTATTCATCAATGGTAACAATATCTGTTTTCATAATAGTTTTTACACTTTTATCAAGCTTTTTAGGATCATCTAAATAGTCTTTTAAGTCTGTCCAACTTAATAAACCTATTAATTCTCTATCCCCATTAATTACTGGCATATGATGAATATTTTTCCATTTCATAATATTTAAAACTAGCTCTACGCTGTCTTTTTTATCAACAGAAAAAATATCGGAACTCATTATGTGTTTAACAACTCTTAAGCCCTTAAATCTTGATTCTGTGCTATGGTGTAACATGCCCCAAGTAGATACTGGATAGCCCTTTTCTTGTTTATCGTATAAACTAGCTGTTAGCACCTGCATAGCCTCATAGGGTTTATGTGTTTTTAGTAAGCGCCTGTAATTTCTAGTTAGCCATTCTGAGCCATTGTTGTTGTGTACTCTATTTTTAATGATTTTTAAATAATATTCAGCATCTTGTGGAGATACTCCAACTTTATACAAGCCTTTATATGCCATTGGTAATAGTTCGTTCACAATTAAATCGAAGCTAGAGACATATTCTCCATTCCAATAAAATTGTGTTGCCATACCATAACGTGCTGCATTAAAGAAATTGGTTTTCACATCTTTAAAATCCCATTGTTCATGTATGTTATTATACTTTTTAGGTTTCCCTAACATAACACCAACCCAAAACATCATATTGGCAATTTCATCTTTAACTGTTGGTCCAGAAGGAATATACCTGTTTTCTATTCTTAAATTGGGCTTTCCGTCAATCACACCATAACAAACTCTATTCCATGGATAAACAGTACCGCTATGAAGCCCTAAAGCTCTTAATTTTGGCATTTCTCCGTTATTAAGCATTTCAATACTATCCTTAATATATGCTGTAGTTAAAAAACTTCTAAATCTTGAAATGTTGTCTTTAAAAATATCTGTAAGTGGTCCTGTAAGCCATTTGGTTCCAAAACTAACTCTAGATTGTTTTTCATTTAATAAAAAAGAATTGGCTCTGGTGTCTACACTTTGGGTAAATAAGGCAATCCTTGTTTCGCTCCAAAGCTCTTTTCCAAATAATAAGGGCGAATTGGTACAAGCACTTAAAATAGGACCAGAGATTGCTTGAGCCCAATTATAATTATCTACAAAATCTTTAGAACCCAATTGTAGGTGCATCTGGAAGCTAGTATTACAACCTTCTAACATAACAGAATCGTGTAATAAATTAAGTTCATCAACACCCTTTATATGAATATCAAAGTTTTGCCTTCTATGACCTTTTATAGCATCATTTAAAACAGCATAACGCTCTAACTCTGTCATATTTTGTTCATCGGCGTTTTTAACGGTAAGTGAAGGCAAAATACCTGTTAGTATTATTTTAGCACCTTTTTTTGAAGCAGATTTTTTAGCCTTATCTAATAAAAGCTCTAGTTGCTTATGCATTTTAGAAAAGCAATCACCTCCTAAGTTGTGGGCGTCTAAATTAATTTCAAGGTTATAATTACTAATTTCTGTAGTGAAATGGTCATCATTAATATCATCTAAAATCTCTAAGGATTTGTTTTCAGGTAAAAAATGGTCATTCACTAAGCAAAATTCTTGTTCTGCTCCAATTCTTAACGGGCCTTCCTCAATCAGGCCTCTTTCAATTATTAAATCAAGTGCTTTAATATCATTTAATAAATGATAAATATAATTGGCTCTATCTTTTTTAGACTTTATTTCAAAAACATTTAAATCTCCCATAACCCTATGTTTTAATATACTTTAACTTAGCTAAGTTAATTTTGAATAGGGCCTAAAACTATGATTTTTATCATGTAGGAGTTCAGCAAATAAGGCGTGGTCTAGTAATGATTTTTTTATTTCATTACCTTTGGATATCTAAATAAACCTACTTGAATTTTACTTACAATAAAAAAGAAAAACTTAAGAGCAAGAAGTTAATAGACCAGCTGTTTACAGAAGGACAATCTGTTTCTGCTTTTCCGTTACGATTGGTCTTTTTAGAAACTACCTTTGATGACAATGTAATTGCTAAAACGGGTGTGTCTGTTAGTAAACGTTATTTTAAAACAGCCGTTGACAGAAATCGTATAAAACGTTTATTAAGAGAGTCTTACAGACTAAATAAAGCTGGTTTTTTTAACAACATTACAACACAATATGCGTTTATGATTTTGTACATTGGTAAAGAGAAACCAACGTTTACACTAGTAGAAAATAAAATGAAAATATTGTTCGATAAGTTTTCTAGTAAAATTTCCTAATAAAAATATATCTATCCTATGAAAAAAATAGTTAGAAATAAGTTTGTGCTTTTAACCTTAGCTGCAACTATTTTTTTAAGCACCACGGCTTTTAAAAACGATTTCTTTGAAATTGCAAAGCAGATTGAAATTTTCACTACACTCTTCAAAGAGCTCAACATGAACTATGTTGATGAAACTAATCCTGGCGATTTAATGGATACTGCCATAAAAAGCATGTTAGCAGACCTTGATCCATATACCAATTTTATGAACGAACAGGATGTGGAAGCTGCCAGAATTAATAATACTGGAGATTATACTGGTATTGGAGCTAAAGTAAAAACCTTTAAAGACAAGCTGGTAATTATTGAACCATATAAAGATTATCCAGCAGATAAAGCTGGTTTAAAAGCGGGAGATGAAATTATTAAAGTAGGCAATACCTTAATTGAAAATTATAAAGCAAATAGTGGTGACTTGCTTAAAGGCACTTCTGGTTCTAAAGTAGAAGTGACTTATAAACGCCAAGGAAAAACAGGAACAGCCACCATTGAAAGGGCTGAAGTTGAAATTAAAGCGGTACCTCATTTCTCTATGATAAACGATAAAACGGGATATATAGTTTTAAGTAAGTTTAATCGTAAAGCTCATAAAGAAACTAATTATGCATTACGTGATTTAAAAGCGCAGGGAGCAAAACGCATTATTTTAGATTTACGCGGAAACCCTGGCGGTTTATTAAATGAGGCTATTAAAATTGTAAACCTCTTTGTGCCTAAAGGACAACTGGTAGTTACTACTAAGTCTAAAGTAAAAAAGTACAACAAAACCTATTACACTCAAACAGAACCTATTGATACAGAAATACCATTAGTTGTTTTAATTGATGGTAATAGTGCCTCGGCTAGTGAAATAGTGTCTGGCTCTCTTCAAGATCTTGATAGAGCTGTAATTGTGGGTTCTAGAAGTTTTGGAAAAGGCTTGGTACAGCGCCCTAAGCCCCTCACCTATGGTACTCAGGTAAAAATTACTATTTCTAGATATTATACACCTTCAGGAAGATGTATTCAATCATTAGATTATTGGAATAGAGATGAAAAAGGTGAAGCGGTACGAGTGAAACAAGAAAATTATAATGAGTTTAAAACCAAAAACGGACGTAAAGTCTTTGATGGTGGAGGTGTTTACCCCGATGTAACTTTTGAAGCTTCTAAAAATTCAACGGTTACTAATGCTATATTAAATGATAACTTAGTTTTTAACTTTGCTACCGATTATTTTTATAAAAACAATCTTAGTAATGTCAATGATTTAACCCTGAATGACTCTGATTTTTCAAGTTTTAAAAAATACTTAAAAACCAATGATTTTTCATTCAAAACTAAAACAGAAAAAGATCTGTTTAAAGCCTTTGAAACAGCCACTAATGAAGAGTTAAATGACAATATTGAAAAAGATTTTAACAACTTAATTTCGAACTTAAATCGTTCAAAAGAAGATGTTATCACAGAAAATAAAACTTTCTTATTAGAGTTGTTAACAGAAGAAATTGTTAAAAGATATGTTTACAGAGAAGGGTTGTATGAATATTACAAAATTCATGATCCAAAAATTAAAAAAGCCACAGAAATATTAAGTAACCAATCTACATATGTGGGTTATTTAAAATAATTTATAGGTGAAAACAGTTATTCTCTTGTAAATTCTTTAAAAATAGTATCTTTATATACTTGTTTTTTTATCCTACTATGAATAAACCATTTGTATTTATTTTATTATTTCAATTACTATCAAATATGTTAGTTTTTTCTCAGAAAAACTTAACACATGAGGTTTATTTTGATACAGATAAATATGAAGTTCCTTCAACTGAAGAAAGTAGATTATTACTCTTTATTTCAAGCTTAAATGAGGTAGAGATTAAATCAATAGCTATTTTTGGGTTTTGTGATGACATAGGTGCACCATCATATAATTTAAAATTATCCCAACAACGTGCTAATGCTATAAAAAATATATTTTCAGAAAATGAAATTAGTGAAGAAATGATAACACATGTTGATGGGAAAGGCGAAATTTTATTAAAAATAGTTGAAGAAAAAAACATAAATAAAATTCGTGGTTTAAACCGCAAAGTAGAAATTATTGTAAACCCTAATCCGCCAATATTACCAGAAAAAGTTAAAGAAAAACCTAAAGTAGTTGAAATAAAGGAAAGTGTTCCTATACAAATTAAAGGAAAACTTAAAGTTGGTGATAAGATTATTTTTGAAAATATTTTGTTTAAAACAGGTTATGCTACAGTTTCTACAAACTCTAAGAAAAACTTAGAATCTATTGCAAAAGCCTTAGTAGAACGAAATGATATTTACTTCACTATTCAAGGACACGTTTGCTGTACTAAATTTAGTAGAGATGCTATTGATAGAAAAACTAAAAAAAGAAACCTATCTGAAGCTAGAGCTAAATATGTATATGATTACCTCGCGAAAAAAGGCGTTGATAAAAAACGAATGCGTTATATGGGTATGCGTAGAAAATTTCCACTAGGAGGCGATCCAAAATTTGATAGACGAGTTGAAATACTAATAACTTATGTTGGTAAAGAAAACTAATTTTTTATCATACCAACATGCGGAATATCATCTTCAAGATACTCCTCTCCCACTTCTTTAAACCCTATATTATTATAAAATTGTTTTAAATAACACTGTGCAGAAATCTTTATTTTGCTTTCATTAAAACAATCTTTAATAGCATTAATAGAAGCTTCCATAATACTATAACCATATTTAAACTGGCGTTGATTTTTAGCAACTACTACCCTACCAATACTAGCCTCATTAAAATAATCACCTGGTTTAAAAATACGTGTATAAGCAACTAAATCATCATTTTTATAACCTAAAACATGAAGTGCTTTTTGATCTTTTCCATCTAAATCTTGATAGACACAATCTTGTTCTACTACAAAAACTTCACTTCTTAACTGAAGTAAATCATATAACTCCTGTTTAGAGAGTTCATTAAATGTTTTGGTTTTTATTTCTAACATTTATTAATCTTGAACAATAACATCTTTAACATCATCTTTTCTAAATTCTGGTTGAATATTAACGTGATTAATATAGTATTGTTTAAAAACAAATTCTTCTATTTCACGTAAAATAACATCAAATTGAGATAAAGTAATATCCTCATTAAAATCAATATGAGCTTCTAAATGTATTTCTTCTTCATTTAATTGCCATACATGTACATGATGCACATTTTTAATCTTTTCAAAGGCATTAATTTCTTTAACAATCTGTTTAATAGGAACAGAATCTGGTGTAAACAACATTAATACTTTTGTTGAGTCTTTTAATAAATCATAACCCATCCAAATTAAATATATAGCTATAGCTAAGGTTAAAGCACTATCTACCCAATAAATTTGATAAAACTTCATAAGTAAACCACCTATTAACACAGCTACACTTGCCATCATATCTGTTAATAAATGTAAATAGGCGCTACGCATATTCATATTAGCTTCAGAGTCTTTTTTTAATAAAAGTACACTTAAACCATTAGCTACAATACCTAAAAGAGATAACCAAATAACAAGATTAGATTCAATTTCTTCTGGATTTTGAAACCTTTTAATAGCTTCAATAATTAATAAAATAGCGACTATTATTAAAGTAGATGCGTTTATAAATGCAGCTAATATTTCGGCGCGTTTATATCCAAAAGTACGGTGAGCTGATGCTTTCTTTTTTGCTAGTTTGTTAGCAATATAACTTACAATTAAAGAAAGAACATCGCTAAAATTATGTAATGCATCACTTAATAAAGCCAAACTTCCAGAAACTATACCTCCTACAACTTGAGAAGCTGTAATAAGAATATTTAATAAAATGGAAATAAAAAGGTTACGTCCTTTTAAGTCGTTGTGATGATGGGAGTGATTATGACCATTGTGATGATCCATTTAACACGATAATGGTATTTTATCTATTCTATTTTGATGTCTTCCGCCTTCAAACTTAGTATTTAAAAAAGTTTCAACCATTTGTAATGCTTGAGGAATAGCAGTATATCTTGCAGGAATACATAATATATTTGCATTATTGTGTTGTCTAATAAGTTCTACAATTTCTTTAGTCCAACATAATCCTGCACGTACTTTTTGGTATTTATTTGCAGTCATAGCTACACCATTAGCACTACCGCAAATTAAAATTCCAAAATCTACTTTTTGGTTTTCAACATCTTGTGCTACAGGATGAACAAAATCAGGGTAATCTACACTATCATTCGCATCGGTTCCATAATTATTAACTGTAAAACCTTTAACTTCTAAATATTCTTTAATAGCAAATTTATAATCTGTTCCAGCGTGATCGTTTCCTATAGAAATAGTCATAATTCAATTCATGTTTTTATACATTTACAAAGGTAGTAATTATAAACATTGTGAACTGTGCTATTAATTACTTGTTAATAACTGTTTATTACTTTTTAAAAGAAAAATAATGATAATTCAATTATTTTTTCAATCAATAACATTTACATAACATCCAAATAAGTTAATATAAATTTTTAGTTAAGTTATCAGTATCAAAAAGTATAATTATGAGTTATGTTAATTTAAATACTTATTAAAAAATAACTGTTTAATTAGGTTGTGAACAACTGTTAATAGAAAAATTAAATAGCTTAAAATTTAAGTAGTTAACCTATTAATTATTGTTAATTACTTATCAATAAAATTCTATAAAACATATATCAAAATAAAGCTTAATAAAGTTATACCGCTATTAACACACTATAATAACCATCATTTTATTTTTTAAATTTTTAAAAGAAAATAGTATTATAATATATAATGTTCATAACCTTCATTTTTCAAATTTAACTTTAAGAAAATATGGTTAAATATTAAAAGTGTAGCTTTGTATAAAATAAATAGCTAATCTTCTCCTAACACAGTGCTATTTAATAACAGAATTTCCAGTAACTTCGGAAATAGAAATGATTACAAAAATTAAATGACAAGAAAAAGAAAAGGGAAATCCAGAAAGAAAGGTATTTCCAACTTAACAAATACAATATTAAGTATATTAAAAAAAGATAGAAACCAAGCCTTTAATTACAAACAAATAGCTGCTAAACTTGGTGTAAATGACGCTAGCAGCAGAAATCAAATTATTAAAACCTTAGCTAAACTTGCTGCTAAACAAGAAATAGAACAAGTAGACAGAGGTAAGTTTAAAGCTATTATTAATACAGAATATCACACGGGTATTTTAGATTTATCAGCTAAAGGATCTGGTTATGTTATATGCGATGATTTTGATGAAGATGTGTTTATAGCTTCAAACAACATTAATAAAGCATTAAGTGGTGATGAGGTTGAATTTTACGTTTACAAACGAAGAAAACGCGGTAAAGTAGAAGGTGAAATTACCAATATTATTAAGCGCGAAAAAAGCGAGTATGTTGGCGTAATTCAAATTAATAAAAATTCAAATTATGCTTTTGTAGTACCAGATAGTAATAAAATGTACAAAGATATTTTTGTACCAATTAATAAAACTTTTAAAGCAGAAGATGGTGATAAAGTTTTAGTAAAACTTGAAGATTGGCCAGAAAAAGCAGATTCTCCATACGGTAAAGTAGTTAAAATACTTGGTAAACCTGGAGAGCATAATACAGAGATTCATGCTATTCTTGCAGAATATGGTTTGCCACATGAATTTCCATATGAAGTAGAAGATTTTGCAAATAAAATAGATACCTCTATAACAGAAGAAGAAATAGCAAAACGAAGAGATATGCGTAAAGATTTAACCTTTACTATAGATCCGAAAGATGCTAAGGATTTTGATGATGCTTTATCTTATGAAGTGCTTGATAATGGATTGTATGAAATAGGAATTCATATTGCTGATGTATCTCATTATTTAAAAGAAGGTACGGTATTGGATGACGAAGCTTTTGAACGTGCCACTTCTGTTTATTTAGTTGATAGGGTAGTACCCATGCTTCCTGAAGTGTTATCAAATAATGCTTGTTCACTAAGACCACACGAAGAAAAATATACGTTTTCAGCTGTATTTCAAATAAATGATAAGGCTGAAATTAAAAACCAGTGGTTTGGTAGAACGGTTACTTATAGTGATGCTCGTTATGCTTACGAAGAAGCACAGGCGGTTATAGAATCTAAAACAAATCAAATTCCAGCAGAAGTTTCTTTAATAGGAAAAGCTTATAAAACCGATCAGAAATTAGCTGATGCTATTTTAAAAATGGATGAGTTAGCCAAAATTATGCGTAAAAAACGTATGAGTTCTGGTGCAATATCATTTGATAAAGTTGAAGTTAAATTCAATTTAGATGAGCATAATAATCCTGCAGGTGTTTTCTTTAAAACCAGTAAAGATGCTAATAAATTAATTGAAGAATTTATGCTATTAGCTAATAGAAAAGTGTCAGAATTTATTGGTAAGCAATCGCCTAAAAAGACTTTTGTTTATCGTGTTCATGACGAACCAGATGATAGTAAATTAGCTTCATTACAAAATGTAGTAAGTAGATTTGGTTATAAACTTAATTTTAAAGACAGAAAAACTACATCAGCCACACTTAATAATTTATTAAAAGAAGTAGCTGGTAAAAAAGAACAAAATTTAGTTGATACTTTAGCAATTCGAAGTATGAGTAAAGCTGAATATACTACGCAGAATATTGGACATTACGGATTAGCTTTTGATTATTACAGTCATTTTACATCACCAATTAGAAGGTATCCAGATGTGATGGCACATAGACTACTTCAACACTATTTAGATGGAGGTAAATCTGCAAATGAAGATGTTTATGAAGATAAATGTCAACATTCTAGTAATATGGAAATGTTAGCAACTAAAGCTGAAAGAGATTCTATAAAATATATGCAAATTCGTTTTATGGAAGATCATAAAGATCAAGAGTTTGTAGGAGTGATTTCTGGTGTGACTGATTGGGGAATTTATGTTGAAATAATTTCGAATAAATGTGAGGGAATGGTGAGTGTTCGTGATATGAAAGACGACCATTATGCTTTTGATCAAGATCAATACGCTATGGTTGGAAGAAATACTAAAACTATATATCAATTAGGTGATGAAGTTGTGGTTAAAGTAAAAAACACAGACTTAGTTAAGAAACATTTAGATTTTAATTTAATTGGTAAAAACGAACATTGAGCGTAACATTTTTATAAAAAGTACATCTAACAGAGTAAATAGAAAATTATGGTACTATCAACAACGCAATCTATTGAAGGACATAAAATTGAAAATTATTTAGGTATTGTAACAGGTGTTGCTGTAAGTATGCCAAAAGCTTCTTTTTCTTTTAATATGAAAAAGTATTATGAGTCTTACGGAACCAGGGTTGATGAAATTAAAGAAGAAGCTTTTCAAAAGCTACAGGAAAATGCTATTAAATTAAAAGCAAATGCTGTTGTTGGTATTACTATAGATATTGAAGCATCATCTACATCGGGTGTTATTTTTGTTTCTTTAACAGGAACTGCGGTGAAAATAGTGGTCTAATTTTAAATTTTTATTAAAGTTATTATACAACGGAATAATTCTTGATAATTTTACGTTTAAATTAAAAACCTATAAATATTAATCCATGAAACGTATATCATTATTACTTACTTTTTTTATATCAGCAACAATTATAGCTCAAAATCCTATAGATAAGGAAATAGGGGAGTTTAGCGAGTTAAAAGTTTACGATTTAATTGAAGTAGAACTTGTTAAATCTAAACATAACAAAGTAGTTATTTCTGGAAAAAATGCCGACAATGTTTTAGTAAATAATAAAAACGGTACTTTAAAAATAAAAATGAATTTTAAAGAAATTTTTGATGGAAATGAAACTAAAGTAAAACTATACTATTCAAAAGTAGATGTTATTGATGTTAATGAAGGTGCAAATGTACATTCTGAAGATAAAATAAAACAGTTTGAAATAGATTTAAAGTCTCAAGAAGGTGGTAAAATTAATGTTAAAGTAGATGTTACTTATGCTAATATAAAAGCAGTAACTGGAGGAGTTATTAAAGTAACAGGTAAAGCTAAAAGTCAAAATGTGTCTTTATTAACAGGAGGAATATATAAAGGAGCTGAATTAAAAACTGATAAGACTGAGGTAGCAATTAGAGCAGCTGGTGAAGCTTATGTAAATGCTAAAGATTTAGTAGATGTAAAAATTAGAGCAGGAGGCGATGTATTTATTTACGGAGATCCTGAAACAGTTAATGAAAACCGCGTTTTTGGAGGTAGGATTAAGAGAATGTAGACATAAGGTAATATTATAAATTTAATAAAAAGACCACTTATTTAAGTGGTCTTTATTTTTTTTATAGCTTTAAATTCTATCAGAAAAATCATAAAATATTTCTTTACTTTGTGTAAAGCTTCGTAAAGTTATGTTTGATGATATTTTAACAGCTATTCCTTTCGGAATTGTACTCGCCTTCACTATAGGTCCAGTATTTTTTGTGTTGTTAGAAACCGGTGCCACTAAAGGGTTTAGAAGTGCTTTAATATTTGATCTTGGGGTTATTTTAGCTGATATCATTTTTATTCTGGTGGCATTTTTTAGTACCAATAGATTATTAGATAGAGTAAAAGATGATCCTAATTTTTTAATTTTTGGAGGGGTTTTACTTATTGCTTATGGTATTATTACTTTTATAAAGACTTCCAAATCTTTTAGAGACATTGTTAGAGAATATCATGCCGTAGAATTTAAAAAAGGGTATGGTAGATTGTTTGTAAAAGGGTTTTTACTAAATTTTATAAATATAGGTGTACTTATTGGATGGGTGGTTTTCATTGCCTTAGCTAATACCTTAACAACATCAGAACATGGCGTTTTTGTTTTTTTAACAACTATTTTAGTTACTTATTTATTAGTAGATATAGTTAAGATTGTTGTAGCAAAAAGAATAAAGAATAAATTAAGACCACGTTTAATTTTTAAAACAAAAAAAATTGTGGCTTTGGTTGTTTTGGGTTTTGGTGTTCTTTTACTAGTTCAAGGCTTGTTTCCAGAAGCTTATGAAAAGAACAAGGAAAAATTAGAACAAATTAATCCCATAAAAGAAAAGCTTCCAGAATAACTGAAAGCTTTTTTTGAGGCGTCAAGCGGATTCGAACCGCTGTACCAGGTTTTGCAGACCTGTGCCTAAGCCACTCGGCCATGACGCCACTTATGCTGCAAATGTAAAAAAAAATACGACTTTTTCTGGTTAAAATTTATTTTTTGCGTCTATTAGACATTTTTATCGTCACACGTTCTACATCGCCGCCAATTGGAGGATTTATTTTACTAACCCAAACTGTTGCTTTTTTAACCATTTTATCTTCAGAAAACATCCTATTTAATATACGTTTAGCTACAGTTTCTAATAATTTTGAAGGGATAGCCATTTCTTCTTTAATTATTCTATTTAAAAAAACATAATCTACGGTATCATTTAATTCATCAGTAGTTGCAGATTTTTGTAAACCTGCTTTAACTTTTATATCTACCCTATAATCACTACCAATTTTAGTTTCTTCTTTTAGACAGCCGTGAAAAGCATAAACCTTTATATTTTCAACTTTAATTATTCCCATTATTTTTTAAATAAATGATAAAAACATAATAGGCTAAAATAAGGGGATTTTCCGTAATTTTGGGGCTTATTTAGTTGAAATACATCAGAAAATGTCTGAAGAAAAAAAGCCACTCAATTTTATTGAGCAAATTATAGAAGAAGATTTAGCAAATGGAATGTCTAAAAATAATTTACGTTTTAGATTTCCGCCTGAACCAAACGGATATTTGCATATTGGTCACACAAAAGCTATTGGGATTAGTTTTGGGTTAGGAGAGAAGTATAACGCCCCTGTAAATCTTAGATTTGATGACACTAATCCAGCTAAGGAGGAACAAGAATATGTTGATGCTATAAAGCGTGATATTGCCTGGTTAGGATATAAATGGGATAGAGAATTGTATTCTTCAGATTATTTTCAACAATTGTATGATTGGACTATCCAGATTATTAAAGATGGGAAAGCTTATGTAGATTCACAAAGTAGTGAAGCTATGGCTGAACAAAAAGGAACACCAACACAAGTTGGCACAAATAGTCCTTATAGGGACCGAAGTGTAGCTGAGAATTTGGATTTATTTACACGTATGAAGAATGGTGAGTTTGAAGCTGGAACACATGTATTGCGTGCTAAAATTGATATGGAAGACCCGAATATGCTAATGCGTGATCCTATAATGTATCGCATTATGTATGCACATCATCACAGAACAGGTGATGATTGGTGTATTTATCCTATGTATGATTGGACACATGGTGAAAGCGATTATATTGAACAAATTTCTCATTCCTTATGCTCATTAGAATTTAAACCTCATAGAAAGCTTTATAATTGGTTTAGAGACATTGTTCACAACTACAGTTCAGATACATTACCTCTACCGCCTAAACAGCGTGAATTTGCTCGTTTAAACCTTAGTTACACTATTATGAGTAAGCGTAAGTTGCTACAATTAGTAAACCAAGGAGTTGTAACAGGATGGAATGACCCACGTATGCCTACTATTTCTGGTTTGCGCAGAAGAGGATATACACCAAACGCGTTAAGAAAATTTGTAGAAACAGCTGGTGTTGCAAAGCGTGATAATGTTATTGATGTATCTCTTTTAGAATTCTGTATTCGTGAAGACTTGAATAAAACAGCGCCTAGAGTAATGGCTGTTTTAGATCCTATAAAAGTTATTATAGCTAACTATCCTGATGATAAGGTTGAATGGTTGGATGCTGAAAATAATCAGGAAGATGAAAATGCTGGATTCAGAAAAGTGCCATTTTCAAGAGAACTGTATATTGAAAAAGATGATTTTAAAGAAGAAGCGAGCAATAAGTTTTTTAGATTAAAATTAGGCGGCGAAGTTCGATTAAAAAATGCTTATATCATAAAAGCCGAAAGTGTTGTAAAAGATGCTAACGGAGATATCCAAGAGATTCATTGTACCTATTCTAAAGATACTGCTAGACGAGTGAAAGGAACATTGCACTGGGTTTCTATTAAGCATGCGATAAAAGTAGAGGTTAGAGAATACGATAGGTTATTTATGGATGAAGCACCTGATGGTCATCAGGATAAAGATTTTATGGAGTTTATAAACCCTAATTCTTTGAAAACAATTGAAGCTTTTGTTGAGCCTAGTTTAACTGATGTTAAAGTGGGAGATAGGTTCCAATTTCAACGTTTAGGGTATTTTAATGTTGATGATGATTCTTCCTTAAATAAATTAGTCTTTAATAAAACAGTTGGTTTAAGAGATTCTTGGGCCAAAGCTAAGCCTAAACCACAATCTAATAACAATCAACAAAAACCACAACAACAAAATCAACGAAAGGCGATTGATGTTATTCAGAAATTGGGAAAAAAATACACCAACTTGCCTGAAGCTAAACAAGAAAAAGTAAAAGATGAAATTATAGAGTTAGCTAAAAATGTAAGCTATAATGACCTAGAACCACTTTTTGGTACTGCAGTAAAAAAAGTTGGTACTCGTATTGCAACTGCTATTACGCTTGGGGTTTTAATTAAGAATGGGTTACAGAAAAACGAAGCTATTAACGACTTTATTACAAAAGCTTTAGAGGATAAAAATGAGCTTTTAGTTGCAGAGGTTAAAAGCTTATAAGGGCATTTCATTATTACTATAGTACGCTAAATAATAGCCTTTATTATATTTTTAGTTATATTTAAGTTCTAACTAAAAACTATATAATCATGGAAATGAATTTTTTAGCAATTCTAGTAGCTGCTGTTTCCGCCCTTGTGGTTGGGTTTATTTGGTATAACCCAAAAGTATTTGGAAATGCATGGATGCAAGCAGCTGAAATGACTGAAGACAAAATGAAAGGCGCTAATATGGCCAAAATTTTTATTTTGGCTTTTATCTTTGCTGTTTTATTATCTATGTCTTTAATGCCAATAGTTAATCATCAAATAGGGGCTTTTAGTTTAGCTCAAGGAGAATTAGGAGTGTTACCTTCTTATGACGCCTTTATGGCTGATTATGGCAATGAATTTAGAACATTTAAGCACGGAGCATTTCATGGAGTTATAGCAGGTATTTTTATAGCACTTCCTATTTTAGGTACTAATGCTTTATTTGAACGCAAAAGCGCAAAATATATCTTTATTAATACTGGTTATTGGATAGTAACTATGGCTGTTATGGGAGCTATTATTTGCGGATGGCAATAAAATTTTTGTAATTATTTAACATAAACAAAGACTGAGGTGTTTAACTTCGGTCTTTTTCTTTTCTATTGATAGATTATAAAATATATCGTGCTTGTAATGAGCTACCTGAAGCGTGGGACAATTTTCCATGTGAGGATATTTTTTTAAGAACCGAATTTTTAAAAGGACTCGAGGGGGCTACTCCAATTAATATTACCTCATATTATGTAGCTGTTTTTAAAGAAGAAAAACTTGTTGGTATTTCTGTAATCCAACGTGTACAAATGTATTTAGATGATATTTTTAGACGAACATCTAACAGTAAAATTAGGCAAACAGGTAAACAATTAGTCTCTAAAATAATAAAAGGAAATGCCCTAGTTATTGGTAACTTAATGCATACTGGGCAACACGGCATTTGTTTTGATTCAAACAAAATCTCACAAGATGATTTCTTATCTATAATTCAAAAAGCAATAGATGAATTAACTATTGAAATTAAGGAGAAATTCAATAAAAAGATTCGCATAATTGCTTTTAAAGATTATTTTGAAGATGACCCTATTCATAATAGTTCGGGATTTTTTAAAGAACAAAATCTTTATAAAATTCAGGTTCAACCAAATATGATGTTTAATGTATTAGACTCGTGGGAAACTACTGAAAACTATATTTCAGATTTCAATAAAAAATACAGAAGACGCTATAAAACGGCACGAAAAAAGAGTGCCGAACTTACCTGTAAGGAGCTAGATGAAAACTATGTTAAAAAGAATTCTAAACACCTTTTTAAGCTATATGAAAATGTTTCTGATAATGCCAGGGTAAATTCATTTAAGTTATCTGAAAGTCATTTTTTAAGTTTAAAGAAAAGCTTGAAACATAATTTCAAAGTCTTTGGGTATTTTTTAAATGAAGACTTGGTTGGTTTTTATACATTAATACTTAATAATGAAGCTTTAGAAACCTATTTTTTAGGCTATAACAAAGAGCTGCAGCACAAATACCAAATGTATTTAAATATGCTTTTTAATATGGCTTGCTTTGGTATAGAGAATAATTTCAAAACAGTGGTTTTTGCAAGAACAGCCATGGAAATTAAAAGCTCTATTGGTGCAAAACCAAACACTATGCATGTTTATTTAAAGCACACTAATAGTTTTATTGCTAACACGGTTTTAAAATGTATAGTGAAATATATGAACCCTATGAGAAAGTGGGAAGAAAGGCATCCGTTTAATAAATCCAATTAGTGTTATATTTGAAGGTGTAATAATTTATAACACCCTAGATTATTAGCTTAAAGTCTCTCATATTAGTTATTATAAACAGTTTGGTTTTTTTGGTGGTTGTAATGCTATCAATAATATTCTATAGCCAGTTTTCAAGTGTTTTACAAGATCGAATTCTACAACAGTTAGACTCAATTAAAACCCTTAAGCAAATTCAGTTGGAGCGGTTAATACAATCAGAATGGAATGATTTTATTAATATACCAAGTATTTCACCTTTAAATGATAGTTCAAAACTTATATTACCTAAAAATGAAGATTTTGAAACAGGTATTTACGATTTAACTGAGTACGATATTAATAGTGAACTATCAATTGGTTTGGTTGATGTAGAAAATGGCGTATCCCAATTAAAAACTATCCCTTATAACAAAATAATGAGCATATTGTTAGAGCGCACAGGAATGGGAGAGACGGGAGAATCTTATTTGGTAGGTGAAAACTATAGGATGCGTACCCAATCGCGGTTTTTTAAAGATTCTATCCCTAATGATATCACTGTTAAAACCAAAGGAGTGGTAAATGCGTTTAATGGTAAATCGGGAAAAGGATTATATAAAGATTATAGAAAAGTTGATGTTTATGGGGTATATAGTCTCATAGAAATACAAAATATCAAACTAGCCATACTTTCTGAGATTGATAAAAATGAGGTAGAAGCACCTTTAAGGAGCCTAAAAAGAAGGCTTATGGGGTTAACCGTATTAATTATGGTTATTGCTAGTTTTATTTCATTATTTTTTACAAGGATTATTGCAAACCCAATTTTAAACATGAAAAACAGTCTTAAAATTATGGCTGATGGAAACTACAGGGAGACAGATAAATTTGTCAACAATTCTAATGAAATAAAAGAAATGTTTAATGTTCTTGATAATTTAAAAAGAGCACTACAAGGCGCTGTAAGCTTTTCTAAAGAAATTGGAGAAATGAATTTAAATGCTGATTATATTCCGAAAAGCAATAATGATTCTTTAGGTAAAAGTTTGGTGAAAATGCGAGACAAATTAAAAGAATTTAGATATAACGAACGACTTAATAGATTAAATACCAAAAGACAGCTTGTTGATGGTTTAGAGAATGAAAGAAGAAGACTTTCTAGAGAGCTCCATGATGGCTTAGGGCCACTATTAACGTCATTGAAATTTTGTATAGATAATAAGATTGAGAGCAAATCTTTATTACAAGAAATGACGGGAATTGTTGATGAGACAATTTCTGAAGTACGAATCATGTCAAATGCTTTAATGCCTACAACTATAGATGATTTTGGTGTTGGAGCTACCTTAAAAAATTACTGTACCAACATTAATAATACATCAGGAATTTTAGTAGAGTTTGAAGATTTATTAAAGAAGAAAGGTGGTAGGATTACAAAAAATCAGGAAATTAATATTTTTAGAATAACCCAGGAGCTGATAAACAATACACTCAAACACGCAAATGCCCAAAATATAAGAATTACATTATCAGAATTTGATGATTTTATTTCATTATTCTATTTTGATGATGGTAAGGGGTTTGATACAGGCAGTGTTGTATTAGGCTCTGGTATTATTAATATAAAGGAGCGAGTAGAAATCTGTAACGGAAAGGTTAAGATTGATTCAAAACCTAAAAGCACTACTTTCGAAATAGAATTACCAATAGAAAATGAAAACAATTAAACTAGTTATAGCTGATGATCATGAGTTATTTAGAAATGGCTTAAAGGAGCTATTAAGGAAGTATAATGATATTGATGTTGTTGGTTGTGTAAGTGATGGTATTGAGTTTATTGAATACTACAAAAACAATCAAGACATTGATATTGTATTATTAGATATATCTATGCCAAACATGAATGGGTTTGAAGTATTAGATCAAATAAAAGATTTAACCCCCTCTGTAAAACCTATTATAATATCAATGCATGATGAGGGTAATTATATTGCTAAGTGTGCTAGAATGGGCGCATACAGTTACCTTTTAAAAAACACGGATCAAGATGAGCTTATTAAGGTTGTTAGAGTAGTTAGCAAAGGAAAAAAGCACTTTAGCCCTAAAATATCAGAAAAAATGATTGATTATATGTCTGATAGTACCATAAGTGAAAATGTACTTTCCAAAAAAGAAACAGAGGTTTTGGAGTTAATTTCAAAGGGTAATACAACTAAAGAGATTGCATCTATGCTTTATGTTAGTGCAAGAACTATAGAAACTCACCGCTCTAATATCCTTAAAAAACTAAATGTAAAGAACACTGCGGAACTTATTATTAAAGCTGTGAAAATGAAACTTATATAATTAAGCATCCGTATTTATACGGATAATAATTAGGTGATTTCATATAAGTCTAATTACCTCTTTCCTTATGTAAATTTGTGTAAATTTTAAAAAGAGGAAGTATGAGAAAACTAGTTTTTACTTTAGCTATTATTTTAGTGTCTTTTGGGGTTTTTGCACAGAATAAAAGTGAGCTTAAGAGTCCTGCATTTAAAAACTATAAGCCTTGGTTAAACAAAAGCCTACCTACTTTGGTTTATAATGTTTCTTCCGAAATTAAATTGAAAAGTCCAGCTTCTAAAAACTATAAGCCTTGGAGAGATAATTCTGAAAAAAAACATATGCCAATAACTTATGGTTCAAATAGATCTAAGTTAATGGGACCAGCGTATAAAAATTATAAACCTTGGCGAAAAACACAATAGTTAAAATAACAAAAGCACCAAATTTGGTGCTTTTGTTATTTACTTCTAGGTTTATCAGAAATTATATTACAATTGTTCTGTTGTAGTTTCGTCGTCAGGAATTTCTAAAGCAGTTATAAAATCTGGTAAAACCATATCTTTTAAAGCAGGGTTCTTTAACTGTTTTGCCTCAATAAAATTCCATATTTTGTTTTCAGCGTTATAAATACCTAGTAAATAACTTTTAGACTTTATACGCATTCCAGACATGGTCATTTGGTTATAACCTTCAACATAACAACGGTATTGGTCTTGCTCAAAAACCACATCAGAAACTGCAACAACATCAGCTTTTTCAAAAACAAATCCTTGTTCTTTCATAGTGTCAAAAGTTGTTGTAAGAAGTTCAATAGCCTTTTCTTTGCCTCCCATTAAACCTAATACAGGTGGATAGGTATATTTTAATACAGTTTCAAAATCCATTTTAAGAGTGGCTTCAGAGGTTGTTTTAGCATCTCTTAAAGCTCCTTCTTTTGATGCTTCTGTAGTTTGGGCATAAGAAATCCCGCTAATCATTAGCAGGATCACTAAGGTTTTAAATAGTTTATTCATTGTCTTTTTTCTTACTTTGATTTTTCATAGCCTCACCAATTTGATTGCTTGCTGTAAAACTAGCAACCATATCGTTTAGCATATTGCTTCCAGCCTGTGGTGCGTTAGGCAATAAAATTAGGTTACTGTTTGTTTCTTCACCTAAAGACTGCAAGGTGTCATAATGCTGTGTTACTACAATTAAAGCAGAAGCTTCCTGACTGTTTATTCCAACTCTATTTAGTACTTCAACAGACTCTTCTAAACCACGTGCAATTTCTCTACGCTGATCTGCAATACCTTGCCCTTGTAAACGTTTGCTTTCTGCTTCAGCTTTTGCTTTTTCAACAATTAAAATACGTTGAGCATCACCTTCAAACTGAGCTGCTATTTTTTCACGTTCAGAAGCGTTAATTCTATTCATGGCTTCTTTAACTTGTGCATCAGGGTCGATATCAGTTACAAGTGTTTTTATAATATCATAACCATAATCAACCATAGCATCATTCAATTCAGCTTTAACTGCAATAGCAATATCATCTTTTTTAACGAATACGTCGTCTAATTTCATTTTTGGCACTTCCGCACGTACTACATCAAAAACATATGAGGTTATTTGATCATGGGGATAGTCTAGTTTATAAAAAGCATCGTAAACCTTGTCTTTAATTACTTTATATTGTACAGAAACTTTTAAACGCACAAACACATCATCTAAGGTTTTAGTTTCTATAATAACATCGAGTTGTTGAATTTTTAAACTTAGTTTACCAGCAATTCTTTGAACTAAAGGAATTTTAAATTGTAAACCTGATTGCCTAACATTGCTGTATCGACCAAAGGTTTCAATGATAGCTGCGGTTTGTTGTTTTACAATAAAGACTGCAGAAATTAATATAATAACTGATAAAATAATAATAGGAATTAAGAAGAAGTTCATGGTTTATTAAAAATAATGGTTAAAAATAATGAGTTACTAATTTAAGTTATATTTGCCCACATAACTAAAAATCAATGAAAAATATACAACTTACTTTATTAGTAGCTATCATACTAGGTTTTGTTACAAAAAGTTATGCTCAACCCAAAAAATATGACATTACAAATGGCATGGGAATTTTTGGTGGAATTACTAAATTAGATATCGATACCGATAATTTTACAACGGAACAAAGTGATGGTTTTTTGTTTGGAATGTCGGCCACTGTAGATCTACCCCACAAATGGTATAACATGAGTTATGGTATGCAACTTTCTGAGAATTATCTTAAAATTTCAGGAAGACCTAATATGGTTAGTGGCCAAGAGGAGTTTATAGAGTATAAAATGTTTGCTGCCCAATTGGCTTTATTGGGTCACTTAAAGGTTGTTGGAAGCTATTTAACTATTGATGTGGGCCCAATGTTGCAATACAATGGTAAATTAGAATTAAAAAATGAGGATCAAAAAAGTTATTATATAAATACTTATACTAATCTTATGGCTGATGATATTACTCCTATTTCTCAATTTAATTTCAATGGTTTGGTAGGAGCTTCTGTTGGCTACAAATTCATTAAGCTTAGGGCTCAATATATTTATGGATTTACCAATATTTTTAAAAAGCTTAATAGTCAGGATATTGATACTTCAGGAGGCGAATCTAATTTTAAAGGAAATCAAAACATGTTGGTTTTTGGAGCCATGATTTCGTTTTAATTCACTAATTATTTTCTAAAATTAGACTAATTTGCTTATCCAAAGCTTTAACTTGATTAATAGTTGGGGTAATATCGTTGGTTTTTATTGTTTCCCCTCTTTCATAACCAATGTATTCTCGCCAACCTTCAGATCTAACATATCTACGTTTTGAGACCATAGAGAACAACGGATCATCTTTTAATTGTTCAAACTCAATAGAGACATTTGCAATTTTAATTGCAGGATATAAATCATTCAATATTTTTTTCGCCATGTAAAAATGACCCATATTATTTGGGTGAACCGCATCTGGGATTAAAGTAAACGTAGAGTCTGCTTTTTTGTAGTTGGTTTGAATATCTGTTAAATAACTGTGTAAATCTACTACAGGAACATCTTGAGATTCTAAAAGCCAATTAGCATAAGTTTTAAGAACCTCTTTGTTGTAGTGTGCATATGGCGTTTTATACGAGTACGAATCGCTATCAGTTAACAAGAATTCTTTTTTTTGTTCTGCATCAAAAATAGTAGGAGTAAGGAATATTATATTGGCACCTTGTCCTTCAACTTTGTCTTTGAGTTTATTGATTCCTTTTTTGTAATTGTTGAATCTTGTATCGTTTAGATTGGAATAAATACCGTCGTTCATACCGTAACAAGCTATCACTAAATCTGGTTTGGTAAAGCTTAGCGCATTGTCTAAACGGTTATGAATCCAAGGTCTAGGAAAAGGATGGTCTGATTCAGAATCGCCTGAAGCGGTTTCACTGGATAAACCTACACTTATGATATTTAAGGATTCTTCAGGGTAGTTTTTGCGCAAATAATATTCAATAAAATCTACATATCTGCCATTTTGCGTGATACTGTTTCCAAGGATTAATACCTTTTTATTATGAAGCGGAAGTTCTCTCGTTTCAGATTTAGTACATCCAATAAATACTGTTATGAAAAGGAGTAATAATAATCGCTTCATAGTAAAAGGTTTTGATTTATAGTATGTCAATTACAGCATTAATTCGCTTAACCGTTTCAGGTTTTCCAATCATAAACATAATATCAAACACATCAGGTCCCTGTAAAGCTCCAACCAGTGCTAAACGCAACGGCATCATCACTTTCCCAAACCCAATTTCGTTTGAGGTTATCCAGCCTTTTATTTCTGTTTGAAGCGTTTCTGTAGTAAAATCATCAATATTACTTATTATATCTTTTAGTGTGTTTAGAATTTCTTTTGTGCCTTCTTTTAGCGCTTTTTTAGATGCTTTTTCGTCATAACTTTTTGGTGCTTTAAAAAAGTAATAACTCAAATCCCAAAGATCAGATATAAATGTTGCACGCTCTTTTACCAAGCCAACTACTAATTCAATATAATTAACATCAATATCATTTAAGGCATCATATTGTTCCTTAAAGGCTTTAGCTATTTCTATATTGGATTGCTTTTGCATGTAATGGTGATTGAACCATTTTATTTTATCAGGATCAAACCTTGCGCCTGCTTTGTTTACTCGATTTAAATCGAATCCTTCAATAAGTTCGTCTAAACTAAAAATTTCTTGCTCAGTTCCTGGGTTCCAGCCTAAAAAGGCTAAAAAGTTCACGACCGATTCTGAGAAATAGCCATCTTCTTTATAACCTCTAGAAATATCATGAGTTTTTGGGTCTTCCCATTGTAATGGGAAAACAGGAAAGCCCAATTTGTCGCCATCACGTTTACTTAATTTCCCTTTTCCGGTAGGTTTCAAAATCAATGGTAAATGAGCAAATTCTGGTGCTTCCCATCCTAATGCTTTATATAATTCAAAATGGAGTGGAAGTGATGGAAACCACTCTTCACCACGAATAACATGAGTAATTTTCATTAAATGGTCATCAACAATATTAGCTAGATGGTAAGTTGGCATGCCGTCACTTTTAAATATTATCTTATCATCTAAAATATTTTTCCTAAATATCCCTGCTCCACGAATTTTATCTTCACATAAGACAACAGCATCTTCATTTTCGGTTTTAAGATCAAGCATTTTAAAACGAATAACGTAATCTTCTCCAGTATCAATTTTAGCTTGTGTTTCATCTTGGGTTAAAACTAAGGAGTTTACCAATCTTCCTTTTTCTCTGTTGTGCCAATTATAGATAAAGGTTTTTCCCTTGGCTTCATGATCTTTTCTATGAAAATCTAATTGTTCAGATGTATCGAAAGCATAATATGCATTTCCACTTTCAATAAGTTGTTCTGCATATTGTTTATATAAATCTTTGCGTTCACTTTGTCTGTAAGGACCAAATTTCTCGTTCTTTTTAGGTCCTTCATCAAAAGGGATTCCGCACCAATTTAATGAATCAATTATATATTGTTCAGCTCCTTCTACATAACGTGTTTGGTCTGTATCTTCAATACGTAACACAAAATCACCACCATGTTTTTTGGCAAACAAATAATTGAATAATGCGGTACGAACACCTCCAATATGTAATGGACCCGTTGGACTTGGTGCAAAGCGCACTCGAACGTTTTTAGTCATGTTTTTTATATTTGAGGGCAAAGATACAATTAACACATTATTATAAAGGGTGTACTAAATAAAATTGTAGTTTAGTATTATGCAAAATTTTGAGGCCATAAGAAATAAGCTTGAAGCTTTTATTAAGCGCTATTACACTAATGAGCTACTTAAAGGAGCTATTTTGTTTTTTGCTATTGGTTTGCTGTATTTTTTGTTTACACTTTTTGTGGAATATGTCTTGTGGCTAGGTACAGGGGCAAGAACCATTTTGTTCTGGCTGTTTATTGCTGTAGAATTGGCACTTTTAGTGAAGTTTATTGTGCTGCCATTGGCTAAATTATTAAGGATAAAAGATGGTATTAATTATGAAGAGGCTTCCAAGATTATAGGGAATCATTTTCCTGAGGTAAATGACAAGTTATTGAATGTCCTTCAGTTGAATCAAAATGTACAGCAATCAGAGTTACTTCTAGCTAGCATTGAACAAAAATCTATAGAATTAAAACCAATTCCTTTTAAACTCGCTATCAATCTTAAGCAAAATATTAAGTATTTAAAGTATGCTGCTATTCCTGTTATAATTCTTTTAATCACTCTTGTAACTGATAATCTGAATTGGTTTAGTAAAAGTTACGATCGTATTGTTCATTACAAAACAGCTTATGAGCCTCCTGCGCCATTTCAGTTTTTTGTGGTTAATGAAAGTTTACAAACTATAGAGCACAAAGACTTCAAATTATTGGTGAAAGCCACTGGTGAAATTATACCAGAAAGTGTTCAAATAGAATATGACAATGAAACGTATTTTCTGCACCAAACTGGTCTAGGTGAGTTTGTGTATATTTTCCGGCAACCAAAAAGCCAAATTAATTTTCAATTAACAGCCAATAGTGTATCTTCAAAAACCTATACTTTAGGTATTATTGAAGCGCCTTCTTTATTGAGTTTTGAAATGCTTTTAGATTACCCTAACCACACTAAAAAGAAAGATGAGGTTGTAAGAAGTACTGGTAATGCCTTGGTGCCTGAAGGAACACAAATCACCTGGAAACTTGAAACTAAGTCAACAGATTATGTAAATCTTTTTACGGATGATACTATTAGGTTTAACGCTGAAGACTTAGGTCTTTTTGAAGCTTCTAAACGTGTTTTTAATAATTTGGACTACAGTTTAAGCACCAATAACAAAAACCTTTCGAATTACGAGAATTTAGCATTTAGAATAGACGTTATTAAAGATCAGTATCCTGAGTTGAATATTAAAATGCAGGTTGATAGTCTTGATTTACAAACATTGTATTTCCTAGGGCAAGCAAATGACGATTATGGTTTCACTAAATTACAATTGGTTTATTACCCTTCTGATAATGAGGATAATAAACAGTATGAGAGGATTCCTGTTTCTAATTCAAATATAGCAGAATTTATAAGCGCATTTCCTAATAATTTGGAAATAGAAGAGGGGGTTCCATACGGTTTATATTTTCAAGTATTTGATAATGACGTAGTTAATAACTATAAAAGTGTAAAAAGCGATATCTATACTTACAGAAAACGAACACAGAAAGAAGAGGTTCAGAAGCAATTAAATGATCAAAGCAAAACAATTGAAGACCTTAATAAGTCTTTGAATAAATTTGAAGAGCAAGAGAAAAAACTTGAAGAAATAACCAAAACACAAAAAGAAAAATCCACATTAAATTTTAATGATAAAAAGAAGCTTGAATCTTTTTTAAAACGTCAGAAACAACAAGACGAAATGATGAAGAACTTCAACAAGAAGTTAAATGATAATTTAAAGGAATTTAAAAATGACAATGTAGAAGACCCATTCAAAGAGAGTTTAAAAGAACGTTTAGATGAAAACGAAGAGCAGTTAGAGAAAGACGAGAAACTACTTAAAGAACTTGAAAAAATTCAAGATAAAATTAACAAAGAAGAGCTTGTAAAAAAGTTAGAAGAGCTTGCCAAACAAAATAAAAATAAAAAAAGAAGTTTAGAGCAGTTACTAGAATTAACTAAACGCTTTTATGTTGAAAAGAAGCTTGAGAAATTGGCGGATGATTTAGATAAGTTATCAAATGAACAAGAAAAGTTATCTAGCGAAAGTGAAGAAAATAACACTAAAGAAAGTCAAGAAGAATTAAATAAGGAATTTGAAGAATTTACTAAACAACTTGAAGACTTAAAAAAGGATAGTGACAAATTAAAAAAACCAATTGACATTCCTCAGGATAAGTTGGAAGAAAATGAAATTAAAAAGGAACAACAAAAAGCTTCAGAGGAGTTAGAAAAGAATAACGAGGAAAATCAAAATCAAAATAATCAAGACAATAAAAATGCTCAAAAAAGTCAGAAGAAAGCCGCTCAAAAAATGAAACAAATGAGTAAGAGTATGCAGAGCTCTATGAGCGCGTCAGGAGGTGAGCAAATGCAAGAGGATATGGAAATGCTTCGTCAAATTTTAGATAACCTCGTGTTATTTTCATTTGACCAAGAAAGTCTGATGGATGAGTTCAAAAGGTTAGATGTTAACCATAGTAAATTTGCTAATTATCTTAGAAAACAACATACCTTAAAAGAGCATTTTGAACATATAGATGATAGCTTGTTTGCTTTGTCATTAAGACAACCTAAATTATCTGAAACTGTAAACAAAGAAATCACTGAGGTATATTTTAATGTTGATAAGGCTATTAGTTTGTTGGCTGAAAATCAACTTTATCAAGGTATTTCAAATCAGCAATTCGCCATTACTGCTGCTAATAATTTGGCAGATTTTTTGAGTGATGTTTTGGACAATATGCAGGAGAGTATGAGTATGTCTCCCGGAAAGGGAAAGGGAGATATGCAATTACCAGATATTATTATGAGTCAGGAGGAGCTTCAAAAAATGTTGCAAGAGGGCATGAAAAAGTCCAAAGACGGCAAGCCTCAAGACAAAGGAGAAACAAAGGAGGGTGAAGATGGAAAGGAAGGTGAAAAGAAGGGTAAGGATGGTAAGGAAACTAATGGAGAAGGTGAAGGAAGTAATGAAGAACTAAAAGGGATGCTGTTTGAAATATATCAACAGCAACAGCAGCTTCGCGAAGCCTTAAAGGATAAGATTGCAAAGGAAGGTCTAGGTGGTAGCGGTGATAAGTTGGTTAAGAAAATGGTGGATATAGAATTAGACTTATTGAATAAGGGATTTACGAATCAAACCCTTCAAAAAATGATGGATCTTAAGCATCAGTTGTTAAAATTGGAAAATGCAACTTTTGAACAAGGGGAAGACGATAAACGAGAATCTGAAACCAATAAAAAGCAGTTTAACAAAAATGATTCTAATCAAATTCCAACTGCAAAACAATATTTTAATACTATTGAAATTTTAGATAAACAAGCACTACCTTTGCGCCAAATTTACAGAAAAAAGGTTCAAGAGTATTTCAAGAAAACAGATGATTAATTTCAATTACGAAACGGAATTTGGTTTAGAAAATGAGAAGGATTTATCTTCATGGATTTTAAGTACTATTACTTCTGAAGGTTATAAGTTGGAGGTGATTAATTATGTTTTCTGTGATGATGAATACCTGCATAAGTTGAATGTGGAGTTTCTTAATCACGACACCTTAACTGATATTATAAGCTTTGACTATTCGGTGGGAAAAATTATACAGGGAGATATTTTTATTTCTATTGAAAGAGTTAAGGATAATGCTAAAGATTTCAATGTTACATTTCTAAAAGAACTTCATCGAGTTATCATTCATGGCGTATTGCACTATTGTGGTTATAAAGACAAATCAGATAAAGAGGCTCAGGTGATGCGCGCCAAAGAAAACCACTACCTAGCACAACTTGCTTAAATTCAAAAGTTCAACGTATATTTGCAAACTTAAATTATAGATGTTCCACGTGGAACATATTAAATATCTAAAGTCATGTTTAACGAGGTTTACGATGTTATTGTGGTTGGTGCGGGTCACGCTGGTAGTGAGGCTGCAGCTGCAGCTGCCAATATGGGAAGTAAAACTTTGTTGGTTACAATGAATCTGCAAAACATTGCTCAAATGTCTTGTAATCCTGCTATGGGTGGTATTGCAAAAGGGCAAATTGTGCGTGAGATTGATGCTTTAGGTGGTTATAGTGGTATTGTGTCTGATACGTCTGCTATTCAGTTTAAGATGCTGAATAAATCCAAAGGACCCGCTATGTGGAGCCCGAGGGTTCAAAGTGATAGAATGCGATTTGCTGAAGATTGGAGATTGTTGTTGGAGCAAACAGATAATTTGGATTTCTACCAAGAAATGGTTTCAGGTTTACTGATTGAAGGAAATGAAGTTATTGGAGTTAAAACATCACTAGGTGTTGAAATAAGGTCTAAAACAGTAGTGCTTACAAACGGAACTTTTTTGAATGGACTTATTCATATTGGTGATAAGAATTTTGGCGGTGGTAGAGCAGGTGAAAAAGCCGCAACAGGAATTACGGAGCAGCTTGTAGATTTAGGTTTTGATTCCGGAAGAATGAAAACAGGAACCCCTCCAAGGGTTGATGGAAGATCTTTAGATTATTCTAAAATGGTTGAACAACCTGGAGATGTAAATCCAGAAAAGTTCTCCTATTTAGATATAACTAAACCTTTAGAAAAGCAGCGTGCTTGTCACATGACTTATACAAGTCCTGATGTGCATAATTTACTTCGTGAAGGGTTTGATAGATCACCAATGTTTAATGGTAGAATTAAAAGTTTGGGACCCCGTTATTGTCCTTCCATAGAAGATAAAATTAATCGATTTGCGGACAAGGATAGACATCAATTATTTATTGAACCAGAAGGATGGAATACCTGTGAGGTTTATGTAAATGGTTTCTCAACCTCGCTTCCCGAAGATGTTCAGTTTAATGCATTACGGTCAGTAGTTGGTTTTGAAAACGTGAAATTTTTTAGACCTGGTTACGCTATAGAATATGATTATTTTCCTCCAACACAATTAAAGCACACCTTGGAAACTAAGTTAGTTAATGGACTTTATTTTGCAGGTCAAATTAATGGAACAACGGGATATGAAGAAGCGGCTTCTCAAGGGTTGATGGCTGGTATTAATGCTAGTTTAAAAGTCCAAGAAAAGGATGTGTTTACTTTAAAGAGAGATGAGGCTTATATTGGTGTTTTAATTGACGATTTGATTACAAAGGGTACCGAAGAGCCATATAGAATGTTTACATCGCGAGCTGAATATAGGACATTGTTAAGACAAGATAATGCTGATTTGAGGTTGACACCAAAAGGTTTTGATTTAGGTTTGGCTAGTGAAAAGAGATTAAGAAGAATGGAAGAGAAGCACGAAGCAGCTAAAAGATTTGTGTCCTTTTTTGAGACCACTAGTGTTAAACCGGAAGAGATTAATCCTATTTTAGAGAGTAAAAACTCTGCTGTGGTTAAACAATCTGGAAAACTATTTAAAGTGTTTGCTAGACCTAATATTGATATGGAAGATATTAGACAAGTAAAAAGTGTAGAGGGGTATATTCAGGAAAACAATCTGGATAGAGAAGTTGTTGAGCAGACAGAAATTCAAGTTAAATATTCTGGTTATATAGCTAAAGAAAAAAATAATGCGGATAAATTGAATAGGCTAGAGTATGTAAAAATTCCGGAGAATTTTGATTACTCTAAAATTAAATCCATGAGTTTTGAAGCCCGTGAAAAATTGAAAAAAATACAACCTATTACAGTTTCTCAGGCTTCAAGAATTAGTGGAGTTTCTCCAAATGATATTTCAGTTTTATTGGTTTATATGGGTCGATAATAATTAAAAGAATTTCACATGTTCCACGTGGAACATTTGTATTAAATGAAAAATAGTCCTCCTTTTTTAAGTGTAAAAGATCATTCTGTTTCAGGAGAAACTTTTGATTTGAATCGAAACTCTGAACATGGATTTTTAGAAACTACGCCACAACCTTCGAATGAAAAATTACCAGATTATTATCAAAGTGAAGATTATATTTCTCATACAGATTCTAAACGAAACCTGTTTGAGAAAGCATATCATTACATAAGAAAGATTGCATTAAACCAAAAATTAAAGCTAATTAATTCCTTAAATTCTGAAGACAAAAATATTCTAGATGTTGGATGCGGAACGGGAGACTTTTTACTTGTAGCTCAACAAAACGGATGGAGTGTTTCTGGAATTGAACCTAACGAACAGGCGAGACAAATTGCTAATAAAAAAACAAATAATTCCGTTTATGAAATTGAAAAACTTTTAGAGTTTAAAGAAAACAGTTTTGATGTTATTACCCTTTGGCATGTTTTGGAGCATTTACCCAATCTTGATGATCAAGTAACAGTTTTCAAAAAACTTCTTAAACCAAGTGGCGTTTTAATTGTTGCTGTACCAAATTATAAAAGTTATGATGCCAAACATTATAAAGAATTTTGGGCAGCTTATGATGTACCTAGACACCTTTGGCATTTTTGTGAAGAATCAATTGCTAGTCTGTTTTCAAAAGTTGAAATGAAAGTTGTAAAAATTAACCCTATGTGGTTTGATGCTTTTTATGTGAGTCTACTTTCTGAAAAATATAAATCTGGTAAAATGAATTTTATTAAAGGTTTTTTAATTGGAGTTGTATCAAATTTTACTGCAATTACTTCAAAAGAAGTTTCTTCTTTAATTTATGTCATTAAAAACGAATAAAACTTTGTTACAGAAGTTTTCTTTAGAGTTTATGGAGAGTGACAGCGAAATACCAAGCTAGATTTTAAAAGGCGCTTAAAACGCTTTATTTGACCTTTGTTTTGATAAGTATTTCTAATAAGAGTTATTTAATTCTATAAATTTTAATTATAATATTAATTCAAGGGTAATTTCAATACTTCAATCTATTTTGTTTATTACATTTGTCCGAAATTAATAAATTAAGAAATGAAACATATTTTTTACATTGTTTTAGTAATATTAGCTTTTACATCTTGTCAGGAGAAAAAAATTGGTTATGTTGATAATACGACCTTAATTAATGAAATTCAAGAGAAAAAAGACCTAGAAACTAAATTTCAGGGAAAACAGGAAGCTTTTAAAAAGAAAACGGATAGTATTAGTCAAGCATTCCAGTTAGAAGTTCAACAAACACAAATAACAGCTCAAAAATCTTCTCAAAAGAAAGCTCAGGAATTAATAGGAGGTTTACAACAGAAACAACAACTATTGCAGCAACAAGTTCAATTTGAAGAACAACAAATAACTCTTGCCTTTCAAGGAGAAATAGATTCTTTAATTATTAAGGTAAAAGATTTTGTAAAGGACTATGGTAAAACAAATGGCTATACTTATATTTTAGGAACTAGTGATGGAGCCTCATCTGTACTTTATGGTACTGATGAAAATAACTTAACCCAAACTATTTTAGAGGCTTTAGATACCGAATATAAGAAGTAAATCAGGTTAAGTGATTGATATATAGATATATAAACCCTGATTTATAAATAAATCAGGGTTTTTTTTGCGATAAAATCAGGTTTTATACAAATAAAAAACCTCTGCTAATTTAAATTAACAGAGGCTAACAATAAAAGTACGAACCCTCATTCTCTTTTATTTGTCATTTTAAATGTTTTCTTATATACTATTCGCTATATTTTCTAAGAGAGCGTTTAATTCTTGTAAATTACCTTTAGCCTTAGACGATTGAAAAACAATCTTTCTATTATTGTATTTCAGGATGGTCAAAGGGTTATCTCTTCCTTTGGTATCACCTGTTTCTAAAGGGCTTATATTTGAAACAAAGTCGTTAATCTTTTTTACTATATCTAAAGGTATGTAAGTATTGTGTATGCCGATTTTCTCAACATTTTCAATACCATTATATGTAATTTGACCATTTCTATATATCCATAAATCAAAAACAGGAGATCCATTTAGACTTTTACCTCTAGATAAACTTAGAATTGCATCGCGTGTATTTTTTAAATCTTCTTTCTTGCTCACAAAATACGATGTTAGTAAAGTCATAGTACAATGCCTATTAATTAATAATTAGCTTTTAAGTTGCGAATTTGTGGCAAAGACATATCGATTTGGAGAATATGCTTTGACACAAATAAGCTAACTCAACCATATTTCAAGTTTTCTAACTTGATAATATCATGTAATGTGATTCTTAGATTTAACCAACCAAATCTTAAAACATATTAGCAAGACACGATATTAAACCATTACAATTGTAGGTAAGTAAATGTAAACAAGGGGCTTGGGGCAATAAACTAGGACTCTATTTGGGGCTCTAGTGCCCTAGTTTATATATAAAACAGTTTAAAACTAAAACACCCTACCTACTTTCTTTAATTTTTTTAAATTTGACAAATAAGCTAATACTTTTATGAGTAGCGAAACCAAATCTGTTTGCGAGCAAGAAACCTACGAGTATTTATATAATGCGCACTCCCAGACATTATATAATTATATCTATTATAAGTGCGGAGACAAGCAGCAAGCTGAAGATACAGTTCAAGATGCTTTTGTTAAATTGTGGAACAATTGCTCTAAGGTTTTTTTTGAAAAGGCTAAGTCCTTTTTATATACTGTGGCCCGAAATATTTTTTTAAATGAAGTGGCGCATAAAAAAATTGTACTAGAACATCAAAATACTCTATCAAATAGAACAACTAATGAAACGCCCCTGTTTTTATTAGAAGAACAAGAATTTATGCAACAACTTAAAGATGCTATAGCTAACTTACCAGAAAAACAAAGGGAAGTGTTTTTGTTAAGTAGAATAGATAAAAAAAAATATTCTGAAATTGCTGAGATAACTGGCGTGAGTATTAAAGCTGTTGAAAAAAGAATGAGTTTAGCTTTGGTTACGCTAAGAAAACAATTTGGAAAAATATAAAAGTAGGGTAAAATCCTAATCAACTGTTTTATAATTATAGAACTTTTTAAATAGAATGGAAAAATATATCAAAGAAGATGATTTTTTGGCTAGATGGATTTCTGGAGAACTTTCTACAGAGGAGCTTAAAAAATTTGAAAATTCGAAAGATTATACTGTTCTTAAAAGAATTAATGATGCGTCCCAAACACTAAAAGCACCTACTTTTAACAATCAAGCGTTATTAAATAAATTAAGAGAACAAACTAGCGCGAAGCCCCAAACTTCCAAGACTAGAGTAATAAAACTAATTCCTAATTGGGCCTATGCTGCCGCTGCGGTTATGATTGCTTTTGGCGTATTTTATGTCATGAATATGCAATCTAATTTCAATACAGGGTTTAGTGAACAATTAGCAGTTGTACTTCCTGATAATTCAGAAGTTAAACTTAATGCAAATTCTCATTTAAACTATAAGACTTTAAATTGGCGTTCTGATCGAAAACTAGAACTAGAGGGGGAAGCTTTTTTTGATGTTGAAAAAGGCAAAACTTTTAAGGTTATTACTAACGAAGGTGTAGTAGAAGTATTAGGAACAGAATTTAATGTAATTTCTAGAAACACTTATTTTGAAGTACAATGTATGGAAGGAAAAGTAAGAGTTACTAGTAATACTTTGCACAAAAACGTAGTACTTCTACCTGGAGAAGCTGTTAGAATAGTAAACAACAATTTTGAAGAGTGGAATTTTGAATTGAATGAACCTAATTGGCTAGTAGGTGAAAGTACTTTTTACAATGCGCCAATTTTGCAAGTTTTGCAGGCTTTAGAAAATCAGTTTGAAATTACATTTGATACTTCTAATATAGATTCTAATAAGCGTTTTACTGGTGCTTTTACTCATAAAGATTTAAGCTTAGCTATTAAAACAGTTTCAACCCCTATGAACCTTTCCTATTCACTTGATAAGGAAGAGAGAATAATCAGACTTAGTTCAAAGGAATAACTAAATTATCCTTAATTTAGCTATATTGCCCTAAATATCTGTTTAGGAGCCCCCTTTTGAATTGTTAGTAAATGAACTACAAAGTATTAGCGCTTTTATTTTTCTTTTTCTCGTTAAACTTAATATCACAGGAGAAAGTAACTTTAGAATACTCTAATGTTTCATTGAGTGAGGTGTTCAAAGACTTAGAAGAGAAGTTTAAAATCAAGTTTTCTTATAATTCAGAGCTTGTTAATAATAGAATTATAAACTTAAAGCGTCAAGATTATTTACTTGAAGATATTTTACTTACCCTTGAAGAAAAGGTTGCAATTTCCTTTAAAAAGGTGTCAAAGAGGTATTATACCGCGAAATCTAAAGTCCTAAGAATTACAGATACACAACAACTTCAGGAAATATTAATAAAGGAGTATTTAACAACCGGAATTAGTAAAAAAAATGAAGATGCTTCTATATCATTAATGCCTAAAAAATTAGGAATACTTCCAGGCTTAACAGAACCAGATGTATTACAAAGCATTCAATTATTACCTGGGGTTCAGAGTCCAACAGAAACGGCTTCTGGTTTATTTATAAGAGGAGGTACTCCAGATCAAAACTTAATTCTTTGGGATGGAATTAAAATGTATCATTCTGGTCATTTTTTCGGAACTATATCGGCTTTTAATCCCTATATTACAGATGAAATTAAGCTTTATAAAAGCGGAACAAAAGCCAAGTATGGTAATAGAATATCAGGAGTAATAGATATTACTTCAGACAATTATATTCCGCAAAAAATTGAAGGAGGAGCTGGCATAAACATGACTCATGCGGATGTTTTTTTAAAAGCACCTTTAAATGATAAGGTCGCCTTTATATTGTCTGGAAGGAGATCAATTACAGACATGTTTAATACAGAGACCTTTAAAAATTTATCTCAAAGGGTTTTTCAAGAAACCAAAATATCAGATGGAAATAAAGTGTTTGAAGATGATGAAGTATTAACTACTAATGATCTTTTCAATTTTAAGGACTTTACATTTAAGGCTGTTGTGAAGCCAAATGAGAATAATGAAATTTCTATTAGCAATTTGTTTACCAACAATAAGTTAGATTATGGTTTTTTAATAGAGGAGTTTGATGAAGCTTCTAGTGATAAGTTGGAAATAACAAATCAAGGTAGTAGTTTTAATTGGAATCATAAATACAATAATGCTTTAAGTCATGATTTTAATGCTTACTATTCTAAATTTGACTTAGAATATGTTGGAAGCAATAATATTACAAATGAATTTAGTGATGAATTAAAAAAGCAAAATACAATTGACGATTTTGGTCTTTCGTTTGACACCAATTTAGTATTAAGGGAGTCGGCTTCTATAGGTTTGGGGTATCAATTTTCTTCTAATAAAGTTAATTATGGGTTAAGTTTTATGGATAGTGAAAGCCCAGAAGAAAACTTTGATGAATCTAATGAAAGCACAAATAATGCGCACGCTGTTTATTTTGATTATAAGTACAATAAATCTAATAAATGGCTAATAAATGCTGGGTTAAGAGCAAACTATTTTTCTGTTATAGATAGAATTTATGTTGAACCTAGAGTTCAGGTAGAAACTAGATTAAGCTCTTCTTTAAAATATAGAGTTTCTGTAGAAAATTTGCATCAGGCAGTTAGTCAAGTTGTAGAATTTAACACACAAGAGTTTGGTTTAGAAGATCAGATATGGGTTTTGTCTGATGATGAAGAAATCCCAGTTTTGTCAAGCACACAATTTACTTCAGGATTTTTATTTAATAAAAAAGGCTGGAATATTGATTTGGAAGCTTATTATAAAAAGGTAAGGGGCTTAACATCCTTTACATTAGGCTTTGAAGTGGCTAATGATTTCTTTTCTAAAGGAGAGAGTGATGTTTTTGGGTTAGACTTGTTAGTCAAAAAGAAAATCCAAAATTATAGAACTTGGTTAAGTTATTCTTTTATAAATAATGACTTCACTTTTGATAATATTAATAGCGGTAATGAATTTTCGGGTAATTCTGACATAACACATCACTTTACGTGGTCTCACACCTATGAGTGGAATCAATTTAATATTTCTTTAGGCTGGAATATTAGAACAGGTATACCCTATACAAAAGGAGTAGGAATAATTGATACTCCAGAAGGCTCTGTAATTGAATATGATGTTATTAATGACTCTAGATTACCTGATTATCATAGGTTAGATGTTTCAACTACCTATGAATTCAACGTTTCAAAAAATGAAAATTGGAAAGGAAAAATAGGGTTCTCACTTTTGAATATTTATAATAAAAATAATTTACTAAGCAGAACCTATGAGAGTCGTCAGGACTCAAACGGGGATATAGTATTGAGAGAGATTAATAAATCATCAATTGGGTTAACTCCAAATCTGATTTTTAGAATAGAGTTTTAATTTTCAGGAATAAAAAGAAAAGGCTTTTGGGATTATTTTTACACTAAAATCACCGGTTCCAATAAGCTCTCCATCTGTTTGGATAAAGGGTGGGGTATCATTACTAAACTCTACATTTATGGTCGCTGCCTTATAGGTTTTTACTTTTTTATAATTGGTTATTTTCCCGTTAAAAAGTTTAGTAATATTTTTTAATATTTCAATCTTACTTAAGTTTTGAGCTATACTAATATCCAACATACCATCAAATGCGTTTGGCGCATGAGTTAGTTGCATACCACCTCCAGAATATTTACATAAACCTATTAAAATCATTAAATTTTTACCTGACACCTCGGTAGCTCCTATGGTAATATTAGATTTGAAATTTTTAAAGGTAAACATGCTTATTAGAGCTCCTAAAAGATAAGCGGTTTTTCCTAAATATTTTAGTTTTTTTACTTTGGAAACTACAAACCCATCAAAACCAGCTCCTGCCAAATTATTAAAATATATTGGTTGAGTTCCAACACCTTTAAATTCAAACCGTCCTATGTCTTGAGTTGAAATGGTGTCTTTTTTTATAGCGTTGATAGCACTTTCAATATTACTCGGGATATTAAATGATTTAACCCAATCGTTTCCGGTTCCTATTGGGATTACACCAACGTTTATGCTTGACGAGGAGAAGTAGTTTTGGGTCATTATGGCGTTTACAACATTATGCAAAGTTCCATCTCCTCCAATGCAAATAATGTCTTTTATTTGAAGTTCTAAGGCCATATAAACAAGTTTAATACTATGCTTTTCATATTGCGTAAAAGCAAAGTCAAAATCAAACTTGTTTAGTTTAAGAAAACCTTTAATTTTTGGCCATAATTTCTTGGAAGCATTATTTCCAGAAGTAGGGTTTATAATTACAAACCATTTTTTTGAAGACCTCACCATTATGCCGATTTTTTATGGAGCAATCGGGTAAGTTTTATTGATAAGTCAGTTAAAATAATTTTTGAATTACCGTTACGCTCAATGTGATAAATGGCATCTTGAAGCTCATTGCTAATATCCATGATATTATTACCATGAACAAAAGGCGCAAATTTCTCTAATTTAAATTTCTCAGTTTTTGGCTCTAGGTAAACTAGATCTGAGGCATTATAATTTAACAATAATGCCTGACGGAAAAAATCTAAACAAAAATGCAAAAACTGTTTTTGCGTCTCTCTACCTGTTTTAGCAATATCTTCACTCCATGAGATAAGGTCATGAATAGCTGCTTTATTTCCTTTAGCTTTAAAGGCACTTCTAATCCAATAGATAAACCATTTTTCAAATTGAATATCTTCAGAATCATGATATACTAAATCACAAGCTTTATTATAGTTTCCGTTTGATTGGTGTGCAATTTTTGTTGCCACAGCTTCATCAATTTGATAATTTTTTAGTAAAGCTCCCTTAATAACGTTTTCAGCCAAAGGGGGAAAATGTAGAATTTGACAACGAGACCTAATAGTATTAATTATTTGCTCTTCATCTTCGGTAATTAAAATGAAAATGGTCTTATTTGGTGGTTCTTCAATAAGTTTTAAAAGTTTATTGGCGCAGGGAACATTCATTTTTTCTGCCATCCAAATAATCATTATTTTAAAGCCGCCTTCATAAGATTTAAGAGATAAAGCTTTTATAATATCTAAAGCTTCATCAACCCCAATTTGCCCTTGTTTATTATCAACTCCAAGCAGTTTATACCAATCAAATAAATTTCCGTAAGGCTGTTCTTTTAATAATTGCCTCCATTCTTCAAGGTAATGACTAGAAACAGGATGACTTTTGGCTTTATCTGTTGTTGTTACTGGAAAAGCAAAATGTAAATCAGGATGTGATATATTTTTAAACTTAATATTGCAAGATTCATTTCCTGTATTGTTTTCTCCACTAGTGTTGCCGCATAAAAGGTATTGCGCATAGGCCAATGCCATGGGTAAAGTACCACAACCTTCTTTACCAACAAAAAGTTGGGCATGTGGAATTCTACCGTTATCAACACTTTGTGTCAAGTGGTTTTTAATATGGTTTTGTCCTAAAATATCTTTAAAAAGCATAGAACAAATATAGTAGAAAAGCTAAATGTTTATGTAATAGAGCTAATTAAAAGGTTGATTATCGAATTTAATAGGGCTTAAGAGTATTTTATAATAAGTTTGAGTCCCTCATTAATCTATTAGTTTTTAATTGTTTAACATTAAAACGCTATGAATAAAACTACTATTTCATTATTATTTATTATTGTGGGTGCGTTTTATTTAAGTGCACAATCCGCAAAGCAAGGCTTTGATGATAAAGCGGAGGATAATTGGAATTATTCGTCTAATATTCCTTTTTATTCTAACAACGGTAATACGGACATTTGGAGAAATCAGTCCAACGCTAATGGCAGAATAGCTGGTCCTTTTTCAGGATCAAATTATTTGGCTGGACGAGATTTAGATAATGAATACTCTGAACAACAAACAGGACAGGCTTCGCCAGAGCATATTCTTTATTTTGACGAAGTAAATATTGGCGGTATGGAAGCAGAACTGTCTTTTCAAGTTCAATATATAGGTTTAGATAAAGGTGATTATATATATTATGAATTAAGATACGATAATGCTACAGATTGGAATACCGTTGATTTCAAAGAAGATGTTTTTAAAACAGGCTCTAACGGTAATTTTAATTCCGTTGGCTGGAAAGAATTTAAATTTACCATTCCTACTGGTTATGATTATGTTAGAATGAGATTAGTAGTTTATCAAAATGGTAACGAGTATTTAGGATTTGATGATTTTAAACTAGAGACTTCAACCCTGTCTAATAAAGACAACTTAATTAGTGGGTTTTCTTTTGGACCCAACCCAACTAGAAATCACGTTAATTTTAGAGCAAATGTGATTTTAGATGAAGTTGCTATCTATAATGTCTTAGGCAAAGAACTAGTAAGAAGAAAGCTTAATACAAGAGAATCTTCAATAAACTTAGCAAATTACCCAAGTGGAATTTATTTAATGAGAATAGAGGCCGATGGTTTAGTCCAAACCTCAAAAATTATTAAAAAGTAGAGTTTTAATTAATTAGAGATATTATAAGAAACCGAATAGCTTCTAAAGTTATTCGGTTTCTTATTTATATTTGTAATCTAGGTTTTATAAAATGACTCAAAACGCTATTCTTTTTATTCCAGATATTTCTGGATTTACTGAGTTTGTTCATCATACAGATATTAGCCATAGTAGGCATATTATTTCTGAGCTTTTAGAACTTTTGATTGATAGTAACACCATGGGTTTGGAGCTGGCAGAAATTGAAGGCGATGCGCTGTTTTTATATAAGCTTGAAGAGGAAGTTGACGTAACCACAATTGAGAAGCAAATAGAAGCCATGTATTTGGCATTTCATTCGCATTTAAAGCGTTATGAGTACCAAAGAATTTGTCATTGTGGTGCATGCTCATCTGCTTATAATTTAAAAATTAAATTTGTAGTGCATTATGGTGAAATAGAGTTTATTAAAGTTAAAGATTCAAAAAAACCCTACGGAAGTAATGTAATACAAGTTCATAGGTTGCTTAAAAATGATGTACCAATTGATGAGTACGCTATTTTTACTGAAAGTGTAAAAGCTTTAAATGAAAATTCACAAAAATTAAAAGCTACTTACGATTTTGGCGAGATTGTATTCACTTTCAACCAGCTATCTCATTTAAAAGAAAATCTACCTGAGATTGACCCTATACCAAAAGATGTTCCAAAAACTTGCTTGCTTAAAGAAACCCTTGAGGTTAAAATTTCGGCTTTAGAGCTTTATGAAATTCTAAGTAATTTTGATTACAGACTACTTTGGGTAAAAGGAATAAATAAACTTGAATACGATAAGAATAAAGTTAATAGAGCAGGTTTAAAACATAAGTGCTTGGTTAATAATCAGGAAATTGACCAAACAACTGTAACTAAAGATGTCAATAAAAATCAGCTTGTATATGGTGAATCAACAACCAATTTTCCTTTTACAAAACGCATGAGTAATTATTTTGTTTTGGAAGAAAAAGAAACTGACTTAACTCAAGTTTATATAGAACTTTTTGCAGATTTTAAGCCATTTAGAATTATAATGAAGCCACTATTAAAGAAAAAACTTAAAAAGGCCATTTTAGAAAACTTCAATTACCTTATTTCTTTAATTGATTCTGGATTTACGTTTAAATCTGATGCCAAAAACTAGTTTTTCAAAAAATCTTTCCTACTTCAAACGTTTTCGTGAAAAAAGGCATTTTTTTATGCTGTTTTATTGGTTACTTTTGCTGGACTAAATAGTTAATACAATAAAAATGAAGACTCTAAACGATTTTAATTTCGAAAATAAAAAAGCCTTAATCCGTGTTGATTTTAATGTACCATTAAATGAAAATTTTGAGGTAACAGATGCTACCAGAATTGTATCTGCAAAACCAACAATCATAAAAATATTAGAAGATGGTGGAAGCTGTATTTTAATGTCGCATTTAGGGCGCCCCAAAGGATTTCAAGATGAGTTTTCGTTAAAGCATATTGTAGAAAAGGTTCAGGATGTTTTAGGAGTTGAAGTTAAGTTTGTTCCAGATTGTGTTGGAGCAGACGTTGAAGCTGCTGCTGCAAGTTTAGAACCAGGTCAAATTTTATTATTAGAAAACCTTCGTTATTACAAAGATGAAACTGCTGGAGATAAAGACTTTGCAGAAAAGCTTTCAAAACTAGGAGATGTTTATGTGAATGATGCCTTTGGTACTGCTCACAGAGCTCATGCATCAACAACTATAGTAGCTCATTTTTTTCCTGAAGACAAATGCTTCGGAAGCTTATTAGCTCAAGAAATTGATAGTATTAAAAAAGTAATGGAGACTGGAGAAAAGCCAGTTTTAGCAATTCTTGGAGGCGCTAAGGTGTCTTCAAAAATTACAATTATAGAGAATATTCTAGATAAAGTAGATCACCTAATCATTGGTGGTGGTATGGCATTTACTTTTGTTAAGGCACAAGGTGGTAAAATAGGAAATTCTATTTGCGAAGATGATAAACAAGAATTGGCTTTAGATATTTTAAAGCAAGCTAAAGAGAAGAATGTACAAATACACATCCCTGTTGATACTATTGCCGCAGACGATTTTAGTAACGACGCTAACACGCAAATTGTTGACATTAACGAAATTCCTGATGGTTGGGAAGGTGTAGATGCAGGACCAAAATCAAGAGTACAATTCCATGATGTAGTAATGCAATCTAAAACTATTCTTTGGAATGGTCCTTTAGGTGTTTTTGAAATGGAAAGTTTTGCCAATGGAACTATAGAATTAGGAAATTCTATTGCAGAGGCTACTAAAAATGGAGCATTCTCACTAGTTGGTGGTGGAGATTCAGTAGCAGCAGTTAAGCAATTTGGTTTCCAAGACAAGGTTAGTTATGTAAGTACTGGTGGTGGAGCAATGTTAGAAAGCTTAGAAGGGAAAACCTTACCGGGTATTGCTGCTATTTTGGAATAATTTGAATTAAGTTTTCAAATTCACATAAAAAATACGATTTTAGCCATACTATCATTCATATTGAATAGATATTATGGCTTTTCGGTTTTATATACTATTAATTTTTTTAGGCTTTTCGGTTTATCTATCTCAAGCTCAAGACGCTGTTATACCTTCGATTGAACACCCAAAAGACTCCATTGTTGATGGAGAAAACCTACTTCCGCCTATAGAGGCAGTAGCCGATAGCACCAACATTAAGAAATTAGAAGACCATGAATTAGCAGCTAGTTTTGATGAAAAATGGTTTCAAGAATTATACAGCAATAACCTGTTTGATTCAATCTACAAGACTGTTTCTGAACTGGATTATAAAGAGGTAGATTACCCAGAGTTACCAACAGATACTTTAAAAGCAAGGCTTGAAGCCCTTAATGCTAGAACACCTTTTAATGTTGAGTATAACCCTTCATTAGAAAGTGTTATTAAGTCGTATTTAAAACATAGAAGAGATCTTATTCAAAGACTTTTAAAATTGAGTGATTTCTACTTTCCAATGTTTGAGCGTGAGTTAGATAACAGTAACATTCCACTAGAAATTAAGTATTTAGCTATAGTAGAATCGGCATTAAAACCAAGAGCAAAATCTAGAGTTGGCGCTACTGGTTTATGGCAGTTTATGTTTAGCACCGGGAAAATGTATGGGCTTGATGTAAGTAGTTATGTTGATGAACGAAGTGACCCTATTAAATCAACAAAAGCAGCCACAAAATATTTGGCAAAATTATATGAGATTTTTGGTGATTGGGATTTGGCTTTAGCAGCCTATAACTCAGGACCGGGAAATGTTTCTAAAGCTATCAGACGTTCCGGAGGTTATAAAAATTATTGGAATATTAGGCATAATTTACCAAGAGAAACAGCAGGATATTTACCGGCGTTTTTAGCCAACATGTACATTTTTGAATATGCTGAAGAACATGGTTTTCATAAAACCAAGCCTGAGTTTAGGCTTGTTGAAACAGACACCGTGTTGGTGAAGAGCATGATTACTTTAGACCAAGTTTCAGAAATAACAGGTACGCCTGTTGAGCAGCTGCAGTTTTTAAATCCTTCATATAAATTAGACATTATTCCTGTCATTAAGGGAGAGAATTATTATTTAAGATTGCCTAGAGAAGCTGTTGGCACTTTTGTAAATAACGAAGAAAAAATTTACGCTTTTGTAAAAGAGGAATTCGCAAAAAGAGAAAAACCACTACCGCAATTTTTTAATGCTAATGATAGAGTTAGATATAAAGTTCGTTCGGGTGATTATTTAGGGAAAATTGCTAGACAATATGGTGTAAGGGTGAGCCAATTAAAAAGTTGGAATGGCTTACGGAGTAATAATTTAAGAATTGGACAACGCTTAACTATTTACCCAAGAAAGCCTTATACCCAATCAGTGGCCTCTACAACAACTAAAAAAACTTCTATTACTAAGCCAATTTCTGGTGATGTAATTATCTATACTGTAAAAAGTGGAGATTCCTTATGGAGTATTTCTCAAAAATTTTCTGGAGTTTCTATACAAAATATTAAAGATTGGAACGGTATTAGTGGTAGTAAACTAAAACCAGGAATGAAGCTTAAAATATCTAAAGGGTAAATTCCTTAATTAAATAAAATATTAGATGAAAAACATTCTTTTATCAACCTTAGTTTTATTGGTTGTAATGTCTTGTAAAGATAAAAACGCAACTAAAGAGAGATACCTTTATGATTCAAATGGTAGTATAAATCATGTTTCTGTAGTTGTTGAAAATGAATTGTGGGATGGTAGAGTTGGAGAAGCTATTAGAGATGTTTTAACCAAGCCAACTTATGGTTTACCTCAAGATGAACCTTTGTTTACTTTGAGTCAAATTCCTCCAAAAGTATTTTCTGATTTTGTTACAAAAAACAGAACAATTCTAAAGCTTGAAATGAATAAAGCCCCTTCAATAGTATTTAAGGATAATGTTTATGCAAAACCACAAAAAGTTATTGTTGTTTCAGGTAAAACGAGGCAAGATATTATAGATGTGATTTCTGAAAATGGGGATAAAATAGTTGAGGTATTTAGAGGTATGGAAATAGCTGAAAGGCAGCGTCAAATGGCAAAATCTCAACATAAGTACATCTCTATTAAAGAAAAGTTAGGGTTAACTGTTCAATTTGCTTCAATTTATGAATTAGCAAAAGAAAGAGACAAATTCTTCTGGTTTAGAAAAGATATTACCACTGGGCATTCACATATTATGATTTATGAATTGCCCTATGATGCCATAGAAAAGAATGACAGTACGGTTACTCAAATAATTAAAATACGAGATTCTATCGGGCAAGCCTATTTTAAAGGTAGGCTTGATGAAACTGTTGATGCTGATGGTAATAAAGTGAGCTCGTTTATGGTTACCGAAGATGCTTATACACCATTTCATGAAGAAACTATTATAGATAATAAACCAGCTTTTGAAACCAAAGGAATTTGGGAACTAACGAATGATTTTATGGGAGGGGCTTTTATAAACTATACTATTGAAGATAAAGTAAACAAGCGTTGGGTTGGTTTAGAAGGGTTTGTCTTTGCGCCATCTGTAGAAAAACGAAATTATATGCTGGAGCTAGAAGCTATTATTAAATCAGTCAAAATTGATTAATTACATAGAGAAATAATAAAAAAGACCAACACATTGTGTTGGTCTTTTTTTATGAATAAAATAAAGTGTTATTCCTTTTTGTTGTTTTCAGCTCCTTCTTCCTCTTTACTAGCGTCTTTAAACTCTTTAATTCCACTTCCAAGACCTCGCATTAACTCAGGTATTTTTTTACCTCCAAATAACAATAAAACAACAACAACAATTAATGCTATTTGCCAAGGTCCAATAGCTAATGGTAACATATATAAGTTCATAATAATTATTTTAAACAACAAAGTTAATAATTAAAGTTTAATAAAATCGTTTTGAACATAACTTTAGTATATACAAAAACTAGTTTGCAATTATTTTAATTAATTTTGCTTTCAATGAAGAAAAAAAAGGAACCTAAAAAAATAAAAAGAAAACTACTTGACAAGTACAGACTTGTTATACTTAACGAGCTTACTTTTGAAGAACGTTTATCTATTAAATTAACAAGATTAAATGTTTTTGTTTTAGGTTCAATCTCTGCTTTATTACTGATAGTTTTAACATATTTATTAATAGCTTTTACGCCACTTAGAGAATATATTCCTGGATACTCTTCAACCAGGTTGAAGAAGAGAGCTACTGAGCTTAGTTTTAAAACAGATTCCCTACAGCAAGTAATAGCCATGAATGAACTGTATTATGGCTCTATTAAAAAGGTGTTGAAGGGAGATGTAAGTACGGTAGACTTTAACAAAGATTCTATTATTGAGGCGGTAAAGTTAGAAGCTGGAGAAGTAGATTTAGCTCCCATAGCAGAGGATTCCCTACTAAGAGAAAAAGTAGATAAAGAAGATAAATACAATTTATTTGAATCTGCCACATCTGCTACTAATTTTGTGTTATTCCCTCCAGTGAGCGGAACTATTAGTGAACCATATAACTTGGAAGAAAAGCACTATGCTGTTGATGTTGTTGTAGCAAAAGACACCCCTGTTAAGGCAACCGCAGATGGAATTGTTATTTTTTCAGAGTGGACCGTAAGCACAGGTTATGTGATTATTTTAGAACACAGCTACGGCCTTATTTCGGTATATAAACACAATGCAGAACTTTCTAAATCTCAAGGAGACTTGGTGAAAGCAGGAGAAGTAATTGCCATTGCGGGAAATACTGGAGAACTTTCAACAGGCCCTCATTTACATTTTGAACTTTGGAACGATGGTTACCCCATCAATCCAACAAATTTTATCGATTTTAAATAATGCTATCCATAAAATCTGCCCTCGCTAAACCATTCGCAAAACGTATTTACAGAAGTGTTCAAAAATGGGCTAAAAACCCAGTTAAAACGCAAGAACAAGTATTTCAAAAATTAATTTCTAGTGCTACTTCAACACAATTTGGGATAGATCATGACTTTATCAGCATCAATTCTCATGATGATTTTGTGAAACGAGTTCCTGTTAGAGATTACGAAGGACTTAAACATTACGTCGAACGGGTTGTTGCAGGAGAAGAAGATATTCTTTGGAAAGGAAAACCCATTTATTTTGCTAAAACCTCGGGAACAACATCAGGTGCAAAATATATTCCCATTACAAAAGAAAGTATGCCTAGTCATACTGAGGCTGCTAGAAATGCTATTTTGCTGTATATTCATGAGACCGGAAATACAAAATTTATTGATGGGAAAATGATATTTCTTCAAGGAAGCCCCATTTTAAATGAGCAAAATGGTGTGAAACTTGGTAGGCTTTCTGGGATAGTTGCCCATTATATTCCTAAATATCTTCAGAAAAATAGGTTGCCTTCGTGGGAAACAAACTGCATTGAAGACTGGGAGACTAAGGTAGATGCAATAGTTGAAGAAACATTGCCTGAAAACATGACAATAATTTCGGGAATTCCTTCTTGGGTGCAAATGTATTTTGAAAAACTTCAGGAGAAGACAGGAAAAAAAGTAGGTGAAATTTTTAAGAATTTCAATCTGTTCATTTTTGGAGGTGTAAATTATGAGCCCTACAGAGCTAAATTTGAAAGTTTAATAGGAAGAAAAGTTGACAGTATAGAGTTTTATCCTGCAAGTGAAGGTTTTTTTGCATATCAGGATAAACAGAATGAGAAAGGGATGTTACTTCAGTTGAATTCTGGGATTTTCTATGAATTTATAAAAGCCGATGAGTTTTTTAATGACAATCCAAAACGAATCACAATAAAGGATGTTGCTATAGGTGTAAATTATGTGATGATAATTTCTACAAATGCTGGTCTTTGGGGTTATAATATTGGGGATACGGTTGAATTCACTTCAATAAATCCATATCGCGTTATCGTTTCAGGCAGAATAAAACATTTTATTTCAGCTTTTGGTGAACACGTAATTGGTAAAGAAGTAGAACAAGCCATTCAAGAGGCTACAGCAGACACCAATATTAGGGTTTCTGAATTTACAGTAGCACCTCAAATTAACCCTAAAGAGGGATTGCCATATCATGAGTGGTTTATTGAGTTTGAAAATGAACCTAAAAATCTTTCCGATTTAGCCAAAAAAATAGATGAGTCACTTCAAAAGCAAAATTCATATTATTTTGACTTAATTAAAGGCAGTGTGCTTCAAACACTTAAAATAACTCGGGTTAAGAAGGATGGATTTAAAAACTACATGAAATCCATTGGGAAATTGGGAGGGCAAAATAAGCTTCCAAGATTATCTAACGACAGAAAAATTGTTGAGGATTTTCCGTACACGTATTAAGTCAAATAGTATTATCTTTGGCAAGGAAAAAATGGCAAATGAGTAATAAAAAACATCATGAGAGAACAAGGGCTCAAGAGAGCTCCAATGCTATTGAGAGGATGTATATTACTATGCGCCATTTATTTATCCGTGGATTTTATAAACCAATGGGGATATCTGGAGAAATGCTCCGTAATTCCTTGTTGCTTTTACGTCCAGAAATTTATGGGTCAATAGGTGAAGAAAAAGCCGAATTAGAGGGCTTGCTATATGTTATTGACAGACTCCCTGAAGGTATTGAAGAATGTACTTTTATCAATTTAACAAGCGATGAAGGCTATTCAAACTCACATTTTAAGCCAATAATACCAGAAAAAAGACGCAGAAATTGTTACAGAATTGATTCTGAACAAATGAATATTGAAATTACCAGAGGGCGTTCTGAAATCTATGATATTTTAACACATCTTACATTTCTGTTTGTAGAATCTCATAAAATTAGCAATCGGGTATTAATAAATGAAGATGAAGGATTAACTACTAGAGATTGGGAAAAACTAGAAAAGGCAGTTTTAACTAAAAAAAAGTTAACCAAAGAAGAGCGTGAAATAGCTATTACTCATACAGCGAATATACTTGGTAGAACTTTTGACGAGCTCAGAGCTGTCTACAAAGATTTTGCTGCACCAAAACAACCAGAAAGGTTATTGCATATTGTTTATTGGTTGGGAAAACTAGCTATAGAAGAACAGGTAAACAATAATAAAAGAACCATTACTTTTAGTCCCGTATTACGCGAGCGTATAGGTCACCACATTCATGGTGAGATATGGGCAGACAATATTAAAGAGGTACTGTTTAAAAATAATTTATTAGATAGACCAATTCATATGATTAGTGCTAATATGCATAGTGTTATGAATACGCTTTTTGTTCCATCGGCTTTAAAGACATCTGCTGCTAAAAAGGATATATTTGAGGTTTATGAATCTTTAAGCAATAAAGAAAATGAACCTTTACGCAATAAAGTAGGTGCTGAAGCGTTGCGAAATGGAATGACATATATTAAGGATACTTCGGGTACTAATATTGATGTTCAAGTCTTTGATACAACAAAAATTGATGCTGCAAAGGTAGATATAGATATTGATGAGGTTATTTTAGTTGAAAAGAAACCGATTATTTTGGTAATGGATTATGCTTTTGGAGAACAGGCGTATGAAACAATTGATGAGTTGTTAAAACCTTATAATAGGAACGGAGAAAAAATCCATATAAACGTGGAGTCAATTTCTATTATGGGTAAAGCCGGTATATTGGAAGGAGGTAAAGGAGATATTATGATACCATCGGCACATATTTTTGAGGGGACAGCGGATAATTATCCTTTTAAAAATGAACTAAAAAAAGAACATTTAGACGACCAAGGTGTTGATGTTTATGAGGGATCTATGATTACTGTTTTAGGAACATCCCTTCAAAATAAAGATATTTTAAAGTTCTTTTACAATTCAACATGGCAGGTTATTGGCCTTGAAATGGAAGGAGCCCATTATCAAAAAGCCATTCAAGCGGCTTCAAAAGTAAGAGGAAGCATTAATTCAAATGTAAAAGTGAGGTATGCCTATTACGCTAGTGATAATCCTTTAGAAACGGGAGCTACATTAGCTTCTGGCGGTTTAGGAACTACTGGTGTAAAACCTACATATTTAATAACAAGAACTATTTTAAAACAAATATTAAACTAACACTATATAATTATGAGTAAGGATTCACAGCAATCTGAAGAGGTAGATTTAGGTCAGTTATTTCAGTTGATTGGAAATGCTTTTAACAGGTTGTTTTCATTTATTGGAAGCATGCTAAATAAATTATTTTTAGCATTTGTTTGGTTCGTATTTTTTATAAAAAAGCATTTTATAAAGTTTGTTATAGCTGGTGTTTTAGGGATTGGGTTAGGTATTATTAAAGAAAAAACCTCGGAACCTGTATATAAATCAAACATTACAGTTAAACAGAATTATCAAACGGGTGAAAACCTATCTAATTCAATTAATTATTACAATGAGTTGGTTGAACAGGGAGATGTTAATACATTATCTAGAGTTTTAAATATAGATTCTTTAAACGCCTCATCAATTTTAGGTTTGGAAATGGAGTCTGTTATCAGTGAAAATCAAAAATTAGAGAGATATGATGAATATTTAAAAGGGTTAGATTCTGTTTTAGCTTCAACTATTGAGTACAAAACGTATTTAGAAAATGAAAAGGACTATAATCATTCTATGCAACAAATAACAATTAAGTCTAGAGAAAGAAATAATTTCAAGGGGGTATTTAATGAAATTGTTAATAATATCAATTCAAACTCTTATTTCGTTAGGGAGCAACATAAGGATACTTTAGAACTTCTTAATAGAATGAGTTCCCTAAAGCAAGCATTAATTAAGTCCGATTCTTTACAGAGCACATATAAAAGGGTTTTGGAAATGAGAGAAACAGAAGAGGGATCTTCTCAGACAAGTGTGACCATAAAAAATGCCGATGATGTAAATAAAACTAGAGAGTTTGATTTGTATAAAAATGATTTGGAATTACAAAGAGAAATCGTTGAATTAGAAAGACAATTAGAGGATAAAAAATATGTTCTAGAAGTTATTTCTAGTAAACAAGATAGTGGTAGCGTTGATAATAGAATGAGGCTATTGAGTTTAGATTTGAGTCCAAAACTGTTTTATGCAATTGTTTTTGAATTAATACTATTTTTTGTTTTAATAGGCTTGACTTTTATTAAATTCCTTGAACGCTACAAAGACAAAGTGTTGTAAATGACAATTTTAGTAACAGGTGGAGCCGGTTTTATAGGATCAAATTTTATAGTTTATTTTCTTAAACAATATCCTTCTGTTCAAGTTGTAAATCTTGATAAGCTGACTTATGCTGGGTCACTTTCAAATTTAAGGGAGATTGAAGAAAACAGTAATTATACTTTTCTAAAAGGAGATATTTGTGATAGAAATTTAATTGAGAGTTTATTTAAAGAGTTTGACTTCCAAGGAGTTATTCATTTTGCGGCAGAGTCCCATGTAGATAATTCTATTAAGAGACCCAATGAATTTATAAATACTAATGTTTTAGGAACCTTTAATTTAATCGATGTAGCAAAAGACCATTGGATGGCATCTACAAATAAAATAAAAACGGAGTATAAGAATGCACGATTTCACCATATATCAACTGATGAAGTCTATGGCACACTAGGAGAAACTGGGTTATTTACAGAGAATACACCCTATGCGCCTAATAGCCCCTATAGCGCATCAAAGGCCTCATCTGATTTTATTGTTAGAAGTTATCACCATACTTATGGAATGAATGTTGTAACTACTAATTGTTCTAATAATTATGGACCAAAGCAGCACGATGAAAAATTAATTCCAACTATTATTAGAAAGGCTTTGGCAGATGAACCTATACCAATTTATGGAGATGGTAAAAATGTTAGGGACTGGTTATATGTAGATGATCATTGCATGGGAATAGATTTGGTTTTTTCAAAAGGAGTTCCAGGTGAGACATATAACATTGGAGGGTGTAACGAAAGAAATAATTTATATATTGCTAATACAATATGTGGGATTTTGGATGAATTAAAACCCAAAAGTAGATCTTATAAGGACCTAATTACTTTTGTTAAAGATAGGCCAGGTCATGATTTCAGGTATGCTATTGATGCCTCAAAAATTGAAAAACATTTAGGGTGGAATGCTGATGAAAATTTTGAAACAGGTATAGTAAAGACGGTCGATTGGTATATAAATAAATATTGTAGTTAATGAAAGGCATTATATTGGCTGGAGGTTCGGGAACAAGGCTCTATCCGCTTACAAAAGTGGTTAGTAAACAGTTGATGCCAATTTACGATAAACCCATGATTTATTATCCTTTAACTACTTTAATGGCTTCCGGTATTAAGGATATTCTAATTATTTCCACATCTAAAGATATTTTAAGGTTCCAAGAACTTTTAGGAGATGGATCTAGTTATGGCTGTCAATTCCAATACGCTATTCAAGAAGAGCCTAAAGGGTTAGCAGAAGCATTTTTAATTGGTGAAAAATTTATTGGAAAAGAAAGTGTAGCTTTAATCTTAGGAGACAATATCTTCTACGGCTCAGGTCTTCATAAAACCTTGCAATCTCTTTTAAATCCTATTGGAGGGGTAATTTTTGCGTATCATGTACACGACCCGCAACGTTATGGTGTTGTAGAATTTGATGACAGTAACAAAGTCATTTCGCTTGAAGAAAAGCCTACCAACCCTAAATCTAATTACGTAGTACCAGGTATTTACTTTTATGACAATCAGGTTATAGAAATTGCAAAAAGTATTAAACCAAGTAGTAGAGGAGAACTTGAAATAACCGATGTTAATAAGAAGTATTTAGAGTTAGGCAAGTTAAATGTTCAAATTTTAGATAAGGGTACAGCATGGTTAGATACAGGAACCTTTCAGTCTTTAATGCAAGCATCCCAGTTCGTTCAAGTTATAGAGGAGCGTCAAGGACAAAAAATAGGGTGTATTGAAGAAGTAGCCTATAAAATGGGGTATATCAATAAAGAGGAACTTAACAACTTAGCATTTCCCTTACTGAAAAGTGGTTATGGTGAATATCTTAAACAATTAATATAGCATTCATGATAGTTGAAGAGACCACTTTAGAAGGCTGTTTGCTTATCAAACCTAGTATTTTTAAAGATGATAGGGGACTTTTTCTTGAAAATTTCAATGAAATACTTTTTGAAGAGAAAACAGGAGTTAAACCTAATTTTGTTCAAGACAATTTATCTATATCTGCTAAAGGAGTATTGAGAGGGCTTCATTTTCAAACGGGCGAATTTGCTCAAGCAAAACTTGTTAGTGTCATAAAAGGTAGGGTTTTAGATGTATGCGTTGATATTCGAGAAAACTCTGAAACATTCGGCAAGCATTTTTCAATAATTCTTGATGATGTAGAAAAAAGGCAATTATACATTCCCAAGTGGTTTGCACATGGGTTTTTAGCCTTAGAAGAAGGTACAATCTTTTCATATAAATGTGACAGTTATTATAACAAAGCTTCAGAATCTGGAATACTGTTTAATGATGAAAAATTAAATATTGATTGGGGCGTATCGCATAATCAACTAATTGTTTCAGAAAAAGACAAAAATCTACCAACCTTAGAGACTTTGTTAAATGCCTATTAAAGTTTTAGTTACAGGTGCTGATGGACAATTGGGCAAGACATTCCAAGATTTAGCTCCAAAATATAAGGAGTTGATTGATTTTTATTTTGTTTCAAAAGAAGAATTAGATATATCTAAAACAGATAATCTTAAAAAGGACTTTAATTCTAATGAATTTGATTACTGTATCAATTGTGCAGCTTATACTAATGTGGAACAAGCTGAAAAGACACCTGATATCGCTTATAAGATAAATGCAGAATCAGTTAAGAATTTAGCACAGGTTTGTAAAAATTATAATGTGATTCTCGTTCACATTTCTACGGACTATGTGTTTGATGGTGCTAAAAAATCGCCTTATACCATAGATGATATTCCTAATCCCATCAATGAATACGGGAAATCTAAATTACTGGGTGAGCAACATATTCAAATGACTCTAGACAAGTATTTTATTGTTAGAACCTCATGGTTATATAGTAAAAAGTATGGGAAGAATTTTTATAGGTTTGTTTTAAATGAGGTTAGTAAAGGAAACAAACTATCGATTACCACAGACCAGAAGGCGAATCCAACGGATACTGTTGATTTGGCAAATTTTATTATTAAATTAATCCAGACAAATTCGTCTGATTATGGGTTGGTTCATTTCTCAGGATCAAAAAGCATGACTTGGTATGATTTTGCCAAATTAATAGTAATTGAGAACAAAATTGAAAATGTTGAATTAGTCGAAGTAGATTCATTTAACACTTTAGCAAAAAGGCCTAAATATAGTGCCTTGGGATAACAAGTGTTTTGCGCAAATTTGGTTACTTTTGAAATAGATGGAAATAAAAAACTTAAAAATTGCCGTAGTAGGTTTAGGATATGTTGGTTTGCCTTTAGGAATTGAATTTTCAAAAAAGGGATTTGATGTTGTAGGGTTTGATGTAAACGAATATAGAGTTAAGGAATTAGAAAAAGGGATAGATACTACTTCAGAAATATTGAAGAGCGATTTTTTAGAAGCAAAAGCAATTAAATTTTCCTTTAAAGAAAAGGATATTGAGGATGCGGATATTTATATTGTAACCGTGCCAACACCAATTGATGAGTTTAATAGACCAAACTTGAATTTTTTAATTGAAGCTAGTCGGACCGTTGGTAAGTATCTGTCAAAAGGGAACATAGTTATATATGAATCAACAGTTTATCCCGGCTGTACTGAAGAAGTATGTGTGCCGGAGTTGGTACAATCTAGCGGACTGAGGTTTAATATAGATTTTTATTGTGGCTATTCTCCTGAAAGAATTAACCCTGGAGACCCTGTAAGGAAGGTTCATAATATTGTTAAGATCACCTCTGGGAGTACACCAGAAATAGCAAATATAGTAGATAGTTTATATAAAAGTATTGTAACTGTTGGCACTCATAAAGCTTCAAGTTTGAAAGTAGCGGAAGCTGGTAAAATAATTGAGAATATTCAGAGAGATTTAAATATTTCTTTAATGAATGAACTAGCACTAATATTCGATAAGCTTGATATAGATACCCTAGAAGTTTTAGAAGCAGCCGGCACAAAATGGAACTTCTTACCGTTTAGGCCAGGTCTAGTTGGCGGCCATTGTATAGGTGTAGACCCTTATTATTTAACTCATAAAGCTGAAAGTTTAGGTTATCATCCTGATGTTATTTTATCAGGAAGACGTGTAAATGATAATATGGGAGTTCATGTGGCAAATAAGGTTATTAAATTATTGGTGGATAGGGGAAGTATTATTAAAGGTGCTAAAATTTTAGTACTTGGAATTACATTTAAAGAGAATTGTCCAGATATTAGAAATTCCAGAGTTATTGATGTGGTAAGAGAACTTCATGGTTTTGGAGTTGAAATAGATGTTTATGATCCATATGCAATTGAGGAAGAGGTGAAAAAGGAATATGATTTAGATTTGATTAAGAAGATAAACTATAGTTACGATGCTGTTGTACTTGCCGTGGGACATGATGCTTTTAAATCTATTGACTACAACCAATTTATTCAAAGAGGAGACTGTGTCATTTATGATGTAAAGAGTGTTTTGCCTCGAGATGTTATTACCGATAGGCTGTAATTGTTTATTAAAAACAACGAATTGAAAAAGAGAGACATTATATTGAAAAGGGTTTTTGATATATGTTTGTCTATACTAGGGCTGATTGTTTTATGGTGGCTCATTGTTCTTTTAGCATTTATTGCTTTTCTAGATACCAGACAAAAAGGAATTTTTAATCAGATTCGAGTTGGAAAGGAAGGAAGGTTATTTAACATTTATAAGATTAGAACCATTAAAACTAACTCTAAAAATTCTGAAAGGATATCTAGTTTAGGTAAATTTTTAAGAAAATCAAAGTTAGATGAATTACCCCAACTTATAAATGTTCTAATAGGTGACATGAGTTTTGTTGGGCCTAGACCAGACTTAAAAGGGTTTGCTAATAACTTGTCAGGAGAAGATCGAATCATTCTTACTGTAAGACCAGGTATAACAGGAATAGCTTCGTTATATTTTAGAGATGAAGAAGCTACGTTAAATCAGAAGAGGAATCCTGAGAAATATAATAGAACAGTAATTTGGCCTAAAAAAGTGGAATTGAATAAAGCTTATATAGAAAATTATAGTTTTATAAATGATTTGAGAATAATACTTAGAACTATTTTGGAAGTATGAGTTCAAGAATTAGATTGTCATCTCCTCATATGGGAGGAGGTGAACTTAAGTATATTAAGGAGGCGATTGACACCAACTGGGTGGCGCCAGTTGGAGCTAATATATCTAATTTTGAAAAAGATTTAGAAAACTATTTAGGAGAAGGAAACCATGTTACGGCCCTATCTTCAGGAACTGCAGCAATACATTTAGCTTTAATATTGGCGGGAGTTGAGAAGGGTGATGAAGTAATTTGCCAAAGCTTAACGTTTGCAGCTTCTGCTTTTCCAATATTATATCAAGGAGCTATACCAGTATTTGTGGATAGTGAAAGGGAAACTTGGAATATGTGTCCCAATTATCTCGAGGAAGCTATTAAAGACCGAATTAAAAAAGGAATAAAGCCTAAAGTAATTATTTTAGTGCATATTTTTGGTATGCCAGCAAAAATGGATGAAATAATAAGGATTTCTAAGAAATATGGTATTCCAATTATTGAAGATGCTGCCGAAGCATTAGGTTCAGAATATAACGGTCAAAAATGTGGTACGCTTGGAGATTTTGGGATATTCTCATTTAATGGTAATAAAGTAATTACCACTTCGGGCGGTGGAGCTCTAGTTACAAAAAGTAAGCCGCTTAAGGAAAAAACGATTTATTTGGCTACGCAGGCTAAGGATAATTTACCTTATTATCAGCATAGTCAATTAGGGTTTAATTATAGAATGAGCAATATTTCGGCAGGTATTGGAAGAGGACAAATGGAGGTTTTAGATGGTTATATTTCTATAAGAAGGTCGAATAATAAGTTTTATTATAATTTATTTAAGCCCTATAAATTTATAGAAGTTTTTTCAGAATATAATTCCAAAATAAAGTCGAATCATTGGCTAACGTGTATTTTATTAAAAAAAGATGAACCTATTGAGGATGTAAAGAGATTGTTTGATCTTTTCAAAACAAATAATATAGAGTCTAAATTAATGTGGAAACCTTTACATATGCAGCCTATTTTTAGTAGTTATTCATTTTATGGAAATAGGATTGCCGAGTCAATATTCGAACAAGGGTTATGTTTGCCGTCTGGCTCTAATTTAACAAAAACAGAGAAGGAAACCATTGCAGAGGTTGTATTAATGCATATAGATGATTAGGTATTATTAGTCTAGGATTATAAATTGGAGGAAGGTCTAAAATAAATAAAACTTGAATAACTTCCTTAATAGTTATGATGAGAATATTTAAGTATTGAAATAACCATTATTGTTTAGCTTGTCAACACGAACATTTATATTAGATTTGCAGGATATAAAAATTTATATTTATAAAATAATATGTTTGATTTAAAAGGAAAATCTATTTTAATAACAGGGGGTACGGGATCCCTTGGAAAAGCACTAACCAGTCATATTCTAAAAAATAATCCAGAAGTTAGGAGGCTAATAATTTATTCTCGCGATGAGCAGAAACAATTCCAGATGGCTCAAGAATACCCTGACACTAAATATCCTCAAATACGTTATTTTATTGGTGATGTAAGAGATAAGGAGCGACTGGTAAGGGCTTTTCAAGGGGTGGATTATGTAATTCATGCTGCAGCAATGAAACATGTTCATATAGCTGAATATAATCCTGATGAATGTATAAAGACCAATATAGGTGGTGCTGAAAATGTTGTAGAAGCATGTTTTAAGACTAAAGTACAGCGCGTTGTAGCACTATCTACAGATAAGGCATGCGCGCCAATAAATCTATATGGTGCTACTAAACTAACCTCTGATAAGTTGTTTGTCGCTGCCAATAATATTAAAGGAGAAAATCCAATAAAATTTTCGGTAGTCAGATATGGAAATGTAATGGGGTCTAATGGTTCTGTAATACCATTTTTTATCAATAAAAAGAAAGAAGGAGAATTACCTATAACAGACCCAAATATGACAAGGTTTAATATATCACTTCAAGGTGGTGTAGATATGGTAATGCATGCCCTAGAACATGCATGGGGTGGTGAACTTTTTGTTCCAAAAATACCTTCATATAAAATTATGGATGTAGCAAATGCCATTGGACCAGAATGCGAAAAGCCTATAGTAGGTATTAGACCAGGTGAAAAAGTGCATGAAGAAATGATAACACCTTCAGATTCTTTCTATACTTATGATTTGGGCAAATATTACACTATTTTGCCGGCAACCCATAACTGGAAACTAGATAATTATATTGAATCCTTTAAAGCAAAAAAAGTAGAGTTGGGATTTAGCTATAATTCTGGAGACAACACAGACTGGGAGACAGTAGATACTTTAAGAAGTTTGATAAAAGAACACGTAGATAGTAATTTCAAGGCATAATGCAAGCAATACCTTACGGAAGACAGAAAATTGATCAAGAAGATATTGACGCTGTGGTGTCTACTTTACAAGCAGATTTTTTAACCCAAGGACCTAAAGTTAATGAATTCGAAGATAAATTCGCAAAATATGTAGGCGCAAAATATGCTGTTGCTGTAAATAATGCAACATCAGGTTTACATATAGCTGTTTCTGCATTAGGATTAAAAGTTGGGGAGCGCGTTATAACTACACCTATTACCTTTGCTGCGTCAGCAAATTGTGTACGCTTTGTTGGTGGGGAAGTATGGTTTTCTGATATAGACCCGGACACTTTCCTATTATCCTTAGAGCACACTAAGAGATTAATTGAAAGTAAACCAAAAGGGTTTTTTAAGGGCATAATACCTGTGGATTTTGCAGGATTACCAGTTAATTTGGAAGGTTTTAGAGAATTAGCTGATAAACACGGGCTTTGGATTATTGAAGATGCATGTCATGCTCCAGGTGGTTACTTTACCGATTCTAAGGGTAATATACAAATGTGTGGTAACGGTAATTATGCCAATATTGGAGTGTTTTCTTTCCACCCTGTAAAACATATTGCCTGTGGTGAGGGCGGAATGGTGACTACAAATTCCGAAATGCTCTATAAAAAACTAGCATCATTAAGAACCCATGGTATTTCCAAGGATAACATGAGCGAAAACCATGGCGGTTGGTTCTACGAAATGCAAGAATTAGGATACAATTACAGATTAACCGATATACAATCTGCTTTGGGTATAACCCAATTGGCGAAAAACGATAAAGGAGTTGTTAGGCGAAACGAAATAGCAAACACCTATAAGAATGCTTTTAAAGGAAAAATTAACTATCAAGACCAGCCTAAAGGAGCCTATAACGCACACCATCTATTTGTTATAGAGGTAGAAGACAGAAAAGGGCTGTACGATTTTTTGAGAACACATCGTATTTTTGCTCAAATACATTACATACCCGTACATACATTGCCTTATTATAAAGATATAGGATATGAAAGTGCAGATTTAAGCAATTCTGAAATGTATTACTCTAAATGTATTAGCTTGCCCATGTATCCTAGCTTAACAGATGAAGAACAGAGATTTGTTATTGAGAAAGTGTTATCGTTTGTATATGGCTAATTTAGCAATAATTCCGGCAAGAGGAGGTAGTAAGCGTATACCTAAAAAAAACATTAAGTCTTTTTTGGGAACACCAATTATTGCATATTCTATTAAAGCTGCGATACAAAGTAATTTATTTGATGAGGTTATGGTATCTACCGATGATGATGAAATTGCAAAAATAGCTTTAGAACATGGTGCTAAAGTACCTTTTTTAAGAAGTAAAGCAAATGCCAACGATTATGCGGTCTTAGCAGATGTTATAGAAGAAGTGGTCTTTCAGTACAAAGAAAATAACCAAATATTTAATAATGTTTGCTGTATTTTGCCTACTGCGCCTTTTGTTACGCCTTCTAAAATTACCGAGGCGTATAATACACTTGCAAACAATAATTTTGACAGTGTTTTTCCCGTGCTTGAATTTTCGTTTCCAATACAGCGTTCGCTAAAAATAGAAAACCAAAAAGCAGAAATGGTATGGAGCGAGTATATGAATTCGCGATCACAAGACTTAGAACCAAGGTATCATGATTCTGGACAGTTTTATTGGGTTAAAGTTTCGTCTTTTATAAAAGAAAAAAAACTTTTCACAGCTAACTCAGGAGCTTTGGTCATATCTGAGTTATATGCACAAGATATTGATTCGGAAACTGATTGGCGATTAGCTGAAATTAAATATAAATTGATGCTTAATGGGCAAGAAAATAATCTTTAGGGCAGATGGAAATTCCAAAACAGGATTAGGGCATCTTTATAGATTATTCAGTCTGGTAGAAATTGTTAAAGGCACTTTCGATTTTGTGTTTTTAACACATGAAACTTCAACTAATTCTGTAATACCTAAATTATATAATATAGTAAATATTCCAAAATCCATTTCTATTAAAGAAGAACCTGAATGGCTTGCTACTAATTTTCTACCGCAAGCACATATTATTGTTGCAGATGGTTATCAATTTACATCATCTTATCAAAAACAGGTAAAAGAAAAAGGATTTAAGTTAGTATATATTGATGATTTAGCAAAAGAGCACATGTATGCCGATGTGCTTGTAAACCATTCGCCGTACATTCAGAAAAAAAACTATTCCAAAGAACCTTACACTAAATTAGCACTAGGCACCCGATATGCGATGCTACGACCCCTATTTTTAGAAGAAGCTAAAAAGGTCAGAACCATAAGTGTACTTGATTCTGCTTTTGTATGCTTTGGAGGTGCAGACCCTTATAATTTAACCTTAAAAGCCGTTAAGGACTTATTACTAATACCTCAATTCAAAAAGATTCATGTTGTTTTAGGGGGTGCTTATAGGCACAATGAAATTTTTGATTTGGAGGAATTCTATTCTGATAAAATAAATACACACAGGAACCTTTCAGAACAAAAGATGATTAATGTAATGCAACAATGTAATTTTGCTATTGCGCCGGCAAGCACTATTTTGTATGAACTTTCTTGTGTTAAAATGCCAATTTTAAGTGGATATTATGTAGATAATCAAGAATTAATTTACAATGGGTTTTTAAATAGCAAAGCAATCTATAAAGGAGGAGACATGCAAAACTATGAAGTTGGTGAGTTTAAAAGCCATATAAAAGCACTTCTTATTAATCATAAATTTTGTCATCAAATAAAAGCTCAAAAATCATTGTTTGATGACAAAATTGCCTCTCGGCATTTGAACTTAATTAATGATTTATGTTAACACTTGGCGTACTATGTAGTGGCGGTCTGGGATTGGATACGCTTACAAAAATTGCGAAAGAAAATAGGATAGAGTTTATTTTAACAGATAATAATTCCTCTGGTATTATTGATTTTGCTACTAAAAGCAATATTCCGTTTTATGCAGGAAACCCAAGAAAAGGCAAAGGGTTTAATTTTATAAAAGATTTTAACGTAGATGTAATAGCCTCAATTAACTATTTGTTTTTAATAGAAGAGGATATTATTTACCATTCTAATATCTTAACATTTAATATACATGGCTCCTTACTGCCCAAATATAGAGGAAGAACTCCACATGTATGGGCAATTATAAATGGAGAGAAAAAGGCAGGAATTACGGCACATGTTATAGATTCTGGTTGTGATACTGGAAAGGTTATCCATCAAATAGAAGTGCCAATTGAGCCTAATGATACAGGAGCGATAATGCTCGAAAAGTATGCCGAAAAATACTACCCGTTGGTTAAAAAAGTGTTTGATGACATAAAAAATAGTAATTTAAATTTAGTACTGCAAAATGAGGAAGAAGCCACCTATTTTGGAAAGAGAACACCGGAAGATGGCGAAATAAATTGGAATTGGACAAATGAAGCTATAAGAAATTGGGTAAGAGCCCAAGCTTATCCTTATCCGGGAGCTTTTACTTTTTATAATGGAAAAAAAATTATTATTGATAAGGTGTCCTTTTCAAATGAAAAAACCAAAAGCAGTCAATCCAGTGGCGAGATAATTAAATTAACCCCCCAAACAGTAGTAAAAACAAAAAACGGTGCGCTTGATTTACGAATATTAAGGACAGAAAATTGTACTTTTACTGTTGGAAATAGATTTGGCAATGAAAATAGGAAATAAAGAAATAGGAGGACATAACCCCTGTTTTATTATAGCGGAGTTATCGGCAAACCACAATGGAAACTTAAATGTGGCTATGGAAACCATTAAAGCTGCAAAAAAGGCAGGTGCCGACGCAATAAAGCTTCAAACATATACACCAGACACTTTAACTATAAATTGTGACAATGAATATTTTAAAATAGAAGGAGGAACACTTTGGGATGGCAAAACTTTATATGAATTATATGGTGAGGCTTATACGCCATGGGACTGGCATAAAAAACTTTTTGAAGTTGCAGCAGAAGAAGGTTTAATCTGTTTTTCTTCTCCTTTTGACTTTACTGCCGTTGATTTTCTCGAAACGCTGAATGTCCCTGCATACAAAATAGCCTCTTTTGAAATTCAGGACATACCTTTAATAGCTTATACCGCATCAAAGGGAAAACCTATTATTATATCCACAGGTATTGCCGAGGAAGTAGATATAGAATTGGCGGTTGATACCTGCAGAAAGGCAGGTAATGATGAAATTATTCTACTTAAATGCACATCTTCATATCCAGCTCCTTTAGAGCTGGCAAATCTAAAGACTATTCCAGATTTAAAAACACGTTTTGGTGTTGAGGTTGGCTTTAGTGACCACACTTATGGTTGGTTGGCTCCCTCAGTTGCCACAACATTAGGTGCTAAGGTAATAGAGAAACACTTTATTTTAGACAAAACTATTGGTGGACCAGATGCCGATTTTTCTTTAGATGTAAACGAGTTTGCTGAATTAGTAAACAAAGTTAGGGATACCGAAAAATTATTAGGAATAGTATCTTATGAAGTTTCTGAAAAAGTGAAAAATAATAGAAAATTTGCTAGATCCTTGTTTGTTGTTGAGAACGTTAAAAAGGGAGATTTTATTACCAGTGAAAACATTCGTTCTATTAGGCCAGGTTATGGTTTGCATCCAAAATTTTACCAAGAACTAATAGGAAAAAAATTTAGAACAAATGCTAACCGAGGAGAACCGTTAACCATAGAAATGATTAAAGAATGAAATGTTTTAATCAATAAAAAAAGAAACTTATTATATTGAAAACAAGTATTTATAATATTTTTTTTAGAGGCTTAACACTTTTATCTAAGTTTCTTTTTATAATTTTTTTAGGCAAGTTTTCAGTTGATGAAACTAATCTAGGAGTTTTCGGTATTTTCTCTACCTCTATTGCATTATTAATTTATTTTATTGGATTTGATTTTTATGTTTTTAACACAAGAGAAATCTTAAAAGCACCAAATGAAATTATTGATAAATTAAGGAATCAATTATTTTTCCACTCAATAGGCTACATAATAGTTTTACCGATCTCTTTACTTTTTATATTTAGCTTCGGATTTATTACCATGGAATATTTGTGGTTATTTATATTTTTGATTATTTCAGAACATTTAGGTCAAGAATTATATAGGCTTTTTACAACTTTAGAGAAATCTGTAAAGGCTAATATCATGCTGTTTTTAAGGTCCAGTGTATGGGTTTGGTGTGTTTTTATAGATTATTTCGTTTTTAACAATCCGATTAGTTTAAAAAGATATATTATAATTTGGGCTATTTTTTCATGGAGTACGTTTCTTATTTTTACTATTTATGCCATAATAGATATCGGTATAAAAAATATGTCTTTTAAACACCCTGATTGGAGATGGATAAAATCAGGGTTTAAAACAGCTAGTTTTTTTTTGATTGGTTCAGTGTCTTTTCAGATAATACAACTTTCAGATAGATTTATGATTGACTATTTTTTTGGAAAGAAGCTGGTTGGTGTATATACGGCTTATGCACAATTTTCTAATGCTATAGATGTTTTTACTTTTAGCGCAATTACTATGATTGCATATCCTAAAATGATAAAAACTTTTAGTGATAGTTCAACATACAAAAAAATAAAGAAAGCACTATTAATGAGTTTGGTTGGTATGTCTTCATTGTTAATACTTGTAACATGTTTTCTTGGGCCGATAATTTTCCGATTCCTTGAAAAGGATAGCATTTTGGATGAAATAAACACTTTTTATGTCTTGCTATTATCTGTGTTTTTACTGATTACTTCTAATGCATTTCATTATGATTTGTATGTTAAGAATAAAGACATATTGATAGTTAAAATTGCTGTTTTTAGCATGCTTATTAATGTGGTATTGAATTTAATTTTAATACCAAAACATGGTATTCTAGGTGCTTCAATAGCAACATTAGTAACTTTTTTGATAATTTTTATTCTTAAATTTTATTTCAGTTTTAAAACAAAAGTAGATGATAGTATTTGATTTAATCAATGACGAGGCTCCTTTATTTATTGAAGGGGTAGAGTACTTGTCTAATAAAGACTTAATAGCTAAAAATGAAGTAATAGGTATTACGGAAGGAAATAGGTGGCATGAAGAAGCAAAACGTTTGAAATGTACTAATAGATTACATTATTTTGATCAACTGGATTCGGAGAAGATTAATATTAAAAAAGAACTTAATAGAATTTCAAAAACATATGATAATTTTAATTTATACGCGTGCGACCGTTATTTAATTAAAAAAGACACTAATTACCAGCAAAAAATGGTGGTTTATACGTATCTTTTTTATGAACAGTTATTTACCCAAGGTGTTTCTCATTATTTCACAACAGGAATTGCTTACACTTATAATTTAATTTCTTATCAAGTAAGTAAACGTTTTAAGGTAAAACATATTTCCTTTTATGGAACAAGAATTCGAAATAAAACTGCAATTTCATTAGATGTATCAAATACCTTTAATTTTGTATCAATGCAATTTAAAGAATTTGATATTAGTAAAGTAACTCAAGAAATGTATAAGCCAATAGATACCTTTGTTAATAAACCAAAACAACCTCTATACATGAAAAATGCAATAAACGCATCAACAATAAAGGGAGTTTTTGTAAAGGAGTTTTTCATTAGGTTCAATAAGTTCTATTTCAAGGGAAAACATAAATATGACCTATTTACTAGAAGCCCTTTTGAGCTAAGCCTTTTTAAATTAAAAAAAATCTTAAATGCTAAGAAGATAAACTTACTACATGATTCAATCTTCGAAAAACCAAATTATAATGAAAAATATTTTATATTTCCTTTACATATGCAGCCAGAAGCAAGTACCTTAGTCTTGGCTCCCTTTCAAGTTAACCAAAAGACAACAATTATTAATATTAGTAAACTAATACCTCCAAACATAAAGATTTATGTAAAGGAACATAAAAGTGCTCTTGGGCAGCATACAATGTCTTTTTATAAGGAATTAAAGCAATATCCTAATATTAAGATGATTTCACATAATGAGAATATGTTTGATTTAATTAAAGGCTCTTTAGGAACAATTAATTTATCAAGTACAGTTGGTCTAGAGTCATTATTTTTAAAAAAACCATCAGTAGTATTAGGAAATGTGTTTTACAATGATTCGGGTCTTACTTTTAAGGTTAATTCGTATAAAGAATTAGGAGCTATAGTTAACCAGTTAAGTAAAGATGATTTTGATATAGAAGATAAATTTAAAAACTATAGTGCAAAATTAGCCTATTATATTTACTGTTTAGAAAGAAATTCTTATCCTTTTGAGTTTAACGTAGCTAAGCTTGACACGAAAAAGAGAGTGTTAGCTAGTGAAAATATTGAAGGATTTGCTAATTGTGTTAAGAGTTTTTTGAATCTATAAAAATTGAGAAATTTTGTTTGATAAGTAAGAGGGTATACTATATGTTCTGAAGGATGATTAAAGATAAATAATACTAATGATAATAGCTTTTATATTCTATACTTTATTTTCTTATTTTTTCATATCTAAAAGAATTATTAATATATGTACTTTATCCCTTATATATATTTTAGCAGGAATTTATGTAGGAGAAAGCACAATTAAATTTAGCTCTCAGTGGGTTAGATTTGATGATTTAAGTTTTTTTGATGAAAGTTTGTTTTATTTAAAGACAGGGTATTATATATTACTTTTGGTATTTCTTTTTCTACAAGTTATATTTAAGGAAGGGAAGCTAAAAAAGTCCAATAACATTAATGTTGAACCACTTTTTTCTATTAATGTTTCTTGGCTCTTAGTTCTTACATTAGCATTGCCTTTATATGTTGTTTATTTGAATATTTACTTCCCCGTTTTTCAAGAAAAGACATTTATATCCAAATATTTCCAAGATAGATTAGAGGATTTTATTCCCTTCAGGCCTTATTATACTTTGGCTATTAATGGTCTCTCTACACTGCTTTTTCTCCAGATTAATTACTTCCTTTTTTCCTACAAGAAAGTTAGCCCTATAAAATTGTTGTTGAACAAAAATTTCATAAAACTTGTATTTATAACAATGTCCTTGTTTTTTACAGCTAAGAGAGGGCAATTGTTTTTCCCAGTTTTTATATCTATAATTTCATACCTTATTTACAAGAGAAAAAGTTTAAGGCTTGCAATTGTAGGTAGTGGGTTTTTAATAATTGCTGCAATTTCAAGAAATTTTTCAAAGCTAATAAATGGGCAATTTAATTTAGAGGATATTACAATGTCCCTTTCAACATCATTTTTTGTTTCAGTTCGAGAGCTAACAAGAGTTCTTTATTTTTTTGAAAGTGGGAGCAATTCATTTTTATACGGAAAAACATATATTGCCGGATTATTTAGTTTCATCCCAACAAGTATTAACTCCTTGAAAGCAGATTACAGTTATATGAGATATACATCTATAATATCAAATCAAAACCCTGATGATTTTGGAGGAATGAGATCCACATATCTAGGAGAAGCATATGTTAATTTTGGTTTTTTGGGAGTAATTATTTGTCCAATAATTTTTGCTTTGATTATTTATATGTTTCATCTTTTTATCAAAAAATATACATTTAATAAGTTTGTCTACTTTCTTGCTACATTATGGATTTTTAAAATGGTTATTTTACCAATTTATGAAAACGGGAGTTCTATGTTTTTGTTCTTTTTGATAACAGTGATATTTATGGTAATCCCATCCCTAAAAATAAGTTTGAAACAAGACAAACTGATTTTACAAATTTTATTTTTAAATAAACGTAAGAATGCATAGAATATTGAGAATTAAGTTTGACGAATTTTTTCTTGGAATTATTCTGTTAACTGTCCCTTTTTCTAATGATTTTAATTCTAAAATAATAATAATTTCAGTACTGTTCTTCTTGTATAAGAATGTTAAAAATAATTCATGGCAGAATTTAAAATTTTTCTGGATATCCTTTATGCTTTTTGGTGTTCAGTTTTTGTCTTTTTTAAACAGTTCTAACTTTTATGAGGCAAGTAAAAAGATGGTATTGTTTATACCATTTATAGCTTTCCCCTTTTTATTTAGCTCCCTTTTTGAGAAAAAAGTAAACATATATATTATATTTAGTTTCCTTTTGTATGGATCTCTTCTAATTATTTTATATGCATGGGCAGGAGTTTTGTATGAAGTTTTTGTTTTAAATCAAAAATTTGACTATGGAAGAGGATTAGCCTTGTTTTTAAAATACGCGCCTCATCATGTTTATTTGTCTATATTCATTTTAATTACAATATATTCAAATATAAAGGGGGTTGCGAAGTATAATTTGAGGGAAGCAAACCTATTTGTTATTCCTATTTTGTATTTTATGATTTTTTTCTTGGGTTCAAGATTAGGAGTACTTATTGCTATTTTATTATTACCTTATCTTTTATATAGAGAATTAAAAAAAAGATACAGTAAAAACATAATTAAGAGAGTATTTGTATTATTCTTGATGATAACGATTTTAGGCTTTTTTAACAAGTTTACTAGGGAAAAAGTGTTATTTACATTTTACGAGATTGTAGATATATCTACAGTTGATAAATTCACAAACAAGAAGCCTTTTGATGGAGTAGGGTTTAGAGCCGCAATATGGAAATCATCTGTTCAGGCAATTAAAGAGTCTCCTTTTTTTGGCTATGGAATTGGAGACGCCCAATATGTGTTGAATTCAAAATACAGTAATAATAGTACCTACGATGTTATAGGAATGAATTCTCATAATCAATACTTACAATTTATGGTTTATTATGGAGTTATTTTGTTTTTGATAATTATGGCCTCATTATTTTACATCATTAAAAGAATAATAAAAATTAAAGATTTGTTTTTATTTTATGTATGGTTTGTGTTATTGTCCTTTTGTTTTACAGAAAGTATTCTTAATAGGCAATGGGGAGTAGTTTTATTTGCATTTTGCTTAAACATTTCAATTTATAAATTATATGAAAATCAAATACCCAATTAAACTTATTCTGCTTTTTTTTGTTATAAGTTCTTGTAATTTCAAAAAAAGTAATGTTGTTTACAATTCCTACCAAGGAGATAAAACGCTGGCTTTTTATTTAACATTTAATGGTGAAAGTGAAGATAAGTCTAGTTCAAATTATAAAAAGAAAACAGGAGAAACTCTGTTTGAAAAAGATAGATTTGGAAACGAGAATAGTGCGGCTATTTTTTCAGAAAAGAGTTTTATATCTTATGGAGATATTTTGGATTCAGTTTTTGCGGGAGAAAAAAGAAGGTTTACTTTTTCGTTTTGGATAAAACCATTAAAGAATGATAAAAATGTTTTTTTAATTGCTAAAAACTCAGATTCAAATTGTAATGAAGGGGAAAGGCAGTTTGGAGTTAAATTTACTTCAGAGGAGAGAGTTCAGTTTTTATGGTTGTATAACAACGAAAAGTATAATGGATGGAGAATGTTTGAAAGTGTAAATAAACTAAAACTAAACAAATGGCAAAGTATTATTATTACTTATGATGGATTTTCTAATGGAGGAGATGGCGCTTTTAGAACAAATCTTTATGTTAATGGTAAACATGAAAAGTTTAAATCAATAAATAAAAGAGGGAGGTTAGGGTTTATTGAAGATAAAAAGGCTCATTTTTCCATTGGAACCATGGTTAGTAGTTTAGGGGAAGTTTGTTCAACTAATTTTTTTTCGGGTAGTTTGGATGATTTAATGGTTTTTGAGCGAGTTTTAACTGGGAACGAAATTGAACATATAAGTTCATTAAAGAAATAGAAGTTTGAAATCAATTATTAGAAAAGAGAGTTTATTGTTTTATGGCTCAATTTTTACAGGAGTTTTTATTTGGTTTTTCTTCTATATAATTACACCTATTAGAATAGTAAATGATGTTTCTTTTTTTACTATATCGTTTATCTCATTGTCCTATTTATCTTTAATTTTGGGTTTTATTACATCATCATTAGTTTTAAATTACAAGTTTAAAGCTGGAGGACTTTTAAATAAATTAGAAATAAATAAATTTGTTGTAATAAAAACATTAATAGCACTCATTCTGATTTCATTTGCTTTCAGATATTTTGATTTATTCAGTAATAGAGAAGTAAAACTTACAAACCCAACACATGTTAATAGATATAACGCCTCAAATCCGGAAAATTTCTCACTTGTATTCATGGTACTCTCAGTATTTCGAGTTTTATTCTTTGTCCCACTAATATTTTATTTTGCCAATAGGATAAATAAAAAAAGATTGTTAATTGTCTGTAGTTTCCTCTTTTTACTACCCTTTTTAGAAGCATATTTACGAGGTTCGAGGAGGTTAATATTTGAATCTTTAGGATTGCTAATAGTCATCCTTTTTATATTTAATAAAATTAGCCTTAAATCCTTCAAAACCCTAACCACTCTAATAATTACAATAATAATTCTATTTGGTTTTTCGCTTTCAGTTCTTAAAAGTAGAGTCTCTGAAAACAACAAAGAATTTTTTTCAAAGATATTTAATTCTCAATACAATGAATTTATCCCGCCAAAACAGGAAGCTATTAAATTTATACAAGAGAATAATAATATTTTAGGTCACGTTTATTTTTCTGAAATACACTTGGGGCAATATATTACTCATGGTATCTTTGAAATGGACTACATGCTTTCCGCCCAACCAAAACACATGTATGGGAAGTTTAACTGTTATCTTTTTATTAAATTTTTCAACAAATTAGGAGTGTCCAATATTCCTTTAAATAGCCTTAACAATCCCACGAACAGAATTACCTATATTACATTTTTTGGAGGGATGTTTTTAGATTTTGGGTGGTTTTCAATACCATTCATGTTTTTATTTGGTGTTTTCCAGCATAAACTACTACTGTTAAGTAGGCATTCTTACATTTTAATACCGTTAAGTATATTATTATTGTTTTCAAATGTCTTTATGTTGATTTTTAATTTTTTTAGAACTCAATTCCTTTTTAGTATAACAATTTATGTCCTATTTATGGGTGTAATGTTAATAATGCCTAAAAGCAAAGAAGGTAATCTCCCATAACGCAATTATTAATTTCTGTTTTTGAGGTAATGTTTAGTCTTTAATTTTAAAATATTACAGTAAATTTGAATTCTAAATAAAGAAAGAATAATTAATGAAGGGAATTGCGTTAATTTTTGGTGGCTCAGGGTATATTGGAACAAATCTCCTTAAATTCTTCATAAAAAAAAATGTTTTTAATAAATACATTGTATGCGATATTAAACGATTAACTGGTTTTGAAAATGAAATAAAAAATGGATTAGTTGAATATTTAAAATTAGATGTAAGAGAACAAATTAATGTTGATGTTCAAAATGTTGACGGTTATAATAGTTGGATTTTCAATTTTGCAGCTATTCATCGAGAACCAGGGCACAATTACAAAGAATATTTTGACACTAATGTACCAGGTGCCGAAAATATTAATGAGTTCGCTAGAAAAACGGGTATAAAAAATATTTTTTTTACCAGTAGTATTGCTCCTTACGGGAAATCACTGAATCAAAGAACTGAAAACTCAACGTTATATCCGGAAACGGGTTATGGTATATCAAAAGCCCTTGCTGAAAAAATTCATCAAAACTGGTTGGTAGAGGACGTGTCTAGAAGATTGATAATTGTTAGACCAAGTGTTATTTTTGGACCTCATGATCCTGGAAATGTATATAGAATGATAAAATCTCTTAAAAAGGGAACTTTTATATTACCCGATGATGGAAAAGTGATTAAAGCTTATGGGTATGTATATGGGCTAATAGAAAGTATGTTGTTCACAATGAATAAAAAGGAAAGATTGATTGTGTATAATTATGCTGAAAACCCTATTGTTCCGTTAAACGAAATGATTAGTATTGTTAAAAGCAACCTTAATATAAAAAAGCCTACATTAAAACTTCCGGTAGTTGTTTTGGTATTTCTTGCGTTTATTATAAAAACAACCTTTAAGCTGATTGGTAAAACGTCAGACATTCATCCCGTGAGAGTTAGAAAAGCAGGTTTTCCAACCAATATAAAGCCAGATTACCTAATAAACAATAATTTTGAGTTTAAGTATAATTTTGAAAATGCTTTAGAGCATTGGAAATCAGTTTCTCCAGAGGATTTTAAATAATGAAAGTAGCAATAATACATTATTGGTTTATTACGCGAAGAGGAGGTGAAAAAGTTGTGGAAAGCATTCTAAAACTTTTCCCAGACGCTGATATATATACTTTGTTTTATGATAAAAACACTTACGGAAATCATTTAGGAAACCATAAAATATATACTTCTAGTCTGGACAAATGGGGATTTTTAAGAAAAAATTATCAGAAATTCTTTCCGCTTTATCCATATGGAATAAAATCTTTAAAACTTCTAGATGATTATGATTTGATTATTTCTTCTGAATCTGGACCAGCAAAAGGAATAGAAATCCCTAACGGAACACCACATGTTTGCTATATTCATTCTCCGATGAGATATTGTTGGGGGTTTACCCAAGAGTATTTAGTATCTGTAAACAGATTTTTGAGACCCATTCTAAGTTATTTTTTTAAAAGACTTAAAAATTGGGATAAGAATACTATCAATAATGTAGATTTATATATTGCAAATTCTATGAATGTTGCAAAAAGAGTTAAAAAGTTTTATAACCGGGAATCAAGTATCGTTTATCCCCCGATTAGTAATGACTTATTTGAGAAAAAATTGGAGATTGATAGTAATAGAGATATTTTCTTGAGTTTTGGAGCAATTACTCCATATAAAAGAGTTGATTTACTAATTGACACTTTTAATAAGAATGGTGAAAAATTGATTGTAATTGGAGATGGATCAGAGTTGGCGAAGTTAAGGAAAAAGGCCAACAAAAATATTGAGTTTAAGGGAAGCCTTAGGTGGCTTGATATTGAAGAAGTTCTATCGAGGACAAGAGCATTATTGTTTCCAGGGGAGGAAGATTTTGGAATGATTCCTTTAGAGGTAATGGCATATGGAATACCTGTTATAGCTTATAAAAAAGGAGGAGCATTAGAAACAGTTATAGAAAATGATAATTTTATACAGAAAAGTTCGGGGCTTTTTTTTGAGCATCAATCGGTGGACTCCTTACAAAGTTCAATTAACCAATTTAAAAAATTAGAAAGGAGTTTTGATCCTAGCTGGATAAGAGATCATGCCAAAAAATTTAGAGAACAAATTTTTCTAAAAAAAATATCTTCGGAGATTAATAACTTTTTAGATGCCAAATAGGAATATTTAGTGAGTATTATATTTAATTGTTGACATGAAAATAAAAAACATTTGTTGCATTGGTGCTGGTTATGTAGGTGGCCCTACTATGACGGTTATTGCTAAGCAATGTCCAAATATAAAGGTAACAGTTGTTGATATAAATCAGGACCGCATAGATGCTTGGAATGATAATAATTTAGATAATCTGCCAGTTTTTGAACCTGGATTAGCTGATATAGTTAAAGAAACAAGGGGTAAAAACCTCTTTTTTTCAACAGAAGTTGATACTGCTATTGATGAGGCTGAATTGATTTTTATTTCGGTTAACACTCCAACAAAAACCTATGGTAAAGGAAAGGGGATGGCCGCTGATTTAAAATTTATAGAATTATGTGCTAGACAAATTGCTAGAGTATCTAAGCAAGATAAAATTGTTGTTGAAAAATCTACTTTACCAGTTAGAACAGCTTCTGCAATTAAAAGTATTTTGGATAATACTGGTAACGGGGTGCAATTTCAAATTTTATCTAATCCGGAGTTTTTAGCAGAGGGAACTGCTGTTAACGATTTATTAAACCCTGATAGGGTTCTAATAGGAGGTGATAATTCATCTGAAGAAGGGATAGTAGCAATTCAATCATTAGTTGATGTTTACGCCAATTGGGTGCCAGCAGATAGAATATTAACAACTAATGTTTGGTCTTCAGAGCTGTCCAAATTAACGGCTAATGCATTTTTGGCTCAACGTGTTTCATCTATAAATGCTATGTCTGAGCTTTGTGAAAAAACAGGTGCAGACGTTAATGAAGTTTCTAAAGCCATTGGGATGGATAGCAGAATAGGGTCTAAATTCTTAAAAGCTTCCGTTGGATTTGGAGGGTCATGCTTTCAAAAGGATATTTTAAACCTTGTTTACATTGCTAAAAGTTATGGTTTAAATGAGGTGGCAGACTATTGGGAGCAAGTAATCTTAATAAACGAACATCAAAAAAATCGGTTTTCTGATAAAATTGTCAGTACTTTGTATAACACTGTTTCAGGTAAGAAAATTACTTTTTTGGGATGGGCTTTTAAGAAAGACACTAATGATACCAGAGAGTCTGCGGCTATAAAGGTTGCAGATAATCTTTTAAATGAACAAGCTAATGTAGTTGTGTATGATCCTAAAGTTCATTTAGAAAGGGTTTATTCAGATTTAGATTATTTAAAAACCCGTTCAGTTGAAGAAAACAGAGAGTTGTTATCTGTTGAAAGTGATCCTTATAGAGCATGTGAAGGAACACATGCAATAGCAATTTTAACTGAATGGGATGAATTCAAAGAATATAGTTGGCAAAAAATATATGACTCAATGAATAAACCAGCTTTTATATTTGATGGTAGAGGTATTCTTGATAAAAATAGCTTAGAAGAAATAGGTTTTACATACTATAAAATTGGTCTAGGAAAATAAACAATACTTAATGAAACGAGTTTTAATATCTGGAGCTGCAGGCTTTTTGGGGTCACATTTATGCGACAGATTTTTAAGTGAGGGTTATTATGTTATTGGTATGGATAACTTTATTACTGGAGACAGAAAGAACATTAGTCACTTGTGGAACGACTCAAAATTTGAATTTATTGAACATGACGTTTCTGAATTTGTTAAAATTGATGGAGGCTTAGATTATATACTTCATTTTGCTTCGCCAGCTAGCCCAATTGATTATTTGAAAATTCCCATTCAAACACTAAAAGTTGGGTCATTAGGCACGCATAACTTATTAGGTTTAGCAAAGGCAAAAAAAGCAAGAATACTTATTGCTTCGACATCGGAAGTTTATGGAGATCCTTTAATCCATCCACAAACAGAAGAATATTATGGAAATGTAAATGCTATTGGCCCTCGAGGCGTTTACGATGAAGCAAAACGGTTTATGGAATCTATTACTATGGCATACCATAGGTTTCATGGATTAGAGACTCGTATTGTTAGAATTTTTAATACTTATGGTCCAAGAATGCGTTTAAATGATGGTAGAGTAATACCTGCTTTTATGGGGCAAGCACTTAGAGGAGAAGATTTAACTATTTTTGGTGATGGCATACAAACGCGTTCATTTTGTTACGTAGATGATCAAATAGAAGGGATATTTAGGTTATTATTAAGTGATTATAAATACCCGGTAAATATTGGTAATCCTAATGAAATAACTATTCGAGATTTTGCCGAGGAGATCATTAAACTTACTGAGACAAACCAAAAAGTTGTTTATAAAGATTTACCGATTGATGACCCTAAGCAAAGGCAACCAGATATTACCTTAGCAAAAAAAATACTAAATTGGGAGCCTAAAGTTAAAAGAAGACAAGGGTTGCAATTAACGTTTGATTATTTTAAAAGCTTGTCAAAAGAAGAACTTTATAAAATGGAACACAAAAGTTTCGAAAATCATATAAAAAGATAAGTTTGAGTACATTTAAACAAGGGAGGTATTCCGGATTTATTAGGCCCATATCATATTTAGTGGATTTGACTATTATTAATGGTGCTGTTTATTTTTTTGACATTAATCTAATCCTAGTTTACCCTTTTCATCTTTATATTTCGTTATTATGGGTTGCCATAGCTTTTTATATTAGGTTTTATGAAGTTTATAGGTTTACCAGAATTATCCAAATCATATCTCTCTTATTTAAGCAAATTATTTTATTTTCTGTCATAGTTTATGCCTATATAGGGTTTTTTAAAGAACCTAGTATAAGTAGATTTAACCTAGGTCAATATTTGATTACTGTTTTTATTATTTTGACTTTTTTTAAGCTTTTACTTTATTTTCTTTTAAATAAGTATAGAAGTGTATTAGGTGGCAATATTCGAAATGTTGTTGTTATTGGAGATAATAAAAAAACAAGGCAACTTATAAAAACCTTCAATACGCGATCAGATTTTGGGTATTCATATAAACAGAAATTTGACGTAAATGATCATGATTTTTCATTAGATAAATGTTATAACTATATCATTGAAAATGATATTGATGAAATATATTTTTCGGTGGCAGAATTATCAAATAAACAGATAAATAACTTAATTGATTTTGCAGATAATAATCTTAGAGAATTAAAGTTTATTCCAGATAATAAAGATATATATTCTAAGAAGCTTAAATATCAATACTATGAATATACTCCTATTTTATCTCTTCGGAATATTCCGTTACAAGAACCAATAAATAAGTTTATTAAAAGGTTATTCGATATTCTACTGTCGTCTTTTATTATTGTATTTGTACTTTCTTGGTTGACCCCAATCTTAGCAATTCTTATAAAATTGGAATCTAAAGGCCCAGTGTTTTTTAAGCAGACTAGAAATGGATTTAATTATGAAGAATTTGACTGTTATAAGTTTAGATCTATGACTCCAAACAAAGACGCTCATTTACATCAAGCTACCAAAGGAGATCAAAGAATAACCGAAATGGGGGCGTTTATTAGAAAGACAAGTATTGACGAATTACCTCAATTTTTTAATGTACTTTTTGGAGATATGTCTGTTGTAGGACCAAGACCGCATATGGTAAGTCACACCAATAAATATGCTAGAAGTGTTGATAAGTTTATGGTGAGACATTTTGTAAAGCCTGGTATTACGGGGTTAGCACAAGTAAGTGGGTATAGAGGAGAGATAGAGGAAGATAAAGATATTATCAACAGAGTGAAGTATGATATTTTTTATGTGGAAAATTGGTCTATTTTATTAGATTTAAAAGTCATAGTCCAAACTTTTTTAAATGCGCTTAAAGGAGAAGAAAAAGCCTATTAAATAGTTTTAATTAAACTATCCAATTGTTTTTCTAAGTTAAATACTTGGAAAGCTTGTTTCCTAATAGAAGCTCTTATTTTTTGTAGTTCGGCTGTTGATATTTTATTAATAGTATTATTTAAATCAGTATAATCGCCAGCTTTAGCAATCCAGCCTAACTTATTGTTTTCGATTAATGTTTCTCCCTCTCCTCCTCCAAAGTATATTATTGGAATTCCTAATTTGGAGTATTCAAAAATTTTAGAGGGTACAGATCCATAAATTCTATTTAAAAGAGGAATAATAGTGAGATCGTATTGAATTATTGACTCGTGTAATTTATTTCTAGTCAATTCTCCATGGTAATATATAGGAAGATCAGTATTGCTTTCAATAAAATTTTTAATTAACGAACGCTCTGCCCCATCTCCATAAATATGAAATTCCACGCGCGAGTAATCTAATTCATGGCATAACTTGTAAATACCTTGAGCAACACCTAATAGTCCTGCATAGACCATTTTTATTTTGTTATCAGAGTTATGTTTTTGAAGAACTTTAGGAGCTTCAATTTGAGGATAGTTTCTATATAAAAAAGTGTCTTTTTTCGGAAATATGGATTGAATATGAGAGAGTATTTCTTCACTCTGCCCCAAAATTAGGTCAGCTTTTTTATAATTATAGTGTTCAATTTTCTGTAGTAATCTATAAATTGAATTTCTTTTAAAAGCACCTAGCTCTAATCCTGCCAAGGGCCAAAGATCACTTACATTCAAAATAAGTTTTCTATTTTTTGATTTTAAAAAAAGTATAGAGGTGAAGGCAACAAGTAATGGTGGGGATTGAATAATAACTGTTTTGGGTATCTTATTGAAACAAAAAAAGCAAATCAAGCTCAGGCTGTATGAAATCATAGCAAATAACCTTAGCAATTTACTTTTTGAATTATTAGCATATAACCATAATCTATAAACCTTTATATTGTTTTCAATTGAAGAAAATTTGAATCTACCTTTGTAATCATTAAATATTTCCCCTTTGGGATAATTAGGTAAAGGAGTTATTACTGAAACATTACACTCTCTTTTTTGTAAGCCTTCTGCTAAATGAAATATTCTATTAGATGCCGCTCCTATTTCAGGCGGAAAGTAATTAGTTATAATCAGGATATCCTTCATTATAATTGATAAATATCAATAAGATGTTTAACTATTCTTTGAGCTGATTTTCCATCCCATAGCTCAGGAATGGTTCCTGATCTCCATTCTCCAGATAACAATTTATTAAAGGCGTTAGAAAGCTTTTCAAGATCGTTCCCCACCAATACATTAGTTCCAACTTCACACGTTTCAGGGCGCTCAGTAGATTTTCTTAATGTAATACAAGGAATATTCAAAACGGTAGTTTCTTCTGTGATACCACCTGAATCTGTTAAAACAGCTAAGGAATGCTTGACTAAATAATTAAATTCTAAGTAACCTAGTGGATTTACAAACTTTAAATTTTTGAAGTTTAGATTTAGGTTATTTAAATGTTTTTTGGTTCTAGGGTGTACAGGAAATATTATTTTATAGTTTTCACTTAACACAGATATTTTGGTAATTAGGATTTTCAGTTTAATTTCTTCGTCAACATTACTAGGTCTATGAAGAGTCAATACTAGATATTTTTTGGGCTCTAGTTTAAAACTATTCCAAAAACTGGGTTTTTTAAACCGAGATTCATTTTTAAGTAAAGTGTCAATCATAACATTCCCAACAAAAAAAATGTTACTTGCTGATATACCAAGTGTTTTTAAGTTCTGATTGGCATAATCAGAAGTGGTAAAGAAATAGTCTGTTAAGCTATCCGTTACAATTCTATTAATTTCTTCAGGCATATCCATATCACCTGATCGTATACCAGCCTCTACATGCGCAACTTTGACTCGATGTTTTTTTGCTACTATAGTGCATGCCATGGTAGAGGTAACATCACCAACAACAAGAACTAAATCACAAGGATTCTGCTCAAGCTCTTTTTCAAATGCTATCATAATGGCACCAGTTTGTTCTGCCTGTGTACCACTTTTAACCTCTAAGTTAATATCTGGTAAGGGAATTTGTAATTCTTCAAAAAAAGTATGACTTAAGTTTTTGTCGTAGTGTTGACCAGTATGAACTAATCTATGTTTAATATTAATGCCATGTTTCCTTTTTGTTTGAATAGCTTCAATAATAGGAGCAATTTTCATGAAGTTAGGGCGAGCACCGGCTATAATAGTGATTGTCATAAAAATCAATTTAAGTAGGATGAAAACTGTTTTAATTTACCACTTTTTGAACGAACCAATTGCTCTTGCCTTTCAAAACTTATAGTTAGTCCTTTTTCCAAGTATTTTTCCATTTCAATTGTAATATTTTTTATTTTATCATTACTCAAAATATCATCGCTAACATATAAAATTTTAAAAGCATTTATTTCATGTTGTTCAATTATAAATTCTTTGACATTACCGTCATTCTCAATAATGCTTTTTGTAACATAGTAAAAAGTCAATCCGGGCGCTTTTTTCCCGCTTGGTAAAATTGCAATATCATTTGTTCGACCAATTAACTTTTCAAGAATTGGTTTTTTAATAGTACTTTCTTTTGATAGCACTCCTATATCCCCAATATCATACCGGATAAAAGGTTGTGATTTGTTAAAAAGCGAGGTAATTACTATTCTACCTTCTTCTCCAAAAGAAACGGGATTATTATTTTTATCAAGTATCTCTACAAAAAGCGTTTCGCCATTAACAATCCATTTCTTATTGATATTTTCAAAGGCAATTAAGTCTAATTCAGATGCGCCATATTCATTAATTACAGGTACACCAAATTGTTTTTGCAAAAGAATTCTATCCAAGTCAAAAAGAATTTCAGAAGTTACTATACAGACTTTTAGAGATGGGCAAATAGTTTTAAGTACTATTGTTTTTCTTTCTAAGAATTTAGCAAATTGAACAATAGAACTGGTATAGCCGTTTAGATATTCAAACTCATAAGTCTTAAAAGTTTTTAACCAACTCTCTAAAGCTTCATCGCTTAGGTCAAAAACATTAAATCTAATTCGGTTTCCAACAAAGTCTTTTAATTTTTCTATGTAGTACCCTTTTTTGTTTATAGGAATACCATAAAAGCGGGCCTGTTTAGATGTGTTAAAATTAATATGATGCCATCCAAATCTATTTTGAATAACGGCCCAGGTTAAAGCATGACAGTATTTGTCTTTTGAAAAAATAAAAGGCTGCCCTGAAGCTCCTGAAGTTTTATCTATATAAACATTTTTTTTAGTAAACCCTTCGGAAAAGAGAGATTCTAGAGGATATTGTAAATCTGCTTTGGTCATTACTGGAACACTTTTCCAAGCTTCAATATTGGCGTTTTTAGCAAACTCTTTATAAAAATTATTATGTTTTAAATGATAAGAAACAATATCTTTTTTCTTCTTTTCAATATAAGTGGCGTACTCCTTTTCATTGATATTTTGAATATCAATTAAATGTTGTTTTGCTTTTTCTAAAGGAAAGCCCTTAAGTTTTAATGAGAAGTCAAATAAGTTCACTGGTCAAACAAATATTTGTAAAGTAACTAAAAAATATTCGTGAATTAGAGGCATTAATTCTATTTTTGCATAATCAAAAAATAATACAATGAATATCTTAGTTTTAGGGTCGGGAGGAAGAGAACATACATTTGCTTGGAAAATAGCCCAAAGTCCGTTATGCAACGAATTATATGTGGCTCCTGGTAATTCAGGCACTGCTGAAGTGGCTACTAATGTAAATATTGGGGTTACTGATTTTGATGCTATTAAAACTCTTGTTTTAGATAAACAAATTGATTTAGTCGTTGTTGGACCGGAAGATCCATTAGTAAAAGGAGTTCATGATTATTTTTTGAATGATAACCAATTGAAAGATGTACCTGTTATAGGTCCTCAAAAAGCAGCAGCAGAGTTAGAAGGCAGTAAAGAGTTTGCAAAGGAGTTTATGTACAGACATAATATACCAACGGCAGGCTATGAAAGCTTCACAAAGGACTCTGTTGAACAAGGTTTTGCTTTTTTAGACACTTTACAACCTCCTTATGTGTTAAAGGCTGATGGACTAGCAGCTGGGAAAGGAGTGGTTATTTTAAATGATTTAGACGAAGCTAAAGCAGAACTAAAAAGTATGCTTGTTGATGCTAAGTTTGGAGAAGCAAGTACCAAGGTTGTAATTGAAGAGTTTCTAGATGGCATTGAATTAAGTTGTTTTGTTCTTACTGATGGCGAGAATTATAAAATACTACCTACTGCTAAAGACTATAAACGTATTGGTGAAGGAGATACTGGTTTAAATACTGGTGGAATGGGAGCTGTTTCCCCAGTTCCTTTTGCAACAGACGAGTTTTTAAATAAGATTGAAGAACGTATTGTAAAACCTACTATTGAAGGATTCAAAAAGGACAAGTTACCTTATGTTGGATTTGTTTTCATTGGCCTTATTAAAGTTGGTGATGATCCTAAAGTCATTGAGTATAATGTTAGAATGGGTGACCCGGAAACTGAAGTTGTATTCCCAAGACTTAAGAATGATTTAGTTGAAATACTTCAAGCTATGGGTAATGGAACGCTAGATACTATTGATATTGATATAGATGAGCGTGCTGCTACAACTATCATGGTAGTATCAGGTGGATATCCTGAAGCTTATGAAAAAGGAAAAGAAATTACTGGAATTGAGACCATTGAAGACTCTATTCCCTTTCATGCAGGGGCACAATTAAAAGACGGAAAAGTTGTAACCTCTGGCGGTCGTGTAATAGCAATAACTTCTTATGGTGGCACCTATAAAGAGGCCATAAAAAAATCTTACCAAAGTATAGAAAAGTTTAACTTTGATAAGATGTATTATCGTAAAGATATAGGCTTCGACTTATAAATAAGAGTGCGAAGAAATACTTTTATCTTCTTCGTTATTATCGTTAAATATTTTTAGTTCCTTCATCCAATAGATGATAGCAACTAGTCCAATAACAGCAAAAATCCACGAAATTACATTGGCTAACCACCAATTATCTAATTCTAATACTCTTAATGCATCATAAGGAGCAAATAGAACATCAACAAATAAATCTTGTATTGCGTAAAAGAAATCTTTCATAGTTAGTATATTTACAGGGCAAAAATACAAAAACAGTTAATGATAACAAGTATTTTTAGTAAATCTAAGCCAATAAATTTTATCATTGTTTTTTTTGTTATGCTTTTAGCTTTTTTAGTGGCTAGATTAGAGCTGACAAAAGAATCAATTACCATGCTTTTTATTGGTAAACAATTAGTACTTCTTTTTACATGTTACCTTTCAATTTTACTTTTAAATTTTATTGTTAGTAAGAACAGTTTAACTAAGCAAAACAACTACGAAATCTTACTGTTTAGTTTGTTTTTACTATTAATTCCTTCGACAACAATTAATGCGAATATTCTTTTTTCTAACTTTTTTGTATTGTTGAGTTTAAGACGTATTATGAGTTTGCGTTCTCAACGTAGTGAAAAGCAAAAATTGTTTGATGCTGCTTTTTGGATAGCCATTGCATCATTGTTTTACTTTTGGTCAATTTTATTTTTTGCATTAATTCCTATTGCTCTTGCCCTTTATACTGATAATAATATTAAACACTGGGTAATACCTTTTATTGGTGTAGCAACTGTTTTTGTTATATCAGTAGCGATATCATTATTTTTTTATGATAGTTTTTTCGATATTTTGAATATCTCTCCAGAATTAAGCTATGATTTTAATAGCTATGACTCCACCCGGTTTATTGTAGCAATAACCTTATTATTGTCTTTTGGAGTATGGTCTTCGGTATTCTATTTACAGAACATCAAAAAACAAAAGAAAGCCTATAGAGCTTCTTTTAAAATAATAATTTTGGCTGCTGTGTTTGCTTTTTTTATTGTATTTCAAGCCCCTAATAAGAACGGAAGTGAGTTCTTATTTTTATTTGCCCCATTGGCTATAATTATTACTAATTATGTTGAAACTATTAAAGAAAAATGGTTTAAAGAAGTCTTTTTATCAACTTTAGTGGTGATGCCAATTGTACTATTAGTGCTGCAGCTTTTCGCCAAAAGCTAAGTCGCCGGCATCACCTAAACCAGGAATAATATATCCTTTGTCATTTAATGTTTCGTCAATTGCGGCAATCCATAAATGGGAGTTGCTTTCAAAGCTATTTTGAACGAAATCAACACCATGTTGCGCACCAATTACACTTACTAAATGAATTTCTTTTGGTGTTCCAAAAGGTTTTAAAGCTTCAAAGGTAGCTACCATAGATTGACCAGTTGCAAGCATAGGATCTGCCAAAACAAGTGTTTTTCCCTCTAAATTAGGGCATGCCAAGTATTCAACTATAATCTCAAAACTTTCAGGATTGTCTTTATGATGTCTATATGCAGATATAAAGGCGTTTTCAGCGTTATCAAAGTAGTTTAATAACCCATTATGTAAAGGAACACCAGCCCTTAATACAGAACACAAAACAATGTCATTTTCCATTAGGTTAATATCAGAATTCCCTAAAGGTGTTTCAACTGAATTAGATTGATAATTTAATGATTTACTCAATTCATACCCCAAAATCTCACCTATGCGTTCTATGTTTCTTCTAAAGCGCATTCGGTCATTTTGAATATTAATATTTCTAATTTCTGAAAGGAATGTATTTAGGATAGAATTTTGCTGTGAGATGTTATGAATTTGCATAAAAACAGGGTATTGTTTGAATAGTAAAGTTATTAAATTAAAGTATATTTGTAGTTAAAATTTAGTACATCATGTTTACAAGTAAAGCCAATAAAATTTTTCAAGAAGTTATTGAAGAATACCATAAAATTGATTCAGTAGATCAGCCTTTTAACAATCCTTATACCAAGGATAGTTTATTAGAGCATTTGTTATATAGAAAATGTTGGATAGATACTGTTCAGTGGCATTATGAAGACATTATTAGAGATCCTCAAATTGACCCTGTGGCAGCATTAACTTTGAAAAGACAAATAGATGCTTCTAACCAAGATAGGACTGATATGGTGGAATATGTTGATGGTTATTTTTTAGAAAAGTATAAAGACGTAACTGTAAAAGATGATGCAACTATCAACACAGAAAGTCCAGCATGGGGAATTGATAGATTATCTATTTTGGCACTGAAAGTTTACCATATGAATGAAGAAGCAACACGTACAGATGCTTCTGATGCGCATAGAGGTGCTTGCCAAAAGAAATTAGATGTATTATTAGAGCAACGCGTAGACTTGTCTACAGCTATTGATACTCTTTTAAGCGATATTGAAAAAGGCGATAAGTACATGAAGGTATACAAACAGATGAAGATGTATAATGATGATGAGTTAAACCCTGTACTACGCTCTCAAAAGTAAATTCTTGTGTAAATACAATCTCATCTTAAGTTGAGATGCCTAAAAAACAACCTGAACATATATTAGTAATTCGTCTTTCTGCCATGGGAGATGTTGCTATGACTGTGCCAGTTTTAAGGGCTTTGGTTCAACAACATCCCGAAGTTAAGGTTACAGTACTAACAAGGCCATTCTTTGCACCATTCTTTTGGAGTTTATCTAAAGTTGAAGTCTATCCTGTAGATTTAAAAGGAAAACATAAAGGTGTTTTAGGGTTATTCAAGCTTTCAAAGGAACTAAGGAAGTTAAAAGTTGATGCGGTAGCCGATTTACATAATGTTTTAAGAAGCAATATTTTAAAGCTCTTTTTAACTGGGAAGCCATTTATTCAGATTAAAAAGGGGAGAAAAGAGAAGAATGATTTAATTACAGGAAAGTTTTTTAAACCATTAAAAACAACGCATCAACGTTATGCTGATGTATTTGGAAAACTTGGTTTAAAAATTGATTTATCAACCCCCAATTTTCCTGATAATGTTAAATTGAATGGAAAGCTTGAAGGTTTATTGGGTAATCTTTCTAAAAAGAAAATTGGGATTGCGCCTTTTGCAGCTCATGAAAGTAAGATGTATCCATTAGATTTAATGGAAGAGGTTATTGCGAATCTTTCTAAGGAATATCATATCGTTTTATTTGGTGGAGGTAAAAAGGAAATAGAAGTTTTGAGCAGTATGGAAAACAAGTTTGAGAACGTTGTAAACGTTGCTGGCAATCTATCTTTAAACGAAGAATTAGATCTTATTTCCAATTTAGACGTCATGCTTTCAATGGATTCTGGTAATGGACATATTGCTGCTATGTTAGGTGTTAAAACTGTTACTATTTGGGGCGTAACACATCCTTATGCTGGATTTGTTCCTTTCAATCAACCAGAAGATTATGCATTATTATCAGACAGGAAAAAGTTTCCTGAAATCCCAACCTCTGTTTATGGGAATAAGTTCCCAGAATCGTACAAAGAAGCAACTAGAAGTATCTCTCCAAAGGATGTGATAAGGAAGATTAAAAATTTAGTTTAGAGAATTCAAAAATTTATAAATATGAGACTTGTAAAACGATTATTAAAATTTGTTATTTGGGTAATTGTATTTGGTGGTTTTGCAACTTTTGTGGGATATCATTATTTAAAAAGCACTTCTGAAGATTTTATTTCTGCTGATGAGTTTGAAGAATTAGCGGGTAGGATAGAATTTGCAGACAATTTACCAGAACGATTTTATGAGTTATATGAAGAAGCTTACCCAAAGGTTCTATCTACTAGTTTAAATAAGCAATTAGTAAAAGGCTTTTTTGCAAAAAACTATGTTAAAAGCCCAAGTATATTGGCTTCAACCATTTCTAAATTTAGTAGAAAAGATGGTGATAGCACTAGCATTTCTAGAAAAAAAGCCTATGTATTAGCTTGGAAACTTGAGGATAGAAGAACCCAAAAAGAATGTTTGAACTGGGCGCTGCATAACTACCAGTTTACTATTGATTTTAAAGGAATAAATCAAGTAGCTCAATTTTATTTTGCAAAACCTCTTGAGAATCTTACCGATCAAGAATTTAAAGATATAATTGCTTTAATGAAAAAACCTAGCCTCGTAAGTCTTCCAAAAAGAGGACCATTAGGAACTCATTAAACTATTAATTAACAAAGGATTTCACTTTATTTTGAAATTGTAAATAAATCCTGATAGTCATTGTTATTGGCAATGAAAATATATTTGTTGTTTTTTCCATTGACTAAGACCATATTTCTTACATCCTTATCAGCGAAAAACCCTGATTCTTGATGAGTTAAATATGTATAATTACCTTTGCCGTCACTTAATAAAACATGGCCTGTTCCTGCATCAGCCTTGGTAGTTTCTACCTCGGACTGATAATTATTTCCAGCTAAAATTAAATCATCATTTCCATCATTATTCAAATCATATGATAAAATACTATTAATTGGTGACGCTTGAACGGAATTAGAAAAAGGCATAAATTCAAATCCTTTTTCACCATTATTTACAAAAATACCTGATCTAAATTCGGTAGCCTTATAGTTTAAAGCTACACCGAGTCTTTTTCCTAAAATGCCTTCAAGGTTTTTACTCGCGAATTCATTATAATTAGGTATTTTTTGAGCTAAATGAGGTATTTGTTGCGTCATACATGTTTTCCCTCTTATTGGAACTTCTTCTCCGTTATATTCTTTAGCAAGAATTACATCTTCTGTCCCATTAAAATCGAAATCTGTAGAATAGATTTGAAAAGGTTTTTCTGGTGAAGCATGAAACTTATAGTTAAGCCCTAAATTTCCTGCTATGATATCTATATCTCCATCATTGTCAAAATCTGTGGCCAGCAATCTATTCCACCAACCAACATGAGATGATAATTCTTCATAAGCTTTGTTCTTAACCAATTTATTGTCCTGATTAATAAAAACATCAACACCTAACCATTCACCTGTAACAATTAAATCGACTTTATTATCACCATTAATATCACTCCAAACTGCATCAGTTACTAATCCAATATTTTTTAATTCCGCACCTAACTCATCCGTTTTATCATTAAAAACGCCATTTTCATTAACCAATAAGTAGCTTAACGGAGGTTGAGGGTACTTACCAGGTATTACTCTTCCCCCAACAAATAAATCAATATCTCCATCATTATCATAATCAAAAGGAGCTACAGAACTTCCAGCAGATTTAATTTCAGGTAAGGCGTCAAATTTTTTTGTGAAAATTCCAGATCCATCGTTTAAATAAAGAATATCTTGAAGTGCTGAAGGATAACCATAATACTCATAGCTTCCATGTGAAACATAAAGATCTTCATCTCCATCTCCGTCAGCATCTAGGAAAGCTGCTCCCACATCTTCATATCTTTTATCCGCTATAAATGATTCATTCTTTTTAATGTTAAAAGTTCCGCCACTATTTCCTAATAATAATTTACCTGGCTGACCGTTTGCTCCACCAATGAAAATATCCTCAATACCATCATTGTTTACATCAGATTTAGCTAAAGCAGGACCTAATTGAGATAATTTATGAGGTAGTAAAACCTGTAAATCATAATCATTAAAGTATGGGTCTGTATGCTTGTAAGATGATTTTAGTTTTGTTAAAAGCGGCTTGCTTTTAGAAGTTGGTGCCGTATCTTCTTTTAGTGCAGCATCAGCATAGGATATTGATAAAAGTGCATTAGGCTTCACATTCTGTAAGGTTTGCGTCTTTCCGTCTAGCCATTTAATTGTAACTTGTTTAATAGCATTGTCTTTAGCTAAGCCAAAATGAACAATGTTTGAAACTGAAGATAAAAATCCCTTGGTATTGGTTAATTGCCTAGTTTGAATATTACCATCTACTTGTTCAAGTGTTATGGTAGACCCTAAACCATTCTTATTTTTATCTGGGCCATTTAAGTCAATTTTCAAATAGTTGCCAGAATTGAATTCTATTGCATTGTTTTTTAAAATTGTAGCCTCATCATTAATGTTGTTTACTACAATATCTAAGTCACCATCATTATCTAAATCGGCATAGGTGGCACCGTTAGAAAACGTTGGTGAAGAATCTACCCAATTATTTGAGGTGTTTTCAAAAGTTAAATCACCATTATTTTTATAAAAATAGTTTGTGAGTTTTTGTTGAGGCATCATTTTAGAAAATCTTAGAAAGTCTTCATCTGTTGGTTTTCTACCATTTTCTCTAAGGATTCTTAGAGTTTCATTATGAACATCTCTATCTAAAACATCTCTAAAAACGCCATTGGTAATGTACATGTCATTGAAACCGTCTAAATCAAAATCTGCTGATAAGATGGACCAACTCCAATCTGTATCTGCTACCCCAGACATTTTTGAAATTTCACTAAAAGTACCATTACCATTATTTAATTGGAGCATATTGTGCATGTACTGGTAGTGATAATCATTATCAACCATTTGCTCAAATTGACTAACCGATGTCATGGACATGGTGGTTTTTGACCTTACATAATCTTCTGGGTTCATATCTAAAGTCATTAAATCAAAATAACCATCATTATTAATATCGGTAAAATCACTGCCCATACTATTGTATGAAATGTGCTTGAACATCTCATTTCTAGATTCAGTGAACGTACCATCTCCATTATTAATATAAACTAAGTCAGGATAGTCAAAATCATTACACACATAAATATCTTGCCACCCATCATTGTTTAAATCACCCACTTGAGGGTTTAAGCCAAAACCAAGATCAAATTGTAATTTCGCTTTTCTGGATACATCAGTAAAATGACCTGTTCCGTCGTTCCTAAACAGCTTGTCACAGCCTTTTAATTCAAGGTTTTTAGCATCTTTATATGTAGGCCTTAAATCTTGAACTTTACTTTTTCCTTCAATATCTGGCGAGTTAGAAACATATAAGTCTAAATCATTATCATTGTCATAATCAAAAAATGTAGCGTGTATAGTTCTACTATCATCATCTAAACCTAATTCTTTTGCCTTTTCGGTAAATGTGTTGTTCCCGTTATTAATGTATAGTAGATTAGCGAATTTATTATCATCATCCTGCCATCCACCACGTGACACGTAAATATCAAGAAAACCATCATTATTTACGTCGGCCATGGTTACTCCTGTATTGAAGCCTTTAATATTCTTTATACCGGCACTTTCTGTTATATCTTGAAACTTAAACGAACCTTTGTTTAGGTATAATTTATCTTCATCTTGATTGGATGTAAAGTATAAATCTATTAAACCATCGTTATTTATATCCCCAGCCGCAACACCACCACCAATGTAGGTATACAAATATTGGAAGTAGTTTGATTCCAAAGTTTCTTCTAGTGTGTTTATAAAATCAATACCAGATTCAGAAGAATTAATTGTAGTGAATAATTTGGGTTGTTTATCTTCTAAAGTAGTTGTCTCCTGAGTTTGTTCTACGTCTTTTTTACAAGAGACAATATGGAGAAACAAAAGAGAAATTACTGTAAAGAAAAAAGGTCTTGATCTAAACGAAAATATTGAAGATGAAAGCATGATTTATAGGGTTCTGTAAAGAGAAAATTGTTTCAGCTAATTTACAAAATTGTTGTCGCTAATGATAATTAGTTTAAAACTAATATTTAAGGTTTTTTAAATTAAAAAAGCGGTTAGATTTTTAAAATCTAACCGCTTTTTAGTGTTATCTAAAATAATTTTTAGTTACCTAAACCTGGAAGTAATTCCACTTCTCTAATTGGAATAGGTGCAAAGTAATTATCAGTACCTGTAGAACCAATAACATCATTTTGTACCGAGATAATTCCACCATTAACAACATCTGGAGTTACCTGAGGATCTCTGTTAGCAAATGCATCAGCAACAAGCTCTAAACGAACTAAGTCATTCCAACGAATCCACTCACCAGCTAATTCCCATTTACGTTCTGTAACTGTTAAATCAGCTAAATTTCCACTAGTTACATCTTGATATGTTAAAGTTGGGTGGTCTTCCCAAGCAGTGTCGTCAACATTTCTAACACGTTGAGGAACGGCAGATGCGTAACTTGCATTATAATCAAGTCCAGCAGCTCTTCTTCTTACTTTGTTAAGAGCTTCCCAAGACGCTGCATTAGCGCTTCCTGCACGTGCAGAAGCTTCAGCATAAATTAATAGAACTTCAGCATATCTCATATAGTAGTCACTTCTGTCAGAGAAATGTCTTCCTAGCGCATAATCATCTTCTGTGGCTGGTCCAACAATTTTTCTAAACACAGGAGTTACTTGATCACTAAAGTTTACCCAATCAGCATCCATTCTGTATGTGGCATTTTTTCTAGCACCTTCTGGGAAATCTTCAAAATATCTGATTTCAGCAAAAGTTTCACCCCATCCTTGTTTATCTGATGGCCATCCTAATCTTGCAAATTTACCATTACGTGTTCCACATGACACACAATAAACTATGGTCCAAACAGACTCGTTAGTATATCTACCAGCCATACTCCACATATCACCAGGATTCTCATCTAATTGAAATCCATGGGCTGCAGCATTGTTTATAACATCTTGAGCAGTACTTGCTGCAAGCGCATATTTAGAGGTATCTCTTAAAGGAAACCCTGCCCAGTCCATATATAATCTAGCTAACATAGATTTAGCTGAACCAGAATTAGGTCTTGGAGCACCGCCATTGGCTAATCCAGGATAAATATCTGGTAATAAGTTTGCCGCTTGTAAGAAATCTGATTCTATTTGAGCATAAACTTCTTCTTGAGACCCTAAACCAATTTCAAAATCGATATCTGGTGTGGTAGGAATAGCAATTCTACCATGTTCACGTGCTAAATGGAAAAACATAGCCCCTCTTAAGAAATAAATCTCTCCCAAAAGTCTATTTTGTTCAGCTTCTTCACCAACAAATTGGGTGTCACCTATGTTTTTAAGTACCGTGTTGGCATTAAAAATCATACCGTAGATGTTTCTCCAGTTATCTTGGTACCTACTATTTTCATTAGTAATGGCTCTTTGGTCTGCTTCTCTAAAATCAGCCTTATTACTTGCTTTGTGTGTAGTAATATCATCACCAGACCAACCATTTACATAGAACGTAGACCATTGAGAGGCGTTTCTTAAACTAGCATAAATACCAGTTACCCCTAGTCTAAGTTCCGAAATATCTGTATAAGCTCCTGGTGCTAATTGCACTTCACCAGGGTTTTCTTCTAATGGCACGCAACTTTGAAAGCCCAATGCCAAAACCATAGAGGCTACTACTAAAGAAAATAGACCTTTTAGGTTTTTAAAATTTGTGTATTTTTTCATAATCTATCTTTTTTTTAATTTTTTAATCTAAATTTCACTCCTACATTATAAACGCGTGGATTAGGATAAGCCCCTATGTCTATACCAGGTGCCGCATCTACAGTTCCATTATTGTTTGCTGGTCTAGAAGTAAGCTCTGGATCATATCCTTCATAGTCTGTAATTAAAAATAAATTTTGACCACCAGCATATACTTTAATAGAATCAAATCCTTTAACATCGTTAAAAGTATAGCCAATATTAAGGTTTGCTAATCTAACAAAACCACCGTTTTCAATATATCTAGTTGATCCATAATCATTTTCACCTCCAGCAGGTATATCTGTTTCATTAGTCGAAGTCCATTGATTTAATTGCATTGGATGACCAAAACTTCTTTGGTTACCTGTGGCACCAACAATGGTTCCTTTAAATGCATTTAACATTTCGTTGCCATGAGACCCTTGAAAGAAGAAGTTTAAATCCCAATCTTTATAAGCTAAAGTATTGTTCCAGCCCCAAAGCATTGTAGGTGTACCGTTACCTATTACACTAATAACACGGTCTCCGTTAGCATCTCTTAAATACTTGGCATCACCAGGTGCTCTGTTAAATTGAGCAGCTTCAGCAGCTTCAGATGTTTTCCAAGTTCCTAAGAACGTTGAACCTTGAATTTGCCCTAATGGTTGCCCTAATTGGAAAACGTTCCAAGTTCTACCTTGACCATCGATACTACCAAACTGACCTTGTATTTCCTCAAGCGTGTTACCTAATGGATCAAGACCTAAGTCAACAATTTTGTTTTTAACAAAAGACATACTTAAATTAGAGTCCCAACTAAAGTTGTCATTTTTAACAATGGTTGCTCCAATTGCAATATCAATCCCTGAATTTTCTACTTCACCAACATTTTGTATTTGTGATTTACTAGGTCCTACTAAAGTGGCAGGAATAGGAACTGCTAATAATAAATCTGTAGTACTCTTTGTGTACCAATCTAAGCTAACATCAATTTTGCCATCAAGTATTCCAAAATCAACTCCAACGTTGGTTTGCGTGGTAGTTTCCCAAGTAGTATTAGCATTACCGATGTTACCTACTGTAGAACCAACTTCTCTTACTGCACCATCAAAGGCATAAACACTACCTAAACTTACAGAATCAAATGTACTATAAATACCTATATTTTGGTTACCTACTTGCCCCCATCCAGCTCTCACCTTTAAAGAACTAAATAAGCCGCTATCTTGAATAAAAGAAGAGTCGGTTAAATTATAAGACCCAGCAAATGAATAGAAAGTACCCCATTTATTGTCGCCTTGAAATCTTGAAGACCCATCACGACGAACGGTACCAGTTAAAAATAATTTTTCGTTAAAATTATATTCTAAACGTCCCATTACAGATTCTATTGAATTTTCAGTTTTATTGTTATTCCAGTCAATACCTGAATTTAACTCAGCTAAATAATAACTTAAAGGACCTGTTAAGTTATCTAAATTTAGATTAAGAACTTTACCAACACCTTCTTGGAATTCATAAACCCCTGTTAATTTGAAGTTGTGATTATTAAGAGATTTATTATAAGTAACAATATTACTCACCTGATGATTTCTTGATGTGTTACCATTGTAAGCGGCATCTGTTTCACCATAATCTCTAGTAATTCTCTCTTGCGTTCTGTTGTATGTACTAGCACCTGCAATTAACGTATAGTTTAAGTTTTCTAAGATATCATAGCTCACATTTACATTTGTATTTAATCTATCTTGAACTTCTTGAATATCACTTTGATGTAATCTAGCAATTGGGTTGTAATTTAAAGATGCTAAAGATCTTGTTGAACCTTCATTCCAGTTTCCATCTGCATCTCTTAAAGGAGTTGTAGGATCCCAAGTAACAGCATGTGCCACTAAACTTCCTTGAAAACGGCTAAATGAGTTAATGTCGTTTTCAGAAGTAGCTCTACTTCCAAAAATATTAACTCCAATTTTAAGTTTGTCTGTAATTTGAGAGCTCACGTTTGCTCTTATTGAATATCTTTCATAACCTGTAGTAATTACAATACCTTCTTGATTTGAATAGTTTCCAGAAACAAAGTAATTCACATTTTCATTACCTCCACTATAAGATAATTGAACGTTACTAGTCATTGCCGTTTGAAATAATTCTTTTTGGTAATCTACACCACCAATTTGATCTAAGGCTTGAATTTCTGATAAAGGGATAAACTCATTTCCTCTTAGCTGATTTTCAATTCTTGCAAAATCTCCGGCTCTAGAACCTTGTAAAGTTGGAAGGAAATCTGGCACTTCAGAAAAAGATGTAAACATGTCAACATCTAATTTCCCTTTACCAGAACCTTTTTTGGTAGATATTAAGATTACCCCATTTGCACCTCGAGAACCATAAATGGCCGTTGCCGATGCATCTTTCAATATGTCTAATGTTGCAATATCATTAGGGTTTAATGTTCTTAAATCTCCACCAATAATACCATCAATAACAACTAAAGGATCGTTGTTACCAGTAATAGAGTTTGTACCTCTAATACGAATTTTTACAGGGGCACCAGGAGCACCACTTTGTTTTGCAACCGTTACACCGGCAGCTCTACCTTGTAGGGCGTCTTCAACCCTAGTCATTGGTTGATCTTCGAATGCTTGTGAAGTCACCCTTGAAACCGCACCAGTTATATCACTCTTTTTAGCAGTACCATAACCAATAACTACAACTTCATCAAGTTGAGCAGCGTCCTCTACCAAAGTAACCGTAATTGATGTTTGGTCGCCAACAGTAACAGATTGCGTTACATAACCTAAGAATGAGATTTCAAGTACATCAGATGACGATGCAGAAATACTAAAATTACCGTCAAAGTCAGTCACAGAACCTTTAGAGGTACCTTTTACAAGTACATTGGCTCCTGGAATACCAACTCCAGATTCGTCAACGACTGTACCGCTAACTGTTTGTTGAGCTGAAGTTTCCTGAAAGCTCATTAAAGCTAAAACCAGCCCAAAAATAGAGCAAGCCCTTAGCAACTTAGAAAATTGTTTTTTCATAATTGTTTAGTTTTAGTTGAAAAAAATTGAATATTAAATTTAAGCTTTTACTCAAAAAAGTTAAATAAATAGGTTAATAGGTATGTAAAGTAAATTACACCCTAAGTCTTTATTTTAATTTGAAATAAGTTAAAAGTTACTCGGAAAGGTTTGAGTAAATTGCTTAATGCTACAGGAATCTGGCCTAGTTAAATGGCTGATCCTGAGAAGGATGCGTAGTTTTCGTTTCATAATAGTTTAGTTTTAGTTTTGTAAAGTTTCAGTTAATAAATTAATGATTTTTAGTTGGAAAAAGTATTAATTTGTTAATTAACTGGTGGTAAATATAGCAATGTGATTTAAAAAAACAATAAAAACTTCCTTTTTTATAATTACTGCTAGTTTTACTTTTCATTTGTTAGCAATATAGGTTTGAAGTTCCAAATATGAAACCAGTTTACCATTTTTAACTTAAAATTTCATTTATGTTATTTGAAATATTTATTCAAATATGAACGCGGGAGCCAAATTATATTTTAAAAAAAACAAAAAAGTACTCAATATTAACAAAAAAGTACTCAATTTTAACTTAGGAGCTTAATTTTGAAGGAAAAGTTAGAAATTTTGGTATAAAGGCTCCTTGTTGCCAGCTTTAAATGAAAAACTTAAAAATTGAAAGGTGATTTTAAGTAATGAAAAAAAGCGACTGTGAATTTTATCCACAATCGCTTTTAAAACTAAAACAATCTAAAACTGTCTATTAATTTGCTAGATTTGGATTTCTAGCTACTGCATCGGCAGGAATTGGAGCTAAGTAATTACTGGTTTCTAAACTTCCAATAATTGGATTATGCTCCGCAACTGAACCGCTAACATTATCTCTAACTGATAATACCTCAGCTACTTTTTCTCTACGCATTAGGTCATACCATCTTTTATACTCTCCAGCAAATTCCCATTTGCTTTCTTCAAACGCTAAATCTTCTATGGCCCCAGAAGTAAGATCAACTCCAGCATCAGGAGTCGCAAAAGGTAATCCTGCAGCTCTACGTCTAATTTTATTAAGAGCTTCCCAAGCATCAGGAGTAACATTTCCAGATAGACCAGAAGCTTCAGCATAAATTAATAATATTTCGGCATAACGCATGATAAAATCGTTTCTCTCAGTTAAAAAATCACCAGGATTCAAATCTCCTGGAGGACCAGTAATTTTCTTAAATACCGGACTTTTTTGAGCATTAAAAGTGGTCCAATCTAAATCTAATCTATAGGTAGCCTCTTTTCTTGGGCCTGCTGGGAAATCTTCGAAAAACTTAATCTCAGCGAAAGTTTCATTCCATCCTCCTAAATCTGCAGGAAGACCCAATCGGCTAAATTTTCTATTAGCAACTGAATTATTTGGACATCCTTTACAATATGCAATGGTGTACAGAGATTCCTTACTAAAACGTCCGTCCAATGTCCATAAATCTTCTAAATCATCAACCAATCCAAAACCATGAGATGCAGCATTGTCCATTACTTGTTTAGCGGAAGATGCCGCTAAAGCATATTTACTAGCATCTTTCATTGGGAAACCTCCCCAATCCATATATAAACGTGCTAATAAGGCTCTAGCAGAACCACTATTTGGTCTTGGTGCACCAGCTTTAACCCCAGGATAAATTGCCGGAAGCCTTTCTTCAGCAGCCAATAAATCAGATTCAATTTGAAGATAAACTTCATCTAATTGTGCTCTTGAAATATTTGGGTCTGGGAATTTTGTTAATGGTAATGGAATTCTTCCGTGCACACGTGCTAACTGATAAAATAATATACCTCTTAAAAAATATGCTTCTCCTATATATTGTTGTAATAGACCTTGATCAACAGCTTCTAACCCTACTAATCCCGCAGAACGTTCTAGTACACCATTAATTGCATTAACGGCATCAAAAATAGCATTCCAGTTTCTTAGTAATCTATTGTTTGATGATAAAACAGCTCTTTGATCAAACTCTCTAAAGTCAGCTTTATTAAGGGCACGATGCGTTGTCATATCATCACCTCCCCAAGCAGGAGCATAAAATGTAGTCATACGCGCCGCTAGAGTAACTTGACTATAAACACCTCCAATACCACTTTCCATTTCTTCTAAACTTCCAAAAGACTCTGGTGGCAAGTTAAACTCGGTTGGGTCTGGATCCAAATTAGCACAACTTTGAGTAGTTATGCCAATTATAGCCATTAAGAAGAACAAGCTTGTAGCTGTACTCTTTAACACCTTTTTTAAACTATTTGTTTTCATATTTAATGTTTTTTATTAAAGATAATTAATATTTGTTAGAAGGTTACTTTTACGCCAAATGTAAAAGAAACTGGGTTGGGAAATGCTCCTACGTCAACTCCGGAACCAGCATCTTCATTAGCGCCTCCCCTAACTATTGATGTAACTTCAGGGTCAAAACCAGTATAATCTGTTATTATAAATAAGTTTTGTCCACTACCATAAACTTGTAAGCTATTAATTCCCTTAATTAAGTTTTCATCAAAAGTATAGCCTAACCGCAGGTTACTTAACCTTATAAAATCACCTTTTTCAATCCAACGGTTGCTATTTAAAATATTACCAGTACCGTATCTTGGAAGATCCGTTTCATTTTCTGGAGTCCATCTGTCATAAACTGTAGGTGATAAGTCACTTCTGTTCCCTCCATTTCCACTAATTGTACCTCTTACCTGATTCCATACATCAAATCCTAAAGACCCATTTAAAAACACATTTAGATCCCAGTTTTTATAAGTAAAGGTGTTGTTGAATCCGAAAGTCACATCTGGTAATCCGCTACCAATTGTTTGGAATTCACGTTCTCCATTTTCATCTAAAGCAAATTTTTCATCTCCAGGAACTGCTACCGGAGCTCCATCAGGGTCTAATGGAATATTATCTGTGGTTTTCCAAGTTCCCATAGCGTTATAGCCCCAGAAAGTTCCTAATGGTTCTCCAACTTTTATCACGTTAAGTCTAATACCACCTCCACCAATTCCAGAAACGTTTCCAACAATGAATTCAGTATCTCCGTTAAGCTTGGTAACCTTATTCTTAATATGAGAAAGGTTGAAACTTGAATTCCAACTAAAATCTTCATTTTCGATAATATCTGCAGATATAGAGAAATCAATCCCTTTGTTATTTACCTCACCGGCATTGATAAAGGTTCTAATAGAAGTTCCAGGAACTATTGTTTGAAGTAATAAATCTTCAGTATCCTTGTTGAAGTAATCAATAGAACCAGTAATGCGACCGTTTAAAAACCCAAAATCAATACCAACATTAGTTTGTGTTGTAGTTTCCCAAGTTAAATCAGGGTTGCCTTCTTGAGACTGAACAGATCCCGTATTTGTTGTTTCCCCGTCTATTGTATATAGGCCAGAGTTATTGTTTAATGAGAATCTTGCAGTAGAATTAATATTTTGATTACCTACCTTACCCCAACCAGCTCTTAATTTAAGAGTTGACAATCCAAGGTTTTCAACAAAATCAGTATTACCTAAATTTAAGGCTAAAGCCCCAGAAGGGAAATATCCTGTTCTACTGTCTTTAGCAAATCTTGAGGATTCATCAACCCTCATGGAAGCTGTAAGATAAAGAAAACCATCATAATTATATTGTGCACGCCCCAAATAAGATTGAATGGCGGATTCATTACCCGAATTGGAAAAGCTTTCATTAGCACTTTCATCTGCTAAGTATAACCCACCAACATTTAAATCATTTACGCCATAGCCATTGTTTAAAGCACGAGTTCCTTGAAATTCATAAACCCCAGTGACATCAATATTATGTTTACCGAATTCATTATTCCAATTTAAAATGTTACTAACCTGATGAGAGGTAACGTTATTATTTTGATAAGAAATGTTTGTAAATCCAGTGGCTTCAAAATCACCTTCTACTCTAAAAGATTCAGTATTTCTATGAAGAGTTGATACAGCAGTAATTAATGTATAGCTAAAATTATCAGTAAAGTTATATTTACCATTTAAAGTTAAGTTTAAACGGTCTGCAGTAACGTCATGGTCACTTAATTCAAATCTTCTAATTGGGTTGTAATTGTTGTTTGCAACTTCTCTTGGAGATCTTAAGATATAATCACCATTAGCATCACGCACAGGAGCTGTTGGATCCCAAGTAATGGCTCTTAATATAGCACTACCGTCACCACTGTTAAAAACGTCTTGATCATTATGCGTTATTTCTCTACTAGCTGTTACATTAGCTGAAACGCTGAATTTATCGTTAAACTCTTTGCTTAAGTTTGATCTAAACGAATATCTTCTATAATTAGAAGTAATTTGAGTTCCTTCTTGATCAATAAAGTTTCCTGAAACAAAATAACGTACTTTATCATCACTCCCACCGCTTACAGACAATTGTGTGTTATTGGTGACACCTGTTTGAAACATTAAATCTTGATATCTAATTGGGTCAGCATCAAATATAGAAAGTTCAGCATCAGAGTATGGAGGAGGTGAACCAGCATTGTTTGGGTCTGCTGTGAAAATGTCATTTTCAAATCTTGCAAATTCTCCGGAACTTAATGTTGGTAAGCGTTTATTGATATTTGAAATTGTAACAAATTGATCAAGAGTTACTTTTGCTTTACCAGAACCTTTTTTAGTTGTTACTAAGATTACACCATTTGAACCTCTAGACCCATAAATAGCCAAAGCCGATGCATCTTTAAGTACCTCCATAGAGGCAATATTGTTTGGGTTAATAGTTCTTAAATCTCCTCCAAAGACTCCATCTACAACCACAAGCGGGTCATTGTTTCCCGTAATAGAGTTTACCCCTCTAATCCTTACTTTTATGCCTTTTCCTGGCGCTCCAGATCCTGCTACAGTAACACCAGCAGCTCTACCTTGTAATGCATTTTCAACACGTGTTAATGGTTGGTTTTCAAAAGATTTAGCTGTAACCTGAGAAACTGCACCTGTTACATCACTCTTTTTTGCTGTACCATAACCAATTACTACAACTTCATCAAGCTGCGCAGCATCCTCTTTTAGAGTTACAGTAATTGATGTTTGATTGCCAACGGCAACAGATTGGGTTACATAACCCAAGAAAGAAACTACAAGTACATCGCTAGATGAAGCTGATATACTGAAGTTTCCATCAAAATCGGTAACGGCACCTTTAGATGTACCCTGCACCAGTACATTTGCTCCAGGAATACCTACTCCTGTCTCGTCAACAACAGTACCATTGACGGTTTGTTGTGCAGAAGCAACCTGAAAACTCATGAATGCCAGAACCAGACTAAAGAATAGACTAGCCCTAAAAAACTTTGTAATTTGTTTTTTCATAATAGTTTAGTTTTAGTTAAAAATTAAAAATAGATGGCCTCTCTTTTTAAAAGACCAAAAGCGTTTAGGTGTAATAATAAATTGGTTATTACACGTTTAGTTGATAAAAAAATTAAATTTTGATTAAATCAAAATGAGCACATGCCATAGCTAACATGCTAAATCTAAATTGGTAATTTTTGTTTCATAAAGAATGTTTAGTCTGAGTTTAGTTAGTAATTTTTTGAGTGAGTGGTTATTATGAGTTTAGCATAGATACAAAATTATGGCTATTAAATAAAAATTGGTGTACCATAATATTTACTGATGGAGACATATTAAACAAAAAATATACTCACAGAGACATTCTAAAAAGAGTGTCTAACTATTTGGTATATATTTATTTATAAGAACCAATAATTTATTCATGCACATAATTAATAATATTCTATGCTTTGTAAACATAACAAATATGAGGAAATGAATGAAATTAAAACCTACTCATAATTACCCAAAACCACTCAAAAATTAACATATTTACTATAAAAAAATTATACAAGATGAAAAAACCTACGTATAATAAGAATTATTCTTGAGATAAATTAAGTTTATGAGTTAGTGTGAGTTATAGGTGTTCTATTGAGAATTTATAGCCTATTTTAAATGAAATTCAGCTATTTATATATGGGATAATTACGTCCTATTTCAATAAACTTAAAAAAAGCTCTACACATCATCATAATCAACAACCAAAGTTGGTGTTGTTGGATTTGCTTGACAGGTAAGAATTAAACCTTCGGCAACTTCGCTTTCGGTTAAAATATTGTTTTGCCTCATAGTAGCCTCACCTTCTTTTATTCTGGCTAAACAACTACTACAAATGCCACCTTGACACGAATAAGGAGCGTCTAAATCTTCATCTAAGGCAGCTTCTAAAACCGTTTGCTTTTGAGACATTTCAAATGTGGTTTCTTCGTCATCAACAATAACAGTGATATTCGATTTCCCTTCCAAAACGGCTTCGTCATTTATCTCGGCAGGTTTGGCTGCTTTAAATAATTCAAAATGAATTCTATTTTCTTCAATGCCATGATCGGTCAATACGTCTTTAACGGTATGAATCATAGTTTCGGGTCCACAAAGATAAAAGGCATCAACTTCAATATGTTTATGCTTATTTTTCATCACATAATTAACGGTACTTTTTTCAATACGACCAAAAATAGAGTTTTCTTCATCTTTTTGACTAAATACAAATTGAATGGAAAAACGGTCTTTATACTCATGTTGAAGCTCTAAGAGTTCATTGAGGAACATGGTATCTTGAGTAGATTTATTTCCATAAACCAAAATAACTTTACTATGAACTTCTTCTTCTAAAGCACATTTTATTATACTTAAAACTGGAGTAATTCCGCTTCCAGCGGCAAAAGCAGCAATGTTTTTAGTTTTATTGTCATTCGGTTCAAAAACAAAACGCCCTTTAGGTGGGGCAACTTCTAAAGTATCACTTGCCTTCAAATGTTTATTAGCAAAAGCAGAAAAAGTACCATCTACCACTGCCTTAATTGCAACCTTTAACTCATTGCTTTTAGGGGAAGTGCATAAAGAGTAATCACGTCTTACTTCATTACCATCAAGAGTTGTTTTTAAAGTAATGTATTGTCCAGCTTTATAAGCAAAGGTGTCTTTTAAATTGTCTGGTAAATTAAAACTGATACTAATAGCTTTCTCAGTTTCTCTCTTAATATTTTTTATGGTAAGTTTATGGAATGAAGACATGTAAATATTTTTAACAAAAATAGTGAACTACATTTTTAAATTTTAGGTTTACTTGTAACAATTTATGCAATAATATTACTAACCTCATTGTAACTACTATACAAAACCATGATAAAGCATTTTATAAGTTTAGAATGGAAGTCTTTTTTTAGATCTGCCACACTAGGAAAGAGCATAGCCATTAAAATACTAATGGGCTTTTTTGTGTTATACTTTACTGCAATTTTTGCAATTGTAGGATTTGCAATGACCAAAATTTTAGGAAAAACATATCCTGATGTAGATCCCTTATTAGCTTTTAATGGGTTTATTTTCTTTTGGGTTATTGGTGATTTACTATTTAGGTTTTTCTTTCAAAAACTTCCAGTAATGACAGTAAAGCCATTGCTTACACTTCCAGTAAAACGAAACCGTATTGTAAACTATGTTTTAGGTAAATCTGCGCTTTCGTTTGTTAACTTTTTACCATTATTTACCATTATACCATTTGCAGTTAATTTGATAATGAACGGGCAAAGTACGTCATCTGTCTTGGTTTGGGTGTTTGTCATGGTGTTAATTATATTAATAAACAATTTCCTTAACTTTATTATTGAAAACCTTTCTGCTGAAACCGAATTATCTTTTTTACCTATACTAGTTTTTACCGGAATTCTTTTTGGTTTAAATCATTTTGGAATTATTGATATAGCAGATGCTTTGTCAAAAGGTGTTTTGGCTATTTCAGAATCACCTGTATTCTTAATTGTGCCACTAACTATTTTAGCTATTCTTTATTTCTATAATTTTAAAATTCTTAGAAAGAAATTATTCTTAGATAGCGGATTAAAAGAAAAAGTAAAGGAGGTAAATGCATCTGATTTAGAGTGGACAAAAAACTTTGGTGATATAGCCCCTTTTATGCAATTAGATTTGAAATTAATTTGGCGTAATAAACGGACGAAGTCTTCAGTTTGGATGATTGCAATAGGTCTACTCTACGGCTTGTTTTTTTATCCTAACCCACAATTTCAGGATACTGTACCTATGTTCATGTTTGTTGGAATTTTTTCAACAGGTATATTTCTAATAAACTTCGGGCAATTTATCCCCGCTTGGGATAGTGGTTATTATAAGCTATTAATGAGTCAGAATATTAAATATGAACAATATTTAAAATCTAAATTTACTTTAATGGCGTTAAGTGTAGTAATTCTTTTTGTTTTAGGAATTCCGTACGTGTATTTTGGGTGGAAAATTTTGTTAGCTCATTTTGTAGCGGCCATATACAATGTAGGCGTTAATACTCATGTAATTATGTGGGGTGGATCCTATAACAGAAAAAAGATAAATTTAGATCAGAAAGCCGCTTTTAATTATCAAGGTACTGGTGCGGTACAGTGGCTTATAGGTATTCCTCTGTTATTGCTGCCAATGGGATTATTTGCTTTGCTTTATTACATAATAAACTTTGAAATAGCTTGTGCGGTTATAGGGGTTTTTGGTGTAATTGGTATTGTTTTTCATCCAAAATTAATGAAGTTAATAACTTTAAAATATTCAGAATCAAAATATAAAATGATTGATGCTTTCAATCAAGAGAACTAATAATACAGAATTATGATAACCACATCAAATCTTTCGAAAAAATATAAAAATAATGAAGTTTTAAACATTGAATCATTAGAGATTCCAAAAGGTCAAAGTTTTGGTCTTGTTGGAAACAATGGGGCTGGTAAAACCACTTATTTTAGTCTGTTGCTAGATTTAATTCAACCCAGTACAGGCCATATTGTAACCAATGATATTCAAGTGAATAGAAGTGAAGATTGGAAACCTTTCACCTCGGCTTTTATTGACGAAAGTTTCCTGATTGGTTATTTAACTCCAGAGGAATATTTCTATTTTATTGGCGAACTTCGTGGTCAAAACAAGGCCGATGTTAATTCTTTGGTGGGTCAGTTTGAAGATTTTTTTCACGGGGAAATTTTAGGGCAGAAAAAATTCTTACGAGATTTAAGTAAAGGAAATCAGAAAAAAGTAGGTATCGTTGCGGCTTTAATTGGAAATCCTGAGGTTATTATTCTTGATGAGCCATTTGCTAATCTTGACCCTACCACCCAAATTAGATTAAAAGGAATTATTAAGGATTTAGCCGAAAAGCAAGGAGTAACTATTTTAATTTCAAGCCATGATTTAATGCATGTAACAGATGTTTGTGAACGTATTGTAGTATTGGAAAAAGGGGAAGTAGTTAAAGACCTAGTAACCAGCGAAGAAACACTAAAGGAATTGGAGGCGCACTTTGCAGGTTAACCACCTAAAAGCACGTTGATTTTATAGGTAAATCCAAAAAGATGCTTATTTTTACGTTTCTATATAATAATAACTAGAGTTTACAGTTATTTATTACACTAAAAAAGACAACGTTGAAAACATCTTTTAAAGTCATATCCACCCTAATTTTTGCTACTTTTTTAATTGTAAGCTGCTCAAGAAAAAAAGACAACTTTATTAGTAGGAATTACCACGCTGTTACTGCAGAATTCAATGCACTTTATAACGGTTATAATGCCTTAGAACAAGGAAGAAGCAATCTCAATGAAAGTTATTTTGACGATTACTGGAATGTTCTTCCCATTGAGCGTATGCAAGTTACAGATGAAATTATGCTTCCAGGGGAATCTAAAAATGAAGATTTTTCTAAAGCAGAAGATAAGGCTATAAAAGCCGTTCAAAAACATAGTATGGATTTTGGCGGCAAAGAAAAAAACCCGCAAATAGATGAGGCATATATGCTTTTAGGAAAAGCTAGGTATTTTGACCAGCGTTTTATTCCGGCTCTAGAAGCATTTAATTATATACTTTATAAATACCCCGCTAGTGATAAGATTAACCAAGCAAAAGTTTGGCGCGAAAAAACTAATATTAGGTTAGAGAATAATGAGTTGGCTATAAAGAATCTCAAACGACTATTATTTCAAGAAGAATTAAAAAGTCAGGATTTAGCAGATGCAACCTCTATTCTTGCACAGGCATATTTAAATATAAAGGTTGTAGATAGTGCTGTGGCACAATTAGAAATTGCTGCAACTGCAACAAAAAGTAATGAAGAAAGGGGCCGTTATCGTTTTATTCAAGGGCAATTATATAATGAACTTGGTTATAAAGACAGCGCAAATTTGGCGTTTGATAAAGTTATTGAGCTTAATAGAAAAACCCCAAGAATTTATATGATTAGTGCTCACCTTGAAAAAGTAAAGAACTTTGATTATGAGCAAGGTAATAAGCTTGAGGTTTCTGAATTGCTTGCAGAACTTGAAGAAAATCGAGAAAATAGACCGTTTTTAGATAAGATATATCATCAAATTGGTGCATATCATTTAAGAAATAATTCAGATTCTTTGGCTGTAGCTTATTATAATAAGTCTTTGCGAACTAGGTCAAAAGATAAAATATTAAATGCTAGGAATTATGAGATTCTTGGGGATATGAATTTTGACAAGTCTTTGTATAGGGAGGCTGGTATGTATTATGATAGTACAATGACAAGCCTTAATCAAGATTCTAAACCTTATAGGATTATAAAGCGTAAGCGAGATAATTTGGCAGATGTTATTTATTATGAAGCTATTGCCCAAGTTAATGATAGTATTCTACATTTAGTGAATTTACCTGAGGCAGATAAAGTTGCTTTTTTTGAAACATTTATTGAGAAATTAAAACAAAAAGCCGAAGAAGAAAAAGAAGAGCAAGAAAGGCAAGAAGCTTTAGACAGAAATAAAGGGCTGATAACTGGAGGCGGCATTCAAGGAAGACCTTTAAATACTCCGGGAGGTGCGCCTAGTCAAGGTTCATTATTCTATTTTTATAATCCTACTACTGTGGCCTACGGAAAAAACGAGTTTGTAAAAATTTGGGGAGATAGAGCTCAAGAAGATAACTGGAGGTGGTCTAATAAAAGTAGTTCTGGAGCAGGAAATAGTAATTCTGGATCAGAAGATATATTAGCTGCGGCAACTGAAGAAGAATTATATGATCCCCAATTTTACTTATCTAAAATTCCTTCTGAAGAAAAAGAAATTGATAGTATATCAAAAGAAAGAAACTATGCTTATTATCAATTAGGGTTAATCTATAAAGAGAAGTTTAAAGAATTTAGTCTTGCTAAGGTTAAGTTTCAGGATTTACTAAAGAGTAATCCAGAAGAGCGATTGGTACTTCCGTCAAAATACAATCTGTATAAAATTTATGAGGCGTTAGGCGAAAATGATGAAGCTAATATTGCCAAAAGTGAAATAATTAAAAACTATCCTGAATCTAGATATGCTACAATTTTAAGTAATCCAGAATTGGCATCTCAATTTGATGAAGAAAGTCCTGAACGTCTATATGAAAGGCTTTATGAACAGTTTGAAAATCAAGAGTATGACATCGTTATTTCAAAGAGCGAGGAATATATTAACTCATTTGATGGCGAGTCTATAGTACCAAAGTTTGAACTTTTAAAAGCTACAGCATCAGGGCGTTTGTACGGATATGAGGCATACCAAAAAGCTATTAATTACCTTGCAGTGACCTATGCTAATACAGAAGAAGGGCAGCAGGCGCAGCATTTGCAAACAAATATTTTGCCCAAGTTAGCAAGTAAAGATTTTGTTGAAGAATCAAATGATACTTCTGGCAATTTTAAAGTTATTTTTAAATTTGAAAACTTAGAGACTGAAGCAGTTTTAAATTTCCAAAAGACTTTAGATGAAGTTTTAAAAAATATTAAGTATTATGAGTTAACTTCTTCAATAGATGTTTATAATGCTAGCACTAAGTTTGTAGTTGTGCATGGTTTTAAAAATGGACAAGTAGCAAGCACTTTTGATCAACTCTTAACTAAAGAAGATAAAAAGAAAATAAAAGAACCCTATTTTGCAATGGCATCTGCAAATTATCAAATCGTTCAAGTTCATAAAAATTTGGACGCCTATTTGAATGTTGATAATAATTAAATTAAAGTATTATTATGTTTTCTGATAATAAAAAAGACAAAATGGTAGAAACTAAATCTGGACAAAACATTATTGCTCAAGGCACTAAAATAGTTGGTGATTTTAATAGTGAGGGCGATTTTAGAATAGACGGCGTGGTTGAAGGTAACGTAAAAACCGCTGGGAAAGTAGTTGTAGGCAAGTCTGGTTTGGTTAAAGGCACTTTAAATGGAACTGACGCCTATTTTGAAGGTAAGTTCTCTGGGAAGTTGGCCTTATCAGGTACTTTAACCTTAAAATCTTCTGCCCATATAGAAGGGGAGGTAGTTGTAGGAAAGTTAGCCGTTGAACCTGGTGCAACGTTTAATGTTACATGTGTGATGAAAGGAACTGTAAAAGAAATGAGCAATGGCGGACAGCAACAGCGAAAACAAGAAACCGAAAAAACAGCTTAGAAATGTTGCTATCCTCTCTGGGGTGGCTATTCAAATGGGTGTAACCATTTATTTATTTGTCCTTTTAGGCAAGTGGTTAGACACTAAATATAACAATGGCGATAAACTTTTTATAATAATTATGACACTAGCCGGTGTTGGGATTTCGCTTTATGCTGTGATTAAGCAGCTAAATAGAATTAATAATGACTAACCCTTTTATTCGTTTTACACTTAAAGCTAGTTTGTTTTATGTGATTGCTTTTGGCTTGCATTTAGCAGTTTTATCTACCTTAAATTATCCTTTATTTGATAATTATATTTTACTATCCTATGTACTTAACCTTGTTCTAGTAATTGTAGTTTTCGGATTGCTTTATTTGCTTAGAAAAAAATATAAAAGCCAGTTAGGTTTTTTGTTTCTGGCAGGAAGCTTAGTGAAGTTTGCTGTTTTTTTTATTGTCTTTCAACCTTTATTTAAGCAGGACGGCGTTGTTTCTAAACTAGAATTTGCATCTTTTTTTATTCCCTATGTATTAGGGTTAATTATTGAAACTATTAGCCTTAGCAAATGGTTGAATAATTTAGATGAAACCACTTCGTAACCCCTTGAAATACATCTATTGAAATAAAAACCAAAATAGTTTTTGTTTTTCATATAAAAGCATACCTTTGCACCGATTTTTAAGCCACTATTATTTAAAGTGATATGCGTAGAAAAATAGCTTTTAAGCCGATTACATTACTACTGTTTTTAATAACCTTCATGTCTTTCGGAAAAGAGGATAACCAGCACGGTGAATCTGGTTCTGATTTAAGGACTGAAATCAAGGAATACGTTCAACACCATTTATTAGACTCTTATGATTTTAACCTGTTTTCATATGAAAATGGGGAAAAACATTTTGGTTTTCCATTACCAGTAATTCTTTGGGATAACGGATTAAAAGTATTTTTATCATCTAAATTTCATCATGGAGAAACGGTGGCTGAGGCTGGAGGAAGTTATTACAAACAGTTTCATGGGAAGATTTATAATGTAGACGGCCCTAACGGTGAAATAATTGAAGATGATCATCATCACGCTACTAATGCTAAACCATTAGATTTTTCTATTACTAAAAATGTAGTTTTAATCATGATGGTTTTTGCAATCATGTTCTTTATGTTTAGCAGAATGGCAAAAACTTATAAAAAGAATAATGGTATGCCAAAAGGTATGGGGCGTTTCTTAGAGCCCATTGTTCTTTATGTTCGTGACGAAATTGCAATCCCTAACATTGGTGAGAAGAAATACAAGAGATATATGAGTTATTTGTTAACCGTATTTTTCTTTGTTTGGATTGTTAACCTTTTTGGTTTAACGCCTATTGGAATGAACGTAACTAACAATATTGCAGTTACTTTATGTTTAGCGTTAATTACATATTTTATTACTACGTTTTCTGGTAATAAAAATTATTGGAAACATATTTTCTGGATGCCGGGTGTTCCTGTGCCAATGAAAATTATTTTGGCGCCAATAGAGTTGTTAGGTACTATTATTAAACCATTTGCATTAATGATTCGTTTGTATGCAAACATTACTGCGGGTCACGTTGTATTAATGAGTATTATTGGTATGATGTTCATCTTTAACAACTGGTTGGGTAGTTCATTATCATTTGTATTAGCATTTGTATTAGGTATTTTAGAGTTGTTAGTAGCAGCTTTACAAGCATATATTTTTACAGTATTATCTGCGCTTTATTTTGGAATGGCTGTTGAAGACCATGACCATCATTAAGCGTATTTGAAATTGAATGTTTAATTTTTAATTATATATATTATGGAGATTCCAGCTATCGTAGGAGCAGGTTTAGTAGTAATTGGTGCCGGTATCGGTATTGGTAGAATCGGTGGTTCTGCTATGGAAGCAATTGCGCGTCAACCAGAAGCTACAGGAAAAATTCAAACGGCTATGCTTATTGCAGCAGCCTTAATTGAAGGTATTGGATTTGCTGCTTTATTTGCAGTGTAAGACCAAAGGGAAAGAGAAACAGCTATAACGGTTGGTTATAGCTGTTCTTTTAAATTAAACAGAAGTTTTTTAGAAATATAAATTATTATGGAAGAATTATTTGGAGGGTTTTCTTTAGGATTATTTTTTTGGCAGACAGTACTTTTTTTAGCACTTGTATTTTTGTTAAAAAAGTTTGCTTGGAAACCAATTTTAGATTCTGTAAACAATAGAGAAGAAGGTATTAAGGATGCTCTTGATGCAGCGGAGAGCGCTAAGAAAGAGATGGAGAACCTTCAAGCTGATAATCAAAAGTTATTAAAAGAAGCTAGAGCAGAGCGTGAGTCTATGCTGAAAGAAGCGCGTGATATCAAAAACAAAATTATAGAAGACGCTAAAGGTGAAGCTCAAGACCAAGCTAATAAAATGATTAAGCAAGCGCAAGATGCAATTGAAAGCGAAAAGAAAGCAGCTATGGCGGAACTTAAAAATCACGTAGCTGGAATATCTTTAGATATCGCAGAAAAAGTAGTGCGTCAAGAATTATCTAACAAAGACAAGCAATTAAAATTAGTTGAGTCAATGTTAGGTGAAGCTAAATTAAATTAAGAAATAGACAATGTCAGGTACAAGAGCAGCCATACGTTACGCAAAAGCAATTTTAAGTTTAGCTTCAGATCAAAAATCAGCCGATGCTGTTAATAAAGATATGAAGTTAATTGCTGCTACAATTGCAGACAGTAAAGAATTAAGTGATACGCTTCAAAGTCCTGTAATTAGTTCAACAATTAAAAAGGCTGTTTTATTAGAAGTTTTTAAAAAATCTAATAATGCAACAATAAGTTTAATTGAAACTTTAATCAATAATAATAGAATAGATCTTTTAGGAACTGTTGCTGTAAAGTACAATCAGTTATTTGATCAATCTAAAGGTATTGAGTTAGCAACAGTAACTACTGCGGTAGCAATAACTGATGCTTTAAAGAAAAAAGTTTTAGCAAAAGCTAAAGAACTTACAGGAAAAGAAATTGAGGTAGAAAATATTGTGGATGAAAGCATTTTAGGTGGTTTCATTTTACGCATAGGTGATGTACAATACAATGCTAGTATTGCAAATCAGCTTAATAAATTAAAAAGAGAATTTACATTAAACTAAGATATTTATATCTAAATAAATAATAAGATGGCAGAAGTAAAACCAGCTGAAATATCAGCAATCTTAAAACAACAACTTTCAGGTTTTGAAGCTAGCGCTTCATTAGATGAAGTAGGAACAGTATTAACAGTAGGTGATGGTATTGTACGTGCTTACGGATTGGCTAATGCACAATATGGTGAGTTAGTAGAATTCGATGGTGGTTTAGAAGGTATTGTACTTAACCTTGAAGAAGATAACGTTGGTATTGTATTATTAGGTGGTTCAGTAGGAGTTAAAGAAGGATCTACGGTAAAACGTACTGGTAGAATTGCTTCTATTAATGTTGGAGAAGGTATTGTTGGTAGAGTTGTTGATACATTAGGTAACCCTATTGATGGTAAAGGGCCAATTTCTGGAGAAACTTATGAAATGCCTTTAGAGCGTAAAGCTCCTGGGGTTATTTTCCGTGAGCCAGTAACAGAACCATTACAAACTGGGATTAAGTCTATTGACGCTATGATTCCTGTAGGTAGAGGTCAACGTGAGTTGGTTATTGGTGACCGTCAAACTGGTAAAACGGCTGTTTGTATTGATACCATCTTAAATCAAAAAGAATTTTATGATGCAGGTGAGCCTGTATATTGTATATATGTAGCTGTTGGTCAAAAAGCTTCAACAGTAGCTTTAATTGCTAAAACATTAGAAGAAAAAGGCGCATTAGCTTATACTACTATTGTTGCGGCAAATGCATCAGATCCAGCTCCAATGCAAGTTTACGCGCCAATGGCGGGTGCTGCAATTGGTGAGTATTTTAGAGATACTGGAAGACCGGCTTTAATTGTTTATGATGATTTATCTAAACAAGCGGTTGCTTACCGTGAGGTATCATTATTGTTAAGAAGACCACCGGGACGTGAGGCGTATCCAGGTGATGTTTTCTACTTACACTCAAGATTATTAGAGCGTTCTGCAAAAGTGATTAACGATGATGAAATTGCTAAGGATATGAACGATTTACCAGATTCGTTAAAACCTATGGTAAAAGGAGGTGGGTCTTTAACAGCACTTCCAATCATTGAAACGCAAGCGGGTGACGTTTCTGCATATATTCCAACAAACGTAATTTCTATTACAGATGGCCAGATTTTCTTAGATGGTGATTTATTTAACTCTGGTGTACGTCCAGCTATTAACGTAGGTATTTCTGTATCTCGTGTGGGTGGTAATGCACAGATTAAATCAATGAAAAAGGTAGCAGGTACATTAAAGTTAGACCAGGCACAGTATCGTGAATTAGAAGCATTTGCTAAATTTGGATCAGATTTAGATGCTGTTACTTTAAATGTAATTGAAAAAGGTAAGCGTAATGTTGAAATCTTAAAACAAGCTCAAAACGATCCGTTTACAGTTGAAGATCAAATTGCTATCATTTATGCAGGATCTAAGAATTTATTAAGAAATGTTCCTGTTGAAAAAGTAAAAGAATTTGAAAGAGATTTCATTGAATTCTTAAAAGCGAAGCATGCAGATGTTCTTAGTACTTTAAAATCAGGTAAATTAACTGATGAAGTTACAGATACATTAACAGCTGTAGCAAAAGATTTATCAGGAAAATATATAGCATAATTTTAGACTCCTGTCAATGACGGGAATCTATTTTTCATATTTTAAAATATGGCAAATTTAAAAGAAATACGTAACAGAATATCATCGGTATCTTCAACAATGCAGATTACCAGTGCCATGAAAATGGTATCTGCTGCAAAGTTAAAGAAGGCACAAGATGCTATTACAGCAATGCGTCCTTATGCAGATAAGTTAACTGAGCTTTTACAGAGTTTAAGTGCAACTTTAGATGCAGATTCAGGAAGCACATATTCTGAACAACGTGAATTAAAGAAAGTGCTTTTAGTACCAATTACTTCTAACAGAGGTTTGGCAGGTGCTTTTAATTCTAACATCATTAAAGAAATTAATAGATTAGTTTCTGATACTTATGCAAACCAAGAAGTTTCTTATTTAACTATTGGTAAAAAGGCTAATGATGCTTTTAAAAAGACAGATAGAGTTATTGCAAATAAAAGTGAGGTTTTTGACGATTTAACTTTTGATAATGTTGCTGAAATTGCTCAACTTTTAATGGATAAGTTTGTTGAAGGTGAGTTTGATAAAATTGAAATTGTTTACAACAAGTTTAAAAACGCAGCAACGCAAATTGTAATGACAGAGCAGTTTTTACCAATTGTTCCTGTTGAAGGTGATGCTAATGTAAATACAGATTATATTTTCGAGCCATCTAAATTTGAGATTGTTGAAGAGTTAATTCCTAAGTCTTTAAAAACACAATTATATAAAGGTGTTAGAGATTCATTTGCATCAGAGCATGGTGCTCGTATGACTGCAATGCATAAAGCTACTGATAACGCAACTGAGTTAAGAGATCAATTAAAATTAACTTATAACAAAGCGCGTCAAGCTGCTATTACTAACGAGATTTTAGAGATAGTTGGTGGTGCAGAAGCCTTGAATAATTAATAAATTCCTACCAAAGAAGGAATCTTATCATAAAATAGTAAAACCTAACTTTTCGGAGTTAGGTTTTTTTGTTTTAAAAACCCTATTTTTAGCATTACAAAAAACGCATTTTTGAGCGCATTTAAATCTCTTTTCAAGCAAACATTCATTTACGGTTTAGCCACTGTGTTACCTAGAATGTTAACTTTTTTGCTCACGCCGCTTTATACAGAGGTAATGGCAGTTGGCGTTTATGGTAAAGTATCTATAATATTTTCTTGGTTTGCCATTTTTAATGTGATTTTGGCTTACGGAATGGAGACTGCTTTTTTTCGTTTTTTTAACAAAGAGGATAACCAAGATAAAGTAGTTGGTACTGCTACATTATCCGTCATATTTACCTCTTTGGCTATATTTGGTTTAGCTTTTTTATTCCAAAACCAAATTGCTAATGTTACAGACATTGAGGTTCATCATATCCGTTTTGTAATTTGGATTTTATTGCTTGATGCTTTGGTAATTATTCCTTTTGCGTGGTTAAGGGCTAATGCAAAACCTATGAAGTATGCAGTTATTAAAATTGTAAACGTAGCTATTAACATTGGCCTTAACCTCTTTTTCTTCCTTTTATTATCGGGCTTAGCAAAAGAAAATGATTTATTTGCTTCAATTTATAAAACAGATTTTGAAATAAGTTATGTGCTAATTGCTAATCTGGTTGCCAGCGGTATTACACTTATACTTATGCTCTCATTTTATGGGAAAATTAAATACAAATTCAATTCTATATTATGGCAACAAATGCTACGATATGCTTATCCTGTTTTAATTGCAGGTTTAGCGTATACTACTATAGAAACATTTAACCGAATCTTATTAGACAGTAGTTTGTCAACGGCAGAAAATCCAGAAGATGAGGTTGGAATGTTTTCAGCATGTTATAAATTAGCCTTGTTTATGACCCTATTTGCTACTGCGTTTCGTCTGGGTATAGAACCTTATTTTTTTAGCCATGCGAAATCAAAAAACCCACAAAAGAACTATGCTAAAATTTTAGAATACTTTGTAATTTTTGGCTCAGGTATTTTATTAACCGTAGTGGTATTATCTGATATTCTAAAAGTAATTATTATTAGAGATGAAGATTTCTGGGAAGCCATGTGGATTGTACCTATAATTCTTATTGCAAGTTTTTGCTTGGGTATATATCACAACCTTTCTGTCTGGTATAAAATAACGGATAGAACAAAGTTTGGCGCTTATATTTCTGTAGTTGGAGCCATAATTACTTTGGTGCTAAATATATGGTTAATCCCTATTATAAGTTATAAAGGTTCTGCTATTGCCACTTTAGCGGCTTATGGAAGTATGGTTCTATTGTCTTATTATTTTGGAAGAAAATATTATCCAATACCATATAACTTGAAGAAAATTGGACTTTATTTAACAATGTCAATATTGTTTTCGTTAGTTTATTTCTATCAATTTAGGGAGAATTATGTTATTGGAATTTCCATGTTAGTTGTATTTTTGGGTGTTATTTCATTTTCAGAGAAAAATCAGATTAAACAAATTTTAAAAAGATAAAATGAAAATTAAAATCATAAACAAATCAAATCACGATTTACCGCATTATGAAACAATTGCTTCTGCTGGAATGGATTTACGAGCTAATATTTCAGAGTCTAGAGTTTTGAAGCCCTTAGAGCGAAGTATTGTGGGCACAGGGCTCTTTATAGAGCTGCCTGTTGGTTTAGAGGCTCAAGTGCGTCCAAGAAGTGGCTTAGCGGCTAAAAAAGGCATTACTGTACTAAATGCGCCTGGAACAATTGATGCTGATTACAGAGGTGAAATAGGTGTGATTCTAGTAAACCTATCTAATGAAGAATTTAGCATTAATAATGGAGAGCGCATTGCGCAATTGGTAATTGCTAAACACGAGCGTGCAGAATGGGTTTCTGTTGAAGAATTATCAGATACCGACAGAGGTGCTGGAGGGTTCGGTAGTACGGGAACCAAATAATTATAGAATAAAGAACTTAACAAATAACCAAATCACAATTTAAAACATGAAAATAATTGTACCTATGGCAGGTCGAGGTTCTCGATTACGTCCTCATAGTTTAACCGTGCCAAAGCCGTTAATTCCGGTAGCAGGACAACCTATTGTACATCGTTTGGTAAAAGATATTGCCAAAGTTTTAAAACAGCCAATAGATGAAGTGGCCTTTGTTTTAGGTGATCCAGCGTGGTTTGGTGATGATGTTGTATTGAGTTTAGAAGATTTAGCTAAAAGTTTAGGTGCAAAAGCCTCTATTTATCGCCAAGACCAACCATTAGGAACAGGTCATGCCATAATGAGTGCAAAACCATCTTTATCTGGACCAGCAGTTATTGCTTATGCAGATACATTGATTAGGGCAGAATTTGATTTAGATCCGTTGGCAGATAGTGTTATTTGGACGAAACAAGTTGATAACCCCGAAGCATACGGTGTTGTTAAGCTAAACGGAAATGATGAAATTGTTGAATTGGTTGAAAAACCAGAAACATTTGTTAGTGATCAGGCTGTTATCGGGATATACTATTTTAAAGACGTTGCAGTTTTAAAAGATAAATTACAGGAAGTTCTTGATGAAAATGTTATGAATGGGGGAGAATATCAAATAAACGACGGTATTAAACGCATGATGGCTGATGGAAAAGTGTTTAAAACTGGAACTGTTGATGAGTGGATGGACTGCGGAAATAAAGCTATTACTATAGAAACAAACCAGCGAATGTTAGGGTTTTTAAAAGCTGATGGCGAGGAAACATTAGTTGCCTCTTCAGCAACTTTAGAAAATTCAGAAATTGTAGAACCTTGTTTTATTGGAGAAAATGTGGTACTTAAAAACACTACAATTGGTCCGTATGTTTCTGTAGGAAATGGCACTGTTATTGAGGATTCAACTGTTAAAAACAGCTTAATTCAAACTAATAGCTCAATTAAAAATGCTAATTTAGATAATGCCATGATTGGTAATAACGTTAAATACAATGGTAATTTTACTAGTATTAGCATTGGTGATTATTCTGTACTGGAATAAAATATAAAGTATATGTATGTTGTAATGTATTCCTTTAAAGTTAAACCTAAACAGGAATTAGCTTTTTTAGATTCTTGGAGAGCATTAACAAAGTTGATTTATGAGTATGAAGGCAGTTTAGGGTCTAGACTTCATAAAAAGAATGCCCTACATTATATAGCTTATGCACAATGGCCAAATAAAACCGTATTTGAAGCTGCTGGGGATAAACTACCAAAAGAGGCAAATATATATCAGGACTTAATGCGTATTTCTTGTGAAGAAATAGAAGTTTTAGAGAAGTTTGAAGTTATTGAAGATTTAATAAAGCAAAAACCATATGGTTGAAAGGTTAAAATATAAATATTATCTTTTTTTTCTCTTTGGAGTGATCTTCATTCTACAACCATCCTATGCTCAGGTAGATTTTAATAAAACCCCAGAAGATGATTTAGGAATTGTTGAAGATAAGTTTCAAGAGTACTTTTATGAAGCTTTAAAACAAAAGGGTATTGAGAATTATGAGAGAGCCGTTGAATCACTTTTGAAATGTATAGAGTTAGATGAATCCGTACCTGTTTTATATTTTGAATTAGGTAAAAGCTATAATAAACTTAAAAATTTTGGTGCAGCAGAAGATGCTCTAAAAAAAGCTGTTAATAAAGATCCTGATAATGAGTGGTTTTTAGATGAGTTATATGGGTATTATGCGTCGCAAAATGAATACGACAATGCCATTAAAACTGTTAAACAGTTAGTTGATTATCACCCTGATTATAAAGAAGATTTAGCTTCGCTTTACGTTAGAGTTAAAAAGTATAATGATGCTTTAAAGATTTTGGATGACCTAGACAAAGAACATGGTATTTCTATTTCTAGAGACATGATGCGAAATAGAATTTATGAAGCAACTGGGAGAAAAAAGGATCAAATAAAAAATCTTGAACAGCGTGTAGATAATAACCCTGAAAAGGAGTCCAATTATTTAGCATTAATTTACAGATATAGCGAAAATAACCAAAAAGAGAAGGCCTTTGAAACAGCAAAGGAGCTACTTAAAATAAACCCAAACTCTCAATTGGTTCATTTGGCTTTATATAAGTTTTATCTTGATGATAATATGCCGGGAAAGGCTGTAGAATCAATGAAGATTGTTGTTAAGAGTACTCAAATAAAACCAGAGGCTAAGCTAAAAGTATTAACAGATTTTGTGAAATTTGCTGGTGAACATCCTGAATATGAGGAGGATTTAATGGAAGCAACGGCTTTAGTTGAAGGGACCAATAATAGTAAAACTCTAATTGAATTAGGGCAATATTATTTAGCTAAAAACAGCAAGGTTAAAGCTTTAGAAAATTTTGAAGCAGCCCTAAAAATGGAACCAAATAATTTTGGTGTATTAAAAAATGTATTGCTACTTTATTTAGATTTAGAGCAATTTAATGTGGCTAATGAGAAAAGTGCCAAGGCTCTAGAAAACTACCCATCTCAACCTTTACTATATTTAATAAATGGTGTTTCATTCAACAATTTAAATAAGCCTCAAAAAGCTATTGATACTTTAGAAATTGGTTTAGATTATATTATTGATGATGTGAAAATGGAATCTGATTTTTACAATCAACTAAGTGAAGCCTACACACTTTTAAACAATACTGTTAAAGCAAAAACGTTTAGTGATAAGGCAAAACAATTAGAAAACACGAATTAATGAGAATACTAACCCAAATCATAATAACGTTGTTTGTTATTACGCTTTTTAACTGTAAATCAGCAAAAACGGTAAGTGGAGGTGAGGCCAATTACAGTTTATCTTCAAGACAGCTTATAAAAGAAAATAATAAGAAGAGTCCAGACTATAAAACCATAAAATCTACACTTAAAATAACTTATGATGATGGTAAAAATACTCAGAGTCATTCAGTGAATTTTAGAGCTAAAAAAGATGAGACTTTATGGATGAGCGCTACATTTTCTGTAGTCAAGGCATTAGTAACACCAGATAAGGTGAGCTTTTATAATAAGTTGGACAACACTTATTTTGAAGGTGATTACGCTTATTTAAGTGGCTTATTAGGAACAGATTTAGACTTTCAAAAGGTTCAGAGCTTATTAATAGGCGATGCAATTTATGACTTAAAAGAAGATAATTATAAGCTTTCAGTTGATGATGAGTCATACATTTTACAACCAAAAAAACAAAGAGAACCAATTGAAATTTTCTTTTTGTTAGACCCTTCACTTTTTAAGTTAAAGTCTCAACAAATATCGCAACCACAAGAGTTAAGACATTTGCAAATAGATTATTTATCACATCAAGAGGTTGATAAACAGATTTTGCCAGAAAAGGTAAAAGTAATAGCAGTTGAGGCTAATGAGGAGCTTATTATTGGGTTGGAATTTAAAAATGTTACTTTAAATGAAGATTTAAGATTTCCATTTAAAATTCCTTCGGGCTATAAAGAGATTAAGCTTTAATGACCAAAAAATTGTTCCCATATAGGTTAGTATTTGTAATAGCCATTTTGTTATCTGGTTCAATTGCATATTCTCAAAGCAATAAACAAAAGGAGTTAGAAACTCGTAGACAAGAACTTAGACGAGAAATTCAAAAAATAAGTCAACTAAGAGCTCAGGATAAGACAAAAGAGAAATCCGAATTATCGCAGATTGAAGAATATAGTTATAAGATTAGTGTATTAGATAACCTGATAAAGGTTACCAATCAGCAAGCTAATTATTTAAATAGAGAGATTAATTCTAATCAGAAGAAGATTACCAATTTAAGAGAAGAATTAAAACAGCTTAAGGAAGACTATGCTGCCATGGTTGTTAAGTCTTATAAAAGTAAAAATGAACATAGTAGAATTATGTTTTTACTGTCTTCAACGGATTTTAAACAGGCTTATAAAAGGTTGCAGTACATAAAACAATATGCTAACCATCAAAGACAACAAGGTGAAACAATTAAGTCTAAGACTTTCGAATTACAAGAGCTTAATAAAGGGTTGTTAAAGCAACAGGAAGAAAAAAAGAAACTTATTGCAGAAAACAGAGTAACACAGAGATCTTTAGAAGCAGAACGAGGTTTGCATGAGAATTTGATGAAATCTATTAGAAAGAATTTGTCAAAGTACACCGCTCAAATTCGTCAAAAAGAACGTGAAGCTGCAAGAATTGATAGAGAAATAGATAAAATTATTAGAGCAGCTATTGCAGCGTCTAATAAGAGTGCTGGTAAATCTACTACTTCAACTTCTTTTGCCTTAACTCCAGAAGAAAAAGTATTAGCTTCAAACTTTGTTGCTAACAAGGGCAAGTTGCCATGGCCAGTTGAAAGAGGTCGTGTTAGTTCTAGATATGGGCGTCAGCCTTCAACAGTTGACAGAACATTAATTGTTGATAGGAATGGTGTTTCTATTACAACCGAGAAGGGTGCCAAAGCACTTGCGGTGTTTAAAGGAGAAGTTAGTGAGATAATTAAGATTAAAAACTCCAATCCTATGGTTATGATTCGTCATGGTAGTTACGTGACGGTTTATAAAAATTTATCTAAGATCTATGTTAAAAAGGGAGATAAGGTTGCTGTTAAACAGATTATAGGGGAAGTATTTACCAATCCAGCAGATGGTAAAACTATTTTAGGATTTGTACTGTCCAAAGGATTGGTTAAAGAAAACCCCGCTAATTGGATTTATAAAATGTAGGACTTTTGAATTAACCTGAACTTGTTTTAGAGAGCTCATAAAATTGATTATCAGCCTAATGAAGTTCTAAGACAAATTCAGGAATAACAAATGTTTTAAACTCTTACTAGAACAAAACCTCTTCTGGTTTTCTTATAATGTTTTCCGCTCCAAAAATAGTAACGTTTACCTTTTACGGTAACAATTCTGTGATGTTTAGGCACTGTTTTTATTACAGTTACCTTTGCAGGTCTTTTACTTACATGAGTAGCACAAGAGGACAAGTTTAATAACAAAAATGCGGAAATTAAAATAACAAAAGTTCTCATAGCAATATAAATTTGGGTTCATAATGCTATTTAGACTTAAAAAGAGACCATTGGTTTAATTGTGTTAGGGATAGAAATATAAATCCTTTTGTGTGAAGTAAACAAAAGATTGCAACTTATAGCCTGACTTTTAGGTAAAGCCCAAAACAGTTTTTTACTCAAACAAAGCCTTTAGTTCTGTAGCTTGGTGAGGTTTTATTTTTCCTGCTAAAAGCAAACTAAGTTGTTTTCTTCGTAAAGCAGCATCAAAGCGTTCTTTTTCAAGGTTTGTTTCTGGTATCACTTCCGGAACTGCAATAGGGCGGCCAGTTTCATCAACCGCAACAAAAGTGTAAATAGCTTCATTGGCTTGTGTTCTTTCACCAGATTCACGGTCTTCAATCCAAACATCAATATAAACCTCCATAGAGGTTTTAAACGCTCTTGAAACTTTTGCTTCAACTGTAACCACACTTCCCAATGGAACAGCTCTATTGAAAGCTACATGATTTACAGAGGCAGTGACAACAATACGTCTGCTATGACGTCTTGCAGCAATACTCGCGGCTCTATCCATTCTTGCTAATAGTTCACCTCCAAAAAGGTTATTTAAGGGGTTGGTTTCACCTGGTAAAACCATGTCAGTAAGTATTGTTTTAGATTGCTTCGGTGTTTTTCCTTTCATTATCATGAATTTAATGAAGGCAAAGGTACTATGCTTTTAAGAATTTAAAAATATTAAGGGTAAATTTTAAAACAGAAAATAATTACTTTTCTACTTTAACTATAGTGATTTTACCCTTGAAGATAGAGTTCTTTTCATCAGTCATTGCATTTTTAGCTGATTCTAAATCATTGAATTTTTCATTAAAAACCAGATAGGTTAAACCTTTTTTATCAAAGAAAAACCCAAGGTTTTTATATCCAGAAGAAGAAAGAACGGTTAAAAACTCATCTCTTTTTGAAATATCGGTAAATGCTCCAATAACAGTATAAAAACCACCATCAACTTCATCAACTTCTTTTATAATTGGAATAATATTAGGACTTTTATCAAATTTAAAGTCACTATCAATTATAATTTTATTTTTACCTGAATTAGTGAGAATACTAGATTGCTCGAATTGTTCAGTACTTTCTACTTGTTTTTTATGCAGGGTAAAATTAGATTTTTGAGAGCTACCTCCTAAAGGCTGAACCTTTAGCCAAGCCTCTTTATTATGAGTTTTTTTAATAGCTCTTAAGGCCTGCAAAGCTTCAATTCTATCTTCGTAGCTACCATAAACAACCTCATGCAAGCCATATTTATTTACCCCAATTTCTCTAGCTTTAAAACCCTCCGCTTTAAGTTGTTTTATTTTTTTTATACTGTTTCCTTCAACTCTAAAAGCGCCGGCAACTACATGATAATTACCTGTTTGTTTACTAACATTCAAGGTAATGGTTGGTAATGCATTTAGGTTGAAAGTAGCCTGTTGAATTTGAGTTTCTAATTGTTTTTGCGCTTCTTCTTGAGCTAATTGGTTATAAGTTTCAATTTTATTTACATAAAACTTAGAAGCCGCAAAACCACCTATAGTCAACGCAATTAATGCAACTGCAGCGTACCTTAAATAAGGTTTAGCTTTTCGCCTTTCACTAGTAATAGCAATTGGTACTACTTTTTCAATGTCCTCAACTTCTTTCTTGTAAACTTCTCTAGTAACTACTGGAGACACAAATTGAGATAGGCCAAAAGAATCTGTTAAATAGTTTATGTGGTAAGTTGGTTCAAACAAAATTTTACCTTCACTATTCAAAACTATCTCGCCAATATTTTTGAATGTAAGCGTTTCGCCTTGAGTTAAATAAGACTTTAAAATTTTTACGCGCTTTTCTATTTTTTTATTGGCAGTTTCAAAAGGAATTTTCTCTACATCTGCAATATAGTGTGCCAACAACCCATCATTTTTTTGAATTTGTTCATTAAAAGACACGCTTTTATTTGGAGCATAAAAAGTGTTGGTTGAATCATCAATTGAAGCCGATATACGTTGTGTTAAAAAAGCTCCAAACCCTGTAATAGTAACACATTCATATCTGTACAGTAAATCGCCAATGTAGGTTTCAAGTTGCATGAAAACAAAGTTAAAAAAATATGTCTCTCATGAAAGTTTAGACTTAACTATTTATTAACAGATGATTATTTTTTACATTTTATCGGAAATCATCGATAATCTGTAAATAGATTTTGAATAATTTAAAACCTCAATTATTGCCCAAAATTTACTTTCTTGTAAGCAAAAAACCGAAAAGATTCAATGACAGAAAATGATTTGCTTTATACTTTAGCTCTGCAGCATGTGCCAAAAATTGGTGATATTACTGCTAAAAGACTCATTTCTTTTTGTGGGTCTGCGGAGGCTGTTTTAAAAGAAAAGAAGCAAACCTTAGCTAAAATTGATGGCATTGGTCAGGCTATTCTAATAGATATTCATAAGTCAAATCACTTAAAAGCAGCAGGAGAGGAGATACACTTTATTAAAGAGAATAAGATAAAAGTCTCATATTTCAAAGGAGAGAGTTACCCTGAAAAACTAAAACACTGTATTGATGGTCCAATTTTATTATTTCAGACAGGAAATATTAGTTTAGAGCAACAACGAATAATTAGTATTGTTGGCACTAGAAAGATTACAACTAATGGTATTACGTTTTGTAATAATTTGGTTGAACAATTGAAACCCTATAACCCCATAATAGTTTCAGGTTTTGCATACGGAACAGATATTACGGCCCATAAGGCAGCCATAAAAAATGGTATACAAACTATTGGTTGTTTAGCGCATGGTTTGAATCAGATTTACCCAAAAGTGCATAAAAAGTATATGGTTGATGTTGAAAATAATGGTGGGTTTTTCTCTGACTTTTGGAGTACCGATGTTTTTGATAGAAATAATTTTATAAAGCGAAATAGAATTATTGCAGGGTTAAGTGAGGCAACTATTGTAATTGAATCTGCTGAGAAAGGTGGAAGTTTAGTAACTGCAGATATTGCCAATTCATATAATAGAGATGTGTTTGCAGTTCCGGGGAGAGTTACAGATAGCCAAAGTATTGGGTGTAACAACTTGATAAAACATCAAAAAGCAATGATGCTCACTAACCCATTAGATGTCCCATATATTTTGAATTGGAAGCTAGAAGATGACCATAAACCAGTATTACAAAAGCAATTATTTGTTGAGTTGGACGCTACAGAAAAAACTATTTATAATTATTTAAAAGATAACGAAAAACAGCAGTTGGACGTTATTGCTATAAATTGCAGATTACCCATTTTTAAAGTGTCAAGTACTCTACTAAATATGGAATTAAAAGGAATAATCAGACCGCTTCCAGGAAAACTGTTTGAAGTTGTATAATAACTAAACTCTTTCTAGTTTTATGGGGTAGGCTTTGTTAGCATTCCATTGGCAGATATAAAGGTTTTTGTCTTCATCTACGCATACATCATGACAATGATGGAATAATGGAATGTCTTGAACCATCATTTTTAATTCACCATTCTCATAAATGGGTTCTTTGCCACCTGGGTTTGAAATTACCTTGTTGTTTTTATCTAAAATTGTCACAAAACCAGAGTTTGGTGTTTGGGCCATATATTTTAATCTAGACCAACACACACCCGCATATAAATTTTCACCATCTATTACCGGTCTACATACAAAAGCACCAGGTAAAAAAATGGTACTTAGGTACTTGCCATCTAAAGTGTAACGTTTAAACGAATTGTGCTTTCTAGAAGTGCACATAAGAGTGAGGTTGTTAGGGTCTCTATCATCAATAGCTACTCCGTGAACGGTATTAAATTGATGGTCTTCATAACCACGACCACCGAACTTTCTTATGTATTCCCCATCTTTATTGTATTGAATAATAAAGTCTGAACCATAACCGTCGGCAACATAAATATCTCCATTAGGAGCAACTGCAGTTTCAGTTGGTCTGTAATGCTGATTGGATTCATAAACACCAATTTTTCTTGGATCTGGTAATTCCATAAGCACTTTCCCATCAACTGTAGTTTTAATGATTCGGCCACCATTATCAACAATAAACAACATGTCTTCCTCTCCTTCTTTTGAAATTGTCAATCCATGGCCAGATTTCATGTTGTGTGTCCAAGATGTTAAAAGCTCTCCAGATTTATCGTAAACAATAATATTGTTTTTAACCTCATCTGTCACCATAATTAACCTGCCTTTAGAGTCCATGACCATTTCATGACAGTTTTTAACCGGTGTATTAACACGGTCTAAGTTTCCCCACTCCTTATGAACACGATATGTAAAATCACCATGACCAATTGTTTCTTTTAAAAGATTTGGTTTTTTTAAAATAGTAAAACCGTAGGATGGTATTGCAACAGTTGCGGCACCAGCCAAAGCAGTTGTTTTAATAAAAGATCGTCTGGAAGTTTTCATTTTAAGCGGATTAATAGCACTAAATATACTAATTAAATTTAGAGGTAAATCCTAATTAAAAAACTAAGAAATGGTAAAAGGAAATAGAGATTTGATTAATATCCTACTTTTTCTCTAACTCTATTAAGGACGTCGTTTGCAACCAATTTTGCTTTTTCAGCCCCCACAGAAAGCGCCTTATCCAACTCATCAAGGTTGTTCATGAAATAGTTATATTTTTCACGTTCTACTTCAAACTTTTCAATAATTAAATCAAATAATGCTTGTTTAGCATGTCCGTAACCGTAACCACCGCTTTCATAATTAGACTTCATTGACTCCTTTTGTTCATTACTGGCTAAAAGGCTATAAATGGCAAAACAGTTGCATGTCTTCCAGTCTTTAGGGTCTTCTAATGGTGTGCTATCTGTTTTAATAGACATGATTTGTTTGCGCAGTTTTTTATCAGCAAGAAATATATTGATGATATTACCTTTACTTTTACTCATCTTTTCACCATCTGTTCCAGGAATAAGCATGGTTTCTTTTTGAATATCGGCTTTTGGCAAAACGAATGTTTCTCCAACTTTGGCATGAAAACGAGTTGCTACATCACGAGTCATTTCAATATGCTGCTCTTGGTCTTTTCCAACTGGGATTATTTCGGCATCATACATTAAAATATCCGCAGCCATAAGCATGGGATAAGTGAATAGGCCAGAGTTTACATCCTCTAATCTATCGGCTTTATCTTTGAAACTATGAGCAAGTGTTAAGCGTTGGTATGGAAAAAAACAATTTAAATACCAGGTTAATTCGGTTACTTGCGGAACATCACTTTGTCTGTAAAATACACTTTTTTCAATATCTAATCCAAAGGCTAACCACGCAGCAGCAGTTGAATATGTATTTTCTCGCAAAGTTTGTGCATCTTTAATTTGGGTTAAAGAGTGCAAATTTGCTATAAACAAATAAGAATCGTTCTCAGGTTTTTCCGCCATTTTTATAGCCGGAATTATTGCGCCTAAAATATTTCCTAAGTGTGGTGTACCTGTACTTTGTATTCCTGTAAGTATTCTTGCCATAAATTGTTGTAAACGGCAAATTTAATGAAGTTATGCAATAAAAAAAGTGGCTTTCGCCACTTTATCTATAAATTTTTAATAAAACTATTTTTTTAACAAACCCGCTACAAATAAGATTACACAAGCACCAATTGCTCCAGTTAAAATATCTCCAATTACACCAGTTAATAAATCGCCTAATAACCAACCGCCAACAATGCCACCAATAATACCAATTACAATATTTAGTAGAATACCAAAACCGCCTCCTTTCATAAATTTTCCAGCTAGCCAACCAGCAATTCCGCCAATTAATAGAGAATAAAGTAAACCCATAATAATATAATTTTTAAGTTATTATGTTTTAAAGATAATCAATTTATAATAGTATTTTTGACGTCAATGATTGTATTTAAATACATTTTCTGGACTTTATACCGTATTTGGTTTTACATCCTTGTGTTAATTCCTATAATTGTGCTGTTTCCAGTTCTTTTAATTTCTATTTCCAAAGAGTCTTGGTATCCTTTTTTCTTTAAACTGGCTCGTATTTGGTCAAAATTTATTCTGATAGGGATGGGTTTTAGGTACTCTTTTAAAAGAGATCAGGTTCCAGAAAAAGGAAAAAGCTATATGTTTATTGCTAATCATACTTCTATGATAGATATTATGCTGATGCTAGTATCGGTTAAAAATCCGTTTGTTTTTGTTGGTAAAAAGGAGTTAGCGAAAATTCCGTTGTTTGGTTTTTTCTATAAACGAACTTGTATTTTAGTAGATAGAAGTTCTGCTAAAAGTAGGCAAGCTGTTTTTTTAAGAGCCCAAAGACGATTAGAATCTGGGTTAAGTATTTGCATTTTTCCAGAGGGTGGTGTACCAGAAGAACATATAGAATTAGATGAATTTAAAGATGGTGCTTTCAGATTAGCTATTAATCATCAGATACCTATTGTGCCTCTTACCTTTGCAGACAACAAAAAACGATTTTCTTACACATTCTTTAGTGGAGGCCCCGGTAAAATGCGTGTTAAAATACATAAATTTTTATCCACCAAAGGCTTAACAATTGATGACACTAGGGTGTTAAACGAAAAATCTAGAACCATTATTTTTAATCAGCTGCAAAAGTTCAAGTAATAAAAAAACTGCTCAGGGGAAGAGCAGTTTTCTTTTGATATGAGTTTCCGAGCTTAATGAAAACTCATATCCAGATCTAACCAAAAACCTAGAATTTAATGGCGAATCCGGTGTAAACTCCAATTATGTAGGGTTTAAAACTACCGGAAGTATTGTTAAATGTATTTATCTGATATTTGAACATAGGTTCTAAATTCAAGTCGAATTTCTTAGTGATTTTATAGTTAAAGCCTAAACCCAAATTGGCACTATAACTCACTTTATTTAAATTGTTAGCTTCTCCTAAAAAGGATCTTGTGCCATTTTCAGCCTCAGAAAATATTTGGTTATTGTTTAAAAAGAAAGAACTAAATCCGCCAATAACATTCACACCCAATTTTTTATCTGATAAAGCATACTTAATTTCTAATGGAATTTCAATGAATCCAAAAGTTTGATTAATAGAATTGTTTGTAGAAGCAAAAGACTCTGGAATTCCACTTTTATTAAAATTCTGTCCACTAACAATGGAAACATTTTCAAAAGAATTATTATTAATAGAATTTCCTTTGACATTTTGTAAGGAAGATGCACTAGAATTTAATCCAGTAGTTTGGAAAATAATAACATCGTTCGTGTTATACCCTAAATTGACCTTATTAATACCAGAACGGATACTTATTTTATCATTTAAAGCATAACTTGCAGAAAGTCCGTAACTCATATTAACTTCTCCTGTTTTAGAGTTATTGGCAAACTGCGGATCTATTGATGACCCATTCCCTAAAGTATTAAAATATACTGGTGCTGCATTTGGCGCTACTGTCCATCGGCTTACTTTTATGTCATCTTTAAGCAGTAAGTCCTTATTTTCAGCCAAAGCTTCTTCAATTGTCCTGTCTTCTTCTTTATTTTTAGCAATGGTCTGCTTGGGGGTTTCCTTAATTCTGTCTTTAAAGAAAGAAACAGTATTGTTTTCTGATGATTTATTTTGAAGAGGATTCGTTTTGTCCTTATTTGTATTAACCAATGCAATACTGTTATTGTTTACTACATTATCTGGAAGTCTATTATTGTTAGGAATAACTTCCTTAACCTCATTTTCTGCAATAACATTATTGTTTGAGTATGGAGGATAGTTGTTTTTTAAGTTTTTATCAAACTGACTCTTGTTTTTATTTTTTGAATATGAGGTTTCAGCAATAGAGGTTTCCTTTTGAAGAACAATAGTTCTATTTGAATTTTTAATTGATGTTGCTTTTTCTTCTGAAATCACTTTTATTTCATTCGAATTTGAAACAACTGCATTAGTGGTGTTTTCAAAATTATCAGGTGTTTTGATACCCGAGTCACTAGTATTGTCATTTTCAGTTCCTACTACTTCAATAGGGTTGGTATTGTCAATATCTCCATTGAAAACACCTCCAACGGTAAGTAATAACAACAGTAATGCTGCAACACCTGCATAACGCCACCATATTGGAATAACGCGCCTTTTCTTTTTCCTTTTTAGATTAGCTTCAATATTTTTCCAGACAGCATCACTGGGAGTAGCTTCAAAATCTTTAAAGCTTTCTTGAAATAACCTATCTATATGTTTTTTATCACTCATTTATAATGATTGTAAACTTCGGGACAATTTATAATCTTCAATATTCTGTTTCAAAATCTGTCTAGCTCTTGCCAAATTAGATTTTGAAGTTCCTACATTTATACTAAGCATGTCTGCTATATCTTTATGCGAATACCCATCAAGTACATAAAGGTTGAATACCAATCTATATCTATCTGGTAATTCTTGTATGATTTTTAAAAGAAAATCAAGTGAAAAGACGTCTTCATCAACTTCAATCTCAACATCCTCAATAACATTTTCGTTTATAATATCAAATACCTTTTCGTTTCTGTAACGCTGCAAAGCAGTATTAACCGTTATACGTTTTAACCAACCTTCAAAAGAACCTTTATGTTTATATTGTTCTATTTTGTTGAAAATCGTTAGAAAAGCATCTTGCAGATTATCTTCAGCCTCTGCATAATTACGCGAATACTTTAAGCAAATGGAGAATAACTTAATTGAAAAAAGTTTATATAATTCTCCTTGTGCTTTAGTATCATTAATTTTACAATTTTCTATGAGTTGATTTAAACTCAAACTTAAACATGCATTAATTAATACTTAATTTTACTCAACTACAGGTACTTCAATAGTTAAGAATTGGCCATCGCCGTTGTTGTCTTCACCCTGCCAAAATTTAAAGATATAAGAACCTGTATTGGTTACTATAAAATTAAGAGAAACTTCTACAAGCTCATCTTCAAGGGTTTCACAATCATTACGTTCAAAAACATAATTTATTGGTGCCACTGTACGCTCATTAAGGTCTTTTAAATAATAAAAATCGTTAAAAGCGTAACAAGTTGAGGGTCTAAAATAAGAAATTGTAATAGGATAAACTTCTCCTAGTTCAAATTCTGTTGGTATATCTACACTCTCAACAGGTAAAATTTCAAAACTGAAATCTGCGCTATCATCATCAACACTACATGATGCAAAAAAAATGAGTGTTAAACATAGCATAATAACTCTTTTCATAGCAATTTTTTTTGGGTTAAATACATGTTTACAACTTGTAGATGCTATAGTAAGTGAAAGGTTGCGTATTAAACTAAAAAATCCCGATATTTTCGGGATTTTTTGTTATTTATGAAGTTACTATTTCTCTAACCTTTGCTTCGAGCTCATCCATGAGTTCAGGGTTGTCCTTTATGAGGGCTTTTACGGCATCCCTACCTTGACCTAATTTAGTATCTTGATAACTAAACCAAGAGCCACTTTTTTTAATTATTTCGGATTCTACGGCAATATCTAGGATCTCTCCAACTTTTGAAACACCTTCTCCATACATAATATCAAATTCAGCCATTTTAAAAGGAGGAGCTACTTTATTTTTAACCACTTTAACGCGTGTTTTATTTCCAGAAACACTTCCGTCGGTTTGTTTTATTTGAGTAGAGCGTCTTATGTCTAACCTAACCGAAGCGTAGAATTTTAAGGCATTACCACCTGTAGTAGTCTCTGGGTTACCAAACATAACACCAATTTTTTCACGTAATTGGTTAATAAAAATAACCGTACAGTTGGTTTTGCTAATAGATGCTGTTAATTTCCTCAAAGCTTGAGACATTAATCGAGCATGAAGCCCCATTTTGGAATCTCCCATTTCACCTTCAATCTCACTTTTTGGTGTTAAGGCAGCAACAGAATCTACCACAACAATATCTATAGCTCCGGAACGAATTAAATTATCAGCAATCTCCAAAGCTTGCTCACCGTTATCCGGTTGAGATATAATTAAATTATCGATATCAATACCTAATTTTTCGGCATAAAACCTGTCAAAAGCATGTTCTGCATCAATAAAGGCAGCTATACCTCCAGCTTTTTGAGCTTCGGCAATAGCATGTAGCGTTAAGGTTGTTTTACCTGAAGATTCAGGACCATAAATTTCTATAACTCTACCTCTAGGATATCCACCAACGCCTAAGGCAATATCTAATCCTAAAGAACCTGAAGGAATAGCATCTACATCTTGAACAGCTGCATCACTCATTTTCATTACGGTGCCTTTTCCGTATGCTTTATCTAACTTATCTAAGGTTAATTTTAGTGCTTTTAATTTAGCTTCTTTTTCTTTACTCATTTATCTTTTTTCTGAAGTTATGCATGCTAAAATAATACTTCTTTTTGCACAATACAATTTTATGACGCAACCTTTTTCCACAATTTGCATCTAGTATAAAAGTGGGGAAAACTTTGCTGTGAAATAGACCTACGACGTTATAACTAAAACTAACTCAATTCTGACTGAAAAGCACTTTATGCCTCTAAAGTGCTTTTTTTATGTCCAAATAGTTGGTTTTAAGTAAATAATGTACCTTTGCCGCTTAAAATATTTCTTTAATCTTAAAAAATTAGTATAGCATGCAACTGTACAATAAATTAAGTGCGAAAGAAAGAGCTGAGTTAATCGAAAAAGCAGGTAAAGATCGATTAACACTTTCTTTTTATCAATATGTCAAAATTGAGAATCCTCAAGAATTCAGAGACCAACTATTCATTATTTGGGATAAGCTAGATGTTTTAGGGAGAATTTATATTGCTTCTGAAGGCATTAATGGCCAACTTTCACTTCCGGCAGATCGTTTTAATGAGTTTAAAACACATATAGATACCATTCATTTTTTAAAAGGAATTAGACTAAATGTTGCTGTAGAACAAGACAACATGTCTTTTTTAAAATTGAAAGTTAAAGTGCGTGATAAGATTGTAGCTGATGGATTGAATGATGATACTTTTGATGTTACAAATAAAGGCGTTCATGTAGGAGCCGAAAAATTCAATGAACTTATTGAAGATGAAGATACGGTTCTTGTTGATATGCGCAATCATTACGAAAGTGAGATAGGTCATTTTAAAAATGCCGTAACACCTGATGTAGATACTTTTAGAGAATCTTTAGATATTATTGAAGACGATTTAAAAGAACATAAAACCGATAAAAAACTGGTAATGTACTGTACAGGAGGTATACGTTGTGAAAAGGCTAGCGCTTATTTTAAACATAAAGGATTTAAAAATGTTTTTCAGCTTGAAGGAGGAATAATTGAATACACCCGACAAATAAAAGATCAGAATTTAGAGAATAAGTTTATTGGTAAAAATTTTGTGTTTGATGAACGCAGAGCAGAAAAAATCAGTGACGATGTGATAGCTTGTTGTCATCAATGTGGTAAACCAGCCGATGTACATACCAATTGCGCTAATGATGCTTGTCATTTGCTATTCATTCAATGTAATGAATGTAAAGAAGAAATGAATAATTGTTGTTCTACAAACTGTAAAGACATTCATGCTTTGCCTTATGAGGAGCAAAAAGCCCTAAGAAAAGGTCAGGGTAATAGTAATGATATCTTTAAAAAGGGACGTGCAGATTATCTGCCATTTAAAAAAGACTTAAGAAATATTTACGACACTTTAAAAGTAGATAAAGAGAAATAAGGTTATGCAAAATATAGAATTAATGGCACCTGCTGGAAACTTTGAATCACTTCAGGCTGCTTTGGATAATGGAGCAGATTCAATTTATTTTGGAGTTGAGCAACTGAACATGCGGGCAAGAGCATCTATTAATTTCACATTAGATGATCTTGAAGAAATCTCCAACAGATGTAAAACTAAAAATGTTCGTACCTACCTTACTTTGAATACTATTATTTATGACCATGATTTATCTATTATAAAAACATTGATTAAAAGAGCAAAGGATGCAGATATTACTGCGGTTATTGCTATGGATCAATCGGTAATTAACATGGCTAGAGAGTTAGGTGTTGAGGTACATATTTCAACCCAAATTAACATAACCAATATTGAAACTGTAAAGTTTTATGCTCTATTTGCTGACACCATGGTGTTAAGTAGAGAATTGAGTTTACGCCAAGTAAAAAAGATTACTGAGCAAATTGAGAAAAATCAAATTAAAGGGCCATCTGGGAAATTGGTGGAGATTGAAATTTTTGGTCATGGCGCACTATGTATGGCGGTTTCTGGTAAGTGTTATATGAGTTTGCATTCGCATAATTCTTCAGCAAATAGAGGAGCGTGTAAACAGAATTGCAGAAAGAAATATACAGTTATAGACCAAGAAACAGGTTTTGAAATGGAGTTGGATAATGAATATATCATGTCTCCTAAAGATTTGTGTACCATCGATTTTTTAGACCAGGTAGCTGATGCTGGTATAAAAGTTTTAAAGATTGAAGGAAGAGGAAGAGCGCCAGAATATGTTGCCAAAGTGATTAAATGTTACCGTGAAGCAATTGATGGCATTGAAGCAGGAACCTATAACAAGGAAGAAGTAATTTCTTGGATGCAAACATTAGAAACTGTTTATAATCGTGGTTTTTGGAATGGATATTATTTAGGTCAGAAATTGGGAGAATGGAGTAATGGTTCTGGGTCTCATGCTACGCAAAAGAAAGTGTATATTGGTAAAGGTATGCACTATTTCCCTAAGCCTGAAATTGGAGAATTCAAGATTGAAGCCTTCGATTTAAGTATTGGAGATACTATTTTAGTGACAGGACCAACAACGGGTGCCAAAGAATTACAGGTTGAAGAAATGTTGGTTAATGATGAAAAATTAACAGCGGCTACAAAAGGAGATTCGGTAACAATTCCTTTAGGGTTTAGAATCAGACCTTCAGACAAACTTTATAAAATTGTTGAAAATAAAGTAGAAGCTTAATGGTAGTAGTAACCTTGCAACGCAATAAGTGTATAGGGTGCAATTATTGTGTAGAATTAGCGCCTTATCATTTTCAGATGTCGAAAAAAGATGGGAAAAGTGTGCTATTACACGCTATAGAGAAGAAAGGGTTTTTTACTATAAAATATCCAGATAATTTCATTTTTGAAGATTGTGATAAAGCCGCAAAAGCTTGTCCTGTAAAAATTATCAGCGTTAAAAACGTTTAGAAATATATTTAACTAAGCTAATTTCTAGGTAAGTATAATAATCTTATATTTACATCGACAAGATTTTTTTTGAAACAATAGTTCGAAAAATCGCTTAAATTGTCATTCTCGCTGTGTCACTGAGCATATTGAAGTGAAAGTGAGAAACTAAATTAATTATGAACCGTCTTTCGCAATAATCTAATTATTAGCGAATTCAATATATAAATTTATGGCTTGCGCAAGCTGCTCAACTAAAGATGGCCAACCTAAAGGCTGTAAAAATAATGGTACTTGTGGTACAGACAGTTGTAATAAACTAACTGTTTTTGACTGGTTGTCAAATATGTCTCTTCCTAATGGCGAAAAACCTTTTAATTGGGTAGAAGTTCGTTATAAAAATGGTAGAAAAGAATACTACCATAACACAGAAAATCTTTCACTTAGTATTGGAGATCTTGTGGCTACACAGGCTAAAGCGGGTCATGATATAGGAATGGTAACTCTTACGGGTGAATTGGTGCGTGTTCAAATGAAACGTAAAAATGTACCCGATAATATTGAAGAAGGTTTAAAAATATACAGAAAAGCATCTCAAAAAGATATCGATATCTGGCAGAAAGCCAGAGATAGGGAAGAACCTATGAAAGTCAAAGCACGCCAGTTTGCTATTGATTTGAAATTATCAATGAAGATATCTGATATTGAATTTCAAGGAGATGCTAGTAAAGCTACATTTTATTATACAGCTGAAGAGCGTGTAGATTTTAGGGAGCTTATAAAAGTATTTGCACGCGAGTTTAGAACCCGTATAGAAATGAAACAAGTCGGGTTCCGTCAAGAAGCTTCAAGACTTGGTGGTATTGGCTCTTGCGGTAGAGAATTATGTTGTTCTACTTGGTTAACAGATTTCCGTTCGGTTAGTACATCTGCAGCACGTTATCAGCAATTATCGTTGAACCCTCAAAAATTAGCAGGTCAATGTGGTAAACTTAAATGTTGCCTAAACTATGAGTTAGACACTTACCTTGATGCTTTAAAAGATTTTCCTAAAAGTGATGTAAAATTGCAAACAGAAAAAGGGGTTGCTGCATGTCAAAAAACAGATATTTTCAGAAGACATATGTGGTTTGCTTATGAAGGAGAATGGAATAATTGGCATAAAATAACTACAGATCAGGCCAATGAAATTATTGCTTTAAATAAGCAAAAAAAGAAAGTTGCAAGCATTGAAGAATACGCTTCAGACCTTATAGAAGATACTAAAACAGAGTTTGAGAACGTTGTAGGTCAAGACAGTTTAACTCGTTTCGATAATCCAAAATCGAATAACCGTCGTAAAAATAGTAGGAACAGAAAGAATAAAAGAAACCATAAGAATAGAAGAAAACCTCAAAACAGTAAAAATGCAGCAAAATAATGTTTGGCTATTTTTTTTAATTTTTTCTTTTGTATTGGTTTCATGTGATTCAAACCGAGTATTTGATACCTATAAATCTATTCCCGAAAAATGGCATAAGGATTCTGTTGTTAGTTTTAAAATAACACCTCCAGATTCAACAAATGCTTATAATTTATTTGTTAATCTTAGAAACACCAATACTTACAAATACAATAACTTATTTTTAATTGTAGAGATGGTCTTTCCTAATGGAAAAACAATAAAAGATACTTTAGAGTATAAAATGGCAGACCCTAGCGGAAAGCTATTAGGAACCGGGTATACCGATGTTAAAGAGAACAAACTTTGGTATAAAGAACAGGTGGTTTTTCAAGAAAACGGGGAGTATACCATTAACATTCAACAAGCAATGAGGGAGAATGGAAAGGTAAATGGAGTGATAGAACTTGAAGGCATTACTGATGTTGGATTTAGAATTGAAAAGCTTCAACACTAAATGATTATCACTTAGTCTGATTTCACTGTATCTAAATTGTATCGAAAAGTTATTAAAGTGAAAAACAAAAATCTAGTTTTTTAAATGAAAACAAAAAAACAAAAATCCACAACTCCCAATTTTTCAAAATACATACGTTTGTTTTGGATTTTATTTTCAGGAGGTATTTTGTCAATAGTACTTGTGTTTTTATTGGCTTCTTTGGGTGTGTTCGGGGAAATGCCCGATCATACGGTTTTAGAAAATCCAAGAACAAATTTAGCTACAGAAATTATTTCTTCTGATGGACAAACCTTAGGAAAGTTTTACTTTAATGATAATAGAACACCTGTAGGTTACAATGAGTTGCCAAAACATCTAGTTGAGGCATTAATTGCCACTGAAGACGCTAGGTTTCATGATCACTCTGGTATTGATGCTAGAGGTACTTTGAGGGCAATCGTAAAACTTGGAAAAGGGGGAGGTGCTAGTACCATTTCGCAACAATTAGCAAAACAGTTGTTTCATGGAGAAGGGTCGAAAAATACGGTTGGCAGAATTATACAAAAGATTAAAGAATGGATAATAGCTATTCGACTAGAGAAACAATATACCAAGGAGGAAATTGTTGCACAGTATTGTAACATATATGACTTTTTAAATAATGCTGATGGTATTAGAAGTGCAGCGCGTATTTATTTTGGCAAGGAACCAATGGAGTTATCTTTAAAAGAATCTGCGATGTTAGTAGGGATGTTTAAGAATTCTTCTTTATTTAACCCTAGGAGACGTGAAGAGTTAACAAAGAAAAGGCGGAATGTTGTGTTGGGGCAAATGTATAAATATGAGTACATAACTGAAGCTTTAAAAGATTCATTGCAAAAGACCGAGTTAGATATAAATTATACGCCGGAATCTCACAGAGAAGGGTTAGCAACTTATTTTAGAGGGTATTTAGATGGTTTTATGAAAGAATGGATAAAAGATAATCCTAAACCTGATGGCACAAAATATAACCTGTACAATGATGGTTTGAAAATTTATACTACAATAGATTCGCGCATGCAAAAGTATGCTGAGGATGCTGTACAACAGCATATGCCCAGGCTTCAAGCTGAGTTTTTTCATCAGAATACGCCTAAACGCAATCCTACAGCGCCATTTTTAGAAATAACTCGCGGCGCTATTGATACATTGATGCGCAATGCCGTGAAACAATCAGAGCGTTGGAGGCATATGAAATATGATCTTAAAAAGAAAGATGATGAAATTAAAGCTTCTTTCCATAAACCAACAAAAATGACTGTTTTTGAATGGAAAGATGGTGTTGCTAGTGAAGTTGATACGGTTATGAAACCATGGGATTCAATGCGTTATTACAAGTCATTTTTAAGAACGGGCATGATGTCTATGGATCCTAATACCGGACATGTAAAAGCTTGGGTTGGCGGTATGAATTACAGACATTTTCAGTACGACATGGTGAAACAAGGCAAGCGTCAAATTGGATCAACTTTTAAGCCATTTGTATATACAGCGGCTATTGACCAATTACATTACTCGCCTTGTGACGAGTTTCCAGATACGCCTTTTTGTATTGAAGCAAATAAATATGGGAACCCAGAAGAATGGTGCCCAAGAAACTCTGGCGGTGAAAATGATTATGGAGGAACCAGAACCTTGCAAAATGCGTTGGCTAATTCTGTAAATACTATTACAGCCCGATTAATTGATAAAGTAGGGCCGCAACCTGTTGTAGATTTAGCAAAGAAATTAGGTGTTGAATCAGATATGCTTCCTACCCCTGCTATTGCTTTAGGAACACCAGACATAAGTGTTTATGAAATGGTTGGGGCTTATTCTGCGTTTGCAAATAAAGGAGTTTACACAAAACCGGTAATGGTAACCACTATTGAAGATAAAAATGGCACACTACTTTATCAGTTTAAACCACAAACTCGCGATGTTTTAAGTGAAGAGACTGCCTATGTAGCTGTAAAATTAATGGAAGGTGTTACTAAACATGGTTCTGGGGCACGTTTGAGAACGAAAGGAGCTGATGCATATAGAGCTGATTATAGAGAGGTAGTTACAGGTTACCCCTATGAATTTACTAACCCAATAGCTGGAAAAACCGGTACAACCCAGAACCAAAGTGATGGCTGGTTTATGGGTATGGTGCCAAATTTAGTTACAGGTGTTTGGGTAGGGGCAGAAGATCGTGCGGCACATTTTGCAAGTATAACTTACGGACAAGGAGCGTCAATGGCACTACCTATTTGGGGTTTATATATGAAGAGTTGTTATGCTGATGAAACTTTAAATGTATCAACAGAAGAGTTTGAGGAACCAGAAGAATTATCAATTGAGGTTGATTGTTCTAAAATTACCAAAAAAAGTGTTTTAGACCTTGATTCTGATGAGGTACCAGAAGAATTAGAGTTTTAGAAGGTCTTCTAAATCTTTTTAGCAAACTCAATAAAGAATTGCACCGATTCAGGATTACGCATGGCATCAATGTTTATAGATTTCTCTATTGGCATTTTTAGCAATATTTTCTTAATCGGAGCTTCCATTTTCTTTCCACTAATGGTATAGGGTATGTCTTGTACTTCAATAATTTCATCTGGCACATGTCTGGGAGAATAATCACTTTTTAGTTGCTTATTGATTTTTGTTTTAATTTCCTCAGATAACCCATAACCATTTTTAAGTTTTACAAATAAGGGCATGAAATGTTTACCTCCTTCTAATTCAAGATTTATTATTAAGGAATCTTCTATAGCTTTAATTTTATTTACGGCGCTATAAATTTCACTAGTACCAATTCTAATTCCATGCCTATTTAAAGTGGCATCAGAGCGTCCATAAATAGTAAGTCCATTTGTTATAGAATTTATTTTTATAAAATCACCATGTCTCCATTTCCCTGGATAATCTTCAAAATAACTCGATTTGTAACGAGCATTGTCTTTGTCGTTCCAAAAGTAAATTGGCATTGAAGGCATGGGTTTGTTAATGACCATTTCTCCTAAATCATCTTCAACAGTATTGCCTAAATCATCTAAGGCATATAACGATACTCCTAAAGCACGACATTGAATCTCTCCGGAGCGAACATTGTAAAACGGTGTGCCACCAACAAAGGCAGTACAAACATCTGTTCCACCGGCCATAGAGCATAACCAAACATCATTTTTAATGTGGTTGTAAACATAATCAAAAGCCTCTGCTGGTAATGGTGCCCCTGTAGAACTAATGGATCTAATAGATGATAGGTTGTGTGCCTTTTTAATATCAATTTGCTTCTTCATATTTGCTACCAAATAAGGCGCACTTGTTCCAAAATGATTGATACTTAAATCATCTGAAAAGTTCCAAAGTGAGTCAAATTTAGGATAGGTTGGGCACCCATCGTATAATACAATAGAAGCCCCCATAAGTAATGCCGATTGTAAAAAATTCCACATCATCCACCCGGTTGTTGTAAACCAGAAATACCGTTCACCCTCGTGCACATCATTATGGAAAGCCATATACTTAAAATGTTCTAGGAGAATACCTCCATGAGAGTGTACAATAGCTTTTGGTAATCCGGTAGTTCCAGAAGAATATAATACCCAAATTGGATGATTAAAATCTACTGGTTGAAACTGTAATGTGCCACCATCAATTTTAAAAATAGTATTTATGTCTTCATAAGCGTCTGAAAAATTATCAAGAGCATTTTCATTTATGTAAGGTAGTAGAATAACCTTTTTTAGAGTAGGAAGCGAAGCAACAATTTCTTTTACAGTATTCGTTTTATCATAAGGTTTTCCGTTATAGCTGTACCCATCTACGGCAATTAAAACTTTAGGTTCTATTTGTGCAAACCGGTTTACCACACTTTCTGTCCCAAAATCTGGAGACGTACTAGACCAAATAGCTCCTAAGCTGTTTACAGCTAAAAAAGCTATAGTTGCTTCAGGTACATTAGGTAGAAAAGCCACCACAGTATCCTTTCTTTTAACCCCTAAAGATTTTAAATAGCTTACCATAGAAGCTACTTTTTCTTCCAACTCCTGCCACGAAATTTCAATGTTTATTCCAGATTCATTACTAAAATATATTGCTGTTTGACTAGGTTTAGATTGTCTAAAAATATGTTCTGAATAATTTAATGTAGCACCTCCAAACCATGTACAATTTGGCATGTTGTAAGATGATAAAACTTGATTATATTGAGAATGAGATTTTATTTTGAAATAATTCCAAATGCTTACCCAAAAGTCCTCGATATTTTCAATAGACCAATCCCATAAATCTTGGTAATTGTTAAATGACAAACCTTGATTTCTTTTAAGCCAATTGCAATATGCTGTTAAATGACTTTTCTGTTTGAATGTGCCTGAAGCCTCCCAAAGTTTTTTCATAAAAAGTAAAGTGGTTTTCTTGAATCAAATATAAAGATTTCTATACAGTTTAAATTGATAGGAAAAGCAGGGGTTTTGTAATAAGGAGACAGTAACACCGATAAAAATGTTAAAAAAATAAGCATTTCATCGATAAATTATGTTTTTAATCTGTTTTATTGAAAAAATGTTTCATATTAGCAGTCCCCAAATCAACCAAACCAAATTATAGATAATTCCAAATCTGCCATGAACTTAACCTACAACAAAATGGAACCAAATCTACCTGAATTGCCTACATTTGAACCAAATCTACCTGAACCACCTAGCTTAAGTGAAAACAAATTTAAAGAGACGCTTCAAGAGAATGTGCGTTTTTTTAAAAGTCTATTCTACTTAACAAAAAAAACATTTATGTTTTAAATGCCTTTAGGAATGGCATCAATTAATTTTTTGGTGTAATTTTTCTTGGGATTGTTATAGATTCTATCGGCATCATTGAGTTCCTCAATTTCACCTTGATTCATTACCAATAGTTGGTCAGACATATATTTAACCACTGCTAAATCGTGTGAAATAAATATATATGTAAAACCGAAATCTTCTTTAAGCTCATTCAGTAAGTTTAAGACTTGTGCTTGGACAGATATATCTAACGCTGAAACGGATTCATCACAAACAATTAATTTAGGTTCAAGTGCAATGGTTCTTGCAATACCAATACGTTGTCTTTGGCCACCTGAAAATTCGTGAGGATAACGATTAAAATACACTTCAGATAACCCAACTCTATCCAAAATTTCAATCACTCTTTCTTTTCGTTCTTTATCCGAATTAAACAGTTTATGCACTCTCATGGGTTCCATAATAGCTTCACCAACAGGGATTCTTGGGTTTAATGAAGAATACGGGTCTTGAAATATAATTTGAATGTCTTTCCGAAGTTTTTTAACCTCATTTTTTGAAAGCGCAGTAATGTCAATGCCATTATATATAATTCCTCCCGAAGTAGCCTTATCTAATTGAAGAATGGCATTTCCTAAAGTAGATTTTCCGCAACCAGATTCACCAACTAACCCTAAAGTTTCGCCTTTATAAAGTTTAAAACTAACATTGTTTACAGCTTTAAACGCTTTAGGTTTGGAGAACCACCCAGATTTTGAAAAATAGGTTTTATCAACATTTAAAACCTCCAAAAGAGGAGACTTGCTGTATATTTTTTCATGTTGTAGCCTGCGTTGTTCACTTGTTATTATTTCTTTTGAAATAGAATCATCTAAATAATCTTGGATGGTTGGTAATACCTTTAATCTAGTATCTAAAGATGGTCTGGAGTTAATAAGTGCTTTCGTATAATTATGCTGAGGCGCATTAAATATGTTTGAAACGACACCATTTTCAACAATTTCGCCTTTATACATTACCAAAACTCTATCAGCTATTTCTGAAATTAACGCCAAATCATGAGTAATGAAAATAACACTCATTTTGGTTTCTTCCTGAAGTGTTTTAAGTAGCTTGATAATATCTTTTTGAACGGTAACATCTAAAGCCGTGGTTGGCTCATCAGCAATTAAAATATCTGGTTTACAAGCTATAGCCATGGCAATCATAACACGTTGCTTTTGTCCGCCTGAAATTTCATGAGGATAAGCTTTAAAAACGCGTTTGGGTTCCGGTAATTTTACTTTTTCAAAAAGTAAAATAACTTCGTTTTTAGCTTCAGCTTTAGATAGATTTGTGTGCAGCGACAATATTTCCAAAACCTGTTTTCCACATGTCATAGATGGATTTAAAGAACTCATAGGTTCCTGAAAAATCATGGCAATTTTATTGCCTCTTATACTTTGAAATACTTTAGATGATAGTGTGGTTAAATCTTGGTCTTTATAACCAATACTACCTGAAGTGATTTTTGAAATGCCTTTAGGTAACAAACCTAAAATAGCTAGAGAAGATACGGATTTACCAGATCCAGATTCACCAACAATTCCCAAGATTTCATTTTCATTCAATTTATATGAAATGTTATGAATCACTTCATTGCTCCCAAATGAAATGGAAAGGTTTTTAACAGATAAAATGGGGCTATGCTTCATTAAATATGGAGTATTTCGTCATCATTCAACAGTTCATCACCTCGCAATCTTAAAAAGATTTGGGCCACAGCAATGGTATCTTTTTCACAATAAGTTATAATTCTATCAATGGCATTCTCTTCATAATAAACTCTATAAACTTCACTACCATCAATATCGTCTTTGGGTGATGGAATTCCTAAGACATTCGTGAGTAACTTTAAAGAGGTATAAGTTTTATAGTCACCAAATTTCCATAATTCTAAAGTATCTAAATGCGGAACTTCCCAAGGTTTTTTACCAAAGAGGTTTAGTTTATAAGGTAATTCAATGTCATTAATAATCATACGGCGCGCAATGTAGGGAAAGTCGAATTCTTTTCCATTATGTGCACAAAGTAAATGTTTGGTTTGACTGAAATGAGAAATTAATAGGTTTTTAAAGTCCTTTAAAATTGTGATTTCATCACCATAAAATGAAGTGGTTCTAAACTTTCTAAGGTCACCTTGAAAGTTAAAATACCCAACCGAAATACAAACTATTTTACCAAACTCCGCCCAAATACCGGCACGCTCGTAAAACTCTTCGGCAGTAAAATCATCTTTTCTTTGGTATTGTGATTTATGTTCCCAAAGAGCTTGTTTATCTTCATCTAAATCAGAAAAATGTTGATGTTCCGGAACGGTTTCAATATCCAGAAATAATATGTTTTCTAAATTTAGTTTTGAAATCATCTTTTGTTATTTAAAATAAGTGAACACTGCTTACCAAAAACCCCTGCTACTCCAGCTGCAATCCCTCCAATAATTCCAGTTACAAGTATTAAAACATAGGGGTTTCCTCCAAGAGGAAATAAAACTGCTATTTTTTTAGCAAGCGTAAAGTCGTTTGAAGAGCTTAACCAAAACGCATAAATCATCCAGAAAAAAGCTTTGGCTAAGAACGGAATAAAAAACACAGCTCCTTTTTTTAAACTTAAAAGAATTGAGGTTATGAAAGCTGCAACCATAATAGACCACCATGGCAAAAATTGCGATAAGATAAACGCCAAAACTATGGTTACAATAAAATTTAAAAGTTTTCTGTTCATAGTGTTAAGTTTTGAGTTGCTACAATGCCATCTGTATTATTTTGGTCTTGCATAAAATTTAAATCAAGATATTTTCCAGCAGCCCAATCATCAATAAAATTATCATAATATTTACTTCCAGGATTTCCTGACTGTCCCCCAGGATAAATACCAATAGCTTTAGGAGGAGAGCTCATTTCTACAATCATTCTCCATGACGGCCCCCAGTTTTTGCCAGCTGCGTTTACTGTGTTTTTATCTCCGCCAATGGGAATATTATGTCGAGAAAAAGCAGGAAGCCCTTGTAGAAGGTGTTTCACATATGTTCCTTTGTATTTACTCCAGGCGTAATCTCCATTTTTACTTTTCCAATCTTGAAGCTCCTTAGCAGCTTGCTTAAATGAGATTAAAAAGAGATCGTGTGCGTTTTCCTTTTCAGGGGTTTGCAAAATGTCCATTGCAGAATCATCAGGATTATTTTTTAATAAATGAATAGTTTGATAAACAAAAGGCGTTACTAATGCTACATCACTTCTTTTGTATTCATCCCAAATGATTCTATTTAAGTTTGTCCACCATGCATCCCAAATGCTTGGTGCAATCATATCTGTTTCACTATTAAAATCCCATGATTTTATAATGTTCAACAGGCCTTTTTCTTCAGTATTTAAAGTTGACGCATCCATATTTTTTAACATATAAGGCAATAAATCTGAAGCTTTTTTATTAAAGTTGGTGTTCTGAAGCTTTTTAAAATCCTGAATATTATACTTGTCTTTAGCTCTGAAATAGTCATTAATAACTCTATTTCTATAAGTGTCATACCCATCATTAAACACAAAAAAAGGATAAGCTGAATCTGTTGGGAACTGATTTGATGAACTCACAAAACCGCGTTCTGGGTTTTTTGTATGTGCATTATATTCTTGAGGAATAAAACTTTGCCAATCATGGTCTGGGTTACTTCCATCCAATAAAAATTTCCCTTGTTCTTTCCATTTATTTGGGAATTGACCTTGAACCCAAAGCGCAATATCGCCTTCAGTTGAAGCGAATACAAAATTTTGCGCTGGAGCAACCCAGTTTTTAATAGCATTTAAATAATCGTTATAGTTTTTTCCTTTATTTAAATCTAAGAAAATGTAAGAATCTGCTTTTGCCATGTGTCCTATCCACTTCATGGCATAACCTATTTTCTCTCCCTTACCTTTAAATGTATGATCATAACTTACTGGCCCATGATGTGTGTAAATAACCGAATCTAAATAGGATTCCTTTCCTTTAATTTTAATTTCTTCAACTCTAACACTGGTATTTTTCCAACCATCACCATATTTATATTTGGCTCTGCTCTTGTCTTGAAATTCAATTTTATACCAATCTTTTACATCTCTGGTGGCGTTGGTTTCGCCCCAAGCAATATGATTATTAAACCCAGAAATGATACCCAGAGCTCCAGGAAGTGTTGCTCCAAAGGAGTTGTGCTCTGGTGTTGCTAATTGCATGACATACCAAATGGATGGTAGGTTGAGCCCCAAATGTGGGTCGTTTGCTAATATTGGGTTTCCGGAATATGATTTTTTAGGACCAACCGCCCAATTATTACTGCCATTATGAGGGTTTGGTTTTTCCATGGTTTCTGTAATAGAGTCTAGTGGCAGTTCACTTTTAGGTGTTTCAGTTGTTTTCTTATTAATGAAACTCCAATCTGTTTCTCTGGGAATAACAGGGTCATGAAAATCAAAAAAATCTGGATAAAGAAAATCAAACCGTTCTTTACCAAGTTCTCTTAAAGCATTGGTGTATTCTAAATCAGAGTCTCCTCCACAAAGCATATCTGTCATAAACATTAGTAAAAAAGCCGTCTTTTTAGTACTCCATAGTTCTGGTTTATAATCTAACAGCTTATATTCAACAGGTAAATCTTTTGAATTTAAGTTATTAATAAAACTATTAACGCCTTCTGAAAAGGCTTCAATTAATTTTTTAGTTTCTAGATTAGCACCCCATTTCTTAACCAAAACATCGGCTCCATATCCCATTCCTTTTCGGCGTTGGGACCTATCATAGGTTAAACCTTTTTCACCAATAATTTCCGATATTCTTCCAGCCGAAGCATGGGTTTGAAACTCCATTTGCCATAACCTGTGTTTTGCTGTAACATACCCTTGAGCTCTATATAAATCCTTGTCGTTTTGCGCGAAAATATGAGGAATTAAATGCTCGTCATAGTGAACCGTAACTTTATCCGTCAACCCTTCAATTTGGACGTCGGTAACATCGAAATCATCCTTTTCATTTTGCCAAATACCACTAGTTGGATTTAAAAACTTTCCTATTGGGGGAGCAGAACCTATTTGATTATTTAAACCATAAAAAACTGCTACAACAAGTGAAGCAGAAAGAATCAACTTAAGAAATTTCATTTAAATGAATTTAATGTAGAAACTAAAGATAGTAAAATTCTATTCTACTAGGAAACACTAGAAAAGTGATTGTTGCTTATACGGACTTTCATGATTTAGCAACCATTGTTTACGGTGTAAACCACCAGCGTATCCAGTCAAACTACCGTCTGAACCAATAACTCTATGACAAGGCACAATTATCCAAAGCGGGTTTTTACCATTGGCATTTGCAACGGCTCTTATGGCTTTTGGATCACCCAATTGTTTTGAGAGTTCTAAATAAGAAATTGATTTTCCATAAGGAATTTGTTCTAACTGTTTCCATACTTTCATCTGAAAGTTAGTTCCTAATGGGTTTAATTTAAGACTGAATTCTTTACGAGTTCCTTCAAAATATTCTTTAAGTTGTATGGTACAATCTTCTAAAATTTCTGGAATGATATCAGTTATTTTTTCTTCCGAATTAACAACGATTACTGAAGAAATACCATCTACATCACCAACTATTTTAGTGTAACCTAAAGGAGAGTTTACGATACATTCTTCCATTATTCTTCATCCTTAAGAATGCCTAGTTTTTTTGCTCTAGATTCCCAGTTTTTTCTGGCTTGTAATTGAAGGTCTGAAACATTATCACTTTCATCCATAATTTCAAGACCAAGTAAGGTCTCAATCACATCTTCCATAGTAACCAAACCACTCACGGTTCCATATTCATCAACTACAAGAGCCATGTGGTTTCTGGTTTCAACCAAGTGTTCAAATAGTTTAGGAATGGCCATATTTCGGTCTACAATAATAATTTCACGCTTAATTTCAGAAAGCTTTTTATCATTGTTATCTAAAGCCATTTCTTTAAACACTTCATCTTTTAAAACAAGTCCTTTAATATTGTCTTCAGAGTCTACATACACCGGTATTCTAGAAAAGCGAAGGTTGAGGTTTTTATTGAAGAATTCTTCAACCGTAGTAGTTTCGCTTTCAATTTTCATAACGGTTCTTGGTGTCATCACATCTTTAGCCTTTACTTCTTTAAAAGTTAAAAGATTTTTAATGACCTTACTTTCTGATTCTTGAAACACGCCCTCCTCATGAGCCATGTCTGTCATGGCATGAAAGTCTTCTCTACTTAAAACGCTACCATGATGCCCTTTGCCTCCAATAAGTTTTGTTGTAAGTTGTAGTAGCCATAAAACACCTGTCCATTTTAACGGAAATATTAAAATATTTAAGGCCTTGGTAGTAAAATTAGCAAGACTTTTCCAATACGTAGCTCCAATGGTTTTTGGTATGATTTCAGAAGCAATTAGGATTAATATAGTCATGATAGTTGAAACCACGCCTACCATAATATCTTCTGTATATTCAATTCCTAAAATGCTCTTAGTTTGAGAACCATATATTTCTGCATATGCTACTTTTGCCTGAACACCCACTAAAATAGCACCAACTGTATGGGCAATAGTGTTAAGTGTTAATATGGCTATTAACGGTCTATCAACATCATTCTTTAGCGTTTCTAATTCTGAGGCATAGGCCTTATTTTCTTTCTTTTTAACGTTTATAAAGGTTGGAGTAACACTTAATAAAACGGCCTCAAGGATAGAACATAAAAACGAAAAGAAAATAGAAATAACGCCGTAAAAAATAAGTAGTCCCATTAATTGGTTGTATTTGATGCTAATTTAAGGAATATGCAATATAGTTGTAAATGTATTCTATTTTTTTGTCTGATAAATCTGGAAACGGCATGCACTCTGTGTTTCCAAACATGTTCTCCCTATTACGTTTTTCGTTTTTTACAAACTGTTGAAACTTCTCTAGATTATAGTTTTTAAAATTATTTTGCAGCAATGGGGGATCTACAATTCCTTGTAGTTTGTGACAAGCAGTACAATTTATTTTGAATTGTCTTCTGCCTTCTAAAATATCATCATCCAAAATTTGCCGAATAGAACTTATGGGTTCAGGGTCTTGCGTACCACGGACTGAAATTCTGTTTTTGTTTACAAAATATAGCGAACCTAGACCAAAAATAACTACTAAAGCAAATATGAACACAATTTTCTTCAAGATTTATGACAATAATTTCACAACGTCCTTAGCAAAATAAGAGGCGATTATATCTGCGCCAGAACGTTTAAAAGCCATTGTGGTTTCCATCATAATTTGGTCATGATCTAACCAACCTTTTTCAGCCGCTGCTTTTATCATGGCATATTCACCCGATACCTGATAAACCGCCACCGGAACATCAACATCATTTTTAATTTCGCGTACAATATCTAAATACGAAATTCCAGGTTTAACCATAACAATGTCTGCGCCTTCATCAATATCCATTTCAGTTTCACGAACTGCTTCAAATCGATTAGCATAATCCATCTGATAGGTTTTTTTGTCTTTTGGAATATCAACTAAATCAACTGGAGCAGAATCTAAAGCGTCACGAAATGGACCGTAAAAGGCCGAGGCATATTTAGCGGAATAACTCATAATACCCGTATTAATAAAACCCACATCTTCCAATGCCTCACGGATGGTTAAAATACGTCCATCCATCATATCACTTGGGGCTACAAAATCTGCTCCGGCTTGTGCATGGGAGATGCTCATTTCTGCTAAAACTTCGGCGGTTACATCATTCATTATTTGTCCGTTTTCAATAATACCATCATGTCCATAAGCCGAATAAGGGTCTAAAGCTACATCGGTCATAACCAACATATCTGGACATACATTTTTTACAGTTCTAACGGCTCGTTGCATTAATCCGTCAGGGTTTAAAGCTTCCGTTCCTTTATTATCTTTTAAACTATCAGGAACTTTTACAAAAAGTAGCACCGATTTTAAACCTAGTTTCCAAAGTTCTTTCACTTCGTTTTCCAATAAATCTAAACTATAGCGAAAGTAATTAGGCATTGATGGAATTTCATCTTTGATACCTTTACCTTCAACTACAAAAAGAGGTACTAAAAAATCGTTTGGTGTTATTACAGTTTCACGAACTAAGGAGCGAATGGCTTCGTTTGTTCTTAATCTTCTGTTTCTTCTAAGTGGATACATTGCGTAAATGTTTATAAGTTAACCCAATCTACTGGGTTTTTTAATACTTCTAATAATTTTTCTTCTTCACTTCCGACTTCCGGTTGATGGTCATACACCCATTGTACATGGGGAGGTAAGCTCATTAATATGCTTTCAATACGTCCGTTAGTTTTCAATCCAAATAATGTGCCTTTGTCATGTACTAAATTGAATTCTACATAACGTCCGCGACGGATTTCCTGCCAATTTCTTTGCTCATCATTGTAGGATAAAGCTTTTCGTTTTTCAACAATAGGAACGTATGCATCTAGGAAACTATCACCTACTTCGGTTACAAAATTATACCAGTTTTGCATGGTCATATCGTCTGAAGCCTTGCAATAATCGAAAAATAAACCACCAATACCACGTGCTTCATTTCTATGCGTATTATAAAAGTACTCATCGCATCGTGCTTTATACTTTGGATAAAACTCAGGATTATGTTTATCACAAGCCGTTTTACATACTTGATGAAAATGTTTTGCATCTTCTTCAAACAGGTAATAAGGTGTTAAATCTTGCCCGCCACCAAACCATTGGTTTACAACAGTCCCATCTTGATCGTACATTTCGAAATAACGCCAATTAGCATGAACTGTTGGAACCATCGGGCTTTTAGGATGAAGCACTAAACTTAGTCCACAAGCAAAAAAATCTACATCACCAACGTTGAAATAAGCTTGCATTGACTTAGGAAGCTTGCCATGAACACCAGAAATATTAACGCCTCCTTTTTCAAATACATTTCCATTTTGAATCACGCGTGTTCGTCCGCCGCCACCTTCAGGTCGTTTCCAAATGTCTTCTTGAAATTTCGCTTTCCCGTCAACTTCTTCAAGTTTAGAGGTAATGTGGTCTTGTAAATCATGTATATATTGGAAGAATGTATCCTTCATAATTATTCAATTTCTTTGTATAATTCATAAAGCTCCATATCCATAGGAGCTTCTCCTGGTGGAGTATGTTCTTTTTCTAAAGTTTTTATCCAAGTAAAATTACAGTTTTCAGCCACTTTTACACTGCCGTAATTGGTTTTGTAAACAATTATTTGAATGCTCTCCAAACCTACGGTTTCAAACGCAAATTCTGATAAAATCTTAATAGCTTGAGAAGTGATGCCTTTCCCTTCAAATCCATAATGGACGCAGTAGGCAAACTCCCCTTGTTTTCTGCCCCAATCAAGTGATTTTAAATAAATAAGCCCGATAAGGTTATTGGGTTGGTTTTCTTTAATAGTGAATAAAAATTCTTGTTTTAGCTTAAACTGTTTTACTTTTTTATCTGCAAATATTTTTGAAAGATCTGGGGATAAATTCTGTTCTAAAGTCTTAGGAAAATAACGTTTTAATCTGTCTTCATTGGCCGTAACAAAATTGCAAATATTCCAAGCGTCTTGAATTTGAATGGGTTCTATATAAAAAGTATCAAAATCAAACCGCATGAGGTAAGTTGTTTTTTAGTTTTAAAGCCTCTATGGTTCTTACTGATGCCGCTGTTACAGATAGCGGAAGCACCAAAATAACACCTATAATTGGTATTAATAAAAACAATAAAAACACAATGCCGTTACCAATAGCTAACCCCCTGTTTCTTCTAACAAATGCTATGCTTTGAGTGTACTTATAATGACGTTCTAAAGTATAATCCATATTACCAAAACCAGCATAATAGGCTTGAAGTAAAAATAAAATTGCAGTAGAAAATATATTAACTACGGGGATAAATTTGAGCAGCAAAAGTGGAATTGTTAAAAGCAACTCCATAAATAAATTACGAACATTAATACGGATACCACGCCAAAGCTGTTGTGCAAATGAAGTGTCTCTATAGTTTTGATTGATTCTACCAGTGAAATGAGCTTCAATTTTCTCTGAAACCGGACTCATAAATGGCGCTGATAATGCCATTATGATGTGCTTAAAAAGAATAAGACCAATGACTAAAATTATTAGTCCACCAATAAAATTACTAATTGTAGCAAAAGTATCATGACCCCAATCCCAAACCCATATTTTTGAAATGAAACCACCAATATTATCTGATAAGCCATAGGCCGACCAAAAAATGGTAATGGCAGTTACAAAGCTAATAAGCATTGGTACTGCAAAAAACTTCCAAAGTTTTAACTTGGATATTAAATTAAATGCACCGAAGTACGCTTTTATTCCTGAAGATATGTTTTTAATCATAACTTAAATTTTACAGCTATAAGTAAGCATATCACACTTTGTGTTACAATTAACTTCCGTATTCTTTTACAGCATCTATAAATGCTTTAGCATGATCTAATGGAATGTTAGGTAAAATACCATGACCAAGGTTTACTACGTATTTATCTTTTCCAAAAGCGTCAATCATTTGGGTGACCATTTTTTTAATTTCGGCTGGTGGAGATAGTAATCTTGATGGGTCAAAATTACCTTGTAGCGTTATATTTCCGCCAGTTAAATAACGGGCATTCTGTGGAGAACATGTCCAGTCTACACCTAATGCCGCAGCATTACTTCTTGCCATTTCCCCCAATGCAAACCAACACCCTTTACCAAATGCAATTACAGGAGCATCATCTTTTAAAGCTTCAATAATCTGATTGATGTATTGCCATGAAAACTCTTGATAATCTGTTGGTGATAACATACCTCCCCAAGAATCAAATACTTGAACTGCATTTACACCGGCTTTCACTTTTTCTTTTAAATATGCAATGGTGGTATCCGTAATTTTTTGAAGTAATTGATGTGCAGCTATTGGATTTGTAAAACAGAATTCCTTGGCTTTATCAAACGTTTTACTCCCTTGACCTTGCACGCAGTAACATAAAATGGTCCATGGAGAACCCGCAAAACCAATTAGTGGAATGTCATCATTCAATAATTCTTTGGTAGCTTTTATGGCTTGATATACGTAATCTAATTCTACTGTTACATCGGGTACTACTACATTATCAACATCTTTTTGAGTGCGTACCGGATTTGGCAAGTAAGGCCCGAAATTTGGTTTCATTTGCACCTCAATATTCATGGCTTGAGGAATCACCAAAATATCACTAAATAAAATAGCGGCATCCATTCCATATCTTCGGATGGGTTGCACCGTAATTTCACTTGCTAACTCCGGAGTACGACATCTTGTAAAGAAATCATACTTCTCACGAATGGCAATGAATTCTGGTAAATAACGACCTGCTTGACGCATCATCCATACTGGAGGACGGTCTACAGTTTCTCCCTTTAAAGCTCTTAAAAATAAATCGTTCTTTATCATAGTGTTTTTGGTTGTTGGTTAATGGTTGTTGGCATATTAAAGAACCAAAAACCAGTAGCCAGAAACTATTATATATAATGTGCGTTTACTAATTCTATTACACTTTCTACTGTTGGAACTTTAGCTACTCTAACATCTTTAAAGCGTTTTCTAGCTTCAGTAGCGGTTGTTTCTCCAATACAAAATGCAATAACTTCTTTATCGTTTTTTTGCTTGAAACTTTGGACGGTTGACGGACTATAAAACATAACGCTTTCAACAGAATCATCTAATGAAACGCCATCAAATTTGGTCTCATATGCTTCAACCTCATTAACAACAATATTATTTTCTTCAAGAATATTGGGTAAATCATCCAACCTTAAATTGCTACAAAAGAAAGTAACCGCGGTTCCTTCCATAAACTCCACTAAATAATTAGCTAGAGCTTTAGCATTTTTTTCAGAATGAGTCACTTTTCCAATTCGGTTTTCCACTAAACGTTTGGTGCGTCTGCCAACACAATAAATATTTTTGAATTGCAATTCGTCTGCCGAAAAATTAGTAAGTAAGGCATCAACTGCATTTTTACTTGTTATGATTACATTTCTAATTTCGTTTTTAACGATATGCTTTTGAATTCTATTCGGATTTGTTTTAATAAAATCTGAACTTTTAGCAGTTACTTTTTCATGAAACAAAAGACGTTGATCTTCTGTTAGCGATTTTGTAGAATAAACATTAGTTGTTTTGGATTCGTTTTTAACATCATCCATTAATCGTTTTCCACCGCGATCAATAATATAATTTGCACAAAAATCTGCAATATCATCGTGTTTCCCTAAAGCTTCAGTTTTGGAAACTTCAATTTTCTTAGAACCATCTTTACTTAAAAGAACGCCTTTAAAGTTTACTTCTTCATTTTTGATAAAAGCAAGTGCTCCAATTGGTGCGGTACAACCACCTTCAAGTTTATTTAAAAACTCACGTTCAATAGATGTACAAATTTCAGTTTCTTCATGATTTAATTGAGAACAAGCTTCAATAGCAAAATCATTTTCACCTAAAGCTGCTATCATAATTGCACCTTGTGCTGGTGCAGGAATCATCCAACTTAAATTTATGGAGTCTTCTGGTCTAATACCAATTCTACCAATGCCGGCAGCAGCAAAAATTGCTCCGTTCCAGTCATTATCTTTTAACTTTTGTAAACGTGAATTCACGTTACCACGCAAGTCTACAATGGTATGTGTTGGGTAACGATTAAGCCATTGGGCGCGCCTACGTAAACTTCCGGTAGCAACCACGGCTTCTCTAGCTCCTAGGAACTCTTCGTTATCATTAAAAACAAGAGTGTCGTTTACATTGCCTCGTTTTAAAACAGCAATTTGTTCAATCCCTTTTGGTAGTATAGTGGGTACATCTTTTAAAGAATGTACAGCAATATCTACATCATGATTTAACAAAGCTACATCTAGAGTTCTTGTAAAAATACCAGTAATACCTAACTCGTAAAGTGGTTTATCTAATACAATATCTCCTGTAGATTTTACTGGAACTAATTCTGCTTTGTAACCTAAATTTTCAAGTTGTTGTTGTACGGTTTTAGCCTGCCATAGTGCTAATTCACTATCGCGCGTACCAATTTTTATGGTTTTAGACATTTTGGGATTCTTCTAGCTGAAATACTTTTTTTATCAGTTCTAGACTGTCGTCTGTAGAACTATTATCGTCTTTTAAATGATGCGCGAAATGATTGGTAATTTTCTGAACAATATTTTTACTAATTAATTCTGCTTGCTGTTCATTAAAGTCTGATAATTTTTTACGTTGGGTATCTAATTCTGCGGTTGCAAAATCGGCAAGTTTATGTTTTAGTGCTTTTATAGTAGGAGCAAATTTTCTAGTTTCTAACCAACTATTGAATTCATCGTTAACTTCTTGAATAATAGCTTCGGCATGCGGAATATGCTCTTTGCGTTTTTCTAAAGTCTCATCTGTAATTTGAGATAAATAATCTAGGTGAACCAAACAAACATTGTCTAATTCTTTTACATTTTCATCAACATTTTTAGGAATAGATAAGTCTAAAATCAACAATGGTTTTTTAGACTGAATAATATGTTTGTCAATAGTAGGGCGGTGTGCACCAGTAGCAACGATAAGAATATCTGAATGACTAATTTCTTCTTGTAAATTCGCATAATCTTTTACTACTAAATTGAATTTACCTGCTATTTTCTCTGCTTTGTCTTTTGTTCTATTGATTAGAGTAATGTGATCATTCTTGGTATGTTTCACCAAGTTTTCACATGTATTTCTACCTATTTTACCTGTTCCAAACAACAAAATATTTTTGTTAGAAACATCTTTTATGGTTCTTAAGATATATTGTACAGAAGCAAAAGAAACTGATGTTGCACCAGACGATATTTCCGTTTCAGTTTTTATACGTTTACTTGCTTGAATAACGGCATTGACTAAACGCTCTATAAAAGGATTGAGTAAATCATTCTTTTTAGATAAAATAGCGCTAGATTTTAGCTGACTGATAATTTCGAAATCACCTAATATCTGGCTATCTAAACCTGAACCTACTCTAAACATATGATTGATAGCACCTTTATTCTTATGAACATAAGCCACCTTTTGAAACTGATCAACTGTACCATTAGTATTATCACAAAGTAATTTAATAAGTTGAAAAGGGTGTTCTGCAAAACCATAAATTTCGGTTCTGTTACAAGTAGATGTTACTACTAAACTTTCAATATGGTTCTCTTTGGCCTGTTCTAATAATGCCTTTTTTGCATCATCACCCAAACTAAAATGACCACGTATTTCGGCATCGGCTTTTTTGTAACTTAAACCAATGGCATAAAAGTTTTTACTTCTAGAAATGTTATACTTGTGCATGCTTATACCTGATAATACGGAACAAAAATAGAAGCATCACTCAAAAAAAAATAACGCTCAAAGAACTTTTAGTGTCGTTTCAGGTTTTTTCGAGAAGATTTGTAAAAAAATATGATAAATGTCATATTTTAGCAGGGAATTCAGCAGTTTTGTGTGCTGCAATGTAGAATGAATCTAAATAACATTGTAAATGAATAAAGAAATTAACGCAAAAAATGTCGCTCAAAGTACTTTTGAAGAGATTAAGGTGGATGAAGGAGTTTGGGTTTTAACTTTTAAAAATGATGAAAATATCGCACAAAGTGCTGCTAAAGATATAGATAGCTCTTACATTCAATTTCATTTTTGTGTAAAAGGAGATACTAAATTTATATTCAACCAAGGGCGATATGCTCTAGATATTCATGAAGAAAACTCGTTATTACTATACAACCCACAGCGAGAATTACCAATAAACCTTCAGGTAGAACCTAATTCTTGGATTGTATCAATATTAATATCTATTCAAAAATTTCATGGTTTGTTTTCTTCAGAGGCTGACCATATTTCATTTTTAAATGATGAAAATAAGGATAAAAAATATTATAAAGACGGTGTGATTTCGCCTTCCATGGCTATTGTGTTGAATCAGTTAATTAATTACAATTTAAATAGTTCTATAAAAGATATTTATTTTAAAGGAAAAACCTATGAATTGTTGAGTTTGTATTTTAATAGAAGTGAAGATGCTGATATTGAACAATGTCCGTTTTTAGTTGATGAAGCTAATGTGATTAAAATTAAAAATGCCAAAGATATTATTGTGGCGCGAATGGCTGAACCACCAAGTTTACAAGAATTAGCTGATGAAATAGGTTTAAGCTTAAAGAAACTTAAAGAAGGCTTTAAGCAAATTTATGGTGATTCAGTTTTTAGTTTTTTATTCGATTATAAAATGGAAGTTGCCAGAAAACTTTTAGAAGCGGGCGAAGATAATGTTAACGAAGTGGGCCATAAAGTTGGTTACAGTACATCAAGTCATTTTATTGCAGCCTTTAAAAAGAAATACGGTACTACTCCCAAAAAATATATTATGTCTTTGAGTTAATATATTAGTTTTAAAAGCTAAAATTAAAAATCAATTGTATTTTTGTGCTTCAAATATCATGTATGAAAAGAGGTGTTTTACTTGTAAACTTAGGCTCACCAGATAGCCCAGAACCTAAAGACGTAAAAAAGTATTTAGGTGAGTTCTTAATGGATGAACGTGTTATAGATATTCCTTACGCAGCCAGAGCTTTACTGGTAAGGGGTATTATTTTAAAAACTAGACCTAAGGCATCGGCTGCAGCTTACAAGAAGATTTGGTGGGAGGAAGGCTCTCCTTTAATTGTTATTTCTGAACGACTTCAAAATAAAATTCAAAAGCAAGTAGATATTCCTGTAGGCTTGGCAATGCGCTATGGTAGCATGACCATTGAAAAGGGCTTGCAAGAATTAGTAGATAAAGGTGTTGAGGAAGTATTATTGTTTCCTCTATATCCACAGTTTGCAATGGCAACTACCGAAACCATTTTGGTTAAGGCTGAGGAGTTACGTGATATGCACTTTCCCAATTTAAAATTAGAATCTGTTCCAGCATTTTATAATAAAGCAGATTATATTGAAGTACTTTCAAATTCTATCAAACTTCATTTAGAGGGAAAGAATCAGGAGCATTTATTGTTTTCATATCATGGAGTACCTGAGCGACATATCCGTAAAAGTGATATTACAAAATCTCATTGCAAAATTGATAGAAGTTGTTGTGCAACACCTAGTAAAGCGCACGAGTTTTGTTACAGACATCAATGTCTGGAAGTTACTAGATTGGTTGCCGAAAAACTACAGCTTGGAGAAGGAACCTATTCAACTTCTTTTCAATCGCGTTTAGGATTCGACCCATGGTTACAGCCATATACAGACAGAACCATTGAACGTTTAGGTAAAGAAGGTGTAAAAAATATGGCTATTGTAACTCCTGCATTTGTTAGTGATTGTTTAGAGACCTTGGAAGAAATTGCAATGGAAGGTCAAGAAATATTCCATGAAATGGGAGGCAATGATTTTACAACTATTCCATGCTTAAATGATGATGATGATTTTGTGAATTTATTATCTAATTGGATTACACAATGGCATAAAAAATAAACATGAAACATAAGGAGTTTCAACTGTGAATTTTAATCCTTATTTTTATTGTTCTATAACCAAGCCAAATTCCAATATGCGATTTTCTATTATTACTTTATTGTTTTTTCTATTTATAGGAGAGACGTTTCAAATGTATGCTCAAAATTTCAACGAAGAAGCTTACTCTTCTTTAGAATATAGATTATTGGGCCCTTTTAGAGGAGGCAGAAGTGCTGCCGTAACTGGAGTGCCCAATAAGCCAAACCTATATTATTTTGGAGCAACTGGTGGAGGTATTTGGAAAACCACCAATGGTGGACGTGAATGGGAAAACATCTCTGACGGGTTTTTTGGAGGAAGTATTGGTGCTATTTCAGTATCCAAATCAGACCCCAATGTTATGTATGTTGGGGGAGGAGAAAAAACAGTTAGGGGTAATGTGTCTTCAGGTTATGGTATCTGGAAATCCGTTGATGCAGGTAAAACATGGAAAGCATCTGGTTTAAAAAACTCAAGGCATGTGCCAAGAATAGCTATTCACCCAACAAATCCTGATATTGTATACGCGGGGGTTCTAGGTAATATTTATAAACCAACTCAAGACAGAGGTGTTTATAAATCAATTGATGGGGGTAATACCTGGAATAAAATTTTGTTTTCAAATGAGCACGCAGGGGTTGTTGATTTAATCATGGACCCAACCAACCCACGTATTTTGTATGCATCTACATGGAGAGTTAAAAGAACGCCCTATAGTTTAAGTTCAGGTGGTGAAGGTTCAGCGCTTTGGAAAAGTACTGATAGCGGAAATACATGGGAAGAAGTATCTGTAAATGAGGGATTTCCAAAAGGTATTTTAGGAATTATAGGTGTTACAGTTTCCCCTGTAAACAATCAGAGAGTATGGGCTATGGTTGAGAATAAGGATAAAGGAGGTCTATATCGTAGTGATGATGGAGGGAAAACATGGGAACAGGTAAATAGCGAACGTAAACTAAGGCAAAGAGCATGGTATTATACTAGAGTTTATGCAGACACTAAAAATATTGATGTAGTCTATGTTTTAAATGTTAGATATCATAAAAGTACTAATGGAGGGAAAACATTTAGCACGCACGTAGCACCTCATGGAGATCATCATGATTTATGGATAGCTCCTGAAAACCCAAGTAGAATGATTATTGGTGATGACGGAGGAGCACAAGTAACTTATGATGGAGGTGAAACATGGAGTACATATTATAATCAACCCACATCACAGTTTTATCGTGTGACTACAGATAATCATTTTCCTTATAGAATTTATGTTGCCCAACAAGACAATACCACTATAAGAATTCCACATCGTACAGATGGAAGAAATATTGATGAAACTGATTGGGAAAGAACGGCAGGAGGAGAATCGGCCCATATAGCTGTAGATCCAGAAGATAATGATATAGTTTACGGTGGTAGTTACGGTGGGTTTTTAACACGGGTAAATCACAAAAGAAATACGGTAAGAGCCATTAATGTATGGCCAGATAACCCTTTAGGTCATGGTGCTGAAGGTATGAAATATAGATTCCAATGGAATTTTCCTATTATATTTTCAGAACACAATCCCGATAGATTATATACATTTTCGCAGCATGTTCATGTATCTGAAAATGAAGGGCAGTCATGGAAAATTATTAGCCCTGATTTGACGACAAATGATCCAGACAAGTTGAAATCTTCAGGAGGTCCAATTACCAAAGATAATACTGCAGTAGAATACTATTGCACCATTTTCGCAGCTCAAGAATCGGCCTTAAAAGAAGGATTAATTTGGGTTGGTACTGATGATGGGTTAATTCATATTACACAAAACGGAGGAGATACATGGGGAAATGTAACCCCAAAAGGTATGCCTGAATTGATGATGATTAATAGTATTGAACCAAGTGTATATGATGAAGGAACTTGTTATGTAGCTGGAACCAAATATAAAACAGGCGATTTTACACCCTATTTATATAAAACCACTAACTATGGTAAATCTTGGACTAAGATTACTAATGGTATAAATCAAGAACACTTTACAAGGGTGCTTAGAGAAGATCCAGAACATAAGGGGCTTCTTTATGCTGGTACGGAAACAGGAATGTATATTTCTTTTGATGACGGGAAAAACTGGAAATCATTTCAGTTAAACTTACCTGTAGTTCCTATAACAGATTTAACCATTAAGGATAATAGTTTAATTGTTGCAACACAAGGACGAAGTTTATGGATGCTGGATGATTTAACATTAATTCATCAGTTGTATGATTCAGATTTAAGCGGAAATGTTTTGTTTCAGCCTAAAGATTCTTATAGAATGGGAGGAAGCTCAAATAAAGGCAGTAAAGTAACGGGTACCAATTTACCAAATGGTGTCATCACCTATTTTAATGTCAAAGACTTTGACAAAGAGAAAGACACTGTTTCATTGACATATTTTGATATTAAAGGAGATTCTATAATAACATTTAGTACCAAAAACAAAAAGAAAGATAAATTAGAGGTAAAAAAAGGAGCCAATCAGTTTGTTTGGAATATGGCTTATGAAGGTGCTGAAAAAGTTGATGGCATGATTTTGTGGGGAACAAATTTGAATGGGCCAAAGGCCATTCCTGGAACTTACAAAGTAGTGCTAAATGTTAATGGACAAAGCACCTCACAACCTTTTAGAATATTGGCAGACCCTAGAGCAGAAGGTAGTGAGGAAGATCTTAAAAAGCAATTCGATTTTATTGTTGATGTAAACAAAACCATAAATAATGCTCATAATACTATAAAAAAAATTAGAAATATTAATAAACAATTAGGTGCATTTGAATCTCAGTATAAAAATGATGAAACTGTAAAAGAACTTGTTGATAAGGCAAAAGAACTTAAAAAAGAATTCACAAAAATAGAAGAGGCGCTATATCAAACTAAAAATAGAAGTATTCAAGATCCTTTAAATTTTCCAATTCGTTTAACTAATAAGCTAGGACATTTGAATTCACTGGTGCGTTTTGGTGATTTTGCACCTACAAATCAGGATGTTGCTGTAAAAGATCATCTTACCAAACAAATAAACAATCAAATAGAGACTTTTAATGAATTAGTAAGTAATCAAATAAAGGCTTTTAATAATGCATTTAACAGTAAAAGCTTAAATTATTTATTTATTGAAGATTAATCATGGACTACTATTTTTACCTAAAGGCCTTTCATCTCATTTTTGTAATTACTTGGTTTGCCGGTTTATTTTATATCCCAAGGCTTTTTGTTTATCAAATAGAAGCTTTCCATAAACCATCACCCGAAAAGGATATTTTAGGCAAGCAACTCAAAATTATGTCCAAACGCTTGTGGTTCATTATCACTTGGCCATCGGCAATTTTATGCACTTTATTTGCCATTGTGTTACTAATTTTAAATCCAAGTTTATTATACCAATCTTGGATGCAGGTTAAGTTAGGTTTTATTTTGCTATTGTTTATTTATCACTTCTTAACTCACAAATACTACATACAACTACAGAACGATACTTGTAAAAAAACGTCAAGTTTCATGCGTATTTGGAATGAGGGCGCTACATTCATCCTGTTTGCAGTTATCTTTTTAGTGGTTTTAAAAAGTGGTATCAATTGGATCTGGGGTATTATTGGCATGGTCGTTTTAGTTATTTTAATTATGCTCGGGTTTAAGGCGTATAAGAATTTTCGAGAGAAAAACCCTGATGCTTAAAAGCATGTGGGTAGTACTCAAGTGAGTCGCGTTTTCACAAGTCACTCTTTTCAAGGAGCTCCAATAATTGCCAACCCTTAAAACAAATGGTAGTTGCTTTTTTTAAAGCGGCCTTAGGCTGTTTGGTGCGATAATTGCTATATTTAATGCATTAAAAAAAGGATGCTTCAATAAATTCACACTTGAGGCTTCTGTTGAAATCATCATTCTTGCGGTTGTAAGAATTAAATAGCAAATGAACTTAAAAAAGCTCTCCTTTCGTACTCGTATTTTTTTAGCAATGATATTGTTGGTGCTTATGGCATCAGTACTTATTTCTGCTGTAGCTATTTACCAGTATAAAGAGCAAAGTTCAGATTACCATTCCAGTAGATTAGAGCGTAAAGAAAAGAACATTCAAACGCATCTTAAGCGTTTTTTAAATGGCAGGTATAACACTTGGGAAATCAAAACAGAGAATCTTCCGCTCATATTTAAAGACGAAATTTATAATGTAGCTAACATTCATAGGCTGCAAATTAACCTTTATGATTTAGAAGGTAATTTACTGTTGTCTTCAAAAGCAGGATTGTTAAAAAATGTAGCAGAACAATGTTTAGATGCCGAAATATTAAATACTATTTATAATACCGTTCAACTTAGTAGTATTTCAAACAATGCCGAACATAGATACGTACATAAGCTTAAGGAAAATGGAGAAACGTTTCAATCGTCTTATACGTTTCTTCTAGATAAAAAGTCCAAACCATTGGCCATTTTGAATTTACCATATTTAGAAAAAGGGGACTTTCTTGAGATGGAGCTAATGGAGTTCTTAAAACGTATTGGTTTTGCTTTTATGCTGGTGCTTTTAACTGCTATAGCTATTGCGTTTTTATTGTCTAAATTCATGACGCAATCTTTAAAAACTATTTCTGATAAAATTATTTCAACCCGATTGGAAAAACGAAATAAAAAGATTGAAATAGATGATACCAGTGATGAAATTTCCATTCTTGTAAACGCGTATAATAGTATGATTGACGAACTTGAAGAAAGTGCGGTGCAATTAGCAAGAAGCGAGCGCGAACAAGCCTGGAGAGAAATGGCAAAACAGGTAGCACACGAAATTAAGAACCCGCTAACACCAATGCGATTAACGGTTCAGAACTTCCAAAGAAAATTTGATCCGGAAGATGAAAACATCCATTTAAAGTTGGATGAATACACTAAAACTTTAATTCAGCAAATAGACACAATGAGCTCTATAGCATCGGCATTTTCTAACTTTGCAAAAATGCCGGCGCAACAAAATGAAACACTTAATGTGGTAAAAATTGTGAAATTGGCATTAGATATTTTTAATGAAGATTACATTGTTTTCACGGCAGATTACGAGGAAATTATAGCTAAATTTGATAGAACCCAATTAATAAGGGTGGTAACTAATTTGGTGAAAAATGGTATTCAGGCAATGCCAGATAATCAACCGCCAACAATTGCAATTCACGTTACAACTAAAGATGATAATGTGGTTTTAACAGTTGCGGATAATGGCTCCGGTGTTTCAGAAGAAAATAAAGACAAAGTATTTGAACCTAAGTTTACAACTAAAACCAGTGGTATGGGGCTAGGTTTGGCTATGGTTAAAAATATTGTAGACACTTACAATGGTACTATTACTTTTGAATCTATTAAAGACAAGGGAACAACGTTTAAAGTTACGTTTCCGAAGGAATAATTTTCCTGCGAAAGCGGAAATTTCATAATCTCAATCTTAATAAGTTATGGACTTCAATAATATACTCACAGACTTTAAAGATGGTATTACAACCATTATTATCAATCGTCCAAAGAAATTAAACGCTTTAAATCAAGAAACTATTAATGAGTTGCATCAAGCATTTAAAGATGCGGATTTAGACGAATACACCAAAGTCATTATTATAACGGGAAGCGGAGAAAAAGCCTTTGTAGCAGGTGCAGATATTAGTGAGTTTGCAGATTACAGTATGGAAGAAGGCGAATATTTGGCAGCTAACGGGCAAAAAGTACTTTTTGATTTTGTAGAGAATCTATCAACTCCAGTTATAGCTGCGGTAAACGGTTTTGCCCTTGGTGGTGGGCTAGAATTAGCAATGGCTTGCCATTTTAGAGTAGCAAGTGATAATGCAAGAATGGGCTTGCCAGAAGTGTCTCTAGGAGTTATTCCGGGATATGGAGGTACACAACGATTAACCCAATTAGTTGGTAAAGGACGTGCTATGGAAATGATTATGACCGCTGGTATGATTGATGCCAACAAAGCCTTAAGTAACGGTTTGGTAAATCATGTGACTTCGCAAGATGAATTATTATCGCTTTGCGAAAAAATTGCAGGTAAAATTAGTCAGAATTCATCAGTTGCCATTGGGGCAGCTATTAAAGCAGTAAATGCTAATTTTCAAGAATGTGTTAATGGTTTTGAAGTTGAAATTAAAGAATTTGGCAAAAGTTTTGGAACCGAAGATTTTGCTGAAGGAACTTCTGCATTTTTAGAAAAACGAAAAGCTGATTTTCCTGGGAGATAATATTTATGGTTTCGTTTACAATAAATTTCGGGGTACTTTTCTATTAAATTGCAAAGTGGTTTGAACGGGGAAAGAAACCATGATATTGAGCAGATTGCCTGCCATTTCTAATACAAAATGTTATGAGTTTTTTTAGGTTCTTAATTGTCTATTTACAGAAATGATTCAGTTTTCAATTCCTTTGATAAATGTAACTAAATCATTCATACACTTCTTACTTACTGTACTTGATTCAATGTCAATAAGCGCATGTCCTCCATTTGGATATACACTTGTTTTAAAGTCATTCAAACCGTATTCTTCTAGGCGTTCAATACATGCTCTAACGGGTATATATTTATCCCCTTCACCAAATGCAAAATGAACCGGTACATCTACTTTTTTTAAGTAAGGAATCGGATCAAAATCCGCATATGAACTGAGATACTCCATTTTTTGCAATCTATTTGTAGTAATTGGAGCAATCATTTTAGCAATAAATGGATAAGTGTATTTTGAAATATTATGGATCTCTTCATGCAGTAATTGTTCGTAAGCATTAACTGTAGCACCAGATAAACTTGCAATGAATGAAACATCTGCTGACTTATTTTCAGCAACAGGAGCAATCCAACCACCTTGGCTCATACCGACAATTCCAATATAAGAGTATTCAAATTGATCTTGTGATTTTATAAACTCTGTTCCAGCAATAGCGTCGTTTGCTAGTTCGTCGAAACTTGCCCCAATCCATTCTCCTTCCGATTTTTCACTACCCCTCTTGTCAGGAATTAAAACGGCAATGCCATTATCCTGAAGATATTTTACGATAGCTAAATTCCACCCATTGTCTCTAAAACTAGGTCCTGAACCCTGAATTATTACAACTGTTGGAAATGGTCCATCGCCTTTAGGTATCATTAGCATGCCAGCTAGTTTAAGATTATCTGTGTCATTTGTAAAAAACACTTCAGAATAATCAATATCAGATAAACTGGGTGTCGTAAAATGGCGTGGTCCTTTTTTGTTGAAAATCAAAGGCAGCACGAGGAATAAAACAAAAATTAAAACAGCTATTAGTATTACCTTTCTCTTTTTCATTTTTATATATGTTTAAGTGTTCATCATAATTCTTCTGCCTACTGAATTCAAGGTCTCATTTGAAGTTGCTCCTAATGCAAAGATAAAGTGCGGTTTTAATAAGCTTTATTGCCTGTTAAACGAAGTTAGCCTATTTTCCGTAAAAAATCAAGTTGTTAATAACCCGGTTTGACTTTAACATTTTTAGGTTTAAATAATATGTAATTTTAAAGTGCCAGGTATTCTCCTTCACATCTTTAATTTTTATTATTATGAACCCCAAGTCTGTTTTAAAAGGACGTGGCGCACAGCTAAATGTCCCTAACCGTTTCTTCGAATTTAGCCACGAAATACGCGATGATTTCCTTGAATTTTGTAATAAAGAAGGTGAAAACCCCGATAAAAAGAAAACCCAGTATTTGGAGGTGTTTCCAAAAACAATTGTGAATAAGATAAAGAGCCCTGATGTAGGCATGATGTACAGTATGAATGCCTACCAAGGTTGTGAACACGGATGCATTTATTGTTATGCCAGAAACACCCATGAATATTGGGGATACAGCCCAGGATTGGACTTTGAACGACGGATTTTGGTAAAAAAAGATGCTCCAAAATTATTGGAAGATTTTATTAAAAAGAAAAGTTGGAAAGCCTATCCTATAGTGATGTCTGGGAATACAGATTGCTATCAGCCAGCTGAACAGATTTATAAAATAACCAAACAGTGCTTAGAGGTGTTTTTAAAGTATAAGCACCCTGTTGGTATTATAACAAAAAATGCTTTGATTTTACGTGATTTGGATATTTTAAAAGAGCTAGCCAAGTATAATTTGATTATTGTTAGCCTGTCTATAACCTCGTTATCGGAGAAGACAAGGCGTATTTTAGAACCAAGAACCGCAACTATAAAAAGACGACTAGATACGGTTAAAACTCTAACAGATAATAATGTTCCTGTTAATGTAATGATGGCACCAATAATTCCTTCAATCAATAGTCATGAAATTCTACCTTTAGCAAAAGCGGCTTCTGAAAATGGAGCTAGCTCAATTGGGCACACCATTGTAAGACTTAATGGCGCTATAGGCGAAATTTTTACCGATTGGATAGAAAAAACAATGCCTGATAGAGCCAATAAAGTGTTGCATCAAATAGAAAATTGCCATGGAGGAAACTTGAATGATTCCCGTTATGGTGCCAGAATGCGTGGTGAGGGTAAAATTGCAGAACAGATAACTAACCTAGTTCGTTTGGCTAGACAGAGATATTTTAAAGACATAGGTATGCCCAAACTTAATTGTGATTTGCATGAACCATATAAAAATGGGCAATTAAAGTTGTTCTAAAAAGAAAAGCGGGCCAATTGGCCCGCTTCTAGCAAAACTAAACTAAATAAGAATTAATAATAAACTATTTATTAATGTATTTGGTAAACTCTCTATTATTTGAGGCAAAAACTATTTTGTACCTACCATCTTCAAGCTTGAATGCTTTTTCAATAGATTGAACACCTTCAATGGTTTCAGTGTACAGTAATCTTGAAGAACCATCATTAAGACCATAAACACTCAGTTTTAATGGCTCCTTGTTTGCAGCAAGTTTCGTGATATAAACTAAGTCATCTTTTTCCCTAACAAAAGGTTTAAAAATGGTAGTTTCTTTTTCTTTGTTGAAGGTAACTTCGTTAGATTTTACAGTAAAAGGAATAGATTTAATTTCCATATCCTTCTCTAATTCAAAGAAATAGTTTCCATTAGGTAAATCGGTTAAATCAAAACCTTTACTATATATACCTGTCTGGTCAATAATTTCTTTATATAGAGTAATACCGTAACCATCTTTAATGGAAAGTAGGTTACCTTCTTTTACATTAGCAATTGTTACTGCTGTTGATCTAAGACCTCTTCCATATTTAATTAAAGAAATCTCGTTTGCGTAACCCGTAACCGTAGCCATCATTGCTACCATTAAGATTACTTTTTTAGTGTTTGATAATACGTTTTTCATGATTTGGTTTTTTTAACGTTTTATACTACAAATGTATGGTGGTTTTACAATGTGAAAAACATTCAAATTGACCAATATATGTTCTAAATTACCAGTTAAATTAATGTTATGCTTATGTTAAGTTAAAATAGCATATAAAACGGCTAATAACACATATTCTTATAGAAGCGACAATTTTTTGAAGTAGTAATAATTGTATGGTATTATAAAATAATTAAAGGTGGTTTTAAAGCAAAAAAAAGTGGGCCACCACAGCCCACTTTACCAACTAAACTAAATAAGACATTAAACTAAATTATTAATGTATACTATGAAATATTTTATTTTGAATTCAAATGAAATAAATTCTTATCTCATCTTTAAAATTGTTTTCAAAATTTATTTAAAACTAACAGTACAAAGATATGAGACATTTACGGGGCAGAAAACATCAATTTTAGCCATTTTATATGCTATATTAACCGTTAAACAAATGTTAAATGAGTGTTAAGTTAATTTAACATACGTTTGGGTTAAAAAAATATATAATGTACGCATAATATATTGTAAGTTTGCACTTAAAGATTACCCACAATGATAACTAAGAAACCTACATTTAAAAAGTTGTCTCCCACGTTTGGTAATTCCATATTGGTGAAACAACATGATGATAAGCAAGATAGGAGCGAAATGTTTTGGCATTTCCATCCAGAAATAGAACTGATATATGTTAATAGAGGCTATGGAAAAACGCATATAGGTAACCACTTATCTTATTTTAATAATAGTCAGTTAATATTATTAGGTTCTAATCTACCTCATAATGGCTTTACAGATAGATTAACCGCAGCAGGTATTGAAACCACTATACAATTTAGACCAGATTTTTTAGGTGAAGATTTTTTTAATGGTGTACCAGAAGCGCACGCAATTGGTACGCTGTTCGAAAAGGCTAAAAGCGGAATTAAGTTTGGTAGAGAAACAAAAGATTTTGTAGGGTCTAAAATTGAAGATTTACAAAACTATAATGGTTTTGAGAGAATTTTAAAATTGTTAGATATTTTGCAATATTTAGCAACAACAGAAGACTATACCATATTAAATGCAGATGGATTTGTTTTTGAAGCAGAACCTCAGGATACTGATAAAATTAAAACTATTTACAAATATGTGAATGCTAATTTTAGAGAGCATATTGCCCTAGAAGAAATTGCAGATAAGGTAAGTATGACGGTACCGGCATTTTGTAGATATTTTAAAAAGACCACCGGGAAAACATTTACGCAGGTGGTGAATGAAATTAGAATTGTACACGCTACCAAGCTACTTAATGAGAGCCAGATGAGTATTGCTGATGTTTGTTTTGAATGCGGGTTTAATAACTTCTCACATTTCAATAAACAATTTAATGATGTTATTGGGCAAAGTGCCTCACAGTATAGAAAAGAAATAAAACAAATTATACAATAATTGCTGTTATTTATGGACGATAAAATTGATGAAACTTTACAATACTATTTTGTGAAGAGAAAAGACATACTAGATTTGGTAAATAGAAGCAATAACCTTTCTGCAGAAGAAATAATTGAGTACGGAGAAGAAATGGCAATTTTAGAATATAAAATTACAGCTTTACAGATTGCTAAGGGAGATTAGAGTTTACCATTCCACTCATTATAAAACTGGTTTAAGTATTCTTCCATAAATGCATGTCTGTTTTCTGCTAATCTTTTACCTGTAATTGTATTCATAAGGTCTTTTAGTAGCAGTAACTTTTCGTAAAAATGATTAATTGTTGGAGCATTAGAAGCTTTATATTCCGCTTTAGTCATGTTGAGGTTAGGTTCAATATCTGGATTATAAAGTGCTCTATTTTTAAATCCACCGTAATTAAAACAACGAGCAATACCTATGGCGCCTATAGCGTCTAATCTATCAGCATCTTGAATAACGTCTAATTCAGGCGATTTGAATTTCTGAGTTTCATTTCCTCCTTTAAAAGAAATATTTTCAATTATATTAACTACGTGTTCTATTATAACAGAGTCTACGTTCAACTTGAACAAAAATTCTCGAGCTATATTTGGCCCAATGGTTTCATCACCATTATGAAACTTACTATCGGCTATATCGTGCAACAAAGCGCCTAAAGACACTACAAAACCATCAACACTTTCACTTTTCGCTATTAATAGCGCGTTATTATAAACTCTCAAGGTGTGAAACCAGTCATGACCACCTTCCGCATCAGAAAGCGTTTCTTTTACAAAATCTTTAGTTTTATTTATAATTTCTTTTTGAGACATTTTTTATTACTATACTCTTGCAGGCTCAACCCATTTAAATTCAAATGAGTTTTCAGGAATTTTAATTCTGTCCGCTAAACGTAACATTCTATTTGGTAATTTCATCAAGTAGTCACGTGCTTTTTCTGCTTCATCAGTAAGATTGGTAACCTTGTCTAATTCCCAGCGCTCAATCAATTTTTGTAAAATATCAACATAATCTCTAGAGGTGTAAACACCTATGCGTTGTGCTGTATTAGAAAATTCTTCAAAAGCAGTACTTATTTTATCACCAGATTCTCTTAAAAAATGAGCAGGCATAGTTATTTTTTGCTTCATCATATAATGAAATGCCATCATCATTTGGCTGGGATCTACCTTAAAAATACGTTCTACAAATTCTGAATAAGCATTGTGGTGTCGCATTTCATCACCAGAAATAATTCTACACATTTTAGATAGTTGCTTATTACCCTTTTCTCTCGCAATTTTGGCAACTCTGTTATGTGAAATATAAGTGGCCAATTCTTGAAAACTGGTGTAAACAAAATTCTTATACGGGTCCCTGTCTGTACCAATATCAAAACCATCTGCAATTAAATATTGTGTAGTTTTCTCAATTTCTCGCATGTTTACTCTTCCTGATAAGTATAAGTATTTATTTAACACATCACCATGTCTGTTCTCTTCAGCGGTCCAATGGCGCACCCATTTAGACCATGAACTTTCTCTGTCTCTTTGGTTTACACCTTCCACATCCATTAACCAAGATTCGTAGGTAGGTAAAGCTTCTTCTGTAATCATATCACCCACTAAAACCACCCAAAAATCATAGGGTAATTCTTTTGAAAGTTCTCTTATTTCTCTGGTTTCTTCAAAGAAATTATCACCTTCAGAATTTGGAAGAAAATCTGTTGGTTGCCAGATTTTTTCAATAGGAATTAAATATTTTTCAATTAAGGTGTCTACATCTTTTTCCAAGTACTGCATGACTTCTAAACGCACATTTTTTAACGACATCTATTTATTTTATGAGTGAATATTTTCTTTTATAGTGGTTTCAACACTATTTATTAATTCTTTTTTATTAGGAAATGAAGCAGCTTTTAAAGGTTTATGAACCTTAAATGAAATATGATTGCCAATTCCCATTGGGAACTTACCATAGCGTTGCATTTTCCAGGAGTTATTTATGGAAATTGGGACCACCAAAGACGATGGTGCTTTTTTTAATAAAATCTCCAATCCTTTAGTTTGAAATGGTTTAGGAGTACCATCTTTACTTCGTGTACCTTCAGGAAAAATTACCGCTGCACGTTTATTAGCTTCAATATATTCTCCAAATTTCATGATAGCAGGTAATGACTGTCTTGGGTTTTTACGATCTATTAAAACGGAGCCACCATGACGTAAATTATAGGATACACTAGGAATGCCTTTACCTAATTCCATTTTACTAATAAACTTAGTGTGGTGTTTTCGCATATACCACATAATTGGTGATATGTCATACATACTTTGATGATTAGCAACAATAATTAGTGGTGTGTTTAAGGGTATATTTTGTTCATTATTAAATGAAATTCTGGTTCCTAATAATTTCGTGCAATGAACAAGAAAAAATTGTAAAATATCAACACTCTTTTTATGAGCTTGATATCCAAAAACATTAAAACAAAACCATTGAATGGGGTGAAAAAATATTAATAAAATTAGAAAGCAAGTATAATAAATTATGCTTAAGGGGTATGATAATAATTTTAGCATGCCCAAAAGTACATGAATTTTTCGCAGAAGAAAAATAAATAAACTCAGGTTTAGTAAACGGCTACACAAATATTATTTTCACAAATAACATCAACGGGTTCTGTAACAACTACACAATCTGAAGCTATACCCCATTTGGCATTAAATAAAGCTTCTAATTGATTGTATTGGCCTACCTTATTTTCAAGATCGGTTGTATCAATTGAGGTTGAATAAACTAAGTAACTCCAAGGGCCACCACAAGGTTTACTTCCAAAGGCAATATATCTGCAATCAGAACTATCGTTGCAAGCAGAATTTGCTGCAAGAGATTCAATTTGCGCCTTTAAGATTGTTAGTGTTTCCAATTCCTGATCATAGTCTGAAGATTCTCCATCATCTGGTAAACAAGCCAAAAAAAAGAGGCAAAGGAAAGTACTCATCCATAGATGTTTTTGTAGTGGTTTCATAATCAATTCTTTTATTTAAAGATGGAATGACCTTAAAAAGGTTGCGTAAAAACATAAAAAAACCACGATAATCATCGTGGTTTATACTTTATATTCAGACTTGCTTTTTTAACCTTTTAGCAATGCTCATTATAAGCATCAACTAAGTTTTCTGCAATAAGTTCTGCAGGACGTCCTTCAATGTGATGACGCTCTAACATATGAACTAATTCGCCATCTTTAAATAATGCCATACATGGTGAACTAGGAGGGAAAGGAATCATAAATTCTCTGGCTTTTGCCACAGCTTCCTTATCAACTCCCGCAAAAACAGTAGTAATATTATTTGGTTTTTTAGCATTTTGCAAACTCATTCTAGCTCCAGGACGTGCATTTGCTGCAGCACATCCGCATACAGAGTTTACCACTACCAAAGTAGTGCCTTCTTTTGCCAAGGCAGCTTCAACTGCCTCTGGTGTATGTAATTCTTCAAAACCAACATTTGTCAAGTCTTCACGCATTGGTTTTACTAATTCTGCTGGATACATATTTTTAAATTTTAATAATTAACAATTTTTTTAGCGAAGCAAAGATACCAATTGTGTAACAAATTAGTTCTGCAGTCAACTAACTAATATTATATTTGACGATAAATAAAATTTATAATTACATGAGTTTTTCAAAATGGATTGGAGGCGCATTAGGTTGGTCGTTTGGAGGGCCAATAGGTGCTATTATTGGAGTTGCTTTAGGTAGTGTTATTGATTCTATGACAAATGGGAATGGAGATACGCTGCTAGGTGAAGGAAAAAGGAGAAAAAGAACAACTTATAGAAGTAGGTCTCAAGGTCCACAAACACAATCAGGTGATTTTGAAGTTAGTTTGCTTGTTTTAGCATCTATTGTTATAAAAGCCGATGGTAAACAAGACCAACGCGAGTTGGATTATGTACGTCAGCAGTTTTCTAATATGTATGGAAAGGAGCGAGCAAATCACGCGTTTCAACTGTTTAAAGGCATAAGCAAACAAAAGATTTCTAAACGACAAGTGTGTTTGCAAATTAAACAAATGATGGATCACCCATCGCGTTTACAACTTATACATTTCTTATTTGGCATAGCAAAAGCGGATGGTATTGTTACGCAAGACGAAGAACGCCAAATTCAAATCATGGCGGGTTATTTAGGAATTAATGCGCGTGATTACGAAAGTATAAAGGCCATGTTCTACAATAGTAGCGATAATGCATATACCGTTCTGGAACTTGAAAAAGGAGCAACTGTTGATGAAATCAAAAAAGCATACCGCAAAATGGCTAAAAAATACCATCCTGATAGAGTCATTCACTTAGGTAAAGAACACCAAAAAGGTGCCGTAGAAAAGTTTAGACAAGTTCAGGAAGCTTATGAGCATTTACAGAAAGAGTTGAGGTTTTAGAACATAAAATCTCATTTTATCACGTATCAACCCTTATAAAAACTGCAAGTGTCATTTAGGTGACATTTAAATGACGTGTTAAAAACAAAGAAGTTGATTTAGCTTTGTATCATCAAAATCAAAAAAATGAAAAAACAAACTATAAGCGAAAATCTTCTTTATCAAAGAAAATTAAAAGGATATACCCAAGAAGACTTATCTGATAAATCTTCAGTAGGAGTGCGTACAATTCAACGAATAGAAAAAGGTGAAGTCCAGCCTCATTTACAAACGGTTAAATTATTAGCCATCGGGCTTGATGTAAATCTAGATAGCCTCATTGTATTAGAAAACCCTAACGAAGAAGTTATTCAACGTAAGTGGATGCTTTTTTTTCATGCTTCTCCATTTTTAGGGTTAATCATCCCCTTTGCAAATATTTTATTTCCCTTGTTTTTATGGATTCATAAATCTGGAGACAATAAAACCTACGATAAGCATGGGCGTGCAGTAATTAATTTTCATTGTACGATAACTCTATTATTTTTTGTCTCATTATTGGCTTTTTTCCCTTTTCCCGGTTTCAACTTTTTCGGAACAGCCGCAGTAGTTTTATTTGGAATTCTGGTTAGTGCAATCAATATCCGTTCTGCACTTAGCAAGGGCACTTTTAATTACCCTTTATCAATTCCTTTTATTAGGGCTCAACGCGGTTAATTTTTACTAATATTTCAGAGTAGTTAAAAAAATAGAATAAATTTAGGAGACCTTTTTACAAATTGACCATTAAGTAGAAAAGCAGTTTTATGAACGATAAAAAAATCTTAGAACTTTTTAAACAAGGTCAACGCGAAAAAGCATTTAGTAAATTATACGGTTTATATCCTAAAATTGAAGCGCTTATTTTATCAAAAGGAGGTCAGAAACAAGATGCTTCTGATGTTTTTCAGGAAGCACTCATTATTTTAAATAGAAATCTGGAAAAATCAGATTTTAAACTTACATCTTCATTTTACACATATATATATTCGGTATCTCGATTTATTTGGAAGGATACCCAAAAGAAATTTTCTAAACAAGAACTACATAATTTAAATGAAAATGAAGTAGAGCACTTCCACAGTGTTTTAGAAGAGAAAAAATATCAACTTGCAGAAAACGCATTTCTCGAATTAGGGAAACGATGTCAAGAACTTTTAAGGTTGTTTTATCACAAGGCAATGTCTTTTAAAGATATAGCAAATGTGATGCAATTTAAATCTGAAAAGATTGCAAAAAACCAAAAGTATAAGTGTCTAACAAAGGCAAAAGACATCTATCAAACTAGTAAAACAGTTCAATCTTAATTCAGGAAATTATGGAAAAACACATACAAACTATAGAGTTGATAAATGATTATTTAAATGAAAGACTTTCTGAAGTAGAAATTCAAATTTTTAAAAATCGTTTAAAGGCGGATGCCTCTTTTAATAAAGAGTTTGAAGATCATGTTCTTTTTTTAGAAGGGATGAAGCGTCAACAATTAAAGGCAGATGTTAAAAAAGGAAAACAGGTTTATATCAAGTATAAATGGTTTAAGTATTTCGGGTTTACTTCGGTAATAGTTGTTTTGGTAGCAATTGTTTTCATGCACAAAAACTCTAAAGATGCCAAAATAGAAAAAACCAATCCAGTAGAGATTGAAGTAAAAGACTCCGAACCATTTTTAGATTTAACAACGCCCAAAGATAGTTCTAACGAAATACTTTTAATTGACACTTCAAAAGTTGAAAAGGTTTTACAAAAAGAGGAGGTGGTTGAAAAAGAAAATATAAAACCTCAAACTGAAATAACAGAAGTTAAAATTCCAGAAAAAATTCCTGAAACCATTACAATAAATGTAGCTATTGACAGTACAATAATCTGTAATGAAGGCACTAAACTAATAATAAAAGCAAATTCATTTGTAGATGATAATAATCAAATTGTTACTGGAAATATCGACTTAAAAGTAATGGAGTATTATAAGCTTTCAGATATGTTACTGGCAAATTTATCAACCCAATCGGATGGACAATTCCTGGAAACAGGGGGCATGCTCTTTATTGAGGCCAAACAGAATGATAAGAAGTTACTACTCAATGAAAATACACTTATAGAAATCATATTTCCGACAAAAAAGAAAAATATGCAGATGTTTTCTGGAAATTGGGATGGAGGTAATATAAATTGGAATCTTCAAAAAGAAACAGCTTTGGTTGATGAAATTGAATTGGTAGAAATTGTAGAAGAAGAAATAGATGTGCCCTTTGCTGTTATTGAAGAAGTTCCAGTCTATCCCGGTTGTGAAAATTTGAGTAGAAATAACACCAGAAATTGTACAAGCGAAAGAATTAGCCAATTTGTTATGCGAAACTTTAACACTCAAATGGTAAATGATATTGGGCTTAGAGGCAAACAAAGAATCAATGTCATTTTCAAGATTGATAAAAATGGTCATGTAGTTGATATTAGGTCTAGAAGCTCAGAACTAGAATCAGAAATTGAAGCCAATAGAGTCATTGCATTATTGCCTAAAATGAAACCTGGCAAGCAAAGAGGTAGAGCAGTGAATGTGCCTTTTTCATTACCAATCATCTTTCAAGCTGATGGATCGGCAAGTGTGGGTCGTTCATTAATAGATAGAAGAAATAGAGACTCTATATTTATTAACAGGGTTGAGAGTAAGTTAAGCTCAAATGATAATAAAAATGTTTCTGTAGCCGAGGTTAATAGTTATGTTTTAAGAACTTCAAAATTGGGTTGGATAAACTGTGATAGGTTTATTAACACTAAAGATAAACTTAGGTATACTGTGAGAATAGAGGATGCTCAAGGCGACATAAGAGTTAATATGGTTTTTAAATCATGGAACTCAGTTTTACCAAGCAGAAGGTCAGGTAAAGTATTCGATTTTAAAATGGTCCCTGAAAATGAAGAAGTAATTCTTATTGCTATAAAAAAAGATAAAGGAAAAATATTTCTGGATGTAGTAGAAACTACTACGGAAGAAAACCCTCAAGTGGAATTCAACTTCAAAGAGGTGGATTTAGAAGGTTTAAAAGTCGAATTAAAAAAATTGAATAAGTTGTTTTAATTGTTGGAGATGTAATTTGCATCTATATAATCAATAGCCTCTTGTTGAGTTAGTATAGCAAACTTTTTATACCGTTCATGTACATCAACAATTTCATCTAAAGCTTTTTCAACTAGTACTTTGTTTTCCCAAGATTTAAGGTGGTTAACAACGGTTTGTAAACACCCATTTTTATAAGCTATTTGGCCTAAAACATGAATAAGTGTATCGGTTACTCGTTTGGTTTCATCAAACTCTAATGTTTTTAAAAGAGGTAAAATATCTTGTGGGTGTGTTCTACCACGTAATTCAATACCATGACATATTTCTCGTCTCACTTCTTTGTTTGGATGCTTTAAATAAGTTTTGGCCCAAGCTAAAACTGGAATGGAGTTCTTTTCGCTCATTTTTTTAACCGATCCAATCACCGCATTTCTAACAGAATGGTGTTTATCAAATAATCCAGTATCAAAAAAATGCTGCACTTTATCAAAATGAAATTTACCAACTTCTCCGGCAGCATTTATAGTGGTTTGTCTAACCTTGTCAACATCAGATTTTAGTAGATTATTTAAAGTTGAAAGGATTGTAGATTGAAGTTCTGGTTCTGCGTAAAATATTTTGCCCATAGCTAAGTACCCGTTTTTCTGATATAGGTGTCTTCATCAGAAAAGTATTCAATAACAACTTTGGTTTTATTCGAAATCAAATCTGCTTTTATGCTTTCATTGATTTTGTCAACTAAAACATTTCGTTCTTCTTTTGATAAATCATAAAATCCCATAATATCGAATAACAAATAGAACTACATAGACAAGGATAAGGTAAATAAAAAAAGCCAACTAAACATAAAAGAATAGTTGGCTTTTCTTGAAGTAAGAAATGTTTTTACTTAGTAAATACTTCTTTACTTGTGTAAATTTTTGTGTCGTTTCCTTTATCAAAAATATACACTAATTTGTCATCAGAATTTAAGTAAACAGAAGCTAAATTCCAGCCTTCACTTTTAGTAGCATCCAACAGGCACTTACGTACATCTGGATTGTTTAAATTTAAATCTGAATTTTTGATTGTGTCGGCATTTGCACTTATAGAAAATGATAGCATAATAACCGCTAATACTAAATGTAATTTTTTCATCATAGAATGGGTTTTAAATTCCATACAAATCTATGATAAAGCCTAAAATTACTTGAAAATAATAGTTGATTGTTCCTTTTTAACGATTAAGTTCACATTCCTGCCAAACACTAATGCTCTATTGTCTTTTTCATGACCTGCGGGCATATTAAAAGCAATAGGAAAATTGTAATCCAAAAGAACATCTAAAACAAGTTTTTCAACAGATGAGCCCCACTTTGTAGTGTTAGATTTCACCTTTGTCATATCACCCACAATAAGCCCTTTACAATTATCAAAATAACCGGCTCGTTTTAAACTTTGAAGCATACGGTCAATATGATATTTGTATTCGCCAATTTCTTCTATAAATATAATTTTTCCTGAAGTATCAATACTAGATTTAGAACCCAACATACTGCTTAAAATGGATAAATTTCCACCGACGATAGGAGCGGTTACCGTTCCTTGTTTATTGAAGTCAGAACCCTTTAAGGTGTAGCTTATGCTTTGGCCAAAAAGAGAAGCTTTAAAAGTTTTTATGGTTTCTTTAATAGTTTCGGTGTCATCCTGTAAACTGGTACACATCATACCGTGAATGGATTGAATTTCTAAATTATGGACTTCATTATGAATAGCAGTAATATCACTATAACCAATAATCCACTTAGGGTTTTCTTTAAAGACTGACCAATCTAGTTTATCTAATATCCTGACTGAGCCATAACCGCCTCTTGCACACCAAATAGCTTTAATTTTTGAATCGTCTAAAGCTTTTTGAAAATCCTCACAACGTTCGTTATCGGTTCCTGCGAAATGATGGTTCTGATTAAACACATGTTCACCAATAACAGTATGTAACCCCCAACTTTTTAAAAGCGCTTTGGCCTTATTAATTTCTCCAATTCTGTTTTTAAGAATTCCTGAAGGTGCCACTATGGCAACCGTATCTCCTGCTTTTAAATATGGCGGCTGTTTCAACGTATTTGCTTTTTTTTCAATTGCATGATTTTGAGATATTGTTTCAAACTTTCCGAAGAAAAATGCAACACAAAACATGCATATAATTAGTAGGTTTCTCGACATAATGTAAATGTACATTTTTTTTCTAAATAGCTCTTAAAATGTGTACTTTTGCGGCTTAGTAAAGATTTTAACAGGGAATTTATGAGCCAACCAAAACGATACACTGTAACTACAGCATTGCCATACACTAACGGACCAATTCATATTGGGCATTTAGCCGGAGTTTATGTGCCTGCAGATATTTATGTACGCTATTTACGCTTAACAGGTAATGATGTAGCGTTTATTGGCGGGAGTGACGAACATGGTGTACCAATTACTATTAAAGCAAAAAATGAAGGAGTTTCACCTCAAGATATCGTAGATAAATACCATGCAATTATCAAGCAATCGTTTGAAGATTTTGGAATTACTTACGATAATTATTCAAGAACTTCGGCACCTATTCATCATAAAACAGCATCCGATTTTTTCAAAACATTGGATGAAAAAGGTGAGTTTATTGAAGAAACCACAGAGCAATTATATGACGAAGAAGCTAATCAGTTTTTAGCCGATAGATTTGTTGTTGGTACCTGCCCTAAATGTGGAAATGAAGAGAGTTATGGTGACCAATGCGAAAATTGTGGAACTAGTCACAATGCTACTGACTTAATTAATCCGAAATCGGCCATAACAGGGAATACACCAACTTTAAAACAAACAAAACATTGGTTTTTACCTTTAGATAAACACGAAGACTTTTTGAAAGAATGGATTTTAAAGGGACACAAAAAAGATTGGAAACCTAATGTGTACGGACAAGTAAAATCTTGGATTGATGATGGCTTACGACCAAGAGCTGTTACCCGCGATTTAGATTGGGGAATTCCTGTGCCCGCTGAAGGCGGAGAAGGAAAAGTATTGTACGTTTGGTTTGATGCGCCAATTGGTTATATTTCATCTACCATTGAATGGGCAGAACGCGAAGGAAAAAATTGGGAGCCGTATTGGAAAGATGAAGACACCAAACTGGTTCATTTTATAGGGAAAGATAATATTGTATTTCATTGTATCATTTTCCCTTCTATGTTGAAGGCCGAAGGGAGCTATATTTTACCTGAAAATGTGCCATCCAATGAGTTTTTAAATTTAGAAGGCAACAAATTGTCTACATCAAAAAATTGGGCGGTTTGGTTACCAGAATATTTAAAAGATTTTCCAGGTCAGCAAGATGTGTTGCGTTATTCGTTAAATGCCAATGCTCCTGAAACAAAAGATACCGACTTTACTTGGAAAGATTTTCAAGCTAGAAACAACAACGAATTGGTTGCTATCTTCGGAAACTTTATTAACCGTGTGGTTGTATTGACTAACAAGTATTATGAAGGTGTTGTGCCAACGGCAAGTGAGTTTACCTCTGTAGATGAAGAAACATTAGCGGCGGTAAAAGCATACCCAAGCGTGATTGCAAGTTCTATTGAACGTTACCGCTTTAGAGAAGCTGGTCAAGAGCTTATGAATTTAGCCCGTTTAGGAAACAAATATCTTGCAGATGAAGAGCCTTGGAAGATGATTAAGGTGGATGAAGCCAGAACACAAACCATCATGTATGTGGCGCTTCAAATAGCTAGTGCTTTAGCAACTTTGTGTGAGCCATTCTTGCCATTTACTTCAGATAAGCTGAAAAGAATTTTGGCTTTTGATGAAAATGGATGGAATGATATTTCTATCAAAGGTGTTCTTTTGCCTGCTGGTCATCAAATAGGGAAAGCTGAACTTCTATTTTCTAAAATTGAAGATAAAACCATTCAAACCCAATTAGACAAGTTAGAAGCTAGGAGAAAAGCTAATGAAGCGGCTAATAAAACCGTAGAGCCACAAAAGGACACGATTGCATTTGAAGACTTCACTAAACTGGACATTAGAGTGGGGACTATTTTGGAAGCCGAAAAAATGCCGAAAACCAAAAAGCTATTAAAATTGAAAGTGGATACAGGAATTGATACCAGAACCATAGTATCTGGTATTGCTGAAAGTTTTACTGCCGAAGAAGTTATTAATAAACGTGTCAGTGTTTTAGTGAACCTAGCACCTAGAGCATTGAGAGGTGTTGAAAGCCAAGGTATGATATTGATGACTGAAACTCCTGATGGGAAATTAGTGTTTGTAAATCCTGATGATGCTTCGGTTGGGAATGGCCTGCAGATAAGTTAGAAGCTATTAAGGACCTTACTTATTGGTTCGATTAAGAATGTGTCTCACATTATTTACAGCTCGTTTTTCTACTTCACTTTCCTTAGATAATGAATAGAATATAACATTTAGACATAAAAGATGTGTTAGGCAACTAAGAGAAGTGTTTTTAGCTCTATTTTGTCATATATTATTTTGTTTCTCGGTTAAACTCCTCGGGAATAGTCAATATTTCCAATTAGAAGCAATACATAGATTGAGTAAAATAAGCTTAATAAGCTCTTATAAGAAGTTTTCTTTCAATAGTTTTTTTTGATTAACTTTCGAGGTCTCATTGAGACTAAATTTAATCGTTATGCCTAATACTATTAAAAAATTTTCAAATAGAAAAAGCTTGTTTAGTTCTTATGCAATCATCATTTTTTATTTTTTATCCTCTGTTGTTCAATTAAATGCTCAAAAGAAGGAGCTTCAGAGCATAATCGAAAGTTATGATTCCTATACTACACCATATAGGGAAATTGCCTATTGTCATCTAAATAAATCTACTTATTTACAGGGTGAACCTATTGGTTTTAAGGCATATGTATTAGATAAAGGATTGAAAATACCATCTAGCTTAACAAAAAATTTGTATTGCATTATATTAGATAGTCTAGATCGGGTAGTTAAAAAAAAGTTGATTAAAATAGATAATGGTGTTGCTAATAATATTTTTAAAATAGATAGTTTATTTACAACTGGTAAATATACCTTCAAAGCTTTTACGAATTGGATGAAAAACTTTAATGAACCAAACGCCTTCATTGAAAGTTTTAAAGTGATTAATTATTTAGATGCCAATATTATAAATCATAGAGAAGTTGAACTTATTTTAGATGCTCAGTTTTTACCTGAAGGAGGCCATTTTATTCATGGTGTTAAAACGAACGTTGGTGTTATTATTAAAAATACTGATGGATATAGTGTTCCAAATTTAAAAGGGGAAGTGTATGACTCAGATAATAAATTTATCACTGAGTTTCAAGTAAATAATAAGGGTATAGGTCGTTTTCTGATATATCCCGATGTAAATAAAACTTATAATGTAAAAATTGATTATTTAAACAAAGTTCTAAATTATAAGATACATTCGGTTGAAAGAAAAGGAATAGCAATTCATATTAATAGGATTAAGGATAAAGTAATTATAGAGTTTAAAACAAACCCAGAAACACTCAAAACTATTATTGGAAAGGCTTACAAAATGGTTATTCACAATGGCAAATCTATTAAGATTATAGAATTGAATTTTGATAAAACTGAACTAAATCAAATAGTAGATTTACAAAATATGTACTCAGGATTGAATATCATAACTTTGTTTAACGAAAAAAACCAACCTATTTTAGAACGGTTATTTTTTAATTACGAAGGTATAGATTTTGCAAAAACAACAAAGCCATTAATAAAGCAAAAAGGAGATTCTTCCTATGTTACCATTCCAATTAATCGAAAATTTTCGGATGAGGATCAAATAAATCTAAGTTTGTCAATTCTTCCGGAAAAATCTAAATCATATAAAAGGCAGCAAAGTTTAGTTTCATACGCTTATTTACAGGTATATCTTAATAGTAATGTGGAATATGCAGACTATTATTTTAGGGATATATCAAGGCAAAAAATATATGAGTTAGATAATTTATTAATAACGCAAGGATGGAGCAGTTATAATTGGAAGAATATTTTTGACTACAATGAAAATAATAGTTTTGTTTTTGAGGATGGAATAGTTGTAAAAGGAAATCTAAATAACAATTTAGACACGAAAACCACTATCTTAATTTATCCGCTAAAAAATGGAGAGGGGTTTTTTATTGATCTTCCTAAAAGTGAAAGGAGTTTTATAAAATCGGGATTTTTTCCAAAGGAAAATGAAAATCTAAGTTTAAGTATTTTAGACAAAGTAAGTAAGCCGCAAAAGGCAGGTTTGTATTTGCAATTTACTCCATCAATTTTCCCAAGTTATATGTCATCTCATATTGAATCAGTTTTTCCAGAACAAAACGACCTGTTTAAAACCTATGAACATGCTTCTTTTAATTTAATTGATTTAGAAGATGTCCAGAAGTTAGAGGAGATTGTTGTTAAGGCTAATTTAGATAATGAAAGAAATGAACAATTAAAAGCTAGAGTTTTTGGAAGGGTTGATGTTTTTGATGACCAAAAGAGAGGCATGAATTTAACTTTATCGAATTATATAAATGCTTATATGGTAGGTTTTTGGGCAACTGAGCAAAGAGGAAATTTAATAATATCTAATAGAAATATTCAGTCATTTAGTAGTCAAAACCCTAGTCCGTTGGTTTACTTGGACGGTGTGCTATTGAATAATTATGAGTTCTTAACGAATTTTGATATGAGTCGTGTTGATTATATTACTTATGACCCCAATGGTTTTGGTGAAGGCTTACGAGGGGTTGCTGGTGTGATAAAAATCTTTACATCGAATGTGTTTTCTGGTAAAAACAAACCTAATTATTTTAGAAATTTTGAATTTCCATTAACTTTTTCCGCTTCAAAAAAGTATTACGTTCCTAAATATAGTTCATATCAAGATGATTTTTTTATAGATTATGGGGTGGTTGATTGGATTCCAAATCCTCAAGTTGATAAAAACAGCAAAATAAATTTCACCATATATAATCCTTCAAAGTTAAACTTAGATATTTATTTGGAAGGTGTTACTTCTTCTGGAACTGTTTTTACAGAACAAATACCTCTTAAGGTGAATTAATCATAATTTGCCTATACTCATATATTTTAATCATATGGAAAAACAGGAATAGCTAGTATTGTTTAGAGAATTAGAATCAAGAATTCTTTGATAAAACTATTTTCATGTTTTATTTTAGTGAATACTGACTAATCTATATATCTTGAGATTAGATAATGCGTAAAGAATTATTTAACTTTACTAAAAACAAATATCATGTTATCAAAAACTATACAAGACGCATTAAATAATCAAATTAAAATAGAGGCTGAGTCTTCACAAATTTATTTAGCCATGGCATGTTGGGCTGAGGTTAAGGGTTTAGAAGGTGTTGCTGGTTTTATGTATGCCCAATCTGATGAAGAGCGTGAGCATATGCTAAAATTGGTGAAGTTTGTAAATGAACGCGGAGGTCATGCAAAAGTTTCGGCATTAAAAGAACCTGATGTTACTTTTGAATCGTTTAAAGATATGTTTGAGTTATTATTGAAGCACGAAATGTTTGTATCTCAAAGCATTAATGAGTTGGTTCATATTACACTTCAAGAGAAAGATTATGCAACCCATAACTTCTTACAATGGTATGTGTCTGAACAAATTGAGGAAGAAGCGGTAGCACGAAATATTCTTGATAAAATTAATTTGATCGGTGATGATAAAGGAGGGCTTTATTTATTCGATAGAGACATTGAAAGCTTAACGGTAAGTACGGCAGCAGCTCCTAACCTGGGAGGTGCATAATTTCACCAGTTAATCTTATTTAGATTAATTAAAAATAATATATCTTTGCTTTATATTTGTAACTATCGATTTGGTTGTGGGCAAAAAGAAGCAGAAAAAGGCCGTTAAAAAACTTAAAAAATTAGGTGTTATTTCAACCGATAAGGTTAAAGATAGCTGCTGCAAGAAATTCAAAAAAAGTGAAAAGAAAAGGTGTAAGAAGTGCCCATGTTATGATTTACTTAAAAAAGTAGCTTAATTAAAAACTTAATATATAATAAAAGCGCTCTTAATATTAAGAGCGCTTTTATTATATAAGTAAATATTTTAAATAATTATTCCAATTCCATTTTAAAAACGTTCGCCAAACCGCTTAATTCAACATCTTCAGGAATAATAAATGAATGTGAACGTTCAGTTCTTTCCCATTCAACTTCTTTCCCAGATTTTAATTCAACAACGCGTTTAACAGGTGTTGCAGGACCATATCCAATATTATTTAGTTTTCCTAAATTAATTTTAGTACCCGGTTCAGGTTTACCAAGAAGGAAAACGTAAAGGGATTTTTTGTCTTTGGAAGTAGTGAAACGAATATCATCAGCACTATATTCCACTTTAGCAGATTGTCCACCATGGGCACCATCGGCAGCTTTTGCGTGTCCGAAACCATAAATATGGAATGGTCTTGTACCATATACAGATTCTCCATAAGTATCTAACCAAGATCCAACTCCAGTTAATAATTCGCGTTGTTCTTTATTAATGGTTCCATCCGCCATAGGAGAAATGTTTAAAAGCACCACACCATTTTTACTCCAAACGTCAATCATATTTCTAAGTAAAAGTTCAGGTGACTTGTATACTTGTCCATGAGTGTAACACCAACTTCCTTTATCACTAACTGTGATATCGGTCATCCATACTTTTTCAGACACGTCTTTCTTTCCTCCCTGTTCAATGTCTAAAACACTCATGTTTTTTGGTAAGTCATCATGCTTTGCAATTAATACAGGCTCTTGTCCAGTTTTAAGTCCATTGTTAAGGAAATGCGCAGACATTTCTTGAACTTTATCTTCGGCAACATGATTTAACCATACATCATACCATAGCATATCTGGTGAATATTTATCAACAACCTCATTTACTTGATCTAACCAATATTGGTCAAATTCTTTTTGCGGCATATTTCCATAGAATTTTTTAAGATCTGCATCTTCCGCTGATGTTGGAAAATCTGGATGATATGCAAAATGACTATTGTAAGTATCCCATTTAATTGAGTCACCCTCATGACGTTGTCTTAATCGTGCATGATGAAAAGAGGTCATTGTTTTTAATCCTCGCTTTTTAAGTGCTGTTAAGATTTCACCGGTAATATCTTTTTTGGGACCCATATCTGCTGAGTTCCAAGGATTCAATTCACTATCCCACATAGCAAATCCGTCATGGTGTTGTGCTACAGGTCCGGCAAATTTTGCTCCAGCTGCTTTGAATAAGTCAGCCCAATTTTCAGCATCAAATTTTTCAGCTTTAAACATGGGAATAAAATCATGATAACCAAATTCTTCTAGTTTACCATAATTTTTCTCATGATACTCTTTGTAATCTGGATATTCGTTAACGCGATATAATCTATAAGGATACCATTCTGAACCATATGCAGGAACGCTATAAACACCCCAATGAAAGTAAATTCCTAACTTGGAATCATGAAACCATTCAGGGTCTGCTTTATGATTTGCCAAAGATTCCCAATTAGCTTCAAATACTTTGGATTCGCTTTCTGTAGTTTTAACTTCTTCATTGTTCTTACAAGCAAAAACTAAAAGAACTACTATTAAGATTTTGAAAATGTGTTTCATGTTTAATTTAGAATATTTGATTAAAATGGTTTACAAATTTTCATAATTTCTAGTTGTTCAAGGGTTTCATTTGATTTATTTAATAGAACGAATGGTCATTTTGGAACTTAAGAGACCATATTTTTACTGGTTTTTATAATAATTATGCAACTTACAGTAAATGAAAACCAAGTTGTTGTTCAAAAAATGCTGATATAAATGTCTTGAAACACTTTTCAAAACAAGATTCTTTTCTAAATTGCGTTTGTTTCAAACATAAATAAATGCAAATTCTCAATTATATAATTGGTCATATTCAATTACCCGAAAAATCGGTTAAAAACACTTTAGAATTACTTAATGAAGATTGTACCATTCCGTTTATATCACGTTATCGAAAAGAACGAACTGGTAATTTGGATGAGGTTCAAATTGGAGAAATAGTTAAGTTTAAAGAACAATTTGAAGCTTTAGAAAAAAGAAAAAAAGTTATTTTAAAAGCATTGGGAGAACAAGATGTACTTTCACCGGAATTACATCAAAAAGTTGAATCTGCACAAGACTTGACCAGCTTAGAAGATTTATACCTTCCGTTTAAGAAAAGCAGAAAAACAAAAGCTGAGAAAGCAAGACAAAATGGATTGGAACCATTGGCCAAAATTATTATGAGTCAAAATGCCAATGATCTGGAGTCTATTGGTTATAGGTATGTTAAAGGAGGGGTTGCATCAATTGATGATGCTTTTGAAGGAGCGCGCCACATTATTGCAGAATGGATAAATGAGCGTACCGATATTCGGAATAATATACGGCATCAATTAGAACGTTATGCTATGATTTCTACCAAGGTTGTGAAGACTAAGGAAAGTGAAGAAAATGCACAAAAGTTCCAAGATTATTTTGATTGGGAAGAATCTCTAAGTAGAATTCCGTCACACCGTTTACTAGCTATTTTGAGAGCCGAAAAAGAAGGCTTTATAAGAGTTAAGATTGAAATTGATAATGAAAGAGCTTTAGATAAAATTGAAAACAGGATCATTCGTTCAAATAATGAATGTGCAGACCAAATTGAGTTGGCCATTAAAGATGCTTATAAAAGGTTGTTATTGCCATCATTAAGTAATGAAGCGTTGCAAATAGCAAAAGAAAAAGCGGATGAGTCAGCAATATCAGTATTTGCTAAAAACCTAAAACAATTATTGTTAGGGTCTCCTTTAGGAGAACAACGAGTTTTAGCAATTGACCCTGGATTCAGAACGGGTTGTAAAGTTGTGTGTTTAGATGCCCAAGGGCAATTACTTTACAATGAAACTATATATCCGCATCCACCAAAGAATGATATCACTGGAGCCATGAAGAAAATAAGCTCTTTAGCTGATGCTTATAAAACTCAAGCCATTGCAATTGGTAACGGAACCGCTTCAAGAGAAACGGAAGCTTTAATTAGAAGAATACGGTTTAAAAATGACATTAAAGTCTTTGTGGTAAGTGAAGCCGGTGCTAGTATTTATTCGGCATCTAAAATAGCAAGAGAAGAGTTTCCTAATTATGATGTTACTGTTCGTGGTGCTGTTTCCATAGGGCGTCGTTTGCAAGACCCATTAGCAGAATTAGTGAAGATAGATGCTAAATCTATTGGAGTTGGTCAGTATCAGCATGACGTAGACCAAACAAAGCTTCAAAAATCGTTGGAATCAGTCGTTGAAAATTGTGTAAACGCAGTTGGTGTTAATATTAATACAGCAAGTAAATCGTTGTTAAGCTATGTATCTGGTATTGGACCTAAATTGGCAGAAAATATTTTTAACCATCGTGATGAAAATGGCCCCTTCTCTTCAAGAAAGGAAATTTCTAAAGTGCCTCGTTTAGGTAATAAAGCCTTTGAGCAAGGAGCCGCTTTCTTAAGAATTAAAGGCGCTAAAAACCCATTAGATGATTCGGCAGTGCATCCTGAAAGTTATTCTGTTGTTACTAAAATGGCAAAAGATATAGGTAAATCTATTAATAGCCTTATTGGTAATCCAGAAACACTTAAAAATATTGATCTTAAAAAGTATCGTACGGATACCATCGGCTTGCCAACATTGAAAGATATAATGAAGGAATTAGAAAAACCCGGATTAGATATTAGAGAACAAGCCAAGGTGTTTACGTTTAATCAGAATATAAAAACAATTAACGATTTACGTGAAGGACAACTTTTACCAGGGATTGTAAACAACATTACCAATTTTGGGTGCTTTGTAGATGTCGGAATTAAAGAAAGTGGGTTGATTCATGTCTCAAACCTCTCTGATAGTTTTGTAAAAGATGTAAATGAACACGTCCATTTGCACCAACAAATTATTGTAAAAGTTTTAGCTGTTGATATTCCTCGAAAGCGCATTCAGTTAAAGCTTCATAAATAAATTGTAATGTTATTGTGTCTTTACAGACATAGTAATCATGACGCACTCATTTTCTGAATTCTCTACAAATGCACTATTAAAGGTTGGCAATGAATCTTTATTGGTGCCTTATAAATCCTCAAAACGATTAGATATTTATGTATTTATTCGAACTTCAAAAACTAAGGCAGAGGTTTTAGTAGATAGTATCCCTATAAGTATACCTCCAAATAGTATTTTGGCGTTAACGGCAGTTCAGTATTTTCAGTTTTTAAAAGGAGAAAACCTAAAAGTGTATTTCTTCAATAGAGAGTTTTATTGCATTAAAGATCATGACCAAGAAGTTGGTTGTGCTGGTTTGTTGTTTTTTGGAAATGTTCAAAACCCCATAATTCAATTAGACGATAGCGAGCAGTTTAAATTCAATGTATTACATGAAGTTTTTGTTGATGAATTAGAAACTAAAGATACTATTCAAGCTGAAATGCTACGTATGCTTATGGCACGTTTTATAATTAAAAGTACAAGGCTATTGAAGGCTAAAGAGGAATTAAGTGATACTTCCAAAAATGCTAAAACAGAATTGTTAAGAGCATTTAATGTTTTAGTAGAAGAACATTTTAGAACAGAACATAGCGTGCAATTCTATGCTGATTCTTTGTTTAAATCTCCTAAAACTTTGTCTAATGGTTTTGCCAAATTAAATACAAGTCCGTTAAAAATAATTCATGAGCGTATTGTATTGGAAGCGAAACGCCTTTTAATATATACCGAAAAGACTTCAAAGGAAATTGCCTTTGAAGTAGGTTTTGAAGATGCTTCTCATTTAAGTCGTTTGTTTAAAAAGTACACCTCAATATCTCCTTCTGATTTTAAAAAACAACACAAATTAGCTGCTTAGGGAAAAATTGACAAGACCAAAGGAAATCTATCTATGGTTTCTAGTATGGTTATAATTCATCTTTGTACTGTTCAATTAAAAAAACAAAGTCATGAATTTAAAACACATATCAATTTTCAATCTTATTGAAATATTTACAGGAAAAAGAAGCAAGCAAAATTATTCTATTAACCCAGAAAAACATTGTGAGCACAAGCAGCTGCATGATTTTTATTGTGATTCTGATGAGGTTCATAATGAGTCTAAAGTTACTGTTTAACTTTTATTGGGAAAAATTGACTATTCAAAGGGAAATTTAATCATGGTATAATAAGCTCTTTAGAAGCAACTTTGTACCGAACAAATAACAAATTTTAAAACATTATAAATATAAAATTATGAACACATTTAATGTACCAACAAGAAATGAAGTAAGTGAAAACAATCAAGCAATTTTCGATAATCTTAATAAAGAATTGGGATTTGTACCTAATTTATATGCTACTTATGCACATAGTGATACTGCCCTAGAAAACTATTTAACCTTTTCAAATGCTAAAACATCATTATCGGCTAAAGAGAAAGAAGTGGTGAATTTAGCAGTGAGTGAAGTTAACCAATGTGTGTATTGTTTATCTGCGCATACAGCTATAGGAAAAATGAACGGATTTACAGATGAACAAATTTTGGAATTAAGAACGGGAGCAGCTTCGTTTAATTCAAAATTAGATGCTTTAGCGCGATTATCAAGAAACATCACTGAAAATAGAGGTGCTACCGATGACGAAGTACTTGAAAACTTTTTTAATGAAGGATATTCAAAAGGCAATTTAATTGATGTTATTTCTTTGGTTGGAGATAAAACCATTTCAAATTATATACATAAAACTACGCAAGTACCTGTTGATTTTCCAGAAGTACAACCTTTAGAAATCGTTGCCGTATAGTAATAAACCAAGTATTAATTTAAAATTCTAGTAAACAATGAAACATTTAATTTCAACATTAGTAATAGCACTTGTATTTACAATTAATATAAATGCTCAAGATGTAAAAACTATTGCTTTAGAACAAACAAAAGAAGAATTTACGCAAAAAGAAATAACCGTGAATGAAGGTACTTATGTGTTTGAAGTATCAAATAATCATGCTGCTAAAGAAGTAGGTTTGGTTTTAGTCCAAAAAGGGAAAGATGCAAGTAATCCAGAAAATCATATAAAAACAGCCTATGTAACTGAAGTTGTAAAAGAGGGTGAAACACAAAAAACAAAGCCCACCAAGTTAACAAAAGGAGAGTATGTATATTTCTGTCCTCTTAACCCAACACCACATTATACCCTGCTGGTTAACTAATTAAAGATTGATATTTAACATTGTAAAAGCTTCCGATAATTCGGAGGCTTTTTTAGTAACAAAAGAGGTTTAAAGATTATTTAATGTCGCTTTAAATTATTAAATTAGTATTTAATTTTCTTACCGCGAAAATCATGAAATCTTTCACTCTTAGTTTAGCCTTATTCTTTTTATTAGGCACCAGTTATTGTATGGCTCAAAACCATACTGTAAATGGTGAAATTGTAGCTTTTAAAAAATACCCTTTAAAGAATATAAAAGTTACTTCAAAGAAAACAAATGTTGAAGTCCTGTCTGATGCAGATGGAAAGTTCTCAATAGTATGTAACAAAAATGATCAGTTATCATTTTATGGCGGAGGCTTTCATTCTCAACGCATTAAAATAAAAGGTGAGGAGTATCTTTTTATAAATTTAATAGTTATTCAAGAAGAAGAGGCTTATAAAGATGTTGTTAAAAGTGAGCATATGTCCAAGGATGAATTGAACTATTGTGTGGAAAACTTATTAGATTATAACCAAAATTTTGACCAGCTAGCCACTATTTATGATGTTGTTCAGTATGTGTACCCGCAAGCTAAAGTGGTTGATCCTTCTATAGTTGAAGCTGCAGAACCGGGAGATTTTGGGGCTACGGGCCCTCAAATCATCCTTGACTCCAGAGGGTTGAACTCTATTAATGCTAGTCTTTATGCATTATTAGTGGTTGACGGGATTGTTATAAATGATATTTCTGGAGTACACCCCATAGAAGTTAAAACCCTTAAGGTTTTAATGGGTAATGAAGCAGCTCATTGGGGCATGAGAGGTGGTAATGGGGTTGTTGAGATTACTACCAATTACGAGTAGATGTAAATTTCCTTTCGCTGTATTTTATTTATCTTTAAGTGTTTAACTAAGATATTTAAGATGAAGACTGTTATAATTTCAACGCTACTCACTTTTGTAATTTTTTTTAGTTGTAAAAAGGAACCTGAAGCACCCAGACCTTCAAAAAGGCAAATAATAGATCTAACCCATGAGTTTTCCGAAGAAACCGTGTATTGGGTGACCGCCAAAGAATTTGAAATGGATGTTGTGGCCGAAGGACATACAGACCATGGTTATTATTATGCTGCCAATAACTTTACTACAGCTGAACATGGAGGCACCCATATAGATGCTCCTATACACTTTGCCGCTAATAAACAGTATGTAAATGAAATTCCTTTAGAAAAACTAATCGGTTCTGCCATTAAAGTTGACGTGTCTGAGCTCGCTCTAGAAAACCCTGACTATTTGATAAGAATTGAAGATTTCACCAATTGGGAAAAGAAGAACAGTATGCAAATTCCTGATGGCAGTATTGTGTTATTGGAAACGGGATTTTCTAAGTACTATCCAGATAAGAAGAAATATTTAGGTACGGACAAGCGTGGTCCCGAGGCGGTTAAGTTATTACACTTTCCTGGGTTGTCACCTGAAGCTGCAAAATGGTTGGTAGAAAACCGAAATATCAATTCTATTGGGCTTGATACACCAAGTATTGACTACGGCCAATCAAATTTTTTTAAAGCGCATGTGATTTTGTTGTCTGAAAATATTCCAGCTTTTGAGAATTTAACCAATCTTGATAAATTACCTTCAAAAGGTTTTGATGTGGTTGCTTTACCAATGAAAATAAAAGGTGGTAGCGGAGCGCCTTTGCGTATTGTAGCATTTGTAAATGACTAATTTATAATGCCATCGGTTTATGAGTTTTAATATAATCAGGATCAATATTTATACCGAAGCCGGAACCGGTCGGGACATTAATGACACCATCAATACTTTCAAAAGGTTCTGCTTTACTTTCAACAGGTATAACTGTTCCGTTAGCATCTTTGGTTGCAAACATTTTAAACTCATGAAATTCGGCTGCATTTTGACATGCCGAAACCATATGTAGCATGTATAAATAACCAAGGCCTCCTGATGACATATGAGGTGCTATGGTTTGTCCCATAACCTGTGCCATTCGAGAGATTTGTTTAGTTCTAATCATCCCGCCGAAATAGAATATATCTGGTTGTACCACCTGAAAAACATCATTGGCTATCAACCACCTGAAAGTATGAAGACGAGACTCTTGCTCGCCACCTGCCATTGGAATGTTTAGGGCTTCCTGGACTTGTTTTTGCTCTTCATACCATTCATAGGGGATAGGTTCTTCATAAAAATAATAGTTATATTCTTCCAGCAGTTTCCCTAATTTGATAGCACCATCCACGGTGTAAGTGCCGTTGCCATCAATCATTAAATTCATGTCATCACCAAATTTTTCTCGGGCAAGTTTTACCAGTTTTTCTGTTCTTCCGGGAGCGATGTCTCTATCATTTCCAACATTATTTCCAACACCTGCACGTAATTTTATGGCTTTGGCTTTGGTTTCTTCCCAATCTTGGTACATCAATTCAAGGGATTCTTCGGGTTCTCTTTTTCTAAGTTCATTAATTCTAGTGCCTAAATAAATAGATACTTTTTGATTGTGAATATCACCAATGATTTGCCCCACCTGTTTGTTGGCAATGTTTCCCAACATGTCCAGAATAGCAAATTCAAGCGTTGCCATTTGAACGTTTAAAGGAATGCCATGCAATCTGTAGTTACCTACAGCTGCGTTATGAATTAATGTATCTAAGTCTCGGGCGTCTTTGCCTATAAAATGCCTTTTGACTCGGTTAAACATGGGATACCCAATTTCAGTATAAAAAGGATGCCCTATTGAAATGCCAACGGCACCATCTTTGGACCTTACCCTGCAAATAAAGTTATCTCTATCCCGAAGCAATTCTATAGTTTCAATGATTACAGGATTAGAAAACAGTTCTCTTTTTAAAACAGGTTTATTTAAGGCTTCGTCTATTAAAGTATAATCAATAGAATTGTTAATCTGCGTTGTAGGACTTTCAGGTTTACAGGAAGTAAAAGGTAATAAGGTAGAAGCGGCCCCAGTTAATGCAGCTGTTTTTAGAAACTTTCGGCGGTTGGTTTGCATATAGTTTAGTTTTCATACAAGATACTAACTATTAGCTAGTTTTAGAAACCTATAAAATTATTAAATACGGCGTGGTGTTTTATGCGTGGCATATATTCTCCTTAATTTAAGTTTGAATAAGAAACGCCGTATTCGTTCATAAAAGTATTATCCTTATTATTTAAATCTAATGTTTCGCCGTTAAAGCTTGTTACGGGTAAACCCAATTCTTGGTATATACAGGCTGTAGCAGCATAATCCCAAATGCTACCTCCTCCTTTACTTTTCTTTGGAAGTTTTAAAAAGCATGCAGGCCTATTTTCTAAAGCTGAAATAGCACACATTACCGCACCTAATCCAGATATTTCTTTAATGCCTTTTAAGCCAAAATTAGTTAAATGATTATTCAGAATATCTTTAATTTCATCAGATTTAGGTGTGTCCTTTAGTTTTTTATCAGTGGTATAGGTTAAATAATCATTTGTGTTTTTAATGGTCCATATTTTTTTGTTTTTGTAGGCACCGTTATCTTTTACAGCATGGTATAAGGTGTTTGTGCTAGGGTCAAAAACAACACCAATAATCGGAGTGCCATCTCTAGAGATTAAAGCAATAGATACAGAAAACCCAGTATGTTTATTAATAAATGCCAATGTGCCATCCATTGGGTCTACACACCAAAAGAAGTCTTTTTCAAGTCGGCTACCATCATCTGTGGTTTCCTCAGATAATAAACCAATATCGTGTGCTTCACAAGTTGGTTTTAAATGCGACAAAATAATACTTTCGCATTCACGGTCTACTTTTGTTACTACTTGAGAGGCATAGGAAGAACCTCCTTCTTTTGTCTCTAAAGTTATGTTATCATTCATATATTTCTGAATGACTTTTCCAGCTGAAGTGGCAGCTTCAATAGCAATATTTGCTAAATGTTGTAAGTTCATTATTATAGATTTTCAATGACTTTGGCAGTTATGCGTTCACTATAACTATTAATTTTCCAATGGCCGGGGCTCCAGCCTTTTAAAAACCGATGAAAATCTGCCCATGCAACACGATATAAAGGACGCCATTCATTTTCTAGTGCTCCATTTTTTTCACCAAGCGCTTTATGCAAATAGCTAAAGTAAGTGTCTAGTATTTTAGTTTCCATGCGCTCGCAATCACTTTCATAGAGGCAACTACCAATAAAATAAGCAACATCTTTCATACCACATCCACCTCCTACATATTGAAAATCTACACCTGCCACTTGCCCTGTTTTAGAAAAACAAAAGTTTGCCAATTTAGCATCGCCATGAACAAATGTTTGAAAGTTACAGTTGTTGAGTTTATTGTCAATTGCAGCTGCGGCATTTTTCAAGGCTTTATCTTCTAAAACCTCTAATTCTTGAGGTCTAGTTTCCAAGTGCCAATAGGTACCAACATTCCAAAGTCCGTTAGGTATTTTTCCCAAATAACTAGCATGAAATTGTGCCAACCATTCTAAACAAGTTTCTATATCTGTCCATGCTACATCTTGTTTTCGTAATGGGAAACCTGCTTTGTCTAAATCTTCAAGTACTATAAGCACTTCATCTTGATGGCGCTCCATAGTAAAACATTTTGGCAAACGTGCCATACTATTTTTGCTATACTGGTTGTACCATGTGGTTTCTACTTCATAAGATTTTAGTTTTCTTTGATGCCCAATATCAGTATGCCACCCTCTTGGGTGATTATTGCTAATAGGTAACTGTACATACTTAACAACAACGCTTTCTATAGGCGAGTTTTCTAGAGCAATACGTATAATTTTACCATAACCACTCCATAATTCTTGAATGACTTCTTTTTCCTTTAAAGATGAGGCTCCAGTTTTTTGTAGAATAACAGATTTAAAATAATCGTTCATAGGGTTTCAAAGGTAGGGAATTGTGGTTTTTTAAATTTTATTTTTTTAGGGTTTGCCTGTTGTTTTGATTTCATTTAAGATGTTTAGTTACAGTCAGTTTAAAAAACAATTGCAGGTTGTTGCATTCTGTGTAATATTATTTATTCAGAAGAAATAATTATATTTATAGACAACCAACCATTAAAAATTTAGTTATGAAGCATTTTTTAGTTTTTATGTTTATTGTTTTTATATCCTTTTCCTCTTTTGCTCAAAATTATGATATCATTTTAAAAACGACAGGAGAAGAAATGGAGGGTAGTGTAAAAGCTATTGATGATGATGCTATTGAGTTTGTGTATAAAAACGAAACTATAGAATATAAAGTCAAAAAGGCTGATATTGTTAAAATCACATTCGGATCAGGCAGGATTGAGTTTTTTAATAAACTACCTTCTGCCAAAAGCAGTGGTCAAAATAATTTGGAAAGCCACCATAACAAAGTTGCAGTGCTTCCTTTTGCTTATATAAAGGATGAAAGCAACGGTTCAAAGGCAATTTCAGAAAGGATTCAAGCCGAAACCTTTTCGTTTTTTAACAAGCACAATAGTGGTTTAAAATATCAAGACCCTAAGACTACAAATGCATTGCTTATTAAGGCTGGAGTAAACAATAATAATATTCAAGGTTATACTATGGGGGAAATTGCGAATATTTTAGAAGTAGAATATGTTATTCAGGGAACAGTTTCTGTTCAGAAAACAACTCAAAGTGTCTTTAGTAATTCTACTTCTAAGACAACAAAGAATAATGATAAATTGCATATAGATAAACATGGGAAATTAATTGGAAATATTTTTAGTGATGGGAAAAGAAAAACGACAACAAGTAGTTCTTCAACAGCTATTCAAAACTATGCAACATCTATGATGATGAATATTTATAATGATAGAGGAGACAATATTTTTAGCCAAAATCACACGGCATTTTGGAATACTCAGGACGCTTATAAAATCACATTGAAGTATCTAGCAAAGCGAACACCTTTTTATAAGAAATAATAAATGCAAGGGTATAAATACCCTTGCATTTATAAAGCCACTATTTTCCAGAGAAAATATCTTTTAATTGTGTTATAGTAAATTGTTCAATCTATTTTGAAACCAATTGGTTTTAGGGTTTTCAATGTCATTTTTTTCAACAGTTTCCTTGGTTCTATTTTTGTTGTTTTTAATTTCACGTTTTTTGGTTACACGCTTAATTACTTCATCAACGTAATAGTAAAAGTCATTGTTAAGCCCAAACATTTTGGCTTCTTTTAAAGCGTCTTCTGCTTTTTCAAATTCACTTAAAACTTCGTGTAAATAACCTTGGTTTAATTGAATACTAGCTTTATCAATTCCTTTAATAGTCATTGCAAAATCTATTAATTTTTGTGCTTCAACAAAATCATCATTATTTACTAATAATCTTATGAAATCTGGGTAGATATCAGGATAATCAGTCTTCACCGTTAAAGCTTTTTCATAGTAAGCTTTTGCAGTTTCGTAATTGCCTAATTGCTCACTTTGTAATTTGGCCATTAAGCATAAGGCTTTTACATTTTCTGGTTCATAAGATAAAGCATAGTTTAGAGCTTCAGCAGCTTTTTCCAACTCATATGGATAAGCATCTAAAGCTTTAAATAAATAGTTGTTATGTAAATTATTTTCCATTGTTTTAAATTTTCAGGCATTTGTTTTTACCCAATGCTAGGGGCAACAATTCCTTGTTTTGTAATAGTCTTTACAGACCTGTTTTAAATGCACACTAAATAGTGGCTCTTAAAACCGATTCAGACTTGTATTCTAAAATTTTAGGAATAAAAAATCCGAAACAGTTTACTTGCTTCGGATTTTTTTCTGGAAAGTTAATCTACAGAAAACACCGAAGTCTCATGAGTGACTCAAGATCACTATACGCTCTTTTAAAGAGTATACTATGTTGTAACATGACTTCTTATTTTTTTGTTGCAGTAGTTTGTTTAAAACTGCGATGCAAAGATTAGAACTATTTTTTAAATAACAAAACTTTTTATGTTTTAATCAAAAGATAATCAGGTAGTTATGTATAAATTTAGATAAAAGAATCCCTGTCCGCTTATTAGCAGATGCTTGAGGTTTTTGGCAAAAGCTTGTCTCCCAGTTGCTTATACTTCAAAGGCCTATATTTTAGTTTTTAAAATCTTTACTCACTTAATACTAATGTTTTTTCAAAAAAAAACGTCCAACAAAAGTTGGACGCTTTAAATATGATAGTTTTTTATACTTTCTATCTATTCATATTCTTTATTTGGTCCACAAAATTGTCTAAATCTGCTCCCTGACTAACAAGTGTAGAAGCTTTATCAATTATGTATTTCACGTTTACTGCATGAAAGCCTAATCCAACGGCAATCTTTTTCAGAAGTGAATCTTCTGGTTCACCATGAATATCATCCACATATACCATACGTACTAAATCATATAAACGCTCTAATCGTCTATCATAAGATACTGGCGGATTTATAGGATGCGACTTATAATCTTTTAAAATAGCTTTATACTCACCTTCTGAAATAGATAAATTATTAGCTAACCTAATTAAAAACGCTTTTTCATCATCTGTAATTATGCCATCTGCCATCGCTACTCTAACTATTGACGCAAAATGACTTTCATTACGCTTTTTAAATCCACTATCAAATAAATCTGAAATCGACATATATTATTGTTTTTATGCTGCTGCAAACGTACATATTATTTTTAAGATTTTAAACCCAAATTTTAATTTTTTGGGCGTTACCACAAGGGTCGGGCTTTCGGTAGTCGCTCTCAAGGAGGAGCTCCAACAAATGCCTCAATCCCTAACGCAAAATAATACCAAAATTCATTGTTCTTTAAATCAAGCTATATATTATATTTGCATTCGTTAAAAGGGAATCAATCAAGTGAGTATTTCAAATCTCTCGCAAACCTATGAACAGACTTTGCAAACGCAAAATCTGCAGAATGCTATTGCCCAATCTCAAAGTAAAACGCATTTAAAAGGTTTAGTAGGGTCTTCGTTTTCCTATGTTATTTCATGCGTTTTTAAAACTGCAGAAAAACCATTTTTATTAGTTTTTAATGATAAAGAAGAAGCGGCTCATTACTTAAATGACTTAGAGCAACTTCTTAATGATAAAGATGTGTTGTTCTACCCGGGTAGTTACAGACGTCCTTACCAAATAGAAGAGACAGACAATGCCAATGTACTTTTAAGAGCTGAGGTTTTAAACCGGATTAACTCAAGGAAAAAACCGGCAATAATTGTAACCTATCCTGATGCGCTTTTTGAAAAAGTAGTTACCCGTAGGGAGTTAGAACGAAATACTTTAAAAGTAGCAGTTAATGATAATTTATCTATAGATTTTGTAAACGAAATTTTATTTGAATACCAATTTAAACGTGTTGATTTTGTAACAGAACCAGGTGAGTTTTCAGTACGTGGTGGCATTGTTGATGTGTTTTCATTTTCACATGATGAGCCCTATAGAATTGAGTTTTTTGGTGACGAGGTAGATAGTATAAGAACCTTTGATGTAGAGTCGCAATTATCTATTGAGCAGATAAAGAAAATTAGTATTATTCCTAATGTTGCCAACAAGTTTTTAGAAGAAAGTCGTCAAAGTTTTTTAAAATATATTGCCCAAAAAACGGTGGTTTGTTTAAAGAATGCGGATTTACTTTTTTCAAGAATTGATGATTTTTTTGAAAAAGCAGAAGATGCTTTTAAAGATCTATCTACAGAGCTTAAACATGATGAGCCAGCCGAATTATTTTGCAATGCAACATTGCTAAAAAAGCAATTATTAGACTATACTATTTTAGAGTTTGGGACACAAAATGTCTTTCGTAATTCTGAGCAAAACGTAGAGTCTGATATTATTCAATTTAACACCACACCCCAACCAGCATTTAATAAACAATTCAATCTTTTAATTGATGATTTAAATACAAATCACAATAAAGGATTTACCAATTATATAGCTTGTGTTAGTGAACAGCAGGCTAAAAGGTTTCATGATATTTTCGAAGATGTAGAGCAAGAGGTTCATTATAAAACTATTGTTCAATCTTTACATCAGGGCTTTGTAGATCATGATAACAAGCTAGTCTGTTACACAGACCATCAAATATTTGAGCGTTATCATAAATTCCACATTAAAAATGGGTATGCTAAAAAGCAAGCCATAACCTTAAAGGAACTCACTAATTTAGATGTTGGTGATTATGTAACTCATATAGATCATGGTATTGGTCGTTTTGGAGGGCTTAAAAAAATTGATGTTGAAGGTAAAAAGCAGGAAGCCATTAAGTTGATTTATGGAGAGCGAGATGTTTTATATCTGAGCATTCATTCGCTTCACAAAATCACAAAGTATAATGGTAAAGATGGAAAGCCTCCAAAAATATACAAACTTGGAAGTACTGCTTGGAAAACCTTAAAGCAAAAAACAAAAGCTAGGGTTAAGCATATTGCTTTCAATCTTATAAAACTTTACGCAAAGAGAAAAACTGAAACAGGTTATCAATACAATCCTGATAGTTATATGCAACATGAGCTGGAAGCTTCTTTTATTTATGAAGATACTCCAGACCAAAGTACTGCCACGGCTGATATTAAGGCCGATATGGAAAGCGAACGCCCTATGGATCGTCTGGTCTGTGGCGATGTTGGTTTTGGTAAAACCGAAGTTGCTATTCGTGCAGCTTTTAAAGCGGTAGATAATGGTAAACAGGTAGCAGTCTTGGTACCAACAACTATTTTGGCCTATCAACATTCTAGAACTTTTAGAAAACGTTTACAAGATTTTCCTGTGGTGGTAGATTATTTGAACAGATTCAGAACTGCTAAAGAAAAGCGTGTAACCTTAGATGCCTTAGAAAAAGGAGAAGTAGATATAATTATTGGCACACATCAGCTGGTAAATAAAAATGTAAAGTTTAAAGATTTAGGCTTATTAATTGTTGACGAAGAACAGAAATTTGGAGTTGCCGTAAAAGAGAAGTTAAAGACTATAAAGGAAAATGTAGATGTGTTAACGCTAACGGCAACACCTATTCCAAGAACGCTACAATTTAGCTTAATGGCAGCCCGGGATTTGTCGGTTATTACAACGCCGCCACCAAACCGTTATCCAATAGAAAGCCACGTTATTAGATTTAATGAAGAAACTATTCGTGATGCGGTTAGTTATGAAATTCAACGTGGCGGGCAAGTATTTTTTATTCATAATCGAATTGAGAATATTAAAGAGGTAGCGGGTATGGTTCAACGTTTGGTGCCGGATGCCAAAATTGGTATTGGCCACGGACAAATGGAAGGTAAAAAACTAGAACAGCTTATGTTGCAGTTTATGGAAGGTGCTTTTGATGTTTTGGTGAGTACAACCATCGTTGAAAGCGGATTAGATGTTCCTAACGCCAACACTATTTTTATCAATAATGCCAATAATTTTGGGTTGAGTGATTTGCACCAAATGCGCGGAAGAGTAGGACGAAGCAATAAAAAAGCATTCTGTTATTTTATAACGCCAGAGTATTCTGCTATGACTGATGATGCTCGTAAACGTATTTCAGCTCTAGAACAGTTTACTGAATTAGGTAGTGGTTTCAATATTGCCATGAAAGATTTAGAAATTCGTGGTGCTGGGGATTTACTTGGTGGCGAACAAAGTGGTTTTATAAACGAAATTGGATTTGATACCTACCAAAAAATACTGAATGAGGCTATTGAAGAACTCAAGGAGAATGAGTTTAAAGACCTGTATAATGAATCTGAAGAGGATAAAACTTATGTGAAAGAAGTTACTATTGATACAGAATTCGAACTGCTTTTTCCAGATAGTTATGTAAACAATATTGCAGAAAGATTGAGTTTGTATACACAATTAAATGCCTTAAAAACTGAGGAAGAATTGTCAGTTTTTGAAAAGGAATTAATTGATAGATTTGGTGAATTACCAGAACAAGTGACCGATTTGCTAAACAGTGTCCAAATTAAGTGGCTTGCTACTAAAATAGGGTTTGAAAAAATCATCATGAAACAAGGTAAATTTGTAGGGTATTTTATTAGTGATCAACAAAGTAGTTTTTATCAGAGTTCGTCTTTTACAAAAGTGCTTCAGTATGTGCAATCAAACTCAAGTGTTTGTAAAATGAAGGAGAAGCAAACCCGTAAAGGCTTGCGATTATTGCTTACTTTTGAAGGTGTAAATTCGGTGGATAAAGCCTTAAAGATATTAAAACCCATTGTGGCTTGATTATTGTCTTAATTAAATAAATGAAACGCGCTTTAAAACATATTATAATTTCAATGTTGTTGCCAACAGTAATTTTTGCGCAACACACAATAAAAGGAACCTTTTCACCGGCAGAAGATTATAATGTAGCTTTGTTGTATAAAGTGACTCCCACGGTGTCAGAATACATTACCAATGCCGAGGTAAAAGAAGATGGAAGCTTCATAATTCAATTAGATTCTACGGTAACTCAAGGTATGTACAGATTGGTATATGCCATTCCTCAAGAAGATTACAATTTCGATATTATTTACAATGGGAAAGAAGATGTTGAGCTTACTTTTAATTCAGAAACTGGTGCTAAATTTTTGACTTCTTTAGAAAATAAATTATTGGCTTCTTATACCAATAGTATGTCTATGGTAACCCATAGTATTGGTAAGTTTTTTAGTGAACAAAGTACAGATACTTTGGCATTGGCTAAAATATTTGAAACTCAAAAAGACACTCAAAAGAATTATGAGGAAGCTGCAAAAGACCACATTGTTTTGGAGTTTATTAAAGCTAATAAACCATATACACCTGAAGGGTTTGAAGATGTAAAAACATATGTAAACAATTTAAAAGATCATTATTTTGATTATGTAGATTTTACCAATGAAACCCTGCAAAGTTCAAACTTTTTAGAAGAAAGAGTATTAAACTATGTGTTTGGAATGACTATAGATTCTGATGATGAAATAGTTAATTACAAAACCAATATTGATGTTGTTAATAAAGCTATGAATGAAGCTCCAAATGGTGTTAAGCGCATTCTATGGGTTAGTCTATGGCAACAAATGGTAGACTTAAATTTTGAGACTGTGGCCAACTATATTTCTGAAGAATATTTAATGGATATTGCGGTAGCTATGAACGATCAGGAATTGTTGAATGCTTTAATTAGGTATGAAAATGTATCGATTGGTAAAATAGCTCCAGACTTTTCTTTTGAAGTTGGTGAAGGTGCAAAAAACGAGCTTAAAAAGTTAAGTGAATTAAATGATGCGGAACATTATGTACTCGTTTTTTGGAATAGCACCTGTGCCCATTGCTTAGATGAAATTCCATTGCTTCAAACTTATTTAAAAGGAAAAAGTAAGGATAAAGTTCAGGTTATAGCAATTGCCTTAGAAGAAGAACCAAATCCATGGAAAGACCTTATAACCAATTACCCTGAATTTATTCATGTTTATGGAGAAGGAAAGTGGGAAAATCCAATTGGTAATGATTACAGCGTTACCGCTACTCCAACATATTTCATTTTAGATAAGGACAAAAAAATTATCGGTAAGCCTGAAGATTTTGAAGATTTAAACAAGTTTTTGGAAGACGATTAAAAGTGATAAAAGGCATTTTCTAAATGCTCAATATTGAATTTATTCTCTTCCTTAACAATGGCGATAATATCAAACCTAACTTCCACATCTAAACCATTTACAGTAACATATTCATCAACTGCTTTTACCAAATTTTTTATTTGTTTTGGCTTTACAAAATCTTGCGGATTCCCAAAGTCAGTACTTGAACGTGTTTTTACTTCTACAATAGCTAAAGTGTCTCCATTTTTAGCAATAATATCCACTTCAGCTTTATCAAAGCGATAATTGCGTTCAACGATATTATAATTCTTTTTAATAAGAAAATCAACCGCTAATTGCTCCCCTTTTTTACCAAGTTCGTTGTGCTGAACCATATACCAATATATTCAAAACTTACCCCCTAAACAAAAAGAAGTCGTCTTTCATGTGTTCTATTTCAGCATCTTCATTGGTAATGATATAATCAATGGCCTGTGAGGTGAAATCATTACCCTTTTCGGTTAGAGATACTATATTGTTATCAACAACTATCATATTGTTCTTAAGCGCTAATTCTAATACCGTTTTGCTGCGTACTTTTTGCCAATTAATGTGTTCGTTTAGATGGTTTACATGGCGTTCTTCTTCCTCGTTGTGGTTTTTTAAGTGCAATAAAAAGGTTAATAACGACACTTCGGTACGTTGTTGTTTTTCTCTGTATAGTACCGCAATAATACCTTTGTTAGGAGCAAATAAATAAACCAATAAAAAGATAATACCTAGCATGGTGGTTATAGAACCGGCAATGGAAGCATCTAACCAATGCGCCACCCAATAACCAGATATGGCACAAAAAACACCAAAGCCAATGGCGTAAAGAAGCATGCGCTTTAAGTTGTTAGTAAGTAGGTATGCAGTAGCCGCTGGAGCAATCATAAGTGCAACTACCAAAATAGCACCAACAGCATCAAATGCTCCTACTGTTGTAACCGATGCAATACTCATTAATCCGTAATGCATAATGGCTGGAGAAAACCCTAATGATGCTGCTAAACCAGCATCAAAGGTGCTTACTTTTAATTCCTTAAAGAATGCGAAGAGTAAGCCAATGGTAACTATTAAAATACTACCAATAACCCATAAAGATTTTGGGCCTAAATCGATATCAGAAATTATAAATCTATCAAAGGGTGCAAAAGCCAATTCACCTAATAAAACGGCATCAACATCTAAGTGCACATCATTGGCATTTTTGGCAATTAAGATAACACCAATACTAAACAACGCTGGAAATACTAAGCCAATGGCGGTATCTTCTTTTACCAATCCTGTTTTTTGAATGTACTCTACTAAAATTACTGTAATAATTCCTGTTGCGGCTGCCAATAAAATAAGTAAAGGCGAGTTGAGGTCATGGGTAATAAAAAAGCCAATTACAATTCCAGGTAAAATAGAATGACTAATGGCATCACTAATCATAGCCATTTTGCGCAAAACCAAAAATGTTCCTGGAATAGCACAAGCAATAGCAGCTAAACTTGCAATGAGTTGTATTTCTATTTGCGCACTACTCATCATCATTCTGTTGGTTATACAAATTTGAAGCAGCTTGAAACCCTTTTTTTGTTAAACTCCACATGTTGCCTTCTAAAGTAACGTAGTTTTTATGTACTAACTTTTGAAGCGTACCTTTTGTAAATCCTTGGAAGTTATTAAGTATTTTGACAGTATGTGGATGTGATATGTTTTCATGCGTTTCAGCAATACCATACATAAACGCTAGAGTTTTATTAAGTTTTAAATCACGACGATTTTTAATGAATCGTATTTGTTTAAAAAGTAGTCCTCTGCTTGGAGAAAACACAAATGAAACCAGTACAAAAACACTAGCAATAATTACAATTACAGGACCTGTTGACAGGTTGTTTTGTGTAGCACTAACCGCTGTTCCAAAAACCCCTGAAAGAGCTCCAAAAATAGCTGCTAAAAACACCATTTTGCCTAAACTATTGGTCCATTGTCTTGCGGCAGCAGCAGGCGCTAATAACATAGCACTCATTAAAACAACACCAACTGTTTGAAGTCCTAAAACAATGGCCAACACTATAAAACTAGTTATTAAGATGTCAATAGCCTTAGTATTGAAACCAAGGGTTTTAGTGAAATCGGCATCAAATAAAAGCATTTTAAATTCTTTCCAGAATAGTAATAAGATTATAAGACATATGCCAGTTACAGTAGCCATCATCCAAACATCACTTTCCAATAAAGTAGCAGCTTGACCAAAGAGGTATTTATCTAATCCTGCCTGATTAGCATTAGGTTGTTTTTGAATAAAGGTTAAAAGCAACATGCCGAATCCGAAGAATAATGATAGAATCAATCCTAAAGCAGTATCAGATTTTAAATGTGTTTTGGTAATTATTCCTCTAATCCAAAATGTTCCAATAAGCCCGCTAATTAGAGCCCCTAAGAGTAAAACATTACTATCTTTAGTTCCAGTTATTAAGAAAGCAATTGCAATACCAGGTAAGGCCGCATGCGAAATAGCATCGCCTAATAAACTTTGTTTTCTGAGTACAGCGAAACTTCCTAACATACCCGTAACAGCACCTAAAATAGCTGTTCCCAGAGTGATGGTTCTTAGGGTGTAGTCTGTAAAGACAAGTCGTATGTACTCTAAAAAATCCATTGAGTTATTCCTGAATACTAACTTTATAATTAATTCCGTAAGTCTTAGTTAAGTTATCGTCATTAAAAATGTCTTTAACCGGACCTGTGGCAATTTTCTTTACATTTAAAAATGTTACCCAATCAAAATATTCGGGAACGGTTTGTAAATCATGATGAACAACAATCACTGTTTTTCCTGCTTTACGGAGTTCTTTTAAAATATTGATTATAGCAATTTCAGTAGTAGCATCAACACCTTGGAAGGGTTCATCCATAAAATATATAGATGCGTTTTGAACCAGAGCTCTAGCCAAAAATATACGTTGTTGTTGCCCTCCTGAAAGCTGACTTATTTGTCTGTTTTTAAAAGGCAACATACCCACTTTTTCTAGGGCTTCCAATGCTTGCTTTTTTTCTTTTTGTTTGGGGCGTTTTATCCAGCCTAAACTACCGTAAGTTCCCATCATTACTACATCTAAAGCTGTTGTAGGGAAGTCCCAGTCAACACTCCCTTTTTGAGGAACGTATGCTACTAATTGTCGTTGCTTTTCATAAGGTTTGTCGTAAATACTAACACTTCCAGCAATGGGTTTTAAGATGCCTAAAATAGATTTTATAAGCGTTGATTTTCCGGCGCCGTTTGGTCCAACAATGGCCATAAGAACACCTTCTGGAATTTCTAAATCAATATCCCACAGTACCGGCTTGTAATTATACGCTACGGTTAAATCGTCTACTTTTACAGCTATCTTTTGTGCCATTATTTTAGTGCATTAACAATAGTATTTACGTTGTATTCATACATTCCTATGTATGTTCCTTCTACAGTCCCAGCATCACCAAGGGCATCAGAATATATAGTACCTCCAATAGAAACTTCATGATCTTTTGATCTTACTGCAGCTTGAAGTGCTTCAATAGTTCTTTTTGGAACCGAGCTCTCTACAAAAATAGCTTTTACTTTCTTTTCAATAATGAAAGCCGATAAGTTTTGAACATCTTGAACTCCTGCTTCTGTTGCAGTTGATAATCCTTGTAAACCAACTACTTCAAATTCAAAGGATTTCCCAAAATAATTAAAAGCATCATGGGCTGTCACCAAAATTCGTTGATTTTTAGGTAAGGTGTTAATGGTAGTTTCTACGTTTTCTTGTAAAGCTAACAATTGTCCTAAATAATTTTTACCGTTGGTTTCAAAAACTGCCTTTTGCTCAGGAAGTTCTTCAGAAAGTGTTTTTACAATATAGTTTGTAACCTGTTTCCAATAATCAATATTAAACCAGATATGCGGGTCATAATTTGAGGCAAAATAATCGGAACCAATTAAAGTGGTTTTGTCCAAAACATCAGAAACAGCAACTGTTTTCTTGTTTTTCATTTTTTCAAAAACCTCGACTAACTTACCTTCTAAATGAAGTCCGTTGTAAAATATAACATCAGCATTTGCAAGTTTGGTAACATCACCTTCACTAGCTTTATATAAGTGCGGGTCAACACCAGACCCCATTAATCCTTGTAAGTTAATATGATTGCCTCCAATATTTTTCACCAAATCGGTAATCATAGTAGTTGTGGTAACAACATTTAATTTACCATCTTCTTTTTTTTCACTCTTACAGTTGAAAAGAAGAGTAATACATAAGAATATTATAAGATGTTTTTTCATTTGAAAAATTTATTTGCTTTGTGTGTTTTTAATTCTGTAACTAAATCCTAGGCCTAATAACAAATCTTGTCCATCAGTAATACTTGTACCAAAATAAGTGTCTAATTGTAAATCATCATTTACCAAATAGGTCATACCAGCATCCCAATAATGATTAGCTGAACTATCTTCGGGCATATCACCATATAGTTCTACATACATTCCAAATTTATCATTAAAACTATAGCCATAGGCTATTGTATATATGGCAGCTGCTTCAAGTGAATCATCTCCCCATTGAGCGCCAATGTTATATCCCAAACTGGAGTTTTCGCTTAAGGTGTGCGAAAGTGAAAGTCTAAAATCAATGCCTGTATATTCAGGACGATAGTCTTTTGAGGCGCTAAAAACTGGGAATACATGTCCTATTAATGCAATTTCAGGCATGCAACCGTTTTCTTCAGCAATATCTATTTTGGCACCTAATAGTAATGGTGATAACCCACTCATAACATTATCAAGTTTGTTCCCACCAACTTTTGTTACCCCTTCAATGAAATTCCAACCTAATCGAAATTCCAAATTATCTAGAATTCCGTAACGAATGAGCATGGTGTTATAGGTGTAATTTTCAAATTTGGTGTTGTTGGTTTCATAAGTTTCATATAATCCTCCAGTCTCAAATTGAAGTATGCCTTTTCCAACGGTAGATGAGGCTTCTGTAGCATCAGGTCTGTCGGTAACTATAGCCCCTAAATCGGTATTTGTTTCTTGAGAAAAAAGTGAAAAAGATATAATTGTAAACCCGATAAATATTAGTGTTTTAATTGTTTTCATTGACGTAAATAATAGATGTAAAATCTTGGTTTAGTAAAATAGTGTTATTGTTTATTAAAATTTGAGTCATTTTATTTTTACTGAATTGTTTGGAAACCACCAGCGTATTGCCATATTTCAAGCCGTTTTGAGCACAGAAATCGAAAAATTCTTTATCATCACTCATCAATCGAGAAATGATATAGGTTTTGCCTTCTTGGGCATTTGACAATGAAATAGAAGTATCTACAGTTGTAATTTCACCTTTAGCATTTGGTATAGGGTCACCATGAGGATCGAACTTGGGATTTCCCAAATACTCACTTATTTTATCAGCTAACAAATCGGATGTTTGATGCTCTAGTAATTCAGCTTCTCGATGAATATCATGCAAAGACATATCAAACATTTTAAATAATAATGATTCCCAAAGGCGATGCTTCCTAATAACTGAAAGTGCTACTTTAGTTCCTTGCTCTGTTAGTTTAAGAGGTTTGTACTTTTCATACTCAAGTAAATCTTTTGCAGCAAGTTTTTTAGCCATATCAGTGGCTGCGGCATTAGAGATTTTTAATTCTTTGGCAATGTTACCAGGTTTGGTGTCATTATTATCACGCATTCCGTTTTTGTAAATGGCTTTTACAAAGTTTTCTATTGCTACTGACATTTGTTTGCTTTAATAAATATTTAAGTAAGCTTAAAAATATTTTCAAATGTAATTAAAAAAATAGAATCAGCAATAAAAAATTCCCTTGTTTAAATGCAACAAGGGAATATATTCGTATTGGGTATAAGATTTAGACCTACTTGAACCTTACCTTCTTTTTAATCTTTTTAGGAAATTTTTTAATAGGTGTTAATGTCAGATTTTTATAATAACACTCTGCTGCTTCAGATTGAATTTGAATTTGCCCACTTGTTAATGGTTTTCCCGTTTCAGGGTTTTTGGCATTTTCAACAACCATAACGATGTTTCCATTTACAACATGTACAGCATCGTTACCAATAACATAGATTTCTAAATGATTCCATTCGCCATGTGGTGCATCATGTTCTGATGCTGCTTGAATATATCCTGAACCTTCTGAGTAAACTTCAGAACCTGGATCAAATTTCTTTTCGTCTTTAAAATCGCCACGGATATCAACAATAGGCCCGCCAACTTTTGGAGTAGCGGCATTACCTCCTAGTGGGATAAAATCACCTAAATCACTTTCTTGTACTTGATATTCTAGACAGGTTTTCCAGGTATTCCAGAATCTACCATGAGCACCATAGCAATGGTATAGAATACCGCTATCTCTTTTAACATCTAGTCTTGGCTCCCATTTTTTATCACCCCATTTGAAAAATACACTTAAGTGATAATTTTCATAGGTATCTTTTGTTGTTAATCCACCATAAATTTCTCCCGAAATTTTTAAAACTAATTCGCCATTTTCTGCAATAGTTGAAAACACGTTTTTGATATTTTTATTTAATCCAACAGGTGTGCCGTTATGCACGTTATCTGACTGATAAGTCCCTTCGGGTAGATCTTTAACTGATGAATGAGGAACCCCTTGCCAAATTTCAAAGTTGCTTAAATCTTTATCGAATAGTTCAATTGATTTACCCTTTACTTGTGCGTTAAGGCTAAAACATATTAATAGAATACAAATAGAAAATAATTGTTTAGGAAACATAATAGTGTTTAGATTTTTAGAGAATGCTAAATGTACGAAAACCTGCAGTTATTTGATTGGATTAAAGTAGAGTTCTTGCATTGCGTTAAGGATTGAACGGTATGTTTGAGCTCCCGACAAAAGGAGGAGCGAGTAGTGAAAGCCTGACCACGATGTGGGAACGCCAAAATGAAAACTAAATACGACTAATGACAACCACAGTTATCATCGTTACCACAAGCCTTTTTTGACTTTGGTTTTTTAATGAGGAATTTTTTAACCAAAAATACAAGAGCCAAAGCAACAGCAGAAAAAACTAGAATATTTTGAACAATATTATTCATATTCCTATTGGTCGAATTAACTAATACCTTATTTTAAAAATTGAAATGCAATTAGTGCTACCGCATAAGCAAAAGCGGTCATGATTATTAATTGCAAAGTAGGCCATTTCCAACTATTAGTTTCACGTTTTACAATGGCCAAAGTACTCATGCATTGCATAGCGAAAGCATAGAAAAGTAACAGCGAAATACCAGATGCAAAGGTAAATAATGGACCACCAAGCACAGGGTTAATTTCGGCTGCCATTCTATTTTTAATGGTGTCTTCGTCATCACTACCAACACTATATATGGTAGCTAGTGTGCCTACAAAAACTTCTCTAGCCGCAAAAGAACTAACAATGGCTATTCCTATTTTCCAATCATATCCTAATGGACGAATTACTGGTTCAATGGTTCTTCCTGTAATACCAATAAAGGAATGCTCAAGTTTATGTGATGCAATTTTATTTTGTAAATCGTCTTCACTTAGATTTTGAGAAGCATATTCTGTTTTAATAATTTCATCAGCATTATTAAATTCTTCTCCTGGACCGTATGATGCTAAGAACCAAAGTACAATTGAAATGGCGAGAATAATTTTACCAGCACCAAAAATGAATGACTTAGTCTTTTCTACAACTGTAAGCGCCACATTTTTAAACATGGGTAATTTGTAGTTCGGCATTTCTACTACAAAAAAGGTTTTGCTTCTTATTTTTAAAATCTTATTTAGAATAAAGGCTGATAAAACAGCGGTTCCAAAGCCAATAAGATATAATAACATAAGTGTTAGTGCTTGATAGCTTAAGCCTAGAAACCTGCCTTCTGGAATAACAAGCGATATAATTATTAGATAAACAGGAAGTCTTGCAGAACAAGTTGTAAAAGGTGTTACTAAAATAGTGATAAGACGTTCTTTCCAGCTTTCAATATTACGTGTAGCCATAATAGCAGGAATAGCACAGGCTGTACCAGAAATTAAGGGTACTACGCTTTTCCCGCTTAGACCAAATCTGCGCATGATTCTATCCATTAGAAATACCACACGACTCATATAACCACTTTCTTCAAGAACAGCAATAAATAAAAACAGGAATGCAATCTGCGGAATGAAAATTACAATACCACCTAAACCAGGGATAATGCCTTCTGCCAATAAATCTGTAAATGCGCCACTTGGAAGCGCCCTCTTTGAAATTTCACTTAAAGATGCAAAAACTCCATCAATGAAATCCATTGGTACTTCGGCCCAATCGTATATGGCCTGAAATATAGTAAGCAGAATAACCGCGAAAATTAAGTACCCCCATACCTTATGAGTTAGAATTCTATCTAATTTAATACGTAAGTCTTTAGCCTGAGAAAGGTCTATAGTTTGGCCTTTTTTAAGGATGTTGTTTATAAACTGATACCTTTTAATAGTTTCCTTTTGCTGTAACCTTTTTAAATCACTTTTACTTTTGGTTTTAAAATTGGCAACAGCTTCAATTTCTTTTCTGTCGGTTTTTCCAAAATTCACATCTTGAGTAATTACCAACCATAGTTTATATAAGAGTTGATTTGGAAAAGCCTTACTTAAACTGCTAAAGTATTCTTTATCTATTTGTAAAGCATTTATACAAGGTTTAACCGAAATATCTTTGTGATGTGTTATCAGCTCTTTTAACCTATCGATACCATCTCCTTTTCTTGTACTTACAAGTGCAATTTTTGTATGCAGTTGTTCTTCTAAATAATCTAAATCTAAAGAAATACCTTTACGGGACATTCTATCTGCCATATTTATAACAAGAACCGTTGGTATTTCTAAGTCTTTAATTTGAGTAAAGAGTAAAAGGTTTCGCTTTAAATTCTCAACATCAGTTACAACTACTGCAATGTCTGGGAAATCTTTATCGTTTTTATTTAAAAGCAACTCAATAACCACATTCTCATCAAGAGAAGAGGCATTTAAACTATAGGTACCAGGTAAATCAATAATATGGGCCTTAACTCCTCTAGGTAGTTTACAAACCCCTTGTTTCTTTTCAACCGTAATACCAGGATAATTACCAACCTTCTGGTTTAATCCTGTAAGTGCATTAAACACAGAGGTTTTCCCGGTATTTGGATTTCCAATTAAAGCTACATTGATTTGCTTACTCATTAGCTATTTTTTCAATTAAAATATGAATGGCGGTTTCCTTTCTAATAGCTAAGTGAGAGCCATTAATATTAAGATACATAGGGTCTGCAAAAGGAGCTACTTGAACTAGTTCTACGGCATTACCCGGTAAACAACCCATTTCTAATAGTTTTAAAGGAATTTCATTAGATGAAACATCGGTAATTATACCTTTTTCACCGCGTTTAAGATGTGCTAAAGTAACTTGCAAGCTTATTTAGATTGATTTTAAAGAAGCAAAAGTAGTATAAAAGATTAGAAGTAAAAAGTTTATTAAAAGGAGTTTTCGGTTCCAGTTTTTCTCGCATTTAATTGATAATTGATAGTATATTGGAGTTAATTGAGTGTATTTTTGCTTTTAGGTGTTAATATAGCATATAAATCTGCCAATATGATTGTTTTTTGAAGTCTATAAGCGCCTTAAATTTGCAGTATAAATTAAGAAATTATGAAAACAAGTAATCGAAAAGTAGTTGTAGAAACTAAAGTAGGAACATTGACAAAAACTTTTAGCAACGCAAGCTCTATAGTTTGGAATTCAAGAAGACGTTACAAATAAGTAAAACCTATAATCAATTCTAAAAAAAGGCTCTTTTTAAAAAGAGCCTTTTTTTTCGTCTTTACTTAAGGTATATATTCTTCTTTTAATATAGTAATATCATTAAGTAATCGGTCAATATCTTCTTTATTCGTGCCATCGTAAAAACCTCTTATTTGTCGTTTCTTATCAATAAGCATAAAGTTTTCGGTATGCACCATATCAAACGGCCCGCCATCTCCCTGGTCTTTTACAGCCAAATAACTTTGTCTGGCTAATCTGTAAATTTGTTTTTTATCACCAGTAACTAAATTCCATTTTCCATCATTTACGCCTTTTTCTATGGCATAGCGTTTTAATTGGGCCACCGTATCAATTTCTGGAGTAACTGAATGTGATAATAACATGATGTCATCGTCATTCATAATTTCTTTTTGAACATCTGCCATATTTTTAGTCATAATCGGGCAAATGGTTCTACAAGTGGTAAAAAAGAAATCGGCCACATAAATTTTGTTTTCATAATCTTTTTGGGTGACCGTTTTCCCATTTTGATTTGTAAGCGAAAAATCGGCTATTTTATGGTATTTCTTTTTGTATTGAATGGTGCTATCAACCAATTCTGTACTAATCATATTTGGTTGAAAAATAGGAAGAGGTTGGTAAACATTAAGAGTATTGTAAATTATGGCAATAATGATAACCGAAATAACAGCAAATACAATGGCAAACCTTCTGTATTCTTTGAAGAATGATAACATTTAAACAGAAATTAGAGCACAAAAATACGTGAAACTTAGTTGATTAAAAACACTATTAAAGTTTAAATTCTTGTTAAAACCTATGCCGTAGCTTAATTATCTTTTTATAATTGGTTTAAAAGCTTACTTTTGTGCGATTATCAAAATTTTTGATTGAAGACTTATGGAGTTTGTTATTAAAATATCTCAGTTTTTGCTGAGTCTTTCGCTACTAATTGTTTTGCATGAGCTAGGGCATTTTGTTCCGGCCAAAGCATTTAAAACTAGAGTAGAGAAGTTCTATTTATTTTTTGATGTAAAGTTCTCGCTATTTAAAAAGAAAATTGGCGATACAGTATATGGTATTGGATGGTTGCCTTTAGGTGGTTATGTGAAGATATCTGGGATGATAGATGAAAGTATGGATACTGAGCAAATGGCTCAAGAACCCCAGCCGTGGGAATTTAGATCTAAACCTGCATGGCAGCGTTTAATTATTATGCTTGGTGGGGTTACGGTTAACTTTGTTTTGGCCATTCTTATATATATAGGAATGAGTTATTTCTATGGAGACCAATTTTTGCCTAATGATAATATTAAGGATGGGCTTTTAATAGAGAGTACAGTAGCCAATAAAGCGGGTCTATTAACAGGAGATAAAATTCTTGAAGTTGACGGGTATGAAATTGAGAATTTTTCTGAAATTTCTGAGAAGGTACTTTTTGGTAAGAACATAACCATTGAAAGAAATGGAAGTCAGTCTACAGTTACTTTACCTGAAGATTTTTTATCACAGTTAATAGATTCAAAAGAGAAAAGATTTATTAATTTAAGAGAACCTTTTATAGTAGTTGAAGTTCCAGACACGTCGTTTAACAAGAATAGCGGGTTAAGAAAGGGAGATATTGTAGTTGCTTTAAATGACTATAAAACTAAATACGCCGATGAGGTAAAGTTAGCATTGGAGAAGTTTAAAGGACAAGAAGTTAGTGCAAAGGTTGTAAGAGATAAATCAGAAATAGATATTCCTTTAACTATTAATGAAGAAGCTAAACTTGGTTTGGTATATGCTGCAAGTTCAACTTCTAAAACTTTAGAGGCTTTAGGGTATTATCAATATGATACCAAAGAATATGGTTTCTTTGAATCTTTTCCAGTTGGTCTTAAAAAATCTAAAGATAGATTAGTATCCTATTGGGAGCAATTAGGAGCTATTTTCACACCTAGTACGGGTGCTTATAAAGGTGTTGGCGGATTTAAGGCCATTTTTGATATTTTTCCTAATGTATGGAGTTGGCAGGCATTTTGGAGTATTACAGCGTTTTTATCTATTATGCTAGCGGTTTTAAATTTGTTACCAATACCAGCATTAGACGGTGGTCACGTGATGTTTTTATTATATGAAATGGTGTCCGGAAGAAAGCCAGGAGACAAGTTTATGGAGTATGCACAAATGGTAGGTTTCTTTATTTTAATAGCCCTAGTTTTATTTGCCAACGGAAACGATATTTACAAGGCTATTTTTGATTAAAAATTTTTTAAAAATTACATTGTAGTAATTAAAAATTATATATATATTTGCGCTCGCAAAAGCGGAAAACAATCTTCCTCAGTAGCTCAGTTGGTTAGAGCATCTGACTGTTAATCAGAGGGTCGTTGGTTCGAGCCCAACCTGAGGAGCAAAATTGAAAAAAGTTCAACATTTCTGTTGAACTTTTTGTTTTTAAATATCTTTTACAGTTTCAAATAGCTCTAACAAACTCTATATGGGTTATTGTCACTTTTATTTTCTATATTGTTAGAACCAACAATAATGCTTTCCTTCACAGGTTATTATGGTTTTTAGATTTAGCGTTTTATTATAACGGCGTAATATTAAATGATTAAAAGCATAAATTATGAAACAATTATTTACGTTGATTTTTATTGCTTTAATGTTTGTTTGTAAAGGACAAATCAACCATAACGAGATTAATATTTCTGACACCAAAGAAATTAAGGGATTATTCTATTTAAAAACAGATACAACTTTGGTTACGGGAAGAGTAATTCGTTATAACAAAAAGGGAAAAGTGCAAAAATATGTTTTTGTAAAAAATGGTGTGCCTGATAATTTAGGGTGGATTCATTATAATAATGACTATAAAAGCCCTAAGGAATCTGGACTTGGTTCTTTGGTTTCAGGGGTAGCAATTGCGACAGGTGCTGTTATGGAGATATCTGGTAATGATATTGATATACCTCTTCCTATAAATAATACTAATAAGTCTAAAAACCCAATAATACAAAATGATGTAAAGGATATGTTGGATTATAACAAAGAAATTGCAGCAACAGCGCATGATGATATGTCACAAAGGAATGAGATATTAAAAAATATTCAATTAAATGAAGAATCTGATTTAATTGAAAAACTTAGTGACGGGCTTTATCAAAAAAAACATGAAAATGGTCAACTTTTAATTGAAGGAAGTTACATTGATGGAGAAAGGGATGGGGAGTGGAAGGCATATTATTCTAATGGCATACTTGAGAGTAAGGGAAATTACAATAAAGGGACTAAAAAGGGGCTTTGGCAAGAATATTATGAAAGTGGTCAATTAAAAAGGAAAGTAAATTATAGTAAAGGAAATATAGATGGATTATGGGAGCAATACCATCCAAATAGTCAATTATGGGCAAAAGGATTTTATAAATTTGGTCATATGATTGGTGAATGGAGATACTATGATGAAGATGGAAAATTACTTTTAAAGGAAAATTACGAAAATTAATTATTAGGTTCCATGTAATTGTAAATAATTCAATAGTCCAGATATTAAATGAGTACCATCTCATTTATTAAAAATAATATTCAAAAAAGCGAATCGTTTTAGTTCCTCATTAAATTGGTTCGACAAAACAATATTAGAGGGAGCTTTTAAAATCAAAGAGTTACAGAAATGTAGCTCTTTTTTTACGCCCTAATCTAGTAATCATGATAAATTGATTTGAAGGATAAGAGCCTAATCAAATTAAGCCTTCTCAAGTTACATATTAAAACAATGTGTTTAATTCAGGATAATCTATAGGTTTGATTATCTCAGGTATATTTGTGTTAACGTTTTTTTTATAATACAAATCCCTGTTTATCGGATGTGCTTTAAAATCTCTATTAGTAAACCCGTAAGCCATTAATTCATTTAGTTGAGATTGGTTAAGCCCATTATCTAACCAATCTTCATATAAATCATATGCCAGCACTAAAGGCATCCGTTTCTTTTTATTATGAACTTCAGCAAAAAAATCATTTGCCTCAACAGTAATAATAGTTGCAGATAACAAATCATTGTCTAATTCATTATAAAGACCTGCAAACAGGAATAAATCGCCTTCTGGGTATTCTTTAGAAGGCTGATAGCAAAAATGAGGAATAGAGACGCCGCCTACATGATGAGGCTCGTAAAAACCATCAGAAAGAATTAAACAGCGTTTATCATTAGCACTGTTTTTAAATGAGGGTTTCTCAAATAAACTTTCGGCTCTTGCATTTAAAGTGTTGCTTTTTTTCCAGAATACCTCAGGGTTATGTACACCCCAATCTGGAACTAATCCCCAAGCTGCAGGGTGTATCCTATCAGGCTCATCCATTTTAATAATATAAACATTGCCATGAGAGAATCCATTTAAATGGAAATAAGGGGTGTATTCAAAATCTATTTCAAACTCAGTATTTATTTCCTGATAAAGACGCTTTTCAACTTCTTTTCTTTGTTTTCTTAATGTAGTAGAATAACACATAATAATTTTCTAATCCGTTTAATTAGTTAACCAGAGTGTTATTGGTTCAAGGCTAACCAGAGGAGCAACTTTAAAAAAGACTTTAAATATTATATTCAAATATACCCAATTATGGTGATATTGACTTTACTTACTATAATGACATAAAATGGATTAAACAAATAAAAAACCTCATGATTTCTTTATTAAGAAAATTTGAAATAACAATATGAACTGGAGCAAAAAATCACTCAAAAAATTAGGTGGTTTATTATGTTGAAAACTTACCTTTTTATATTTAGTATCTTTACAATACTAACCAATTCTTTATATTATGGATATTAAAAACACCATCATCAATCTTTTAGTGTCACTTATTCTTTCACCAATCATTATTTATATTGTTCTTACAATAGCACGTTTAGCAGGGTCTAATTATGAAATGTCTCATGGTGAAACTTGGATAATTTGGGTACTAATGGCTATCTTAATTAGAATATCAATTGAAAAGAAGAGTTCTTAAAAAATATTCAAATTCAACTCAAAAATCCAATATAAATATTGGATTTTTTTTATGCATTTTAGTTATCTAAGTTAGGAACTTATAATTTCTTTACTATGGTGAAGAATTATTGAGCCTTTTAAAAAAATGTTTAAATTAGCTAAGGTTTGAATTTTACTATGATTTCAGAAAAGAATAGATTATTGTGGCGAGATAGTTTTATATGTACAATACTTACTATAATTGTTTCTGGAATACTACTTCTCATTTTTGTTAACCTTAATGTTTTAGATCCTTTTTATAAAGCTTTTAAAGATTTCAGTTTTACGGATCTATAGTATTAGAAGAAAATAAAAAATATAAAAAATGTTTTAATGTATTTACGTTATTAGCTAATTTTTGTCTTTACAGCATCAACAGTTTTTTGGGAATTACCTATGAAAATTTCGTTATCAACAATAATAACGGGTCTACTTAAAAAGGTATAATGTTCAAGTATATAATTCTTGAAATCACGTTCCTCTAAAACTTGATCCTTTAAACCCATTTCTTTGTAAAGTTTAGATCGCTTACTAAAAAGAGATTGGTAATTACCAGATAGAGCATGCATTTCATCTAATTGTTTAACTGTAATGGGCTCTTTTTTTATATCCTGAAGAATAAATTCTGAAGAGAGATTCAATTCTTTTAAAATTCTAACACAAGTGTTACAAGTTTTTAGATAATAAACTTTTTTCATTTTTATAACTATTTAAAACAAAAATAAGTGCAATTATATCATTTAAAACTATATTTATCAAAAAAATAAAGACTATGGCTTTTCCGTTAGACGTTTTACAAAGCACACGAAAATCTTTCAAAAGAATCTTAGAGAAATTATCATTAGAAGCACTAAATAAAATTCCTAAAGGGTTCAGTAATAATATCATCTGGAATATTGGCCATATAGTAGTTACTGAACAACTTTTGGCTTATAGACTTTCAGGGCTTCCTACAATGGTAAGTGATGAATTAATTGAAAAATATAAAAAAGGTACAAAGCCAGAAGGTTCTGTTTCTCAAGAAGAGGTTAACCTAATAAAAGGTTTACTTGAAACTACCATTGAAAAAACTGCCAAAGATTATCAAAAAGATGCGTTTAAAAACTTTAACGAATATACGGTTTCAACCACTGGAAATACACTAATTAATATTGATGATTCCTTAGAATTCATCTTATTTCATGAAGGGATGCATTTAGGGTATGTTTTATCAATGCTAAAGTTGGTAAAGTAACAGATTCCGTTAATCTAGATAATAAATATACCCAACATTTAACCACAACAACCAATCATTAAACTTGTTGTAGCTTAGTTTATGGTTAAATCCGTCCACCCAATCGTTAAAGTATAACTGCCAGCGTAAATCAATTAATAGGTCAGATAAAACACCAATTTTGTAACGAGCACCAACACTTGCCACCATAGACCAATCTGAAAAAGGATTTACATCAACAGGATATTCACGTTGTTCTCCAGCGGGTACTGGGGGTAAAAATTGTGGGTCTTGATACCAGTAAGAATAAATATTAGCTGCATTAAAAATATCTTGATCCCCATAATCTGTCCACCCCTGTGGAGAGGATGAGGTATAATGAATACCTAAACTTATATAAGGAGCAAGTAAATAACTAAAAGCTTGAAAGGAACGAATACTTCTAGGGAAATATTCAAGTTGTGTTCCAATATCAAAATTTTCAGCAACGCCATGATGTGTCCTCAATTTGTCCGCATTGGCAGAAGTATATTTTGGCTTAACCCATTCACCATGGTGATCTAACCTAGTGTAGTTCCAAGAAATTTCATTTCTTAATTTAAAATGATCATTGAAATAAGTGTCTGTTGAATAACAATTACAATCTGCTCTGTAAGCAAAGTTAATATAATGAACAATTCCAATCCCTATTCCGGAGTTACCTAAATTTGTTTCCTCATCAAACCGACTACCAAAATCTGATCTAAACTCAACAGGTCCTGCTATCACACCAATTTCATGGGAAAAGCCTAATTGAGAATATACAACTTGATTCAAAAAAACCAAGCAACATAAAATAACTAACGGTTTTAAGTTAAGCATAATAGGGCTTTACTTTTTGGAGCATTAATTAACAAATATATAAAAACTCGCTTAACAATCAAATATCTCCAATTTCGAGCTTCACTGAAAAAAATATTTATTGCGAATATCAAAAATAAACAAGGTTATTTTTAAAGATAACGTATATTTGTACCGTTAAATTACATATTTTTTAAAATTAATACAATTTATGTGTATGAAAAGTATTATTAATGAGTTTTTAGGTCTTGTTAAGCAAAGAAATGGTAATGAACCAGAATTCTTACAAGCTGTTGAGGAAGTTGCTGAAACAGTACTTCCTTACATTGTTAAACATGATATTTATTACGGAAAGAATATTCTTCTTAGAATGGTTGAGCCAGAGCGCGTAATTACTTTTAGAGTGTGTTGGGTTGATGACTCTGGCGAAATTCAAGTTAATAGGGGGTATAGGATTCAAATGAATTCTGCAATTGGGCCTTATAAAGGTGGGTTGCGTTTTCATCCAACAGTGAATATGAGTATTTTAAAGTTTTTGGCTTTTGAACAGGTCTTTAAAAATAGTTTAACTACACTGCCTATGGGTGGAGGTAAAGGAGGAAGTGATTTTGACCCAAAAGGTAAGAGCGACAACGAAATTATGCGTTTCTGTCATGCTTTTATGGGTGAGTTGTTTAGACATATTGGTCATAACACCGATGTTCCTGCGGGTGATATCGGAGTTGGTGCAAGAGAAATTGGTTTCCTTTTTGGGATGTATAAAAAGATTAGTAATGGTTTTACTGGTGTTTTAACTGGAAAAGGTATGTCTTGGGGAGGATCATTAATTAGGCCTGAAGCCACAGGATATGGAACCGTATATTTTGCTGATAGTATGTTAGAGACTAGGAATGATAGTTTTGAAGGTAAAAAAGTTGTTGTTTCTGGGTCCGGTAATGTAGCGCAATATGCGGCCGAAAAAGTTATTCAGTTAGGAGGAAAGGTTTTAACTTTATCTGATTCTTCTGGTTATATTTATGATAAAGAGGGTATTGACTCTGAAAAATTAAAATTTGTCATGGAATTAAAGAACGAAAAAAGAGGAAGAATACATGAATACTTAAATGAATATCCTAATTCAAAGTATGTTAAAGGCAAAACACCATGGGAAATACCTTGTGATATAGCCTTACCTTGCGCAACACAAAATGAGCTTAATGAAGATGATGCTAAAACATTGTTGAATAACGGTTGTATTTGTGTGAGTGAAGGAGCTAATATGCCATCAACCAAAGGTGCTATAGATGCGTTTCACAAAGCAAGAATTTTATTTGCTCCCGGAAAAGCTTCAAATGCAGGAGGTGTGGCAACATCTGGATTAGAAATGACGCAAAATTCGTTGAGGTTTAATTGGACTAGAGAAGAGGTAGATTTAAAACTAAAGGAGATCATGGCCAATATTCATGATTCTTGTATTGAGTACGGTAAAGAAGAAGATGGATATATTGATTATGTTAAGGGTGCCAATATAGCTGGGTTTGTTAAAGTTGCAGATGCAATGTTAGCACAGGGAGTTGTATAAGTATGAATAACTTTCAAATTAAAAAAGCTTCTCTTAAAAAAGGGGAGCTTTTTTATTTGAAAAAATATTATTTTAAAGTAAAACTCGTTAGTAATAAATATATTTGAATTTTTAATCCTCCTATGAAAAAGAAATATATTTTATTATTTGCTTGCTTTTTTTATCTAGTATCTTTTTCGCAAGATTTTTCAGCCTTGTGGCAAGGTCATTTTTCATATTATTCTATAAAAGAAGTTGTAAAAGGCAATAATAAAATTTTTGCCGCAGCTGATAACGCAATTTTTAGTTTGGATTTACAGACAAATGAAATTAAGGAGTTTAATACAATAAATGGATTATCTGGAGAAACTATTTCTACCATTTTCTATAGTGAAGCATATGAATTATTGGTTATTGGTTATGAAAATGGTCTCGTTGAAATCACATTTGATAATGAAGAGGAGGTATTATCGGTTGTCGATATTATTGAAAAACCTACAATCCCTCCTAATGATAAAAGAATAAACCATTTTAAGGCTTACGAAAATGTTATTTATATATCTACAAATTATGGAATTTCGGTCTTTAATTTAGAAAGACTTGAGTTTGGAGATACTTATTTTATTGGGAACAATGGCAGTCAAATTCAAGTAAATCAGACCACAGTTTTTGGAGATTATATTTATGCCGCCTGTTCAAACGGAAACGGAATATTAAAGGCTCCAATTTCTAACCCTAATCTCATTGATTTCCAAAACTGGCAAACTGTATTTTCTGGAGATTTTATTATAGTTGAAGGTACTGAGACGAAATTGTATGCTGTAAATACTAGTAAGAGAATTTATGATATTACTAATGACACATTATTTGAGTTGTTTTTATATAATGATGTTCCTTTAAATATTAATTTTGACAATCAATATTTGAATGTTACTACTGAAAATAATGTTTTTGTTTATGATATTAATTTCAGCTTAATTTCTCAAGTACCAATTAGCGTAGATTTTGATACTGAATATACTTCAGCTATTGTTTATATGGATGATGTTTACATAGGGACAAATGATTTCGGAATATTAAAAACTTCTTTTTCCAATCCTGTGATATTTGAAGAAATCCATCCAGACGGGCCTTTAATGAACATTCCATTTTCTGTCGAGGCAGAACCATCTGGAGTTTGGGTTACTTTTGGTGAGTATAATGAATTCTTCAATCCTTATCCATTGAATAATAGAGGTTATAGTCATTTACAAGATAAAACATGGCTTAATACCCCTTACAGCGATGTTTTTGAAGCCAAATGTTTAAATGCTATATCTATAAACCCGTTAGATAATAGCCAAATATTTATAAGCTCATTTTTTAGTGGTTTATTGGAAATAATTGATGATACTCCAATCACTCTTTACAATGAACAAAATAGTGATTTGGAATCACTTGTTTTGCCAAATAACCCTAGTTATATTGATATTAGGGTGGGTGAATCGTCTTTTGATAATAATGGCGTTTTATGGATCACAATGGGATTAGTTGAAAATCAATTAAAATCCTATAATCCATCAAATAATCAATGGAAATCATTTCCTCTAAACACTGTTATTCCAGAGGCATTTGATAATAATGGGTTTGCAGATATTGTAATTGGTGATGATCAAACAAAATGGGTGGCGGCAGGTTACAGTTATGGTTTTATCGGGTTTAATGAAAGCGGTGGAAATATTCAAATTAAAGGCGTTTATAGAGATGATGAAAACATGCCTTCAACTAGAGTATCGGCATTAGCTTTAGATAAACGAAACCAACTATGGATAGGTACTAATAGTGGATTACGTGTATTATATAATACATCAAACTTTTTTGATGAAGAAAATATAAGGGTTGATGAAATCATTATTGAAGAAGATGGTATAGCAAAAGAGTTATTATTTCAACAATTTATAACTGATATAGAAGTTGATGGTTCAAACAACAAATGGATAGGAACAGCAGATTCTGGTTTGTTCTATTTTTCATCAGATGGTCAAAATACCATTCATCATTTCACTAAGAATAATTCACCATTACCATCAAACACTATTAACGACGTTTCTTTAGATGATACAAATGGCATTGTATACATTGCAACAAGTAGAGGATTAGTGTCTTTCCTTTCTGGCGGGTCTAGTCCATTTGAAGATTTAGAAAGTGCATTTGCTTACCCTAACCCTGTAAGACCAGGTTTTAATATTGTTAATGAAAAAGTAAAAATCAAAGACATATCTGAAAATGTAAATATTAAAATTACTGATATAGAAGGTAATTTGGTAGCGGAAGCACAATCTAGAGTAAATCAAAGGTATAGAGGATTTAATTTAGAAATTGATGGAGGAACAGCTTATTGGAATGGTAAAAACCTAGCCAATAATATTGTGGCATCAGGAGTTTATCTAGTAATGCTCTCAGATTTAGATACTTTTGAAACTAAAGTCATAAAACTAATGGTCGTTAGATAATGCTAATCACTACAAAAGCCATTGTTCTATCTAAAATAAAGTATAAAGACTATGACCTGATTGTTAAATGTTATACTGAACAGCTAGGTGTTGTTAGTTTTATTCTTAAAGGGGTTTTAAAAAGTAAAAAAGGCAGTTCTAAGGTCGCTTATTTTCAATTATTATCACAACTTCAACTTATTATCCAATATAAAGAAAATAGGTCTTTACAGTCTATTAAAGAAACCAAGCTGAGTGGGGTATATACAAGTTTGCATTCTAATATAATAAAAGGTTCTATAGTGATGTTTTTAGCCGAAGTGCTATCAAATGTATTGAAGGAAGAAGAGCAAAACGAAACCTTGTTCAGTTATATTGAAACTACCTTACTATGGCTTGATGCTCATTCTAGTTATTCTAATTTTCATTTATTATTTTTATTAAATCTCACAAAATATCTTGGTTTTTACCCAGACCCTACTCAAATTGAACAGCCATTTTTTAATTTATACGAAGGGAAGTTCGAAATAAAAAAAACAGATAAATATTCTGTTTCTGGTGATAATTTAATGCTTCTAAAACAGTTGTTAGGCACAACATTTGATGCCTTATCATTAGTAAAAATTAGTTCAAAACAAAGACAATCATTTTTAAATATGATTTTGGTATATTTTGAATTACATTTGGGGAGTTTTAAACGCCCAAAATCACTACAGATTTTTAATCAAGTTTTTAATTAAACAATGAAGCTTTTTTTCACTATCTCCCTTTTCTTATTGGCTTTTTTGAAGTTACAAGGTCAAAATGTTAAGGTGCTTAATAGCGTAACAAAAGAGCCTGTTTTTGGGGTAGCTATTTACAATGTAGATAAGTCTAAAAGTATTGTTACAAACTTTAGAGGAGAAGCTGATTTAAGCGAATTTTCAGAGACAGAAGACATCTATTTCAAGCATTTGTCTCATATTCTAAAAAAAACAACTAAGGAATCATTAGGGGACTCTAAAACGGTTTATTTAGAATCTAACACACAAGGGTTGGACGAAATTGTGATTTCAGCATCAAAGTTTGAGCAAAACAAAAAAGATATTCCTCAAAAAATCACAAGTATAAATTCCCAAAGTATTGGTTTTACAAACCCACAAACAAGTGCTGATTTATTAGAAACTTCGGGACAAGTTTACATTCAAAAAAGTCAACTAGGAGGAGGAAGTCCTATGATAAGAGGGTTTTCTACAAATAGATTATTAATAACTGTTGATGGCGTTAGAATGAATAATGCTATTTTTAGAGGAGGTAACTTACATAATGTTATAAGTATAGATCCTTTAGCTATTCAAAATACCGAGGTCACTTTAGGTTCTGGATCTGTTATTTATGGTAGTGATGCTATTGGTGGTGTCATGAGTTTCTACACTCAAAAACCGCGATTATCTTATACAGATTCGTTGCTTTTTAAATCGAACATTGTATTGCGTTATTCAACAGCTAGTGATGAAAAAACAGGCCATTTTGATTTTAATTTGGGATACAAAAAATGGGCTTTTGTTACCAATGCTAGTTTTACTGAATTTGGCGATTTAAAAATGGGGAACCATGGACCAAATGAGTATTTAAGACCAGAATTTGTAGTTGCAACTAATTCTGGTGACTACATTATTCAAAACAAAAATCCTCAAATTCAGAAATATTCTGGTTATAAACAACTTAACTTAATGCAGAAAGTTAGATATGAACCTTATGAAAACTTAAGTTTTGATTTGGGATTGTTTTACACAGCCACTACCGATATTCCAAGATACGACCGGCTGATTAGGTATAAAGACAATACTTTGCGTTCCGCAGAGTGGTATTATGGCCCACAGGAATGGTTTATGTCTAATTTGCAGATCACAAAGTTAAGTAGTCGTTCAAATTTATATGACAAGATTAAAACCACTTTGGCGTATCAAAATTTTCAAGAAAGCAGAATTAACAGAGATTTTCAATCTGTTATAGAGAATAGAAGAGAAGAGTCTGTTGATGCGTATTCATTTAATTTAGATTTGGAAAAAAGATTTAGCCCAAGAACACAAATTTTCTATGGCTTAGAATATGTTTATAACAAAGTAATGTCTGATGGAACAGAAGAAAACATTTCTAATAATTTAATATCAAATACTGTTTCAAGATACCCTAATGGAGCAAGTTGGGAATCGGCTGCCATTTATACAAGTATTAAGTATAAACCAAACCCTAAGTTTGTTTTTCAGTCGGGGTTAAGATTTAATCATATTGTATCGAAAGCAAATTTTGAAGAAAATAACACTTTTTTAAATTTACCATTTAATGCTTCAAAAAATGAAGCGGGTGCCTTAACAGGTACGGCTGGAATAAGTTGGTCACCTAATAATATTTTGCAATGGAAACTAAATGCATCTTCTGCTTTTAGAGCCCCTAATATAGATGATATTGGAAAAGTTTTCGATTCTGAACCAGGTTCAGTTGTTGTGCCAAATGAAAGTTTAAAGCCTGAATATGCTTATGGTGGAGAATTAGGACTAAAACTAAATTTTAGCAAGGTGGTTTTAGATATGAGTTCTTATTATACTTACTTAGATAACGCCCTTGTTAGAAGAGATTATACCTTAAATGGAGAAAACCAAATAATGTATGATGGTGAGTTGAGTAATATACAAGCTATTCAGAATGCATCAAAAGCATGGATATATGGTTTTGAAATTGGATTAAAAATGAGCATTGCAAATCATTTAGATTTGAAATCTCAATATAGTATTATTGGTGGCAGCGAAGAGGCTGGGGATATTGAAGTACCCATAAGGCATGTGTCTCCCAATTTTGGAAATGCACATTTAATATGGTCTAACAATAGTTTTAAAATGGATGCTTTTATAAATTATAATGGAGAATTATCGTTTAATGAATTAGCTCCTTCTGAAATTGGAAAAGATTATTTGTCCGCATTAGATTCTAATGGCAATCCGTATAGCCCGTCTTGGTACACTCTTAATTTAAGAAGCCAGTACAGATTAAACAATTCAACAACAATTACAGCTACTTTAGAAAACATAACAAATCAACGTTATAAGACTTATTCATCAGGCATAGCAGCTCCTGGAAGAAACTTTATCTTGTCATTAAAGTTTAGCTTATAGCTTTTTATTTTATAATGAATTTTTTTGTGACAATTGTTCCATTAGAAAATTCAATTTTAGCTATGTAAACAGCTTTTTTAAGTTTTGATAGATTAAAAGCTTTAGAATCAAAAGAACCTTTTAAGTTATACAAAGGAGAGCTTAAAAAGTCAAATACCTGAACAGATTTAATGCTTAAATCATTGATAGACGAAAAGTTTATATTCCCATTGTCTAATTCGAAAATTTTAACTCCTGCCTTTTGAGCAACGGAATTATTATAACTAGCATTAGCTTTAAAAGTGATTTCGAAGCGATTATTGAATTCACCTATTTCAGAAGTAAATGAGTAATCAGAAGAAGACAAATCATGATGTTTGTTTAATAATTTGTCTTTTAAATAAATGGTGTTATTTGATAAAAATTCTCCTTGTAATTTCTCAATAGATAATTTGAACTGAGTTGGAATATGTATTGTTGTGCTAAACCCTAGACCAATTTTTTCGTTAAGAGTCAAATCGTATGGGTTTTTTCCTTGAATTACTAGTTTTTTATCGGACCCTTTAATAGTGGAATACAATGAAGCATACCTTTCTAACGAAGTAGTTTTTGCAGCATCAAAACGGGGCCCGTCAAATTTGTTTGTTGCTCCTTCAACATAACCAATTAGTACTTGGTTGAAAACCCCATTATTAGAGGTTAAATCAATCCATAATTTGTTTTCAAAGTTGGAAGCTGTTTTAATTTTGGAATTAGAGGTTTTAAAGAATTGACTGTTGTTAGATGTTCCTCGAACTCTCATAGCATTATTAAAAGTAATACTTCCTTCGCTAATGTCACCAGAGGTAGAAATAGGTGTTGCAGCATCGTCATATGTTACAAAAAACCCTTGTCCGGAAGGAATAAACCTTGAAGGAGTTACCCCATCTCCTCCAGCAGATTCTCCTGTTTCATTAATCATGGCATAGTCAGAATCTGAAAAGTTTAAAACTTGATTGCCGTTAGCTGTAGAACTAGGAGGTGTATTTTGGGACCATAAATAAATAATCCCATCTACATCTGGATTATAAGTGAAAAAAGCATCCGCATCTATAGAAGAAGGGTAAGGATTTCCAATAAAATTCCAGTTTTTATCGTTTGTTTCAGAATCATTTCTATAAATAGGAACACTAATTACTCCATTATTAAAAGCTCCATTAAATGTGTAGATAAATTGTTTAGGAGATCCAGGACTGCTTTCAAATATTGTACGATTATGCGTAGAGGCGTAGCCCATACCTGGAGTCATAACTGTAGCTGCGGATACTGATTGCCAATCATTATTATCATCATCAACATCATCTTGCCCTGGTGTAGTAGTATCATCATTGTTATTCTCGGCGGTGGCATCTAAATAATTTTGTGCATTATAAGAAAATATTCTTCCAGTTTGGGCATCTGCCAGACCATTTGAGATAGTGGCTCCGCTAACAGGAGAACTCCAGTAAGTGTACTCATACCATTGATTTGCAGGGGCTGTTTCTTTTTCAACTGTAATCGTTCCAGATACAGTTACAGTGGCTGAATCATCTACTTGAATAAAAGCACCTTGAGGTCTAACTATCATAGCATCATTCACAACTAAATCATTCTGAACTTCAACATAGTCGTTATTACCAATGATTAATGTTCCAGCATTAATAGTTAAAGAACAGGCGCTAAAACTAGTTTGAGCAACAGTACTATAATTACCATTTATAGTAGCTGCCACGTTAATATTTGGATTGCCATTATCCCATGAAGAGCCATCCCATGTAGTAGAAGTAAGGCATACAGGGGTAACAGTACCATTAAATGTAAAATCATTAATGCTAAATGTTCCAGCATTACTATTAGCACTCCAAGAATAAATTCTAAAGGTTATGGAACTTGTAATACCTTGATAGTTTATAGATGATAAGTCGATTGTAGCACCATTAGCTAAAGGGACTCCAATATCTGCTGAATAATTATCTAAACTACTTCTAAAAGCAAAATTAACTGGGCCTGAACCCGATATTTGTCCAGTATAAATAAAACTTGAAAAATTAATGCTATATCCACTATTAGGGACTAATGTGAATTCGAAATAATCATTGCTGTCCAATGTAACAGAATCCCAACCCCTTGCATTGTATCTATTGTTGGTGTTAGCAGGGTTAGATAATCCGCTCCCTCTTCCAATTCCGGTCACGGTAATATTAGGGTCTACAATTTGTCCAGTAATATATGGGTTATCCAAATGTGGATTACTTCCAATGATGTCATTAGAAAAAATACTTTGCCCATAGATTATTGGGCATACCAATAAAATAAGAATTGAAAATACTTTTTTCATTTAGTTAAGTTTAATTTTTAGATTTGGTAAAATAAAAATTTAGATTTGCTATTAATCAATTCCCTTTACCTTTAATCATAATGGTTAAAAAACAGACATACACTTTAGACGAAGCAAAAAAAAACCTCGAACACTACTGCGTATATCAAGAACGCTGTCATAAAGAAGTTAAGCAAAAACTTCAGAAAATGAATATGATTCCTGAAGCCATAGACGTAATTATTGTCCATTTAATAAAGCATAACTTTCTAAACGAAGAACGTTTTACCAAAGCATTTGTAAGGGGAAAGTTCAATATTAAGAAGTGGGGCAAATATCGATTAACTTTAGAATTAAAGAAAAAAGATATCTCCAAAGCTAATATAAATCAAGCAATTAATGAAATTGAAGATGAAAATTATTACAAAACATTTAATGATTTAGCCGAAAAGCACTTTTTAACCTTAACGGACAAAAATAAGTTCAAGAAGAAAAAAAAGCTCGTTGATTATTTATTATATAGGGGATGGGAGTCACACTTGGTGTATGAAAAGGCATCAGAACTTATAGAGTAAATCCATTTTTAGCATGTGTTCTTGTAACCGCTTGTTCGTTTTTCCAGTCAATCCATTTTTGTCCCTTTATGCGCCTCATAACATTATCAAAGTAGCGCATTACAAAAATATTATATACCGCTTTACTAAGGTTTTTGGGGTTTCGTGCAATGGCACGTAAACTCATAGAAAATCCTGGGGTAATGTACCGCATATAGTGCCAATATCCTTCTGGCATGTATAAAATTTCACCATGGTTAAGCTCTGTTATATAGCCTTTTGCATTTTTAAGCGCCGGCCATTTTTTAAAGTCTGGATTTTTAAAATTTATATCTTCTCTAGTGATGAGCGAATGAGGTATTTTATAGATATAATCATTTTGTTTTTGATCAAACAGAATACATTGCTTTTTACCTTCAAAATGAAAATGAAAAATATTAGCTAAATCAATATCATAATGCATAAATGTATGCGAATCTTCACCACCAAAAAACAACATAGGAATGCCTTTCATCAGACGTAATCCAAAATCAGGAAACTTAAAATCTTTTTGCAATTGCGGAATTTCTTTTAAAATATTCCAAAGAAAAATGCGGTATTTAGTAGGTTCTCGCTTTAATAAATCAATATAATCTGCCATTTTCATGGTGGCATGTGGTTCATTAAAACCATCTTTATAATCTACAGGTCTGTCATCATAAAGGGGCACGATAATGTCTCCAGCAATTTCTTTAATATAGTCTAAATTCCATTTAGAGTATGCGGGCCAATCTTCAATAAAATGTTGAATAACCACAGGTTTTTGTGGTTTAAAGTAGTGTTTAATAAAATCCTGTTTGCTAATAGTTTTAACCCTAGGAATGTCTTGTAAACTCAGTTTCAAATTTTTGAAATTTAGATTACCAAATTTAAAAAAACGAATATAAACAAAAGCGTACTACTTTAAGGCTTTGGCCTTTTCTTTAGCCGCTTCGTTGCGTTCTATAGTATGCTCAGGTCTTGTCCATTTGGGTTTTTCACCTAAACTTTCAAATTCAGAGTCTTGTGCTTCAACCGTTTGTGGTTGCACCTTTTTAGTAAAAGGCTTTTGAGGCTCTAAACCTAAAACTGCAAACATTTCCATATCCTCATTCACATCCGGATTAGGTGTGGTTAACAGCTTATCTCCCGCAAAAATAGAGTTAGCACCCGCAAAGAAACACATGGCTTGACCTTCTCTTGTCATTTGAGTACGGCCGGCACTCAAACGAACCTGAGTTTCTGGCATCACAATTCTGGTAGTAGCTACCATACGAATCATTTCCCAAATAGAAACTGGTTTTTCGTCTTCTAATGGCGTGCCTTCAACAGCAACCAAAGCATTAATTGGAGTAGATTCTGGTTGTGGATTCAAAGTAGAAAGCGCTACTAACATACCGGCTCTATCTTCTAAATTTTCTCCCATACCAATAATACCTCCACTGCATACCGTAACATTGGTTTTGCGGACGTTTTCAATGGTGTCTAATCTATCTTGAAACCCTCTTGTTGAAATAACTTCTTTATAATACTCTTCAGATGAATCTAAATTATGATTGTAAGCATATAATCCGGCTTCCGCTAAACGTTTTGCTTGGTTTTCTGTCAGCATTCCTAAAGTACAGCAAACTTCCATATCTAGCTTATTAATGGTTCTTACCATTTCTAAAACCTGATCAAACTCTTCGCCATCCTTTACATTTCTCCATGCGGCTCCCATGCACACACGTGAACTACCGCCTGATTTAGCTCTTAAAGCTTGGGCTTTAACTTGCTTTACAGACATTAAATCATTCCCTTCAATATCAGTATGATAACGAGCGGCTTGTGGGCAATATCCACAATCTTCCGAACAACCTCCTGTTTTAACAGAGAGCAAAGTGCTTACCTGAACCACATTAGGGTCATGGCGCTCTCTATGAATTGTAGCCGCCTCATAAAGCAGCTCCATTAATGGTTTGTTGTATATAGCTAGAATTTCTTCTTTAGTCCAATTGTGTCTTGTTTCACTCATAATAGGTCAGTTAATCCGAGACCAAAAATACTAATTAAATAGTACTTTGGTTTACTTTTTACTTAATAATATACTCACGGCATTACCGCCAAAACCTACGGCATTCACTAATATGTTTTTAATTTTTTCTGGTTGTTTTTGATTTTTTAAATACGGGACTCCAATAAATTTTTGATGATTTAACATCAAAATGGCTAATTCTAAACTTAAAGTTCCTGAAGCTCCAAACGTATGCCCTATTTTCCATTTATTGGAAGTGACGGCAGGTAAGTCGTCTTTAAAAATTGCTTCTATTGCTCTAAATTCACTCAAATCCCCCTTTATAGTACCAGGGGCATGCATAACAATAACATCAATATCCTTTAGAGGGATATCTCCCAAAGCCATTTTTATAGAACGCTGAAAACACTGTGCATCACTAGAAATGGAAATATTGTGTTCTAAAATTTCTGTTGCATAACCATAGCCTTTAACTAATGCCAAAGCATTGTCTTTTTCTCCTTCCTCCAAACAAACCATAGAGGCGCCCTCACCCAAAACCATGGTGTTTTGTTTTTTAGTAAGGTCTAACGCTTTACACGGATAGTCACCTTCCTGTTTAGAATATATTTTAAGGGCCTGCATTTGGGCAATAGTAAACGGAGTTAAAGGTGCTTCACTTCCACCAACTAAAAATTTGTTACACATACCAGAGTTTATCCAAGCAATGCCATTAAGCATTGAATGTAAAGCAGTAGAGCAAGTTATAGAATGACTAATTTCTGGTCCTTGAGTTTGTAAATCATGTGCCACCCATGATGCAATATTTCCTAATGTAGTTGTTGGTGAACTTAAAGTTTTTGCTTTATTGTTCTTTAAAAAACTTTTATGATAACTTTCAAAAAGAGTAGTAGCACCTCTAGAAGATCCTATATTTATTCCAAAATTGTCAGAAGTATTCCAGCCAGATTGTTTTATAGCTTGTCTAGAAGCGTAAATGGCGTACAAAACAGTCTCATCTAGAGATTTATATTTCTGATCAGACTGACGTAAAATTTCAATTTCTTGTTTTGCTTCTGATGGAATTTCAGCAACTAAAGCATCTGTTTCTTGAAATGATTTTTCTGAAATACAATGCTTATTTTTTTGATAGCTCTCCCAAGCTTCATCTAAAGATTTTCCTAATGGAGAAATTGATGAAACCGCGGTAATAGAAATTATGTTTTGCAAGGTTTGGTAACTTTTAGGCAAAAGTACATGTTCTTAGAGTTATTTCACAGTAATTCATGGTTAGAAAAACAAAATCTTGAAATAGTGTAACAGCTATTAAAAAAAGGACACATATCTTTATAAATAATTACTCAGACATTATGGAGGAAACTAATCAGAAGAGTTGGTTTGGAAGAAATTGGCCATGGGTTTTGCCTGTTGGAGGTTGCTTAACATTAATTGTTTTGGCTGTAATGGGAATAGGAACACTGTTTGTTGGAGTTTCTAAAATGTTTACTTCTTCTGCACCTTATGAATATGCCCTAAGCGAAGCCTCTAATAATGCAGAAGTTATTGCTGTTCTTGGAGAGCCTATCGAATCTGATGGTATTATTAGCGGAAATATTTCATTGAAAAATAATGACGGAGAAGCTGATTTTTCCATTCCTATTAAAGGTCCGAATGGAGTAGGCTCAATCACAGTTGTTGGGACAAAAACTGATGGTGAGTGGACCTATAAATTGTTATATGTTACCATAAAGGAAACCCAAGAGCAAATCAATTTACTAAAAAAAGATTTAGAGGGTATCTAAAACATCTTCAATGACTTTGTAAATCTTATTTAATTGGTTTTGAGTAATAACGTAAGGTGCTTGAATATAAATAGTATTCCCTAACGGACGCAGAAAAACGCCATTATCCATAAAGAATTTAAAAAGATTATCTCTTAAATCTCCATAACGCTCCATTTCAACATTCAAATCTAGTGCAAAAATGACACCTGTTTGACGTATTGATTTTACTTTTGAATGCTCTTTTATATGCGTACCAAACTTCTTATGTGAAGCAATTATTTCAGTAATATTAATTTGGATTTCGGAAGATTGAAGCAGCTCAACACTTGCCAATGCCGCAGTACATGCTATAGGGTTAGCTGAATAGGTGTGTGCATGAAAGAGCCCTTTTCCAATGTCATCACTGTAAAAGGCCTCATAAATTCCTTGGGTACATGTGGTTATGGCCATTGGTACCAAACCTCCTGTTAACGCCTTACTCAAACAAATAACATCTGGTTTTATTTCAATATAGTCTGATGCAAAATATTTTCCAGTTTTTCCAAAACCTGTCATAACTTCATCAGCGATGGTTATGATATTTTTTGCTTTACAAAATTTTAAAATCTCTGATAAGCCATTTGTATCATACATTTTCATGGCTGCAGCGCCTTGCACCATTGGTTCATAAATAAATCCAGCTACTGCATTTTTCTTTACTATATCACTTAATTGATTTAAAATAGCTTGGTTGTTTTCTCCATTAGGTGTTGGGATTCGTTTTACGGTGATAAAGAATTCTTCAAATGGACCATTATAAACTGATAAACCAGAAACGCTCATAGCCCCAAAAGTATCGCCATGAAAACCATCTTCAAAAGCAATTAAAACATTACGTTTTTTACCTTTGTTAGAATGGTATTGTAAGGCCATTTTAACACCAATTTCTACTGAAGTAGAGCCATTATCACTAAAGAAAATTTTGTTTTGATTGTCTGGAAGGATCTTAATCAACTCTTCCGATAATTTTATTGCTGGTTCATGTGTGAAACCGCTAAAAACAACTTGATCTAACTGTTGCATTTGAGCAGCCACCTTGCCGGTAATATAGTCGTTACAATGTCCATACATACAGGTATACCAAGAGGCAATGGCATCTATGTATTCATTGCCATCTTCATCATAAAGCAAACAATCTTTTGCTTTGGTTATGGCAATAGCTTCAGGGTGTAATTTATGTTGTGTTAACGGGTGCCAAATATGTTTTTTATCGCGTTCTTTGAGTGTCATATTCGTCATGCTGAATTTATTTCAGCATCGCATAATTTGTTAATAATCTAAGGTTTTTAAAGAAGGATTAATCGATTTAATCAAATTTATTTTCCACTCTTTATGCCAATTCTTTAATTGTTTTTCTCTTTCAATGGCTTGTTCAATAGCTGAAAATGTTTCAAAATATATCAAATCTTTCACATTATATTTCTTTGTAAACTTTGATGCTGTTCCTTCATAATGCTCTACTAAACGTTTTGAAAGATTAGCTGTTACTCCAATATAAAAAGTAGTTCTATACTTATTTGTTAGTATATAAACGTAGCTTGATTTCATAAATGTGCGACCCTGAAACAAGTTCAGGGTGACGAAAGTCTTTTTATAGTTTTTTCAAATTATCTCTAAAAATATCAGCATATTCTTTCACAACATTTTGGTCAAAATAAGGCTCTTCATTTATCCGGCCTATCACTATTACATCCGTCATTTTTTTAATAATACTCTCTGTTGAAGGATGCTCATCACCACTAAAAAGCACAGCTACACTATGACCTTTATCTTTCAAAGCGTTTATAGTAAGTAAGCTATGATTAATACTTCCTAAATAATGACGAGATACCACAATTACTTTGTCTTTTGGTCTTATTAAATCTAATATAGTTTCGGAATCGTTTATAGGAACCAACAATCCTCCTGCTCCTTCAATCACTAGATTGTTCTCCGTTTTAGGTCTTTTAATTTTTAATTTTTCAATTGAAACTTTATCTATTTTTGCAGCCGCATGAGGGCTCATAGGTGTATTAAGTGCAAAACTATTGATGTGAAATTTTGATTTAGTATTTGATACTAATCGTTCTACTTTTTTTGTATCACAATTGTCTAATTCACCTGCTTGTATCGGCTTCCAATAATCTGCTTGTAAAGCTTCTGTTATAATGGCTGAAGCCACCGTTTTGCCAACTTCTGTAGAAATGCCCGTTATAAAGTAAGTTTTCATTTTACGTTGAATTCTGTTTTACAGTCTTCGCATTTGTACTTGTGTCTCATGTAAAATGGAAGTGCGCCAAATAAAAAGCCAAAAATAAACCAAAACAAAGATTTAAAGTCTTTTACTGTAGAAAATAATTCTATTTGATTGCTTTCGCAACTTGGGCAATTTATGGGCTCTCCGTTGTCATCAACAGAATATTTTTGAATGGAATCTAGAATCTCTTTTGCTTCATCAAATTGATTAGATAGCACCTTTAGCTTTACACCTCCAATGGCATTACTAACCAAGGGATCTGTATCAATAGTTATATTATCGGCTAAAAAAACTTGAATGCCATCTGCTTCCAGCCGGCCTTTAATAATTTGAGCTTCTGTTGAATATTGAAATCTAGCTAAAGTTTTAAAAGTGTCTTCCATATTTAAACAAAAGTAGCAAGTAACTCTAAAACTTGAGCTATTTCTTTTTCAGAATTATAACTGTGCAAACAAAAACGCAATCGTTCATGGCCTTTAGGAATTGTTGGCGATAAAATTGGTTTAACATCAAAACCGTTTTCTTGAAGTTTTTCTGCAATAAATTTTACTTTGTCATTACCAGAAACAATACAACAATGAATAGCAGAATGACTTTCAATAAACAAACCTTGAAGTTTATTTTTTAGTATTCCGTTTTTAAAAAATAGGATGTTTTGATGTAATTTTTGTTTCTCATCTAAAGCTGTTAAAGCTTCATATGCTGAGTGTATAGTTGCTAAAGCGTGAGGGGGTAAAGCTGTTGTATATATAAAACTTCGGCTAAAATTAATAAGGTATTGCCTTAACTGCTCATTACCTAAAATGGCTGCTCCGTGACATCCTATTGCTTTACCAAAAGTGATGATGCGTGCAAAAACTTCTTGTTCTATATTCAGGTGTTGAATTAAACCTTCACCTTGGTTTCCAAAAACTCCAATCGCATGAGCTTCGTCAATTACTAAAAAAGTATTGAGCTTCATACATAATGCAGAAAGACTTTTCAAGTCTGGTGAATCTCCATCCATAGAAAAGACAGATTCTGTAACAACATAGATGCTTGATTGAGTTTCTGTAACAAGCTTTGAATGACGAAGTATAAGTTGCTCTAGTGCTTCCAAATCATTATGTGTAAACTTAAAGGCCTTTGCATTACTCATAGAAATGCCGTCTCTTATAGATGCATGACTATATTCATCATATAAAATAACATCACCTCTTTGTGGAACAGCTGAAAAGAATCCTACATTGGCATTGTAGCCAGAATTGAAAATGAGTGCAGATTCACTTTTATGAAAATCAGACAAAATACTTTCTATAACTGAATATAAAGGGTGATTTCCAGATAATAACCGAGACCCCGTAGCTCCATTTTGTTTGATTTTATGTCCTGTCAAGTAATTATGGGCATTATCAAAAATGGTTTCATTTTTAGAAAACCCTAAATAATCATTAGACGAAAAATCAATACAATAGCTTTGGTTTTTAAGTACTCTTAAAGCATTATTCGTTTTGCGTTCATCTAGTTTATGCTGTAATTTATTAGGAAAGTTTTTCATTGAAAAACAAATATAATTAATGCTTTTGTTATTATACGATTAAAATATTTTAAAATATAAATTATTGTTTTACGATAATTTTATATATTTTTGTTATTGTTAAACAATAATAAAATGAAAAAACTAGCATATTTTACATCCTTGATATTATTTTATAGCATTGCGTTTTTATTACTATTTGTAATGGTGTTTTCAATGCTATCTTATTTTGAATATAAATTCGGAATACAAATTCCGTTTGTTGAGGTTATTGAAAATCGTGCAAAGGTGCATGTTCCGTTATTAGGTTTACGGATAAATGTTCCATTCAATTACGGCATTCTAATTATGTGGTCTGCCATGTTGTATTATGCCATCTATTTTTATGCATTTAAAAATTTCCTGAAAGTATTTATTGAAAAAAAGATATTTGAAACAAAACCTTTAAAACGTTTACGCTTTTTCATGATATTAAATTTGGTGCCGTTAGTTTATATCATAGTATTTACCGCTTCATTTTTAGTACGAGGGGTGAGAATTCGGTTAGAAGATGACTATTTTATTGTTTTAGCGCATTTAGCCATAGCATTTTTAATATATCTATACTTGGATGTTTTGAAAAAGGGAAAACACATACAAGAGGAAAACGATTTAACCATATAATTATGCCAATAGTTGTAAACTTAGACGTTATGCTCGCAAAACGAAAAATGAAGAGCAAAGAGTTAGCTGAAATTATTGGTATAACTACGGCGAATTTATCAATACTAAAATCTGGTAAGGCAAAGGCCATTCGTTTTTCTACTTTAGAGGCTATTTGCAAAGCCTTAGATTGTCAACCGGCTGATATTTTAGAGTACATTGAAGATTAAAATTGTATTTTTGAATCAAATCAATTAGTATTCCTTGTAATTATGAAATCGTTCTTATTGACTTCACTTTTTTTTATATCATTTTTAAGTTTTTCTCAGGATAATCATATTGTTAAAACCGAGGATGGTAGACGGGTTTTATTGAAAGCGGACTTTACTTGGGAATATATTGATTTAGTGAAGCCTAAGATTAAAGAAGTTAAGACAGAAACTACGGTAGCTAAAACTTCAAAAGGAGACACTTGTAAATTGGCTGAGGACTTTGTAGAACCTAAATTGGATAAGAAGATTCAGACGGAACTCAAAAAAGGACGAGCTACTATTATCCATGTAAAAAAGAAAGTAGCTAAAGACAATAAATGTGAAGTTGAAGATGTGATTCTACTATCTGCTAAAGAAAGTAAGGCCAGCGGGATTTATCATTTTTGCGCTAACGGTACTAAAGTTGTATACAAACGCAGCGGACATAGTATTGCCAAAAAGATAAAATTGTTTTAGGTTAGTCAGAATATATTATTTTACCTGCTTCTATTGTGGCTTTTTTGTCTACCCATTTATAATTGTTCGGAATGGTGGCATCTAGTAAATCAATATTTAAGAATTCAGAAATTTTATAACCTATTTCAAAGGCTTCAATAAAATCAAATTTTTCATAAAGTTCCCAATGTTTGTTGCGATCAAACCAAAGGTTGACTTCAAAAATTTTATTTCCATCTTGTAAAGGCTGATGAAAAATAGATACGTATTTATAATTGCTTATACTTTTCCATTGCCCTATTTTAAGTGGGCCTATCTCAATTGTCGATCTAAACTTTGAGTTGTTTAAATCTATATATACACTTTTATGAAATGAAAAAGCTATTCCGAAACCTGTTAAATATATAACAAGCTCTATTTGATGCCCGAAATCAATCAAATGGTCATCAATCAAATTTGCTCTATAAATTGTATAAGCAAATAAAATAACAGCGGAAGTTAAAAATAAGGAAGCTATAACTCGTTGCCATAATGGACGCTGTTTTTCAGAAACAATAATATTTTCTTTCACTATTAACTTATACTTTTATTTGAAACAAAAGTATAAAATACATATATTTAGTAAGGTTAATTAGGTATCAAAATTGAAAAGTGGCATTACATACCAGAAGGCGTTAACAGATGACGAATTATATCAAATTTTAAAACTTCAGAAAACTAATATAATCTCATCCATTACAGAAGAAGAAAAGCAAAAAGAAGGTTTTGTAACAGTGCAACATAGTTTTGGGATTTTGAAAGCTATGAATAATAAATGCGCCCATTCAATAGCAACACATGAAAGTAAAGTTATAGGGTATGCACTTTCTATGACGGACGATTTTAAGGAAGAAATTGAAGTTTTAAAACCAATGTTTGAGGAAATAGACAATTCTTTAGAAGGAGATACCAGTTATATTGTGATGGGACAAATTTGTATACATAAAGCTTATAGAGGTCAAGGTGTATTTAGAGGACTATATAATTTCATGAGACAGGAATTAAAAGAAAAGTTTGATGCTATAATTACAGAAGTAGATATTAAAAATCAACGTTCATTAAATGCACACAAAGCTGTTGGTTTTGGGCTTTTAAAAAAGTATGCATTCAACAATCAGGATTGGGAACTCATTATTTGGGAAATTTAAAACAACTTTCTACCTTATTTTCATGTATATTTATAGGCACTACTTTTATTTTAAGAGTAAATTTAAGAAGCAGATTTGGTTTTAGATGGAAATATGCTGAAATCTTTAATCAATAAAAACATCATAAAATGATATTACCCCAATCAACAAACCTAACCTTGTTTTCTCCAGAAGACATAAATGATTCGCTGGGAGCCTTATTTTTCGATACTGGAATTTCAGCTGGGTTTCCATCTCCAACCGAAGATTTTAAAGAGCAACGTTTATCATTAGATAGAGAGCTTATTAAAAACAAAGAAGCTACTTTTTTTGCACGGGTTAGTGGACAGTCCATGATTGGCGCTGGGTTAAATGATAATGATTTGTTGGTGATAGACAGGAGTTTGGAACCAGAAAACAATAAAATAGCTGTTTGCTTTTTAGATGGGGAGTTTACGGTTAAACGACTAAGAGTTCAAAAAGATGAAGTTTGGTTGCAGCCAGAAAACCCAGATTACCCTATTATAAACATCACAGCTGAAAATAATTTTATTATTTGGGGTATTGTTACTAATGTGATTAAGAAAGTGTAATCATTCCTTCTAAATTTATCTAAAATAACTTGGAATGAATGATTTGACTATTGTTTCTATAGAAATAAGTTAGGTTTTGATTTAAAAATTCATGATTTAAAATGTAATACCAGAACTCATATTGTTTAAACTGTCATGAACAATTAATCCTAATATCCCAACAATAATTATAACGCTTCCTCCAATACTTAAAAGAGTTGACTTTGATTTATCTTTAAGATGAACTTTTTTTAAATCGGTTTCATTAATTGGGGTTTTAGAAATTTCATCACCATTCAACTTAGTACCATAGAAAATGTTATCTTCTAAGGAAATTCTAGTAAATTTCATTGTCTTTTTATCCAATGTTACAACCTTCACTTTAGTATTCGATTTAGATGCTTCTTTAAGTGATACGGTGGCCGATTGGTAAACCGTGCAATTTTGCAATATAATTACTGTAGATAAGCAAATAGCAACTAATTTTAATTGTGTCTTAATTGCTTTCATGACAAGAAGTTTCTTTAGTTTTCCTTTTTTTTCTGAAATAATTAATAATAAAAAGAATCCCTACTAAAATAAAAGGAACTGTAATGGTTAAAATTATTCCTAGGCTTATTAAAACAGAATGATTCATTCTATAATTATGTGCATAAACAATAGGGGACAATACAAGACCAATAATGGTAAACAAGATACCTCCAATAAATTCCTTATTCCATGCCAAAACAAGTAAAGCCAGTAAAATAAAGGAAGGTATAAGATGCATTAAAAAAGCTCCTATTTGTTGCCAAAATGAAAGCTCTGGTGAAAAAGCATCCAATGCAAATAAGCTCACAAATGCAATGGCTATAATGCAAAAAATCCGGGGTAACCAATGAAATATTTTATCAGATTTTTTCATGATTACATGGTTTATATGTAACCAATTAATATATTTAAATTTAAGTCAATTAACTATGATAAATATCAGTTTCAATCTGTTAACTAAAGAATAAAAAAATAAGGTGCCTTTAAACAAGGCACCTTATTTTAATCAACTATGCGGATTACTCTATTTCTTAACAAGCTTTAAAGTATTAATCCCTGATTCGGTTTCTATTTGAGCAAAATAAATCCCTGTCTTTAATTTTGAAGCATCAATTTTTGCTTCTCCAGATTTTGGAATCATAGTATTGAAAACCTTTTTTCCAAAAATATCAAATACTGCTATTGAAGAAATTAGGCCATTATTAGTTTTTATTGTCCAATTATCCTTTGCTGGGTTAGGATAAATTTTAAAAGAATTATCCCTATAAATATTGGTAGATAAACTAGCTGTCTGCTCAACAGAATCAAAGTAAAAAGTAGATGAATTAGTACCATTTCCTAAATTACCAAAATCAAACATAAATACTACGCTGTCAAATAAACTAGCTCCAGCTGCTGAAAAATCCCAACTTAATGTTTCCCATTGGCCAGTTACTGTTGTAATTGCATCTAGATCTGTAGCATTACCACGATTGGACTGTTGTTCTAGTTTCAATTTAACTGTTGTTCCTATTGGTGCTTCAGTCCATACCCTTAGTGTAATATATTTTTTGGTAGTAAAATCTAAGGCTCCTGCTAGATTTAAATAGGCTCCTGCCCAAACCATACCTCCATCTCTAACTATTTTGGCCAGTTTTGTGCTTGTGTTACCAGTACTTTGAGGTGCCTCAACAAACTCTACCGTACCCGTGCCCCCATCAAAATTTGTAAAGTCCGAAGTAGTTGGTGCAGTTTCGAAATCAAATGGTAAGCCAGTGTTTTCTGTGGGAGGCTCACATACATCGGTATTATATGCAAAAGTCATTCTTCCAAGGTTAAATTCACCATTCGTAGCAACTACTCTTAAAACATGAATACCTGCGGTTAAGTTTACATTACTCACCGTTTTAGTGCTCCAATTTGCCCAATCTCCTGTTGATTGAAACCCAACATCTAGACTCACTTTTTCCTCATCCAATTCCAGATAGAGTGGTCCGCCACCGCTAGTGTTTCCACTGGCATATCGCAAACTTAAATCATAGCATCCTGTAGTTTGTACATTAACAGTGTATTCCATCCACTCACCATCGGCTATCCAGCCAACAGTTGCGCCTTCAGACACATCAGAAACTGCATCAACATCTTCATTAGTTCTAAAATCTCCATTATTACCTATAGACGAATCAAAATAAGCTATATTTTGCCCTTTACCTCCTTCAAATATATCGTAATGACCAGCTTCAATAATTCCAGGAATAGCTGCTGCCGTTCCAGAATATGGCACTTGATCTCCAACCTGAATTGTAATTATATTACTTATACCAAAGCTTGATGAAGTATGAATTTTAGCATACAGGTTATAGATACCTAAAGCCAAATTTCCGGTATTAAACTCGTAAGGTGCGGTTGTGTCTTCTCCTAGCAATGATGTTTCATTATAAAACTCTACTTTAGTAATCCCACTACCAGTAGTTGTAACGGAAAGATTAGCATTACCGTTTTCAACGGTTTGATATGTATCAGACTCTAATTCACCCGAAACATTAGCCCCTATACTTGTAGCCATTTCATTTGCCGGAACATCAAGTGTAAAGCCATCAGAAAAAGTAACGGTAATTGGTGCATCTGAATAATTATGAGCCACATAGGTTTTATCTGCACCATCATTAAAAACAGCTGCAATGGGGTAATTTGCTGTAATACTAGCATCTAATTGGCCCATGGCATTCATAGCATGTAACCAATGATAGGTTTGTGCATCTGAAACACCAAATTTTAAGTCTCTATCAGGATTTGCATTATAAAGAGAAATTGCTTCGGCAGGGTCTAAAAATGATAAGTATTTCCAAATGGTATCGTGCCATAGGTTTGGATTGATATCATCTGGATTTAAGATGCCAGTATTAACTTTTAACTCATCCCATATTTTTTGTACATAAGCGGTATTTTGGCCTAAATACAGGGATCCACCATGCATTGGATACATTTCTATTACATAAGATGCGGTAATATCTGCTGTCCAAAAGGTGCCATTATCATAGGAGTTCCCCCATACTCGTGAAACTAAACTATATTGGTGAGAGGGACTAAAGTTACGCTCATACATATCTAGCCAATATTCTTCAACAGCTGTTTGTTCTGTGGTGTATAAATAAACGCCTAAATCCCTAACAGCATCGTTTTCTGTAATAGTTCCCCAATGAATTAAAGAAGAATTGAACTGCATACTTTCTGAAGTAGATTCTTGGTCATTACCTTGTGGAAATGTTGCAAATCCGTTTGCCCAACAATGCCCTGCATAAGGGCTAAAATTTCTTAAAAATGGAAACTGGGTGTCGTTCCTGTTGGACGATGCTGCATCCCTAATAAGCAGGTTAACCATATCTCCCCAGTCATTTGCCCAACCAGGTTCGAATTGTTCCATAAATGCCGCGGCATGAATGAAATAACCCCAATGAAAATGGTGGTCATTTATGTTATTGTCTTGCCCATGACCCGCTGGATAACCTAACATGGCAGACCAATCATTGTTGTAATAAAATAAAAAAGCAACTTCACCAGATTCATAAGTTAACCAATCTTCCAGTCGTTCTTTAATAGTTGCTATCATTTTATCGCGGGCCTCCGTATTACCCATTTGATCTGCTATTCTAGCTGTTTGGATTAATCGATTCATTACCTGCCCCTCATTATAAGAATCTGTCCATGTTGCTAAACCGTCATTCTCTATTTGAGAAATTTTTGCATGTAAGTCAGCAGGGTTAAAACTCGCGCTAAAATTTGCCACATCGGGCATTGTAGGAAGGATACCTTTAAAAGTGTTTTCAACTGTAAATGTATTACCATCCAAGGTTTTTATTTCTCCTCGAACATTATCATAACTATATCCTGAAGGTGTTGCAGAACTTGAAGAAAGATTACTCCACTGGTGCGGTAATAGGCCCATAAGCATATTTGTATTGGTTAAAGAACCATCTTTAACATTTACACTAGCTGTAAACGTAGATGTAACCACCCCATTAGCCACATTATAATTCCAAGCTACTTCTGTATTAGTTGGAAAAACATAAGCATATTTTTTATATTCATTAGCTACAGTTGACACATTAGACGCAGATTGAGGAATCATAGCCATAGACCAATAATTCTCTCCATTTAAAGTTGAAGTATAAGTGTTTCCGGTTTGTATCCATGTGCTTCCTGTTGGTGCATAAATTGCAAAATCACCGCCATTTCTTGCGTCAGTTATTGTAATCATTTCATTTGAAACGCTTACTATTCCAGAATTGATAGTTACTGATGCTAATTCTGAGTTTTCCTTTTCAAAATATATAAAAGGCATTCCTATACCAGATGTAGCATTAAATTTATCGTTCCAGTTCATTGTAACCGTCCAATCAGAATAATCTGAAACTGTGGCTTGACTCTCATTTAACCCTGAAACACCTACTATTATAGGTTGAATATCATCAATAACACCCCAAGGAATATAGGTTACTACTAAACCATTGTTGGTGGTTTTCATGGTCATAGGATAATTAAATAAGTTATCTGCATGATTGTTTTTAATCAAGCTAGACCACCAATCGTTTGTAGGTGCTGGTTTTCCTGCTGCTGCTCCAGATAATTGAGGCGTGCCAGAGGGGTAACCATTTCTTGCTGCAGCATCGGTTCCTGGGAAAGAGGTTGTATAGCTTCCATTACCCACCGGTACTTGTGCAAAAGATTGAATTGTAAAAAGTATGGTTAGGGTGAAAAGGAAACATTTTACCAATTGGAGATTATTTTTCATTTAAATATTTTTAGAATTTCATTTTAAAAAGAAGACGCTTTTATTAGCGCCTTCTTTTTACTTAACCAGATATAAACAACCGTTAGTTCTTTATAAGCTTTATACTATTAACACCCGAAGCGGTTTTTATTTGTGTAAAATATATTCCCGTATTTAATTCTGAAGCATTTATTTCAACTTCCGTCGAATTAGGTGAAAGAGATAATACCTTTTTCCCTAAAACATTGAATAGGTTTACAGATTGAATAGTTTGTGATTTTGTTTTGATTTTCCAGCTACTACTTGTTGGGTTTGGATAGAAATTAAATTCTGCAGCTTCAAAACGAGTACTACTAAGAGAGGAAAAAGCGTCAAATATTAAATCATCTACAAGGAAAATATCATCATTTGAATTTCCACTCGCCCCTGCTGTAATGTCAAAGAATATTACAATTTTACTTCTATCGGTCGTCGTGAAAGAGGTGAAATCAAATGTAATTTTTTGCCATTGATTTGGCGTTGTATAATTACCTCCAACTTCATGGTTCACCGCATGATCATCTCCTACTTGAATTTTAAGTAAAATAGGTGTTGCCCTTGGCCCCTTAACCATTAAAGAAAATCCTTTATCAGCAGCAGACAAATCTATTCCTTCGGTAATATCCATTTGGATATGTGACCAAGGTCCGGAATTACAATTTGAAATTTGTCCTGCATTGGCACTTGAGTTGATTCCATTTGTAACATCGTTTGTAACCATGTCCGTATAAGAGGCACCATCTACTCCTATAAAAGTTGTTGCAGATTCGAAGTCAATACTTAACGATGTAACTGGTATTGGACATGCATCGCAGGCCCCACCACAGTCAACACCTGTTTCATCACCATTTTGAATCCCATCATCACATGTAGGAACAACGGGGTCTGTTAACTTTTCAGCATGCCATTTAATATTATCTACGTATAATATATACTCAGATGGTTGGCCAACTCTTCCATTGGTTTTAGTATAATCAACAAATATGATCATATCGCTAATATTTGTTAAATCACCAACGGGGTTTATGCCCGATAAATCAAAACTAATGGTTTGCCATTCATCAACCACTGCATTATCTACATTTTGATCACCTATTTCAAAAGTGGTCCCGTTTGATGTAGTGGCCATTTTAATTCCTATAGTCCCAACATAGTTTTTGTTGATATCCATGGTGAGAGTTAGATTAGATGTCACCCCCATATCAATTTTCCAAGTACCCAAGGCCTCTCCAGATTCTGAATTATCTATTCCTGCCCAAAATTCTGCAGTAAGTGGTTCACCTAAAGTTGTCTTAAGCACCTTGGTGGTAGTGGAAGTGTTGGTACCATCTGCATCTGGGTTAGTTATTATCTCGACAGGGCTCGTGCCTCCGAAAGCATTATTCCAAGTAGCAACTTTCCCTGAAGGTGTGCCCGGTTCAAAATCTAAATGGAACTCTTGTTGTTGCGCATTTGCAAAATATGCTGTAAAAAGAATAAGCAATAGTGTAGTTTTTTTCATAATAATAATGGATTAATTAAAATAAATTATTTAATGGTTTAGCGGTTTCTCAAAGTTAGAGGTGCCTTTTAATGAAATGATATTTGTAACCACTACAAAAAACATACACCTACTTAAACTCACATTAATTAGTCTATTTTATAGCTAGTTTAACTTGTAAAGACCTTGTATTACTGATACTAATGTTCGTAAATTTTAAAATTCGATTTTAATTTTTAAGTTGCTGAAAATAAATTATTTACAATTGCTGTATTGGTAATGTTGTAGTGTTGTGTACCGGTATGTTATGTTAGTTTTTTTAAAAGCCTAGAATGGATGCTTCCTCTTTGAATTATCAAGAGGTATAAATTAAGAAGGCCTGTATTTTAATTAAAATACAGGCCTTCTTAATAGTTTGTTTTTTTTATTTAAATTTTAAAAGTGATTTTCCTTTATTTTTTATAGAAAAGAAATCAGAATACTTGAGAGCTTCATTTTTATCCCATATACCCCAAAATGCTCCTACATCTCCTTCGGCTCCAACTTTCCAAGACTCATCAAAAGAAGAAAAGTAAAATGTTTCAATGTTATCTTCATGAGACCATTGCTGGGTGTTTATAAAGTATTTTATAGCATTTTCAAAAGAAGGCTCAGCTCCATTTAATCCGGCGCCTTCACTTGGCCAACCGGTTTCAGTTATAATTACCTTTTTTCCATTTGCAGCTTTTAAGGCTTGGTTATACATGTCTTTCATATAGACTAAGGAATACTCTAAGCTACACCCTTCCCAGTATGGGTAACAATTTGCTAAAATAATATCACAAGCTTCTGTAATTTTTGGTCTTTGAGCAAATTCATAATAAGCATCAACATAGCCTATTGGCGTATTGGGGATAGCTGCTTTAACCTCTTTTAAATGACCTAACAATTCTTCTTCGGTTAAATCACCTCTATACATTACTTCATTACCTACCGCACCAATATCTACATAACCCTCATTAGCTAATTTTATTAATCCGGCAATTTCTTTTTTATTAATATCAGTTTCATCTCCTAACCATGCACCTACCAAAGTTTTTATACCAAATTCTTTAGCAATTACTGGAATTAACTCATTACCATCTGTACAAGAAAATGATCTAATCCAATTAGTATATGGTTTAATGATTTTCATACGACGCCTTATTTGAGCTTCAGTTATTTGATCTCCTGGTTTTTGACCTTCTTCATAAGGACTAAAACACAATCCATGCATTCCGTTTTTTAAAACTCTTTTAAAAATATTTTGTAATCCTTTTGAGGTCTTATTTTCAAGATGACCTCCCGATAATGCTAATATTTTATCTGCTCTGTATGACATAACACTAGTATTTTAATATTTCATTTTTATTCCAAATGCCCCAACGTTCTCCAACATCTCCTTCATGATGTACTTTCCAAGACTCATCAAATGATGAGAAATAGAACATATTGACATTTTCTTTATTTGCCCAATTAACACTTTCAATAAAGTATTTCATGGCGTTATTTTGTGATGGTTCTGCACCTTTAATTTTTCTTCCTTTATTTGGCCATCCTGTTTCAGTGATAACAACTGGTTTTCCCTTTGCAGCTTCTTTTACTAGCGCATACATTTGCTTTAAATACATTTGAGATTGAGTTATACTACATCCTTCCCAGAATGGATAACAGTTAACCAGAATAACATCACATAAATCAACTAAATCAGGGTATGAGCTAAATTGATAATAGGCATCTACATAGGCTACATCAATGTTTGGAAGACTCTCTTTTACTTTACGTATATAACCCAACAATTCTTGTTCTGACAAGTCATTTCGCATTAAAACTTCATTACCAACAACAGCCACATCAACGTGTCCCTGTTTAGCCAATGCAATTAATGCCTTTATTTCTTTATGGTTCAGACTCTTATCATTTCCAATCCAAGCACCTACCATGGTTTTTAATCCTTTCTCTTTGGCAATTTTAGGTATTTGTTCATTACCATCTGTACATGAGAAAGACCGAATCCATTCAGTGTACGGCGCAATGATATCTAAACGTCTTCGTATTTGTTCCTCAGATAATTGATCTCCAATATTTTGGTTTTCTAAATATGGACTAAAACATAAACCATGTAATCCTTTTTTTAATGTTTTGTGGAAGAGTTTCTTAATTTCATCCTCCGTATTCATATTTAAGTCTATCTCTTGCTCAGAATCATCACTAAGATTTACATCTATAAGAGATATTAACTTATCTGTTGGATAAGGAGAGTTTGAAATTGCATCGTTTTTTCTTTTATCTAATACAGCACGTATTTCATTTGCTTTTTCTTCCGTAACATCATAATTACGCATTACCCACATGGCAATTAACGTCCCCAGAATAGGAACCCCAGAGAAAAATAATCTTAAGCCCGTAACGGCCCCTTCTGGTTGAACCTCAGCTCCAGAATCAAAACCTACAGAGCTCATAATTACACCACTAAGCCCTCCAGCTATGGCAAAACCGAATTTCACCATCCACCAATATATGGCTCCAAAGGTGCCTTCTCTTCGTTTTCCAGTATTTAACTCATCTAAATCTATTACATCTGCTGTCATAGACATCATTAATACAAATAAGCTGCCTATTCCAAATGAAAAGAATGGTAAGGCGAATATGTACATGTAAGGTTTTCCGGGTATAAATAAAAACCACAACATCAAGTAACCTATTACTGATATACCCTGTGAATAGATGAATGCCCTTTTTTTACCTAGCTTTTTAGACATTCTGGTAACAATAGGTATGACCATAAATGTTGTTGACAATGCGCCTAAAGACCCAAATAATGTAGGCCAAACACCAGCGGCACCAGCATCGCCATTAAAAAGATGATAAACAATTATAAAAAAAGAAAATGCTGCAATGGTGTTAAAGGCATTAAAAACAAGAAAAGTTGCGATACATAATTTTCTAAAAGCTTTTAATGCGAAAGCTTCTTTAAAACCATACAAAATCTCCTTTAGACTGCCTCCAATAGTTTTTAAACTAAGTGGTGAGTAATTTTCATTTAACGTAGATTTACTTTTAATAAAAATACCCGGAATCATTGCGAAAATCATACAAATAACACCTACCCAGAGGGCAAGTGACCGTGTTGCAACTTCGGCAGATTCAAACATATCTTGATCATACATAATCACCCAAAACCAAGGCGCAATTACCCAGGCCCATTGACCAATCCATTGGGCCACTGCCATGATGTTGGTACGTTCATGAAAGTCATTACTCATTTCATAACCCATGGCCACATAAGGCACACTAAAAATGGTTAATCCTAAATAAAAGACGAATGACCAAAGTATAAAATACATGAAGTTATAATCAACACCATTTACTCTATAAAGCTGCCACATTACCACAAATGATATACCCATGATAATGGCACCTAGCATTACATATTGTCTGCGTCTACCCCAACGTGATTTGGTATTATCTGAAATGAAACCCATGATAGGGTCAGTTATGGAATCAAAAATTCTAGGAAAAAAATATATTACGCCCCACATCCAACCAGGAAAACCAAGATCCTGTACCAATACTACCATGAAAATACCAAGAACTGCAGGAAACATTTGGTTGGCGAGCATGCCTACTCCAAATGCTACTTTTTGACCAAATGGTACTTTTTCTATGGCAGTATTCATAATCTTAGTTTTTAGTTGAAATAATTATGGTTTGTAGCGCTTGTGCATCAATAGAAAATTCTACATTTTTTTCATTGAGTGATAGATTAACAGTTTTTGGGGTTTCAAATTCATTAAATAATACTACAGCAATACTTCCGTCTGGATTAACCGCTGCCGTTGCCATAAGCTTATCATCGGAATTTTCTAATCCTATCACCTTAGCCTCAGGCCTAATAAACTTGCTAAAGTGTGCCATTGTATGATATAATGGAGTAAAGTATACTTCATCTTTCTCAGGATCAACTATTACAGGTGCCACACACCAATTTTCAAACCAATTTGGACCACCTTGACGGTCTAAAACCATATTCCAATCTACCCATCCGTCTACCCAATTATTAAGACAACCAATGATATCTCTAGCATATCTGTTAACCGGAGAATATTTTGGATGCAAATGTTTTTGATCTTCGGGAGCCCAATCGTAACCCCAATCTGTAGCCTCTTTTTTCCAATACCAAGCATCGTCTTTCCAAACAGGAACTTGAGAATCTATACAGCCTTCGGTTTCTATTAAATATTTGTTTGGAGCTTTATTATGAGCATATTGTAAATCTTCTGGAAAGTAATCATATGTACTTTCATACCAGTGAATGGCTGTTCCGTGAAAGTATTTTGAAGATTCTTCATCTCTAAACATTTCATCTACCCATTCTTTAAGACCTGCTCTATTTTGGTCATATCCTAAAATAATTTTATCACCATAACCATCTGCTTCTAACTTTGGCCCAAGATGAAACTGAACAAAATCAGTCATTTCTTTTGGCGAAAAGTGCATGCTCTCCCAATTGTTACCGTTTCCATGCGGCTCATTTTCAACAGTAAACCCCCAAATTTCAATACCTTCTTTCTTGTAAGCATCAAGATATTTAGAGAAAAACAATGCCCAAGTGTCATTGTATTCTGGTAGTAGTTTACCTCCCACCCAACTATTGTTATCCTTCATCCAAGGTGCAGCAGACCATGGTGAAGCGAATATTTTAAAACCATCTTCTGAAAAAGCTAAAGCGTCCTTTATCATAGGAATTAAATCATCCATATCTTCTTCTATGGTGAAATGCTCAAGATTCACATCGCCTTCAACTGGCGTGTATGAATAATTATTCAATGAGAAATCACACGAATTCATATGAGTTCTAGTTAAAGAATAATTTGCACCTTCTTTTGCAAAATAGGCTTGTAAAATAGTATCTCTGTTTGGCTTGCTTAGATTATTTAATAAATAGGCAGATGATTCTGTAAAAGCTCCTCCAAAACCAGTTATGGTTTGAAATTCTTCTGTTGGATTAAGTTTTATTGTTACAATAGAATCTTTCTTTTCAAACTTTTTTAACTCAGTTAACTTATTCCCTTTGGCCGAGGTCTCATATACTTCTATATTCAATTTATTTTGGTCTTCATTACATCCTGTTAAAATTGCAACCGTCATAATTAATATGATAAAATTAATCCGTCTCATTAGTTGTGCTTTAGTTAGTTTTTTAAATATTGATTTTTAATAACCTCAAATGTTTTTTTCTTATTTCTATCAATGTCAACAATCCCCCAGTATTCTTCGTTAGGAGAACCGTCATATGGAACTCCGCTACTATTTGGAGCCCAACCACCAACATCTTGTTGATTGGGGTTTCCTGCTTTCCACCAACCGTCTGTAAAAGAAAACATAGTCACTCCAGAGCAAATATCAGTATGGTCAAAAACACTAACTAAAATATTTTTATTAGCTGAGGCTTGAGCGTCTTCATTAACGCCTTGAGCAAAACCATCTTTTTCAATTGTCATATAACTATCACCTCCAGCTTCAGAAAAATACATAGGCTTAAGGCTTGCTTTTTCCCACTGACTATAGATAGATCCTGGTTTATCCCATCTATATATGTTTATTCCCCATACATCAATGTTTGGAGACAAACTCAAGGCTAGATTATCTGGCAAATCTCCGTGTGCTGTGGTAACAGGATGATTGGTGTCATTTTCATGAATTATAGCTGCTGCATTATTCATGGCATTATACCAGTTTTTTATATCGCCGTCAAACCATTGTGGGTGGTAATTGTATTCATTTCCTAATTCCCACATTAAAATTGCCGGATGCGTTTTGTATTTGTTAACATAATCAATAAAAGTACCTGCTTTAATATCAAAAACTCCTCCTTGGTCATACCCAAAACCAATAACTACTTTAATCTTGGCTTTATGAATTTTGTCCAAAACAGTTTTATCATCAATAGGAGCATAAACCCTTATGGTATTAATACCTGCTTCTAGCATTAAAGCAAGGTCTTGCTCTAATGTTTCAAAACTTCTTTTTTCTTGGCCTTTTGCCACAGGGTGATAACAAATTCCTTTTATTATATATGGTTTGTTATTAACTAAAATCTGTCTCTCAGCTACAGAAACAACTTCATTATTTGTTGTTTCATTACAGCTAAAAACCGTTACCGTAAATAATGCTAAAATTAATTTGTTTAGAATATGCATGGTACTAATGTGTTATTAATTCATAAGTTATTGGAGGAGATTGAACGGTTTCAATTAAGGCTTCAAAGTCTCCGTTAAAAGATTTAGTAATAGGGTTCCCGTCTCTTGTTAAGCCCTCAAAAACACCTTTATCTACCAAATCCCAAATAGCATATTTAGCTTCTCCATTAAGTTTTAATAGCCCAAAATGATTTTCTGATCCTTGGTTGTTTTTAGCATCTTTCCACTGCTCATCAAAAGCTTCAAAATAAAAACAAGAAATATTATTTTTATTAGTCCACTCACGTAATAGCTTAAAATAAGATCCAGACTTATATTCATCTGCAGCCCTAGATCCTTTTACTCCATAATGCCCATTAGAAATTGTTGCCCAACCTGTTTCACCAATATGAATAGGTTTATTAACTCCAATACTTTTCATATAGTTAGATACACTTTCATATTGGCTCTTGGCAAAATTTAATGCTCTTAGCATTCCTGCATCTATTTTTTCTTTGTCTGAAAGATTAATTTCTTGCTCAGGCGTTAACCAAAAGGCAGGATTATAGTGTGAGTTATGCATAGGATATGTATGCATTGAAATATAATCTACAGCCTTTATTAATTTTTCTAAATCTTCAGTATGATAGCTAGAATCACCACCACCCCAAGAAGAGAAATCATCAGAACTTGTAATCCACAAATCTTTTGAAAGCTCGCCCGATTGCTTTAGTTCTTGTAAATGGTTTACCCATTTTAAAATCACACTAGGTTGCACGTAATAGCTTGTAGCCCATTTAACCATGGCTTCATTTCCTACGGCAATTATCTTAACTATATCTGAATATTGTTTTGCTAACTCTACAGCCCTAGCTATTTCTACAGGATTTCGTTCACTCTCCAAATAGTGATCTGGTTCTAATTCTGTAAACGCATTTTTACAATCAATCCAAGCACCTAACATAACATACATTTCAAAACCAGTATCTTCCTGTTTTAGTTCTTTTATAGCTTTAAGTAGGTTTGAAGCTTGTTGTAAGTGCACATTATATGTTCTTAGAATTTTGATACCCATAACAGAAAGTATTTTCATGTCTTCCTTCAACTGAGTTATTGTGGGTTGGTCTTCTCTAGATTTAGTTCGGTAACCCCCATAAGAAATTGCTAAATATTCTGGATTTCCTAAAATTTCGGCAGCTGTCATGTTAACTTGTTCAATATGAGTTTTTACTTCTTTTTTTGATGTGTTGCATCCTGTCATACATAATGAAAGGACTAGTACTAATATTTTGTTTTTAATGTTGGTCATTTTAATATTGATACTTCAATTTGCTCTATAATCCCGGAACGTTCAAAAATTTGTTTTGAAGTATTTTTATCAAGAGTTAGGCTGTCTAATTCTATAATAGAATTGTCATTTAAAATCACTTTTAATTTTTCGTTATGAGATAATTTGTAAATAACAGGGATTTGACAGTATGTAAAACAAAGTGAATCTATATCAAGCTCAATAGATTTGTCCTGATTATTAACACTTGTATAATTAAAAGTTTTTGATGTTGTAATAAACTCTTCTTTTCTTAATAACCTTGGATTAAAATTTATTTGTCCATTATTAACAAAAACACCTAATTCACCAATTCTACAAAGTACATCCTCTTTAACCTGCCCTGTCATTCCTGGTTGTTGGGCTCCTTTTGTTGCTGGAGTATGAGAATAAGGATCTGTTGGAAAAGCACCATAAAGTTCTGGTGATTTATGCACACCAATACCTGCTTGAATTTCATAATAATGCTCAAGAAGCCTACCTATCGTTTCATCATTTTCATTCTCATTAATAGCTAACAAACAATTTTCTTGAACAGCTAGTAAAAGCTTTGAAACCATATGCCAATAAATTGAACCTAATCCTTCATAACCAAAAAATGTACCTGAACGACCAGTAAATGCCTTATGGTTAAATACATTTTCAAAAATGTTTAAGACCAATTGATTGTCTTTGTCTTTTAAATCGTCATAGCTTTCGGGAAGGTTATTTAAAGCCTCCTTTAAACTATTAGCATTATTAAAATTGCTGTTAAAATGGTATTCACCCAAAATATCTTTCTCAATAATTTGAATGTTTCCATCATTAACTAATTGAATAAGCAATTTAGATTTCTGAACATCATTTGCATTAATAGTGTTTTTCACTTCAAAACCTGGTAATTCTTTATCAGGATACAGAATATAACTGTATTGATCATGTCTGAAAAGCGCACTGTTTTTTAAGCCATCTAAAAGCGTTAAGGCTTCTTTTGGTTTAAGGTAACCGGAACTTAAAGCAGCAACTTGACCTTCTAGCATTTCTGGTAAATAAGAAATTGAAATTTCGTCATCATTCTCTACGGTCATTAAATTATAGGCATGGTATAAATCATCAGCTCTTTTATTGGCTTGAATACTATGCTCTAAATATGCTTTAGTGGTTTTAATGAACTCTAAAACTTCTTGCTTAGTGATATCTGTTTTTTCGTTTGAAAAACTATTCTTATAAATGGTTTCTCTATAATTGCTAGCGGCATTCCCTAAACCATCTAAAACTTCTTTTCTGTGCTTATTTGTAACAGATCCGCTAAGTATAGTTGCATTTGAAATTAAGGTGTTAACAATGCCGCTAAAGAAAGTTTTAAGTTCTTTAGAAATTTGAACTTCTTCTAGATTTGATTGCTCTATTATTGATTCAAAAAAGCTTAAAAAGCGCTCTAGATAATATAAAGTTACCATGGAAACTCCATTTCCAACCAAAGCATTGTTGGCATCATTCCATTCAGGTCTTTGGGTGTTTAACCATATTCCACCTTCAGGAATAAAATTAGATACTTTTGCTAATACTGTTGCTAATAATTTTTCAATTAGGTTAGCTTTATAAATGTTGCCATTTTTATCTTTTAACAGCGCAGCATCTGCTCCTATTTTTTTCTTATCTGTGTTTATTTTTTGATCTAATTGATAATCAAAATCTATGGTGTCTTTTGGATTAGAAAGTATGTCTGCATAAGGCTTTATTTTATAAGGCACATTAGCATATACAAATATATTTTCATTGAAAAGCCTTTCAAGATTAGTTGGGTAATAGTCTTCAATAAATTCTAAAAATTTAAGGAGATAGATTATCTGATGATCACCCCAATAACCAATATAAGACCAAGGATCATGCTCTTCAATAACTTCCCAATCAAAACCATCTTTTGTCACACGGTATGGGTTATAGCCATCAAATGTTGTAGCATTTAAAAACTTATGAATCATGCTTTCCATAAATTCTGGATAAGCATGGGCTAAAGCTTCCCAATTTTGGAAAATATCGCGCCAATTCCCTTCATAGTCTAAAATTTTAGATCCATCAATTTCATTTCTTGTATTTATAGAAAATTTATTCCACGGACGACTAGGATCTCCATGTCTTCTGCTAAATTTTAATGGTAGGTATTCTAAACAAAGTCGCTTAAAATCACTATTGGTACTTGATTTTACCAATTGTTTAATAGCTCCTAAGGTAAACTCTTCGTCTAAATCGTTTAAAACATTAATCTCAGACTGAAAGACTTCTTTATTTGCTTTTGAAATGTATTTCAAGAAGTCTCCTTTTTCTATTTGGTAATTATTATCGAAAATACCACCACGCATAATGTTAAATAGCGTGTTTGCAAAATGTCTGGTATTTGTATGAGTGTCACTTGTTAATTGTAACCCATCAGATGCTCCAGTTAATTTTATTAGATTTTTGGTACCTAAATTAATATCCTTTTGAATGACTTCTTCAAGGTTTTTAGAGTCTTTAATCAGTTCAGAAAGTTTCACAATACTTGACATCGACTGATTTACGTTAGCTACAAAACTCCATGATTTTACACCATTTGATTTAAGCGTAATGGCAGTATTAATAAAATAAGCGCCTTTTTCGGCTTTTATATCTTCTTCTTGAGTAAGGCTAGCACCTTGTCTAAAACTATCTAATTGTAATGATGATACTAAATAAGTAGGGTTATTAAACCCAAAAGACCATATGGTATTTGCCTTTAAGGCCTCACTCGGTTCCGCTTTATCTACTATTATGGAACTAAGCGCATAAATACCTATGCCAGTTTCAGCCTTCAATTCACTTCTTTTGTAGGCATCAACTAAATTACTTCTTGAGTTTTGAAGATCTGTACCAACTCCGGCAGGAATAATATTTTGCAATCCGTCTAATATAGAAATATCAATATCTGAATTAGAGTTGTTTATTAAAGTTGATTCTTTAATAAACCCAAATTCATTACTTGAATTCCATTGATATCTATATGTTAAACCTAAGTCTTCATTGATTTCTTCAAATACAACTTTATTACCAAAGGTGTTTTTATAAAGATTCTGTTCAACTTTATAAAAACCCATTTGCCTTACAGAAAAGGGTTCCCACAAATGTATTTTGCCATCAATTATTACACGAAATATAGATTTACTTCCTGTGGTTTCAACAGATTCGGTAATCTTATCATCTGTATAATATGGAAATAATGAAAATTCAGAATTCTTTCTTCCGGCTGTTAAGCCACCATTGCTAGAAATAAACATCCAATGATTAGAATCACTAACAATGCTCATAAAAAACGGACGCATTAAATTACTATTAGAAATCTTATAATAATTTTCATTATTAAAGTTTACTAACGCTCCTTTTATAAGAGTCTCGTTAGACTTTTTTTCTTTTTCTATGTATGTGGTATTACTCATTAATTCAAATATTATTTTACTCCTAAGATGTATGGTTAAAGAGGTAATTTAGAATATAAGTGGGGTCAAAAAAACTCAGGTTTGCCCCACCTATATCAGTCAACTAAACTACTTCTATTGATAAACTCTTATATAATCTATTTCCATGGTATCTTCTGTAAACCCAGAATCTATAGTTCCGCCCAAAGTCCCTCCCATAGCTACATTTAGAATAAGGAAGAAATCTTTATTAAACGGTAAATCATTATTTAATGCTATTTCATAGTATTCAACCTCATCTAAAAATATTTTGATATAGGTTTCGGTCCACTCCATGGAATAAACATGAAACTCCGTTGAAGCATTTGATATATCACTTTCTAAACCATAACTAGCATTATTACCATTAGCTGACCAGTGGCAAGTGCCCAATATTTTATTTTTATTGGCTCCTGTTTGCTCCATGATATCTATTTCACCACAAATTGGCCATCCAACACTATCAATATTAGATCCTAACAACCATATTGCTGGCCATGTTCCTTGAGAAGCCGGCAATTTTGCTCTTACATCAACCTTACCATAAGTAAAATCAAATTTATCTTTAGTAATTAATCTGGCTGAGGTATACTCTTTTGTACTGCTTTGAAAGGTGTAATTTTCTTTTTTCGCTACAATTTTTAATGTACCATCAGAAAGAAATGCATTTTCTAGCCTATCTGTATAATGTTGTACCTCTTCATTCCACCAGCTACCATTATTTGGAGGTACCGTTTCTGCCAGCCATTTGGCTGAAGATACCGCTCCATCATCATTAAACTCATCCGACCAAATTAATTGGGGGCCAGATGAATCGGTTACATAAACATCAATGTTTTTAAATGCACTTATATTTTGACCTGTGCTGGAGTATGCAAAAACCGTTACTAGGTAGCTATTTGTTCCTTTTGTTGAAAACGTATATTCTAAATTCCCATCTCCATCTTCTACCTCAGCATCACTCCCAAACTTAAAACCATATTTCACAGCATTTGTTGCTGTTGCGGTACATTGTATGACACCTGAGCCATCTCCATTAGGGTTGCTGTTATCAGCCCCAACAACGTTTACGGTTAAAACTAAATTTGAAGGGATAATTGCTTCAGGTTCCACCGGTGGGTTAATATCATCACCTCCTCCGCTAGAACAAGAGATAAATAATATTAGAACAATAAAGTACAACTGTTTTAACATGTCTTAGTTATTAAAATATTGATTAAAATATAAAGGAGAGAAAGGCGTTCTCTCCTTTATAATATATTCTTGTTTAATCGGCTATTAAAATAAAGTTCCAATCAAACTCACCATTACCATCAGTTGATAATAGGCTAAAGCCATTTGCAGATCTTTCGAAAATTCTATAAGAATGGTTTCCTCCTATATAATAACCTATAAAGCCCAATCCACTTAGAGTTAGAGTTTCAACTCCTCCAGGGGCAGTTAAAGTCCATGTCCCTGAGTAGTCCGCATAAGTATAATTCAATATATCAGCACCATCTTGAGTCCCATCACCAGGGCCACCTATTTCATTAATTAAGTTCTCTCTACCAAATACAGTACCTGCAGTAACATGAGTAAATGTCCCATCAGCATTGAAAATATAACGATCATCGTACATGCCAGTACCAGACTTATCTGGTGTACCTCCATTAGGCCACCATTCTCCTAATCGGGAAGTTCCAACAGGCCCAAGACCAAAATGGTTTGCAACTTCAGAATGAATTCTAAAAGATCTAGAACTACCTGCAGTAAGCATTTCGAGAAGGTCTGCTGGTGGCGCATATAGTGCTTGAACTTCAACTTCTATAGATTTACTAGCAGAAGCTCCTCCAGTTCCATAAGCCACTGCCGTAACAGTGTAAGTATTTGTTCCTAAAGTGGTAAATATATGCGATGCTTTTCCAGAACTCTGCAATTTAGTTTGTTCCTGTATCACAAAATGGTACGAAATTGCATTATCGGCAGTAGCCGAAAAAACCACTTCACCACTCCCTAAACCAGGTGCAGGTGATTCTGTACCTTCATCCATATAGGTTACAGATATCTGAATATTTGAAGGAGCAACAACATCTCCTACAGCAATATCATCTTCTTGACAGCTAAAGAAAACTAAAGCCATCAGGGTAAAAACTCCTAAATAATATTTTAAATTTTTCATAATTTTAGTTTTAAAATTTTTGACTCTTAGTTTATATCAATATCATCAATGTATATTGTATAATTAGCAGAACCATCTCCAGCTGTGCCATTATCCATAATTAATACAAGATTATTATAAACAACATTTGCATCTACACCAGTTAGGGTAAAGGTTAATTCTTCCCAAGCATTTGATGTATTAGTTGTTGCAGTTATTTCTGCCGTTGCAACCGTATTAGGCCACGGTTGTGCATCTTCAAACTTCATTAATAAATTTAAGCCAGCTCTTGGAGACCAAACTTTGGCTTTTACAACAACGCCGTTTGCTACAGGAAATGCAGTGTCAACAGTTATTTTGGATCCAGCCCAAGTTTGACCAGCTCCTTTTACTAACTGACCTACCATTGAAGAAGGATTACCATTCGTGTCCGGATTGGCTACCACAGATAAATCTCCACCGTCAAAACTACTTAACTGATGTTGTGGTTCGAAATTTAAATATGAAGCCACCGAAATATCATCAATATAAATGGTGTAGTTGTCAGATCCATCTCCGCCAGTTCCATTATCCATGATTAAAACAAGGTTGTTATAATCAACGTTACCATCTACACCTGTAATTGTAAAGGTTAATTCTTCCCAAGCATTTGCGGTAGTAGTAGTTGCTGTTATTTCAGCAGTTGCAACCGTATTAGGCCAAGGTGTAGCATCTTCAAATTTCATTAATAAATTTAAACCTGACCTTGGGGACCAAACATTAGCTGTAACTGTTATGTTTTCAGCTATGGCGTATGGGTTATTTGCAGTAATTTTAGATCCTGCCCATACTTGACCAGCACCTTTTACCAACTTAGCAACAGTTGATGATGCATTACCATTAGTGTCTGGATTAGCAACTATTGAAATATCTCCTCCATCAAACGAACTTAATGCAAAAGGTGTTTCGAAATCTACTGGAAATACTGAAGGTCCAGAAGAAGCCTTGTAAAAATAAATGTTATCTATAAACACGGTACCTGCTGCCCATGGATCACCAACAAATTTCAATTGGAATATATCAGCAACTGTTAAACCTTGATCTGTATAATCTGAAATAGGAATTTCAATACTAGTCCATTCTCCAGCGGTTAAATCACTCCAAACTGGCTTTTCTCCATTAGAAAGACTAATTAAAGAAGTTTCTATCCTTGAAGCATCACCAGAAGTCCAAACATCCATGTGTAAGTATTCCATCCCAGAAACATCTACAGATGTACCATCTGCAAGTGCAATACCCTGGTAACTTAAATTAATGTATTGTAACATTTCATCTCCGTTAAGATCAAATAATGCCCAACTACTTCCTTGACCACCTTGTCCCCAATCTGGGAAATAATTAGTTCCAGGAACGTCTGAATATGCAGAACTAAATATAGAAATAACATCACCAGCATCTCTACTTAGTGGTGTAGGAGCAGATCCTAAAGGTTGCAAAATCTCTGTAACTTCAAATTCTTCAGTGTACTCTGTAGTGGCAATAGCAGCACCCATAACTATAACTCTTATAGTGTAAGTTCCTGCATTTTGATACGTATATGAAATTGGCTCACCTATGTTACCACTAACAGGATCATCTATTCCAGGTTCTCCAAAATAAACATCGTAAGATATTGCAAAATCTGCATTAGCAGTAACGTTTACTTGTTTTGACACTGCAAGATCATTAGCTATAGTAACATCAACATTTTCAGGAGCCTTAAAAGAAACTTCTAAATTTTGTGTTGCTTCTGTAGTTAGTCCTGTGATTCCCACAGCCTCTAGAGTTACAATGTAAGCCCCCTCTTTATAAGTATGACTTACGCTTTCACCTTGCATTACATTTACCGGTTCTGGTGTATCATCACCAAACGTAATATTATAGTTTGAAGCTCCAGTAGCATTAGGGGTAATGGTTACTTCTCCAGTATTGTCTTGAGTCACTTTGAAAAGAGCAGAAACCTCTGATGGAGCCACAACTTTATCAATAAAACTCAGATCGTTGTCGTCTTCAGCACAGCTAAATAATAATATAAAAGCCATACTAAGAGTATATATATATTTTAATGTTTTCATGTTCATAATTTTATTTTTTTAATACCCTGGGTTTTGTGCCCATCTTCCACCAGACAAATTGATTTCTTCAATTGGTATAGGGAACACTTCGTGCTTACCAGCTACAAATCCGTCTATTTCTTGAGCAGCTCTACCTGTTCTTACCAGATCAAAGAACCTATGCCCTTCACCTACTAATTCTACACGTCTTTCTTTATAGATGGCATTTGTTAAGTTATTACCTGAAAAACTAACTGTAGGTAACATGGCTCTAGTACGAATCATGTTTAAATATGTTAATGCTCTTGTATCGCTTATACCACCTCTATTCAGTGCTTCTGCAGCCATTAACAATACATCTGCAAACCTTATGGCTCTGTAATTATCTGGGTTTGTTAATGCAGCATCACTAAGGTTTAAATCTCCTTTACGAGCTATGTATTTTCTATTGAAATAACCTGTTTGTTCATATCCAGCAGTTTCATCATAAGAAGATCCAGGATTATCAGCTATATATTGAACAATATCTAAAATAGAAGTTTCGTAACGTAAGTCTCCGGGTTCAAAGGCATCAACAACTTCTTGAGTAGGCACATTAAAACTATAGCCTGCATCAAATTTTCCTGTTGAATCAACAAATCCTCTTGGACCATTAAAATAAACTGAATAATTTCCTTCAAGACATTGGAAACACTCAAAACTTCCACCTTCAACATCAGAAAACTGAACTTCAAAAACAGATTCAATATTGTTTTCCCAATCACGTTCAAACATATTTGGGTACTCCACGGAAGTTAATAAGCGGTGTGGTCCATTGTTTATTAAATCTTCTAATACTGCCGCAGATTCAGCAAATTTATCTTGATACAAATAAACTCTACCTAAAAGTCCTTGAGCAGCTCCTTTGGTAACTCTACCAGTTTCATTTTGTACATATGGTAGATTTGCAGCGGCAAACATTAAATCTTCTTCAATCAAAGAATAAACCTCTGCTTTAGGAGCTCTGTCAATGCTAAATTGATCACCAAATTGGATACGTTTGTCAACTAACATTGGCACGTCACCAAACCATTTTACTAAAATAAAATTGTAATAGGCTCTTAAAAATCTTGTTTGTGCAATAACACTTGTTTTATTTGCAAAATCAGTTTTATCCTGAAATTCCATAATATAATTACAACGGTTTACGGCTTCGTACATCCATTGCCACATGGTTCTTAATCCTCCATCGCTCTGACCTACAGGAGAATGAATCATGTCATCCATTTGTTGTAGATATGGTGAATCCGTTGCACTCTCTCCACCACATAAAGTATTATCTGAAACTATTTCACCAAATTGATAGAACTTAGCCGTTGTTTGTAAATAATCATAGGCGGCTACTAACGCTAATTGGTAATCAAGCTCCGAGTTAAAGAAATCTTCGGAGTTTTCATCTTCTGAAGCTACATCCACGAAATCATCGCTACATGAGAACACCATTAAAGATGCTACCAGGATATATAAATATTTTAAATTTTTCATGTTGTTTTAATTAAAATTTTACATTAATACCTAACAAAAATGTACTAGCGCTAGGGTAAATACCCTGGTCTATTCCGCCTCCTATAGGAGCTCCTGTTCCAGCTGTGGGGTCATACCCACTATATTCGGTAAGTGTGAATAAATTGTTTGCAGAAGCATATATTCTAAATTTATCAAAGGTTGGGTTTTCCCTATTTTCATTTGAAAAAGTATATCCTAATTGTATGTTTTGTAAGCGTACGAAAGATCCGTCTTCTACAAAGTAATCTGAAAACAAAGTATTAGGATTTGTACCAATTGTTTGTCTTGGTGCAGCATTAGTAGAACCAGCTCCTGTCCAACGCTCTAAATACCATATTGGTTTATTAACAAGCTGCTGATTACGCTCATAATTACGAACTATTTCATTTCCAACTGAAGCAAAAGCATATGCTGAAAAGTCAAACTGTTTAAAGTCAAATGAAATGTTAAGACCCATTGTAGCATCTGGAAGTGGGTTTCCTAAATCTACACGGTCGTCTAAGTCAACAACACCGTCACCATTCTGGTCAACAAATCTAAAGTCTCCTGGTTGAGCTCCTAACTCTGTTACTGGAGAACTATTTACTTCTTCTTGAGTTTGGAAAACACCATTTGTTTCATAACCAATAAAATAACCTAAAGGAAAACCAGCCTCCATTCTAGATATTGCAGGTTGAGATATTCCGAATCCACCACCTTCAAGGTATTCGCCCTCGCCACTCACTGCAACTACTTCATTTTTAATAGCAGTTACATTGTAATTAATGTTGAATTTGAAGTCTTCACCAATCGTGTCAGAATAACCAATGGCAAATTCAATACCGGTGTTTTCAACAATTCCAGCATTTACAACTGGGGCAGCTCCAGTACCAAGTAATCCTGATACTTGTGGAGAAACTAATAAATCTTCCGTTCTTCTTTTAAAATAATCAGCCGTTATATCAACTTTGTTGTCGAATATTCTCATATCAACACCTATATCAAGCGTTTTTTGCTTTTCCCATTTAATTTGTGGATTTGCAATTCCTCCAGTAGCCTTACCAAACTGCTGATTTTCTGCATCATTTCCTCCAAAGAAATAGGTTCCTTCACCAGTTAATAATGATACATATCGATAATCACCAATTCTATCGTTACCCAAAATACCATAAGAGGCTCTAAATTTTAGCAAATCAAAGAGGTTGCTTTCGCTCATGAATTCTTCATCTGAAGCTACCCAACCTATGGAACCTGATGGGAAGTACCCAAATTTATTACCAGGTCCAAACCTTGTAGATCCATCTCTACGTACTACAGCTGATAGTAAATATTTACCTTTATAGTCATACTGCAGTCTGGAGAAATATGATAATAATCTACCGTCAAATTTTGGATTGCTACCGCGTTCCTCATAAATATCTTCTGACTCTTCAGCTAAATCTACTCGTGCATTTGCAGGATCGTTATCAAGAATATTAGTACCTGTTCTACCTGAGAAAACACCAGTTGTTTTAAAAACTGAAGTTCCAACAAGTACATTTAAGTTGTGATTCTCATTAAATGTGTTTTTATATTTTATAAACCCATCAAAAGTATAATCTCTAAAAATATTAAAGCCTTCAAATACACCACTAGTTAGGGTGTTAAAAACTTTACCAACTCCATAAAAATCTATTGGATCAAATGAGTAATTATCAACTTCGGCATAATTAAATTGAATATTTGCTTCGGCCGTGAAGTGATCTAAAAAGTCATATGTTAATCCAGCAAACCCATTAAGTTTCATAACCTTATTTCTACTATATGTATTAGCCATTTGCGCTAAAGGATTTATCACCTCACCACCTAAGCCATCAGCCAAGGAATACTCTCCATTTTCATCTCTTACAGGAATATTAGGAGCCATATTTAAGGCGTTGAATAAAACAGAACCCAAAGCACTTTCCGGAAGGTTATTCTTTTTTGTACGCGTTAAGGTTAAACCTGACTTAAACTTAAAGTTTTCTAAAAAATCTAGATTATAAGTAGCGGCATTTGTAAAACGAGTAAAGTTTGATTTTTTACCGCCCACAATACCATCTTGTGTTAAAAATGATGAACTATATGAATATGAAGACTTCTCTCCACCACCTCTAAATGTAATGTTATGATTAAAAACTGGAGCAGTCTGAAAAACTTCATCTTGCCAGTCTGTACCAACACCTAAAGCAGATAAATCTGTGAAAGGAGGCACACTACCAGCAGCTGCATAACCTTCATTAACGATTACACCATACTCTGATGCATTTAAAACAGGTATTTCTCTAGTAGTTGTCTGAAATCCTGCATATGCATTATACTCAATTGTTAAAGGCATCGATTTTCTACCAGTTCTAGTAGTAATAAGTATTACACCATTTGCTGCTCTAACACCATAAATACCCGCAGTGGCATCTTTAAGTATATTCATACTTTCAATATCACTTGGATTTATAACACTTAAATCTTCAACTACGTTACCATCAACAAGAATTAATGGACGGCTATCACCGTTTGTAGAAACCCCCCGAATACTAATTGTAGAGCCTCCACCAGGTGAGCCAGAGTTGGTAGTAATATTGACACCAGCTACTTGACCTTGCAGTGCTTGTTCAATACGTGTTGGCTTCAGTTTCTCAATGGTTTCAGAACCAATAACTGATACTGCACCAGTAATTTCCTTTTTAGTCTGAGTACCATACCCAATAACAACTACCTCATCTAACTTAGCTATATCTTCCTCTAGCTGAACAGTTAATTTTGAGTTGTCTGAAATTGTTACATCTTTAGTTAAATAACCTAGATAACTAAAAGATAAAATTGAACCAACTTCAACATTAGAAAGGATAAAATTTCCATCAAAGTCTGTTACGGTTCCTTTACTTGTATTCTTGACAATAACATTTACACCTGGTATAGGAAAACCGGTATTGTCTTGAACATTTCCACTAACTTCTATGTTTTGCGCACTTAAAGAAGCAGCAAATAATAGGGTTAGAATTTTTAAGAACGTGTGTCTCATGTTAATTTAGTTTTTGTTTAATGTAAAACTATAAGTAATACATGTTGTAGCATCATTTTTCGCCACTACAAAAAACATACAGGTTAAAAAAAAGTTAAAAACTTTTACAAACCATTGTATTAACTAGAGTTATAAGCGTTTGAATTATTTTTAAAAAAACGTAAAAATTACGACTTGTTTGGGTGTTGTATAGGTAAGGAATTCTCGTGTTTGGTGAATTATATCTCTAAAATATAATCAGTAAGACTAGATTCATGAGCTAAATTCATTTTTTTTCGTAATCGGTATCGTTTAACCTCAACGCTTCTAGGAGAAATATTTAGTAATGGAGCTATTTCTTTTGATGACAGATTTAAGCGTAAATAAGCACATAACCTTAAATCGTTAGTGGTAAGCTCTGGGTGTATCCCTTTGATTTTTTTCAAGAAATCTTTGTCAGCATTGTTAAAGGCTTCTTCAAATAAATTCCAATCATCAGTATTATTAAGATTTTTATCAATAATAGTAATGACTTGTTTTAATTGTTTAATGTCCTCTATAGTTTGTAATTCTTTTTTTAGACGCCCAAGAAATTCATTCTTTTTTATAATATTCATGGTTGAAAGCCCCAATTCTCTATTCTTACTATCTATATCGTGTCTAAGTTTTTCGTTATTAAAACGCATAAACTGCTGCTTATTTTCTAATTCTTTTAATTCTAATTCTCTCTCAGTCTTCTGAATAAGCTTCTCTCTTTGTTTACGATAATATCTTTTATAAATATTATGGATTAAAAAGATTATTAAAAAAATCGCAATGATATAAAGACCTATCATGACTTTGGTAAAGTACCATGGTCTTTCTATTGTAAAGCTATAAGTCTCTATATTTTCAGTAATACTGTTTCCTACCCTTGCTCTAACATTGAACTCATATTCACCATATGGTAAATTCTTGAATAAAATTTTTGATTCCTGAGACCACTGGCTCCAATTAGGATTATACCCATTAAGTTTATATTGATATTCAGTGTCAAGATATTTATTATACTCAGGAACACTAAAATTGAATTCTATATTGTTAAGTCTATTTCTAAAACTCTTATTATCTGTGTTATTAACTAAATGAATTTCCTCATCTTTTAAATCACTTATTTTAATGGAGTTTATAGAAATGTTGTATGACCTGTTTTTTACTTTATCTAAATCTAAAATAATATAACCATCTGATGTTCCAATTAAATACTTTTCATCATTATATTGTGATATGTTTTCATAACCCGCAAGCCCATGAGGTAGAGATTCTGAAAATGGAATACTTAAAACAGTAGGGTTTGAACTCAATTTACCAAGAGACAAGTAGTTTAATTTCTTTTTAGAAAACCCCCATAAAGTTCCATTTGTTTTGTTTGAAACTAATCTGCCAGAAGTGAAATCTTGTTTTTCAATTAATTGACTAAGCAATGAGTCTTTCTCGAATCTGTTTTCAATTTCACTGTACTTATATACTCCTTCTTTGTATGCATATAAAATATTGTCATTATATTTTACTAGGCTAGAATTGCTTCCTTTATTAACAGAAGTGTCTTTTTCAATTTTAATAGCTTTTGTTAGATTATCATTAATGGTGATTTTAAACACCCCTTTGTTTTCATGGTTGACAAAAATATTATTAGCTTGTATTTCAAAAAATCTGCTGGACATATTAAAACCTTGAACTGTATTTTTAAAGAGCCACTTCTCATTTTTCTTTTCTAAAACGCTTAATCCATCATAATTACCCTGTATCAAAATATTTGAATCTTTTAAACTGGGGATTAAATTCCAAGTACCATTAACATCAATTTTTTGAGAAACCTCTCCGTTATCAATTATAAAAGTACCTAGGTTGTGTCCGCAAAATAAAGTATTATCATAGTTTACTAGTGACCATACTGGACCTTCAGTTCCCTCAATAAATTCAAAATTTTCACCCCATTCATTGAGTGGTTTGTAAAAAAGACCTTGATTTGTACCTATATAAAGTGAACCCTTATGAATGGCCGAAGCATATGCGGTACCAATCTTACCTTCATTGTCATGATAAAAAGAGAAAGGAGATTTAATATTTATACAATTAATTCCATTTTCTAAAGCTAGCCAGATATTGTTTTCGGAATCTTCAAATATATCGTGAATGGAATTATTAAGTAATCCATTCGAGAAATTAATAGTATAATCTACAACACCATCAGAAGTTAAATGATAAATTCCGTCAGACCTTGTTCCAAGAATATAACTGCCATCATTCAGCTTCTTACTTCTATAAATGCTAATTTTCGAGAATAAGTCATTTGCAGGAATAACCCATTTGGTCAACTCACTGTTATCATTTAAAATATAAAAACCATTTTCTTCTGTTTCAATTAATAGCTTACCATTCATAGAGAAAATATTAACCAAATAGTTGTCTTTTAAAACTTGGTTATTACTTATCATTAAAGGTTTTCCTCCTTCTATTTTAAAAAGCCCTTCATTAACCTTTTGAAAGTAAACTTCATTCTTAATTTCAAAAACTTTATAAATAATAGATTCAGAATCAATTACAGAGTAAGATTGATTAGATTTATTATAAATGTAAATGCGGTTTAATGACTGAAATAAAATCCAATCATCTATTGGGATAATATTCCAAAACTCTTCGTCCTCAAGAAACTCAATATTCAACTTTTGCGCCAAAGACGTATATGTTAAAGTATTGAGTTCATTTTTTTTCCAATAACCAAACTCTCGATAGCAACCTGTAAAGATAAAATCATCAATAATCTTAACAGACCTCATTTTACCATTTGGAGAATCATATAACCGCCATTTTTCGCCGTTAAACTCAAGTAAGCCATCATTATTGGCTATATAAATTAGTTTATCTGATGTTTGTGCAATAGACCAATTTTGATTATCCGCCCCATAAACCTCTGGAGTGTAGGCTTGAATTGGTGGAAGTACTTGAGCTCTTATAGAAAAGCAAGTAAAAAGTATCAGTATAAATAAAAACTTTATAGGAATTCTCATCAATTTATAACTATACAAGGTTGTTGTGTATACAATATAATATAAATACCTTAATTATGGGAATTATATTAAGTATTGTTTGGGTAAATATCTACTTTTTATTGTTGATTTTTATTCAAATATTTGTGGTTCTTCTTACTGCAAGAATATTTTAGTTAGGGTATTTTTATATAGAATTAGCTAGTATATAGTACCATTATTTTTGAATAAAAGTTTGTATATAATTATGGAGAATTAAGCCGAAACTGAATTGAATATTTAGTTTTTAATAAACCTTTTGCCTACTTATTTAGGTTTTGAATCTTTAAAGTAAAAAAAGGACAAATCATTATTTTTGATTTGTCCTATCTAGTACTCAAGGTGGGAATAGAAACTACTCAATTTGATTAAACCTAAAATCTAATTAAAAACATACATTTTGTGTTTAAATCAATGATAGTAAGGATTTGTAATGTATTTACAATTATCTAAATTAATCTTATGTTATTTAAAACCGTTGACTAATGGTTGACTAATGGTTGACTAACTCAAAATATATGATTATATTAGAGTGTTCAAATATTATCCATTATGGCAACGGTTAAATTTTTACTTCAAAGTAAGTCAGACAATGCCCCAATCTATTTAAGACTTTCAGTGAGCCGAGGTTTAGTTTTTAAACGGAAAACAGGTTTATTCATAAACCCTAAAGACTGGAGTTATGATAAGTCACTACCAAAACAGACAACAAACACTAACAAAAATCTTTCTACTGATTTACAGGCGTTATCAAATGAAGTTGTTAAAAGGCTTAATGATGCAAATAGTAAGGGCATTTCAATAAACGGTAATTGGTTACAAGATGCGATTGACTTGCATTTCAAACGTATTACAGAAAACAAACATAGTGATTTATTAACCGATGCCATTCAAGATATTATTGATAGTGCTGAGGTACGCATTAATGCGAAAAAAGAGCTCGGTTTGTCTAAAAGCAGAATTAATGCCTACAAATCATTAAAAAGCAAAATAATAGAATATCAAGGAAAAAAAATAATTAAGGTTAGAGAGGTTAATGTAAAATTTGCAAACGACTTTTTAATGCATTTACTAAAAACAAAAGGCTATCAAAAAAGTACGGCTTTAAAACTAATAGCAGACTTAAAAACTGTTTGCTATGATGCTGATATTAATGGCATAGAAGTGAATAAAGAAGTCAGTAAAATAAAGAGCGCAAAAACACCAAATAAAAATATAATCTATTTAAGTTATTCAGAACTCGAACTAATAGAAAAGACTAAATTAGTTAGTGAAGCGTTACAAAACGCTCGTAAATGGCTTTTATTAGGCTGTAACATAGGACAACGAGTTAGTGATTTACTCATGATAAATGAGAGCAATTTTGTTACAATTAATGGTTTGGATGTTATTGAATTAACTCAACAAAAAACAGGCAAAAAAGTAACAATACCATTACTTGACAAAACCAAAGAGATTTTAGAGACTGGATTACCTTATAAAATATCAAGTCAAAAATTTAACAAGTATATTAAAGAGATTTGCAAACTTGCTGAGATTAAAGATATGGTTAAAGGCAAAAAACTTGAAGTATTAGAAAAGGGGAAAGGCAACAAATTGAAAAGGAAAATAGAGGGTGTTTATCCTAAATACGAATTAGTAGGTTCACACGTTTGTAGACGCTCTTTTGCAACAAATCTTTATGGTACTTTGCCAACAGCTTTAATTATGCGTATAACGGCTCATAGTACTGAAAAAATGCTACTTAATTACATAGGCAAGGAAAGTTCAGACTATGCACAACAAATTGCAGATTTTTATACATTACAAGCTCAAAAAGGGAAAAAAGAAAGCAATTTGAAAGTAGTAAAAAACGTAAGTAACTAATAAACTTAAAACCAGTTAACTATTATAAATTATAATAGTTTTTTTATATTTAATAAGGTAACTCAAAACAATATTCAAATGAAAAATGAATGGTATAATAAGATTCATGAAATAATAGAGTTACGAGAATTTTTAAGTGTAACAGTCAGAGATGAAGAAGGTAATGCTGTTAAAGTGAGTGGCGCTTATAATGAAAGTCCTGAAAGAACAAGACTTGCAGAAACTGAAAAAGATTTTGACGAAATTTATGTAAGGGAATTTGGAAAGTACAAAACTACAATCGAAAATATTAATCTGTTTAAAGAAATTGTTAATGAAAAGATTCTATCATATAAAAACACAGACTCCTACTATAGACGCAATCAAGATTTATTAGTGTTGGCAAATGAATTTATAACTTTTTTAGAAAGTAAGTTGAATATAATTAAAAAAGAGGAATCTACTGAAACTTTAAATATCAATGTATTACAATGGTATGGGAATCAAACGGAATTAATTGAATTAACAAAAGCCTTAATAGAAAATGGAAATATTAAGGGAAAGCAAGAAGATATATTTAAAAGAGTTCAAGAAGTTTTTAATATTGAACTAAACAATATAGATCAGGCAATCACAAAGTTTAATTCACGAAACCAAGAGAACGAAACCAAGTTTTTAAACATTTTACAATCCTCACTATCTAAATACATTAAGAATAAATTAGAAAGAAATCGTTAGTTAGTTAAAAGTTAGTAGCCTTTAATCACATTTAAAGCATTGCAATTTAGCTGAATATAATTTCAAATATTTAGCAAAATGCAAACAATACAATTTATTCAAGTAACACCTGAGCAACTCCAAGATGCCATTATTGAGGGCGTAAAAATTCAATTACAAGACCTTAAAAAACATTTTCAACCAAAGACACCAAACGATTATTTAACGCGTGCGGAGGTTGCCGAAATGCTTAAAATTAACCTTTCAAGTGTTCATAACTGGACTAAGAAAGGCATATTAACGTCTTATCAAATCGGAGGCAAAGTCTATTATAAGCGTACTGAGATTGAAAACGCAATTGTTGAACTGAAAAAGTAAAACAATGGCAACGAAAACACCTCATCCAATAATTCACGTTCATAAGGAAAACCCACCTTTATATAATTATACTGAAATAAGTATTAAAATTTAATACCTGCCTATCTAAATTGACAAGATTAGATACCATAGAATTTACTACTAAGACTGACTTTATTAAAAGTATGGATAGTAAGTATTTTAATGTATCACATATCAAAAAGAACAATGGTTTAAACATCATAAACCACACCTTAAACAAACGAAAACTAGGAGTTAACAAACTAAGCATCAATTCAACTTTTGGAACGGTTAAAATAGGTGTAAGTAGTAAGGTTTTAAAGGATAATTATATTAAAGGGATATGTACAGACACATTAGACCAGTTACTAGATGAGATCAACAATACAGGTTTAGAATTACATAAAGATTTTATTCATTATTCTTTTGTAAATAAGGCCGATGTTAAAAATGATTTGAAATTATTAAATAATACTGAAGATTATATTAATACTCTCAATCAATTAATTGCCCCAAACTTTATAAAGACAAAATATGATACTGGTATAGTTTTTAACGAAAAGATTCAAACAAAACCGATCCGATTAACTGTATATTCAAAAGAATATGAAATGCAGCAAAGCAAGACTTTTTATAAAGAATACCCACAACTTACAAATGTCTTTAATAACGTATTAAGGATTGAAAGCAGACTACCAACAAAAGCTACTGTAAACAAATATATTAAAAGTAATAGCCTATTAGATATACTGAATACATCCGGTATAAACTATCAAATTGTAGATAAGATAATAAACCATCAAATCAATTTTAAACCCTATTTAAACACCTTTAAAATGACTAATTCAGGTGAAAAGAACTTTGCTCAAATTTATTATTTAAACGATTATTATAATGGCGATTTTGAAAGCATTATAAAACACATTAAGAGCAAATTAGGAAAAAATACAAAAGCAACCTATCAAAGAAATTTAGTGAAGAAATATTTATCTATGATAAACAATGTAGATGATAATTTCTGTCTTGAAAAAATAGAAGAAATAAAACTTGCATTGAAAAATAATTAAAACATAATCATCTAAAGTAGAGGATAATAGATATGGCAAAAGGATTAAAAACAGGAGGAAGAAAAAAAGGTACACCAAACAAAGTTACAAGTAACATAAGAGAGTGGTTGGAAAAATTGATTAATAAAAACCGCTTGCAGATAGAGAGAGACATTAAAGCCTTAGAGCCAAAAGAACGTTTGCAGATTTTAGAAAAGTTTATGCAATATACGATTCCTAAAATGCAGAGTGTTCAGACTACAGTTGACTTCACTCAGTTGAGTGATGAACAATTAGATAACATAATTAATGAATTAGCGAAAGATGTAAAAAAACAGTAATTGAAACTTTTAAAACATTTAAACAATGAGAAAAAAAATCACAATCAGACTAAAAAATGAAATCTTATTGACTTTGAAAAATGAAAGTTTTGAAGTTTCAAATGAAAGTCAATTATGCGAGATTTTTGATATAAATATTCGTTTTTTTGAACTGTTTAAAAGGCCTAAAAATATTAAAATAGATAGGCAATGTAAAATTGAATTATTGCAATGGATTAAACAAGGATATCTTGAAACAAATAATTCTTTATTTGGAAAAACAATTACACCTCCTACTTTTTTAGATGTTATGAAAGCAGCAAGTGTTGTGAATGATGATGATTAGTGTTTCTTTAATTATAAAGTGTCAACAATAATTACGAGTGTCATACCCTCAAGTTTTAAAAGTAAAATTAAATAAATAGATAAAAAGTGTATCAAGAAGAATACGAAAGTATCTTATCTTAACGAAAATAAATAATTCATGATTGGCGCAATAATCGGAGATATAGTAGGCTCAATATATGAATTCAATAATCATAAGACTAAGGAATTTGATTTATTCATTAAGGAAAGCACGTTTACTGATGATACAGTTAAGACTGTAGCAGTGGCTGACTTTATATTGGATGAACACGGAAATCCAGGTCAGCCAAGATTAATTTCTTACCTTCATAAGTGGTATAAATTATATCCTAATGAATCATATGGCGCAAAATTTACTCAATGGATTAAGAATTTTGATAAAATTCATTATGTAGATTTTGAACCATACAATAGCTACGGAAACGGTTCAGCAATGAGAATATCACCTGTAGCTGATTCTATTAGTAGTATGAAAGCCTGTCTGGAAAACGCAAAGTTTGTAACTGAAGTTTCTCACAATCACATAGAGGGAGTAAAGGGCGCACAGGCAACGGCTTCTATGATTGTACTTGCAAGAGATGAAAAGGATAAAGAAGAATTACTTAATTATATTGTAAATAAATTTGGTTATGATTTGAGCAGTACGGTTAACGAGTTAAGAGAAGTTTATGAATACAATGAAACATGCCAGAGGACTGTTCCTGAAGCAATGATTTGTTTTATTGAAAGCACAGACTTTGAGGATGCTATAAGAAATGCAGTATCAATTGGTGGGGATAGCGATACGCTTGCCTGTATTACAGGTTCAATCGCCGAGGCGTATTATCAAGAAATACCTGAATGGATTATTGAAGAAACTGTTAAACGTTTACCTGCTAACATTAAGCGAGTACTCTTTAACTTTTATGAAGAAGTTCAATCACAATACCCAAAGATAGCAGAACTCATTTTTAAGTACACATTATGATATTGATTTGCCAATTTTAAAAACTAAGATTCCCAAATGTGAAGTTATAGAAAGACAGCTAAATTGATTGATTAATTAAAATTTGCGGTTGTTTAACAAAACAACTTCAATTCATTAAAATTCTTTAAGACTTGTAAGAATATTATGTGTATTTTACGGGATAAATATAATCTAGATAAACTTAATACGTTTATCCAACTGTTGGCAATAATTTAGAATGAGTCGTCCAGAAAGAACAAATGAAGAGAACAAAACAATAGAAGCTTTTCTAAAAAAATTAGAAACGCAAGGTGTGGACTATGCAATTGATGAATCGATAACTGATAAACCTGACTTGGTCTTAATAATAGATGGTAAAAGAATTGGTTACGAGCTCACTACTGTTACTCTACAGCAATATGAAAAGTGGTCACGTTCGAAAAGAAAAAATGCCACACTTAAAAAGATTGACGAACATAGAATACCAAACAAACCAGATGAATGGGTTGCTAATTCAATAACTGATAAAACCGAAAAAATTTCCAGTTACAAATTAGAACATGATTTGGACATTGTAAATCTGATTGTACATATTGGATTTTTGCCTGCATTCGGAAATGACGAAGAAACTTTAAACCGACTGATGTGGAGTTGCCAAGAAACTGAAAACGAGTTCGACGAAATATGGTTTGTTGGAGAGAAACAAAAAGTAACCAAATTATGGCATCAAGGGAAAGAAAAAATAAAAAAACCGCCGCCACCTCAACATAACCAAATTGTTCATAAACAGATATCAGTAGATTTAACAGGCGGAGGTGTTACACTAATAGATTTTGGAGACAAAGAACCAGAAAAATCTAACAGTCCGAAGTCTCAATTTTTTAGAGCTGCTTTTTTTAATGACTTAAAGCAAATCAAAATTTTTACTCGTTTTGGAATGAAAGTCAATATGACTGACAAACTTGGATTTACTGCGCTTAGGTATGCTGCTGGTCGAGGAAATATAGAAATAGTAAAATTCCTCTTATCAAAAGGAGCTGACCCAACTATTATGGAAACAAATCAACAAAGTTCTCTGATTGAAATCTGTGAAAGACGTGGACTTAATGAGATAGTGGAATTATTAAAATAAACTATTGCCAACTTTAGATGGCTATAATTCATTGCTCAATATGTTTTTAAACTCTAAATTAGTAACCTTTAAACGGCTCGATTTCTACGGTGGAAAATCCGCTGGATTTTCAGCACGCAACGAAATCATAGCCTATACCGTTAGCTATAATACCGAATGACGAACTACGAAAAAACATTTAAGGAAATAAAAAAGCTCGTTGAAGATAATGCAAATATCTTTAATTTACCTAATAACTATAAAAACTCAAATGGATATTTTCCTGGTTTTTTAAAAGAACTTTTGGACAATTATGAAAAATTCTTCAAAGACAAATTAAATGCCATTATTAATGAAAAAATACCGTTTTTAGATAATCAAAAAGATGTCATTCTTAATAAAATTAAAAAATTAAATAAAATAATATTAGATACATTGGACTTTTATTATGCTGGTAAACCCTTTAAAGCCAATCAAATTTTTACTCAAGGTCTAGAAGAGGCTTTTTTAAAAGATATCCAATATGAAACTGAAATTCCAAAAGGAAAAAATTTCTATCGAGCCAGACCAGATAATGGTAAGTTTTTTGAAAGTAAAGATTTATTCCATATCGATTTCAAATTGAGAACTTTAGTTTCAACAAATAGATATAGCATACCAGGTTTTCCTTCTCTATATTTAGGAGATAGTTCATACGTGTGTTGGGAAGAATTTGGAAAACCTAAATTCAGAAACTTATGGTTTTCAAGACTCCAAAACAAAGAAAACATTAAAATCATAGAAATTTTATTAGTCGATGATTTTTTACAAAAGATTGAGCAAGAGATTGATAAGGGTTTTAAATTTACATATATATTAAGGTATTTAGTTTATTTTCCTTTAACATTAGCTTCTACTATTAAAGTAAAAAATAGCGAAGACAACTTCAAACCTGAATATATTATACCTCAAATGTTATTGGAATATGTAATTGGCAATCCAGAAATTGACGGAATAAAATTTCCTTCAACAAAAGTTAACTACAGTTCTTTAACCAAAATTGATTCATATAATTATGTTTTTCCTGTTAAAACCAATAAAAAAGAAGGATTATGCGACAGACTTAAGAGCTTATTTGAATTAACGCATCCGACCTCATTGGAAATGGAAGAACTTTTAAATAATCCTGCTCATGCACCAACCTATTTATATGGTGGTCAGTTAGAGCCTGAAAAGAAAATTGAAATAACTGGAGAAAAAGAACTCTATTATTATAATACTTCATTTGGGAAAATTGAATATATTTTAGGAAACAAAAAATTAAAAGTACTATAGCTAACACCGTATAAAATTAATTGGTAGTACTAGCCTATTTACGAAAATCCTAGCGAATTTTCTATTCGGTTTGTATTTGCTAAATTAGGTTCTTAAAGCACGCAACTAATCTTATATAAACACGTTGTGGCACATGAAACGAAAACCTTACATTTACTAGCAGTTCGAATTAATAATAATGAATAATATCGTTTTCATAGATACTGAAGTTGACGTTAAAAGCAAGAAAATCCTTGATGTAGGTGGCATAACAGGAAATGGATATAATTTACATTCGAATTCAGTTGTTGAGCTTTTGAATTTTATTGGCCAGAAGGAATATGTCTGCGGTCACAACATTATTAAACATGATATACCGTATATTGAAAAAGCTACAAATAGAATTATTTCAAACGTAAAGACCATTGACACGTTATATTTATCTCCATTATTATTTCCTTCCAAACCGTATCATTCACTATTAAAAGATGATAAACTTCAAACAGAGGAATTAAATAACCCATTAAACGATGCAATTAAGGCAAAAGACTTATTTTATGATGAAATATCAGCATTCCAAGAAATAAATATTGAGTTAAAGCAAATTTATCATGCTTTATTGGGTGACAAAAAGGAATTTCAATGGTTCTTTGATTTTCTTAATTCTTCATTCTCTAATATCAATATTGTCAGTCTTATACAGAAATGGTTTATTGATAAAATTTGTCATAATGCTGATTTGGCAAAGTTAGTTCAAGAAAATCCAATAGAATTAGCTTATTGTTTGGCATTAATAAACACTGATAGTAGATATTCCATAACTCCTCCATGGGTAATAAAAAATTATCCAGAAGTTGAAAGAGTCATTTATTTATTAAGAAACAATCATTGTTTACAAGGGTGTTCCTATTGCAATAAATCACTTGATGCAAAAATTGGATTAAAAAAATTTTTCGGATTCGATTCTTATAGAACTTATGGTGGTAAGACATTGCAAGAGGACGCAGTAAAAGCTGCCATTAACAATAAGTCTATATTAGCGGTGTTTCCTACCGGAGGAGGTAAGTCGATAACTTTTCAGATTCCTGCCCTTATGAGCGGGGAAAGTGTAAAAGGCTTAACAGTAGTTATTTCACCTCTTCAATCGTTAATGAAAGATCAGGTTGATAATCTAGAAAAGGCAAATATTACAGAAGCTGTTACAATAAATGGGTTGCTTGACCCTATCGAAAGGGCAAAGTCTTTATGGAGAGTTGAAAACGGTTCTGCTTCAATTTTATATATCTCACCGGAATCTCTCAGGTCAAAATCAATCGAACGCCTATTACTTGGACGAAATGTAGTTCGGTTTGTGATTGATGAAGCGCACTGCTTTTCATCTTGGGGACAAGACTTTAGAGTTGATTACCTTTATATTGGAGATTTTATTAAAGCATTGCAAGAAAAGAAAAACCTTGAAACAGGAATTCCAATTTCTTGTTTCACGGCAACTGCAAAACAAAATGTAATTCAGGATATCAAGGATTATTTCCAAGAAAAACTATCATTAAACTTAGAAACTTTTAGCTCAAAAACGGCACGTACCAACCTTAGCTACAAAGTAATTCCTAAAGATAACGACGAGGATAAATACAATACATTACGCAATCTGATTGATGGGAAAAAGTGCCCAACAATTATCTATGTTTCAAGAACACGAAGAGCTTACCAAATAGCAGAAAGGTTGTCAAATAACGGATATCTTGCAAAGCCTTATCATGGAAAAATGGATAAAGGGGAAAAGTCGGAAAACCAGGATGCATTTATACGTGGTGATGTTGATATAATGGTTGCAACATCTGCATTTGGCATGGGAGTAGACAAAAAGGATGTCGGGATGGTAATTCATTATGAATTGTCAGACTCCCTTGAAAACTATGTTCAAGAAGCAGGTAGGGCTGGAAGAGATGATAGTATTACTGCAGATTGTTATGTCCTTTTCAATGAAGATGATTTAAGCAAGCATTTTATTTTGCTTAATCAAACCAAGTTGAATATAAAAGAGATTCAACAAATTTGGAAAGCAATAAAAGATATTACCCGATTTCGTTCAAATGTTTCTAATTCAGCATTAGAAATTGCCCGTAAAGCAGGTTGGGATGATAATGTAGTTGAAATAGAAACAAGGGTAACGACTGCAATATCTGCATTGGAAGAAGCAGGATACCTTAAACGAGGCCAAAATATGCCACGAATTTTTGCTAATAGTATCCTGTCTAAAAATGCACAAGAAGCTATTGAAAAAATAAATCTTTCTGAAAATTTTAATGAAAAACAAAAGCAACAAGCGGTTAGGATTATTAAAAAGCTGTTTTCTAGTAAGAGTAGAAAACAGGCAACCGAAGAAGTAGCAGAATCAAGAATAGACTATATCTCAGACCATCTTGGAATAGTCAAAGAGGATGTTATTAATGTTATTAATTTATTGCGAGAAGAAAAAATATTAGCTGACACAAAAGACTTAACGGCTTTTATCAAGAGAGGTGAAAATAAAAACCGCTCACGCCGCATTGTTAACTCAATTAGTAATATTGAGAAGTTTCTTGTATCCCAATTTGATGAATCAGAAAGGATATTTCATATTAAGGAACTTAATGAACAGGCAGAGGAAAATGGCTGTGAAGATGTTTCGCCAAATAAGATAAAAACCATAATCAACTTTTGGGTAATTAAAAATTGGATAAAAAGGAAACAACAAGATTTCTCAAAAAACCATTTATCCATTCTATCTAACTATTCAAAAACAGAATTAAAAGACAAACTTGAAAAACGACATGAATTAGCCCGTTTTATTGTTGATTTTCTTTATCTAAAAAGCACTAAAAACTTATCCCCTGAAGAAGCAGCCAAAGAACAAGTTTTGGTTGAATTCTCTGTTCATCAGCTCAAAGAAGAATATGAAAGACAAAATGCTCTATTTAAGCTTAATATCAAACTCACAGATGTTGAAGATGCCTTGTTTTATTTGTCCAGAATTGATGCGATAAAAATAGAAGGCGGTTTCCTTGTGGTTTATAATAAACTAACCATTGAACGACTAGAAAAGGATAATAAGAAAAGGTATAAAGCCGAAGACTACAAAAAACTAAATCAGTTTTATGAAAATAAAATACAGCAGATTCATATTGTGGGCGAATATGCTAAAAAAATGATTAGCGATTATAAGGAAGCTTTGCAATTCGTTGAAGATTATTTTCAGTTAAACTATAGCTCTTTTTTGAAAAAGTACTTTAATGTTGAACGACAAGAAGAAATTAAAAGAAATATAACACCAGCAAAATTTAGAAAACTTTTTGGAGACCTTTCTCCAGTTCAACTAAAAATAGTAAAAGATAAAAATTCTCAAAATATTGCTGTTATTGCTGGACCTGGAAGTGGAAAAACAAGAGTTTTGGTACATAAGCTTGCATCCTTATTGCTAATGGAAGATGTAAAACATGAACAACTTCTAATGGTCACTTTTTCAAGAGCAGCTGCAACAGAATTTAAGAAACGCCTACTCGGTTTAATTGGAAATGCCGCTAGTTTTATAGAAATAAAAACTTTTCATGCATATTGTTTCGACTTATTAGGGAAGGTTGGTTCAATTGAAAAATCACAAACGATTATTAGCAAAACTGTTGAGAAAATTAAAAATAATGATATTGAGCCCAACCGCATTACAAAAACAGTCTTGGTTATTGATGAAGCTCAAGATATGGATAATCATGAGTTTGAGTTAATAAAAGCTCTGATGGAACAAAATGAAGAAATGAGAGTAATTGCCGTTGGCGATGATGACCAAAATATCTACGAATTTAGAGGAGCTAGCTCTAAATATTTGGAACAATTTATTACAGAACAAAATGCTAAAAAAGTTGAACTAACTGTAAATTATCGAAGCAAAGCAAATCTTATAGAATTCACCAATCAATTTGTCGAACAAATTACCCACCGCCTTAAAGAAACTCCTATTATCCCTCATACAAGTGAGACTGGACATTTAAAATTAATTAAGTATCAAAGCTCTAATCTAATTGTACCTGTTGTTAATAGCATATTATCTTCTAGTTTAAAAGGAACTACTTGTGTTTTAACACATACAAACTCTGAGGCATTACAAATAGAAGGGCTTTTATTAAATAATGGATTACCGGCAAAACTGATTCAAACCAATGATAGCTTTAGTTTATTTAACTTATTAGAAGTACGATACTTTATTAACCAACTTAACTTTACTGAAGACAAATATATTATTAGCGACAACACCTGGAAAACTGCAAAGAGAAACCTTTGGGATAAATATAAAGAAAGTACAAAAATTGATATTTGTATTAACCTAATTAAGGATTTTGAGTTAAGTAACCCAAAAAAGAAATATCAGTCAGACTTTGAGGTTTTTGTGAAAGAATCGAAATTCGAAGACTTTATTAATACAACCGGAGAAACCATTTTTGTTTCAACTATTCATAAGTCTAAAGGTAAAGAGTTTGATAATGTTTTTCTAATACTTAATGGTTTCAATCCTGACAATGATGAGAAAAGAAGACAGCTTTATGTTGCAATGACGCGAGCTAAACAAAACCTCACAATTCACTTAAATGGCAATTATCTTGATGGTATTTCTTGTAATAAAATGGAACGTATAAATGACAATTTTCAATATAATCCATCAAACACATTGCTAGCGCATTTGACTCATAAGGAAATTTGGTTGGATTATTTCATTTCAAAACAGGATATTATAACCAGTTTTAAATGCGGTGATGAATTAATCGCCAACAAAGATGGGTGTTCTGACAAAAATGGAAATTGTATAATAAAATTTTCAAATAGTTATAAAGAGAAAATAATTGAATTTGATAAATCAGGATATAAACTAGCAGAATCGAAAATAAACTATATAGTATACTGGCAGAAAGAAGAATTAGAGGATGAGATTCTGATAATTTTACCAGAATTGAAATTTAGAAAGCACAATGCCCAACAATAAATACAGGTAATGCCAGATGATTTGGTAAATTTTGTGTTCTTTTAAAAATCTAACTTGTTCACTTGTTAATCCTTTCATTTACTCTAATTGTTTAAGTAATTTAGTCGATTTTAACTTTTCGTTTTAACCACCGTATGTAATCTTCGTGATTTCTATCATACCATTCACTAGAAATTAGGTATCGTGCATTTTTAAAGTAATGAGGCTCTGCATAATATCTAGTATAATCACCAATGCTTCTATTGTCTAGTATAGAAAGGTCTTCATCAACAATTTTTAAGACAGGATAGTTCATATCGAAAATCATCTTGCTATAATCGCTTTCTGTAAGTTTTTTTGCCTCAGTTTCAGAAATCAATTCTAGCTCTAAAATCTCAGGCATTGTAGCCCTTACAAGTAATCCTATTTTTAATTTAATTAATTCAGAGTAAGGGGATTTAATAATATTGGACAATTCAGATTTGCTCATGATACTTATAACTATAAAATTATTGTTAGTAAAATAAATGTTGTTTTCTTCATTATAAACTTCTACTAGGTAATTAACGGTTTGGCTATGGTTTCGTTGTGTGAAAATCCGTGAGGACTTTCCGCAAGGAAAGTCAGAAATAATGAACTATAGCCGGTGTTGTGTAACGTTATTTTTATAATATCAATTCGACAAATTTCTTTCCGTAATTGTTAATATAATACTCATTTGAGCCATCAATTTTTACTTGCCCAAATTCTGTTCTGTTTAAAAAACCAGCTCTAAAGAGTTCATCTTTAATAACTGAATTTATATTCTGACCATTATGAATACTCTTTAGGTGAATTAAATCAGGAATATGAACTCTGTCTATTAGAGAACATAATCTCAAAAATGTTTGATAGTCAATTTCTTCTTTTATAGAAGCTTTAAAAAGTTTGCCAATAATTTTTGGTTTTTCTAAATCAGAGCATTTCTCAAGAATCATTATTAAAGCTTCTCCAACTTTATTGTTATAAGTTTCACTTTTCTCGATTTTTTGAATAAAATTTTGTCTTTCTCTTATTGTGGTAGATTCCAAGTTAGAAAGAAATGTGAGAACTTTTTTTATGAAAATACCTTTATGGATTTTAGAACCAAAGTTCCTTAGTCCAACTATAATATTCACTATGGGTATATCTTTCAAAAGTCCATCATCAAGTACCGAATCTATAACAACTTCAGCCAAATCCTTATTTATAGAATTTATATCAGTAGTTTCTATTGTTTCGACTAATGATGTTTCAATTTTTTCCATTTTTTTTAAATGTTACACAACGGTTTGTGTAAGGATAGTTCCGTGTTTGAGCAACTAACTTAACAAAAATGGAACGAACCAAAGGAAAATCCTCGCGGATTTTCAGAAGTAGTTGAGAACAAGCAATTACTTATAGCAATCTTAAGTAGCCAGTTTTTTTATTTTCCGTTTATTTTATTTTTCAAATTCTGTACTAGAATTGATATTTCCGAACTTATTTTTTTATAGCTGTCCGTAATTTGTTCTTGACTTTTGTTTGCTAGAAAAAATAGTTTGCTAGATATTGTATATAATAATTTTGTTAAGTCGGATTCTGAATCCAATCTATTATCCATAAGCCAACGTTCAATCGCATTTTTTGAAAGACCTGTAATCTCATATTCAAATTTTGCACTATTAACTATTTTAATAACTTCTCTTTGAAGCTCAATACGATTATTAAATTCACTCATATTTTTTTTAGTATTAATTGAAACCAATCAGAAATTAATTCAGTTTCTTTTAGGACTATGTTTTTTTCTAAATCTGTAATTACTTTTCCAGAACCTCTAGTAGATAAAATTCTCGCTCTTTCTAAAATTGAGAAACTCTCATTTGAAATATTGAGTTTATTAGTTTTTAAATTTATTGCAGACTTTCTTGAAAAATTAAATTCATTTAAAGCACCTAATGAGTAACACGAAGCAAAATTTCTAATTGATAAAAACAGCATTGATAAATCAAATGTATTTGAGTATTCTGAATTGTTAATTGATTCTAAAGAATCGTAAAAAAGAGAAGAAAATTTTTTTAAATCTGATTCCATATTATTGTATGGATTTGGTTTTCCCCAATTTCTCAAAATATCTTCGTTATTATTAGAATGAATTAACTTTGATTCTTGAAATAAATGCCAAGCAAAAGGGTTTCCTTCTTCCCAAAGCTCTTCCATTCTTTTTTCTTTATAAATTGAAAATTTTTGTGTGTCGAGTTGAAAATTTATTTTTTCATTGGAACCTACGATTGCTAATAAATCTACATCAGAAAACTCATCAATTTCTCCTCTACAAATCGAACCAAATACATATATGTACATTTTATCGCTTATTAAATCTTTTTAATAATATTGACATAAATAGACCAAAAGCAACAATTCGAATTATAAATATTATGCTTAAATATAAATTTGAATAATTAATTGGTTTTTCAATACTTAAGAAAATTTGGGGCATTTTAATGAAAGAATTCCAATAACTTGATATCTCATTAAAGTTTCCAGTCAAAGAAACATCAATAACAGTCATTATTATCCAAAATATAAATCCTGAACGAATTAATTTTAATGTACTTTCTCCATTTCCCCATACAAACTCTTCTATTTTGAATTTTAGCCACTTGAAAAACGCAAAAAATCTATTCCAGCCTGTATATTTTTTTCGATAATAGGACTCATTAGAATTCCAACATTTCCATAAATGAGATTTTCTCGCGTCTAATTCAATCTTGATTGCTTTATTTGCTGATTCTGCATCTCCTAATCCTTGGAAATTTTTTCTTAAAGTTCTTGCGAATTTTAATTTCAAATTGTCGTAGCCTGGACAGCCAGTATCTAAAATTTCTTCATCAACTTCAGTATTTTGAAAAGTAGCATATGTAAAATCACAACCTACAAAAGTAGAGCCTGAAAAATTTGAATTTAAAAATTTACATCCATTAAAATTACAAGAGTCAAACACACAATTTCTGAAGTAGCAATGGTCAAAATAAGTATGACTAAAATCAATGTTTTCGTATCTATCAGCTTTTGAACCAACTCTCAAAAAATACTTATTATGGTAGTTTTCTTCAGTTATTTTTCCATCTATGATTTTATCAATAACTTGAACTCTTCCGCTATCTTTTATCATTTTTATGTTCTTTTAAAGTTGTTCTCTATGTGTGTTCAAATTGGCTACAACGGTGAGTATATGATCCGTGTTAATGGCTTATATACATTGTTGGCAGCATTTGTTCAATTTAATTTGATAAGCTTGGCAGCTGGCTGGCTCAAGTCCCTATGACCACCAATGCATAGCCACTTTCCATCTTCTTTCACCATTACGTCACTCCAACGTAATATTCCCTTGTATATATCACCTGTTTTCCAGCCTCTTTGGTTATCCGGTCCAATCCACTTAAAAGTTTCTGTTGCAGTATAATGAACCAGTGCAACATTACCATCACCCATAAGATCATAATCGATTAAATTAATTTCCATCTCCTGCGACTCTTCATTAGCTTTCATATAATCCCAAAAACCACGCATATCAGAATAGGTATTTAATACATCCTCCCGCATTCCCCAACGCTTCCAATCGACATGATAACCGGCTACATAGGTTTCGTAATTATTCTTCTGCCAAGCAAAAAACCTTGATTCGATTGATGCCTTCAATTCATTTTCAATTTGTTCTGTATCCAATGCTTCAGTCTTTTGATCATTGTTTTTGCAGGAAAATGTGAATACGGTAATAATTCCAATTAAAAATAGGGTTCTCATAATACTATATTTTTTGATTTCAATTGCTGCCAACAAGTGAATACACACTAGTGTGTTTATTTTTAATATATATACACCAAAAGGTGTGTTTACCTATTAGAGATTTAAAGATAAGTCCTACAAATGGAATATCATAATAAATTAAAATCTTGTTAAAAGAAAAGTTTTGGGATACCATATTAATTTGCAATCATTTTAGCTATGAGAATATCAGCAGGTGCTAAGTTAAATGATAAAAGATTTTCTATTGGAACCCAATTAAAAGCATCATGGTCAGTTAATTTGCCATTATAATTTGCTAGAGAGCAGAGATAAGCTATAAGCTTTATTTTAAATTCACCCTCCTCATATATGGAGCTTCCAAGATATTTTTCAACTTTAACTGACATCTCAAGTTCCTCCTGTAACTCTCTATGTAATGCATCTATTTCAGATTCACCTTTTTCAATTTTGCCTCCAGGAAACTCCCAAAAAGTTCCTAAAAATTTTTCTGGTTTTCTTCTGCAAATAAAAAAATTACCCTGATTCTTTATTATACCACAAACAACTTTAATCATGTCATATTTTATAACCAATGAAAACCAATACCCTTTTACAAAGTATGTACTTAATTTTTTAAATCTAGATTAATATTAATTATTCTAAAAATATAAAAAAACAACGATGTCTTAGGATAATTTCCATTCAATTTACACTTAGAATTTCTTACAATTTATATTATATTTAGTCACGTTAAGTGATATTGAAAAAATGACCAACTTAAAAGAAGTAATAACTAAACTTAAAAATTTTCGTGACGAACGAGATTGGAAGCAATTTCATAATTCTAAAGATTTGGCGCTTGCAATCTCAATAGAAGCATCAGAATTATTGGAGTTGTTTTTGTGGAAGGATAATGAAGATATAGACCATGAAAAAATGAAAAAGGAGCTTGCCGATATTTTCTCATTCGCCTTATTACTTGCTGATAAGCATAATTTAGATATTGAAAAAATTATACTTGATAAAATAGAAGAAAATTCCAAAAAGTACCCTATAGATAAGGCAAAAGGAACGGCTAAAAAATATACCGATTTATGATTGACAAACAAGTAATGGTTTATGAAATTAAGAGTTCTGCAAATAGCAACTCACAAGATTTATTTCATAAAAGTGGGCAATATTTTTACTGGAATCAAAAAATGTTTAGGAACTTAAATATAGGGGACTATGTGTTTGTTGTTAATACCCACTCGAATTATGTTCTTTTTACTAAAGTTGAGTCTAAAGACATTACCGTAACTTTTAATGAGCAAATAGAGGAGTCTTCATTTTTTGATAAAGACCAGCAATTTAGAGTTAATGGAAAATGGGATGATTTTGTTTGTCTAGAAATTATTCATCAACTAGATACACCAATTAATTGGCAATGGAAGAGTTTAGGTAGCAGTGAAACAACTTATCTTAATGGCGAAAGAGTTAACACAAAAGCCTCTAATAATAGACTTTTAAATATCCAACAACTACAATCTCTTTCAGAAAAAGAAGACTACCAGAAGATATTAAATAATTGCAGTTCAAATTTTAAACCAGATGAGGTAGGTTTTAAACCTGTTTTGATGAGGTTTTTAGATCAATCAAATACAGATAATTTAAAGACTAGAGATTATATAAAAAATTATCTCGACACAAAAGTAAAAGTATCCTTTGGACAGGGAACACCAGCTAAAATCTCATGGATTTCGTTTTTGATTCCACCTAACAAAACAAGTAAGGGTATATATCCAGGTTATCTTTATTTTAAGGAGTTGGGTAAGTTGTTCTTAACTTATGGAGTTAGTGAAACTAATAAACCAGAAATTGAATGGGTTGTGAAAGAAGAACAAACCTTGGAAGAGTATTTTGCTAACAATCAATTGGGTATTCCTTACAGATATGGTAATTCTTTTGTGTTTAAATCCTATGATGTGGAACATATTGACCAATCAGAAAGTTTAAATGATGATTTAAATGAATTAATTAATTTATATAAAGAAAGACTTAAACAAAAAACAAATTACTGGGTCTTTCAAGGGAATCCAAAGATTTATAATGTTACAAATTCTCTCCAAGACAATGCGCTTACTACTTGGTCTGTAAAAGCCCATAAAGATAAAATTAAAAAAGGCGATAAAGTTATAATTTGGGTTACTGGAGATGTTTCTGGGTGTTATGCATTGGCTAAAGTAACATCATCTGTCTACAATGCTTTTGATGACGATTCACAAACAAAGTATTATACGGATAAAAGCCTAAATATTAAATCGGATAGAGTAAATATTGAAGTAGAATATAATATAACACAAAGCCCTATTCTAAAATCAGACCTTAGTGAATTTAATTCTTTCGAGGATTTTAAAGGAGGTAATCAAGGTACTAACTTTAGTGCTACAAGACAACAATATTCGACTATTTTGAAATTGATAGAAAGTTCTAAATCTTCTGATTATCAAATAGTAAAAAATCAATTTTCAAAAGATAACTTCGAGCAATTTATAAACATTTTAAGGTCTTTTGTAAGTTCAAATAATCTAAGTCGAGATGATGAAAGAATTAGTTTTAATGTTAGAAAATCGAAGAATAGATTAGTTTTTATTGTGGGAACGCGGTATGGATTTATGATAGAAAAGAATGCAGATAAAACTTTTTATTCTTTTATTTCTGATAAACAGTTAAGTAAAGACGCTGGAAGGTTTAGCGATACTCAAGGAAATCCTGTCGATGTTTTTTGGAATGTTATTTCTAGTGCTAAAGAATTTGAAATGCAAATTTTTGATGGGTTAAGTATGGAATTGAATAAAAATTACAAATCCCCATTTAGAAGGTTCTCAAATCCAGATTTTATTAAAGATGTATACAAAAAAATAAGCCCATTTGAGGAGGATGTAAAAAATTATGGCAATATGAATAATCATTTAAATACAATTCTGTTTGGCCCCCCAGGTACGGGAAAAACATATAATAGTGTCAATAAATCATTGGAAATTATAAATGAGGATGAAGAGCAAGCTTTAGATTGGAATAATAGGGATGAAGTAAAATCATTATTTGATAGACGAGTTGAAGAGGGTAGAATCTTTTTCACAACATTTCATCAAAGTATGAGCTATGAAGATTTTATTGAGGGTATAAAACCTGTTACAAAAGGAGGTGAAGTTACATATGAAGTGCAAGACGGGATATTCAAAAAAATATGTTTTGAAGCTAGTAAAAAGACTAAAATGCTGATTAAGGCGATAGATGAAGTTTCTGAGGATATAGTTGAGGATAATGAAATGGATGTTGAATTATTTAAAGAATATTATGATAATTATGTTAACGAATTACCCGACTTAAATGAAAAGCAATCAAACACTAAATTAACAACAAGATACGGCAAGACATTCGAGTTATTTAAAAACTCATCTAATTCCATAACCGTAAAAGCCGGTACCAAAAGAGCTCCAATGTCCTTGTCATTTAATGAGCTTTCTAAAGTGTATTTTGAAAACAAAAATCCTACCTATAAGTCGTACGCATCTGTAGTAATTGATGAAATACTGGATAGTATAGAAGTAGTAAATGAAGAGTCTGATAATTATAGTAAGCCATATGTATTAATTATAGATGAAATTAATCGAGGTAATATTGCCTCTATATTTGGTGAGTTAATTACCCTAATTGAGCCAGACAAAAGAGAAGGAGGAAAAGAGGAAATAGAACTTATATTGCCTTATTCAAAGAAGCCATTTAAGGTGCCCAATAATGTTTTTATAATAGGCACTATGAATACAGCCGATAGAAGTGTTGAAGCTCTTGACACGGCACTTAGAAGGCGCTTTTTCTTTGAAGAAATGCCACCCAAGCCAGAGTTGACTAAAATAGCAGGAGATTCTAAGAATGTTGGTGGCGTTATAATGGTAAATGACGGAGCAGACAAAGTTGATTTAGGAGCTCTTTTAAAAGTTATAAACAATAGAATAGAAAAGCTAATAGATAAAGACCATAAAATTGGGCATTCTTACTTTCTTAAAGTCGATAATGAAAATAAATTAAAGGATTGTTTCAAAAACAAAATTATCCCACTTTTAGAGGAGTATTTTTTTGGAGATTTTGGTAAAATTGGGCTTGTTCTAGGCAATAGTTTTGTAAAAAAGAAAAATACTGAATTCAAATTTGCGAATTTTAAAGATTATGACCCAGATATTATATCTGATTTAGAGATAAGAGATGTCTATAAAATAAAATCGCATGATGCATGGGATTTTAAAAGTATTTTTTAAATGGGTAAGCCAATACAGGTTTTTGAATATGAAAGGCTTAAAGCTAATGATGTATCTTTTTTTCCTAATGAAAAGGTTGGAAAGAAAGTTATAGAAAGGTTATGGCAATATAATGACGCTAATGATAATATATACTTTGAAGCTATCCGAAATGGCGTAAAATTTAAACAATTTGTAGGTGTTATACAGATAGGGAATATTACTATTGAAATACTGCCAAAGGCAGATAGAGAAAAGGCATATGAAAATGATAGAACTGTTTGGCATAATATTCTTCTTAAAATGTTGGCCAAATGCAAAAAGGTAAGGGTTGATTCTGTAAGTGAAGCATCTCTAAAAAAAAGGTATCATTCTTTACTGGATTTATATTTCGAGGTTTTTCTTAAAGAGGTGAATTCAATTTTAGAAAATGGCTTAATTAAGCAATATAGAAAGGATAGTGGAAATTTGAAAGCTTTAAAGGGAAGACTTGATTTCTCAAAGAACACACAACAGAATTTTATCCACAAGGAGCGCTTCTATACTATACATCAGGTTTATGATTATAATAACCTAATTAATCAAATTCTCTTTAGAGCATTGATTATTTTAAAAAACATCACCAATAATGTGGCCTTAAAGGATGGTGTTTCAAGAACATTAGCAAAATTCCCAAGTATTGATGATATCGAAGTAAACAAAAAACATTTTGACAAAGTTGTGACTAATAGAAAAACGTTAATGTATGAGGAAGCTTTGAAAATTGCCAAAATGATTATTTTAAATTATTCTCCTGACATAAAGGGTGGTAATGAAAATATGTTGGCGCTACTTTTTGATATGAACAAATTGTGGGAGGAGTATGTATTCAGGACTTTAACAAAACACCAAAATGAAAATTTAAAAGTTAGTTTTCAAAACAGCACTAATTTTTGGGAAAACAAAAAGATTAAGCCAGATATTGTTATTTCTAAAAAAGATGAAGTAGGTATGGAAACTAATTTTGTTATAGATACGAAATGGAAGATAATTGACCCCACTAAACCTTCGGACGATGATTTAAAACAGATGTACGCTTATAATCTTTATTGGGATGCTCCAAAAAGTATGCTTTTGTACCCTTCATCAAACCCCCAATCTACATCTTATGGAACTTTCCACAGGGGAAGACAAGGCGAAAATAAATGTAAACTAGGGTTTGTAAAGGTTATGAAAGCCGGTAGCTTAAATCCCATGTTAGGTGATGAAATATTAGCAATGCTCAATTAAATAATAATCTTGGCACTAGATATTAGAAAATATATAGAAAAAAGGATGAGCATGTCTCACATTTATCAGCCTGTAATGATAAAGACCTTACTGGAACTTGGTGGTACTGCTCACAAAAAAGAAATAGCTAAAAAAATACTTAGCTATGATTTTTCCCAAATTGAATATTATGAAGGGATTACCAATAATATGGTAGGGCGTGTTTTAAGAAAAAATGGTGTTGTTAAAAAAGATAAAAGTAATTATCATTTGATTGGTTTCGATGACCTATCAATACAGGATATTCAAGAAATTATAATTTTATGTGAGGATAAGATTAATGAATACATAAATAAAAGAGGAGTAAAAATTTGGGAACACAGGAGAAGGAATAGGAAAGCTGTGCCTGGTTCAATCCGGTATAACGTCTTAAAGCGAGCCAAAGGTAGATGTGAACTTTGTGGAATATCTAAAGAGGAAAAAGCTTTGGAAGTAGACCATATAATACCAAAAAATATTGGAGGAGAAGACTCTTTAGATAATTATCAGGCATTATGCTATACCTGTAATGCTAATAAAAGAGATAGGGATGATACAGATTTTCGCAATTTGAATGCACAATATAGTCTTAGAAGTGGGGATTGTATTTTTTGCTCTATTTCAGAAAACAAAATATTAAAAGAAAATGAACTTGCTCTAGCCATTTACGATAGCTTTCCAATTACAAAACATCATATTTTGTTAATTCCAAAGAGACATTGTAAAGATTTTTTTGAACTTTCTCAAGCAGAAATAAATTCTATAACTAGATTATCTCATGAAATTAAAAGTGAAATTATTAAAAAGGATAGTACTATAGACGGCTTTAATATTGGATACAATATAGGTGAAGTTGCTGGCCAGACAATAATGCATTGCCACATGCACATGATTCCAAGAAGAAGAAATGATGTAATAAACCCCAAAGGAGGTATAAGGGCAGTGATTCCAGGTAAAGCAGATTATACAAATTAGAATTTTATTTTGCTATAGCAAATCATGTAGCAAAACCTAAGCAAATAAAATAAGAATATTTTTTTGTAGTGTAGACAAAATGATTCATTTTACGGCATAATAAGACATCAACTTACGTACACGAAGCAACTCTTTTGATTGGATTTTGTTATAGAAATTATTGAGTTTCTTTGAAAGATTTAGGTTTATAATTACCTAAAAAATTAAAATAGTTGACTAATAGTTGACTAGTTATAATAAAATAAAACCTCAACTTATTGTTATTTAAATAGTTGAGGTTTTTATATGTACTCAAGGTGGGAATCGAACCCACACTTCCGAAGAAACTGGATTTTGAATCCAGCGCGTCTACCAATTCCGCCACTTGAGCGTTTTCGGACAGCAAAAATAAATATTTTTCCTAGAATAAACGCAAAAATACTAGGCAATATACTTTTTAGGTTAAAATAAATGCATAAATTTGCACCTCGTTAAAATTAACGGAGTGTTTGCGCTCTCAAAAACAACAAGTTAACTATGCCAATTGTAATTACAGAAGCCAAAATTTTTGCATGTACACAGAGTAAAGAACTAGGTGAAAAAATAGCCAAAGCTTTTGGTGCAGAATTAGGTAATGTAATTACGTCAACTTACAGCGATGGTGAGTTTCAACCGTCTTATGAAGAATCTATACGTGGTACTAGAATTTTCATTATAGGATCTACAAATCCAGGTCCAGAAAATTTAATGGAAATGTTGTTAATGATTGATGCCGCAAAACGTGCTTCCGCAAGACATATTACAGCTGTTTTGCCATATTTTGGTTGGGCAAGACAAGATAGAAAAGACAAACCAAGAGTGCCTATTGCGGCTAAATTGGTAGCTAAAATGTTAGAAGCTGCAGGAGCAACCCGTATTATAACTATGGACCTGCATGCAGATCAGATTCAAGGGTTCTTTGAAAAGCCAGTAGATCATTTATATGCTTCTACTATATTCTTGCCATATTTAAAGAGTTTGAAACTGGATAACCTAACCATTGCATCTCCAGATATGGGAGGTTCAAAAAGAGCTTATGCCTATGCTAAAGCTTTGGAAAGTGATGTGGTAATTTGTTATAAGCAACGTGCAAAAGCCAATGTAATTTCTCATATGGAATTAATTGGTAATGTTGAGGGAAAAAATGTGGTACTTGTAGATGATATGGTAGATACTGCAGGAACATTAACAAAAGCAGCAGATTTAATGATGGAACGTGGTGCATTAAGTGTAAGAGCTATATGTACACATCCTATATTATCTGGTAAAGCTTATGATAATTTAGAAAACTCAAAATTAGAAGAACTTATAGTAACAGACTCTATTCCGCTTTCTCAACAAAATGAGAAACTTAAAGTTTTAAGTTGTGCAGATTTATTTGCAGAGGTTATGGAAAGAGTTCATAATAACAACTCTATTAGTTCAAAATTTGTAATGTAAATTAATAATTAAATTTAAATAGAAAATGAAATCAATTACAATCAACGGATCTCAAAGAGAAAGCGTGGGCAAGAAAGCAACAAAGGCCTTACGTAATGCTGGTCAGGTTCCTTGCGTATTATACGGAGGAGACAAACCAGTGCATTTCTCTGCAGCTGAATTAGCCTTCTCTAAACTGGTTTATACGCCTAATGCGCATACAGTTGTAATTACTTTAGAAGGTGGTGAATCTTTTAACGCAGTTTTACAGGATATTCAATTTCACCCTGTAACAGATAGAATTTTACATGTAGATTTCTATCAATTATTTGAAGATAAAGAAATTGCTTTAAACATTCCTATCAACGTTGTTGGAAACTCTAAAGGTGTTAAGAATGGTGGTGTTTTAAGAAGGCCATATAGAAAATTACGTGTTAAGGCCTTACCAGCTAATTTGCCAGATTTTATTGAAGTAGATATTACGCCATTAAAAATTGGAGATAAAATTAATGTAGCAGACTTACAAAATGATAAGTATACTATCTTACATCCAGATAATAATGTTGTAGCTCAAGTTAGAACTTCAAGAACTGCTATAGTTGATGATGAAGATGAAGAAGGAGGAGAAGAAGAAGGAACAGAAGCAACTGCAGAAGCTCCAGCAGCAGAGACAACTCAAGAATAGATATAATCTAGATTAAATTTTAAAGGCATCCTATATTATTCAGGATGCTTTTTTATTTTTACACTAATTGAGACATGCTATGTGCAAGTTTATTTGGAATCTGTTTAAAAAAAGAACTGAATCTTTTAAAGGTGAAGAAGAAAATCCCATGAAAAAATTTCTAATTGTTGGTTTAGGAAATATTGGAGAAAAGTATGAAAATACCCGCCATAATATTGGATTTAAAATATTAGATTATTTTGCCAAAAAAGAAGGTTTAACTTTTGAAACGCAAAAACTGGGAGATTTATCTAATTATAAATTAAAGGGAAGAACGTTTGTTTTTTTAAAGCCAAGTACCTACATGAATTTAAGCGGAAAAGCAGTTTTGTATTGGTTGACTAAAGAAAAAATTCCATTAGAAAATCTTTTGGTGCTTACAGATGATTTAAATTTACCCTTTGGAAGTATTAGACTTAAAACAAAAGGAAGTGATGGAGGCCATAATGGGTTAAAAGATATTCAGGATAAACTTAATACAACAAAGTACAACAGGTTTAGGTTCGGAATAAGTGATGAGTTTAGTAAAGGCAGACAGGTAGATTACGTATTAGGAGAATGGAATGAAGAGGAGAATGAAAAGCTTTCCGAGAGGTTGGACAAATCAATTGAACTTATTAAATCTTTTGCGCTGGCAGGAATTAATCATACGATGAACACTTTTAATGGTAAATAAACACTGAAAATCTATTCCTGTTGACTGCAAGAAAGGAAGCTCAAACTTCTTTTTATTCAATAATAATCTTTTTAGTTGATTGTCTTAAACCATCACTTAGATTTAAAATATACATGCCAGATTGAATATTATTAAGGTTTATGGATTCATCAAAACTTGTTACATTCTGGTATTTTTGAGAATAGATAACTCTACCTCTTAAATCGTACACTTCCAATTCAATATTACTCCTAGTAGCATTATTAAATTTAATCGTAAATTCTCCTTTATTTGGATTAGGAAACACTTTTAAGCTCTTTTCAAAGCCATAAAAGTCTGAATCTGATAATGAAACTGTGGTTGTACACAATTCTACAAACCAAGAATTCAGTGTTCCTGTGTCTCCAGCTGCAAGATCAACCACTCCTAAAACCCAATTTCCAGAAGGATTTTCTCCATTAAAAGCAGTTAGCGAGTTTTCAGGTTTATAAACTTCATTACTTTCAGTATTGGTACAATCAAGAGAGTTAGCGTCATCATCAAATTTAATTACTAAACTTCCAGTTGAGCATAGTCCAGGTGTAATTAAGTTAATTTGGGTTGATTCTGGGCTTAAGATAGCAATTTGTAAATCCCCCTTATAAGTATGCGTAATATCAACGCCAATGTTAACATCTGTTATAGTAGTTGATTCAGGAACATTGCCTGTTTCACTTGTTTCAAACATATTATGATTATCAGTAATAGATAAAGGTAGGTTAGTTTCACCAGCATATTGATTGCACACTTTATTAACTGTATAACCAATAGCAAAATCTGCTTCATTGATATTAAAGAATATATTTTCAGAAGGGTCAGCTTCTACCATAATTCTGCAAAAAGGGGCTGCAACTCCTGGAGGAAAAGAGACATCTGCACTTCCATCATTATCTGTAGAATCTAGCAGGAGATAAGGATATGTTAAGCCTCCATCTATTGATAGCCTTATGTCTACATTAGTGGTGTTTATAGGACTAAGGTTAGTCTCTGCAACATCCCATGTTATGGTTTGTATGCTTCCAACATCATAACTTACATATGTATTTTGTGAAGTAACCTGAAAAGCTCCATCATTATCTACTACAGTAACAATCATTCCATCATTATCTGTTTGGCCATAATTATTCAATCCTGAACCATTATCTCTTACGGTAAATTGAAAGTTTAAATTTCTAGGTACAGAAGCCAGTTTCTCCCATGTAGTAGAGCCTTTAGAAATTATAAGATCTTCTAGTCTTGGGATATACCTTATTGGGCTTGATGTAGGCTCAAAAGATCTTACTAAAGGACCTGTAGCATTACTTTCAAATATGCTTCCTTGTGATGCTGCTAGATCATATTGCTCCCATGTGAACGTATGGGTTCCCGTTCCATCAGAATCACTTGAATCTCCTGTTAATTTATACGGAGTCGAAACAGGAATAGTGTAATTGATACCCGCAATTGCTGTAGGAACAGAGTTGCCGGTAGAACTCTCAGTATCACAAGTACTACTATTTCCTCCAGAGATATTAGCCCAAATCAATTGTAAACTTTTTTGATGGAAATAATCATCACCATTCGCTTGAACATTTTCAGGAGAACATAGGCCTGCATATCCCATTATAGTACTTCCACTTCCCGGTTCATAAGAATTAGTCGAAGACCATTCTCCAGGAGAACAACTGCCGCTATTGGCACTCCAAGTATGAGGAGCACCAAATTGATGACCCATTTCGTGAGCTACAAACTCAACATCAAATACATCTCCAACAGGCGTTTCCAAGCCTGTTACACCTTTAGCCTTGCTTCCAGTTATACAAGGAGAGTTAACAACAGCAACGCCTCCAAAACTAGTGGCAAAGACATGCCCTATGTCGTAATTGCCATTTCCAATGGCGCCATCTATTATGGTTTGATTTTCATCTAACATGGTAACAACATCACTATTAGTATAACCATCATCCTCTTCTAAAAAAATAATGGCGTCATTATTAACCATACTCATTTTAAGAGATAATTCTCTTTCAAAGATGCCATTTACTCTATTCATAGTTACAACCATGGCAGCGAGAACAGCAGCTTTTTTTTGAGCATTTGTTCCGGCTCCCATTCCAGCGGCATCTATATGAAATGTGGAATATTCTACCGTTGAGGCAAGAGCTAAATCATAAGTACGTAATGTGCCATCATTTGCATTAAAGACAGAAGAATATTTAGACGAAGTATTTTTGGATTCAGGGAAATCATCTACAAAGTGGCATACAAAATTATCTTTTAAGCTTTTTAAGTTCTTTTTTTTGTAAATCATGTAATTAGAACCTCCATAACTTATCGGGTCTATAAATTCAGAACTTTTATTAGGTTTATGGACCATAGTATGCAACCCCTGTGGTGTTATGCTTATTTTTATACTCGTTCCAGTATTTGAGATGCTTTTACCTGTATATGTTCTTATTTCAGGATGTTGAGCCTGAAAACTTGGTTCCATTATTGAAGACTCTATAACTTCAAAAGACTCCAAGTCACCATCTGCATTAGGCAAGCTTATAATGTTTTTTTCATTTGAAGCACTACTTAAGATACTTTTAAGATTTTTAGTGTTCATTTCAAAATAAACTGCTTTTTTAGGTTCAGACTTTCTTTGCAATACCTTTCCCTTTAAAGCTTTTTCCTTAGTAATTTTAGTCCAAACAGGTTTGCTGTTTTGAGCTGATGTAGCTAGAGAAAATAGAAGAAAAAAAGCAGTTAAGCTTAAAAAAACATAGTAAGATTGTTTCATTTGGTGCCTCTTAATTAAGATTACAATTCAATAAAAGTAACATCTTAAATTATAAATACAAAAAAATGATGTTAACTTTGAATCACTATGATACCTAATATGAGGTTTTTTATTTTACTTTTTTCAGTTATTACTTTGGTTTCATGTAAGGTTAAAAATGAAGTTATAAGGTTTCAGGATGAATTGGAATTTGGCGGTTATTGCCCTGATGATGGAACATGCACTTTTAGTGTTTTGTCTCAAAAGGTACTAAAAGTAAAGAAGGATAACTTAGGTGCTATTTATCCAGCTATTGCAGAAGGAAATAAAATTGTATTAAAGTTTGAGTATAGCAGAAATGAGAAACCAAATGTGGCAGATGCCAGTTATAAAGAACAAGTATTTATTGAATTAAGTGTTGATCAACTTGAAATAGAAACAGAGGTATTAAAACAAGTCAACATACTGTTTGCACGGTTATGTTATTGTAAAGGGCAGACTGGATATTATAGGGTTAGAACAGGAAAATTGGCTATTAAAAAGCTTTTAGGAGAAACGTATAATATTAGTTTAAAATTTGAGGTAACTGAAGTGCCTCAAGTAGTTACTCAAATAGAACAAATTTTTAGTTTATCATCTTAAACTAGAATGTTTGCAGTTATGGGTTTTATAACTAATTTTACCTAAAACTTTTTCTATTGAAAATTTACCATAATTTTAGTGAAGAATCAATAGGTGCATCTGTAGTAACAATTGGCACTTTTGATGGTGTACATATAGGGCATCAGAAAATAATTTCTCGTTTAGTTAATTGTGGGAGGCAGGAAAATTTAAAATCCGTTATACTTACTTTTTTTCCACATCCCAGAATGGTTTTGCAAAAGGACGCCAACATTAAATTAATTAATACTATTAAAGAGCGGAGAGGGATATTAAAATCTTTAGGTCTAGATTATTTGGTTGTGCAAGAATTTACTAAAGAATTCTCAAGACTTTCAGCTGAAGATTTTGTTAGAGAAATCCTCATAAATAAGTTAAACGCCAAAAAGGTAATTATTGGTTATGATCACAGATTTGGAAGAAATAGAAATGCTGATATTGAAGACCTGAAGAAGTTTGGAGAGGTTTATGGCTTTGAAGTAGAGGAGATTTCAGCTCAGGATATTGATGATGTGGCTGTGAGTTCTACAAAAATCAGGAATGCACTTAAAGAAGGAGATGTAACCAAGGCCAATGCCTATTTAGGTTATAATTTTATGCTATCTGGAACGGTTACAAAAGGTAAAGGTTTAGGAAGGCAATTGGATTATCCTACGGCAAATATTCAAATAGAAGAAGATTATAAGCTAATTCCAAAACAGGGAGCTTATATTGTAAAGTCAACTGTTGAATATTCAAATGTTTACGGTATGATGAATATAGGAATGAACCCAACAGTAAATGGTTCAAAAGAAACTATTGAAGTACACTTCTTCAATTTCAATAAAGATATCTACAACAAGACCATTCAAATTGAGCTTTTAAAACGCATTCGTGATGAAGAAAAATTTGAATCAGTTGATGCTCTGAAAGACCAGCTTGCTAGGGATAAAGAAATGGCGCTTACTTACATTGCCAATCATCATGATTAATAAATGGTTGTTTCAACATATTGACAACGCAGGGTTAATTATTTTTAGGACTTTCTTCGGCTTGCTTTGTTTTTTAGAATCGGTTGGAGCCATTTTTACAGGTTGGATTAAAACCACCCTTATAGAGCCCGAATTCACATTTTCATTTATTGGTTTTGAATGGCTGCAACCACTCCCTAGTTATTGGATGTATGTTTATTATGCGGTCATGGGTTTGTTTGGGTTATTTGTCATGTTGGGGTATAAATACCGTTTTAGTATGTTGACTTTTGCCCTAATGTGGTCTGCAACATATTTAATGCAAAAATCATCCTATAATAATCATTATTATTTGTTGATGTTATTGAGCTTTATTATGGTTGTTATGCCAGCAAATAAATATGCTTCAATTGACGCCAAACAGAACCCAAGCTTAAAAAGTCTTTCAATGCCTTTATGGTGTAAAGGGGTTTTTGTATTTCAGCTTTTTATTGTTTATACCTATGCATCGGTTGCCAAATTATATCCAGATTGGTTAGACACATCGGTTATTGAATTACTTATGAAACCGAAAGCCAATTATTTTTTAGTAGGTGAGTTCCTTCAGCAAAAGTGGATGCATTATGTTCTATCTTATGGCGGTATTGTTTTTGACGGATTAATCATTCCATTACTTTTATTTAAACCTACCAGAAAGTACGCTTTTTTTGTTTCTATATTCTTTCATTTATTTAATTCTTTTGTGTTTCAAATTGGTATTTTTCCATATTTGGCATTAGCATTTTCATTGTTCTTTTTTGAACCTGAAATTATTCGAAATATATTCCTTAAAAAGAAACCATTATATGTTTCAGAAGAAATCACTGTTCCTAATTATAGAGCACCATTAATTGTCATTTTTGGTATTTATTTTTTGATTCAAATAGTGTTGCCTTTACGTCATCATGTTATTGAAGATGATGTATTATGGACCGAAGAGGGTCATAGACTCTCATGGCGCATGATGCTTAGAGCAAAAAGTGGTTCAGCAACTTACACAGTTAGAGATAAAGAAACTGGGAGTAAAATGGTTATTAAACTTGATGATTATTTAACCAAAAAGCAACAAAGAGGAGCTGCTTCTAAGCCTGACGTTATATGGCAATTTGCTCAAAGGTTAAAAGAAAAATTCAAAAAAAATAATCAGGACGTAGCAGTATTTGTTAATAGCAGAGTTAGTGTTAACGGAAAGCCTTATAAAGAGCTAATAAATCCAGAAATAGATTTGGCTAGTATAGATTGGGAAACGTTTAGACATAGTAATTGGATTTTACCTTCAAAACAAGATTGATTTTTTTAGTAATTTCATAAATTTCTTCAGTTAAGAACTAATTTTTGTTTTAAATAAAATACAAAAATTAGTTTCACTTCAGGAACCACTTTATTAGTCCATAATTTTATTTCATTTGGTTTTTTAGGAAACATAAAAATGAAAAAAATCATGTACTTTTGTCGCTCAAATTTTTAAGACATGTTACAAGTACCTTTTATAAGAGAAAACAAGGATTTGGTAATAGACCGATTAGCGAAACGAAATATTGATGCTACCGAAGATATAAACCAAGTCATTGCTTTTGATGAAGACCGAAGACGTATTCAAACAGAGTTAGATAATACTTTGGCAGAATCTAATGCGTTATCAAAAGAAATTGGTATGTTGTTCAAGTCTGGAGAAGTTGATAAGGCTAATGAAATAAAAGCGAAAACGGTTGATTTAAAAGAGGCTTCTAAAAGACTAACTGAAGACCTAAATACTAAGGCCAATGAGCTACAGGAGCTTTTATATAAGATTCCGAATGTACCTAACGAAATTGTCCCTACAGGAAATACAGAAGATGATAATGAGGAGGTTTTTAGAGAAGGAGATATTCCCGTTTTAGAAGAAGGTGCTTTACCACATTGGGAGTTAGCTAAGAAATATGATATTATTGATTTTGAGCTAGGAAATAAAATCACCGGAGCAGGTTTTCCGGTTTATAAAGGTAAAGGTGCCAAATTACAACGTGCTTTAATCACTTATTTTTTAGATAGGAATACAGAGGCTGGATATACAGAGTTTCAATTGCCACTTTTGGTAAATGAAGCTTCTGGTTTTGGAACGGGTCAGTTGCCAGATAAAGAAGGGCAAATGTATCATGTTACGGCAGACAATTTGTATTTAATACCAACTGCTGAAGTTCCAGGAACAAACATTTTTAGAGATGTTGTTTTAAATGAAAGTGAATTACCTGTTGCTATTACAGGTTATACTCCATGTTTCAGAAGAGAAGCGGGAAGCTACGGTGCTCATGTAAGAGGTTTAAACAGATTGCACCAGTTTGATAAAGTTGAAATATTAAGGGTAGAACAGCCAACCAAGTCTTATGATGCTTTAGATGGTATGGTAGCCCATGTTAAAACCATTTTACAAGAATTAAAATTACCATACAGAATATTGAAACTTTGTGGAGGTGATTTAGGTTTTACTTCGGCATTGACTTATGATTTTGAAGTATTCTCAACTGCTCAAGATAGATGGCTAGAAATATCTTCTGTTTCTAATTTTGAAACCTTTCAAGCAAACCGTTTGAAGCTTCGTTTTAAAAATAGTAATGGTAAAAATGAATTAGCGCATACTTTAAACGGAAGCTCGTTAGCATTACCAAGAGTTTTAGCTGGAATTTTAGAAAATTACCAGACAAAAGAAGGTATTGTAATTCCGGATGTCTTACAGCCTTATACAGGATTTAGTATAATTGACTAAGAATAGAATTAAATATTTTTAGAAAGAATAATACTACAAAACACAATGATAATTTTAAATTATATCGACAAAATGCATTTTTAAAAGGTAATTCAACGATTTTATTTCATTTTTCTTTGTTCAACAGGTTTTATTTAGGAAGTTAGCAATACCAAATCTATTAAACCTACTAACCGATGAAAAATATAAAGCGCATTGTACTTTTAATTGCACTTGTGTTTTTTGCTAGTAAAGTGTTATTTTCAGATTTTGAGATTATAAAATCTGAAAATAATACAGTAGCAATTGCAAGTAAATAAAGGGATTCATTTTCATATAATAAATCTTAAGGTTTGCTTTAAGGCTAAACGCTGTCCCCAATCTTAATAATTCAATCGTTTTTTATTTAACGGTAGTTAATAGAAACTTTATATTTTTGGTTGGTTTGAATGCCCGAATTTATTTCGGGCATTTTTTTATCATAATATTTACAATGTCTACTAGTCACATTTGTTATATTTACAACATGAGATTCCTTTTGTTATTATCCTTACTACTGTCTACAACCATATTGGCTCAAGATGCAAATTTGGCTATGGATTATTTCAAAAAGGGAGACTATGAAAAAGCATTGTATGAATACAAAAAGTTATACGCAAAAAGTCCTTCAAACATTAATTATATTAATCAAATTGTTGGTTCACATCAACAATTGGAGCAATATGATGAAGCCGAAACCTTTTTATTAAAGCTTATTTCTAAAATTAATTATCCAGCATTTATTGTAGAGCTTGGATTTAATTATCAGCTTAAAAACGACTTGCAAAATGCCAATCTAAATTATAAAAAGGCGCTTGCGAATATAGATTTAAGGGCCAGTAATGTGTTTGCGGTAGCTAGAGCATTTCAAGGACATGCTCTTTTAAACGAGGCAGTTATTGCTTATGAAAAAGCAATGCAACTTAACCCAGATTATAATTTTAATATTCAATTGGCCCAACTGTATGGTGAACAAGGGCATATTGAAAAGATGTTTAATAGTTACGTAAATTTTGCCCAATCTAATCCGGTGGCATTGATTGATGTAAAAAGAAGAATTAGTGGATTTTTAACAGATAATGGAGAAGATGAAAACAATGTTCTTTTCAAAAAGATATTATTAAAAAAGAATCAGCAAGAACCAAATTTGCTTTGGAACCAACTGTTAAGTTGGTTGTTTATTCAGCAAAAGGATTTCAAAAAAGCATTTATTCAAGAAAAAGCTATATTTAATAGAAAACCGGAAGGCTTAGAAAGAATTCAGGAATTGGCCTTAATAGCGACTGATGAAAATCAGAATGAAGTTGCGAAAGAAATTTTTAATTACATCATTAATACAGCCCAGTCTTTAGATATTAAATTGGATGCTCACTATAATTTAATTCAAATTGAAACTAAAGAAAGTTCAAAGGAAAATTATAATGTAGTAAATGATAAATATGTAAAACTTTTTGAAGAATTTGGAACCTTTTCTCAAACTTTGGTTTTACAAATTTCTTACGGTCACTTTCTGGCTTTTTATATGAATAAAACTATTGAAGCTACCCAATTTTTAGAAAACACATTAAAATTACCATTATCAGAATTGCAAAAATCCCAGGTAAAATTAGAGTTGGGAGATATATTGGTTTTACAAGAAAAGTTCAATCAAGCTTTAATTTACTATACTCAAATTCAACGTAATTTAAAAAACAGTACGGTATCTCAGGAGGCACGTTTTAGGGTGGCCAAAACCAGTTATTATAAAGGTGATTTTAAATGGGCAGAATCTCAGCTTAAAATATTAAAATCTTCGACATCGCAATTAATAGCCAATGACGCTTTGGATTTAAAACTTCTTATTTCAGATAATAAATATGAAGATTCTTTACAAACAGCTTTAAAATTATATTCTAAAGCAGACTTGTTGGCATTTCAAAATAGAAATGATGAAGCCGTTTCATTATTAACAAAAATTTTGAGTGAACATAAAACAGAACCCATTGTGGCTCAAGCTTTATATAAACAAGCCCAATTATTTCAAGTAAAAAATCAATTTAATCAAGCTGCAGAAAACTACCAAAATATTATCTCTAATTACAGAGAGGGTATTTTGGCAGACGATGCTTATTTTAATTTGGGACTATTATTTGAGCAACAATTAAATCAACCTGATAAAGCCAAGGAATTATATGAACAGATTATTTTCAATCATGCCGATAGCATTTATTTTGTTGATGCAAGGAAAAGGTATAGGGCGTTAAGGGGTGATGCAATTAATTAAAATATGATTGCAGAAACAAACCGTCTTATATTTGAAAAATTCACTTTGGCAGATGCACCATTTTTAAAAACTTTGGTTAGTACTCCTAATTGGTTGAAGTATATTGGAGATAGAAATATAAAAACTGTAAAAGAAGCCGAAACCTATATTCAGAATACACATTTCAAAAGTTATAAGACAAAGGGATTCGGTTTTTATAAAATGTTACTAAAAGAAGAAAAACTCAAACCAATTGGTTCTTGTGGTTTAGTTAAACGAGATGAATTAGAACATGTAGATATTGGTTTTGCATTTCTTCCTGAGTATGAAGGTAAAGGGTTTGGTTATGAATCATCAGTGGAAATCATAAAATTAGCCAAAGAAAATTTTAAACTAGATATACTTCAAGCAATGACAGTACCTTATAATTTTAATTCAATTAAATTATTAGAGAAATTGGGTTTTACTTATGAAAAAAGGATAAAACCTTTTGAAGATGACGAAGAACTCATGTTATTTGCAAAAACTTTATAAGCATGATAATATACAACGTAACAGCAAATATTGATGAGTCTATTCATGAGGAATGGTTAACATGGATTAGAGATCATATTCCGCAAGTCTTAGGAACGGGAAAATTTGATAAAGCTACATTAACAAGGGTGTTGGTTGAAGAAGATATGGGCGGTATTACCTATTCTATTCAATACAGAGCATACTCTAGAGAAGCCCTTGATGCTTATTATAGAGAGGATGCCGAAAACTTGAGAGCTGATGCTCTTAAAAGATTTGCTGATAAAATGCTGGCTTTTAGAACAGAGTTAGAATTAGTAGATGAGTATTTTGTAAATGTTAATCCTAATTAAGGGGAGAATTCTACTTTAATCATAATATAGAGCGTATGAAAATAAGAGAATTGGTAAGCGTAAATGACGAAGTATTGGATGCTTTCCGAAATTTAATTCCGTTGCTCTCACCTTCAAGCGCATTGCCTTCAAGAAAAGATTTAGAAACTATCGTGAATTCTAACAATACAAAACTTTTTATTGCTGAAGAAGGAAACGACATTATAGGCACCTTAACTTTAGTATTCAATAAAATACCTACAGGAGAAAAGGCTTGGATAGAAGATGTGGTTGTAGATAATTCTGCAAGAGGTAAAGGAGTTGGCAAAAGTTTAACTCAATTTGCCATAGATTATGCCATCAACAGAGGTATAAATAAAATAGATTTAACATCAAGCCCTGAAAGAATTGCTGCTAACAATTTATATCAAAAATTAGGTTTTAAAAAACGGGTTACCAATGTATATAGATACTTTAATAACAAATAAATTGAATCAATAACTCGTGGCTAGCAATTCAAATCAACATCAAGTAAAAGCTAAAAAACATTTAGGGCAGCATTTCTTAAAAGATGAAAATATTGCCAAAAAAATTGGTGATACGCTTACCTTAAAAGGTTATGATAAAGTTTTAGAAATTGGTCCCGGCATGGGAGTTCTTACCAAGTATCTTTTAGAAAAGGATGTGGAAACTTACGTCATTGAAATTGATACGGAATCAGTTGAATATCTTCAAGCTAATTACCTCAATTTAGCACCTAGAATTATAGAACAAGATTTTTTAAAATTCGATTTAACCAAAGTTTTTAATGAAGAATCCTTTGCTATAACCGGTAATTTCCCATATAACATATCAACTCAAATTGTATTTAAAACTTTAGAAATGCGTCATCAAATTCCTGAGTTTACAGGGATGTTTCAAAAAGAGGTAGCACAACGTATTTGCTCAAAAGAAGGCAGTAAAGTATATGGAATACTTTCGGTTTTAGCCCAAGCATTTTATGATGCTGAATACTTGTTTACGGTACCACCTTCCGTATTTAATCCGCTTCCAAAAGTAGATTCTGGTGTTTTAAGATTAACTAGAAAGCAAGATTATACTTTGCCCTGTGATGAAAATTTATTCTTCAAAGTAGTAAAGCAGGGGTTTCAACAACGCCGAAAAACACTTCGTAATAGTTTAAAAACATTCAATTTATCAGATAATTTAAAAGCAAATAGTATATTTGGCAAGCGTCCGGAACAATTGAATGTTCAAGAGTTTATAGAACTCACTTCTTTAATTGAAAAAGACGCCTAAATTTATAGCTTTTGTCATTTAGACAGAGCAGAGCGATAAGAAATCTCATGTCTGAAGAAAACCAAAACATACATTTTGAGCTTACGGAAGAACTTGTAGAGCGCGTTGAGTTATTAGTTGAAGAGCAAAAAGACAAAGAACTTCAAGCGCTTTTAAAAGAGTATCATTATGCCGATATAGCTGAAATTCTAGATGAACTTAATCTAGAAGAGGCAATCTATGTCATAAAACTTCTTGATTCTGAAACGACTTCGGATGTCTTGATGGAGCTCGATGAGGACAACAGAGAAAAGGTATTAAAAAATCTATCGGCTAAAGAAATTGCAGAAGAAGTTGAGGAATTAGATACTGATGATGCAGCAGATATGATTGCTGAACTTCCTGAGGAACGTCAGCAGGAAGTTATTGAGAAAATTGAAGATGAAGAGCATAAAGAAGAAATTAAAGAACTTCTTGCTTATGATGAAGATACAGCTGGGGGATTAATGGCCAAAGAACTTGTGAAAGTTTATGAAACTTGGACTGTTGCAGGGTGTTTACGCAGAATTAGAGGGCAAGCCGAAGAGGTTACAAGAGTGCATTCTATTTACGTAGTGACAAAAGACGAAAAGCTTATAGGACGCTTGTCTTTAAAAGATTTAATTGTTGCTAAAAACGACCAGAAAATAGCAGATATCTATATTTCTAATGTAGATTCGGTAACAGTTGATGAAGACGCCGAAGAAGTAGCTAAAGTTATGGCAAAATATGATTTAGAAGCCATTCCTGTTGTAGACGAAAACAAAACACTTTTAGGTAGAATTACCATTGATGATATTGTAGACGTTTTAAAAGAAGAAGCAGAAAAAGATTATCAATTAGCAGCAGGTATTACTGGAGATGTAGATTCAGATGATAGTATTATTGAACTCACTAAAGCGCGTTTGCCATGGCTATTCCTTGGTTTAATTGGAGGAATAGGAGCCTTTTTAATCATGGAAGGTTTTGAAGAAGCCTTTAAAGGAGAAGCTTTAATACTTTTCTTTTTTACACCACTAATTGCGGCAATGGCTGGTAATGTAGGTGTACAATCTAGTGCTATTATTGTACAAGGTTTGGCAAATGATGAAGTTAAAGGAAGTGTTAATAGTCGTTTAATTAAAGAAATGCTATTGGCAGCACTTAATGGACTCATACTAGCTATATTTTTGTTTTTCTTTGTTTGGGCTGCTAAGGGAGAAATAAATACTGCTTTTGCTATATCAGTTTCTTTAGTAGCTGTGATTATTATCGCAGGTTTAATAGGTACGTTTGTGCCATTATTTTTAGATAAGCGCGGTATAGACCCTGCTATTGCCACGGGTCCTTTCATTACCACAAGCAATGATATTTTAGGTATTTTACTCTATTTCTGGATAGCTAAAATGATTTTGGGTATTTAAAATTTGGGCGTTCCCTTTCAGGTCGGGCTTTCAGCAGTCGCTCTTTTCAAGGAGCTCCAACAAATGCTTCAATCCCTAACGCAAAACTTCGTAATTTTACGTTATGAATGCAATTAGTATTAAAGACAAATTATCGATTTTTTCCGAAAAATGGCATCCACATCAAATTGCTGTAATTGATGATATGCAAGTGCTTTTAGCCAAGTTACAGGGTGAGTTTGTATGGCACAGTCATGATGATGAGGACGAACTTTTTCAAGTAGTAAAGGGAACGCTGTACATGCAGTTTAGAGATAGAACCGAGGTGGTGAATGAAGGAGAGATTATTGTGGTTCCTAAAGGGGTTGAGCACAACCCATGTACCAAAAACAATGAGGAGGTACATGTTTTATTGTTTGAGAAAAGAAGTATAGCACATACAGGGAATGTACAACATGAAAAAACGCAAACACATTACCCAAGAATTTAATCACAAATGAAAGTCCTTCACCTAGACACCAATCACCAAATATTAATAAACCAGCTTAAAGATTTAGGTTTTACCAATCATGAGGATTATTCATCTTCAAAGGAAGTCGTAGAATCCAAAATTTCAGAATACGATGGTTTGGTAATCCGAAGCAGGTTCTCAATAGATAAACAGTTTTTAGATGCTGCAAAAAATCTAAAATTTATTGGTCGTGTTGGTGCGGGATTGGAAAATATTGATTGTGATTACGCCAAATCAAAGGGCATTTATTTAATTTCTGCACCAGAAGGTAATAGGAATGCTGTTGGCGAACATGCTCTGGGAATGTTGTTGTCTCTTTTCAATAATCTAAACAAAGCTGATGATGAGGTTAGAAGAGGCAAATGGTTGCGTGAAGAAAACCGTGGTATTGAATTAGATGGAAAAACGGTTGGATTGATTGGTTACGGAAATATGGGTAAGGCCTTTGCAAAAAAACTTAGAGGCTTTGAAGTTGAGGTATTGTGTTACGATATTAAAGAAGGTGTAGGAGACGAAAATGCTACACAAGTTAGCTTATCAGAATTCCAAGAAAAGATAGATGTAGTGAGTTTACATACACCGCAAACACCGTTAACGTTAAGCATGATTGATACAGATTTTATCAATGCATTTAAAAAACCTTTTTGGTTAATTAATACTGCAAGAGGTAAAAGTGTTGTGACCTCAGATTTGGTTGCAGCATTAAAATCCGAAAGAATTCTAGGCGCTGGATTAGATGTATTGGAATATGAAAAGGCATCCTTTGAAAGTTTGTTTTCTTCTAATATGCCTGAGGCTTTTAAATATTTAATACAAGCAGAAAATGTTATCCTTTCTCCTCATGTGGCAGGCTGGACTATAGAGAGTAAAGTAAAATTAGCACAAACTATAGTAGATAAAATTAAAGCTAAATTTTGTTAAATTTATGAAATGAAGAAAACCATTCTTGTTTTTTCACTCTTAATATTTGCCATTCTTTTATTATTTCAGGTTAGTAAATATGCTGTTATTTCGGGTAATTTAAAAACAGAGATAGTCATTGGGATAGTTGCTGTTGTTTTCTTGATTGTTGGTATCTATATCAATAAAAAAAGTCTGAATAAAAATAAGCTAGCTTCAACCGAAATAAATCATAAAAAAATTTCAGAATTAGAAATTTCAGAACGAGAATATGAAGTGCTTCATGCTATCTCTGAAGGCTTATCTAATAAAGAAATTGCCGATAAGTTATTTCTTTCAGAAAGCACTATAAAAACGCATGTGTCTAGCTTATTAGTTAAACTAAATGCAAAAAGACGAACTCAAGCACTACAGATTGCAAAAGAATATCAGATAATTTAAAATTCATACTTTTATACTTAAGTACTAGTGTATTGGTACTTAAGTATGACCTCTAAATTACTGTTTCCACCTACTTTTGAATTGTTAATCTTAAAAACCAAAACATTATGCAGGCAACAATTAAAAAGTACGGATTATACGGTTTATTAACCGGATTGGTTATTTTTATTCTTCATCTTACATTAGGGAAAGATTTAAGCTATTCAACCAATGAGATAATTGGTTACATATCCATATTTATATCATTGTCTTTTGTTTTCTTCGGAATCAAGCATTACCGAGACAAGGTAAATAATGGAGCTGTTTCATTTGGAAAAGCACTTTCAATCGGAATTTTAATTTCAGTATTAGTGGCAATTGGTATAGCTTTAGCCGACTTTGTATATACCAAGTTTATTAATCCAGATTGGTTTGAGAATTATTACCAAATGATGCGAGATGCTGGTAAAGAGGACGAAATTATGGAAATGACAAGCTTTACTGCAGGATTATTTATGCTAACCCTAGTCACGGTTATTGGATTTATTATATCTTTAATTTCAAGTTTAGTACTTCAACGTAAATAGAGTTATTATGCAGTCAAAAGCTACAACACCACAACAATATTTAGACGAATTACCAGAAGATAGAAAGGAGCCAATTCTTAAGTTAAGACAACAAATTTTGGATAATCTACCCAAGGGTATCGAAGAATCTATGGGGTACGGGATGTTGGGTTATGCTATTCCGCATTCGGTATATCCAGATGGCTATCATTGTACTCCAGAACTCCCATTGCCATTTATGAGTTTGGCTTCTCAAAAAAATTTTATTGGTGTTTACAGTATGGTTATTTATGCCAAAAAAGAGGTTTATGATTGGTTTACTTCAGAATACGCAAAACGTTGTAAGTATAAATTAGATATGGGTAAAAGTTGTATTCGGTTAAAACGAATGGATGATATACCTTATGAACTTATTGGTGAATTAACAGCAAAAGTTGGTACAGATGAATGGATACAGATTTATGAAGATGCCATTAAAAACGGAAAAAAATGAAAAAGCGTGTAACAGGCATCGGTGGAATGTTTTTTAAAACAAAAGATCCAAAAGAAACTAAAGATTGGTATAAAAAACACTTAGGTTTTAATACCGATGATTACGGTTGCACCTTTTGGTGGAAAGATAAAGATGGTAAAGATTGTTCAACGCAATGGAGTCCGTTTTCTGAAGACACAAAGTATTATGAGCCTTCAAAAAAGGATTTTATGTTTAATTACAGAGTTGAAAATTTACACGAATTAATAGGGGTTTTAAAGGAAGAGGGTGTTACTATTGTAGGAGATATTGAAGAATATGACTATGGTAAATTTGGGTGGATTTTAGATAACGATGGGAACAAAATTGAACTTTGGGAACCTATTGATGCAGCGTTTAAATAAATTAATTTGGGAATAGCAGAAATACTTCAAACGTATAACCTAACAATATTCAAGTGGCTAGCCATAGGGTTTGCCGCTTTTGTTTTGGGGGTTTCTAAATCTGGAATTAAAGGAATTGGTATTCTTATTGTATTAATTCTGGCCTTTGTTTTTGGCGAAAAAGCCTCTACAGGTATTTTATTACCTATGTTAATATCAGCAGATATATTAGCAGTTAGCTACTACAACCGTCATACACAATGGAAGTTTATAAAAATGTTAATGCCATGGATGATTATTGGGGTTCTAGTTGGTGTTTGTGTAGGAGATGCCGTTTCAGAAGTGGTGTTTAAAAGGGTTATGGCTGTGATTATCATAGGGTCTATTTTAATAATGTGGATTTTTGAAAAGCGAAAAACTACTAGTGTTCCTAATAACAAGGTTTTTTCATATTCTACAGGGTTTCTAGCTGGATTTACGACTATGATTGGAAACTTGGCAGGACCTATTTCTAACGTTTATTTTTTAGCAATGCGATTGCCAAAGAATGAATTTATAGGCACTGCAGCGTGGCTATTTTTCATTATTAATGTGTTCAAATTGCCTTTTCACTTTTTTGTTTGGAAAACAGTTACAAAGGAGTCTTTGGTTCTAAATTTAACCTTATTTCCAGTGGTAGCTATTGGGTTTTTTGTTGGGGCTAGAATAGTGAAATTAATTTCTAATTCTAATTACCGTCGATTTATTATAATAGTTACTGGAATAGGTGGTTTAATAATGTTGTTTAGATAATTACTGTAACGAAATCAAAATTAACCACACATATAATATAAAGTGAATTTTAATTTTTAAATTTATAGTCTAACCGTAAATCAATACATAATGTCTGATGAAAAAAATTTAAGTGACGACCTAAATGATATGTTAGGAGACGCTAAAGAAGGAGCTAAAAAAGCTGCGGATAAAGCAGGAGAAATGGCGGGTGAAGCCAAAGAAAAAGCTAAGGAATTTGCAGAAGAAGCTAAAGAAGCAGCCTCTGAGTTTGCTGATGATGCCAAAGAGGCATTTGATAAAGCCACAGGAGATAATAAGAAAGTGCTTGCTGGGGTTTTAGCTATTATTTTAGGAGCTTTAGGTGTGCATAAATTCATTCTTGGATATAATAAGGAAGGAATTATAATGCTAGTGGTAACTTTAGTTATTGGGGCTTTTACTTGCGGAATTGGAGCAAGTGCAATGGGAATAGTTGGTTTAATTGAAGGTATCATTTATTTAACTAAGTCTGACGAAGAATTTTATAATACATATCAAGCCGGAAAAAAGGCTTGGTTTTAATACACTTCATAACTTAGTTTTTTTTAAGTAAAAACTTTTCATTTACTTGATTGAAACTATTATAAATATTAAAAAGGCGAACCAACTGGTTCGCCTTTTTAATATTTATGTTAAGATAAATTAATCTGCTAAAACAATCACTTTATTATCTTTCATCTCTATAGTGCCAGAGTTTATTTTTAATAAAGTAGCGCCTTTATCGCCTTTTGTGAATTTATCTTCTACTTCTTCGTCTAATTCTATATTACCTGAAATTTTAACGAATCCTTCTTTAAGTATCGAGACAATAGGAGCGTGATTATTTAACATCTCAAAATCTCCGTTTACTCCCGGAACAGCAACACTAGTTACTTCTCCACTAAATAAGGTTGCTTCAGGTGATACAATTTCTAAATACATAGTTTTTCCAATTGATAATTAATAATTGACAATTGTCAATTGAATTAAGCTTCAGCTAACATTTTGTCTCCAGCTTCAATAGCTTCTTCAATAGTACCTTTAAGGTTGAATGCTGCTTCTGGTAAGTGATCTAATTCACCATCCATAATCATATTAAACCCTTTAATGGTTTCTTTAATATCAACTAACACACCTGGGATACCTGTAAACTGTTCCGCTACGTGGAAAGGTTGAGATAAGAAACGTTGTACACGTCTTGCTCTACCTACGGCCATTTTATCTTCTTCAGATAATTCTTCCATACCAAGGATAGCAATAATATCTTGTAACTCTTTGTAACGTTGTAATAACTCTTTTACTCTTTGAGCACAGTTATAATGATCGTCACCTAAAATATCAGCAGTTAAAATTCTTGAAGTAGAATCTAATGGATCTACCGCAGGGTAAATACCTAACTCAGCAATTTTACGAGACAATACTGTTGTTGCATCTAAGTGAGCAAAGGTTGTGGCAGGAGCAGGGTCAGTTAAATCATCCGCAGGTACGTAAACCGCTTGTACAGATGTAATAGATCCTTTTTTAGTTGAAGTAATACGCTCTTGCATAGCACCCATTTCAGTTGCCAATGTTGGTTGGTAACCTACCGCAGATGGCATACGTCCTAATAATGCAGATACCTCAGAACCAGCTTGTGTAAAACGGAAGATATTATCTACGAAGAAAAGAACGTCTTTTCCTTGTCCGTCTCCCGCACCATCACGGAAATATTCAGCAATAGTTAAACCAGATAATGCTACACGAGCACGTGCTCCAGGAGGCTCATTCATTTGTCCGAACACGAAAGTTGCTTTAGATTCTTTCATTTTAGATTTATCTACCTTAGATAAATCCCATCCGCCTTCTTCCATAGAGTGCATGAAGTCATCACCATAACGAATAATTCCAGATTCTAACATCTCTCTTAAAAGGTCATTTCCTTCACGAGTTCTTTCACCTACACCAGCAAATACAGATAAACCACCGTGACCTTTTGCAATGTTATTAATTAACTCCTGAATTAATACTGTTTTACCTACACCAGCACCACCAAATAATCCAATTTTACCACCTTTTGCATAAGGCTCAATTAAATCGATTACTTTAATACCAGTAAATAAAACTTCAGTAGACGTTGATAAATCCTCAAATTTAGGAGCTTGCCTGTGAATTGGTAAACCGTCATCATTAGCTTTAGGTAAATCTCCTAAACCATCAATGGCATCACCAATTACATTAAATAAGCGTCCGTAAACATCTTCTCCAATTGGCATTTGAATTGGCGCTCCAGTTGCGCTTACTTCAGTACCTCTACTTAAACCATCAGATGAATCCATGGCGATAGTACGTACTGTATCTTCACCAATGTGAGACTGTACCTCTAATACTAATGTAGAGCCATCAGGTCTATTAATTTCTAACGAATCATAAATTTTTGGAAGTTCTGTTCCAGCTGCGAATTCAACATCGATAACCGGTCCTACTATTTGAGCAACTTTACCTGTAACTTTAGACATTACTTATATGTTTAATATTATGCGATTTAATTGTCTGAAAACATGTTTTGTTTTCGGCTGCAAAGATATATTTTTTAATTTAAAAATAAAGTGGTTTTTTTAGCTTTTTTGTAATAAAAAAACACCTTCAAATTGAAGGTGTTTTTGATATGGTTATTTTTCTGTTTTATAGGTTGTTAATTACCCAAGAGACATAATACATAGAGCCTATAAAACCTGTTCCAAAGGCCTGTGTATAATCGTCCCCTAATAAGTTTGTGGCTCCAGCTTTAAACGATGATTTTAAGCTAGGAACTTTTAAATTAATTTGTGCGTCAATAACATTGTACGCTGGTACAGCTCCGTTGCCAAAAGATGATTCCCAAAAGTAATTATCACTCCATCGCCACGCTACATTGAACCCAAAGTTTTTAAACAAATTAGTGTTGCCAAAAGATACTTTAGCTCTATGTTCTGGTGTATTAAAGTTTGTTGTTAAGCCTGGATTAGACTCTTGATCGAAGTCTAGCTTAGCATAGGTATAGCTTCCGCTTAAATCAAAGTCTCCAAAAACTTTAGTCGATAGACCTAAAGATGCTCCATAAGAATTGACATTGGCAGGGGAATTGGTGTAAGTGCTATATAATTGGAAGTCCCCATTGGCAATAGATACTGCCGAAAGAGGTAACCCAATACCGGGTACCGGTGTACTGTCTGTTACATTTCCATATAATGGAGATACTACTACAGGTTGCGTTAAGAAGTCTTTATAAGAGTTGTAATAAGCACTAAAATCCACAGTAAAATTGCTGAGTTTACCACGATATCCTATTTCAAAAGAGGTTATTTGTTCGGGTTTAACAACATCTGGATTTGCAACTTCTAAAAGTGTTGGGTTGCCTGTTGCTAACACTTGTAAGAATGAAGCTGCTGTATATGAGTTTTCGTAGGCAGCTCGTCCTGTTTGGGTAATGCTAGATGGTTGCCCTAACCCTACTTGCGCTGCTAAACTAACTGGGTAATCTCTGGAATATCTATCTAAATTATCTGGAGCAGCCCCTATTAATACAGCCCTACCGGAATTTAATCCAATAAATAAATCTTGTGTAGTAGGATTTCTAAACCCTGTTTGTACAGAAGCCCTTATATTATGGTTTTCGTTAACAGTTAAACCAGCAGAAAATCTTGGAGAAAGGAAACCATCAAAAAACTCAGATTTATCATAACGAATTGACCCCGTAAGTTTTAATTTTAAAGCTTCATTAAGTTCCATATTCTTTTGAATTTGAGTATATAAACCAAATTCAGAATAATCTATTGAGCCATCAGTATCGGTATAAATGGTTCCTGATGAGTTTAAGCTATATTTTCTATAGGAACCTCCCACTTGCACTTCGGCAACATCCCATAAATGACTAAAATTGTAATTAGCATCGGCATGGTAATACTTAGAAGCGTCTTGAAATTTTGATCCTGTGGCTAAATTTGGGTCATTGATGCTTTTGTTAAATGCGGCTTCAAATTCTGGAGTTCCAGGCTCAAACCGCCCCATTTCTGCTATTTGTCTAGCAAGAACGTGTGCGGCATCCGCATTTCCAGCAGGAACATTAGGTATGAGTCCGGCAAATGCTTGGGCAAAAGTACTAACATATTCGCCATGCCAAGTTAAATCATCTTTCCAAGCTCTATTAATATTTCTACCTGTAAAGCTCATGTCGTAAGAGTCTCCTGCTTTATCCGTGACAACATAACCTCTTAAATAGAAATTATTGTTTTTAAACTCTAATTTATGTTGTTGTTGAAAAAATCCTTTTATGTTATATCTGTTGGCTCCTTGATAAATAGTAGTACCAACTCCTACTTTTCCAACATACTGGATCTCAAAATCATCCGCCCATGGTCTAAAATACAAACCCCAATCTGCTTTTACACTTTCGGCATTATAATCTGTTAAATCACGTTCAGCATATCCCGTCCTACTTACACTTTGAGAAGGTACCAAATCTGCTAAAGCTTGTGGGAGTATTCCAGCTTGAACAAGCCCACCTGCAACGAGAGTCATATTAAGGCTCTCGTCGTCGCCATGAATATTAATACCATCATAATCAGGATTAGTTCTGTCAAAACCTCTATTAAGTTTGTCTTCTTCACTGGTTGCCATCCAGTCGGTACCCTGTAGATAACCAAAGTTAACTTTTGCTGCAAACTTATCACTAAATTTATGAGCAGCTCTAATTCCAAAATCTTTATAGTCATTATCTCCAGCAGATTCTTGTGATGTAATGCCTTGTTTATAATACGCACTTATACCATGATGATCAAAAGGACTTTTGCTACGCATAAATAATATTCCATTGAAAGCGTTAGCCCCATAAAGAGCCGATGCGGCACCTGGTAATATTTCCACACTTTGAACGTCCGTTTCTATCATTCCAACTAAATTACCAATAGGAAAGTTAAGTGCTGGTGTTGAGTTGTCCATGCCATCCACCAATTGCATAAAACGATTGTTTGCAAAGGTCGCAAATCCCCTAGTATTTACAGATTTAAAAGTTAAACTGTTGGTGTTTACATCAACACCTTTTAAGTTTTCAAGCCCATCATAAAAATCAGCTGAAGCTGTGTTTCTAATTTCTTTTAAACCAAAACGTTCTACTGTTACTGGTGATTCAAAAATCCTTTCGGGTGTTCTAGACGCAGAAATTATGACCTCATCTAAAGCGTTTCCTTCAACTAAAACAAAATCGATTTTCTGATTATTTGAGGTTACTTCCTCGCTAGTTGTTTCAAATCCAACACTACTAGCCCGAATAGTAAATGGAGGGTTTTGAGAATAATTGAGGGTAAAATTACCATCAAAATCTGTCACGGTTCCTGTGGTAGTACCAATTATGATAATATTTGCACCAGGAATTGGTTGCCCATTATCATCTTTTACAGAACCAGAAATAGTTGTTTGAGAATAAGATAAACTACAAAAAAACAACACTAATAAAGGGATAATTGTTTTCATTTAGAGTGAATTAGATTTTAATTATTAGAACAATATAAAAATAATATCATAAAAATTATGCATGCATAATAAAAATGATTAAAAAAAAGTGAACTTTAAATGTATAATTTATAAAAATCAATGTTAAAAGCCAAAGATTTTACGGCTTATAATTCAAAAATTCTCAATTTTAGCTAAGGTCTGAATATAAATTAATTTAATATCCGGAATAGTGTTTAAGAGATAAATTCGGATATAATTAGAATGGTAAGTTGAGTAACCTTTTAAACTGATTTTTTTATATAGTGCTAAAGAAATAATATAATTTATGAAAAACTATTCTACGGTAACAGATTTTGCCAAATTTCTTGGTTGATCAACATTTTTTCCTAGCATCACGGCGATATGATAAGATAATAGTTGTAAAGGTATTGTGTTTAATAATGGCGATAGAGATTCTAGAGTTTCAGGAACTTCAATTATATGGTCTGCCAACTCTCTAACTTGGGTGTCACCTTCGGTCACTATTCCAATAATTTTTCCTTTTCTAGATTTTATTTCTTGAATATTGCTAACCACTTTTTCGTAATGTCCTTTTTTGGTGGCAATTACCACAATAGGCATATTTTCATCTATTAATGCTATGGGGCCATGCTTCATTTCAGCAGCTGGATATCCTTCTGCATGTATGTATGAAATCTCTTTTAGTTTTAAGGCTCCTTCTAGTGCTACAGGAAAATTATAACCCCTTCCTAGATATAAACAGTTAGGGGCATCTTTGTAAATGTCCGCTATAATTCTAATGTGAGCATCAGACTTTAAAGCTTCTTCGACTTTTTTAGGAATCATTTCTAATTCTAATAAGTGACGATGAAAATCAGAACTATTAATGGTGCCCTTAGCTCTAGCTAATCTTAAGGCCATTAATGTTAAAACAGTTATTTGCGTTGTAAATGCTTTTGTAGACGCTACTCCTATTTCTGGACCAGCATGGGTATAAGCTCCTGCATCAGTTTCTCTAGCTATTGATGAACCAACTACATTGCAAACACCAAATACAAAGGCGCCCTTAGATTTTGCTAATTTTATTGCGGCTAAAGTGTCAGCGGTTTCACCCGATTGAGAAATGGCTATTAAAACATCATCTTCTCTTATAACTGGGTTTCTATATCTGAATTCGGATGCGTATTCAACTTCAACTGGAATTCTAGCCAAGTCCTCAAAAATGTATTCAGCCACTAAGCCTGCATGCCATGATGTACCACAAGCAACAATAATAATTCTATTAGCATTGAGAAATTTTTTCATATTGTCTTCAACTCCAGCCATTTTTATAATGGCCTTATCCCTAGAAAGTCTCCCTCTATAGGTGTCACTAATAGCTTTAGGCTGCTCATGAATTTCTTTTAGCATAAAATGATCAAAGCCACCTTTTTCAATTTCTTCAAGGTTTAATTGAAGTTTTTGAATGTAGGGAGCTACTATGGAGTCATCCTTAATTTTCCTTACTTTGATTCCTTTATGACGTCTAATAATAGCCATTTCTTCATCTTCTAAATAAATGGCGTCTTTAGTGTATTCTATAAAAGGCGAGGCATCACTAGCTATAAAAAATTCGTCTTCACCAATACCAACAGCTAAAGGACTTCCTAACCGTGCAACTACAACTTCCTCGGGTTTGTTTTTGTCAAAAACTGTAATGGCATAGGCGCCAATAACTTGGTTTAAAGCTATCTGAACTGCCTTGCCAAGTTTTACTTTTTCTTGTTTTTTTACATCTTCTATTAAATTTACTAAAACTTCAGTATCGGTGTCAGATTTAAAAGTATATTCTCTTAAAGTTAGCGCTTTTTTTAATGATGCATAGTTTTCAATAATTCCATTATGAATGATAACTAAATCTCCAGAATTGGAAATATGCGGATGGGAATTAATATCATTAGGAACACCATGAGTTGCCCATCGGGTATGTCCAATACCTAACTTTCCATGTTTTGAGATTTCCTTTTCTGAAAGTTCTTCTAAATCAACAACTTTACCTTTGGTTTTGGAAACTTTAAGATCTTTCCCATCAAATAGGGCAATTCCAGCACTATCATAACCTCTATATTCTAACCGTTTAAGTCCTTCAACAATTATGGGGTAAGCCTCTCGGTGGCCAATATATCCAACGATTCCACACATAAGATTAAATATATAATTTATTTAGGTTCAGTAAAAAACAATTTTAATTTCATTCTCTTGTCAGAGTTTGAACTATTGGTTCCGTGTAAAACAGTTCCTCTAGGAGAAATAACCGTAGCTGCTGGAACTCCGGTCACATAATCTTCACTATTTAATATTTCAACATTAGTTGTTGCATTAACATTGGTAGATAGTACTAAACCTATTTTGGTGTTAGTAGAATCTCTTTGAAGAATATTATTTAAAAGTCCTGTTAATCGTACTTTGTAACTCTTTTCAATAGTGTCTCTTTGAGTTAGATGAAGCACTTTGGAGTTTAATGGGTTAGCAGCATTATCTGTAGGATCAATTATATAATCAATAGTAGGAGTGTTGTTCTTAACATCGTAGGCATAAATTCTGTCATATTTATGAAAATCAGAGTCTCCGCCAGCATTTATTCCTTCATCTTCATAAATTACCAAATGCGCTTCATTAATTAACTTGCTTAAAATAAAATCTCCTGTTGTCTCTTCTTTTAAATATTCATTATCGCCAATAGAAATTCTAAAATCATCAATAAAATCATTTAAGGCTTCTGGTGTTGGGAATAATTCAACCACAGCCATAGAACCTTCACCACCTTTTAAATATAACTTATCATCACCATCGGTTTTATTTCCATTGGTTAAGGCTATGTTATAATTATTAATAAAGGTATTTAGCCTATTTCCAAGAAAGTTAAAAGTGTAAGTAGCTTGAGTTTTGATAGTTGCATCGTCTTCATCTTCTTTGGTGTAGTGAATGGTAATTTTTGCGTCAGCTGACCCAAAATTTAACAGTACCATATTACCATCATTATTTATAGCTTCAGCTTTAAAATAAAGACCTCTAAAATAATTTTTAAAGTTATTAGAGTTGCTCAACTCAGCTCCACCTTCTTTGTCCAAAATAGTGGTTTTCCAAAACGGTTTGTCAAGTTTTGCCCTAAATGCTGGCACACTTAATGTTTTAGTGGTGTCTGTTTCACTAATTACCCAAGTTTCAATAGCATTACTACTCGGGCTGAAAACAGTATCTTTTATTTGATTCCCTGCAAAATCATCAAAATTAATCAAGCTATTATCTGTTCTGGCAAAATTATCTGTAGTACCATGACTGGCATGCGAAAAATAATTTTGAGGTTCCCCTAAATTATCCGGGTTAATATCTCGAAGAAAATATCCATTTTCATAAACGGACAATCTGATGTTTGCGTCTTTATTTCCATACAAAGAGTCGCTTATAGAATACTGCGTGTTCCCTGTTGCTTCATCAATACTAACAGCTTTACTATAATAAGGAATATTTAATATTACAGAATCTATTACAGGGTTTTTTCCAAAATCAGGATTAAAAGAAGTTGGCACAATTTGAGTTATAACACTTGCAGTAGTAGGACCATACTCAGGGTCATCAAAATAACCCAATAAGTTAGATGGTAAATTGTTTATTTGAATAGAGTCCAGCTTTTTGTTATATGAAATAATAGGAAGAAATTCAAATTTTGTATTAAAATTGGCATTGTCTTTTCCTAAAACATCACTTTCTATAACGTAGAATTCTTTATCACAAGCAATAATTGATGTTACCAACAATATAGCAATAGCTGGTATTTTAAGGGCTTTAATAATCTTTTTCATATAGACTAAAATGAACGTATGGTTTAGCTTAAAACGGTTTCGTTAACAAACGTAGTATAAGCTTCTCCAAATTCATCTTTATTTGTGTATTCTAAAATAGGTTTATCAGATGCTTTTAAATAAGATTCCAAGTCTTCTGGGATATTTTCAGAACCTTTTATTAATGCATCGGAATAATCTATAGCAATTTTCATTAAATTATTATATGATGGTTCTTCAAGCACTTTAACAGCATCTTCATTTATGTTGTCAAATTTAATCTTATTCACCATGTCTTTATTTAAAGTATTGTTAAAACTTTGGTTGTATACCGAAGTAACAATTTTACTCTCGCTAAATAAAGGTTCGTCTTTGTAATATTCTTTCAAATAAACTGGTAGTAAAGAAGCCAACCATCCATGTACATGAATAACATCTGGAGCCCAGTTTAACTTTTTAACTGTTTCTATGACGCCTTTTGCAAAGAAAATAGCACGTTCATCATTATCAGAAAATAATTCTCCGTCTTCATCTGTTAATGTAGCTTTTCTTTTAAAGTATTCGTCGTTATCAATAAAATAAACTTGAATACGTTCTTTAGGAATTGAGGCTACCTTAATAATTAAAGGCATGTCTAAATCATTAATCACTAAGTTTATTCCAGAAAGTCTTATAACCTCGTGTAATTGATGTCTACGTTCATTAATATTCCCATATCGTGGCATAAAAATCCTTATTTGTCCACCTTGTTGATTAACCATTCTAGGGGCTTCGAACGACATTGAAGAAATTTCGGTTTCTGGTAAATAAGGTACTACTTCAGATGATACATACAATATCCTCTTATCTTTCATATGTTTGTTTTTATTGGCTTTTTTACAGCCATTTTAACTAGCGATTAACGATTTTTACTCGAAGTATATCTTTGCAAAGTTTGATTTATAGGAGTCTTACAATTATAATTTCAAATTAAAAAACACGCAAAAGTACAAAAATTTATGCAGATTGACTGTAAAATCTTAAGTTTGCAGGCGTTAATTTTTTATTAAAAAGTGGAGGTATACTCAGAAAAACAGCAAATTAGAAAAGCTATTAAGGTTTTTAAAACCAAAAAGTTATTTATTGGGTTAGTACCAACTATGGGAGCTTTACATGAAGGACACTTAGCTTTGGTTAAAAGAGCTTTAGAGAACAATGATAAAGTGGTGGTTAGTATATTTGTGAATCCTACCCAGTTTGATAATAGTGACGACTTAAAAAAATATCCAAGAACTTTAGTAAAAGATGTAGCACTGCTAGAAACTCTTTCTAAAGACAGAATACTGGTTTATGCTCCTACTGTTGAAGATGTTTATGAAGGGAAAACTGTTTCTGAGACATTTGATTTTGACGGACTGGAGTTTGAAATGGAAGGCAGATTTCGTGACGGACATTTTGACGGTGTTGGAACTATTGTAAAACGTCTTTTTGAAATTGTAAAACCTCATCATGCCTATTTTGGCGAAAAGGATTTTCAGCAGTTACAAATAATTAAAAAACTGGTTGAAAAACATGATATACCTGTTACGGTTGTTGGATGCCCAATTCATAGGGAAACAACTGGTTTAGCAATGAGTTCTAGAAATACTAGGTTAAAACCAGAGTTTATGGAAGCAGCCCCTTTTATTTATAAAACTTTAACTGCTGCCAAAAAACAATTTGGCACAAAAAGTGCTAATAAAGTATCGGAATGGGTTGGTAATCAATTTTCTAAACATGATTTATTGAAGCTGGAGTATTTTATTATTGCAGATACTAAAACCTTAAAACCAGTTAAGCGAAAATCAAGTAAAAAACAGTATAGAGCATTTATAGCTGTATATGCAGATGATATTAGACTAATTGATAATATCGCCTTAAATTAATTATCTTTGCCGCATGCAAATTCAAGTAGTAAAATCTAAGATTCATAGGGTTAAATGCACGGGTGCAGACCTTAACTATATAGGAAGTATTACCATTGATGAAGACTTAATGGATGCTGCCAACATTATACAAGGAGAAAAAGTTCAGATTGTTAATAATGATAATGGTGAGCGTTTAGAAACATATTGTATTCCAGGACCGCGTAAAAGTGGTGAAATAACCCTTAATGGTGCTGCTGCAAGAAGAGTTTCTGTTGGTGATACTTTAATTTTAATCACTTATGCCTTCATGGAAATTGAAGAAGCTAAAGTTTTTAAACCATCATTGGTGTTTCCAGATGAAGCAACTAACTTATTAAAATAGATTTTTGAAACTAAATATTAAAAGAATATTGAAAATTACGCTCCCATTATTACTGGGAGTTTTTTTAGTCTGGTATTCGCTGTCTCAAATTTCTATTGATGAGCTATTGGAATATGTTAAAAAGGCCGATTATTCTTGGATAGTACTTGGTATGTTTTTGGGTCTTTTGAGCCATCTATCTAGAGCTTATCGATGGCAATTTCAGTTAGAGCCCATGGGGTATAAGATTAGATTGGGTAATAGTATTATGGCTGTTTTTGCAACTTACCTGATAAACTATACTATTCCCAGAGCTGGAGAGGTAGCTAGGGCATCAATTTTAACAAATTATGAAGATGTCCCGTTTGAAAAAGGCTTTGGTACCATAGTAGCGGAACGTATCGCAGATATGATTGTGATGTTGGGTATAATTGCGGTTACACTATTTTTGCAGTTTGATTTTATTTACGGTTTTTTAGTTGAAAAATTTGATCCGATAAAAATTGCTGTTGGCTTGGTAGGGTTAATTATTTTATTTCTTTTTTTTACGAGATTTATTAAAAGAAGTAATTCGAAAATTGCTTTAAAAATCAGAGCTTTTGTTAATGGTTTAATAGAAGGGGCACTAAGTATTTTCAAAATGAAAAAGAAATGGGCGTTTATATTTCATACTTTATTTATTTGGGGGATGTATGTGCTTATGTTTTATGTGACCTCTTTTTCTCTTGAAGCTACTAGTGATATTCCTTTCGCTGCAATTTTAATTGGATTTATTGCGGCTAGTTTTAGTATTGCTGCAACAAACGGAGGCATTGGTTCGTACCCAGAAGCTATTGTGCTGGCATTTCTATTATTTAATATTCCTGAAGACCCTAGTCGAGCGTTTGGATGGATAATGTGGGCTTCACAAACACTTTTAATCATTATTTTTGGAGGACTTTCTTTAATTTATCTTCCTATTTTCAATAGAAGTAAGAAAGTCAAAAGTTAAAAGTTTGCCTTTTCTGCCTGAAAAGTATCTTAAACCCTCTTTTTATTATTTTAAGTTATTTCATAACTTGCCCATATAAATCTCAAATCATTCAATTAAATGAAACATTTACTTTTTGTTGTGTTATTCTTTTGTTCCATTATTTGGCCCAATGCACAAGTTAAATATGAAACTTTTCAATCTTCCAAACTTGGAGAGGAACGTCAAATAAAAATTCAACTACCTAGAGGCTATAGTTCTAATGACGATAAGGTATATCCTTTATTTGTGGTTTTAGATGGTGATTACCTATTTGAAGCTGTTGCCGGAAACGTTGATTACTATTCTTATTGGGAAGACATGCCAGAGGCTATTGTGGTAGGAGTTAATCAATTAGACAAACGTTATGATGATTGTATGTATTCAGAGCAAAACTCTTTACCAATTGAAACAGGTGCTGCTTTTTTTGAATTTATAGGTATGGAACTCATTCCGCATATAGAGCGTAATTATAGAACCACCAACTTTAAAGTGGCCATTGGACATGGTGAAACAGCAAATTTTATCAATTATTATTTGTTAAAATCGGCTCCGTTATTTCAGGCTTATATAGTTGTTAGTCCGGAGTTAGCGCCAAATATGCTCGATTATATACCTGAGAGACTTAATAAATTACAGTCTAAAGTATTTTATTATTTAGCACATACTAATAATGATGGTAAATCTATAAAGGAGATGGCTAAAGCATTAAATACAGATATCTCTCTTATAGAAGATGAGAAATTAAAATACAACTTTGATAGTTTTGAGGGGCCTTCGCATTACTCTGTGCCAGCTCATGCCATACCTAATGCTATTGAAAAGATTTTTAAAGTATTTCAGCCAATTAGTAAGCAGGAGTACAAAGAAACTATTTTACAATTAGATACATCTCCAGCAGATTATTTGGTTGAAAAATATCAAACTATATATGATTTGTTCGCCATTGATAAACAAATATTGATTAACGATTTTAAAGCCATTGCTGCTGCTATTGAAAAGAATGAAGCGTTTGAAAGCTATGAAACATTGGGTAAAATGGCTAGAAAGCACTATCCTAAAACCCTCTTAGGGAACTATTATTTGGCGCGTTTTTATGAGGAAACAGGAGAGCCTAAAAAAGCAATGCGTACCTATCAGTCTGCTTATATTCTTGATGAAATTGCTGGTCTAACTAAAGATTTAATGTTGGAAAAGGCAGATTTAATAAAAGAAGATTTCGGATATTAAATGGCTAAGGTTAAAACAACTTTTTATTGTCAGAATTGCGGAACACAGTATGCTAAATGGCAAGGGCAATGTAATGCTTGTAAGGAATGGAATACCATAGCTGAAGAAGTCATTCAAAAGCCTGAAAAGAGCGATTGGAAAACTACAAAGTCAGCTCCAAAGCGTGTTTCAAAACCGTTAAGAATAAATGAAATTGATGTATCAGAAGAAGCAAGACTCAATACTTTAGATGATGAGTTTAATAGAGTTCTAGGTGGTGGAATTGTTCCTGGTTCCTTAACCTTATTAGGAGGGGAGCCTGGAATAGGTAAAAGCACCTTGTTGCTTCAAATTTCATTGAAGTTACCTTATAAAACCCTATATGTTTCAGGTGAGGAAAGTCAAAAGCAAATTAAAATGCGGGCAGAACGGATTAATCCGAATAATAGTAACTGCTACATTTTAACCGAGACTAAAACCCAAAATATTTTTAAGCAAATTGAGGTTTTAGAGCCCGATGTGGTTATTATAGATTCTATTCAAACCTTGCATAGTGATTATATTGAGTCGTCTTCAGGAAGTATATCACAAATAAAGGAATGTGCTACAGAGCTTATAAAATTTGCTAAGGAAACGGCAACTCCCGTTGTTCTCATTGGGCATATTACTAAGGATGGAAATATAGCAGGACCAAAAATTTTAGAACATATGGTTGATACTGTTTTGCAGTTTGAGGGTGATCGTAATCACGTGTTTAGAATTTTGCGTGCCCATAAGAATCGTTTTGGGTCTACAAATGAGTTAGGGATTTATGAAATGCAAGGTTCTGGATTACGGGAAGTGTCTAACCCTTCAGAGATTTTAATTTCTAAAAAAGACGAAGAATTATCAGGGAATGCTATTGCTGCCACTTTAGAAGGTATGCGACCCTTAATGATTGAAGTGCAAGCTTTGGTAAGTACTGCAGTTTATGGTACGCCGCAGCGTTCTGCTACGGGTTTTAATGCGAAAAGACTTAATATGCTTTTGGCTGTTTTAGAGAAAAGGGCTGGTTTTAGACTAGGAGCAAAAGATGTGTTTTTAAATATCACAGGAGGTATCACAGTAGATGATCCTGCTATAGATTTGGCTGTTGTAGCGGCTATATTATCCTCAAATGAAGATGAATCCTTACAACGTGATTTTTGTTTTGCGGCAGAGGTTGGTTTGTCCGGTGAAATTCGTCCTGTACAGCGTGTGGAGCAACGTATTCTGGAAGCCGAAAAATTAGGTTTTTCAACCATTTTTGTATCCAAGTACAACAAAATTTCTCTTAAAAATACCAGTATTAAAATTCAGTTGATTTCTAAGATTGAAGATTTAGTAAATTTTATAGTTTAAATTACGTCCAATCAGCATATCATTTTTCTCAAAATTCCTTAAATTCGCGAACTTATAAGTTTTAAGAGTAAATGAGCACGAAATTTCCTGAATATAAAGGACTTGACTTACCAAATGTAGCAAACGAAATACTACAATATTGGCAAGAAAATAACATCTTTGAAAAAAGTGTATCTACAAGAGAAGGCAACGAACCGTATGTATTTTATGAAGGACCACCATCTGCAAACGGACTCCCTGGAGTACATCACGTTTTAGCACGTGCCATTAAAGATATTTTTCCGCGTTATAAAACCATGAAAGGTTTTCAGGTAAAGCGTAAAGCCGGATGGGATACTCATGGGTTACCAATTGAACTTGGTGTTGAGAAGGAATTAGGTATTACTAAAGAAGATATTGGTAAAACCATTTCAGTTGAAGATTATAATGCTGCATGTAGAAAAGCTGTAATGCGCTATACAGATGTTTGGAATGACCTAACTGAAAAAATGGGTTATTGGGTAGATATGGATGATCCATATATTACCTACGAGCCAAAATACATGGAAAGTGTTTGGTGGTTGTTAAAACAGATTTACAATAAAAGTTTATTGTATAAAGGTTATACCATTCAACCATATTCTCCAAAAGCAGGAACTGGTTTAAGTTCACATGAGTTAAACCAACCGGGGACTTATCAAGATGTGACCGATACTACTGTGGTTGCTCAGTTTAAAGCGAACGATGAATCATTGCCGGATTTTTTACAAAACGAAGGTGATATTCACTTTTTAGCTTGGACTACAACGCCTTGGACTCTTCCAAGTAATACGGCGTTAACAGTAGGCGAAAAAATTGATTATGTCTTAGTTGAAACATTCAATCAATATACTTTTGAATCAACAAAAGTGATTTTAGGAAAGCCTTTACTGGCTAAACAATTTGCAGGAAAGTTTATTCAAGTTGAGGAGCAATCAGAATTATCAAATTATAATGCTGGTGATAAAAAGATTCCTTTTTATGTTGTAAAAGAATTTAAAGGAGCAGACTTAGTAAGTATTACCTATGAACAGTTGTTGCCTTATGCTTTACCAAACGACAACCCAGAAAATGCGTTCAGAGTAATTTCCGGTGACTTCGTAACAACAGAAGATGGTACAGGTATTGTGCATACAGCTCCAACCTTTGGCGCAGATGATGCCTTGGTTGCTAAACAAGCTACACCAGAAGTACCTCCAATGTTGGTTAAAGATGAAAACGATAATTTGGTGCCACTTGTAGATTTACAAGGGCGTTTTCGTCCAGAAATGGATGAGCTTGCTGGTAAATATGTAAAGAATGAATATTATAATGATGGTGAAGCTCCAGAGCGTTCTGTGGATGTTGAAATTGCCATCAGGTTAAAAGAAGAAAATAAAGCCTTTAAGGTTGAAAAATATAAACACAGCTACCCTAATTGTTGGCGTACAGATAAACCAATTTTATACTATCCGCTAGATTCTTGGTTTATTAAAGTAACCGATATAAAGGATAGGATGCATGAATTGAATAATACCATTAATTGGAAGCCAAAGAGTACTGGTGAAGGACGTTTTGGTAATTGGTTGGCAAATGCTAACGACTGGAATTTATCACGTTCACGTTATTGGGGTATCCCGTTACCAATTTGGAGAACCGAAGATGGTAAGGAAGAATTGTGTATAGGCTCTGTTGAAGAATTAAAAGCTGAAATGCAAAAAGCTATGAATGCAGGTGTTTTAGCAGAAGATATTTTTGCTGATTTTGAGGTTGGCAACATGACCGAAGAAAACTACGCCAAATTAGATTTACATAAGAACATTGTAGATCAAATTACCTTAGTGTCGCCTTTAGGAAAACCAATGAAGCGTGAGAGCGACTTAATTGATGTTTGGTTTGATTCTGGTTCTATGCCATATGCACAATGGCATTATCCGTTTGAAAATGCTAGTTTAATTGATGATGGTACAACATATCCTGCTAACTTTATTGCAGAAGGTGTAGACCAAACACGTGGTTGGTTCTATACCTTACATGCTATTGGTACTATGGTATTTGATTCTATTGCCTACAAAAATGTGGTGTCTAATGGATTGGTATTAGATAAGAACGGGCAAAAAATGTCTAAGCGCCTAGGAAATGCTGTAGATCCGTTTGAAACATTATCAAATTACGGAGCAGATGCTACTCGGTGGTATATGATTTCTAACGCAAATCCTTGGGATAATTTAAAGTTCGATTTAGAAGGTGTTGAAGAAGTAAAACGTAAGTTTTTCGGAACGCTTTATAATACCTATTCATTCTTTAGTTTATATACTAATTTAGATAATTTCAGTTATAAAGAAGCTGATATTCCTTTAGCTGATAGGCCTGAACTAGATCGTTGGATTCTTTCAGAATTGCATACATTAATTCAGAAGGTAGATGCTTATTATGCAGATTATGAGCCTACCAAAGCTGCTAGAGCAATTTCAAATTTTACACAAGACTATTTAAGCAACTGGTTTGTACGTTTAAGTAGAAGACGTTTCTGGAAAGGAGATTACCAAGCCGATAAAATTTCGGCATACCAAACCCTTTACACTTGTATGGAAACCATTGCTAAATTAGGTGCTCCAATTGCACCGTTCTTTATGGATAGATTGTATTTAGATTTAAATGCGGTTACCAAAAAGGAAGCTTTTGAGAGTGTTCATTTGGCAAATTTCCCAGTTTTTGATGAAGCTTTTATAGATAAAAGTTTAGAGCGAAAAATGGAGAGTGCGCAAACAATTTCATCTTTGGTATTGTCGTTAAGAGCTAAAGAAAAGATTAAGGTACGTCAACCGCTTCAAAAAATTATGATTCCTGTTGATAGTGAACAGCTAAAGGAAGAAATATTAGCGGTTTCAGACTTAATAAAACATGAAGTTAATATTAAAGAAGTTGAGCTTTTAGAAGATGCTTCTGATATTTTGGTCAAGCAGATAAAACCAAATTTTAAGGCCTTAGGCCCAAGATTTGGAAAGGATATGAAGCTCATTGCAAACGCCATAAGACAGTTTGATGCAGAGGATATTAAAAAAATTGAACAAACTGGTGAAATTGGTGTTGACATTAATGGAAAAAATGTTACTTTAGGGCTTGAAGATGTAGAGATTACATCTCAAGATATTGAAGGCTGGTTAGTCGCCAATGAAGGTGCTTTAACGGTCGCCCTAGATGTAACCATTTCTGATGATTTACGAAGCGAAGGAATAGCGAGAGAACTTATCAACCGAATTCAAAATTTACGTAAAGACTCAGGGTTTGAAGTCACTGATAGAATTGATGTGAAGCTTCAAAAAGATGATAATATAGTGAATGCTATTGACTCTAATATGGCTTATATTAAAACGGAGACATTGGCTAATGAGCTTAAAATAATTGACAAATTAGATAACGGTATTGATATTACTTTTGATGATATATGTACCAAATTGTTTATTCAAAAACATTAATATTATGGGAACTGCAAATGTTAGATATTCTGATGCTGAATTAGAAGAATTCAGATCTTTAATAAATGAAAAAATAGAAAAAGCGCAACACGATTTAGAGCTTATTAAAAGTGCATATATGAATGACCATAATAATGGAACAGAAGATACCGCACCTACTTTTAAAGCTTTTGATGAAGGAAGCGAAGTAATGAGTAAAGAGTCTAATTCTCAATTGGCTATTCGGCAAGAAAAGTTTATACGTGATTTAAAGAATGCTTTAATTCGTATTGAGAATAAAACTTATGGGGTTTGTCGTGTTACCGGAAAGTTAATTAATAAGAAAAGATTAGAGTTAGTGCCTCATGCTACTTTAAGCATTGAAGCTAAAAACATGCAGAAATAATTAATCCCTTCATTAAATAAGGGTTTTATAAAATAGAAACGCCAATCTTAAATTATTTTATGAAGGGCGTTTTTTGTTTTTCAGTCATATGTCATTAAAGAAATCAATTGTTTTAATTAGTATTATTTTACTTATTGATCAGATAAGTAAAGTGTATATTAAAACACATTTTCAACTTCAACAAAGCCTTGAAGTTTTTAGTTGGTTTCAAATATATTTTATTGAAAACGATGGAATGGCTTGGGGAACAAAAATTAGCGATTTTATTCCCTTTATATCAGATAGTGCAGCAAAAGTAGCTTTAACATTATTTAGAGTTGTAGCGATTTGTGGTATAGGTTATTGGCTTTATGATGTAACAAAAAAGTGCAGGCCTAAAGTGTTAATATTGGCTATTGCTTTGATATTTGCAGGAGCCTTAGGGAATATTATAGATTCTGTTTTTTATGGTGTTTTATTTAGCGAAAGCGCTATAGATGTAGCATCTTTTTTACCAGAAGAAGGTGGTTACGCTGGTTTACTTCATGGTAAAGTTGTAGATATGTTATATTTCCCTTTATGGAAAGGGTATTTACCAGAATGGATACCGGGTTTTGGGGGTAAATATTTTACGTTTTTTGAGCCTGTTTTTAATGTGGCAGATGTAGCTATAAGTACTGGTTTTATTATGCTTATTGTCTTCAACAAAAAGGCGTTTCCTAAAAAAGAACTTTCATAATATTATTTGATTAAGTAAGTGTTTCTTTACTTTATTAGGATTGATTATATTTAATTTTTCAATCTAAAAATCCATTAATGAAATTCAAAACTCTCCTCATTGCCCTAACAATTTTTAGTCTAAATAACCTTTCTGCCCAAAACACTTTCGATATTGTTTTTCCACAAGCTAACCGAAATCAAGTTTGTCAATCTTGTACAAATATTTTCAGGCAAAAGCCCAAAGAGGTCAAGTTTTCAATAGAAAGAGAAAAGTCTAATCTATATTTTAGAATAAATGACAAAAAGTGGTTTAATATGTTATTTAAAAATGCTGGAGACGGTATTGCTATTGATGTAGTTAGAAAAAACAGATATGATTGCGATGAAACAACAACGGCTTCTCAAATAAAAGGATTGCTTTTGAAGCCTGTTTATGGGGCCAAATTGAGAAATATGTTAAAACCGGCCGGAGAAAACAGATTTAGAGTTCATGTTGGCAGGTTACCAGATGCTTTTTTAAATGATGAGTTAGAGTACAATATTTTGTTCTTAAGTAATAAGAATATGTGTAGATATCAGGTTATTTATAATCTGGAATCTTACCCTTGGGAATTGTTAGATATGGGTATGTATTTAGATTCTTTGACCTACAATACAAAACAAATAAAGCCAAGTTCTGGTGAAGGTTATATTCTTAAAAATAAAATATTAAAGTTTACTATTCCTTTTGAAAAGAATAAATCTGAATATTCACATGAAGATATAAAGCCCATTTATGACTCGTTGAGATTGACAGACTTCAACATTAAAACGATCAATATTAAAGCTTATTCATCTGTTGAAGGAAGTTTAGAGCGTAATGTGGAATTACAAGAACAAAGAGCCAATAGTATTGCCGCTGCGTTACAAACTTTTCAAAAGCCTACAATTAAAACTGAGGTGTCATCATCTGAAAATTGGGTGGAGTTTTTAAATGATATAAAAGACACCAAGTATGATAATTTAAGCGGACTGAGTAAAAGCGATGTAAAAGCAAAATTGGTTGGAGCGCTCTCAAAAGAAATGGAGCCTATTTTAAGCCATCATAGAAAAGCATTGCTAGAGTTAGGCTTAGAAAAGAAAGATAAGTATAAAACGATGTCTCCTGATGAGTTGCTTCTGAAATTTAATGATGCCATAAGCAGCGAACAATTAGTTGCTGCTAATGAAATTCAAAACTCCATTTTTGAAAAGCTTAAAAGTAAAGTCATCTCTCCAGAATTTCTGCGGAAAATGAACATACCAAAGCAAGCTAAATTTGCTAAAATATTTAATAAGAATTCTGCTTTTAGGTATATGCTTAATGTAAGGCAAGCTTTAATTGTTTATAACGAACTTTTAGAGCTTGAAAAGTTAGTTCCTAAAAATGGTGAGGTTAAATACAATATCACAGCTATTAAGATTAGACTTTGGCGTTTCAGAGCTTTAGAAATAAATGAAACCAAGCTTAAAAATCAAATTTATGGCTTAAAGAATTATGGAATTGATGCCTCATTAATTTCTAGAATGATGGTAAATTTCCATATCATAAAAGCAGAGAATTTAATGCGAAAACGGGATTATTCTGATAAAGATGCATCGGTGTCATACATTAATAAAAATTACAACAAATTCTCATTATCTGACTATGACTATTTAAGTTTAGCCCAGTTTTTTAGTTACTATGCCAATACAGATATGTCGGTTGCGCTTTTAGAAGAAAAAGCCAGGAGCATTGATATAGATGAAGATTTATTGTTCTACTATTTGAATTTGACTTTAATTAAGGACGAACTCACTTATCAAACAGATTATAGAACCATTATGTTAAATGCCATAAACATTAATAAAGAACGCTATTGTAAACTGTTTAATGTCGTTGAAAAAGGAGGAGTAACCTTTCAGTTATTAGAAAATGAGTATTTAAAAGAAACTTATTGTGAGAATTGTGAGGAGTAAAAGGTTCATGTAGATAGTTTCTTTAATTTATTAATTTTGAAAATTAAGTTTATTTTTGTGTAAAAGTTACACATATGAGTAAGCAGTCCATTAAGTTAACAGTTGATGCAGTCGTATTTGGTTACGAGGAAGGTGAAATTTCAGTTTTACTTATAAAACGAAAGTATGAACCGTTTAAGGAAAAGTGGGCTATTCCTGGAGGATTTGTATTAAATGATGAATCTTTGGAAGAAGCAGTTCAAAGAGAACTACAGGAAGAAACGGGTGTTAAGATTAATTACCTTGAACAGCTTTATACTTTTGGTAATCCAACGAGAGACCCTAGAGGAAGAGTAGTTTCCATTGCCTATTTCGGATTAGTAAGACCGAATACGTTTAAAATATTTGCATCTACAGATGCAGCAGAAGTAGCTTGGTTTAATATTAATGAATTACCCGAACTATCTTTCGATCATAAGGATATACTTGAATTAGCAATTAAGAGATTGAAGGGAAAAATCACTTATGAACCTATAGGCTTTGAATTACTAGATAAAAAATTCCCTTTTTCAGATTTGGAAAAATTATACACTACCCTATTAGGCAGAGAAATTGATAGACGTAATTTTAGAAAGAAAATAATAGGTCTTAATGTGCTTGATGAACTCAATGAAAAAGTATCAAAAGGATCAGGTAGACCAGCCAATTTATTCCAATTTAACCAAAAACGCTACTTTCAACTTAAAAAAGAAGGTATAATATTTGAAATATAAACACCTGTATTTCAACATTATAATGTATTTGCGTAAAAAAAACACAAAATATATTTGGTGACAATAATATTCTAATTTACATTTGTGTAATGAATACGCAAAATAAATTTAAATATTATGAATGGATTATTGCTAACAGACGGGTACAAAACGGGGCATCATCAACAATACCCAGTTGGGACTGAAGAAGTATATTCCAATTGGACACCACGAAGTAATAAATATGCTCCTAAAGGCTGTGATAAAGTAGTTTCTTTTGGCCAGCAGTACGTGATTCAATGGTTACATGATTATTTTAATGACAATTTCTTTTCTAAGCCAAAAGAACTGGTCTGTAGAGAAATTCAAGAAGAACTGTCATTATATCTTGGAGGTAGTTATGATGTTTCTCATTATGAAGAATTACATGATTTGCAGTATCTTCCAATAAAAGTTAAGTCATTGCCTGAAGGTGTTGAAGTTCCTATTCGAGTTCCAATGCTTACAGTTGTAAACACAATAAAGGAGTTTTATTGGGTTACAAATTTTTTAGAGACTATATTATCTACAATGCTATGGCAAACTATGACATCTGCATCTATTGCAATATTGTACAAGCGTATATTTAAAAAGTGGGCATTAATTACAGATAGTGAAAACGTCTCATTTATTGATTTTCAAGGACATGACTTCTCAATGAGAGGAATGGGAGGTCTCGGAAGTGCATTGTCTTCTGGAATGGGGCATGCAAGCGTTTTTTTAGGATCTGATACCCTTCCTGTTATAAGTGGATTACGCAAATATTATAATGCATCAGGGTTTATTGTAGGTTCAGTGAATGCAACGGAACATTCAGTTATGTGTGCAGGAACAAAAGAAGATGAAATTGGCACATTTCAAAGTTTAATGAATACTTACCCAAAGGGAATATTGTCTGTTGTTAGTGATACATGGAATTTATGGAAAGTACTAACGGAATATTTGCCCAAACTTAAAGATGAGGTTATTTCAAGAGATGGTAAATTAGTTATTCGTCCTGATAGTGGTGATCCAGTTGACATTATTTGTGGAGAAATGGCACAAATAGGAGGTCAATTACCTAATGAAAAAGGTGTAATTGAATTGTTATGGGATATTTTTGGAGGGACAATCAATAAAGAAGGGTTTAAAGTTTTAGACCCTCATATTGGAGCTATTTATGGAGATAGTATTACTACCGAAAGAGCTGAACAGATTTGTCAAAGATTACATGATAAAGGGTTCGCCACTACAAATGTGGTTTTAGGGATTGGGTCTTTTACTTATCAATTTAATACTAGAGATACATTTGGATTTGCAATGAAAGCTACTTCTGTTGTTGTACAAGGAGAGAGAAGAGAAATTTTTAAGGATCCTATTACTGATGATGGCATCAAGAAATCTGCAAAAGGATTAATTAGAGTAGATTTTGTGGATGGAGAATACAAAATGGTGGATCAAGTTTCTGAAGTTGAAGAGAATGACGGTGAATTGCAAGTCATTTACCAAAATGGAGAATTTTTGAATCAAATAAAATTGGAACAAATAAGAGACAGAATAAATAAGTGTGTTTAAGTTAGATTTTACAAATAACAAAAAACTAAGAAATGAAGTACGAAATAAATAAATATAAAGATGGGCAAGTGACTGCTAAGATAAAAGAATCAGGTAATTTACATATAAAGATAAGAGGTAATAGTTATGAAGATTTATTTAGAATTGCATCGATAAAAGAGGCATGGGATAATAGCAATTCAACTAATAAAAACCTGATATCTATTCTAACAATTTATTGCCTTATTGGTCAACGTTCAGATAGACGTTTTAATGATTTAGAATCATTTGATTTAAAGATAATTGCAAATTTTATAAATGCAATGAACTTTGATAAAGTTGAAATTTTGCACCCGCATAGTAGCATAACATTAGCATTAATTAATAATTCAAAAGAATTAAAAAGTCATGAATATGTTAAGTTGGCATATTATGATATTGGTAATCCAATACTTGTTAGTCCAGATGCTGGATCTTATAAAACTACTCATGAAATAGCTGAAAAATTAAACGCTGATTTAGTGCCATCAAACAAAGTTAGAATTAATGGTTTACCAATTATTAAAATACAGGGAAATGTAAAAGATAAAGATTGTTTGATAGTTGATGATTTAGCTGATGGTGGAAGAACATTTAAATTTCTTGCTGAAGAATTAAAAAGTCAGGGAGCTCTAAGGGTGTATTTATATGTTACTCATGCACAATTTAATTATGGTTTTGATGAATTAAAAGAATCAATAGATCATATATATTGTACAAATAGCTATAAAGATATAGTTGATCAGTATGTTACTCAAATTAAAGTACTTTAATACTTTTTAAGAACTTAAAAAGTATAATCCCGTTCCGGTGTCACACAAAAGTCCAACCCAATATCGCTATCAAAAACATCAGTTATTTCATTTTCGGCTTCAAAAAACGATAACCCTATTTTAATGGTGTCTGGTTTACAATCGGCTAAAAACCTATCATAAAAACCTTTGCCATAACCTACGCGGTTTCCTTGTTTATCAAAGGCTAAAAGTGGAATAAATACTACGTCAATTTTATCGTTTGATATTTCAATACCATCAAGCGGTTCTGGAATATTGTATGCGTTCTTTTTAATTTTTGTACTATCAGTCAATAAAAAATGTGTCATCGTTCCTTTTTCAAAATCACTTTTAGAAATAAGCACATTTTTATCTTTCCCTGAAAGGATACTCAAAATATAATCGGTATTAACTTCTTTTTGTTCTTCAATGGCTAAGAAAATATGATAAAATGAATACTCCCAAATAGGTAGCTTAATAAGGCTATTGGCAATAGATATACTGGCTTCATCTATATCATCAATAGATAAACCTGCTCTAAGTGCTTTATGTTTTTTTCGTAATTCTGCCTTAGTCATTTACTTTTTCAGTTTGGTGCTAATGTGAAAAAGCGCATCGCCTTGATATACAATGGGAGCTTCATTTACATTAATAATGTAACCGGTGTTTTGGGCTTTAACAAAGTAATTTAGTTTGCCGTAAGGGTCTGTAATATTACCTAAAGCATCACCTTTTTGCACTTTGGAGTTTATTTTAACAACTGCTTTAAACATGCCAGAATATTTGGCACGAATCCATTTGCTTTCCCCAATAATAATAGGTGTCTTTTTAGGGGTTGATGCTTTGTATTTTGAACTTAGCATATCCAAATGATTCAGAACACGCTTAGCGCCATTAACACCAGAATTGGTAACTAAGTCATCAATATGAAATGACTTGCCCCCTTCAAAAAGCAACAAAGTTTTACCTAGTTTAGCACAGGTATTTCTAAACGATTTGTTTAAGTTTTTGGAATATAAAATAAAAGGGGCGCCAAATATTTTAGCTAATTGCTTTGGCTTTCTTTCACCTTCGGCTATACGTATTTGTGGTGCATTAAACCTGTCTGATCCGCCTGTGTGAAAATCCATGATATAATCTACATGCGGAATAACTTCATGAATTAATTTATGGGCAACTCTACTGGCTAATGATCCTTTTGGGCTACCTGGAAAAACACGGTTTAAATCTCTTCCGTCAGGAAATTCACGGTTCAAATTTATAAACCCAAAAATATTAATAACAGGCATGCAAATAATAGTACCGCACTTAGGTTTGTTAATGCCTTTGGCAATAATTTGACGCACAATCTCTACACCATTTACTTCATCGCCATGAATACCTGCCGTAAATAAAACGGTTGGCCCTGGTTTTTTGGCGCGTTCAATAATTACCGGAATATGAACAGGTGTTGAGGTATGTAGATTGGCAACATCAAAACTCACCTCTTTGCTTTCTCCCGGTTCAATAGTTTCGTTAAGTATAGTTAATATTGTTTTATCAGAACTCATAAATCAATTATCATTTTACCGAACTAACGTCGGTTTCTTTCAATGTAAGTAATAATGTTTTTGGCAATATTTTTTCCGGTGGCTTGCTCAATGCCCTCTAAACCTGGTGTTGAATTCACTTCTAAAAGTAATGGTCCTCTAGATGATTGTAACATATCCACACCACAAACAGGAAGTTTTAATGCTCTGGAAGCTTTCATAGCTACTTTTATTTCGGCTTCCGTTAATTTTACTATTTCGGCACTTCCACCTCTATGTAAATTTGATCTAAACTCACCTTCCCGTCCTTGACGTTTCATGGCTCCAACAACATGACCGTCAACTACCAATGCTCTTAAATCGGCGCCTTTAGCTTCAGCAATATATTCTTGTACAAGTGCACGGGCTTGCAATCCGTTAAAGGCTTCTAAAACAGATTCGGCTGCATTTCTTGTTTCAGCTAAAACTACACCTAAACCTTGTGTGCCCTCTAATAATTTTATGATTACTGGTGTTCCTCCAACATGTTCTATCACTTCTTCAACATCTCTAGAATAATTTGTAAATACGGTTTTAGGCATACCAATACCTGCTTTTGAAAGCCTTTGAAAACTTCGCAATTTATCTCTAGAGCGTATTATGGCATCTGAAGTTACCGAAGTGAAAACATTCATCATTTCAAACTGCCTTACTACGGCGCAACCAAAAAATGTAACCGAAGCTCCAATTCTAGGAACAATGGCATCAACATAATCTAAATAACGGTCTTTGTAATAAATAGTTGGTTTTTCCTTTTCAATAATGATGTCACATTTCAACGGGTCTATTACCTCCATTTCATGACCTCTGTCTTCGCCTTCTTCAACAAGTCGTGCTGTAGAATATAAATTCGCGTTTCTAGAAAGAATAACTATGTTCACTTAGTGTAATATTGTACATGCAATATACTAAAAAACCTTATCTCATTTTCAACTATGTTACTTTTAGCATACCTTTGATATAATGAGTGGAACACCTTTAGATATTCAACTTAAAACCTTACCAAATGCTCCGGGTGTTTATCAGTACTTTGATGCTGAAGGAACTATTATCTATGTTGGAAAAGCCAAAAATTTAAAGAAACGCGTTAGTTCATATTTTACCAAAACACATGACTATGGTAAAACTAGGGTTTTGGTTAAAAAAATTGCCAATATCAAACACATTGTGGTTGAAACAGAAACAGATGCGCTGCTTTTAGAAAATAATTTAATTAAAAAGCATCAACCTAGGTATAATGTGATGTTGAAAGACGATAAGTCTTATCCTTGGATTTGTATAAAGAAAGAACGATTTCCTAGAGTATTTTCTACCCGTCGTGTTTTTAAGGATGGAGGCGAATATTTTGGCCCGTACACTAGCGGGAAAACGGTGCACACTTTATTGGATTTAATAAAAGGTTTGTATCCTTTGAGGACTTGTAATTATCATTTATCTGAAGAAAAAATAAAGGCAGGTAAGTATAAAGTGTGTTTGGAGTATCATTTAGGAAACTGTAAAGGGGCTTGCGAGGGTAAAGAAACAGAAGAAGAATACAACGAAAATATAAAAGCCATCCGGCAAATTTTAAAAGGGAATTTTAAAGATTCTCTACATCAGTTTAAGGCTCAAATGAAGCAATATGCTGAAGACATGTTGTTTGAAGATGCTCAAAAAATAAAGGAAAAGATAGAAGTCTTAGAAAACTATCAAGCACGTTCTACTATTGTAAATCCTAAGATTAGCAATGTTGATGTGTTTTCTATTATGAGCGATGAAACCTATGGCTATGTGAATTTTTTGCAACTGTCTTACGGGTCTATTATCAGGTCTCATACTTTAGAAATTAAAAAGAAATTAGACGAAACTGATAAGCAATTATTAGAGCTTGCAATTACAGAAATCAGACAGCGTTTTCATTCAAACTCCAAAGAAATTTATGTGCCTTTTGAAGTTGATTTAGGCGATAAAATAAAGGTGACTATTCCAAAGTTGGGTGATAAGAAGCATATTTTAGATTTATCTCTCAGGAATGCCAAGTATTACAGAATGGAGCGTTTTAAGCAGGATAAGATTGTAGATCCTGACAGACACGCCAATAGAATTATGGCACAAATGAAGGCCGATTTGCGCTTAAGCGAAGAACCTCGTCATATTGAGTGTTTTGATAATTCTAACATACAAGGAACCCATCCGGTGGCAGCATGTGTGGTGTTTAAAAACGGTAAGCCTAGTAAAAGAGATTACAGGCATTTTAATATTAAAACTGTTGAAGGGCCCGATGATTTTGCATCGATGGAAGAGGTGGTTTTAAGACGTTACAAACGGCTGTTAGATGAAGATCAGTCGCTGCCACAACTTATTATAATTGATGGTGGAAAAGGACAATTATCGTCGGCTTTAAAAAGTTTAGATATTTTAGGGTTAAGAGGCAAAATTGCCATTATAGGAATTGCAAAACGTTTAGAAGAATTATACTATCCAAATGATCCAATTCCCTTATATTTAGATAAGAAAAGCGAGACGTTGAAAATCATTCAACAGTTACGAAATGAAGCACACCGTTTTGGTATTGAACACCACCGAAATAAACGCAGTAAAAGTGCGTTAAATACGGAGTTGGAAACCATTCCTGGGATTGGTGAAAAAACAGTAGTTGAGTTATTAAAACATTTTAAATCGGCTAAACGTGTGGCAAATGCTAAGTTAGATGAATTAGAGGCTGTAGTTGGAAATTCAAGAGCCGAAAAGGTTTATAATTATTACAATGGGAATAACTAGAGAGTGTTTAATTTGAAAATAAGATTTATCATATCGATCTTATGTCTATTTGTTTTTATTTTCGCGAAAGCCCAAACAAATACATCTGAAAACAACAAACAAAAAGTTGGGTTGGTGTTAAGTGGTGGTGGAGCTAAAGGATTGGCACATATTGGTGCTCTTAAGGTTATTGATAGTTTAGGTGTTAAAGTAGATTATGTTGCAGGGACCAGCATGGGTGCTATTATTGGTGCTTTGTATGCGTCAGGGTATTCAGGGAATCAACTGGATTCTATTTTTAGAGATGCTGATTTTGATAACATCATTATAGACAACCTTCCTCGTGCATCCAAAGGTTTTTTTGAACGTAATAATGATGAAAAATACGCTGTAAAATTACCATTTGATGATTATAAGTTAAAACTACCTTCAGCACTTTCAAGAGGCCAGAATGCATACAATTATTTGTTAAAGCTGTTACTTCATGTTAATGAAATAGAAGATTTTAGCAAGCTCCCTATTCCTTTTTTCTGTATTGCAACCAATATGGAAACTGGTAAACAGGTAATGTTAGAAAAAGGTAGTCTTACCCAAAGTATTATGGCAAGTGGTGCTTTGCCAACCTTGTTTCAGCCTGTTGCCCTGAATGATATGATTTTAATAGATGGTGGCGTTGTAAACAATTACCCTATTGATGAATTGAGAGCTAAAGGAATGCATATTATTATTGGTGTTGATGTTCAAGACGGACTTATGGGAAGAGAAGAACTAAAATCTGCGCCAGATGTATTACTTCAAATTAACAACTTCAGGACAATAAAAGATATGGAGGTGAAGTCAAAGCAAACGAATGTTTACATTAAGCCTAATATAAAAGATTATAATGTAGTGTCTTTTGGCGCTGCTAAACAAATAGTTAGCTTAGGAATATTAGCTGGTTTAGAAAAGGAGGCAGAACTTAAAGCCTTAGTAAAAAGACGGACAGATGATGTTTCTTCATTAGATGTAAAACCCTATATTCAAGATAGTATTAAAGTAAACGAAATATCTTTAAGAGGATTAGAAAAGTATACCAGGTCTTTTGTTTTAGGAAAACTAAAACTTAAAAGTGAAGAAATAATAAGCTATTCAAACCTTTTAAAAGGTATCAATAGTTTAATTGCAACCAATAACTTTGAGGCGTTTGAGTACCAATTAAAAACCTCAAGAGAGAAAGAAGGGTTTGATTTTATTGCTAATTTAAAGGAAACTGAAACCACCACATTTTTAAAGTTTGGAGTGCATTATGATAATTTATATAAAAGTGGCGTATTGGTAAATATAACTAAGAAAAGATTGCTCTTTGATAATGATATTGCCTCATTGGATGTGGTTTTAGGTGATAATGTTCGTTATAATTTTGAATACTTAATTGATAAAGGATTTCATTGGAGCATAGGCTTGCGTTCAAGGTTTAATGATTTCCACAAAAATATTAGTGCGCAATTGTTATTAGATGATACGGAGTTTGATGCGGTTGGGTTGAATAAAATTGATGTGGAATTACAAGATCAAACTAATCAGTTTTATTTACAAACCTTATTAAGAAAGGATTTTGCCCTAAGTATAGGTGCGGAACATAAACGACTAGAAATTAAGTCGGAAACGCTTGCTGCTGATGAAGAAGATGAGGATTTTGTTTTTGAAAATACAGATTACTTAAGCCTTTTTGGGGAATTAAAATTAGACACCTATGACAATAAGTATTTCCCGAAAAAAGGGGTGTGCTTTAATGGCGATTTGCATACCTATCTTTATGCCTCTCATTTTAATAGCGAGTTTGAAACCTTTTCAATTGCCAAGGCAGATATGGGGTATGCTTTTAGTTTATCTGATATGCTAGCTATTAACTTAAAAACAAGTGGCGGATTTAAATTTGGTGATAAATCTACTCAAACATTAGATTTTGCTTTAGGAGGTTATGGTAATAATTTAATAAATAACTTTATTCCGTTTCTTGGATACGATTTTATATCATTAACTGGTAATAGTTATGTAATGGCATCCGCCAGTGTAGACTATGAGATTTTCAAAAAGCACCACTTAACAATTGAAGGTAATTGGGCTAATGTTGATGATGATATATTTGATACTGGTGAATGGTTTACATTGCCAGACTACAGAGGTTATGCTCTAGGGTATGCTATTGATACTTTTCTTGGTCCCATTCAAGCTAAATACACCTACTCTCCAGAACGAAACAAAGGTATTTGGTTTGTAAATCTTGGTTTCTGGTTTTAACTATTCGTTAAGAAGCAAGTAATTTATTTTACCGATATTTGTGGAGTTATGAAGTTTTTTTTCGAAGACTTATTGCAATTTCTACACTATCTTATCAAGAGGAGTCCTGAATAAGCAGGCATTTTTTGTATATTTATATATGACTGTAAGTTAAAGTTTTACAACTTTTCAACTTATTATTTTCACATTTAAAATTAACAATATGCCTTTTTATCACAAATTAGGAAGTATTCCACATAAACGACATATTCAGTTCAAAAAACCTGATGGCAGTTTGTATTATGAGCAGTTATTCGGTACCATTGGTTTTGATGGTATGTCAACCAATAGTTACCACGAACAACGTCCTACACAAGTAAAGGAGATTAGAAACCAATACAGTGTAGAACCTAAAATAGCTTTAAGGAACAACCTAAAATCCTATCGTCTTAAAGGGTTTCAAGTGAAATCAGAAAATGATTTTTTAGAGAGTCGGAAAACGGTTTTAGTAAATTCAGATTGTGCTATAGTTTTATCGGCGCCAAAATATTTAACAAACGATTATTTCTATAAAAACACGGATGCCGATGAGCTAATTTTTATTCACAAAGGAACGGGTAAATTACGCACCATGTTAGGTAATCTCGATTTTAAATATGGTGATTATCTGTTGATTCCTAGAGGGATTATCTATAAAATAGATTTTGATACTGAAGACAATAGGCTTTTCATTGTAGAGTCTCATAGGCCAATTTATACACCAAAACGATACAGAAATTGGTTTGGTCAGTTGTTAGAGCATTCACCATTCTGTGAACGGGATATTCGTCAGCCACAAGAATTAGAAACTTATAATGAAAATGGTGATTTCCTCATCAAGGTTAAAAAACAAGGAGATATTATAGAAATGGTATATGCATCACATCCATTTGATGTGATTGGGTATGATGGTTACAACTATCCGTATGCTTTTTCAATCCATGATTTTGAGCCAATTACAGGTCGTGTTCATCAACCGCCACCAGTACATCAAACCTTTGAGACAGATGCCTTTGTAGTGTGTAGTTTTGTGCCACGTTTATATGATTATCACCCGCAAGCCATTCCTGCACCTTATAATCATAGTAATATAGATTCTGATGAGGTGCTCTATTACGTAGATGGTGACTTTATGAGCCGAAACGATATTGAGGCAGGTCATATTTCACTGCATCCAGCAGGCATTCCACACGGGCCACATCCAGGAGCAGCAGAACGAAGTATTGGCGAGGTAAAAACCGATGAACTTGCGGTAATGGTAGATACTTTTAAACCATTAATGGTTACAGAAGAGGCTATGAAAATTGCCGATGAAGATTACCATAAATCTTGGTTGGAATAAATTATAATTAGAAGCTATTTCCCGCTTTCGGTAGTCGCTTTTTGCTCGTCATGTTCAATTAATTTCAACATCTCACAAAAGAGCTTCAACAAATACCTCAATCGGGGCTAAAAACATAAAATCATGAGTAAAGACATAAAATCAGTAAACTACGGTTTAGAAAAAATATTTGAGGGAGCGCAAGATTTTTTGCCTCTTCTAGGAACAGATTATGTAGAATTATACGTTGGTAATGCAAAACAGGCGGCGCATTTTTACAAAACAGCATTCGGATTTCAATCTTTTGCTTATAGAGGTTTAGAAACCGGAAGCAGAGACACTGTGTCTTATGTAATAAAACAAGATAAAATTAAATTGGTTTTAACTACACCACTTAATTCAAAACACCCTATTAACAATCACATTGTAAAACATGGTGATGGCGTGAAAGTTATTGCGCTTTGGGTAGAAGATGCTAGAAAAGCATACCAAGAAACAACAAGTAGAGGCGCCAAATCATATATGGAGCCTTTTGTAGAAAAAGATGAACATGGAGAGGTTGTAAGAGCAGGAATTTATACTTACGGAGAAACGGTACATATGTTTGTTGAACGTAAAAACTATAATGGCGTATTTATGCCGGGGTTCGAAAAATGGGAATCAGATTATAATCCAGAAGTATTAGGTTTGAAGTACGTAGACCACATGGTTGGTAATGTGGGTTGGGGTGAAATGAATACTTGGGTGAAATGGTATGAAGACGTTATGGGCTTTGAAAACTTCTTGTCTTTTGATGATAAACAAATTCATACCGAATATTCTGCTTTAATGAGTAAAGTTATGAGTAATGGTAACGGTCGTATCAAATTCCCAATTAATGAGCCCGCAGAAGGAAAGAAAAAATCTCAAATTGAAGAATATTTAGATTTTTATGAAGGTTCTGGTGTACAACATATTGCGGTTGCCACAGACGATATAATATCAACTATTGAAGGTATGCGTTCCAGAGGGGTGGAATTTTTATCAACACCTCCAGATGCATATTATGAAGCTGTACCAGAACGCTTGTTGGCTCATGATCATGAATTAAGAGAAGATATTGAAACATTAAAAGGGCTTGGGATTATGATAGATGCAGATGAAGAAGGGTATTTGCTTCAAATATTCACGAGACCTGTTGAAGATAGACCCACTTTGTTTTTCGAAATAATTCAGCGCATGGGTGCGCGTGGTTTTGGAGCTGGTAATTTTAAGGCACTTTTCGAGTCTATTGAAAGAGAACAAGCAAGACGAGGTACACTTTAAACAAGTATTAATATAGAATTATAAAGCATCATCTAATGTGCTAGATGGTGCTTTTTTGTGTAACAAATTAATGTTAAGAACTTCTTATATAAAGAAGCTGTCCAAAGTTTTTTTATATTTTTGGAATAGTAATTGTAATTTCTTAGGTGAGAATGCTTTGAATAGCTAACAATAGTTTAATAGTTATTACGCTTATTCAAAGATTTTATAGCAATAAAAATGTATTTAAGAAGTTAATTACATAACCCAAAAAAAGAATGAAGAAAATACTACTTATAATATTAACTATTTGTTTCGTGCAAATGTCTTTTTCTCAACAAGAATCGGCATTTGGAGATGGTGAATGGTTTAAATTCAGAATGAGTTACAGTGGCTTTTTAAAAGCTGGTAATGCTACTCTTACTGTAAAAGACACCAAATTAGATAATAAAGATGTATACCATGTAGTTGGCAAGGGATGGACTACTGGTATGATAAAATGGTTCTTTAAAGTAAGGGATAGATATGAAAGCTATTTTGATAAAGAAACCATTGTGCCTTATAAATTTGTTAGAAATATTGATGAAGGTGGTTATACAAAAGATATAGAAATTGATTTTGATCAGCTAAATAATAAGGCTTACGTTAATAATAAAAAGCACAAAAAGAAAACTATTATTGATACCAAACCTAATATTCAAGACATGGTGTCAACCTTTTATTATTTAAGAAATAACATGAATACGGATTCATTGGAGGTTGGTGATGAAGTTAGAGTAGATATGTTTTTTGATGAAGAGAATTACGGCTTCAAACTAAGATATTTAGGTGAGGAAATTTTAGATACTGAATTTGGTGATGTAGAAACATTAAAATTCAGGCCATATGTAATGGCAGGACGCGTATTTAAAGAAGAAGAAAGTTTAACGCTATGGGTGTCGAAAGACAAAAATAAATTACCTTTGCGCATCAAAGCAGATTTGGCAGTAGGATCTTTAAGAGCCGATTTAGATGCCTTTAAAGGATTAAAACATCCTTTCCAAATAGTAGTTAAACAATAATGAGTTTAGATTCTAAAATAACTAACCAACTCAAAGAAAAATATACTGCAATAGACCAGGATTTAGAAGATCACTTAGAAGGTTTGTTGTATAGTAAACCCATTACTTATTGGGATTATATTCAGACCGATGCTTTATTGAATCTACAGTTGCCAAGAACTGATTTTCCAGATGAGATGGTTTTCATTATGTATCATCAAGTTACAGAGCTTTTGTTTAAAATGATTCTTTCTGAAATTGAACAGGTGGCAAAAAATGAAGATGTTGATGCTGTTATATTTACTGATAAGATAATGCGTGTAAGTCGCTATTTTGACGTACTTACATCATCTTTTAGTATTATGAAAGATGGGATGGATGTAGAGCAATATAACAAGTTTCGGCAAACTTTAACGCCTGCCAGCGGATTTCAGAGTGCCCAATACAGAAAAATTGAATTTGCTTCAACAGAATTGATTAATCTTATAGATAAAAGATTTAGGAAAACCATTGATAGAAATTCGTCTTACCAAAATGCTTTTGAACATTTATATTGGCAAGCGGCAGGAAAGGATTATAAAACAGGTAAAAAGACTTATACTTTAACGGTTTTTGAAGAAAAATATAAAGAAGAGTTTATTAGATTTACTAAGTTTTATTACGAAAATAACCTTTGGTCAAAATTTAAAAGTTTACCAAAAGAGGCTCAGGAAAATGAAGCTCTTATTAAAGCAATGCGTCACTATGATTATACTGTAAATATTAAGTGGGTTATGGCACATTATAATACGGCTAACCATTATCTGAATATTGGAGGTGAAACAGCAGAGGCTACAGGTGGTAGCGAATGGGTGAAATATATGCATCCTAAATATCAAAAAAGGATATTTTTTCCAGAGTTATGGACAGAAAAAGAAATAGAAGATTGGGGAACAAATATTTAATTGTAATAGGCTTTTTAGTTGCCTTCTTTGTTAGTTGTAAAGAAGATAAGAAAGATATTATAGAAGAAGTTGCTGTAGTTGAAGAACCAAAAGATGTATATGAGTTTGGTTTCAATTTAAATGACTATGTTGTTAAAAAAGATACTGTAAGATCTGGAGAAAGCTTCGGGCAAATTTTAGAACAAAACAAAATAGGTTATCCCAAAATATTTCACATTGCTGAAAAAACCAAGGAAACTTATAATATTGCTAGATTTTTTCAAGCTGGAAAACCATATACAATTTTATGCTCAAAAGATTCTTTAGAATTACCAGAATCCTTCATTTATCAGCCAAATAAGGAGGAGTATATTGTTATCAATTTTAGAGATTCTATTCATGCATTTAAAAGTAGAAAGCCAATATCCTACGTTGAGAAGACAGTTACTGGTGTAATTACAAGTAGCATTTCTGAAACTTTAGATGCAAAAGGAGTAAGTCCGGTTTTAACCAATAAATTAGCCGATGATATTTATGCATGGACTATTGATTTTAGGCGCCTTCAAAAAGGTGATAGATTCAAAGTAATTTATACCGATAAATATATTGATGACTCTATTTATGGAGGTATTCACGATGTGAAAGCGGCTTATTTTGAGCATAATAATGAGCCATTTTATGCTTTCCAGTTTGAAACAGATTCGGTTAAAGGCATAATTGATTATTTTAATGAAGAAGCTAAAAATTTAAGACGTGCTTTTTTAAAAGCACCAGTCAAATTTAGTAGAATTTCTTCGCGTTATAATTTAAGAAGACGAATTGCTGTTTACGGTTATAAAGTGAGAGCACATAAGGGAACTGATTTTGCAGCTCCAATAGGTACGCCAATTATGGCAACAGCAAATGGTACGGTAACCAAATCTGAACGTAGAGGTGGTAATGGTAATTATGTGAAGATTAGACACAATGCTACCTATGAAACGCAATATTTACATATGCGAAAACGCAAGGTGAAAGTGGGCGAATTTGTTAAGCAAGGCGATGTTATTGGATGGGTAGGAATGACAGGAAATACGGGTGGGCCTCATGTTTGTTATAGATTTTGGGTAAACGGCAGACAGGTGGACCCTTTTAAACAAAAACTACCTGAAGCCAAACCTATTTCAGATTCGTTGAAATATAGATATTTAGAATATATTAAACCAACAAGGTACAAGTTAGATAACATCAATTTCGAGCCAGAAATTATTCAAGAAGAGCAACAAGTACAAACTATAGTTAAACAATCAAATTCGTAATATGTCATTACCAACTATTAATCCAACATCAACTAATGCTTGGAGTAAACTTCAAGACCACTATAATAAAGTGAACAATTTACATATGAAAGATTTATTTGCTCAAGACAAGGAACGAGCGAATAAATTAACCATTAAATGGGATGATTTTTATGTAGATTTCTCGAAAAATAGAATTACCGAAGAAACCTTTAAATATTTATTAGAATTAGCTGATGATGTTAAGCTTAAGGAAGCGATTCAAAGTCAGTTTTCTGGCGAAAAAATTAATCAAACTGAAGGAAGAGCCGTATTACATACAGCTTTAAGAGCGCCAGAAACAGCTATTGTAAATGTTGATGGTGAAAATGTAATACCTGAAGTGTATAATGTTAAACGAAAGATTGAAGCTTTCACAAATGAAGTAGTTAGTGGTGATAGAAAGGGTTTTACCGGCAAACCGTTTACACATGTAGTAAATATTGGTATTGGAGGTTCAGATCTAGGGCCTGCTATGGTTGTTGATTCCCTTCAATTTTATAAGAATCACCTAACTACTTATTTTGTAAGTAATATTGATGGTGACCATGTAAATGAAGTCATTAAAAAGCTTGATCCAGAAACAACACTATTTGTAGTAGTTTCAAAAACCTTTACTACTCAGGAAACATTGTCAAATGCCAATACAATAAAAGATTGGTTCTTACAATCAGCTTCGGAAAAAGATATTGCTAAACACTTTGTAGCAGTTTCAACAAACATTGATGCTGTGAAAGGTTTTGGAATAGACCCTAATAATATCTTTCCTATGTGGGATTGGGTAGGTGGTCGTTTCTCTTTATGGAGTGCAGTAGGATTATCAATAAGTTTAGCCGTCGGTTATGAAAATTATGCCAGCTTATTGGAAGGTGCTCACAAAATGGACGAGCATTTTAAGAGTGAAGATTTTGAATCTAACATTCCAGTAGTGTTGGGCTTAATTAGCATTTGGTATAATAACTTTTTTAAAGCCGAAAGTGAGGCTGTTATTGCATATTCTCAATATTTAAATCAGTTTGCAACATATCTACAACAAGGTATTATGGAAAGCAATGGTAAAAGCGTTGATAGAAATGGAAACCCAATTGACTATGATACCGGAACTTTAATATGGGGTGAGCCCGGGACTAATTCACAACACGCCTTTTTTCAATTAATTCATCAAGGGACTAAATTGATTCCAGCTGATTTTATTGGGTTTGCAAAGTCTTTACATGGAAATCAAGATCATCAAGATAAATTAACATCTAATTTTTTAGCACAAACAGAGGCGCTTTTAAATGGAAAAACTGAAGGTCAAGTTGTTGCAGAAGGAACAAAATCAGGCATTGTTCCATTTAAAATATTTGAAGGAAACAAACCAACAAATACTATTTATATTGATAAGTTAACACCTGAAAGTTTAGGTAAGTTAATAGCCATGTATGAACACAAAATATTTGTTCAAGGTGTTATTTGGAATATCTTTAGTTATGATCAATTTGGTGTTGAATTAGGAAAGCAATTGGCTTCAAAAATATTAAAAGAGTTCAATTGTTCGGATATAGCAGAGCATGATTCTTCTACCTCAAACTTGTTGAATCACTATAAAAGTATGAAGTAAAAAAGCTTACTATTTATAGCCTAAAAGGTGAAAAGGCATGAATATTTTAATATTCATGCCTTTTTTAGTTAAGTTATTGTTAATTAAATTTAATGCACGCATAACAATTTTAAGGTTTTTATATGTATTTTTGCGCTGACTAATTTCAATTAATTAAATAATTAATCTTTCTGAAAAAATGAAAAAAACTACACAATTTTTATTGTTGACTGTGGCTATGTTATTTAGTGCAGCAATTTTTGCTCAAACAATATCAGGGACAATTGTAGAGGCAGGTACTAATGTACCACTTCCCGGTGCCAATGTTGTTGAGGCAAACACATCTAACGGTGTTACTTCAGATTTTGATGGAAACTTTACTTTAAAAGCTACATCATCTTCTGGAGAGATTGTAATTTCCTTTATAGGATATAACTCTAAAACAATTTCTTTTTCTGGTGATACAGATTTAGGAACTATCGAACTTGAATCAAGTCAAGTTGGCTTAGAAGAAGTTCAAATTATTGCTTCTGTTGCTGTAGATAGAAAAACACCAGTTGCTGTTTCTACTATTAAAGCAGCCGATATCTCTTTAAAGTTAAGTACTCAGGAATTTCCTGAAATACTAAAATCAACACCTGGTGTATATGCTACTAGAGCTGGTGGTGGTTACGGTGATGGTAGAATTAACTTAAGAGGTTTTAATTCTGAAAATGTGGCTGTAATGATTAATGGGGTTCCTGTTAATGATATGGAGAACGGTCGCTTATATTGGTCTAACTGGGCAGGTTTAGGAGATGTTACTTCTTCAATGCAAGTTCAAAGAGGTTTAGGAGCATCTAAAGTTGCGGTTCCTTCTATTGGGGGTACTATCAATATTATTACAAAAAGCACTGATGTTGAAGAAGGAGGAAATGTTTTTTCTTCTTTAGCTAATGATGGCTACTTTAAATATGGCATGACTTATTCCACAGGTCTTTCTGAAAATGGATTTGCTGCTACTGTTAGTGCATCAAAAATTTCTGGAGATGGCTATATAGATGGAGGAGAATTTTCTGGATACAATTATTTTTTAAGCTTATCTCAGCAAATAAATGAAAAAAACAGGTTGACATTTACAGCCTTTGGGGCGCAACAAACACATGGTCAACGTTTTAATCGTTCTACTATTGCTGAATTAAGACAAACAGATTCTGGTCCTCAAAAAGTTAATAAAGATTGGGGTTATAAAAACGGAGAGGTTTATCACCAATCATACAACTTCTATCATAAACCACAAATGTCATTAAATCACTTATGGAATATAAATGATAAGTCAGTTTTATCTACCGCTTTTTATGCCTCATTTGGCTCTGGTGGAGGGCGTAGAGATGAAGGGTCAAAAATAGGATCTAATAACTATAGAATTGGTTCTGCAGGTTTGCAACCAATTGATTTTGATAAAGTAATTGAAGAAAACAAAGCAAATGGTATAGGCGGATCTACAGATATTATCTCGTCTTCAAGAAATTCACATGAGTGGTATGGAATTTTATCTACTTATAAAAATAGGGTAAATGATAAGTTAGTTATTTCTGGAGGTTTAGATGCGCGTTCTTATGTTGGGCATCACTGGTATGAGGTTGATGATTTGTTAGGAGGAGATTTCTTTTTAGATAATGAGTCGGATACATTTGCTTACGGACAAGCTTTAACTGTTGGTGATAGGTATAATAAAGATTATGATGGTATTGTAAAAAGATATGGTGTTTTTGCACAAGCCGAATATCAAGTAAATGATAAGCTTAATACTTTTGTTGCTGCAGATATATCAAATACCAATTATAGCAAGAAGGAGTTTATGAATAGTGAAATTGTTGGAAGCAGAGAGTCTGAAGATGCTAATTTCTCTGGTTTTGGTATAAAAGGTGGTGGAAATTATAACTTAGATTTAAACAATAACATATTTGTTAATGTTGGATATTTTTCTAAGGCTCCGTTTTTAGATGGCATTGTTTTTCTAGAAGATGATGAGCTTGATTTAAATAAAGAAGCTGTAAACGAAAAAGTATTTAGTGCAGAAATTGGTTATGGTTACAGAAGCGAAAAGTTTAGCGCTAATGTAAATATCTACCATACTAACTGGTTAGATAAGGCAAATGCAGGATCTCTACAAGGACCAAATGATGAAATGTATTTTTACAATTTGTCAGGTATTGATGCGTTACATCAAGGTGTAGAAATTGATTTTAGATATAAAGCATCAAATAATTTATCAATTACAGGTATGGCTTCTTTAGGTAATTGGGAATGGAAGAGTGATGTGTCTGCTGTTATTAGAGACCAAGCAGGAGATGAATTAGATGTTATTGAGGTTTATGCTGATGGATTAAAAGTTGGTGATGCTGCTCAAACTACTTTTGCTTTTGGTGCAAACTATAAATTGACTCAAGGATCTAATCTTTATTTAGATTATAATTTTGCAGGCGATAATTATGCTTCTTATGATGTAACCAACAGAGGAAGTTCAGACTTGCCAGATGTTTGGAAATTACCAGATTTTGGTTTATTTGATATTGGGTTAAGACATTCATTTGACATGGGGTCATTTGGTGCTGTTTTAAATGGAAAGATAAACAACGTTTTTGATACGGAGTATGTATCTGATGCTAATGACGTTGATGGAACTTCAAATACCGCTTTAGTTTATTATGGGGCAGGTAGAACGTTTAGTGTAGGGTTAAAACTTAATTTTTAAAAAAAGAAAAATGAAAAAATTTATTTATTTATGCACAATTTTATTGGGTACAGCGTTAGTAGGTTGTAACCCTTTAGAGGATATTAATAGTGAAGTTGATGCAATAGAAACTCCTATTGTAGGTGATATAGAAATTACACTTTCTGATGATGATTATGAAGATTTAGACTTGAACTATGGAAATTTTAATTCAGTAGATGATGCTAAAGCCTTATTGCCAGATTTTCTAAGTGATAAATACCCTGTATTAGGCAAAGGGTCTTCTGCTTTGGTTACTTATAAAAGGTATGCTAAAGTTGATACTTTTAGTGAGAATATTTATGAATTAACAGATGCGGATCACAATGATATCACAGGAAGCTCTTATGGTAATTTTGATAGATCTTATCATATCTATAACTACTTAGATGCTGCTTATCCTAGCCCACAAGAAGGTGATTTTGTTTCTTTAAGATACCGTTATTACTCTGGAGGTGAAAGTACATTAACAGATGGTTTTTACTATTCAGATGGGGACTGGAATAAAATAAAAGGTTTTACTGAAGATGAATATAATGCGATGGGAGAGAGTTTTCCTAATTTTTCAGGCCATGATGAAGCTGATACAAAAATCCCAATTGCTTTACTAGATGTTTATAAATATGAACCTAAAGAAGCAGGAGATGTTGTTATGGCAATGTATGAACTGTATAAAGGAGGTGGTGTAACAAAAAGTTATACTAGTAATTTCGTTTTTAACGGAACTTCTTTTGAAAAATACAATAATGAAGCCGTTGAAACTTTACAGTTTGGTCATGATGGTACTGTATGGGTGCCAGACAATACAATTAAATATACGTTAGAGCCAGCCGATTATGCTTTAATAGTGTCTTCATTAAGTTCTAAGTATCCTGCTGCTACAGGTAGTATGGATAACTATGGTAACTTTGAAAGAAGACCGGGTAATGCTGCTGAATGGACTAAACCTATGATAGCTGAGGCTGCGGGAGTTGTAATAGATAATAAAGACCCTTCTGCAGAAAATGGCCAAAAGTATGTTGTTACCTATGATATTTATAATGGATCAAGCGGAACTGAAGATACAGCTGTTATTAAAACAGATGGTGTATGGGTTCTTAATGAGTAATAATATTTTTAGTAATTATTTAAAACCACCTTTGTATCAAGGTGGTTTTTTTTCCTCATATTTCATATCTTAATAATTGTAATGAAAAAAACTATTTTATTTTTTACAGTAGTCTTAATTTTTAGTTGTAGTTCGGGAGGCGGGGACGATTCTCCCACACCAGAACCAGACCCAACTCCAAATGGTAAGTCTGTGGCTGTTAATGATTCTTTTACAACTATAGAGGATACTGCAGTTATTATTCAAAATATATTGAATAATGATACGGTTTTAGATAATGCAAGAATAACGTCATTTGATACTTCGAGTACTGAGGGAGGAACAATTGAAGACAATAGAGATGGCACGTATACTTATACACCTAAAGATAGTTTTATAGGTAGTGATACATTCACGTACACGATCTGCGATAAAGACACTCCGCCAGATTGCTCTACTGCAACAGTTACTGTTACGGTAAATGATGAGGGGAGCCCTACGGCTGAAGATGATGCTGTTAATGTGGCCGAAAATAGCACAAGAATTATTTCTAACTTGTTGGAAAACGACTCTGTTATTGATGATGCGGTATTAACTTCTGTTGATGATACTGGAACACAAGGAACAGTTGTTTTAAATACTGATGGTACTGTTAGTTATACAGCCAAAGCAGGTTTTATAGGTAGTGATTCATTTACATATACCATTTGTGATGACGATACTCCAACAAGCACTTGTTCTACGGCTACTGTAAACATTACGGTATTAAGTTCTATAAGTTATAATATTCCTTCGGAGTTAGAAGCTTATTACAGTGGTGTGATTTTCACAAACGATTCAGATTTAATGTTAGAAGAATTAGAAGACTTAACACAATCTAAACACACAACTATTTTGGCTTACGCACAGAGGCATCAATATTTATATAATGCCGATGAAGATTTGAGTAATGCTGATAATGTTATTCTAATGTATTCTGGTGAAAGCAGATATTGGGAGGAATATGATTCTCCAACAAACAGTCATACTCCACAAACATTTAATACAGAACATGTGTACCCTCAATCTTTATTGGAAGCATCAAATGCAATTACTGATTTACATCATTTAAGAGCCTGTGATGCAAATGTTAATTCTGAAAGAAGTAATTATCCTTTTGTTGATGGAAGTGGAGTATACAAACTCACTGGTGAAACCTGGTTCCCCGGAAATGATTGGAGAGGAGATGTGGCGAGAATGATTATGTATTTGAACATAAGATATGGGGAAACTTTTGAAAAAGTAGGTAATATTGATTTATTTATTGCTTGGAATATTGCAGATCCGGTATCAGATTTTGAAATCCAAAGAAACAATGTCATTTATGCTGCTCAAGGAAACAGAAACCCTTTTATAGATAATCCTTATTTAGCAACTCTAGTTTGGGGAGGAAATGATGCCGAGAATAAATGGGATTAAGAAAAATAAACTTTATAATAAAAACCGCTTCTTTAAAGAAGCGGTTTTTTTATAGATTAAAATCACTATTTTTGGAATCAATAAAATTTTAAAACATGTACCAGACTATACTTAATTTACATTCTTATTGGGCATATATTGTTCTATTAATATTAATCATTGCAACTTTTAATGCAATTATAAAATCTGCAGGAGGTAAAGAGTATAGTGCCAAAGATTTTAGGGTTTCGTTATTCACTTTAATAGTATCTCATATTCAATTATTAATTGGTATTGTACTTTATTTTGTTTCAGAAAGGTTTAGCCTGTGGAGCGAATTAGGAGGTGAAGTAATGGGTAATAGTCTTGCTAGATTATATTTGGTTGAACATCCTTTAGTAAATATCATTGCTGTAGCACTAATAACTATTGGGTACTCAAAGCACAAAAAGAAGTTAACCTCTAAAGCTAAGTTAAAAACAATTGCAATTTTCTACACAATTGCGCTAGTGTTGTTTTTATCTAGAATTCCTTGGAGTACTTGGATGTCTTAAATTCTTTATTCAACCTCTTTAATTAGGTAAACATAAACTGGGTAATGGTCACTATAGCCATTACTAAAACTTCCGTTAGACCAACTTCTAAAAGGGTACCCTTTATATTTACCCCTGCTATGAGTTAAAAAACCAGCGTTAAAAATATTTGCTTTATAATATCTTAAGGAGGAAGTGTCTTCATTTAACAGCGGTTTACTTATTATTATCTGATCAAATAAATTCCAAATGTCTCTGTAAGCGGTTGTACCTAATCCGTTTTTATAGTATGTTGTAAATGGGTTGTAAAGACCTTTTAGGCCAACATCACTTTTGCTTTCTTTGGCATTTAAAACATCTTTTACACTTGCGTTTGTTGGGTTATCATTTAAATCACCCATTAAAATTACTTTAGAATAGGGATCAATAGATTGTAGTGAATCAATTATTCGCTTACTAACTCTAGCAGCCGCAACTCGCTTAGGATTACTTCTGGCTTCTCCGCCTCGTCTTGACGGCCAATGATTAACAATTACATGAATTAATTCACCTTCAAGATTACCGCTAACCAATAATTGGTCTCTCGTATAAATCCTTGATTGGTCTTGGTCGTCATATATTTTCAAACCATGAGTGCTAGAATTTAAAGGAGTAAACGCAGATTTTTTATATAATAGAGCTACATCAATTCCTCTTGCGTCAGGGGCATCATAGTGAATAATTCCATAATCTTTATCAATCAATAAAGGGTGGTTTATAAGGTCTTCTAAAACGTCGTTGTTTTCAACTTCACAAACCCCAATAATACTTGGTGTATTTTGAGCTGTTTTGCTGCCTATAACCGCTAGAACTTCAGCCATATTATTAACTTTTTTCTTATAAGCCTCCTTTCGACCGGTTTTAAGCTCCATTATAGGACTGTACTCATCTAGTTTATTAGGATTGTTTATAGTATCAAACAAATTTTCTAAATTGTAAAAGGCTACAGTATGAATTTTAAATTTCTTGTCTTGTGCATTTGTATTTATACTAAAGACTATCAATAAAAGGGAAAGACAAATTTTTAAGTGCTTCATTGTAATGAAATAGATGTAAGTTATTTGTTAGAAAGCAAAAGCTAAGCCAAAGGTAGGATTTTGTTCGAAATAGATTGTTTTTTTTGATTTTAATCAGAATTAGGTTACTTTTCTTAAACATTTGTGTCTAATCTTTAGAATGAAAAAATCATTACTCTTATTTCTTTTCGTGCTTTTCTCAGTCTCTATTTATGGGCAACAAACTGTAATTAAAGGAAGCGTAAAAGAATCATTGTCTTTTGAGCCTATTGAAGGTGTTTTAGTAGTGATTGAAAAGACCAATTTAAAAACGCTTACGGACCAATTAGGGGAATTTGAATTTTCCGAAGGAATAACTTTTGGAGAACAAATTTTAACAATTTCAAAAACCGGGTATAGCACAAAGCGCTTTCCAATTGTTGTAAACGAAGGAAAGACTGTAAACATATCTGATATGACTTTGGAAAGGGATGTGTCTGAAACAGAGGATTTATTTACTATCACACTATCTGACGATGAATTAAATGATGATACAAGTGGTGCAGATAATATTTCAGGATTATTAGCATCTTCACTCGATGTATTTCAAAGAACAGCGGCGTTTGAGTTTAGCTCGTCTTTTTTCAGAATACGAGGGCTAGATTCTAATAATGGATCCATTTTAATAAATGGAATAGAGATGAATAAGGCATACAATGGAAGGCCACAATGGAGTAATTGGGGTGGGATTAATGATGTTTTAAGAAATCAAGAATTGTCTCTAGGGTTTTCACCTTCAAGCTACGCATTTGGGGGTGTTTTAGGTAGTACAAACATTAATGTTAGAGCTTCAGAAGCAAGACCTGGTGGACGGATAACCTATTCTTCTTCAAACAGAAGTTACACTAACAGATTAATGGCAACGTATGCTTCTGGATTGTTAAAAAATAATTGGGCCTATACCTTATCCATAGGAAGACGATGGGGAAATGAAGGCTATCAAGATGCAACGCTTTATAATTCTAATTCGTTTTTCGCTTCGATAGAAAAGAAGCTAAGTGATGTACATAGTTTAAGCTTAACAACAATTTATACACCTAATAGAAGAGGGAAATCTTCACCAAACACTCAGGAGGTTTATGATTTAAAAGATATAAAGTATAATGAGTATTGGGGATGGCAAGATGGTGAAAAACGGAACTCAAGAATTAAAGAAGTGAATGAGCCCATTGTGATGTTGAATCATTATTGGGATTTAAATTATAAAACGAGTTTAAATACTAATGTAGGTTATCAATTCGGAAAATTAGGGAACAGTCGTTTAGATTATAACGGAACCGATTTAATCAATGGATTCCCGCAAGGAGGTGGTGCAAATCCAAGCCCGACTTATTATCAAAAGTTGCCAAGTTATTTTGAAAGAAACTTTCCGAATGATTTGCAGTTTGCCTATTTGGCATTAAAAGACTTTCAAAATGATGGACAAATCAATTGGAACGCCATGTATGATGCTAATTTAAATCATGTCCAAAACGGAGGAAATGCAATATATGCTTTATACGAAGATAGAGTTGATGACACGCAGCTTACTATAAATTCAATATTTAATAGTAAAGTAAATGATAATGTAATTTTAAACGCCTCGGTTGGGTATAAAAATTTAAAATCCGAAAATTTTGCCCAGGTTTTAAACCTTTTAGGGGCTTCAACCTATTTAGATATTGATGGTTTTGCAACAGATATAGACGAAGCACAAAACGATTTATTAAATCCAAACAGATTGGTTAATGAAGGTGATAAATTCAAATATCATTACAATGTATTGTCTAATGAACTTAATGCCTTTGCACAAGCGCAATTCACTTATAATAAGTTGGATTTTTACCTATCGGGAAGTGTAAGGCAAACGCAATATCAAAGAGAAGGTATCTACCAAAACGGCGGTTTTCCAGATAGTTCTTTAGGTAAAGGAGAACAATTATCGTTTACTGGTTTTGGGGCTAAAGCAGGAACCACACTAAAATTAACCGGAAAGCATGTGTTCAATGTTAATACAGGTTTTATTTCAAGAGCACCGTCTGTTCAAAACACCTTTTCCAATTCTAGGGAAAATCATAATATAGTTCCTAATGTTTCAGAAGAAAATATAATGTCTGTTGATGCTAGTTACATATTGCGTTCGCCAATTGTTCAGTCAAAATTGACTGGATATTACACTAAAATTACCGATGCCAGTGAGATTTCTTTCTTTTTTGCAGATGGTATTGGTGGTGATAATGCTGTGTTTGTTCAAGAGATTTTACAAGGTATTGATAAAAAACATTTAGGTGTAGAACTTGGTGTTGAAGCACAAGTAACATCCAGTATAAAATTAAAAGGAGCAGCTTCGGTTGGTCAGTTTACCTATGATAATAATCCTAATTTGTACCTTTCAACAGAACCAGACCAAGAATCTGTAGATGCTGGTTTTGTTAATGGTTTTAAAGACTTTGGTCAATCGCAATTAAAAGATTATAAGTTGGCTTCTGGCCCACAGAGAGCGTATTCAGTTGGTTTTGAATATAGAGACCCAGAGTATTGGTGGTTTGGAGCTACAGCCAATTTTTTCTCCAACACTTATGTTGATGTTAGTCCGTTAACCAGATCTTCAAATTTTAATACTGATTTTGATGGGAATGTATTTAATGATTATGACGAAGATTTAGCTAGAGCATTGCTGAAGCAAGAAAGATTTGATGATTATATGGTAATCAATTTGGTAGGAGGTAAATCTTGGAAAGTTGGTAAGTATTACATCGGTCTATTTGCAAGTATTAATAACCTTTTGGATGAAGTTTATAAAACCGGGGGTTTTGAACAGGGGCGCAATGCTAATTATAGAGAGTTGAGAGATGATAAAGCATTAGACACACCAGTGTTTGGACCAAAATATTGGTATGGAAGAGGAACAACCTATTTCTTAAACCTTAATCTTAGATTTTAAAAAGATGAAAAAGATTGAAAAAATTATAATGGTACTGGTCTTCACGAATATATTACTATTTGTGAATTCATGTGTTAAAGATGATGATTACGGTATCCCTGATATATCAGTTTCTGAACCTGAAATTCCTCAAAATCAAATAACAACATTTAAGGCTATAAAGTCTTTATATGAACAAGCTGTTAATGGCGGAAATACAACAGTGGTGATTGAAGATGATGTTTATCTTGAAGGATATGTGGTCTCTTCTGATAAAGCTGGAAACTTTTTTGAAGAATTAATTATTCAGAATAAAATTGATGCTAGTAACCCAGACAGCGACCCAAGACTTGGGTTTAAAATAGACATCAACAAGAGTAACTTGTCAGATACTTATCAATTTGGACAAAAAGTTTTTGTTAAATTAAACGGATTAACCATTGGGGAAACAAGTGGAGTAATTACTATTGGTAAAGGAGATGCCGCAAGTGTAAAACAAATTCAAGCAACTGAATATAAAGATATTGTTCTTCGGAGTACTGAAATAGCTGAAATTCAACCTAAGACTGTAAGTTTAGAAAACTTAACAGAGGCCGATGAGAATACACTAATTCAATTAGATAATATGCAATTGAATAGGTTTGAATTGGGTGCAACATTTGCTAGTGAATCTTTTGATGAATTTGATGGTTTACGCTTGTTGGAAAGTTGTGATTCAGGTATTCAAATTATAATGCAAACCAGTACATTTTCAGATTTTAAGTCGCTATTAGTTCCTGAAGGAAAAGGAAGTGTGGTTGGGGTTTTTAGTCGTGATTTTAGAGATGATTTTAGCGTGATTTTACCCTTAAGTTCAGCAAGTGTTAATTTTGATAGTTCTGAAAGATGTGACCCTTTAGAGCTTTCATGCGGATTAGCATCAACTTTTGGTTCTGAGAATTTGTTTTATGAAGATTTTGAGTCTCAATCTAATAATAGACAAGTTTCTATTTCGGGTTGGACTAACTACGTAGAAGAGGGTTCTGAAGGATGGGAGGGCTACTCCTCAACATCTTCTAATGCTTCTTTGGGACGTTCTGCCAGAGTGCAAATAGCAAGTTCAGGAGACATAAAAAATGTTACTTGGTTAATCACGCCAGCTATTGATTTAAACTCTTATAGCAATATTACTCTTCGCTTTAAAACTTCTAATAGTCTAGCAGACAGTAGTTTTATGGAAGTATTGTATTCTTTAGATTGGGATGGTACTGAAGCTAATGTAACATCTGCAACTTGGGGTGTGTTGTCTGATGCTTATGTAGTTAAAGATTCCGATTCTTTCGCTTCCTGGTTTAATTCAGGTAATGTGAATTTGTCCTGTGCCACTGGAACTATGCATATAGCTTTTAAATACACAGGTGGTGGACTAGAGACTTTTGATGGTATTTATGAATTGGATGAGATTAGTGTAGATTATGATTTGTAACTTCTAATGTATCGAAAAACTCATATTAAAAAGTATTAAATTCGCAGAATGACCGTTTTCGACCATTATTTTTATTCCATATTTTCTTTTTATAAAAAACGCTTTAAACAGAGAGCAAATACCATTGCTATAGGTTATGTCTCTATACTTCAGATAAGTTTAATATTTCTGTTGGGATGTTTTTTTGCCGCATTCTTTAATCAAATGAATGTTAATACCATGTCAAGTACAAAAGCATGGACATTATTTGGTATAGTTTCTTTAGGTGTCTATTTTAAAAATTGGCTCCAATATACTGGTAAAAAAAGAATAATGATTAATTCTAAAATGGTTAAAAAGAATAAGTCTCAAACTAATGTTTGGTTGCTTTGGTTGTTGCCAGTTGCCACTCTTTTTTTAGCATATATTTTGTTTCAAGCGGTTTAATCACTTTTTAAAAATAGCGTACACAGGAAAATGGTCACTATAGCCTCCTTTATACTTTTTACCAACATAAGTTCTAAAAGGAGCCCCTTTAAACCTGCCGTTAAAAGTCTTTAAGAAATCTTCGTCAAAGATGTTGGCATTGTAGTATTCAAATTCGTCTTTTGAGCTTTTAAAAAAGTTAGATGAAATAATGGTTTGGTCAAATAAACTCCATTGTTTAAACCTACTAACGGTACCTCTATTATAAGAACGAAGCGTTTCAAATGGATTATACAGTCCATAATTTTCAACTAACCTAACAATACTCTTGTTGTGTGGTTCATCGTTAAAATCACCAATTAGTATAATTTTGGCATTTTCATTTTCGTCCTGTAAAGAAGTTATAATTTCGGCAACTTTCTCCGAGGAAGCTAATCGTTTAAATTCCGTTTCTTTGGTCCCTTCTCTTCTAGAAGACCAGTGGTTAACAATGACATGAATAAATTCGCCATCAAGCTTACCACTTACCAATAGAATATCGCGTGTGTAATCTGGCGATCCATCTTCATCTGTTAAATGAACCGTATAAGGCTCTGAATTTGTGATTTTAAAAGCTTTTTTGTCATATATCAAGGCAACGTCAATTCCGCGTTCGTCTGGAGATTCGTAATGAACGTAGTCGTAATCAAGGTCGTCTAAATGTTTTGAATCTAAAAGGTCATCAATTACTTTGGCATTTTCAACTTCAGCTAAACCAACAATAGCTGGATGTTTGCCGGTTTCTTTTCTGCCAATGTTTGAAATAGCAAATCCAATTTTTCTTAATTTATTTTTATAACGTTTGGGAGTCCATTTTTTAGCCGAAGTAGGTAAAAAGTCATAGTCATTGGTGTGCTCATCTTTAGAGACATCAAATAGGTTTTCTACATTATAAAAAGCTACGGTCTGCATGTTATCTTGAACCGGAATTCCCTCAAATAAATCACTCATAGGTTGTTTTTTCGCATTAAAAATATAAAAATTAAAATGGATGCAATTACGTAACTTTGTGCATTATTAAGATTTATGATAGAAAAGAAAAACATAGCTTTAGAGAAAGCGGTTTTAATTGGAATTATTACGAAAGACCAAGACGAAACTCAGTCTAAAGAATATTTAGATGAGTTAGAGTTTTTGACCTATACGGCAGGAGGTGAAGTAGTAGCACGTTTTACACAGAAAATGGAAATGCCCAACCCTAAAACTTTTATTGGTTCTGGTAAAATGGAGGATGTACGCCGATTTATTGAAGAAAATAAAGTAGGTACAGCAATTTTCGATGACGAGTTATCTGCAGCGCAGGAACGAAACATTAGTAAAATACTTGATGTTAAGGTTTTAGATAGAACCAACCTAATTCTCGATATTTTTGCCCAACGTGCTCAAACTAGTTACGCTAGAACCCAGGTAGAGTTGGCACAATGTGAATACCTGCTTCCAAGACTTAGAGGAATGTGGACTCACCTTGAGCGTCAAAAAGGGGGTATTGGTATGCGTGGTCCCGGTGAAACAGAGATTGAGACTGATAGACGTATTGTACGAGATAAAATAGCCTTACTTAAAGCTAAAATAAAGACCATTGATAAGCAAATGGCAGTACAACGTGGTAACCGTGGTAAAATGGTGCGTGTTGCTCTTGTTGGATATACTAATGTAGGTAAATCTACATTAATGAATGTGGTTAGTAAAAGTGAGGTGTTTGCTGAAAACAAGTTGTTTGCAACTCTTGATACCACGGTAAGAAAGGTGGTTATTCAAAACTTGCCTTTTTTATTAAGTGATACTGTTGGTTTTATTAGAAAACTGCCAACACAGTTGGTGGATAGTTTTAAAAGTACTTTAGATGAGGTAAGGGAAGCAGATTTGTTATTACATGTGGTTGATATTTCACATCCAAATTTTGAAGAACATATAGAGTCTGTAAATAAAATTTTAGGCGAAATAAAAAGTGGGGATAAGCCAACTATTATGGTGTTTAATAAGATTGATGCCTATAAAGCAGAACCTCTAGATGAAGATGATTTAGGTACTGAAAAAACCAAAGCCAATTATAGTTTAGAAGAATGGAAAAAAACTTGGATGAGTAAAATTGGAAACAATGCCTTATTTATTTCAGCTATCAATAAAAGTAATCTAGAAGACTTTAAAAAGCGTGTTTATGATGAGGTAAGAGAAATTCATATCACGCGTTTTCCGTATAACCATTTTTTATATCCTGATTATAATTATGAGGATATGAAGTAATAAAAAGGCATCTTAAAAGATGCCTTTTTTATTTATAATAGTTTCAACTTAGAACTTATAGCTTAAACCTAAAGTCCAATAGGTTTGTAAATCATTGTCAACGTCATCAAAACCAGTTGCCGTAGCTGGGTTTTGCGCTAAAGCATAGTTTAAAGCTTCTTGCTTGTTGCTTCTTAAACCAAAATCAAAACCTACTCCAATCATTTTCCAAAGGGTGTAGCCAAAAGAGTTAGTCCATGTCCAGCTAGAGTAGTCTCCGCTCTTATAACTTTGGAACGTAGAAAAGTTTGTTTTAAAGTTTATAGCACCAATTTGTCTTGTATAATCTGCTACTATTTTGGCACCTAAAGATGATTCAAAAACAGTGTCGCCGCTACTAAATACAAAATTGTAGTTTAATGGATGTATAACAACCACTAAGTTTTCAGCAGGTGTCCATGTTGCACCAATCCCCAAATCTAAATAACCTGGGTCATTGAAGTTGTCTAACAATGTAGTTCTGTACTCACCCATACCAGAAATCGCGAATTTCTCACTTAATTTTTTTCCATAAAGAGACGATATGTTAAACACATCTGTAGTGGGGTTAAAATCGTCATCATCATTTGGGTCATCCTTGTCATCTAATTTAACCCAGTTAAGATTAGTGGTTAAAGCATTTCTCCAAAAGAACTTATCTTCAATTAAGTTAGCATAAGCATTTACGGTAAAGCCTATGTTACCAGAATTGTTATTTGGTGAACCTTGTGCATACCAATTGTTAAAGTTTGATAGACTTCCACCTATAGTCCCAAAGGCTCCAGTTCTCCAGCCTGGTAGAGCATCAATTTGCGCTTGTAAAGCATTTGCTTCTTTTTGAGCAGCATCAGCTTCCGATTGTTTTTCGGCTTTTTTAGTTTGTAATTCTTCTTTAGTTTGGGCATTTATTGAAAATACACCAATAAACAGAAAACATAATAGTAGTACTTTTTTCATGTCTTTGAAATTGTTAAATTTTTTGCAAATATAAAGTTTAGACCCTTTTTTTAAATGAAGGTCACAGGAAAATTATTTGTTTTTATAAAGCGGAACGGAAGAGCATGCTTCACCGTACATAATTGATTTAGCAACGGGTTTAAGCTTGTTAGTTAACATAATGTATGCGTTTTGTGGGACAGGTTTATTAGAACAACCTTTTATAATGATTGGTTTGTCTTGAAATTCATCAATGCTAAGATTATTTATGATATCATGGTAAATAGAAGCTTCCAAGATTTCTAAATCACCCACAACTACTTTTTTGGCATAAGGCTGCAATTGAACGGTTAAAAGCATATAAGCCCACCCAGGAATAATAGCATCTGTACTGCAAGTTAAAGCAATATAATTATCTTGGTATTTTGACCAATCAAATTCAGAAACTTGAGTTCTAAAATCTTTTTCTCGTAAAACGAAACCTTCAAATAACCAGTCTTTAATATCAAACACAATACGATTGCCCTCCGGATAAAAATCCTCAAGGTCTAGGGTAACAAGTTTGCTATTCGCTACGCGATTTATGATTTCGTTTGGCATTTTTATAGTTGTCTTACTGTGATTCCTGCTAAAGGGTTACAAACAGGTTAGATTAAAGCATACCTAATTCCAACTTTGCTTCTTCGCTCATTAAGTCTTGAGTCCATGGTGGATCAAAAGTAATTTCTACTTCAGCGCTTTTTACTTCATCTAAAGATTTTACTTTTTCTTCAACTTCTAATGGCAAGGTTTCTGCTACCGGACAATTAGGCGTTGTTAAAGTCATTAAGATTTTTACATCGTAATCTTCGTTTACAAATACATCGTAAATAAGCCCTAGTTCGTAAATATCTACTGGGATTTCAGGGTCGTAAATGCTTTTTAAAACGTTTACTATTTTTTCGCCTAACAAGGCTGTGTCTATTTTTGTTTCACTCATAATTAATTAGTTTAACTGAGTTTGATATGCAATGGCGTACATTTTTAACTGTTTTACCATACTTACTAAACCATTGGCCCTAGTAGGTGATAAATGTTCTTTTAAACCAATATCATCTATAAAGCTAGTGTCTGCATCAATGATATCTTTTGGATGCTGATTTGAAAACGTTCTAATTAAAATAGCAATGATGCCTTTAGTAATGATAGCATCACTATCAGCTGTAAATTCTAATTTATCGTCTTTCATTTCGGCATGAACCCATACTTTACTTTGGCAACCTTTAATAATATTGCTGTCCGTTTTGTATTGGTCGTCAATTAAGGGTAATTCTTTCCCTAAATCTATCATGTATTGGTAACGCTCTTCCCAATCTTCAAACATTGAGAACTCGTCTATGATTTCGTTTTGAATTTCTTCAATTGTCACAGTGTCAAATTTTAAACAAAAATACAATAAGAAAAGTTGCTATTCAATGTTTTGAGCTATTGATAAGATTTCTTTAACAAGATTGGCGATTTCTGCATGCGGATTGCCGTGGTCAAAAATTGGGGTTTCATATATTTTGCCTTCAAAAGTCACCTTCAATTTAGCAATAGCAGCACCATCATATAGTCTTTTTTGGGAAGGCGCTTCAAGATTTTGAATATTTTCTATATCTATATCTTCAATGGCATCCATAATTTTCTGCCATTGTTCTTCACTACAACCTGTTACTATTACATCTCCTTCTCTTTTATTTTTAATTGTAATAGATTTTTTGTTGATACTTATATTTTGATAGATTCCTCGAGAATGTTGAGAGTACTCAAATGACATAGATTGATTGCGTGTCTCTTTCTTAACAGCTTCAATTAGGAGTATTTTGTTTTCTAGAAGTCTCAAAAATGAATTCTCTTTTGAAAAAGTAATTTCTTTTGAGAGAATGTCTAACATTTCATTTTCTATAGTGTTGAATTCTGGGGGGCACATTTTTCTTGTTGACGCCAATGGTCCCAATTTTAAGGTTTTGCCTTCAATGGTGTAAGAACCAAAAAAACGATTACACCCTGAGAATCCTGATACTTGTTTAGTAGAATTATAAAATGCAATATTTAGTTTGAAATCTGAAACGTCTTTGCTGTTTAAGGTGGTTATGTTGTAGGTATCATTTAACATGGTGACTTGTTTTTGTACGCTTTGATTATCACAAGTTTTCATTGTAATAACACTGAAAAGAATCAATATCCATTTCATAATTAGGAATTTTAAAACTTAATGCACAAAAAAGACGCCAAAGTAAGCGTCTTTAATATTCTTGTATTTATCCAATAATGTTTATGGAAGAACAAAGCTTTCACGAGCACCACCTGACGCAAAGAGTGCACGCATTCTGTCAGTTTGCCCCTGGGTAAACATAAATAAACATCTGTCATCAGTATAATCCATGTAATTCATAGTCATATCGTTACTTCTGCAATGTACTGTAGGGTACAAAGGGCAACCTCTATTAGCTCTGTCTGAATTAGGAGTGTCGGATACAAAATCATCTTGTTTGCATCTTCCATCTCCCCAAATATGACGTAAGTTTAACCAGTGCCCTACTTCATGAACGGTTACTTTGCCAAGATTATTAGGGTAGGTAGCAGTTCCGCCAGTACCAAAGTCATTATAGTCCATAACAACACCATCGGTTTCTGAGTTTCCCCCAGGGAATTGCGCATAACCTAATATTCTTCCGCCGCCGTAAGGTATCTGACTTACCACCCAAATGTTAAGATATTTACTGGTGTCCCAAGCGTCCACACCTCCAAGTTCAGAATGTTTCATTTCTTCAGCACTTGAATATGGCCATGAGGTTTTGTTTGTTTCCTTTCTTGTAATATCATTTAGTACAAATTGAATATTGATATTTCCAGCTTTTACTCCAACAAATTCATTAGGTATGTTGTTGCTGTCAGCGTCAGTTCCATTAAAGGCATCATTAAGAACCTTAATTTGATTGTTAATTTGTGTACTACTAATATTTTCATTAGTCCCTGCTCTGTGTAGTACATGAACTACAACAGGAATAGTTACAGTACCTTCAAATACAATGGGGTCTTCCCCTCCTCCGTTTCCACCACCAGGGCGTCCACCACCATTACCATTCCCGCCTTTTTTTGCAGTAATTAAAGCTCTGGTGTGATGTTCAATATCAAACATTTTTTTCTCTAAACCTGAATTCTTGGCAAGTTGATGATTTAAGTTTTGCATTGAAAAGCATGATTTAAAATTGCTTTTCTCATTAGTTTGTTTAGCTGCAACATTATTTTCTTCTGGACTAGTATAGACATAAAAATCACTCATATCAATGGTGTCTTGGATCAATTCTTGATCCCGGTTTTGAGTGTCTTCTTCACAACCAAGAAATAGTAATCCTAAAGCTGTTAAACCAAAAAGTAATTTTTTCATAAATATATAATTTGAATTAGTCGTTGATTAAGATATCATTTTTTAACGAAACCTTTAAATTAAATCTGAAATGACGACTCAAAAATTCGATAAACTGTGAGGGATGTCAGAAAATAATTGTTTAAGACAACATCTTTTTAGCTTTCTTAACGCCTTCAACCAAAGCATCAATTTCAGATTTGGTGTTATAAAAAGCGAAAGAAGCTCTTATTGTTCCAGGGATTTTGTAGTAATCCATAATGGGTTGTGCACAGTGGTGACCCGTGCGTACAGCAATACCTAATTTATCTAAAATAGACCCAACATCATAAGGATGAATACCTTCTAAATTGAATGATAATACAGAAGTTTTATGTTTTGAGGTCCCGTAGATTTTTAAACCATCAATTGATAACAATTTTTCGGTAGCGTATTCAAGTAATTCATTTTCATATTGGGCAACTGCATCGAACCCTATACTATTCATATAGTCTATTGCAGTGCCAAAAACGATACCTCCAGCTATGTTTGGTGTGCCTGCTTCAAATTTATGAGGTAAATCTGCGTAGGTGGTTTTTTCAAAAGTAACTTCGGCAATCATTTCACCTCCACCCTGATATGGCGGTAGTTTATTTAACCATGCTTCTTTACCGTAAAGCATACCAACACCTGTTGGTCCACACATTTTATGAGCGGAAGCCACATAAAAATCAACGTCTAAAGCCTGAACATCTGGTTTAATATGTGGACATGCTTGTGCACCATCAATTAAAACAGCAGCTCCAACAGCATGCGCTTTTTTGATAATATATTCAATAGGATTTATAGTTCCCAAAGCATTCGAAATATGATTTGTAAACACCAATTTTGTGTTTTCAGAAAGCAGATTATCATATTCGGACATTACCAACTCTCCTTGATCATTCATAGGAATGACTTTAAGATTAGCACCAGTATGTTCACAAAGCATTTGCCAAGGTACAATATTGCTATGGTGCTCTAAAGCCGAAACAATGATTTCATCTCCTGTTTTTAAGATAGATGAAAAGCCATTGGCAACTAAATTAATACCATGTGTTGTTCCTGATGTGAATATGATTTCATGCGAAAACTTAGCATTGAAATGTGCTTGTATCTTTTGTCTTGATTGTTCGTACAAATCTGTTGCCTCTTGACTTAAGGTATGTACGCCTCTATGAATATTGGCATTGAAGTTTGAATAATAATCTACAATAGCATGAATAACTTGTTGCGGTGTCTGAGATGTTGCAGCATTATCAAAATATACTAAAGGTTTACCATTAACTTCTCTTGAAAGAATGGGAAAATCTTTTCTTATTGCTTCAACGTCTAACATACTTTTGTTTTAGCCCCGATAGAAGCGGCATCCTTTTTTGAGGAACGAGAAAAAGATACAGCGGATAGCGGGAAATAGCTTCTAAATATTTTATAAATCGAAACCAATATCAACACCTAATTGATTTGCGATAATTTTTGTGATACGACGTTTAATCTCTGGGATTTTTACCGAACTAAGCACATTATTACTAAAAGCGTACATCAATAAAGCTTTGGCTTCCTTTTCAGGAATACCACGAGAACGCATATAAAATAGAGCACTTTCGTCTAATTGACCAATTGTACAACCGTGTGAACACTTAACATCATCAGCAAAAATTTCTAATTGTGGTTTGGTGTTAATCGTTGCTTTGTCAGAAATTAAAATATTGTTATTTGCTTGAAATGCATTGGTTTTTTGCGCTTCCTTTTCAACTACAACTTTACCGTTAAAAACACCTGTTGCATTATCATTAAAAATACCCTTATAGTCTTGATGACTTTCGCAATTTGGTTCTATATGGTGTACCAATGTATTATGGTCTACATGCTGTTTGTTGCCAATAATGGTAACACCTTTTAAAGTGGAATCAATACGTTCTCCTTCTTGGTAGAAATTAAGATTATTACGTGTTAATTTCCCTCCAAATGAGAATGTATGAACAGATACAATACTTTCTTGCTTTTGCTTTATGAAGGTGTTATCTATTAGAGAAGCATCTATAGTGTCATTCTGGATTTTATAATAATCGACAATAGCACGTTTTTTAGCAAATATTTCAGTAACACTGTTGGTTAATACTGGGTTACTTGTTAAACTTTGATGACGCTCTATAATTTGAACATGTGAATTCTCATCAACCACAATTAAATTACGCGGTTGCAACATGGTTGCTGATTCGTTTCCTGTTGAAAAGTGAATTATTTGGATTGGTTTTTCAACAATCTTTCCCTTTGGGATATTTATATAGGCGCCTTCTTTTGAAAATGCTGTATTAAGCGATGTTAAACTATCATCAGTAGCTGCTTTATTAAAGTAATTTTCTATTACTAAGCGGTACTTTGGTTTGTTTAATGCTGCAGACATTAAACATACATCCATACCATCGTGCGTGGTTTCAGATAAGTGAGATGAATACTTTCCATCTATAAATACAATTTTGTAAGTGTCTATTTCATGGATTAAGTATTTTTTAACCTCTCTGTATTCCAAAGCGTTTTCTTGCTTTGGGAATACGCTATAATCTTCTTTTAAAAGTTTGTTTAAAGAGGTGTATTTCCAAGCCTCGTCTCTTTTTGTTGGGAAGCCTTTTTCTTCAAACGCTTTTATAGCATCATTTCTAACATCACTTACATAAGAATCAATTTCGGTTTGATTCTCAAATACTAGAAAGGACGATAATAGTTTTTCTTTTAAATCCATTTGCTTTTTATTAAGCGTTCACTTCTTCTTTAATCCAATCGTATCCTTTTTCTTCAAGCTCATGAGCAAGTTCTTTGGTTCCGGACTTTACAATTCTACCATTGTGTAATACATGGACAAAATCGGGAACGATATGATCTAATAAACGTTGATAGTGTGTAATAACTATGACAGCATTATTTTCGCCTTTAAGTTTATTTACGCCATTAGCTACAATACGAAGCGCATCAATATCTAACCCAGAATCAGTCTCATCAAGAATAGCTAATTTGGGGTCTAACATAGCCATTTGAAAGATTTCATTACGTTTCTTTTCACCTCCGGAAAATCCTTCGTTCAGCGAACGAGATAAAAACTTTCTATCAATCTCTAATAAATCAGATTTTTCTCGAATCAATTTAAGCATGTCTTTAGCGGGCATATCCTCCAACCCTTGTGCTTTTCTTGTTTCGTTAATGGCCGTTTTAACAAAGTTTGTTACTGAAACTCCAGGTATTTCAACCGGGTATTGAAATGATAAAAAGATGCCTTTGTGAGCTCTTTCTTCAGCAGCTAATTCTTCAATGTCTTCTCCTTCAAATAGAATACTTCCTTCTGATACTTCGTACTCTTCTTTACCTGCAATTACAGATGACAAGGTGCTTTTTCCAGATCCGTTTGGACCCATGATAGCATGAACTTCTCCTGGTTTTACTTCAAGATTAATACCTTTCAAAATACTTTTATCTTCAACACCTGCGTGTAGATTTTCTATCTTTAACATATTACTGACTTAGTTTTATAACGTTATTATAGTCTTCATTAGGAAGCGCTTTTACATTGAGAATTTCTGTAATCTCAATTTTATCTTCCCAAAGAATAGTTTCGTGTTTTTCTTTATTTATAATTGCTCTAATTTCAACCTTAACCATGTCTGTCGGCTGTTTTTTTAAAGGTTCAACTTTTTGATTTAATTCATGCACTTTCTCATTAATAATAACGCCATAAATTAGAGTGTCTGTCTGTAAAACAGCCGCATCACCATGAAAGACATAATCGCCCGAAATTATTTCACCACTCTTTTGTTCTTGTTTGCAACTAAAAAAAGCAAAAAAAAGGCATGTAAAAAGAATAATTGATTTTTTCATAAAAAGTAGTTTTTACCCAACACTTCCTTCTAAACTTATTTCTAATAATTTTTGAGCTTCAACAGCAAACTCCATTGGTAACTTATTCAACACCTCTTTACTAAACCCGTTTACAATTAATGCAATGGCTTTTTCGGTATCAATACCTCTTTGGTTACAGTAGAATATTTGGTCTTCACCAATTTTACTCGTTGTGGCCTCATGCTCAATTTGAGCAGTTTGGTTTTTCGCTTCTATATACGGAAATGTATGTGCCCCACACTCGTTACCCATTAATAAACTATCACATTGTGAAAAGTTACGAGCGTTTTCAGCCCTTGAATTAATTTGAACTAAACCACGATATGAGTTTTGAGATTTTCCTGCCGAAATACCTTTTGATATGATTGTAGACTTAGTGTTTTTTCCTAAATGAATCATTTTGGTACCAGTATCGGCTTGCTGATAATTGTTTGTTACGGCAATTGAGTAGAATTCACCAACCGAATTATTACCTTTCAATATACAAGAAGGGTATTTCCAAGTTACTGCACTACCAGTTTCTACTTGAGTCCAAGAAATTTTCGCATTGGTTTCACATAAACCACGTTTAGTAACAAAGTTGTAAACACCACCTTTACCTTCGGCATTTCCAGGGAACCAGTTTTGTACAGTAGAGTATTTAATCTCTGCATCATCAAGTGCAATCAATTCAACTACAGCAGCGTGTAATTGATTTTCATCTCTGCTTGGAGCAGTACACCCTTCAAGATAACTTACATAACTGCCTTCATCTGCAATTACTAGTGTTCTCTCAAACTGTCCTGTTCCGGCTTGATTAATTCGGAAGTATGTGGATAATTCCATCGGGCACCTAACGCCTTTTGGTATATAACAGAAACTTCCATCACTAAAGACGGCACTATTTAAAGCCGCGTAAAAGTTGTCTTTTTGAGGTACAACCGATCCAATATATTTTTTTACAAGTTCTGGATGCTCTTTTATAGCTTCAGAAATACTCATAAAAATAATGCCTTGTTCTGCTAAGGTTTTTTTAAACGTTGTAGCTACTGAAACAGAATCTACCACAACATCCATAGCTACTCCAGCTAACTTTTTTTGTTCGTCCAATGAAATCCCAAGTTTTTCAAAAGTAGCCAATAACTCAGGGTCCACTTCATCTATACTATCGTATTTTGGTTTGCTGTTAGGTGCAGAGTAATAAGAAATACCTTGAAAATCTGGTTTTTCATAATTAACATTAGCCCATTCAGGCTCTTCCATAGCTTTCCAGATTCTAAAAGCCTCTAAGCGCCATTCAGTCATCCATTCAGGTTCTTCTTTCTTTTTGGAAATGGCACGAACTATATCTTCATTCAGGCCATTCGGAAAAGTTTCTGACTCTATATCTGTATAAAAACCATATTCGTATTCTTTGGTTTTTAGTTCTTCGCGAAGATCATCCTCGGTATATTTCGACATAATGCTTTCTTAAAAATTTTATAATGAAAATGATTCGCCACAACCACAGGTTCTGTTGGCATTTGGGTTGTTGAATACAAACCCAGTTCCGTTAAGTCCGCCGGAATATTCCAAAGTAGTACCAATTAAATACAAAAAGCTTTTTTTGTCAACAATGATTTTCACGCCATTGTCTTCAAATAACTTGTCGCCATCTTGTTGTTCCTTGTCAAATTTCAAATCATATGACAACCCTGAGCAACCACCACTTTTCACACCAACGCGAACAAAATCTGTAGACGCATTATAACCATCTTCGGTCATAAGCTCAATTACTTTTTTCTTAGCTGTTTCTGAAACTTTAATCATTTGTTTTTAATTAGATTGACTCTAAATAGAGTGCAAATATACAATATAAGTCATGGATTACAAGATAACCTAACATTATATTAATATATGGTTTTATAGTTTTTAGTTATTGGTTTTTAAAAGCAGGATTATTGATGAATTCATAATCTGAAAGTGATAATAGAAAAGACTTTAAATCTGCCTTATCTTGTTCACTTAATTGTACACCTCCTTGCGCTACTTTTTTCATTAAAGGATCTATTGTTGGGGAGTTTTGAAGACCTTCGCTATAATGATTAATTACTTCATCTAAAGTGCTAAACCTACCATCGTGCATGTATGGTGCGGTAAAAACTAAATTACGAAGTGAAGGAGATTTGAATTTGCCATTATCAGCAGGGTCTCCTGTAATTGCTCCAAATCCTAAATCTGAGAATTGAGAGTCTAATCCATTATTGTGAAACAAATTGTCAGTCCATAATGGATTGTTTTCACTACCATGACAATGGAAGCAATCGCCTTTGTTTTCATCCATAAAAACATTGAAACCATTAAATTCTTCTGGAGTTAAAGAGATTTCATTTAAAAGATATTTATCAAATTTTGAATTAGAGGATATCAAGGTGCGTTCAAATTGAGCAATAGCCTTAGTAACTAAAGATGAGTCAATTGTTGCAGTGCCAAATGCTAATTGAAACAAGTTGGGATATTCAGAATGGTTTTGAAGTTTTTGTTCAACATCTTTCCAGGTGCTTGCCATTTCTATAGGGTCTGTAACCGGAATAAAAGCTTGATGTTCTAAGCTAAAAGAATTCCCATCCCAAAAGAATTTTTCGTCATAATTCCAAGCTAAATTGAATATAGGCATGGAATTACGAGTTCCTAAAGCACCGCTTATTCCATCGCTAAATCGGTCTGTGTCGGTAAAAGCATTTTCTGGAGCATGACAATCGGCACAGGCCTGTGTGTTATCGGCGGATAAAATAGGGTCAAAGAATAACTTTTTTCCCAATTCTATACCTTCTTCTGTTTGAGGGTTGTCAATTGGAATAACCGGATTTAAAATTTTGTCTTCAAATAGCTGCGGTATTTGTAACGGGCTTGGAGTTGAACTAAATATATCTACCTTTTCATTGGTGCATGAAGCAATAATGAATAGAGTTAATAGGCAAATATGTAAGTTTAATTTTTTCAAACATTACTGATTTATAGATTCTAAACTAAATACGTTTTGCCCGTTATCATACATTAATATTTGTGCGTTAGAATTTGGCATTAACATTTGGTTAAGTACATTTAAATCCCAAGTATGCGGATTTTTAAACCATTCGGCAATGTTCATTTCAATATTAAATATAGCATCATTTGAAATAGTTACGTTTCCTAAATGCACTTCAAAAAAGGTGTCTTGCGGAAAGGTTGGGTTCATACCCGGGTTATCTGCAGCTCTAATAGCATGATAGTTGTACCCTTGTTCAGTATTAGAACTATTTAGAAATTTACCGTCTAATTGCATATAATGATAACCACCACCTAACATAGCAGGGACATTCCATGAAGTCGCGTTTAAATCTGGATATGCCCCATCAATATTTTTCTCATTTTTAAAACCAAAAATGAAAGAGACATTTGAATATGTGCCTTTTCGAATAGATACCGAAGGTGCAAAACTTAAGTTTTGATTGTTTGTAACATCTATCAAATTATAACCTTCAATAATAATGCTTTCACCATTAGAATTTTCAAATTTGATATCTGAGATTAAATAACGTAATCGTTCAATACTTAATTGATCATTGTTAGCATTGGTGAATTTTATGGAGTTAAAATCTTCATTGCTAACAGGTGTTTCATCCCAATTATGGCTAAAGTTAAAACTAAAATTAACCGTGTTGATTTTATCATCTGTACCACATGCAAACAATGAAAAAAGGAGTAGGATGGAGATGATTTTTTTCACTACAATTATTTTGTTTTAATAATTAAAACATCTGAAAACCCTTTGTTTTCCAGAATATCGATATCCGAACTACTCGATTCTCCAACAATTATAACAGATTTGTCATTAAGTTCAATAGCATCGTAGGCAAGATCAATATCTGATCCACCTATACTTTTTTGCCATTCTATTTTACTGCTACTATCAATTTTAATCACCCATGCATCATTTTGTCCATTATTATTGGTAAGGTTCTTATTAGCACTTCTTGAGCTTCCGCATATAATAAAACCACCATCTTGAGTTTTTGAAACAGAACGAGATGCATCAAAACTACTTCCTCCAAAGGTTTTTTCCCAAATCAAATTACCGTCAGGAGAAATTTTTATTACCCAAAAATCGGCCGCTCCATTATTAGCGGAAACATCAATATCATTGCTTCTGGTGTCTCCAACTATTAGGTAATTGCCATCATTAGTTTTAGTAATGGCTCTAGCTTCATCGGTTTGAGAACCTCCAAAAGATTTTTCCCAAATAAGTGCGCCAGTTTCTGAAATCTTGATAACCCAAAAGTCATAAGAGCCTTTATTGGTTTTGATATCTACATCATCGCTATCCGAAGAACCAATAAGAATGTATCCGTTATCATTGGTCTGAACAACATCAAAAGGGGTGTCTGTAAAAGAGCCTCCAAAATATCTGGTCCATTCCTGCTTTCCAGTTGAATTGAGTTTAATAGCCCAATAATCACCACCAGCATGTCTTTTATAAGAATAAGATTTACTATTTCCTTGTCCTCCTGATGCAGATACATCTAAAACCCCTATAAGAAGAAATCCGTTGTCGGCCGTTTCGATGATTGATATGCCGTCATCTGCTCCTGAAAAACCAAATGATTTTTCCCAAGCAATGTTACCGGAATCATCTGTTTTTAAAACCCAAAAATCATTAAAGCCATTATTGGTGGTAACATTGCCATCATTACTTTTGCTAGAGCCTAAAATTACAAAGCCGCTATCTGAGGTTTGAATTATGCTACTACCTCTATCATCATTACTTCCTCCATAGGTTTTTTGCCATTCTATGGCGTGGCTTTGATTGAATTTGAGTAGTAAAAAATCAAAAGATTCATCTGTTTTACCTGAGATATCACCATCGGCACTTTGCGTATAGCCTAGAATAGCGTACCCTCCGTCTGAAGTTTTGATCAATGAGCGACCGCTTTCGTTTTTAGAGCCGCCAAATGTTTTTACAAAATCTATTTCTAAAATTTCTGAATCTTTTTCTGAAACACTATTTTCCGAGCAACTAAAAATAAGTAAAGCAAATAGGGCTAAATATGTTTTGGGGCGAATCAACATAAAGTATAGTTGATTATAAATTATTTTTTTTTACTATAAAAAGACCGTTATTCATGTCACTTATAATAATATTTCCACTAGGAAAATAAGGGTAAACATTCCAAGCTCCATCAAATTCTGGCGCATCATTTTCAGGATAGGTGTCAAAGAATCCTATTTCTGAAAACGATTTGTTTTGAATGCCAGATATGTCTAAGATTTTTATTCCTGCTCTGTAATTCGCAAAATAGTACAAATTGTCTTTGATATAGCCATTATGATCTATAGCTGCGGATGAACCGAAATAATTAAAATGGAATATGGGGTTGTCCAAATCTGAAAAATCAAAAACTATGGTCTTGGTATTAATCCCTATCCTAAATTCATCTAATTCATCTCCCAGAATAAAATATTTCATATCTGAGGTAAACCAACCTTGGTGAGCATACCTAACGTTGTTGTATGTTATTGTTGAAATAACTACAGGATTTGACTTTTCAGTAACATCCGCTATAACTACTTCATTTTCATTACTTCCAATAAGGATTTCTCTACCAGTATAATCACTGTCAGGTCCATTATATGTTACTACTTGTGCATCATGGGAATAGCCGCCAGCTGCAAAACCTCCCTCAATAACCGGAGTAGTAGGGTTTTGAATATTTATAAAAACAGGTCCGCCTGAATAAATATTATTTCTATTACCTCCTACTATATAGGCATAGCCACTTTGTTCATTAATGACTATATTATGTGCCCGACCAATACCTGTGAAACGTATGTCTTCTGTAAAGTTTTCTGGCGGATTTGATATGTTTCTTAGTCTGCTTAAGTCAAAAACCTGCATACCGTGGCTATCTTCACCAACCACATTATCTGCAACTATAAAGGCATAATTATTATAAACTTTTATATCTCTCCAAGGACTTGAAATGGTAGCAGTTGCAAGTTTTCCTAGGAAAATAGGCGAATTAGGAATTGATATATCAACAAAGGCTACGCCATTATCAAGCCCCATTAAAGCATACTCCTTTTCAGTTGCCGGATCTGTCCAGCCCCAAGAATCATTACCAGAAGAGGCATTAAAAATACTAAGTGGTATATGTGCCATCAAGTCATAATCATTACATGGATAAATGTCGGCAAAACCGTTTTCGCAATATGCTAATGGCAAGTTGGGGTCGGCGTAGTCTTCATCACAGGCATTACCTATACCATCCCCGTCATCATCATTTTGATCTGGATTTGAGATAGATATACAATTGTCGTTTTGGTCTAAAACACCATCATTGTCCGTATCTACATTTTGTGGAGGTATTTCAACAGGTTCTGTATTGCATGATTGTAATAATGGAGTGAATGCTATAGAAAATAGAATTAAATAAAGAATTTTATTTAGGAAAAGTTTCATAGATGCAATTTTTTCTTTTCTATCAAATTTAGAAGAATATTATCAACTAACCTTTAGAACTTAATTATTTTAACGATAAAAACAAGTTAAAAGTATTATTTAGGTTTTTGTGTGCATGTTTTGCAATCAGTATAGTGAGTTTATAAAATAGCTTCTTATTTTTGCAGCATGATAGAAGATAAAAACAAACAGCGGACTCAATTAAGTGATTTAGGGGAGTTTGGATTGATTGATCATTTAACAAAGAATTTTGAAATTAAGCAATCCTCAACGGTTAAGGGCATTGGTGATGATGCAGCCGTTTTAGATTTTAAAAAGAACAAAATTGTAGTTACTACAGATCTACTTGTCGAAGGTGTGCATTTCGATTTAAGTTACATGCCATTAAAACATTTGGGATATAAGGCTGTTGTTGTGAACTTATCTGATGTATATGCAATGAATGCAAATGCTACACAAATCACCGTATCAATTGGAGTTTCAAATAGATTTCCTTTGGAAGCTTTGGAGGATTTATATGCAGGTATTATGACAGCCTCTAAAGTTTATAATATTGATGTTGTTGGTGGAGATACCACCTCTTCAAATACAGGATTGTTAATTTCTGTTACGGCTATTGGTGAGGTTGAAGAAGATAATGAAGTTTATAGAAATGGAGCAAAACCAAATGATTTATTGGTTGTAACTGGAGACCTTGGAGGTGCCTATTTGGGTTTGCAGGTTTTGGAAAGGGAAAAAGAAGTTTATAAAGTGAACCCTAATAATCAGCCTGATTTAGAGCCCTACTCATATGTTGTTGAGCGTCAGTTAAAGCCAGAGGCAAGAAAAGATGTGGTTAAATTATTGAAAAATTTGGATGTGAAGCCAACCTCAATGATTGACGTTAGTGATGGGCTTTCTTCTGAAATCATTCATATTTGTAAACAAAGTAAGGTTGGGTGCGATTTATATGAGAATAAAATTCCGTTAGACCCTCAAGTTATTTCAGCTTGCGAAGAATTTAATATTGATAGTACAACGGTTGCTTTAAATGGTGGTGAAGATTACGAGTTGCTTTTTACCATTTCTCAAAAAGATTTCCCGAAAATAAAAGCAAACCCTAGTTTATCCGTTATTGGATATATTAGAGAACCCCAGGATGGAATTCATTTAGTTACAAGGGCAGAAACTAAAATTCCAATTCAGGCACAAGGGTGGAAAAATTTTAATGCTTAAATGCCAATAAGTTTAAGTCTGAATTTAATTTTTTCCGAGCTTTTGTAATGCGCCTATTGTGGATGTTACCTAATACTTGATTTATTTCCTTGAATTTAGGGGTGAGGGCTGTAATATTTCCGCTACTGTCGGTAGTGAATTCCTTTTTACAATTATTACAAGTGTATTCTTTTACAAAATTTGTAACATGACGAGAGATGTAAAAATCATGTCCGAATACTTTGCAGTGAATGTACTTCATAAAACTTTTCGCTATTAATTTAATACTTTGAGAGGCAAGAGATTAAATGTATAAAAAAATCGATAAAAGTTTTGTTAACTGATTAACAAATCGATGAAGCGAATGATTTCCTCTTTAAACGGCGCATTCTAGATTCATGAATGCGTTCCAAAATGTTATTTATTTCTTTAAACTTTGGAGTAAGTTCAATTAAATTTCCATTGCTGTTTGTAGTTAGCTCTTTTTTACAGTGACAACAAGTATATTCTTTTACATGCTTGGTAACTTTTTTGGAAATTTCGTAATCATGACCAAAAAGCGAGCAATAGATGCTAGGAATAAACGCAGGTTTTCTAGTAGAATTTTTCATAACTCATAGATTTGGTACTGTAAACGTACGAAAAAAAGTATAAATAACGATTAAAAGTTATATAAATTCGATGAAATGCAATATATTTTGTAAGAAAATATGTTTATTTTCTATATAAGACATGTGGCCGCCACTAAATTCTACAACATTTACTTCTGTGTTTTCTGTTTGAGATTTTAAAGTATTGTAGGGAAGAGCAGGATCATTTTTTCCTATAATCATCATTTTTTTATAAGGCGAAAAATGAAGGAGCACCTCTCTATCTTCTCTAATTTTCATGCCCTCCAAAGCGGCAACAATTCCTTGAAGTGGTGTTTTTAGACATTCTTTTACAAGTGCATCTATTTCTTTTGAAAAGAGAGATTGGTTTTTTGGAGTAAAGAGGTTAGCGATGGCAATTCTAATAAAGGTTTTATGATTTTGTTTAACAGCTTCTATACCTCTATCTCTATTTATTTTCTTTTCGTGAGTATCAGCACTCGCAGTTGAATTCATCAAACATAAACCTTTTATATTATCCGGGTTTTTTTCAGCAAAAGCCAGAGCAACATAACCACCCATAGAGTGCCCAATTAGAATAGACTTTCTAATCCTTAAATGTTTTAAGACAGCTTCAACAGCTTCTGCCATTAATTCCATAGAATGGATATACCCTAAACATTCTGTTTTGCCATGACCTAATAGGTCTATACAAATAATTCTGTTTTTTTTCGAAAGTTGGGTTAGAAAAGGAGACCATATTTTTGAACTCTCTAAAAATCCGTGAAGTAAAACTACCGTTTTTCCTTTGCCTTCATCTGTATAAAAAACATTGATGCCTTTGTGTTCTAAAATCATAGATTTAAAGTAAGCCACAAAGGTAAAATGGATTACCCAAATTTACTAAGATTTCACTCTTTTTATAGCTGTAAAAGCTTTATCAACATATTCGTCTTCCACCAAAATGGTAAACTCATTTGTAGTAGAAAGCACTTCGTATAAAACAATACCTTCCCATGCTAATCGCTTGAAAAAATGATAATATAAACCAGCAATTTTTGAGTTGTCTTGAGGCAAATTGATACTAATGGCTGAGAGGCCTCCTTGAACCGCCAGAAAAGTTTCATTTATTAAATTTTCCTGAACGAATTCTTTAAGGCTACTGGAGATTATAATATTACTTTCATGAATCCCTCTAGTAAAGGTGTAAAACAACTTATTTTCTTGGTTAATTCTTGCTAAAATTTTGGCGTGATTATCAATTAAAGTATCTGAGTTCCTAACTGTAAAATCGGTCAGATTTGAACGTACAGTGATGTCTCCCAAATTTTGGATAACACGTTTCATTTTAATTGAATTCCCTAGCGTTGGTGGCGGATTATATCTTCTTAAAGCCATCATAATGGCTCCTGGTTTCACATCCTTTTTTAGCATTTTGCTAATAGGTTCAGTAAGTTCAACGGCTAAGGCACTGTAGTTAATAATGTTTCTTGATAATGCCTCCTCTAGGTACGGTTGTGTGATTAATATGTCTTCTACACAGTTAGATACGGTCTTCATGTTAATTATTTAACAATATGTGTAAAAGTAAACTTTTTTTTATAAAAATAGTTTGAATGAATAATCGAATTTTACTTTTGCACCTCAAATTGATGATAATGATGTGAATAGGTGATAATGCCTATTAGAATTAAGAAAATATATGAAAGTTTTAAAGTTTGGAGGTACTTCTGTTGGGTCTATTGAAAGCATTAATAATGTTAAATCCATTATTAATGATGGAGATAAAAAAATAGTAGTACTTTCCGCTATGTCTGGTACTACTAATTCATTGGTGAGTATTGCTTCAAAAATTGAAAGCAATAATATAGAGGAGGCTAAATTAGAAATAGAGGATTTATATAAAAAATATGTTGAAGTTGTAAATGAATTGTTGGTTGATGAAGGGCTGAAAGCTCAAGTAGGTACTTATTTATCTGAGCGCTTTAACTATTTGTTAGAATCTGCTAATCAGTCATTTTCCTTGAATTTAGAAAATCAAATATTAGCTCAAGGAGAATTGCTTTCAACCTTTATGTTTAATGCGTATTTACAACAAGAAGGTATAAATTCTCAGTTGTTGCAAGCATTAGATTTTATGAAAATTGACGCTATTAAAGAACCGGATTTAGATTATATAAGGGAGCGTTTAAATAATGTTTTAAAATGCACTCCAGAGGCTGAAATTTATATTACTCAAGGTTTTATTTGTTTGGATGATGAAGGAGCGGTTTCTAATTTACAACGTGGAGGTAGTGATTACACAGCAACTATTGTTGGAGCGGTCATTAAAGCAGAGGAAGTTCAGATTTGGACAGATATTGATGGGATGCATAATAACGATCCTAGATTTGTTGAAGGTACGCAGCCTATATCAAATTTATCCTTTGATGAGGCAGCGGAGTTAGCCTATTTTGGTGCTAAAATTTTACACCCACAGACGGTATTACCAGTAAGAGCAGATGGTATTCCGGTGAGGTTGAAAAATACTATGAACCCTCCTAAGCCTGGGACATTAATTAGTAGTAATCATGTTGAAAATGGTATAAAAGCCATTGCAGCTAAAGATAATATTACCGCAATTAAAATCAAGTCTGGTAGAATGCTTCAAGCACACGGCTTTTTAAGAAAAGTATTCGAAATCTTTGAAGTTCATGAGACTCCTATAGATATGATTACCACTTCTGAAGTAGCGGTTTCATTGACTATTGATGATGATAAAAATCTTGATAAAATTGTATCTGAATTAGAATCTATTGCCACAATTGAAGTAGATAAAAACCAGAGTATTGTATGTTTAGTAGGTCATTCTATTGTAAATCATGAAGGCACTTTTAAACTATTCCAAATTTTAAAAGATGTAAAAATTAGGATGATTTCTTATGGTGGAAGTAGAAATAACATTTCACTACTAATTGATACTGAAAATAAAATAGACACATTGCAAAAACTAAACGCATATTTATTTGAATTAGTCACTCTTTAAAATTAAGGTCAAAAGTTTTAGCAATAAAAAAGGGTCGTGACAAGCGACCCTTTTCCTTTTTATGAATTCATAATATCCTCAATTTCATCAGCTTCAATAGGAATGTTTTTCATTAAATTGAAAGGTTCTCCCTTTTCTTGAATAACAACATCATCCTCTAACCTAATGCCGAAACCTTCATCAGGAATATAAATGCCGGGTTCAACTGTAAAAACCATATTGGCTTGCATAGGTTCTGTTAAGATGCCATAATCATGTGTGTCTAACCCCATATGGTGACTTGTTCCATGCATTAGATATTTCTTATATGCCGGCCATTCAGGATTTTCATTTTGAACATCAGCTTTATCCAATAGGCCCAAACCTAATAATTCGGAAGTCATTATTTTACCTACTTCAATATGATATTCTTCCCAAAGTGTTCCGGGGACTAACATTTTAGTAGCTTCTTTTTTTACCCTATTCACCGCATTATAAACAGCTCTTTGTCGCTCATTAAATTTACCTGATACAGGAATAGTTCTGGTCATGTCACTAGAATAATTAGCGTATTCAGCTCCAACATCCATTAAAATTAATTCGCCAGCATTACATTGTTGATTATTTTCAATATAGTGTAATACATTGGCATTATTGCCAGAAGCCACAATAGGTGTATAAGCAAACCCCTTAGATCTGTTTCTTATAAATTCATGGATGTATTCAGCTTCAATTTCGTATTCCATAACGCCTGGTTTTACAAAACTCAAAACTCTACGAAATCCTTTTTCAGTTAAATTACAGGCATGCTGTATGAGTTCTATCTCTATTGGGTTTTTTACAGAACGAAGTCTTTGTAAAATAGGATTGCTTTTTGCTACTGAATGTGCTGGGTATTTTTCTTTCAGCCAATTTGTAAACCTATCCTCTCTGGTTTCAACATCAACATTAGAGCGGTAGTGTTCATTGGTGTTAATGTAAACTGTATCACATTGTGTCATGATTTCAAACATAATTTTTTCCATGTCCTGTAGCCAATAAACGGTTTTTATGCCGCTAACTTCAAATGCTTTTTCTTTGGTAAGTTTTTCACCTTCCCAAACAGCTATATGTTCATTGGTTTCTCTTAAGAATAAGATTTCTCTATGTTTTTCTTTAGGACAATCCGGGAATAAAACCAATATACTTTCCTCTTGATCTACGCCTGATAAGAAAAAAATGTCTCTATGTTGTTGAAAAGGCAAGGTACTATCAGCACTGATTGGGTATATGTCGTTTGAGTTAAAAACAGCTAAACTGTTTGGTTTCATTTTAGAAGCAAAATTCTTTCTATTGTTAATAAAAAGTTTGCTATTTATTTGAGAGTATTTCATTTTATTTAAATTTATCGGTTAAAAGTAGCAAATAATTAATAAATTTTTAAGTGCGAATCGAGATAAATTAGAGTTTGGCGAATTAGTAAAACAGGTTGAATAGAGTAAGGTTTATTTTTGGTTATAATAGAGAAAAAATTAAATATTCTTTGATAGATGACTATGATGAGATAAAGGAATTTCATTAGAAGCTTTATATAATCATCATAATAAATACTTAGTTTCTTTATGTAATGGCAAAGAATAGTATTGAATAATATAAAGTTTTCATTTTGATAGGTTTTCTTTAAATTCATTCTAAATAACAAAACATGACATTTGTTATTTGTCTAAAATGTCCACCTAACCTACCTTTGCCTTTCATAAATTAACTTCAAAAAAATGAGCGGATTTTTCAAATCTTCAATTGGAAGAAAAGTAGCCATGGCGCTTTCAGCATTCTTCCTAATGTTTTTCTTAATCATTCATTTAGCAGTTAACCTTACTTCAATTTTTAGTGAAGATTTATTCAATGAGCTGTCTCACTTCATGGGGACAAATCCAGCTGTACAATTTGCAATGCAGCCAGTATTATTATTCGGGGTGGTTTTTCACTTTGTAATGGGGTTTGTTTTAGAGTTGAGGAACAGAAAAGCTATTGGTGTATCTTATGCTAAAAATAATGGAGCTGCAAACTCTACTTGGATGAGTAGAAACATGATTTATAGTGGATTGGTAATACTAGCGTTTCTGGTATTACATTTTATTGATTTCTGGATTCCTGAGATCAATGTAAAATACATTCAAGGTGATATGTCTGGAATGCATGATGGTGAGTTTAGATACTTTCATGAATTACAGCATAAATTTTTAAGTCCTGCCAGAGTGGGAGCCTATGTAATTGCATTTATATTACTTGCATTACACTTGCTTCACGGATTTACATCGGCGTTTCAGTCAATGGGTTCTACAGCAGGTAGAAAGAAAGCGTTGCAAACTTTTGGAAAAGTTTATTCTATAATTATCCCATTAGGATTTATTATAGTGGCTGTTTATCATCATTTTAATCACCATTAATTTTTAGAATATGAGTGTTTTAGATTCAAAAGTACCAAAGGGTCCAATTAAAGATAAGTGGACTACTTATAAAGATAAAATAGATTTAGTAAACCCTGCTAACAAACGTAATATTGATGTTATAGTTGTTGGTACAGGTTTAGCTGGTGGTTCTGCTGCTGCAACATTAGCAGAATTAGGATATAATGTAAAGGCTTTTGCTTATCAAGATTCACCTAGACGTGCGCATTCTATTGCGGCTCAAGGAGGTATCAATGCAGCAAAAAATTACATGGGTGATGGTGACTCAACTTACAGATTGTTTTATGATACTGTTAAGGGAGGTGATTATCGTTCTCGTGAGGCTAACGTACATCGTTTAGCTGAAGTTTCTGGAAATATCATAGATCAATGTGTGGCACAAGGTGTTCCTTTTGCTCGTGATTATGGTGGGTTGTTAGACAACCGTTCTTTTGGTGGGGTTCTAGTATCAAGAACGTTTTATGCTAAAGGACAAACGGGTCAGCAATTATTATTAGGCGCTTATTCTGCAATGAACCGTCAAATTGCTCGTGGTAAAATACAAATGTACAATCGCCACGAAATGTTAGATGTAGTTGTTGTTGATGGAAAAGCAAGAGGTATTATTACTAGAAACTTAATTACTGGTGAAATTGAACGTCATTCAGCTCACGCAGTAGTAATTGGTTCTGGTGGTTACGGAAATGTATATTTCTTATCAACCAATGCCATGGGGTCTAATGCAACCGCTGCTTGGAAAATTCATAAGAAAGGAGCATTTTTTGCAAACCCTTGTTATACACAAATTCACCCAACTTGTATTCCACGTTCAGGGGATTATCAGTCTAAGTTAACCTTGATGTCTGAGTCACTTCGTAATGATGGTCGTATTTGGGTTCCAAAAAATATTGAAGATGCTAAGGCAATTCAGCAAGGAAAATTAAAGCCTACTGATTTAGCTGAAGAAGATAGAGATTACTATTTAGAAAGACGTTATCCTGCTTTTGGTAACCTAGTACCTCGTGATGTGGCATCTAGAGCTGCAAAAGAGCGTTGTGATGCAGGTTACGGGGTTAATGCTACTGGTGAAGCGGTTTATTTAGATTTTGCTGCGGCGATTGAAAGATATGGAAAAGAGCAAGCTAAAATTCAAGGTATTGATAATCCTTCTGCAGACAAAGTTTACGATTTAGGTCAAGCTATTGTTGAGGCCAAATACGGAAACTTATTCCAAATGTATGAGAAGATTGTTGATGAGAATCCATACAAAACGCCTATGATGATTTATCCTGCAACGCACTACACTATGGGAGGTGTTTGGGTAGATTATAACTTGATGACTACTGTTCCTGGGTTGTACTGTATTGGAGAAGCTAATTTCTCTGATCACGGAGCCAACAGATTGGGAGCATCTGCCTTAATGCAAGGACTTGCAGATGGATATTTTGTGTTACCATACACCATTGGAGATTATTTATCTGATGAAATTAGAACTGGTGCTATTCCAACAGATACACCTGAGTTTGAAGAGGCTGAAAAAGCTGTGAAAAGTCAGATAGATTTCTTTATGAATAATAATGGAACCAAGTCTGTAGATCATTTCCACAAACGTTTAGGTAAAGTGATGTGGGATAAAGTAGGAATGGCACGTAATGAGAAAGGTTTAAAAGAAGCCATGGCTGAAATTAAAGCTATTCGTGAAGAGTTCTGGAAAGATGTGAAAGTTCCAGGTATTGCTAACGAGATGAACCCTGAATTGGAAAAAGCAGGTAGAGTTGCAGATTTCTTAGAGTTAGGAGAATTGTTTGCTAAAGATGCCTTAATGAGAGAAGAGTCTTGTGGTGGTCACTTTAGAGAAGAATCTGTTGAAGAATCTGGTGAGCAAAAAGGAGAAGCAAAACGTAATGATAAGGATTTTGCTTTTGTTGCCGCTTGGGAATTTAAAGGAGAACCTGCAGATGCAGTCCTTCATAAAGAAGAATTAGAATTTAAAGACATTGAATTAAAACAACGTTCATACAAATAAGAAAGTTATGTCGGGAAAAGGAATGAATTTAACATTAAAGATTTGGCGTCAAAAGGATGCTCAATCTAAAGGTAAGATGGAAACTTACAATGTAACTGATATTTCAGAACACATGTCTTTCTTAGAAATGATGGATGTTCTAAATGAGCAATTAATTGCTTCTGGTGATGAGCCTGTAGCTTTTGATCATGATTGTAGAGAAGGTATTTGTGGAATGTGTTCTTTATATATTAACGGTGAAGCTCACGGACCAGATAGAGGCATTACAACCTGTCAATTACATATGCGTATGTTTAATGATGGCGATACTATTTATATTGAACCATGGAGAGCAGCAGCTTTTCCGGTAATCAAGGATTTGGTAGTAGACAGAACATCTTTTGAAAGAATACAACAAGCAGGAGGATACATTTCTGTAAATACCTCTGGTAACACTCAAGATGCAAACGCATTACCTATTTCTAAACACGCTGCCGATGAGGCTATGGATGCGGCAACTTGTATTGGTTGTGGTGCTTGTGTAGCAACTTGTAAAAATTCATCAGCAATGTTGTTTGTAGGTGCTAAAGTATCTCAATATGCTTTATTACCTCAAGGACAAGTTGAGGCTGCAGATCGTGTTAAAAATATGGTAGCTCAAATGGATTTAGAAGGTTTTGGTAACTGTACCAATACTGGTGCGTGTGAAATTGAGTGTCCTAAAGGAATTTCATTGGAAAATATAGCTAGAATGAATAGAGAATTAATGAAAGCTAGTATTAAATAGACTAGTAAAAAATAATTTTTAAAAGCCCATAAAATTTAATTCTATGGGCTTTTTTGTTGTATTCTAAATATTGTTTTACCATTCTGCAAAACTACCATCTTCATGTCTCCAAATTGGGTTAGACCAATCGTGACCTATTTTTTGTGCTTCACGTAATTTATCTTCGTCTATTTCTACTCCTAATCCTGGTTTTTTAAGTAATTCTATGTAACCGTCTTTAATATCAAATACTTCTGGATTAGACATGTAATCTAAAATATCATAACCTTTATTATAGTGAATCCCAATGCTGCTTTCTTGAATAATTGCATTTGCAGACACGAAATCAACATGTAAACAAGAAGCCAAAGCTACGGGTCCAAGAGGGCAATGAGGAGCTAAAGTAATATCATAAGCTTCTGCCATTGCTGCAATACGTCTAACTTCAGAAATACCTCCAGCATGACTTAAATCTGGTTGAATAATATCTACAACACCTTGATGTAATATTTCTTTGAAATCCCACCTTGAAAACATGCGCTCACCTGTAGCTATAGGTATGCTAGTATATCCATATATATGTTTTAAAGCATCATTATTTTCAGTTAAAACTGGCTCTTCAATAAACATAGGTTCATAAGGGGCTAATTCATCTATCAATCTTTTAACCATTGGTTTATGAACTCTACCATGAAAGTCTAAACCTATGTCTAAATCGTATCCAAACTCTTCTCTTAATAGTTTTATATTATTTGCTACAGTTTTAACATCTTTAATTGAAGACACCCATTCCATGGCACCAGTAGCATTCATTTTAACAGCTTTGAAGCCATCTTTCACCTTTTCATGTGCTTGCTCTAAGACTACATCTGGATTATCGCCTCCAATCCAGCAATACATTTTCATTTTATTACGAACAGCTCCTCCCAAAAGTTCATGAATGGGTACATTTAAATGTTTACCTTTTATATCCCATAAGGCTTGATCAATTCCCGAAATAGCACTCATTAAAATAGCTCCTCCTCTGTAAAATCCGCCACGATATAAAATTTGCCATATATCTTCAATTTCATTTGCATTACGGCCAATTATAAATTTTTCTAATTCTTTAATGCAAGCAGCAACTGAATCAGCTTTTCCTTCAACAACAGGTTCTCCCCAACCAATAATACCTAATTGAGTAGTTATTTTTAGAAATAACCATCGAGGTGGCACTTTGAATAATTCTATCTTAACAATTTTCAAGTCGTTCATCTAAAGTTGTTTTTATTCTTTACAAGTTACAATATATTCAACTTTGCTAACAATTGGATGCTATGTTTCAATAGCATTATTTATTCTGGTTTCATTTAAAACAATTCTTAATTGCATTTGATACTTACAGCACAGGATGGTATTTTATTTAATATTGCCTGAATGAAAAGATCTTTTAAAAGCTTCAATTTAGGCGTAAAAGATAAAATGTTGTTAAAAAAAACCCATACCTACTATTAGGCATGGGTTTTGTTTTTTAATATGTAAATCTTAATATTTGTATATTGAATTTATTAAACAGCGCATTATGTATCAACTACATTTAAAAATTACTTTGTTTTTTCTGGTTGGTTTTCAAGCTTTAATATTTTCGCAAGAAAAGATTGAGTTAGAAGGTTTAGTTAAGGATGAGCACGGTTATGAAGTACCATATGCAGCAGTTGGAATTCCATCAAAGTATGTAGGTACAGCCACTACTGAAGATGGTAATTTCTATTTACTACTGTCAAATAGTAACTTGGAAGATGTTTTAGAAGTTTCAAGTATTGGTTACTTAACCTTCAAAATTAAAGTTCAAGATTTGCTCAATTTAAAAGAAAAGGTCATAGTATTAAAAGAGGATATTGTGTCACTTGATGAGGTAAATCTTCTTGCTTCTACAGATTATGTAAAGAATGCTTTTAAGAACTTGAAGAACTCAGCTATGAGTACTACACATCAACTAAATATGTTATATCGAAGATTCTCAACCGAAGCAGGAATGGCACGTTTTTTTGTAGAGCATTATATTAAAGTATTAGACCGTGGTCCTATATCTCCGGAGTATAATCGTATTGAAGTTGTTGAAGGAAGAAAATCAGCAGATTATAGATTTATTAAGGATAAATATTCTGGACATCAGGCCATAGTAACTGCTAATAGAAACCCTTTAAGGCAAGGTATTAATCAGAAAAGTTTTAAATGGACCAAAGTTGGTGATAGCTCTTATGATGGGGAAGATTTAGTGATTCTTGAAGGTGTTGGCATTAAAAATAAATGGAAAAAAATCAAACTTTATATTGGTGTAGAATCTTACGGCGTTTATAAAATTGAAACGTCTGATTTAAACGCTGTATGGATTTATAGAAAGGCTAGTAATGGTAAGTTGGTATTGAGTTATCATAATAGAGTTTGGGAAAAAGATTTGCCAATTAATGATATGCAACGAAGACTTTTACAAATAGATAAGAATAAAGTTAAAGTATCTTATAGACATGAATTGTATATTCTAGGAACCGAGACCAATAAAAAGAAAATTAAGGTTGGTAATTATGAGGGTTATAAGAAAGATATGGGAGATATAGAAATTAAATACAATCCATACTTCTGGAAAAACTTTAGTATGCCACCTGAGACGGCCTTTTATAAGAAAAGTGTAAAAGAATTGGAGTCTATTTATGGCGTACCTTTAGAGCAACAGTTTAATGCTGTAAATAAGTAATAGAATTTTTGAGGTATTTAAAAGACTTATATAAACAAACATTAGCACTAGTTTTCACTAGTGTTTTTTGTGTTTCTATTGGTTTTTCTCAAAAATCGAGCTCAAAAAGTTATTTTGATCAAACCACATTGTTAAGGCATGTTGAAGCTTTGTCTTCAGATGCTTTTGAAGGAAGACGAACCGGAACTAAGGGAGCCGTTAAAGCAAAAAAATATATCATAAATCAGTTTCATAGCTTAAAAGTAAAGCCGCTAAAAAAGTCGTATGAACAAACTTTTGTTTTCTCTAAAGGGAAAAAAGAATATAAAGGTACCAACGTTATTGGTTTTATAAAGGGAACATGTGAACCCAATAAGGTAATAGTTATTAGCGCACATTATGATCATGAAGGGATAAAAAGAGGAAAGGTTTATAACGGAGCAGATGATAATGCTTCGGGAATCGGTGCCTTATTTAGTTTTGCTGAATATTTTAGAAAAAACCCACCTAAACACTCCGTGATTTTAGCAGCTTTTGATGCGGAGGAATTAGGAATGAAAGGGTCATCATATTTTATAAATAATCTGTTTTTTTCTCCCAAGAAAATAATAATGAACTTAAACATGGATATGATTAGTCGAAGCGATAGGAGCGAACTATATGTGGTAGGAACAAACTTAAATCATTCTTTCAAAAATGCTATTTGCTGTATTAAATCTAAAAGAATAAAGCTTGTCTCCGGTCATGATGGTTATGATAATAAAGACAGTTGGGTCTATTCATCAGACCATGCAAACTTTCATAAAAAAGGAATACCGTTTTTGTATTTTGGTGTTGAAGATCATAAAGATTATCACGAACCCACCGATGATTTTGAAAATATTCATCCAGAATTTTATATTGAAGCGGTAAATGTTATTATCTCCGTTTTCAACAAAATTGATTCACATTAAAAATAAGCTTTCAACTGAATAGATCCAGTATGGATGGTTTTACTAGTTTCGGTTTTTCTTCCAAAGTAACTTAAGTTTAAATCTAAAAATTTGGTGAGTTTCTTTTGAGCCAGCAATGTCCAAGTAAAGTTTTTCCCTGGTTGTAATCCTTCTAACATTTGGTATGCAACAGGAGTATTAGCATTTCCATTAAAAGTGTTTGAAAAGAAATTAAATTCACCATTAATGGCACTTCTGGCATTGGTAGCAAACATAAAGGAAGCTCCATATTTTTGTTGTTTCAAAGACTCCATTCCACCAATTAAATTGTCCTTTTTTGCAAATTGATAGAAAATATCAAAGCTGGAGTTGTCATTAAACAAATAGGATAATTTAGGGTTAAAACGCGTTTCTTCAAAGTTGTAATTCTTGCTTGCAAAATTCTCGCTTAAACTTTCGTTGTCTTCAAGGGCTGTTAGTAATGTCATTAACCAATTGTCAGATAATTTATGATTGAAATTAAGTTGATGGCTTTTTAAGCTATTTTCAACAAAACCTACCGAAAGTATGTTTCTGGTTTTATTTTCTAAATAGGTGTAAGAGGTTGTGTATTTCTGTTTTCCTCTATTAAAGAACAAAACATTTCTGAAATTAAGTTGAAGTCCTAATTGATTATCAATATCACTTTTAAAAGGATTTAAATTAAAACTGTTGCCATCACGCCTAATTTTTCTGTCTATTAAATAACTGGTCTGATTATAAAAATGAGACCAAAATTTCTTTGATTTTTTTTCGCTTACAGACCATTGAGAAGGATTAATAGTAAACGTTTGACTTAATCTATTTTGATGTGTTTTTATAAAAACCCTGTTTGGTAAAAGCACACGAATATATTTGCCTTGGTCTTGAAATTGGGCTATTTCAAATTCTTCCAATTCTTGTATGCCATTTTCGTTATAATCAATCCAAGTGTAGGTGCCTTGTCCTGCTTCAACTTCAACATAAGTAAAATCTTGTTGAGGTAGTGTTCCCGAATTGGTTTCAAAAATGGTATTCCATTGCACAACATTCTTAAAAAGTTTCTGATTAAATTGAAGTCTTGAGTTTATAGATTGCTCATCATCAATTCCAGATTCTTCACTTTTTAAATTACGGTAGTTAGCATACAATGATAAGTTGGTGTTTTTGTTTTGTATCAATTTTGAATCTAAATAAAAGGTGTTGGAGGTATTGACTTTTTGTAATTCGTTATTTCTAATACTGTCATTAACACGGTTTTTATATCCTACTTCAACAAAAACGTTAGTGCTATCACCAACACCAAAGAATAGCTCATAGGATTTGAATTTTTGACTCAAAGGAGTTAAAGTTTGTGTTGAGACTTCTTTTTGCTCATTATCTTCAATTGATAATTTGGTTCCAACCCAACTTTTTTCCATACCATATGTAAGCGTACTATATGATCTTAAGAACGAGGATTCATTTAAATCAGATTTGGCATTCAAAAAACTGGAATAGGAGTTGATTCTGAATTTGTTCAATTGTAAGTCAACATTAGCCACATGTCTATTCCCGTTAAAACCATCAGAATAATTTAAATGCTCAAATTGATAGTTGATTAAACCTTTTTCAGGATGAAATAGACGCAAACCAGAATGCATTAATGTTTGGTCACCAATATTAATGTTTGAGACGTTGCCGTTTGAAGATAACAAGTTCCAATCTCTCGCAAATTCCGCATTGTACAAACGTTCAATGGTTCTGAAATTGTCTTGAATATGATCAGCATTTGCAAAAACATTTAATGACCATAGGCTGTCTTTTTTTATTAGGCTTTGTTCAATATTTAGCTTACCAGCGAATCCGTCATTATCATCATCATCTAAATTAGAAAACAAATTCAGGTCGTTTTTACTTCCAGCTAATTCAAAAGCAATATTGGTTTTTTCATTAGGTTCATAGCTTCCATTTAGAACCGCGATTTGAAGTTTGGTAGGTGCAATTAATTGTACAATGGGAGCATAATTACCTAATCCAACGCCAGCATATTCATAAATATTATTGATAGCATTAATATTACTGAGGTTGTAATCACCTTGGTTGGCACCAACTTGAGTAAAGGTGACACGATACAATTCATCGTTGGGGTTGTTTGAAAAGACAAAAGCTTCTACGCCTCCAATGAGTTCTTTTCTATATAAGATGCGGTTTTCATTTAAGGCTTCCTGAACTTCTGATGGGGCTACCATTTGTGTTCTATCATCACCGGCACCTGCTAAAATTTGAACTTGTGCTTCTGATAAATTTTGTTGTAAGGGTTGATTTTTCGCGTCATTTTCAGAATACACCGAAACCCCAATTTTTAATTTTTCGCTATTCAAATTACCGCCGCCATAAGCCACAAAGCGAGAATAATTACGTTCACTAAATTGATAATCAACCGTGATACGCATTTCGGACGTTATGGGATAGGTTGAGTTGAAAATTATTTCACCTGCGTTATAATCAATAATATAATCTTGATCTTCACCACGTTTTACAGGAACTCCATTCACATAAACTGTTTCACTGCCAGAGACAATGAGCACAAATAATTCACCATTTGGCCCTTGTAGCTTATATGGCCCTTGGTTGCCTTCTTGAGCTGTAAACTGGCTTCTAGTAAATTGCCCCCGAACAATAGCTCCAGCAGCAAATAAATTGGTTTGAGAATCTTCGTCACCTATATTAGCGTTTACCGATAATCCTTGTACCCGCTTTGAAAATTTTGCGAAGTACGAGTTGTTGTTTTGCAGGTCAATATCACCAGCTCTAATGTTCCAATTATCACTAAATAATTCAATAAAAACTTGGTCAAACTCATCTAAACGCTGACTATAACCACTTTCTTGTAACGGAATATTGGCATCTTGAATTGAGGCTCTCAATGATACTTTATCATTCAATTTTCCGGTGATTTGTAAATCTAATTCACTATTTAAAACCGAGTTTTGATTGTTTCCAACGGTAACACCTCTTGAAATACTACCAGAAGTAGTTAAACCATCAAAAGGTGTAAAATTATTGCTAGTATTGGGTTGTGATAGTTTGTAAAGTGTTTGGTTGTTGCTGTTGTCTGAAATTATAATCGACTCATCTAACTGCTTGTAAGTTTTGGTCAAAAACTCAGGGAACTTCAAATAATTTATGATGATAGAATCCGTTTCAACGGGTTTTTTAAATGTTAAAAGTGCCTTTGCAAAATCAACATAGTAATAAGAGGAATCAATTAGAGTTTGGTTGTTTCTCAGTATTGAAAAACTATTCGAATTAATACTTACACTATCAATTTTTATAGAATCTTGTACAGCTACTTTTATCACTTTGTAGTTAGAATTTTGCTGTTGTGCAAATCCACAAATGCAAAAAGTTAAAAAAAGAAAGCGTAAAAGATATTTCATTTAAATACTTAAACTGCAATAAGTTTAAAATAGTATGTTGATAGTTTTCTGTATAAATGCTTGTTAAAGCTTTAGTGTAAAAGTAATGTATTATTTATTTTAGCTGAAATCAAAAGATAAGAGAGTGAAAATTATATCATATAACGTAAACGGCATTAGAGCTGCGGTGAATAAAGGGTTTATAGATTGGTTAAAAGTGGCAAATCCAGATGTAATTTGTTTACAGGAAATTAAGGCTTTAAAAGAGCAGTTAGATTTAAGCATTTTTGAAGAAGCCGGATACAAGTATCACTATTGGTTTAGTGCACAAAAAAAGGGGTATAGTGGTGTTGCTGTTTTATGTAAAGAAGAACCAAATCATATAGAATATGGTACAGGTATTGAATCTATGGACTTTGAAGGGCGTAATTTACGTGTAGATTTCAATAATTATTCAATTATGAGTTTGTATTTGCCATCTGGCACAAATATTGCTAGGTTGGAACATAAACTAGAGTATATGGCTATGTTTCAAGATTACGTGAACGAGCTTAAAAAAACCATTCCTAACTTGATAATTTGTGGAGATTACAATATCTGTCACGAAGCAATCGATATTCATAATCCTAAAATGAAAAATGTTTCAGGGTTTTTACCTGTGGAACGTGAGTGGATTGGTGCTTTTATAGATAGTGGATTCATTGATTCTTTCCGACACATAAACCCAGAAACACAACAATATAGTTGGTGGAGTTACAGGGCCAATGCGCGTGCTAACAACAAAGGTTGGCGATTAGATTATGCTATGGTTTCAGAACCATTACAAGAAAACATAAAAAGAGCCGTTATACTCTCGGATGCTGTTCATAGTGACCACTGTCCAATACTAGTTGAAATAGATAAATAATTAAATACAGTCAAATCAAAAAACCTAACCTAATGATTAAAAGAATCTCAGTATTAGTGCTAACCTTAGCAGTTTTTGCTTCTTGCGTATCTCCAAAAGTTTATAAAGAACTAGAAGGGAAATACAATAATTTGAAAAATGAAAACCGAAAACTATCCGATGAAAATGAAACCCTTTTAAAGGCTAAAAACGCAGCAACAAATGAATTAAAACAAGTTCAGGCAGCTTACGAAGAAGCCATTGCAGACCGCGATAAGTTGCAAGGAGATTATAATGCAATGAAATCTAATTACGATGCCTTAAAGGCATCATACGATGCTTTAGAAAAAAATAGTTCAGCAGCCATTGCCAAAAACTCTCAAAAGAACAGAGAGCTATTAGCACAACTTGAAGCTAAAGAACAAGCCTTAGCTGCAGAAAATGCACGTTTAGCAAAACTTAAAAAAGAGTTAGAAGACCGTTCCAACAGAGTAGCAGAATTAGAGAAGGTTATTGCAGACAAAGATGCAGCTATGAGTGCCTTAAAAGATGCCATTTCAAGGGCTTTAACAGATTTTGAAGGTAAAGGATTAACCGTGGAACAACGTGATGGTAAAGTTTATGTTTCTATGGAAAACAAGCTGTTATTCAGTTCAGGAAGTTGGGCCGTTAATTCAGAAGGACGTAGAGCGGTACAACAACTAGGTTCTGTGTTAGGAGACAATCCAGACATAGCGGTATTAATAGAAGGTCATACAGATAACGTACCTTATAAAGGTAGCGGACAATTAAGTGGTAACTGGGATTTATCAACCAAACGTGCCACGGCTATTGTAAATATTCTTAGAGAGAACGTAGCTATTGCTCCAGAGAATTTAACAGCGGCTGGACGTGGTGAATATGCACCGGTTGCTACCAATGATACCTCAGAAGGAAAAGCTAAAAACAGACGTATAGAAGTAATTTTAACGCCAAAGTTAGATGAGCTTTCTAGGTTGTTGAATGATAATTAGCGTTTGGGCGTTACCCTAGCGGGTCGCACTTTCGGCAGTCACTCTCTTCGAGGAGCTTCAACAAATGCCTCAATCGCTAACGCATAAAAAACCTCTCAAAGTATAATAACTTTGAGAGGTTTTTTATATTTACTCCTTTCTAATAACCTAATAGTATAAATTAGTCTAACAATCTATAATGAAATACACTAAACTTCCCAACACCGATATAAAAGTCAGTAAAATATGCCTAGGTACCATGACCTGGGGAAACCAGAACACCCAAGACGAAGGCTTTGCACAAATGGATTATGCCTTAGATAAAGGAGTAAATTTCTTTGACACAGCCGAATTATACCCGGTGCCAGCAACCGCAGAAACCTATGCAGAAACCGAACGTATCATTGGTAACTGGTTTAAAAAGTCTGGGAACAGAGAAAAGGTTGTGTTGGCTACAAAAATATGTGGCCCTGGAGATTATACGGCCCATGTTCGTACAACAGGATTCAGTACAGAAGCATTAAAGGAAGCTTTAGAAAACAGTTTAAAACGTTTGAAGACCGATTATATAGATTTATACCAACTCCATTGGCCAGAGCGACAAACCAATTTTTTCGGACAAAGAGATTATAAACATAATCCTAATGATGCTTGGGAAGATAATTTTAATGAAGTTCTACAAACCTTAGATGGTTTTATTAAAGCCGGTAAAATTAGAGAAATAGGGATTTCTAACGAAAAGGCATGGGGAACCATGCGCTATTTAGAAGAATCTAAAACCAATAATTTACCAAGAATCAGAACCAAACAAAACGCATATTCTTTATTAAACAGAACTTTTGAAGGCGATTTAGCAGAACTATCTATTCGTGAAAATATTGGCCTTTTAGCTTATTCACCTTTAGCCTCGGGGACTCTTTCAGGAAAATATATTGGAGGCAAAGTACCCAAAAACTCAAGGTTTGATTTGTTCCCTAGGTTTGCAGGACGTTATAATAGTCCGCAAGCATTACAAGCTACAGAGCAATATTTTAAAATAGCCCAAGACCATGGTTTATCACTAACTCAAATGTCATTGGCATTTATAAACCAACAACCTTTTTTAACGGGTAACATTATTGGTGCAACTAGTTTAGAACAACTAGAAGAGAACATAAGTAGTATTGATGTTGATTTAAGTGATGATGTTATAGATGGTATCAACGCAGTACATAGTGCTATTCCTAATCCAGCACCTTAGATTTAGATTGTTATTTCGAACTGTTCATTTATGAAGAAAATTATAATTATCACTTTATTCCTATTCCTGGTTTCGTCTTGTAAAGAATCTGAACAATCCCTATTTGAGGAGAACGGATTGTCTTTTATTTGTGCAAAAGGATGGTCGGTTGTAGATAAGGAATTTTTAGAAGGAGATACTTATTTTCTTTCTTTGGAAAAAGATGGATTTGATTCAAGCGGTGCTATTACCTTAGTTGTTTCGGATTATTTCATTAATTCAAATGCCAATATTGAAGCTTATCAAAATGAGTTAAAAACAGCTTATATTTTTAAGAAAGCTAATATTGTCTTTGAGCCAATTAAGTTTGATAAATTCAATGGTTTTGATTGTAAATCTAGTGATTTTACTTTTAAGCTTTTAGGGTTAGAGCATCATGGAATAATTTATTCGTTTTTTAAAGATGATCGTAGTTTTTTGATTCTTAGGCAAGAGGCTATAGAAGATAGAACAGACAATGAAGAAGGATTTCATTTGTTCGAATCAACTTTAATCTTTATATAGAGTTAGTTTTAGGTGGTTGACCTCACAAATCGAGTAACCCCAAATCAGTCCTTTAATTATTTAAATTATAAACCTTATTTTTATTAGGTTGATAAAACCTAATACAATGAAAACAATTATTGCAGTATTCGTATGCGCATTTCTGTCATTGGGAATGTACGCTCAAAACATTATTGGTGCTTATGAAGCTTTTGAAACTTCCGAGAATGGAGATAAAATAAGGAGTGTGGTAATTTTTGCTGATGGTTACCAAGTACTTTCTAAATACAATGTAACTACCGGAAAATTTATTCACACCAACGGTGGAACATGGAAATTAGAAGGAGATATGATGACCGAAAAAGTGGAGTTCCATACCGATAATGCGGAAAGTGTAGGAACCGAAGTCACTTTTAAAGTTGCTATTACAGAAAACACCATTCAAATTGTGGGTCATGACATGATATTAAAAAGAATTGATGATGGCACACCCGGAGAACTTCAAGGCGCTTGGTTAATGTCTGGCAGAATAAGAGATGGAAAAACCCAAACTAGAGACACCAATAGACCGAGAAAAACCATGAAAATCTTATCAGGAACACAGTTTCAATGGATTGCATATAATACCGAAACTAAACAGTTTATGGGGACTGGTGGCGGTACTTACACTACCATTGATGGTAAATATACGGAGAACATTCAGTTCTTTTCTAGAGACGACTCTAAAGCAGGTTTGAGTTTAAAATTCAACTATGAATTGATTGATGGCAACTGGCTTCATTCAGGTTTGTCTAGTAAAGGTAGTCCTATTCATGAAATATGGAGTGTTAGGGAATAATTTCTAAGTGTTTTAAGAACTACACTATAACCAATTATTTACTGCGCAACCAATGATTAAATTTTTTAGAAAAATTAGACAAAAACTACTTGCTGAAAATAGATTTAGTAAATATTTGCTTTATGCTGTTGGAGAAATTGTTTTAGTGGTTATTGGTATTTTAATTGCTCTACAAATAAATACTTGGAATCAAGAAAAAGCAAACCAGAAACTAGAGGTGAAAATTTTAAAAGAATTAAAAAGAAATCTTAAAAAAGATTTAATCGAAATCACTTCTGATATAGGGGTTATGGATGAAAATCAGATTAGGTTGGGTGAAGTAATTAAAGAATTAAAAAATAATGTGAATCCTTCTGATGAATTTTATAATAATGTTGCAGCACTAAAACGAGTACCACATTTTGATCCAATTAAAAGCGCTTATGAATTCTTACATTCTAAAGGGGTGGATATTATAAGTAATGATAGTCTTAGGGAAATAATATCTAATCATTACGAATTAAACTACCCTTATTACAACAAATATGAAAATGAAAGACTGCAATTCAAAATTCATCAAACAAACGACTATATGTTAAATCATTTTATTTGGTTTGATAATCCTGAAAGGGGTGGACGAGATGAATATATAATTACGGGCGAAGAATTTTTAAAAGTTAGAGATAATGGTAGCTTAGAAAGAATAGTAGCCGCGGGCATATGGGAAAATAGTCTGATTAGAGATAGGGCTAAAAGGGTTGAGGAACAGATTGAAGGCCTAATTCAATTGATTAATAAGGAACTTGAATAAGTAGCTATTAAGGTTACTACCGAAATTGTCAAAAAAAAAGCCTTACTAAATAAATAGTAAGGCTTTTTAAATTATTTAATTTGATTACCATCTTTATCGAAAAAGTGGTACTCTAAATATGTGTAAGCATCTCTTGGTAAAATTTTAACCCATTTTTTGTGTTCAAAAAACCATTTTGAACGTATAGATGGAAAACCTTTAGTTAAAAAGGCTGCTATAAAAGGATGTGTGTTTAAGGTCACCTTTTTATAGTCTTTACGGTACAATACTTCAAGATCGTGCGTTATTTTTTGTACTAAACCAATAGGTGCTTCTACTTCGGCACCATTAATACCGTTAGGATTTTCCTCCCGGGTTTTAATATTCATTTCTGGTCGTACACGCTGTCTTGTAATTTGAATCAATCCGAATTTACTTGGAGGCAAAATTTTGTGTTTTGCTCTATCGTCTTTCATTTCATCACGAAGATGATTAAAGAGCTTTTGCCTGTTTTCGGCACTGGTCATGTCAATAAAATCTACTACTATAATTCCGCCCATATCACGTAATCGTAACTGGCGAGCCATTTCTGTAGCGGCTATTAAATTAACTTCTAGCGCTGTATCCTCTTGGTTACTGGCTTTGTTAGAACGGTTTCCGCTATTTACATCTATAACATGTAATGCCTCTGTATGCTCTATTACTAAATAGGCACCTTTAGCCATAGAAACGGTTCTTCCAAAGGAGGTTTTTATTTGTCTTTCAATTCCGAATTTTTCAAAAATTGGAACTTTGGATTGATGCAACTTAACTATTGATTCTTTCTTTGGTGCAATTTCTTGCAGATAATCTTTTACTTGATAATAAAGCTCTTCATCATCAACTGTTATTCCTGTAAAGGTGTCGTTAAAAATGTCTCGTAAAATAGACGAGGCTTTGTTCATTTCTCCTAACACTTTACTAGGATGATGGGCTCTATGTAACTTTTTACACATTGCTGTCCAACGACTAAGCAAATTCTGTAAATCTTTATCTAGTTCGGCTACTTTTTTGCCTTGTGCTACCGTACGTACAATAACTCCAAACCCTTGTGGTGTTATACTTTTTACCAATCGTTTTAAGCGGTCTTTTTCTTCGCGTTCTTCTATTTTTTGTGAAATAGAAATGCGACTAGAAAAAGGTACTAAAACAATATATCTACCGGCAATAGAAAGCTCTGAGCTTATTCTAGGGCCTTTTGTAGAAATGGGTTCTTTTACTATTTGTACTAATAGCGATTGATTTGATTTTAATGCGTCGACAATCTTGCCGTCTTTATCAATATCTTTTTCAAATGGGAAATTTTTTAAAGAAAAATCTCTTAATTTACCTGTGCTTACACGTTTTGTGAATTTTAAAAGTGAAGGCAATTTTGGACCTAAATCATGATAATGCAAAAATGCATCTTTGTCATATCCTACATTAACAAATGCAGCATTTAAACCCGGAACTGTTTTTCTTATTTTGGCTATAAACACATCACCAACAGAAAAATTGTTCTCGTCTTCATCCTTTTGTAATTCAATTAGTTTTCCATCTTTTAATAAGGCAAAATCAACAGCTTCGGAACTAGATCGAATAATCAATTCTTTATCCATTTAGTTAATTTTTATCCATACGCTTCATAATTGGTTCTCAGTTTTTCTGTTTTCATTTTTATCTGAAAACTAATTACTATCAACCAATTACAGGATTGTACAGATGGATTAAACAATATTTTATAGATTACCTAAGGTTTGTTTTAGATAATCTTCACAGGATTTTTAACCCGTGGAGTTCATACTCTATGAACTCATTTCAAAGAACGTTGTTGTTTTTAACCAAAAAAGTAGTTAGGATAACTACTTTTTTGATTTATTTTTTCTTTTTGTGACGATTAGCGCGTCTACGTTTTTTACGCTTGTGCGTCGCTACCTTATGTCTTTTGCGTTTTTTACCACTTGGCATAAATAGTGTATTTTTAAATTAATAATTTATTTTTAAATGCGTTTGTTACTTAACGTCTACGTTAGTTTTAACTCCTTCAACAAAAACTTTTGCAGGCTTAAATGCAGGAATGTTGTGAGCAGGAATTTTAATAGTTGTGTTTTTAGAAATGTTTCTACCAGTTTTTTCAGCTCTTGTCTTAATAATAAAGCTACCAAAACCTCTTAAATAAACGTTGTCACCACTTTCTAAAGAAGTTTTTACTTCTTCCATAAAAGATTCAACAGTTGCTTGAACATCTCCTTTTTCAATTCCTAATTTCTCAGAAATTTTTGCTACTAAATCAGCCTTCGTCATTTTAAATTTTTATTTTTTGATTACTATAATAATATTTTAAAGGGATGCAAATATAGGAATTAAATATTCAATATTTCAAACCTAATTCATTAAAATTTAAGATTATAAAGGTTTATTTTAGCCCTTCGTCTAAAAACGGCTAATGCAATTTTCAGAATCTTTAATCAACTGGTATTCAATCAATAAGAGAAGTCTTCCGTGGAGGGAAACTAAAGACCCTTATTCTATTTGGCTTTCAGAAATTATTTTGCAGCAAACACAGGTTAAACAGGGGTTACCTTATTATGAAGCTTTTTTAAGTGAATTCCCTACTGTCTTTCAATTGGCATCGGCAGATGAGAGCAAAGTGTTAAAGCTTTGGCAAGGGTTAGGATATTATTCACGCGCCAGAAATTTACATGCTGCCGCAAAATACATTGTTAATGAATTAAATGGTAGGTTCCCAAGCACCTATAAAGAACTGTTAACTTTGAAAGGTGTGGGTGATTATACCGCTAGTGCCATTGCTTCTATTTGTTTTAATGAATCAGCAGCTGTAGTTGATGGTAATGTGTATAGAGTGCTGTCTCGGTATTATGGCATAGATATACCTATTAATTCATCAAAAGGAACTAAAGAATTTAAAACTTTAGCTCAGGAACTAATTGATAAAAAAGATCCAGCCAATTTCAATCAAGCTATTATGGAATTTGGTGCGGTGCAATGTAAACCACATAGTCCGGATTGTACAATATGTCCTTTTAAAGATTCTTGTGAGGCATTTAATAAAAATTTAATTAATCAATTACCCGTCAAGATTAAATCCGCTAAAGCGAAAAAGAAATATTTCAATTTCTTGGTTTTTATTTCTGGAGATGGAAAAACCATTTTAGAGAAACGAGAAGGAAAGGGTATTTGGCAGAATTTATATCAATTCCCTTTAATGGAAACAGAAGCTGAAATGGATTTTGATGCCTTTAAAAGGCAAATTGAAGCTCATGAATTTGCTAAAGACATGCCTTTTGAGTTGTCTCTTTACAATGAAAAAAGTGTTGTTCATAAATTATCGCATCAACATTTATATACTAAGTTTTGGATTGTTAATGTTGAAAGCCTTAAGACTGAAGGAGTTTCAATTGAGAAAGTAGATCAATTTGCGGTCCCAATTTTAATTGGCAACTTTATTGAAGCTTTTAGTTTTTAGCTCAAAAGAATTGCTAATCATATTTTTTTATTAATTTTAAAAATGAGTTACAATTAAGTAATTTTGCATACATAAATAATTAAAGCTATGTCAGGAACATTAAATAAAGTAATGCTAATAGGGCATTTAGGAGATGAGGTGAAAATGCATTATTTTGAAGGAGGAGGATGCATTGGAAGATTCCCTTTAGCAACAAACGAAACCTATACTAACAAACAAACTAATGAACGTGTTACCAATACAGAGTGGCACAATATTGTTGTTAGAAATAAAGGCGCTGAAATTTGCGAAAAGTACTTAAGTAAAGGCGATAAAGTTTATATTGAAGGGCGTTTAAAAACACGTAAATGGCAAGATGATAACGGAAATGAACGCTATTCTACAGAAATTCAGTGTAACGATTTTACTTTTTTATCTACAAGAAAAGAAAGTGAGAATAACGCTGCTTCTAGTAAACCGGCGCCAGCTCAAAATCCTGTTGCAAACAATCAACAGCCTGCTGCAAGTGAACCTGTTCAAGACGATGACCTTCCGTTTTAAAGAATTAATGAGCCTTTTTTACGGCTTTTGTTTAACTAAAACCAAAGTATTTGGACCCTGACCCTTCCAGTTTTGTAAGCCTATTCATTACAATTGATTTTTCAGTTGTTTCTGGTTTTGTATTGCTGATTATACTTTTAATTTGTTCTGCGCTTATTTCTGGTGCCGAAGTGGCGCTTTTCTCGCTGAGTAAAAATGATATTGAAATAGGTTTAGAGGAAAAGTCTAAACGCTTGCAATTAGTTTCAAAACTATTAGACAGACCTAAAAAGCTATTGGCAACTATTCTTGTTGCGAATAATTTTATAAATATTGCTACGGTTATTTTATTTGCTTATTTGGGCGATTTTATTTTTGGAAATATTTCAGATCCAACAGTGAAGTTTATTATTGAAGTAATTGTAATTACCTTTTTAATCTTGCTTTTTGGTGAAATATTACCCAAGATTTATGCTAGCAGAAACAATGTAAAGTTTGCTTCTTTTATGGCGTATCCGCTTAAGGTTTTAGATGTGGTTTTTTCTCCCGTTAGTTTACCAATGCAAAGTGTAACCTTGGCTATCCATAATAAATTAGGTAGACGTAAATCTAATTTGAGTGTAGATCAATTATCACAAGCATTAGAGCTTACAAGTGAAGAAGATACAACTAAAGAGGAGCATAAGATTTTACAGGGCATTGTGTCATTTGGAAATACCGATACTAAACAAGTTATGCGTCCGCGCATTGATATTTTTGCCTTAAATGTAGAGCAAAAATATGCAGAAATTATGCCTGAAATAATTGCAAAAGGGTATTCAAGAATTCCAGTTTTTGAAGATAACATTGATCAAATTAAAGGGATACTTTATGTAAAAGATTTGTTACCTCATATAAATAAGAAACAATTTAATTGGGTAAAATTGATTAGAGAACCATTTTTTGTTCCAGAGAATAAAAAGTTGGACGATTTAATGGCTGAATTCCAAGATAAAAAAGTGCATTTAGCAGTTGTTGTTGATGAATATGGAGGAACCTCTGGTTTGATTTCTTTAGAAGATATTATTGAAGAAATTGTAGGCGATATTAGTGATGAGTTTGATGATGAAGATTTGCAATACTCTAAATTAGATGAGAACAACTATGTGTTTGAAGGGAAAACAGCTTTAAAAGATATTTATAGAATAACCAAAATTGAAGACGAAGATCTTTTTGAAGAAAATAAAGGTGAAGCCGAGACCATTGCTGGTTTTGTTTTAGAAATATCTGGAAGCTTTCCGAAATTGAATAGTAAAATAAATTTCAAAAATTACGTTTTTACTATTGAAGCTTTAGACCGAAAAAGAATTAAACTTGTAAAATTCACTATTACCTAATGAGTCGTTATTTTTTACTTTTCCTGGTTATTGTTTGTGTTTCTTGTGGTGAAGATTATAAGCCAAAGCCTAAAGCTTTTTTAAGGTTAGATTACCCAGAAGCAAAATATGTGAAGTCTAATTTTAAAGTGCCTTTTTCGTTTGAAACCAATTTATTAGCTGAAAATATTTCTTTAAAAGAAATGAAAGCTCCAACAAAGAGCTATGGTATTAATATAGAATACCAAACACTAAAGGGAACTATTTTTTTAACCTATAAAGCGGTTGAAGGCAATAAAAAAAACTTGCAGAATTTTCTGCGTGATGCTCAGAAATTCACTTTAGAACATACTAAAAAAGCCGATGAGATTCCGGTTACACCATATGAAAATGCAGAGCATAAAGTTTATGGTACTTTGTCTGAAGTGAAGGGTAATGTCGCGTCCCCTGCACAGTTTTATGTAACGGATAGTGTGAATCATTTTTTAACAGGTTCTTTATACTTTTATGCGAGACCTAATTATGATTCAATTTTACCGGCAGCAAATTATCTTCAAAAAGATATTATGCATATTATGGAAACCCTTAGGTGGAAATAAAAAAGCTTCCCTTAAAAAGAGAAGCTTTATTTCTAATAAAAACTCGTTAAGCTTTTTGTGCGCAACAGGCCTTTTTACAATCTTCTGCACATGCTTTTTTCTCTACTTCGGTTTTATCTGCACAACATTCTTTTTTACAGTCATCAGCACATTTCTTTCCTGTCGAAAAATCATCAACAGATTTCATATCACTAACTTTATAAATGTCGGCAACTTTAGTTACGGTTTCTTCTAAAGAAGTTGTAGTTACTTTAGCATCATTATATTCAACCATAGCTAGTTTTCTGTCAAAATCTACCTTAGCAGACTTTACGCCTTCCATTTTTGCTATTTTCTTTTCAATGGTCTTAGCACAACCAATTTCACAGGTCATACCATCAATTTTAAATTCAGCTTTTGTGTAGTTAGCGTTTGGGTCTAAAGTTTTTGAAGTTTCAGAAGCAACGTCAACCGTCTTAACTTCTGGTTTTACTTCATTTTTGCAATTAAGAGTTATTAGAACCATTATTGCAAGGGCCATAATATTTTTTAATGTTTTCATTATGATAGAAATTTAAAAGGATAAACAATTTACTAATACAGCGTTAATAATCAAAGGACTTAAGAATTAATTAACACCTTATGCAATTGCAAAATTACTAAATAAAGCTGTGTATTGAATTAAAAATACGCACTTTTGTGTATGCAAAATTTGTATAGGTATGGGAAGAAATATTAAATGGGTTTACCTAATTGTACTTTCATTAATTTGGGGTAGCTCATTCATACTTATTAAAAAGGGGTTGGTAGGTTTGACTCCAATGCAGTTAGGAGCCATCAGAATCATATTCACAGGAACATTTCTGTTCATTATAGGGTTTAAAAGAGTAAAAGAAATTCGTATTAAAGAATGGAAAGGGATTATTCTAACCGGACTATTGGGGACTTTTTTCCCTGCATTTCTTTTTGCTTTTGCAGAAACGGAAATAGATAGCTCCATTGCTTCTATATTAAACTCTTTAGTGCCGTTAAATACCATAATAATTGGTTTTTTGATTTTTAAAATGAAATCAAGTAAGCGACAGGTTTTGGGAGTATTTGTTGGATTGATTGGAACCATAATGCTAATTATGAATGGGGCTACATTAAACCCAAATCAAAATTATCTTTATGCTTCTTTAGTAATTATAGCTACATTCATGTATGCTGCCAGTACAAATATTATAAAGCAACATTTACAGCATGTAAAAGCATTAACGATTGCCGTTGGCAATTTTGTAGTTATCATGATTCCGGCAATTATAGTTTTAATAAGTACAGGGTTTTTTAAAGAAGAAACACTTACTAACGAACATTTAAAACCAGCATTACTGTATATGCTGCTCTTGTCGTTATTTGGAACAGCAGTGGCAAAAGTGTTATTTAATAAATTGGTACAAGTATCTACACCAGTTTTTGCTGTTTCTGTTACTTATTTAATGCCAATTGTAGCTGTTTTTTGGGGGGTTTTAGATGGAGAACGTTTTGGGTTTTGGCAGGGATTTGCAACTATTATAATTCTTATTGGGGTGTATTTAGCACATAAAAAGAAGGGATAACGATCTGAAATTTTAGAGTTAAATTGTTGATTCTCATAATTTTTCACGAAATTTAAGAACCTAACACCTCTAGAAAAGATGAAAACACTATCACTTCCAGTCAGATTTGGCCTTGTAACAAGTGCTGTTTTAATAGCATATTTTTTAATCTTATCCTTGTTCAATAAACACATAAATCCTGCTTTTAGTTTTTTTAATGCACTCATCACTGGTTTTGGTGTATATGAAGCGGTAAGATTAAGTAAGTTTCAATTATCTGATTCGTTTTCTTATGGAGAAGGGTTTAAAACAGGCATGATTACAGGGTTTGTTGCAACTCTATTATTCACTGCTTTCTTTTTATTTTATTCCACTGAGGTAAATCCTGATTTTTTGCCTGAATTGATGCAAACTTTTAATGGTAAATTTAAAGTTGATATAGGTATGGTGACTTTTGTTGTAGCCGTTATGGGGTTGGCAACAACCGTAGTAGCTACCTTAGCAGTCATGCAGCTTTTTAAGAACAGCAGAAATATTTCTCAAAATAAATAAAACGTTTGTAGTTTAATTATTTAGCAGTATATTTGCACCCGCCTTTGAGGAATCAAAGGTGTTTGTTTAATAGAATTAATTAATAAAAACGTTACGCTATGTACGCAATTGTAGAGATAGCAGGGCATCAATTCAAAGTTGAAAAAGACCAAAAAGTTTTTGTTAACCGTTTACAAACAGAAGAAGGAAAGAAAGTAGCTTTCGATAATGTTCTTCTTGTTGCAGATGGTGACAATGTAACTGTAGGCGCCCCGGCTATAGACGGCGCTCAAGTAGGAGCAAAAGTCGTTAAGCACCTTAAAGGTGATAAAGTAATCGTCTTCAAAAAGAAAAGACGTAAAGGTTACCGTGTAAAAAATGGTCACCGTCAAGCTTTAACAGAAATAGTAATTGAAAGTATTGCTGCTTCAGGAGCTAAAAAAGCTGCACCAGCTAAAGCTGCTGCTAAGAAAGAAGCACCTAAAGCTGAGGCACCAAAAGCAGAAGCTAAACCAGCTGAAGTTACTCAAGATTTAAGCAAATTAACTGTTGCTGAATTAAAAGAATTGGCTAAAGCAAAAGGAGTTACTGGGATTTCTTCAATGAAGAAAGCCGATTTAATTGCTGCATTAAGTTAGTATAACAATATAAAATCGAAATAAAATGGCACATAAAAAAGGAGTCGGAAGTTCGAAAAACGGTAGAGAATCAGAATCGAAACGCTTAGGTGTTAAGATTTTTGGTGGTCAAGCTGCAATTGCAGGAAACATTATCGTAAGACAAAGAGGAAATACACATCACCCAGGTGAGAACGTATATTCTTCTAAAGATCATACATTACATGCCAGAGTAGATGGTATTGTAAAATTCACAAAAAAGAAAGACAATAAATCTTATGTATCCATTGAGCCATTTGATGCTTAAGATTAAGGTTTAATGATATTAAAAAAGCCCTTTCTGGAAACAGAAAGGGCTTTTTTGTTGAAAACAGGTTTTGCTTGCAGAAGGTTATTGTTTCCTAGTTGCACACTATATTATGCTTGCTGCCGTTTAAAGTTTTATGAATAAATCTTTAGCGACATTTTTTTATTTGTTATCTGTATAAGTTTTGGGCAATCAAAACCGAGAACTATACATGTGTTTGTTGCACTTTGTGATTCTGCGTTATGGATTGAACGGTCTGTTTGAGCTCCCAGACGAAGGAGGGAGCGAGTAGTGAAATATTTATATTCATGAATACATTAATTAGTAATTTTAACACAATTAGTAAAGCCTGACCTGAAAGGGTAACCCCCAAATAAAAAACCCCAAACATTTCTGTTTGGGATTTCATCTGATATTCTAAAAATCTAGGAATCTAAGAAGTCTAGATTAATATCTATAATGCTCTGGCTTGTATGGGCCTTTAACTGTAACACCAATGTATTCCGCTTGGTCTTCACGCAATTCTGTTAACTCAACACCTATTTTAGCTAAGTGTAGTTTTGCTACTTTTTCGTCTAATGCTTTAGGCAACATATACACATCGTTTTTGTAAGCATCGGCATTATTCCAAAGTTCAATTTGTGCTAAAGTTTGGTTTGTAAATGAGTTACTCATTACAAAACTTGGGTGACCTGTTGCACAACCTAGGTTTACTAAACGACCTTCGGCAAGTATAATAATATCTTTTCCGTTGATTGTGTATTTATCTACCTGAGGCTTGATAGTGTTTTTGGTATGACCATGGTTTTCGTTTAACCAAGCCATATCAATTTCGTTATCAAAATGCCCGATGTTACAAACTATAGCCTTGTCTTTTAAAGCTTCAAAATGACGTCCTTGTACAATATCCTTATTTCCTGTGGTTGTAATAACAATATCTGTATTGCCAATTACAGTTTCCAGTTTTTTAACTTCAAAACCATCCATAGCAGCTTGTAAAGCACATATTGGGTCTATTTCTGTAATGGTAACGATACTTCCTGCGCCTTTAAAAGACGCTGCCGTACCTTTACCAACATCGCCATAACCACAAACCGTAACACGTTTTCCTGCCAACATAATATCAGTGGCACGACGTATTGCATCTACAGCACTTTCTTTACAACCGTATTTGTTGTCGAATTTAGATTTTGTGACAGAATCATTTACATTAATTGCAGGCATTGGGAGTGTTCCATTTTTTACACGTTCATAAAGCCTGTGAACACCTGTAGTAGTTTCTTCAGATAAACCGTTAATTCCTGCAGCTAATTCTGGATATTTGTCTAAAACCATATTGGTTAAATCACCTCCATCATCCAAAATCATGTTTAACGGTTGTCTGTTTTCACCAAAAAATAAAGTTTGTTCTATACACCAATCAAATTCTTCTTCAGTCATGTCTTTCCAAGCATAAACAGCAGTTCCTGCAGCAGCAATAGCTGCGGCAGCTTGATCTTGTGTAGAGAAGATGTTACAAGAACTCCAAGTTACCTCGGCACCTAAAGCTTGCAAAGTTTCAATTAACACTGCTGTTTGAATAGTCATATGTAAACAACCAGCAATACGTGCTCCTTTTAAAGGTTGGGACTCCTTGTATTCTTCACGAAGACTCATTAACCCAGGCATTTCTGCTTCGGCTAATTCAATCTCTTTTCTTCCCCAATCGGATAGTGAAATATCTTTTACTTTATTCGCAACGTAAGGAATTGTTTTTGTGCTCATATCAATTTTTCTTTTTGTTTTAAAACCTAAACTTGATTGTGATTAGTGCCTAAAATACTTAAATTCGCTAATCAAAATATTAAATTCGCTTAAGGCGGTGCAAAGATAACCAATAACTTTCAGAATATTAAATGCCTCTTTATAAAACCATTATCCCCAACTCACAAACTTGTGTTAAAATCTGGAAGATTTCTGAGTCGTACAAAGAACTTATGAAACCTTTAGCTTTAACTGTAGCAAGTCAAGAACGTGTTGAAGATATGAAAAGCGAAATGCACCAGCGAGGTTTTTTAAGTGTGAGACATTTGTTGCGAGAATTCGGTTATCAGGATTCTGATTTGTTTTATGATGAATGTGGAAAACCACATTTAAAAGATGGTAAACAGATTTCAATAACACATTCCTTTAATTTTTCAGCAGTTATTATTAGTGATTTAATTGTTGGGATTGATGTTGAAAAACAACGAGATAAAATAACAATCATTGCTCATAAGTTTATTGATTACGAAAATGATTATTTAAACGAAGAAGCATCCGATTATATAAAAAAATTAACCCTACTTTGGTGCATTAAAGAATCATTATACAAGCTTTTTGCAACCCCAGGGTTGAGTTTTAAAGATCATTGTTTGGTGATTCCGTTTAACATTGAAGATCAGGAAACCACTGCATGGATTGATTATAAAAACAAGAAGTATCGATACAGCATTCAATTTTTAGAATTTGAAGGGTTTTCATGTGCTTATGCAATTGCTTAAATGGATACAATTTATAACAACATACTATCATCCGTTTTAAATGGAAAGAAGCTTCTGGCGGTTTTGATTGACCCAGATAAGATGACTATTGAAAAAGTTGGAGCTTTTATTTCAAAATTGAATCAATCTATTACTACTCATGTTTTTGTTGGAGGGAGTACGGTTGATGAAAATTCAACAGACCTTTTAGTTGAGGAAATAAAAAGCCATACTAAGCTTCCTGTTATATTGTTTCCTGGTGATGTGTATCAGATAACAGATAAAGCAGATGCAATTTTGTTTTTGTCACTTATTTCAGGCAGGAATTCTGAGTATTTAATAGGGAAACATATTGATTCAGTTTCAAAATTGAAGAAGACAAATCTTGAGGTGATTTCAACAGGGTATATTTTGATTGAAAGTGGAAAAGAATCAGCAGTTGAAAGAGTAACAGGAACTAGCCCTATGCCAAGAAATAGTATTCAGAAAATTGTTGATACAGCTAAAGCAGGTGAGCTTTTAGGTATGAAATTGATATATTTGGAAGCAGGCAGTGGTGCTCTTAATTCAATTTCGAATAAGATAATTGTTGAAGCAAAAAAAGAATTAAAAATACCTCTTATAGTTGGAGGAGGAATAAGAACAAAAGAGGATCTAGATGAGGCTTACAAAAGCGGTGCAGACCTAGTTGTTATTGGTACTGCTTTTGAGGAGGATGAATCGTTTTTTAAAGAGATAAAAAAATAATATGAAAATATCAGTAGAATTAACACTAACACCATTGCATGACGATTTTGAACCTGCAATTATTCATTTTATAAAAAAACTTAGAGCCTCCAACTTAAATGTTTTGGAGAACCCTTTAAGTACACAGGTTTATGGTGATTATGATGAGGTAATGAATCTGTTAACTTCAGAAATAAAAGAGGCTTTTGATTTAATAGATAGGGGTTTGTTGCACATGAAAATCGTAAAATCTGATAGACACGATTATGAGCCTCATTTTTGAATTTTTCTTCGAGCAGTATTCGGGGTATGAAACTATAGATATAGCTTTAGAGTCTATAGCAATAATTTTCGGGTTCCTCTCAGTTTGGTATTCCAAGCAAAACAAAGTTTTAGTATTCCCAACTGGAATGATTAGTACCATCATATTTGTATACCTACTTTTAAAATGGGAACTTCTTGGGGATATGATGATAAACGGATACTATTTTATAATGAGTGTTTATGGCTGGTTTGTGTGGACTAGAAAAGTAGATGAAACCCATGTAACCCCAATTTCAAGAAGTACCAAAAAGGAAAACGTAGCCAGTGTTTTTATTTTCTTTGCAACTTTATTGTTCGTGTTTATAGTATACAAAACCTTTGATAAATGGACGAGCTGGGTGGCTTATATTGATACCATAACCACGGCAATATTCTTTGTTGGAATGTGGTTAATGGCAAGACGAAAAATTGAAAATTGGATTTACTGGATAGTAGGTGATATTATTTCAGTGCCACTTTATTTTTATAAAGGATTTACGCTCACAAGCCTTCAGTATTTAGTATTTACAATTATAGCTATATTTGGATATTTAGCATGGAAAAAGACCTTAAACAGCAACCAGCAAACTGCATAAAAATAGTTTTGTTTGGTCCAGAGTCTACAGGCAAAACAACTTTGTCTAGGCAACTTGCCAGACATTATAATTCAGTTTGGGTGCCTGAGTATGCACGTGAGTATCTTCAAAATAAATGGAATAACGAACGTAAAACTTGTGAACAGAAAGATTTATTACCCATTGCAAAGGGTCAAATGAGACTTGAAAATGATTTGGCAAAAAAAGCAGATTCCATTTTAATTTGTGATACAGATCTTTTGGAAACCAAAGTTTATTCGGAAGCATATTACGCAGGGAAATGTGATCCATTTCTAGAGAAATACGCCATAGAAAACACTTACGATTTGTATTTTTTAACCTATATTGATACACCTTGGGAAGCGGATGATTTACGCGATAAACCAAATGAAAGAACACGTATGTTTAAGGCTTTTCAAGATGAATTAATAAAGCAAAATAGGCCTTATATTCTACTTAAAGGAAATATGAAAGAAAGATTGGAAGAAGCTGTTAAGCAGATTGATAATCTATTAAATAAAAAGTAATGTTTACAGAAAAAGATATTCAACACATACATAATAAGGGTATTACTATAGATCAAGTAAACTCTCAAATACAACGTTTAAAGAACGGCATGTCATATTCTAAATTGTTGGCGGCTGCAACTATTGGAAGGGGTATTGAGCGTTTCTCTGAAGCTGAATCACAAGAACTTATTCAACTTTTTGATGGTAAAAAGAATAATCTTGAAATTGTAAAATTTGTTCCAGCTTCTGGTGCAGCAACTAGGATGTTTAAATTTTTGTTCCAGTTTCTTAAAAATTTTAATCCGAATAAAAGCACATTAAAGCAATTCATTGAACGGCATAATGATAATTTGTTGGAAATCTTTTTTGAAGATTTGGAAGCGTTCCCGTTTTATAATGAAGTAATCAATTATATAAGAGGTTTAAATCTGGATTATGATAAGTTGTCTATTGGTGAAAAATCTTTGGCTTTTGTAAGAGCTATGGTAGATGATGATGCTTTAAATTATGGTTTTTTCCCAAAAGGATTATTGCCCTTTCATAAGTATGAAGATGAACCAGTTTCTGCTTTCAGAGAGCATTTATTAGAATCTACTATTTACGCTAGTTCAAATAATAAGGCTAATCTTCATTTTACAGTTTCAGAAAAGCATCATGATTTTTTTAAGAAAGAATTTGGAAAAATAAGTAACGAATTACAAAAGGAAACAGATGTGGCTTTTAATGTTTCTTATTCTTATCAAAAGGAAGAAACTGAGACCTTAGCATTGAATACAGATAATTCTATATACAGAAAAGAAGATGGATCTATATTGTTCAGGCCTGCTGGTCATGGAGCTCTATTAGAAAACTTAAATGAATTAGATTATGATCTTCTTTTTATAAAGAACATTGATAATATTGCTGTAGCCGAAAAGAACAGTTCAATTTCAGAATATAAAAAATTGCTTGCAGGAGTTCTACTCAATATTCAAGAAAAGATATTTGCCTATTTGAATAAACTAGATAAGAATGATTGTGATACTGAAGATTTCAAAATCATGGCCTTGTTTTTAATTCATAGGTTGAACGTATCTATATCGCAAGATTTTGATGCATTTAGTTCTGAAGGAAAAGCAACTTATTTAAAAGAAAAATTCAATAGACCTTTAAGAGTTTGCGGCATGGTTAAAAATGAAGGGCAACCTGGTGGAGGTCCATTTTGGGTTAAAGATGATCATGGTAATGTCTCGCTTCAAATAGTGGAATTTGCTCAAATTAATTTCAGTGATAAAGAGCAACAGGCAATAGTTTATAAAGCAACTCATTTTAATCCCACAGATTTAGTTTGTGGAGTAAGAAATTATAAAGGAGAGAAATTCAATCTTAAAAAGTACGTAGATCCTGATGCGGCTTTTATAACCATGAAAACTCAAAATGGAACTGATATTAAAGCTCTAGAACTTCCTGGGCTCTGGAATGGTAGTATGGCATATTGGAATTCAGTTTTTGTTGAAGTGCCCTTGGAAACATTTAATCCGGTAAAAACAGTGAATGATTTGCTTAATCCGGCTCATCAGGTAAAGTAATGTTTAACAAAGAAATCTTGCTAAAAGAACTTACTTTTAAAGCTGTTAGAAGCTCTGGAAGTGGAGGTCAACATGTGAATAAAGTAGCTAGTAAAACTGAGTTGCTTTTTAACCTAAAAGATTCTAAAGCTCTCTCGGAAGATCAAAAGAATTTATTGTTACTAAAACTTCAAAACAGATTAACAAAAGAAGGCTTACTAATTCTGCAATGCGATGAAACAAGGAGTCAACATAAAAATAAGGGGCTAGTTATAAAACGGTTTTTCGATATAATTAGAGGGTCTCTTACAGTTCAAAAAAGACGAATTTCAACTAAAACACCTAAGTCGGTAATTAGAAAACGTTTAAAGAACAAACGAATAAAATCAGAAAAAAAGGCAAACAGGCGCAAACCGAATATTGACTAAAAAAATCACAAAACGTAATTCATATTTCGTATTTCTAGTATATCTTTGCGGCGTTCTCAAAAAGGGGTGCCTTAAAAGTGGCTGAGATCATACCCATTGAACCTAGAACAGGTAATGCTGTTTAGGAAGGCGATAATCGCCGTTTAGATATTTTTTGGTTTGTTACCTAGAGCTAAGTAGATAGGTCTTAATATTAAGAGTATCAAAAATCAATTTTTAATTAACATAAAGAATAATTACCTCTTTTTATTCGATTATTATTTTTTTTAATCGACATGAAAAATTTATTTCTTTTTTTAACACTGTTTGTGTTATCGGTCAGCGTATGTGCGCAACAAAATCAAGTTAAACAAGATTCAACCAATACAGAAAAGCTAGATGAAGTTTTAGTAAAGGCAGTAAGGGTTGATGCAGATTCTCCAATTACTCATTCAAATGTAAAAAAGGAAGAATTAGCAAAACGTAATTTAGGGCAAGATTTACCTGTCTTGCTAAATTATCTGCCGTCAGTGGTTACAACAAGTGATGCGGGAGCGGGTATAGGTTACACAGGAATTCGTGTGCGTGGTACAGATGCAACAAGAGTTAATGTAACTATTAATGGAATTCCGTACAACGATCCTGAAAGCCAAGGAACATTTTGGGTAAATTTAGGTGATTTTGCATCGTCTACAGAGAGCTTACAATTGCAACGTGGTGTTGGAACTTCAACTAATGGTTCCGGTGCTTTTGGTGCTAGTTTAAATGTATTGACAGATGCTTTTGCAAAAGAAGCTTATGCCGAAATTTCAAATAGTTTTGGTAGTTATAATACCAGAAAACATACAGTTAAATTAAGTACGGGACTAATTGACGATTATTTTGAAATCTCAGGGCGCTTTTCAAAAATAGATTCTGATGGTTATGTAGATAGAGCTTTTACAGATTTAAAATCGTATTTCTTGCAAGGTATTTATAAAGATGGTAATACTTTGATTAAGGCTTTGACTTTTGGTAATAAAGAGTATACTTATCAGTCTTGGTACGGTTTAGATGCTGCACAATTGAAGGAAGATCGTCGTCAAAACCCCTACACTTATGAAAATGAAACCGATAATTATTGGCAAGATCATTATCAATTACATTGGAACGAACGTTTTGATAATAATTGGTCTACTAATATTGGTTTAAATTATACCAAAGGAAAAGGGTATTTTGAGCAATATAAACTAGAAGAGTCAGCAGAAGACTTTGCTAATTTAATTGAAGATGATTCCGATGTAATCGTCCGTCGTTGGTTAGACAACAATTTTTATGTAGCTAATGCTAATGTAACTTACAAAGATCAATCCATTGAGCTTATCACTGGGTTATCATATAGTGTTTATACAGGAGATCATTTCGGTGAAGTTATTTGGGGATCTGCTTTAGCTCCAAATACTGATATTCGTGATCAATATTATGATGGTGATGCCACTAAAAATGACTTCAGCGTATTCTCTAAAGCCACTTTTAAATTATCTGATGATGTTACTGGATTTGTTGATTTACAAGGGCGTTTTGTGAGTTATAAAACCAATGGTTTAAATTCAGATAGAGCACCATTTGTAACAGATGCTAACTTTAGTTTTTTCAATCCTAAATTAGGTTTAACGTATCGGGCAAATATTAATAATAGTTTGTATGTGTCCTTCGCAAGAGCCAATAGAGAACCAAATAGAGATGATTTCGAAAATGGTGTTACAGAAAATGAAACTCTAAATGATATTGAATTGGGGTGGAGACACAACACAGATAAATTAGCGATTAGTAGTAATATTTATTATATGTTCTACCAAAACCAATTAGTATTAACAGGGGGACTTGATGATGTTGGAAGTCCTATAAGAGCCACAAGTGGTAAGAGCTATAGATTAGGTTTAGAAATTGATGCCAATATTCAATTCTGTAAATCATTTAGCACCTCAACTAACATTGCATTAAGTAGTAATAAAAATAGAGATTTTAGTGCCTCAATTGATGGTGCTTTGGTTAATTTAGGGAATACTAATATTTCTTTTTCACCTGATTTAGTAGTAGGAAATGCTTTTAATTTCTACCCTGCTAAAAATCTTCAGTTATCTTTCTTAAGCAAATATGTTGGTGAGCAATATATGGGTAATGTAGATTCTGAGTTTTCAAAACTAGATAGTTATTTTGTTAATGATTTTAATATCAATTTTGAAATAAAACCAAATAAGTTATTCAAGTCAATAATCTTATCAGGTTTAGTTAATAACATATTCAATAAGAAATATGTTTCTAACGGTTATTATTATACTTATGATGATGATTGGTCAGATCCGATTGCAATTACAACAATAGAGGGAACTGGATATTATCCGCAGGCAACAACCAACTTTTTAGTTGGAGCAACATTGAAGTTCTAAATTTAAATGAATAATAAAGCTAAAGGCGACTCAAAATGAGTCGCTTTTTTTTTAGTTGAAAATTAAAAGGCTATTCCCGTTTTTTTCAACTCTATAAAACTTTAGGGAACAACGCAATGATGAATCTTCTAAAGGTGCACCAGTAATAAGGCTATATTTGTTTTTATCAGAGCAACCACAAGTAGCTTCTAAACCAGAAGGCACTAAGGCAGAACAAGCACTTGGCACATGATTAGGGTCACTGGCATCCCATGCATAAAAATCAAAACCAGTACTTGCGACAATAATACCGGCATTTCCTCCAAAGGGGATGTATTCAGAATTCCCCGCAAATTGTAACTGGCTATACTGAGGTAAACTTAAATCTATTGTTTCACGAACATTAATGTCTAATAAAAACTTGCAGTTTTCGTCTTCTTCAGAATTACCACTGCAAGCACTTAATAGAATTAAGCCGATAAGGGAGTATATAAACTTCATATTTTAAAAATGAAATGCAATTTACAATAAAAACTAAACCCACTTAATTATTTTGTATATTTGCAATACAATCTCGTGAAAGCGGGATTTTTTTGATGCTGGACTTGTTCAGCATCTTTTTATTAAAAACGATGAAGTTATGAGTAAAGTATCTTACTATACACCTGAAGGATTAAAAAAATTAAGAGATGAGTTGAAGCAATTGAAAGATGTTGAGCGTGTAAAAGCCTCAAGAGCTATTGCTGAAGCTAGAGATAAAGGCGATTTAAGTGAAAATGCCGAATATGACGCTGCTAAAGAAGCTCAAGGAATGTTAGAAATGAGAATTTCTAAACTAGAAGAAGCTTTGGCTGGTGCAAGGGTGATAGATGAATCTCAATTAGATAATTCTAAAATATTAGTATTATCAAAAGTTAAAATAAAGAATCAAACTAACGGTATGGAAATGAACTATACTTTAGTGGCTGATGGAGAAGCAGACTTAGCTTCTGGTAAAATTTCGGTGAATTCACCTATTGGAAAAGGACTATTAGGAAAATCTGTTGGTGATGTAGCAGAAATTCAAGTGCCAAATGGTGTTATGAAATTTGATATTATAGAGATTTCAAGATAATTAGAATTTATTATGGCTTCAATTTTCACTAAAATAGTTAATGGCGAAATACCATGTTATAAAATTGTCGAAACAGAAGATTATTTGGCGTTTCTTGATGTGAATCCAAATAGTAAGGGGCATACACTTTGTATACCTAAAAAGGAAGTTGATAAAATCTTCGATTTAGATGAAACTACTTATAACGGATTAATGAGTTTCTCAAGGACCGTGGCAATGGCTATTGAAAAAGCTATTCCATGTGAAAGAGTTGGAGTTTCTGTTATAGGGTTAGAAGTATCGCATGTGCATGTTCATTTAATTCCATTACACTCTATGGATGATGCACGATTTATTCAAAAAGTAAAGCTGTCGTCTGAAGAATTTCAGGAAATTGCTAGTGCCATTCAATCCCATTTATAGGTTAGGATAAATTGCTAAAATTGTAATTGTAATAATTACTAAAGCGAATAATAAAATAGATATCCAAGAGGCTTGTTTTAAATATTTTGAAGCCTTTTTTGGTTTAACGGCTTTTTGTTGATATTCAAATACACGTTCAATATCATCTGTCCATTGGACAGGATAAATAGTGGTATTACAAACTTTACATTCTAAAGAATGATTAACTTCTGAAGTAATAGATTTATAAAACTTAGTTTCAATCAGTTTTTGCTTGAAACTTAATCGCAAACCTTCGTTACTATAGCATTCCGGACAGTTGTTTTTCAATACAACCTCTTTTAATTTAATAAACGATTCAGTCATAATCTAAGCCCGTTTTAAACTAATTTGAATGGTAGTTCCTTTTTCTTTTTCAGAATTAAGGACCTTAATTTTACCATCATGAAAATCTTCAATAATGCGTTTTGTTAGAGATAGTCCTAACCCCCAACCACGCTTTTTTGTGGTAAATCCGGGTTCAAAAATCTTAGTATAGTGCTTTTTAGAAATACCTTTCCCAGTATCTGACACACTCACTTTAATGTCGTTTTCAAGTTCAGAAATTTCAACTGTTAATTTCCCACGCCCTTTCATAGCATCAATGGCGTTTTTAACTAAGTTTTCAATAGTCCAACTATAAAGTTGCTTGTTTAGGTTAACGGGAATGTAATCATCTGGTTTAATAAGTTCAAATTCTATAAGGTTAGATGACCTGGCTTTTAAATAATCATAAGACTCAATGGTTTCTTCAATAATATTGGCCGTTTCTAGGGTTGGTAGAGATCCTATTTTACTAAACCTTTCAGTAATTATTTGCAATCTGTCTACATCTTTTTCTATTTCAGAAATATAGTCAGGATTTACATTTTCGCTTTTTAAAATTTCGGTCCATCCAATTAGTGATGATAAAGGTGTGCCAATTTGATGCGCCGTTTCTTTTGCCATTCCAGACCATAACTTGTTTTGGGTGGCATTTTTATTGCTACTGTAAAAGAAGAAAATTACCGCTCCAAAAAGCACTACAATAAGTATTAGTGCAATAGGGTAATACTTAAGTTTATTTAATAAAGGGGAGTTTCCGTAATATATTGTACTATGAAGTCTGCCGTCAAGAATAACCTCAATAGGCTTGTTTTCCTTTTCAAACCTTGCAATGAGTTTTTTGACCATTTTTGATTCCGTTAATTTAGATTCATCAATATTATTATGACTTCCAATTTCCCCGTTGTCTAAAATCTCTATTATTGGCGTAGTTTGGTTACTGTTTAAAACCTTTAATGTAAGGTCAAGATTTGTGTTGGTGTCAGAATTAATAATATCAGATTGTGCGAAGGACCAATTCTCCATTTTAGTACGTTCTTCATGCTTAAAATGTTGGAAAAATTCGTAGGTTTTCCACATAATAACAGAAACAATAATAAACGAAGCAACAATAATTACCCAACGGAAGGCATTTTGGTGTTTAGTGAATATCATCAAAAGCTTATTTAACATGTAATATAATGTAAATCTGTTAATATTATTGCCCTAGTTGTTAGTAAATATGTTTTTAGTAGCACTTCAGATTGGTTACATTTGTTGAAATTAAAAGTGTTTTAATGGCGTCATTTGAACCTAAGGATTTATCAACAGGAAAGTTACATAGCTATCTTTTAGGTGCAGTAGCGCCTAGGCCCATAGCTTTTGCTAGTACAGTTGATGTAAACGGAGTTCCTAACCTGTCACCTTTTAGTTTTTTTAATGTGTTTAGTGCAAACCCGCCCATCATGATTTTTTCGCCTGCACGAAGGGTTAGGGATAACACAACAAAACATACATTGCATAATGTTGAAGCCACCAAAGAAGTAGTTATAAATGTGGTGAATTATGAGATTGTGCATCAAATGTCATTAAGTAGTACGGAATATCCTGAAGATGTTAATGAGTTTGAGAAATCGGGTTTAACCATGTTGAAATCAGATTTGGTAGAACCTTTTAGGGTGGCCGAATCACCGGTTCAGTTTGAGTGTAAAGTGAACGATGTAATAGCTTTAGGAGATAAAGGAGGTGCAGGAAACTTGGTTGTTTGCGAGGTAATTAAACTTCATATTGATGACGAAGTTTTAAATAATGAAAAAGCTATAGATCAAACAAAATTAGATTTGGTAGCACGTGCTGGAGGCAGCTTTTATAGTAGAGCAAATGAAGGTTTTTTTGAAATACCAAAACCGTTGTCTACTTTAGGAATAGGTGTTGATAGTATACCGTTGTCTATTAGAAATAGTATGATTTTAACAGGGAACGATTTAGGTATGTTAGGTAATGTGGAAGCCTTACCAAATAATGAACAAGTTAAAATGTTTATTGATGATGTAAGTGAAAATCATCCTAATGTAAAAACGGCAAGTCAAAAAGAAAAACATAAATTAGCACAGAACTACTTAAGCTTTGGTGATGTAGAAAGTGCTTGGAAAATATTATTAAGTAAATAAGTAATAATTAGATATAAATAGAAATTAATGGAAGTTCAAGGAAGAATTAAAGTTATTGGAGAAACTCAAACTTTTGGAGCAAATGGGTTCAGAAAGAGAGAATTAGTTGTAACTACAGAAGAGCAATATCCGCAACATATTATGGTAGAATTTGTTCAAGATAAAACAGATTTGCTGAACAGTTTTCAGGTAGGTCAACAAGTAAAAGTAAACATCAATTTACGTGGTAGGGAATGGGTGAACCCACAAGGTGAAACTAAATATTTTAATTCTATTCAAGGATGGCGAATTGAAGCATTACAGCAAGAGCCGGCAGACGGAAATGTACCTCCAGTTCCTCCAATGGATGCTTTTGAGCCTGCAGGAGAATTAAATAAAGAAGATCACGACGATTTACCATTCTAAAATTTTAAGTCATTCTTATGACTGCAAGAATCTAAAAAAACCTCGACTATATCAGTTGAGGTTTTTTATTTTTATCCAATGTTCTATTTAGGTCAAGATTTATGGTTCCCAGATGTAAATGAAGCAAGTTCGGAAGGCTTGCTGGCTATTGGAGGAGATCTTTCTGTAGAACGATTAATATTGGCATATAAATCAGGTGTTTTTCCTTGGTTTGATTCTGAAGAACCCTTGTTATGGTGGAGTCCAGATCCTCGTTTTATATTATTCCCAGAGAAATTAAAAGTTTCTAAAAGCATGAAACAGAGTATTCGAAATAAAGACTATACAATCACCGTAAATAAGGCTTTTAAAGAAGTTATTACAGAATGCGCTAAAACAAAACGTAATGGACAACAGGGGACGTGGATAACCCAAAATATGATAGAGGCTTATACAAAGCTTCATAAACTAGGATATGTTAAATCTGTAGAAGTTTGGAATGGAGATAGTCTTGTAGGGGGTCTTTATGGTGTTGATTTAAACAATGGTGTTTTCTGTGGAGAAAGTATGTTTGCTAAAGAAAGTAATGCTAGCAAAGTGGCATTTATTAGCTTTATTAAAAACACGAATTATAAGCTAATAGATTGCCAAATATACACCAGTCATTTGGAAAGTTTAGGGGCGGAAGATATGTCAAGAAATGAATTTTTAAAGTATTTAGAAATTTAAATTTTCATGATTAATTAAAGTAAATCATATAAGATACTTATATTGAAAGAGAAAGCTTTTTCGAATAAATAGTAAATCATATGAAAAATCAATTGTCCTTTCATGCCATTGTCAAATTTGTTGTTTTATCCCTCCTTCTTATAGGCTCAGAGGTAATTGCTCAAAGTTTCAACATAATACCTGAGCCAGTTGAAATAGAGCAAGGTTCAGGTTTTTATACTCTAAATAAATCAACTGAAATTATAGTTCCTTCTGAACAAGATGAAGTAATAAATATTGCAGCTTATTTAGCAGATAAGATAAGGCCGGCTACTGGCTTTGATTTATCCATTGCACATTCTGATAAAGGAGGAATACAACTTAAGCTTAATACAAAGTTTAATGCAAAAATCGGAAAAGAGGGTTATAATCTTGAAGTAACCCAAAAAAATATTCGGATAAGGGCTAATACTCCCAAAGGCTTGTTTTATGGTGTGCAAACCTTATTACAGCTTCTCCCGCCAGAAATTGAGAGTAAATCTACAAAAAGTGTGAATTGGCAGCTGCCAGTTGTAAATATCGTTGACTATCCGCGTTTTGAATGGCGTGGTATTATGTTAGATGTGAGTAGACATTTCTTCTCAAAAGATTATATTAAAAAATACATAGACCAAATAGCTAGATACAAATACAATATTTTTCATTGGCACTTAACAGATGATCAGGGTTGGCGAATAGAAATCAAAAGTTATCCTAAGCTTACTGAAATTGGAAGTTGGCGTGTGCCTAGAACCGGAACATTTGGGCAGCATTCAGAACCCAAACCTAATGAGTCTCCAACGTATGGAGGGTTTTATACACAGGATGATATAAGGGAGATTATTGCTTACGCTAAAGAACGTTACATAGAGATACTTCCTGAAATTGATGTACCAGGTCACAGTATGGCCGCTATAGCTGCTTATCCAGAATTAAGTGTTACTAAGGACCCTAATGCTGTAGTAAATCCGGGAACAAATTTTTCAAAATGGTTTGGGCCCTCAGATTTTGAAATGTTTATAGATAATAGCCTTAATCCAACTGATGAAAAAGTTTATGAATTTCTTGATTCAGTTTTTTCCGAAGTAGCTGACTTGTTTCCATTCGAATATATTCACATGGGTGGAGATGAATGTTATAAAGGTTTTTGGAAAAAAGATATTGATGTTCAGGCCTTTATGAAGAAAAAAAATATTCATAGCGTTGAAGAACTTCAAGGCTATTTCAATAATCGTGTGGCCAAAATTGTATATAAAAACAAAAAGAAACTAATTGGATGGGATGAAATTTTGGAAGAAGATTTGTCTCAAGATGCAGCTATTATGAACTGGCGCAGTTGGCATAATGCGGGAATAAAAGCTGCGGAACAAATGCATTTTGTGGTAATGAGTCCAAGCCCTTTCTATTATTTAGATTTACGTCAGGGAGACCGTTCGGTTGAGGCACCTGTATATAGGGATTCCCGAATTAAAAAGGTTTATGATTATAATATCTTACCTGAAGGTATAGATTCAACTTATGTTTTAGGAGGGCAAGGAAACCTGTGGACGGAGCAAATACCAACTGAACCTCAGGTTGAATATATGAGCTATCCAAGGGCATTCGCAATTTCTGAATCTTTATGGTCTCCAAATCAGAAGAAGAATTGGGATAACTTTATAGGTAAAATTGAAAACCATTTTAAAAGATTAGATCATTCACAGATAAACTATGCAACTAGCATGTACGACCCAATAATAGAGGTGACAAAAAATAAAAATGGATTATTAAAAGTTGAATTGTCTACAGAAGTGAAAGATCTAACTATTTATTATACTTTGGATAATGCAATACCTAATCAATATCATCCTAAATATAGCGAAACTATTGTTTTATCAGAAGATGTAGATATGCTTAGACTTGTAACCTACAGGAATAATAAACCAATAGGTAAGTTAATAACCATATCAAGCGAGGAGTTAGCAAAAAGAGTGAAATAATTTATTTCTGATTTTTTTACAGAGTTTCAAAGTAACACAGACTATATAAAAAATATATTACTGTTTTATTGAGCTTAAGAAACGATAGTTATTAACCAAATGTAACTAAAAAAGAATCATTTGACTCGGTTAATTAGGTAGGTGTTAACTATATTTATTGAAATTTTATGCGCATGTTTTTACTTAAAAAATCACCCTTATTTTTATTGACTTTTTTAATAGTATTTTCTGTTGGTTATTCTCAAGATTTAGGAACATTTGAGTATACAAAAAAAATAAAACCTAAAGACCGTATTTGTTTTGCACTGTATACAGTACATGAAAACATTGTAAAAATGACGGCTCAATTTTATCCTATTCAGGATTATGAGCCTTTTGAAGCTGATTTACAATTAAAAAAGAATGGAAATTGGGAAACTGTTGACCATTCTAGAATTGAATACCCAGGCTACACAGCACATTTTAGGTTAGAAAATTGGGATGATACTAAAGAAGTAGAATACCGTGTTGTTTTTATGGATAAAGCATTTTATAACGGTATTATTAGAAAGAACCCGGTGAATAAAGATGAATTTGTAATGGCTACATTTTCGTGTAATTCCATTTACTCAAGACATGATGGGAATATTCCAAAAACCGATATTATTGATAACTTAAAAAAGAACAAGCCAGACTTATTATACTTTGCTGGCGATCAAATCTACAATCACAGTTTTCATTTAATTCATTGGTTACAATTTGGACGTGATTTTGGGGAAATTATCAGAAATACACCTACTATTACAGTGCCAGATGACCATGATATAGGCCAAGGAAATCTTTGGGGTGCTGGTGGAAAAGAAGCGTCTTCAAGACATGGTAATATGGGAGGTTACTATATGCCTGTTGAATATATAAAGGAAGTGGAGCGTGCACAGACTAGCCATTTGCCAGATCCGTATGATGCTACACCTATTGAACGTGGGATTGGTGTTTATTATACAGGCTTGAAGTGGGGTGGTATGAGTTTCGCTATTTTAGAAGATCGTAAATTTAAAAGTGGTCCAAAACCTATTACTGATAAGGTAAGAAAGGAAAATAAGGGGTTTAATAATTTGGACCCCAAACTGTTTGATGTGCCCGGAACCACTATGCTTGGAGAAAGGCAATTAAGTTTTTTAGAAGATTGGACTACCGATTGGGAAGATGTCGAAATGAAATCGGTTCTATCACAAACCATATTTTGTAAATCTGCTAATTATGGTCAACAGGGGAAAGGTGAAATAAGATTTGATTTTGATTCTAACGGATGGCCACAAACGGGACGGAATAAGGCATTGAAAGTAATACGTAAGAGTTTTTCAACCATGGTTGCCGGAGATCAGCATTTAGGTTCTGTAATTCGTCATGGTGTAGATGAATGGAATGATGCTGGATATTCTTTTGCGGTACCTGCAGTTGCTAACTTTTGGGTGCGTTGGTGGGATCCAGCTACACCTGGGAAAAATCGTAAAAAAGGAGCCCCGTATTATACGGGAGAGTTTTTAGATGGCTTTAATAATAAGATAACTGTTGAAGCCATCGCGAATCCTAACTTCAAGAAGGATATGGAATCTGGTGATAGACTAAACACTCGAGCTGCTGGTTACGGAATCATCAGATATAACAAACCTAATAGACAGGTTACTTTTGAATGCTGGGGTAGAAATATAGATATGAATGACCCAAGTAGTAGGCAATATCCTGGGTGGCCTGTTACGGTTTCTCAAGAGGATAATTATAATATTAAAAACGGATTTGAATTACCGAAATTGCAAATTTTAAAAGAAAATCAAGTGGTTACGGTTATTGATAAAACATCTGGTGAAGTGATTTCTTCTCAAAGAATTAAAGGAACTACTTATCAACCTAAAGTTCATAATGAAGGGATATATATCATTAAAATAGGTGAAGGGGATAATATTCAAACTATCGAAGTTTCAGCTAAAAAGAAAAACCGAACAACTAAAAAGATAACCTTATAGTAAATTAAACTTCGTTATGCCTAAAACAGGATGTAGTATGGTCATTTACCATTCCAGTGGCCTGCATATGTGCATAAACAACTGTGGTGCCTACAAACTTGAATCCACGTTTTTTTAAGTCTTTACTAATGGTGTCACTTAAAGGTGTGTTTGCTGGTATTTCGTTTAAGCTTTCAAATTTATTTTTAATGGGTTTGCCATCGGTAAAGCCCCAAATGTAATTGGTAAAACTGCCAAATTCCTTTTGAATATCAATAAAAGCCTGTGCATTGGTTACTGTTGCATTTACTTTTAATTTATTTCGAATGATACCGGCATCCTGAAGTAGGGAATCAATTTTTTCCTGACTGTAATTGACAATCTTTTTATAATCGAAATTATCAAAGGCCCTTCTGAAATTTTCACGTTTACGCAAAACAGTAATCCAACTTAAACCTGCTTGAAAGGTTTCCAAAATTAAAAACTCGAAAAGTTTATCATCATTATATACAGGAACGCCCCATTCTTCATCATGATATTTTTCATAGAGTTCGTCACCTTCGCACCAAGCACATCTATGTTTTTGGGTCATAAATTGTAAGTTTTAAAATTTGAGCATGACAAATGTCATCTTATAAAGAGTAGCAAGATACTACATTTGTAGCGTTACATAAAGAATTTATCATGAATGCAAATATAAAATCAGGGTTAAAAAACAGCATGTCTTATGCGGATTATAGAGATCTAATGTTTCAATTAGTTGAAGAAAGAAATACCTCTGGTAATGAGAAAAGTGAAGAGAGAATAGAATTCACAAAGTTGAATAACCGACGTATGAAACGCTGGGACAAAACTTTAAAAATAAGTGTGAAAGCTAAAAAAAGGTTAGCAGATTTTGATACTCATGTTACTTGGTTGGTGCTTACTGAAACTTGGTGTGGAGATGCAGCTCATGTATTACCTGTTTTAAATAAAATTGCTGAATTGAATTCTAACATAAATCTGAGATTAGTGCTTAGAGACGATAATCTGGACTTAATGAATGAATTTTTGACTGATGGAAACCAAGCCGTTCCTAAGTTGATTATGATTGATGATGAAACCGGAACTGTTTTAGATGTCTATGGCCCAAGACCAAGTGAAGCCGCTGGTTATGTTAGCAGGTTTAAAGCGGCCAATGGTAAGTTAACACCTGAGTTTAAAGAAGATTTACAGCACTGGTATAATAAGGATAAAGGTGTCACAATTGTGGAAGATGTTACCTTAATGCTTTGTAGGTTTCAACCTAGTTTTTGCCAATAAAATTAAAAGTAATTGAACCTATTTGACTTGGTTTAGAGGCATCAGGACTAAAAACCGATTCTTTTGCATAATCTAAAGCATGTTCTATTAAACATTCATTATCAGAATTTGATGATGTGTTAACATAGGCATCAATTACATGTCCTTTGGCATTCACAGTAATGTTTACAACAATTTTACCGCTGTTTTCACAAAGATAGATGGGTATTGGTATATGAACTTTAGTTCTGTCTTTTAAAGAATAACCTATAGTGCTATTAGCGTTATTAGCTTCTTCTTGTTGCTTTTTTAATATATCATTGGCTTTGTCAAACTTGGTGAGAGCATCATTATTCAATTCATCTTTGTGCTCATTCTTATACTTTTCTTTAAGGTTGTTTAAAGCCTCATCACCATTTATATCACTAGTTTTTGGAACGTAATCTTCAGGTGGTGCAATAGTTTTGTATGCTTGGGCAAATTTGTTAGCACTTTTAGATTGATTGAAAGCCGTATTAGTCTCAGCTTTAGAATTATTTAAATTTTCTAAAGCTTCAATTATCTTTAATTCTTCCTCAGTAAGTTCTTCTTTAGGCTCAATTTCATAGTAGCTTTCGGCAATGCCTTTTTCTTTTTGTTTTAAGCTTAAACTAAAAACAGACATGACTACAGTTCCTGCAATAAAGAACGTTATAAGTAAGGCTTTATGTTGATCTGAGAGATGCAATTTTTAATAAATGTTTACCCAATATACGTAAAAATATATGGTTTAGTCTTTTAAACCAGCTATAAAGCCTTCTATGGATATGGCATCATTAACGTTGAAGCTTCCAATTTTTGATCGCCTTAAAGCCGATAAATGAGCACCTGAATTTAAGGCTTTTCCAAAATCGTTTGCTAAAGAACGTATGTAGGTTCCTTTACTACAAACTACTCTAAAATTGACATTTAAACCATCAATATTAGTGATTTCAAACTCAGAAATATTAACATTTCTTGGTTTTATTTCTACATCTTCACCTGCCCTAGCAAATTCGTATAGACGTTTCCCGTCTTTTTTTATAGCCGAAAAAACTGGTGGAAATTGTTCTATGTCGCCAATAAATTGTTTCGTGGTTTTATGAATTAAATCCTTTGAAATATGTTCAGTAGGGAAGCGTAGATTGATTTCTGTTTCTAAATCGAATGAAGGTGTGGTGCTTCCCAAAACAATGGTTCCAGTATATTCCTTTATTTGCCCCTGATAGATATTGATTTCTTTTGTTTTTTTACCTGTGCAAATCACTAATAAACCTGTAGCTAAAGGATCTAAAGTGCCTGCGTGTCCAACTTTAATTTTTTTAATATTAAAGGCTTGCCTAATTTCCCAACGCAGTTTATTTATCGCTTGAAACGAAGTCCAATTTAGTGGTTTGTCTATAAGTAAAACTTGTCCTGTAAGATAGTCTTCGGCAGTCATTTTCTAGTTTAAAAATGAAACAATAATGGCTATAATTCCAACAACAACACAGTAAATAGCAAAATAAGAAAGCTTACTTTTTTTTACGAGCGTTATCATCCAAGTACAAGCAAATAATCCCGAAATAAAAGCTGCAACAAACCCAATAGATAAAACTGTAAAGTTTTGACTGTTTGTAGAAATCTCACCACTCAATATATCTTTGGCAATTTTTCCAAAAATTAAGGGAACCACCATTAAAAACGAAAAACGAGCTGCTTTGGTTTTGTCATTACCTAATAAAACCGATGTAGAAATAGTAGCTCCAGAACGAGAAATACCGGGTAACATCGCTATTGCTTGAGATACTCCAATAACTAAGGCATTGCTAAAACTTACTTTTTTGTTAGTGTCCTTGGCTTTATCTGCTAAAAACAAAAGGGCAGCCGTAATTATGAGCATACAACCAACCAATAAAATGTTTCCGCTAAAAAGAGCTTCTAATTGTTCTTCAAAAAATAAGCCAACAACAACAGCAGGAATCATAGAAACCCCGATTTTAAAAAGGAATTGCAAATCTTCGTTCCATTTAAATTTTAAGCAACCCTTAATAATGTCCAAAACATCTTTTCTAAAAACAACTAAGGTGCTTAAAGCGGTTGCGAAATGTAAAACAACCGTAACCAATAGGTTGTCTTTTTGTTCAGGATTACTTCCTAAAATAGCTTTTCCTAATTCTATGTGTCCGCTGGAAGAAACAGGTAAGAACTCTGTAAGCCCTTGGATAATTCCTAAAATAATTGAATCTATAATATCCATTGCGCAAAAATATTAAAATTGGAATACTAATAGAGAGATTGTAGATTAAATTATATTTTAAGAAGCTTTAAAAGTAGAGTCTCTAATTATAAGGTTCCCTTTTAATTCTATAGTTTTATTCCCAATATCGTTTGGGTTTTCAATTTCTTCAATCATATATTTAACAGCTGTAGCACCCATTCGTTCTCCTGGTTGGTCAATAGTTGTAAGCATAGGTTCTATTATGGTAGAATTTATGGAATTACTAAAACCTATAATAGCAATTTCTTCCGGAATCTTTATGTTAAATTTTTTTAGAGTTTGTATTACCCCTATGGCTGCACTATCGGTAATTGCAAAAATAGCGTCCGGTTTGTTTTTAATACTCAATAGTAAATTAGTCATTCGTTTACCTTGTCTTAAAGAGATATCATCAACACTAATAATTATTTTTTCATCTATAGGGATGTTATGTTCTTTTAGGGCACGTAAGTAGCCAGCATACCTGCGTTCAGAATTATAAGAATATTCGTTTTCTTTTATAATGGCTATCCGTTTTTTACCTATATTAATTAGGTGTTCAATAGCATTATAGGCAGATTCCTCTTCATTTATAACTACTTGGGAACAGGGAATTTTGTTAGATGCTTTATCGAATAAGATTAATGGAACATTATCAATAATTCTTAAAATATCATCAACTTGACGAGTTACTTTTGAAATGGACATTAAAATGCCATCTACGTTAAACTGTAACATAGTTTTTAACATTTCTGTTTGTTTCACAGCATCATTGTTCGATTCTGAAATAATGACCCTATAACCTTTTAACGAAGCTTCTTCTAAAATGCCCTTTAAAATGGTTGATGTAAAATAGTGGGTAATATTTGGAACTATAACTCCAATGATATTAGTTTTATGCTGTCTGAATCCTTTAGCAAATATATTTGGGACGTAATTTAGTTTTGCAGCTAATTTTTGAACTTTTGTTTTAGTGGAATCACTAATATCAGGATGGTCATTTAAAGCGCGTGAGATTGTAGAAACAGATAGATTTAATTCTTGTGCCAATTTCTTTAGTGATGTTGTTTCTTTTTTCATGAATAGATTTTTTGAAAATGCAAACGTTACCGCAAACGTTTGCGTACAAATATTGCAAAAATATACCGATTTTTATAGAAAGTTATTATTTAATTAGCATCAAAATTAACTAATTCTCAAAAAAATGAAAAAAGCAATTTTTACTTTATTATGCCTTTTAACTGTTTCTGCAATGGTTGCGCAGACCGAAATTTCGGGAACAGTAAAAGATGGAAGTGGAGTGCCAGTTACAGGAGCGAATGTTTTAATATTAAATAGTTCTTCAGGTTCTACTTCTGATTTTGATGGAAACTTTAGTTTCACAACCAGTCTTTCGGGAACACAAAAATTACAAGTTTCGTTCTTAGGTTACGAAACCTATATTCAAGACATTGAATTGAATGGGGCAGCAATTACTTTGCAAATTGTATTGCAAGAAGGAGGTACAAGTTTAGATGAAGTGGTATTAACCGCCTCTGCAACATTTAGATCACAAAAAGATACTCCAATGTCTATTAGTTCTTTAAAACAAAGAGAGATAACTAAGTTATCTGCAAACTCACAGGCTGATATTATTAGAAGTATTCCAGGTATTACTGCTGAAGGTGGTGGTGGAGAAACCGCTTCAAATGTTTTTGTAAGAGGTTTGCCTTCTGGTGGACAGTATGTGTTTAATCCTTTGCAATATGATGGGATGCCACTCATGAGTACGTTTGGTTTAAACTCTTCCGCTCATGATGTTTATGCAAGACCAGATATAGGTTTTAAAGGTGTAGAGTTTGTTCGAGGTGGCGCTGCGGTATTGTATGGAGCAGGATCTGTGGCTGGTATCATTAACTATACAAGCAAAACAGGGGATTCTAATGATGAAAATATCATTAATGTGGAATGGGCCGATAAAGGGCGTCTTAAAACAGATTTTTATACTGGTGGTAAATTAGGAGGAGAAGATTCTAATACTTACTACGCTTTTACAGGTTTTGTTAGAAAAGATGATGGGCCAATTGAAACTGGCTTGCCAACAAAAGGGGTTCAGTTTAGAGCGAATATTAAGCAAAAATTCGAAAATGGGTCATTTACAGTCCATGGCCAGTTTATAAATGATAATGCACAATTCTTTTTACCTCTTCCATTAGATGGTGATAGAAAAAGAATTGCTGGTAATGATGGAGAGCCGGTGTCTCAATTGCTTTCTGGTGAATTAGCACAGACTTCTTTTTTAACTCCTGGAGGTGTTTATGAAAGCCCAATTGAAGATGGGGTACATACACAAGGCGGTTATTTAATGGGAGATTTTAACTATAATTTCTCAGAAGATTTAAAGTTTAAATCTAAAGTGAGATATGCTAATTATAAGCATAATTTTGCTTTATATGTTGGAGGTAACGGAGCTAATAATAACCCAATTACTTTAAATGATTATGTGGCTAATGTTGCTCCAGGTAATCAGGGGTTTACTGCAATGTATCAAGGAACAACATCAGATATTAATGGTTCAGATTTAGTTGTAGACAATTTACATATTGATAGACTACGTCCAATGACCGATTACTCGGGAGAGGCTTCACTTACTAAGACATTACATGTTGAAAATGGAACTCATAATATTACTGGAGGTGTTTTCCTAGCGCGTACAGAGGCAGAAGATGTTAACTATCAATATAGAGTATTATCAGAGTTTAATAACAATCCAAAATTGGTAAACTTAAGTTATACGGATGCAGGTGGGAATAATGTAGTCTTTTCAGATGGTGGATTGTATAACAGAATTGGAATGACATCAAATAAGTTCTTATCTCAAAATAAAACGGCCTTCTATTTAACAGATGAGATGGTTTTTGATAAATGGCGTTTTGATGTTGGTTTTAGAATTGAAAATACTGAAGGTACTTTTAGCAACGGAAACATTGTAGAAAGTCAAGTATATGAAAATACAGATTTAACTCCTGAGTTAGCTAATGTAAGATTTGCTGATGGTAGTTTTACCAGAGCAAATGTAAGTGCAACAGACTGGGCTCTATCCTTGGCTGGGTTATATAAACTAAGTGACGCCGTAAACCTTTATGCTAACTTCTCTAAAGGATTTTTCTTTCCACAAATAAGAGGATTTTCTCCTATTTCAACTGGGGTAACAGGAAGTAAGTATGATTCTGAAAAGATTATTCAGGTTGAAGCTGGTGCCAAAGTTGGTACAGAAAAATTTAAGGGGTCATTTGCTGGATACTATGTAGGTTTAAGTGATAGAATTAAAATTGATCAAGGTTTTGTTAATGGTACATTAGTTGATTTAACAAGATCTGAGCAAAGTACTAGAACAATTGGTTTAGAGTCTACTTTTGATTGGGCATTTGCAGAGAATTTTAACTTACGTGGTTCTGCTACTTATCAAAATCATGAGATATCAAAGAATGTTTCAACGGATTTAACTAATAATACATCTTCTACCCAAAATGAGGGTAACAAGTTGGCAAGACAGCCAAATTTCTTAGGTAGTTTAGGAGCATACTATGACGATGGAGCTTTTGATGCCCTGTTGTCTTTTAATCATACAGGAAGCAAATTTGCAGCAGACAATAATACAGTAGAATTAGATGCTATCACTATTGCCCGTTTAGGTGCTGGATATCAATTTGGAATGGGTGGTGAAGATAGTGATGACACTTTAAGATTAGGGTTCTCTATATTTAATTTGTTTGATGATAAAGGCGTAACTGAAGGAGACCCAAGAAATGTAAATCAAGCTGGTGATGCAGAGTTTTTCTTTGGAAGACCAATATTACCAAGACGCTTTTTCTTAACAGCAACATTTAACTTTTAATTTTCATAAGTAGTTTAGTTGGTTAATACTCACCACCTTTTTGCTAAGGTTTTAGGTGGTGGGTATATGTTAAATGACAATTAAAATAAAACATTTATTAGTAGCACTCTCAATTTCCAAAGACCTGTCAAAGCAGGTAGGTCTTTTTAAGAAAATATCTTACTTATAACACTATGAAAAACGATTTATATAATAAAGCTAAAGAAGTTTTAGTAAATAATTGGAAAGAAGGGTTTAGCATTCCTTGTGCCAAATTGTATCCATTTCAATGGTTTTGGGATTCGGGTTTAATCGCTATAGGGTTTGCACATTTTGATATGGAAAAGGCAGAACAGGAAATAGCTACATTACTTGATGCGCAATGGGGAAATGGTTTTATACCTCATATTATATTCCATACAGAAAGTGATACTTATTTTCCTGGGCCAGATTTTCATAGATCAGATTTACATCCGCAGGCATCGAAAAAATACAGATCTACGGGAATGACCCAACCTCCAGTTACAGGATTTGTTCTGGAAGAAATTTATAGAATAAGCAAGGATAAATCTGCTACATTAAAATTTATTGAAAGCGCTATAGACAAAGTGTATTTTAATCATGAATATTTTTATAATAATAGGGATCCCAAAAATGAAGGTTTAGTTTATATATATCATAATTGGGAATCTGGTACCGACAACTCTCCTATTTGGGATGATATATGGGATACCATGAATCCACCAGAATATACATTTGAACGCCGAGATACAACTCATGTTGATGCTTCTGAAAGACCATCAAAAAGAGAATATGATCATTATTTGCACATCATTGATATTGCCAAAGAAAATAATTATAGTGATGAAAAAATTGCTGAATATTCTCCTTTTTTAGTTCAGGATCCTTTGTTTAATGCCTTGTTAATTAAGTCCACGGAAAGTTTAATTAAACTTTATGAGCTTATTGGGAATAATGTTGAAAAAATAAATCAGTTGAAACTCTGGCAAAATAAGGCTATAACTGCTTTTAACGATAAACTTTATGATGAAGCTTTGGGAGTATATGTTCATTATGATTTAAGAAATGAAAAACCACTTAGGTTTTTGTCATCATCATCCTTTTCACCTTTGTTCGCTAATATTCCTAATAAGGAAAGAGCAGATAGAATGGTGAAAGTTATGATGGATAAATTTGGTGGCGACCATCAGTATTTATGTGCTTCTTTTGATCCCGAAAGTGAACGTTTCAATCCTAAAAAATATTGGCGCGGTCCAGTTTGGGTAAATTTAAATTGGATGTTATTTAATGGTTTAAAACAATATGGATTTAACAAGGTAGCACATCGTATGAAACAAGATACCGTTGCCTTAATGGAGAATAACGGGTTTTATGAATATTTCGATTCAAGAAAAGAAATGCATAAAAATGGAGATGCTGGATACGGAGGGAATAATTTCTCTTGGAGTGCTGCATTATTGATTGATTTGTTAGAAAACGGTTAAAGCTTGTTGAACTTTGATTTTGATAGTGATTATGTTTTAGAAGATGACTATGTAAGATTAAGTCCTCTTAAATTGGAATATGTTGAACATCTATTGTCAATTTCAAATGAACCTTATTTGTGGACTTATATGCTAGAAAAAGGAAATGGGTTAGATAACTTAACTGAATATGTGCTTTCAGCAATTAACAACCGAAATTCTAGAAAAGAATATCCTTTTATAGTTTATGACAAAGTTGCAAAACAGTATGCCGGAACTACAAGGCTTTATGAGTATTCAAACAAATTAAGGGCTATTAAACTAGGCCATACTTGGTACGGAAAATTATTCAGAGGAACTGGTTTAAATAAACATTGTAAATATTTGTTGTTTGAATTCGCGTTTGAAAAATTGAAATTAGAACGCATTGGTTTTGGTGCACATGCTGAGAATAAAATAAGTATTGCAGCAATGAAAAGTGTTGGCTGTATAAAAGAAGGCGTTCTAAGAAATTTCATACCTTCATTTGATGGGAAAGGAAGAGCAGATATTGTATTAATGAGTATTCTTAAAAAGGATTGGGAAGATAAAGTGAAGATTGAATTAAAAGATAAATTGAACATTAAAATTTAAAAGCATGAATTGGCTAGACTATAGTATTATTATATTATACATTGTTTTCTTCTTAGGAATGGGGTTCTTTTTTAAAGATAATAAAGACTCTAAAGATTATTTTTTAGGAGGAAAAAGTATGGGTTGGTTCCCTTTGAGTCTATCAACTATGGCTACCCAATTATCGGCCATCAGTTTTATTTCAGCTCCTGCGTTTGTAGGTATTAAATTAGGAGGAGGTATGAAATGGTTAACCTTTGAGTTCGCTGTGCCATTAGCCATGATTTTTATTATGATTGTTATAATTCCTCCATTGTTTCGTTCAGGGGTAGTTAGTATTTATGAGTTTGTAGAAAAACGTTTTAGTTCATCAACAAGGTTGGTTTTAAGTGTTGTTTTTCAGTTAAGCAGGGCATTGGCTACTGGTGTAATGGTGTATACTATTGCTATTATTTTACAGGCAGTCCTAGATATTGATTTTGGTTATACCATTTTAATAATTAGCGTCATTACTATTATTTATTCATGGCAAGGAGGTATGAAGGCTGTAGTATGGGGAGATGCAATACAAATGATTATTCTATTTGTTGGCTTAATTATTTGCCTTTATTTTGGCTGGAACCTTTTACAGAGTTACGGAGGTTTGGCGGAAGGATTTAACCCTGAGCGCCTAAAAGTAATCGATTTCAATTTAGGTATTGGAGAAGGTGAAGAATATGGGTTTTTACCAATGGTTATTGGAGGGTTCTTTTTATATGTGTCTTATTACGGTTGTGATCAAACACAAGCGCAGCGTATGTTGTCTGCGAAAAACGAAAAAACAATAAGACAGTTATTATTAGCCAATGGATTATTGAGGTTTCCAGTAGTACTAATTTATTGTGTTATGGGGCTAATAATAGGTGGGTTAGTAACATTGGCTCCAGATTTTTTACAAGACATAGCTGATACCACACAAAAGTATTTTCCCGAAGAGTTTGCAAAAAATGGGATGAAAGCAGATTTAATGATACCTGTTTTTATTATTAAATATTTACCACACGGACTTATAGGGATTTTAATGGTTGGGATACTTTCGGCAGCCATGTCTTCTCTTAGTTCAACAGTTAATTCGTTATCTGCCGTAACCGTGGAGGATTTTTTCAATAGAGGAAAAACTAAATTAAGCACTAAAAAATATATGGTTATTTCAAAAGCATCTGTTGTTTTTTGGGGCGCAGTTTGTATAGCAAGTGCTTTCTTATTTGGAGGAAGTAAAAGTGCGGTGATTGAAATTATTAATGCCATTGGTTCAGTGTTTTATGGTCCCGTACTCGTTACCTTTTTCTTAGCATTCTTTTCAAAAAGGGTAAATCATATTGGTATGAATGCTGGAATAATTCTAGCTGTTTTAATAAATCTCATTTTTTCAAAAACTATTCAAGAGCTGTTTAATATAGATTTAGGAATTCATATTTTTTGGATTTGGTTGAACTTTACGGGTGTTATTATTTCTTTGGTTGTTGCCTACTTTGTAAGCGCATTAACCAAAAATGTAGAACCGAAAAAAATTTCTAATTTTAATGTAGCTGTTAAGAAAGAAGATTTCTTAATAAAGGAAGTTTACATTTTGGTTGCATTTTTTATAGCTATCGTGGTATTTAGTTATTTTGTGCCAACTATCTTTGGTTAAACTCTTAATATTTTTTAGAAATGAAAATAGTTCTGGCGCCAGATAAGTTTAAAAATTCATTAACAGGATTGGAGTTTTGTAATGCTATTGAAGAAGGGGTTTTAGGTGTTTTACAAGATGTCGAAATCATTAAACTTCCTTTGGCCGATGGCGGCGATGGTACAATAGAGGTTGTGAATTATTACCTTAAAGGAAGAGAAATTGAGGTAGTAGTTAATAACCCTTTTTTTCAGCCCATTGAAGCTACTTATTTATTCTCTCAAACAACAAAGACGGCATTTATTGAAATGGCTGAAGCCTCAGGTGTTAAGTTGTTAAAACCAGAACAATTCGATTGTAAAAATGCTACCACTTTAGGTACCGGAGAAATGATTGTGGATGCCATAGAGAAAGGGGTGTCAAAAATTATTTTAGGTATTGGCGGTAGTGCCACTAACGATTGTGGCTTGGGTATGGCAACTGCATTAGGATATCGGTTTTTAAGTAAAAATGGAGAGGAAGTTAAGCCCATTGGAGCAAATTTATCTAAAATTGTATCAATTGATGTAACTGGCGTTCATCCAAAATTGCGTGAGGTAAGTTTTAGTGTTGCATGTGATGTTACTAACCCTTTATATAGTGAAAATGGAGCTGCTTATGTATATGCTTCTCAAAAAGGCGCAACCATGGAAGACATTGAAATGTTGGATAAAGGATTACGAAGTTTCTCAAAACTATTGGATGATGTTTTTCATGGTGAATCACAAGCAATTGTTGGAGCAGGGGCTGCTGGCGGTATGGGAATTGCTTCCAAAGTATTTTTGAATGCCGACTTAAGCCCAGGAATTGAGCTGATAAAAAGTTTGGCACAGTTTGAAACAAAAATAACAGGGGTCGATTGGATTATTACAGGCGAAGGTAAATTAGATTCTCAAACCCTATCAGGTAAAACCATTCAGGGTGTAATTGATTCTGCGAAGGCAAAACAAATAAAAGTTGCGGCCTTTTGTGGAGCTATAGAATTGTCAAAAGAAGAAATGGCTAAAATGGGAATTAGTTATTCCGATTCAGTAATTGAAAAAGCAGAGTCTTTGGAAGATGCTATGGGAAATGGTTATTATTATGTTAAAACTATGGCTGAAAATTTTGCCAAAAGCCTAAAAAAATAGCCATCAATTAGACTGATTTTGAAGATTGAGAAAGTGTATTGAGAACTACTTCTTGTCCGGATTTAATAGAATAGCATAAATCTGAATACCAAAACCAATAAGTACTAATGCAGGTGCTAAACGAATACGTCTCCAAGAAAAGATTTCAGGATTAAATACATTGGGGTCGTCACTACCACCGCCAGACATCAAAATAAAACCTAAGGCAATACAGGCTAAACCAATAAACATGAATTTATAGTTCTTCTTTCCAAAAACAAAGGTTGGTTTTGCGTTTTCTTTTCGTTTTTTTTCTCCCATAATTAATCGAATTCTGTAAAAACAACTTCGTTATCAACAGATAATTGAGCAATATATTCTGATGTTACTACTCAGCCCAATAATTTAGGCAAGTGCAAAGTAACGGTTTTATTTAAAACTTTTGCGTTAAGAGAATCTAAAATTAATCCTCGTTCTAAACCTCTGTTTATGTAGTAGTGGTCTCCCTGATTATCACTAAATACAATATCGAACGAAGTTCCTTCTTTAATATGGATAATAGTTTCATTTTGAATCACACACTCCTCTGGTTTTGGGTCTTTGATGACACAAGACAATAGAATCATACTAAAACCTAAAAGAAATATATGTTTTTTCAAAGCTATAAGTGTTTAGTAATATAGCTCATCTGTTCTCAAATTCAAAAAACGTTGAGTGGCAAAATGAGTGCTAATCCATGTAATAACAACACCTAATCCGAAAATTACAACAAATAAAAGCCCTACCAAAACTATGTTATTCATTAATTCTAATTCAGGGAATGTTTGGTTTAAATAATAAAAAACGATGGCCATTCCAATCAACGCCAATGAAGCCCCAATGATTCCCAAACGGATGCTTTTCCAAATAAAAGGCCGTCTTATAAACTGTTTCGTGGCACCAACCATTTGCATGGTTTTAATAGTGAATCTCTTTGAGTAAACTGAAAGGCGTAATGAACTATTGATTAGTAAAACAGCAATAACAGTAAATAAAGCGCTAATAATCAATACCCAAAAACTAATTTTTTTCACGTTATCATTCATCAGGTTTACCAAATCATTATCATAACTCACTTCTTCAACAAATTTTTTGTTTAAAGCTTCGGTAGAAACGGTTTCTAGATGCTCAGAGGTTACATAATCTGCTTTTAAATGCACATCAATAGAGTTTTGTAACGGATTATATCCTACAAAATCCATAAAATCTTCTCCGGTTTCAGCCTTCATAAATTCAGCGGCTTGCTCCTTAGATACATATTCGGTCGATTTTACATAGTCGCTCATAGCTAAACTCTTTTCAAGCTGCTTTATCTCAATCTCTTTTGCATTTTCCTTTAAATAAATTGTAACCACAACTTGTTCTTTGAAATGATCAGATACTTTTTTTGCATTTAGGAGGATGATGCCCAATAAACCCAATAAAAATAATACCAAAGCAATACTTAAAACAACCGAGAAATAAGAAGAAATAAGGCGTCGTTTTTGTTGTTTTTCGTAATATGAACTCATAAATAATTTACTTGATTTTGTAAAAATAACAAAGTATGATGAATCTCAATTTATATAAACTAAAACATATCAACATTGTTGTTTTAAAGGTTATAGTATTTAACTGCTTTTTGGCTTTTTGCTGATAAGATATACCCCAATAATGACCATAACACAACTAATGATTTTCACCAAATCAATATCTTCATTATAAATGTCATTGTGGAACACATACGAAAGTATAATAACAATAATGAAACTTACTGCGGGTTGAACATAGCTATAACTGCCAGCTACAGCAGGAGATACTTGTCGTAATCCATAAATGTTAAACAAGAATGTTAAAAACGTTGTACAAAGTATAATGTACGCAATTGCCAAATTCGTATTAGTGTCAAACGCTGCGTAATCTGTATTGTAAATAACATCTTTTAATCCCAACGGAATTAAAAATAAAAAGCCAAACAGAAAAACCCAACTTATAATGGTAATGAAATGATAAGAGCGCATAAGCGGTTTCACGATGACTTGATACATGGAATAAAACAACACGTTAATAAAAACGAACAGGTTTCCTGAAAAAGAACTGTTGTTGTCAGATACTTGGCCATACCAAATTAAAGTAATAGCTCCTAAAGCGCCAATGCTGAGACCTAATAGTTTGGCGCCAGTTACTTTTTCTTTTAAAAAGAAAATACTCAAAATAAAAACAACTGTTGGGGCCGATGTCATGATTATTGAAGTATCAATAGGTGATGTTAAATTAAGCCCATGAAAGAAAGACAACTGATTAATAGATGCTCCAAATAGTCCGCATAAAGCAAGTTTGAAAAAGTCTTTTTTTGCAATGCGTTCTCTTATAAAGAACTTGATACCCCAAAATAATAATCCAGCCCCAATAACCCTAAATACAACTAAAGCATTTGGGTTGATTTTTTCGGGCATAATGTCTTTAGCAATAAAGTGATTTGCTGCATAAATAACATGACTTGCAAAAAGAGCCAAATGTGCTTTTATTATATTACTTCGCAATACTTTAGCTTTTATTTTAAAGAATTTAAAACCCAAAAGTAAACCTATTATTTTACAAATAATTAGTCGCTCCTTTTTTTAAGGATTAATCATACTTATTTCTATTTAAACCTTAAATTTGCGTTTTTATTTATCGGAAGAATTACACAATGAGATACGATTTCAATACAATCGAGAAGAAGTGGCAAGACTATTGGGCAAAAAACCAAACGTTTAAAGCTGAAAATAACTCTGAGAAACCTAAATATTATGTTTTAGATATGTTTCCTTATCCAAGTGGTGCAGGACTGCATGTTGGACATCCATTAGGGTATATTGCTTCCGATATTTATGCACGTTACAAACGTCATAAAGGGTTTAATGTTTTACACCCACAAGGTTACGATTCTTTTGGTTTGCCTGCTGAACAATATGCTATTCAAACAGGACAACATCCTGCAATTACAACTAAGGAGAACATTGCAACATATCGTCGTCAGTTAGACCAAATTGGATTTTCTTTCGATTGGTCTCGTGAGGTTAGAACATCCGATCCGAAATATTACAAATGGACGCAATGGGTGTTTATTCAATTGTTTGAATCTTGGTTTAATTACGATACTACTAAAGCCGAAGCTATTTCGGAATTAGTAAAAGTTTTTGCTTCTGAAGGAAATGCGAATGTAAATGCCGCTTGCGATGATGATGTAGAAGCGTTTACTGCTGAAGCATGGAATGGTTTGTCTTTAGAAGAACAACAAGACATCCTATTACAATATAGATTAACATATTTAGCCGAAACCGAAGTTAACTGGTGTCCTGCTTTGGGAACGGTGTTGGCGAATGATGAAATAGTTAATGGTGTTTCTGAACGTGGAGGGCATCCGGTTATTAGAAAGAAAATGACACAATGGAGTATGCGTATTTCGGCTTATGCGGAAAGGTTACTTCAAGGTTTAGATACTATTGACTGGACAGATTCTTTAAAAGAAAGTCAACGAAACTGGATTGGAAAATCCGTTGGGGCGTCTGTTACATTTAATGTAAACAACCATGATACTGTTATTGACGTTTTTACAACCAGACCTGATACCATTTTTGGAGTAAGTTTTATGACTTTGGCTCCTGAACATGACTTAGTGTCTAAAATCACAACACCTGAACAAAAACCTGAAGTTGAAGCTTATATTCAAGCCACTGCAAAACGTAGTGAGCGTGATAGAATGGCAGATGTGAAAACCATTACTGGTGCATTTACAGGTGCCTATGCAGAACACCCTTTTACAAAAGAACCTATTCCAATCTGGATTGGTGATTATGTTTTGGCTGGTTACGGAACCGGTGCGGTAATGTCTGTGCCATGTGGAGACCAACGCGATTACGATTTTGCAAAACATTTTGGAATTGAAATTCCAAATATTTTTGATGGTGTTGATATTTCTGAAGAAGCATTTGCAGATAAAGATAAAACCATTATTGCCAATAGTGATTTCATTAATGGCATGAATTATAAAAAGGCCACCAAACGCGTTATTTACGAGTTGGAACAATTGGGTCAAGGCGAAGGAAAAACCAATTACCGTTTACGTGATGCAGTATTTAGTCGTCAACGTTATTGGGGAGAGCCATTTCCAGTGTATTATGTGAATGGTCTACCTCAAATGATTGACACGGAACATTTACCAATTGAATTACCAGAAGTTGAAAAATATTTACCAACCGAAACCGGAGAGCCACCATTGGGAAATGCAACGGTTTGGGCTTGGTGTACGGAAACTAATTCGGTAGTTGAGAATGAAAAGATAAATCACACTAGTGTATTCCCATTAGAGTTAAATACCATGCCTGGGTGGGCAGGAAGTTCGCAGTATTTTAATAGATACATGGACCCAAATAATGAAGATGCTATCTTCTCAAAAGAAGCTATTGATTATTGGCAGCAGGTAGATTTATACATAGGTGGTTCTGAACATGCAACAGGACACTTGTTGTACTCTCGTTTTTGGCAAAAGTTTATGTTTGATAAAGGCTATGTAAACCATGACGAGTATGCTAAAAAGCTGATAAATCAGGGAATGATTTTGGGGACGAGTGCTTTTGTTTATCGTGTTGAGGGTGAGAATAAATTCTTGTCTAAGGGATTGATTGGTGATTTAGAGGTGCAACCTATTCATGCTGATGTATCCTTCGTGAACTCTTCTGATGAACTAGATATTGAAGCCTTTAAAAACTGGCGTCCTGAATTTAAGGATGCCGAATTTATATTAGAGGATGGAGTTTATAAGGTTGGTAGAGACGTTGAAAAAATGTCCAAATCCAAATATAACGTAGTAAACCCAGACAATATTTGTGAACGATACGGAGCAGACAGTTTACGTCTTTACGAAATGTTCTTGGGGCCATTAGAGCAATACAAACCTTGGAATACAGCTGGTATTACAGGGGTTCATGGTTTCTTAAAGAAATTATGGAAATTGTATTTTGATGACAATGGACTTAAAGTAACTGATGCAGAACCAACAAAAGACAGCTTAAAAACGCTTCATAAAACCATCAAAAAGGTAGAAGAAGATATTGAGAATTTCTCATTCAATACTTCTGTGTCAACCTTCATGATTGCCGTTAATGAATTAACAGCACAAAAGTGTACATCAAAAGATATTCTAGAACCACTTTTAGTTTTAATATCACCTTATGCACCTCATGTTGCAGAAGAACTTTGGGATGCTTTAGGTAATGAAGGCTCAATTTCAACCGCATCATTTCCAGAGTTTGATGAAAGTCATTTGGTAGAAAGTACAAAGAATTACCCAATCTCATTTAATGGTAAAATGCGTTTTACTTTGGAGTTACCATTAGACATGAGTAAAGATGATATAGAGGCAGCAGTTTTAGATTTTGATAAAACAAAAGACCAACTTCAAGGACGCACACCTAAAAAGGTGATTGTTGTTCCCGGTAAGATTGTGAATATAGTGGGTTAACTAATTCCGTTATCAACGGGATTTTTATTTATTAACATGGAAGGTTTCAACATAGACTACATTGAAATCATTGGTTTAATAGCTGCTGTTTTGACTACATCGGCTTTTTTACCACAGGTGTTTAAAACCTGGAAAACTAAAGATGTGGAGTCATTTTCCTTACCCATGTTTCTTATCTTTTTTATTGGTATTCTATTCTGGCTTATTTACGGTATTTTGGTAAAAAGTATTGCCATGATTTTGGCAAATTCGGTTACTATCATTTCTTCTTTTTTATTGTTGTATTTCAAAGTAAAGTACAGTAAAAAATCATAAACTTTTCTTAAAAATTAGGGGTTTTATTTTGCACGAACGTCCTATTGAAGAATGCGTAAATAAACACTTGTAAATCGATATATTTTATATGATTCATAAATTAAAGTTAAATAAATTATGAATAAAATAAAAAAAATGGATTATATAAATAATATGTCAATCATTTATTTTAGTTTTGCGTGCATTTTTAATTAATAATTTTTAAAACATTTGCCTTATGAAAATTGGTGTTCCTATTGAAATTAAAAATAATGAGAACAGAGTTGGTATGACGCCTTCTGGAGTGTTCGAATTAACCAAAAGAAATCATACTGTTTTTGTGCAGAAAGATGCTGGTTTTGGTAGTGGTTTTTTTAATGAAGATTATGTGAAAGCAGGTGCTATTATTCTTGATACTATTGAGGATGTGTATGCTGCGGCAGAAATGATTGTAAAGGTTAAAGAACCTATTGAAAAAGAGTATGCTTTGATTAAATCTCATCATACGGTATTTACGTATTTCCACTTCGCATCAAGTGAAGCGCTTACAGATGCTATGATTGAAAGTAAAGCAGTTTGTATTGCTTATGAAACTGTTGAGGACGCTGATGGATCTTTACCATTGTTAATTCCAATGTCTGAAGTGGCAGGAAGAATGTCAATTCAACAAGGAGCCAAATATTTAGAAAAACCAATTAAAGGTCGTGGTATATTATTGGGTGGTATTCCTGGAGTGCCTCCTGCACATGTATTAGTTTTAGGCGGTGGTATTGTTGGTATTCAGGCAGCGAAAATGGCTGCAGGATTAGGTGCTAATGTTACAATCATGGATGTTAATATGAAGCAATTGCGTCATATTGCTAATATCATGCCTGAGAATGTACATACAGAGTTTTCAAGTGAATATAATATTAGAAGACATTTGCCACAAACAGATTTAATTATTGGCGGTGTATTACTTAAAGGAGCAAAAGCACCTAAGTTAATCACTAGAGACATGCTTAAAGAAATGCGGCCAGGAACAGTAATTGTTGATGTAGCTGTAGATCAAGGTGGTTGTTTTGAAACTACAAGACCAACCACACATGAAGAGCCTACCTATATTATTGATGACGTGGTACATTATTCGGTTGCTAATATGCCGGGGGCTGTACCTTATACATCAACAGTAGGTTTAACAAATGTTACATTGCCATACGTAATTAAGTTAGCAAACGAAGGATGGGAAAAAGCTTGTGAAAACAATGCGTCTTTGGCTAAAGGGTTAAACGTAGTACATGGTAAAATTGTATATAAAGAAATTGCTGAAGCCTTCGATTTAGAATTCGAAATGGCTTAGTGATAGTTAAGTTGTTAAAAGGTTAATTGACTCTAATAAACTATAATTAGTTTGTTAGAGTCTTTTTTATGACAAAGTTTCATGCCTTATAAAGTGGTGCAATTATTGTTATATTTACTATAAATTTAAAAAAGACATTATGTTTGGATATTATATATTAATAGGAGCTATTGCTTTAGTAAGTTGGGCAGTTAGTAATACTTTAAAACGAAAGTTTGATAAATATTCTAAAGTACAATTACGCAATGGTATGAGTGGTGCAGAAGTGGCTCAAAAAATGTTGGCAGACCATGGTATTTATGATGTTGAGGTTATTTCCACTCCAGGAAAATTGACAGATCATTATAATCCAAAAAATAAAACCGTTAATTTAAGTGAAGCTGTTTATCATCAACGTAATGCAGCTGCTGCGGCTGTTGCGGCTCATGAGTGTGGTCACGCTGTTCAGCATGCACAAGCTTATAGTTGGTTGCAAATGCGATCTACATTAGTGCCGGTGGTGAGTGTAAGTTCAGGAATGTCTCAATGGTTAGTCATTGGTGGACTTATTCTTGGTGGAGCTGCTGGTTTAGGATTAGGCTGGTGGGTTGCTGTGGCTGGATTGGTTATGATGGGATTCGCAACGGTGTTTAGTTTTATTACATTGCCTGTAGAGTATGATGCTAGTAACCGTGCATTAGCTTGGTTACAAAATAAGAACATTGTGTCACAAGAAGAATATAAAGGATCTGAAGATGCTCTTAAGTGGGCTGCAAGAACCTATTTAGTAGCAGCTATTGGAGCATTAGCTAACTTATTATATTGGGCACTACAAGTTTTTGGTAGAGACTAATATTTTCAAATTATAACTTATAAAAGGCTCTGATTTTTCAGGGCTTTTTTGTTTCTTTAATCCACAATTGAAACTTCATGAATAACCCAATAGAATATTATAAAGAACACCAAAAAAAATACCAAGCTAAAGCCAAGGCATGCCAAAAAAGAATGGTGACTTTAAGTTTATTACGCTTGTTAGTTTTTAGTTTGACTGTTTTTGGTATTTACATGGTATTCAATGTTTGGCAATTGGCTGTATCTATAGGTATAGTTGGTGCTATAGTGTTTGTAAAACTCCTTTCAAAATACACCGATGTAAAACAAGAAAAGGCTTTTAATGAAGCTTTGGTCGAAATTAATGAAGATGAAATAGAAATAGCTTCCGGAAATTTTCATGATAGGGATAGAGGATTACAGTTTCAAGACCCAACACACTTTTACAGTTTAGATATCGATTTATTTGGTCGTGGGTCGTTTTTTCAATTTATAAATAGAGCACATATAAATGAAGGAACCGAAACTTTAGCTTCTTTGTTAAAGGCGAATAATGTAAAAGAGATTCCTATAAGACAAGAAGCCATAAAGGAACTAAGTAGTCAACCAAAATGGCGTCAATATTATTCAGCAACATCTAGCTTGGTTACAGTTGAAACTCCCGCAAAAGAGATTATACATTGGCTAAAGCATTATAAGCCATTTCTTCCAAATATGATGAAGTGGTTGCCTATCGGTTTTAGTGTGGCTACGGTTGTTTTATTTGTATTTATTTTGCTCAATATAGTAGATGTTTCTCTGTTAGGATATTGGTTGTTTATAGGGCTTGGGATTACGGGACGTTATGTGAAGAAAACCAATGTTTTGTCTTTATACACAGATAAAGTTAAGGATACGTTTAGGCAATATTCCCAATTACTTAAACATATAGAGGAAGAAGAATTTACTTCGGTCCTTTTGAAACAAAAACAAGATAAAATTAAGTCCGAAGCTAAAAAAGCATCAGCTATTTTTAACGAGTTATCAAGAGGTTTAGATGCTTTAGATAATAGAAACAATCTTATTGGAGCTATTTTTGGTAACGGATTCTTTTTAACCGATATTAAAAATGCATTTCGTATTGAAGCATGGATTAAAAAGTATGCTCACAAAGTGGAAGATTGGTTCGAGGTGGTATCGTTTTTTGATGCGTATAATTCCTTAGGGAATTATGTTTATAATCACCCTGATTTCATTTTTCCTGAAATAGTTGAAAAAAGGGCGGTTATAAAAGCTGAAAATTTAGGGCATCCGTTATTAGATAAAACCAAAAGAGTTGATAGTGATTTAACTATTGATAATGAGCAATTCTTTATTGTTACAGGGGCAAATATGGCTGGGAAAAGCACCTTTTTAAGAACGGTGTCTTTACATATTGTTATGGCTAATATAGGCTTGCCTATTTGTGCTGAAACAAGTCAGTATTCTCCGGTAAAATTAATCACTAGTATGCGTACTACAGATTCGCTTACTGATGATAGTTCGTATTTCTTTTCAGAGTTGACAAGACTTAAATTTATTGTCGATACCATCGCTTATGAACCTTATTTCATTGTTTTAGACGAAATATTAAAAGGAACCAATAGCACAGATAAAGCTATTGGCTCAAAAAAGTTTGTGGAGAAATTAGTGGCTTCTAACGCTACTGGAATTATTGCTACCCATGATTTGAGTTTGTGCGAGATTGAAGAGGAATTGGAAGATGTTAAAAACTACTATTTTGATGCCGAAATTATTGATGATGAGTTGCATTTTGACTATAAATTAAAAAAGGGTGTATGTCAAAATATGAATGCATCTTTTCTGTTAAAGAAAATGGATATTGTGTAAAATCTAAGTTTTGAATACTCAAAAAACATATGATATTACTATTGTTGGTGGTGGCATTGTAGGAGCTGCAACAGCTTATAAATTACAGATTAGTTTTCCTTCTTTAAAAATTCTTCTTATTGAAAAAGAAAACAGTTTGGCAGCGCATCAAACTGGAAATAATTCAGGTGTTATACATTCAGGTTTGTACTATAAACCTGGTTCTGCTAAAGCAAAAAACTGTGTTGTTGGAAGAAAAGAATTGGTGGATTTTGCAAAAAAGCATAAGGTAAAACATGACGTTTGCGGAAAAGTGGTAGCCGCAGTTGATAAATGTGAATTACCTTTTTTAGACAAAATCTTCAATAACGGATTAGCTAATAATACTGAGGGTATTGAAAAAATTGATGCCCACCAATTAAAGGATATTGAGCCTCATGTAGAAAGCATTGGCGGTATTTGGGTGCCTTGTACAGGTATTATTGATTTTAAAGGGGCAACCGAAACCTTTGCAGATATTGTTGTATCAAAACAACCAAACAGTAAGATTGTTTTGGGAGAAAAAGTTATTGATTATTCACATGGGATGGATACCACTGAAGTAGTAACTTCAAAAAACAGGTATACTACTAAACACATGATTTTCTGTGGTGGTTTGCAGGCAGACCGATTGGCAAAAAAGGATAATGTAAGACTCAAGGAGCGGGTAGTTGGTTTCCGTGGGGACTATTATAACCTAACCGATGCAGCGAAAAATAAAGTGAGGAATTTAATTTACCCAGTGCCTAATCCTGCATTTCCTTTCTTAGGTGTGCATTTTACCAGAATGGTTAATGGAGATGTTGAGTGTGGACCCAATGCGGTTATAACCTTTAAACGAGAGGGTTACGGTAAGACAGATTTTAGCTTAAAGGATACGGTTGATGCATTAACTTATTCAGGGACATGGAACTTACTTAAAAATCATACCGGTTTCGCAATTAATGAATATAGAAGAGCCTTTTCAAAAAGAAAATTCTTAACAACTCTACAACGTTTAATTCCATCACTGACCATGGGGGATATTGAACCTGGTAGAGCTGGCGTAAGAGCTATGTTATTAAAAGAAGATGGTTCTATGCAAGACGATTTTAGAATTGAATATAAAGACAAAAGTATTCATGTGTTAAATGCACCATCACCTGCTGCTACCGCATGTTTAGCCATTGGGGATAGTATTTGTGAAATGGCTACAAAGCATTTTAATTTGGGTTAACCAATTAAGTTAACCCAATTAAATTGATGATTTGAAAACTGTTAGTTTAACAATTGATAATCAAATATATCATAGGATATTATTAAATTCTAACAATCTGGACAGATACCTTGTTTGACTATGTCAATGCAATAAATAGATTTACGAACGCCAAAAATTGACGTTGGTAACTGTAAAATGATATTTTGTACATAACTTTTGATGTTTATAGGTTTTCTGAGTATTTTCAATTTCGATATGCGAATCATCAATAAACATGTTTCCCAAGCTTTAGTGCACATTCTGTTTTGGATGCTATTTGTGTTTGTATCACTTTTTGTTTTTTCTGATTTCTATTGGAAAGAAAATCCATTTCTTCAATACTTATTCCTTTTGGTAATAATAGTTTATGCCAACAATTTATGGCTGCTACCTTTTTTTGTAAAGAAGAGAATGTATGTGATGTATATTTTTGTGTTCGCCATCATTTCATTTTTAGCCACACAATTATATTGTTACACATTTGCCCAATGCGGATGTACTGTTTTTAAATGCTTGAGCGACTATTTATGGCAGTCTTTAGTGCCATTAATTTTCTTCTCGTTTGTTTGGATGTTATACAGATTTTTAGATGAACAAGAAAAGGTTGAAGCCATTAAAAAAGAGCATGTAGAAATGGAATTAAAGTTTTTAAAATCTCAGATAAATCCGCATGTGCTATTCAATAATTTGAACACAATTTATTCGTATTCTTTTGAGAAGCCTAATGAAGTTCCTGATATGATTTTGATGCTTTCTGATAATTTAAAACATGTGTTATATGAGAGTAATTCAAAAAAGGTTTCCTTAGAAAAAGAGGTTCAGTTTATTGATAATTATATTAAGTTTCAGAAGATACGTGTTGAGGGTGTTAAAGAGATTTTATATAAGAAGGAGATAGATTCTTATGAGTATCAAATAGCGCCGTTACTATTGATTACTATTATTGAAAATGCATTTAAGCATAGTGCTTTAAATAATGATATTTCTATTCTTATTAAGGTTGAAGATGGTGTTTTAGTATGTGTGTGTGAAAATGGATTTAAAGATGTAAATGAAGTGGGTAGTTTTAAAATTGGACTACAAAATCTTGAAAAAAGATTGGAGTTGATTTATGAAGATGCCTATGAGTTTAATATTGAAAAGGGAGAGACTTTTAAAGTATATTTAAAAATAGAATTATTATAAATTGCTGTTTACATCAACCTGAACTTGCCTGTGCTGAATTTATTTCAGTATTTCAGGTTCTCATAATTTTAGGATGTGATTCTGAAATAAATTCAGAATGACGATAACAATTGAAATAAAGAAAATAATAGATGACCTGCATTATTATTGAAGACGAAATACCGGCTCAAAAAATATTACAAAACTTTATAGGTAAAATTCCAAGTTTAGAATTAGTGAATACTTTTAAGGCGGCTATAGAAGCTAATTCGTTTTTAAATTCACATACGGTTGATGTGGTTTTTCTTGATATAAATTTACCTGACATGTCTGGGTTAGATTTTATAAAAACCGTTAAAAATCCACCTGTAGTCATTATGACAACGGCTTATCCAGAGCATGCCGTGAGTAGTTTTGAATTAAGAACTATTGTTGACTATTTGGTGAAACCCTTTTCGTTTGACAGGTTTTTAAAAGCCATTAATAAGGCAAAGGATAGAATGGAAGTTCCGAAACTTTCAGAAGAAAGCAAAGGAGAAACTATCTTTTTAAATGTTGATAAGACAATGCATAAAATAGTGCTTAATGAGATTATTTTCATTGAGTCTGATAGAAACTACATTACTTTGGTTACACAAACTCAAAAGCTATCATTTATAGATTCATTAAAAAACTGGACTGAAAAACTTCAAGGTAAGCAGTTTGTACAAGTGCATAAATCTTTTATCATTAACAGTCAATGTGTAGATAAAATCACTGGAAATACAGTGTTTCTAAATGCAAATAAAATCCCAATAGGCAGAACTTACAAGCCGAATTTATTAAAGGCATTGGGTATTTAAGTTTTCTAGATAAGTCCTTATCTTTAACTCATGCAGCAATCTTCTAAACTTCCAAATGTAGGAACCACTATTTTCTCAGTTATGAGTGGTTTGGCCACAAAGCATAATGCGGTTAATTTATCTCAAGGATTTCCAGATTTTGATAGCGATAAAAAGTTAGTTGATTTGGTTAGTAAAGCCATGAATTCTGGGTATAATCATTATGCACCTATGGCTGGGAATTATGAGTTGCGTGAGGCCATTGCTAAAAAAATAGATGCGCTATATAGTGCTTATTACAATCCTGAAACTGAAATCACTATAACAGCGGGGGCAACTCAAGCTATTGCAACTATTATAACCACTTTTGTAAATAAGGGAGACGAAGTTGTTGTTTTTGAGCCGGCTTATGATAGTTATCAGCCCATGGTGGAACTCAATGGCGGTATAGTAGTGCCTATTCAAATGAGGGCTTCCGTTAATTTTAAAGTTGATTGGAAAGAGGTGAAAGGGAAGATTACTAATAAAACTAGAATGATTATTATTAATTCACCTCACAACCCTACAGGTTCGGTTTTTTCAAAAGAAGACATACTTAATCTGCAGGAAATCACAAGAGATTCTAACATCATAGTTTTGAGTGATGAGGTTTATGAACATATGATTTTTGATGAAGGAAAACATCAAAGTATATGTTTGTTTCCAGATTTAAAATCAAGAAGTTTTTTGGTGGCTTCGTTTTGTAAAACCTTTCATAATACTGGGTGGAGAATTGGCTATTGTTGTGCGCCTAAGGAATTGATGAAAGAGTTTATAAAAGTCCATCAGTTTAATGTTTTTTGCGTTCATCACCCTACTCAAAAAGGAATTGCAGATTATATGCAAAACCCCGAGCATTATATGATGTTATCTGAATTTTATCAAGAACGACGTGATTTCTTTTTGAATTTAATAAAAGAATCTAGGTTTAAGTTTTCACCAGCAAAAGGCACATATTTTCAGTTGTTAGATTATTCTGAAATCACTAATGAACATGATGTAGAGTTAGCAAAACGATGGACTATTGAAAAGAAAATAGCTTCCATTCCGTTATCAGTTTTTAATGCTAATGGATTGGATGATAAGGTGCTTCGTTTTTGTTTTGCTAAAAAGGATGAGACTTTAAAACGAGCTGCCGATATTTTAAACACAATTTAAGTATGCAAGAACAATTAAAAGTTGCCTTAATTCAGTCGGATTTAGTTTGGGAGAATCCAGTACAAAATCGCGATAATTTTTCAGTAAAAATAGATGCCATTTCTGAAAAAGTTGATTTAGTTGTACTTCCAGAAATGTTTACAACCGGCTTTACTATGAATGCAGAAAAGGTAGCTGAAACCATGCAAGGAGACACTGTGGAATGGATGAAGCAAATGGCATCTAAACATAAAACAGCACTTGTTGGGAGTATTGTGATTTCTGAAAATAAAAAATATTACAATCGCCTTTTGTTTGTTGAGGTCTCTGGAGATATTTCAATCTATGATAAAAAACATACCTTCACTTTGGCCGGTGAAGAGAAAACTTATGCTAGTGGTGATGAAAGAGTTATTGTGAATTATAAAGGCTGGAAAATTTGTACGCTTATATGTTATGATCTTCGCTTTCCAGTTTGGGCTAGAAACACCGAAGATTATGATGTATTGTTGTACGTAGCTAATTGGCCAAAACCACGTATTAATGCTTGGGATACTTTATTAAATGCTCGTGCAATTGAAAACATGAGTTATTGTATAGGTGTAAATAGAGTAGGGGTTGACGGTATTGATATTGAATATTGTGGGCATTCTGCGGCTTATGATGTTTTAGGAAATGAAATTACTTCAATTCAACCTAGTAAAGAACAAATAGAAATAGTGACCTTAGAAAAACAACATATTCAAAAATATCGAAACGCCTTAAAGTTCTTAAACGATAGAGATAATTTTAATCTGAGATAAAATTTAATGTTTGAATGAGGCCCCAGTTGGCGCGTACTTGTTCATCATTATCAAAAATAAAATGACTCACATGTTCAGGTTGTATCTTCTTCAAATAACTCCCAGTATCATACTTTCTGTTACCATTAGCGTCATGAATCACTCTTACATAATACTTTCCAGGTGTTAAATCTAAAAAGTCTACTTGCTCTGGTTCTGTTGAATATTTTTCAACTTTTACTTCACCCGAAGTATCGGTTAATTGGATAATAGCAGGGTATTTAGCTCCAATTAAAGTTAAACGGGCAAATCCATAATCAGATTCTTTTTTTGTGCCAACCGAGTACATTAATGTGTCAACATTGGTTCCTTCAAAAAGATCTTTAAATGCTTCAGGCATAATTGTCATTACATATCTATTCTCATAGCTCTTTTTAAAGTCGAAAACATAGGAATTATTTATGGTGTCAAATTTGGTTCTGAAATCAACATTTGCTGAATCTTTATCAATTAACTTAGCCTTTGCCACATCAAAAGAAACAAAAGGAGTGCTACCGCTAATTTTAAATAATTCATCAAGTCCTATAGTTCCAGTGGTAGATTCCTTAATTATTAATGAATCTCTTTCTTGTATACTGATTCTAGCGGTGTAGTCTTTTTCGTAATCAATACTAGTAATTTTAAAAATCAACGAATCAACCTCCATTCTTGGTGTGTACCAATAATATAAAGTGTCTGCTTTTTCATCCTTGGTAATGTGGTATTCGAATTCTTCTGGTACTTCAGAAAGGATATCAATTTTCATGTTTTTATAATCACCCTCATATCCGAAAGCAATTTTTTCGCCAGATTCCAATTTAGGTCTTACAGCCTTAAAATCTAATTCCTCATTAAATAACTTCATGGTATAAAGGGAATCTGTTGGCACAGTAATAAATTCTTTATGAAACGCTATTTGATCAGATTTTTGCTGGAATTTATTGTCACCATTATTGTCTTTTAAGGCCATCAACATGTATTTTCCTTCTTTGATGTTTTCAATAGAAAATGTTGTTAGGCTATCTAGTGTATTCGTTATATATTTTGGGACTTCTTTATAAATAATAGAATCTGTATAAGTAGAATCAACCTCATATAATGCAACGTTAACAAAGGTTTCTGGGTCTTTATTAAAAGCATCCATTATATTGCCTTTTACGGTAAGTGAGTCTATATAGTTCCCTGTGGAAAATACATATCTGTAATACGGGTAAGGGTTTCCTTCATTATTATCTGTGATACTATTTCCAAAGTTAAAGGCGTACGTTGTGTTGGGTTGAAGTGTGTCAAATATTTTAATGGTAATGTATTTGCTAGCACCACTTATAGGTTTAACCTCCGGCTGGGTTTTCATTGGAGGTGATATTATGAGTTGTTTTTGAAGGTCTTTAATTTTCACATATTCATCAAAATAAACCTTGATTTCAGTTCCTTCAAAATTGGTAGTATAATTTTCTGGAATTGATTTTAAAATTACTGGAGGAGTTTCGTCTTTTGGTCCTCCTTCAGGAGTTCCTCGGTTAGCACAGTTTATAAAAACGAGACTTAAAAAAATAATTAAAATAAAATTTGAAAGGGTTTTATTCATCACCAATTTTAAATTTTGCACAAACCTACATAAATTTAGAGATATAACGGACAACTTAAGGCACTATTGCCATGGTTGCAATACTTATTTTAACGTTTTTGGCATAGTTTAAAACAGAAGCACAGGCTTCTAAAGTTGCTCCAGTTGTAATAATGTCATCTACTAAAAGGATATGTTTATTTTCTATAGAATTTATGTTTTTTAAAGTGAAAAGTTCATCGCTGTTTTTCCATCTAGATAATCTGGTTTTCTTGGTTTGAGATTTTGTGTTAGTGATTTTAACTAAAGCATCTTCAGTATAAATGGCATCAAGCGATTCGGCTATTTGCTGTCCAAATTTAGCAACCTGATTATAACCTCGTTTCTTTATTTTCTTTTTATGTAGCGGAACCGGAACAACAATGTCTATGGATTTGTAAGAATCAATCGTTTTAAGTTCCCCACCTAACCAATTGCCTAAGACGTATCCTATGTTTTCATAACCTTTATACTTTAAACCGTGAATTAGATTTTGTACAAGTCCTTTTTTTTCAAATCTAAATAAGGCGGTGCCGTTTTCAATATTTGCACGTCCATACAGTACTTTTTTTACAGCTTCATTATTATCAAAATGAAAATTAGTAACTGGTAATTCGTGCCTACAATCTATACAAATGGTGTCTTCATTGTCATTAAGTAAATTAAGACAAGCATAACAGACTTTTGGGAAAAATAGATTTACTAAAGACTTAAACATTTAAAAAGACATGTTGTTGTAAACTTAATCAAAAAATATGTCAATTTTGGTTTAATTTTTAGGCCTGAAAGCTTTTAGTTTCAAGGGGTTTTTTATTTTTGCACCTATGGCAAATCAAGACGATAAATTTAAGAAGGTTATTTCGCATGCAAAGGAATACGGATATGTATTTCAAAGTAGTGAAATTTATGATGGTTTAAGTGCAGTTTATGACTATGCTCAGAACGGAGCAGAGTTAAAGAAAAACATAAGAGACTACTGGTGGAAAGCCATGGTGCAAATGAATGAAAATATTGTAGGTATTGATGCTGCAATTTTTATGCACCCAACTACTTGGAAAGCATCTGGGCACGTTGATGCTTTTAACGACCCATTAATTGATAATAAGGATTCTAAAAAACGCTATAGAGCAGATGTTTTAATTGAAGACTATTGCGCTAAAATTGAAACAAAGATTGATAAAGAAGTAAAAAAAGCAGCTAAACGTTTTGGCGATGCTTTTATTAAAGAAGAATTTGTGTCAACTAACGGACGCGTTTTAGGGTATCAAGAAAAGATAAATACCATTCTATCTAGAATGGCAAAATCTTTAGAAAATGAAGATTTGGCCGATGTTAAAGCCCTTATTGAAGAGTTGGGAATTGCCGACCCATTAACTGGTTCTAAAAACTGGACAGATGTTAAGCAATTCAACTTGATGTTTGGAACTAAACTAGGAGCTTCGGCTGATAGTGCTATGGACTTATATTTACGTCCGGAAACGGCTCAAGGTATTTTTGTGAACTTTTTAAATGTTCAAAAAACGAGTCGTTTAAAAATTCCTTTCGGAATTGCACAAACAGGTAAGGCGTTTAGAAATGAAATTGTAGCAAGACAATTCATTTTTAGAATGCGTGAGTTTGAACAAATGGAAATGCAATTCTTTATTAAACCAGGTACTCAAAAAGAATGGTATGAGCATTGGAAGGAAACCCGTTTAAAATGGCATTTGTCATTAGGAATGGGAGAAGATAATTATCGATTCCATGACCATGAGAAATTAGCGCATTATGCTGATGCCGCTGCAGATATTGAATTTAAGTTTCCTTTTGGGTTTAAAGAGTTAGAGGGTATTCATTCTAGAACAGATTTCGATCTAAAGGCGCATGAGGAATATTCAGGAAAGAAGTTACAATATTTTGATCATGAAGATAATGCAAGTTATACACCTTACGTATTAGAAACTTCTATTGGTTTAGATAGAATGTTTTTAGCAGTTTTCTCAAACTCTTTACAAGATGAGGAATTAGAAAATGGAACAAGTAGAACGGTTTTAAAATTGCCTAGTGTTTTAGCTCCGGTAAAGGCTGCTATTTTACCTTTGGTTAAAAAAGATGGACTACCTGATATAGCGCGTAAAATTGTTGATGAATTGAAATGGGATTTCAATGTTGTTTATGATGAAAAAGATGCGGTTGGTAGACGTTATAGACGTCAGGATGCAAACGGGACACCATTCTGTATTACCGTAGATCATGACACTTTAGAAGATAACACAGTAACAATTCGTCATAGAGATACCATGGAGCAACAACGTGTTAAGATCGACGAATTGAGAAGCATAATTAAGAATGAAGTAGATGTGCGTTCTTGGTTAATGAAGATGAAGTAGTTGTTATGTAGAACTTGTTTTAGCATCTCATATAATATCAACAAAAAGCCCAAGGAATACTTGGGCTTTTTGTTTTCTTTTGATAGTTTAGTTATACTAAATTTCTTGAATTTTGATATTTCTATAAGTTAACTCTGCTCCCTCGGCTTGAATACCAATAAAACCACTGTTCAAAGGATTACCATTCGAATCAAGAAAATTAACAATTTCATTAACTAATTTTCCGTTAACATAAAATTTTGCAGATTTGTTAGATCTAACTTCCAAACGGACCTTATTCCATCCCTTATTTTCATTATTAGCAAATTTAACACCTCTCATATATTCTTTTTCTCCACTTGAGTCTACTAATGTTTCCGAATTGTCGGGGTTTATAACACTTACTTTAGGACCCTTAATTACCCATAAATCACCAGTATCATTTTCTTGTATTTGACACTCTAGACTAGAAGGCCAAATAACAATGTCTCCATTAATGTGGAATAAAATACCAGCATCTCTTTTCTGTTCTGATCTAGGGGCAAATTTACGCTCACCCCACTTGTATTCCAACTCTAAATTAAAACTGCTGTATTTCTTTGTTGTACTTAATAAGGCAAAAGGAGCTTTGTCACCTTTCCAGTCAAATAAAACATTTATTTTATTTTTTTTTATTTCAAATACATAGTTGTTTTCACCGCTTGAATCAGTTTTGTAGGTTGTTGTATAAATGGAATTCAATTCGTTTTGCGGAAATGGATTATGCCATTCAATTTTTTGAGCAATAACAGTAAAACCTATAAGACCAATGAAAAGGCTTAAAACAAAGTTAGTTTTTGTCATATAAGAATATAGTTGGGCGGTTTTTAAATCTTCATCTGTCTATCAATTTGCTGGTCTAGAGAAATAAATGTTTCTGTTCTTGAAACACCAGCAATGGTCTGAATTTCATCATTAAGTAAATGCATTAAATGTGCATTATTTTTACAAATAATTTTAATTAAAACATTCCAATTTCCAGTGGTGTAATGGCATTCTAAAACTTCCGGGACTTTTTTAAGTTGCTTAATAGCTTCGGGGTTGTGAATAGCTTTGTCTAAATAGACTCCAATAAAAGCAACCGTAGTATAACCTAAAACCCTTGGATTAATTACAAATTTAGAACCTGTTATTAATCCAGATTTTTCAAGTTTTCGAAGACGCTGATGAATAGCAGCTCCTGAAATACCAACATTACGAGCAATTTCAAGAATAGGTGTTCTAGCATCAACCATTAACGCACGTAATATTTTTTTATCTATACCGTCAATAGTAAGGGCTTTCTCTTTTGATTTCATTGAGTTTGTTGTTTCTGTTTAGAACGCAAATGTAATCATTTGGTTTCAAATTAAAACTAAAATATTATAATTGATTGTTCAGGTAAATCGAATAACATTCCTAATCAATCCTTTAAATGTTATATTTAATAAAATTAGTTGAGTAATTTTACAATCATAATTATGAAAGCACCTTATCATGAATAAAACAATTTTAATTACGGCCTCTATCTTAGGGCTTATAGCTGTTATTTTGGGAGCTTTTGGAGCACATGGATTAAAAGAATTAATTACTCCTGAAGCTCAAAAATCTTTTGAAACCGGGGTTCGCTATCAAATGTATCATGCCATTCTATTGTTGTTTGTTGGAAGTAGCTCTTTAATAGCTAAAAAATTCAAAACAGTGATTTATTATTTTGTTGTTTTTGGAACCTTATTTTTTTCAGGATCAATTTATGGTTTAGCTACAAATTCCTTATCTGCTTTTGATTTTAAAGCAATTGGATTCATTACTCCAATTGGAGGGTTTTTATTTATTCTCGCTTGGAGCTTGTTAATTGTGAATTTTTCAAAAAAAGAAGTTAAATCGAGTTAAAAATCACGAATAATTCAAAATAATTATTTTATTTTTGCGTATTAAATGATTTATAAGCAAATTATGAATAGCTATAATCAAGTTTCGAAAACTATTTCTTTGGATCAATATGGTATTAAGAACGCTAAAATAAATTATCAGTTGTCTCCAGAACAACTTCATGATATTTCAGTTGAAAAGGGACTTGGAGTAGAAGTTTCCTCAGGTTCTTTAGCCATAAGTACTGGGGAGTTTACGGGACGCTCTCCAAAGGATAGGTTTATTGTAAAAGATGATATTACCAAAGACCGTGTTTGGTGGGGTGATATTAACATTCCTTTTGACCCCGATAAGTTTGGGAGATTGTATAGTAAAATGGTAAGCTATCTTTCTAATAAAGAAGTATATGTTAGAGATTGTTATGCTTGTGCCGATGATAATTATAAATTAAGTATTAGAGTATTTAATGAGTATCCTTGGAGTAATCAGTTTGCTCATAATATGTTCATCAGACCAACGGAGGATGAACTTAATAATTTTAATCCAGAATGGACTGTTATGAATGCCCCAGGTTTTATGGCAGACCCAGAAGAAGATGGTACACGCCAGCATAATTTTGCAATTTTAGATTTTTCAAAAAAAATTGCTATTGTTGGAGGTACAGGGTATACCGGTGAAATTAAAAAGGGTATTTTTTCAGCATTAAATTTTGTTCTTCCCGTGTTTAAAAACACATTGCCTATGCACTGTAGTGCAAATGTTGGTAAAGACGGAGATACAGCAATTTTCTTTGGACTTTCTGGAACAGGTAAAACCACCTTGTCAACAGATCCTAATAGAAGCTTGATTGGAGATGATGAGCATGGTTGGACTAATGAAAATACAGTCTTTAATTTTGAAGGAGGTTGTTACGCCAAGGTTATAAATCTTTCAAGAGATAAGGAACCTGAGATTTATGATGCTATTAAAAAAGGAGCCATTTTAGAAAATGTAGTTTTAGATGGTAATGGTGTTGTGGATTTTGGAGATACTTCAATTACGCAAAACACAAGAGTGAGTTACCCAATTCATCATATAGAGAATATTCAGATTCCATCTATTGGTAAGAACCCTAAGAATATATTCTTTTTAACTGCCGATGCTTTTGGAGTAATACCTCCAATTTCTAAGTTAACACCTAGTCAAGCTGCATATCATTTTATTTCTGGTTACACAGCTAAGGTAGCTGGTACCGAAGCTGGAGTGGTTGAGCCAATGCCATCTTTTTCTGCATGTTTCGGAGCACCATTTATGCCATTGCACCCTGCTAAATATGCGGAAATGCTAAGTAAGAAAATGATAGAAGCAGGCGTAAATGTATGGCTCGTAAATACTGGGTGGACAGGTGGTCCTTACGGCGTTGGTAAACGTATGGAGTTAAAATATACCAGAGCTATGATAAATGCGGTGTTAAATGGTGATTTGGGGTTGTATAATTATGATGATTATCACATTCACTCCGTTTTTGGAGTGGCACAACCAAGAACCTGCCCAGGAGTTCCAACTAGTGTTTTGAGTCCCAGACAAACTTGGAATGATGATAAGGCATATTATACTACGGCATTTAAATTAACCAATGCTTTCCGAGAAAACTTTAAAAAGTTTGAAGCACATTGTAGTGAGGAGATTAGACGTGGTGGACCACAGCGTTATACGTTTTAATGTAACTATATAAATATTCTATAGACAATAAAAAAAACACCTTTTTACAGGTGTTTTTTTTATATTCGGAGAATTTAAATCTCAAATTATGATTACAGGTGTTTTATTAGCTTTTTTATCGGCTGTTTTATTAGGTGTTTATGCGCTTCCTTCTAAATATACTAAGGGATTTGCTTGGGAAAACACTTGGGCAGGTTTCTTCTTTTTTGGTATGTTCGTTATTCCATTAATTGTAACATTTTCACTTGTAAATGATTTGTGGGGGATTTATTCTCAAATACCGTCATGGGTCTTTTTCACCATGTTTGGTTTAAGTTTTTGTTGGGGTATTGGTAATATGCTGTGGGGCTATAGTATTAATTCCATTGGAATGGCACTGGCTTTTAGTTTGTTTTTAGGAGTTATAACTTCTATAGATACTGTGTTGCCATTAATATTAGTGCCTGAGGGTCAGGATAGTGTTATTGGCACTTCCATTGGTAACATTATGTTAGTTGGAATTGCGGTTATAGTTTCTGGTATTACATTAAACGGTTACGCCGGAATTTTAAGAGATAGGAGTAAAGGAGGTGGCAATGAGAAAAAAGACACGAAAACAATAAGGCAAGGAATATTATTTTGTGTTTTAGGAGCTATTTGTGCTGCAGGATTTAATTTGTCTTATCATACAGGGAATAATCTTGGAGGTATTGGAGAAGTTGCTGAGGTACAATTTGGAAATGAACCATGGATTGCTCGTTTAGCAGTTTTACTGCCTATTTTTATGGGAGCTACAATTTCTACTACACTGTTTTTTGCTTTCAGACTTAGTAAAAACAAGACTTGGGGTAACTTTACTAAAGCCGGTGCATTAACTGCTATTATTTTGGTTATTGTTATGGCAGTATTTCATGATGCTGCTTTAGTTATTTACGGCTTAGCGGCTTACCATTTAGGTGAATTAGGTACCTCTGTTGGGTTTGCTATTCTTGAAACGGGAGCTATTATGGTAGCAACATTTAATGGTATTCTAACAAATGAATGGCGTGGGTCATCTAAAAAGAGTAGAAGGATACTTGGAGTAAGTTTAGCAATTCTTATAATTGGCGTATTAATTATAGCCAAAGGAAATTATATGAAAATACAAGAAAGTGAACAGGTTACTTTTGTGCAACCCGTGGAACCTTAGTATAATAGCACGAAATAAAAAAGGCTGATTTTTAAAATCAGCCTTTTTTATTATTATATAAAGTAATTATTATTTTCGCTTGTTAACCTGTTCAATGTACTTTTCTAAAGCCATAGTCATAGAAGGTGTTTCTGGAGTTGGTGCTGAAATATCAACACGTAACCCTTTTTCTTTTACAGCTTTAATTGTTGTATTACCAAAAACAGCTATACGCGTATCGTTTTGCTGAAAGTCAGGGAAATTTTGGAATAATGATTCAATTCCTGACGGGCTAAAGAAAACTAAAACATCATAGTAAACATCAGCTAAATCAGATAAATCACTAACTACAGTTTTGAAAAATGTAGCCTGTTTCCAGTCAACACCTAAGGCGTTTAATGTTTCCGGAACCAAAGGTTTTACTTTATCGGTATTCGGTAACAAGAATTTTTCGTCTTTGTACTTTTTAATTAACGGAGATAATTCAGCAAACGTACGTTTTCCAACATAAATTTTACGTTTTCTGTAAACCACATATTTTTGTAGATAATAGGCAACAGCTTCAGACTGACAGAAATACTTCATGGAGTCTGGAACTTTAAAACGCATTTCTTCTGCTACTCTAAAAAAGTGATCTACGGCATTCCTACTTGTTAAAATAATGGCCGTATAATTATTTAAGTCAACTTTTTGTTGTCTAATATCTTTGGCAGAAACTCCTTCAACATGAATAAAGGGTCTAAAATCTATTTTAACTTTCTGTTTTTCTTGTAAATCGAAGTAAGGTGAGTTCTCTATTTTAGGTTCTGGTTGAGATACTAAAATTGTTTTCACTTTCATAAGCTCAAGTAGTTTGTTCGTTGTTCTATGTCAAAAACACCTTATATAATATTACATAGGGTGCGATTTCGAGAGCGCAAAGATACAAAATAAAATAGAAAAAGTGACTTTTAATTAAACTTTGATGCGTTTTAAAAGATGTAATAAGCCCAATAATATTAACAATTAACAAAATGATAAGCATAATATAAATTATGGGTAATGTTAACTCCAAACTATATAACAAAAAAGCATTAATAGGGAGTAATAAAACACCTAAAAAGTTTTTATAACTTATTTTTTGAAAAAGATAAGTATCCATTAAACTATCCAATTCAAAAAGGCTTCCTATAAGCCTTTCAATAAGCACTTTTATTAAAATGAACGCAGCAATCCCAACCCCTAATTTAAAAAGAGTGTTAATAGAGATTTCTTTTGATTCGGTAAAAAACTGTAGAAGAATGTAGGCAAATATTGAAGAGGTTATTATTAAATTTCCAAACAATAAAGCATCAAACTTATCAAGGAATTTTTGGTCTCTAGAATATATTTTCAGGTACTTAGAATTTCCTATAACAAAGATAAAATCATCAAAACGTTTGGGAGCAGTCAATTTTACAATGGCTAAAATAGCGAGCCCAATTATCAATAAAACCGTAAATATTTCATTTGATGCAATTTCCCTAAGCATGGCATAAAATTATCACAAATAATTAACAAGAGGCTCAAATAATTAAGGAATATTTAAAAAAAATAAACGCTTATTAATGTACATTTGCTAAAATTAAAAAGCGCAACTGAATAAGAATGACAGGAGCCATTGTTATAATTCCAACTTACAATGAAATTGAGAATATTGAAGCTATAATTAAGGCTGTATTCTCTCAGTCTGAGGCAATTCATATTCTTATTGTTGATGATAATTCACCAGATTTGACCAGTTTAAAGGTTAAAGAACTTCAAAAAGATTATTCAGATAGACTGTTTTTAGAGGTTAGACAAGAAAAATCGGGCTTAGGTACTGCTTACATTCACGGATTTAAATGGTGTTTAAAAAAAGAGTACCGATACATCTTTGAAATGGACGCGGATTTTTCACATGACCCTAAGGATTTACAAAGGTTATATGATGCTTGTGCCATTAATGGTGCTGATTTATCAATCGGATCCCGTTATATTACAGGGGTGAATGTGGTAAACTGGCCAATGGGTAGAGTGCTAATGTCTTACTGTGCATCAAAGTATGTGCGGTTTATCACGGGAATGAATATTAATGATACTACTGCTGGTTTTGTCTGTTATAAACGGGAGGTTTTAGAGACTATAGATTTAAATGCTATTAAATTTATTGGATATGCATTTCAGATTGAGATGAAATTTAAAACCTATTTAAAGAAGTTTAAAATAACTGAAGTTCCTGTAATTTTTACAGATAGAACCAAAGGCGAATCTAAATTAAGTTCAGGAATTATTTCCGAAGCTATTTTTGGAGTTATATCAATGAAATTAAAAAGTCTTTTTAAAAGATAATGTCCATTTAGGATTTAAAATTTTGACAGATAAAAATGAAAAAAACACTTATAAAAAATGCCAACATAGTAAATGAAGGTGTTGTTTTTAATGGCGATATATTAATTGAGGGCGAATACATAAAAAAGATAGGAGAATCTCTAACTCCAAAATCAGCCGATGTTTTGGTTTTTGATGCCGAAGGGAAATATTTATTACCTGGAGCTATTGATGATCAGGTGCATTTTAGAGAGCCAGGACTAACACATAAGGCTAATATTGAAACAGAGTCTAAAGCTGCTATTGCAGGTGGAATCACCTCTTTTGTAGAGATGCCTAATACAAATCCGCAAACTACAACCATTGAAAAGTTAGAAGAAAAATTTGCCATAGCTGCAAAAACATCTTCAGCAAATTATTCGTTTATGTTCGGTGGAACTAATGATAATTTAGAAGAAATTTTAAAGTTAGATGTTAATCAAGTAGCTGGATTAAAATTGTTTTTGGGGTCTTCTACAGGGAATATGCTAGTTGATGATCCTGAAGTTTTGAAAAAGATTTTTGAAAGTACAAACCTAAGAATCTCTGTGCATTGTGAAGACGAAGGTACTATCAAAAAAAACATGCAAGAGCATATTGATAAATATGGAGATGATATTCCAATTAAGCAGCATCCAATAATCAGAAGTGAAGAAGCTTGTTACTTGTCGTCTTCAAAAGCTATTGAATTAGCTAAAGAAACGGGTGCAAGATTACATGTTTTTCATTTGTCAACAGGAAAGGAAACTGAATTGTTCAACAATGATATCCCCTTAAAAGATAAAAAGATAACGTCAGAAGTATGTATTCATCATTTGTGGTTTTCAGATGAAGATTATGAAAAGAAAGGAACGTTCATAAAATGGAATCCAGCAGTAAAAACAGCTCAAGATAGAGAGCAATTATGGGAGGCCTTGCTTGATGATAGAATAGATGTTATTGCCACAGATCATGCACCACATACTTTAGAGGAGAAAAATAACGTTTATACTAAAGCGCCTTCTGGCGGACCTTTGGTTCAGCATGCTTTACCAGCTATTTTGGAAATGTACCATAAAGGTAAAATTTCAATAGAAAAAATAGTTGAAAAAATGTGCCATAATCCCGCAATACTATTTGAAGTTGATAGACGTGGTTATGTTAAAGAAGGTTATTTTGCAGATTTGGTATTGGTAGATTTAAATAATCCTTGGACGGTTACAAAGGATAATACCCTTTATAAATGTGGATGGTCTCCGTTTGAAGGGGCAACGTTTAAATCTAGAATAACTCATACATTTATAAATGGTAATTTAGCATATCAGAACTCGAAATTTAGTGATGTTAAATATGCAAAACGATTAACTTTTAATAGATAATGTTAAAGCAGTTTTTTATAGTTTTTATTTGCACGTTATTCTTGACTGCCTGTGGCGGTCCAGAAAAGCCAAAGAATTTAATTTCTAAGAAGCAAATGGTTAACATTTTAATTGATGCAAAAATAGTAGCATCGGCTAATGCGGTTAACAAAAAAACTATGGAAGAAAATGGCGTTTTTCCTGACACTTATGTATATAATAAATACAATATTGACAGTTTACAGTTTGCCGAAAGTAATGCTTATTATACCTATTATGTAAAAGATTATGAAGAAATTTATGAAATGGTTAAAGATAGTTTAGAAGAGCTTAAAGCAAAATATAAAGAACTGCAGGAAACTGAAAGAAAGGAAAAAGAGAAGAAGCACAAGGATTCTTTAGATGCTATTTTGAAAAAAAGAGATTCTATAAAGTTTTCAAGAGTAAGTGATTCGTTAGTTCTTACAAAAATAAATGATACGCTGCCAGAGGGTGTAATTCCAGAATTAATTGAAAGTGAAGGTAAGTTAATTACGCCTGTTTCTGAAAAATAGCGCCTATTTGAGTTATGCTGCTATCTATTGGTTCAAAAGAGTGTTTTAAAGCTTCTTTTACTTTATTACTATCATAGTTTTTTTCTGTCGATAAAGACTTAACGATATGCTTTGTTAAAACACGTCTTTTTCCGGTAAGTTTTGTTTTTAACCAATCTAATTTCCATCCTGTTTTTAGTAATAAAGCACTTGCTAACTTTTTAGGTGGTTTTGCTCCAACTGATTTTGACAGGGTTTGTAAAAATTGCTTGTAGGTCCAATTTTCGGCAACTAAAACAAAACGTTGGTTAACAATGTTGCTTTTCATCAGTTTGGTCATAATCTCAACTACATCATTAACGGTAACAAGTCCAACAGTTCCACAAGAGAAATATTTTAATCCTTTAGCAGCTTTTTTAAATAAACTTCCGCTACCATAACGCCATATTCCAGCACCTAAAATAACACCAGGATTAACAATAACAGCATTAAGACCTTCTTGAGTGGCACGCCATACCTCCATTTCGGCTCCGTATTTTGTAATACCGTAAACACTATTGTCTTCTTCGGGGTTCCAAACAGTGTCTTCATCAATAGGTTTGTTATTAATACTATGACCTAAAGCTGCAGTAGAACTGACATAGCAAAGCTTTTTTATGTTGTGTGAGCAGCAAAGGTTTACCACATTTGCAGTGCCTTCAATATTGGTTTTTCTTAAAAGATGGTACTTGTTGGGTTCAAAAGAAACAAAAGCGGCACAGTGATACACATAATCTACAGATGTTAGCGCTTCCGTTAAAGAAGGAACATCTAATATATCTGCCTTTACCCAATCAATTTTATCATATATGCTTTCATAATCACGGCTATAACAAGAAAATACATTTTTTACATTATCTAATTTGGGTTCATTTCTATAAATAGCTCTAACTTTTTCATCATTGCTAGCTAGCTTATAAAGCAAATGTGCTCCCACCAACCCAGTACCTCCTGTAACTAAAATCATGCAACTAAAGTAAAGAATTATTCAGAATACCTAAGTAATTCTACATTGATTTTTATCTTTGCACTGTTTTATTAAATGAGATTTAAAATGATAAAGAATTTTGTTGAAGAATTAACTTGGAGAGGTATGATTCATACAGTTATGCCTGGGGCTGAAGAACACTTAATGGAAGGTATGAAGAGTGCCTATATTGGGTTTGATCCAACGGCAGATTCTTTACATATTGGTAATTTGGTACCTATCATGATTTTGGCACATTATCAACGTTGTGGGCATAAGCCAGTTGCCTTAGTAGGTGGTGCAACGGGAATGATTGGAGACCCATCAGGAAAATCTAATGAGCGTAATTTACTTGATGAAAAAACGCTTCGCCATAATCAAGAATCCATTAAAGGGCAGTTAGCACATTTTTTAGATTTTGAAAGTGATACTGATAATGCAGCTGTTCTTGTTAATAATTATGATTGGATGAAGGAGTTTTCATTTCTAGAATTTATTCGAGATGTGGGTAAACATATTACCGTAAACTATATGATGGCTAAAGATTCTGTGAAGAATAGAATTTCTTCTGATTCATCAGAAGGCATGAGTTTTACCGAGTTTACTTATCAATTAGTTCAAGGTTATGATTTTCTTCATTTATATAGAGAAAATAAATGCACTTTACAAATGGGTGGAAGTGATCAGTGGGGAAATATTACTACCGGAACTGAATTAATAAGACGTATTTCTGGTGGAAAAGGTTTCGCCATTACATGTCCGTTAATCACGAAATCAGATGGTTCTAAATTCGGAAAATCTGAAGGAGGAAACGTTTGGTTAGATGCTAAGAGAACATCACCATATAAGTTTTACCAATACTGGTTAAACTCTTCAGATGAGGATGCTGAAAAGTATATTAAAATTTTTACCTTTTTAAAAGAAGAAGAAATTAATGCTTTAGTTGAAGAGCATAAACAGGCACCTCATGTTAGGGTGTTACAAAAAAGATTAGCAGAGGAAATAACCAAAATGGTTCATTCTGAAAGCGATTTAGATAATGCCATTAAAGCAAGTAATATTCTTTTTGGTAAATCTACTGATGAGGATTTAAAACAATTAGATGAGCAAACATTTTTAGATGTTTTTGATGGTGTTCCTCAAACAGAAGTTCCTGCATCCGATGTTGAAAATGGGTTGGAAATGATAGCAGCATTAGCAGAAAAAGGTGGGTTTTTAAAATCTAACGGAGAAGCAAGACGCGCCTTAAAAGAAAACTCAATTTCTGTTAATAAAGTAAAAGTTAAGGAAGATTATAAAATCACAAATTCAGATTTAATTAACGATAAATTTGTGCTACTTCAACGCGGAAAAAAGAATTACTTCTTATTAAGAATTGTATAAAATGTATAAAGCCTGATTTTTAAGAAAATCAGGCTTTATAGCTAACCAACCAATTAAAAACTAATCTTTCTTTTTCTTAGCTTTAAGGTTTTGTCGTTATATACATCAAAAGCTTACAAAATATTTTTATTTTTTTTGGGAAAAGTGATTTTTATAAAACCATTAGGTTACAACCACGTATATCTGAATTGTCAAAACGCCCTATTACTTCAAAAGTACCATCACTATTTACGTGTCCTAAATCTTGAGTGGCTATAAAAGAACAAGAGTTAATATTTGCTAAATCTATAATGTTTAACCCACCTGTTTTACCAATTTTCTGAATAGAAAGTGGGTCTTCGGTATCCCTTGTTAAAACCCGCATCCAGTTGGGGCAATTAAATACACCATCACCTTTGGAATAAGCTTGACTTAATAATTCTGTCATACCGTATTCACTATGAATTATGTCAACTCCAAAACCTTTTTCTAGTTGTTTGTGTAATGCTTCTCTAATCAATTCTTTTCTTCTGCCCTTCATACCACCAGTTTCCATGATAATGGTGTTTTTTAAATGGAATTGATAGGTTTCAACCAAATCCAAAAGTGCAAAAGACACACCAATCAATAATACTTTCTTTCCTTCAGAATCAACTTTTATTAGAGTTTCTGTTAGTGCTTTTAGATTATTGAAATAAAACCCACTTTCTGGATGATTAGATAGATTAATAAACGCATCTACCATGTAAATTAATGAAGATCCTTTGCGTTCTAAATACGAAGGTAACAACCCTAAAATGACATAATCTTCAATATTTCCATAGAATTGATTAAAACTTGAATTAAAACTCCTTCCGTAAATTTTTAAATCGGTTACATGGTGTTTACTGGTTATAGATCCTGTTGTTCCAGAGCTAGTAAACGTAGTTTTAATTTTTTCATTTGAACTTAAAACCTCATGAGATTTAAAAAACTGAATGGGCAAAAAAGGAATGTCCTTTATAGAACTTACATCACTTGGAGTTTTATACAATAAATCACAAAAGGACCTATAAACCCTATTGTTTTCAAATTGATATTTAAAAACTTCAAGAGCCTTCTGGTTAAATTCTTGTTTAGTTTTAATATTAAAAATAGTATTTGGGTCTATCATAGCGTTGTCTAAAGCAAAAGTATATAAAATAAAAAAGCGTTGCTGTACGCAACGCTTTTAAAATAAATTTATTTACAGTTACTTAATCACCAATTTTCTGGTTTCACTAACATCACCTTCAGTAATTTTCAAGATATAAACACCGGTGCTTAAATTAGTAATACTTAACTCTTTGCCAACAAGTTTGGTAGCATGTATTTGTTTTCCTAATACATTAAAAACCTCTATTCTTTTAGTTAAGTTTCTTTTTGAGGTAATATAGATAAAGGTTCTACTACTACTAACAGGATTAGGATATATAGTCAACCCTTCTATATTTTCCTGAATAGGAGTATCTCTAGTAAAATTTTGTGCCTCTACTACCTGTGAGGTTGCAAATAATACTAAAGTAAAAAATAAAGTTAAAAAGTAGCTTTTCTTCATGCGTTTTGTTCAGTTGCATTAAAGTTAGTAATTATCTGCAAAAGTTGTACCAAAAAAGTGTTAAAGATTTACGTTTTTTTGTAGAAAGGTTAATTTAGGGTAAGTTGTTTGTTATCTTAATGTTATTAAATTTGTTAAGCATATTAAATTGTGCATTAAGTTTTATCTTTACTTTTTAGAAACTATGAATTGATAATGGAAAAAAGGGATATTAAGATACTATTAGTTGATGATGAGCCAGATATTTTAGAGATTGTAGGTTATAATTTATCAAGCGAAGGGTATCAAGTTATTACAGCTGAAAATGGTTTTGAAGGAGTTAAGAAAGCAAAAAAAGAATTGCCTCAACTTATTATTTTAGATGTTATGATGCCTGAAATGGATGGTATTGAAGCATGTGAATTAATGCGAAAAAATCCAGATTTAAAAAATTCAATTATAACTTTTTTAACGGCGAGAGGTGAAGATTATTCCCAGGTAGCTGGTTTTGATGCGGGAGCAGATGATTATATAACAAAACCTATTAAGCCTAAGGTTTTAGTAAGTAAAGTTAAAGCGCTTCTTAGAAGATTCAAGGAAGAAGATGCTGCAGATTCCATGAAAATTGGCGGTTTGGTGATAAATAGAGATGAATATAAAGTGATGTCTGAAGGAAGGGAAATCATTTTACCAAGAAAAGAATTTGAATTATTATCTTTATTGGCATCAAAGCCAGGGAAAGTTTTTAAGCGCGATGAAATTCTTGATGCCGTTTGGGGTAATGAGGTTGTTGTAGGAGGAAGAACTATAGATGTGCATATTCGTAAATTAAGAGAAAAATTAGGAGACGATAGCTTTAAAACAGTCAAGGGCGTTGGGTACAAGTTTGTAGATTAATGCCAGATTCAACAAAATTTAAAAAATCATTCAGGTTTGCGATATATACATCGCTTTATATAACTTTTTATATAACGCTCTTAACGAGTGTTTTTTTATACTTTTTCTACGAGTTAAAATGGTATTATGTGCTAATTTTGGCTGTTGTTACATACCTGTTTTCTTTTGGAGTTATTCAATTTAGAGTAGAACGCTTTATCTATAAACGTGTTAAAAAAATCTATGACGATTTAACTCTTTTAGAGTCTGCCAGTTTAACCAAAGGGGCAATTACTACGGATATGAGAACGCTTACTCAAGAGATTGATAAGTTTGCCAGAGATAAAAAAATAGAAATTGAAGCCCTTAAAGTAAGAGAACAATATAGAAAAGAGTTTTTGGGGAATGTATCTCATGAATTAAAAACCCCATTGTTTACCGTTCAGGGTTATATTTTAACTTTGCTAGACGGAGCAATGAATGATGAAAATATTAGAACAAAATATTTAGAAAGAGCAAGCAAAGGTATTGAAAGACTTGGGTATATTGTTAATGATTTAGATATGATTACCAAGTTAGAAGTTGGTGATTTGCAACTTAATATTGAAATATTTGACATTGTTGAGCTTGTTAAGAGTGTTTTTGATATGTTCGAAATGAAGGCTAGCAAGAAAAAAATATCTTTAATGTTTGATACTGGCTATAACAGACCCGTAATGGTTAAAGCAGATAAAGAACGTATACAACAGGTGGTTGCTAACTTAATAGTTAACTCCTTAAAGTATGGCAGGGAAAAAGGAACCACCGAGGTAAGTATAGAAAATCTTATTAAAAACAAGGTCATAGTTCGGGTAACAGATAATGGTGAAGGTATTGAGAAAGTACATTTGCCGCGTTTATTTGAGCGTTTTTATAGAGTAGATAAAAGCGGTTCTAGAAAAGAAGGTGGTTCTGGTTTAGGCCTCTCAATTGTAAAACACATAATAGAGGCTCATGATGAAAAGATATATGTGGAAAGTGAATTTGGTGTTGGTAGTGAATTTTCATTCACTCTAGAAAAGGCCAAATAACTCCTGAAAGTTTACTTCATATTCAAATGCTTTTAGCCCTGAAAATTGATCTGCCTCTTTAATTTTTTCAGATGTAAAATCATTTTGATTACAACTTAGTACAAGGTTTAACTTGGTTAATCTTTTAGCTAAATATTCTTGTTCAAATTGACCCGGAGTTGGGATAAATAATGCTTTTTTATTCAATTTGGCCAAGTCCATAATTGTAGTATAGCCAGATCTTGAAATTACCAATTCGCTTTCGTTTATAGTTTTTTCTAACAATTCCGTAGTCATAAAATTGTAAACCATCATATTTCCAGATGCTTCAATAGTTTGCTCTTTTTCCATGACACCTTTCACAAAAACTACTTTTCCAGGGTGTTTTTTTAGTTCTGAAAAAAGTCTTTCTTCTAGTTGAGTTCGTTGAGGTTCAGGACCAGAAATAAGCACCAGAATTTGGTTATGTGTTTTAGTAGACTTTCTTTTAAATCTGCTTAACGGACCAATATATTTAGTTGGCATTTTGATGGAATCAGTATGCCCTAATTTTCCACTTAAATTAATATCATCTTCTACATCGGGAACCCAACATACATCAAATTTCTTTGTTATTTTTTGATGTATTTTCGTGCTCAACCAGGTGGTGTTACCACTTAAAACATTAAGTTGATGTGTTATAAAAACCGATGGTGCTTTTTCACTGTAAACACCATATCTATTGTCTGAAATAATTCCAGAAATACAGTGTGTTTTCACAATATTTTTTATGGCTTTTCTTTCAGCTTTTATGGCTTTCAAAAGTTTAGGAGCATCCTTAATCAACTTTAATTTAAAATTCTTTTTGTTTTTTGCATAAGTAACATGGTATGCAGGTAATTCTATGAATGAAAGGGTTGGGAATTCTTTTTGTAAAAGTGTTAAGGCTGCACCGTCGCTAGCAATAATAGGTAATAACCCTTCGTTTATAAGAGCTCTTATAATAGGAATACACCGGGTGGCATGACCTAATCCCCAATTTAATGGTGCTACTAAAATGCGTTTCTTCATTTAAAATCTCACTTAGTGAGTAAAAACAAATATAAGCATATAAACCCTGTTGTATATTTCCTTAATTTTACCAAAAATTCAAGAGTAATAAGTAATAGTTAAAATACGGCGTGGGAAGTAAAAACAAGCTAAAAAGGTTTAAAGAAAATGAAACATTTTCTAACGTTTATCAACCAAATAGAGACGATATAGTAAATACAGACTATGAGCTAAAAGGTAAATGGAGAGCCACGGTTTTTAATAACAATAATCCTATAGTTTTAGAATTGGGTTGTGGTAAAGGTGAATATTCTGTCGCTTTAGCTAAAAAATATCCAAACAAAAATTTTATTGGTATTGATATAAAAGGTGCGCGTTTTTGGCGTGGAGCCAAAACAGCATTAGAAGATGATGTTTCAAATGTTGCTTTTTTAAGAACTCAAATAGAGTTGATAACCTACGCTTTTGCAGAAAATGAAGTTGATGAAATTTGGATAACGTTTCCAGACCCTCAAATAAAATATAAGCGTACTAAGCACAGGATGACCAATATTGAATTTTTAAATAAATATAAGCAAGTACTTAAACCAGATGGTGTTGTTAATTTAAAAACTGATAGTGAATTTATGCATGGTTATACCTTGGGCTTACTGCATGGATCAGGGCATGAGGTGCTCTATGCTAATCACAATGTTTATAAGCAAGAAGGAAGTCCAGAAGATGTTACGGCTATTCAAACTTTTTATGAGTCGCAGTATCTAGAGCAAAACAAACCAATTACGTATATTAGATTTAAAATTAAGTAGGATTTGAACATTACTTTTATATTCTTTTTAGGTTTATTTATTGCTTTATTGGGTGTTATTCCTCCTGGGTTGTTAAATATGACTGCTGCCAAAATTAGCCTAAAAGACGGTCATAGTAGAGGCATTGTTTTTTCAATTGGTGTCTGTGTTATAGTTATGGTTCAAACGGCTATTGCTTCCGTATTTGCTAGATATTTAAGTAATCATCCAGAGGTTATAGATGTTCTACAAAGAGTTGCCTTGGTAATTTTTATACTTATTACTGTTTACTTTTTGTTCATTGCAAAAACAAAACCTAAACAACAAATTGAACCGCAGATTAGGAGTAAATACAGTAGGTTTTTTCAAGGTATGTTATTGTCTTCTATTAATGTATTTCCAATTCCGTATCAAGCTTATATGACCATTACTTTGGCTTCCTTTGGATGGTTAGATTTTGAACAAATAAGTATTATATCATATGTAGCTGGGGCTGCCAGCGGAACCTTTGTAATGCTGTATATGTACATTTTCTTTTTTGATAAGATAAAAAGTAAAACATTGACCTCTCAAAAGAATATGAATTATATAATTGGAGGTATTACAGGAATTATTTCTATAGTAACGTTGATAAATATTCTTAAAGAAATGTAAGTAATGAAACCTGAAACTTTAAGTTTTTTTGATAAGGTTTATGAGGTTGCCCGTTTAATACCTTACGGAAGGGTAACTAGTTATGGTGCTATTGCAAAATATTTAGGAGCTGCTAGAAGTGCACGTATGGTAGGTTATGCCATGAATGGTTCTGGAGGTAAAGATGTTCCAGCACACCGTGTTGTAAATAGAAAAGGTTTGCTTACTGGAAAGCATCATTTTGATGGCACTAATTTGATGGAACAACTTTTAGAAAGTGAAGGCATAAAGGTCATTGATAGTCAGATTCAAGATTTTGATGTAGTTTTTTGGGAACCTTCTGAAGAGTTGTAATCTCATAGATTTTGAGAATGTAACCATTAATAAAACTTCTTATAAGCAGCTTCCGTCTTCTAGCTTTAATGACTATATTTGCATCTTAGAATGATTCTTAATAATAGAAATGAAACTTAAAAAGCAAGATATATTAAAGGCACTGGAGAGCATTACGGTTCCAGGTGAAGGTCAAAACATGGTTGAAAGTGGAGCGGTTACTAATGTGGTGACTTTTGCAGATGAGGTGATAGTTGATATAACTATTAAAAACCCAAGTTTACAAGCTAAAAAACGAACGGAGGTTGATATTTTAAAAACCATTCATGAGCAGGTTTATGAAAAAGCTAAAATTAAAGTTAACGTAAAAGTTGATGCACCTGCAACGCCAAAAGCAAATGTGATTAAAGGAAATCCAATTCCTGGAATTAAAAATATTGTTGCTGTAGCTTCTGGTAAAGGTGGTGTAGGTAAATCTACAGTAACAGCAAATTTAGCTGTGTCTTTATCTAAAATGGGTTTTAAAGTTGGTGTCTTAGATGCAGATATTTATGGGCCGTCAATCCCAATTATGTTTGATGTAGAGGCTGAAAAACCTTTAGCCGTAAACATTGATGGTAAATCAAAAATGAAGCCCATTGAAAATTATGGTGTTAAAGTGCTTTCTATAGGCTTTTTTACTCAGCCTAATCAAGCTGTTGTTTGGAGAGGTCCTATGGCGGCAAAGGCATTAAATCAAATGATTTTTGATGCGCATTGGGGAGAATTAGACTTTTTGTTATTAGACTTGCCTCCAGGAACTGGAGATATTCATTTAAGCATTATGCAGTCATTGCCAATTACAGGAGCTGTAGTTGTAAGTACGCCTCAGAATGTGGCGTTGGCTGATGCTAAGAAAGGAGTTGCTATGTTTCAGCAAGATAGTATTAGTGTTCCTGTTTTAGGTATTATTGAAAATATGGCGTACTTTACTCCTGAGGAATTACCAGATAATAAGTACTATATCTTCGGGAAAGAAGGTGCTAAGAATTTGGCTGAGGATTTAAAAGTACCGTTTTTAGGTGAAATTCCATTGGTACAAAGTATAAGAGAAGCAGGAGACGTTGGAAGACCAGCTGCGTTACAGACAGCAACACCTTTAGAACAGTCGTTTGAAAAACTAACTCAAAATGTAGTACAGGAGGTGGTTAGAAGAAATGATGATTTACCTCCAACCGAAGCGATAAAAATTACTACCATGGCGGGGTGTGCGGCCGTTAAAAAGTAAGAAATATGAGTTCAGAAGAATTAAAATTAAATGTTGAAAAGGCTTTAGAAGAGATTCGCCCGTTTCTACAAAGTGATGGAGGAGACATTTCCTTATTGTCTATTGAGAATGATAAGCTTGTGCGCGTGCAACTGCAGGGAGCCTGTGTTGGATGTAGTGTTAATCAAATGACATTAAAATCTGGTGTGGAAATGACTATTAAAAAGTATGCTCCACAGATAGAGGAAGTTGTTAATATTGAGGTTTAATTTTCTATTTTAGTAAGTTTAGACCAATTATATGATTTTTTCCTTCCTAAGGAAAGTATCCAAATCATCAGCAGAAGCAAAGCAACTGTTTACTTTACCATATTCATTGCAATATCTTGAATCTATTTTATGAGATAAGCATTGAAAATCTGATAAATCAACTTTTTCAAAATTGATATTTATTTTTTTGCATGCCTCATAAAGTTGCGCTATTGTTTCTAAACTACTAGTGTCAACTCCTTTTTTTATTAAATATCCTTTTAGAAAATTTTCAATGGCATATTGTGAATTTTTACAAACAGAATATGCTACAACATCTTCTTCGGGTTTATATAGCTCTTTATTGGCTTTATTGAGCTTATCAATGGCAGTCAAAAAAAGTTTATCTGCATTTGGTTCCATAATTAATAATGTGTTTAGTTAACAGTCTTTCTTTTTAACATTCTAACTAGCACTGAATGGCACTAGTTAGAATGTTTCTGATCTAATTATAAAGTAAACACAATTATGTGTTTTACATGTCTCTGTAAAGTTCTAAACGCTCCCAATTGGTGTTAACTTCATCTTGAGCACGCTCTAATAATTGAGCGCCAAGTTCCGCGTTTTGTCTAACAACTGTTGTAAAACGTGTTTCGTTATACATAAAGTCTTTAAGCGGAATAGAAGGTGCTTTAGAATCTAATTTAAACTTCTTGCCTTTTGGTTTAGATGGGTCGAATCTAAATAATGGCCAGTAACCACTTTGTACTGCTTTTTCTTGCTGTAAGGCTCCATCACGAAGGTTATAACCGTGATCACCACAATGCGAATAAGCAATAATTAATGATGGTCCATCATAAGCTTCAGCTTCTTCAATAGCTTTCAAAGATTGAAGATCTTTAGCTCCCATGGCAATTTGAGCTACATAAACATTACTATAAGAAACAGCTTGTAACGCTAAACTTTTCTTGCTTGTACGTTTACCAGAAACAGAGAATTTAGCACTGGCGCCTAAAGGTGTAGCTTTTGAGGTTTGTCCACCGGTATTTGAATAAATTTCTGTATCTAACACCATAATATTGATGTTCTCTCCAGAGGCTAATACATGGTCAACACCACCATAACCAATATCATAAGCCCAACCATCACCACCAAGTATCCAAACAGATTTTCTGCGTAGGTACTCCGTTAATTGTGCTAGTTTTTTAGCATTAGGATTATCAATGGTTTCTAATTTAACTCTCAACTTATCTAGGTTGGCAAAGTTCTCAGCTTTTTCGGCTTCTGTCTTTTCAGGATTGTTCAAAATGGCCTCAACCAATTCGGTTCCAACTTCATTTTCTAATCCTTTTAATAAACTAATAGAATATTCTTGTTTTTTAGATAAAGCTAACTTCATTCCCATACCAAATTCAGCATTGTCTTCAAATAAAGAATTAGCCCATGCAGGACCTCTACCAAATTTATTGGTTTTATAAGGCGTTGTTGGAAGGTTTCCTCCATAAATAGAAGAACAACCCGTGGCATTAGCTATTAAAATACTATCTCCATATAATTGTGTCAATAATTTTATGTATGGTGTTTCACCACAACCTGAACATGCGCCTGAGAATTCAAATAATGGCTCTAAGAACTGCGATCCTTTAACATTTGTAATCTGTAACTCTGACCTGTTGTAATCTGGTAAATTCACAAAATAATCCCAATTAGCATCTTCTTCAACTTCAACTTTAAGCTTACTATGCATATTGATAGACTTAAAGTCAGGGTCTTCCTTACTTACCGCAGGACATACGGCTACACATAGATCACAACCAGTACAATCTTGAGCAGACACCTGAAGCACATAAGATTCTTCGTCTTTAGAAAATGGTCTACCTTTAGCCGGAACAGCCTTTAATGAAGCAGGAGCGCCCTCTAATTCACTATTACTTACAACTTTTGCTCTAATGGCTGCATGCGGACAAATAGCAACACATTTATTACATTGTGTACAAATATTTTCATCATCCCAAACTGGAACAAAATCTGCAATACCTCTTTTCTCAAACTGTGTAGTTCCTGTTGGGAACGTTCCATCTACAGGGAAAGCACTAACAGGTAATTCGTCACCTTTTCCTGCTAGAATTTTACCTAAAATTTCCCGTACAAACGGATCAGCATCACCTGTCATTATAGGTTTGAGCTCATTGTTATTAGTAATTTGTTTCGGGTAATCTACCTTTTGAAGATTTTCAAGCGATTTATCTACCGCATTAAAGTTCATTTGAACTACAGATTCACCTTTTTTAGAGTAAGATTTTACAATGGCTTCTTTAATTTTATCTATTGCTTCGTCTTTAGGTAAAACTCCAGAAATGGCAAAGAAACACGTTTGTAAAACCGTATTAGTACGCTTACCTAATTTAGCTTCTTGAGCAACTTTTGATGCGTTAATTACGTAAAACTCTAATTCGTTTTTAATAATTTCATCTTGCATTAATTTTGGAAGTTCATCCCAAATCTCATCTTTATCATAAGGTGAGTTTAATAAGAATGTGCCGCCTTTTTTAGCGTGATTTAATATATCATACTTTTGAATAAAGTTAAATTGATGACAAGCTACAAAGTTAGCCTTATGAATTAAATAGGTTGAATAGATTGGATCTGGTCCAAAGCGTAAATGCGATATGGTTTGGGCACCCGCTTTTTTCGAGTCATAAACAAAATACCCTTGAACATAATTATCAGTGGTTTCACCAATAATCTTAATGGAGTTTTTGTTGGCACCAACTGTACCATCTGAACCTAATCCGAAGAACATACAGTTAAATGTGTTTTTCGCAGTTTTAAATCTGTCTCCAATTTCTAAACTGGTATGTGTAACATCATCATTAATACCTATAGTGAAGTGATTTTTAGGTTGAGGTTTGCTTAATTCATCAAATACAGCCTTAACCATGGCAGGGTCAAATTCTTTTGAACTTAATCCGTACCGCCCACCAATAATTTCAGGCATACCTCTTTCACTTTCATTGAATGCAGTTATAACATCTTGATAAAGAGGTTCTCCTAAACTACCTGGTTCTTTTGTTCTGTCTAATACAGCAACATTCTTAACAGTATCTGGAATAGCATCAACAAAATGACTTATAGAGAATGGTCTAAATAAACGAACTATAACAGCTCCAACTTTTTCGCCATTTTTCACCATGGCGTCAACAGTTTCCATGACAGGGCCTTGGCCAGAACCCATAATTACGATAATCCTTTCGGCTTCAGGGTGTCCAACATAATAGAACAAGCTATAACGTCTTCCTGTGTGCTCATAGAATTCATCCATAGTCCTATCTACTATACCAGGTACTTTTTCGTAAAAAGAATTGGCAGCTTCTCTTGCTTGGAAGAACACATCTGGATTCTGAGATGTTCCTCTAATAACAGGATTGTCTGGGTCTAATGATCTTTTTTTATGAGCCATTATTTCATCTTCTGGCATCATGTCTTTAATGATATCATCAGTTACACCATCAATTTTAGAAATCTCATGAGACGTTCTAAAACCATCAAATATATTTAAGAAAGGTATTCTAGATTTTAATGAAGCAACTTGAGATATTAATGCAAAGTCATGCGCTTCTTGAACTGAACCTCCAAACAACATGGAGAACCCAGTTTGTCTAGTTGCCATAACATCGGAGTGATCACCAAATATTGATAAAGCATGAGTTGCAACAGTTCTTGCGGCTACATGAATAACAGAAGGTAATAGCTCTCCTGCAATTTTATACATGTTTGGAATCATTAATAATAACCCCTGGGAAGCGGTAAACGTAGTTGTTAAGGCTCCTGCCTGTAATGATCCATGAACAGCACCTGCGGCACCGCCTTCACTTTGCATTTCAACTATTCTAGGGACATTATCCCAAATGTTTTTTTGCCCTTTCGAGCTATAAACATCAACATGTTCACCCATAGGTGATGCCGGTGTTATGGGGTAAATAGCGCACACTTCGTTTGTTTTATGTGCAACTCTTGCCACGGCCTCATTAGCATCACAAATTAATTTTGGAAATTCTTTCTTCATAATAAAGGTATATTATTAAACAATATGAAATTTACTAAGCAAGAGCATTTGCTTATTGTTAAATTTCTGATTATAACTAGACCTATTAAGATTAAAACAAAGACAAAATCTCCTAGGTCTTTCTAACTAAATTTGTCTAAAGTTATAAGGATTAAGACTCGCAGACTATGATAATTGTCATGTCATCAGGGAGTAAGCTTTGTAGAAGAATAAAAAAAGAGGGCTTCTCATAACGAGAAACCCTCAAGTGTATTCATAAGTTTATAGTTTGAAGTAAGCCCTCAAACTTGTAATTCAGCCTTAGTTAAGGTTGAAAATACTATTCGGCGTGTAACCAAGCCTTTTTCTCTAGTAATTCATCTTCTGACTCAACACGGTCTTCATCAGGAATACAACAATCTACCGGACATACAGAAGCACACTGAGGTTCTTCATGGAATCCTTTACATTCGGTACACTTATCTGGTACAATAAAATAGAACTCATCAGAAACAGGTTCGTTCATTTCATCTGCATCAACTTCTTCTCCATTAGGAAGTGTAACAGTGCCGCTTAAAGCAGTCTCATCGGAAAAGGCCCATTCTTGATCGGGCTCATAAATTGCATTATTAGGACACTCTGCAACACAAGCATCACAATTAATGCATTCATCGGTTATTATAATCGCCATAATTTATTTATTTTTAAGACATGATTTGTAAAAATATATTTCTTTCAGTAATGATTATATGATAAATTTCATGTTTCTTACTGAAAAGTAAAATTATATTTGAAACTTACATATCGATAAAATTAGAGATTTTTAATAAATTTAATTAGATTTTTTAACTTTTTTTAATGCATGGCGACAACTAAAACTAATCACCAACAAGAAACGCTTGAAGCGGTAATAATTAGATTTGTTGGTGACTCCGGTGACGGAATGCAATTAACCGGGACGCAGTTTTCTGATACCTCAGCAATGTTTGGTAATGATATTGCTACTTTTCCTAATTATCCGGCAGAAATTAGAGCACCTCAAGGCAGTTTGTATGGTGTGTCTGGTTTTCAAGTACACATTGGTAGTGTAGAGATTAGTACTCCTGGTGACGAAGTAGATTTATTGGTAGCCATGAATCCGGCTGGTTTAAAAACAAATCTGCATGCTGTTAAACCTGGGCATACAATTATTGTTGATACCGATGCTTTTACTAAAAAGAACTTGGAAAAAGCACAGTATGAGAGTAATCCTTTAGAAGATGGTAGTTTAGAAAATTATCAAGTTATTGAAGTTACCATGACATCATTAACCAAAGAGACTTTAAAGGATGTTGAAGGACTAGATAATAAAAGTATCACCCGAAGTAAAAATATGTTTGCATTGGGTATGGTTTATTGGATGTATGATAGATCTACAGACCATACCATAGATTTCTTTAAGAAGAAGTTTAGCTCTAAACCTCATTTAATTGAAGCCAATACAAAGGTTTTGAATACAGGTTATTATTTTGCTGAAACTCTGGAGTTAATTCCAAATTCTTATACAGTTGCTCCTGCGAAAATGGCCTCTGGGACTTACAGGATAATCATGGGGAATACAGCTACAGCCTGGGGGTTTTTAGCTGCATCAGAGAAATGTGGGTTAGATTTGTTTTTGGGGTCATATCCTATTACACCAGCTTCAGACATTCTTCATGAATTAGCAAAACATCAACATTTTGGCGTTAAAACATTTCAGGCTGAAGATGAAATAGCAGGAATTACCTCTGCAATTGGAGCTTCCTTTGCTGGGAGTTTGGCGCTTACTACCACATCTGGACCAGGGTTAGCATTAAAAGGAGAGGCATTAGGATTAGCGATGATGATTGAAATGCCTTTAGTTGTGGTAAATGTACAGAGAGGTGGTCCATCAACCGGATTGCCAACAAAAACTGAGCAATCAGACTTACTACAAACATTATATGGAAGAAACGGTGAAAGTCCTATTATTGTTATAGCTGCTAGTACGCCGTCAAATTGCTTTGACTTTGCTTATGAAGCCTCAAAGCTAACGCTAGAGTATATGACTCCAGTGGTGTTGTTAACAGATGGATATATTGCCAACGGGTCTGCACCATGGAAGATTAAGTCTGTAAAAGATATGCCTGAGATTAACAATAATATAATTCAAGTGGCAAAAGAAAATTGGCATCCTTATGATAGAGATGAAAAGACTTTGGCACGTTCTTGGGCATTACCCGGGACACCAGGTTTAGAACATAGGGTCGGTGGTTTAGAAAAAGATCGTGTGAGCGGAAATGTGTCTTATGTGCCAGATAATCATGAATACATGGTTAATATTAGAGCTGAGAAAATAAAGCGTGCTCAAAATTCAATACCAGAACTAGTTCCTGAGTTTGCTGATGAAGGTGATTTACTTGTAATTGGTTGGGGAGGCACTTATGGATCATTGTATTCATCAATAAAACATTTAAGAGAAGAAGGGATTAAAACCATAGGGTTTGCTCATTTTAATTATATAAATCCGCTGCCTAAAAATACGGTTGAGGTATTAAAACGATTTAAGAAAATTGTAGTTTGTGAATTGAATAGTGGTCAATTTGCAAAAGTGTTGAAATTGAATTTTAATGACTTCGATATTTTGCAGTTCAATAAGATTCAAGGATTACCATTTGGTAATGAAGAGTTAGTTCAAAAATTTAAACAATTGCTGAAATAATATGGATACTACAGTTGAAAAGAAATACACTTTCAAAGATTTTTCCAGCGATCAAGAAGTTAGATGGTGCCCAGGATGTGATGACTACGTTATTTTGCGCGCAATGCAAAAAGCGCTTCCTGAAATGGGCGTTAAAAAAGAAGATGTTGTTTTTATATCAGGAATAGGATGTTCCTCTCGTTTTCCATATTATATGGATACCTATGGTATGCATAGTATTCATGGTAGAGCTCCTGCAATTGCAACCGGAACCAAATTAGCTAACCCAGATTTGAGCGTTTGGGTAATTACTGGTGATGGCGATTCTATGGCAATTGGAGGCAATCATTTTATACATGCTTTAAGACGTAATGTAGATTTAAACATTATTCTTTTTAATAATGAAATATATGGTTTAACAAAAGGTCAGTTTTCTCCAACGTCTGTGGTGGGACAAAAAACAAAATCATCTCCTTACGGAAACACACAACCACCCTTTTCTGCTGGAGAATTAGCTATTGGAGCCCAAGCGCGTTTCTTTGCAAGAATTGGTGGGAATACGCCAAAAGAAATGACTCAGTTGTTTATTGAAGCAGAAAAGTTTAAGGGAACTTCTTTAATTGAAGTGATGCAAAATTGCCCTATTTTCAATGATGGTTGTTATGATGAATTTACAGATAAAGCAGTTAGGGCAGATAAGCAGTTATTTGTTGAACATGGTAAACCCATGGTTTTTGGTAAAGAAAGAGATAAAGGACTTGTTTTAAAAGGACTAAAACTAGAAGTGGTAACCATTGGAGAGAATGGTGTCACCGAAGATGATATTTTGGTGCATGATGCTAAAGAACCAGATCCAACTTTACATCAAATGTTGGTAAGAATGTATTATCCAAAGGTTACGGGAATTATTAGAAGTTTTGATGATGTGACATTGGAGGAAAGAAAGAATGACCAGATAGGAGCAGTTAAAGCAAATTCAAAATTTAGTGTGACCGATGATTTGTTCTTTTCAGGAGATACTTACGAAGTTGAATAAATAATATAATTTATGGGTTCAGAAGCCATTATTGTTTTTTTTCTTGCCGGTGTTGTTTTAGTTGCAGGCGCAAACTTTTTATCAAATTTAGTTTCGCATAAATCTGATAACCCGCAGAAAAGAGAGCCCTATGAAAGTGGTATGAAAACCATCGGACCAACTTGGGTTCAGTTTAAAGTTGGGTATTATCTTTTTGCCATTTTATTTTTGATTTTTGATGTAGAAGTAGCCTTTTTAGTTCCTTGGGCGGTTGTCTTTGGTGATATTGGAGGAATAGCATTTATTGAGATATTAATTTTCCTTGTTATTCTTGGTTTAGGGTTACTTTATGCATGGAAAAAAGGCGCATTAAAATGGGAGTAGATAACACGTATAAAATACCAGATGATTTTCCAGGGAAAGTAATTCCTGCTGGAAATGGCGCCAATATTGTGGTGACTTCTTTAGATAAAATTATTAATTGGGGACGTTCAAATTCCTTATGGTCTTTGTACTTCGGAACAAGCTGTTGTGCTATAGAAATGATGCAAACCGGAGCAGCTAGACATGATTATTCTAGATTCGGGTTTGAAGTTGCACGCCCTTCCCCTCGTCAAGCAGATTTAATAATTATTGCAGGTACCATTGTAAATAAAATGGCACCAGTTTTACGTCGATTATATGATCAAATGGCTGAACCAAGATATGTTATAGCCATGGGTGCTTGTGCAATATCTGGAGGTCCTTTTTTCTATAATACATATTCAGTGGTAAAAGGAGCAGATCATGTGATTCCAGTTGATGTTTATGTGCCTGGGTGCCCTCCAAGACCTGAGGCTTTGTTAGAAGGAATGCTGATGTTGCAAGATAAGATTAGAACCGAAAACATGAAACATAAAAAGAATCCTATTGACGGGTTTGATGAAGGTTTTTATAAGTAAACCACCTTGTAGTAAACTCACAAGGTAGTTGAAAAGAAAAAGAATAAAAATTTCGAGGCAAGCTTCGGAATACTTAATCTCGATTATCGAGTAAATTATGACTAACGAAACATTACAAGAATTATTAGGCAGTTGGTTTCCAAATCCAGAAGCTAGTGTTGCTTCAGAACCAGTTGAGGTTACTGAAGGAGAAGACGCTATTGAAGCTAAAGAGCCTATAAATCCGAGTCTTTTAGAATTTACTGAAGAAGGGTCTCAGTTTTTAAACGTTTTAGTTAAGCCAGAAAATTTACATCAATTAATGAGCAAATTAAAAACAACTGCGGAAACAAGTTTCGATTATTTGTTTTGTTTAAGTGGCGTTGATTGGGGTACTGACTTGGGTATTGTATATCATTTAGAATCAACAAAACATCGTCATAGCATTGTGGTAAAAGTAAAGACTGAGGACAGAGAAAACCCAACATTCGATTCGGTTTGTGACATCTGGAGAACCGCCGATTTTCACGAACGCGAAGTGTTTGATTTTTTCGGTATAAAGTTTAATAATCACCCCAATTTAAAACGTCTGTTTTTAACCGATGAATGGGATGGTTTTCCACTTCGGAAGGATTATGTAGATGAAATAAATATGGTTGTTAAATAATATATATGCAAGAAACAACTACCATAAATAATAATTTTAAGTCTGAGGAATATTTCATTAACATGGGGCCTCAGCATCCTGCAACGCATGGGGTTTTACGACTTTTATTAACCATTGATGGTGAAATTATAAAAAAAGTAGAACCAGATTTAGGGTACATACATCGTTCCATAGAAAAAATGTGTGAACGCGACAGCTACCAACAAATAGTTCATTTAACAGATAGAATGGATTATTTGTCTTCACATATTAATAATGAAGCCGTTTGCTTAACAGTTGAAAATGCTTTGCAACTGGAAATTCCAGAACGCGTTCAGGTTATTAGAACTATAATTGGAGAACTTACTAGAATAGCATCGCATTGCTTATGGTGGGGCGTTATGGGAATGGATGTTGGTGCACTTACCACATATTTTTATGGGTTTAGAGACCGTGAAATGATTAATGATATTTTTGAAGAAACCTGTGGTGCTAGATTAACCATGAACTACAATGTCCCTGGTGGATTGATGTGGGATATTCATGAAAATTTTGTAAAACGTGTAAAAGATTTTGTTGCTCATTTCAAAACAAAAATACCTGAATATGACCGCTTATTAACTGGGAATGTCATATTCCAGAAACGAACTAAAGGCGTTGGAATCTTAACAAAAGAAGATGCTATTTCATTTGGTGTTTCGGGTCCTGTAGGACGTGGTTCTGGCTTTTCTTGTGATGTTAGAAAATACCATCCGTACAGTGCTCTAGACAAGGTTACGTTCAACGAAGCTTTACGAACAGAAGGAGATACCTTCGCAAGGTATAGTGTGAGAATTCAGGAAATGTGGGAATCTTTATCCATCATTGAGCAATTAATAGATAATATTCCAGAGGGAGAATTTAGAGTAAAAACAAATGCCGTAATAAAATTACCAAAGGGCGAATTCTATCAAAAAGTAGAAACCGCCAGAGGAGAATTAGGTGTTTATGTTATAAGTACAGGAACAAAAAATCCATATAGATTAAAATTCAGATCACCAGGTTTTTCAAATTTATCAGCCTTAAGTCATATGGCTACGGGAGGAAAAATTGGGGATTTAGTAGCCACTATGGCCACTTTAGATTTAGTGATTCCAGATATAGATAGATAAAATATAGTAATGAGAATACCTTTAAGTATAACCGATAACATTCAAGAATGGCTTGTAAGCATGATGTCAGAGTCTGCTGCTAGTTATGTTGCCATGATAATTGTTGCTCTGATTTATTTAGGGATATTTGCTATAGCAGGGTTGTTTCTCGTTTTAATAGAGAGAAGGGTAGCGGCTTGGTTTCAATTACGAATTGGCCCAAATAGAGTAGGGTTTCAAGGCTTACTTCAAACTATGGCCGATGCTTTAAAGTTAGTATCTAAGGAATTAACAGGGACGGATAGAGCTGATAAATTTCTATACAATTTAGCACCTTATTTTGTTATTATTTCCGCTTTAATGGCTCTTGGAGTCATGCCTTTCACAAAAGAATTTCAAGCTTTTGATATCAATATTGGCATCTTCTTTTTAATAGCCATTTCATCAATAGGTGTTATTGGTATTTTATTAGGAGGTTGGGCAAGTAACAATAAATTCGCTTTAATTGGGGCTATGCGTAGTGGTGTTCAAACCATTAGTTATGAGCTGTCTGTTGGATTGTCTCTTTTAACCATGATTCTGTTAACAGGGTCATTACAACTTTCAGAAATTGTTGAGGTGCAAAAAGGCGGTTGGTTAATAGTTCAAGGGCATATTCCAGCTATTATTGCATTTATGATTTACATGATTGCAGGAACTGCAGAAACTAATAGAGCACCTTTTGATATGGTTGAAGCTGAATCTGAACTTGGAGCCGGTTTCCATACAGAGTATTCAGGGATGAAGTTTGCTTATTTCTTTTTGGCAGAATTTATAAATATGTTCTTAATAGCAGCCATTGCTGCAACCGTATTTTTTGGAGCGTGGTTATCACCTTTTGGAATTACAGAGTCTATTCCATGGTTGGGTGTTTTCTGGTTCTTAGCTAAAACCTTGGTTTTGGTCTTTTTAATGATGTGGTTTAGATGGACGTTCCCAAGGTTAAGAGTAGATCAATTATTAACACTTGAGTGGAAATATTTACTGCCAATTAATTTAGTAAACATAGTTATTATGGCATTTATTGTTTGGCAAAAATTAATTATTCAGATATAAGGAGTATGGGCTATTTTTCTAACATATTCAATGGAATTAAAACACTTCTCACAGGAATGAGTATTACTGGGAAGTACTTTTTGAATTCCAGAAAAGGAGCTATTACGCAACAATATCCTGATAATAGAGAAACCTTAAAAATGTTCGATCGTTTTCGTGGTGAAGTGATTATGCCACATGATGAAAATAATGAGCATGCTTGTACAGGTTGCCAGAAATGTGAAATTGCATGCCCTAATGGAACAATAGAAATTATTTGGGATAGAGGTATAGATGAAGAAACGGGCAAGAAGAAAAAGAAAATAGACCAATTTGTTTACCATTTAAGTATGTGTACCATGTGTGGTTTATGTATTGATGTTTGCCCAACAGATGCCATTGAATGGGGTCAGAATTTTGAGAACTCAGTATACGATAGAACAGCATTAACCAGAGTTTTAAATGAACCAGAATCTAAAGTAAGAGCTGGGATAGAAGATTAAATCTATGGAAAGAATAATATTTTACATAATTGCACTTATAATGATTGTATTTGCAATTGCGGCGGTCCGAAATCGAAAGATGCTTCGGTCTGTTATTTACTTACTATTTGTTTTGGTTGGAATTGCTGGCATTTTCTTTTTAATAGATTATAATTTCTTGGCAGCTGTTCAGCTTACCGTTTATGCCGGAGGTATTATTGTTTTAATGATTTTTTCCGTGCTTTTAGTGCATCATATTGAACTAGAATTGGAAGTTGCTAAACCCTTAAAACAAATAATTACGGCCATTACATGTTTGGTAGGGACTGGAATTGTTTTAACAAATATATACGCACATGAATTTAATGTTGTTGAGAATAATATAAGCACTACCACAGCAGATATTGGTTCAAGAATGTTGAGCTACGAAGCGGGTGGATTTATTCTTCCTTTTGAAGTTATAAGTGTGGTTTTATTGGCAGCAATGATTGGAGCTATTGTTATTGCTAAAGGAAAGAAACTGACTAACAAAAATGAAGATTGATTATGATAGAAGGCATTACTATATATGAAATACTAACTGTAACCACCATCATATTTTTTATTGGTGTGTACGGATTTTTAACTCGAAAAAATCTGATTTCTATTTTGATTTCTGTAGAGTTGATTTTAAATGCATCCGTAGTGAATTTTGTAGTTATAAATAAATATCTGTACCCAGATATGTTACAAGGGGTGTTTTTCTCAATTTTTATAATAGCGGTAGCGGCAGCAGAAACTGCCTTGGCTATTTCAATAATAATAAATCTATACAGACAAATTAGTTCCGTTGAAGTTGAAGATACTGAAATGATGAAACATTAATATTTACAACATGAGCATTGATTACATCATATTAATCCCGATTATTCCTTTTCTAGTGTTCTTGCTATTAGGAATTTTTCACAAGAGAATCAAACCTGCTGTTTCTGGTTATGTTGGGGTTTTTGGGTTATTAGCTTCTGCAATGCTTTCTTTTTATGCTGCGTATCAGTACTTTTTTGTTAGTGGGAAAGTATATGGCGTATATCAAACATTTACAGAAAAGTCTGTTTGGATGAATTTCACAGATACGCTACATATAGATATGGGAATCTTAATCGACCCAATTTCAGTTATGATGTTAGTGGTGGTTTCTGTAGTATCTCTAATGGTACATATTTACAGTAGAGGCTATATGAAAGGCGATGAAGGCTATACCAAATTCTTTGCATTCCTAGGGCTTTTCACCTTTTCAATGTATGGTTTGGTTTTAGCAACTAACCTATTCCAGATTTATATTTTCTGGGAATTGGTAGGGGTGTCTTCTTATTTACTTATCGGATATTATTATACAAAAACATCGGCTATTGCAGCTGCCAAAAAAGCTTTTATAGTAACCCGATTTGCAGATTTTGGTTTCTTAATTGGAATCATGATTATAGGCTACTATACAGGAACGTTCGATTTTGAAACCTTGAACAATCCAGAAGGTAGTGCTATAATGAATTGGGCAGCAACTTCGTTTATGGGGCTTTCAGTAATTACATGGGCGTTGATATTCATTTTTATTGGCGGCGCTGGAAAGTCAGCCATGTTTCCTTTACATATTTGGTTACCGGACGCTATGGAAGGTCCAACACCAGTTTCAGCATTAATTCATGCGGCAACCATGGTAGTGGCAGGTGTATTTTTAGTAGCTCGATTATTCCCAATGTTTTATTTCGTTGAGGATGGTTTCGCTCTAAATATTGTAGCTTATGTTGGTGCATTTTCAGCATTATTTGCTGCTATTATAGCCATAACTCAAACCGATATAAAACGTGTTTTAGCCTTTTCAACCATGTCTCAATTAGGGTATATGATGTTAGCTTTAGGTGTTTCTGGTTATGAAGGACATGATGGTGTTGGTTATATGGCATCCATGTTCCATTTGTTTACACACGCCATGTTTAAGGCACTTCTATTTCTAGGAGCAGGATCCGTTATTCATGCTGTTCACAGTAATTATTTAAAAGATATGGGTGGTTTACGTAAGTATATGCCTATTACAAATATTACCTTTTTAATTGCTGCTTTAGCAATTGCCGGTGTACCACCTTTGGCTGGATTCTGGAGTAAGGATGAAATTTTGGTGGCCGCTTTTGAACATAATAAACTCATCTATTATGTTGGGGTATTTGTTGCTGGATTAACGGCGTTCTATATGTTTAGGCTTTACTTCGGTATTTTCTGGGGGAAAGACACAGCCTATGAACATAAGCCTAAAGAATCTCCATTATCCATGACCTTTCCTTTATTGGTGTTAGCGGTATTGAGTATTGTGGGCGGATTAATCCCATTTAGTGAGTTTGTAACAGCCGATAAAGCAGGTTTTGAAGCTCATTTAAATTATCCGTTAGCTGCTATAGCAACAGGCGTTGGAATCATTGGAATTGTGTTGGCTTGGGTATTCTATAAAAAGGAAAATAGTTTATCAGATAAGTATGCAAATGCTTTCGGACCACTTTATAAATGGGCTTGTGATAAATTTTATTTCGATGAGATTTACATGTTCGTCACTAAAAAAATCATTTTTAAAAGGGTATCTGCACCCATAGCTAAGTTCGATAAACAAATTGTTGATGGCACTATGGAAGGCATCGGAAATAAAACAGTTGTCATTTCTAAAAAGATAAAGGGCATACAATCTGGTAAAGTACAAGATTATGCTTTTGCCTTTGTAGCAGGTGTGGTTGTAGTAGCACTAGTGTTTATTTATTTATGGACAAACTAAACAAGTAATATGGATATTTTATCACTTTTTATAATTGTTCCTATAATTACCATTCTAGTTTTAGTTTTTACTAAAAACTTAAAACAAGCACGTGTGGTTTCTATGATAGGAAGTGCGGTTCAGCTTGTGATGGCTGTCAATCTTGTGTTTGCCTATTTTAAAGAACGTGCTGTTAACGATAGCATCATGGTTTTTACCAAAGATGTGGTTTGGTTTGAACAGTTTAATATTCATTATAACATTGGGGTAGACGGTATATCAGTAGCATTATTGCTTTTAACGACTATAGTTGTGCTTGCCGGGGTTTTCATCTCTTGGAAGATGTACCACTTACCTAAAGAATTTTTTATATCGCTCATTGTATTGTCCGTTGGTGTATATGGTTTTTTTATCTCTATCGATTTATTTACCATGTTCGTATTCTTCGAAATAGCGGTAATTCCTATGTATTTATTAATAGGAATTTGGGGATCTGGACCAAAGGAATATTCAGCAATGAAATTGACTTTGATGCTTATGGGAGCATCAGCAGTTTTGTTAGTTGGAATATTAGGAATCTACTTTAACTCTGATGCCGATGGAGGCGCATTAACCTTTAATATTTTAGAAATTGCACAGGTTAATATCCCGTTTGAAGCTCAAAAATTATTCTTCCCATTAACCTTTATTGGGTTTGCAGTTATTGGGGCTTTATTCCCATTCCATACTTGGTCACCAGATGGTCATGCATCAGCACCAACTGCGGTTTCTATGTTACATGCTGGTGTACTTATGAAATTAGGTGGATACGGCGTGTTTAGAGTAGCTATGTATCTGTTACCACTTGGAGCTATTGATTGGTCTTGGGTATTTATCATTCTATCCGTTATAGGTGTTGTTTATGGGGCATTAAGTGCCATTAGGCAAACAGATTTAAAATATATTAACGCCTACTCATCAGTGAGTCATTTAGGGCTGGTGTTATTTGCGCTATTAATGTTGAATAAAACAGCATGGAACGGTGCCATTTTACAGTCGCTTTCTCATGGATTTATGACAGCCCTTTTCTTTGCATTAATTGGGATGATTTATGGCAGAACCCACACCAGAGATATTGGAAAATTAGGAGGCTTGTTAAAGGTGATTCCGTTTATATCGGTGATATATGTTATAGCAGGTTTAGCATCTTTAGGTTTGCCCGGATTTAGCGGATTTGTAGCAGAAATGAACATTTTTGTTGGGGCATTTCAACAAGAGGATACGTTTATGAGAGTAGCAACCATTCTGTCTATATCAGTCATTGTAATTACAGCAGTTTATATATTAAGAGTAGTTGGTATCATGCTCATGGGCCCAATTAAAAATGATGCTTATTTGAAGTTGGAGAAAGTAACGTGGTATGAGAGATTTGGTATTCTTTTATTATTAATTCCAATAGTAGGTATTGGTGTTGCACCACTTTGGTTGAGTGATATGATATTAGAGAGTTTAGATCCTTTTATTAAAGGATTATTATAAAAGTTAAAAAGAACTGATAATGGATTTTAGTAGTTTTTTATTGATGAGACATGAAATAATACTTTTAGCAGTAATCTTATTGTTAGTGGTTGCCGAAGTGTCTATATCCAATGCTAAAAAGAGTAGTGTAGTTCATTTGGCTATTTTCTTATTTGGTATACATACCATTGTTGGGTTCTTTAAAATCGATTATGGAAGTCTTTTCGGAGGGATGTTTCAAACAAACGAACTCATTCATTTTTTTAAGAATGTATTGAACATTGGTGTTTTAATATTGCTTTTACAATCTGGTGACTGGTTAGAAGAAAAGATTATTCAACAGCAACGAGGAACAGAATTTTTCATTCTCCTTTTTTCATCGTTGTTAGGAATGTATTTCATGATTTCTGCAGGTGATTTCCTTATGTTTTATTTAGGGCTTGAATTATCTACATTACCGGTTGCGGCTTTGGCAGCCTTTGAGGTCACCAAAAGAATATCTAGTGAATCAGGTATCAAATTAATACTTTCTGCAGCATTGGCTTCGGGAGTATCATTATTTGGTATCTCCATGCTTTATGCAACAACCGGATCTATTTATTTTGCAGAAATTTCAGAGGCAATAACCGCAAGCAATCTTACCATTTTAGGTTTTGTGTTGTTCTTTGCAGGATTAGGATTTAAAATATCTCTAGTGCCTTTCCATTTCTGGACAGCCGATGTTTATGAAGGCGCGCCAATAAGTATAGCGTCATACCTATCAGTAATTTCTAAAGGAGCTGCGGTATTCATATTAATGATTTTACTGTTTACGGTTCTAAAACCATTAATGCATATTTGGGAAAACATACTCTATGGCGTTGCCATAATTACAATGTTTATTGGTAACCTGTTTGCTTTAAGGCAGCAAAACATGAAACGCTTTTTGGCATTTTCATCTATTGCGCAAGCAGGTTTTATTCTCTTAGGTTTAATAACAGGCAATCAATTAGGTACTACAACCGTGGTTTATTTTGTGTTGATTTATATATTCTCAAATTTAGCAGCATTTGGTGTGGTACAAGCTATTTCGCTTAAAACGGGGAAAGAAAATATGAGTGACTATGAAGGTTTGTATAGAACCAACCCCAACTTAAGTTTGGTAATGATGCTGGCTTTATTCTCTTTGGCAGGTATTCCACCAGTAGCAGGTTTTTTCGGAAAGTTCTTCTTATTTACCGCCGCTGCAAGTAAAGGGTATTATCTATTAGTGTTTTTGGCAGTAGTAAATGTAACCATCTCATTATACTATTATTTACTAGTTATAAGGGCTATGTTTTTAAGAAAAAGTGACAACGCCATTCCCTATTTTAAAAGTAAAATATATATGAAATTAGGATTACTAATTACCGCTGTTGGTATTTTAGTAATTGGTTTGTATAGTCCGTTATACGATTATATTCATGAATTAAGTAAAAGTGTTTTTTAAGAGATTATGGCATTAGCAGGAAAACATATGTTCGGGAGTATTGAAGATACCAGAGTAACCTTTGTTGAAAAGGGGGTAAGCGCTGATAGAAGAGACTTTCTAAAAAAGCTTTTGGAATTCAATGGGTTTGAAGTACTTGTTCAAGAAGACCGAAGAAAAAAAGAAGAAGACCAGCAATTGTATACTATCGGGGTTACAGATATGGTGTTTAATCCAACCATTTGGATTTTTCAACGCAAGCTAGAAACGTTCAATGGGCAAAAGGTAACCCAAGGTTATTGGAACCAAGAAACCGAAGACACCAAACCTCAGTATTGGAATAACGGAAGCAATTTCTAAAGGGTAAAATTCACCCAGATTTTTCACATTTTTTTTGTTTTGTAAACTACCCTGTTTTAGGTAGTTATGCTATGTTATAGTTAAATCCTATTAAATCGATAGAAATAATTGATTAAAGATTTGAAATTTTAGTGTAAATAGGTTTATTTTTGGCGGCTCAATCTATTTAAACACTAAAAATTCAGGTATTGTCATGGTTGACGTAACATTAAAAATAACAGATAGAGAAGGTACAAAACATGAAATTCAAGCCCCAACAGATATGGCTATGAATTTAATGGAAGTGGTTCGTTCATACGAATTAGCTCCCGAAGGCACCATTGGTGTATGCGGTGGTATGGCTATGTGCGCCTCCTGCCAATGTTATATAAACAGTGATAATGAGTTGCCCCCAATGAGTGATGACGAAGAAGCTATGTTATCAGAAGCTTTTGATGTTCAAGTTAATTCGCGTTTGGGTTGCCAAATTCAAGTCACTCCAGAAATGGAAGGTCTAGAATTAGAGTTGGCTCCAGAGAGTTAATTTAGTGACTTTTTTGGACAGTTAGGGTCAAATTATTAAACGTAAAAGTTTAAATGGCTCGGTTCAAAATTTATAAGGATAAATCTGGATATTATAGGTTTTTATTTAAACCAAATAATCAGCTAATTACACTTACTAGTGAGCCGTACACATCTATGATGGGTTGTTTAAAAAAGCTTCACTTTTTTAAAAAGCATGCTTTCAATGATCGGTATTTTGTAAGACAAAAAGCGGAGTGTGGTAGTCCGTACTTTACTTTTGAAAAATTATCTGATGGTGAATTATTGGCTACAAGTGAAACCTATTTAACCTTTGCTTCTATGGAAAAAGCCCTTAATCTAGTTAAGAAAACAGCTAAACGTGCCATAATTGACGATTTAGTTTATGCTTTATAAATTTAGTTTAAATAGCCTCAATAAACCTGTACTGATCGTAGTCGAAGTATCCTCAATTCCTAACGCACATATCCGCTAGCTTTGTTTTAACCAGAAAGTGATTTTGTTTTTGCTGAGGTTCGTTTAACAGTTAGTGTATGAAAAGTAGGCGATTATGAAACTCTAAACTTTCAGTTAACCACAAACTTTGATTAGTATCAAAACCCTTCAATTTATTACTATTTCGCCTATTTTTTATATACATTGTTAGTAGTAGTTAATATTGTTTTAAGTGAGGCATTCTTATTTATTTTACTTCAACTTCATCAATAAATATGAAAAAGTTAATGCTCCCGATTTAGCACTTTGCTCATTTGTTGAAGAACCTGCATGACCTCCTTCAGTATTTTCATAATAATAAGTTTTATAACCCATATCATTCATTTTAGCAACCATTTTTCTAGCATGTCCTGGATGCACTCTATCATCACGAGTAGAAGTCCCAAAATATACTTCTGGATATTCTATCCCTTTTTTAAGATTGTGATAAGGGGAATATTTTTTAATGTACTCCCACTCTTCTGGAATATCAGGATTACCGAATTCTCCCATCCAACTAGCACCCGCCAAAAGTTTATTATAACGTTGCATGTCTAACAATGGTACTTGAGAAACTACAGCATTGTATAAATCTGGTCGTTGTGTAAAAGCTACCCCTACTAACAGTCCTCCATTACTTCCACCCATAACACCTAAGTGTCTTGGAGTAGTTATTTTTTTATTGATTAAATCTTCTGATACTGCATATAAATCGTCAAAAACATTTTGTCGTTTTTCTTTTATCCCATCTTGATGCCATTTAGGACCATACTCACCACCACCACGGATATTAGCCAAGACAAAAACGCCTCCCTTATCTAGCCATGAAACTCCAAATGTTGCAGCGTAAAAAGGTGCATAAGAAATTTCAAAGCCCCCATAGGCATATACTAAGGTTGGGTTTGTACCGTCATATTTCATGTCTTTAGCAGCTACCATAAAATAAGGAATCTTCGTGCTATCTTTTGATTTCGCTTTATATTGGGTCACTTCATATTTACTGGCATCAAAAAAAGCAGGTAATGATTTATAGACCTTAAGCGTGTTTTTGTTTGCATCTGCCGAATACAAGGTGGATGGTGTAATAAAGTTCATAAAATTAAAGAAATATTGATCAGAATTATCATCAATTCCAACAATGGAAATTCTTCCAAAATCGGGTGCCTTCACTTTTTCATTAGTCCACTTCCCGTTAGTGAAAGAATAGATATATAATTGACCTGTAACATCTGTCAATAAGTTAAGAAGCATTTTGTTTTTGGTAGTCGAAACGTCTGAGATACTCGAAAATTCATCAGGTTCAATAATGACTTGAATTTCTTTATTACCTTTTAACAACTCCTTAAAATCAAGGCTCAAAAGAACTCCAGTTTTATAGGTTTTGGAATTGACATCCCAATCCGATTTTAATTGAATAATCAATTGATTAATTAAAATACCTTTGATACTAACATCTTCAGGAATATCTAGTTTTATCATTTTATTATTTATCCAAACCATATATTGACCAGAAAAAGTTGTCAAGCTTCGTCTAATTAATGTGTATGCCTGATTACCATCACGTAAAACATAACCAGAGGTCATAAACGCATCTGTAGATTCTCCATCGTAGATAAGTTGGGCATCTTTCAACGAAGTGCCACGTTTCCATAGTTTTACTTGTTTTGGATAACCGGAATTTGTCATGGTGCCTGCTCCAAAATCTGTCGCAACAATCAATGTGTTTTTATCTAAATATCTAGCAGATCCTTTTGATTCATCGATTGAAAATCCGTTTTCTATGAATTGCTTTTTATTTGCATCAAACTCTTTAACAACTACTGCATCACCACCACCTTTGGACAGACTAACTAAAAACCGGTTATAATAAGGATATAGACCATTACTTCCTTTATAAACCCATTTTATATTATCTTTTTCTGAAAGTTCATCTATATCAATCAGTGTTTCCCAAAGTGGATTACCACTGTTATAATTTTCAAGTGAAGATCTTCTCCAGATACCCCTAACATGGTCTTTATCTTTCCAAAAATTATAAACATAGTTCCCTCGAATAGATGGATATGCAATTCTATCAGTAGAATTAGATATTGCTAAACTTTTATCATAAATATCTTGATAATCTTTTTCGGCACTCAATTCTTCAACAGTGGTTTTGTTTTGTGCATTCACAAACTCCAATGCTTTTTGTCCATCAACTTCTTCCAACCATAGGTATTTGTCTTCTTGTGCTTGAGTAATCAGGACTATTCCGAATAATGCTAAGAGCAATAAAGTGTATTTTTTCATATTTTTTTTTTATTAGTCAACCTATTTTAGGGCGAGACGTTTTTTGTATTACTGCTAACTTAGGGATATGCGTCGTTTTAATACTGAAATAAGTTCAGCACAAGTGACTTATGTCCAACGTTAAACGAATTTAGCCAATTTTTCGCACAAAATCAAGATTTAAGCTATCATAAAATGTGGCAATTTACCACCACACCAAAAATGCTTTTTTAATCAAACCATTATTCTGTTTAATCCAAATTAATGTGGCATATTTTTGTTCAAAATAGTCTTGCGCTATAGGGGCAAATAATTTAAATGGTAGCCAATTTACATGGGCATGTGGCGTAATTAACCAATCTTTTTTATTAGGTATGTAAAACTTGCAATCCTCAAGTTGAGACAATGCGTCTTTTGTAATATAAAACCCAACTACACAATCATTATTTAATGTTTTAAGCTGAATATTTTGGTTGGCATAAGGCAAGAATAATTGTGCTTTAAAATACACTTGTTGAGAAATGTCTTCAGCTTTTAATTCAAACTTATCTAAATACATTTTGCAAGTATTAGCATAGAGCAGCGGTAATTGTTTTTCTTTAAGTTTGGTTAATTTCTCAATTAAAGAATCTTTTCTGTTGGAGCCAATAAAATGCTCAATTTCTGACGTGCCTACGGTACCATCATAAACATAGAATTTGTAAATAATTTCTAAATGAATGGGTGTGTTGTTTTTTGTAATTAAACAATCTAATTCACCTAAAGTAACTTTGTCTTGCTGAATCTGAATATTTTCAGCTATAATAGAAATGTCATCTTTTTTATCCAGTTCAAAAGACACAAAACGTTCTATGTATTTACCTAAACGTAAAGTCTCATCAATTTGAATATCAATTCTAGAAGATGATGACTCAATTTCAAATTGTTTTAAATAAAAAACCACATCACCTTTCCATAAACAAGGTGTTTTTAAAAAGCCTTCATATCTTTTTTGGAGCATATTATTAATCTTCAAAGGAGCTTCCTTTTACAATTTTTTTTATATGGTTTATAACCAGTTTTGGTTTTGGTTCAGAATAGTGAAAAAGGAGGAAATATTTATAGATTAAATAAGGGATTATTAAGCTAATAAATCCTAAAAAGTAAACCCAAAAGCTATTTGGGTACTTGGTAACAATAAATAAAAATATGGCGGCAATTATTGTATACCCAAACGCATAAATATAGCCCTTTAAAGAGTTTTTTAAAGAATCCCATGTAATAGTGAACTCCACTTGCTTGTCTACAAAAGTACCAGTAATTTCCATTGGTGGAGCATCTTTAGTGATAAACTTAAAGTTAGTATCATCAATTTTTCCTTGGTATTCGTTGCGAAAAAGAAAATCGAAAGAAGTAAACTTGTCTTTTATTGATTTTTCAAAACAGGTTTTTATCTCCTGCTGATTTAAGTGGGTTGATAACTTGATAGTTTTTTTATTCATTAGTGCTATTCGGTTCTATAATCAACCAATTTTACCGGACCTTCCAACAAAGTTCTAACAATTTGGAGCGTACCATCATCTCTTGTGGCAATGTGCCATTTAATTAATGAGATGGCACCATTTTCTATTTCTAAACCAGTAATACTTCTGGGGTGTACACAACTACCATCATTAAAAAAGGCAATGTCTCCAGGTTCAGGAAAACGCGGTCTGTGGGTATGACCAAAAATGGTTAATAGGTTATTGTTATCTGCAATCCATTTTTTGGCACGTCGTTCAACTTTTATAAGCTCTTTGTAGTTTTTAGCAGGACTTGTGGGGTCTGCAATACCCATAACGTTTAAGGGTTTCCATAGAATTCTAACCATAAACCTGCTCCATTTCCAAAACAAAAAATTCCACCAATCGGCTTGATGTCCGTGGGTTAAAAACAGTTCTTGTCCCGTTTCAGCATGCTTTAAAACAATGGCTTCATTATACGTAATATCCCCAAAAAGCTCAACATCTTCTCCAACTTTCGGATCAAAATAACTTGAAAGGTGTCTTTTTACGTAATTTGGATTTCGGTAAACCATATCATGATTCCCCCAAATCATATGCAGCTTATTTTCTTTATGAAACTGCTGCATCAACAGAAACACATTTTTATGTGCATGCAAAATAGAATTGAAAGATATGTTTTCCCATAGTTCATCGCCATCACCCAATTCACAATACTGAAAACCTTCTTGGTAATAATGCTTTAAAGCATGGAAGTAAATGTTGCGGTTATTGGCAAAATCATCAGCAAAACTATTATCGCCTCTATGGCAATCACTAAATAAAATGAATTTACTGTCATCATTAAATTCAACAGTTTTGGCATTTTTATAAGCGTGGTCTAATCTTTTTCTAGATGAAAACATATTGTAGATTTTCTACGGCATGCTAAATATAGAAATTATTAATTAGTATCTAGACCGATTTTTTCAAGAGCAATGGGTAAAATCCGACTAACAAATCTGGAGTATGCCAAAGAGGAAGGATGTAAACCATCATTTGCTACAAGGTCTGGGTTTTCCAATCCATCTCTTGTAATATCTGTAATATAAACATAGGTTATTCCATTTTGGCTGCAATAGTTTTCTATAAAATTATTGTATTTATCAATGTCTTGAGAAATATGGCTATTTCCGTTTCCAAATGGCGTATAAGCATAATCTGGAATAGAGATAACAATTAAACGAGATTGTCCTTCTTTTGCATATTTTATGGCATCCCTTGTCAATTCAGCAAACTCATTTTCAAACACCTCAAAAGGTAAGCCTTGAAACTGATTATTCACACCAATTAAAAGGGTGACTAAACTATAGTCTCCACCAAGTTTTGCACTAGTTAAGGCATTTAAAAGATTAGTGGTAGTCCAACCTGTGATAGCAATAACTTTTGCATCGGCCTTTAAGTTATTAATTCGTGCTTTTAAACTGTCTTTAAGTTGTTCTGGGAACCTACATGTAGAGCATACATTTTGGCCAATGGTATAACTATCTCCAAGAGACAGAATTTTTAAGGAGTCATTTTCAACCGGATTAGAGATTTCTAGCTCATTTTTTTTTGGACTTTGGTTGTCATTTGAGTTGGTTGAGCAACCAAAATAGAAGACTAGCCCAAAGCTCATACAGAGCATTATGGTTTTCAATTTCATTTTTCTTTTAAAGATAATACAATAAAAATAAAACCGATTTAAACAAAAAAGCGCTTCTAAATGAAACGCTTTTTATAATCTTCTATTTCTAAATTGATATTTTCTCTATGGATTAGTAGACCATAAGGAGGCTCCTTTTAATAAGGCTCGTCTTGGTAACTTTATTCCAGCAGTTATTAATTCTGCAAAATCTTCTGGTTGTAAAACATTTTCAGAGCCTTTTTCCATCATACCTAAATCAAGAGTCATGTCTGTTTCTATAGTACTAGGTGTTAATGTGTTTACTCTAATATTATTTTTTCTAACTTCTTTCATTAAAGATTCAGACATCCCAATAACTGCAAATTTTGAGGCACAATATCCCGAAATATTTGGGTTGCCATTTAAACCTGCTGTAGAAGATATATTAATGATATCTCCTTCATTTTGTTTGATGAGGTTCGGCAATACTTCTTTGGTTACATAATACATGCCCATTACATTGGTTTGTATCATAGCGCTCCATTGTTCAACGGGCATATCATTAAAAGACCCAACAGAACAAATTCCTGCGTTGTTAACTAAAATATCAACGCCACCTAAAGTGTCTATGATGTTTTTGATACTGGGTTTAACTTCTTCATAATTACCAACATCAAATACCGCATAAGTAGCTTTAACACCCAGCGCTTCAATTTCAGAAACTGTTTCTTTTAAAACGGCTTCATTTCTGCCTGTTATTGCTACGTCAATGCCTTCTTTGGCAAATGCAATGGCTGTTGCTTTTCCCAATCCTCTACCACCTCCTGTGATGATGGCTTTTTTGTTTTTTAAATTTTCCATTCTATATATTTTAAGTTGGGTTTATGTTCAAGTTCTTTTTTATTTTCTAAAGTTTGTATATCTAAAAATTAGCTTCAATCCATAGGCCAGGAATAACGGCATTATCTATTGTGCTCATGCCTCCAGGCCGGATGTCATATTGTAAAGCAGGTTGCAATACAAAATAGTTTGTGATTTGAAAACGATAGCCCAATTCCAATACTATTTCTGAAGACAAATCATTGTCTTGTAAAGTCTGCCATTCATCACTAAAGGTACCAATTGTAGCAAAAAATAACATTCGGTCTTCTGTCCTAGATTTTATTGGTCCTTTCCAGTTGATGCCAAAACTACTTTGAAATGGCAATTTGGCCACCTCACCATGAGGAGAATAAGCCATTGTTAGAAAGGAGGTTAAGTTATCTGTTAAATCTATATCCATATGTCCATATAAACGGAAAAAATAGTCAGAGGTCTCAATGGAATCAAAATTAGCTAAACTACCAAAAACTTGGTTTGCTCCTATATAAACTCTGGTCTTGTGATCTGCCATTTTTCCAAACCAATCATATTGAAAAAATACGGATAAATCATCAGAAGACCTAAAGGCAAAGTCTAATCCATGCAAGGTTTCGTCAAATACAGTCTTGCTCAATTGATAAACACCCAATTGGATTTGATGTTTAGAATTGGGCTTGAATTTTAGCCTGCTTCCCCATGTTGCGAAAGGAAACGTTGTTGTATTACCGTCTAGTAATAAGGCTCTAATGACACCATTTACCGTATTGTTGAGTGCATAAAAATAGAGTTTAGAAACCATAAAGTCATCAACCGATGTGGTGCGTCCTGCTTTTAGGGAGAACTGGTCTCCAAAATCTTTTTCTATACTTAAATCATATAAAAAGGTGCTTTGACCGCCAACAATATTCAGTGGTTCAAAAACGGAACCAACCTCATTGGAAAGTCCGGCACCATGACGGTTTATCATAGATACTTTTCCACGAGTGCCTTTCCATCCTAGTATTTTTTCAAAATCAAGTTTGAAACCTGTGTAAAGTTGTCCGGCATATCTACTCGCGTGGTCTAATCCTCCGGATATATTTGCTGCCGCAATTGAGGCATATGAAATAAATGAGTCAATGCCACTGGTCTCAATTTTAACATGTGTTTTACTGGCTTCTTTCTCTTGTCCCATTAAAGAAAATGAGGCAAAAGCAAAGCCTAGTAAAATCAATTTTTTCATTTTACTTGTAAATTAAGTTCAAAAGGTTGCCGTTAATTTCAAGGTTCAAAAAAACGCTAAAATATTTTAGCCTATTTCCTTATTCTTGAAGGCAACCTATAAGATTTAAGTAATAATAGTGTTATACAATTTGGAGTATAATTGCCTTTATTTCCCAGTCCAATAATCCATGACCAAGACACCGCCTATAATAGGACCTACTTTACTCACTAAGGCTAAATGTGCCTTGTGAAAAAGGTATATTTCTCTGGCATGCTCATCATTAAACGTTAAGGTAAAACAGTGGGTGAACCCATCACTATGTCCTTCTGTACTGTCGTTTACGCCCCATTCAATATTAGCTATTTCAGGAATTTCATTTTTAAGGTTTAAAAATGTTTTAACAGCTTCATCAATTTGTTCTTGGGTAGCATCTTCTTTATATTTTAAGTTCACCATGTGCCTTAAAATCTTGCCTTCTCTTTTAATTTCTGGAGCAACCTTGTAGCTAACAACTTTACCAAAATCAAACCTAAAAGACCCTGCTATCATGAAATTGGTATCCTCAATTTTATGAGACCTCAATCCGTAGTAAATAGAATAACCAGTTTCTAAATAATTCATTGGTGTTAAAATCCCATCTTCACTCAATTTACAAAGTTGAATAGCTTCATCATCTCTTGTTCCAACAGCAATAACAGCTTCATTGTTTTCCACCGAAACAACTTCAATTCTTGTTTGCCCCTGCAGCTTTGTAGTTTCATCATCTTTTAAAACTGAATGCGGAACCAAAGCGCCCTTTTTGTTTATTTTGAATATACTAACGCCATCACCATGATATACAAAATCTGGTCTTTTTATAAAGCCACCTCTTTTGTAATATTTGTGATGTCTGTGACCTACAATAATGTAATAGTTATCTCCTAATTGAACCCCAGTTACTGGGTAGGCGCCTGTTAAATATCTGTCTTCAGTATTATCGCTAATATTGTTTATGTTTTTAAACTTTCCGTTTTCATAAACTCTAAAACTACTCACACCGTTATCTTGAAAACCACCTGTGTATAAATAGGTTCTACCTTTAATTTTGTGGGTATACATACCAATAATGCCATCAGTATGAATGGTTTCATTATCTGCCATAGATTGAACATGCGTTAATTTACCATCATCCTCTATCTTGAAAGAACTTAATCCTGGAGTTTCTTCTAAACCGCCAACAAAGAGATAAGACGATTTTTTCATGTGCACCACCTGCAAGGTAATAGCAACACCAAGGTGTGTTTCATCGGAATCTTCAACTAAAGCTACACGTTCAATAGAACCATTGTCAAGAATTTTAAAAGTTTCAATAACGTTACCAAATTTATTGGCTACAAAAAGAAAGTCGGTTCCGTTAATATTATCGGCCACCATACCTCTTGCAGGTCCTTTTTTCATGTGTAATTCGTGACTGCTTATGGGTGTAAGAATTCCTTCTTTATCCATACTGTAAACATCAACATCTCCAAAACCGCCCACATAAACGTAATGCGAACCATCTTTTTCATAGCTTGTTACCGTAACTGTATTTTTAGCCGATATACTTTTAAAATCTTGTCTGTAAAGCATTAAATCATCTTGCACTTGCGATAAACAAATTTGCGATAATATCAATGCGATAATGAAAACTCCCTTTTTCATATTCTTAATAGTTTTAGTCTTTTTCAAATGTAATTAATCTATAATTGATTTAGCTCCTGCAATTGCAATTGCTCTATCTTGTTCTATGGTGCCACCGCTAACGCCAATAGCACCAATAATTTTGCCGTCTTTGTTTTTGATTGGTATGCCTCCAGGAAAGGAAACAAGCCCCTGATTAGTCAATTCAATATTGTAAATAATACCTCCCGGTTGCGTTAATTCACCTAGTTTTCCGGTGTCAATATTAAAATAACGTGCGGTTTTAGCTTTTTTAATAGCTACATCAATACTTCCTAAATAAGATTCGTCCATTCTAACAAATGCTTTTAAGTTTGCACCTGCATCAACTACTGCAATATTTACTAAGACATTAGATTCTTCAGCGTTTTTCTTTGCTGCTAAAAGTGCTTTAAAGGCTTCGTTATGGGAAATATCATTAGTAATTTGGGCCTGGGCCACGTTTGATAGTAATGTTAATACAAGTGTAACAATACAAATTTTTAACTGTTTAAGCGTGCTCATAATTCTGAATATAATTTTATAATGCAAAAATTATAAACCATTCAGAGAAAATAGTTGAACAAGTTCAACTTAATAAAAAATTAAGACTGTTTTTTAATTTTACTTAGGAATTCATGTGTAATACCCAGATAACTAGCAATTTGTTTGTCTGTAATTTTAGATACAATATTTGGGTAAGTGTTTGCAAAATAATGATAGCGTTCTTTTGCAGTGTGAGTATGGTTTCTAATTAATCGACGTTGCCATGCTACTAATGCTTTTTGAGACATGACTCTAAATAGTTTTTCCACGGCTGGAACAGATTCATAGAGCTTTAATTTATCCGTTCTATCAATTAAAAGTACTTTACTGTCTTCTAAAGCTTGAATGTTTAAGCTGGAAGGTACTTGGTTCATAAAGCTGTCAATATCCATTAACCACCAATCTTTTGTTGCAAAATATAAGGTGTTTTCGTTTCCTTTTTTGTCGATTGTAAAAATTCTAAAACATCCTTCTAATACAAAACCTTCATACTTGTAAATACTACCTTGAGTTAGTAAGAAATCTTTTTTCTTAATAACAGTAGGGTTGAAGTGATTGCAAATAGTATCTAAATCTTCAGTGGAGATTTGAATGTTATTTTTAATATTTTCCTTTAATAAATTGTAAGACATTAGGATAGCTTGATGAGTCAAAAATACATCTAAATTATAGCAATAAACTAAAATTCATAAAAAAAGCGCTTCATAATGAAACGCTTTTTTAATTTGTTGGGAACAAAAAAAGGATTTAAAATTTATATTGTAGGAATGCTGTGAAATTACGTCCGGGTTCTGTAATTGGTGACATATTAAAATCTGGTTGATTTCTGTAGGAGAAATTTAAATGATTGGAATACGTTTCGTCAAATACATTTAAACAGGCTACACCAAGTGTGATATTCTTAAATAGGGTAGCACCCAATTTCACATCTAAAGTTTCATAGCCTGCAGTTTCGGTTTCACCAAAAGAAGGTGCAATATGAGATTGTTTTGATGTTATGTTATATTGTGCTTTTGCCCAGTAATTTTCTTTATCTACACCTATTGAAAATGTTGAGGTAAACGGTGGATTTAAAGGTAATGATTCACCAAAATCTTTGTTTTTTGTTCTAACATAAGCCGATTGATTTTGAAAGTAATAATCTTCTAAAAGTTCAAACTTAAACATAAACTCTAACCCAGTTTTATAAGCATTATCTATATTGGTAAACACCTTAGTGAATTGGGGTTGTAACATGGGCATAAACTTTCTTGGGATAGATGTGTCTACAACCGCAGAAATATAATTATTATAAACGCTATAAAAAGCCGATAATTGATAGCTGAAATTATTCAACTCATTAAGTTTTGAATGTCCTTGAAAGCCAATTTCAAATTGATTGTTTATTTCTGGTTTAAGTAATGGGTTACCTAAATATTCATAGCTGTCTTGACCTACCGTAAAATGGTTTATGAATCGTTCTGCCATATTAGCGGTTCTAACACCACGGCCATAAGCAACTTCCATAATCGTGTTGCTTGAAATATTATGTTTTAAAGATAATGTACCACTAATATTTGTTTCGCTCTGTTTTACATCATTACCGTAAATTGAGGCAAAATCATTTTCTAAATCCACGGCATTGGCGTTTACAAAATCTAACCTTAAACCTGCTGTGAAAGTAGTTTTGTTGATTTGGTATTTAGCTTCTGAAAACACACCAATATCATTTAAACTAGCATCTTGCCAAATCTTGTCCTGCCTTACCATAGGATTAGGGAGCATATTACCGTTCATCATTTTAATGGTACGTGTACGTGTTCCGTCTCGCCCTATTAAATTAGCATCTGTACCAACATACAGATTCACATTGTTATTAAACAACCAGTGTGTTTCAAGTTTTCCGCCTATTGTTGTTGACGTTACTGGAGACGATGCAAAAACCATATTAAAATTAGCCCTATTTTCATTGGTCATAAGATGGTCCACATAACTATAAAACCCCTTGGCGGTTATTCCTTTTAAGGTATTGCTAATATCTTCGGCTCTATAGTCTAAAGAAACTATGGTACTATTATCAAATTCGGTATCCATTGGTAGGCCAACATGTTTAATGTCTCTACCGAATGATTGACGCCAATGTCCTTGAATATATTGATTATCGGTAAGGTTGTAACCTAATTTAAGCCCATAATCCGTACTTCTGAAAGCAGAGGGAATAGTGGTGTTCTGACCGTCTTCATAATCGTCAAAATCTCTATAACCAATATTTCCAGTTATATTGAATTTGTTAGAAACATGTTGTAATTGAAGCAAGTTTACTAGAGCATTGCCATTGGTTTCATAACCCGCTGAAGCTTTACCATGAAAACCTTTATCTAGTTTATTGGGGTCTTTGGTAACCATATTTATAATGCCTCCAAAAGTAGCACCATATCTTACGGTGTAAGGCCCTTTTACAACCTCTATTTTTTCAATTTCTTCTGGAATAACATGGGTGGTTACTGGGTCCATTCTGTTTGGGCAAGCATGAACTGCTTTAGTGCCACCGTCATACATAACGTTTAGCTGCTCATAGGCGGATGCTCTAAATGTAGGGTCAATGGCATAATTACCACGCTTTATTGTAGAAAATCCATTTATTTCAGAAAATAAATCGGCTACGTTTTTAGGCTGAATACCCTTTTTCTGGTAATCATTTTTTACTGTACTATGAGTAGGATCTGTATTTGAATTTCCCGTTACAATGACTTCAGGTAATTGTGTTGTTTTTGTGTTTATGGTGTCTTGTTTTATTTGCGAATATGATATACATATTGAAGACACACATAACCACAAAGCTATATGTAATTTCATTTTTATAGTTTGAAAATGTTTCTAAAAAATGTTGATTTGGAACGAATCCAAATGACACTGGCAAAAGACAGTTAACTGATGTCTTGCCAACTATTAAAAACTAAACTATAGGAGGTTGAAAAAGAACTTCCTTAATATTGAAGTTGTAAAGGTTTTTATAAAAGAACCTTTGCTCTTTTTTTGAAGTGAATTTTTGGCTTAATGTAATATTTAGAATGTTAACAAAACCAATGGGGTAGTTTTCCATAGAGATTGATAAAGCTGATAACGGTTCTTGTTGTTGCTTTTCAATTTCCTTTACTAAATGACATTTCCCGTTACATTGTAACTCAGGTTTGTCCTGATTAATACATAAAAACTCAGCAATGTAATCTTGATTAAGCACATATTCAACGTAAGGTTGAACAGGTCTTAACATAGCCGTTAAGTACAAGAAAACAAATAATATGCCTGTTGTTTTATGCAAAAACTTAAAATTTTAGCAAATATATTGGTTGGTTTTAAACCAACAAAGGAAACTTAGTTAATTAACTAAGCTTCCTTTTTGGTTTTTAAAAAATGTTTAATTTTTAAATAATGGGTCGGCACCAATGGTTCCAACTAAACTACTAAGGTAATCTTCAGATGTTACTCTGTTGTATAATTGTTTAACCGCATCTAAGCGCTTTTCAATATTCAATTCAGAAACTAAAATATCATTATTAGGGTTTGCTTTAAAAGTTTCTAAATAATCTATTTGAGAACCATAATACTTAATATCTTTTTGTTGCTTTAATGCCAACCTTTCTTTGTACCAATCGGCATTAAGTACATAGTCTCTGTCAAAGAACTTTCTCAATTCTGGATCGTTAATATCTTTGCCTTCATAATTGCCATAAGCCATAATGTGTAAAAGAATTTTTAAAGGTGGAATTGCCGCTTCAACACTACCATCTGCAAAATAGTTTACAGCTACTTTTTGTTGCGCTTCAACTATGTTGTTAATACCATCAACATAATCTTCCATTCCTTGAAGTTCTGGTTTTAACATTCTCTCATCAAATACCGCTGTAGGTTCATCAAACAATCTGTTTAAACATAATAAAGAGAATGTTTTAGTAATTCTGTAACCTAATCTACTTGCTAATATTTTTTGGCCATCATATTCAAAATCTTCAAGTTTTTCAAGAGAACCATTTTTAATTAAATTATTTGGATCTCTATCTTCTGGTGCCATTCTCGCCCAAATTTCTGGAATAAGTAAACTTACATCATGGTCTATTTTATTTTCTGCACCAACATAACCTGCAGCTGTACTAAATCCGTTAGATTCAGTTAAAATGTGTGCAAGTAAGGCATTGTTTAAATCTGTTGTTGGCGTTAACATATTAAATGGCGCCTTAGTTAATGCCCCTTCTGATCCAGCTCCAGTTGTTGAAGGAGATTTTCCAGTTAAACTACAGATGAAATCCATAAATAACTCTGGAGTTTCTTGATAATGAATTGGGTTATAAACCGCTAAAGGTCTAATACCAGCTTCTCTATCAACAGGGTTGTTTCTTCTACCTGGTAAAACAGCATTTACTGTATGAATTACTGGGTCTTCAGGTTTTATCCTTCTCTTTAAACGAACACCTATATCAGAAATATATGAAGCTTCTGTTTCATTATAAAATATGTTTGGTTCTAGATAACGAGGGTTTTTAGTTGGTAAACCATCTTCAATAATTCTTGGGTGAGATGGTAATACAAACTGGATATCGTCATCATCCTCATTAATAATTTCTAATATGAAATCTTGAACTGGTTGCGTGTATTTATCAAAGTTAATGGTGTCTTCATAAATTTCTATAGCATCCTTTTTAGTTAACATTTCGTAATTAGTCAAGAATCTACCATCAGAAATAATATCTAATTCAGCGCCTTTGTCATAACCTCTAACTATGGCTTCATCTGGTCTTTGGAATAGATGAGCTTCACAGTTAATTAAGACTTTTACACTCTTGTTAATATACTCCGGATTTAAATTTTTAAGACTTTCTTTAGGAAGTGTTATAGAAGCTGAAATATCATCTTCAGTTTGAATTTTTTCACTAGCTGAAAAATCTGAACGTAATTTATTAAGCATCCAGTGACCTTCTTGGTCAAACCCAATACGCACATAACTACCAACAACCGGGTTGTTGTTGTAAATTAAAGACGTTCCTTTAACACCATTGATAATTTCAACAGACATTAAGTCTTTCCAGTTAAGGGTGGCTCCATGTGCTTGTCTGAATAAACGTTTCACAAACAATACCAACGAGCGTATATGAACAGGAATATTTTCAAGCCATTCATTAAACTCATCTGAGTTTTCATCTGAAGGAGTTAAAAGCTTTACAACAGATCCTAATGTTCTTTTTTCACTTAAGAATGATCTTGATTTTGGTCTGTTTGGATCTTTGTCTTTCCATCTAGTTGAGTAATTAAACTCAATAATTTCATCAGCTTTTTTGAAATCTTCTTCTATGTTATGAATATTAAACCTGCTATAGGTAATGGCATTTTGCATAGATTTAGAAATCTCTGATTTACCACCTCCAGAAACAGTACAAGGTTTATGACAAAAAACGCCTTCTGGAAAGGTTTCTATAATACGCCATAAATTAATTGATTTATGTTTTTCCAACCTTAGTTTATTCCCAGATGGATGTACATAGGTTTTAAAAGGAGATAATTTTAATTTCTGTTCTTTGCCTTTATAATTCCAAGAGATACTATTAGTATTTGTGTTGAAATAAGAAGATTCTGGTATGTAAACTATATTAGGATATTTCTTGTCTACAGCATAATTTTCAGGTTTAATATCAACCCTGTCAGCCAATAGTGTTTTAACATCCTCAAAAGTGTGATCTAGCCCGTAATATTGATTATAATCATTACAATTAACGGTGTCTCCCATAACACGTCTGGCATAAGCAATAGCTCCACCAGCATGCTCTTCTTCTAAGATACCGTATAGGTTGGCTGAATAACTAATCTGCGTTTTAATTTCTTTTTTTGAATATCCGTAGTAGTTATCAGCAATTAATGTTACCACTACACCAGTTTCATCTCTACAAGTAATTTTAAACGCACCACCATCATTATAAAGTTCGTTTTCTTCAATCCAGCACATGCCATCTTTTTTCTGACGGTCTGTAGCGTCATCAAAATGAGGAAGACCAACTTCTTTCTTTTTAAGTCTTAATAATTGGGGTGCAAGAATGATACAACCAGTATGACCTGTCCAATGTTCTGGGTCTAAGGCAGCATCATTGTGCGCTAAATTAGGGTTGCCAGCGTTTCCGAAGATATTCTCAACAAAATCTAGATTACTCACAAGAGAACCAGGAGCGAAGAAGCGAACTTCCAATGATTTTTTAGATATTACACCTTTAACTTCTGGACAAACTGTTGGCCTTAAAAGCATTGAAACCATAGTTTTTGCTTGCTCTTCTTGGTTTGATGTAAAAGGAAGCGTGTTTAATTCATCAGAAGGTTTGAATGCCTCATTTAAGAAATGTGCTAAAACTACTCTAGGTACCTCTTTCTTATCTAAAGGAACGGGAAGTGACCCTTCAACAATATGAAACGTTCCTTTTGTTGTTCTTTTATCATGTAAAGGGTTGTTTAGAATACCTTGTTTTAGTCTTTTAGAATTTACTAAATCACTTTCAAAAGAACTGCCATCAGGTGGTAAACTAGCTTCTCTAGCTTGCCCCTTTTTTGATAATATTAAAGTATTATTTGGTAGCTTGTAAGATTTATTAACCTTAACATCTTTCAAATAAGTGTCTATAAAACTCTGAATCCTAGAGTCTGCAGGAGATAAATGATCTGCTAAAAGTCTAGATTTTTCCCTAAGACTCATTATGAGTGGTCTTGTGGTTTTTTCAAATTCAGGGTCGCATAATTTTTCCTTGCTTTCCGCTTTATCTTTAAAAACGGGTTGTCCAATTGCTGCTAATTGCAAATTAATAAATTGGATGATGTCTTTTCTTGATTCTTTCATTGTTTTCTTCTTTGATTGTTAAGCGTATATGTACTAATTAACAAGACAAATTTACCTCATGGATAGCTTAAAAAAGCTGTCAAAAGTCATGTTGTCAGTACTTTTTGTACTAAAACGATGTAGTTGAAAACTAATTCAAATACTTACTTAAAAGCATTCAAGCCAGTAACATCTAATCCGGTAATTAATAAATGAATATCATGAGTGCCTTCATAGGTAATGACACTTTCTAAATTCATCATATGACGCATGATAGAGTATTCTCCAGTAATTCCCATGCCACCTAACATTTGTCTTGCTTCTCTGGCTATATTAAGGGCCATATCAACATTGTTTCGTTTAGCCATAGATATTTGAGCGGAGGTTGCTTTACCATCATTACGAAGTACCCCCAAACGCCATGTTAAAAGTTGTGCCTTGGTAATTTCGGTAATCATTTCTGCTAATTTTTTTTGTTGAAGCTGAAACTGACCAATAGGTTTATCAAATTGAATACGTTCTTTACTGTATCTCAGTGCTGTATCATAACAGTCCATGGCAGCTCCAATAGCTCCCCAAGCAATACCATATCTTGCAGAATCTAAACATCCTAAAGGAGCTCCTAATCCAGATTTGTTTGGTAGTAAATTCTCTTTTGGCACTTTTACATTATCAAAAATAAGCTCCCCAGTGGACGATGCACGTAATGACCATTTATTATGGGTTTTAGGTGTTGTGAAACCTTCCATTCCGCGTTCAACAATTAAACCATGAATTCTGCCTTCTTCATTCTTTGCCCAAACTATAGCAACCTGAGCAAAAGGAGCATTACTTATCCACATTTTGGCACCATTTAAAAGATAATGGTCACCCATATCTTTAAATTTGGTCACCATACCAGAAGGGTTACTGCCGTGGTCTGGTTCGGTTAAACCAAAACAACCCATCGACTCACCAGAAGCCAATTTTGGTAAATACTTTTGACGTTGTTCCTCAGTACCATATTTCCAAATAGGATACATAACTAAAGAGGATTGTACCGAAGCCGTAGAACGTACGCCAGAATCACCACGTTCAATTTCCTGCATAATCAATCCGTATGAAATCTGGTCTAAACCAGCACCTCCATATTCCATAGGGATATATGGCCCGAAAGCACCTATTTCAGCTAAACCATTAATGATTTGAGTAGGGAATTCTGCCTTTTGAGCATAGTCTTCAATAATTGGAGACACATCTCGTTTAACCCATTCTCTTGCGGCATCACGAACTAGTTTATGTTCGTCAGATAGTAATTCATCAAGATTATAATAGTCAGGAGCTTCGAACAAATCTAGTTTCATAAATTTTGAGATTATTCAGGTATAAAACAAATTTATTGAAAATAGTTTATTGAAAAGGGTCTTTTTTAGGAATTGTTGAAATTTTGAAGATTGACTGAAGATTGTAGGTGAAAGCCTGACGTTAAAGATTGAATTTAGTTGATTACATTTTTAAATAATAATCTTTGGTGAGTTTAATGTAGTCCTGAGTGTATTCATGTCTTTCAGTTTCAATAATTAATTCATCTTTATGTGTTGCACTTTGATGGAATGATAGTTCAATAAGACTTCGCTTTACCTCTGAAGTTGTGTTGCCTTTTACATGAAGCATTTTGTTTGGGAAAAGCTTGAATTTTTCTGCTAAAATGAGAAAAGAGGCTTCTTCTTTAAATGGAATAACAACACAGAAACTTCCCTTTTCATCAAGTAATTTTGATGCATTTTTTAATAAATGCTCAAACGGCATTGCATCTTGAAATCTTGCCAAATCTCTGGAATTATTTTGAGTTTTATAATCTTCAGAATAAAACGGCGGATTGGATACAATCAGATCGTATTTATCTTCAATTTCACCTGCAAATTCTTCCAATGAGGCATGATAGCAAAATAGTCTGTCTCCCCAAGGTGATTGTTCGAAATTATCAACACATTGTTCGTAGGCATCGGCATCAATTTCAATAGCGTCAATTATTTCCGAAGAGGTTCGTTGAGCAAGCATCAATGCAATAATTCCGGTTCCCGATCCAATGTCTAAAACTGAAAAAGGATTTTTTTCAATTGATGTCCATGCACCAACTAAAACACCATCAGTTCCCACTTTCATAGCACACCTATCTTGATTTATTTTGAATTGTTTAAATTGAAAAGGTTTTTGAGACATGTGTTTTTTTATAAAGTAGCAATAGTAGAAAATAAATGTTAATTGTTGACAAAATTTGTTAAAACTTTATACTTTATAAATCAAAAACGAGTTGTAATTACGTATATTAAGCAAACTAAAAAGTAGAGTTGTGAAGCGAATAGGTCAAATTGTTGAAAAGTTAAATGAATTAGTAATATTAAATGAAGAGGTTGAAAATGCCTATAAAAAGGCTAGTAGTAAACTAGAGAATAACTATACAAAAACCTATGCCAAAGAAAAAAGCCTTGAAAGAGGAGAGTTTGTTAGGTTTTTAAAAAATGAGTTAACAAAACTTGAAGCAAATGATGAAAATCTAATTGCTTTAAAGAGGAAGTTTCATATGGTGAGATTGAATTTTAGAAAATTCATCAAAATTGAAAATGATGCCGAATTTTTAGGTAAAGTTTATGAAATAGAAGTGTTAAGCATTAATAAATATGATGATTTGCTTTCTCAAATTAATCTGCCATTAACCCTTTGTAAATTACTCCTAAAACAACGAGATTTTTTACAAGCTAGATTGCATGTAATGGAAAGAGGTGAGTTAGTTGTTTCTTCTTCCTAAACTATAAGTATAAATCTATTAAACCTTCAGGGGTTTCTACAATTATTACCTTGTTAGGTCTGTCAATTTTAACGATAAACTCGTCATTTAGAGGAATTAAAATTTCAATACCATTTTGATCTATTTCAAAAAGCGCTTGTGAAGTTGAATCATTGATCGCTTTTATGATTCCCACTTTGCCATAATTTTTATCTTCAATAGAAAACCCAATAACCTCGTGAAAATAGAATTTGTCACCTTCAAGTTTGGGTAGGAATTCTAGAGGTAAATACAAATCACTTTTAAGTATACTGTCGGCATCTTCTTCCGTGTCAACATCTTCAAATTTAATACGTAATAATTTTGATTTATGTAGTTGCGATCTTTCAACAAAGAATGGTATCAGGTTGTTTTTATGCTCAACAAATATGGCGTCTAAATGCTCATAAATATCTGGTTGATCAGTATCTAATTTAGCCAATACTTCGCCTTTAAAGCTATATTTCTTTACAATTTTACCTAGATAAAAACAATCGTCCTTTTTCATGATATAAAATAAAAAACTCCGATACTTAGTATCGGAGTTTAAAAGTATAAAAAATTAATTTCTTACTCTTCTTCGTTTGAAGCTTCAGCTTCAGCAGCAACTTCTTCAGTAGCTTCCTCTGCTTCTTCAACAACAGGAGCAGCAGCAGCTATTCTTGCTTCGTTTACAGCTTTTTCTGCAGCTAAGGCTTCAGCTTTAGCTTTAGCTTCAGCGTCAGATAATCCGTCAGCTTTAGCTTGAACTTTTGCAGTCTTTTCTTCTAACCAAGCTTTAAATTTTTCTTCAGCTTGCTCTTCTGTTAAAGCACCTTTTTTAACACCGCCTGCTAAATGGTTCTTTAATAAAGCACCTTTATAAGACAATAATGTTTTAGCAGTATCAGATGGTTGTGCACCATTCTGTAACCACTTTACAGCACCATCAACATCTAATTCAACAGTTGCTGGGTTTGTGTTTGGATTGTAAGCACCTAATTTCTCAAGGTATCTACCATCTCTTTTTGAGCGCGAATCCGCAGCTACAATCCAGTAAAAAGGCTTCCCTTTTTTACCGTGTCTTTGTAATCTAATCTTTACTGGCATAATAATTAATTATTTGAGGTTCCCGACCTCGGTTATTAATGAGGGCGCAAAGATACTGTTTTTTACTTAATTATAAATAAAAGTTGAAGAAATGTTAAAGTATTAAAAAGTAATCTCTTTAGAAATGATTTTGTCTAAGTTGGTCAATGTTTTATCCAAATTGTTTGGGGCTAGAAATTTTTTCATAATTTGATTAGAAATAGCAACAATTTTATCATTACTTATCCTTTCTGAAGTACTCATAAAATGCCTTTTAACTTTTTCTAAAACGGTTGATTTGTGTTTAGATAAAAGTTGCCTTAAGGACAATTTATTATGCCATTTAACAAAGTTTAAAAGTTCTTGACTGGTGATTTCTTTAACCTTATTTATTGAAGTGAGGCGATTTTTTCTAGTATTCTCTAGTTCAATAGAAATAGTGTCTAAGTCTAGATAGGTAATATTCTTTTTCTTTGAAAGTGCTTCGTCAATATTGCCTGGTATTGCTAAATCAAGCAAAAGCATTTCTTTATTGGTGCAGGTCTTTTTAATGAGATGATGACAATTATTAACGGCACTAATAATAATGTCAAAGTCCTTAATGTCATTAGAAATAACCTTTTTCCAAGGATATAATTGACACTGATACCGATGAGATAGAACTTTGGCTTTCTTTTCAGTTCGATTACTAAGGTATAGATTAGAAAATTTAAATTTGGTATTATATTTTAAAATCTGATGAACTATATCGCCAGCACCAATAAGCAATATCTTTTTAGATTTAACACTTAGCTCATTATGGTACGAATTCTTTATAAAGTTTAAAGCTTTGTAGGCAACTGAAGTAGTACCGTCTCTAAAATTAGTTTCATTACTAATGCGCTTATGGTTTTTGAAAGCCGATTGTAATGCACGTTCTAATAACGAACCTTGTACTTTAAATGTCATTGAAAATTGATAAGCTTTCTTTATCTGGTGAATAATTTCAGCATCTCCGAGTACTAAAGATTTTAAACCAGAAGACACTGTTAAAAGATGTCTCACAGTATTTTTAGTATTATTACTAAAATTAAAAAGAGCTTTATTAGCATGAATATTGTCCTTTTTAATTTTAATAAAAAAATCTCTGATTACTGCAGCCGAAGTTAGGCTAGATTCAAAATAAATTTCAGTTCTATTACAAGTTGATAATATTAGTAACCCTATGATATCATCAAATGTATTACAAATGGAATGTATTAAGATGCCTTTTTCTTCATCAGACACATGAAAGTTTTCTCTTTGAATAATAGAAGCCGTTTCATGTGAAATGCTTATATATTTCAATGACATTTTCATAATAAATACTTTGTGATAAAAGCATTAATTCATTATTAGTCACCCATGGTTCTAACGTAATTCACAATTAACCATACGTCTTCTTCGTCTGGAATTTTCTTTTCGTAGTTAGGCATATCATCTCTACCTATATAACTTTTGTAAAAAATAGCACCATCAGATTGACTTTGGAATTCTCCTGTTGAGAAATCTCCTAAATCACCATCAACTTCATCTGCTTTTGGTCCATCACCTAATCCAGTTTTACCATGGCAAGATTTACAATGTTTGTTGTAAAGTGTTTTACCAATTGCAAGATCTACTGAAGGGTCTGTTGGGTTTTTCATTTTCTCATACTTTGCCGGTACTTTCCACTCATCTTGTACAACAGAAGTGAAAGAGTATAGCACAAAGCAAATGATTCCTAAAATTGCTAAAGTTTTAATCGTTTTCATGTTAAGATTCTTTTTTAATTTATATTAAGGTAATTTCAAAAACAATGCCAATGTATATGGCCATCTCGTAAATATTTATTGATTTTCAGTGTTCATTTCCAGCGCTTTGCCTTCTTTTTTAATTTTAAATAAATTTTTGATGGTATAGGCGTAATTTGCCCAAACTCCAACTAGTAATATGGTTAAAACAATATACATCCAAATAGGAGCAGCTTCAGACCACAAGGTGTTACTTTCTTCAACTTCTTGTTTGTTGTAAACACCCCAATTTATTGATTTTTCTTGAATTACATTTCCGTATTCATCATGGTCTTCAATAATAGCATAAACGATAAAATTACCATCAACATCTCCTGGAATGTCTGTTGGCATTTCAAATTCAAACTCGCCCTCTTCAATGGTTCCTTCTTCAATAGGCATTTTTGAAATCATGCCGTTTACAGAAATTATAACATCAGCTTCTTCAATAGCTATTTTGCTTCCTAAACTATCAAGTACAAAAGCGTTTACCAGCACTGTTTTCACACTATCAATTTCTTTCAGATCTAACTCTAAACGTAAATTTTGTACACTTAAAGTTTCTTCTTGTTCATCTATAGCATCGGTTTCTTCAAAATAAGCTTTTAAATTAATATAACCGTCTTCATCTATTAAATAATCTTGACTTTCAGGGAGCGTAATTTGAGCTATACCTTCATTATTGGTTTTTGATTTACCAAGCAATAACTCTTCGTCATTTAAAACATTATAAAATTTTATTTCGGCATCGTATACCGGAACTTTATCTTTTCTGTCTTTTTTATTTCTAGCAATAAAACTAACCTCAAGTGTTCTGGAATTATCTGCTTGCTTTAAGGTTTTAAAATAAAACAGCATTCTATAGTTGTCTGCACTGGTTTCTTGAGCAAAAGATGTCGCATTAATCATTAACCCAACTATTAGAGCAAATACAGAATATTTATAAAAAGTAGTTTTCATTATTTCTGATTTTGAGTTAGATTTTTAGGATGTCTCTTTTGTTCTCTTTCATGATCAATAATACCAGACATTGGAATTATTGGAACCAATCTCATAATTAAAATGAAGAACAAAATAAATGCTGCAACTCCTGCAAAACTTAAGGCCCATTCTATCCATGTTGCAGAATAATGAATGAATTCTGGTCTGGAGTCTTGTATTGGTAAGTAAGGTGTTTCTAAAGTGGGAACAATAATTAGATATCTGTTAAACCACAAGCCTAAAACTGCAATAACAGCTGCAAAAGTTATGCTTTTTATGGTTCTAAATTTTTTAAAGAACAGAATGATTATAGGTGCTATAACACCGATATAATTTGCAAAAATGAACATCCAAAAATATCTATTGAATAGAGTGTTAAGCAAATTGACATCGTGGGTTTTGTGGCTAAACCATCTTGAAAAATATTCGCTGAATGTGAAATATCCGAATAATAATGAAATAACTAATAAAATAACACCTGCACCAATAAAGTGTATTTTTCTAATATAATGTTCTAAATGATAAAACTTACGGATTAGATACATGGCTATAATAATAACTCCGATTCCTGAGTACAATCCAGCAACTATAAAGTAAGGAGCAAAAATAGAACTGTTCCAACCTGGCTGTAGTGTTAAGCTAAAAATCCAAGCTAAAACAGAATAAGCTATAATAGCCAGAGCAATAATCATTGCTGACATAGTACGCGTTATTTTATGCAGTTTTTCACGTTGGGTTGGCGTATCATAGTATCCTATTGCAAGCTTTTTGTATAACTTTTGTCTCCATGCTGGAGCTTTTTTACTGTTATCTCTGAGGATTGCGAAATCTGGAATGAATGTTAAATATAAGTAGATAAAACATCCAATTAAATCTGTAAGTATAGCTATAATATCCCAGGTAATGGGGGATTGAATTCTTGGATAGAGGAATAAATAATGAAGTCTATCTAATCTACCAATACATAGTAAAATGAAAATAGGTCCAATAATTAATGAGAGTACTGTTATGATTTCAACAATTCTCATTACTGAATTCTTCCAAGGTGTTTTAAAGAAATGCAAAATGCCTGAAATAAAAGCACCTGAATAACTTAAACATACAAAGAAAATAAAATTGATAATGTAAATACCCCAAACAACGTTGTCTCTCATGCCAGTTACTTCATGACCTTTAACAGCTTGAATTATGAAGGCCACAACTCCAACTAAAATAATAGCTATTAAAAATGCAATCCAAATTTTTGATGTTTTGGTTGATTTTTTAAGCATGGGAGAAAACTCTTTAACCAATTCTCTCTTTCTAATTTCTAAATCCATAATTAAGAGCCTTTAATTAGATTTCACCTTTCTTTTTTAATTCTTGTACATAAGGAACATCCTTGTAGCGTTCAATGATATCTTCATCAACATTGAATCCACGTTCTAATGGGAATTGTCTATCTACGGCTGGCAGATAGTATACATTGGGTTTGGTGCCTAAATGCTCTAAATGCCTGTAGCCACCTCTATCTTTTATTAAATCTGAAAAACGAACAGTTTCTTCACCATTGGTAACAATATCTTCGTTTTTATCTCCAAAATATATAACGCCCATAGGACAAGACTGAGCACAGTGAGGCAATTTTCCTTGTCTTAACATATCTGGACAAAAATCACATTTCATGACAGTACCTTCAGCTGCGGGAACACTTGTTTCTGGTGAATAAGGTTGTGATTTATCGTCAAATTTATCTTTGTGTCCCCAATTAAACTGGCGTGCCGAATATGGGCAACTGGTTATACAGAATTTACATCCAATACAACGGTCGTTATCAATTAAAACAATGCCATCATCACGTTTAAATGTGGCACCGGTTGGACACACAGTTACACAAGGTGGTTCATCACAATGAAAACAAGGCTTTGGAAACCAATAAGGAGATCCTTCTTCATTATCTTGAATAAGCTGCACCTTCATAAACTCTTCATTGTAGTCAAGGTTATGAGCTTTTTGGCAACTTTCAACACATTTTCTAGCATTTTTACATTTAGCTAAATCAATTACCATTACAAATTTCCTGTTAGGAATTCCTTTTCTAGATTCAGCTGGAGTGATATGTGCATCTGGATATTTATTCAGACTCTCGGCATCTACTTCCACCATTTTCCCATCAGGTGTTAGGACTCTCACCTTTTCGCCAGAAGTAGCTTCTTCATGGGCAGCATTAGATGCTATTGATAAGCCAGCAACAGCAGATACGCCAGATAACAATCCTAATTTTAGAAAATTTCTTCTGTTTGTTCCTTCTTTATGCTCTTCAGTATTTTCCATAATTCACCCAGTTAAATAAATTTCAATATTTAATTTAGTTGAAAATTAACCTTGACGTTGATTATTATTGTTCTGGTAATTTTCTGTATACGATAACTTGTTTATGTATGAATTCTTTTTTTAAAAATTATAGTTTCTTGTTATATTAAATCCTATTAAGAAATCACCATCAAAGAAATCGTTAGTATTCTTCATGTAATTTTGTTGAGGGACAATACCTCTTAAATTGGATAAGAATAGTTGAAATGTGTGTGATGAAGTTCCAAACTCAATACCTAAACTTAATCCAGGATTATTATAGCTTATATTTGGGAAATCTGGGTCAGTTCCAAAACTAGTTATAGGTTGGCTATAGTCAAACAAAATTGAAGTTTGTGAACTTATTTTAGCTCTACCACCAAATGCAATAGCAATTCGGTCATTTTCCATATAAGATTCTACCGTATTAAAGTGTGAAATACTTGGTACAATCTGTAATGAAAAGTTTGGACTAAATCTACGTGCAAATATTATTTGATGAAAATAGGAATATCTGTCTTGCTTAGTGTAAAATTTATTGTTTGGACGAGCATCTATTGTAAAATTACCATAGTAAGTAACACTTATTGGTATCTTTCCAGAACGGGTTTGATTTAATAAACCTGCTTTCCAATTAAAATCTTGAAGGCGACCTTCTTTGGTTGTGCCAAAACCAACTGTTAACCTGTCATGTAATGCATATGAAAGAGCTATCCTTATGTTTGATGCTCCCCAAAAACCTGCTAAATCATTTGTCCCACCATTAATTTCGCCAAATCTGTGCTGCATCATTACTTCCAACGTATTTTTGTTAAATAATACATTGGTAGCATTATCTATAAGTGTGGCACTTTCAAACGCTGGTCTTTCAGGTTTGTCTATTATGGAATCTTTTTTCTTCTCTTGAGCTAAGACCATTAATGGTAACCATAGAAACGTAAAAAGTATAATTTTATAATTTTTCATGTCTTATATATTAATTGTTTTCAGCACCTCTATTAATCCATTCTTTAATCAATGCTAAAGAAGTGTCATCAAGATCTCTATGTCCGTCTACAGCGAGTTTTGTGTAAAGTTTACTACCATTGGCATTATTTGCGGTAACATACTCTGGAACCAGAGAGCCATATTCATTGCCTGCTCTTAAATCTGGATCTAAAGTAGCATTATGGCATTGTGCACAATTGTCTGATGAAAATATGGGGATGATATCACTTGCAAACGAAACATCTTCAGTTGGGTCTATAATAATTTCTTCCCCTTCTTCTGGAAATTCATTGTAATAACATGAAAAACATATTAAAGTTAAACCACAAGCCAGAACTATTTTAAATAGTTTTTTCATTTTTAAAATTTTTAAATTAACCTGTATCTTAATTTCAACTAGAAATTTAAGTTAGCTTTGTTTTAATAAAGCCCAGAGAGAATTCTCTGGGACTTTTTATTTTCAGTTATTATGGATTTTGCAGCGCTTCAATAGAATTTTTCAGCAATGCTCTTGTATAAGCTGGATTATGTATACCATTACTTTGATCTTCCAAGGCTGTTCTATAGTTCCAAGTAGCCTTCGCTACATCGGCTGAGTAAGTACCAGGTACTGTTCTGTCATTTTCTAGCAATGGACTAGGATCAAGAGCTAACAATAAGTTCTTAAGTGTTTCCATATCTTCACTAAATCCTGCTATCTCAACAGGTATTTCAGTCATACTAGTATGACATTCAGTACAACTATTTAAGGCTGGTTTCCAAGAGTGTCCTCCAAATAGGTTGTCATTAGATTCTCCCATATGACATGTAGTACATGAAGCACCTGTTCTATGTGTTGCAGAGGCAACACCAGGGTATCCAGTTGTTCCTGCTATTGGAGCTCCCATAATACCTTCAAGCATAGTAGACTGTGGTGCGTGATGCGGTCCGAATCTGGAGCTTGTAATTTCGTAATTATCAGTGCCCGCTGGAATAGGATAACTTGGTCGTGGTTGGTGACATGTAGTACAAGAGTTACTTAAACCAAGTGGATCAGCATCGTTTTTGAAATCCAAAGATGTAGTTGGGTCCAATACCAATTTAACCGGATTAATGTTTCTTAAGGCATAATCATTACCATCATTCTCAAAGTCGAAAGATCTATGATCCCCATGACAACCTGTACAAGATATTGGGTTTGAAACAGCATAACCCATAGGGTTTACAGACTGAATTGGTTCCCCTGTAACCGGATGCGAAGCGAATTCACCTGTATCTTCATCTATTTCGTAGAATTTTCCAGACAAGTAATCTAAATAACCTTCATTGTTATGGCATTGAGCACAAGATGTGCTTGTTCCTCTAGCCCAAGAGCTTCCTATGCCATGACCAGAAACGTCATATGCACCCCAAATTCCAGTTCTATGAGAAGAAGAGTGGCAAGTTATACAACCTTCTGCTGAAGTATCGGCTCCATCTACCCCATCAATCCCATCAACCCCATCAATCCCATCAACGCCATCAACTCCGGGGAGGGCTATATAGTCATTTGTACAGTTTACTAACGTTATACTAAATGCTACTATCATCAAGTATCGTATTAATTTAAAGGTTTTCATAATTACTAAATTTGATATTAAAATTTTTTTAAAAAAATATGTTTCGAATAATGATTAAAATTATGTAACATTAGTTACCTAGAATATGACTATTGTCATATAAACGCCTAATTCTCTTACCTTAATGGAGGTGCTTAAGGGTTGGAAGCCAATGATTTAAAAAGATGTTTTTGTCCCGTTTCGAAACACCCTATTACCACTGATGTTTGAGAAAGTTAGGGTTGTGAAAAGAGGCTAATTAATAGCCTGAAGAAATTAAATATTTGATGATTTTGAAGGCTATTTTTACTAAAATCTTAAAATAATAAGCACACAGGAGTAGGTACTTTAACGTCATAAATGAACGAAAGTGTCCCATTTTTTGAATCAATACTGAAAACAGAAATATTATTACTCTTTTGATTAGCAACTAATAAAAATTCACCAGAAGGGTCTAATGTGAAGTTTCTAGGCCAATCACCATGAACACTTATGTTCTGAATTTTATTAATAGTGCCAGTTTCTTTATTTCGTTCAAATACGGCAATTGAGTTTTCCCCACGGTTAGAGCCATATAAAAAACGCTCGTCTTTAGATAAATGAATATCAGCACATGAGTTGTTGCCTGTGTAGCTTGCGTCTAAAGTAGAATCTTCATCAATTTTTTTGAATCCATCGGCAGTTCTTTTAACTGAAGTTATAGATCCTGCGTATTCGTTTATAATATAAATGTTTTGCCCATCTTTAGTTAAAGCAAAATGTCGCGGTCCAGGATTGCCCAGCATTTCAACAATGGTTTCTGATTTCAATTGGTAATTTTCGTTTTTTAATTTGTATTGATACATAGCATTTCTTCCCAAATCGGAAACAAATAAATCATCTTTATGAAACTGAGCCGAATGAGCTCTTGCTTTTTGGTTTTCAGTATTATGATCAAAAACTTGAAAAGCCTCATTTAAACGACCATCATTATTAAGGTTGTAAACGGAAACATTACCACCCCCGTAATTAGAAACTACAGCCTTATTTCCTTTTTCATTTACAGAAACATGACAAGGGCCTTTCCCGTTACTGGTTACAGTATTAAGTAATGTTAATGAGCCATCAGTATTTACTTTTAATGCATTAATGGCACTTAATTCACCTTCTCCAACGGCATATATATTCTTTTTATTAGGTGTATAACTTATAAAGGAAGGGTTGTTAATTTTTAGAGCCAGTTCTAATTTACCTAACTCACCTGTTTTCGTATTGAAATCTAATTTATAAATACCTTCACTATCGCCATCAGTATAAGTCCCAACATATAAAGGAATAGTTTGTGTATTACAGCTAAAATTTAAAATAGAGGTTATAAGGGCTAGATAAAGTAATCTGAATTTCATTTGACGATTTTTATAATTTCAAATGTAAACTTTTTAATGTTATTTTTTGTTCACAACTCTTAATAACTCCGTTTTAAAAAAGTGCAAATTCTCCCTATTTTTATTTGCTCGTTATTCTAATGTCAAGGACTAAACAAATCAACGACTAAACATTACACATGTATTTAATCTTCGATACTGAAACTACCGGATTACCAAAACGTTGGGATGCACCCATTACAGATACTGATAATTGGCCTAGGTGTATTCAAATTGCATGGCAACTTCACGATGCTATGGGTAACTGCATTGAGCATCAAGATTATTTGGTGCAACCGGAAGGGTTTAATATACCCTATGATGCTGAAAAAATACATGGTATTTCTACAGAATTAGCTCAGGAGCAAGGTGTGACCTTATCTGAAGTTTTAGAAAAGTTTAATGAAGCTCTTGGGAAAACTAAATTTATAGTAGGTCAAAACGTAAAGTTTGATTTGAACATTATGGGAGCGGAATTTGTTCGGGGTGATGTTGCAAATCCTTTACAAGAATTACCAGTTTTAGATACTTGTACGGAGCATACAGCTAATCTGTGTCAGATTCCCGGTGGGCGTGGTGGTCGCTTTAAATTGCCAACACTAACGGAGTTACACGAACATCTATTTAATGCTCCTTTTGCTGAAGCCCATAATGCCACAGCAGATGTGGAGGCCACAACACGATGCTTTTTAGAGTTAGTTCGTTTAAAGCAATATACTAAGGAACAACTTGATGTAGAACCAGACTATTTTGAAAAGTTTACCGAAGCTAATCCGGGTACTATAAACCTAATTGGGTTAAAACATGTTAACCTAAAAAAAGAAAGTGCAAAAATTCATGAGCACCTTCAAAAATTAGAGGCTGATGAACCTGCAAGTGATATAGGAGTTGATCAAGTAGATTTATCTGGAGCAGAGTTTGTCCATTTGCATAATCATTCACAATTCTCAGTGTTGCAATCCACCATGAGCATAGGTGATGTGGTAGCTGCTGCGGCATCACATAATATGCCAGCTGTTGCACTTACAGATCATGGAAACATGATGGGGGCTTTTCATTTTATAAATGCTGTAAATAAGCAGAATAGTGGAATAAAAGCTAGTATTGCTGAAGCTGAAGAAAAAGGTGAGACTACGGATAAAAAATTAATCAAACCCATTATCGGTTGTGAGTTCTTTGTTTGTGAAAACCATCAAGATAAATCTCGAAAAGATAACGGCTATCAGATTGTCTTATTGGCTAAAAATAAAAACGGGTACCACAATTTGGCAAAATTGTCATCCCATGCCTTTGTGGATGGGTTTTATTATGTTCCAAGAATTGATAAAAAGCTCATCAAACAGTATAAAGAAGATCTAATTGTTTTAACTGGGAACTTATATGGTGAAGTACCAAGCAAGGTTTTAAATATTGGAGAGAATCAAGCCGAAGATGCTTTGATTTGGTGGAAGAACGAGTTTGGTAATGATTTGTATATGGAGTTAATGCGCCATAACCAAGAAGATGAAAATCGGGTAAATGGCACATTGATAAAATTGGCAAGAAAGCATGATGTTAAGTTGGTGGCTACAAATAACACCTACTACCAAAACCAAAGTGATGCTAATGCCCATGACATTTTGTTGTGTGTAAAAGATGGTGAAAAACAAGCAACGCCAATAGGAAGAGGTAGAGGTTACCGTTATGGATTACCAAATCAGGAATACTACTTTAAGTCTTCAGATGAAATGAAAACCTTGTTTAAAGATGTTCCTGAAGCCATTTTAAACGTACAGGAGGTTGTAGATAAAATTGAAGGATTCCAATTAGCTCGTGATGTATTATTACCTGCTTTTGATATTCCGGATGAGTTTAAGCATGAAGAAGATTTAGTAGATGGTGGAAAACGAGGTGAGAATGCTTATTTAAAGCATTTAACTTACGAAGGCGCCAAAAAAAGATACGGGGAACCCTTATCTGAAGAGGTTGTTGAGCGCATTGATTTTGAGTTAAGTGTTATCGAAAATACAGGATACCCAGGTTATTTCTTAATAGTTGAAGATTTTATCCGAGAGGCTAGAAATATGGATGTCTCGGTTGGGCCGGGGCGTGGTTCTGCTGCTGGTTCTGTTGCGGCTTATTGCTTATGGATTACCAACATTGATCCTATGAAGTACGATTTGCTTTTTGAGCGTTTCTTAAATCCAGATCGTATTAGTATGCCAGATATTGATATTGATTTTGATGATGAAGGCAGAAGTAGAGTCATGGATTATGTAATTGAAAAGTATGGTGCAAATCAGGTAGCGCAGATTATTACTTATGGTACCATGGCCGCAAAATCGTCTATCCGTGATACTGCACGTGTTTTAGATTTACCACTTTTTGACGCTGATAGGATTGCGAAGTTGATTCCAAACATGTCTAAACTAAATAAGATTTTTGGTTTAGACGAAAAGGCTTTGGCTAGTAAGTTTAGGGCAGAAGAATTAGAAAAGGTAAATCAGCTATTAAATATTTCAGAAGGCTCAGATTTAGAGGCGAAAACAGTGAATACAGCAAGAGCCTTAGAGGGGTCTGTTCGCAACACAGGTATTCATGCTTGTGGAGTAATAATAACCCCTGATGATATTACCAAATTTGTACCGGTGTCAGTTGCAAAAGATTCAGAGTTATACGTTACTCAGTTTGATAACTCGGTAGTTGAAGATGCAGGTCTTTTAAAGATGGATTTCTTAGGGTTAAAAACCCTAACTCTTATAAAGGATACCGTAAAAATTGTAAAAGCAAAACATGATATTCAATTAGATCCAGAAAGTTTCCCTTTAGACGATGAAGAAACCTATGCGCTATTCCAAAGAGGTGAAACGGTTGGTGTGTTTCAATATGAATCTCCCGGAATGCAGAAACACCTTCGGGATTTAAAACCTACGGTATTTGAGGATCTTATTGCAATGAATGCGTTGTATCGTCCAGGGCCAATGGAATATATACCAAGTTTTGTTAGAAGAAAACACGGTGATGAGGAAATAACCTATGATTTACCTGCCATGGAAGAATATCTTAAGGAGACTTATGGTATTACGGTTTATCAAGAGCAGGTAATGTTGCTATCGCAAAGTTTAGCTGATTTCACAAAAGGTGAAGCGGATGTTTTGCGTAAGGCTATGGGTAAAAAACAGATTGCGGTTCTAGATAAAATGAAACCTAAGTTTATCGAACAAGCAAGCGCAAATGGTCATGATGCTAAGGTTCTTGAAAAAGTTTGGAAAGATTGGGAGGCTTTTGCAAGTTATGCCTTTAATAAATCGCACTCAACATGTTATGCGTGGATAGCCTACCAAACTGCTTATTTAAAAGCGCATTATCCTGCAGAATATATGGCTGCTGTACTGTCTAATAATATGAACGACATCAAATCGGTAACGTTCTTCATGGAAGAGTGTAAGCGTATGAAATTAAACGTTTTGGGTCCTGATGTAAATGAGAGTTATTATAAATTTTCGGTAAATCAAGATAATGCGGTTCGTTTTGGAATGGGAGCCATTAAGGGAGTTGGTCACGGTGCAGTTATGACCATAGTAGACAACAGAAAAGAAGGAGGTTCTTATAAGTCTATTTTTGATTTCGCTAAGCGCATCGATTTGCGTGCTGCTAATAAAAAGGCTTTTGAAAATTTAGCTTTGGCTGGAGGTTTTGATGGATTTGGAGATACTCATAGAGCACAATATTTCCACAAAGAAAGTGATTTAACCTTTTTAGAAATGGTTATCAAGTTTGCTCAGAAACATAAAGAGAATGAGAATTCTGCTCAGGTAAGTTTGTTTGGTGAATCTAGTGAAGTTCAGATTGCAGAACCTATTGTTCCACCTTGTGAAGATTGGGGAACCATGGAAAAGTTATCTAAAGAAAGAGAGGTGGTTGGGATATATATATCTGGCCATCCTTTAGATGATTTTAAAACCGAGATGAAAACTTTTTGCAACGCCACAGTAGGAATGTTTAATAATTTGGAACCTTATGTAAATAGAGAACTTGTTTTTGGTGGTGTTGTTACAGATGTTCAACATCGCGTGAGTAAGCAAGGAAAAGGGTGGGCATTGTTTACAGTTGAAGATTATACAGATAGTTATGAGTTTAGAATTTTTGGGGAGGAGTACTTAAAATTCAGGCATTTTTTAATGCACAATAATTTTGTGTTTGTTAAAACTTTTGTGCGCGAAGGTTGGGTAAATAAAGATACCGGAAAGAAAAGTGACCCAAGACTTCAGTTTAATAATTTCCAGTTGCTGCATGATGTCATGGAGCAGTATGCTAAAAAATTATCACTTCAATTAGATGTTAATGATTTAAAGGAAAGCAAGATTCATGAGATAAAAGATTTGTTGAGCATGCACCCAGGAAACCAAGCTTTAAATTTCGTGGTCTATGACACGAAGGAAAAAGTAAAACTGAATATGCCTAGTAGAAAACAAAAGGTTAAAGTATCTCAGGAATTATTGAATGAATTAGAAGAACAACATATTCATTATAAACTAAATTAAAATCTTTTTCGTTTTTCAAGGGTAGGAGTTTTTAAAATTCACTTGTTTTATTAGTGAATTGATTTAATTTAAAAAAAAATACCCATGAAAAAAATCTTAAGCTTAACATTTTTTATGTCTTTATTGTTCATTGCATGTGACAATGAAGGAACTCAAAACGATTTTAATGAAACAGATGCCCTATCAATTGATGCGGAGGTAGCTATTGAAGAAACGGAGGCTGTTTTAGATGATATTGTATTATATTCTGAAAGTGCTTATGGCATTTCTGGAATTAGTTCTAAAACGGTTTCTTCTAAAGGAGACGGACCAGATAAACGTGGTCATTCAGGATTCTTTAGAGAATGTGCTGATATTACTTTTGAAGAGACAGATACTACAATTACAACCACCATTGTTTTTACTGGTGAATGCGAGGATAAAGATGGTAATGTTATAACAGGAACTATAACCAAGGTAAGAGAAAAAGCAGATGGTTCTAGAACAAGAACTGTTACGTTTACAGATGTTAATATTAATGGGCGATTAGTGAATGGAACCAAACAGTATGTTTTCACTGAGGAGAATGATAATGGGAATCCTGAAATGACTGGTTCTGTAGATATTACGGTTGAAACAGAAGGTGGAACGGTTACAAAAGTAGGAAGCAGAACAGTGGAGATTACTGCTGGAGGAGATACCTTCTTCTGGTTTGATGATGAAAAAACAATTACAGGATCTTGTACGTATACAAATGCTGAAGGGAATACTTTTAGTGTTGAAATTACAACACCATTAGTAAAACCAGCCGAATGCAGATTTATAGCATCGGGTGTTAAAGAATTTACTAGAACGGAAGGGACTACTTTTCTAGATTACGGGGATGGTACTTGCGATAGAATTGCTACCAAAACACTTCCTGACGGAACCGTTAAGGAGGTTAGGTTAGGTAAAAGAAATTAGTACTGTACTTTAAAAAATAAAGAGCCCCCAAAGAAGAAAGAGTCATCTTATTATTAGATGGCTCTTTTTTTTGTTTCTAAATCTATGTTGTGCCTATAACTAACCTTCTTTAGAATCCAAATAATCTTCTAAAGCACTAAGTTTGCTATCCCAGAATTGAGAATAGAATTTTAACCATTTATCAACTTCTTTTAAAGGTTTGGGGTCAGCATTACAGAATCGTTCGCGTCCGTATGCCACAATATGAACCAAACCAGCTTCTTGAAGTGTTTTAATATGTTTGGTAACACCTTGACGTGTCATTTCAAACTGATTGGAAATTTGAGTGATAGATAAGGCTGAGGTTGCGATAACTAGGGCATGAAATATATCACGCCTTGTTGGGTCTGCAATAGCTTTAAAAAGTTTGGTGATTTTATCCTGCATTTACTAATTCTTTTAAGTAGTCTGTTAAACGGTTAACGCAGTTAGTCCAACCACCATTAAAACTTTCAAACATTTCAATAGCTGTTTCACCCTCGTATTTTGAAATCCCGGAATGCTCTAAATAGAGTTTTGTGCCGTTTTCTACAGGCACTAGATTCCAAGTAACTGTTGTTACGGCTTCGGTTCCCGTTACAATCCATGTGTAAACCAATTTATAAGGATTAGCTTCTTTTACTTCACCAAATATAGGTTCACAATGGTCTGTTTTAGATTTAAAGGTGTATTTATAACCTGCTTCGGGTTTAAAATCGGCGGCTAGAAACCAAGTTGAAATCTCATCTGCGTTTGTAATGGCACTCCACACTTTATCTATAGTATGGTTAAATACGTGTTCTTTGTTGATTACATCTTTCATAATGATTCGTTTTAAGATTAATACGCAACTATATGGTTGCTAAACTAAAATAAATAATTTAATAACGCAACTTTTTGGTTGCTTATTTGGAATTTTAAGAAGAAATCATTAGATCTTTTTAGGGGTATGCCATAAAAAATGCGTCTTATCTTTAAATATAAAACAAGATAATAACGTTATAAACAAAACAAATTGTTAGTTTGTAAGTATTCGTGTTTTTTTTGACTAATTTTGTGTTAATAAATTAATTAAGAATATTAAAAAGATATATTATGGCATTAGAGATAACAGATGCAACGTTTGAAGAAACAGTTTTGAAAAGCGATAAACCTGTATTGGTTGATTTTTGGGCAGCTTGGTGTGGACCATGTAGAATGGTTGGACCAATTATTGAAGAAATTTCTGGTGAGTATGAAGGAAAGGCAGTTGTTGGAAAAGTAGATGTAGACAATAACCAAGAATTTGCTGCTAAGTATGGTGTGCGTAATATTCCAACAGTATTAGTGTTTAAAGATGGTGAGGTTGTTGATAGAAAAGTTGGTGTAGCACCAAAAAATTCTTATACAGAGGCCATAGAGTCTTTACTATAACAGATTTAGAGAAAGAAAATGAAGAAGGTTTGCTATAATGGCAAACCTTTTTTTATTTTAGACGATATAGATTTTTGTTAAGCTAGAATAGACTTTGCTTTAGAATATGAATTTGCAACATGAATTAAATAAAACCGAAGGGTTTAAGAATTTAGGATTACTTGCTAAACATGTGGTTGAGGGTTTTATTGCAGGAATGCATAAAAGTCCGTTTCATGGGTTTTCTTCTGAGTTTGCAGAACATAAAATTTATAATAGAGGAGAAAGTACCAGACATATTGATTGGAAATTGTTTGCTAAAACCGATAAGTTATATACTAAGCGTTATGATGATGAAACCAATTTACGCTGTCATATAATTGTTGATAATAGTAGCTCTATGCATTATCCTGAAATGAGTGATTTTTCAATTGATAGGTTGAATAAAATTGCTTTTTCGGCATTGGCGTCGGCTACTTTAATGCATATGCTTAAACGTCAACGTGACGCGGTTGGTTTAAGTATTTATAGTGATGCTTATGATTTTTACGCTCAGGAAAAGGGTAGTGAGCGTCATCATCAAATGCTTTTAGGAGAACTTAGTAAAACAGTAGTTAGTAAACCTTTAAATAAACGGACCGAAACTTATACGTATTTGCATGAGATAGCGGAAAAAATTCATAGACGTTCCCTGATTTTTCTGTTTACAGATATGTTTCAAACAGCTGAAGATGAGGTTAAGCTTTTTGAAGCATTACGTCATTTAAAATATAATAAGCATGAGGTGATTTTGTTTCATGTATTTGATAAGCAAAAAGAGTATAGTTTTGATTTTGACAATACTCCTAAACGCTTTATTGATGTTGAAACAGGGGAGTATATAAACCTATATGCAGATACAATAAAAGAGAACTATAGTAAGCGTGTTGAGACTTACTTTACTGCCTTAAAACTAAAGTGCGCTCAATACAAGATTAAGTATGTTGAGGCCGATATAAATGATAGCTTTAATCATATATTAACTACTTATATGGTGGAGCGTCAAAAGTTTGTTTAATTTTTTTTAAAAAAGGTATAAAAAGATTTGACATATTAAAAAAGGCGTGTATATTTGCATCCGCAATGACGCAACGGTCTGGTAGTTCAGTTGGTTAGAATATCTGCCTGTCACGCAGGGGGTCGCGGGTTCGAGTCCCGTCCAGACCGCAAAATTGCTAAAAAGCTCTAAGAGATTAGGGCTTTTTTTGGCAAGTTAAAGAAGTTGTGTTGTTTGATAAATTTTAGGATTTATCAAAGGTTTAAGTAGTTAAACCAATGGAAAGCTTTCCTTTTTTCTGTGAAGAAAATTGGGATGCTTTTTTGTTTTATAGTAATTCTAAAGTTGCTTAATATTTAAATTTTTGCCACTTCTAGGTGTGCAATAAGGTGTGTCCTATTCTTTAAAGGTGTGCATCTTTTTCCTAATCATTTTAAATTAAAAACCATGAATACTTATATAAAAGTACTGTTCCTATTGGCAGGCAATAGAGTTAACAATAAAAACAAAGTTGCTATCAAATGCAGAATGACATATAATAAGCAACGTAAAGAATTCTCAACTGGACAATTTATAAATCCAAAGAGTTGGTTGAGAAAAGAACAAGCTATAAAACCTGATGAGCCTGATTCTAATTTAATAGAAGCTCAATTGAGCCTGATTAAAACAAAACTTTCTCCGGCTTTTTTATTTCTACAAGTTAAAGGAAGTGATTTTACAGTGGATGATACCTATTAAACAATATAAAGGTGAGACTATTTTAAGTAATTGTTTTATGCGTTGTATAATATTTTTCCTATATTTAAGTGAAATTAAATTATTCTATGGTACAAAAAACCTGTTTTAGTTTCTTTCCCAGAATTAATAAATAGCGACGTTCAATTTTCATGGGTGCATCTTGATAAGAGATGTCATTTACTAGATGTTTTTTGAATTTGGTTGCCCCAGTTTATTTGTGCTTTTCACGCTCGTATGTTTGTGGTGTTAACTTAAAATCACAACATGAAAAAAGACAACAATTCATTTTATTAGTACGAGGTGTTTATTCTAATTTAACTAACAAGTTTATGTTGAATTCTTTATCTCCTCAATTATTATCTATTAATAAATCAATTTATGTATATGAAAAAATTAATATTACTTAGTATTGCTCTCTTTTGTTTAATAGGTATCAATGCACAAACTTGGAACGAGACTCAAAAAATCGTGGGGACTAATAGATTTGGAGGAGACCATTTTAGTGAATCTGTTTCAATTAGTGGAAACTATGCTATAATTGGAGTTTTAGGGAATGGTGGAGTGGCTTATATTTTTGAGAGAGATGGAAGTGGTAATTGGAATGAGACTCAAGTGCTAAATGGCTCCGATAATTCTGGAGGCGTTCTTTTTGGTTATAAGGTAGCAATTGATGGTGATTATGCAATAGTAAGTTCAAAAAACACAGATGAAGATGAAAATGGTGCTAACCCATTGTTACGGTCTGGATCAGCGTATATCTTTGAGCGAGATGGAAGTGGTATTTGGAATGAAGTTCAAAAAATTGTGCCTTCAGATAGGGCCCAAGTAGATGAATTTGGATTTTCCGTTGCAATTAATGGTAATTACGCAATAGTTGGGACCATCAAAGAGGATGAAGATGAAACAGGATCTAATACATTACAGAATGCAGGATCTGCTTATATCTTTGAAAGAGATGGGAGTGGAAATTGGAATGAAGTTCAAAAAATTGTGCCATCAGATAGAGAGCAAAATGATAATTTTGGTTATTCGGTATCAATAGATAACAATTATATTATTGTTGGGTCTAGGGGAGAAGATCATGATGTAAATGGGTTTTCTAACCCTTTAGCAAGTTCAGGTTCAGCCTATATTTTTGAGCGGGATGGAAGTAATACTTGGAATCAAGTTCAAAAAATAGTCGCTGCAGATAGAGGTGCTTCAGATCAATTTGGCCATTCAATTTCTATAAGTGGTGAATATGCTGTGGTAGGGGCAAATTTTGAAGATGAAAATTCTATGGGAGGAAGTTCGTTATCAAATGCTGGTTCAGCCTATATTTATGAAAGAGATGGAGGGAGCGGTACTTGGACTCAGGTTCAAAAAATCACAGCATTTGACAGACTTGGCAATGATAATTTTGGGCAATCTGTATCAATTAGTGGCGATTATGTAATTGTGGGAGTTCCTCGTGAAGGTGAAGATGAGAATGGATTAAATACAATGAATTTAGCTGGTTCTGCTTATATTTTCAAAAGAGATAACGGTGGTGTTTGGAGCCAAATGCAAAAAATAGTAACATCGGATAGAACAGGAGGTGATTTATTTGGCACTTCTGTGTCAATTAGTAATGAGTATATTATTAGTGGAGCTCCATTTGAAGATGAAGATGAAATGGGGAATAATCCATTGAGTGATCCTGGGTCATCTTATATATTTGAGTTTGATTCTAATTTAGGAGTTGGTGATAATAATTTGTTGGCTACTAATTTTAAAATATATCCTAATCCGACTTCTGGAGGTTTTTTGAATATATTATCAAATTATCCTGAGACGGTTAAAGCTACTGTATTTGATGTTTTAGGAAAGAAAATTTTCAGTAGAACAATCACTAATAATAAATTAGATATTTCTAGTTTAAGTAATGGCTTGTATGTATTGAAATTAACCCAGAATAATTCATCAATTACAAAAAAGTTGTTGATAAAATAAATCTTAGGGTTTATCAAAGGTTTAAGTAGTTAAACCAATGGAAAGCTTTCCTTTTTTCTGTGAAGAAAATTGGGATGCTTTTTTGTTTGATGCCAGTTCATCTATTAAAAAACACTTTATCTTTTAATCTATTAATATTGGTTTATTAACAAATATTTTTTATGTAGCACTTATATTTTTAATGTTAGTGTTAGCATTAATACTAAGGATGTAATTAAATCTTTTACTGTGTATAGTGTTTCTGGATGGCTGATACGGCAAATATCTTACAGTGGAAACTCTAATATAGCTGAGATTTCTACTAAAACATTTAATGCAAGGAACTCATTTTATTGAAGTAGTTTCAGCTTTCTGGACATGGTTTTAAAAAACTAGTGAAAGAAGGACAATGAACAAACCAATATTGAATCTCACATTTTTAACTTGCTGGCTCCAACAAAACACCGGAAGAATGCTTTAAACCTTTTTTCTCTAAACCTTGGCAGTATTGATTGAGTTTTTCTAATGAGCCACTAAAGAATTGAACAAAGCCTTTCTTTTTTAATAAATTGTAAGCTATGCTTTTGAAAATACTCTGTTTTTGCATAACAGTTAAATTGATTCTAGTTAGACTATTACCAATCCGCTGAAGTGTTATTACAAGGTCAGATTTTTCGTTATGATTGGTGTCTATCCAAGTTATTAAGTCTTTAGATATGTTGAAGTTACGAGAAGTTAAAAAGGGATCATTTTCATCGCCATTCATAATACATCTATGTGTGCTGCCATTTTTGGTTATCTTACCGTTTGTTTTATCACTATCCTTTACATGAAGTACCCAGAGATGCTTAGCATGAGTGTCCGATACAACATCAAAAACAGATTCTATAGGAGCATTTATCACAGATTCAACAGACAGAATTTTACTCATTTTGGGATCTGGAGCATAATCTTCAATAGTAGGTTGAGGAATATGAGGTTCCAAAGGTGCTAGGGATAGATAACAATATTTAATGGCACCAAAATCATATTCGCAGTGTCCTTTATTTGGTTTTTCCCAAGCTACCTGTTCTATTTCAACCCAAGTAGAACAAGCATTAATCAGTTCGTTTGTTATTAAAGCATATTCATTTAAGGGAATGTTATTCTTCATAAGGCGGTGAGCCATAATAAGATCTTTACCAAAAAGCTTTGACCTATTTTTAACCTTATTGATAGAGATATCTCCGTAATGAATAATAAATTTCAAGCTAAGATTGTTAGCATGTATGCAAGCACCACATTGGCATATTCTCTGCGATTCATATTTACGTAAACTAGAATGAAACTTAGTATACATTCGTTGTACCTGAGCTAATGTTTCTGCTGCTGTCGGTTTTCTTCCCTTCCTATAAAATAGAATGGCGTCGCCTTCAATCTCTGATATTTGAAGCTCCATTTCATTGGCATCTATGAGTGCTTCAAGAAGCTCTTTAATAATGTGTTCGCTATGTGATATCTCTGTTTCATGAACAAACTTAGTAAAACCACTTATATCTGGAATAAAAAGAAGTGTTGGTTCTGCAGAGGTATTATTTGTTGGTTTCATGAATTAAATAATGACTTTAAAGAGAGGTTTGCCAATACAAAAATTGAAGGGAAGTTATTCACTTCCCTTATAATCTATAGTTCTAGTTTTCTGTCTCACTATTGTCTTCGGCAGGCGCTTCTTCCTGTGCAGGTTGCGGTGCCGGCATGTTTGTGCTAAAAATGTCTCTGTCTAGTCGCCATTGGCCATCAACATTTTTCCAGACGATGATGTATTTGCCTTCATCAAGTTTGTTATTATTGGAATCAAACAACGAATATGCACCTTCTTCAACAGCTGTGTCTCCAAAAGATTCAACTTCTACAGTAGTAAGCACCCCGTTATCAATGCCCATGTCAAATACAGCGCTCCAAAATTGTCCAATAGCTTCCTGTCCCTCAATTACAGGGCTGTTAACTGGAAATAATCTTCCGCCTTCAGTATAAAGATTGCCTATCTCGGTGCCTTTATGCGCATTAAATAATTCAATAAAAACTTTGTTGGCAGCAACAATTTCTTCAGTTACATCCTTAGGAGGCTGTGAACAGTTTGTGATCCAGATAGAGGCAAGTGATAGAATAATTAATGATTTGATTTTCATGGTTATTAGTGTTTGTTGGTTAAAAACTTATAATAATCAAGAAAGTTCGTGGAGTAGAAAAGGATATCGTAAGATACTAAATTTTTAAGACTCATGATAAGAGTTTTAAATTCATCGGTGACAATTTGATGATTTAAAACAAAGTTTAAAAAGCTAAATGGAACTAGTTTTTAGCCAATGTAAAAGAGGTAATTCGTTTCTTGAAGAAAATTTACAGTTTTCATTTAATAAATTATTTGTTCTTTGTAGAACGTGTCACCTGAATAAACCTAATAATAAAACTTATCTTAAGCACTATACCTGAAATAATCAAATAGATTGGTTTAATAATGGGGAATTCTAAGCTTTTAAAATATAACCCAGTTAGAAATAATATTAAGCCGAAAATTAATATAAGTAATTCTTTACCAGGTTGATATTCTCCACTTTTTGCTTTTTTTATAATGTAGACTGTTTTACAAGTAACACCAATTATAATAAGGATTAGACCAGCTACTTCCATATGGGTCAATTTTCTAATTAGAATGCCAATTAGTAATAAAATAATTCCTGCAAAAAGTAAAGATTTTGATTTCATTAGAAGCTTATTAAGGTTCAAAAGTAAAATATTCTTTATGTCTAAATAATGATAATTATCAAGTATCTTGGAATGTGTATGCCTTTTTATTCGAGTAAGTTTCTATGCTATTAATTTTGGCAATGTGGGTAATAAGGTTCTGTTAAATCTATTAAAAAGACTTTCAAACTAATCCTTTTTATCCAATTCTGGATATGTAGGAGTAATCATGATATGTGCTCTATGAGTTCCTGGGTTCATAATCCAAGGGTGGCCTGCTTTAAGAGGTTTTTCAGGTAACCCTGTAGTTGCGCTGGTAGCATAAGGAATATATACAACGTACCTAACCCGTTGATTAATTATTTGGTAAGTTTCGTTATCAACCTCTCCTCTAAGTACTGTAAGTGTTGCATTGTGAGGTATTTTTAATTTACCACTTTTAACTTCTTCCTCTCTTATATCGAATATTTCTTTGAAATTCTTGCCCTGACTTTTTAATTCACGTCCTCTTTCCATAAATACATCCAAATCTTTATGGTATGCCGCTACTTGAAAGCCTTTATTGTTTGGATTATCTGCTAAACAAACATATTGGTTTGAGCCTTCTCTTAAAACCTTGAAATTTCCTTCGGAATCATATCCGTAAACTTTAGCTCCTCCACGAAATTTATCATCTAGTCCTAATACTGCAGTTTCTATTTGCCATAACTCGGTTGGAATATTATTCTGAGCAAAAGAAGTAAAAGAGATGATTAATCCAAGAATGCATAATTTAGTTCTCATGGTTTTAAATTTTTAGTTCAGATATACCAACTAAATTTACAATAATTTATCAATCAATTTGTAAGTTGAGAGGTAATTCATAGCAGTCATACTAAAATGTTGGAATTGAAAAGCTGTTAATATGCTAATTCGCTTCTCACCCTCTCTAACAATCTTTTAGTTGCCATAATGCCATCATCTGGACTCATTATTTCACCCTCATACTCAATTCCTATATAATCAGAATAGTTGTGCTTTTTAACTATTTCTAGCATCCTTTTAAAGTCAATTGTAGTTTCATTACCCTTATCATCAAAATGGTATGACTTAGCGCTAACAGCTTTAGCAAAAGGCATCATATCTTTCATGCCCTTATACCTGTCGTATTCATTTTTACAGTCGTTCTTTTTTCCTTCTATACAAAAGTTGCCAAAATCTGGTAAAGTACCACAATTAGGCAAGTTTACTTTATTCATTAATTCCACAACCCAATGTCCATCACTTGAGAACCCACCATGATTTTCTAAAATAACATTCAATCCAAAGTCCTTAGCAAACTCAGATAAAGCAGTGAAACTCTCAGCATTGTATTTTAACATGTCTTCACGAGACCCATTTCCTTTGGCATCAACCCTAACAGAATGACATCCAATAGCATGTGCAGCCTCAATCCAACGTTTATGGGCATCAACAGATTTTAAGCGTTGGTTTTTATCATTGTGCCCTAAAGCACCTTCTCTCCCAACCATAATCAACAAATTTTTCACGCCCTCATCTTCAGCCCGCATTTTTAATTCTTTTTGGTAAGATTTATTTGTTGCCGGTTTTTCAAAAAAGAAACTCACATATTCAACTCCTAAAATGCCATATTTATCTTTAGCATATTTTGGAAAATCTAAGTTTGTTATGGTTTTATTTTTTAAAGCTTGACGGACTGACCATTGCGCCAAAGAAATATCAAAATGAAAATAAGTATTTAAAGGTTGACCAAATAAATTACCAAAACCAGAGCTAAGGGTTAAAGCTCCCATTCCTAATCCTGTTTTTTTTATAAAATCTCGTCTTGTTGTTTTCTTTTCCATTTCCTTTTATGTTAACTAACTTCTCAAATGTAATTATTTTCATCATTTAATAAGGTCATTTAATTAAATGAAACTCCATTCAAATAAGATTTCCCTATTTTATTAGCTTCAAAATTAACAGGTAAGGTCTACCGCAATAACTTCATTAAAGGGATTAGATTTTTCAAAAGAAAACTTACAAGGGAAGAGCTACTTGAAGCGTTGGTAGACCCAAGTGCACGTTTAGCTCCAGGTTACGGTAGCGTTATTCTTACATTAGGCAATAACCAAACCATTTTTGGTGTTCTATTAGAAGAAACAGAAAAAGATATAACACTAAAAACATCAGAGGTTGAACCATTAAAACTACCGCTGTCAAGAATTAAAAACAGAGAAATTGTTATTTCATCAATGCCCACCATTGGAACCTATATTGGAAAAAGAGCCTTAAGAGATTTAGTAGAATACTTGTCTAATTTAACAGGGGAAGAAGTGAAAACTGTACATTAATGGCGTAAATTCTTATAGATATATAAGGATTAAAGTCGTTTAATCGGTAATAGGTTACTATTTGTCCTGTATTTTTACTTTATAAGTAAATTATGACTAAATTAAAATAGCAAAGCGAATGCTTTGTTAGGTTAATAGCAGACTGAAGGCAGGCAAACGTGAACTATTGTTTGCCTTTTATATTTTGATTGTGTATTAGATATTTTTTCAAAGTAATTGATATTTTAGGATATGTGCGAAACATCATATTTTTCGGACATTAGTTTTATTTCATTATATTTACCATAACCCCTAAGTTATCCCCATTAATTTTTTTATAGCAAGTATGTTTAGTATAATACTAAGACACATCTTATACAATTTAAAATAATTATGAAAGACGAACTTTCTGATGATCAGGGATTCACTCAAAAAATAGAGCATATTCTAGAGGTCAATTTAGAGGATGAAAACTTTGGAGTCTCTAATTTAGCTTTAGAAATAGGTCTTAGTAGGTCACAATTGTATAGGAAGTTACAAGATGCTACAGGGAAATCTACCAGTCAATTCATTCGTGAATATCGCTTAAAGAGAGCGATGGAGATGTTGAAAAAAAATCAGTTTACAGCAGCTGAAATTGCGTATCGTGTTGGTTTTTCTAGTCCTACTTATTTTAATACTTGCTTTCATAATTTTTTTGGGTATCCTCCTGGAGAGGTTAAATATCAAAATACTGCTGCTCCTCCTAAAAAAACGGTTTCTAAAAAGCTATTAAGCATTGCACCTATAATTATCTTGATAGTGTTGATTGTTTTTAATGAGAAATTTAAGAATAAAGATGATGGAATTTCATCAATTGAAAAGACTATTGCCATTATGCCTTTTGAAAATGATAGTCCAAATAATGAGAACCAATATTTCTGTAATGGAATAATGACAGGTATAAGAGAATATTTAACTAAAATTCCTGATTTCAAGATTGCCTCAAGACGTTCTACTGAAAAATTCAGGAATAAGCAGATTTCTTTAAAGGCTATTGCCAATGAATTAGATGTTAATTATTTAATTGAAGGTAGGGTTCAACGTATTGGTAATAAAGCTATTGTTTCGGCAGAGTTAATTAATGTAAAAGAGGACAAAGTAGTTTGGTCTGAAAGTTATAATGAAGATGTTTCCGAAATTTTTAAAGTACAGGCCGATGTTGTACAATCTATAACTGAAAACCTTGAAACGGCTATATCGTCAAATTTAAAAAGTGAATTAAGTACGGATCCAACTAAGGATAAATATGCATATGAATATCGTTTACAGGGAGACGAGTATCTTTTTAAGGCCAATAGTTCATTGCAAAAACATAAGGTTTGGCTTGATTTATTAGATAAGGCAAAGTCATCTTATGAAAAGGCTATAAAAAGAGATTCTTTATTTGCCTCAGCATATATAGGTTTAGCACTAACCACTTTTCAACGCTATGGTAATTATGTAGGTGAAGATAATAAGTTTGATGAGGTGCTTTATTTAACAAATAAGGCTATAGCATTAAACCCAAACTATGCCTTTGCATATAAGCTAAGAGGAGATTACTTTGTGAGAATTAATAAAGAGGAGAATGCCATTTTAGATTATGAAAAAAGTTTAACAATTTATCCTAATGATGTGGGTGCTTTATTTAATTTAATTGGCATTCATAAGAGAAAAAACAAATACAAAGAGGCCATATTTACCCTTCAGAAAATAGAAAAGTTTGCACAATCTAGGGGTCAGTTAATGGGGCTTTATACAAACTATCTGGAATTTTATAGAACCTTAGAGAATCACCAAATGGTAGATTATTATTTTGATAAAATATTCGAGTTACAGACAGTGCCAAGATTTAGAAGAGATCGTGTGTATTCTTTTATACAGTCCATGAGGTATGATGAAGCCCTTGCCTATGTCAATAAAACTCTAGTTAAAGATAATCAACAGCGTAATGCCTTATTAGGGATGCTATATTTGTATAAAAGAGATGTTGAAAAGGCAACTCCATATTATAAAAAATGTTATAAACAAGTTGAAAAAGAGGGGGTGAACTCGTTAGCCTCTAGATCAGTTTATTGGGGTTATGGCATGTGTCTTTTGCGTGGTGGCCAGATTGAAAAGGGAAAAAACCTATTACGGAGACAAGCAGAATTGTATAATAATTTACTTAGCTCTAAACAAAGCTTGGATAGGCCTGTAAGTTATTACGTGTTATTTTTTATTTATGGCGCTTTGGGTGATATTGAAAAGTCTAATGAATGCATTGATAAATTTGAAGAAGTAGATGGTTGGCTTTTTTGGAATCTAATAAGCTACATTAAGGCAGATTTAGAGGCTGGTTTTTTTGAAGGCGATATAGAATATTTAAACGCCTCTATGAAAAGAGGTGAAAAACAATTAGAAGAAGTACAAAATATTATCAGGCCTTACTTGCCATCTGCACCCCCAGAATAAGTATGATTTACAAATTATAATCAAACATTAAATGGGTTGTAAAGCTCGTATTTGTTCATTATTTATATTTCACTACATTTTTTTACTAAAAAAATTAAAGAATCACCTGAAAGCTTAACAAGAATTATTTATTACATAAGCAACTGTCAATTAACATGTTGCATGTTTAAACGCATCATAATCTAAAGCCTTTAAAATAAAATCAGAATCAATTGCACGCAAATTGTTATGTGTTGCATCGGTTAAATAGACATCTTCACAACACTATTAATCTAAAAATCTTAAAATCATGAAAACACTAGTGAAATGTTTATTTGTAATCCCCTTATTTTTTTTAGCCTGTCATGAGAACGAAATTACCTCAACTCCTGAGCAAGAAAAAAATCCTTTGGGTTTGGAGGAAATGAAATTAGAACCAGTCGGTGCTAGCGTTAAAAACAGTTTATTCTCAAAAACTTCTGATAAAAAGAGCAGTATTCAGGACTTTGCTGCAGCTTTGAACGAACAACTATCTGAATATAATATTCAACTTGCAAAAATGGAACTTTTAGAATACGAAGGAGCAGGTATCACGGTTAATTTTAGAGCTGTAGGAAACAAACAATTGGGGGCTGATTTTGTGCCTGATGATCCAAGAAATTTTTTCCCAGGTACAGACCAACTGTTTTGGACAGACGGTACCGAACAAGGTACAGTAGGAAGTGAATATAGTATGACACCCGAGGAGACGTTAATCGCAACAAACAGTGCAATTAACACCTGGGGCTCCATTAATTGCTCTGAAGATCTAAACTTTTATAATGTTTACACAACCACTCCTTATGATATATATAGGGATGTAGGTGTTTTTCAACGCGCTTTGAATATGGGTGGAGCTGGTTGGAGAATTACTGGAAGCATTTTACACGGAGGTAACCTTCCTGCTGCATTTTTCGAAGCCCTACGCGAGGATGGAGGAACAAGAACTCTTGGTGTTACGTTTACATATATATGGTTTGATGGCCCAGGTCCGGATAGAGAACCAACAGACATTGACCAGAACGGTAAACGTGATGTGGCTTTTAGAGAAATCTATATAAATGGTTCTAGAAATTTTAAAGATGACCCTAATGATGTTACTAATAATGGTTATGCAGATTATGAAACCGTAATGTTGCATGAAATTGGTCATGGGCTAAGTCAAGGGCACTTTGGAAAAGCTTTTGAAGGCAAGAATGGTAAAACTCATTATGCGCCATTTGCGCTAATGAACGCTGGATATAGTAAAGCACAAAGAGAAATTACAGCAACCGATAATGCCGGACATTGTAGCATTTGGGATGGTTGGCCTTATGAATAAAATACTATTGTAACAGTTTTTGTATGATAGTTGTTTTGTAAAATGAAAGACCTTAAGTTTCGTTATTAAACTCAAGGTCTTTTTAGTATACAAAGATTTTAATAACAGAATTTTCTTAAAAGAAAATAAGTATCGAATAGCCTTATACCCTTCAATTTTCATGAATTAAAAAGGTTTAATTTACATAAGGGCCTTTGTCTACACGATAATCTTTTCCTTCATTTTTTTTCAACCATTTTGAAAATGCTTTCGCCCAACTTCCAGGTCTAATTTTTTCGGAAGTTAAAATTTTAGTTTCACTGTTGTACTTAAATCCTTCAGAGGTAATATTTTCTATAATTACATTGTAACCACCCTTTCTATGATCTTTAACGGGTGCTATAGAAGGACCATCCATAAATTTATCATCATTCCAAAGTTTTAAGCTGTCAAGATATTCTTCTGGAATTTCTAATAAAGCGTGTTTTTTAATTTGCGCTTGCGTGCCAAAAACAGCGTGAATGTTTTTTACGGAGGTACCATCGGCAAAACTTCCGGGTTTAGCATCTGGGTTTCTCTGGAGTTCTTTCTTTTTTACTCCACCCATTCCCATTTGAACCGCATAAGTACTTCCAATAGATTTTATACCATCTACCTTTACCACACCGTTATGTGCACTGTGAGGGCCTAACATTAAGGCGCATCTTCCGTTTTCGCTAACAATATTTTTAGCAGTAATATCAAATACAGCTGTATGTTCTCCAACAGCACCTGTTTCCAGTCTTAGGGTAACCCCTCCGTTGGCATATAAATCTTCAAAATGTACCGTTTGAGCACCATGCAATTGAACTAATCCGTACCCTGGACTGGCGTTGAATATTCTACAATTTCGAATAAGTCCATCTGCAGCTCTAGACACTTTCCAATTGCTAATATTCTTTGTTTTTGACCTAGTAGGGGTGAGGGTAATTCCGCAATATGTTGAAAAATTATCCTTTATATCCATATCTGAAATACAGAAATTTTTAACCATCCGACATAAAATACCCCTAGCACCTTCTCCTTTTTTTGGTATTCTATCTGAGTAATCGATTATCCATTTCCCTCCTTTTCCTTTAATGCTTACATTTCTAATAAAGCTTTTCTCATCATAATTAGGTTTTTTTTTGTTTTTTGGAGTTTCAGTGTCTATAATAAATACAGCTATTTTTGTTCCCTTTGGCCAATAAGGTTTAATAACCGTACCTTTATCTATAAGAAGATGTATATTAGATTTTAAATAAATATTTGAAAATTGATAAGTGCCTTTAGGGATTATCAATTGTCCTCCGCCTTTGCTGTGCAAGTCATTTATAGCATTTTGGACTATGTTACTTTGATTGTTTTCTGCGTTATCATTTATCAAACCATAATCTTTCATATTCTTAAGTGCCAGATGGTGGGTCATTGGTTCTTGGTATTGGGCATTCATTACTGAACAGCCAATTAGAATTATTAAAAGAGTAAATAGAGATTTTTTTAAATAACTCATAAATCTTAAGTTTTTATTTATTGTAAAAATAAAGAGTTTTAATTTTTACTTTATAGCTTTAAGTAAAAATAATGTATTGTAAGGTAAATTATTGTTTTAAAAAAGCCTGCTAATTATAATTAGCAGGCTTTCAATAACTGTACCGTTATAATTTTATTTAAAGTGCTTGTTTCCTTGGAAATCTTTAGCCTTTTTCTTTTTACCATTCATATTAAGTGAATAAGTAATGCCTAATTCAAATATAGGACCGTTTCTTTCGTATAAAGTTTCCTGATAGAAGATTTGTTGATTGGACGCATTAAAAGCATTGGTGTCTAAACCTTGGTCATTTTGAGCAAAAATATCCAATCCTCTAAGAGAAATATCCCATGCATCTGATGGTTGGTAGCTCAAAGCAATGTTTGAAACAGAAAAGGCATCATTTTGACCTTGTGATGTTACTGTGTTTGAAATTCTACTAAAGTCATAGTTGAATTTTAGTTTATCTGATATTGTAAAATTAGCATTTCCTTTTAAAGACCAGTTAGTACTATTTTGGTCTACATCATAACCGAATACCTCACCTTTAATTTGGTAGTTATATAATGAACCTCCAACAAATAATTTAACCCAAGAACTAGGAACAACATTCATATTTAACTCAGCACCTAAAGAGGTGGAGTTGCCTGCATTGGTGTAAGAACGAATCAATACATCTTCACCTAAAATAGCATTCAATTCTGGGTTTTCATTAGCTGTGGTTACCGTGTTTACTCTAAATACAGTGTTATCTGTTCCTCGGTAAAAACCTGTTAAACTAAAGGTGCTTTTTCCAGTTGAGGTTTCATAGGTGATTTCAGCATTGTTTAAATATTCAGCTTCTAATTCTGGGTCACCAACAACGTATACTTCAAAATGTCTACGGTATAAGAAAGGTGCCAATTTAGTTACAGAAGCTCTGTTGATTCTTCTACTTCCAGCTAAAGTTAATTTGTCTTTATTGCTAATTTCATAACTAAAGTGCGCAGATGGGAATAAATCAAATTTCTTTTGTACATAAGTTTCCTCTAAATCAGATCCAAAAATTGGAACATAATCGGTATTACCATTTTCTAAAGTTTGGTCACCATATTCTGCTCTTAATCCTAAGATGTAACTAAGTTTTCCTCTGGTTGCAGAATAGTCTGCATAGGCAGCATATACCGTTCTTGTTAAATCAATAGTATTATTTAAATCTTTCGTTACTAAAGTATTGTTGAAGTTAAACGAACCATCAATATTTGTGTATTGCACTTGTGCTCCCGTACCAAAAGTGCTAAACTCGTCAATTTGTATTTCGTAATCTGCATTAAAGCGTAAACCTTTTAAAGGTGTATTGTCTGATAGTGAATAATCATCAGCTTGAATAGCATTAGCGTAGTTGTTATCAATGTCGTTATCAACATCGGCTCTTGTATTATAGAAATAGTTCTTATTGTTTAACTCTCTACTTAATTTAGAAGTTTCATAAGCGGCAGCCATTTTAAAACTAGCATCATTAGCTAAAGCTACCGAGTAATCTACATTAAAGGTGCTGTACTCACCATATCTATCATCAACATTGGGGTTGTACATAAATTGTTCTGTACCTAGATCTTTATTAGATTGGTCTGCATCTGCATAAAACGTGTTATATACATAATAAGCAGCTCTTCCTTCATTTCTATTTCCGTAGAAATAAGAAAATGATAATTTTTTAGAATCAGATAAATCAATATCTATTCCAGCATTAGCGGTATAGTTCTCATACCACTCAGGACGCTCGCCATTTTTAGCATTCATATGGAAGAAATCACCTTCGGATTCGTTTACAAAAACTCTAGCTTCACCTGAGCGCTTTCCATTTACATTTTTCATGTTATAGTTGAAGCCACCATAAAGGGTAAAGTTTTTCTCGCTGTAAGTGATGTTGAAACCACCGCCGTATCGATCATCTTTTAAGTCATGCCCACTATATTCATCAGTTAGGTTAGCCCAAGGCGCTCCACCTAGCAAACCATTAACAGAAACTGAAAGGCCTTGGTTTAGATTTTTCTTGGTAGTAATATTGATGATTCCTCCTTTTCCTTGTGCATCATAACGTGCTGTTGGAACTGTAATCACATCAATTTTACTGATGTTGTTTGATTGGATTTGCCCTAATAAAACGGATGGTTTTATATTAGTTGGCTTTCCGTTTAGGTATACCATGAAATCAGTTGTTCCTCTAACCGAAACATTTCCGCTAGGATCAACAGTAATAGAAGGTAATTTATTTAAAACATCGGCAGCATTTCCGCCTTTTGCTGTAGCAAAATCGCTAGCATTATAAACTTTTCTATCAATTTTTGTAGTGGATGTTTTAGTCTGAGCCTTAACCGTAACAGCATCCAATGATTCTAATTGAGGTTTTAAAGCAACTGTTCCTAGGTTAGCATTAGGAGAGGAATTGGTAAGGATGATGTTTTCTATGGTATTGGTTTGATAACCAATAAACGAAATTTGTACGGTATAGCTTCCGTATGCCATATTTTCAACATTGAATTGTCCGTTATCCGAAGAAATAGCTCCTGAAACTGTTTCAGTTGTATTGCTTTTTAGTACTACAATGGTTGCAAACGGGATAGCATCATTTGAATCGCTATCTACTATAGTTCCTTGTATACTGCCTTTTTGAGCAAAGGCTAATGCTGTAAATAAAAAAAGAAGTAATAAAACCGAAAATTTGTTGTTCATTTTATGAATTATTTTGTAAAATTTATCGTAGAGTTCAGTTGTAATTTGGGCGCAAATGTATGTCATTTATACTAATTAAGTAATTTTTTAATAGCATTCATTTTAAGCTTACAAAAATAGGTAATAGCTTTAAGTTTATTAAAAGCCAATAAGACTTTTTAAGGAGCAAAAGGTTTAAATTAAGTAAGAAAAGATTTTTATATATTGGAGCTTTAAATATTTATGAAATGAATAATTACTTTTTTGCAAAAAGTAATTTTGTAAATTGCGTATCACAAAAATTACTAATTCAATAGAATGGTTACCTTAAAACAGCTAGCAAAAGAGTTGAATGTTTCAATTTCAACAGTCTCTAAAGCACTAAATAATAGTGAGGAGATTGGAGAAGAAACTGTACGCCGTGTAAAAGAGCTAGCAGAACTGTATAATTATAAACCAAATAAGGTAGCTTTAAGTTTAAAGCAAAATAAAACAAAAACCATAGGTGTTATAATACCTAATATATTGAATCACTTTTTAGCAAAAGTACTTTTCGGAATTGAAAGAGAAGCTACTAAACTAGGTTACCATATTATAACTTGCATTTCAAATGAGTCTTTGGAGAAAGAAAAAGAGAGTCTTCAGCTTTTAGCCAATGGTAGTGTAGATGGATTCATTTTATGCGTAGCGGAAGAAACCCAGATTAAGAATGAAGTAGAACATTTTAAAACTACTATAAGTCAAGGTTTACCAATTGTTATGTTTGATAGGGTGGCTCATGATGTTATGTGTGACAAAGTAATTGTAGATGACTTTGATGCAACGTATAATGCTACAAAAGGTCTGTTGAAAGAGGACAGAAAGAAGATTGCTTTTTTAAGTAACATTGAAGATTTAAGTGTTGGTAAGCTAAGAGAAAGGGGTTATGCCAAAGCCGTTTTAGAAGAAAATAGACAAGAACCTTTAATTTTAAAGATTAATAAGAATGATGATCAACAGAAAAATATAAGGTCTTTCTTAAAGAAGAATAAAGATATAGATGGTGTTATTGCAGCAGATAGCTCTTCTGGAATTATTGCCATTAATGCAGCGGTAAATTTAGGAAAAAAGGTGCCAAAAGACATTTCGGTAATTGGTTTTGCAAGTAAATCTGATGCTATTCATGCCTTTCCTAGATTAACTACAATTAGGCAACATGCTAAAGTTATAGGAGCAGAGACAGCTCAAATGTTAATTCATAGGTTGGAAAACATGGATTTAAAAGAAGACGTTAAGACAAAAATAGTTAAAACAAGTGTGGTCAAGAATGATTCTACTTTGAATTAGTTTTTTGTAAATTCATACTACGGCCAGCTTTCCGATTTTCTACTTAAAATACCGGTGATTTGGTTGAATTACCATTCATCGATGTATTTCATCTAAGAAATATGTATTTCATCGATTATTTTATTCCAAACATCTTTATGCTATCTACTTTAGTGAACTCTTAATGGGCACAATATTTTCCCCTCAGCACATTAAGGAAATTAATCCATTTTAAGACCATTGTTTTGGTCGATTCCCTCAAAATTTAAAAGTATAAATCTGTACACTTTTATGTGTTCGATTTAAAGTTAATTATTCCATTTTTCCCTCAACAGAGATTTTGTTAATCAAAGTCTTAGTTAACGAGTATTATTAAAAATTTAATATAGAAAAATAGTTTAACCTTAAATCGAATTAATATGAAAGCCCTAAAATTTACCTTAATTGCAGCCGTTTTGTTAGTAGCCTTTTCTTCTTGTACAAAACAAGATTTAAATGAAGATGATGTGTTGCAAGATGAAAGTGTTCCTACTTTATTTACTGGAGGAGAAGTTACCGAAAGATAAAAAATTTAATTTTAATTTACATAAAATGCCCTTATCTAAAATTTTAGATAAGGGCATTTTATTTTGTATATATTGAAAAATTATGGATACATTTATGCGACATAAATGTATTGTTAACATTGGGTTTAAGGTTTTTTATTCTATTATTTTTTTGGACAGGTCTTACATTTTCTCAAAATAAGATTGAGGTTGATAGTATTTTGTATTTTTTGAAGCACTCAGCAAATTCTAAAAACAAACTTGACTTAAGGTTATCTTATGCTTTAAAATCTAAAGATTTATCAGAAACCATCAAAATAGATACTCTAATTATAAAAAGTAAAATAAAGTTATCCATATTATACTTAGAAAAAGGGAATGATAAATCTTTTTTAAAATATAATCAGGAAGGTTTAAAGTTGGCAGAAAAGATAAATGATTCAACTTTTATGGCATTAATTAATAAAAGCCTTGGTTATTATTATTATAATAGATTAGTTGATAGTGCTTATTACTATAATACAAAAGCTCTAAAATTATATCGTGGCTTAAAGGATAATTATAATATGGCTACGGTGCTCTTGGATATTGCAATAATACAAAGAGATGAAAAGGATTTTACTGGAAGTGAATTGACTTCTGTAAGGGGTATAGGGTTACTTGATGAACTAAAACCTACGTATGAGGTTAATAGGAAGAAATCTTTTTTTTATAATAATTTGGGAACAGTCTTCGGTCAATTGGAGCAATTTGATGAGTCTGTAAAATATCACACTAAGTCACTTAATTTAAAAAAGAAATTAAAAGGTAAAAATAATGCCACCATTGATAATTCCAAAAATAATTTAGCGACCGCTTTTAAAAATTCTAAAAGATATAAACTAGCCTTAAAGCTCTACAGTGAAATTTTAGGCAATGAAAACTTAATTAACCAGCGCCCGGACTTTTATGCCTTAGTATTGGATAATTATGCTCATACGTTATATTTAATAAAAAAAACGGACCAACTACCCCAGTTGTATTTAAGAGCTTTAAATATAAGTGATAGTATCTCACATAACGGCTATAATTCTATTGTAATCAATCAACATTTAGCTGAATATTTCAATGATAAAAACATTAAAGATTCAGCATTATATTATGCCTATAGAGCTAAAGATATTTCTGAGAGCTATTATAATGATGACTTATTAAAATCACTTAAACTGTTGTCAGAAATAGAGCAAGGTGATAAGTCAGCTGGATTTTTAAAGGCCTATGTAAAACTAAATGATAGCTTACAAAAAGAAGAACGAAAAATAAGAAATAAATTTACCAGAATTCAGTATGAGACAGACCAACTAGAACAAGAAAACATCCAAATAGCCAAAGAGCGCATGTGGCTGCTTATTATATCGGTAGTTGTAATAATGGCGTCTTTCTTATTGTATTTGGTTATTACCCAAAGAAATAAAAACAAAGAGCTTCAATTTATTCAAAAGCAACAAGAGACTAATGAGGAGATTTATAATCTGATGTTATCACAAAATGAAGGTATTGAAGAAGCGAGAACACTTGAGAAAAAACGAATTTCAGAAGAGTTGCATGATGGTGTGTTAGGGCGTTTATTTGGTACAAGACTAAGTTTAGATAGTCTAAACTTTAATAATACACCTGAGGCAATAAAAACACGTGGTCAATATATTGAGGAGTTAAAAAATATAGAGCAAGATATTAGGAAAGTATCACATGAGTTAAATACCGATTTTGTTTCGGGTAGTGGTTTCATAGACATTATTAAAACACTGGTAGAAACACAAACCTTAGCTTATAACCTTCAATATGATTTAGATCATGATGATGGAATACATTGGGATGATGTAACTAATAAAAAGAAAATTCATATTTATAGAATAATACAGGAGACCTTACATAACATATATAAACATGCTCAAGCTACCCATGTGAATATTAGTTTTAAACTAAAAAATAATGTAATTTGCCTTACAATTGTTGATGATGGTTCTGGATTTGATGTTAATAAGGCAAAATCTGGTATAGGTCTTAAAAATATAAACTCCAGAATTAACGAAATAAAGGGAATAATAAAAATAACTTCAGAAAAAGAAGTAGGAACAACAGTTATTATTGAAGTCCCAATACCCTAACGACGAACTGTATGACTGAAAAGATTAAAATTTTAATGATTGATGACCACCCAATGATTATTGAAGGTTATCAAAACACACTACAATTCACAAAAAAGGAAAGCCAAGAGTTATTAATTAATATAGCTAACAACTGTGATGAGGCCGTAGCTTTTATGGATAAATCTGTTAGAGATGAAAGGCCTTATGATATGTTGTTTGTTGACATTAGTTTACCACCCTCATCTGATGGAAGGATGAATTCTGGTGAAGATTTAGCTGAATATGCTAGAAAAGTTTTACCAGATGCAAAAATTGTAATTTTAACCATGTTTAATGAATCGTTTAGAATTCATAATATTATCAAAAATATTAACCCTGAAGGCTTCTTAATTAAAAGTGATTTAACTTCCAGTGAGCTTGCTAGCGCCTTTCAAGCAGTACTTAATAATCCTCCTTTTTATAGCGGTACAGTAAACAGCCACATTAGAAAAACTATTTCAAGTGATATTGTCATTGATGAAAAAAACAGAAAGATTCTTCACTTACTTTCGCAGGGCATTAAAACTAAAAACTTGGCAACTCATCTAGACATGTCTTTAAGTGCTGTTGAGAAAAGGAAAAAGCAGTTAAAAGAATTATTTTCTGTAGAAGACGGACAAGATGAAACCTTATTAAACGAAGCTAGAAAGAAAGGTTTTGTATAACTAGAGCTATATTTTAATGGTTTGCGTTGTTTTTTGTAAATAAAGCAAAAGATTTTGTGCGTGAAACCCATGATTATATTTGAAAGCTACCTGTAAACCGTAAAGTAGTTACGGTTTTCCCACAGTTTAAAGACAAGTACATTTACTATATTTGTTTGTCAACACTTCAAAAAAATTAATTAATCCCTCAATTTTTTTTGTTGATAATAGCAATTTACAGACCCTGTGGAGGTGAGAGACCCACAGGGTCGCTTCTTTTAAAATGTGAAGAGAGCTTCTTTACTGTCCCAGACAATACCTATAAAAAGGCCGAGATAAATAATAGCCACTATAAATTTTATAAAGGCCGAGGTTAAAAAACCTATGAAAGACCCAAACGCAGCTTTTATAGCTGTTTTAGAATCGGTTTTATTTAGTAATTCTCCAAGATAGGCACCAGCAAACGGACCAATAATAACTCCGAACGGAATGGGAGCAATGAGTCCCACAATTAAACCAATAGATGTTCCAATCATACCGTATTTGGTTCCGCCAAAGCGCTTTGTGCCAATAGCAGGAATAACGTAGTCTAAAAGCCAAATAAGTATGGCAATTATTAAAGTAATTATTAAAAAAGATTTATCCATGGGAACCGACTTGGATAAATGTAGTATTAGTAGCCCAATCCAACTAGTTAGCGGACCAGGAAGCACGGGTAAGAAGCTGCCAATAATGCCTAAAACCATGAATAAAGCAGCAACAATAATTAAAATGATGTCCATGTAAATAGATTAAATTCTACTAAGTAAGACGTAATTAAGGTGCAAATGTTACATTTTTAACTAAAAAATTAGTTGAAACTAAAAATTTAGTTATATTTGTTTAAACTAAATCTTTAGTTGAAAGTAAAATAGTCAAAAAATGAAACAACTCACCAAAGCAGAAGAAGATATTATGCAAATACTATGGCTACTAAAAAAGGCCAATGTAAAGTCCATAATAGAGCAGATTTCAGAACCAAAACCGGCATACAATACGGTGTCTACAATAGTTAGGATTTTAGAAAGTAAAGGGTTTGTTGGTTATGAAAAGCAGGGTAAGGGGCATGTGTATTTCCCTATTGTTGAAAAGAACGATTATAGTAATCAATCCATAAATAAACTGGTAGATAATTATTTTCAGGGTTCTTTTAAAAGTATGGTGTCCTTTTTTATGAAGAAAAATGACATGAGTATGAAAGACTTAGAATCTGTGTTAAAAGAAATAAACAAAAAAGACTTATAATCATGTTTCAATATATAATTCAGACCATTGCGTTTCAACTGTTCTTTTTAATGGTTTATGATTTCTTTTTAAAGAAAGAAACCTTCTTTAATTGGAATAGAGCTTACTTATTAGGTACTGCATTATTATCACTATTAATTCCTTTAATTAAAATTGAAGGTTTTAAGAATGTAGTATCACCAGAATATATTATCACTTTGCCAGAAGTTTTATTGGGCAACGCAGAACAGCAGGCTGATGTTATATTATTAGACCCTGCAATCATATCTCAAAAATCGTTTTGGACATGGGAGATGTTATTCCTTCTAGGCGCATTTATAGCCGCATTACTGTTTGGGTTTAAGCTGATAAAAATGCTTGTGATGTTGGCCAAAAACCCGAAACATAAAGTTAATAACTTTCATATTGTTAAACTATTAAATAGTAGTGCAGCCTTTTCTTTTTTTAGATATATATTTTTGGGTGACAAAATACACGGGGAAGATAAAAAGGCCATTTTAAAACATGAAATGGTACATGTAAAACAATATCACTCTGTAGATTTATTATTATTGGAAATATTAAGAATTCTCTTTTGGTTCAACCCATTAATCTATATGTATCAAAACAGAGTTGTGGCACTTCATGAGTTTATTGCCGATGCCCATGCTGTTAATCCTGAAAATAGAAAGGCGTATTACCAAAACTTGCTAGCCCAAGTTTTCGACACAAAAAAAATATCATTCATCAATCCATTTTTTAAACAATCATTAATCAAAAAACGAATCGTTATGTTAACAAAATCGAAATCAAAACAAATTAATTTATTAAAATATGCCCTGTTAATTCCTTTGGTTTTTGGGATGCTCATATATACTTCCGCACAAACTCAAGACAAACTTGGAATTAGTAAGGAGGATTTAAGTGAATATACTTATTCAGTTAATGCGGTAGAAGTTAACTCAGATAAATTGGCTTTAAAAACAGCTAAAGAAGCTCAAAAAAAACAAGCGGATTTTATCAAATTGAATCCTAGTTATGTTGTTTGGGTTGATTATAACGATAATAAACCAGAATTCACATATAGCTTGCATCATGAAAGTGAAAAAATCCCTGAAGATTATAGCCTTAGAGATAATCACTCAGAAGGAGGTCTTAACTATAGATCATATGTTCACAATGTTTATAGTAAAGGGAATGAGAAAAAATATTTAAGTGAAATTGATGTACCATTTGCGGTAATTGAACAAGTACCTGTTTTTCCGGGTTGTGAAGGTCTAACTAAAGAAGAACAAAGACAATGTATGTCTAAAAATATATCCCAGTTTGTAAATAAAAATTTCAATACTAAAATTGCAACAGAGTATAAGCTAACGGGAAGACAACGTATCAACGTTATTTTTAAAATTGATAAAGAAGGTAATATTACAGGAGTAAGATCTAGGGCTCCGCACCCTGCCTTAGAGGAAGAGGCTATTAGGGTGATTAAATTGCTGCCGAAAATGATTCCTGGTATGCAAAAAGGGAAGGTAGTTAATGTACCATATAGTTTACCTATTATTTTTCAAGTGGCAGACAGTAATAAATTTGATAAATATATAACCGTAGATAAGTTAGAAGAGTCGGCTAAACTGAACCTATCAATTAACAGGAATGATATTTCGGTACCGTTCGCTCTTATAGATCAAGTACCTGTTTTCCCGGGTTGTGAAGGTCTAACTAAAGAAGAACAAAGACAATGTATGTCTAAAAACATATCTCAGTTTGTAAATAAAAATTTCAATACTAAAATTGCAACAGAGCATAAGCTCACTGGAAGGCAAAGAATTAACGTAATTTTTAAAATTAATAAAGAAGGGAATATCGCTGATGTTAGATCAAGAGCGCCCCATCCAGCTTTAGAGGAAGAGGCTATTAGGGTGATTAAATCCCTGCCCAAAATGATTCCTGGTATGCAAAAAGGGAAGGTAGTTAATGTACCGTATAGTTTACCCATTATTTTTCAAGTAGCAGATGATAACCCAGAAGGAAAGAAAGAATGATTTTTCCATTCTGCATTAATTAATATTAAAGACCGAAGCTCAAACTTCGGTTTTTATATTTTAAGTGAATTTAAAAAGCAAAAAAATCGTACTTTTCGGGTACAGTTTTAATCCATGAAGTACCCTCTCATTTTTTTACTAATGTTATTGCTTGTTTCTTGCAATTATTTCGACGTAAAAAAAACTTCATCTGAAGCTATTTTGAACGAAGAATTAAAAACTTTTAATTGGAATGATGTTGATACTTATCCGTCATTTTCTTCTTGTGATTCTTTAAATTCAAAGGTTGAAAAAAAGCAGTGTTTTGAGTATACCTTATCATCTCATATTTTAAAATATCTTCAAGACGAAATTATTGTGGTTACTCAGGATGTTAATGATACTATTGGGTTGCATTTTAAAGTTTCTGAAACTGGAGTTTTAACTTTGGTTGAAACAAAAATTGATAGCCTTACCCTAAAAGAAATACCTAATATCCTAGAATTAATTAAGATTAGTTTAGATTCACTGCCTGAAGTTTTTCCCGGAATAAAACGGGGGCAACAGGTTAAAACGGAGTTCAAACTTCCTATTATAATTAGTGTAGAATAGTCAAAATCTAATAGCTACTTTTCTCATTAGTCTCAATATTTCGGCGTATAACCAAACAAGTGTTACTAATAACCCCCAAGTTGCCAGCCATTCTTTATATTTGGGTGATTTGTGTTTATGTTTTTCAATATAATCGAAATCTAATAGTAACGATAATGATGCAAAAACTGCTGCCAGAATATTAAAAATTATGGCTGGCCATGATGTACCCCAGATAAAAACTTTAATTCCGAAGAAACCTAAAATCCATGAAATAAGATAAATAACAAAAATGCTGGTTGCTGCAGTTATGATAACACTTTTCAATTTTTTAGTAACAACAATTATTCTGGTTTGATATAACATAAGCATGACAAAAAAGGTAATCATTGTAAATCCAATAGCTTGATATGGTAGGTTCGGGTAATGTTTATGTGCATAAGCACTCATTCCTCCCAAGAAAAACCCTTTCGCAATGGCATAAAGAGGTACTAAAAAATGAGCCCAATGTTGACGAACCGAAATAACTATACTTATAATTATAGCAGCTAGCATGCCACCCATAGAATACCATTTAATATCTGTACCTTCATTATATATCTTCCAAACACCTATTGAAATGATAATGATAATAAGTATAGAAAGTATAGACTTTGTAAAAACCCCCGTGACGGACATGGTTTTTGATGAATTGTTGTCACCATCAAAAAAGTAGTTGGTAAACGCCGGATTGGAAGTTTTGTCTAATAACTTCATTATTACAAGTTAAACTTATATCCAGCAGCAAAATTAATTGGAAAATTATCACTATTGCTGGCAAAAACAGCAAATAATTCGTTATAAATTAAAGAAATGAAACTGTTTTCTGAGATTTTTATATCGCTACCTATTCCAAGGCTAAAAGGCACCCTAAAAGCACTGTTTTTTTCAACAGTTGTAGATTCATCAAAAGTTATGGTTTCTTTTGAAAAAGTATAGCTTGCAACATTAAGGTTGGTATAAATATTAAAGTTTGTTTTATTAACAAAACGAAACCTATGTCCAAGAGCTAAAGTTGTAGAGATAAATTTGTAATCGTCGTTTTCCAATGCATGCGAGATACTAATGAATCCCGATTGCAAGGGAAGCGGTTTCTTTTCAAATAACTCTAATTCAGCGTTAATAAAAGTTACTTTGCCATTATTAGGGTTCTCCATAAAAGGATGGTTAGTTAAACCTGCAAATAATCCTAATCTTGTTTGAGCAGTAACTTTCTCATCAGTATATGTAAATCTTCCAGTACCGTTTGAGTTATAGGCTTTAATAAATTGTTTAAGACTATAACGTCCAAAACCCACATTTTCCATGGACATGCCAGAATCTTTGGTAAGTTTATTTAGTACATCCTTAAATTCTTCTCTAAAACTATTATCGTCATTTTGAGTGTTTAATAATTCCTGAAGGGTGCCATAATTATCTCTAACAAAAAGTCTTAAAGTATCTTTCGTTTTTAGTGAAAGTAAATCTAATTCACCTTCAGTTTCAACTTTAAGGTTAGGTGTTTCATTATTAATAGCGAATTGCTCTTGAGCAAAAGAAAATGACATTATGGTCAAATAAACCAGTAGTATAAGGAAAAGTTTTTTCATGCTACATATGGAATTGGGTATATGTAAATTTATGAAAATTATTGATACTCCTATTTTTTAAAGGTTCTTCCTTTCCATTTATATTTTTTGATTAAGGATAAGAATGTTATATAAACACTAAAAAAGGGATAAATAATGAAAGCAAAAGGAAAACTTTGAAGTACTTCTCTTTGATTAAAAAATGAAGCTGATTTATAAATTAATAATAAATCAATGTTAAATTTGATGAATAAGAGATAGAGAAAAGTCCTGAAATTAAAAAGGCTTAATGCAGAGAAGAGGCCTAACGTAATTATTAAGGCATTGGAGAGTAAGACAATTACCCCTGTAAATTTGCTGAACCAATTATTATAGGTGCTTGCCTTTGAAGCCCAGCGTAAACGTTGGTTAATCAATAATGACCATGATAACTGTGGTTTTGTATTTACAATAACATGTTCACTTTTTAAATAATGAACCCCTTTAGGATAAACTTTAATGACTTTTTCTAGAAAGAAAATATCGTCTCCGCTGGCAATGGTTCTGTTGCCTTCAAACCCGTTTAGCTCATTAAATATTGTTTTACGATATGCAAAATTTGCACCATTGCACATAAATGGTTTGTTAATACCAAATCCACCAATTGTTGCTCCTTGCATACTTAAGAAATCTAAAAGTTGAAACTTATTTAAAAAACCTTTTGTATTATTATATGTAACTGGTGGTACAATACATTTTGAATGTTTTTTTTGAATAAATTCATCTAAACTAACTAGCCAATATTTTGGTAAAACACAATCGGCATCCGTGGTAATAATCCACTCGTTTTTAGAATGATTTACCGCCGTAGAAATCGCATCTTTTTTAGGTGAGTTTGAATGTCTTTCATTCTTAATAATTTCAATGTCCGGTTGAGCGCAGTCAAAACCTTTTATAACTTCAACAGAATCATCTTCAGAATGATCATCAACAAAAATAATTTCGTATAGGTTTTTTGGATATTCTAACTTGGAAATAGAATTAAGTAATTCTGGTATATTTTCCACTTCATTTCTAAAGGGGATTATAATCGAAAACGTGGTTTTTGGAGGTAAATCTTTCAGTTCAAAATTTTTGACTTTATCAAAACCTAAAACAAAACTTCCTATTAATAATAGGTAGGTTAAAATTATTACGATACTTAATAGAGCCATTTTAGGTGGAGTCTTTAGGTAGATTAAAATTTAACACGTAGTAACTTCCAAATAAACTGGGTAACACAAAATTCAGAAGCCACATTAGGGTTGAAATGCTTAAAATGGTTAGTTCATTAACTCCAATAAACGAAAACACAAATAAGGCAACACTCCCCTTAATAACTACATCAAAAATAATAATTGAAGGGATTATTGATGATAGAAAATACATAGAGCTAATTAGAATCATAGAATTTAAATAATCTATTTTAATATTAAAAATTTGAAGTAAAAAATAGAATTGAAATGAAAATACTAAATAGCGCGAAAAAGATAAGAGCAATGTATAACTAAGTGTTTTTTTTGAAAGGTTTACAAAAAAGATTTTAATCTTTTTAATTGAAATCCCTTTAATAGTGAACTTGCTATTTTTAACACCGAAACCAATAATAGTAAACGTCAGTAATGCAATAAGCAAGACTCTGGCTAGATTGTAATAATCAATATTAACATTGTATTTGGTTATAAAAAATAGCAGTCCAATTACTCCAAAAAATGTGGTGGCAAGCATTTGAGTAATGTTTCCTATTAAATTCAACAACACTATTTTTTTTCTAAAATTACGGGAAAAGTAAATAGCCTTTGCACCATATTCACCAATTCGGTTAGGGGTGAATAGTGATGCGGTTAAAGCTCCTAAACTTTGTTCTAATGCATATTTGAAGTCTATTTTATTAAATGAGGCTACTAATTTTTGCCATTTTATAATTTCCAAAAACCAGTTAAAACTTGTTAAAATGAGCAAGAGAAGGAGGTTTTTTGTCGAAAAAACGTCATTTTTGGTTAAAAAAGAAACAAAAACAGAAAAATCTATTTCAGGGTTGTTAGTTAGTTTTTTTAAAATAAAATAAATAGCTCCCGTTACAATACTTAATTTAATGAGTACAAAAAAGAATTGTTTAGTTTTGTAGGAGACCCAATTGTTCATGATTACAAATTAAACCATTATTTAGGTTATGATCACAAATTATAAATATTTCAAAATACTTTTTTTCTATTCTGTTTTTTTGTTAAGCAACTCATTTTATGCTCAGGAAGGAACAAGTCTCATTAAAGCTCAATTTGGCTTAGGATTAAATAGTCCTTCTAAAGATGGGTTTGTCAATAATTTTGAAGGGAAGAGTCTTAACTTTCCAACAGTTGATTTAGGGCTTCAATATATGTTTAACTCTGAACTTGGAGGGAAGTTAGATTATAGTTTTAGTAGAATTTCTAATGAAGACAATAACCCAACATTTAAATTGAATTACTCAAGAATCAATCTACAATTGGTTTATGATGCTAACAATATTTTTACTTTTTTACCTTATAGAACGGGTGTCTTTTTTCATGTAGGCCCTGGTTATTCTGCTGTTAAGCCTTTAGGGAATTACACTCAGAATAAAGAATCGTTTTTTAATGTAATGGGAGGTATGCAATTTCATTATGGGGTTTCAGATACCTTTTCAATATATACCGATGTGTCCTATATAAATGGTTTTGGAAAAGAATTTGACCCTATTACAGAAGGAAATGGGTCATTTAACGGAAATTTATTAACCATTACTTTTGGTGTGTCCATTTCACTTAGTGGATGTTATTTTTGTGATCAATAAATGAAGGAAACAATTATATTAGGAATTGACCCCGGAACAACTATTATGGGTTTCGGACTTATAAAAGTGGTAGGAAAGGAAATGCATTTCATTCAATTAAATGAACTGGACTTAAAAAAGTACAATGATCATTATTTGAAGTTGAAACTTATTTTTGAACGTACCATTGAACTCATTGATACCCACAAACCAGATGAAATTGCTATTGAAGCGCCTTTTTTTGGTAAAAACGTGCAAAGTATGTTGAAACTTGGACGGGCACAAGGAGTTGCTATGGCGGCTGGTTTGAGTAGGGAAATTCCTATAACGGAATATCTTCCTAAAAAAATTAAAATGGCAATAACTGGAAATGGGAATGCCAGTAAAGAACAGGTTGCAAAAATGCTTCAGAGCCTTTTAGGTTTAAAAACATTGCCTAAAAATTTAGATGCTACCGATGGATTAGCGGCAGCCGTTTGTCATTTCTACAATTCTGGAAAAGTGACAGTAGGCAAAAGCTATTCTGGCTGGGATGCATTTGTGAAACAAAATCAAGATAGAGTTAAAAAATAGGCGAATGCTTATAACTTAATGGCAGGAATCTACATTCATATCCCTTTTTGCAAGCAAGCTTGTTATTATTGCGACTTTCATTTTTCAACCTCACTTAAAAAGAAAGATGAGTTAATTAAGGCTCTTATTAATGAGGTCACTTTAAGAAAAGGAGAACTACAGGGACAGACTATCGAGACCATCTACTTTGGTGGTGGCACACCTTCTTTACTGTCTAAGGACGAAATATTGTTAATTATTGAATCGATTTACAACACCTTTGAAGTTATTGATAATCCTGAAATCACCTTAGAAGCAAATCCAGACGACTTAACTTCTAAACGATTAAAGGACTTAACAATTTCCCCTGTTAACCGTTTAAGCATTGGTATTCAATCATTTTACCATGATGATTTAAGGATGATGAACAGAGTCCACAATGCTGTAGAAGCAAAAAATTGTTTATCTGAAGCAACTCAGCTTTTTGATAATATTACCATCGATTTAATTTATGGCATTCCAAATATGTCTTTAGAAAAATGGAACCAAAATTTAGAAATAACTTTTGATTATGGAATAAATCATATTTCAAGTTATGCGCTAACAGTAGAACCCAAAACAGCTTTAGATAGTTTTATTAAAAAAGGAACCTATCCACCACTTGATGAAACTTTAGCTTTGAAGCATTTTAATCATTTGGTTGAAAGCTCAGAAAAAAATGGTTTTGTTCAGTATGAAATATCTAACTTTGGGAAACCTGATTATTTTTCAAAACACAATACTAGTTATTGGAAAGGGAAATGGTATTTGGGTATTGGCCCATCGGCCCATTCGTTTACTGGTAATTGTCGCAGTTGGAATATCGCTAATAATTCAAAATATATAAAGGCCATTCAAATCAATGAATTACCTAATACTGTTGAAGTCCTTTCAAAAGAAGATCAGTTTAATGAATATATTATGACCGGGTTGCGGACAATTTGGGGCGTTTCTTTTGACAAGGTTAAAACTGATTTTGGTGAAGAATATCTACAGCATTTAAAAAGGGCTTCAGAAAAATATATTGAGCAAAGTTTACTCTGTTTTACCTCGAATGAATTTAATGATAATCAAAATTCTACTGAGAAGTTAATAACCACCCAAAAAGGTAAATTTTTAGTTGATGGTATTGCTTCCGAATTGTTCATGATTTAGTTATATTTGAGTATGATCGCAACTATACAATATAATTCAAGAAAAATCCAAATAGATGTATCAAAACCAATCGATATTTCTATCGCCATTGACATGTCAAAAACAAATGTAAACGCTTGGTATGTTGATGACCCTAAGATTTTTCCTGAAGCTTCGGATGGTGAGATTATTAAGGTTTCAGAGGGGGCCGTGGTTAATTTTAATAATATTCATTTTAATCCACATTCACATATTACACATACCGAATGTGTGGGTCATATAACTAATGAAGTGCATTCTGTAAATAAAAATTTAAAACATTATTTTTTTGTTGCCGAAGTAGTTACTGTTGCACCAGAAAAGAAAGGAGACGATTTTTTTATATCTACCAAACAGTTAAAAACGGCTTTAAGAAATAAAAAAAGAGATGCCATTGTAATTAGAACACTTCCTAATTTATTGGAAAAAAAGAGTAAGAGATATTCAAATACTAATCCGCCCTTTTTATTAGAGGAAGCTGCTGAATATTTAAAAGAAAAAGGGATTAAACATTTACTAATTGATTTACCATCGGTTGATAAGGAAAAAGATGAAGGAAAATTGGCTTTTCATAATGCATTTTGGAATACTTCTGGTGAAATAAGAATGGATGCTACCATAACGGAGTTTATATATGTACCCAATTCAATTGTAGATGGTGAATATTTACTTAATCTTATGATTGCACCTTTTGAAAATGATGCCACTCCTAGTAAACCTATTTTGTATAAAATAATTCAGTAGTATGGAAATATTTTTAGCTATTATAATAGGCGCTTTAGTTACTTTGGGGGTTGTTACATTTTTAAAGTCTTATAAGAGGAAACAATTAACAAATGCGCAGTCCGTAATTCTTTTAGATAAGATTAAGAAGGTCTGTAAGTTTATTACTGTAGAAGGTGATTTTGCTGAAATTTATCATTATGAAGATGTTAAGCAAAAGTTTTTAAAACTCATTTCCAGCAAAAAGAAGGCTTTAGTGGTTATTAATGCCAAAGCACATGTAGGTTATGATTTGTCTAAAATCCTGTTGAGCTCTGATACTGCAAGTAGAACCATAGTTTTAGAGCATTTCCCAAAGCCAGAAGTGTTATCAATAGAAACCAATTTGAATTACTATGACAAATCGGACGGACTATTCAACAAATTTGAAGCCACTGATTTAACAGATTTACATATGGAAGCAAAACACCATATAGAAGAAAAAATTCCAGAAAGTGGCCTCATTCAAATTGCGCAAGTAGAAGCCAAAGAAACCATTCAATTGATTGAAGTCATAGTGGAAACTATCGGTTGGACATTAGATTATTCTGCGTTAAAAATTGATGGTAAAGATCAAAAGTTAATTTCATAATTGTGGTTTTTCCTGCGAAGACAAGATTTTAATTATGAGAACTTAGTAAAATGAAAAATTTATCTGCTTACGATCGAATAAAGATAGTAGTCTATGTAATTGGGTTAATTTTGACAATCTATTTAATTACTGTTGTTGGTTTAATTGATAGCCATACGCCTCCACCAGGTTTTGTTTTAGCTCTTTTTTTTATGTTTTTAGGAATACTGTGGTATTTTGTTGATCGGATAGTAATTCATTTTTCTAGCTTTATTCAAATAAAACATTCAATAAATATTTTTGGAATATATTTAAATTTTATAATTGTCATTTGGATAATAATTAGAGCCTTATGAACATAGAACAAATCCGTAATTATTGTTTGAGTAAAAAAGCATCAACAGATGAATTTCCTTTTGATGAAAACACCCTGGTATTTAAAGTAATTAATAGGGCGAATTAATTAATTGAAAATCAATGATGTAAGTCGTTTATTTGAGTGAATTTATTCGGAATTCAAACTTTCTCGCATTTTTTTAGTCATTCCTTTTACTACCATTTCGTAACTATGGTCAATAAGTTTTAAAATAAATTTTGGGTGCAATTCCCTTCTATATATAGCAATTGTATTCCAATGCTTGTTGCTTACATAAGGTCCAGGAAACACACTTTCATATTGTTCTCGTAATTCAATGGTATAATCAGGGTTGCATTTTAGAGTAATCGATGCCTCTCCTTTTTCCCATTTGTTTAATGGGGCTATTACAAACATTTTATTTAAGACCTTAAATACAAGTGTGTTTTCATCGAAGGGAAATTCTTCGGTTGTTGATGGTTTTTTTAGACAATATTCTCTCAGTAATTCTATATCCATTAATTAAATATAATTAAAATATGTATTAGATATTTCAATAAATCCTTAGCTCTAAAATATTTATTAATATACCCCCGTCCTAACCACTATCTAAAAACTAGGTCAAAATAAAACCTAGTCTTTCTTAATCGGAATAAACAATCCCGTAATATTCACTTCCATCATTAAATAAATTTATGTGATAGCTATATCCCTTTACTTTTAATGGCAATCCTAAATGTGTGCATTCAACCGATTCCATCTTAACAACCACAGCATCATGAAATCTATGACATGTGGGAACTAGAATATCTGCATAATTTTTCACCAAAACCTTTTCATTCTCCGTTAATCTTTGGTAAAACTCTCCTTTTTTAACCCTTGAAGTTAGCCTTGCTAACCTTATAGATTGCTCATTGGTATATCCACAATTCCTGTAGAATTCAATGGCATCCAGACGTTTGCTATAATGTCTATTGAGCATTTTATTGTAGAGTTGTTTTGCCTCATCTCGTGTAATCTCAAATGCGGTCATTAGATTATCATAAATATTCAAACTAATGTCGCTTCCAATCAAGCTATCCACAATCTGTGCATTTGCTGAATCTAAATCAATGATGAGGTATTTTATTGGTATTAGGCTTCTCAACTCTCTTGGCAATCTAATAAGAGGATAATATTCTCTGTTTTTTATATCTTTGGGTCTATGATTACCTTTCCCTTCTGCTATTAGAAAACCTATGGATTCTATTAGGTTGTTCACTATGGATTTTCTGGAATAACTATATATATCCTTACCAGCTTTTAGGTCTTTAAAGAGCTTCTTAGAACGTTCTTTTATCCAATTCCTTTCATTGCTATCAGGTGTAATATTTAGACTCTTCAGGGCTTTAAAAATAGCATTACAAGCCCTGTTATTCCTATGGTCAGTATCTTCTAATAATGATTTATGAAGCTTGATGTCATATGTCAGTTCATAGATGCTTATTACCCTATCTATATGTTCAGGAAATGCAGTCTTTTTGAATCTGTAAATGGCATAAAGCATCTGCCAATTATCTGTTAGGTCCTTGAGGCAATTCAGCATAAGACTGGCATTTGCATCCATATAGTTGGCATTTCCATAATCAGCCTGATTTTGGGATAGTTGATTGAAATAATAACTGGTATCCACATTGGACCTCAGATATAAATCAACGGTATGATAGAACTCATTTGGCTTGAGGGTTTTATTCTGAAGTTTATCCAATATTACTTCAGCATCGGATAACTTTAGCAATAATACAGTAAGATAAACTAGTGCTAAATCATAAGTAAAGGAACCTTCATCCTTGTATTTAAGACCCTTTAAGATGTCTTTGAAGCTGTTGTGAAGGTCAAGAGTTGGAAGTTCTGCAATATTTTGTAGACGCTCTTTGAAGTTGACGCTACGAAGAGTTGTGTATTTTTCATTGGTGGATTCATATTCAAGAACTTCAAATCCATAAGACCTGAGGGTCTGGTTAAATATAGGTTGGTTATATTGATGGTAGTCATTGATTAATCCTAGAGGTTTGGTCAATAGCATGAGTCTGTTTATGTAATTGTCTTGTGTTATTAGCTCTTTGTTTATATCACTCCCAAAGTAGTAGTTGCCATTAACCTTGGATTGATATTTCTTCAATGTATCTTTGTATTGAGTTGCAATATTATCAACCTCATATTGGGTCTTTGGGTAGTGAATCTCATTGAAATTTCTATCCTTTTTAGCAGTGGTGTTTATATATAATGCATTATGAACCTCATGTCTGCATCTCCCATAGGCTTGGACAAAATTCAATATGTTTATCTTATATGCCTCGTTGCGTTGTTCGCTAACAACACAAATGCTGCAGTCATGTTCAAAGTCGAACCCAGCGAAGTAGCTTGATGATAGAATAAATACATCATACAGGTCATAATCCAAGTTCTCTGATGAGATTCCTCGTCCAAAGGGGAGTAGTTTAATCATTAGGTTGTTGCCGACAAGATTGGCAACTCTTAGGTCCCTGAAGTCCTTGTGAACATCTATGTTATTTGAAAATACAACTACCTTTCTGCCAAGTCTTTGTTCACGATATACAAACTCTTTATAGTGTTGTAACTTGGGGCTAACCATTACTGGTCTGATAGGTTGGTTTTCCCTTTCCAATCTATAGTGCTGGATATTCATATTCTCAGGCATATCCAAGTTATAATAGATAGGCGTTGCTGTTGATACCTTGAAGTTACCTTGCCATTGGTTAATTACCAGTTCCATGAATTCACCCAAAGACTTCCTGTATGAGCTGTCCTGAGTAAATGCATGAATCTCATCTACAAACACATGCATTGGGGTTAATTGATTATATAAACCAGAATTCATGGATTTAATCTTGAGTACTTGCTCCGCTGTTGTATTGATTATAAGATTCTGATTGCGGGGTAAGATATTGTCTAGATAGGTTTCAACATCTTTCCAAGTATCATTGGATTTGCTATATATGAATAGTTGTTTATCACTATCATATGATTTACCTAAATTCTCCTTGCTTTTTATCATTCCAATATTGGGTGAAATGATTATGATACATTCATCTGTTTTATTCAGTACCGAATGCGTTCCTCCAAGTCCTGTTGTACCCTTTGTGACATGGGTGTTTTTGCTAAAGTCTTTTAATACATCTTTAGCTTTTCCGTTTACATACTTACCATTAAATGTTAATGTTTGATTTTTATTAGTTTTCATTTTAAATTAATTATTAAAATGAGTGCTTTTTACTATATAATTTGATATTTATATAATAGAGTTGACACTCTTTAATCTTGTTTGGATTGCTGTACATTCCGATTTAAAAACAAGAAGTTTTATTGATGACCCCTTAGGGTCATTGGATGGTGGTATCATATTTATTTTGATTACCACCATTTTATTATATGCTGATTTAAGGTTTCAGCTTAACCATATACTTATCATGAATTCTTTTCATCCTTGATAGGACCTTATGACGACCATTCTTGATGCTATTGTAGCTCTTTGCAGAGGTCTTAGGTAGCTTATAAAGATTGTTGACCCAAATAGCTTTAAGCTTATCAAAAGCTCTGTGTTGCTCTTGGTATTCGTTTAGGAAATACAATAGAATCAAGCTGTCCCTTCGTTCAACCAATGGTAGTTTGTCGAGGTTGGTTTTCAGACCCCATGATTTGTTGTTTTTGTGTTTTTCATTTTTCATAGTTTTATGCTTTAATATTTATGTTATATATATAAATATGTAGAAAACAAGTAATGTTAGCCTTGATGATTACTTATTTTAAATTTAGTTTCATTAGAGGTGTTACAGTCTAAATATTCGGGTGGAAAAACCTTCCAAAACGATGTGGGTTATCCCACTCAGTTTTTAAGGTTGAAATATTGCAAAATCCCGTGGAGCACCCTACTATTACTGGATTCTTTAGTTTTAAATTAGGTCCCTCCAAATAGGTTAATTGTTATAGTAAAATACTAATTGGAAGGGACGTGATTACCATGGAATTTTGCAAAGAAATCACGCTGGAAATTCTCTAATCATTAAATCCTCAGGTATACTTAGAATTTTATCAATTTGTTTAAAGAAAAATGGAACATTCTTCACTTTACAATCTTCTCTAATCAATCTTGCCCAATCACAATCAAATGGTCTTCTGTTATGACCACTTTCGCCACCATTTATTACCCAATCAACCAAATCCAACAACACCCTATCAGTTCCATCATTAGCTTTAGCCATCAAATTAATTTGTTCAAGTTGAGGTTCAACTGAAAGAAACCTCTTGCCATTGACCTTCGATAGTTGAACAATTAGATTTCCAGCAGTTTTTTGGTCCACTGGTGACGTTCCAAACATGACATTCTTTGGTGGGTTCTCTTTCCAACTTTCAGGAATGTATTTGTTGATGTTTGATGGTCTCTTGGTCAACAATAGGAATAATAGGTTTGGCGAGTTGGGAACCACCTCATTGAAGAATTTGTCTCTCAACTGACCCGTATTCCAAAACTCATGGGTATCTTCGTGATAGGGATTGCCCTTATGGTCAACCAGAGGCATTGGTTTTTCAAAGATGTCTTGCATGGAACCCACAAACACCTTGTGGATTTCACCCGCCTTCATGGCTTCCTTTTGATATGTTTTAAGTTTCCCCCAAACATCTTTAATCATTCTTCGGGGTTTATCAATTCCCCAAATGTTATTACCATATCTTCTTGCCATTGCTAATGCGTAACAATTGTCGCATCCTGAATGTACTTTTGTACACCCCCACCATAAATTTGCCGTATGGCGTGTCCATTCAATTTTACTGTCTTTACTCATAATATTTAGTTTTTATTAATGTCCATTTTATTATTTAGTAGGATTCGGACCAACACTCCCATATTTATGTTTATGGATGACTTTTATAAATGAAGTTTATCATATTTATTAAATATTTCTTCTACTTCTGGTCCCCATAGGAAGTTGTTCTCGGAATCCAAGATTTTATTAGAAAGCATTATAATAGCATCCCAAGCATCGGGCTTATTTATTATTTCATTTGTTTTATCCCAAGCTTTTATAATGAATTCAATATCAAAATGTTTCTTACCAATTATTTTATTGATTTCTTCCATTTCATAAATCAAGCATTCCGAATCTGATTCTGGTTCTTCTTCTTCTTCCAAATAGAAATCCTCAAATAGACCTCTTATGTCGTGCTTTTTGCCCATCATTTTGATTTCTGAAGCATAACCGCTTAAGCATATCATTCCCCATTCAAGCATTTCTGCTTCATGCTCATCCAAACTATTGGATGTATAATATCTAGGTTTAAAGGATGGATTGACTTTACAAATTCCAGTGCCATCTTCATTTGCGTTAATGAATATTATGTTTCTTCCCAATAAATAATATATTAAAGCGTGACCCGCTTCGTGATATGCCGTGTTTTTTAATTCGTTTCTCATAATTTTATTTTTTTTATTACCGCATAGTTATCCACCCCCAGTCTTTCGCTGAATTGTTAATTAATTGAATAACAGATGCTTATTATTTTGCCTTCAGAAATGAAGGACTTTTGTTTAATTTAATCTACTCAGTCTTTGTTCTTGGATTGCTAGTCTATATTTATCCATTAAACAAACCTCAATTTCTATTTAAAAAGATTATATCTTTTTCTTCATCATAATATTCCCATCCAATTTCATCACATACTTTATTTAACCAACCATTTTGAACCGCAGCTTCAAAATATTCTGGTGCCGCTTCTTTCCATTCGTACACAGTTTTATATTGTGATTTCGGTTTAGAAATCATTTTTGAGATTTCTTTTTCTGATGGAGATTCCTCTATACTTTCATAAAATTCTTCAATCTCAGTTTTGAAATCTCCATCATAATTTTTTATAAAAATCAATGCTTTTTTAAGACTTCCAAATACATAGGTCTCAAAAGATTCCCAAAATATTTTACGGTTTTCATCGTGGTCATCATAGTCTCTTGGTATTATTTCTATACCCTCAATCCTTGCATTGAATAAATGAATCTTTGATATATCTTTGGGGATTTCTAGTATCCAACAATCCTCGGTGAGTTCGTCATCTGTCCAGCCATCCAACAGTATTTCATCATAAATGGAATATGATATTCCATCGTTATTGCCATATTTATATTTTCCGTTTATAAATTTTATCATAATATTTTAATTTAAATTGGACCATTTGTTTTCGGTCCGTTAATAATCTGCATTTGAATCACTTGCAAGTTAAATTCACTACAAATATACTACTGAAATATCATAAAAAACAGGGAAATATATATTATGACATATATGGCGCAAGTAATAAAACCCTATATTTGTTGATAATATTGATATTATACTTAATATAGATAGTAAATAAAATATGTTTTATGTATAAAATGACGCAATTGATAATAAATTCACTGAATTACAATCAGATATTATCAAATCTATTGGCGGATAACCCATCAAGTAAAAATTTCCCAGAAAATGTATTAACTCGTCTTATAACAATTATTGGAATGACTTCTGGATTAACACTAATTGAAATTGTTAATCTGAAATGGAGTGATATACTAGCCGTAGATAGCAGAAATCGACCTAAGATTAATAAAAAATATCGTATAGAAAGACATTATGAATTTCCAATCAATGCAAAGCTTCACAATCAACTGGCAATTTTTTATAATTATTTAAATCAACCACAGCTGCAAACTAGAATAATTGATTGCTATCAAGAAAGTCTAACAATTGAAACTCTACTTCTAAGAATCAATATTACATTGGGTATTAAATGGATTAATGGAATAAAAAAAGATGTCGTGGTAAATTATAAGAATGAACAACTCCTTCAGATTTTGTTTGGAAGAAGGGTTATGGAAGTTTGTGGAAGCACCAATAAGATTAACACCTATTTGAAATGGTTGTTTAAGCTTGAAAACAATCAACAATTATTTAATTTTTTGGGATTTAAATCTAAGGATGATATCCACGAAAGCATTTCCAATATTTCCCTGATTGAAGATGGTCGATATGCATATCTCTTTGGAGAACCAAGTAGTTTTCTGGATGATGATAAGCATTTTCTTTCTCAGAATCCAACAACCAATGAATTCTATACATTCCAACATTTTCAAGTGTTTTATGAATTCCTAAATGGAGTTAAGATATATAAATACAATATAGTTACTCAGGGAATTGTTATTCTATTGCTTATAAGTCTTACCAACGGAATACGATTATCAACATTGCTCAATTTACGGTGGTCTGACCTTTTTGATATCAACCAAGATACTTTTGAAATAAAACTCAAAAAAACTATTACATTCAATAAGAAAGAATTGCTATTTCACTACTCGGTATTAAAAAAAATCCTCTTTTATTTTGAAAATGCAATGAAATACTTTGGATTCAATGGTGTTAAGATTTCAGGTGAAGATTCCCTAAGTTTTCAACAACAAACCCCAAATCTTGAGTTGCCAGTTTTCATAACCAACAGAGGAAACCGACTTGTGAGGAATAGTCTAAATAGGGAGTTGAAAAAGGCGTTGAATGGGTTGGACTTTCAACATACTGATAAATTTGCCTTAGAATCAACTCTAATCATGTATGGTAGACGAATTATCGAACTAAAAGGAATACACAGACCTACTCTTAGGTTATTAAAAAAACGATTAAATTTCCGTACAACTCTTGAGCTGTTTAAATTCTTAGAAATAGATGAGCAAAAGGGCAACGATGGACAAATAATGAAAGAGTTTGAGTCCGTTCATGACCATATTTTATATAATAAGTAAATGAAATTCAAACTCTTTGAATAGGGGTTTAAGCATTGTTGTTTAGTTTGTTATATAACAAAGGAAGTTTTTTGAATAAAATAAAGGGTAGTAAACTAAGTCAATTTTCTACCTATTTATTCTAATTCAGATTTCAATACTTTATAAATCTTTACCATCGCATAAGTATCCAATTTACAATATTCAAGTAAATGTTCTCTTGTTTGCATTGCTTTTTTGTTTTTTTTTTAAGCACAAGGCTTTATTCTTTAAGGAATATACCTAACACCAATAATTGCAATCATTTTTGGTTTTATAATCGGAACATTACTTGCAAGAAACAGAAAATTACCACCAACAACTACTACTCACTTGGAATTAAACATAAAGAGAATATTGTAAAAAATAAATTCGATAGTTGTTAAAACATTTAAAGATTTTAATCTTTTATGCAACGAATACATAATCCATTATTTTTTGACCCATAGCTATGTTGTAGTTCACTATCAGTATTTATTACTCTATAATAGGCAGTGTCATAGGGTGTGCCGTTAATCCATAATAATCCTCTATTATTCAAATTGCTAAATACACCAGAACTAAAACTTTTAGAACCGCTTGGAATTACTGTAAGACCAAAAAGATTATCTCTTTCTGAATAAGGGTTGTGAGAGTTTAAGAATCACTCCATCTTTGGCTGCCAGCCAAACGCTCTAGCCAACTGAGCTAATGCCCCTTTCTCAGCGTTTATAGTATTTACAAGCCTTTAGCTTCTTTTTACTAAAAATGCATTTGACTGCAAAACTATGCAAATGTCTACATTTTAATGCAAAAACCCACCACCAAAACCCACCACCATTTTAATTTTTTCAGTAGTTATAATTATCAACCTAATAAAACAATACTTGAAATTAATTGCTAGTACTCCATGGATTAAAAACCAAGTTCTCCATATAGTCTTGTTTTTGAACTATTAACATTTTTTCTACGCCATTATCATCTTTCACTGGGAGAAAACCATAATCATAGCAGAAGTAATATGTTCCACTTTTAAATGTGTAAATATGGGTAAACACATCGAAGTTATAACCTGATTTAAATAGTATCTCTCTTTCCACTGTGGTCTTTCCACTAGGACTGAAATGAGCTAATAAGCTTCTATTCCTTCTTAGTGTACTATTGATTTTTTGAATGGTTATTTCATGCAATGGTCTATTCTTGTTATGATGCGTACTTCTACATTGAGCGTCACAGAATTTTTTATCAGTTCTACCAACTAGCTCCTTGTTACAGGATAAACAAAATTTCATTTGCATAATACTTCTTTTTAGACGTCTATATACGTATATAAACGTTTAAAAATACGGTTTTTAAATTATTATACCGCACTTTTAGGTTATGAGAGCTACAAATACTTTAATCAAACCTGAAATTAATATTATTGGCACTAAGTCAGATTACCAATTAGCAATGGATTTAATGCTCCAAAAGTTAACATTAAAGAAATACAGCCAGAACACCATTAAGACCTATCTACACATGTTTAAACAGTTTCTGGGATATATACACCCAATGCCGCTCCATCAGGTCACCACAGCTCATATAATGCATTATCATAAAGAATTAGTGACCAAACGGAGTGTATCGTCATCTTATCAAAATCAGAGCATAAACGCTATTAAATTCTATATAGAGAAAGTGCTAAATCTTCCAAAAGTAACTTATGATTTCTGTAGACCAAGAAAGGCAAAAACCTTACCTAAAGTATTATCCTTAGAAGAGGTTTCTTTAATATTGGATGCTACCAGAAACATAAAGCATAAAACAATACTTTCAGTTATCTACGGATGTGGACTGCGTATATCAGAGTGCATCAATCTAAAGATAGAAGATATTGATTCTTCCAATATGCGTGTATGGGTCAGAAATGCTAAAGGAAAGAAGGATAGAATAACCTTATTATCTCCCAGCTTATTAGAACAGCTAAGAGCTTATTACAAAGTATATAAACCAAAGCAGTGGTTATTTGAGAGTCCCAGCGGTGGGAAATATAGCGTATCTAGTATCAGACAGGTATTTAATCGTTCCAGAAAGAAAGCTGGGGTTAATGTACCAGCCACGGTTCATACGTTAAGACACTCATTTGCAACGCATTTATTGGATGCTGGAACCAATTTAAGATATATTCAAAAGCTTTTAGGTCATGGTAGTTCTAAGACTACAGAAATCTACACTCATGTAAGTACTACTAATCTGATAAATATTGAAAGTCCTTTCGAAAAGATTGGGAAATTTGATACCTTTACAAATAGGAAATAAACGCAATAAAATACGTTTATTAAATAGTTGTATTTAATAATCCCAGACTTCTGGAACTCCCCTTGTTCATTGCAACTATCGCTATTTATTGACTAAGGTCAGTGTTATAAAATGATAATGGAATACTTCACTGTGGAATAATACTATTACCGACCAAGCTTTCGATTGAAATCGGATGAGAGTTTTACTCTCAAATACGAATTTTGATTCGCATTAAAGCTTGTAAAAGGTAGCAGAAATTTTTGACAAAGTCAAGTACTTCTCATGCTTTTGATTTGATAGCACTGATGTGATTTTCAATAACAAAAGTGCTAGCTTGCTTATAAAATAACGAACCATATCAGGCTTGATATAGCGCATAATTTTAGAACCATGACCATCAGACAGGAAGTTACTATGTAGCGTCAGGTCTTCCTACGTAATTCTGGATATTTCCCGAGGAAATTTCCAAATTACTAAACACAACACCGTGCATAAAAAATAGCTATTAATAAGCTTAAATTAAACTTATTGTCATATTTTTAAGGTAAATACCAAGCATGGAAATAAGGCTTATTTAACCGCTACATTCCATGCACAAAACGTTGCCAACAATACAACTGTACTCTTACTCATTAAACTGACTTACTGAATTGTCTTTATTTTTTTTCGACGCTTTTTTTAGCTTGTTTGCGGACTAATAATCTGAATGTTAAAAACTTGTTGAAAACGTTTATGTGTTTCTATTTGTTTCTAAAAACTTCTTTCCTAAATTTAAACTGCTATTAATAACCTTAATAAAAGCAATCTATGAGTACACAAAGCACAAAAGCGAAAACAATTAGGTTAAACCCTAGTGTTATTGCAAAGATTGAAGCTTTAGCAGAAGAAGAAAACCGTAATTTTTCAAATATGGTTGAAACTATTTTGTTGAAGGTTGCTAAATCACCTGATATTATCAGGATGTAGGTAAAAAACCAAGGGTGCTAGAAATAGCGCCCTTTAAACTAAAAAGAAACGATTGAAATAAAAATAAAACCCTTGCGGTAACAAGGGTTTGAGCTGAGAGTTCTTACGGCTTTGATTTAAGAAAAATGTTTAACAAAAATTCCATTATTATGGCCAAAACAGGCAAGGGCAAGAAAAAAGTGTATGTCGCCCCGTACAAACGGAATGGTAAAAAGGTTGGACCTCATTACAGGTCAACACCTAATTAAAACCATCGGGATGCGGAAAGTCCGTATCCGTCAATTGTTTAACCCTTAAAACAAAGAACTTATGAGAACCACTCGTAGAACGATTCGTATTCCGTCAAGGACGGTAAGAATCACTCGGACGATTCGCATTACTAGACGTGTAAGACTAAGATAATGCAATCAATCAAACGTCAGTATTCGTAGTACTGGCGTTTTTTTGTTGATACAAATTAAACAATTTCCATCTATTTTAACGCTAAATCGTTGTTAAAATTGCGATATATCAATCGATATCAGGTATTTTATAGAAATTTTCAACCGATTCTTAATAAAACAGCTTATTAATTTAATATTTCTCAAACTTTTTGCTTCCGACCGTCAGCAACTTTGCCTTCCCTCGGAAAAAAATAAAGGTTTCAGTATGTCAATGAACGTTTGTTCTTCAATGAAAAGTACAGTTGGCAACAACGTATAAAATTCATTGCTTCTTTCGGTTTACTACCGAAAATCCTGCGGATTTTCAGTTTGGTTTTGTACTTGTAAAGGTTTTCGCTAAATTCACGCAACGAAATCTTATACAAACCGTTAGGCAACATTTGACAAACCAATCAACATCTGAATAGAATATGGGATTTTTTGATTTTTTAAGTTTAAAAACAACTGACGAAAAACTGACAGAAAAATTAGTGAATTTTGTTTACAACAGTATTCAATCTAAAAAAGGGGTTCGAGTAGAAGATGCGATATGTTTGATTTCTACAATTGTTGCAGAAAGATGTATTGAAGTTACGAATGAATTTTCAATTAACGAACACGAATTCGAACCTGGTTCAGCAGTTTTTTCCGAGAAAATTAATGAATTACTTGTTGGAGAAATCGCTGTAGAAAAATGGACTGAATTGCCTGAAGAATGTGTTTTTGCTAGAATTAAAAGTAAAATTAATTCTCATTTTGACAATAGTTCTTTTCCTTCTCTAACTGGAATTTTTGAAAATTACGCGAAGAATGTTGGAAAAACGGAATGGGGAAATCTAAATTTATCAATTCCAGAAGATAACAAACCATTCTTATTGCCATTACGAGTTGGATATGAAACAAGAAAATTCATTGATAATAATATAAATATTGAAAATAACGAAAAGACATTACAGATAGCGATTAATGCAATAGGAAAAATACTTATAGAAACTAAAATGGCTTTGGACTCATCAATTGCTTTGGTTATGACATTCGAAATTATAAATGGAATGTCTAAAACAGCAACAATGACTGACAAAAAAATAAAAACGTTGCCTAACACCGTATAAAAAAAATTGATAGTTTTAGCTAAACCAAAGTTAGTTGCTCGTTTGCTTGCTTCTGATTTTCCTTCGGAAAATCCTCGCACACAAACACGCAACTTTCCTTATACAACAACGTTGTGTGTAATGTAACCAAACCTTATGTCTAAATTCATTGAACTAAAAGATTTAATCCATTTTAAAGGTAAATTCATTTACGACAATTTCATTTTAAGAAATTTAAAGCGGATTGAATTTAGAAGTGCTTTATCGAATGAATTAACATATTTGGAAATTACCAAACAGAATATCAAAGACAAGGAGTTCAGTATTAAACGAACAAATTGTGCAATCGATTTGAAAGGAAATAAAAATTACGATTTTGAAATAAAAGACTCTGAAAAAAATATAAATTGGAAATCACATAATCCGATTAAATTTATTGGATTTTCAAATAAATCATTTTATAAATCTGAAAATTCGGAAGTCAAAATTGTGAGTAACGGATTTGGAAAAATGGTTTATTTAAATAGTAAGTTCATTGGTCGAATAAAAAGAAAACGAATTGACATAAAAAATGAGAATTACGCCAATATTCTCATCGGAATTTGTTGCGTAGATATAATTTGCAACGATATTTATAAATTGAACGAACCGAATGATTAAAAACACTACACACAACACCGTGTATAATTCATTGCTTCTGATTTTCCTCATCGGAAAATCCTCGCGCTGAATTAATGCCTTCTATTTTTTATTAAATTAGTTGCTGAAACACGCAACGAAATCATACACAAAACCGTTGTGCAACATATCTGAACTGAATATCGAACGATAAATTTTGAAAAGTCAAAGAAAAACAATTTACCAAGTATTACTAATGATGATTTTCATCTTGATTGGATTATCAATATTGACTGTTGTTTTAGGTATCCTGTCAATGGGAGACAACGTGAATGATAAACAGGTTGAATTTAATGGAATTATAAATAGCGTTGTCGGATTTCCAATCGGACAATTTAAAGTCGGATTCCCACTGTTGCAGAACAATACTGAATTTTGGAAAATCAATAATCTGATTTTACTCTTTTTAAACACTTTGATTCAAGCATCAGGAATTGTTTTCATTGGAAAATACGTAAAAAGGAAAAGAGTAAACAAATAAAATACGTTGCACAACACCGTATAAAAAAAATTGCTAGTTTTAGCTAAACCAAAGTTAGTTGCTCGTTTGCTAGCTTCTGATTTTCCTTCGGAAAATCCTCGCACACAAACACGCAACTTTCCTTATACATAAACGTTGGCGGTAATTTAGGAGGACGAATCTGCATATTAGAAACTAAATGAAAATAAAAAACCAGAAAATATTGAAAATTCTAACATTGGGATTATTCTGTATTACATTTCAAAGTTCATTTTCACAAATTAAAGACGACTGTAATGTAATACTTAAAAATTGGCGTGCGGCAGATTGTGATAATACTTTTGACCCATACAGAATAAAAAATAGAATAACAGGCATAGAAACAATTGATAATGTTACAATTATTACAGTGAACTTTTCTGAGAATTGTTGTGTTGAATTGAATCCTTCTTTGGAATTTGAGAATAATAGACTGAATTTACTCCCATATACTGAATATGAAGGCGATTATTGTGAATGCAATTGTTGTTTTTCTATCAGCTATGAAATTTATGGACTTGCTCAGCTTAATTACGAAACATATTTTAACGGTAAAAGGATTGAATTTTCAAATGAACACTATCAAGTAAAAGAACCGACATTTGAAATTTATAACGGTCAGGAGATTAATAAGACTAATAAATATGGTTTTCAAGAAGGTATTTGGATGAAATTTTACGAAAGTGGAGAAATAAAATATTTGTATCATTTCCCTGACCAAGTCCTTTATTATCGCTCCTATCCAACATGGACAAAAGAATTTTATGAATCTGGAGCTTTAGCCTATTATAATAGAAACGACTCCACAGAAAGATGGTTTGATGATGGACAATTACAAGCTTGGGACTATAAATATAGCATTGGAGACACGGCTTATAAGGAGGGCTTTGCTTTATATGACAATCATCAATTGAAGAAAAGGTATAAAGAAAAGAGTCATATAGAGAAGGATACAAGTACAAGACATCTTATTGAAAGAACTATAACTGATGTTTTCTACCATGAAGAGTATTATGAAAATGGTGTAAAAAAGTATTTGTATACAATGGATACTATTTTTAGTTGGTATAACACTGGTATTATAAAAGAGAAGGAAATAAGTAATGGAAGACTTGAATATAATGAAAGTGGAAAGCTCGTAAAGAGAATTATCCATTGGTCTTTAAATGACACAATATCAAACTGGAACCTAAGCCATTCTTTCTATATTGAATACTTAGAAAATGGACAAATTGGAACTATTCATTATGTAAGGGATGAAGTTTTAGATGGAGGTGATAGCATGGCTCCAAGTAATCATTATTATTGGAAATGGAATGAATTAGGAGAATGCTATGAAACTCCAAGTGAATGGACAGAAGATTTACCTTGGATAGGTTTTTATGAAATAAAACTACCACCAACAAAAAATATACGTAATGCGGGGCAAAGTAGGTAATTTAAACTTTTGTACATTTATTAAAAATCGTATCGGCTTGATAGGTTGGAGCGTTGAAATCCCGCACTCCGCATATTCAGGTCGTTATAGCCAATGAAAAATTAGTTTGGGAAGACCAATAAACATAAATAGCACGGAAGAAATTGTCGACTTGAAAGCCTCGAGATATAGAATTTATTCACTTGGAGGATTTGGTGTGAACCTTAATCAATTCTCAATCTCCTTAAAGAATATCGCAACAGATGAATCGATTAAATGTAAAAAGGCTTTTTGGCCAGTACAAGCATATGCTTTTGGGAAAAGAGCTAAAAGGATTTTAATCGTAGATATTCCAGAAGAAGGACGCTATGAAGTATTATTCGATAATCCAGAAACGTTAAGAATAAAACATTCAAATTTGCCGATTAGTTCAATGTTCAGAAAACCTTTGGCAACCGACAAAATTGAAATACTAATTACTGAAAAGCTCGGTGTATGGCCGAAATTAAAATGATAAAAGAAAAAGGCTATAACACAGGAATATAATCAATTGCCGCATAAAGCTTTCGCACAATCCAAAGCAAAAAATTATATTCTAAACGTTAGCGGTAATTTGACCCCAAATTTAAATGAGAGAGCAGATAACAGTCGATAAAGCAATAAAGAGAGGACATTTGACAGTCAATCTTCCTGTTTGGCTTTTATTGTTGGGAACACCTTGTATAGCTATGTTTCTGTTCAGTCAAAAACTGATTCCAAATTGGGGAATAGCTATTAGCTTTTTAATTGGATTTTTACTTGCTTGGCTATATTGGAGCTACAGAATTACCAAATGGAGGATTTGGGCTTTTGAAAACGTTAGAAACGTTCACGAACTTAAAAAGAAAGCAATTCAACAAGGTTTAATTTGGAAAGACAATAGTTGGTTTAACAAAACAGAAATCAAAACCGACTCTGACAAACGAAAATGGGCTGAATTAGAGAAAAAGTTTGAGAAAAAAGACGTTTTCAAAGAAGACCGTTCTGTTCCAAGTCAATCTGTAATTTACTATTCAAAAATTAAAAACACATATGAGTTTATAATAATGCTTATATGTTTAGCAGGGGGAATATACTTATTAGTAAACTCGGACAGCTATATTTTCGGAACTTTACTAACTTTAGCTGGAGGATATTTCGGATTCAAGGAACTAAAACAAGTTTTTGACAGGAATCCGCAAATAACAATAGACAGTAAAGGAATTAAAACCATAAATACTGAATTTAAAAGTTGGAGTGAAATAAAAAATGAAGAGGTTTTAATGGAAGGCTCTGGAAAGCACAGAGAATTTTATTTTATTTATGACTATAAAAACGGATTTGAAAAGCTGAAAATTGACGACTATGATATAAGTCCTAAAAAGCTAGAAAATTTAATTAGAACATATCGAATTAGAAATAATAAAAACTACCGCTAACATTGTATAAAAATAATTGCTTGGTTCCAGCCCACTCGGAAAATCCTGCGGATTTTCCTCTGGTTCGTTCCATTTTTGTTAAGTTAGTTGCTTAATCACGCAACTATCCTTACACAAACCGTTGTGCTTCATTATGACCCGTCCTGAATAAAGGCTACATAATTTTAAACATTATGTACAAAAACGACAAAGTAATCAGACGGTATTCAGAACCTTTTAAACTGAAAATTTTAGACGAACTTACCACAGGTAAACTAAACAAGTATCAACTCGGCAAACTTTATGGTATTGCTCCTACTACCATTAACGAATGGATTAGAAAGTACAACCGTAAAGACCTAATGAACACCAGAATTAAAGTGGAAACAAAAGACGAAATCACACGTATTAAAGCACTTCAAAAGGAAATCAAACAGTTAAAACAGCTCTTACTTAAAAAGGATTTAGATGCTCTGGTACTGGATTCCTACCTAGAAGTAGCTGCTGAACAATTGGGATATAAATCTGTAGCGGAACTAAAAAAAAAGCTAAATATCTAGCCTTAATTAAAGCCAAAGATAAAGCTAAGGGATTTGCTTCTTTAACAACTATAACCCATTGTTTTGGACTCAAACGTGATGCATTCTACAAGTATAAAGATAGAGCTGGAAAACGCTTAGAGTTAGAACAACAAATTATAAATATAGTTAAGAAAAGGCGCAAATCCCTTCCTAGAGAAGGCGTTCGTAAACTCAAAAAATCATTGCATGACGAGTTTAATAAAGCCAACCTTAAAGTCGGTAGAGACACCCTGTTCAACGTCCTTAGAAAACACAACATGCTAACTCTTAGAAAGAAATACAGCTCTAGAACAACCAATTCATTACACAGGTTCTATAAGTATAAAAACATCATCAAAAATGTAAAAGTAACCAAGCCTAATCAAGTTTGGTTATCTGATATTACCTATATCAGAACCGTGAAAGGCTTTTGTTACTTAGCTTTAATAACAGATATGTATTCTCGTAAAATTGTTGGTTATGACCTTAGTGATAGCTTAGAACTTAAAGGATGTGTAAGAGCCCTTAATAAAGCTTTATATCAAGTTAAAAATACCTGTACTGAGCATAGTCGAAGTATTAAACAACTTATTCATCATTCGGACAGAGGCATACAGTATTGCAGCAATCAATACACACAAATCCTTAAAAGAAATAGGATAAATATTAGCATGACCGAAGAAAATCATTGCTATGAAAATGCCTTGGCTGAAAGGGTTAACGGGATTCTTAAAGATGAATTTTATCTTGACCAAACCTTTACTGATACGGCTCACGCAAAAAGAGCTACAAAAAATGCAATTAATTTATACAATGAAATAAGATTACATTTATCTTTAGACTATAAAATACCAAATATGGTATATAAATTAACAGCGTAAATCATTTTTTAACCTGTAGCCATATTTCAGGACTAGACATGTTGAACCAGATGAGGAAATTCATTCTTATATTGACTATTTTGACCTTTTTATCGTGTGATTTGAATAATCAAATTGAACTCGATGGAAATTGGATAATTACCGAAATGACCTATGAGGGAAAAAGCGTATATCCTAAAACTCTGAATCAAACTATCCGAATCGTATATGGTGGATATGAAAACTCTGAAAGTATGAATTTTAAAGTATCTGACTCAACTTTAACGCTTCCTGGATTCGAATCAGAGCAATTAAAAACGGAATTCGCTTTTGATAAAGGAAAACTAAAAATTAACTCTAATCGCTCAAACTCTGAATTAGAATTGACAAATAAAATTTTTAGCGGGACTTACGACTGGGCTTTTTCGAATATAGAAAAAACGTTGAAATTGAAATCGGATAAAACTTATATAAATATGATAAGTCAAGAAAAAATTGTAAGTGATTCGGTTGACAAAGTATTTGATGGATTATAAAAACACTACGTACAACATTGCATATAAAAAATTGCTATTTTGTGCTGAACCAATGGGAGTTGCTTTGTTTGCTAGCTTCTGATTTTCCTTCGGAAAATCCTCGCACACAAACACGCAACATTTCATATACATAAACGTTGTATGCAATTTCAGCAAAACCGAAAAAATGAGTGACGAAAAAAGGGAAAAGTATTTTAAAATGGTTTATGACAATATTGAAAAATATGGATTTCATAATACCTACGTAATGGAAGAAATTGGATTTACGCCTTTTGGATACTCAACTGGAATTTATAAAAACTTTAGAATTCCTGAACTTTTCATTTCTGGACTTCCGAATGGACTAACAAATACGTTGATTACTAATTATGCGGAAAGATTTAAATTCAAAGAAATACCGCTGAATAAAAAAATTGATGATTTAATTGACCGATTTCCTGTTTACTTCATTGAGGTGGAAAATGATAAGCTGACTGAATATACGTTGAGTTCGTTTAAGTTTTATGAAAATTCGGAATTCAATTATTTACAGTTAATTTTTCCTGACTTGAATGGATTTTTTCCAAATGAAGCGGAATATGACTATGACCAAGAAATATTAGGAGAATGAAAAAACTGCATACAACAATGTATAACCGCAATTACGGCGGATTCGACTACGTCCGAATCCACGCGGAATTGCTAAAGTCTGTGCTAAACCGAAAATTAACGCATATTAACCCGTAACTGACGGTTATACTAGACCGTTACCTGCAAGCTGAATGAACAACACGTTAAAAAAAATAACACCATTTCTGATTTTATCAATATCGTCTATAATTTATGCGATATTCATTGTAATTAAGGAAAGAAATTTAGGTTGGGGATTTTTTGCTGTTATTGCATTAATTGTCATCGGAATTTTACTGTTTGTTGTTGACTTTGGATTAAAAAAATGGCTTAAGAATTACAAAAAAATATTTCTGACTGAATTAGCTTTATTGCTACTTGTAGTGGTAGTTTATAACTATAAGTTCAATCGGACTAAAACACTCGTTTTACCAACGGAATTTAACAAAAGTTATGTGACAATAATTTATGGAGTTGAAAACTCGAAAGATTTGTCCATATCAGCTTTGACTTGGAATAAAAAAATAGAAATACCAAAGAGTGGAATTCTTTTAACTTCATCTGACTTTAATGAAAACCTGCGGGAAACAGATATGAAAATGGATTCTGGAATCTATTTAAACTCTGACGAAACCGAAAAAGGATTTATTCGAATGACAGAATCTGAATTTGAATCAAATGGTCGAAATTATAAATTTAGAACTTGGAAAATACAAGACGGATTTTGTTGTTCTTATTCATCAAAAGAAGTTGAAAAATTTAAAACGGAATTAAAAACGGAATTTGAAACGGAATTTGAAAAAATAAAAGCCAGCAGGTAACACCGTATATAATTTATTGCTTGGTTCTAGCTACTTACGAAAGTCCTCGCGGACTTTCTATCCTTGATTTATTTGCTAACTTTAGTGCTTAAACCACGCAACTAATCTTATACAAACACGTTGTAGCACATTATAAAAAAAATCAAGTGAGAAGAATGTTCAACACCATAATATTAGGAGTTTTAGCGCTAATTGGAATAATTGTCTTAGCTAGCTGGAATTCAAGCAAAAAAGCAGTCACTAAAAAAACTACTATCATTCAAAAAGTTGAGCTCAGACAAAAAAGCGAGATTTAAAACTTTCTGTTTTGTACAATTACGGAGATTCCACAAAAACTATTTCAGAGAAAGCAACAGCAGAAATAATAAAAAACACAATGAAATCAATCAATTGGAATGAATTTCATATTGTGCAATTGGAAGATGAAAATGGAGATGGATACAAAAGTTTACATGTAAGCGGAAGTTTAGAAGAAGATGGGTTAGCTTCAGGATTTGTGACAGATGATGACCACATTTTATTGGTAAAACCGCCTACAACAGTGAAAGAAATGACTGAAATCCTTCTTGACTTTTTGAAAGGAGAAGAAATTTGGAGAAAAAAATATGATTATAAATAACGTGCCACAACAATGCCTATAATTAATTGTTGCAGAGGAACTAAAACAGAAAGAATTACTAAATTTGAGAAAAGAAGAAATAAAAAGCTATGAACGTTAAGCCAGTTTTGTTTCGCCATCCAAAGTGCCTCCTCCATCGCTCAGTCCGATTGTCGGCACAGCCATTGGCACAAAACTGTCCAATCAACAACTAATCATAGCCTAGAACGTTGTAAAACATTTTGACGCAACCTCTTGAAAATTTCGATATCTATTGAATAAAGTCTACTCCATGAGAAAAACTATTATCATTTTATTATTAATAACCTTTTATAATTGCTCTAAAACAGATGATACGGGCAATGTTTGTACTTCAGACTGTACTACTTTACAAGGCAGGTTTATTACACTAAATAATGTCGGAATTGAAGGAGTAAAAGTTTCCTTAAAATATAGAATCCCTGGAGGTCCTTTTGGTGGAGGTTCTATAAGATACATTGTGAAAACCGAAACGGATGAAAATGGATACTTCCATCAAGAATTCTATATTAAAGATAGTGAATTAGGTGAATCAGCTGATGGATATTTTATAATAGATTACGATGATTCTAGCTTAGACGTTTCACAATATATTTTATCTGACAATTTAATAGGCACAACGACTCAACCTCTTCTTGGGCAAGCAATTTATTCAATTAATTCTCGTGATACAATAATTGGCAACACATGCTATTTACCTAAAAAAACATATGTAAAAATCAATTTAAATAATTTCGTTCCAGTACAAGATGGAGATATTTTCGAAGTTCAGTCACTGTACCCCTTTGGATTAGATATAGGTTATAATCAATTTCTTGACTCCAAATACACTACTGGGTCAAGTGGTTTTAGTACATTCGAAGCATCGGAGGTTAACAATCAATTTAATGTTTTTGTTGCCGAAAATGAAAATAATATCATAAGAATACTAAAAATAAAAAATGGAATAAGCACACCAGTCGATTATACCATTTATATACCTACGGACAATAACATTGAACTGACTTATGAGTATTAAAAAACGATTTACAACATCGTATAAAAATAATGCTTAAGTTTAATCTTAAATCAAGAGGTTAGTACGTGTTTGGTCACTCCGATTTTCCTTCGGAAAATCCTCGCACACAAACACGCAACATTTCATATACATAAACGTTGTACCCAATTATGACAAGACCTTTACAATATTTATTTTTAGGGTTTTTATTTCTGATAACTCAACAATCCTTTGCTCAAACAAACAATGACATTTGGATTTCTTCGTATCTAAAAGAAACGCAAAAAAACAAAGAAGTTGTTGACCTATCGGGAGAAGAAATTAAAATGGTAAAACTTGATTCAATCCAAACAAGTTTTTATTATCACGAATCTTACTTATTACTAGATTTCTTGGATGATAATTATGTTATAATTAAGGGTATAGGAGAAAAAGACCTAAAATGTAAATACACAATTAAAAGAGGAAAATTAAAAATAACTTTTGATAAAGGAAAAATTAAAGGTTATGTAACTGAAAAACTTATAGTATTCAAAGAAAAAGTTAGTAAAACATCAACAAAAGAAATATTTTTTGAGAGAATAAATGAGTCACATTTGACTGATTCTCAAAAATTAAAAGAAAGCTTCTTGGAGAATACTAATTGGACTATTAATGCAGATATTAATTCTTATAATTACGGAACTGAATTGCACTTATTGAATGATAATGAATTAAGAATCATACAAATTAACGAGGATTATGGATATAATAATTGGGGAAATTGGAAAACAGATTTATATAAAAACCATCTTTTCCTAATATATAATGATGTGATTAGACCTGAAAAAAGAGTCTACCATTTTTATAGAACAAATAACGACACATTAATCGGAAATACATTTGAACATTCAAATTTCACTGAAAAACCTAAATTGACTAATATCAAACTCTCAAACACCAATTTTTTAAATAATACTCAATTAACAGTACTTGAATCAAAGTTGATAGGAAATTGGCACGCAATTAATAATCCAATTCCGTTTGACCCAATTTTCGGTTCAGACACTTTAACAAACGAGAAATTTGAAATTATCTTCGATGAAAATAAAAAATTCAGTCTATTAAAATCAGGAACTCTTACTAAAGATTCCATTGTCTCTGATAAAAAATTCATACTTAAAGGCAACTGGAAATTAGACAAATCAGGTAAATTTATTGAGTTAATCGATGATGACAACTCAATTAGACTTATAACACTATCAAAACTGACTGAAAATGATTTAGAGATATTTTACAGGATAAGAGCTTTAGACGAAAATTTATTTAGTAATCGAATAATAAAAATGAAAAAATAACTGGGTACAACAACGTATAAAATTAATTGCTAAGTCAAGCTTACTTACGAAAATCCTCGCGGATTTTCTATTCGGTTTGTATTTGCTAAATTAGTCGCTTAAACCACGCAACTAATCTTATACAAACCGTTGTAAAACATTAGAACGAAATCCTAGAAATGAAGAAAAATCCGAAACTATTTTCAATTTTAATCACTCTAATCGTATCTGCGATTTTAGGATATATAGAAATTGGAATTTTTAAAGAATATGGTTGGACTGTATTTCTTGTTATTCCATTCATAATTGGATTTCTTCCACCTTTTATTAATGGAAAATTATCAGAAATAAGTAAAAAAGAGAGTTATAAATTAAGTTTTCTAACACTCGGAATTGTTTTAATTGGACTTTTGATTTTCGCAATTGAAGGAATGATTTGTATTGCAATGTCTTTGCCATTAATCGCTTTATTAGTTTGGCTTGGCTCTTATTTAGGATTTAAAGCAAACTCTGGAAAGTGGATAAATCCGACAAATACAACAATTGGACTTCTTATCATTTGCGTAAGTTCTATGAGTTTCGACTATGTTAATGAACCTGAAAACTTAATTCCTGTTAGAACGAAAGTTATTGTTAACTCAAATATTGAGAATGTTTGGAAAAACGTTGTGACTTTTGACAAAATAGACGAACCAACTGACTGGATATTTAAAACTGGAATTTCATATCCAACAGACGCAACTATTAAAGGAACTGGAATTGGAGCAATAAGATATTGTAATTTTACAACTGGTAGTTTTGTAGAACCAATCACAACTTGGAACGAACCGAATTTATTACAATTTGACGTAAAAGAACAACCAATTCCTATGAATGAATTTAATCCGTTTTGGGAAATTCATCCACCACATTTAGATGGTTATTTCAAGTCATATAAAGGTCAATTTAAACTTACCAAAATCGGAGAGAATAAAACGGAATTAGAAGGAACGACTTGGTATAAAGTAGATGTTACACCAGAAATTTACTGGAAAACTTGGTCTGACTTTATAATTCACAGAATACATAAACGAGTATTGAATCATATAAAAATAGAAACTGAAAATAAATAACGTTTTACAACACCGTATAAAATAAATTGCTAGTTCTAGCTTACGTACGAAAGTCCTTGCGGACTTTCTATCCGTGATTTATTTGCTAACTTTAGTGCTTAAAACACGCAACTAATCTTATACAAACACGTTGGCAATAATTAGAAAATGACAAAACTACTATCAATTTTAACATTAGGAATTCTTTTAATAAATACCAATCCTATTACCGAATTAAAAATTAATAATCCACCGACGAAAGAAGAAGCTAAAAAATTAAATCGTTCTCATAATGAATATGAAATATTCTTAAATGACAAAGGGGATGTTGAATATCGAGATTATGATTATAAGAATATTAAAGGAACTCAATTACCGTTTAAGATTACTCCAAAATCAGGAAAGCAAGTAAACCTAAAGATTAAAAATGGATGGCTAGTAGGATTTGATGTGGGAGAATTTGGTGGAAGTTTATTTTGGTTTAATGACAAGGGAACAGAACATAAAAGAATAACAAGTGGAAATATTAAAAACCTATTTGAAATAAATGGAGAAATTTATGCTACAGAAGGACTAGCTCACATGACCACGTCTAGAGGACAAATCCTTAAAGTTAAAAAAGAGTATGATAAATGGACGGTTGAGAAAAAAGTTGATTTGCCAAATGCACCCTATTCAACCACATTGACAAAAGATAATGAGTTTCTAATAGTGACTTCAAAGGGACTTATAAAAGTAAATAAAGACTTTGAAATAGAAACTCTTGTTGAAGAAGGGTTTTGGCGGTATTATTTATATCCAAACTCAATTTTGATTAAAGGACAAGATATCTATATAGGAATGCGAGGAGGTATCTTAAAAACTCGAATGAATAAAATTGAAAATCAGGAATGGTTGACAAAACAATAACTATTGCCAACACCGTATAAAAATAATGCTTAAGTTTAATTCTAAATCAAAAGGCTAGTGCGTATTTGGTCACTACGATTTTCCTACGGAAAATCATCGGACACAAAACCGCACTATTCTTATACCAACCGTTGTACACAAGCACACAAAAATGATATGAAAAAATTAATCACCGTTATTATAATTACTTTATCATTAACTGTATTTGGACAGGATAAAAAGGAGATTTTAAAGATAATGAATGACTATACTGATAATTATGGGAAATCTGATTATAGTCACGAATATATTGATACAAAATTAAACCCAGCCTTACTGAAATTAGAAAAAATCACTTGTGATGGAAAAGATTTTGGATTATTGAATAGCTTTTTAAAAATGCTTATTAAAACAAAAGGTTCTGCAAATGAATTGCCTGCTGACGTTTTAGCTGGAATCTTTATATGTAAACCAGAAGCGGTACAGAAATATTTAACACAAGTATACAAAGATGAATATTTAAAGAACATTCTGGAATTTGGATTTGGTAATAGAACCTATAAAAAAGAAAATGAAATTGAAAACTATTCAATCCTTAAAGAAAGATTGGATAGATTGATAAAAACTGAATAAAAAGCCAGTGTACAACAACGGCTAAAGTTAATGTGGGCTTGATTTCTAATCCGATGTTTTGTGTATATTTACTAGGTCGCTAAACCCTTTTCGATTTAGCTTTTGATAACAAAATTAAAAACTAAACAAAAAGGCTTCAGCTTAGTGCGTTCTCGATAAATCTCTGATTTATCTCTCCCACACTACCCTTAGCCAGAGCCGTTGTATGTAATGTTACTCAAACACTATAATTAGAATTGTAAATGAAAAAAATTAAAATTACTTCTCTTATTATTTCATCCCTCATCTTAAATAGTTGTTTGAATTTAAGGTCTTGTCCTGAAGAGATTTCTGGAAAATTTGTTTGCAAAAATAATCCAAGCGCCGAAAATTATTTATTGTTAAATAAAGATGGAACATTCGAACACTTTTATAAAGAGGACAGCATAACGCTTAAACAAAATGGAACTTGGAAAAGAAGTAATGATGGTTATTGCAAAATAGAGTTAAGCGAATGGAATAGTTATAATGAAAATGGTGCCGATTTTGAGAAATTCGGAAATGGACTCTTTTGGATTAATGGAAAATATCTCGATATGACACCCGACGGAAATTCACGCTCAAGTTTTGAAAAATCTAAAAAATAAAAACACACTACATACAACAATGTTTAACCGCAATTACGGCGGATTCGACTACGTCCGAATCCACTCAGAATTGCGAGCGTCAGTGCTAAATCGAAAAATAGTAATTTTAAACCCGTAACTGACGGTTATACTAGACCGTTACCAGCAATTTTCAACAACTACTAATGAATTCACTTAAACCTCTGCTGATTATTTTTTTTATATCAATTTCGGCAATTGGACAAAATAAATGGGCAGAAACTCATTCGATTGTAAATCCTGTAACACTTAACGACATAAAAGTTTACGACCTAACACCTGAATTAGTTACGAACTTATTTTCAAAACCAAAAGAAATAAAAACTATTTGGAGTGAATATCATGACGAAAATATGGTCTATTATATTTACGAAAATTCATATTTTCAATTCTGGCCTAATAACCTTCTACAGGATTTAGAAATCAGGGACAAAAAAATAAACAATATCTCTGTTCAAATTAACAATCATTCAGTAGGAGACTCTTTAATTAATCTAAAAAGAGATTATTATAAATCGACCTTGAATATGAGTGATAATGAAGTTAGTATTCACTTAATATCATCGGACTTTTGTATTACTGGTAGTATAATAACTTTTAAGATTGCAAACGACCTTATAGAGCATATTAAACTAATTGATTTAAATTAAAACAACAGCAGGTAACAGCGGCTATAATTCAGCGTTATTTTTTAGCTAAACAAAAGAACTTTTCTTACTTTTAAGAATGATTTCAACTGCGGACAAAACCTGCGGATTTTTCCACGCCGAAATCATAGCCCAAACGTTGTAACCAATATTGAAAAACGCCTATGGGAGCTTGGGGAACAGGAATTTCTTCAAATGATATTTACGAAGACATCAATTATGAATTCTTTGAATTGTACAATCAAGGAATGGAAGTTTCTTCCGTAACAGAAAAGTTATTAAAAGAAAATAAAGAACTGATTGACTCTCACGAAGACCAAAATAATTTTTGGATTACCATAGCAAAATCTCAATGGGAATGTAAAGCTCTTGACCCAAAAATCTACAATCGAATTAAAGACATTGTGGAATCTGAAAAGGACATTGAATTGTGGAAAGAACTTGACGCCTCAAAATCGGATTTGACAAAGCGGAAAAAAGTATTAGAAAACTTTCTGGAAAAAATATCAACCGAAAAGAAAACTGCACGAAAGAGAAAGGTTAAGAAAAAAAGAGGTGCGATTTTCCAAAAAGGAGATTGTTTAATATTCAAATTAAGTGATGGCGACTTCTGTGGAGCATTCGTACTTGAATCAGAAAAAGAATCGGAATTCGGACTTAATTTGGTCGCGGTAACCGATTTAAAAAAGTCTGACAAACCGACTGAACAAGATTTTGAAAATGCTAACATTTTGTTTGGACTTGAACAACAAATAAATAAAGAGTTCAAACCAAAAGAAAAAATAAGTTGGTACTACGCTCAACATTATAAAAAAGCAGAAATTGAAATTGAGATAGTCGGACAATTAGAGGTTGACAAAAGTTATTCATCTTCGAGACATTATCAAAGTTTTTCAAATTGGGATAACCTGAAATTATTTCAAGACAGTTATTACTCTGACTTGGAAAAAAATAAGTGTGACGTGAATGTTCCACTAAAAAGTTTAAGAAAAAATACTGGTTACAACAATGGCTATAATTCATTGTGGCAACGAGTTAAAACAAAGTTTAATTTATAAATGAAAGGTCTGGATTTCGGCGGAATAATCCTGCGGATGATTCCACAACGAAATCATAGCCGATACCGTTGTATGCAATTAAAGAAAACGTAAATGATACAAAAACTGCTTTTGACCTTAACCATTCTGACTTTCCTTTCATGCGGTAATGAGTCGGATAAAATGATTTACAAAACTAAAGGTGGAGAATTTGCCTCTGAACAAGGGAACTTTATTGCCGATTTCCCAACTAAACCAGGATATTCCGCAATTGACAATCAAATTGGATTGGATAAGTTTCAACTTCACTTATTCCGTTCTTCTTTAGGTCCAAATAAAATATTCTCAATAGAATACAACGACTATCCAGAGCATATGATTAAGTCAATGACAGACGAACAAATTTATTCGCAAGGAGTTACTAACTTTTCTAATAAAATGGCCGAAGCGTTTAAATTGGAATTTCAAGAACCTATTGAACAACATGGATTGAGTGGTCATTATTTCGTTCTGAACCTTAAACAGAATGCAATCGAGAAGGGAATCAAAGGACATATTCAAGGCAAACTATTTAGAAACGGGAATAGAGTTTACACGATTACGTATATCGGACAGGATGACAAAAATGTGGATGTCTTTATGAATTCATTTCGACTGATAAAATAACTGCATACAACAACGGCTATAATTCATTGCTTCGGAATTTTCTACCGAAAATTCCTTCCTTTTCGCTAAGTTTGTTTTACGGCGGAAAATCCTAGTGGATTTTCACGCAACAAACCATAGCCCAACCGTTGGCTGTAATTTAAATGCATGTAAATATTAAAATAAATAATATGAAAAAATCAATTCTTTTAAATTTATTACTTTCATTTAGTTGCCATTTTATATTTCTTGCTTCCACCTTTGGACAGAATACAAATGTTGATACCAATGGCAATTTACCAGTTGTTAGTGATGAAATTTATCGCTCTATTGTTCAATTTTATGACTACGATTCCGATATACCATTAGATGCAGGAATTGTTGGCAGTCAGAAGCTTCCATACGGAACCCGAGAAAAAATTATTTTTACAGGGGTTAATTACAGTCGAGTACCATCCTATTTAGTTATTCCGAAAAATGGTGCTAGTTCTCATCCAGTTGTTTTAATTGTCGATGGTATATTTGGTTCAAAGGAACGCTGGTTCGATGATATGAGTTGGCCAAAAGGCGGTCAGGTAACGAAGGCATTGCTTAGCAATGGTTTTGCTGTAATGATTTTAGATGCTGTCTATCATGGGGAGCGTTCAGCTGAGAACGATTATGAAGGACCTTCACTTAAATATCCTATTGCCGCAAGGAATATGATTATGCAAACTACGTGTGAATACCGTCGTGCTATAGATTATTTATCAACTCGTAAGGAAATTGATTCTACTCGAATCGGTATGTTAGGACTTAGCATGGGTGGTTTAATTACATTTCAGATGACAAGCGTGGATTCACGAATCAAAACAGCAATAGCAGGAGTGACGCCACAATTAAGGAATCCTAAATATCAACCAATTGAATCCGCTACGTTCGCAAGTCGTGTTCAATGCAACTCATTTCTTATGTTTATGGGGAATAAAGATTCGTGGTATACAATGAAGGAAGCCTATCAGCTATTCGAACTCATTCCAATTCAAAAGAAAGAATTTGTAGAATATGATACAGGGCATAAACCTCCTGTTGAATATATTGAAAAAGTGACTGATTGGTTTGTAAAGAACTTAAAATGAGATAAGAGAAATTAGAAAACTACAGCCAACATTTTGTATAAGTAATGGCAGGATAAGTGCTAATAATCAAGGTTTGTAGCCCACTCAAACCACATAGTTGTTTGAAAGAAAACTACCATGCAATCTGCCACTACTCATACAATTTACCGTTACCCACAATATGACAAAACTCACGCGCACCCTGATTTTAATATTCATTCCTTTAGTTTTTTTATCGTGTAAAAAAGATGAAACTAAGGAATTGAAAAATCGGATAACTATTCTTGAAAAGAATTTATCGGAATTAAAAGACTCAATTTCAAAATCAAAAAAAGACAAAATATCTCATTCAAATATAATAGTACAAACATCTAAGGAGAATTTTAAAGTTAATGAAAAAACGAAAGTGAAATTTGTCTTCAATTACTTAGAGAATATTCCTGAATATGATGTTTACCAAATATTGAATGATGACAGTCGTAAATTGATTATAGAAAATCTTTCAGTTAATGAATTCGAATATGAGTATTCTCCAACAAAAGAGGGATGGAATCCGATTAAATTAATGACCGTTTTTAAGTTCGGAAATGAAAAAATCGAAGTACCTGTGTTTAGTTCTATTAAGGGGGAAAAATAAAATACTGTGGGTAACATTGTATATAAAAAATTGCTATTTTTAGCTTAACCTATGTTAGTTGCTCGTTTGCTAGCTTCTGATTTTCCTTCGGAAAATCCTCGCACACAAACCACGCAACTTTCCGTATACGTAACCGTTGGCACACATTAGGAAAAACGACATATGAAAATTTATTTAACCATAATTATTTTAATTTCAACTTTCAATTTGTTCGGTCAAAATTCGGAACTAAAGACAATTAAGCTTTCAGAAATAAAACTTTGTGAATTAACATTATCTGAATTAAAAAAACAGGATGAAAATTTGAAAGAAGTGGAATTAATAGAAATGGATTTATGCTCTGATGGTTTTGTTCAAGATGCTCGATTTGAGAATAGAAAAGGATATATTTCAAAACTTTACAATGGAATAATTTTCCAAAAAGACAGAGATACTGAATTAATTTCGAAAATAAGATTAACGAAAGAATTTAAAGGAAAATTACCAGATGGAAACTATATTGACCTTTCAAATTTGACAGCGGAAAAAGTTCTTGAAAAGTATCCGAAATTTAACACTTGGAGTTCAAGAGGTTGTTCAGACTATTGGAGTCTAACTGATAAGTCTATGTATTTCTATGTGGCAATTGACGAAACGAAAGAATCAAGATATCCAATAGACGAAAAATTCTATCTAACAAAATCAATTGAAGGAATTGATATTGTATCAAACTGTTATGAATTTATTCAAAACAATAAAAAAGAACCGTTGATAATTTTAAACGGAAAAGAAGTTACTAAAGCCGAAATTGAAAAATACAAACCTGAAGATATCGAATCGGTTACAGTTTTAAAAGAATCTGCAATTGAAAAATACGGAGAAAAAGGAAAAAACGGAGTTATAATAATTAAAACAAAATCGGAAAAATAACGTGTGCCAACACCGTATATAATTTATTGCTAGTTCTAGCCTACTTACGAAAATCCTCGCGGATTTTCTATTCGGTTTGTATTTGCTAAATTAGGTGCTTAAAACACGCAACAAACCATATACAAACACGTTGTACGCAATTTGAGAAATGAACATCAGAACTACATATTTCATCATTTTTTTAGTCTTATTTGGATGTAGTGACCCTTCATATCAAATTACTAAAGAAGGAATAAATAGAGACAAACCGATTCAAGACGGATTTGACTTGATTGAAATATTCGTAACAGAATTTAATGAAGAAGGGAGACCGACAAAATATACTGATGGAACATCACTCTTTTGTGGACCAACAAAAGGATTTTCTGGACATTTAGGCGAAAACGTATATAATCAAACAGAAAAAAGTTTGATTTCTAAAAATCGCAAGAAAATGGACACCATAATGACTTTGAACGGAAACTCACTTGGCGGAGAAGAACACGACAAAAGAATTATGGAATACATTGATAGTAAAAATCTTATTGACAGTATTATCAGTGAAAACTTTCCGTTTGAAGCCCAAAGAAAAATCAGATTTTTTGAAAAAAGTGAAAATTACAAGTGGGTTTTCACGAAAGACGGAGTGGCTGACCTAAAATTTTACGATTATTCGAAAAATGTGTTTGACACGCTACCTACGGACTTGAAAAAGAACCAATGGTATCTTTTAAATTTTTCTAATGCTTCGAATATAATTGACAAAGTATTTTTTAGAATAAAGGAAAACGGAGAAATTGAGCAATTTGACTATTATAAAGTTATAATGGGAGTATGAAAAAACTGCGTACAACAATGTATAACCGCAAAAACGACGGATTCGCCTATGTCCGAATCCACTTGGAATTGCTAAAGTCTGTGCCAAATCAAAAATTAACACATATAAACCCGTAACTGACGGTTGTACTAGACCGTTATGCGTAAGTTGAGAAAAACTGAAATCTGAATGAAAAAAAGATTGCTGAAAATATTAAAACGAATTTTAATAACAGTTTTGATTCTATTTGTTATTGTGTTTATATCGAACGAAATTGTCTATAGAACTTCAATTCCAGAAAACTTTGAGGAATCAAATTGGAACGGAAAATGGAGCAGTTCTGAGTACGCTCTTATTAGTGGAAAAGTCCTAACTACAATTCCAGAAAAAAATAACACGGATTTTAAAAGCGAAACTTTGATTTACTATAATCTTTGGAGTCTTTATAAACCTGGACAAAATAAAATAGTGGAATTATCAGGTAACTTTTCGGAATCTGATATTAATGGAAATAATTTAGCACAAAAAAGAAGACCAAATGAACGTGTTCAATCCAACCCAAGTTTTTTTAAAGCTAAATTATCTTTTGGTAACGGACAATTAATCGAATATGGTGGAATTAAGGACAATGACGGAATTGAAATAAATGGCGAATATGATTCTAGTTTCCCAATGGACAAAGGAACTTTTGAATTGAATAAAAAATAAAACCTACGCACAACATTGCATAAAAATAATGCTTAAGTTTAATACTAAATCAAAAGGTTAGTGCTCTTTTGGTCACTCCGATTTTCCTATGGAAAATCCTCGGACACAAAAACGCACTATTCTTATACAAACCGTTGTATGCAATGCCAAAAAAAAAACTAATTAATTTAAATGAATTATACTGACAGCAATTGCATTAGAATTGATTGGAAAGAAGAAATTAACGAAACTGTTTCTTTACTTACTCAAAAATGGACTGAGCATCAGAGTGTTTTTTCTGAAAGTAAATTTAAATTACTTTTTGACAACTATAATTCTGAACCTACAGACGAATACCTACTTGCTTTAGGCCAGGAATTAAGTACATTCAACCTTGCTCTTTATAATATAATAGAAGATAGTGACTCATATTGCTTGGTGCTAATAAAAGAGGAAAATAAAATAGACTTTGAAAGGGAAAACAAAAAAAATAAAATCTCTTTTCAACTTCAAAAACAACCAAGAAAAAAATGGGGTACATCTGCAAAACTAATAAACCTATCCTCACAAATCCCTTTTGAAAAGCAATCTATAAAAGGTCATTTAAAATTAAACTATCCATTATCCGTCTGTCAAGAAAGATTTTACACAAAAGGTGGTGGTTATGAAAAAAGCAAATATTATTTTATTGACACTAAAATATGGCCATTAGAAAAGTTTGAAACTAAAGCTGTTAATTATACTGATTCTTCTATAACGAACAATTACCATTGTGCTATATTTAAGAACGAACTTGATAAAACTGGAACTATTAAAATCAGTAAAACTCCATTCGATATCAATACTTGGGAACAAGTAACTTCTACTGATAAAATTCCAACTTTAGCTTTTCCTTTTTGGGTTAATAACGACCTGTTAATCTTAGATAAAAAAAATGTTTGGCTGGTCTCTTCTGTAGCCACTGGCAATAGAAAATGTAAAAAAATATTAGAAGTAAATACACCTCGAAGATATATCCACGGAGAATTTCCAAGAGTATTTAAAACAGGAAATGGTGATGTTTATATTCTTCTTTATTTTGTCTTTTACAAATGGGAAAATAGAAAACTTATTGATACAGGATTATTTGCAGAAGAACATTCTGACTTTAGTGTTTTTCAAACAGGCAATAATCGAGTTGTTTATGTTTCAAAAGGAGACTTAATCGAAATTGATTTTAAAACTAAAAAAACAAGAAAACGAACTTTAGAATATATGGATTCAAAAACCAATATTAAAAAGTACTCAGAGGATTGGGCTGTATTAAAAAGGTTTGGTAGAACGAGTAAGTCAGTAGATTTAGCTCAATTTTGGCATCCTAAAACAGACACTTGGATTCGTATGCCTTTGGGTAAAATCGGGACATTTGGGGTTTCTGATATTTTTTTACACCCAGATAAGTATACTATCATTAAAACAGGAAAGGAGACAATATTAAAAATAGACAACCTAATTGAAAAGCTAAAATTAGAGCCCAAAAACATACTCAAACTTGATGATTGGGATGAATACTGGAAACCTGAACTTGAAAATGCTAAAAAAGAAAAAACATTAAACTTTTGGTCCAGTATAAAAAAGAGACTAAAAAAATAACACTGCATACAACACGGTGTATAAAACATAGCTAATAAGTGCTTAATCGAAAGGTTTGTGTATATTTAGAAAGTCCGCCAAATTTTTAATTTGGATTTTTAAAAGAGAAAAATTAAAAACAAAATATAAAAATTCGGCTCTGTGTTAATCCGAAAAGTTCGTGTCCTTTTGCACGCTACGTTTCATACACAAGTCCGTTGTACACAATGCAGGAAAAATGAAAACGAAAAGAATAATTGGAATTTTTTGGTTGATTTTTGGTGTTCTATATTTAATATCTGGTTTTGGTCTTATATATAAATATTCTCAACCAAATGTTCTTTGGTTTGTAATGATTCCAATTATTATAGCTTACTCAAAAATCATTGGTGGAATATTATGTCTTTTAATTGGAATTAAATTTTCAAAAACTGAATCACAGAAAGATTATTCAATTTTATATCTAATTATCCCATTGATAATTTACTCGTTATACGGAATGTTACGATTCGGTGTTTTCACTATATATTATTCTGGTGAGAACCTACTTTTGTTAATTTTAATTGGTATATCAATCTATAAATTGAAAAGTATAGTCGAAATTAACCTTTTGGCAGAAAACTTGAAAGAGAATAGAAAGGAATTGTTTAGAATTTTATTGTTGACGTTTTTACCTTACTTATTAAATAAAATAACTTATTACGAGCTATTTAGCTTCTTACATTAAAAATGCACTATGTACAACAAAGTGTAAAAATAATGCGTAAGTTTATTCCTCAATCGTAAGTCCGTGCTGATTTGCTTGCGTCCGATTTTCCTTCGGAAAATCAGCCTCTCTCAAATCCGCACTATTCTTACACCAACCGTTACCACACATTTGAGAAAAACACTTTTCATATCAACAATTTTAGTTTTGAATTCATTCTTTTTGTTTGCCCAAAACAGAATTGAATTAGTTCCGAATGATTGTATTCAAGAAAATGGATTTACAATGTTTTTGTTAGATAGAGCTAAACCTAAAATTCTGACTGACCAAAAATTTGAACAAACAGAAAAATACTGGGGAAATCAAAAAAGGATTTTAGTCAATAACTCGGACTTTTTAAAAATCGAATACACGAACATTTTTGGACAGATAATTGACACAACTTTTACAAACGCAAAGAAACTGAATGAAATAAAAATCTGTGTAAATAAATACAAAGATTACGAAAAGGAATCTCTAATAAAAGAATCAATCCAAAACGACAAAAGTTGGATTTTAAACACAACTTGGGGACATCAGACTTTTGAATCTGACAAACTGATTTTAAAACCTAAAAATGGATTTCTAAAATATAAATATTACAAAAACGGAAAAAGAATAAAGCGTGGAAAAATAAAAATAACGGAATCTGTTATTGACAGAATAGCTTTGTTTGAGCGTAAACTGAATTTAATGCAAAATGCTGACAATTCTTGTAATTTCGGAATTAGTTATAATCTTGACAATGGAATTGAAATGCTCAATTTTCAAGACGACAGTTGTTCTGGATTTTCTAATGAACAATTATTGACTAAATTAAAAATAACGGAATAAAAAACGTGTGGTAACACCGTATAAAAATAATTGCTATTTTAGTGCTTAACCAAAGGTCGTTGCTGTTTTGCTACGTCTGATTTTCCTTCGGAAAATCCTTGCACGTAAACCCGCAACTTTCCATATACAAACACGTTAGCAAACATTAAAAATGAAATACGGAATTGCATCAATAATTCTAGCAATAACTGGAATTTGTCTTATAGTTTGGATTAATTACGAGTTCTCCCAGAATTATATGGAATTTGCTTCAAAATTTGAAGCTGAAGGCGGTGTGACACCTAGTGTTGTTATGACAAATTGGATTAATAGAAGTATTGCTATTGGAATTTCATTGTTTGGATTGGCCCTAGGAATTAAGTCCTACAGAATCGAAAAAAAAATCGGAATAATTGGTATTATCCTCTCCATTTTACTTTTAATTCTGGTCTTTTTCCCTATTTGGCCATATCTCATATCCGAATAAATTATTTTGAATTAAAAAACGTTAGCTAACATCGGCTATAATCCATTGCTATGAACGTACTTATTCGTAAATTTATGTAAGAAATAAAGCTATTGATTCCTACTGCGAAATTCTACCGAATTTCATCGCAATGGAATCATAGCCCAACCGTTAGCCAAAATATGAAAATGAAAAAAATCTATTTACTTATTATCTTAAGTATATCTTCTTTTTTTAAAAGTTGTAGTCAAAAGACTACCTCTTCAAGCTTAATCAAAATAGATTGGTTACAAGAATACCCAATGAATTCATTTATTGAGAATTTATTTGATAAAGAAAAATATGAAAAAATTAAAATCCCTACAGATAAAACAAAAACTGTTTATGATAGAAAAGAACTAACAGTAAGTATAAATGGCTATTATATAAATTTTTTAGATTACAAAAATGGCAAGTCTATAATCAGATACATAGTTAATGAAAATACTAAAATTCAATATTGGAATTACTTTCATAAAAATGGAAAAATAAAACTTAAAGGGTATACTATAGGTTCAGTTCAAAAAATTGGAGTTTGGGAAAAATATTCCGAATCTGGAACTTTAGAAGCTAAAATTAATTATGAAGAAAACAGATTAAGTTTTTACAAAATTCATGAATTAGCAAAAAATAAAGATTGGTTGAAAAACGAACTTGAATTTAGTTTTTCTAAAGAGAGTGGAAAATGGAAAATTAAAGATTGGACAAAAAAACTAGATTATATAGTTGATAATAACGAAAAAATAAACAAAGAAAAATTTAAAAAAGATTATTTAGACGAGGATATGATACTTTATTGAAAATAGAGAAAAATACTTTGGCTAACATTGTATATAAAAAATTGCTAATTTTAGCTTAACCAACGTGACTTTCTTTGTTTGCTAGCTTCTGATTTTCCTTCGGAAAATCCTCGCACACAAACACGCAACATTTCATATACGTAACCGTTGGCAACAAGCTGAAAAACAGAACGAATAAAATATGATGCTATTAGATTTAGCTTGCTTTGATTGCATTATTGAACAAGTCGAAAAAGGAGAAGATAAAACATTTGACGGAACTTCAATACCAACACCATTTGAGCAAGTCAACAATAACGGAATTTATGAATTCACTTGTTTAAAAGGTCATAAGGCAAAAACAGTTATTGATAATATCAACTTTGAAATTCTATTCGAATATGGACTTAATGCTATCGTTGATGGATATTATCGTGAATCAGTTTCTTCGCTGACTTCGGCAATGGAAAGGTATTTTGAGTTTTTTATCAAAACCATATTAAGAACATCGAAAAATGATTTCGAATTAATAGATAAATCTTGGAAAAAAATCTCAAGTCAATCAGAAAGACAACTTGGTGCTTATATAATGCTTTACCTACAAGTATTCGGAGAAGAACCATTATTATTAAATCCTAATAGTGAAATTCCTTTTAGAAATAAAGTTATACATAAAGGATATATACCGACAAAAAAAGAATCCATAAAATTCGGAAATTCTGTTATGAAAATAATAGAACAATCTCTTTTAAAATTAAAAAGCAAATATCAAAATGAGTGTTTTGAAACATTTGACCATTATGGATACAAAAAGAAAGCGGAAGAAGATATTAAGAAGTTAGAAGAAGAAACAGGAAAAGAACAAAATACAATGTTCGTCAATATAATGACAACAATTGATGTCAAAAATGGCAGAGAAAAAAATCCAAAAGATGGTAGAAAAGGACTTGTAGAAGAACGAATTCCTAATATTATAAAAAGAAGAGAACCAAGAAGTTTAATTCTGCTAAAAGATAAACCAAAAACGAAATAAAAGCCAGTTGCCAACACCGTATATAATTTATTGCTAGTTCTAGCCTACTTACGAAAATCCTCGCGGATTTTCTATTCGGTTTTTATTTGCTAAATTACGTGCTAAACCACGCAACAAACCATATACAAACACGTTAGGCAACATTGAAAAAAATGAGTAACGCAATTAAATTCGGAACATTAAATTCAATCGTCGGACTTATACTAGGAATATATATTGCGTATTCTGCAATCGGAAACGGATATTGGATTTTAGCAATTGGAGCTCCAATTTCAGCTTTTGTATGCGGATTTCATTTTTGGAAACTGATTTTTAAAAAATCGACTGAAAAAAGAAACGGAAAACTGATTTTAATCGGACTTTTAACTGGAACAGTTTCACATTATCTATGTTGGATATTGCTAAATATCGGAATGAATATTTGCTATTGGACTACTGGAAATTGTACAGGTTCTTTAGGAGACCCACCAGCTCAAATATGGCAAATGCTGATTTATGGAATTGTAATGACTGGAGGAAGTTTATTATTCTTTGGTTGGATAACAATACCAAGTTCAATCGGAATTGGATTTTTGGTTGACCGAATGAATAAAAAAAACGTTGCCTAACATCGTATAAAAATAATGCGTAAGTTTATTCCTAAATCAAAAGTTAGTGCTTGTTTGCTTGCATCCGATTTTCCTTCGGAAAATCCTCGCACTCAAACTACGCACTATTCTTATACGTAACCGTTGTGGTGCATTTAAGAACATCGCACAAATATTTAACAAAAGGAATTATAAAATGGCAACTTACAAATCAAAATTTGGTTATAAAATAATAGTGTTTCTAACAGTAATTTTCGGAACGATTATTGGATTTATGATTTATCAAAACGAACCCATAAAAGTAATAGTTTCAGTTTGTGGAATATTCGCTTTGGTTTACGGGTTTTTCCTTTACCTGAACTTTTCAACCGAATATACCATTACTAAGGACAATCTATTGAAAGTAAAATGTGGATTTATTTACAACAAGTTATTTGACATTAATAAAATCAGGTCAATAAAAAAGAGTGAGAATTTAATTTCATCTCCTGCTCCATCCTTAGACAGAATTGAACTGACTTATGAACAATATGGCTTAATTATAATTTCCCCAAAAGATAAATTTGAATTTGCAAATGAATTGACTAAAAAGAACCGAAAAATTGAAAACAAACTGACTGAATAAAAAAAACGACACCACAACAATGTATAACCGCAATTACGGCGGATTCGACTACGTCCGAATCCACGCGGAATTGCTAAAGGCAGTGATAAACCGAAAATTAACGCATATAAACCCGTAACTGACGGTTATACTAGACCGTTGTGCATAATTTGAGAAAACTCACAAATTGAATAAAATAATAGGAATTATATTGACAATTTTACTTCTGATTTCTTGTAAAAATTCGGAAAAAACAGAAACGGAAAAATCTTCTGAATCTAAAAATGAACACACTCAATCGGAATTTAAAAAAGTGGAATCTAAAAACGCTCTGAATTTGGAATACCAAGTTTTAGACGAAAATGACGAACAAATAAATTTTGCAAGTTTAAAGAAAATGCCTGAATTTCCAGGCGGACTAGATTCTCTGACAATATTTATTCAAAATAACTTTTCTTTTAAACAAGGATTTATTGAAAAAGTTGAGGGAAAAGTTAAAGCGACATTTGTTGTTGACACATTAGGAAAGGTTGTTGATATTGAAATTATAGAAGGATTTAAAAATCATATTGACAAATCTTGCTATGATGTAATTTCTAAGTTACCTGACTGGAAACCTGCTGAATTATCTAAAAATAAAAAAGTTAAAGTGAAATTCCTTTTACCATTTAAATTTGTAACGGAGAAATAAAAACTATGCACAACACCGTATAAAATTTATGCTTACATTTAAACAAAAATTGAAAACCAAAACAACCAATAAACATTTGTAAAAGGCTGAAAATATTACGATTTTAAGCCGCACAAATCTTATACAAAACCGTTGCCATTAATACCTACCAAACCGTAAAAATTCATCCTTTTTAAAAAAATGTTCTTTAAATTGTCATATTTCTCGAACTATGGTAACTAAAGTAGTAAAGGGAAGTATTAAAAATGGAAAAACAAAAAAGCCTATTTCTATCCGAACTTGAGGAAAACCAAGATAAATTATATAGGCTTTGTTCAATATATTCTGATAATAATGAAGACTCAAAAGACCTATTTCAAGAGGTTTTAGTTCAAATCTGGAAGTCGATGAGTTCATTTAAAGGCAATTCATCTATTGGTACTTGGATGTTTAGGATAGCATTAAATGTTTGTCTTCGCTTCAAATCAAAATACACGAAAAACCAAAACCGATTTATAAGATTAGATAGCATAGCTATTATCAATATCAGCTCTAAAGTAGATGATGAAAATAATGATGAAAAAATAATAGCTTTAAGAAAGTGTGTGAAAAAATTGAATGATGGAGACAAAGCAATAATTGCTTTGTACTTGGAGGGAATAGCATACCGAGAAATTTCAGACATACTTGGGTTATCTGAAAATCACATAGCCGTAAAAATCAAGCGGATTAAATCAAAATTATTTAACTGTATAAATGGAATATTATGATAGAAGATGAATTAATTAAAATCTGGCAATCTTCCAGTAATCAAGAGCGTATAAAATTTGAGAAATCAAAATTAATGATAGAATTACAATCGAGTTTAAAGCGTTTAGACAAATGGTGGAACTATATAGAACTTTCAGAAATGGTTTTGGCCATATTTGGAGTTTTATTATCTACTTTTTTATTATTCAAGATTCCATTCATTCTGACAAAAATAGCATTGGCTTTAATGATTATTTGTGCAGTTTATTTAATAATAAAATATCGAGGTGTCAAAAAGTTTCAGCCTAGTGACTTGGAAAATAATTATCTCAATTATCTCAAAAAAAACAGGGAATATCTTCAAGCACAAAAGAAATTCCTTAAAACATACTTCTATTGGGGAATATTACCAGTTTACCCAATAATGTTGTTATTCACTATCAGCGTTTGGGAAAAAGTTCCAATACATTTGATTGCCCTTATTAATGTGGCTACCATCGGAATAGGTATTTATGGATATTTCTTAAATAAAAAAAGAGTAAAAAGAGAAATAACTCCAAGGATATCTGGAATTAATGAATTAATAAATCAATTGGAAAAATAGCATATGAAATCCAAATATAGACCCTCGAAAGCTTCAAGAAGCTTTTTAGAACAATTGTCAAAAATTTTGCGATTTTCAACTTCAAAAACAAGAAGAGAAACAATCAAACAAAAGAGAAATCAAATTAGGAATAAAAAGTACTAATGGCAACAATGTGTATAATTCATTGCTAGTTAGAGCTTACTTAAGAAAGTCCGCGAGGACTTTCTATCTGTGATTTATTTGCTAACTTTATTGCTTGAACCACGCAACGAAATCATACACTAGACCGTTAGCATACATTAGAAAAAAATGAAATTACCAGAAAAAATAGATGAAGTTTCTATAAATTCAGAAATAGAGGTTGGAGTATATCCACCTAACGGATTTTTACAATTTGATGAAGCAAGTTTAGGAAATGGAGATTATTTTGGTTTTTATTGGGAGTTTGGAAAAGAAAATCAAGAACCAATTATTTGTGAAATGATTCACGATGAAGGAATTATTGCACCAAGGTTTTCAAACTTGGGTAAATTTCTAGAGTGGTATAAATTAAATGATTTTGATTGGGGAGAAGAAGAAGTTGATGATGAAAAATTTGTCTTGAATTTCCTTAACAAAGGAAATGAGCAATTGAAACAAAATAATCCTGAAAAGGCTATTCAATTTTATAAGCAAAGTACCGATAGTTTTGGAGAATTAAGTGAAAATTGGTTCAAACTAGCTTCTCAACAGAAAAGAATCGGTAATGAATTAGAATTTCAAAAGAATATAATTAATTCAATTCTATCAAACTGGGCGATTGAATTCCCTTCTCAAAACGCTATAAGAATGATTAAGGCTTTAAATCCTGTTGAGGAATTGAAAAGCCACCCTTTGATTAAGAATCGTGAAAAACTTGAATTTAGTTTTGGAGGCAAAAAAGAGAATGAAGATTATTTAATTATTACCGAAATTATTGCTGGACTCAATGATATTGGAGATGTTAATAGAGCTTTGTTAATGGAACAAAACTATGCTTTAATGATGTACTGGGAAACATCTTCATTTCAAGAAAGATATAACTTTAATCTTGACGAATGGAAAAAGAGATTTGAGTTAAAAACTAAAGAAAGATTAAAAATAACGTTGGGTAACAATACCTATACGACAATGGCGGCTGAAGTGCAAAAAGATAAATTAGAAACAAAAACAAACTTTTGGTCTAAGCTGAAAAGTATGTGGTCATAAACCCGCCACTGCGCATAGCCAAACCGTTGGCAGCAAGCCGAAAACGAATAACGAATGAAATATTTCAAAAGAAAATGGAATGAAACAAGGGGCGACCAATACGATGATTGGGGAACTTCTACATTTTTTATTGAAACTAATGATTCAGGTTTTCCATCACGACAGATTGAGAAATATGATAACGGAATAGTTCTCAAATATGGCAATGAAAAAACCCAAGATGAATTCGGAATGTTAGGCGACCAAGATTTGGATTTGGAAGAATTTAGTGAATTTGAAATCACAAAGACCGATTTTGAGAGCGAATGGGAATCAAACGAAAAGAAGTTTATTTCTAGTGAAATAATTGGAACTCTATTCCAAAACGACCAATTCGATGATTGGTGGGAAAGTGAGCCAATTGAAATTAGATTCTTTGATAATAAGAAATTGAAAATCACATTTATGGACTTGGTTCCTGAAAGTGACCAAAATTTCATCAATGAAGCAGACAAGGCTTTAAAATCATTCTTGGAAAAGCAAACGAATGACAGACTAGAACTTAGTGAACTTGCTTATCAAAATTGTATGGAGTTCTTAAATGCAGTTGAATACGATGAAGCTGACAAGCCACTTTGGGACATCAAAGACAAAAGTGAAATATGGAATTTCATTTATCCACAAGACATTTACGTAACTAGGAGGCATCGTAGAGATGAAGACATTTATATCAATTTGACCTGTGAGTGCGAATGGGAACGAGAACACGGACTTCAATTGGTATTTAGACAAGGGAAAAAACTGACTCGGATTAGTGACCAAGACGGACACATAACTGAAGCTGATGCATTCGACAAACCAGACGAAGAAGATGAACTACTGAGCCAATTTGAGAATAAAGAAAAAAGCCAGCTGCCAACAATGCATAAAAGCAATGGCGGGTTTAGTGATAAATCAAACGATAGAACTAATAATAAAAGTCGGTCTTGGTGGAAAAGACTTTGGTCTTAAATCCGCCACTGCTCTTATGCGTATTCCAAGATAAAATCCAAACTATTTTAAATTTTTATTTAAGCTGCATATTGTTTCAATAACACATAAGGTGTTCCTCTTTTTACAACATCAAAAGCTCTAGCTAAAAGTTTATTTCTAACATTGTTCAAAGCAATCATTTTTGGTTTTCCTTCAGCTACTTTAGATTTATAATACAACCTTAGTTCCTGGTCATGTTGTATGGCAGAAATACTAGCCATACTCAACAAACTTTTCATTTTCCTATCTCCAAGATAATGACATTTTTTACGTCTGTGAATACTTGTTCCTGAACTATACTCATAAGGTGCTAGTCCACAATAACTCGAAAATTGTCTCCAAGTTTTAAAACGACTGAAAATTTGTGTATGATAAATTAATTGACACGCTAATACAAAGCCAATTCCTTTCATAGATTGCAGCAAACTGAAGTTTTTAGAATAAGACTCATTTTCCAATATAAGTTCTTGTAATCGTGCTTCTATAGCCTTAATTTGCTTTGCTAAGTAATCTGTACTCCTTTTAAGCAGGACACAGCCAACATATTTAGATGAACTTTTTAATAGTTGCTGAGTTTCTTTAAATGTCCCAATTAGACCAGCTCTGTTCCTTACCAATTGGTCTCTAAGACCTAGCAATCTTCCCATTTCTTGAAAAGCAATGTCCTTTAGCTTACTTGGTTCTAGTTCTTCTCTGTATAGCCATGCATATCTAGCTATCATACTAGCATCTATTTTATCGCTTTTTTCTCTGACCAATCCTGAAGACCGCTTTATTGTTATTGGACTCTCTTCTACATATGGAACTTCCTTCAAAGTTAAGTAACTAGCTAACTTTAGTGAATAGTTGCCTGTGTTTTCAAAACAGTAAAATAATTGAACGCCTTTTGTGGTCTTTCTTACCCATTTAAACATGCTTAAATACCCTTTGTATTCATTGCTAAATACATGATGTTTCCCAGCTAAATGACATTTTACATCAATAGTCTTTTTTGATACATCAATTCCTACTACTTCTTCATAATTTTTCATACTTTTAATATTGTAAATTAATATTATGTCGCATAAACTATTTCCTTTAGTGGGTTCTTATAAACCTGGTATTCCAATTGGTTCTATGCAACATCTAAGAAGAAAAGAGGACTAGTACGTATAATGGAGCTTTAATCTAAAGACCGTTTTAGTTCTCCTCTTTTCTTCTATTAAATTAATGAATCAAAGTAAAGGTAACCGTTGGCAACCATTTGAGAAATGACCGTAAAAGAAGGAGACATATTTATTTCTAAACTCGAAAGAAATTTTTTCGGAGCATTCAGAATATTAAAAACGAATGGAAAAACGAGTTTCACAGAAGATTTAGAATGTATTTTAGTTGGAATTACAAAATATATCGGATTAGAAAAACCAAAACTGAACGATAAAAACCTAACAGAAATTTTAATTGAGAATCGTTTCTTCTGTAACAACAAATCTGCGATTGGAATAAGAATATTAAAAGGAATAGAGAACTTTGAATATTTAGGAAACATTCCTTTAAAAAAAGATGAACGAAATTTCAAAATCGAAATTGGCGATAGCACAAATGGATGTCATCCTTACTATGGAGCTTTTGATAAAAACTTTGGGCAAGATGCTTTTTATGAATGGAGATGGGAAAATGAAAAAGAAGAATTTCAGCAAGAAGTAGAGATAGCAAAAATTGAATCAGAAAAAAGAGCTGAAGAATACCGAAAGAGAAATATGAAACCTAAAAAAATGATGGACGAAAAATCATTTTGGGAGGTTATTGATAAAATCGATTGGTCAAAAAGTGATGATGAAGAAAGAATGTTGACAGCGATTAAGTTTTTAGCTAATAAAAAAGTGACTGAAATAAAACAGTTTCAAGAGAATTTAAGCTACAAACTCTATTTATTAGACAATGAGGAAAACGCAAAGAATATTGGAGAAAACTCATATGGAAAAGATAACTTTTCGGCTGATTATTTTCTATATGCAAGATGTTGTGTAATTGCCAATGGCAAAAGTATGTTTGAAAGTGTGATATTGGATTCTAAAAAAATGCCAAAAGACTTGGATTTTGAACCACTGCTCTATCTTGCAACTTCTGCTTATGAACAGAAAATGAAAAAGGACTTTGAATACGAATCAGGTTGCGACTATGAAACATATTCAAATATTAATGGATGGAAATAAAAACGGTTGCCAACAACTGGTATATTTTATTGTTTGGTTCTAGCACACTTACGAAAATCCTATCGGATTTTCTTGGTCAGTGATTATTTACTAAATTTATAGCTAAATCACTCAACAAAACATACCAAAAACCGTTAGGTGCGATATGAACACAACTTTGTCTGAAAATAATTTTGATATAAAACTGAAGGAACATTACAAGCTTTATGTTTTGTTGAAAGACAAAATCATATTCGAATCTGAATTACAAAATAGCGGAATAAAATACTACGCAGATATAAATGAACAACCATCAATTGACGGCGGAATTAGATACTTCCTACTCGACTCTGATATGGAAAATGTTGACCGAATTATAACGAAAAACGGAATCGTTGCGAATACGGAATCTCATCTGATTTCGGATTTTAGAGACGAAAAAAAAGTAATGAAATTATATATTACCGTTGTTGGAGCAGTAATCGGAATTATAATTCTGATTGCACTAATTGGAAAAATAATTGGCTGAATCTTGAACAGAATAATAAATACTGCACCTAACAATGGCTCCTATGAAAAGCACTAGCCTAGTTCTTCAAAGTTAATATTTATTATTTTAATTATCTCATAATGATGATTTTGTGGTGTTGAATTGTTGGTAATTCCGTAGAATTATCAATACTTCAATACCTTATATAACTTGCTCCGCATCCTATTTGTGATACACGCTTGTTTTGGTGTTCACCAGCATCTGTATGATTATAAGTTATAATTAACCCAGCCACTTGCTATAAAAATGTGATACTAAAGGATAAGCAGTTTAACGTTAATATTTAGAAGCTTCCTCAATCAACACCCTAATAGCGGATGATGCACTTCCACCATATTTACTTCTTTTAGCCAATTGAGTTAACTTATCTTTTAATTTTGGTGATATACGCATTGTGAATACCTCAGTATTCTCAGTTGAAGGTAATTTTCTCATAACATATTCTTTATATATAAATATGGCAATATGTATAAACCTCAACAAACTATTTTAAATGTACCATATGGACCTTATCTAGCAAGTTTAATAAAGTATATACTTTGTTATAAATGCTGTTTTCAGGTCATTTAGGTTAAATAGGTCCGTCTGGTCCGTGAGCATTAGATGTATTTTAATAATTACCAGACCCCAACCACGTATCCTCCCTTATAATAGGGCCAAAAAGAACTTGTCTATACAAATAGGTCCGATATGTCAAAAAATTTTTTTTTTAGAATTTTCACAAAAGAAATAAAGGGTTGTATATATGTGTATAATTCATCATTTTTATTAAATATAACAAATTGGTAACTACTGTTTGCGATATGTTATATTTTTTGTATATTTGTATAACACTAAATTTCAGGTCATGGATAACACTTCAATTCAAATAGCTCATACGATTTTAAATCAAATAAAAATATTAGATAGATATGCACTTATGGCTTGGGGAGCAAAAAGATTTATTTCTCTACCAGAATCAAAAGGAGTTCAAGGCGGTGTTCAGTTTAAGGTAAATGGTCTGACATTTAAAAATTGGGTGAGGGTTGAACTAACATGGCTAGATGTATATAATGTGACATTTATAAATACTAGAGGTGAGGTAGTAAAGCAATTTGATGATGTGTATTGTGATATGTTGGTTGATATTATTGATTGGGTTGAAAATAAGCATGCAGCGTAATGAAGAACTATATAGCTTATTATAGGGTCTCAACTGTAAGACAAGGAAAATCTGGATTAGGACTTCAGGCGCAACAGAATGCAGTACAAAAATATATTTCTGGAAAAGGAGAAATGATTGCAGAATTTACTGAAGTGGAATCTGGAACTAGGAAGAAGAAGAGAGTTGAAATCTATAAAGCAATAGAATTTGCAAAATTGGAAAATGCAACCCTCATTGTGGCCAAACTTGATAGATTGGCGAGAGATGTCGAATTTACCTCTGCATTATTCAATGGAAAAGTTGATTTTATTTGTTGTGATAATCCCAATGCCAACAAATTAACCATTCAGCTATTAAGTGTTATTGCAGAAAACGAAGCTGAAGCTATTTCTACTAGAATTGTTGATGCGTTGGCGGTTAAAAAGGATAAGATTAAAAAAGGTATCTACGTTAACAAAGATGGTTCAATGATGAAACCAATTGATGGCGAATATAGATTAGGGAATCCAAATGGGTTTGGTGATTATCAAAAAAAAGGTGTTGAAAAAATAAAGCAGAATGCATTAGAGAATAAAGCCAATATCCAAGCAATGGATGTTATATGTTCTGCTAGAAGGGAAGGGATGACCTTTCAAAAGATTGCTGATAAACTCAATAAATTGCAGTACACTACTCGAAGAGGGAAGCAGTTCAATCCAATTCAAGTACAAAGGCTTTATAAACGATGTCCAAAGATTGAAAAATTGAATGAATAATCAAATTAAAACACAGAACTATGACACAAGGAGAAAGACAAGATTTTAAATGGAGACCTAATGATAATAGCTCAACAACTTTAGCGAGGTATGACCAAGAGGCGGAACATTGGTATAGAGCATTTAAGAATGCTGAAAGGAAAAATAAACCGTCATCATTTAAAAGTGATTTGGCCGTTATAGGGTTAATGTTTTCTTTAGTATTTTCATTATTAACGTTGGTAGCATTGTCCGTTATTCAGTTTATTAAGTGGCTAAGGTCAGAATAAATTTATTTAGCTCTATAGCTAATTTTTTTTCATTATTATGGATTTGATTGCTCGGCTAATCTCTTTGCCATATCTCAGTCGTTCTTTTTCTGATATCCGTTTATATTTATTTGAAATTGGTATTAATACTTCATCGAATATTTCAATTGCATAATGCATTTTGTAAGGAGCTAAGTAAACCTCAGCCTCTAAATCTGGAATATTGAAATATATTTCAATTTCATGTAATCTTATTTTTTTAAATTCATTGTTGATTCTAATTTCACTGATATATTTATTAATAATTATTTTCTTGTCTTTAAAAGGGATATTTGATTTTAATCCATTAATTTCTTGTTTTACTTCATCAATATCATATACTTTCTTTCTAAATGCATCTAGTTCTTCTATTAAATTGCTTAACTCTATTTCAATTTTAGTTTTTTCTTTTTTGTTTTTTTCGATTTCTGGCCTTAATTCTTCTGAAGTATAAACCCCATCTACAGCCAAACTTCTAATGTTTTTAAATTTTTCTTCATTTTTTTCAAGTTCTATTTTTAATTTTGAAAGCTTAGTATTTAGTTCCTCTTCAATACCACTTTTGTTATTATTTTTAAGATGTTCTTTTATTAGGTTTACTAATATCTTATCCATAAAAAATCTATCCCAAATGAGATTATCTAATTTTGTTATGTTAATTCCAGCATTATCACATTTATCTTTTAAATGTTGTTTGGTGCGAGATATACAGGCATAATAATTGTTCTTTTTGGATACAACTCCATGATAAAACATGCCACAGCAATTACATCTTAAAATTCCTTTTAATAAATAATTATGTGTTTGGGGTGCTCCCGAGTATACTTTATTTCCTGTTAGAGATAATTGGGCTTTTTCCCATGTTAGGGAATCAACAATAGGTTCAATAGGAACGAATCCACTTTCCACTGATTTATATGGTCGTTCACCTTTATATCTGGGGTTTTTTAATAGGTAATAAATTGTTGAAGGCAGCCATATTTTATTTTTTTTAGTTTGTATATTGTTTTGATTTAGGAGTGTGGCAATCTTAGCGGTGCTTACTCCATTTATAGAGAAAGCAAATATCCTTCGCACTACATTAGCTTCAAAGTCATCTAGAATATATTTATCATTATCAATTTGATAACCATATGGCGTAACTCCATGAGGACGTAAGTTTTCAGCATTTCTTTTTAATACTGAAGTTACTCTTTTTTTAGTTTTTCTTACCATATGAGCATTAAACAGGGATTGAATATCACCAAGTAAATCTGCTTCATCATCAAATAAATTTATTTCACCATTTTCAGTAAATAACCGAGCATTAGCATCTTTAAGAATACGCTTAATATAAAATCTTACTTCGGTATTTCTTTCTAGCCTATCTTGCATATAAATGAACATATGGGTAATTATTCCATCTTCAATTTTTTGAAGTAACCTTTCCAATTCTGGTCTTTTATGAATTGGTAAAGTTCCAGAAACTCCTTCTTCAATAAAAATTTCTGATTTTAACTTTAGCTCCTTCGCAAGTTCCAGACCGAGTAATTTTTGGTCATTTATACTTCTGTCCTTTCCTTCGGCTTTGCGTTGCGATATTCTACAGTATATACCTAACATTAAATGTCTTTATTGGATTTTGATAGATAAAGATAGTTAAAATTATTTACCCTATTAATTAACTAAAATATACTTGTGTTTAAAGTATTAGGAAAAATGTTTTTAATGGCTCCCTTAATTAAATGGGAAAAAGGAGAAGCCTCTATTACCATAAAATGTGATCCAGAGTATACTGAAGAATTACGCGAACAATATGAGAGTATTTATGCAGGTCCTTATGTAAGTAATAAACATTGGAATACTATTGATCTTTACAAAGGAGAACTGCAACCTCCTTTTGTTCTTACTCTTATAGACCATTCGTATAATATGGTTGTAAAAGGTATGACCAAGAAAATGAGGGAAACCTTATCAAATCTATAAGGTTCTGTAAATTAATAAATTTACATTTTTTTATTGTATATTTATATTCTGTCTTCCCCAAGAAAGGTTAATTAATAGCACAAATAGATTGACCAAATCTTATATTATCGCCCCATAATCTTAAAAAGTAGTGTTTAACTTAAATTAATATACTAACCATTTAATTAATCAGATTATGAAAACAACCAATCAATTTTTTTCAGTTTTAATAGTAATGTTATTACTATTTAGTACTTCAACTATTTTAGCTCAAGAGGAGGAACAAAAAAGACCAGAGTATGTAACCGTAACCATGATGTACTGGAATAAAAATTATGATGGAACACCTGAAGAATGGCGGGCAACCGAAAAAGAATATATGGAGAAGGTAACTAGTAAAAATGAATTTATTGTAGGTGCAGGATATTATACGCATCTTTTCACAGAAAACAGCAATGAAGTAATGTATGTGCAAACATACCCTAATTGGGAAGCTATAGATAAAGCTGGTGATAGAAATGCAGAACTTGAAAAAGAGGCATGGCCAGACGAGGAAGCTAGAAAGGCTTTTACAAAAAAAATGAATTCAGCTTATGCACAGTTCCATAAAGATGAAATTTTAGCAACAATGCCAGGAGCAAAACCAATGGCGGGACCCATGGAAAAAGATATGGTTTTATATTTAAGAATAAACAAAATGGCTTTTCCTGAAGAAGGTACTGGAGAAGAATTCAAAACTTTACGTAAAAAGTTACGTGATGGCGTAATTGCAAAGAATGAATATATAAAAGCTTATTACCCGTCTATGCATGCTTGGGGGTCGGATAGAAGAGATTTTATTGAAGGTGTGTTTCTTGATTCCATGGGGGACCTAGACAAAATGTTTGATAAAAATCAAGAATTAATGAAAGAGGTTTTCTCCGAAGAAGAAGGTAAAGCTTTTGGTAAATATTTTAAAGGACATGGAGACTACTTATATACAGCTATAAAATTGTAAATTGCTATAGTTGATAGGAAAAGGTGCCATATGGCACCTTTTTTTGTATCTAAACTTATTCTGAAGTTCTTTCTATTTGGTGTATTATTGCACAAACAAATTAAGATGAGCGTATTACAAACCCTAAAAGAGAGAAGTAATAATAAATGCGAATTATGTGGTGCCACAGAAGATTTAAAACAGTACACCATTCCGCCTTCTTTAAATGAAAATGTGGATAATGATGTGTTGGTTTGTAATACTTGTAAAAGTCAGATTGAAGGCGATGAAAAAATGAATCCAAACCACTGGCGCTGTTTAAATGATTGCATGTGGAGTGAACATGTGGCGGTTCAAATAATGGCTTGGAGAATGCTACAGCGTCTTAGAACAGAAGGTTGGCCTAAAGACCTTTTAGAGATGATGTATTTGGATGATGAGGCTCTGGTATTGGCAAGAGCAACAGGTGAAGATAAAGATCCTAGCGAAAAGATTATTCATAGAGATTCTAACGGTGTAGAGTTGAAAGTTGGAGACTCCGTAGTTTTAATAAAAGACTTAAAAGTGAAGGGTTCCAGTTTAGTTGCTAAACAAGGAACCGCTGTTAGAAATATTCGTTTAGACCACGAAAACGCCAAATATATAGAGGGAAAAGTAGGTGCTCAACAAATTGTTATTATTACTGATTTTGTAAAGAAGATTTAATCTTTTTTACTCCCTTTTTTTAACCATCCAAATCCTAACGGAATCATTAAAAACAGGAAAAAGTATCGTCCAGTTATCACTCCAAAAGCGGTGATAATTAGTGTTATGATTAGAATTATATAAACGTACTTTTCTTTCATAATTACTGATAATTCTTTCTAAATTCTGAAGGACTAACAAATTTAATGCTCTTAAAATGTCTGTTAAAATTAGACATATTATTAAAACCAATCAGTTCCGCAATTTCGGTTACCGAAACATCTTTATTAGATATTAATTTTTTACAAGCATGTTCTATGCGTAATTCATTTAAAAAATGAATAAAAGTCTTGTTGGTGCGTTTTTTGAAATATTTGCAAAATGCATTTTTTGTCATATTAGCTACATTTGCAATGGTCTCTAAACTAATATCGTTTTCGTAATTATTCATTGTATACTCAAAAACATCTCTCATTCTATTCCCTTCATTAATGCTGTATTTCTTGTCGTAAATGAATGAGGACAGACTTTTGTAATCAGCTTTAGAAGCTATTTTCAAAACCTGAAACAATGTAATAAACCTATCTAATTTGCTTGATTTCTCAAGTTTGAAAAATAGGTCCTTTATAGGTTCACTTTCAGAGGTTAATTTAAAACCATGTTTAGCGCGTTTAAAAAATGGTTGTATTTCCTTAAGTTCTTCCAAGTCAAAAAACTGTTTACCAAAAGAGGTTTTAGTAAAAAATAAAGTAAGCATGTGTGATGTTTTTGATATTTGGGTATCACTTTTAAACACATGCGGAATGTTGTTTCCTAAAACCAAAATATCACCTTCAGTATAGTAATTCACCGAGTCGCCAACTACTAGCGTGCCTTCACCAGATACTATTAGGCTTATTTGAATTTCCTCATGCTGATGTAATTTATCATAAAAGGCATTTGAATGGTCTATTTGAAAGACTAAAGCATCTTGTTCTGGTTTGGGTATTTTAAATGGTAAAACTTTCAATTAGCCAGTATATGCATAAATAATATTCAAAAATATACATTTTAATAATAAATAGGATAATATAATATGTATTTTGAATAACAAGCTATTAAGATTGTTTTCAAGGAGCCCTTAATTTTGTGATGTAAAACTTAAGATATGAATTTGGAATGGAAAGGCGTTATGCCAGCAGTAATAACTCAATTCAATGAGAATGATGAGTTAGATTTAGAATTGTTCAAAATAAACATCAAAGCACAATTAGATGCTGGAGTGCACGGAATAGTATTGGGAGGAACATTGGGAGAAGCCAGCACTTTATCTACCGAAGAGTTGAGAACATTAATAAGAGAAACAGTTTCATTTGTAAACGGCAAGGTTCCGGTTATTATGAATATTGCTGAACAAACTACAAAAGCGGCCATTATTTTAGCCAAAACAGCCGTAGAAGATGGTGCAAAAGGGCTCATGATGTTACCGCCCATGCGTTACAAAGCAAGCGATGAAGAAGTAGTTGAATACTTTAAAGCCGTTGCAGATAGCACCTTACTTCCTATCATGATTTACAACAATCCGGTAGATTACAAAATTGAGGTGACCTTAGATATGTTTGAAGAGTTAATTCAAGAGTGCCCAAATATTCAAGCTGTAAAAGAATCTACAAGAGATACCACAAACATTACCAGAATAAAAAATAGATTTGGCGATAGACTTGCCATTCTTTGTGGTGTAGATACTTTGGCATTAGAAAGTTTACTAATTGGTGCAGACGGTTGGGTGGCCGGTTTAGTAGACGCCTTCCCGCAAGAAACCGTAGCTATTTATGAGCTACAAAAAGCAGGAAGAATTAAAGAAGCGCTCGCAATTTACAGGTGGTTCATGCCATTGCTAGAGTTAGATATTAACACTAAATTAGTACAGTACATAAAACTGGCATCGGTTTACACTAATATAGGTTCAGAACATGTAAGAGCCCCAAGACTGATTTTATCAGGTCAGGAAAGAACTGAAATCATCAAAATAATTGAAGATGCTTTAGCGCTGAGACCAATATTGCCAGAGTACAAAAATTTAGGTGCATTAGTATAAGTAATTTGGGTGTTACCCTATCGGGTCGGGCTTTCCGTTATATCTTTTGCAAAAAAAGCAAAAGGATGCCACTGCAATCCCTAACACAGAAGAAAATGTTAGAAATAAGACCAACATGCGAACATTGCAACAAATCATTACCATTTGATTCGTCAGAAGCTATGATTTGTACATTTGAGTGTACGTTTTGTAGAGCGTGTGTTGATAATGTTTTGCAACAGGTCTGTCCAAACTGTGGTGGTGGATTCGAAAAACGCCCAATACGTCCAAAAAACCTTTTAGAAAAGTATCCTGTTTCAACAAAGCAAGTATTTAAACCTGTCGACGTTGAGGCACATTTAAAAAGAATAAAAAATTCATGATAACAGGAAGAAACTATATTGGCAATCAATTATCATCAAAAGGAAATAAAACCTATAAAACCTTTAATCCAGAATTAAATATTGAAAACAAAACTGTTTTCACAGAGGCAACTTCCGAAGAAATTGACGAAGCTGTTTCTTTGGCATCAACAGCTTTTAAGGCATTCAAATCAGTTTCAGGAAAACAAAAATCAGATTTTTTAAACGCCATTGCCGATGAAATTATAGCACTAGATGAGGAGTTAATAAATACCTATTGTTCAGAGACCGGATTACCTGAAGGACGTGCAAAGGGAGAGCGTGGAAGAACCATTTTTCAATTGCGTTCATTTGCAGATTTAGTTTTAGAAGGGTCATGGGTAGAAGCTAGTATTGATACCGCGGTTCCAAACAGAGAACCTTTACCAAAACCAGATTTAAGGAAAATGTTAATCCCGTTGGGGCCCGTAGTTGTTTTCGGAGCAAGTAATTTTCCGTTAGCATATTCAACAGTCGGTGGAGATACGGCAGCGGCTTTGGCTGCTGGCTGTCCGGTCATTGTTAAATCACACCCCATGCATGCTGGAACAGGTGAGTTGGTAGCATTTGCAATTATTAAAGCTGCTGAAAAAACAAATATGCCAAATGGAGTCTTTTCTAATTTAAATTCTAGCGGCATTGAAGTGGGGGAACAATTGGTAAAACATTCTAAAGTAAAAGCAGTTGGTTTCACTGGAAGTATAAAAGGCGGAAGAGCATTGTATGATATGGCTTCTCAAAGAGAGGAGCCGATTCCAGTATTCGCAGAAATGGGAAGTATCAATCCAGTGGTTATTTTACCCGAAGCCTTAAAAGAAAGAGGCGAGACTTTAGCTAAGACATATGCTGGTTCAATTACTTTAGGAACCGGTCAATTTTGTACCAATCCAGGGTTGATTTTAGGAATTAAGAGTGAACATTTAGAAGCATTTATAGAAAAGTTATCAACCGAAATAGTTGAGATTGAACCTTCCTGTATGTTACACCCAAACATTCATGGTGCATATAACAGAAATAAGGAAACGGCTGTATCTCAGCAAGAATTACAAGTGGTTGCGGATTATGATAATAATGTCCGTTCTAATTATGCAAAACAAGCTGTAGTAACGGTGAAAGGTGATAATTTTTTGAGTAATACTAAACTTCAACAGGAAGTGTTTGGTCCATTTTCAATGGTTGTGCAATGTGATGATAAGACTCAGTTGGAGCAAATTATTTGGCAATTAGAAGGGCAATTAACAGGTACGCTTATTTCAAACGATACAGAAATATCGAATTACCCAGAGTTGATATCAGCATTACAAAATAGAGTTGGGCGTTTAATTTTTAATGGCGTACCAACTGGTGTTGAGGTTTGTCCATCCATGGTTCATGGAGGTCCTTATCCGTCATCAACAGATAGTCGTTTTACTGCAGTTGGTATTCATTCAATAAAACGTTGGGTAAGGCCGTTTAGTTTTCAAAATTGGCCGAATACGTTATTACCAGATGAATTAAAAAATGAAAATCCTTCAGGAATAATTAGAAATATAAATGGCAAATTAAGCAAGGAAACTATAAAAGATAAATTATGAAACATTTAAAAATCGTATTTACCTTAATTGTACTAGGGGTAATATTATGCTTTAAGAATGCATCAAATAGTGAAAAACTAAATGCAATAATCGCAAAATATGAAGCCAAAAGGGAATATGATTTTGAAAGGAACGAATCCGTTGGGAATACAATTAGGTACTACGAAGCTGAAGCTGATTTTGCTAGGAGTCTAATGGAGGAAATGAGACAAGTTTCTAATGATGGTTTGTCTGAATCTGAACTAATTTCAAAAGAACTTTTGTTGTTTGTTCTACAAGATAAAATTGATGATGATAAGTATAAAACCTATTTAAATACGATTACAAACGAAAGAGCTTTTCACTTGAATTTGCGTAGGATGGCCAATACTACTTTTAAAAACAAAAAAGGGGTAATCGAGTATTTTGAACGATTGGATAAATTGCCGCAACGAGTTGATTATAATTTAGATTTATTGAGAGTAGCATATAAAGAAGGGTTATCCCAGCCTAGAGTTGTTTTCAAGAATTATGATGATACTTATGACAAGCATATTGTTACTGATGTAACTACCAGCGACTTTTATAAACCTTTTAATAAGCTTCCGGAGTCATTTTCTAAAGAATTAAAGGATTCTATTGTCAAAGTAGCTAAGGTTAGTATGCAAAAGAACGTGGTAGAGCAATACAAGAAGATCAAAACCTTTTTTGAAGAAGAGTACTTTCCTAACACAAGAAAAGGATTAGGTATTTCTACAACACCAAATGGAGTGGATTTCTATCAAAATAGAATAAACTACTTTACCACAAGTACGCAGTACACAGCTGAAGATATTCATCAAATTGGGTTAAAAGAAGTTACTCGTATCAAGGCAGAAATGAATAAAATTATTTCCGATCTGAAATTCGAAGGTTCCTTTGCTGACTTTTTTGAATTTCTTAGGACGGATGAACAGTTCTACCCAAAAACTGCGGATGAGCTTTTAATGTTCGCAAGAGATATATCAAAACGAATTGACGCCGAATTACCGAGGTTCTTTATCACCTTACCACGAAAACCATACGGAGTAGCTCCAGTACCTGCCGCTATTGCCCCAAATTATACAGCGGGAAGATATTCAGGCTCTTATAACGACTCTACAGCAGGTTATTATTGGGTAAACACCTATAATTTACCTAGCAGAACATTATATACTATTCCTGCTTTAACAGCACACGAGGCAGTTCCTGGACATCATTTACAAATCTCATTGAATAATGAGTTACCTGGAACAATTCCACAGTTTAGAAGAAATTTATACCTATCAGCTTATGGTGAGGGTTGGGGGTTATATTCCGAATATCTTGCTGAAGAAATGGGTATTTATACAACGCCATACGAAAAGTTTGGACAATTAACTTATGAAATGTGGCGAGCCTGCAGATTGGTAGTTGATACTGGTGTTCATGCTAAAGGATGGACGAGAGAACAAATGGTCGATTTTATGTCTGAGAATACTGCACTTTCGATGCACGAAGTAAATTCAGAAACAGATAGATATATCTCATGGCCTGGTCAAGCAATATCATATAAGATAGGAGAAATTAAGATTAGAGAATTACGTAAAAAGGCTGAAGAATCATTAGGTGAAAAATTTGACATTCGCGAATTCCATGAAGTGATTCTTGAAGAAGGAACAGTAACACTTTCAATTATGGAAAGAAGAATAGATTCATACGTCGATAAAAAATTAAATGAGTAGGAAAACCTTTTTTTGCGTTGATGCACATACATGTGGAAATCCAGTAAGAGTAGTTGCTGGAGGAGGTCCAGATTTAAAGGGTGTGAATATGAGTGAAAAGCGTCAGCACTTCTTAAAAGAATACGACTGGATTAGAAAAGGATTAATGTTTGAACCGCGTGGCCACGACATGATGAGTGGTTCTATTTTATTTCCTCCGCATGATCCACAAAACGATTTTGCAATTCTTTTTATTGAAACTTCAGGGTGTTTGCCAATGTGTGGTCATGGCACCATTGGAACTATTACAATTGCCATAGAAGAGGGTTTAGTAATCCCAAAAGTGCCAGGAAAAATTCGAATGGAAGCTCCTGCAGGATTGGTGGGAATTGAATATCAGCAAACGGGGAAAAAAGTTGATTGGGTAAAGCTTAGCAACGTGAAGAGCTATTTGGCAGCAGAAGGTCTAACTATTGAGCTTGATGGTACAGGTGAGATAACTTTTGATGTGTCTTATGGAGGGAACTACTATGCCATTGTTGATCCTCAAGAAAACTTTGAAGGAGTTCATAAGTACACAGCTTCGGAGATTATTAGATTTTCTCAAGAAGCGCGTAAAAAGATCAATGAAAAATATCCGGATAAATTCATCCATCCAGAGAATGATACGATTAGAGATGTCTCGCATATGCTTTGGACTGGAGATCCAATTGACCCAACATCTTCAGGTAGAAATGCAGTGTTCTATGGAGATAAAGCCATAGATCGTTCTCCATGTGGAACAGGAACATCGGCAAGAATTGCACAGCTTCATGCCAAAGGAAAACTTAAAAAAGGAGAGGACTTTATTCATGAAAGTTTCATTGGTTCCAAGTTTATTGGTCGTATAGAAGAGGAAACTACTTTAGGTGGCAAATCAGCTATTGTTCCAAGTATTCAAGGATGGGCTAAAGTGTATGGATATAATAACATTGTTATTGATGATGAAGACGATCCTTTTGCTCATGGATTTCAGGTGATTTAAATACATTTAAGATGAAAAAACTAGTATTCATTCCATTTTTTGTTTTTGGACTATTATTTGTACAAGGGCAAGAACTTACTAAGGAAGACTATGCGCGTGCAGTAAGTTTTATGTACGACAACTTCAATAACAAAACCGCATTCAATTTGTATACTTCGGTTAATTGGTTTAACGATGGTTCTGGATTGTGGTTCATTGACTATTCAAAAGACAAGAAAACTTATAAAACAGTTTCTTTTATAAAGAAGAAAGTAGAATTACTTTTTGATCATGAAAAGTTAGCAAGCGCATTAAGCGATATTACTGAGAAAGAAGTCAAGGCAAATGACATTGCAGTATCTAGTGCTGAACCTACGGAAAATGGAAATATGACCGTTGTTTCTAAGGGTCAAAAGTATACCTTAAATCTTAAGACTTATGAATTACTGGAAGTAACCGAAGATAAAGAAAAGCCTAATCCCTTTGAAACAAAATCGCCAGATGGTAAGTGGATTGCTTACGCCAAAGATTACAACCTCTTTATCAAATCGACAGAAACAGATGAGGAATTTCAATTGAGTACAGATGGACGAAGAGGATTTGAGTATGCTTCATTTTACGGATGGTACGATAAAATGGAAGGTGAAAATGGAGAACGTCCAAAGCGTTTTTTTGTAAACTGGTCAGAAGATTCAAAGTGGATAGGAACCAATATAGTTGACACTAGAAATGCTGAAAAAATGTATTTGCTGGATTGGAGTATCGATTCTCTTTACAAACCAAAATTACTGTCATATTACAGAGGCTCCCCTGGTGATACTACAATGGTGAAGATAACTCCAGTTTTCTATAATGTTGATTCTAAAAAAGAAATAAAAACCAGCTTACTAACTGCAACACATATCAATGGGTCTTCTGTTCAATTTTTAGAAACATCAGGAGTAATTATCACTTCTACTCCGGAGAGAGGTTATCAAAGGCAAACAGTGAAAATGATTGACCTTAATAATGGAAATGAACGAATATTAATTGATGAAGTTAGCGATACTGGAATTGATAATTTTGAGTATAGAGTATTAGAGGGTAAGCAAAAAATTATCATTTTGTCTGAACGTTCTGGTTGGAGACAAATACATGTTTTGGATTTAAGAACAAATCAAACGAAACATCTAACGAGTGGAAATTACTATGTCAATGAAATTCAATATATAGATGAAGATAATGAAACCATATATTATTTGGGCTCGGGAAAAGAACAAGGGAATAACCCTTATCATCGCCAAATGTATAAGGTGAACTTCAAAGGAAAAGAAACTTTACTTACTCCTGAAAAGACAAACCACCAAGTAAGTTTTTCAGAAGACGGTAAATACTTTGTAGATAATTATTCGGCTATTAATATTCCAACTACAGCTGTTTTAAGAGAATCGAAAACAGGAAAGATAATTGCTCAATTGACAACTGCGGATGCATCATATGTTATTTCTAATGGATGGACGACGCCAGAGCCATTTTCATTTATGGCAAAAGATGGAAAGACAACATTGTATGGTGCTTTTTGGAAACCAATAAATTTTGATGCTAGCAAGTCGTATCCAATAATTGATGCTACTTATACAGGGCCACATACGCAACGTTTTCCAAAATCGTATAATCGTGGATTTGATAATCAGTCCTTGGCGGAATTAGGATTCATTGTAGTACAATTAGACGGTTTAGGGACTTCGGGACGTTCAAAAGAATTTCATGATCATTCGTATAAGAACATGGGTAATAACTTAGAAGACCATATTTTAGGAATCAAACATTTAGCAAACCAATACTCATGGATTGATATTGATCACGTTGGAATATTTGGTCATTCGGCTGGTGGATTTGATACAGGAAGAGCGCTGTTGGCTTTTCCAGGTTTCTATAAAGTTGGTGTTGCAAGTTCTGCGGATCATGATTTTAGAATGGAAAAAGCCTGGTGGCCAGAAATGTATCAAGGTTGGCCAATAGATGAAACTTATGAAGAGGTTTCAAACATTACAAATGCAAAGAATTTAAAAGGGAAACTGTTGATTACGCACGGTGGTTTAGATGATAATGTGAATCCATCAGCCACTTTTAAGTTAGCCGAAGCTTTAATTAAGGCCGATAAGGATTTTGACTTACTAATCCTACCAAGTCAAAGACATGGTTATATCGGGAAGTACCGAAATTATTTTATAAAAAAGCGATGGAACTATTTTGTTGAACACCTTTTAGGCGAAAAACCAATTTGGGATTTTAAATGGAAATAATTAATGGGAAGGGAAGTTGTAATTATAGGTGGAGGAATTATTGGGCTTTGTGCAGCTTATTATCTTTATAAAGAAGGACATCAGGTAACAGTAATTGATAAATCAAACATGGATGCAGGGGCGTCTTACATTAATGCCGGTTATTTATCTCCCAGTCATATTATTCCATTGTCTGCTCCCGGTGTTATGAAAAAAGGACTGAAGTGGATGTTTAATCCTTCAAGCCCATTATATATTAAACCACGTTTAGATACGGACTTTTTAAAATGGGTTTGGGCATTTAATAAGTCTTGCAATCCGGAGCATGTAAAAAAATCTGGGAAAGCTATTCGAGATATTTCGGTTTTGAGTCAGGAACTGTTTCAAGATATAAGTAAATCGGAGAATTTTAAATCTCATTATGAAAAGAAGGGTCTTCTTATGTTATGTCAAACAGAAGAGGCTATGAAGGAAGAAATTTATATGGTTAAAATGGCTAACGATTTGGGCTTAGCGGCTAAGGAAGTGAACTTATATGACATAAAGCAAATAGAACCTAACGTTTCTATTAAAAGTATAGGAGGTACGTATTTTGAATGTGACCATCATTCAACACCGCATGAATTTATGAATGAAATGAAAGCCTATTTAAAAAAGGTTGGTGTTTCGTTTTTTACAAACGATGAGGTAGAAGATTTAGAATTTCAGAATGGAAATATTTCTAAAGTTAAAACTCAAAATCAAGTTTTAAGTGCCGATGAATTTGTTTTAGCTGCTGGTTCATGGAGTGCTTTTTTAAGTAAAAAAATAGGATTGAAACTATTACTACAAGCAGGAAAAGGATATCGGATAAATACTAATCGAGAAATTAAAATAACTGTACCAGCTATTTTAGCGGAGGCTAAGGTTGCCGTAACCCCGATGAATGGATTTACTCGGTTTGCGGGAACCATGGAAATTGCTGGAATCAGTAATCATATTAATAATGTTAGAGTTAATGCCATAGCAAAAGCTGTGAATGAATATTACCCGGAAATAGAGTTAAATCAAGAAGAAAAATTGGAATCAGCTTCAGGTTTAAGACCCCTTTCTCCAGATGGATTACCATACATTGGTAAATCGTCAAAATGTAATAACTTAACTATTGCAACAGGACATGCTATGATGGGTTGGAGTATGAGTACAGCTACAGGTAAATTAGTTTCAGAAATTATATCAGATAGACAATCATCTTTAGATTTAACCCCGTTTCATATCGATAGAAAGTTTTGATAAGTATTATTTCAACCAATTATCAATAATATTGTAAATTTCATTTTGCCTTTCTTTTTCAAAGCTTTTAATACGTGTTTTATGATCTCCTTTAGATTTTACAAATTTATATAATTGCCTTTTTGAAGCATCTTTTTGCAATTCTACCGCCGTAGCACTCCATGTATCATACTGGCCGTAAATAAAAAGAATTTTTTCAGCAGATTTATCTAAATAAGACTTGATTTCTTGCATTGGCTGAGTATCATAAGTTTTAGATATTCCTTCAGGAAATGCCCAATCAAACTTTTTAACTTCATTCGAACCAAAATACTTTTTAAAAGGTTTAGTTTCATAACCATAAATCCCCTGTTCGGTTAAAGCAGCCCAAAAATAAGGTTGTAAATTTTCAACAGATGCGGCTTCAAAGAAACTATAACCTACAACATCAATTAAATGTTTGTAAATTTTATCGGGTGAAGCATTATTAGGAGGAATGCTGTTTACATCTGTACCCCATTGCCAATAGGCAAATGAGTATTCTAGTATTGTGTAATCCAATGCATTTTCAACTCCAAATTCCCAAGACAATTGGCCTTTGTTAGCAGCATTTTTCATTTGCTCAAGAAGAGCCGATCTATTTTCAAAACATAAATTTTGAAATGCTTTTACTTTATTACGCTCTTCTTTTGTACCTACATTTTCTAGGAATGAATATATTCTAGGGTCCTCTCTTTTGAAGTTTAACGGACCGACATAACAAACACTGGCATCAACATTTTTCGGAAAAAATCTTCTATGAGCCATCGTAGTCTGGCACCCTTTAGAAATACCTGTTGAAATAAATTTAGATTTAGGGAAAACGTGTCTAATAGCATTAATTATTATGCTTTGATCTTTGGCTGAATTTTCAATTGTCAAGGTGTTCCAATCTATTTCAGCTGGTCTCGAGTTGTTAAAGTATCTGTGTTCAATTGCCAATTGATTCGCTTCATAATGACTTGCTAATTCTCCAGCTTTATCAGAACCAATCCCGTAACCTCTCAATTCAACAATCACCGGTTTTGACGCATTCTCAAATCCTAAAAACACGCGTTGATTAAAGGTTCCTTTTGATAAATCATTATGATCTATAGGTTGCTTGAACCAGATTTCATAATTCTCGTCGAAATGACTTATTAAATCTCGTTTTTCAATTTTCACCACATTTTTTATGGAAGCTAATTTTTCGAAATTTGACTTTTGTGAACTAGTAACAGGAACTGAAGTTTTACAACTAGCAATTAAGAGAATGAATAGTAGTAAAGCAATACGGTTTAATCTCATAAGTATTTAATATTTAACTGGAAGTGTCGGCTATTATTTTCCATTCGCCATTAATCTTTTTAAAGACTAGCATAAAAATGCCATCGGCATTGCCAATTTCCCATTTTAAATGATATTCGCCTAAAACATAATAAGCTTTTTGAGTAATTTTAGATATGGCATTAATTTTGAAATTTAATTCTCCAGTATGATTTTTTGATGGGTAGGCTTTTAAATACCTATCTAAGGTGTTTTTCCAGCCATTGGTAATGCCACTTTTTCCGTAGAATTTAAGAGAATCATTTTTCCAATAGCCCTCCATGTATGTTTTAATATCTCCTTTATTCCAAGCTAGTCTTTGTGTTTCTAAAACGGCCTTAATATCTTCTTTGTTTTTTCCATTATTTTGAGTATAACCGTGAGAAATAGAAATTACTATTAGACCTAAAATAAGTAGTAATTTTTTCATGCTGCTAGTTTGATAAAGTAAAAATAACTAAACTAAGATTAAAATTAATTTTTAGTATTCTTTTTTTGTAGATTTCTTTTTATCCAATGATATAATATGTTAATCGATAAAATGAAAGAATTTAGCTATTAAATTCTTATATTTATGCTGATAATCAGTAGATTATTCTCCCTCCAGATTTATTGTTAACTTTTAAAAAGCATGTTATGGAATTGAAAATTACAAGCTTCAATAATTATTTTGAAATTTACGGTACTTTAAATCGGAAAAGTGTAAACTTATTCCAACAAGAATTCAGCAACATTTTTGATGAAATTGATAGTCTAACTATTAGCCTTGAAGGGGTTGAGAGAATGGACCGTTTCGGAGTTAAGGCCATTACTGAATTGAGTCAGCTTGCTCTTGATAAAAATAAGAGTTTGACCATAATTGGTTATGGTTGTAATGATTTATACAATCATTTTAAAACGGGTGATGCTGCCTAATTATAATATGTTTTTTTGATTTTTGAAGAAAGCATCTGCTTGTAGCTGCATAAGCTCTCTAGCTTTTTTGCGCTTATAGGTGTAAAGTTCTTCTTCTTGTTCTATGTCTGTATAAATACGGTCGTTAATAGCGTAGTCGGTTTTTAGAAGAAGTTCTCTTTGATTTTTGTTTTGAGCAACATTTGTTTTCAATGCTGTTTCTTGATCTTCAAGTTTAAGATCATAAGCTCCTTTAGGAGATAATAATTTAGCAAAAATTGGAGATGTTTCTATTACCAAAAACAATAAGAATATAAAGAATGATGGTAACCAAGGTAATTCACCTAGGGCATTAACACGTGCCATTAAACCATCAAAGCTATTAATTATTGGTTGTGTAGTGATTACTTCTGCTTCGTAATCACCCTTTAGTTTTGCTATGTTAGATTCGGCATCGTTTATTTTCGCTTTATTTTCGGCTTTCAGTTGTTGCAATTCAGCTAGAAGCGCATCGTGTTTCTCTCTCTTTTCTTTATAAACAGGACCTTTACCTAATAGCTTGGTGCCTTCGCGACCCTCGGCTTCAGCAATATAAGTATCATAGAGTTCATTTACTTCAGTTTCCTTAGTGTCAATTTGATTTTGTAAAGCTGTGATATTATTATTTAACTCTTCGATAGGAGGTGAATACTGAGCTGCAATCTGAGTTTTGTTTTCTAGGGTTAATTGATTTTTTTGCTCTAATAAAACCTGATTAATTTCTTTTTCAAATATTTTTAATTCTAAAGGTTTGGCTATTACTACCGCTATAATGACTGCTAGAATAATTCTGGGTGTAGCTTGAATAAATTCATCTATAACCTTACCTGTTTTTTTTATAGTTGAGACTATGTACCTGTCTAAGTTAAAAATGAGTAATCCCCAAATAAAACCGAAAGCAATGGCAGTGAAAAGATTGTCAAATACTGTGTATAGGGCATAACTTGCAGCTATAAATGCCATTAGAGCTGTGAAGAACACGGTGGCGCCAATTCCGGCATATTTATTTTGTTCACCTTTAGAGCACTGTTCTAAAATATCGGTATCAGCCCCTGAGCAAATGATGAAGAATTGCTTTAACATAATGTGATTGTTTTTTGATTGATTGACTATTAGAACGTTAAAGCCAAGGAATTGTTACATAAAAAACAAAGAAATTTATCCCTTTTTAGATCTGATACTCTCAATAATTACAGTTGCAAGAATTAATGAACCTCCAATAAATGTATTTAGAGTTGGTATTTCATTTAAAAAGAAAAAAGCAATAATAATTCCGAAAATGGGTTGAGTTGTACCAATGATACTAGCGGTACTCACCGAGAAATATTTTAAACTTTTTATGAATAATGAATGACCAATAGCCGTTGTGACTAGGGCAAGAATTATAATATAAGGAAACTGTGTTTTTATATTACTGGAATCAAGAAAAAACATAGCAGGTAGCAAAACAATGCTAATAATAAGTGCTTGTTGCATCATAAGTACTGTACCATTATATGTGGCAACATGTCTTTTTAAAATTAAATTTCTTAAAGCATAACAAACAGCCGAAAACAACCCAAATAGAATGCCTTTTACATGTGAACTTTCAAAATTAAACTCTGGTGCCAGAATGTAAATGCCTATTAAGACTAGAATAGCTAGTAACACATGAATAGGATTGAATTTTGATTTTGTAAAAAAAGGCTCTAGTAAAGCCGTAATTACAGGAAATGTAAACATTGATAGCATCCCAAGAGCGACGTTTGACAATTTTAATGCATAAAAATAGGTAACCCAATGACTACCCAGTAGCAGTCCACCTATTACAATGGTAGGTAAGTCACTTCTTGAGCGTATTTTTAGATTAAGTTTTTTATGACGACAATATAGGTATAGAAATAAAGCACCTAAGGCAGCACGCCACCAAATAATTATTGTGGTTGGTAAATCTATAAATCTACCTAATGCACCAGATGTGCTAATTAGAAGTGTTGCTAGGGTAAGAATTAAAAGGTGGCTGGTATGTTGGTTTTTCATATCAAATGCAAAGAAAAGATATTTATTTATCTGTCCGATATGTGTTTTGTGATTTTAATGGTAAAAAATTAACGGTCTATAGGCTATAACTACGCATTTAATTGGAAACCACTGATATTATGTGTACATTTAAAAATGAGTTAAATTATTTGCATAATTAATTCCATTCCTAACAATTCCTTATAGCAGCCTTATCTCTTCTCTTGTTTCACGAAGCAACTTGGGTTTGGTATTTTTTTCAAACAAATTATTAACCAACTAAATAAGTCATTATGAAAAAAACAATTATGATGCTATTCATTATGTTAATGAGTAGTCAATTTATTCAAGCACAAGGCACTTCCGTACACATGCATAGGAGAGTTGCAGACACAGACATGGAAGAGGTCATAAAACGAGAAGTAAAGTATTGGAGCAAGTTTGCTGAAAGTGAAATTGAAAAAGGCAATATGACTTTTTGGGGAGTATTTGTTAGAATAGGAGGAACAGATTTAGAAAACGAACCAAATATTTTAATTGTTAATGGATTTACAGATATTGATAAAGAAATTAATTGGGGAGGAATTAAGGATATGTTTCCAGATGTAAAAATGGAAGACATGGAAACAAGGCATTTGAGTACAACTACCGATATGATTGTTTTAAGAGATTTAAAAAACCATATTCAGGTGCCCGGAGCTACAGGAGATGATTTTAATTTTGTTAGGATTAAATATCATAATGTGAAAGACCTTGGATGGCATTTTAGATTTGAAGCGGATAAAGTGAAGCCATTTTTTAAGGCAGATATGGATGCTGGGAAATCTAAAAGAAAGGGCTGGGGGAATGCTGTAATACTAGAGCCAAAATCAGAAAAATTCCCTTACAAAGCATATTCTTATAATTTGTTTTCAAAACTAAGTGATGCTTTAAATCCAAGACATAAAGAAGGGACTCCATTTCCAGATGGCTTTTTTGATGAATATCAAAAAAATGTTGCAGGTCCGGATAACTCAAGATTATATAGAGTTATAAAAGTAGTAAACAAATAGACTTAAAAAGGGTTGAACATATGTTCAACCCTTTTTAACTTATTTAGATAATTCTGTAAAATATTTGTAAAAATAGGGGATGGTTTCAATGCCCTTTAAGTAGTTCCAAACACCAAAATGTTCATTAGGAGAATGAATAGCATCACTATCAAGACCGAAGCCCATGAGTATGGTTTTACTGTTGAGTTCTTCTTCAAATAGTGCTACAATTGGGATGCTACCACCGCTACGTTGAGGTATTGGAATTTGACCGAAAGTTTCGGTATATGCTTTTGAGGCGGCTTGATAACCTATACTGTTTAATGGCGTAACATAACCGTTGCCACCATGATGTGGTTTTACTTTAACTTTAACTCCTTTTGGGGCAATGCTCTCAAAATGGTTTTTGAATAATTCAGTTATTTCTGCCCAATCTTGATTGGGTACTAAACGCATGGATATTTTCGCGTAAGCTTTACTTGGTATTACTGTTTTGGCACCTTCACCTATATAACCACCCCAAATACCATTTACATCTAATGTTGGTCTTATGGAGTTTCTTTCGTTTGTAGTGTACCCTTTTTCTCCGTGAATAGATTCAATGTCTAAAGCATTTTGATATGCCTCTAATGAAAATGGTGCTTTTGCCATTTCAGCGCGTTCTTCTTGAGAAAGTTCTTCTACTTTATCATAAAATCCTGGAATGGTAATATGATTGTTTTCATCATGAAGTGATGCTATCATTTTGTTTAAAATATTGATGGGGTTGGCTACTGCACCACCATATAATCCAGAATGTAAATCTCGGTTTGGGCCAGTTATTTCAACTTCAACATAGCTTAGTCCTCTAATTCCTGTGGTAATTGATGGGGTATTATTACTAATCATTCCAGTATCCGAGATAAGTATAACATCGTTTTGTAAACGTTCCCTGTTTTCTTGTACAAAGGTCCCAAGATTTTTACTGCCTACTTCTTCTTCACCTTCAATCATGAATTTCACATTACATGGTAATTGGTTAGTGGAGGTCATAAATTCCATGGCCTTTACATGCATAAACATCTGGCCTTTATCGTCTGAAGCACCTCTGGCAAAAATTGCCCCATCCGGATGTTTTTCTGTTTTCTTAACAACGGGTTCAAAAGGAGGTGAGTGCCACAAATCTAATGGGTCTGGTGGTTGTACATCGTAATGTCCATAAACCAATACCGTTGGTAAATTAGGGTCTATTGTTTTTTCGGCATAAACAATAGGGTAGCCTTCAGTTTTACAAATTTCAACAGAATCACAACCTGCTTTTTCTAGACTTGCTTTAACAGCTTCGGCAGTTTTAATGACATCATTTTTATAAGTTGAATCTGCACTTATTGATGGTATTTTAATAAGTTCAATTAATTCATCTAAAAAACGCTGTCTATTTTCCTGTATATATGCTTTTATGGAATTCATAAGAATGGTTTTAAATCTATCAAAAGTACATGATTTTTTTTCATTCTAAAATTTACTGAAGCTGAATGAAAATAAAAATATGTACTAACGAAGTGATTCCTGAAGTAAAACTAAATTTTGTAGTTTTTTTGAAAACAAAATTTGATTTTATACTGAAGAAATGTATAAAAAAGAATGTTTTTTTTGGGTAGAAGTTTGCAATTTAAAAGTATTGATTATATTTGCAGTCCTTTTGCGGGCGTGGTGGAATTGGTAGACACGCTAGACTTAGGATCTAGTGCCGCGAGGTGTGAGAGTTCGAGTCTCTCCGCCCGCACTGAAATTAGAAAAGCTTCTCAATTTGAGAGGCTTTTTTTGTGTTTTGAAAACAACTTAAGCGGTTTCGTTAATTTTCATGAAAATATTTGCTTTTTGCCATCTCAACTAATTAAAGATTATATATTTGCAAAAAAATATTTCTTACTAAAACGAGGAATAAATTCAATAAAAATTAACCATACATTAAAATGAACAAACAAATAGATCAGCAATCAGCGGATAATATTAGAGCATTGGCTGTAGCAATGGTAGAGAAGGCAAATTCAGGGCACCCTGGAGGGCCAATGGGAGGTGCAGATTTTATGCATATTCTTTATTCAGAATTCTTTAATTATGATCCATCTGATATGACATGGCCATTTAGAGATCGTTTCTTTATGGATGCTGGTCACTTGTCAACTTTAATGTATGCGCAATATTATCTTTTAGGAAATTATGCTAAAGATGATGTTGCTAATTTTAGACAATGGGGTTCAATTACACCTGGTCACCCAGAAGTAGATGTAGCTAGAGGTATTGAAAACACATCTGGTCCATTAGGACAAGGGCACACCATGGGTGTTGGTGCCGCTATTGCTGCTAAATTTTTACAAGCTCGTTTTGGAGATTGGATGAATCATAAAATTTACGGATTCATTTCTGATGGAGGAATTCAAGAAGAGATTTCTCAAGGAGCTGGCAGAATAGCTGGTCATTTAGGATTGAGTAACTTTATTATGTTCTTTGATTCTAATGACATTCAATTATCAACTTCTACAGATGAGGTAACAAGCGAAGATACGGCTGCTAAATATGAAGCTTGGGGATGGAAAGTTGTAACTATTGATGGTCATGATCACGATCAAATTAGAAAGGCTTTAACTGATGCTAATAATGAAACTGAAAAACCAACACTTATTATTGGAAAAACCATAATGGGTAAAGGTTGTGTTGCAGCAGATGGAAGTATGTTTGAAGGATATTGTGAGTTACACGGTCAGCCTATTGGACATACCGGAGCAGATTACGAAAAGACTTTAATTAATTTAGGAGCTGACGTTGAAAATCCATTTGATATATATGGAGACGTTAGTGAGTTTTATAATAATTTAATAGCTGATAAAACTGCGAAAGCTGCAGAAAAGAAAGCAGAAATTAATGCATGGAGACAAGAAAATGGAGCTATAGCTGATAAATTAGATTTCTTCTTATCAGGACAATTACCTGAGTTAGATTTTGAATCTATAGAACATAAAGCAGGCTTAGCAACAAGAGTAGCTTCTTCAAATGTATTGGGGTATTTAGCTGAGAATGTTGAAAATATGATTGTGTCTTCGGCAGATTTATCTAACAGTGATAAAACAGATGGATTCTTAAAGAAATCATCAGCATTACAGAAAGGTGATTTTAGTGGCTCATTCTTACAAGCAGGAGTAGCTGAATTAACTATGGCTTGTATTGCAAACGGTATTGCTTTACATGGGGGTATTATTCCTGTAGTAGCAACATTCTTTGTGTTTTCAGATTATATGAAACCTGCTATTAGGTTAAGTGCTATTCAAGAATTACCAGTTAAATATGTGTGGACACATGATGCCTTTAGAGTAGGGGAGGATGGACCTACACATCAACCTGTAGAACAAGAAGCTCAAATAAGATTATTAGAAAAGCTTAAAAATCATAGTGGAAATGCAAGTTTCTTAGCAATGCGTCCAGCAGATTCGGCTGAAGCAACAGTTGCATGGAAAATGGCTTTGGATAACACTAATACACCCTCAGGATTAATCCTTTCAAGACAAGGTATTAAAGATGTACCTGCACAAGGAGCATCTAGATATGAAGAAGCTTTAGGAGCTGAAAAGGGTGGTTACTTGGTGAAGGAAGTAGAAAACCCTGATGTTGTTTTAGTTGCTAACGGATCTGAAGTTTCAACTTTAATTGCAGCTGCAGATATTTTAGAGTCTCAAGAGAATTTAAAAGTAAGTATTGCTTCAATAATTTCAGAAGGTTTATTCAAACAACAATCTAAAGGATATCAAGACAGTGTTATTCCAAAGGACAAACCATTATTTGGTTTAACAGCAGGTTTACCTGTAAATTTAGAAGGACTTGTAGGTGAAAATGGGAAAGTATTTGGATTGGACCATTTTGGATATTCTGCACCTGCAGGTGTTCTAGATGAAAAGTTTGGTTTCACAGGAGAGCAAGCAAGCAAAAATGTATTAGAGTATTTAAATACTGTTTTAATAAAATAATAAACTAAGAAGAAAATGAAATTTTTTATAGATACGGCAAACCTTGATGATATAGCAGAAGCACAAGCATTAGGGATTTTAGATGGTGTTACAACAAACCCATCATTAATGGCTAAAGAAGGAATTACAGGAGCTGATAATATTATTGCACATTACAAAAAGATTTGTGACATAGTTGAAGGTGATGTTAGTGCTGAGGTAATATCAACAGATTTTGAAGGTATGGTAAGAGAAGGAGAAGAACTTGCTGCTTTACATCCTCAAATTGTTGTAAAATTGCCTTTGATAGCTGATGGGATTAAGGCATGTAAATATTTTTCAGATAAAGGTATTAGAACCAATGTAACATTAGTTTTTTCGGCAGGCCAAGCTTTGTTAGCTGCTAAAGCAGGTGCAACTTATGTGTCACCTTTCTTAGGTAGATTAGATGATATTTCAACAGACGGTTTAAACCTTATTGCTGAAATTAGACAGATTTATGATAACTACGGTTTTGAAACGCAAATATTAGCCGCATCTATTCGTCATACTATGCACGTAATTGATTGCGCTAAAATAGGATCAGATGTAATGACAGGACCTTTATCATCAATCACAGGATTATTAAAGCATCCATTAACAGATATAGGTTTAGCTAAGTTTTTAGCAGATTACAAAAAAGGAAACTAAACGATAGTTTTTATAATAGAAAAGCGTTCAATTTTGAAATAGAAGTTGAACGCTTTTTCATTTTATATTATTAGTTTTTAGAACCATTGTAAAATTTCATACCCAGTGAAGGTTTGTTGTCATGGTTAAATAACGTGGCGTTATCCCAATGAGAACCTTGTCCCCAAAGCGTTGAGCAACTTGTTGATACCCAGGCAGGTTCCCAATAGATTAATCCTTCACCTCCTGCTTCTTCAATCTTTAACTTTAAAGTATTTAAATAATCTAATTGACCTTGCTCTGATGCAGGATAACCAGAAATAAGCGCATTATTGTCTAAAATATTATTTGCAGAATCTAAATTTTGAAGGGTAAATGGATATGCTGTTTCAACAATCATCAAACGTTTGTTATAGGTGGTTATTAGAGTTTTGATTGGTGTTGAAACATCATTTAATTTATATTCAGACCAAAGAGGGTAGTAGGATAATCCAATCCAGTCATAATCATTAATACCATTAATTGTAGCATCTCTAAACCAGGGTAATGCATTTTCTGGTTGAGCAATATGTAACATTACTTCTACCTCGTTTGAAAAATCTCTTACTGCTTGAATTCCTTTATTAATTAAGTAAGCATTTCTTGTCCAATCAATGGGCCAAATCAAAGTCTCCCCTTGGAGTATCATTGGGTTAATTTCATTGCCTATTTGAACTATATCTGGTGTTAGGTTTGCAACTTTAAGATCATTAAGAGTTTCTAAAGTATAATTATATAAAAGTTCACCTAGAGCCGAAGTGTTGTCAATTTGATTTTCCCACGCTTTTGGGATAAGCTGTTTATGAGGGTCTGCCCAAGTATCAGAATAATGAAAGTCTAAAAGCACTTTCATACCTAATGATTTTGCCTTAGAAATGGTTTTTTTAACATCGGCAAGGTTTGAATAATTGGTCCAAGTTGGGTTATGCCATAAACGAACTCTAACTAGATTACATCCTGAGTCCGAGAAAATTTTATAAACATCTTTATCTTTACTATTGTTGTTTTTATACACTGCTCCGCAGTCAATCATTTCGTTTACATATGATAAATCGGCTCCATAATAAAATGAAATTTCTTGTTCAGGAATATCTTCATCGGTGTTCTTGTTGACATTGTTTTGGCATGAACACAAATTGAGTATGATAATACACTGGAAAAAAACACCTAAAATAGATTTCATTTTATAAAGTTTTGAATACAAAGTTAATAAACCAACCCTATGTTAAATTATGATTAAAAAAACCTCTCAAATTTGAGAGGCTTTTTTGTTACAACTAAACTAACTGAAAAACTAAACTACAGTTTAACTACTTTGAGAGTTTCTTGCACTCCCAATTTGCTATTAATCTTTACTATATAAATACTTTGAGGTAGGTTTGAAATATCAAAGGAATGTCCTTTGTCAAAATTCCCTCTAAATGATTTTACTTGTTTCCCTGTAAGATTATAAATAGAAACCGTTTCAATATTTTTGTTTATCCTAAACGAATTTCTTGAAGGGTTTGGATAAACCATTAAACCAGTTTCAAAAATTTTATCTTCGGTACTTAAGGAAGCCGATTGATTTCCGTACATTTTAAATTCTCCTGCAGTTAAATTAACGGATGTTGTACTTCCACTAATAGTTGTGCTACCAGATTCATCCATCAAATCATACCATGTTCCCCCATAAGGAAAATTTGGATTTACATTTTGACTTGAAGTAGAAAAATTGGCAATAACAATAACATTTTTCAGATTTACACCTGAAGTGTTTTCGTCACCCGTATAAATACTTATTCTAGGTGTTTGCGTGCTTGAAGTAATATTATAATCACCCTCAAAGACAGGTTCGTTTATTTTAAGTTTTATCATTCTGGTCCAATCGCTATGCACTTGGCTACGGTTAGGGTCACTTAGCCAATTTTCGGCCCATTGTGGTTGGGGTTTTGTGTCAAGTTTACAATCACCATCATTATTGCCATCGTAGTCTGAGTTAACAGTGCCGTTGGAACAGGTCCAGATGGAATCGTCCATGCCTAATTCTGCAAAATGCCACATCATTTTTGGTCCTGGTACTGTAATGAATACAGCTCCAATGGCTGACATTCTTTTAAGGGAATTATTTAAGTTTCCTTGTATACCGCTTTCTCCATAGGTGAACATTTCATACATAATTCTGTCTTTATCATGACTTTCAGGATATCCGACAACCCTTTTACCATCGAAACCTTTACCTATATGACCTATTCCAGAAATATCTATACCTGTTGATTTTCCATTTGCTAATTCTTTGTATGGATGCCATTGTTCACTCCACATCATAATACCTTTACCTTCTCCTATACGATAATTGGCCCATTCTATATCTTCATCCACCGACGTTTTGCCATCTGAATTTTGATCTCCAAATCCATTTGTTCCAAGATGTTCAAAAATCACGTAATGGTCTGGGTCTAAACTCCAAGAATGATCTGCGTAATCTTTTAAAATGTCTACTCTGTCTTGATTGTAATCATTTGTACAAGCTTCATCTGATTCACAATTTTGTGTAAAACCTTTAGTTAAATCCCAACGAAAACCATCTATTTTAAACTCTTCAATCCAATATTCAACAACTCTTTTAACATAATCTTGAGTGATAGTTTGAGAATGATTAAAATCAGAACCTACACTATAACTATGTTTAGCAGTTTGATTAAAAAATGGATTTTCACTACTAGGAGCTCCCCAGCCAGTGTTATCTGCATCGTCCATCCACATTCGTACAAGTGGATTTCTTCCGTAAGCGTGATTAAATGCTATGTCTAGTATTACAGCAATTCCATTCTGGTGACAAGTATCTATTAACTCCTTAAATTTTTCCGCAGTTCCGTAAAACTTGTCCAAGGCCATATGAAATGCCGTATTGTAGCCCCAAGATTCATTACCTTCAAATTCCATAACGGGCATTAATTCAATAGCATTAATTCCCAGATTTTTGAAATAGGAGATTCTATCAATTAAATCTTGAAAATTTTTATCTGAATCAAAATCCCTTATTAATACTTCATAAATAATAAGGTCTTCCTTTTTAGGTTTGTTAAAATTTGTTTCCTGCCAAATATAAGGTATTTGACCAGTCTGAATTACGGTAACTTCACGTTCCTGACCTGACGGATACTCATATGTTGTGCCAAGACCTGGAAATGAAGTTGAAGGAATACTCCAGTCATCAAAAGGAGATAAAACTAATGTTGAAAAAGGATCGGCAGTTTTTACGATATTTGGAGAATTAGCCACAGGATTTGTGTCATATACCCAATATTGATAGGTTTCAACTTGTCCTGATATCAATCCAGTTAATTCTAGCCAAAATATTCCAGTTGAAGGATCTTTTTTCATTAAATAGGAAGCTCCAGGATTATAGTTGTTAAAACTACCCGCAACATAAACAAAGTCTTTTAACGGGGCATTAAGTACTAATGTAGCCTTGGTATCATCGGAATCATTGTAATTAATACCTTCTTTCAAACCTGCTGGTATATTTTGGTCAGTAACGGTAGGTGCTACAATGACTTCTACTGAGCACGAATTGCTATCTCCTAGATAAGTTGCCTCAACTCTAACGGTTCCACTTGTTGTAATGTTAGTTAGAGTATTACTAAAGTTTGGAAACCCTGTTGTACCACTAACTTGAGACACTTCATTGAAAAATATTTCATAAGGGACATTGACAATCTGAGCACCTTTAGAAAAAACAGAACCACCAATAGTTAGATTGTCACCGCTATTAAGAACAACAGTGCTGGCAGGATTTGCTATGTTAACATGAATACCTTGTCCCAAATATTCAATATGATCTTGCGTTTTTTTATCTCCATTACCATTATCTGCTTTAACTAAAACTCCAAAACCAGACATTTTAGATATACCGAAAAAAATTGATGGAGTCATTACAAAACTATATGTTCCATCTCCGTTGTTTGTTAATTGGAGATCATCATTGGAGTTATCCCAAGAACCGTTTCCAATTAAAGGACCTCCAACGGTGTTGCCACAACCATCAAAATACCATGCCCAAAGAAAAATGTTATTTGGTTCACCGGTATTCCATATTTCTGGATCTACCCCAGAAACTGTAATGGTAACTTCATCATTTATCCCAAAATTAGTGGGGGAGAAAGAAAATGAACCAGTCTGTTCCTGTCCAAATGAAGTTAGTCCAACTAATAATAAACTAAGAAGTAGAATTTTTTTCATGGTATAAAGAAGGTATGTAAAAAGGGACATGAGAATATCTCATGCCCCATTTACATAATTATGTTATTATTCTAAAGTTATTGTTTTATTTACTGTATCAATGGTCAGTAAATAAGTTCCAGGAGTTCCGTTGAAGTAGAAATTACTATCGCCATCCATGGCATTTGTAAAGTCACTATCAATGGTATAACCTTCACCTTCATAATATGGGTAGTTATAACTTGGAGACCCCCATTCTAATGTTCTGTCTGTAAAAAATCTGAAAGCATCATTTCCAAACGTTACATCTCCGGAGTAAGTTCCATTTCCTGTACAAGGTAAAGCTACAGGAGTATCCCATCCCCAGCCAGCGTCAGGTACACCTGCACCAACTAACCAAAGTTGATCTAGGTCACAATTAGGTACTGCAACCTCAATTAAAGTTATGGTTTTGGCCATGGTGTCTATAGTAAGATTATATGTACCTGTTACACCAATAAAAGCAAAGTTGTTGTCACCATCCATGGCATCGACAAAGTTACTATCTATTGTATAGCCTTCTCCTACATAGTAAGGATAGTTAAAACTTGGCGAACTCCATTCTAGAGATCTGTCTGAGAAGAATCTGAAATTGTTGTCCGCTCCATTGTTATTTTGTAGGTATACATCACCAGAATAAACACCGTCTCCATAACAAGGTATAACAACAGGAGTATCCCATGCCCAACCTGCATCTGGTACACCAGCACCTACAAGCGATAATTCGTCAAATTCACATGCAATTGGTTCAAGAGTAATTGTTTTAGCTGTATCATTGATGGTCAAAAGATAATCACCAGAAGTACCAATAAAAGCAAAGTTGCTATCTCCGTCATTTGCATTTATGAAATTACTATCTATGATATATCCAGCATTTTCATAATGTGGGTAGTTAAAGCTTGGAGAGCCCCATTCTAGGGATCTATCTGTAAAGAATCTAAAGTTGTTATCAGCGCCTCCATTGTTTTGGAATGTTACGGCTCCGGTGTAAACTCCATTTCCAGTACAATTAATAACTACGGGAGTAGTCCATCCCCATCCAGCATCAGGAACACCGGCCCCAACTAAAGACAATTGGTCATAGTCACAGTTTGGCCCTGTTCTAGCATCACCTAACGTAATGGTTCTGTTCTCAACATCTATTTCTAAATAATATAATCCTGTGGTTCCAACGAAAGCGAAATTACTGTCACCATCATTAGCATTTTCAAAATTTGAATCTATTGTATAGTTTCTGTCGCTGTAATACGGGAAGTTTTGACTAGGTGAACTCCACTCTAAAGAAGCATCTGTAAAGAATCTAAAGTTGTTATCGGAACCTCCGTTGTTTTGTAAATTAATGTTACCACCATATTTAGATCCAGATAAGGTTAATTCAACTGGAGAATCCCATCCCCAACCAGCATCAACAGCGCCAGCACCAACTACGTAAAGAATTGGTGGTAAAGTTACATCATAAGGTGTAACAGTAATTGTTAAACTTTCAGAAAGGCGCACCATATCTCCACCTGTTAGTGCTATGGAAGCTTTTACTCTAACATCAAGAGCAGCAGCATTTTCTGCTGTTAGACCGACTGATAAAGCAGCTTCATTTAATTGTTCATGACTAACAGTCATTGAGGTTGCGGTAGGATTTTCGGCTGGTTCAATTAAGAAGGGTGCAGCAAAATTATCACCGGCTTTTCCAAATTCTAACGCATAGGTAACTTCTACCGTAGTATTTTCACCAAAGTCAGGGTCATTCCACTCAACCGTCAATGCTGCGTCAGATGGAGCAACATCAGATAAAACTACCTCGAATGTATTATCAGGGCTAGTGATAACCGGAGGTGTTTCGGCATACGATGATACACTAAAACTTACTACATTAGAAATTAAAGACCCCGTTGATATTCTCATGAAAACTGCAAATGGTTCAAAGGCGGGTACATCAGCTCCTATTAGAGCTTCATTAAATTCTCCTACTGTCATACTAAACCTGTCTGAACTTGAAGTTCCTAATGTCATAGGATTTTCAAACGCAAGAGGGTCTTTTGAAATTTCTACAGTATAGCTTGAACCTCCACCAGATAATTCATCTGTCCATACAATTGTAAATGCAGGATTATCAGGTATTTCTGGGTTTAAATTTATATTGGAAATAGATGGCTGTTGCAGTTCAAACACTGCTTCAGGACTCGTAATTTCTAGAGTTTCTTCGGTTTCGCAAGCTATAAATAATAGCGCAAAACCTAATAAAAACTTGCTTATTTGTTTTATACTTATCTTCATAGTATTATTTTTTTATAAGTTTAACGGTACCATTATATACCTGCCAGTTAAATCATTAAACCAAATATCATAATCGTCTTCTACAATAACAGGGATTGAACCACCGCCATCAGTTGCCACTCCAGAAAAAGATGTTGTACTTCCCCAAGCGTTTCCATCAGCTATAAAAGCTAGCTCTCCAGGTACTAAATGTACTCCAGTTGCATACCATATATGACCATCAAAAGTTAAAGCAGTCATTGTCGTAGTTTCAACACTTGATCCTTGAATTTCGAGTGAAGTAGGGCTTGTAATTCCTGATTCATCGAATGACTCAACTGAAAACGTTTTACTAGCAAAATTGATTGTAAAGGTAAAGTAGCCAGAATCAGTTACGCCAAATCTCCCAGGATCTCTCATATCATCAGGGTCACTTGGGTTTGGTATACCTGGTGGATTACTAGCAATACCTCCACTAGCTTCTACTGGATCAGTATCATCTAAATCAGGATATGAAGTACCCCATTGAGGTTGCCATAGTCCCTTAGTTTCAAGAACTTTGAATCTGCCATCACCTGCATCAGAACCAGCCTTATCAAAATAACCTGTGTAATAGAATATCTGACTATTACTTTCATCTCTAAAAAGAGGTGGATTATTATCGTTATTATTCCACCCTCGTGCTGTTGCACTTCCCACTAAATAGTAATCTTCAAACGAATAGTTGAAATAAGGGTATACATCAAAGTTTAGAGTGTTTGAAGCAATAGGTTTACCTTGTTGAGTCCCTAAAGAAGCAACTACTCTAGTATATAAAGTAGCCCATTCAAATGGGTTTAAACCAGTATTACCAGCTGTTGCATTAATTTCACTTATTGAAAAAGTAATTGTGTTTCTTCCTGTTACCGTTGCAGCCGTATAAGATTCAGTAAAGGCTTCATCACTAGCAAATTCAACAGCGTAATTAACGGCGGTTTGTTGACCATAATCTGATTCTGACCAGCTTAAGGTTACTGCCGGGTTTGACGTATTTAAAGCGTCTAGCTCTAATTGAGAAAAGCTCAAATTTGTCAATACTGGTGCCGTTGGGTCAGATATATAGAATTTATCTGTAGTATCATCACAAGAGGTAGCAAAGAAAAGCATAACCAAACCAATGATACTAGAAATGTTTTTAAAATTTTTCATCATTTATAATTTTTTAAATTTTAATATCCTGGATTTTGAGTTAAGTTTGGATTAACTGCTAAACTTGCAGATGGAATAGGGTATAAAGCCATATGAGCAGGTAAAGCAATACCATTACTACCGTTTCCTTTCCAAGCCCAATTATAATTACCTCCAGTAAATCTACCGTATCTAATTAAGTCTTGTCTTCTATGAGCCTCCCAGTGTAGTTCTCTTGCTCTTTCGTCTAAAATATAATCTAGAGTCATTTCGCCAGAAGTTAAAATAGCTGGGTTATTAGCTCTTGTTCTTAATGAATTAAGATATCCAAGTGCCGTTGAAGCACTTCCTCCTCCTCCTCTTAAATGGGCTTCAGCATACATTAAGTATACGTCTGCTAATCTAAATAAAGGGAAGTCTGTATCAACAAAAGTTTGATCTACTCCAAATCCTCCCGTAGAGGTAGCATTTGAATACTTTTGAATAATGTATCCAGTATCTTTATCCGAGATATCAGAAATATCAATTGGTCTATCTTCCGTAATCAAAGTGTTTCTGTCGTCATCACCAAAAGCACCATCAAATAATTGAGCAAATTGTTTACGTACCCTAAGAGCACCTCCCCATCCACCAGCGCCTACACCAACTTCTGTTCCGTTTTCCTCAATGCTTCCTACAGCACCATTTATCATTACCGTTGTAGGACCATAGTTTTGTGTTGTAATACCATCAGAAACTATAGGGAAAATAACCTCCTCTATAGCAGAGTTGGTATTGTTGTCTGCCATGAAATTGTGTAAATAGTTACTAGCTAAGGAATAACCACTATTGATTATTTTGTCACAATAACTAACACAATCACTATATCTGTCTTCATTAATATAAACCTCTGCATTCAAATACATTTTAGCTAAAATCATGTAGGCAACTGCTTTATCAGCGCGTCCATATTGATTTTGTCTTGCACCTATTAAATCGGATTCAATTTCTAATAATTCAGATTCTACAAAGTTGAATAATTCTGCTCTACCATAAGCTGGAAGCTGAGAATTTAGAGCGTCATTTTCGGTAGTAAAATTTGCTTGTCCAAAAAGATCCATCATATAATAATATGCCATGGCTCTCATTAGTCTTGCCTCCGCTCTGTAAGCAGGAATTTCACTTCTTACTGATGAGGAAACCTCTCTAGCGTCTAGTTTTTCATCAGTAGTTTCTCTTAAAAAGTCATTAGCTAAAGCTATTGATAAGTGAGCTCTACTAAACATTCCTAATAATAGTGGGTTTTGAGCTGTCCAAAGATTTCTTTGTAACTCTCTGGTTCCTGGGTCATTCTCATAAGACCATATCATTTGGTCTGCAGCTAATGTTTGTGTATATAAAAGTACACGCCCAAATTGACTGGTTCCAGCATCAATATTTTTTAAGTTAGAACTGCCTGCACCATCTGTCCCTGTTAATGCTAAATTTGCATAAATACCCGCCAATACTTGCTTGTAGGCTCCTTCATCAACATATAAGTCTTCGCTTAATGTTGTTTGGTCATCATTTGGTGTTATATCTAAATCATCTGTACATGATGTAAATACCATTGCAAAAAGCAATATAAAACCAAGTGCTTTGTTTATTTTAAATCTTGTTTTCATAGTTATTTTTTTAAAATTTAAAATTAGCTCCCGCCAAAATTGTTCTTGGTCTAGGGTAAATCAAATTATCAATTCCATTAAATACTTCAGGATCTAAACCTGTGTAGTTAGTAATGGTGAATACATTTTGTATACCACCCCAAAGTCTCACACTTTTTAATCCTTTACATACATCATTAAATGTATATCCTAGAGTAATGTTGTCCATTTTTAAGAATGAAGCATCTTCTAAATAAATATCTGAGATAATCACATCTGATGTTCGTACAAAATTTGTATTTAATACAGATGTAGGCAAATTTCCTAATACGGCATTATCTTGAAGTCTCTCTAATTGAGCGTTCGAAGAGTTAACATTATTATAGACATAATTACCTAAGTTAGCTCTCATGTTAAATGCTAAATCGAAATTTTTGTAATTGATATTAGATTGGAAACCTAGAATAACATCTGCTCCAGGATTCTCTTTTAAGTATCTATCGTCATCATTTATAACATTATCTCCGTTAGTATCTAAATAAGCACCTTCAATTGGGTTTCCAGCAACATCATATAATTGTTTGTAAACACTAAATGAGTTTGGCGCTTCTCCAATTCTATGTAATTGAATGTTATTACCTGTTCCGCCTGCAATACCACCAGTTCTTACGTCTTGACCCAAAGCTAAGTTTTGAATTTCTCTATCTAAAAAAGTAGCATTGAAATTAAAGTCTATGCTTAAATCGTCTTTTTTAATGACATCTACGTTGGTAGAAAACTCAATACCTTGAATTTGTAACTCACCAATGTTTTGAACTACGCTGTTTGAGAAATTTGCGCCATCTGCGACAGCAGCAACAAACAATAAATCTTTAGAATTCTTTTGGAATAAATTTAATGATCCTGACACACGATTGTTAAATAAACCATAATCTATACCAAATTCCAGTGTTGAAGTTTCTTCCCATTTCAAATCTGGGTTGATTTCAGATGCAATTAAAGATTGGATAACTACATTATCAAATTGGTATTGAGAATTTTGGTCACCTGCTCTATAACGGTTTAAGAAAACGTCTTTTTCACCAACATCTTGCTGCCCTGTAATACCGTAACCAGCTCTTAATTTTAAGTTAGAAATTACATTAGAGTCTTTTAAAAAGTCCTCATCGCTAATATTCCAAGCAACTGCCGCTGCAGGGAAATCACCCCATCTATTTTTTTCACTGAAACGCGATGTTCCATCACGTCTGTATGTCAGCGTTACCAAGTATTTGTCTGATAAAGTAAAGTTTGCTCTACCAAAGTAACCAATTAATACTACGTCTGGATCAGCAAAGGTAGAAGGGAAACTAAGAGGGTCTCTTTTGTTTCCTGTATTATCACCTTCATTTGTGAATCTTTGATAAGAATAACCAGCGGTAAACTCAGTTCTGAATTTGTCAAATTCCTTATTATAAGTTAAATAACCATCTAGCAACTCATTGGTTCTTTTTTGAAAACCTAATGAAGAATTACCTTTAACATCATCATTGGTTGCAACCAAAGTAGAAGAAGAATTAATAGTTTTTGCTTTAATATTGTCATAACCAATATTTACAACTGCTCTTAATTCTGGTAAGAAATGGAATTTGTAATCAAAATTTATATTTCCATAGCTTCTGTTAGAATCACCTAAGTTATTTGTTTGTAATAATGAAGCTACTGGGTTTGTTGTTCCGTTAGAAACTATAGAACCGTTTCTATGTTGATAAAACCCTCCAAAAGGAGAAGACTGGTCGTAAACAGGTTTAGTAGGGTTGTATCTTAAGGCAGCCCCTATTTGACCTGAATCACCAAACCTGTTATCTTCAAAAGAAAGATTTGCGTTAATGTTAATTTTTAAGTGATCATCAAAAAGGCTAGGGTTTAATGCTAAACCTAAGTTTCTACGCTCAAATGTTGAAGTTAAAAGCGCACCTTCTTGATCTGTAAGTCCAAAAGAAAATCTTGCTGGAATTGCTTTAAAAAGTGATCCCTGTAAAGATAGGTTATGTTGAGATGATACCGTATTTCTAAAAATCTCATCTTGCCAATTAGTGTTGGCACCACCTAAAAGACTTTCGTCTAGAGTAGTTCCGTTAATTGGTTGAGACCTTACTAAGTTTCTATAATCATTCCCATTGAAAACGTTTATTCTGTCGGTTAATTCTCCAAAACTATATTGAGAGTCTAATGTCGCACTAAACGTTGATTTACCTTTTTTGGTAACAATAATTATAACACCATTGGCAGCTCTAGAACCATATATTGCTGTAGCTGAAGCATCTTTTAAAACCGAGAACGAATCAATATCGCTAGGATTGATACTTGCTAAAACACCTCTAGATCCACCTACGCCGTTATTAGTAATAGGTAAACCATCGATAATAATTAGCGGGTCATTTGATGCCGAAATTGAGGAGCCACCACGAATTCTAATTTGCGAACCGGAACCAGGAGCACCACTTGTTGTAATACTAACACCAGAAATTCTACCACTTAAAAGATTTTCAGGAGTTACAATATTTCCTTTAGTAAAATCTTCAGATGTAATAGCTTCTACAGAACCGGTAGCGTCCTTTTTAGTTGTAGAACCATATCCAATAATTACAACCTCATCCAATTGGGCAGCATCTTCGGTTAATTCAACATTCAGATTTGCTTGACCAGTAAAAGTAGCTTCTATAGGTTGATAGCCAACGTAAGTAAAGACTAAAATGTCTCCGTTGTTAGCTTCAATCTGATAGTTGCCATCAAAGTCTGTAGCAGTTCCTGTAGTTGTACCTTTAATAACAACATTTACTCCAGGTAGAGGAATAGCTGTTGATTTTTCTGTTACCGTTCCTTTTACTATAGATTGTGCAAATATTCCAATTGGCACAAAAAATATAAAAAGTAGTAACCTATTCATTGTTGTTTTCATACAATAACTTTTAAAATTAATGTCTAGTTAGTCAATTATATTTTCACTTCTCGAGGATAAAACTAGATAAAGAAACTGTAAACAAAGAATTTAGAATTACGAAATTCCTAGCGAAAACGTTTTCGTGTTGACAACTTTTTAGTTTTTAGTCGAAAAACTAAGAAAACCTAATATTTGAGCAGTTGTTTTAATATGTTTATATTTAACTTTACAAATGCAATTTCCCTACTAAACTGATTATTAGCACATGAAGAGAAAAATTACATTAAAACAGATTGCCAAAGAATTAGACGTGTCGGTTTCTACTGTTTCAAAAGCCTTGAGTGGAAGCAAAGAAATAAGTGAAGATACTACACAGAAAATTCAAGCCTTTGCTAAACTTTATAACTATCGTCCCAATAATATTGCCCTTAGTTTAAAGAATAGAAAGACTAAGACAATTGGGATCCTTATTCCCGAAATAGTACATCACTTCTTTTCAACAGTGATTAGAGGTATTGAAAGAGTTGCTAATAGAAGAGGTTATAACGTAATTGTGGGCTTGTCGAATGAATCATTTACCAAAGAAGTTATCAATATGGAACTACTTGCTGGGGGTAGTATTGATGGTTTTATTCTATCCATTTCTAAGGAAACATTATTGAAACAGGATTATCATCATTTTAATGCTACTATTGATCAAGGAATGCCAATAGTGATGTTTGATCGGGTTGTTGCTGAGGTAGATTGTGATAAGGTGATTGTTGATGATATGAAAGGCGCGGTTAAGGCCGTGAAAAAACTTATTGAAAATGATTGTAAAAATATAGCATTAATCACTACAATGGACTATGTAAGTGTTGGTAGACTAAGAACCCAAGGGTATTTACAAGCTTTACAAGAAAATGAGATTGAGGCAGAGCCTAACCTGATTTTAAAGATTGATGATAGTTTGGATGTTGAAAATCATTTAGAGATTCTTGAAAATGAAATAGAAACCTTTTTCAGAATGAATAAAAACATTGATGGGGTGTTTGCCGTAAACGAGCTTTATGCCGTTACAGCAATGAAAGTTGCTAGAAAATTAGGGTTAAATATTCCAGATGATATTCAGGTTATAGGATTTACAGATGGGGTGCTTTCAAAGCACGCCACACCAAGCTTGACAACCGTTAGTCAGCATGGTCAAAAAATTGGCGAACAGTCAGCAAATTTGCTTATTGACAGGCTTGAAGCAGAGGATGCTGAACAGGATTCTTACATAGTAAATACAGACCGTAAAAAGGACTTTATAAAGATGGTAATTGAGACCGAAATTATTGAGAGAGAATCTACTAAATCAAAAATTTATTTGGAAGAATAAAAATCTTTTCTATATCTTTGATGCGAAATCAAAACTTATATTTTCACTTCTCACATAAGTTTTGATAAGTATATATCGCTTATCAAATAGTATTAATTTAAACATACTATTTAATGGAAAAGCGTAGATTAAGTTTCTGGGAAATTTGGAACATGAGTTTCGGTTTCTTAGGAATCCAATTCGGATTTGCATTACAAAATGCTAATACCTCCAGAATATTTGAAACCCTTGGAGCACAAGTAGATGAACTTGCTGTTTATTGGCTAGCAGCTCCTGTAACTGGGTTAATAGTTCAACCCATAATTGGATACTTTAGTGATAGGACTTGGCATAAAAAATTAGGTCGACGTAGACCCTATTTCTTAGCTGGGGCTATTTTGGCATCAATTGCCTTATGTTTAATGCCCAATTCTCCAATATTATGGATGGCAATTGGCGTATTGTGGATTATGGATGCATCAATAAACATTACCATGGAGCCATTCAGGGCTTTTGTTGGGGATAATTTATCTGATAAGCAAAGAACTTTAGGTTTTGCTATGCAAAGCTTTTTTATAGGAATTGGTGGTTTTGTGGGGTCTTCTTTACCGTATGTGTTTTCCAATTGGTTTAATATAAGTGATACGGCACCCGAAGGAGTTATACCGGATACTGTTAAGTATTCTTTTTATATTGGAGCCGCCGCCTTTTTCTTAGCGGTGCTTTGGACTGTGGTTCGATCAAAGGAATATACTCCTGAAGAATTTGAGGCGTTTGAGAAAGCTAATCATGTTGAAGGGGAAGAGGAATCCCAAATTGAAGTAAGTACAAATAAACAGGTTAGAACCGGATTAGTAATGATGGTTATTGGCCTATTAGCAACAATGGCGATTGTTTTTTACGATCTTAAAAAGGACCTTTATATTCTAACTGTTGGTATTGCTTTTGTTGGTTTACTATTTATTCTTGCAGCTTTCTTAAGAAGAGCAAATGCAAATAATGGGTTTGTTAGTATAATGACTGATTTACTGCGAATGCCAAAGACAATGAAACAACTAGCGCCTGTTCAGTTTTTTTCATGGTTTGCCATGTTTTCAATGTGGATTTATGCAACATCAGGGGTTACAAGCCATATTTATGGTACTTCTGATACTACTTCAAGTCTGTATAATGAAGGTGCTGATTGGGTTGGGGTTTTAATGGGGATTAAATTTTTGGTGGCAGCATTGGTGTCATTTTTAATTCCTGTTTTGGCAAAATATACGAGTAGAAAATGGGCACATTTAATCTGTCTTACTTTAGGAGGTTTAGGGTTGATATCATATTATTTTGTAGGAAATCCAGATTACCTATTAATATCAATGATTGGTGTTGGTATTTCATGGGCTTCAATTCTTTCAATTCCATATGCTATGTTAACAGGAGCACTTCCATCAAACAAGATGGGATATTACATGGGAGTATTCAATTTCTTTATTGTAATACCACAAATTGTAGCTGCCTCATTACTTGGGTTTATGCTTAATAGCTTTTTTAATAGTGAACCAATTTATGCATTAGTTGTAGGTGGAGTATCCATGATTATTGCAGGTTTATTGACATTAAGAGTGACAGATAAAATAACTGATTAGAAAAATGAACAAGATAGGAGTTATATTCGATTTAGACGGTGTCATTGTAGACACTGCTAAATATCATTATTTAGCTTGGAAAGAGCTTGCAGATGATTTGGGATTCGAATTTACCGAGAAACATAATGAGTTACTTAAAGGTGTAAGTAGAGTGCGCTCGTTAGAAATCTTATTAGGAATTGGAAATATTAGTATTTCCGAAGAAAAAAAACAAGAATATCTGGTAAGTAAAAATGAGGAATATTTAGGTTATATAACAAAAATGGGGGCGAATGAAATTCTTCCTGGTGCCTCAGAACTGTTAGATGCTTTAGATAATGTAGGTATTAAGTACGTGCTAGGTTCTGCAAGTAAAAATGCACCTTTAATTCTAAAACAAATCGGGCTATATGATAGGTTTGCTGGTATTGTAGATGGTAATAGTGTTTCAAAGGCAAAACCAGACCCTGAGGTGTTTTTAATTGGAGCTGAAAAGCTTAATCTAACACCAAAACAATGTGTCGTTTTTGAAGATGCCATTGCTGGTATTGAAGCTGCAAAAAATGCTAACATGATTTCCGTAGGGATAGGGGATGAAAACACCTTAAAGGAAGCAGATTACAATTTTAACAACTTGACTGAAGTCCCTAGTGACTTTTTCGAAAAGTTAGTGACATTAAATTGAGAGAACAATGAATCAAGATTATATAAAACCAGATAACTGGTCAATCATAGAAGAAGGCTTTGACCCTAGTAGAGTTGAATCTTCTGAGAGTTTATTTAGTATAGGTAATGGAGCCATGGGGCAACGCGCGAATTTTGAAGAAACTTATACTGGAGAAACCTTTCAAGGAAGTTACATTGCCGGCGTTTATTACCCAGATAAAACTCGTGTAGGATGGTGGAAAAATGGCTATCCTGAGTATTTTGCTAAAGTGTTAAATGCACCAAATTGGATTGGGGTAAATGTGTTGGTAAATGGAGAATCTCTAGATTTAAACACTTGCAAACAATTAAGAGGTTTTAGAAGAGAGCTTAATATGAAGGAAGGATGGTTGTCTAGAAACTTTACTGCAACACTTCAAAATAGTGTTACCGTAGAAGTAACTACAAAACGTTTTTTGAGCTTAGAATTGGATGAATTGGGAGCTATTCAATTTAGCATTATACCAGTTAATTCTGATGCTGAAATTACTTTTCAACCTTATTTAGATAATGGTATAACTAATAAAGATACCAATTGGGATGATAAGTTTTGGGATGTTTCAGGGGTAAGTCACAAGAACCATCAAGGGTTTATTGAGGCTAAAACAATGAAAACAGATTTTCATATATGTACGTATATGGAGTCTCAATTATATGTTAATGGTAAACAAGTTGCTATTGAGCCAAAAGTTCAAGTAGATTCTAATTACATTTCGTTTGATTATAAGCAGAGTGTAAAGAAAGGGGATACATTTACCATTACAAAATATGGTGGGTACACCGTTGACCGAAATCATGACAAAAAAGAGTTGGTTTCAGCAGCAATAAAAGTATTAAAAGAGGCCATAAAATTTGGTTTTGAGGGACTCTTAGAAAAGCAAAAAGAGGCATGGGCCAGTATTTGGGAACGTGCTGATATTACTATAGATGGAGATGTAAAAGCTCAACAAGGTATTCGCTTTAATATCTTCCAATTAAATCAAACATATTTAGGAACCGATTCAAGATTAAACATCGGCCCTAAAGGGTTTACTGGTGAAAAATATGGTGGTAGTACCTATTGGGATACTGAAGCCTATTGTATTCCATTTTATATGGCAACTAAAGATCAAGAAGTGGCCAGAAAACTATTAGAGTATAGATATAATCATTTAGAAAAAGCCATTGAAAATGCTGAAAAATTAGGTTTTACTAATGGGGCTGCATTGTACCCAATGGTAACTATGAATGGAGAAGAATGCCATAATGAATGGGAGATTACTTTTGAGGAAATTCACAGAAATGGAGCCATTGCTTTTGCTATTTTTAATTATCACAGATATACCGCAGATTATAGTTATATCCCCGAAAAAGGATTAGAAGTATTAATTGGAATTGCCAGATTTTGGCAACAACGAGCTACGTTTTCAAAAGATAAAAACAAATATGTTATTCTAGGGGTTACGGGACCAAACGAATATGAAAATAATGTAAATAATAACTGGTATACAAACTATTTAGCACAGTGGTGTATTAATTATGCTCTTGAATGTATAGAAAAGGTAGATGCGGGATATCAGTCAGACTTTTTAAGAATTGCAAAAAAAGTAGCCCTGACTAAAGGTGAAATGGCTCTTTGGAAAGCAGTAGCTGATAATATGTATTTTCCATATTCTCAAAAGCACCATGTGTATTTACAGCAAGATGGTTTTTTAGATAAGGAGTTAATATCAGTATCAGAATTAGATGCTTCTCAAAGGCCAATTAATCAACATTGGTCATGGGATAGGATTTTACGTTCGCCTTATATTAAACAAGCAGATATTCTTCAAGGATTTTACTTTTTTGAAGACCAATTCACAAATGAAGAATTAGAACGTCACTTCGATTTTTACGAGCCTTATACGGTTCATGAGAGTTCATTGTCGCCTTGTGTGCATAGTATACAGGCTGCTCAACTAGGAAGAATGGAACAGGCTTATAACTTCTATTTACGTACATCTCGATTAGATTTAGATGATTACAATCACGAAGTGCATGAAGGCTTACACATTACATCTATGGCGGGAACTTGGATGAGTATTGTTGAAGGTTTTGGTGGTATGCGCATAAAAGATAATATGTTGTCTTTTAAGCCTCAAATCCCGAAACAATGGAAAGGCTATTCGTTTAAAGTAAACTTTAGAGATACTATTATAAAAGTAAATGTATCTCAAGATGCAACCAATTTTGAATTGGAAAGCGATCATGAAACACAAATTTTGGTGAACGATAATCCAGTGACTATTACACCTGATAATTTGGTAACTGTATAACCAAAACCTAATAAAAAACCAGATGAAAGGATTATTAAAGCTATTAGCAATTATTATATTGTTTATGGGGTATTCCTGTAAACAAAATAATTCGCAAGAACCCCATATTACACCGAGTGAATCTGTTACAGAAATTTATGATATTGAACTCATAGAACCTCTTAACTGGTGGGTTGGGTTTAAAAATCAAGAACTACAACTTTTGGTAAAGCACCAAGAAATTTCAAAAGCTACTCCTAAAATTAATTATTCTGGTGTTACTATAAGAGAAGTTCATAAGGCAGATAGCCCTAACTATTTGTTTATTGATTTAATGATTTCTGAAAACACAAAAGCAGGGAAATTCAATATTGAGTTTGTTTTTGAAAACGGAGAGAGTTTAACACATACATATGAGCTCAAGGCTAGACAAAAATCACCAGAAGAATACAAAGGTTTTGATAGCTCAGACGCTATATATCTAATCACTCCTGATAGGTTTGTAAATGCGAATCCGGAAAATGATATTGTTGAGACTTTAAACGAAACAACAATTGACAGAACAGATGGTTACAAACGTCATGGTGGTGATATTGCAGGAATCATTAATCACATAGACTATATTCATGATATGGGTTTTACGGCTATTTGGCCTTGTCCATTATTAACTAATGATATGCCACGAGGTTCTTATCATGGTTATGCCATGACTGATTTTTATGAGATTGATCCAAGGTTTGGTACTATGAAAGAGTATCTTGAATTATCATCTAAATTATCAGATAAAGATATGAAACTTGTTATGGATCAGGTGGCTAATCATTGCGGTTTAGAGCATTGGTGGATGAAAGATTTGCCATTTAAGGATTGGGTAAATTACCAGGCACATTATGAAAAAAACAAGGAAAATTGGAATGGTTTAGTTACTAAAACTTCAAGCCATAGAAGAACTTCTAACCAAGATCTTTATGCTTCTCAAGTAGATAAGGAAGACATGACGGATGGTTGGTTTGTTTCTGGAATGCCAGATCTAAATCAACGTAATCCATTTATGGCTAAATATATTATTCAAAATAGTATTTGGTGGGTTGAAACTGCCAATTTAGGGGGTATTCGTCAAGATACTTATCCATATCCAGATAAACATTTTATGAGTAATTGGGTAAGAGCTATTATGACCGAGTATCCAAACTTTAGTATAGTTGGAGAACAATGGAGTTATAATCCACTAGTTATAAGTTATTGGCAAGAAGGAGCCATTAATAAAGATGGTTATGATTCTGATTTAAAATCCGTAATGGATTTTCCTATGCAGCAAAACATTGTCGATGCTTTGAATGAAAATGAGGCTTGGGACAAAGGCTTAGTTAAAATTTATGAAGGTTTAGCTAATGATTTTCATTATGCAAATCCAAAAGATTTATTAATTTTTCCTGATAACCATGATATGAGTCGCATATTTACACAATTGGGAGGTGATAAAATAAATACTAAAATAGCTTTAAGTTATCTGCTTACCTTACCTAGAATCCCTCAGGTTTATTATGGTACGGAAATACTAATGGATGATTTTGATAACCCAGGTGATCATGGCCTTATAAGAACCGATTTTTCTGGTGGTTGGAAAGGTGATGAAGTGAATGCATTTACAGGTGAAGGCCTAACGGCAGATCAAAAAGATATGCAATCATTTTTACGTAAGGTTCTTAATTATAGAAAAAGCAGTAAAGCAATACACAATGGCGAAACCATGCATTTTGCGCCTCAAAATGGCGTTTATGTTCTGTTTAGAATCCTTGGAGATGAAACGGTAGTACATGTCATAAATAAAAATGAAGGTGTAACAAACTTGGATTTGCCCAGGTTTAATGAAATAGATCTTAACGGAAAAACTTTAAAAAATATTATTACCGACGAGACTATAGTTTGGGGTGATATGTTAAAGTTAAATGAAAAAGGGAGTATGATTTTAACCACTAAGTTTTAGATATGAAACGGTTAATAGCAATCTGCTTCCTTTTAACTTTTTTGTCTTGTAAAAATATTAAAAAGGAAGATGTTTCTACAGCAAGCAAGATTATTGATGTAGAAATCTATAAACTTGAAAACATCATGTTATCAAGTGGTTCGTTATTTAGAATAGATAGCCTTAAATCAAATTACATTAAACCCCGTCCAGTCGATGTTTGGTTACCAGAAGACTATTCAAAAGACAAAAAATATGCGGTGTTATACATGCACGACGGACAGATGTTATTTGATAGTACAGTAACATGGAACAAGCAGGAATGGAAAGTTGATGAGTGGGCGTCAAAGCTTATGAATGAAGATAAAGTGAAAGATTTTATTGTTGTTGGTATTTGGAACATTAGGGAGTTAAGGAACTCTAATTATTTTCCTGAAAAGGTTTTCAACGCCATGAGCAAAAAGGATAAGGATTCATTAACCGAAGTAGGTAGGCGTCATAAATGGATAAATACCATCAATTCTGATGATTACCTTAAGTTTATTGTTGAAGAGGTGAAGCCGTTTATAGATACTCATTATAGTTGTTTAACAGATAAGGATAACACTTTTGTGATGGGATCCAGTAGAGGAGGTTTGATTTCCATGTATGCAATTAGCGAATATCCTAATGTTTTCGGAGGAGCCGCTTGTCTGTCTACCCATTGGATAGGTACTTATGATAATATTGATAATGGTATTCCTGATGCCTTTTTTGATTATATGAAATTGCATCTGCCAGATAGCAAAAACCATAAGCTGTATTTTGATTATGGAGATAAAACCTTAGATGAAAAGTATTTAACATATCAAGATAAAGCAGATAAGGTCATTAAAGGGAAGGGGCATATAAATAACATTAAGTTTCCTGGAACAGATCATTCTGAAATTTCATGGGGGGCAAGATTAGATATTCCGTTAACTTTTTTATTAGGCAATGAAAATGAATAGATTTCTAATAGGTTTAATAGTGTTTTTTGTTGGAATTTTTGCGTTTGGGCAAAATGAAAACAGAAAATTTGAAGCCTTTATTGAAAAAGAAAATCACGTTATTGTAAAAGTAAGTGATGGGGAATATCGCATTCATTTCTACACACCAGAAATACTTGAGACTACTTTTATTCCAAAAAAGGAGAAATTTAAAGAAGAGTCGCATGCAGTTGTCTTTACCCAGCAAGATGTAAAAACCTCAAGTATTGATGATGGGTCAAATATTATAATTTCTTCAAAGGATTTAGGTGTTACTATTCAAAAGCAACCTTTCCAAATATCCTATTCAAACAAAGGGAAGTCCTTAATTTCTGAAAAACGAGGTTACTTTAAATCTGTTCATAAACCAATTGATTTGGTGCATGATAATATTACTGCTAAAACAACCGAAAAGATAGAATTCAATTTATCATCTGATGAGGTGCTTTATGGTGGTGGTGCTAGGGCACTTGGAATGGACAGAAGAGGAAATAAATTACCATTGTTCAACAAGGCTCATTACGGTTATGAAACTAAAAGTGAGCTTATGAATTTTACTTTGCCAATTGTTTTGTCATCAAAACAATACATGATTCATTTCGATAATGCACCAGTTGGTTATTTAGATTTGGATAGTAAAGGTGTTAATACGCTTACTTATGAAACTATTTCTGGCAGGAAAACTTATCAAGTTATTGTAGGTGATTCATGGTATGATATTGTTAATAATTATACCAATTTAACAGGAAAACAACCTATGCCTCCACGTTGGGCTTTAGGTAATTTTTCAAGTAGGTTTGGTTATCATTCACAAAAAGAAACGGAGAACACCATTTCTAAATTTAAAGAAGATGAAATTCCTGTAGATGCCGTTATTTTAGACTTGTATTGGTTTGGAAAGGAAATTACGGGTACAATGGGAAATTTAGAATTCCATAGAGATTCATTTCCTAATCCCGAACAAATGATTAAAAATCTTCGGGATAAAAATGTAGAAACCATTTTAATTACAGAGCCCTTTGTTTTAACAACATCTGGGAAATGGAAGGAAGCTGTAGAAGAAAATGTTTTATCAAAAGATTCAATTGGAAACCCCTTTACTTTTGATTTCTATTTCGGAAATACTGGTCTCATAGATATTTATAATCCAAAAGGAGAGCAATGGTTTAAAAATATCTATAAAGATTTAGCTGATTTTGGGGTAACTGGATTTTGGGGAGATTTAGGAGAACCAGAAGTGCACCCTGAAGGCTTATTACATGCTTCTGGAACTGCCAATGAAATGCATAATATTTATGGTCATAATTGGGCAGAATTAGTTTATGAAGCAAATATAGAAGTAAATCCAAACCAGAGACCATTTATTTTAATGCGTGCTGGATATTCCGGGTCTCAAAGATATGGAATGATTCCATGGTCTGGTGATGTTAACAGAACCTGGGGTGGACTGCAAAGTCAACCAGAAATAGCGTTACAAATGGGTATGCAGGGGTTGGCATATATGCATTCAGATTTAGGAGGTTTTGCAGGAGCAAATCTAGATGATGAACTTTATGTACGTTGGTTGCAATATGGGGTTTTTCAACCAATATACCGTCCACATGCACAAGAAGAAGTGCCAAGTGAACCTGTTTTTAGAAGTGATGAAGCAAAGGCTTTGGCTAAAGAAGCCATTGAATTGCGTTACCAATTGCTGCCCTATAATTATAATTTGGTTTATGAAAACAATCAATTTGGTAAGCCATTTATGCGCCCACTATTTTTTGAGGAATCGGATAATGCAGAATTGTTTAATTATTCCAAAACCTATTTATGGGGGAATGATATTTTAGTGTCTCCGGTTTTATATCAAGGGCAAAAAGAGCAAGAAGTATACTTTCCTAAAAATGCTGTTTGGTTCGATTTTTATTCAAATGAATCTATTGAAGGAGGGCAAACAAAAGGCGTTGGCTTAAACAAAAAATCTATTCCAACCTATGTGAGAGCGGGAGCATTCATTCTAATGTCAAAACCTATACAATCCACTAAGGAATATGATGCTAATAATTTAGACGTTCATTATTATTTAGATGCTTCTGTTGGAGAAAGCGAGCAGAAATATTATAACGATGATGGGAAAACCCCTGAAGCATTAGAGAAAGGTGATTATGAGATTATCGAATTCAAATCTGAATTCAAGAATTCACGTTTAGAAATAGAATTTGAGGCTGAAATAGGAGATAGATTTAACACTGAATCCAAAAACATCAATTTGATAATACATAATGTCAAAAAACAGCCAAAACGTATCAGGGTTAATGGGAAAAAAGCGTTGATTAATTGGAATAATAAAACTAAAACGATGAGTGTTCCAATTAAGTGGAATACTTCAGAAGAAATCGAAATTAAAATAAAACTTAAAAAGTAGCATCATGAACAAAACTATTGTTTTAGCATGTTTTTTAGCAGTTACAATGATTTATAGTTGTAAAAAGAAAGGAAAAGAATCACATCCTGAAGTTAAGGTGGTTTTTAAGAAGAAGCAAGTGGTGTATCAGGTGTTTACACGCCTTTTTGGAAATACAAATAATAACAACAAACCTTGGGGAACCATTGAGGAAAATGGCGTTGGTAAGTTTAATGATTTTACTAATACGGCATTAAAGGAAATTAAAGATTTAGGTGTGACTCACATCTGGTATACAGGAGTACCACACCATGATGTGATAACAGATTATACAGAATACGGTATATCTAATGATGACCCAGATGTAGTAAAAGGACGAGCTGGTTCACCTTATGCAGTAAAAGATTATTACAATGTAAATCCTGATTTAGCTGAAAATCCAGCTAATAGATTAGAAGAGTTTAAAGCACTTATTGAGCGATCTCATAAGGCGGGTTTAAAGGTTATAATAGATATTGTGCCAAATCATGTCGCTAGAAATTATCAGGGGTTAACCAATCCGGATGGTGTGAATGATTTTGGTGCTAATGATGATAAATCGGTAGCTTATCGCGTAGATAATAATTTTTACTACAACCCTGCAGAATCATTTAAAGTGCCTGTTTTTGAAAGAGACTATAAACCTTTAGGAGGCGATAATCACCCCTTGTCAGATAGGCAGTTTGATGAAAATCCTGCTAAATGGACAGGTAATGGGTCTCGTTTAAGTCAACCAAATTTTCATGATTGGTACGAAACAGTAAAAGTTAATTATGGTATTTCACCTGATGGTAAAAAAGATTTTGATGAATTACCAGAAGGATACGAGAATGAAGGTTTCAGAAAACACTTTGAGTTTTGGCAAGATAAAACTGTTCCTAATTCATGGGATAAGTTTAAAGACATTGCTCTGTATTGGTTAGATATGGGGGTAGACGGTTTCCGTTTTGACATGGCTGAAATGGTTCCAGTTGAATTTTGGAGTTATATGAATTCAAGTATTAAAACTAAAAATTCAGATGCCTTTTTATTAGCGGAAGTTTACAATCCAAGTTTGTATAGAGATTATATCAAAAAGGGGAAAATGGATTATCTGTATGATAAAGTTGAGCTCTATGACACCATCAAGCACGTAATGCAAGGCCATGGAAAAACAGATAATATCCCGCCAATTCAGGAAGGGCTAAAAGATATAGAACATCATATGCTTCACTTTTTAGAAAACCATGATGAACAACGAATTGCAAGTCCTGAGTTTGCAGGGAGCCCAGACAAAGGAAAGCCGGCTATGGTGGTATCGGCAACTATTAGTACTTCGCCAACTATGATTTATTTTGCTCAAGAGGTTGGGGAAGATGGTAGTGAAAATGCAGGTTTTGGAAAACCTTCAAGAACCTCAATTTTTGATTATATAGGAGTGCCAACCTTACAAAAATGGGTAAATGATAAACAGTTTGATGGTGGGAAATCAACAGAAGAAGAAAAGGCACTTAGAGATTTTTATAAAAGATTATTAAATTTCACTATTAATAGTTCTGCACTTGCAAGTAATTATGAAGATATTCATTTATACAATCGTAATAATACTGAGGGTTATAATGATAAAGTGTTGTCATTTGTGCGTTGGAGTACTGATGAAAAATTAATCATAATTTCAAATTTTGATGACACAAACACATATAACTTCAATTTAGAAATTCCAGAAAATGTGATTAAAAAATGGCAGATGGAAGATGGTAATTTTAATACTAATGATGAACTTTACAATCAGTATTCTTCAAGTTTGAATATTGAAGATTCTAAGGGAATTATTAATATGGAAATTAAGCCTTTGGAATCGTTCATTTTAAAGATTAAATAAATGAAGAAACTTTTATTATTAGTGGTTGGTATCCTTTTTATAAACTGTAAAGAAAAGGAAGGACAAATAGAGGTGCAGCAAGAAATACCTTTTGTTTGGGAAGGTGCCAATGTTTATTTTTTGTTAACGGACAGGTTTAATAATGGAGATACATCTAACGATATTAATTTTGATAGAACTAATGAAACTGCCATACTTCGTGGTTTTGAAGGGGGCGATTTGAAAGGAATTACAAGAAAAATAGACGAAGGTTATTTTAATGATTTAGGAATCAATGCGATTTGGATGACGCCTATTGTAGAGCAAATTCACGGAAGTACAGATGAAGGAACTGGTGTCACGTATGGTTTTCATGGGTATTGGGCAAAAGATTGGACCGCAATTGACCCTAATTATGGAACAAAAGAAGATTTACATCAATTAGTAGATGCTGCTCACAAAAAGGGAATAAGAGTTTTATTGGATGCAGTTATTAATCATACAGGTCCGGTTACCGAAAAAGACCCTGTTTGGCCGGAAGGTTGGGTTAGAACAGGTCCTGCTTGTAAGCATAATTCGTACGCGTCTACCATAACCTGCACATTGGTAGATAATTTACCTGATGTTAAAACAGAGTCTAATGAGGCTGTAGATTTACCACCTCAATTGGTTGAAAAATGGAAACAAGAAGGACGTTATGAGCAGGAAGTAAAAGAGATAGATGCATTTTTTAAGAGAACAGGTTATCCTAGAGCGCCACGTTTTTATATCATTAAATGGTTGACAGATTATATCACCGAATTTGGAATAGATGGTTACCGTTGTGATACTGTAAAACATACCGAGGAATTTGTTTGGCAAGAATTTAAAACTGAATGTGATTATGCTTTTACTGAATATAAAAAAGCAAATCCAGATAAGGTTTTAGATGGAAATGATTTCTATTTGGTTGGAGAAGTTTATAATTATGGTATAAGTGGTGGGAAGTACTTCGATTTTGGAGACAAAAAGGTGAACTATTATGACAATAGATTCACAAGTCAAATCAATTTTGAATTTAAGTGGAATGCTGCTCAAATGTCAATTCAAGATATGTTTGATAAATATAATAGTGCTTTGCAAAATGAGTTGAAAGGCTTTGGTGTTTTAAATTATTTAAGCTCTCACGATGATCATGATCCCTTTGATGCAAACAGAACGAAGTCTTATGAAACAGCAAACAAATTATTGTTAGCTCCGGGTACTTCACAAGTGTATTATGGAGATGAATCTGGACGAGTGCTTCATGTAGACGGAGCAAATGGAGATGCCAACTATCGATCTTTTATGAATTGGAAAGATATTGAGAAAAATAAAGACGTATTAAGGCATTGGACAAAAGTTGGTCAGTTTAGAGCTAATCATCCGGCTGTTGGAGCTGGGGCTCATGAAATGCTTTCAAAAGAACCATTTGTTTTCAAAAGAAGTTTTGTTAAGAATGATTTTCATGATAAGGTAATTGTCGGGTTAGATTTACCAAAGGGTAAAAAGAAAATTGATGTTTCACATACATTCGAAAATGGTCAAAAACTTCATGATGCCTATTCTAATCAGCATGTATATGTGAAGGAAGGAAATATTATTATAAACTCAGACTTTAATATTGTTCTTTTAGAGAAATAAATAGATCATTTCTATTTAAAATTTAACATATTTGGATGTAACATTTCTAGTGTTATGAAGTCTTGTTTTTAACGACTAATCCAATTCTTTGTAAATTTGTTATACAAGACTATTTATATGACCGACATTAATGCCAATATAGATTCACCTTTAATTCTTAAAGTGAGCTTCAAAAAGCTTTTGGAGTATTATGAAGGTTTAGCCAATAATGAAGATGAATTTTTAGCTGCTAGAGCTAATCGTGTTTTAAAAACAGCCGAAGACTATCCTGAATTGCGTGATGGTTTCACTACAATTCAAACTTTAAAAGATAGAAAGAAAGAAATTGGTTTTATTCTTCAAGATACGTTTAGCCCTTTACTTACTAAAAACGAAATTAAAACCGCTTCGGTACCGTTTCATAATTTGATTTTTAATAAATCAGAGCGATTTAAAAAAATCATCAAAACTGCTGGAGACGATTTTGAACTTCAAATAAAAAATATGCCGGATGAATATAGGTATATTATTGCCTGTACCATCATCTTAAATTTCTGCTACGGACATGATTTGAATTTCAAGCGTCCTTTTTATTACGAAATACCAGATGCTAATGGCATCATGCGTTATTATAAAATAATGTACAATGCTGATTTTTGCGAAATAATACCTGCCGAAAATGCTCCTAAGATTACTCAAAAAGACTACGATGAATTATTAGATAATTTCGAAAATTTAGAACTTTGGAAAGCGAAATTTCCACCGAATAGTTATCAATTTAAAGGTTTTGTGATATCTAATATTTTTGATGTTACAGATGACCAGTCTATATCAAATATTAAATCTTCTTTAATCGGTGATGAGAAGAAAAAAGATGAAACCGTTATGGAAGGGTTTTATGATATTTTTCGTTCACTTTTAGGAATTAACGATATTAAAGTTGGGTTTTCAATTTATAATAAAGAAGAGAACACCTTCGAAAATGTATATGGTGCTGGAGTTAGTAGTTTTTTATTAGGAGGGCAAGAGAAAGAAGATTGTTGTAAGGCACTATGTGATTGGTCTCATAATAGATTGCTGAAAGAACATAAATATTTTTCAATTTCTGATGTCGACAAAGTTTATAAGAAAACTGAGGGCAAAGTACCTCAAATAAGTGTGCTACATAAGCAGGGGATTAAGAGCGCTATTTTTGCTCCTATAGCCAATGATGATGGCCTTATGGGAGTTCTGGAAATTGTGTCTAATAGACCAAAAGTACTCAATAGTATCAACGCAAATAAGTTAGTAGATATTATGCCATACATTGTGTCTGCTGTTGAGCGTTCTAAGGATGAAGAAGAAAATCTTATTGAAGCGGTTATTCAAAAAGAATGTACCTCTATTCACCCTAGTGTGCACTGGCGTTTTGCTAAGGAAGCTAAAGAGTTTATTAAAGACGAGATGAGTGGAAAGGAGGCAAGATTCAGAAAAATTGCTTTTGATAGCGTATATCCACTATATGGGCAAATTGATATAAAAGGTTCTTCCGAAGCTAGAAATAAAGCAACAAAGCAAGATTTAACCCTTCAATTAAACGCGGTTAAAAGTATATTTGAAAAGGCGTTTGAAATTGAGCCTTTACCAATTTATGAGCAGTTTGTTTATCAGGTAAAAGATTACCTTAATGGACTTAAAGAACATTTTCAGGTAGATAGTGAACAACAGATTTCAGTATTTTTTAAGCAAGAAGTGGAGCCTATATTTCAGCATTTAAGGAAGGTTGAAGGTTTGCAAGGGCTTATTGAAAAGTACCATAATAGTATTGACAAAAAGGTTGATGTACTTTATAAGCATAGAAGAGATTACGATGAGACTATTGCCACTATAAATCAGGAAATGGCATCGTTATTAGATAGAAAGCAGATTGAAGCACAAGCTATGTATCCGCACTTTTTTGAGCGTTTTAAAACGGATGGTGTAGAACATAATATGTATGTTGGTGAGTCAATCACTAAAGAAGATAATTTCAATCTTTTATACTTGTACAATCTTAGATTGTGGCAACTTCAGGTCATGTGTGAAATGGAGAATACCTACTACCAAATGCGGCCTGATTTTTCAATTTCATTAGATGTGGCATCAATGGTATTAGTGTTTAATCAGCCATTGTCTATAAGTTTTAGAATGGATGAAAAGCAGTTTGATGTTGATGGAACATATAATGCTCGATATGAGATTGTGAAAAAACGCGTTGACAAAGCTTTCATAAAAGGAACTAATGAGCGTGTTACTCAAAAAGGTAAAATCAGTATTGTTTATTCTCAAAAACAAGATGAAGTTGAATACATGCATTATATTAAGTTTTTGCAGGCTAAAAACTATTTAGATGATGATGTTGAAATTGTTGAACTTCAAGATTTACAAGCGGTAACCGGGCTTAAAGCTATTCGCGTTAGCGTACTTTATCATAAAAATGAAAACGATAAATCATTTTACACGTATGATGATTTAATGAAGGAGATAAAGGCTTAATGTACTCCTATCATAATAAAATTAAATCTAGAATTAAAAACAACGAACTCATTAAATATGAGTATGTAGATAATTACTAAGCTATTGCGCCATGTGTTTATTGTTGTGTTTTAATACTGAGCCCTATATTCGTCCAGTAAGAGAGTATAGGTTTGAAGAATACGAAGCCTTTTTTAAAGAGTTGAATATTGTTAGTTAGCGGCACCCGAAGTGTAAAAAGCTATGGCAAAAGCTAGTACACTTACAATAATTCCAATCATAAAAACGCTATAAGTTAAGCGTAATATTTTATATTTTTTATCCAAAACAAGACCTAAGAAATAAAGGTCTTTTTTCATGGATGAATACAGGTAATCTCTGTCTTGCATCATTTCACTCATAGCCCATTCAAAATCGTTTAGAGTCATTTTATGGAAGTTTCCAAAGAATAAAAGATTTACTTTTTTGTTAGCGACATCATCTTTGGTGAATTTACCTCTTGTAACATTAGGTCTAGTAGCTAAAACTGAAAGAATAATTGATGCAACGGTTACAGTCACAAAAATAATGGTAGGAATAATTAAATGATGATTGGACGCATTATCCAATTTTGGAATTAAGTTAGCTAAAAGCAAAGACACAATAATAGCATTTACAGACAGTAATATGTTCGCTTTGGTATCGGCAATATTACTTAATTGCATGTGATTTTTTAGAGTGACTCTGAACATGGTTTCAATACCGCGTTCTGGTACTGCAACTTTATCTTTTTTAAATTTTAACTCTTCCTTTTTTTGAGATAGCTTTTTATCATCGGCATCTAATTTCTTTTTCATTTTTAACAATTCTGATAAATTTTTGCCTTTTCGTTTATCCCAAACAGCCGCCGCTTCATGCGTATGAAACTTATGTTTTGTTGAAAGGAAATTGATGTTTTCTTCTAACCATTCACTTTCATTATAAGTTCTGTTACAAAGCAATTCCCATTCTTTCCTTAGGAGTTCAGAAACTTCCATATAGCTTTTACTACCAATATGAGAACAGTCTGCATCCCTAATAATTTTTTCAAGCTGAGTTTGAGGCTTATAATCCATTTTAGTAGCCATAATTAACTGGCAAACCGTTTCAACGTTTTCTGGAGTGTATTTTTTAGAATTCAGAAATTCTTTGGCAATAACTACACTAGCTTCCTCGTGATTTTCAATACCAGTTGTGTAACCTGTATCGTGAAGCCAGCTACTTAAAAACAAAATTTCTTTATCGGTATCTGATAAATCACAAAGTTCAGCAAGTTCTTTGGTTTTTTCTGCAACACGTTGTGTATGAGTTAGGTTGTGATAAAGAAAAGAGGTGTCAAGCCCTTCGTTTAAAAGTTTGGTGGCAAATTTTTCGGCTTCAATGACTAGGTTGTTCATAAACAAACAGTTTAATGTAAAAATACTAAACTTTAGGAAAACTAAAGTATTGTATGTAAACGCAATATTTTGTCGTAAATTTCAAAATAACTTTCAGACGTTAGCGGATTAGAGGGTTTGTAAGAATGCTAATTGAAGAAGGACTCAGAATGAGGTAAAAAGCTACTAATGCATAAAGAAAGGACAAAATCTATGCTTACTTGGAAAGATGTTATCAGTTTTGCGGTTAATGGAAATTTAGAGCCAGATATTCGTGTTGAAAAAACTGCGAACCAATGGCAAAATCAATTAACACCGGAACAATTTAGAATTACTAGGCAAAAAGGAACGGAGCGACCTCATTCAGGTGCTTTGTGTGCCTCCCATGAATTAGGTAAATATAGTTGTATTTGCTGTGATTCGCCTTTGTTTGATTCTACAATAAAATTTAACTCTGGTACGGGGTGGCCTAGTTTTACACAGCCTATAAAAGATAATGCTATTAAATACGAAAAAGATGATTCGTTTGGAATGGTTAGGGTTGAAGTTATGTGCAATACTTGCGATGCACATTTAGGGCATGTGTTTCCTGATGGACCGGAACCCAGCGGATTGAGATATTGTATCAATTCAGAATCACTTCAATTAGAAAAGGAGGCTACAGATGGACAATAAAAAAAATGAATTAGCCACTTTTGGAGGTGGTTGTTTTTGGTGTACAGAAGCTATTTTTCAAGAGGTTAAAGGCGTTGAAAAAGTGGTATCCGGTTATTCAGGAGGAAATGCACCTGGGAAACCAACTTACAGAGAGATTTGTTCTGGTTTAACGGGGCATGCCGAAATAATACAAGTTAGTTATGATGCCGATATTATTTCGTATGAAGAACTGCTTCTTATTTTTATGACCACACATGATCCTACAACTTTAAATAGACAAGGTGCAGATTCTGGTACACAGTACCGCTCGGTTATTTATTATCAAGATGAAAACCAAAAGGAAATTGCTGAGGCTGTAATTAAAGAGGTTGCTAAATATTTTGACAACCCAATTGTTACTGAAATTGCACCTATAGATATTTTTTATGAAGCCGAAGATTATCATCAAAATTATTACCAAAATAACACTGAACAAAGCTATTGTAATTTTGTAATTACACCTAAGTTGGCAAAGTTTAGAAAACTTTATGCTGAAAAGTTGAAAAAATGATGCACTAGCTAAAATTGTTTATTTTTATAATTGAGAATTAACCCAACCAAATGAAGATTCGTTTAAAAACAGTTATAGTTTTTATTGGTGTTATTATTTTAAATGCCTGCGCCACTTATAAACCTCAATATAAAGAAGGAGTTCAAATACAAGATATTCCTATAGGAGATATTGCTCATTCATTTTATCTAATTGGGGATGCTGGAAATTCACCTATTGGAAGTCAATCAGTTGCAGTAAAAAAGTTTAAAGAAGCACTGATTAATGCAAATAAAAACAGTACCGTCTTGTTTTTAGGTGATAATATTTATCCAAAAGGGTTGCCAAAAAAATCAGAAGAAAGTAGAGCCTTTGCAGAACATCAATTGAATGTGCAAACAGAAGCGGTTAAAGATTTTAAAGGAAGAACCGTTTTCATTCCAGGTAACCATGATTGGTATAGTAACGGACTTAAAGGTTTAAAACGTCAAGAAAACTATATTGAAGATATTTTGGGCAAAAACACCTTTTTACCTGAAAATGGCTGCCCGTTGGAAAAGGTTGAAATATCAGATGATATTGTAATGATTATAATTGATTCTGAATGGTATCTTACAAATTGGGATAAGCATCCAACAATTAATGATGATTGCGAAATTAAAACTAGAGCTAAGTTTTTTGAAGAATTAGAAGGTCTAGTAAAAAAAGCTCGTGGAAAAACTACTTTAATGGTTATGCATCACCCTATGTTTACTAATGGACCTCATGGTGGACAGTATTCGTTTGGTATGCACATGACTCCAATTCCAATTCTAGGAACTCTAAAAAACGTATTAAGAGAAACAAGTGGGGTGTCACCCGCAGATTTACAAAATAAGAAGTATAATACGTTTAAAAAACGTGTGGTGACCTTAGCTCAAGAAAATGAAAAAGTGGTCTTTGTTTCAGGCCATGAACACAGTTTGCAATACATAATTAAAGATAATTTACCGCAGATTATAAGTGGTTCGGGGTCAAAAGCTACACCAACTAGAAATATTGATGGTGAGTTTTCGGCAAGTGACTCGGGTTATGCGAGGTTAGATGTTTATAAGGATGGTTCTTCGGTTGTTGAGTTTTATTCGGCAACACAGGAAAAAGTAATTTTTAAACAACAAGTATTTGAAAAGGATAATAATGAAACGGTTGATGAATACAATAATATATTTCCAAATGAGGAAGCTGCTTCTGTTTATACAAATGAAGAGGTAGATAAGAGTAATTTCCATAGAAAATTTTGGGGAGAACGTTACAGAAAATATTATGGTATTAAAGTAAAAGTACCAACAGTAAGGTTGGATACTTTGTTTGGTGGTTTAACACCTTTTAGAAAAGGAGGGGGGCATCAGTCAAAATCACTTCAGTTAATTAATAGTGAAGGAAAGCGTTATGTAATGAGGGCCATTCGAAAAAGTGCTATTGTTTATTTGCAAGCTATGGCCTTTAAGGATCAATATATTGAAGGGCAATTTGATGACACCGCAACCGAAAGCTTATTGCTAGATTTTTATACAGGGTCTCACCCATATGCACCGTTTGTTACAGGAGGATTGTCCGATGCAGTGAACCTATACCACACCAATCCAGTTTTGTATTATGTGCCTAAGCAAAATACATTAGGTGCTTTTAACTCAAGTTTTGGTGATGAGTTGTATATGCTTGAAGAGCATGTGTCTGACGGTCATGGTAACCTTAAAAGTTTTGGTTACGCCAACAAAATTGAGAGTACAGATGATTTAATGAAGAAACTGCGTAAAGATGAAAAGTATGTTGTAGATGATGATATGTTTCTTAGAGCACGCTTATTTGATATGGCTATAGGAGACTGGGATAGACATACAGATCAATGGCGTTGGGCGGAATTTGAAAATGGTGGAAAGGTAATTTATAAGCCCATTCCTAGAGATAGAGATCAAGCGTTTTCAAAAATGGGAGATGGTGCCTTAATGAAGTTTGCAACACGAGTAGTGCCACCATTAAAATTGATGGAGGGTTTTATGGAAGATATTCGCAATGTGAAAGGATTTAATTTTAGTCCGTTTTCTTTAGATATGACCTTACTTAATAAAACCACAAAAAAACAATGGTATGAGCAGGTAGCTTATATTCAAAAAAACTTAACAGAAGAGGTTATTAATAAGGCTTTTGAGTCATTTCCCATAGAAGTTCAAAGTGAAACCATTATTGAAATAGAGCGTGTTCTAAAAGCAAGAATCAAGAACTTACCCAAGATTGCTGATGCGTATTATCAGGCGCTCAATAAGTTTGCGGTTGTAACTGGAACTGATAAAGATGATTTATTCGAATTTGAACGAATGCCTAACGGAAACACAAAACTAACTGGTTCAAGAATTAAAAATGGAAAGAAAGGAGAGGTGTTTTTTGAAAAAATCTATTCTAAAAATGAAACCAAAGAGATTTGGGTTTATGGGTTAGATGATGAGGATCAATTTAAAGTGTTTGGAGATGGAGATGATTTAATAAAACTCCGTTTAATTGGAGGGCAGAATAATGATATTTATATTATCGAAAACGGTAAAAGAGTAAAGATGTACGATTATAAATCGAAGAAAAATGAGTTTGTAACTAAGAAAGGAAATCAAAAACTAACTGATGATTACGAAACCAATATCTACGATTTCACAAAGCTTAAAAATAGTGCTAATCAGTTTTTACCTGTTTTGGGAGCAAATCCTGATGATGGTTTTAGATTTGGTTTTATAAATACATTAACAAATTATGGGTTTGACAGAAACCCATTTAGTTCAAAGCACACATTTTCTGGTGCTTATTATTTTGCAACTAGCGGATTTGATTTAGGGTATACGGCAGAATTCGCCAATGTTGTTGGTAAAATGAATCTAGGAATAGATGTAGATTTTACAAGCCCTAATTATACGATTAATTTCTTCGGATTTGGTAATGAAACATCCAACCCAAACGTCGACGATGAAGATAATTTTGATTTAGACTACAACCGAGTGAAATTAAAAACCTTAAGAATTGCACCTTCATTAATTTGGAGAGGAGAACAAGGAGCAAGTTTTAAAATTGGAATGAGTTATCAGTCTATTGGAGTAGAAGAAACTAATGATCGATTTATAAACACATTTTATTTAGCTAACGGAGAGGAAAATAATAAGGACTTCATTAATTCAGAAGTTGCTTATGCTTATGAAAATAAAGACAATGAGGCCTTCCCTACTATGGGTATGCAAACAAGCTTAACTTTTGGGTATACCTCTAATATTGATGATTCTGATGCCTTTGGGTATTTTATACCAACACTTGGTATTGATTATAAGTTAGACGCAAGGGGTCAATTAGTCTTTGCTACTATGTCGAGAGCACATATTATTTTTGGTGATAATTTTGAATTTTACCAAGGAGCAAATTTAGGAGCTAATAACGGATTAAGAGGTTATAGAAATGAGCGTTTTACTGGTAAAAGTGCTTTTGTTCAAAGCACCGATTTAAGATTGAATCTTAAAAAAATTAAAACCACTTTATTGCCGTTAAGTATTGGTGTTTACGGAGGTTTAGATTACGGGCGTGTTTGGGTTGATGATGAGGATTCTGATAAATGGCATAATTCTATAGGAGGTGGGATTTTTGCAAATGCAGCCGATATTATGACTTTAAACTTGTCGGCTTTTAATAGTGATGATGGCTTACGTTTTGCCTTCAAAATGGGCTTTGGGTTTTAGTGTAATTTTTGGTTAGTTTTCACGTCTATTTAAGTGTAAATATTTTAAGATGAAAAGTAATTTTAAAGATATAATAAATTCAAACAAAATAGTTCTAGTAGATTTTTTTGCCACATGGTGTGGGCCTTGTCAAGCTCTAATGCCAATTTTAAAGGAGGTGAAAGGTGAATTAGGAGATGCAGTTAAAATTGTTAAAATCGATATTGATAAAAATCATGATTTAGCCGTAAAATATCAGGTGAGAAGTGTCCCTACAATGACTTTGTTTGTTGATGGTGTTCCAAAATGGAGACAATCTGGAGTTTTGCAAAAGAAGGATATTCTAAATGTCATTGAAACACATGGAGAAATTACGGTTTAGTAATTTTAAACTTATATAAATTTCCACCTTGTCCATGTGTTTTTTCATCGGTAATTAATAGGGTGTTGTTGTCTTTAAAACATACACCTTCTTTTTGAGAGATATAATCAAATGAAAATTCAGTTATATCACCCTTAAAGAAATTATCGCTTTCAAAATTTGTAAATACCCAAGCAGATTTAGGGGTTAATAAAACCATTTTTTTACCATCATTACTAATATCGGCAGATGTTATCCAACATTTTGATTCATTACAGGTACTGAATGAATCCACAAGTTGTGCTACATGATTACCTGGTTTTGCAGGAAGTTTATACATGTTAGTTTTACCAAAATCACCTTTAACTCTGCTTTTAGTAAATAAATACAAGCTATCATTAAAGTGAAAAAAAGCTTCGCAGTCAAAGTGCATTTTTTTCTTTTTAGGTGGATATTTATACTGATTTTCAAACCTAAATGAAATCCGTTCTATTTGAACCTTTTCATTTGACTTTAACGAATTTTTGTTAATCTTCAAAATGAATAAATTCTCTCTTTTGTTAGCGTTATTTCCAAAATCACCTATATAAACATTGCCCTTAGCATCCGCAGTTAAATCTTCCCAATCATGGTTTTTGGCTTGTATTTTTACTTCCTTAATTATCTTTCCTTTTTCATTCAAACCATACAGATGTGATTTATTGCCGCCATCGTTTAACATCCAAATTAGGTTGGAGCCTTTTATAACTTCGGTACCAGAAACTTCTTTTAATGTATTAGGTAAATCTGCAGCAACTTTTAAGTTTCCTGTTTGGCATGATACAGAGAGCACAAAAAGAAATAAGAAGGACAGTTTAAACATAAAGCAGATTTTAATGCTAAATTTACATCGATTTTTTTATTTATGAAGCAATACAATGTTATTATAATCGGTGGTGGGGCCGCAGGTTTTTTTGCGGCAATCAATATAGCCGAATTGAATCCCGATTTAAAAATAGCCATTTTAGAGAAAGGAAAAGAGGGCTTACAAAAGGTTAAAGTTTCTGGTGGCGGGCGTTGTAATGTAACTCATGCGCAATTTATTCCAAAGGAATTAACGCTTAATTACCCAAGGGGTGAACGAGAATTGCTAGGACCATTTCATCAGTTTATGACTGGAGATACTATTGAATGGTTTGAAAAGCGTGGAGTTGAACTTAAAATTGAAGAAGACGGACGCATGTTTCCGGTAACAAATTCTTCACAAACTATTATTGATTGCTTTTTAAGTGAAACGATTCGATTAGGTGTTGAAATATTATATGATCAAACTTTAAAATCCATTCAGGTAGCCGATTCTAATTGGGAGTTGGAAACACAAGAAGATGCTTTTTTAGCTGAAAAAGTATTGGTTGCAACGGGAAGCAATGTTAAGGTTTGGAAAATGCTCGAGGATGTAAATCATTCTATAGCTGAACCAGTGCCATCATTGTTTACGTTTAATGTATCAGATAGGCGAATAAAAGGAATTCCGGGAGTGGTAGCTCAAAATGTAGAAATAAAAGTTTTAAGAACTAATTTAGTTTCAGAAGGTCCATTATTGGTAACTCATGTTGGATTTAGTGCGCCAGCTATTTTAAAACTATCGGCTTTTGGAGCATTGGAATTGGCTGAAATGAATTATAAATTTCAAATAGAAATTAATTTTATCCGTCATTCATTTAATACTTGTCTTGAGCAACTCAAGGAACTGAAAAATGACTTAGCTAAAAAAACAGTTATCAAATTTACCCAATTCGATTTACCAAAACGATTATGGCAAAAATTGGTGCTGGCGTCTAATATTAACGAAGATATTAAATGGGCAGAGATTAATAGGTCGCAGTTGGATGCTTTAGCTGCACAATTAACAAAGGCTGTGTTTGAGGTAAATGGGAAAAGTACTTTTAAAGAAGAATTTGTAACCGCAGGAGGCGTAAATTTAAGGGAGGTTAACTTTAAAACATTTGAGAGTAAGTTGCACAAAAACCTATACTTTGCAGGAGAAGTATTAAATATTGATGCCATAACAGGAGGTTTTAATTTTCAAAATGCATGGACAGGCGCTTTTATTGCAGCTCAAAATATGTCGAAATAAATGAAAACATTCATAGCCCTTTTAAAAGGAATTAATGTTGGCGGTCATAAAAAGGTACCAATGGCAGAGCTTAGAGAATTGCTCACAAAATCTGGGTTCACTAATGTTAGAACCTATATTCAAAGCGGCAATATTTTCTTTGAAACATTAGAGGAGTCATATAACCACATAGAAAAAATAATAAGTGATGCCATTCAGAATCACTTTGGATTCGAAGTATTAGTTTTGGTTAGAGATCATCAAGATTTAAGGCGAATTTTTGATGATTGCCCATTTGATGAAGCAAAAAAAGAAGCCAGTTATTTTATGATGCTACACGATGCACCAAGTACGGATTTAGTGAACACAGCATCAGAGAAAATCTATGAAGGCGAAGAATACAACATTATAAATGATTGTATTTATTATTTCAATGTGAAAGGATTTGGTAGGTCTAAATTTAACGGCAATTTTTTTGAAAGAAAGTTGCAAACTTTTGCTACTGCTAGAAATTATAAAACCATGATAAAGTTAATGGAGCTGTCATCATAAGTTAAAAAAGACCATTTGTATTTCTTATTTTTGCTCAAATAAACTAAGATTTTATAAGTCCGTTTTAAACGGTCTTTGTCTGAGAATTAAACCTATGACAGAACAAGATTTTATTCCCAAGCCATATTCTAAAACCATTGAGAAAGGAAGCGTGACCTGGGAATCTCCAAGTAACATTGCCTTAGTAAAATATTGGGGAAAAAAGGAAAGCCAAATACCGGCTAACCCATCGGTGAGTTTTACCCTTAATGATTGTAAAACAACAACAACTTTAAGTTTTTCAAAAAAGAAAAGTGAAGATGCTTTTTCATTTGATGTGTATTTAGATGGAGAGAAAAAAGACGGCTTCAAACCTAAAATTGAAACCTTTTTTAAACGCATTGAGCAATATGTTCCTTTTGTTAAAGGCTATCATTTTAAAATTGAAACATCAAATACGTTTCCTCATAGTTCTGGAATTGCATCATCCGCATCAGGCATGAGTGCTTTAGCCTTATGCTTAACGAGTATTGAAAGAGGATTGACTGGTGATGTTGATGATAAGTATTTTACTCAAAAGGCTTCATTTTTAGCACGTTTAGGTTCAGGAAGTGCATGCAGAAGTTTAGAAGGCGATTTGGTAGTTTGGGGGCAACATCATGAAATTAAAGAAAGTTCAGATTTATTTGGAGTTAAATACCCTTTTGAAGTTCATGAAAAATTCAAAAATTATCAAGATACCATACTGCTAGTTGATAAAGGAGAAAAGCAAGTAAGCAGTACCGTTGGCCATAACTTAATGCATAATCACCCATTTGCGCAGGAACGTTTTAAACAAGCACATATAAACCTTTCGGCGTTAATAAAGGTGTTTAAAGAAGGCGATTTAGATGAATTCATAAACATTGTAGAAAGTGAAGCTTTAACGCTACATGCTATGATGATGACAAGTATGCCTTATTTTATTTTAATGAAACCAAATACTTTAGAAATCATCAATAAAATATGGGTATTTAGACAAGAAACGGGCTCTAAAATATGCTTCACATTAGATGCAGGAGCGAATGTGCACGTACTATATCCACAAAGGGAATGTGAACAAGTTGGTGAATTCATTAAAAATGAATTAGTTGCACATTGTCAAAATGGACAGTATATTTGTGACCAAATTGGCTTTGGTGCTAAAGAAATAGTTTAAAAAGCTTGCATTTTGTTTAATTTAACATTAATATTGTTAAACAGAATTAATTTTTAATGCCCCTTAATCGAAATGTTTTATGAAAGGACCACTTTTTTATTCTAAAATATTACTCTTCGGAGAGTACGGGATTATCAAAGATTCTAAGGGGTTGTCCATTCCTTATAGTTTTTATAATGGCGCTTTAAAAACGGATAAAAATCCATCTGAAGAAGCTATTAAATCGAATGAAAGTTTAATCCGATTCGCTACTTATCTAGAAAGCATTGATGATAATATTGTAACCTTTGATATTGATTCTTTAAAAAGTCACGTTGAAGCAGGAATGTATTTTGATTCCTCTATACCACAGGGTTATGGAGTTGGAAGTAGTGGTGCTTTAGTAGCTGCTATTTATGATAAGTATGCACAAGACAAGATTACGGTATTAGAAAATTTAACCCGAGATAAGCTGTTAAAACTTAAAACTATATTTTCGACTATGGAATCTTTTTTCCATGGTAAATCTTCAGGTTTAGACCCCTTAAATAGTTATTTAAGTATTCCAATTCTTATCAATTCTAAAGATAATATTGAAGCAACTGGCATCCCATCTCAGAAAACAGAGGGTAAAGGTGGCGTATTTTTATTAGATAGTGGAATTATTGGAGAAACAGCACCAATGATTGGCATCTTTATGGAAAACATGAAGCAAGAAGGGTTCCGTAGTATGCTTAAAGATCAGTTTATTAAACATACAGATGCCTGTGTTGATGATTTCCTTAAAGGAGATATTAAGTCATTATTTAGTAACACCAAGCAACTATCTAAAGTAGTTTTAAACAACTTTAAGCCAATGATTCCAAAGGAGTTTCATGCACTTTGGAAAAAGGGAATTGAAACCAATGATTACTACTTAAAATTATGTGGCTCAGGTGGTGGTGGTTATATTCTTGGTTTTACAGAGGACATTCAAAAAGCTAAACAGGCGCTTTCAGATTATAAATTAGAGGTGGTTTATAACTTCTAATTTCTTATTTTTATTGTCATCTTGAGTTTATTCAGGATTTCATCATATTTTTTATGCTATCAAGAAGACAGAAATATATTCTACTAAAGTTTTTTAGTATGTTTTCTGTAGTTAGAGGCTACAATATTTTAGTTATTGTAGTGGCTCAATATTTAACTTCAATTTATATTTTAGCACCCGAAAGACCATTAGGTAGTGTTGTTTTTGATCTAAACTTATTCATGTTAGTTTTGGCCACAGGGGCAACCATAGCAGGAGGATATATCATTAATAATTTTTACGATTCAGAGAAAGATTTAATCAATCGTCCCATAAAGTCTAAGCTAGACAGATTGGTAAGTCAAAACACCAAATTGTCGTTTTATTTTGTGCTCAATTTTTTAGCGGCAATAATGGCGAGTTACGTGTCATTTAGGGCGGTAGTTTTCTTTTCTGTTTATATTTTCGGCATATGGTTTTACTCGCATAAACTAAAAAAAATGCCCTTTATTGGTAACTTAACTTCCGCTGTACTTACTATTACGCCATTTTTTGCCATTTTTATGTATTATAAAAATTTCGAAAGCGTCATATTTGTACACGCCACGTTTCTCTTCTTGATCATTTCAATGCGAGAACTCACTAAAGATTTAGAGAATATAAAAGGAGATTTAGCCCAGAATTACCAAACCATTCCCATTGCATACGGAGAAAAAGTATCAAAACAAATGCTTACAGTTTTGGCCTTGTTAACTCTAGTGCCAGCCTACTTATTACTCTTTCATTATGCCATTGGGTACATGTATCTTTTCTTTTATTTGGCCATTGTTTTACTGGTTGCCTTTTTAATAATGCTTTGGCGTTCACAAACCAAAATTCAATATCTCATATTGCACAACATATTAAAATTTATCATACTAGCTGGGGTATTTAGTATTTTACTTATAGATGTTAGCGTGATTTTAAATAGAATTTAATCTTTTTGGGCGTTACCCTATCGGGTCGGGCTTTCCATTGCAAGTCCTCGCTCGTACCTCGCTGTGGGCTTTTCATTCCAATCCCTAACGCGGGGGCAGTCATTAGTTACAATTTCAATAAACAGGTAAGTAATTATATCATCAATCAAAAATCGTCAATCATAAATTAAAACATATCTTTGCCAAAAATTAGAACCCATGAACAGGCAACGCGGAGGCAAACCACAAGGAAAATCTACAGGAAAACGTTTTAATAAAAACACACCAAAAGATGCTCCAAAGCAAAAGGCACCAGCCAAAAAGTCTAACTCAGGCGAGATTAGATTGAATAAATATATTGCCAACTCTGGAATTTGTTCACGTCGTGAAGCAGATGTTCATATAGCCACAGGTTTGGTTGCAGTTAATGGTAAAGTAATTGTAGAAATGGGTTATAAAGTAAAGCCTGGTGATGAGGTACGTTATGATGGAGCAAGAATAAACCCAGAAAAAAAGGCTTACGTATTACTTAATAAACCAAAAGGATTTGCCACTACCACCAGCGAGGGTAAAGGACGTACCGTTATGGATTTGGTAGCAAATGCTACTTCTTCTCGTATAAAGCCTATTGGGCGCTTAGGTAGAAATTCTAAAGGCTTATTGCTTTTTACTAATGATAAAGACATTGAAGATAAATTCAAAAGTTCTAAAACAGGAGTACCACGTTTATTCCAGATAGAACTTGATAAAAATTTAAGACTAGAAGATTTAAAAAAGATTCAAAACGGTTTTAAAATTGAAGGAAAACTTATCACTGTAGAAGAAATCAGTTATATAGATGGTGCTTCAAAAAAAGAAATTGGTCTAAAAATTAAAAATACCGGTAATACCATTATTCGTACTATTTTTGAGCAGTTTAATTATGATATTATTAGTATAGATTGTGTTGCTATTGGGCATCTTACCAAAAAGGATATTCCGCGCGGACACTGGAAACATTTATCTAATGAAGAGCTCACTATGCTAAAAATGATTTAAGCTTTTCTTCAAAATCAGTTAACACTAATATAATATAATCTTCACCGTATTTGAGTTCATTTGTAGCGCTATTAGTATAGTGCAACAACATTTTTGCATTTTTTTTTCACAGAAAAGAATTATTTAATAAATTTAATATATGTAATTGTTGTTATTCATATTTGTTTACTAACCTAAACTTAAAGTTATGAAAAGAATAATAGTTGATTATAATAAGTTAAATACAGATATCTTAAATCTCTTAATTGAGCGGTTTCCTGATGGTTATGGTGACAAGGATATTATTTCTTTCCGAAATGCCCATAACGATTTAATTGAAGCTGTTGAAGTGAAAACCGACGATACTATTTATTTAGTAAAAGTAGGTACGCATTTAGCAAAGGCTATGATAGAATTTGCAGATGATGACAATGAGGCTGATGAAGGAGCTCCCGTTGAAAATTTGGATGATGGAGATATTACAAATTAGAGTTAATTTTTAATGGAAATTGCAGTTTTTAAGTACTTCAAAGACGGCTTTTATTCATTTCTATTTGAGGACGGTTTGCAAATGGAATTTGAAGAAATACACCCCAAAGCCCTATATAAATACAATTTAAATAAAGACGATTCTTTCGTTGATAAAACCTTTAAACTTTCCTATTCTGAAGTGCCCAGTAGTAGAGATTTTGATGATGTTATTTATAGGATTGACCGGTTAGAGTTGGTTTAGGTTTAAGCCATAATTCCCATACCAGAACACCATAAACAACAAGGTATTCTAAACTTATTATCCAAAGGTTTTCAGATTTGGACGCATTCCCTATTTGCATATAGGCTAGGTAGCTAAGCACAATAACAAAGCTCCAGACTAGGGGGAATTTATATTTGGTAAATACAGATAAAAACAAGAGTGTTGCTACATACCATGGATGTACTGTTGTGCTTAATAATAAGTAACAAGCAAAAACAAATAACATTGATTTAATTAAACCTTCTATGGAATCGTTTTTTCTGAAAAAGGATCTGTAAAGTGTAAAAAGAAACACTGTGACAGAAAGGACAATGCCAATAATAGCAATTTCATTATAGCCTCTTAAGGTATAACCAATAGCCCTTAGAATATAGTATATGCTTGCGTTAAACTCAAAATTTTGAAACCAAAGCGCCACCGTTTCTGAGTAATTTGAAACGAATTGTTTTGAAAAGAAGGGCGCAAAAAGCAATAAGGTAACCCCGCCGACAATAGCATAAAACTTCATCAATTTTGTTATTCTGAACCAAACCGTAGCACCTTGTTCTTTAAGTTTAGCTGGTTTGAGCCTGTCATCATTGTAGTCCTTATTGTCTAGGCGGTTTTTAACAAACCATCCAAAAAGCAATGGCAAAAACATTAACGGAATTAACTTTGTTGAAATAGACAAAGCTAAAACCACAGCGGCCCATTGCCATTTATTAATAACTAATAAATATAAACTCCAAACTAAAAAGAAAATCATTACACCCTCAAAATGAAGGTTTCCTGTAAGCTCAATAATGATAAACGGATTTAGAACATACCAGAAGATATTTTGTACAGGTAGCTTTAGTTTTTTAAGTAGCTTTTTACCAAAATAAAGTGTTCCAAAATCTGCGGCTATAATAAGCATGCGTAAGCCAATAACCGAACCTATAATGTTGTTAGTAGAGAATAAGTTTGCCAGCACAAAACACAGTTGATTTATGGGCGGATAGTTTGTAAAATGGCTGGCATTTAGAGTGCCCATGCCCTTATATAATTCTTGGGCTTGTACTACTGGATAATCACCTTTTTGAATAAACGAATCAACTGTATATAAATAAGGGTTAAACCATTCTAAAATCATGCGTCCGTCCCAAATAAAACGATAAAAATCTTGTGATAAATTCGGGATTGCCAAAATAAATACCGCTCTAAATATAAAAGCAATAGCCGTTAATAATTTGATATTGTTCTTATTGTTTTTTACTAACCAATAAAACAAACCAAAAAGTAGCGTGTATAGGCTAACTAGTTTAAGGTATTGCGTGCGTTCTAAATCATAGGCAAATGCAACAAACAATATGCAACAAACAAGGCTTTGTAGTAAAGGTGTTTTATAAAGTTTTAATAAAGCTAGGTTCAGTTGCATAGACCAAATATAACATTAATGTATTTGTTATTATGCTTAAGGCGTGAATCTATAATTAAATATTAATTCTTGGTTTTTCTGTTAAAACCTAGTTTGTTTTTAACAGAAAAATTAACGAACTTAGTTTACCTTAGCTGAACTTGTTTCAGTATTGAATAAGAACTTTATCTTTGTAATGCACACATTTATATAATGCATACTTCAATTAATAATGATTGAGTCTAGAAACACCCAATACCCATCATATGAAATTTCTGATTAAATGTTTTAGATTGATATATTAATATTCATTGACGTTACCATTATTATTTTTAAGGGACTCACTACTTCTCAAGAAGAAAAGTATGATAGATATCTAAATTCAATATAGGAAAAGATTACAAAGGAATTGTGTTAAAAAAGTATGAAGACAAAAGAAATCATAATAGATCGACGCTAGTTTTTACTAATAGCAGAGAAATTACAATAAATTCAAAAGTTTTGGATGAGTTAGAATTGACTGACTCTATTATTAAAACAACAGGGGAATTACTTCTAACGGTTTATAGGGGGGACAATAGATTTACGATTAAACTAGATTGAAAAGTAAAAAACGAACAGCGGGTAATACAGAATATAAAAATTGTTAGTTTTACCTAAACCAATGTGAGTTACTTTGTTAGCTAACTTTTAATTTTTATAGGAAATATCACAGTATTCGAGTACTCATATTTTTAAATGCAAACCGTTAAACCAACCTTTCCAGAACCCATGTTTATTCCATAAAACCACCAAATTGGCAAACACCTGTGTTAGCGATTGTAGAGGAAAGCCCACAGTGAGGTACGAGCGAGGACTTGCAGCGTAAAGCGCGACCCCTTGTGGGTAATGCCCAAAAAATCAATCAGGTGCATTTAGGGGTTATTTTGAACGAATTACCTATTTTTAAGAAAACTTAATTGTGGCTACTAGCCTCTAATTTATCTCTAGGATGAAAACACACGCATTTACTTTACTAGCACTTTTTTCAGTTTTATTGGGTTTAGCTCAAGACAGGGTTACTGGAGAATTATTTGCCACTCGGTCTGAAATTATTGCTCAAAACGGGATGGTGGCAACAAGTCACCCGCTTGCTACTCAAGTTGGTTTGGATATTTTAAAAAAAGGAGGGAATGCCATTGATGCTGCCATTGCTGCAAATGCTACATTAGGACTTATGGAGCCAACTGGATGCGGTATTGGAGGTGATTTGTTTGTAATTCTGTGGGATGCAAAAACCAAGAAATTGCACGGGCTTAATGCTAGTGGTCGTTCTCCTAAGAGTTTGTCTTTGGAGTATTTTGAAGAGAAAGATTTTACTAAAATACCTGCATATGGTCCTTTATCAGTTAGTGTTCCGGGAGCTGTAGATGGTTGGTTTGAGTTACATGGTAAGTTTGGGTCTTTACCAATGCAAGATATTTTGAATCCAGCTATTAATTATGCCGAAAATGGTTTTCCGCTTACAGAACTTATTGGTCATTATTTCAACTTAAGTGTAAACCGATTTATGGCTTCTGAATTACCAAACATTAGGGATACTTATGTAATAGATGGTAAAATTCCCAAAGAAGGAGAAATTTTTAAGAATCCTTACTTAGCGAATACCTACCGAAACATAGCAAAAGGTGGTAGAGATGCTTTTTATAAAGGAGAAATAGCCAAAACAATTGCTGGGTTTATAAAGGAACATGGCGGGTTTTTATCTAAGGAGGATTTAGCTAGTCATAAAAGTGAATGGGTAGATCCTGTATCAGTTAATTATAGAGGTTATGATGTTTGGGAGCTCCCGCCAAATGGACAAGGAATAGCCGCTTTACAAATGTTGCAGATTTTAGAGGGTTATGATTTTTCAAACATTGAATTTGGAAGTACAGAACATTTGCATTTGTTCACGGAAGCCAAAAAGTTAGCTTTTGAAGATAGAGCTAAATATTATGCCGATATGCATTTTGCAAACGTACCAGTTGATGAATTGATTTCTGATGAATATGCCAATAAGCGCCGTGAGTTAATTACAGAAAGGGCTTCTAAGTATGATGCAGGAGAAATAAGTGCTGGAGAAACAATCTATTTAACCACTGCAGATAAGGAAGGTAATATGGTGTCTTTTATACAAAGTAATTATAGAGGAATGGGTTCTGGTATGGTGCCGCCTAAGTTAGGTTTTATGCTTCAGAATAGGGGTGAGCTTTTCAATTTAAAACGAGGGTTCTTTAATACGTATGAACCTGGTAAAAGGCCATTTCATACAATTATACCAGCATTTATAACAAAGGATAACAAACCATTTTTGAGTTTTGGTGTTATGGGTGGTGATTTTCAGCCTCAAGGGCACACTCAAATTGTTATGAATGTTATTGACTTTGGAATGAATATTCAAGAAGCGGGAGATGCCCCTAGATGGGATCATGCTGGAACTTCAAAACCCACAGGAGAACCGGCAGAAGGAACAGGGACTGTACATGTAGAATCTGGGATTCCTTATGAAACAGTACGAGGACTTATGAGTAAGCGTCATAAGGTAGGATTCGGATTAGGAGGCTATGGTGGTTATCAGGCTATTTTATGGGACGATGAAAATAAAGTATATCGAGGTGCTTCAGAAAGCCGTAAAGATGGTCAAGCAGCTGGGTTTTAATTTAAAATTTAGGAGCCAAAGACTTAAAAAACACATAGCCAAAACCTGCGCATAACATGGCGTGAAATGGGAAGAGACCAAAATCGCCTCCTTGGTCCCCAACAACAAAGGCACTGTACATACCAAAACCAAAGTATAGCATGAGTGCACCTTCAATTATTACATGTGCTGAAATCTTCTTTTTAATGTATTTGTTGTTTTTCCAAGAGTCTTTTAGGTTATTGATGTTGAATTTAGGAGTCCTGATAAAGGCACTTTTTTTACCTAAATGCCCTTCTAGAACTGCAATGGAATTGTGTAATGAAAAGCCCATGGCAATGGAGAAAAACACGAAAAACATTCCTATATAACCCATAAAGTTTTTAATGCCTTTGCCGTAGATGTTTCTATACATGACCCAATAACAGATAAAGAAAATAACCGTACTTAGCACAAAGAAGCTCATTACCAAAAAGTAAGGTTTTAAATGCTCATACTCATTTTTTATATACAGCATTGGAATACTTAAAACCCCCACAATTAGAATGTTTAAAAACATTGTGCTGTTAAGTAAATGCAGAAGTCCGTGAACCTTTGTCTTAGCCGAAATATTTTTATTTTTTAGAACCCGCCACATCATTTTTCTGAAGTTTTCAGCGCCTCCTTTGTTCCACCTAAATTGTTGTGAACGCGCTGCACTAATTACTACAGGTAATTCGGCAGGAGTTTCAACGTCTTCCAAGTATTTGAATTTCCAATTTTTTAATTGTGCACGGTAGCTGAGGTCTAGGTCTTCGGTTAAGGTGTCACCCTCCCAATTTCCAGCATCTAATATGCATTCTTTTCGCCAAATACCCGCTGTACCGTTAAAGTTGATAAAATGACCTTTGCTGTTACGGCCTACTTGCTCTAGTGTAAAATGCGCATCTAAAGCAAACGCTTGTATTCTTGTAAGTAGGGAATAGTTCCGGTTTATATGTCCCCAGCGTGTTTGTACAACACCTATTTCTTCATTTTTAAAATAGGGTACAGTACGTTTTAACCAATCAGGTTTTGGTAAAAAATCAGAGTCGAAAATAGCAATGAATTCACCTTTGGCAACTTCCAACCCCTCTTTTAACGCACCGGCTTTAAACCCAACTCGATTAACTCTCGTGATGTGTTTAATATCTAAACCTGTTTGCTGAAGTTTTTCAATATGAGTCAAGGTACTTTGCACCGTTTCATCTGTAGAGTCATCCAACACCTGTATTTCTAGTTTGTCTTGCGGATAATCAATTTTAGCTATGTTATCCAAAAGACGTTCCATAACATACATTTCGTTATACACGGGTAGTTGTATGGTTACATATGGTACTTCATTAGGGTTTGAAAAATCAAATTTTAACGAATTATCTTTTTTCTTAGCAGAAACATAATTGAATAATAAGTTCAGTTGGGCCAAAGCATACATGAAAATAAGCAAGATAGCAATGGTGTATATGACAATGATGATGCCTTCTATAATCATTATTTAAAACTGTATTTAAATATCCAACCTAATATTTTTACGCCTGCAAATATAGCTCCTTTCACGGTTCCTGATACTTTAGAAACTCCTATTCTGTTGCGATAATTCACCGGAATTTCAACATAACTTAATTTTTGCTTCAGAGCCTTAAGTTGCATTTCTACTGTCCATCCGTATGTTTTATCTTCCATTTCTAGCGCTAACAACTTGTCATATTTTATAGCTCTAAACGGACCTAAATCTGTAAACTTTGAACCAAACATAAGTTTCATTAAAAAGGTTGCCAGCCAATTCCCGAAAATTTGAGGACCTGTCATAGAACCTGCTTCTCTCAGTCGTTTTTCACGTGCACCAATTACAAAATCTTTGTCATCATTTATTATCGGCTCTACTATTTTTGTAAGTTCTTCGGGGTAATCAGAATAATCACCATCAAGAAAAACAATTATGTCTGGTTTAGCTGCTTTATTGGCAATGTAATCCATTCCTTTTAAACAGGCGTAACCATAACCTTTACGACTTTCTGTTAAAACGGTGGCGCCGGCATTTTGGGCATTTACCTCAGTGTCATCGGTAGAATTATTGCTTATTACAATTACTTCTTCAACTGTGTTTGGGATATCTTTAATAACGTTTCCAATAGAATCAGCTTCGTTATAAGCAGGAATGATGACGTTTATTTTGGGCATGAAAAGTTATTGTGATGCAAAAATACAATAAGCTATGTCGTTGGTCAAATTATGAACTAACAACATTTTTAAATTATTATAAAGAAAAAGAGCATGTATACATGCTCTTAGAAAAATTCTGTTTTGAGAAATTTAGGCTAAAACATGATTACAAATTGAAGCTACATGAGAGGCATCTGTACCGCAACAACCTCCAAAAATTGCTAATTCTGGTAAATGTGTTGTTAGGGTTTTATGCAATTGCCCCAATTCTTTTGGGTTTCCTCTGTCAACCTCTGTAGATTCATCTAATTCGGCATGACTTTTACAAGACGCGTTAGCGCGAATACCCTTGATTCTACATTTCCAGTTTGAGGATGTTTCAACTTTATCAATAAAGTGTGTTGGGTGGGCACAGTTTATCATGTAGTATAGAGGGTAGGTTTTGGTGGCTTTGTCAATTTTTTCTATGGCTTCTTTCAAACTTTCTCCACTTGGTAAATGTCCGTCGGTTTCAACAGTGAAAGATAGTACAACTGGCAAGTTGTTTGCTTTTGCCGCTTTTGCAATGCCTAAAGCCTCATTGCTATAAGTCATGGTTATGGCAGATACCAAATCTACTTTTTCATTTTTGAAAACTGACATTTGAAGTTTGTGATAGTCCTCTGCTTCCTTTGCTGACATAGTGTTTCGTATTAGATAACCATCGCGTCTTGGTCCTAACTGTCCGCTAATAAATATAGTTTCAATATCTCTTTTATATGTTGCTCTAAGACTATTCATTTGTTGAATAGCTAGTTTATTTACTCTTATTAAATCGTCTTTTGAATATCCTAGTTTGAAACCCCAATCTGGGTTCGCTCTCCAAGTTGGGCTCTCTAAGATATAGCCGGTTTGATGTTTTTTAGCCATGTCCATATATTCCCTATAATAAGATTCAAAGGTTTCCTGATATTTGGGATTTTCAATTAATGGAAATGCAGCAAAATGCGGTAAATCAATTCCTTTATTAAAAATTAAATCGGTTTCTAAACCTCCGTCTGTTAAAAAGATGGAGGCTTGAAGTTTTTCTAGGATGTGTAACATGATTTTAGACTTTAGATTTATTGATGTCTTGGAAAGTAAGCATCTCAACCACCTTAGCAGAGGCACCTTCATAAAACCCTGTTTCATGTTCGTAACCCTTGGGGTTTTTAAATGAACCAAAGATGATGTCGAATATTGGTAAATCAGAATAATTGTGTTTGTGAATTCCTTTGGCATGATGTACGGTATGGCTTTCCGGACGCTGAATAATATACCCTAACCAATGCGGTGTTTTAATATTCGTGTGTTGGAATATCCCCAAGAACATTGTACCCAATAACATGATAGTAACCGCTTGAGGGGTTACACCTACTAGAAGCGCTAAACAGATACTTCCTAAGAATGTGAATCCAATCATATCAAATAAACTAAAGTAAAAGGCGCCGTAAGTATCCATACGTTCTGCACTGTGATGCATTTGATGAAATAATCTCCAAAGAAAATCCGATTTGTGCATGGCTCTATGCCAGACAAAAACGCCTAATTCATAAAGTACAATGGCGAAAACACCACCACCAACATTTCCAAGACTTGTTAAGTCAAAGAATTGATATTGCGCTAAAATTGGGTCTGTTAACAAAGGTAAATACGATGATAAAAAGAAAAATACTGCAAAGGAAGTCATTCCTCTCAGTTTCCAGTTCTTAACTTTTGGTAATGGTCTAGCAGGGAATAAAGCTTCCCAGATAATTAAAAGAGCATACATTCCTAAAGCTATTAATGATATGGGGTCTAATAAAATTTCAAAAGGCGTTGGCATAATAATTCGTTTTTTGATTAATAATTCGCTTTTAACCTATAGGCGTAAGTTTTTGCCTTACGATGTAAGTTTTAAAAAAGAAAGATGTAAGTTGAGTTAATTAGAGTGCCCAATCCACTTCAATTTCAGGCTTGTATGAGCAGTAAGTACCTGTTTTAATTGACTTTGAAAGATGAGTGGCCAATTCGGGATGTGATTTCTCTATTTTTTTGACGCTGCTTCTTATACGCCAAGTTACGGCAGACCTTGCCTTTTCAATAGTAGAACCAACTTTTCGTGTTTTACCTGATAAACCTAATGACTGTGATAAATGGTCCAAAATGGTGTCGTATTCTTCTCTTAAAGATGAAACGCTTTCAATTTGATTTAGACTTTCGGCTTCAGCTATGTCTTCCTGTAATTCCTTAATGCGTTTATGATATTCAGCCTTTGCTTTATGATCAAAAGATACGGCATTACTACTTTCGTCAACCCCAGCATCCATTAAATCTAAACAATGAAACTCTTGATTGGTATGTGAGAGCAATTTGTAAATATCATGAAAGCCTTTAGCATCTTTTAGTATAATGTTTTTACCTAAATAATTCATCTCCCAAACATCACCTTTTAAAATAAATGAGGTTTCATGCACTGTGTTTTTATCATCACTTTTGTTAGTGTTAATAATCCGCTTTTCAGTTTTAATGAATTCAATCAAAGGTGTTAAGTAGGTGAAGTTTTTAAACGGATTAACCACTATTAGCCACTCCAATGCTTCTTCCAATAAAGTTTTTTTTCCAGAATACACAGCCTTTTCAAATAGTACCATATACTCATCCCAACAACGCCACATATTATCATAATCTTTGAGTTGTAAATAAGCTGCTGCCACAAATGCTGGATAATCAGTCCAGCTATTCATAGCTGTTTTTTTTGATAATTCTATACTGGTTTTAAAATCGCCTATACCTAAATAATAATTTGAACCATGTGCATAGTAATGATTAGAATGAAACGGATTTAACTCAATGGCCTTATGATAAAGTTTAACTGCTTCGTCATTATAACCTAAAAACATTAAAGAAAATGCCACTCTTAACAGATGTGAGCAATCATTAGAATTCATTCGTAACGATTTCCTCAAATAATGCTCTGCTTTTTCATATTCTCCAAAGTAAACGTAGGTTCTTCCTAAAACACCTAAGGCTGTATAATCGTTTCCATCAAGTTCAATGGCCTTTAATGCAAAATAGTGTGCTCCTTGCATGCTTTCATCCCAACGCTCCCAAAGTAAGCACGACCAAAAATTAAAATAGCTAAGTGATAACCCTGTATAAGCTAGTGAATAGTTAGGGTCTATTTCTAAGGCAGCGTTAAAATATTCACGTGCTTTTATGTCATTATCTTTTGAACCTTTTTGTAAAGTGTTCATACCTATGAGGTAATTCTCATAAGCTGCTAAATCGACCGAATTTTTCTTATAAGAATGAGATAGTAGATTATAGTTTATTTTTTCCTCCAGAACCGTAACTATTTGCTGTACCACATCATCCTGTGCTTCCAGAAGCGAATCAATAGATTCATCGTACTGATTTCCAAAAACTAGGCTTTGGTCTTCGGTTTTTATAAGCTGAATTGACATCCTAAGATTCTCATTTCTATGGCGTACGGTACCATAAACCAAATAATCTGCACCAAGTTGTTCAACTTCGTCTTTATTTGAAATATCTTTTGTTCTTAATGTTGAGTAGGATGATATAACGGATAATCCTATGAATTTGGAGAAGTGTGTGATGAGGTCTTCAGTAAAACCGAGAAAAAGCTGTTTTATGCGGTCCTCTTCACTCGTTATTTGAAACGGTAAAACAGCAATAGTGATATTCTTGTTTTTTGTCAGCACTTCGGAGTTTGGCTATTGATTTTAAAAAATCGAACTACTAAATTAAGAATTTAATCGATAGGGTTACTTTTGATTCACCAAATCCATCAAATCTACATCATTGCCTAACAGTACATCCGTTGGATTGATACGTCCTTTTTCAGGGCCATTTTCCAGTTTTAAAACACCTCTTGGGCAAACAGCAGAACAAATACCACAGCCTACACAACTAGCTCGCACAATGTTTTCACCTTTTTGAGCATAGGCTCTTACATCGATACCCTGTTCGCAATAGGTTGAACAATTACCACAAGATATGCACTGCCCTCCATTAGTAGTAATTCTAAACCTAGATTTAAAACGTTGAATAATTCCCATGTAGCCGGCTAGAGGACAACCAAATCTGCACCAAACTCTACTGCCTAACATAGGATAAAAACCAACTCCAATAACTCCAGAAAACATCGCTCCAATTAAAAAGCCATATGGTTTACTAAAATAAGTGTAAATGCTTAGTCCGAAGAACTCCCCGCTTCCTGTAAAGTAACCGTAAAGAACAGCTATTGTAACAATGAAAATAAAGACCATGATACTATGAATAAGCCAGCGTTCCAATTTCCAAGCAGATAGTTTTTTAGAGGATAAATGACGAAATGGATCACCAGCAGTTTCGGCTAAACCACCGCAGCCACAAACCCAAGAACAATACCATCGTTTTCCAACAAAATAGGTGATAATTGGTGTGAAAACTAAAAACATAAATATACCAACAACCAAATAAAACATGCCTAAAGTACCACCATTAACCATATTGTCAAGATGCCAAGACTCAAAGAAATAGTAGTTTAGTGGCCACATGTTTTTGATATCCTTAGCGAAATATGGAGTTTCTGTATTCAGTCCTTCTAAAATCTCAGGAATTAAATAGGCTAAAAAGAGTTGAGAAATAATGACAACAACGGTTCTAATTAGTTGATACCTGTTATGCCTGTATTTATACATGAATTTGATTCCCAAAGACAGAATAGCTAAAGTGTATAATGTTCCGTAAACAAACCATTGGCTGGCCGGTTGACCTTTAAAAAACATGCTAATGCTATCAAACATAACAACAAGTCCCGTGTTTTCTTCTCCGTTCATGCCTAATCCCAAATATTGAGGAAACCAATAAATCAATATGTAGAACAAGGTTAATATGATTCCTAAAAGCCATCCCCAAACACCTCTGTTTGATAAAGTTTTAAACCAAACATGGTTGTTTTTAATTCCTGGAACTTGTTTAATATAAGATTGTCTACCGTAAACAATGGAGCCCACTAATATTAGTGCAATGGAAACCAAAACAAAGACACTTTTGGGTTCTGAATGAAAATTAAAAGTAGCAAAGGCCAAAATGCCTACTCCAATAATTCCCATCCATAAACCAAGTTTTTGGAGGCTATCTAATGGTACTTTATGCGGATTTGAAACTGCAAAACTTGAATGCTTATCCATAACTATTTTTTAGGCGGTTAGGTTAAAAATGCGTTTCCAACTTTTCTTTTTTAACTGAATGTTGCTGCCATTCTCTTTGTTAAATTTGGCAACAATTTCAGGTTCGTGTAGTTTGTAAAACTCTGGGTCAAAATTAGCATCAGCTAAATGTTCTAAAACATAATCTACAGTTTTGTTTTCTGTTAACGCTTTATCAAAAAACTCATGACGCATTCTAATTCCTAGGTTGTTTATGCCAGTAAATACTCCGGTTTTCCTGTTAAAACTCATATGGATGCATTTTTTGCCACTTTCATGTTCCCAATAAAAATGGGTTTCATTGTCTTTAGGTTGCGCCAAAACCCATCCGTAGGTTTGATATTCAATATCAAAAAATTTGGCTGAGTTAAACCAGTGCCCGGGTTTATATTCAATGCGGTTACCACAAATAGTTTGCGCCACCGTTTCTCCCATCATACGCCCCGTATACCAAACGGCTTCAATGGGTCTCCGACTACCAATTGGGTCGTGTTGTTCGGCACAATCGCCAATAGCATATACATCTGTAATATTGGTTTCTAAAAACCTATTTACTTTTACACCGCGTTCAGTTTCAATGTCGCTTTCCTTTATAAAATCAATGTTAGGAGATACTCCGGCAGTTAAACCAACTAAATCACAATTAATTTCTTCTCCGGTTTCTTCTATAATTACCGATTTTACTTTTCCGTTTTCTTCAGGTTTTATTTCTTTTAGATTAACCCCTAATCGTAAATCAATACCATTGCTTATAATCTCTTTATTAATCATTTCAGATTCTTGTTCTGGAAAGACCTTGTTCCAAAAGCTGGTTTCTCTTACTAAAAAAGTAACGGGAATATGTCTTGAATGTAGCATTTCGGCCAATTCAATTCCAATCAATCCACCACCGACTATCACGGCTCGTTTACAAACTTTATTATTAGGAGCAAACTTCTCAAGGTTTTCTAAATCTTGTTTGTGATACATGCCCATAACACCATCTAAATCTTGTCCGGGCCAACCAAATTTATTAGGCTTACTACCTGTTGCAATAATCAATTTATCATATTGTAAAGATTCTCCGTTTGAGAAATGAAGCGTTTTGCTTTTTGTTTCAACGGTTTTAACAAAACCTTTTTTCAAGTCGATTTTGTTCTTCTTCCAAAACCAATTTTCATAAGGTTGCGTATGCTCAAACTTCATATGTCCCATGTATACATACATCAGTGCTGTACGGGAAAAGAAATAATCGGTTTCAACAGAAACTATAGTGATTTTTTTATCGGATAGTTTTCTAATATGTCTGGCAGCCGTTACTCCAGAAACACCATTTCCTATAATAACAATGTGGTCCATTTTTTGAGATTTATGATCTATTAGGTCGAAACTAAAGATAAGAACTTAATGTGACCTGTGTAAATTTAGAACCAATTCAAATTAAGTATCTTGTGTAAGGAATCAACTGAAAGGTAGACGTCAAAATCTTTTTTATGTATTTGTAAGTTAGCTAACATTCTATTCGACAGAGGAGTTGTTACTTTGTGAAAACTAAATATAATTATGAAGAAAATAGTTGTTTTATTAACCCTTTTTATTGCTTTTTCTGGTTGGTCTCAAAGTGAGGCAGATTTTTTTAAAAAAGCCAATGCGTTTTTTGAAACCTATGTAAATAATGGAAAAGTAGCCTATGCAAAACTTCATAAAGATTCAAAAGATTTAGACGATGTATTAAGTCTTGCAAAATCAATTTCGACTTCAAAAGATAAAGCTGATTCGTATCAAGCGTTTTGGATTAATTCGTATAACTTATCAGTTATAAAAGGTATTATTGATAATTACCCTACTAATTCGCCATTAGATAATGCTGGTTTTTTTGAGAAGACTAAGTACGATTTGGGTGGAAACAAAATCACTTTAAATGAAATCGAACATAAATTATTAAGAGCTCAGTTTGAAGATCCTCGCTTTCATTTTGTACTGGTGTGTGGCGCAATTGGTTGTCCGCCATTAATCAATAAGGCATATTTACCTGAGACTTTAGATGAACAATTAGAAACTCAAACAAAAATTGCTTTAAACAGTACGTTTTTAAAAGTGGATAATAAGAAAAAACGTGTGGCTGTATCTCAAATAATGGAGTGGTATAAGGAAGATTTTAGAATGAATGGAACCACCGAAATTGATTTTATAAATAAATACCGAACAGATAAAATTCCAAATAATTTTAAAGTAAGATACTTTCCTTACAATTGGAAAGTCAATGAACAATAATTTAAAAACAAATTCATGACAAGATTTTTTACATTTCTATTTATAGTATCAATTGCTTTTACCGGATTTTCACAAGAAGAGCAAGAAGAAACAAAAAGTAATATCCAAACCTATACGCCTTCTAAGCTTTTGAAAAAAGGGCAATGGGATATTAAATGGTTTAACAATTTATATACGGAAACCAAATCAAGAAATAATGGAGTAAAGACGGATAAGAACAGAGAAACTTATTTCACCTCAAGCTTTGATATCTTTACTGGAGTATCTGAAAATAGCACCTTTAATATAGGCTTGTTATTTGATATTAGATCTAATGTCGTAGGTGGTAGGAGCGCTTTAGATGTGTTTTCATTTGATGGAGAAAGTGGTACTGCCCGTTCTGGTTTTACTTCTGTTGCTCCGGTTATTAAATTTAATCCTATTAAAAATGTTGGAAATTTTACCGTACAATCTGCGTTTCATATTCCATTACTTGGAGAAGAATCAGATGCCCAAGGTGTATTTTTAGATCAAACTGCCTATACATTCCAAAATCGGTTTTTTTATGATTATACATTGCCAAGTGGAGATTGGCAGTTGTTTACCGAGTTAAATACAGAATATAATTTTGGCGATGATTCTAGTTTCGCTAATAATACATTTGTTTTGTCTCCTGGGGTTTTTATGAGCTACTTTCCTAGTGGAAAATCAACGGTTTTAGGTTTCGTACAACACTTCCAGAGAGTAGGAGATTTTGAACAAGATTTTACTGCTCTAGGATTTGGTGGTAAGTACCAGATAACAGATGTTTTAAACCTTGAATTGTTGTATAGCAAATTTGTTAGAGGTAATGATACAGGGCTTGGAAACTCATTTAATATTGGCTTAAGAGCATTATTTTAATGTATAAATAGTAAATTAGGGTCGGAAAACACTAATATGAAACTATACAGACTCTTTATTTTATTTGTATTGTCTTGTCAATCTTGTAATGCTCAGATTGAAAAAATTAACGGAGTAAGTTTTGTTGCTTCACGAGAGGCTATCAACCAAAATCATGTAAAACCTGTGGTTAGTGTAAATGCTAATTACGCTTCAGTAATGCCGTTTGGGTTTTTAAGAACTGTTGATAATCCTAATGTTGTTTATGGTGGTGAACGTCAATGGTATGGAGAAACCAAAGAAGGTACCAAACAATACATTGAAGAGCTTAGAAAACAGCATATAAATATTATGCTCAAACCACAAATTTGGGTATGGCGGGGTGAGTTTACGGGTTATATAAAAATGAATTCTGAAGAAGATTGGAAAACTTTAGAAGCATCCTACTCAAAATTTATTTTAGATTATGCCCAATTAGCTGAAGAGCTCAAGGTTAAATTGTTTTGTATTGGTACAGAACTAGAAACTTTTATTGATAATAGACCAAACTACTGGTTAAACCTGATAAAGGAAATAAGAAAAATTTATAAAGGAAAACTAACCTATGCCGCCAATTGGGATGAATTTAAGAGAACACCGTTTTGGCGAGAGTTAGATTTTATAGGTGTTGATGCCTACTTTCCAGTGAGTGATGATAAAACGCCATCTTATGATGACGCTTTAAAAGGATGGAAAGCACATTTACCTGAGATTAGGAAAAGGCATGAGGCATTTGATAAGCCTATTTTGTTTACGGAGTTCGGATATAGAAGTGTAGATTTCACAGGTAGAGAACCCTGGAAAAGTGATAGAAGTATGAATCAGGTTAATTTAGATGGTCAAACCAATACCACAAAAGCCTTATTTGAAACTTTTTGGAAGGAAGATTGGTTTGCTGGTGGTTTTATTTGGAAATGGTATCATAATCATGAAAAAGCTGGTGGAACCGAGAATACCAGATTTACACCTCAAAATAAACCGGTTGAAGCAATAATTAAAGCACACTATGCAGTATATAAGTAGATTAAAATACTTATTTGTTTTTGTTATGATTTGGTCCTGTACCAATTCAGATGATGAGGTCTTAACCTCATTGGTTTCTTATTTGCAAGGGAAAAGTATTGAGCAAGGAGGAGTTATTGCTTGTGCAGCTAGTGATAAAACTACTGGAGAAATTCTAACCTTTTATTATCCTAAAGCTGGAGCTTCCAATATTAAATATTTCGAAACTGAAAACACGGTTGTAGATGGTGATGATTATTCAAACTACACCTTAGTTTCACTTCCAAACGCACCAGTTTTTAATGGCTATTTAGGTAAGTTTACACATGCTTCATCTCATGAAAAATGGATGATAGTTACATTTGAATTGGAAGGGGAAATAAAAGTTTCTAACCCTATTCGCTCTAAGCAAATTACAAAAGAATCGGTTTGGAATGACCAAGTAACAATTGATCAATCACAATCAATGATGCCAAATTTTATGTGGGCTGATGACCCAGTTGGTGATAATGCTATTTATTTTCAAGTGGTTATAGATGAGCAGAATAATTTGTTGTCTGGTACTTACACATATGATAATTACTTTCAATATTACAATACTTCTAATGTTGTGCTTAATGTAACAACTCAAAATCCACCAGATTTAATGGTTGGTAGTACATATAATTTCGTTTTAATGGATGTAAGTGAAGATAATTGGGTAAATTGGATGGTAGAAAAATCGTTTCAAGCCCAATGATTCAAAAATATTTTTACTGTGTCCTTTTTCTATTAGTTTGTTCTTTAAGTTTTTCCCAAAATAATGTTGTTGCAGATATTAAGGTGCAGGGGAACAAAAGACTTAAAACCTCTTTTGTAAAGAAAATAGCTTCCGTAAAACCAAATATGCCATTAGATTCTTTAAGGCTTGATGAAGATATGGAAACGCTTAAACGGTTACCATCTGTATCTCACGCCTATTATCACGTATATAAAACAGATGAAGGTTCCTATGACATTGTTTATAATATTGAAGAAAGCTTTACACTAATACCATCACCAAGTATATATACCACAAATAATGATGAGTTTGCTTTTAGAATTGGCCTTACTGAGTTTAATTTATTAGGAAGAAATATTGGTTTGGGAGCTTTTTATCAGCATGATGTTTATGATTCTTATGCCGTTAATTTTAGAGCACCATTTTTGTTTTCAAGGCGATTTGGGCTTGCCTTTAATTATCAAGATTTAACCACCTTAGAACCTGTGTTTTTTAATAATGACTCTGCTGATTATAAATATAATAATGAATCTGTAGAGTTGCTTGGGCTTTACAAGATAGATTTTAAAAATAGAGTGGAAGTTGGAGCAAACTATTTTACTGAAAATTACAGTTATGTGTCTGGAGCAACTGATCCAAACGTTCCGCAAGGGTTAAATGTACACAAATGGTTGGCTAAATTTATTTATGAACATAACAATCTCAAATATCATTATCAGTATGTTTCTGGGTTTAGGAATGTGTTTAATTTTCAATATGTTACTTCTACTAATGATATGTTACCTGATTTCCACATTGCTTGGGATGACTTGTTTTATTTTAAGCGCATAGGTACTAAAGGGAATTGGGCTAACCGTATGCGCATAGGTATCTCAACAAACGATAAAACACCGTTTGCACCCTTTTCTGTAGATAATAATATCAATATTAGAGGTGTAGGAAATACTATAGATAGAGGAACAGGTTCTATCGTTTTTAATACCGAATATAGGCACACCTTGGTAGATAAGCACAACATAGTGTTACAAAGTAATGTATTTGTAGATAGTGGTACATGGCGTTTACCAGGAGGTTCCTTAAGTAATTTTACAGACAGTAATAATATTAAGGTTTATACTGGTTTAGGTTTTCGTGTTATTCACAAAAAAATATTTAATGCCATTTTTAGGCTAGATTATGGTGTTGGCCTTACGCAAGATGCTACCCGTGGTATTGTGTTTGGTATTGGCCAGTATTTTTAGTTTTATTATTTGGGCGTTACCCACAAGGGGTCGGGCTTTCGGCAGTCGCTCCCTTCTTCGTCGGGGAGCTTCACAAATGCCTCAATCCCTAACGCATTTTACAGTAGGTTAACAAATCAATAAATCTTTTGTTCAAGTTTTCATAATTCAAGTAAACCCTTAGTTTTGCAAAAAATTTGTTTTAGTAATGCGAACAATTGCAATTGGTGATATTCATGGCGGATTAAAAGCCTTAATTCAAGTATTAAATAATGTTGAGGTAAAAGATGAAGATAGTCTAATCTTTGTAGGCGATTATGTTGATGGATGGAGTGAAGCTGCTCAGGTCATTCAATTTTTAATAGAACTATCAGGAACCATAGATTGTATTTTTATTAAAGGCAATCATGATGTTTGGGCAGAAGAATGGTTAAGAAGCGGTGAAGTAAACCCAACTTGGTATATGCACGGCGGTAAAGAAACTATGGAAAGTTATGATGGCTTTACCGAAGACCAAAAGATAGCCCATTTAACCTTCTTTGAAAATATGAAAATGTATCATATTGATGCAGAAAACAGATTGTTTTTACATGCCGGATTTACATCTATGCACGGTGTAGAAAAAGAAGTGTTTCAAACTACTTTATATTTTGATAGAACCCTTTGGGAAATGGCTACAACCATGGATAAACGCATTGAGAAAAACTCAGAGCTCTATCCAAAACGTTTAAAACATTACAAAGAAATTTATATTGGTCATACCCCAACAATCCATTACAATTCTATGACACCAATGCAAGCTATTAATGTATGGAATATAGATACAGGCGCTGCTTTTACAGGAAAGTTGTCAGCCATAGATATTGATACTAAAACATTATGGCAAAGTGATGAGTTGCCATCGTTATATCCAGATGAGAAGGGGAGGAATAAATAATTAATCTATACTCTTAAAATCTTTAATAGCCTGATTAGGTTCAATAACGTTATGCCCTTCCCAAAATTTAGGGTCGTACGCTGGTAAATAGGTGGGGCTCACATTTGGTGTTTCAGTATAAGCAGAGAAAGTGGCGTTATCTATAGATTCACTTTCAAAAACCACCAACTCTTTTCTAGTAATATTAGACATAATAAAATGCAAATCGGTTGATAATTCATTCTGCTTTCTTCTGCCTTTTACATTTTTGTTTTTTTCAATAATTTTTAGTGGGCGTTTAATACCAAAATTATTTTCATTTTCAGATTCGGCATATTTCAAAGTATAAACACCTGTGCCATTTTTAGAATATATTAAAGTACCATTGTGTGTTTTTTCCTGATATGATATACCTAAAAGTCTAAAATTTCTTATTGGTTTTATGTTTTCATAATCAACTCTTATAATGGCAAAATCATCAGTGTTTATGTATAATGTGCCTTTGTAATCAGCACCTCGTTTTGGTTCAAAACTCATTTTGTAAACAAAATTGTTGTTTAAAAAAAGGTAATCTAGAATCTCAAAATCATACTTTTTAGATTTTTCCAAGAAATTTAAATGAGAGTCTTCAAAAATAAAACTGTCATGCTTAAGATTGGTAATTGTACGCTTTCTATATTTTAAAAAGTTCTCTTTACGTTCTTGTTCACGTTTTTTCTGTTCTTTTAAAAAGGCTTCGGTCTGTTCTTTTTCTTTTTTCACTTTATTGTCTGCACTATCAAAGAATGAAGAATCAATTTCTTCTTTGGTTCCGAAAATACCAGATTTAATCTTAAAATAGGAGTCTCGTTTAATGTGTTTTTTAAAGATGTCATTAAAGCGTTTTTCAAGACCTTCAAAAGAGACTTCTTTTTTCTTATCATATAAATGAGAGGCCTTAATAATATCTAATTTATTGGTTTCTTCTTCTGCAGATTTAGTGAATAGTTCGCCTAATATTTCGGTGTAATCATCAGCTTCTTTAGGCATAATAGTCATAATACTATCTATAAACTTTTGATTGAATTCGGGAATTGTAGATTCTTTAACATCAATGCTGTTTTTGGTGATTTTATTAAAGTAGGACTCTCGATAAAAGAGTTTGCTTTTATCAAAATCAAAACCATAATTCATCTTTAGATTTTGGTTAACCTTTTCAATGATTTCTTCTGTTGTAAAGGTTTTGTTTGATACAAGAACTTCATCTAGCTCAATAGATTTTTGACTTAAAAAAATAATGTTGTCTGTAAAATCCAAAACCGGAATAGATTTATTTCTATACCCTAAACAACTAATGAATAAAGAATCTTTGGTGGAAATTTTCTTTTTAAAGTGAATTTGAAAATCACCATTACTATTACTAATAACACCAGATTTTTTACCAAAACTAATATTTGCAAAAGCAATGGGTTTTTGGTTTGTCGAATCAATTAATTTGGCACTAATAGACTCTTGGGAAAATGAAAAAGTTGAGGTTACTAAACAAAGTAGAATAGTTATGGAATACTTCATTGGTTTTATTTTGCAGTGAATTGAAGTCATTACAAAAAGAAGACCTGAGAATTAACTTTTTGTTACATCAGTTTTATGATTTTTTAACAAGAACGTGTTTTAAATAATAGTTGTTTAAAGTCTGAGCCTCAGCTCCCAACCACTTTCTTAAATGAATGTTCCAATAGTGAAATTGTAATTTCCAAACACCGTGAGCAGAATAACATCTAGGAGAAGTTATAAGCCATTCTTGAATAACTACAAACTGTTTCTGTTTATAAAGCTTGCTAATTAAATCATTATCTTCATAAATTATATATTTCTCATTATAACAACCAATATCATTAAATAGTGATTTGGTTACAAACTGACTTTGGTCTCCGCCACGTGCAATACGCCATGGAAATTTAGTTAACCAACCAGCTATCTTTAGCCACCAATGGTTACTGTTAAATTTCATTCTAAAACAGCCTGCTTCATTACCTTTTTCTACTTCGCCTATTATAAGTTGGTCAAAATGTTTGGGTGGAATTGAATCTGCATGTAAGAAATAAAGAATATTTCCAGTAGCATTTTTTGCTCCTAAATTCATTTGTTTTGCACGCCCTTTTTCAGAATGAATAAGCTGGATAACGATGTCCTCTTTCGCGGTTTGTTGGTTTATTGTAGGTAGTAACTGTTTTCTGGTTATTGTGAATGATTCTATTATTTTTTTAGTGCTATCATTACTGCCGCCATCCACAATTATAATTTCTGAGATGTTTTTTTTTGAAGAATTATTCAAAAGATGAATGAGGAGCTGTTTAATATGCGCCGCTTCATTTAAAGTAGGTATAATGATTGAAATATTATTCATTCAGATCCCAGTTATAGTCCATAAAACTCTTTTTTGCTTTATTGGAAATTTGAAACTTAGAATATTGATTTAAAAAATCAATTAAAGAGCCCTTTTTTTTAAAATCTTTAGCAAACCACTGAAACAATTTTGAAATATGAATCTTATCTTTAGATAAATTGTTCTTAGAGCTATCATTTAAAAAATCATTAGTGGCCTTGGTTAGTTGTTCCTCTAAGTTGACTTGTGTGAAAGCTTTATTTTGCAATTTAGGACAAGAAATTGAGGCGCAATTAATGGCAAAATGAATTCTTGGTTCATCCATTTTTCTCAAAATTTGATGCTCAATTTCATCTAAATTATACCATTTGTCTCCCAATTTCCAATAGCGCTGCTTCCAAGGATTTTTGATGTTTTTTATACTTTTAACAGGATGGTTTCTAAGAATTAAGTCTACAGTGAAAACATTGTAAGCATTAATCCAATAAGCTAGTTTTTGCTTTTGTGAAAGGATATTGAAACTTTCATGCTGATAGATTAAGTTTAAAATATGAATGTAGCCATAGAAATCTTCTTTTTCCGATTTAAGACCCTGGTAATCAACTTTGCCATCTTCTGAAACATACTTTTGTAAAAGTTCGTTCCATAAATCATGAGAACTAATAGTTCTTTTGGTTACTATCTGATTAAACTCGTGATTTTCTGTATTAACTTTTTGAGTTTCTTCTATTGGAATTTCAATTGTGTCTTTAATAACTTCAACTATACCATCAGCAGTTTTTTCTGCATTAATTGTTGTTTTCTCGGTTTCTTCTTTAGCAATTATGTCTTTATTTACTTTACAAGACGCGAAACAACATATAATAAAAAGGAGGCATAAAAAACGCATGGTAAATTAAAATCTAGCAACATCCACCACCATCATAATGATAGTTAGATTCGCTAATAAAAATATCGTCTCTATTTAAGGCAGCTAAATTAGCTGCAGTTTTATCGCATATGGCTAATGGCTGGTTTTTTAGTAAAATATGTCCAGCATTATCATCAACAAAATCATCATCGCCAAAATAGATAGCTGCTTTACCAGTGAAAATGCATGGTCCGTCTGCTGGCATTGGGTCTTTTATAGCCGCAACTTCTATAGATTCTATATAAATCAATTCTTCAGTTTCATAATGCTTTGGGCTTAAAACTCTATAAGGTTTTCTGGCTCTAATCTCTATGGTTCCAAAACCAGCACCGGTCAGCATTTTAACGTATTCTTTTATAGGTAGACTTCCGCTAAGGCATAAAGCACGTAGCCTATCATCATTACGTAGTGCATCACTCATAGGTTGCTCACATGTAGGGTCACTCATTACTAAACGGCCATGAGGTTTTAAAACACGATACATTTCAGTAATGGCCTTTTTTAAATCCTCTTCTTTGAAAATATTAAACAAACAATTCTGTGCCGCAACATCAACACTATTATCCTCAACAGGAAGATTTAATGCGTCTCCTTTTAGTAAATCAATAAAGTCACTTTTAAACCAAGGGTTTAAGTCTTCGGCTTCTTTAAAGTTTTTACGGGAAGCTTCTAGCATCTCATCAACCACATCAATACCAATAACACCACTTTTTTCACGATTAAAATATGAGAATTGTAACAGCTCCATACCACCACCAACACCTACATATAACATTTTTGGATTGTTTGATAAGTCTCGAGCATGCACCGTGGAGCCACAACCATAATTCATTTCCTGCATGATTTTCGGAATTTTTAATCCAGGTAATTCCCAAATAGGATTTGTGGTACAACACAAGCCTACATCTGGGGTTAAGGCAGCTTCTTTATATACGTCTTTTGTGGTTTCTAAGTAACTCATGTTTTAGTGTTCAGTTGGCAGTCTTCAGTCTACAGTTAGCAGTTATACGGGTGATTACTGGAAACTTGATACTGTTTACTAGTTAAAGTGTTCTAATCAATTCTTTAAATAGTGTTATCATATTTGGTTCTGCCTTGGCAGCATTTGCAATGATATCTTCAATATTTATTGGTTCTAAGTTATCTGGGTCGCACTCATCTGTTAAAACTGACACCGCTGCCACTTTTAATTTTAGATGATTAGCCACTATAACTTCTGGAACGGTACTCATGCCAACAGCGTCTGCACCAATAAGTTTTAGCATACGGTATTCTGCTCTAGTTTCTAATTGAGGTCCAAGAACGGAAACATATACTCCTTTATGTAGTGTGATGTTGTTTTGTTTAGCTATAGATTCAAATTGTGAGTTTATTTCAGCATCATAAGGTGCACTCATGTCTGTAAAGCGCTCACCTAATAGTTCAACGCCTCGAAAAGCCAAAGGCGATTTTCCTTGTAGATTGATGTGGTCATCAATCAGCATTAACTCACTTTTTTTGAAGTTTAAATTGATGGCGCCTGCAGCATTTGAAACCAATAGGGTTTTTATGCCTAATTTTTCCATGATTCTAACTGGATATGTGACATCTTGCAATGAGTAGCCTTCATATAAATGAAATCGCCCTTGCATAACAATTACTTTTTTACCACTTAATTTACCGTAAATAAGTTTGCCTTTATGAAATTCTACCGTTGCTGTTGGGAAGTTTGGAATGTGATTGTAGCTTACCTGTTTAATGATGTCAACATCATCAATTAATTGTCCTAAACCCGTTCCTAAAATGATACCAACTTCGGGACTTTCAAATCCTTTGTCTCTTAGGTATTCAACAGTTTCTTCTATATGCTTAATCATTTAATTGTTTGATTTTATCTTGTAATTTTACATTCAATTTATAAAAGCTTGAGGCTTCTAAGTCTTTGTATGTATCTATGTCGTTTAAAGTTTCTAAAGTAGTAAATGTAGTGCTATTTCTAGTTAATTCGTTTAAGGTTTCTTCAAGTAAATTAGCTTGACTCCAAGGTTTATCCTGAAAAATTATGTTATTCATTTTTGACATGCCAACTAGATAATAACCACCATCTGCAGCAGGTCCAAAAACAGTGTCTTTTTCTTTTAATGCTAAAAATCCTTTCTCAATATGTTTTGCTTTAATTTCAGGTAAGTCAGATCCAATTAAAATTATATGATTGTAGCCATAATTAAAACCATCATTAAATGCATTTTTCATTCGGTCTCCTAAATCCATCCCATTTTGAATTGACTTTGAATAGCCAATCCATTCTGAATCAACTATGGCATCAGAAAAATATATATGCACATCGGTTGTGATAGAATCTATAACGTTCTTTGTGATTGCCACAAGTTCTTTATAAACTTCAAAAGCGGCTTCATTACCAATGGTTTTGGCTAAACGTGTTTTAACCTTTCCAAGTTTTATGTTTTTCACAAAAACAATAACTAGTTCTTTACTCATAAATCTTTTCGCCTTGATTTAGCCACTTGCTCCAATCTTTTGAAAAGGTATGAACCTTTTCAGTTTCGTCGCCTTTAGGGTTGTAAACAGGGTTGTCTTGATTTTTCCATTCAAAAATTCCTCCATAAAGATTAAAGACATTTTTATACCCCGCCTTTTTTAGTTTTTCCGCAATGTCTTCGGAGCGAATACCTAAGGAGCAATACACAACAACCATAGAGTCTTTATTTGGAATTTGTAGAGAAGTAGAATCTATGTTAAAGAAATCATACCCAACACAGATAGCATCTTTTAAATGACTGGTTGCATATTCCTTTAATTCTCTAGCATCTAAAAGAATAATATTTGTAGGGTATGATTTCAATTCCTCTACATAAATATACGGAATACTTTCGTTGTTATGCTTTTTAAGTAGTTTAGATAGGTTTTTTTGTGAAAACCCATAAACTGAACTCATTAAAAACAGAAAAAGAATGGTCCTTTGCATGATAAATAATTTAAGCGACCGTACCTTGGCAACTACTTCCGGCCCCTGCAGTACAGCCATAACAATGTTGTGAAATTACAATATTTCTGCCTTCAAGTAGTTCTTCGTTGTAGTCTGAGATGTGTTTTATTTTACTATTAACAGGTAATTCCAGCATCTGGTTAAAATCACAATCATATAAAAATCCATCCCAACTTACTGAAAGGGTGTTTGTACACATAACATTAGCAACCGCTGCAGGATTATATGCTTCTACTAAATTATACATATAATCTTCATAATTTTCGGAAGCGATTAAATAATCTAAAAATCTACTAATGGGTAGATTAGTAATAGCAAATAGATTATGGAATTGAATATTAAAATCTTCCAATAAAGCCTTTTTGAAATCCTTTTCCATGCCAGCTTGATCACTTGGTAAAAATGCCCCTGAAGGGTTATATACCAAGTCTAGTCTTAATTCACTATCAGGCATACCATAACCAACTACGTTTAGATCTTTTAAGGCTTCAATAGATTTATCAAAAACACCATCACCACGCTGTTTGTCTGTTTTTCCACGGGTCCAATGCGGCATAGAACTTACTACATGTACATTATGCTTTTTAAAGAAATCTGGCAAATCATTATACTTTTTGTTTGCTTTAATAATGGTTAGATTAGAGCGGACAATGAAATCTTTAATGCCAACTTTAGAGGCTTCTTCAACAAACCACTTAAAGTTAGGATTCATTTCTGGTGCTCCTCCTGTTAAATCTAAAGTGTGAGCTCCAGTGTTTTTGATAACCTCCAAACATTGTTGCATGGTTTCACGTGTCATGATTTCTTTTCGATCAGGTCCAGCATCTACATGACAGTGCTCACAAACTTGATTACACATGTAGCCAACGTTTATTTGAAGAACTTCCAATTTCTTTGCTTTTAACGGAAATTGATTTGTTTCCGCAATTTTATCTTTAAAAGTTGGTAGTTCTCCGTTTAGGAAAATCCCATTAGACAAAATTTGTAATTGTCTTTGTGTGTTTGCTAATTCGCTTTCGCGTTTATGTAGTGACTTTGTAGCCATTAATTACATTTCAAGTTTATTTACCTTATTCATCATTTGCACACCATGAACAAGCGTTGCACCGCTTTTTATTGCGGCTCCAACATGAATAGCTTCCATCATTTCTTCTTTAGTTACTCCGCGTTGTAAGGTGTCTTTGGTGTAAGCATCAATACAATAAGGGCATTGTTCTGTATGCGAAACTGCTAAGGCTATTAATGCTTTTTCTCTTGCAGTTAAGGCGCCTTCTTCAAAAACTTTTCCGTAGTACTCAAAAAATTTATTTCCTAATTCCTCATTCCATTCTGTAATATTTCCAAATTTTCTTAAGTCTGATGGATCGTAATATGTTTTTTGCATGGTATTTGTAAATTTTCTCTAAAGATAAAAATCTAAAAACTTAAGTCGATATTAAATATATGACTTAACACAAGATTATAATTATTTTTTCATTAAAAGTAAAAGGTTCATTTTAATTTAAAATGAACCTTGACTTTTTATCTCGTTAGACTATAAAATGTGATTATTAATTTGTCTAATTTGAATTTTTAGTTCCATCAATAATACTTTGGACAACTTCTGGATTAAGCAACGTACTAGTATCACCTAAGTTAGTTGTGTCATTGCAAGCAATTTTTCTAAGAATGCGTCTCATTATTTTACCAGATCGTGTTTTGGGTAAGCCTTGAGTAAATTGAATTTTATCTAATTTGGCAATAGGTCCGATATGCTCTGTAATAATTTGATTGATTTCTTTTCGTAAATTATTATGATCTCTGCTTTCGCCAGTATCTTTTAGAATAACATAACCATATAATGCATTTCCTTTTACGTCATGAGGAAATCCAACTATAGCAGATTCTGCAACCGCAGGATGTTCATTCACTGCATCTTCTATTGGTGCAGTTCCTAAGTTATGACCAGAAACAATAATGACATCATCCACTCTGCCTGTGATACGGTAATAGCCAACTTCATCTCTCAATGCACCGTCTCCTGTGAAATATTTATTCTCAAATGCAGAGAAGTAGGTGTCTCTGTAACGTTGGTGGTTGCCCCAAATAGTTCTAGCCATACTAGGCCAAGGGAACTTTATACATAAGCGTCCATCTACTTGATTTCCTCTAATTTCTTGACCGTTTTCATCCATTAACGCTGGTTGAATGCCAATAAATGGTAAAGTAGCGTAGGTTGGTTTTGTTGGAGTTACAAATGGAATAGGGGTAATCATGATGCCTCCAGTTTCGGTTTGCCACCAGGTATCAACAATTGGACTTTTCTTTTTACCAATGTTATCGTTGTACCAATGCCATGCTTCTTCATTAATTGGTTCTCCAACAGATCCCAAGGTTTTTAGGGATGATAAATCATATTTTTCAACCAATTCTGAACCCTGTTTTGCCAAAGCACGAATAGCAGTTGGAGCAGTATAGAACTGATTGATTTTATGTTTTTCAACTATTTCCCAAAAACGTCCAAAATCAGGATAACTTGGAACTCCTTCAAACATTACAGTTGTAGCACCATTGGCCAATGGTCCGTAAACAATATAACTATGCCCGGTAATCCAACCAATATCGGCTGTACACCAATAGATGTCATCTTCTCGATATTGGAATACATTTTTAAAAGTATAAGCCGTATATACCATATAGCCTCCCGTAGTATGAACCATTCCTTTTGGCATACCTGTAGATCCTGATGTGTATAAAATGAATAGTGGATCTTCGGCATTCATTACTTCAGCTTTACAATCAGATGAGGCATCATCTAATAAAGGTTGTAACCATTTGTCTCGGTCAGATTCCATGTGAATAATAGAATCAATACGTTTTGCAACTAAAACTGTTTGAACACATGGCGTGTCTTTTAAAGCTTCATCCACAATGCCTTTTAGATCGATAGTTTTTGCTCCTCGAAATGAACCATCACTAGTAATGACCATTTTACATTCCGAATCGTTAATTCTTGTAGACAAGGCTGTGGATGAAAATCCTGCAAACACAACAGAATGAATAGCGCCAATTCTAGCACAGGCTAGCACAGAAATGGCCAATTCAGGAATCATGGGTAAATAAATGCAAACTCGATCACCTTTTCCTATACCTTGATTTTTTAAAACGTTTGCAAACTTATTTACACGTTCAGACAATTCTTTATATGTTATATGTTGAGCCTCCTCATTAGGGTCATTTGGCTCAAAAAGAATAGCGGTTTTGTTTCCCCTAGTTGCTAAATGTCTGTCAATGCAATTCTCTGTGATATTTAATTGAGCTCCTTCAAACCATTTTACTTCGGGTTTAGTGAAATCCCAACTTAAGACCTTCTCCCATTTTTTTTGCCACATAAAATGTTCTTCGGCTACTTCCTCCCAAAAATTTTCGGGCTCTCTAATAGATTTTCTGTAAACTTGATAATATTCCTCTAAATGCTTTATGTGGTAATTACTCATAATTTTTTCGTTACTTTTTGGTTTTGAGTATAATTAAACTTTTATGAAAATTCTTCTTTTGAAAAGTGTGTAAGCTAAAATAATATAAAATATCACAACTACTAATGCATATAAAAGTGAAGAAGTTTTTAATGGTATAAATGATTGAACAAAAACAGTATTATATAAATATGAATGTATAGAATGGTTCTCATTCACCTTTATTAAATACATACACTTTGAAATAAAACTAGATAAGAAATATATAGTAATGGCATTCATTCCTACATATTTAAATATAGTTCCAAATTGAAATTTCCTGACATCAATCAAGTAATAAATAACCCCCAGAAATAAAGTTCCCCAACCGCTAGTAACCAAAACAAAACTACTACTCCAAATGGCTTTGTTAATAGGAAACCAAATGTCTAATACATAACCAAAAACTAAAAGAATTAATGCAGTAACTAACAATAAACTAATATGCTTTAAAGCATCAAGCAATTTCCCTACCAAAACACCCATGAGACAAGACACTATTGAAGGAAGTGTACTCAAAACACCTTCAGGATCAAAATCTGGTTGCCACATGTGCATACCAAGAATTTGCAAATCCATATAATTAGCCCAATTATTTGGCGCTCTATCAAATGTTGGAGTAAGCCCATTAGGAAGCGGCACATAACCCAAAAACAGCCAATACCCTATTAAAATAGATAGACTTATTCCTGTAAGTGTTTTCCAATTACAATTCAAATATAAAATTGCGGAAATAAAGAAAACGATTCCAATACGTTGAAGTACCCCAAGAAACCGTAAAGTTTCTAAATCTTCAAAAAACGGAAAGTGAGGTATAAATATGTTTAGAAATAACCCTAGTCCAATAAGTTTTAAACTTCTAATTAATATCTTTTTATAAGTTGTTCCGCTAGCCGGTTTGTTCTTATAAGCGAAATAAATGGAAATACCCACAATGAAAAGAAAGAATGGAAAAATAAGATCTGTGGGTGTTAGTCCATGCCATTTTGCGTGCAATAATGGCGCATAAACGTTACCCCAATCACCAGGTGTATTAACCAAAATCATAGCAACTATGGTGAATCCTCTTAATATATCTACCGATGCAATACGTTGCTTCACTGTAATTAGTCTTTAATTATTATTTTTTAAGACCAATTTTATGACCCCAAAATGCATAATAAAGAATTATAATATAACATGGTAGTAAAATCCAATATCCACTTGAGGCGGCTTCCGCTGTTGCTGCAATTTCTTCTATGCCTGTAGTAATCAATTCTTCCTTTCTATGATCAACAATAGCACCATACAAAGGTGGGATTATAGCGCCACCAGATATGGCCATAATTAATAATGCTGAAGCCGTTTTTGTAAATTTACCTAAGCCTGTTAATGCTAGCGGCCATATAGCCGGCCAAACTAAAGCATTAGCTATTCCTAGAGCAGCCACAAAAAGAACAGAAGTAAATCCTGTTGTAAACACAATACAGAATGAAAGTGCTATTCCTAAAATAGCACTGACTCTTAGCGCAAGGGCTTGACTTATATATTTTGGTATTAAGAATACGCCTAAGGCATAGGTAGCAACCATGGCCATTAAAGTAAATAACGTAAAAAACTTTGCTTGTTCAACTGGAATATCCAATGAAATCCCATAAGATATAATAGTATCTCCAGCAATTACTTCAACACCTACATATACAAACAAAGCGATTACACCAAGCCATAAATGAGGGAATTGAAAAATGCTGGTTTTAGCAGTAGTTCCCGTTTCAACCTCTTCTGAATCTTCAGCTTCAACATGTGGTAAAGGTGCTTTTCTAATCAATACACCAAGTAAGAACAATGCAACAGCCATAACTATATATGGTGTTACCACGCTATCAGCCATGGTATTTAATAAATCTGCTTTTTCTGAAGCATCAACGGTAACTAACTTCTCTTTAATATCATCTATTCCAGATAATAAAATGGCACCAAAAATAACTGAACCTAATCCACCAGCCACTTTATTAGCAATTCCCATAATTGCTATTCGCTTTGCACCACTTTCAATAGGCCCTAAAATAGTAATGTAAGGATTTGATGCCGTTTGTAACAAAGTCATTCCTGCTCCTTGAATAAAAATACCGGTTAAAAACACCCAATAGGTACGTGCCTCAGCAGCTGGAATAAAAACCAAAGCCCCTAAGCCCATAACCACTAAACCTAAAGACATACTTTTTCTGTACCCCACTTTATTTATAATATATGATGCCGGTAACGCCATTACCACAAACGAAATATAGGAGGCGGAAGCTACTAAATAAGATTGTGCATCCGTTAGCTCATTGATGGTTTTCATAAATGGAATAAGCGCCCCGTTAATCCAGGTCACAAATCCGAAAATGAAAAACAATCCGGCAATGATTAAAATTGGTATTAGGGTTTTATTTTTTTCTTGATTATTAGTCATGATTATTAGTGGAATTTAATTATTTCTTATCGTCGTTAATATTAAAAATGCGCTCTTTAGTCTGTTTTAAATAATTTCTACCAATGGGGATTTTTCTATTGGATATTTCAACTGTATTACCATCCAAAGCAATGACCTTATTTATTGAAATTGTATATGATCTGTGAATCCGCATAAAATTAGATTGTGGTAATTCTTCAGTAATTGAAGACAATGATTTATGTACTACATAATCACCTAAACTTGTAATAACTTTAATGTAATCTTTAAGGCTCTCAATATAAAGTATGTCATTAAGGTTCACTTTGATGAGTTTTTTGTTCACTTTCAAAAAAATATGAGGTTCCTGTTGTAAAGAGGCATCAGCAGTAGCACTAGAAACATAAACTTGCTGATAAATTTTATTGACTGTTTTTAAAAATCGATTAAAAGGAATAGGTTTCACCAAATAATCTAAAACATCTAATTCAAAGCTCTTCACAGCATATTCTCTATACGCCGTAGTTATAACAATTAAAGGTTTATAACTAAGGTTTTCAATAAATGAAAACCCAGTCATTTGGGGCATGTTGATGTCAAGAAAAATCACATCAATCTTTTCCTGTTCTAATACCCTATATGCCTTTAAAGGGTTGTTGAAAGTTTCAACAATCTCTATATGATCAAAATTCTTTAAATGATTTTCAATCACAGTTATTGCTAAAGGCTCATCGTCTATAATAAGGCACTTGATCTTCATGACTGTACCGGTATTTTTAAAAATAAATTATAAATATCTCCCTCTTCTTTAGATTCTAAAACATAATTGCTTGAAAATAATAAATTCAACCGTCTTTTTGCGTTTTCATTACCAATACCTGATAAAGGTTCTCTTGATATTTCAGGGTTGAAATTGTTAATAAGGGAAAACTCTAAATAACCATTATTTAATAACTTAAAACTCATTTTAATTTTTAAGAAATCATTACCTTTCATACCATGTTTAAAGCAATTTTCTACGAACGAAAGAAGTAAAAGAGGAGGGACTTTTACATCTTCAATATCACCTGTAATATCCAAATCTACCTCAACTCTATTATCAAACCTAAGGCGTTCAATATCCATATAGTTATTAATATGCTTTATTTCATTTAATAAATCCGTTTTAGGGCCATCTATTTCATAAAGGACATATTGCATCATTTCGGACAATTTTATTACCAACTTTGGTGCGTTATCAGATTTCTGAAGCGCCAATGCATATAAATTGTTTAAGGTATTGAAAAAAAAGTGTGGTTGAATTTGAGTACGCAAATACTTAAGTTCAGTGCTTAATTGAAGTTTAGCTAAATCTTCATTTTTCTTTTTTTCTAAAAACCATTCTACAATAAATTTAATTGAAGTAACAAACGAAATAACATATAGTTCTCCTAGAATTACTTCAATAATATAGTTTATGTCAAAAAAACTTGAAGGAACAACAGACTCAGGATAAGCCTCTTTAGTAACTAAAACATAATTCAATCCAGTTCTAATAACATATACCATAAACAGAATAAAAACCACAATTGCCAAATAGGTTTTATACTTTTTACGTAAAATAAATTTCGGAATTAAGTAAAAGATGTTGCTATAAACAATGACGATATGGATAGCAAATTCAACTACGTTAGATTTAAAGGAATACTCATAATCATCAAAGTAGTTACCCCATCTCAAAACATTAAATGCAAAGTATCCCAACCAGAAAATCACATGATATCTAATTGGAATTGTTTGTCCTATTTTCTTACTAAATATTGAAATGATTCTTATTTTTAAATGAATCTTTTTAATAAAAATTCATAAATACAAGGCAATTTTAGTGATATATTCATTAATTAACAATTAAATTGACAATTGTTTATTTTCTCAAAATCGCTTATAGGATTTAGAATGTTGTCTATGTGTAAAATGATGTCGTTCGTATAAATTTTTTTAAAACTATTTTCATAATAGATAGTTTGGCTCAACTTAAAACAATAATAATCAAAATTATGAAACAAAACTTACGTACACTTTTCTTGTTTTCTTTCTTATTACTAATAGCGCAAGTATCTTTCGCTCAAGGAAAAGAAATTACAGGAACCGTAACTTCAAAAACCGATGGCATTCCTCTTCCTGGGGTAAATGTTATTGTTCAAGGCACAACCAATGGTGCTCAAACAGATTTTGATGGGAACTATTCACTTACAGCTAATGTAGGTGACGTTTTAGTCTTTTCTTATGTTGGAATGACTACCCTTGAATTAACTGTTGCCGATTCTAATACTATTAATGCGCAACTTGAAGAAGATGCACAACAGCTAAAAGAAGTAGTTGTTACTGCATTAGGTATCAAAAAATCTAGAAAATCTTTAACCTATGCAGCACAGGATATTAATGCTGATGAGTTAAATAAAGCTAAACAAACTAACCCTATAAATAGTTTGTCTGGTAAAGTATCAGGGGTTTCTATTACTAGAAGTTCTTCTGGTGTAGGTGGTTCTGTAAAAGTAACATTACGTGGTAACTCCTCAATTGGAAACAACCAACCACTGTATGTCGTTGATGGCGTACCATTATCTAACCCTTCTGCTAGTCAGCCAGGTGAAACTTTTGGAGATATAAATGGAGGAAATCGTGATGGTGGTGATGCAATGGCATTAATAAATCCAGACGATATTGAATCTTTAACAGTACTTAAGGGTGCATCTGCATCTGCTCTTTATGGTAGTGCTGGTTTAAATGGTGTTATATTAATAACAACTAAAAAAGGACGTTCTGGAAGTTTTAAAGTTGACTTTTCTTCTAATTTAACTGTTGATAGTGCAGCTTATACTATGGATTTCAATGATGAAGCTCAAAGTAATATTGATGACTTCTTAGATACTGGAGTTACAAATATTAACTCTTTATCTATTTCTGGAGGAACTGAAAAAGCGCAAACATACTTTTCATATAGTAACACATTTGCCTCTGGAGTTCTTCCAACTAACAACTTAAAACAACACACTTTTAATATTAGAGAAACAGCACAATTGTTTGATGACAAATTAAACGTTAATGCTAGCGTAATGGCTTCAACTCAAAATATTAAAAACAGACCTATTTCTGGATTATATTTCAATCCATTAGTAGGAACATACGGTTTTGAATCCGGATCTGAAAGACTTTCAGATTATTCAAACTTTGAATCATTAGACGCTAATAGAAATATTATGGCTCAACGTTGGTTTAGAGGTACTTCAGACATTGAGCAAAACCCTTACTGGATTTTAAATAGAAATGCTTCTGAAGACACTAACAAAAAATTGGTTGCTTCATTAAACTTAAACTTTAAAGTTAACGACTGGTTATCATTACAAACCAGAGGAACCTATGACCAATCATTATTCAATTTTGAAAGAAAAATTTACGCTACTACTGAGGCTACTTTAGCACCAGCAAATGGTAGATATATTGTTTTCGAAAATGATTACACACAGTTATACGGTGATTTCATTGCAAATATTAACACTAATATAAACGAAACAACAACCGTTAATGCCATATTAGGAACAAGTACAACACGTACAACTACGGAAACATTTAATGCCGATTCTGGAACTAATGGCGGTTTACAATTTGCGAATGTATTTGCATATCAAAACTTTAACGGAAACCCTTCTGTTAATTTTACTCAGAATTCATATGAAACAAGGGTTAACTCAGTGTTTGCAAGTGCAACAATAGGTTTTAATGATAAGATATTTGTGGACTTAACTGCAAGAAATGATTGGACCTCAACATTACCAGCAGAAAACAACTCTTTCTTTTACCCATCTGTTGGTGTAACAGGAGTTTTAAGCGAATTATTTGAATTACCAGAAAGCGTTTCTTTTGCAAAACTTAGAGCTTCTTATGCAGAAGTAGGTAATGGTTTTGCTGCAGATTTAATAGCGCCAAATAACAGCATCATATTTGGTGGTGGTGGCGTAAATCCAACAGACCCAATTAGACCTTTCCCTGGTTCTACACCAAAACCTGAAAGACAAAAATCTTTTGAGATTGGTACAGAATGGAGATTCAACAATAATAGATTAGGATTTGATATTGGTTACTATAATACCAAAACTGTAGATCAGTACTACGCATTTTCAACATCAGTCTCAATTATTGGAGCGCCACAAGCTAACTTAAATTCAGGTGAAATATTAAACAAAGGTATTGAAGCGTCTGTTTTCGCAATTCCAGTTCAAAAGGAAGATTTCAAATGGACAACAAATCTAAACTTTGCAGCTAATAAAAATGAGATTGTAAAAATCTACAACGGTCAAGAATTAGAAGGTTTGATTGAACCTGAATTCTTTACACTTTCAGGAAAAGGTGTAAATACATTTGGATCTTATTTAGTTGAAGGTGGTTCTTTTGGAGACATTTATGCTCAAGTGGTACGAAGAAATGCAGAAGGCTTACCAATTATTGAAGGAGATGCTGTTATAGCAAATGATGATAACACGGTAGATGGTTTAACCAAAGTAGGAAATGCAAATCCTGATTTCACCTTAGGTTGGAACAACTCATTTAGCATTAAAAACTTTACAGTAGATTTCTTAATTGACGGAAAGTTTGGTGGAGAAACCATGAGTATGACAGAAGCTATTGTTGAAGGATTCAGCAATAACTCTGCTAGAGAAACAAATAATGGTTCTGTTAATGTACAAGTTGACGGTTCTTCTACTACAATGTCTGCTCAAGATTACTACGGGAAAGTTGGTGGTAGAAATGGATTTACCGGAGAATATATTTATAGTGCTACAAATGTAAGATTAGCAGAATTTGCACTTGGTTACAATTTTAACTTAGCAGATGACTCATTCTTTAAAAACGTAAAGGCTTCATTAGTAGGTAATAACTTATTTTTCTTCTATAAAGATGCACCGCATGACCCTAACTTAGCTTTAAGTACCGGTAACGCATTACAAGGAGTAGATGTGCTTGGATTACCTTCATCTAGAAGTATAGGACTAAATCTAAATGTAACATTCTAAAAAAAATTAAAATGATGAAAAATATAAACAAAATATTAGCATGTTTAGTTGTTTTAGGTCTTATTAGCACGTCTTGTAGCGATTTAGAACAATTCAACGGCAATGATAGAAATATATCACAAGAACAGTTGGAAGTGGACTTTCAGCATGTTGGATCTAAATACAAACCAATTTTTGAAAGTATTTATCAATATACTCCAGCATGGTCTTACCAATTACAACAAAACTTAAATGCCGATGTGTACTCTGGGTATTTAACTAATCCGCGTCCTTTTGTAGCTGGAGCAAACAACACAACTTATAGTTTAGTAAGTGGATGGAACAACTTCATTTGGTCTGTACCTTATTCTAACGTAATGAATAATGTTGATGCAATTAGTGCTTTAACAGAAGGAGAGTTCCCTACACTTCATGCAGTGGCATTAATATTAAAAGTTGAAGCAATGCATAGAGTATCAGATGTTTTTGGTCCTATAGTATATACTAACTTTGGAGATTTATCAAATGCAGGAGTTTATGATTCTCAACAAGAAGCGTACAACGCATTTTTTGCAGACCTTGATACAGCGGTTGCTAGCTTAATGGCAGATATTGATAGCCCACGTTTTACAGCTTTCGATTTATCTTATGCTGGAGATTATACGCAATGGGTAAAAGTTGCTAACTCACTAAGATTACGATTAGCTATTAGAATTTCTAAAGCAGATCCTAGTAAAGCCAAAACTGAAGGTGAAAAAGCATTATCACAATCATTAGGGTTATTAGCATCTAACGATGACAACTTCAATGTAAATAGTTCATTAGATCATCCTCTATCAGTAATTGATAATTCTTGGGGAGATATTAGAATGAATGCTTCAATGGAATCTATATTAACAGGATACAGTGATGGTAGAGCCGAGAGTTATTTTGATGCACCAACAAGTGTAGCTGGCACAGTTAAAGGTGTTAGAGGTGGCTTACCTTTATTACCTGGGTATGCAGATGAGTTAGCGCAAAAAGCAGATTATATTGGCTTTTCTGCTATCAATGATGGAGTGCACACTTCCACAGTTCAATTAATGACAAGTGCTGAGATTTATTTCTTAAAAGCTGAAGCTGCAATAAGAGGATGGAGTGGTGCTGGAGATGCACAGACTAACTATGAAATGGGTATTGAAACTTCATTTGAACAACATGGGGTTGGTGGTGCTGCAGCTTACATTGCAGATAACACATCTGTACCAGCAGATTATGTAGATCCTGTAAATGCAGCAAACAGTATAGCGGCTTTAAGTAATGTAACAATTGCTTGGAATGGGGCTGATGACAATGAAACAAAATTAGAGAAAATAATCACTCAAAAATGGATAGCCATGTTCCCGGAAGGACAAGAAGCTTGGAGTGAATTTAGAAGAACTGGATATCCTAAAATCTTCCCTGTGGTAAGTAACCAAAGTGGGGGTGTAGTTGATACTGATATCCAAATAAGACGTATCCCTTTTGTTGACAGTGAATTATCAACAAACCCTGAAGGAGTAGCGGGTGCTGTAACCAAACTTGGTGGAGCAGACAACGCTGGAACCCGTTTATGGTGGGACACCGGAGGACCTAATTTTTAATTTTCGTAAAGTAGTAGTTTAATAAATTAGTTTAGTTGATTGTTTGGCGGACGGAAATTAAAGTTTCCGTTCGCTTTACCAAAAATTGTTAACCAGAAAAAATAACACTGTGAAAATTGCAAATCACAACAATATAGCTTACACAAAAGCAGGAACTTTTGAAGAAACACGCTTTGAAAAAGTACATAATGTAATTTTCAAAGATTCTCAAGAACCCTCAATTCTTGTTGCACAAGAAATTGCCTCTCTTATAAAAGATAAAGAGGCTAATCATCAACCATGTGTTTTGGGTTTAGCTACTGGTTCTTCTCCAATAAAAGTTTATGAAGAATTGGTAAGAATGCATAAAGAAGAAGGCTTGAGTTTCTCAAATGTAGTCACTTTTAATCTTGATGAATACTATCCAATGGATAAAAGTAACATTCAAAGTTACTTTTATTTCATGCATGAACACCTCTTTAATCATATAGATATTCTACCAGAAAACATAAATATTCCTAATGGTAAAGTGAGTGCTGATGATTTATATCAATACTGTATTGACTATGAGATGAAAATAAAAGCGGTTGGAGGTTTAGATTTTCAACTTTTAGGTATTGGTAGAACGGGACATATAGGTTTTAATGAACCCGGGTCTCATTTAAATTCAAGAACTAGAAATATCACTTTAGATCACATTACCAGAGTTGATGCAGCACCTGCCTTTTTAGGTATTGATAACGTACCAAGAAAAGCCATAACAATGGGTATTGGAACCGTTATGAGTGCCAAACGAATCGTTCTTTTAGCATGGGGTGCCAATAAGGCAGAAATAGTTAAGGAAACTATTGAAGGAAATATTACTCCTGAAGTACCAGCAACATATTTACAAAACCATGGCAATACTACTTTTATTCTAGATGAAGGTGCTTCGTTAGAACTTACTAGGGTAAAAACACCTTGGCTGGTGACGGCTTGTGTTTGGGACGAATCATTAAAATTAAAAGCTGTTGTGTGGCTTTCAGAGCTATTAGGTAAGTCTATCTTAAAGCTAACAGACTCAGATTATAACAATAATGGAATGTCTGGTTTATTGACTGAAGAAGGAACTGCTTATGATTTGAACATAAAAATGTTCAACAAAATGCAGCAGACCATTACCGGGTGGCCAGGTGGGAAACCAAATGCTAATGATTCGAATCGTCCTGAAAGAGCTATGCCTGAGAAAAAACGAATTATCATTTTTAGTCCGCACCCAGATGACGATGTTATCTCCATGGGAGGTACGTTTGATAGATTGGTGGAGCAAGGACATGATGTTCATATAGCGTATCAAACTTCAGGTAATATTGCTGTCTCAGATGAAGAAGCTTTAAAGTTTGCAGAAATCACGCAGTCATTATGTCCAGATTGTGATGAAACACAAAGCATTATCAATTTCTTAAAAATAAAAACAGATAATGACATAGATTCGGAAGAGGTAAGAAAGTTGAAAGGCTTAATTAGAAGAAGTGAGTCTTTAGCAGCAACTAGATATTTAGATTTAAGTGATAATAACGTCCACTTTTTAGACCTTCCTTTTTATGAAACAGGTACTATAAAAAAGAATAATATAAGTGATGACGATGTAGTCATTATGAAAGCTTTGATTGATGAAATAAAACCACATCAAATTTATGCAGCAGGAGATTTAGCTGACCCTCATGGAACTCACAAGGTGTGTTTAGATGCATTATTTATAGCCTTAAAAGAACTAAAGCATAATGATTACATGAATGATTGTTGGGTTTGGTTATATCGTGGTGCATGGCATGAATGGGAATCTTACCAAATTGAAATGGCAGTTCCTATGAGTCCTGATCAGGTGCTTAAAAAGAGACATGCTATTTTCTATCATCAATCTCAAAAGGATGGTGTGATGTTCCAAGGTGGTGATTCCAGAGAATTTTGGGTGCGAGCCGAAGACCGAAATAGATTAACCGCAAAGAAATATAACGATTTAGGATTAGCTGATTACGCAGCAATTGAGGCCTTTAAACGTTATCATTTTTAAATAAAATGATTAAAGTATTTGTTTTCGCGTTATTGATTTGTTTACTGGCAAGCTGTGGCAAACGACAATCTAAAAACCCATTAGTAGGAACCTGGAAAATGGTTTATGCTGAAACTTTAGAGAATGACTCTTTAGCAATAAAGGATTTAACAAAAGCAGAATTTGTCAAAATAATAAACGAAAATCATTTTGCTTTTTTTAATCAACAAACTGATTCAGAAAATAGCTTTTATGGTGGAGGGGGAACTTATACTCTTAATGGAAATAATTACTCTGAAACCTTAAGCTATATTTCAGTAAAAAATTTGAGAGGCCATGTTTTTCCTTTTCAAATTGAATTTAGCGGTGATACTTTAATTCAATCAGGAATTGAAAAAGTAGAAAAAGCTAACATTAACAGAAAAATAATTGAAAAGTATATAAAAATACATTAACAATGTGTTTTATAAATCTTAAAGATTAGTCATGAAAAAAATCTTATTGTTTCTTTTACTCTTAAACTGCTCAAGCAACTCTATTGGTCAAAACGAGCTCATGAAACAATATAATTTAATGCCATGGCCAAAAGAAATTTCAGAAAAACCTGCTAAGTTTTTCATTAATAGCGACGTTACGATCTCAATCAATGCTCAGGATGATAAGCATAGAGTTCGTAATGCCGCTGTTATGTTTTTAAGACGATTAAGTAATCGAACAGGTGTGTTTTTAAACGAAGGGTTTCCAGTTAATAACTCAAAAGGAAATATTCAAATTACATTTAGTAAGGTAACTAGTTTAAATATTGAAACTGATGAGTCTTACACTCTTGATATTTCAGATAATTCCATTCAGATTAACTCAAATACCGATGTTGGAGCCATTCGTGGGTTGGCAACTTTACTGCAGCTCACTCAAAATAATACTACTGATAATTTTTTTCCAGGAATTCATATTGAAGACTCACCTAGATTTGTATGGCGAGGATTGATGATAGATGTTGCGAGACATTTTCAACCAGTTGAGGTTTTAAAACGAAATCTAGAAGGAATGGCATCGGTAAAAATGAACGTATTCCATTGGCATTTAACCGATGATCAAGGTTTTCGAGTAGAATCTAAAACTTATCCTAAACTACAAGAATTTGCTTCAGATGGCCAATACTACACGCATGAGCAAATAAAAGAAGTTGTAGCTTATGCTAACAAATTAGGAATCCGGGTCATTCCAGAAATTGATGTTCCTGGGCATGCTTCAGCAATATTAAGCGCATACCCTGAATTAGGAAGCAAAAAAGGATTTACCTACGCCATTGAACGATATGCTGGTGTATTCGATCCTACACTCGACCCTACCAATGAAAAGACATATGAGTTTCTTGAAAATCTATTTAAAGAAATAACACCTCTATTTCCAGACGAGTACTTTCATATTGGGGGTGATGAAAACGAGGGCAAACATTGGAATGAAAACCAAAACATTCAAGCTTTTAAAAAAGAGCATGGTTTAGAAACAAACCATGATTTACAAACTTACTTTAATATTAAACTTGAAAAGATTTTAGCTCCACTAAATAAAAAACTAATGGGATGGGATGAAATTTTAACTCCTAGCATACCAACAACAGCAGTTATACATTCTTGGAGAGGAGAACACGAAGGTTTAGAACAGAGTACACTTATAGAAGCCTCCCAAAAAGGGTATCAAGCTGTTTTATCTGCAGGATATTACATTGATCGCATGTTACCTGTAGAGCACCATTATAGTGTTGACCCAATTGGTGGTGCCGCTCTTACAAAAGAAGAACGCAAAAGAATACTAGGTGCGGAGGCCACTATGTGGAGTGAACTGGTAACACCACTAACTATAGATTCTAGAATTTGGCCACGTACAGCCGCAATTGCTGAACGATTCTGGTCTACAAAAGAGGTTAATGATATTCCTTTAATGAAAAAACGTCTTAAACCTGTTTCTTTTAACTTGGAAGAGCTAGGTATAACACATATCAGTTCCAGAGATGTCATTTTAAGAGGTATGACCAATAATCAAGACATTTCATCTTTAATCACTTTATCTAAAATCTGCGAACCATTAAAAGTTTATGAGCGTAATAAAGGCGGCATAGAATATAAGTCATTTTCTCCTTTCACTTTGTTTGCTGATGCATGCGTAGTTGATGCCGAAGATGCCGAAATGTTTAATGAATTAGTTTCAAATTTCAATAATCAACCTGAAAATTCCGCAAAAACATTAAGTTATTTAAATCAATGGGCTAACAATCATGCTCTGTTCTCAAGGCTTGAGAAAAACCAAAAAATGATACCTCTTGAAGAATTATCTGTAAACTTATCGAATGTAGCAAAAATATTATCTACTTCAATTGAAAGTAAATCTATTAATGAATCTGATTTAGACACACTTAAAACCTCTCTTAGTACTTTAGAAAAACCACATGTAGATGTTGAAGTAGTTATTACTAAATCTTTAAGATTGTTGACAGATTATTGTGAAACAAATTTTTTATAAAAATGATATTAATTGCAGATAGCGGTTCCACCAAATGTGATTGGATTCTTTATAACGATGATAAGGCAAACCCTATAAAAATTAGAACCAAAGGTTTAAATCCTGCTATCCTTTCTAAAAAACAATTAAAAAACACCATAACAAAGAACGGAGATCTTTTTAGCTATAAAGATTTGGTAACATCTGTTCATTTCTTTGGTGCAGGTTGTGGTACCAAAAAAAATCAGCAAAAGATTAATAAAATCCTAACAAAGTTTTTTAAAAATGCTCTAGCTTCAACTCATGAAGATATTATGGCAGCAGTTTATGCCACAACTTCAACTCCGGCTGTTGTTTGTATTTTGGGAACTGGGTCAAATTGTTGTTATTTCGATGGAAAGACCACGCATTTAAAGTCGCCCGCATTGGGTTATATTTTAATGGACGAAGGTAGTGGAAACTACTTTGGCAAGGAATTGCTTAAAGCCTATTATTATAATCAAATGCCTAAAGGATTGAAAAACACTTTTGAAAAAGATTATAACCTAAAAGAAAAGGAGGTCATTAAACAACTGTACAAATCAGCAACCCCAAATAAGTATTTGGCTGAATTTGCTCGCTTTATGTTTGAACATGAAAATACCCCGTTTATAAAAAATATGATAGCTGATGGTATTTGTAAATTCGTTGAAAACAACATCATGCAGTATGGAACGGAGTTAAAAACTGTTCCACTTCATTTTGTAGGCTCTATTGCTTATTTTGCAAAAGAGCACATACAAGAGGCGCTCACTAAAAAAGGATTAAAGGCTCAATATTTTATTAGAAGACCTATAGATACTATAATAGATAATATTGTTCATGAACCTGCTTAAGAGAACATATAAGACATTGTTCTTAGTACAAATACTTCAATTAGTACTCCTTTCTGCTTGTTCAAATAATAAAAAAGAAGTACCCCACCGAGAATCTACCCAATTTACTTTGGTTGAAAATACTCATAGTAACATTCATTTCACAAATACTGTAAAAGAAGATCTCTATTTTAATTTCATAAATTATTCTTATATATATAATGGCGGCGGGGTAGCAGTAGGAGATATTAACAACGACGGTTTAGAAGATTTGTATTTCACATCAAACCAAAACTCAAATAAGCTTTATTTAAACAAAGGTGATTTTAAGTTTGAAGATATTACTGAAAGTGCCAATGTTTCAGATAATGGAGGATGGACTACAGGTACAACTATGATAGACATAAATAACGATGGTTGGTTGGATATTTATGTTTGCAAATCAGGTTCATTAAAAAGTCATAAGCCAAGAGAGAATAAATTATTCATTAATCAACAAAATAATACGTTTAAAGAATCTGCAGAAGTTTATGGCTTAAACCATTTTGGGTTTTCTATTCAAGCGTATTTTTTTGATTATGATGCAGATGGCGATTTAGATATGTATTTGGTCAATCATCGTGCAGATTTCAGAAATAACACAAACATTGATGCTAAACTTCAAACCACTAAAGAACCTTATAATTCTGATCAATTATTTAGAAATGATATAGGTAAATTCACAAACGTTACCCACGAAGCAGGTGTAGAAAATAAAGCTTGGGGCTTAAGTGCTTCAATAGGAGATTTTAATAATGACAACCTACCAGATATTTATGTAGCAAACGATTTTTTAGAACCAGATTTTCTTTACATCAACCAAGGAAACGGAACTTTTAAAGATGAAATACTAGACAGATTCAAACATATATCTGCTAATAGCATGGGGTCTGATTATGCTGACATTAACAATGATTTACATCCTGATTTAATTGCCCTTGACATGATGGCAGAGGATCATATAAGAAGTAAAGAAAATATGGCTACTATGAGCACAGAGAATTTTAATGCCATAGTAAATGCAGGCTATCATTATCAATATATGTCTAACGTACTTCAGCTGAACAATGGCAATGGGGTTTTTAGTGAAATAGGACAACTAAGCGGTATTGCAAAAACCGATTGGAGTTGGGCTCCTTTAATTGCGGACTTTGATAACGACGGATTTAATGATTTGTTTGTAACTAATGGTATAGAACATGACTTATCTAATCAGGATTTTAGAAATCAGATGAGGACTAATATTCGAAACCGTAAAAAGGTTTCTTTAGATGAAGCTATTAATATGATGCCTTCACATAAGCTTAGTAATTATATTTTCAGAAATAATTCAAATCTAACATTTAGAAACCTTACTAGTGATTGGGGGTTAAACCAAAAACTAAACTCTACAGGGGCCGTTTACGCAGATTTAGACAATGATGGTGATTTAGATATTGTATTAAATAATCAGTCGGATAAAGCAAGTGTTTACAAAAACAACTCTGTCAATAATTACATTACAGTCTCCCTAAAAGGTCCACAAAAAAACAAAAAAGGCATTGGTAGCCAAGTCATTATTTATACTGATAATAACCAACAAATTAAAAAGCAATTTGTTTCTAGAGGTTATCAATCTTCAGTTACCTACAAACTTCATTTTGGTTTAGGAAATAAATCAAAGATTGATAGTATTGTCATCAGTTGGCCTAATGGGAGTACTCAGGTATTATCTGAACCAAAAATCAATAAAACAATATTGGTTGATTTTAAAGAATCAGAAAATAGCAAACGTCACTCCTCAATTCCTGAGGCTTTATTTGTAGATATAGACCCAAATGACATAGGTGTAGATTTTATTCAAAAAGAAAATCAATTTAACGACTATAACCTTCAACTCTTATTACCACAAAAACAATCTGAAAACAGCGAGCCTCTTACCGTGGGTGATGTAAACAATGATGGTTTAGAAGATTTCTTTGTCGGAAATGCTAAAGATGCCAAAGCCTCTTTATATATTCAAAAAAGTGATGGAACCTTTATAGAAACTAACAAAAGTTTATTTCATTCTGAAAAAGCATTTGAGGATACCGACGCCCTCTTTTTTGATATTGACAATGACAATGATTTAGATCTTTACGTAGCTTCAGGTGGTTATGAATTTGAAGAAAACAGTCCATTCCTACAAGACAGATTATATATAAACAATGGGAAAGGCAAATTCCAAAAGTCGAATGAATTACCTGAAAATTTAAGTAATACACAATGCATTGCCATGTCAGATTACGACAATGATGGTGACAAAGATGTTTTTTTAGGAAGTAGTGTAATTCACGGTAAATATCCGGTGGCGTATCCGTCTCATTTATTGAAAAATCATAATGGAAAATTGCTTGATGTAACATCTCAAACAATTGATGATATCTCTGATTTAACAATGGTAAATGATGCTATTTTTTCTGATTATGATAAGGACGGAGACGATGATTTAATTGTTGTTGGCGAATGGATGCCAATTACTATTTTTGAAAACTCTGATGGCAAATTCCTCAAAAAGGAAATTGACACCTTAAAAAACACTAATGGTTGGTATCAAAGCATCACTCCTTTAGATTTTAATAACGATGGGAATGAAGACTACATCATTGGAAATTGGGGAAATAACAACAAATTTCATCCAAGTAAAAACAAACCACTGCATATTTATGCAGACTATTTAGATGATAATACTTCATTTGATATTGTACTTAGTAAGGTTTCTAAAACAGGTGATTTACTACCAGTAAGAGGTAAAGAATGTTCGTCGCAACAAACCCCATTTATAAATAATAAGCTTAAAACTTATAATGCTTTCGCTAATGCCACATTACCAGAAATTTATGGTGAAAGTAAATTGAATGAGGCTATACATTTTAAAGCTGCCAATTTTAGCTCTATACTATTAAAAAATAGTGGTAATAATGGTTTTTCTCTTCATGAATTACCAAACCAAGCTCAGTTTTCACCCACACTTGCAACCCAGGTTTTAGATGTTAATAACGATGGCTATTTAGACGTTTTTGGTATTGGAAATATTTACCAAGCCGAAGTTGAAACGGTTCGCTATGATGCTTCATTGGGGTACATTCTATTAGGAGACAAAAATGAATCCTATTCTTATTTAAATGACGTCAGTTATTTTAATGAAAAAGAAGCTAAGGCAATTGATAAAATAATCATTAAAGGAGAGTCACATTTAATAATACTAAACAAGAACAACAGTTTAAAAATTTTAAAATTGAAGAACCATGGTAAGCACTAATCATCACTTAGCAAAAGGCGAGAACTTAAAAATTTCTTTTCATAAACTATATCATCAATTCACTAGACGTAAGACTTTTTCAAGTATTGACAATTATTGAAAATTCTTAAATTGGGTGAGTGGAGAATTTGATTTAAACCTACAAGAGGAATTTGACAATCTTAAGGTGTTCTTTTCGCATAAAAGATTGTCAATTTCAAGAATAAATTTTGACGGCAAGAATATATGCGCAAATATTCATATAGAATCAAAGGTTTTAAATGTAGCATTTAAACTAATGAATAATGTAGAAGTTATATATAAAAATTTAGAATAAAATAGCCTTACGATGAAGATATAATGTTATAAACAAAAAATCCCGTAAACATTTAAGTTTCGGGATTTTTTTGTGGTACCTCCAGGAATCGAACCAGGGACACAAGGATTTTCAGTCCTTTGCTCTACCAACTGAGCTAAGGTACCTCGCTAAATGCGGATGCAAATATAAATTCAATTTTGTTATTCGCCAAAATAAAAACACAAAAAATATTGCATTAACAAATTTTAGGCCTATTAAGCTATATCTGCTATAATATTATAATATAATTAAGAGTATAGTTATCAGTGTTTTGTAATTTTAGGCCTTTCTAAAGGAATATGAATTTAATTATTGATGTTGGAAATTCTTTTGTAAAGCTGGCCGTTTTCAGTAGAAATACTATTAAACGCAAAGAGGTAGTTGATCATAAGCATTTAATTGAATCAGTTGAGAAGTTGAAAAGACAATATCCGTCAATAAAAAGAGCTGTCATTTCATCAGTTGGTAGTTTGAGTAATAAAGATGTTTATGGGGTTAATGATATTTTAGACGTTTTTGTTTTGGATTCTAATACCAAGCTCCCTTTTACCAATAAATATAAAACGTCAAAGACGCTTGGCGCTGATAGAATTGCATTAGTTTGTGCATCACTTAGAAGGTTTTCTAATGAACATGTTTTAATTATTGATGCAGGTACCTGTATTACATATGATTTTATAAATAGTGAAAATGAGTATTTAGGTGGAGCCATTTCACCTGGGCTTCGTACCCGTTATAAATCTTTGAATAATTTAACGGCTAATTTACCGTTATTAGATACGGAAAAACCTAAAGATATTATAGGAAACTCTACTAAAGAGTCTATACATTCTGGAGTGGTTAATGGTATTTTAAAAGAAATTGATGGAGTTATTGAAGAGTACAAACTCAAATACTTAGATTTAACAGTTATTTTAACAGGTGGCGATGCTAATTTCTTGTCTAAACAATTAAAAAGTAGCATATTTGCCAATTCAAATTTTCTTTTAGAAGGCTTGAACTTTATTTTACAATTTAATTCGAACGAATGATTAAAAAACTTGTAATAGTTTTTATTGCTTTAATTGCTTTCCAAAGTTATGGGCAAGAAGGGACTTCATCACCTTATTCTTTTTACGGTATTGGAAGTCTTAAGTTTAAGGGAACCGTAGAGAATAGAAGTATGGGTGGTATAGGTGTTTATATTGATAGTATTCATGTGAATTTACGTAACCCAGCATCTTATGCAACGAGCAATCTTAATTATTATAATAATGAAAGTAGACCTGTGAAGTTTGCTATAGGTGGCACCTATTCTAGTGTTGATTTAAAGGCTGATTCAGGTTCAGATAAAGCTAGTTCAACTAGCTTTGATTATATTGCCTTATCAATGCCAATGGGAAAGTTTGGTTTTGGTTTTGGATTAATGCCATATACTTCAGTTGGTTATAAATTAGAATCATTAAATGATGATGATGATATTGAAAATAGGTTTAAAGGAGAAGGCGGGCTTAATAAGGTCTTTTTAGGATTAGGATATCATGTAGTAAAAGGGTTGAGTATTGGGATAGACGCTCAATATAATTTTGGAAATATTCAGAATAGTACTATAGAGTATATTTATGATAATGGTGTTCCTATTCAAAACCAATCAAGGGAAAGTAATAGATCAGATTTAAGTGGTTTGAATTTTAATTTTGGATTGTCTTATACAACCTTGTTGACGAAAAAATTAGAACTAGCAACAACATTTACTTTTACACCAGAAAGTGATTTAGTTTCTAAAAACGAAAGATCAATTGCCACTATTACCGTTAATTCTAATACAGGGCAAGAGTTTGTTGGTAATTCAATTGATGTGGATTTAGAGTCTTTAGGTTTATTAAAAACGGATTTGGTGTTACCTTCTAAAATGTCTTTTGGATTAGGAATTGGTAGTCCAAGAAAATGGTTTTTAGGTGGGGAATACACAGTTCAGAAAACAAGTGATTTCACAAATGATCTTTATAGCAGCTCGATAACAACTTATGAAGATGCATCAACTATTTCCTTAGGAGGTTTTTATATACCAGATTATAGGTCTTTGAATAACTACTTTAAAAGGGTAGTCTACAGAACAGGTGTTAGATTTGAGAAAACAGGACTTAATGTAAATACTGAAACAATTAAAGAGTTTGGCATATCTTTTGGTGTAGGTTTACCACTAAGAGGAGGAATATCTAGTGCCAACCTAGGTTTAGAGATAGGTAAAAGAGGAACAACAAGTAGTAATTTAATTCAAGAGAATTTTATAAATCTACAATTAAGTTTATCTTTGGGCGATAGATGGTTTGAGAAAAGAAAGTACAACTAACAAAAGAGAAATATTATTATCATGAAGACGAGAATTACTTTTTTACTAACATTATTAATAGGTTTAAGTTTTGGTTTTGCACAACAAGATGAAGAGTGTATGACAAAACTTTCTATTTTTCATGAATATGTTAAAGCTAAGAATTACGATGCGGCTTTTGAACCTTGGATGGCTGTAAGAAACAAATGTCCAAAATTTAACAACGCTATTTATGTAGATGGTGAAAAGATTTTGGGGCATAAAATTAAGAACTCTACAGGTGCAGAAAAGTTAGGTTTTATTAATGATTTAATTAAACTTTATGAGCAAAGAGGTGAGTATTTTGCAAGTAAGACACCTAAAGGGAAGTACGGGGCAATTGTATGTCAATTAATGTACGATAACAGAAAAGAACTTAACAAAACGGTTGAAGAGTTATATGATTGTTTTGATACTGCTTATAAAGCTGATGAAAAAACATTCACAAACCCAAAAAGTTTGTATACCTACTTCTCACTTATGGTAGAGTTATATGATGCTGGTAAAAAACCTGCAAAAGATTTATTCAATAAATATGATGATATTGTTGAAAAAGTTGAAGATGAGGTTAAAAACTATTCTAGTAAACTTAATACGCTTGTTGCCAAAGAGGATGCGGGAACTGCTTTAACTAAAAAAGAAGGTAGTTATAAGAGGTTTTATGAAAGTTATTTAAAGGCATATGATCAAATTTCATCTGGTGTTGATGAAAAATTAGGAACAAGAGCTAACTGTGAAAACTTAGTGCCTTTGTATTCTAAAGATTTTGATGCCAATAAAACAAATGCTATTTGGTTAAAACGCGCGGTAAGCAGAATGTATTATAAAGAATGTACTGATACAGCCTTATATGAGCAATTAGTAAAAGCTTATGATGAAACAGCACCATCTGCAGATACTAAATACTTTGTTGGAACGGTTTTATTTAAAAACCATAAAGAGAACGAAGCAATTAATTACTTCAAGGAATCTTTTGATTTAGAAGATGATACTTTTAAGAAAGCAAAATTGGCCAACAGAATTGGTTTAATTCTTAAAAAGAAAGGAAGATATGGTCAGGCAAGAACCTACTTCAGAAATGCTTTAAAATTAAACCCGTCAAATGGCCGTCCACATTTATCAATAGCTACTATGTATGCATCAAGTGCAAATAATTGCGGAGATACAACATTTAATAAAAGGGCTGTATATTGGTTAGCAGCACAAGAAGCTCAAAAGGCAGCAAGAGTAGATCCAACCCAAAAGAAGAATGCTGCTAAATCTGTAGCTAATTATAAGGCGAAAGCTCCTCAAAAGGCAGAAATATTTAGTGCTGGTAACTCAGGTCAAGTTATTAAAATTGGTTGCTGGATAGGTGGGCAGGTAACAGTACCTGCAATAAACTAATTGTTTATTAGTTTGAGTTAGTACTCAAAACATTTAATGAAACAAATAATTAAATATTATATATTAAACATAGTCACAGTAATTACTGTGACTATGTTTTTTTCATGCAATGATAATTATAAAGAAGTGCAAAAAATTGGAGTTTCTGAGAATGAGCCTATTGGTGAAGCAGAAAATTTCAATTTAAAATATACAGATTCTGGAAGAGTTACTATTAATCTTTTAAGTCCTATAAGGCTTGATTTCTCTAATAGAGATTTTCCTTATGATGAATTCACAAAAGGTATCACACTCTATTTTTACAATGAAGACAATAAAAAAAGCACAGTTGTGGCAGATTATGCTATTTCTTATAGCAAAACTAACATTATAGATTTACAAGGGAATGTGGTTGTTACAACACATGATGGTAATGTTTTAACGTCCGACCAGTTGTATTTTGATCGTAGAAAAGAGTGGATATTCACAAATCTTCCTGTTACATTTAAATCTGGTCAAGATATTATTCATGGTAACGGTTTTGATTCAAATCGTAATTTCACCAATGCCGAAGTTCTTGAGGTAACGGGTATTTTTACCGTAGAAGAATAGTGCGGTTTAAAAAATTATCATTCCTAATTTAATTATCTTTACCATAAATTAATAAAATGAAATATTTAAGTTTTTTTCAATACGCATATTTAATATTTGCAGTACTATTTATATATGATGGTATCTCTAAATTGGGTGATGGAACAAATGGTGCGTATCTATCATTTGGTATAGGGGCATTAGCAGTTTTCATGTTTTTTTTCAGAAGAAAATTCAGTAAAAAGTTTCAGGACAGGAACAATTCAAACTAAATGACACTTTATGTTGTAATTATTATTGTTTCTTTAATGCTTTCCGCATTTTTTTCTGGTATGGAGATAGCATACGTGTCCTCAAATAAAATCCATATAGAGATAGAAAAAAAGCAGGAAGGTATTCTAGCTAAAATATTAAGAAGACTTACTGCAAAACCTTCAAAATTTATAACCACCATGCTTATTGGAAATAATATAGCATTGGTTATTTATGGGTTTTTTATGGGCGATTTATTGGTGAGTTGGTTTCAATCTATATTACCAAGAGAGAACGACTTTATAAACTATTTGCTCACTGATCTTAGTTTGCTTTCGCAAACGGTTATCTCTACGTTTATTATTTTAATTACAGCAGAATTTTTACCAAAAGTATTTTTTCAGATTTATGCTAATGCGCTAATAAAGGTTTTGGCTTTACCTGCATATATTTTTTACGTTTTATTCAGTTTAATTTCTGGTTTTGTTATTTGGATTTCAGATATGGTTTTGAAAACTTTTTTTAAAACCGACGGTGATCAAATCCAATTAGCATTTACAAAAGTAGAGCTTGGAAATTACATTAGTGAGCAAATGGAATCTGTTGAAGAACATGACGAAGTAGATTCTGAAATTCAGATATTTCAAAATGCTCTAGAATTTTCAGAAGTAAAAGCGCGTGAAGTAATGATTCCACGAACAGAAATTATTGCAGTTGAAATTGATGAATCTATTAAAACATTAAATGCTCTTTTTACAGATTCTGGTAGAACCAAAATTCTTGTTTATAAAGAAACCATTGATGATATATTGGGTTATGTACATTCCTTTGAGCTTTTCAAAAAACATAAAGATATTAAGTCAATGATGCTCCCGGTTGAGTTTGTTCCAGAAACAGTTCTCATTAAAGATGTGTTAAATGTATTAACCAAAAAGCACAGAAGTATGGCAGTAGTTTTAGATGAATATGGTGGAACTTCTGGAATTATGACTGTTGAAGATATTGTAGAAGAGTTGTTTGGTGAGATTGAAGATGAACATGATGTAGTTGACCTAATAGAAAAAAAAATAGATGAAGAAACGTATTGTTTTTCGGCAAGGTTGGAGGTTGATTTTATTAACGAAACATATAAGATTAATCTTCCTGAAAATGAAAACTACGAAACATTGGGTGGGTTGATTGTTAATCATACCGAAGAGATTCCTAATCAGGATGATATAGTGAAAATTGATAACTTCCAATTCACTATTAAGGAGGTATCAAATACTAAAATTGACTTAGTAGAGTTAAAGCTTTTAGAAGAAAACTAAAATAGCCTGACCTATTTATAATTAATGCCTGATTCTGCTTTTATAATTAAATAGAAAATGGTATTTTCGCGCACGATATTTTCGTCAATCACAGTGTTTTTTTTGATTGATTTTCAATAAAAAGTAAAAATCAGATATATAAAATGGCTATTTTAAATAAGATTAGACAAAAAACTTTAGTATTAATACTTGTAATAGCAATGGCATTGTTTGCCTTTGTTTTATCGGGTCTTTTTGATGGAAGTGCAAGCTTCTCTAATAAAACTCAGAATGTTGTTGGGTCTATTAATGGTAAAGATATTTCTCGTGAAGATTTCATGCAGAAAGTTGAGGCTACTCAAAGACAAATGGGTCCAAACGCTACCAACACCCAAGTAATGAATAGAGTTTGGGATCAGGAGGTAAGACAAGCTGTTTTAGGAACGCAATTTGAAGAGTTAGGAATTACTGTTGAAAAAGATCAAATGAGGGATCTTTTAAGAACAGCTTTAGCTACTAATCCTCAGTTTTTAAATGAAGCAGGTTTGTTTGATGAAAATAAACTAAATGAGTATATAGCTAATTTAAAAGATAATTCAGCTGAAGGTTATGCAAGTTGGGTAAATTATGAACAGTCTATTGCTACAAATGCTTTACAACAAAATTATTTTAACCTTGTAAAAGCTGGTTTAACCGGTACTTTGGCTGAAGGTGAATTAGATCACAAATTAGAAGGGAATAAAATTGATATTAAATTTGTACAAGTGGCATACAGTTCTATTGCAGATAGTATTGTGAAAGTATCTAAATCTGACATTTCTAAATATATTAATGATAATAAAAAGGAGTTTGAGGTTGAAGAGTCTAGAGATATTAAATTTGTTCAGTTTAATGAAGTTGCTTCGGTTGAAGATGAAGAGGCTATCAAGAATGAGTTAAATACTTATTTAGCCGGAAGATTAGTTGATGAAACTGGGAGAAAAGATACTATTATTGCATTTTCAAAAGTTAAGAATGATGCAGAATATATAAACTTGAATTCAGATATTAAATTCAATGACCGTTTTGTGTTTAAGTTAGGTTTAGCATCAGAAGCGGCTGATAGTTTATATACTTTGAACGTTGGCGAAACTTATGGTCCTTATAAGGAAGCAGGATATTTCAAAATATCGAAATTAATTGCAGAAAAGCAAATTCCAGACTCAGCTAAAGTAAGACACATTTTAATTCCTTTCTTAGGTTCTCAAAGTGCTACGCCTGATGTAACTTTAACAGAAGATCAGGCAAAAGAGCAAGCGGATAGTTTATTAGCGGTTATTAAAGCAAATCGCTCTAAGTTTCCAGAATTAGTTAAAGAATTTTCTTCAGATAGAGGGAGTGTAGAAAACGAAGGGCGTTATGATTGGCACCCTTATAATTCTATGGTTCCTGAGTTTAATGATTTTGAATTTGAAGGTAAAGTTGGTGATTTAGGAGTTGTAAAAACAGTTTTCGGATTCCACATTATTGAAATTGAAGGTCAGAAAAATAAAAAGAGAGCTGTTAAAGTAGGTACAATTGCTAGAAGAATTGAGCCTTCTGAAGCTACTACAGCTAAAATATTTAGAGATGCTTCTAAATTTGAAATTTCTGCTGGTGATAAAGATTTTGAAGAATTAGCAAAAGAAAGTAATTATACGGTTAGACCTGTAAACGGAATGAAAGCTTTAGACGAAAGTATTCCTGGGGTTGGAAACCAAAGACAAGTAGTGCGTTGGGCATTTGAACAAGAAGCGAAAGTTGGTGATATTAAAAGATTTAATATTCCTGGAGGTTATTTAGTTGCACAATTAGTTGCTAAACATGATGCAGGATTAATGTCTGTTGAAGATGCTACGGCTAAAGTGTTGCCAGAAATTAGAAAAGAAAAGAAGGCTGAATTAATAAGAACAAGAGTTTCTGCTACAACACTTGAGGATTTGGCTGCCGCAGAAAACACAACAGTAAGAAATGCTTCAGCTATTAACATGAAGAATCCAACTATTTCTGGAGCCGGAAGAGAGCCATTGGTAGTAGGTACAGCTTTTGGTTTAAGCGAAGGAGAAACTTCTGGACTTGTTGATGGCTTGAATGGTGTATATATGATACAAGTTACTAAAGTAACATCAGCTGTAGAGCTTGATAACTATCAAGCTGCTGCTAATAGAGTTGAACAGCAAAAATCTAATACGGTTAATAGTAAATTATTCAATGCTTTAAAAGCTGCCGCTGAAATTGAAGACAACAGAGCTAAGTCTCAAGTTCAGTAAGAATAGACAATAATGTTTTAAGAAGCCTCGTTTATCGAGGCTTTTTCTTTGGGTTAAATTCATTTTAGGGCATTACCCGCAAGGGGTCGGGCTTTCGGCAGTCGCTTTTTTGTATTGCATAGGTGCAACAATTCAAGAAGAGCTCCAACAAAGCCTCAATCCCTAATGCAAACCTAAACTATAAGTATAATTCGTTATTCAAAAAGCATATATAGAAAATCCTTTCATTATTTTTGCACAACCTATGGCAGAAAACAAAAAAGATATTCGAGCATTAACAAAAGAGCAACTTAGGGAGTTCTTTGTAAGAGAAGGTGATAAAGCTTTTCGGGGCAACCAAGTCTATGAGTGGTTATGGCAAAAATCGGCTCATACTTTTGATGATATGACTAACATATCAAAAAACACCCGCCAAATGCTTGAAGACAATTTTGTTATCAATCATATAGAGGTTGATACCATGCAGCGCAGTAATGACGGAACTGTGAAAAATGCTGTTAGATTACATGATGGCTTAATAGTAGAATCCGTTTTAATTCCTACAAGTAGCAGAACAACGGCTTGTGTATCAAGTCAAGTAGGATGTAGTTTAGATTGTAAATTTTGTGCTACTGCTCGTTTAAAACGTATGCGTAATTTGAATCCAGATGAAATTTACGATCAAGTAGTTGCTATTGATAAAGAAAGTAAATTATATCATAATAGGCCTTTGAGTAATATTGTTTTTATGGGAATGGGCGAACCACTCATGAATTATAATAATGTCATAAAAGCAATTGAAAAAATAACATCTCCAGAAGGATTAGGTATGTCACCTAGACGTATTGTAGTGTCAACATCAGGTGTGCCAAAAATGATTAAAAAAATGGCGGATGATGAGGTTAAGTTCAAACTAGCAGTATCATTACATTCAGCTATAGATGAGGTTAGAGATACCATTATGCCATTTAATAAAACATTTCCGCTTAAAGACTTGAGAGAAGCGTTAGAATATTGGTACGCTAAAACAAAAAACAGAATAACCTATGAGTATGTTGTTTGGGATGGGATTAATGATAAACGAAAGGATGTAGACGCTTTGGTTAAGTTTTGCAAGTTTGCACCAAGTAAAGTGAATTTAATAGAGTATAACCCTATCGATAATGGCGCTTTTCAACAAGCAAAACCTGAAGCTATAGATATGTATCAAAATATTCTGGAAGCTAATAATATAACTGTAACAGTTCGACGTAGCAGAGGTAAAGATATTGATGCAGCTTGCGGACAATTGGCAAATAAAAGTTGAAAATAACTTACTAAAACTTATATTTGATTTTCCTTAAAGCAAAAGTTTGAAAATAGTAGAACAAATAAAACAACCCATAGCTTTTGAAATGGACCTTTTTGAGCAAAAGTTCCAACTCTCAATGTCTAGCAAAGTTGCTTTATTAAACAGAATTACCCACTATATTGTCAATAGAAAAGGAAAACAAATGCGGCCTATGTTTGTGTTTTTGGTTTCCAAAATGGTGTCCAATGGTGAAATTAGTGAACGTACCTATAGAGGAGCTTCAGTAATTGAATTAATCCATACGGCTACCTTAGTTCATGATGATGTAGTTGATGATAGTAATAGACGCAGAGGTTTTTTCTCAGTTAATGCACTTTGGAAAAACAAAATAGCTGTTTTAATAGGTGATTTTTTACTGTCAAAAGGCTTGTTGCTTTCTATAGATAATAATGATTTTGATTTACTTAAAATCATATCTATTGCTGTTCGTGAAATGAGTGAGGGTGAGCTGCTTCAAATTGAAAAAGCTAGAAAACTTGATATTACAGAGGATGTTTATTACGAAATCATTCGGCAAAAAACAGCTACTCTTATTGCTGCTTGTTGCAGTTTAGGAGCAGCCTCTGTAAAGCCAGATTCTCAAGATGTTGAAAAGATGCGTAAGTTTGGTGAGCTTATTGGTATGGCATTTCAAATAAAAGATGATTTATTTGATTACGGCGATAAACAGATAGGTAAGCCTACAGGTATTGATATTAAAGAGCAAAAAATGACATTGCCTCTAATTCATGTTCTTAACAATGCTTCAAATAAAGACAAAAAGTGGTTAATAAACTCTATTAAAAACCATAATAAGGACGCCAAAAGAGTAAAGGAAATTATTGCTTTTGTAAAAGACAATGGAGGATTACTATATGCTATTACTAAAATGAAATTTTTTCAAAAAGAGGCGCTCACTATATTAAAAGATTACCCAGATTCTGACTATAAAAATTCTCTTGAGCTTATGGTGAATTACGTAATTGACAGAAAGAAATAGTTAACAGTTCTCCTGTTATTTTATTGTTTTTTTTAATCCTTAGGCAACCATTTGCATAAAAATTGCGTCTGTAATAATAGAAAGCAAAATGAATCCTTTTTTGAAAGTTATACAACTCCATAAGAATGAATCTGCTCTTATAAAAAGAGCAATTAAAAACAATCGTGAGGCGCAACACGTTTTGTTTGAGTTGCATGCTCCCAAAATGTTAAGTGTTTGTAGGTATTATATAAAAGATTTACAACAGGCTGAAGAGGCCATGCTTAATGGTTTTTTCAAAGTGTTTTTAAACTTAAAAAATTTCAAAGCGGAAGGAAGTTTTGAAGGGTGGATTAGACGTATTATGGTAAGAGAATCTATTTCGTTTTTAAGACAACAAAAGAATATTGAATTTCCTGTTGAAGAAGTTGAAATTAAGAATGATTATACCAATAATATAAATACAGATTTGGAAGTTGCAGAAATACAACAACACATTGATGCACTTCCTGAAGGATATAAAATGGTATTCATTATGTACGCTATTGAAGGCTATAAACACCATGAAATAGCTGAAATGCTTAACATTAGTGTGGGTACTTCAAAATCACAACTATTTAAAGCACGAAAGATGCTTCAAGAAAAATTAAAAGAATTAAATAAAATAACAAGCTATGGCACCAATTAAATTTGAAGAGCATATAAAAGAAAAGCTTGAAAAGAGAAGGTTACAACCATCGGAGAATGCATGGGATAAATTGTCTTGGCAACTAGAAACTGATGAGAAAAGAAATAATAAGAATGTGTATTGGTGGTATGGTATTGCTGCTAGTATTGTAGGGATACTATTTGTGATTACTCAATTTTTGAATAATGGAACACAAGATGTTATTGAAAATCAGGTAGTGGAAAACCCAAAGATAATTGATGAAGTTGAGCCTGAAAAATCAAGAGCAGATCTTAAATCGGAAATAAAAAGCATACCTGAAGCAATTGTTTCAACTGAAAATAACGGCGAGTTGAACTCGGCAAAAAAGGAATTACCAAAACAAAAAGCAAACCCAGTTGTAAAAACAGCACCTATAGTAGTAGCTGAAAATATAGCAGAGCCTGAGGAAGTTAAGGCCATAAAGGAGACAACTGAAATTTTAGAAGATAAATTGACTTTTGAAGAACAAAAAATACAGCAGGTGGTCGCTCAGGTTCAAAAGTTAAAAGAAAACAAAAGCCACGTGACAGATACAGAAATTGAAGACTTGTTACAACAAGCACAAAGAGAAATAACATTAAAGCAATTATATAATGAAAGCACAGGAATTGTTGACGCTAATGCTTTGCTTCAAGACGTTGAAGCAGATTTAGATAGATCATTCAGAGATAGAGTTTTCAAAGCCCTAAGGGAAAGTTACGGAACGGTAAAAACTGCAGTTGCCGCGCGTAATGAATAATAAATAATATTCATCAATTAAATAAACGAACAGTTATGCAAACTATTACAAAGTATTTAACGCTAATGGCGTTATGTCTGAGTGTGCAATTAATCAATGCACAAGACACTATTCAAAAGATAAATAATAAGGAAAAAATTAAAACATTAAAAACCATTAAGGAAAAAATTACGAAGGAAGAAAAAGACTTTTTAAAAGCTGAAGTAGAAGCTATTAACCGTAGGTTAGAAAAAGCTGAAATGACAAATACCGAGGCTGAAGCCTTAAAAAAAGAAGCTGCTAAAAAAAGAGCAATGAACATTGAAAATAGAATAACCATTGTAAATAACAAAATAGCCCTATTAGAAAGAAACGAAGAGGGATATAAAACCCATGATAACGAAGAATTATCTAAGGCTGGAATTTCAATTGGAGGTTCAGATGGTAGCTTTGTAGGTGTTAACATAAATGGGAAGAATAAGCCTAAAAAATATGACAGACGCACCAGTAGCGATATGGTTCTGGCTTTCGGATTGAATAATGCTATTATTGAAGGTGAAAAATTAGATGATTCGCCATATAAAATTGGTGGCTCTCGGTTTTTTGAAATTGGGTGGGCGTGGAAAACGCGTGTATTTAAAGAATCGAATTTCGTTAGATTCAAATACGGGTATTCGTTTCAAATTAATGGATTGAAACCTAAAGACAATATGTATTTTGTAAAACAGGGTAATCAAACCGTTTTAGAAGAGTTTCCTCAAGATTTAAAAAAGTCAAAATTGTCTATTACTAATTTGGTGTTTCCTATGCATTTAGAATTTGGTCCTTCAAGACGAATAAATAATGATACTTATTTTAGATATTCAACTGATAACAAATTCAAAATTGGCTTGGGTGGTTATGCCGGATTTAATATTGGTACACGACAAAAACTTAAGTATGAGTTGGATGGTGAACGCATTAAAGACAAACAAAAACGCGGACTTAATACTACTGATTTGGTATATGGTTTAAGTGGATATGTGGCTTTTGGAGATACGGCGCTTTATGTTAAGTATGATTTGTCACCCATTTTTAAAGACCAACAATTTGACCAAAACAATATATCAATAGGCGTACGATTTGATATGGATTAAAAAATTAAAGGCTTCCTTAAGGAAGCCTTTTTTATTTTTTAGTATTATTGGGAAGTCTACATAACTATTTTTGGCCCTTTTTAAAACCATAGATATTTTGCCCAATAAAATCTTTTGGAAATTTATCATCGCCTTTAAACCCAATTTCAACGGTTCCGCTATCTTCAGGAATATAATTTGTTTTAAAGATATAATCCCATAAGCTTAAACTAATCCCATAATTCACACCATATTTGCCTTTAGGCAAGGTATATGCATGATGGTACAAATGCATAACTGGATTGTTAAAGATATATTTAAGTGGTCCCCAAGTAATTTTAATGTTTGAGTGATTAAAATGTCCAATGGCTATAGTAATAAAATGTATTATGAAAGCTTGTTCCGGTTCAAAGCCACCTATTAACATTACTCCGAAAGTTTTTAGTGGTTTATACAAAACATTTTCCATCCAATGATATCTTAAATGAGCCGCAAACCCCATTTCTTTCACACTATGGTGCACTTTGTGGAATTTCCATAGAAAGGAATACTTGTGTAGTAATACATGTGTAAACCATTGTACAAAATCTAGAATGATAAAGAACACAAGAAGTTGCGCCCACATTGACCACTCTGAAATATCAAAAAGGGCAAAAGTTTTAGCTCTAATACTAATTTCAGCAAATAGTAATTCTAAAATTTTATAAAATCCGCTAATAACAATAGAGAAGATGAAAAAATTAAAAAACATATAAAAGCCATCTAACCAAAAATCTTTTCTAATAACAGATTGTTGTTTGCGCCAAGGGAAAGCTATTTCTAAAAGCCAAACAGCTAGTGAAATTGCTACAAGTCCCCAAAAATAATTTGTGTACCACGGAACCTCAAAAATTATTGATTTCCATGTCCAGTCAACAGTGCCGGTGAAAGCATTAATGAATGCATCTAAATATTTGTCCATAATTAATTTATATTATTTGTTTATCAATTAATTTAAAAATCTACTAACCTTTAGATATTGGTTTAATTATTTAACTCATACCAATCAATATTGCTTAGAGTAGCTCGTCTTCCTACTTCTAAAGGCGGGTAATTTGTAATTAGATAATTAACTATAATCTCTTGGTTTTTACCTAAATCCCATAGGTTTTGCGTTTCTTGCATCCACCTGATAGTGGAGTTCCATCGTTCTTTATTCATCCTATTCTGAATAACTAATTTGGCAGAATGACAATTAGTACAATTATTAACAACAGCTGTTAGTCCTTCGGCTTCAATTAATCCAGTTCTTACATGTATACCATTTTCTATTTTGTCATAATCATCTTCCTCTACAGAAACAGTATTAACTGTGGTTTCCTTCTTGAAATTGAAAAACGATGGATTGACTGAATAAAAAACAAGTAACCCGCCAGTAACTATAAATAGGCTAGAAAATATGGTTGTTAGCCAATAGAGTTTTTTAATATATTTTTTAAAAATTTCTTCGTTGGACATCTAACTTACTTTTACGGCAATTCTATGACATGCATTGTTTAAATATCCTTTTGGATTCCATCCTGGTAATAACATGGGTTGAGAATTTCCTAGAGAATCTGTCGCTCTAGCCCAAATTTCATAATACCCTTTTTTAGGAAAATCTACAGAAGCTGTAAAATGTTGCCACGCCAAACGGTTAGCTGGCTTTTCAAGAGAACATGTTTTCCATGTTGATCCAAAGTCTATAGAATATTCTAATTTGCCAACTTCTAATTCTCCAGCCCAAGCATGTCCCCTTATATTTAAGCTCTTTCCTTCTTTAATAATTGCTCCAGATTTTGGATATGTAATTAATGATTTTACAGGCATAGACTCAATAATGCACATGTCTTCATCTTTCACTTTATCTCCTGGAGCAACAGGATTACAAGGAACTCTATAGGCAGTACCGGTCATTTTTGTGCCATCATGAACTTTATCTCTAATACTAATTCTATTTACCCATTTACCTGAAACAGACGCTGGCCAACCTCCAGCAACTAAACGAAGTGGATAACCATGTGCTACAGGAATATCTTCATCGTTCATTTTAAAAGCTAAAAGTGTTTCATCTTGAAGCGCTTTAGACATCGGGCATCCTCTAGAAATTGGTTCTTTGGTTGGGTCCATACTTAAATGCGTATCTGTAGCATGATAACCAATATATACAGCGTTGGATTTAATGCCAGCATCTTCTAACACGTCTTTTAACCGTACACCTGTCCAAGAGGCGCAATGTACAGCACCAACAGTCCATTGATTCCCTTTCGCTGGTGGATTGAATTCACTCCTGCCATTACCACCGCATTCTAAAGTTAATTGATATGTATATTGTTTAAACTTAGATTTTAATTCATCAAGCGTATATGTTTTTTCTTTAAGAACAGACTCTCCGTCAATCGTTAGTGTCCATTTTTTTGCATCAATTTCTTGTGGAATAAGTCCGTTGTTTCTAATGAACATGCAAGAATTCGGGGTAATATTATCATCGAGCAAATGAGCTTGGGCTTCAATATTCCATGGTTTGTCATTAAGAACAACCATCTCCTTATGTTTATTGAACATTTTAAAAGGATCTGGATCCTGCAAAGCCAGAGGGTTGTAATCTTCTAATAAACTGGAACCATAAACAATTTCTGCACCAATAAGTGCTGCAAGGGAGCTTAACGTGGCTTTTTTAGCAAATTCTCTTCGTTTCAAAATGGATAAAATATAAAGTTATAGCACTACAAATTACAATATCTGAAAAACTATTCTGTAACTAATGTTACAACATTAGAATTATTGACATCTTTGGGTGTTATTTAAAAGCACGAATCTTGTAAAATTGATCTAACTACATATATCAAGATTTGGCTGTAAGGGTAGAAAGTTAATTATAATTAAAAACCCTTATGAAACAAAAGTTACAATAGATACCACTGGATAATACTACTTTACAAGCTGTTAAAACAAATTATTTATGGAAAAAAGTTTTGAAACTAAGTTTACAGGGTGGTCATTTATAGCTGCCGCACTTATGTTATGGGGAGGTTGGGCCTTATCCTCTCATCATGTAGGTGAGTATTTTGTTGCTGAAGATTTTGCTTCTATTGGAGAGAATGTTTGGTATTGGATTTGGATGTACCGTATATTTATATTTGGTTGGGTAACAATGGCAATTGCCATGTTTGCATTAGTATCAGTAATCGGTAGGAAACCTCATAGAGTCTTAATATTACCGGGAGCAGGAATGGTTATTGTAGGTACATTTACACTTGCAATAGCTTCAGCTTATTATTACAATTACGGTGCTTGGGGTGTTGGGCAAACTGCAGGAAAATCAGCTGCGGAAATTCAGGAATTTATGAATAGTATATTGTATACTAATCAATATGTTACTTGTTTTGTTCGATTTGGGCGAATCTTCTCTGGTGTTGGACTTGTGTTATTAGGTGCTGGTTTAGTGAAATGGAAAATTGTTAGTACGTGGTTAGGATGGTTTACAATTTTATTAGGATTGGTGGCTATGGGAATTATTTTAACCATTGCCGATAACTTTGAAATATATAAACCAATCTTTCATGTGAAAGTAATATGGTTAGCTGTAATGGGTTTATACTTATTAAAACAAGGAGTTAACCTTTCTAAAGAATAAGTTTGATTTGTGATTTGATTTGAGTGACTAACTAAAAAAGCTTCCTAAATTTAGGAAGCTTTTTTAATTTTAAAATCAATTCATTAATATTACATTTACACTCTAAGCAATTTTTTTGTCAATTGATATCACCATCGTCCATAGATCAAGTTTTTGAAACCGCCAGAGTAGAGGAGGTTATTGGAGACTTTGTAAATCTTAAAAAAGCAGGTAGTAATTTTAAAGGTTTAAGCCCTTTTAGTGATGAGCGAACACCGAGTTTTATGGTGTCTCCTGTAAAACAAATATGGAAGGATTTTAGTACTGGTAAAGGAGGAAATGTAGTAGCTTTTTTAATGGAGCATGAACATTTTACCTATCCAGAGGCAATTAAATATTTGGCAAAAAAATATAATATAGAAATAGAGGAAACTCAGCAAACAAATGAACAAAAAGAAGCTGCTGATGAGCGCGAGAGTTTGTATTTGGTAAGTGAGTTTGCAAGTTCATATTTTCAAAAAATTCTTCATAAAACAGATCAAGGGAAATCTATAGGTCTTAGTTACTTTAAGGAGCGTGGATTTACAGAAGAAACTATTAAAAAGTTTGACTTGGGTTATTCTCTAGATGAATGGCAGGCGTTTACTGATGAAGCTTTAAAACAAGGCTATAATATTGATTATTTAGGAAAAACAGGTCTTACAATTGTAAAAGAAGATAAACGTTTTGATAGGTTTAAAGGTCGCGTGATGTTTCCTATTAAAAGTATGAGCGGGCGTGTTTTAGGATTTGGGGGTCGTATTCTAATAAATGATAAAAAAGCGGCTAAATATGTGAACTCGCCAGAAAGTGTAATTTACTATAAGAGTAAAGTGCTTTATGGTATTTATCATGCCAAACAGAGCATTGCTAAAGAAGACAATTGTTTTTTAGTTGAAGGTTATACAGATGTTATTCAATTCCATCAAACTGGTGTTAAGAATGTTGTGTCTTCCTCAGGTACAGCTTTAACTTCTGAGCAAATTAGGTTGATAAATAGGTTGACTAAAAACATCACGGTTCTTTTTGATGGTGATGCAGCGGGTATGAGGGCCTCACTGCGTGGGATTGATTTGATTCTTGAGCAAGGTATGAATGTAAAGGTTTGTACGTTTCCGGAGGGTGAAGATCCCGATAGTTTTGCAAAACAGAATACCCTTGAAGAGTTATCATTGTATTTAGAAGAAAAATCAAAAGATTTTATTCAGTTTAAGGCTTCTGTTTTATATGAAGATTCTAAAGGTGATCCTATTAAAAAAGCCGAAACTGTTAGAGATATTGTAAACAGTATTTCTAAGATTCCTGACAGAATAAAAAAGGAAATATATATTCAGGAATGTGCCAGAATAATGGATATAAGTGAAGAAGTGTTGTTTAGTACTTTGGCCCAAATCAATAAAAAAGAATTTCAAGAAGAAAACAAACAATTTAAAAAAGAGCAAAAAGCTTTTGAAGTTATAAAACATCAGCAACCAGTAAAAAAGGTTGATGTACAATATGTTTTAGAACGAAAGATCATAGAGTTATTATTACTCTATGGAAATAAAGTTGAAGATTTTGAAGATCTTGTCTTAAAGGAGAATGATAAGGGTGATTTAATTTTAGAACCTGTTATTCAAGAGGCAAAGGTTTTTGAGAAAATTTATTTGGACTTGCAAGATGATGAGATGCAGTTTTCCAACGAACAGTTTAGAGCATTGTATTACACTATAATTGATAGGCTTAATCAGAATCCGGATTTTGATCTTAAAATGTTTATAAATTCAGTTGACCAAGAAACATCAAACCAAATCACAACCATTTTAATGGAGGATGAACGTTATGTTCTGGATGACTGGCAGCGAATGAATATATTCCCAAAAGAAAAGATAAATACTGTAGCGCAGTTAGTTAGTGAAACAATTTTAAGCCTGCGTTGCTTCTTAATAGACCAAAAGGTAAAAGAGTTTCAGCAAGAAACGTTACAACATAAAAATGATGTAAATAAGAATGTTCTTGAAGAAGTTAAAGACTACTCAGGCTTAAAAATGCTACTATCTAGAAAACTTAACAGGGTTTTATAATAACTGGTCTGAAAGTTTAGCTTGATTTACCAAATCCACTAAATTAGTAACCTTCAATTTACGCATCAATCGTGCTTTGTAAGTACTAACGGTTTTTTCGTTAATATCAAGTTCTTTAGAAATTTCTTTATTTTTTCTACCAACTGTTAAAAGTTTAAGTACTTCTGCTTCTCTGGTAGAAAGTTTTTTGTAAAATGATCCGCTGCTTTTTCCAACACGATTTCCAAATGCTAATTGCTGTGTCAGTTCATTACTTAAATAAATTCCACCGTCGTTTACTTTCATAATGGCTTCATTAACTGTAATAACATTAACAGTTTTTGATACATAACCAGCAGCTCCTGCTTTTATGGCATTTATTGCATAAACTTCTTCTGGCTGACCACTAAATATAATGGTTTTAATATCTGGATGATCACTTTTTAAGTGACGTAACAATGTTAAACCGTTTAGTTTAGGGAAATCTGCTTCGGTTAAAATAATGTCTACAGGATTTTTCTTAACAAAATCCAAGATGGCTGCACCATCATCAAGGCTTCCAACAATTTTTATGTTAGGAGAAGCCGAAAAAAGAACTTCTAGTCCTTTTCTGGTAATAGGGTGATTGTCTGCTATTAATAACTTTATCATAATTTTGGTTGTTTTGCATAATTATTTTTGAGAGATAATTATAAATTGAGAGAATATGCAACTGTAAAAGTAATGATTTCCTGAATATTTAACAAAAATTATATCAGATTATTAGGAATCTTGCAAACTGGTATAGGAATCATTTTATGTTTATTGGAAGTATTAAAACGCTTGAAAATTTTAAAAACGATTTGTTCTCTGCCTTCAAAGTCGGATTCAGTTTTTCCTTGATCGTCCATTTTCATGGCCCACTCTAATTCTGGGTAAGAGGCACCTATTTGGTCTTCATCACTTCTGGCATCACCAAATAATCCGTCGCTAGGGGCAGCATTCATAATAGATTCGGGAACTTCTAGAGCCTCACCTAATTTATATACTTCAGATTTCATTAAGTCTGCAATAGGGCTTAAATCTACACCGCCATCGCCATATTTTGTGTAAAAACCAACTCCAAAATCTTCAACCTTATTACCAGTTCCAGCTACTAACAGCTTATAAAGGCCTGCATAATAATAAAGTGTTGTCATCCTTAAACGAGCTCTGGTATTTGCCAAGGCCATATCTACAGTAGCTTGATCACCATCAAGGAAAACTTCGGTTTTAAACTCATCAAAAACTGGAGTTAAGTCTGTACGTGTATCGCTAACATTGTCAAATCTCTTTTTTAGTTGCTCAATATGTTCTTGGGCCCTGCTTACATGACTTTCAGCTTGGTGAATAGGCATTTCAACAACCAAAACATTCATGCCGGTTTTAGCACATAATGTAGAAGTAACGGCAGAATCAATACCTCCTGAAACACCAACAACAAATCCATTCACACCTGCTTTTGTAGCATAATCTTTTAACCAGTTAACAATATGTTTAGCAACTTTTTCTGTTTGCATATTAGATGAATTTAAATCTAAGAATAGTACCTTTGCCAACAAAAATAAACGAAACACTCAATTAATAAAAATTTATGTCGTTTAAGTTTTATATGAAGAATTTTCTATTGTTTTCATTGATATTAATAGCTGTCATTTCTTGTAAAAAAGAAAGTCAGCTAGAAAAGGAAATAGCTAAAATAAATATTGATATAAGTGTTGAACGTTTTGATGTGTTTTTTTCGGAATCAAACATTAGTGGCCTTCCTAAGTTAAAGAAAGCATATCCATTCATGTTTTCAGAAAAATTCAAGGATTCTTTTTGGATAGCTAAATTGTCAGACACCTTACAACAAATGCTATTTAGTGAAGTTCAAAATACTTTTCAAGGTTTTAAAAGTGAGGAAGCAGAAATAGAGATGCTTTTTAATCATATTAAATACTATTTTGGAACATTTAATCCACCTAGGGTTATTACCACTACAAGTGATGTAGATTACAGAAATAAGGTAATTGTAACTGATACCATTGCAATTATAGCATTAGATAATTATTTAGGAGGTGAGCATGAGTTTTATGCCAATATACCGAAATTCATAAGCGCTAATTTTGAAAAAGAACAATTGGTTGTTGATTTAGCAACCGAATATGCTAAAAAGTATATTTTCCAAAGTCAAAACAAAACACTTTTAGATGAGATGATTTTTTTCGGGAAGCAACTTTATTTTAAAGATGTAGTTATTCCATTTAGAACAGAGGCACAACGCATCGGGTATTCTCAGGAAGAATTAGATTGGGCAGATGTTAATGAAAGTGAAGTTTGGCGTTATTTTGTTGAACGCGAATTACTTTTTAGTACAGATTCTAAATTACCTGGTAGATTTATAAATCCAGCACCATTTTCTAAGTTTTATTTAGAAGAAATCGATGCTGATTCTCCTGGACGAATAGGGCAATATATTGGTTGGCAAATAGTGCGATCTTATATGAAGCAGAATGATGTTTCTTTAGAAAAAATGCTAATAACGAGCCCTAACGAAATTTACAATAACACAAAATATAAACCAAAAAAGTAATGGCTGGAATGCATAAGTCTAAGATTGAGTTGAATATAGAATTGGATGAAAATAGAGTACCAGAGAATTTGCACTGGACCGCTGAAGATGGAGGAATAAGTAATGAAGAGGCAAAGGCTATAATGTTAAGTGTTTGGGATTCTAATGCAAAGGAGTCTTTGCGAATAGATTTATGGACTAAAGATATGCCAGTTGATGAAATGAAGGTGTTTTTTTATCAAACCTTGGTGTCAATGAGCGATACTTTTAATAGAGCTACCCAAGACGAAAAAATGACCGCAACTATGAAAGATTTTTGCGATTATTTTGCGGAAAAGTTAGAGCTGAAAAAGTAAAACTAATTATTCCTGTCTTTACTCTCTTTCATTTCTTTTTCAAGATGATCAAGATATAGAATGCCATTTAAATGGTCTATTTCATGTTGGAAAATCACAGAAGTAAAACCATCAACCGTTTCAGTTTTATGCTCATTGTTTTGAGTATCGTATTCAATTTTAATTGTAAAAGATCTAGTGTTCAGCGTGTCTGATCTATTAGGTATTGATAAACACCCTTCTTTAACGGTTTGTTTTTTATTTGAGTACTCAATAATCCTTGGGTTGAAATATACTTCAAATGGAAAGTTTTCTCTATCAAATCGTTGTACCCAAATAATGTTTTTCAATATTCCAACTTGTGGTGCTGCAATACCAACACCTAAAGACATGCTGTCTCTTACTGTGGCAAATAGCCTTTTTATAAACCTTTGTTGATTATCGTTATCTGGATTTGGTTTAATGTAGCTGCTTTTGGTACGGAGTAAAAGCGAATCACTTTTGTTGGTGATTTTATAAACTCGCATGGGTTTAGAAGCCTCGGCATTGGAAATCAAGGCTATTTCAGATTTAGAAAAACTGTTACTTGAGATATTCTTTGTACTAGAACATCTTATAAATAGAATAGTAAAGAAGACAAGTAGAAGCAGTTTTTTCATTAGTGTGAAAATGTATATCTATATATTTATCTAACTACCATTCGTTTATCCTGTTAGAATCTAATTTAATAAATATGAATATTAAAATTGTAAACGCCCATAGTCCAGAACCACCATAACTAAACATGGGCAACGGTATACCAATTGTTGGAATCAATCCCATCACCATACCAATATTTATAAAGAAATGAATAAAAATAATGGATGCTACCCCGTAACCATAAACTCTACTGAATTGAGATTTTTGTAATTCCGCCAAATGAAGAATGCGTAATAATAACAAAACAAAAACAACAACAACAAAAGTACAGCCCAAGAATCCCCACTCTTCGCCAACGGTACTAAAAATATAATCGGTATGTTGCTCAGGTACAAATTTCCCGGTAGTCCTTGTGCCTTCCATAAAACCTCTTCCTGTAAAACCTCCTGAACTGATTGCTTTTTCAGATTCGTTTAAGTTATAGGCGAAAGTTCTTTTCATTTGCTCAAGCTTAGCAGGATCTTTTTCTAAACGCAGCCATAGGCTAATACGGTCCTGCTGGTGAGGTTGTAAGATACTTTGATAAAAGAATTTCACTCCAAATGATAATGCTATTGACAACAATAAAATGAATACAGATTGAAAAAGTGAAACTTTTTTTCTATTAAAAAAGTAATAGGTAAAAATAAGAATGGACGCAATAAATGATGTAACAATTGCGCCAAACTTTAATGCCAAAATAGCTAAAACTATCATAGAGATTCCTATAGTTAAATAGTATTTTGGCAAACCTTCTCTATATAAAACAAAGAAAAAAGCACCATATACAATTGTACTACCAGTATCATTTTGAAGTAAAACCAATAAGGCTGGTATTATAATAATTATAAAAGTTTTTATTTGATCTTTGAGAGAATTAATATTGGTATTTAAATCACTAATATGTTTAGCTACAGCCAGGGCAGTAGCTGCTTTGGCAAATTCACTAGGTTGTAAAGTCATGCCTCCAATGGCGTACCATGAAGTAGCCCCATTTACATTTTTGCCAAAAATGAAAAGTCCAACCAAGGAAAGCATGGAAATAATGTAAATAACACTAGAAAACCGTTCATAAAATTTAGTGTCAATAGCTAATAAAACAACAACGAGACCAAAAGTTAAGAAAATGAATATAAGTTGTTTTCCATAAGATTGGTTGAAATCAAGATAGTTAAGTGTTTCTCCAGTGTGTGAAGCGGATATGATATTTAGCCATCCAAAGCCCACTAACAATAAAAAGAGTATGATTGTAATCCAGTCAAAGTTGAAATATTTGGTTCTACCTGTGTTCATTTATTGTTCTCTTTCTGCTAAAATACGATCATATTGTTCAACGGTCATCATTCCAGATTTTGCATTTATTTCGAATGGTTCTCCAAGAAACGGTTTGATGTATTCATGTTCTAGTGTGTAGGTTAGAATCCAATTTTCAAGATCTTTTCTAGTTATTTTCCTATTAATGTATTTTTCAATCATTAAAGTAGCAATTCTACCTGCAAATCGTGCGCCGTAATAGCCGTTTTCAACCAGTATGGCAAGAGCAATTTGCGGGTTATCTTTAGGAGCAAATGCTACAAAAATAGAATGATCGGTTAACTGCTTTCGTTCTCCATCAATTTTAGTAAAGTTTTCTGCAGTTCCAGTTTTACCACAAATTTCAATTCCAGAGGCATTTAAAAACCAAGCTGTACCGTTAGGTCCATAAACATCATGTAAACCTTCAATAATAGGTTCAAAATGGTGTTTATCTATTGATGTTTCGTGTTTATTTGTGTATTTAGAAGGTATGGTGTCATTTTCAATTTTTTTAATGATGTGAGGTGTAAAATAATGACCTCTATTTGCTATGGTAGCCATTACATTTGCTAACTGAATAGGGGTGACTAATACTTCTCCTTGACCAATTGAATTCGAAATAATGGTTGTTGATCCCCATCTAAAATCAGGATACCACTTGTCATAATAAGAGCCATCAGGAATATTTCCTTTTTTGCCAATAGAAAGATCATAGCCCAAATATTCACCTAAGCCGAAACTTTTAATATGGCTACTCCAAACATTCATCCCTTCAGTAGCATTGTTATATTTGTCAATAGTTTTTCTGAAGGCATTAGCAAAATATGAATTGCATGATTTTGAAATACCATTATTAAGTACTCTAGTACCTCCTCCACAGTGGCACCCCATGGGTCTGCTACCGCCATAATGGTATGCTCCAGAACACCTAATTGAAGTTTGTTCATCTATAGCACCTTCCTGTAATGCAGTCAACGCTATAAGAGTTTTAAAAGGTGAACCTGGTTCATGCATTCTTAAAAGACCTTTATCAATTAAAGGAAGGTGGATAGAATCTTTATTTAATTTAGTGTAATTTCCAGACCTTTTTCTTCCTACAAGCAAATTTGGGTTATATGAAGGCGCTGATATCAAACTCAATATTTCTCCACTTTGGGGTTCTATAGCCACAATACCTCCAACCTTATTTTTCATCAGAAATTCTCCGTATTCCTGGAGTTCAGCATCAATGGTAATGGTGACATCTTTTCCAGGAATTGGTATGGTGTCTTTTTCACCATTTTTATAGGGACCAATATCTCTGTTGAATCTGTCTTTTTGGATAAATTTTACGCCCTTAATGCCTCTTAATTCATTTTCATAAGACTTTTCAATACCTTGTTTCCCAATAATATCACCGCTTAAATAATAGCCATCATTTTTAATCTCTCTTTGATTAACTTCAGCTATATAACCCAAAACATTGGCGCCAATAGTGGTTTGGTAATCTCGTAAAGACCTTTTTTGAATATAAAACCCTTTAAACTTTCGCATTTTTTCCTGTAAAACAGCATAATCTTCTTTTGATAAATGCGAAACGAAAACGGAAGGAAGTCTTGGAGAGTAATTTCTAGCCCTTTTATAAGTTTTTAAAAAATTTTCTTTATCAATTTTCAGAAGACTGCAAAACTCAATAGTATCCAGAGGCTCTACTTCTCGTGGAATCACCATGACATCATATGAAGGTTGGTTTGAGACTAAAAGCTCTCCATTTCTGTCGTAAACAAAACCTCTCTTCGGGTATTCGTAAACTTTTCTAATAGCATTATCTTCATACAAATCGTGTCCACTTGAAGTGTAAATTTGCAAGTAGAATAGTCTTGAAATGAATAAAAGCCCAACAAAAATTATAGAAGCAAAAAGTAAAAATTGTCTCATTTAGTTTTTCTACTAAAAATAACAGATATAATTATACTCAATAAAATAGTAAATATACTTGAGAATAACGTTTTTTCAAGTATTAAAAGTATGTTGGAAATATTAAATATTTCTAATGAAAACAAAACAATATGATGCAACGGCACTAATAAAGAAATATAGATAAGTTTTGAACCAAAATCGACAGATCCAAACCTGACTGTTTGGTGCTCATATATCATACCGAAAGATGATTTTAAAAGTAAAGGTCTAACATAGGCTATAAAAACACTTGCCCCAGCATGAATGCCACCTGAATCTAAAAACATGTCAATTGATAGACCTAAAATAAAGCTTACTAAAATAAGTACTAATCTGTTGTTCTTAACAGGGAAAAATGCTATAAATAAAATGTAAACATAGGGGTTTATGTAACCCAGAAAGTTTATGTTGTTAAAAATGATGACCTGCACTAATACTAATGCTATGAAACGAATTATATTTCCAGTAATAGCATTATTCATTTAAAAGTGTATTTATTTCTTCTCTATGTATGTTCTCTATAAGATAAACATGTTCTAAGTTGGTCATGTCATTGAATAGTTTCACGTTTATCTCATAAAAATTTCCGGCGGCATCATTATTAAAATCTTGAATGGTTCCTATACCAATATTCTTTGGGAAAATAGACGATTGTCCGGATGTTATGATAGTGTCCCCTTTTTTCAAATTGGCATTAATTTGAATGTCAACAAGCTGAACTAGTTCAGAGCTTTTGCCGTTCCATTTTAAAGACCCTAAGTGCCCTGATTTTTTTAATTGTGCACTAATCCTGCTATTAGTATTTAAAATTGATATTACCGTTCCAAAGCGGTTGCTAGTTTTGTCAACAATACCAACAATGCCCTTGGTAGTTATTACGCCAAAATCTTCTTTTATACTATCTCTTTTGCCTTTGTTTATAGTTAGAATATTGTCGGTTAAAGAAAAGTTGTTTTTTATAATGTTTGCAGGGTAAAATTTATAGGCTTGTTCAAAAGAGGTGTTGTTTGTAAAGACTGAATCTTTATTTTTATCAATATTAAAAAGTAATTCTTTTAACCTATTGTTTTCTTCAGAAAGTAATTGGTTTTGAGATTTAAGGTTGAAATAACCACTGATGTCGTTTACCGAATTGTAAATACCGCCACTTAAAAAATTGGCAGAATTTATAAATTTACTCTTGTGATAAGAGTGTGATTGAATGGTAAATACAATTGAAATAAAAAACAGCGATAAGAACAATAGGAAATTTTTGTTCCGTATTATAAAATTTATAATCTGCTGCATGCTTTAAGCCCTATTTTATCAATACACTTTTGTATTTAGGTAAATTTTTAAGTGTAATTCCTGTACCTCTAACTACGGCACGTAAAGGGTCTTCTGCTATATAAACTGGTAAATCTGTTTTTTGAGATAAACGTTTGTCTAAACCTCGCAACATGGAACCTCCACCAGCAAGATATATGCCAGTATTATAAATATCTGCAGCTAATTCCGGCGGTGTTTGAGATAAAGTTTCCATAACGGCATCTTCAATACGCAAAATAGATTTATCCAAAGCTTTAGCAATCTCTCTATAAGAAATTGTTACTTGTTTAGGTTTACCAGTAAGTAAATCACGTCCTTGAACACTCATGTCTTCTGGCGGTAATTCTAAATCTTCAGTGGCCGCACCAATTTGAATTTTTATCTTTTCAGCAGTACGTTCTCCAACGTATAAGTTGTGTTGTGTACGCATGTAATAAACAATATCATTTGTGAAAACATCACCTGCAATTTTAACCGATTTATCACAAACAATTCCACCAAGTGCAATGACTGCAATTTCCGTTGTTCCACCACCTATATCAACTACCATGTTTCCTTTAGGTTGCATGATGTCAACCCCAATACCAATAGCTGCAGCCATTGGTTCATGTATTAAATAAACTTCTTTTCCGTTAACACGTTCAGCACTTTCTTTTACCGCACGCATTTCAACTTCAGTAATTCCTGAAGGAATACAAATAACCATCCTAAGAGCAGGTGTAAAGAACTTCTTTTTTAGTGCTGGTATGTTCTTAATAAACATACTTATCATTTGCTCTGAAGCATCAAAGTCTGCAATTACACCATCTTTTAGTGGTCTAATAGTTTTTATATTCTCATGAGTTTTTCCTTGCATTAAACTAGCTTCCTGTCCTACCGCAATTATTTTTCCAGTAATTCTATCTCTTGCTACAATTGAGGGAGAATCAACTACAACTTTGTCGTTATGAATAATAAGCGTATTTGCAGTACCTAAGTCTATTGCTATTTCTTCGGTTAGGAAGTCAAAAAAGCCCATGTATTTTTAGTGGTTTATTGGGTTAGTAAACGAAATCTTGTAAATGTAATAAAAGTTACTAAATATACGCCCTATCAAAGCATTGAAAATGCTATTAATTTTAGGCATTTGATTGTTATACGTCTTTTATCGATTTTCAGACTATAGGTTTTTCGTTTTTTAACTCAAATTAATGTTTGAAATGACGTGTTCCAGTCATAACCATGGCCACATCATTTTCGTTACAGTAATCAATGCTTAATTGATCTTTTATTGAGCCGCCTGGTTGAATAACGGAAGTAATTCCAGCGTTTTTAGCAATCTCAACACAATCAGGGAAAGGGAAAAATGCATCACTGGCCATAGCAGCTCCGTTCAAATCAAAATTAAAAGAACTTGCTTTATGAATAGCTTGCTGTAAAGCATCTACACGACTGGTTTGCCCAGTTCCGCTAGCGCATAACTGCTTGTTTTTAGCTAAAACAATAGTGTTAGATTTGGTATGTTTACAAATTTTCGAAGCAAATAGTAAGTCTTCAATTTGAGAATTGGTAGGAGTTATGTTTGTTACACTCTTTAGGTCTTCAGCTTTATCAGTAATATTATTTCTGTCTTGAAGTAAAACACCATTTAAACAACTTCTTACGTTCATTTTTGGCATTTCAACATCATGAATTTCTAATAAAATTCTATTCTTTTTGCCTTTTAATACTTCTAATGCATCAGAAGCAAAAGAAGGAGCTATTACAACTTCACAGAATAATTTATGAATCTCTTCAGCCGTAGCTAAATCAATCTCGGTATTACTAATTAAAACACCTCCAAAAGCAGAAACCGGATCACCAGCTAAAGCGTCAACATAGGCCTGGTGTAAATTATCACGTTGCGCTAAGCCACAAGCATTGTTGTGTTTTAAGATGGCAAAAGTGGGTGCGTCGTTTTTAAATTCTAACATCAAGTTTACGGCAGCATCAACGTCTAATAGATTGTTGTAACTTAGCTCTTTACCATGAAGTTTAGTGAATAACTCATCAAAATTCCCGAAGAAAAACCCTTTTTGATGAGGGTTCTCACCATAACGTAAAACTTTACCTTTTGTTTCACTAATTTTTAACGCTGCTTCATTATGTTCTTGATTGAAATAATTGAAAATTGCTGTATCATAGTGGGATGAAACATTAAAGGCTTTACCAGCAAAACGCTTTCTGTCTTCTTCTGAAATAGTACCGTTATTAGCCGATATTAATTCTAAAAATTCAGCGTAATCATCAACAGAGGACACACAAATTACATCGGCATAATTTTTAGCAGCAGCCCTAATTAAAGAAATGCCACCTATATCAATTTTCTCAATAATGTCCTGATTACTAGCTCCAGAAGCAACTGTTTTTTCAAATGGGTATAAATCAACAATAACTACATCAATTTGAGGGATATCGTATTCCACTAATTCGGCAACATCACCATCATGGTTTTGTCTGTTCAAGATACCTCCAAACACCTTTGGGTGTAATGTTTTTACACGTCCGCCCAAAATAGAGGGGTAAGATGTTATGTCTTCTACAGGAACAACTTCAACACCTAAATCATTTATGAATTTTTCGGTACCACCTGTTGAGTAAATGGTTACACCTTGTTCATCTAATTTTTTAACAATTGGTTCTAATCCGTCTTTACTAAAAACTGAAATTAATGCTGATTTAATGGTTTTTTCGTTGCTCATTCCTGCTGAATTTTAATGCGATTTGTAATAAAACGCAAAAGTAGTTATTTCAAGTAAAATATCAGCTTAACAATTCTGAAAAATGAAGCTGTTTTTTTATCGAAAAGAAAGAGTTGTTAATATCTATAAAATTCCAGCCACTTTTTCGCAAACAAACTCTAAAAAGCGTTCATCAGCTTCGGTGAAAGGATCAGGGGTATTGGAGTCGATATCAATCTGACCAATATTTTCGCCATTTACAAAAATAGGAATGACAATTTCAGCCTTAACGGTTATACTGCAGGCTATATAGTTATCCTGGGCAGATACATCTGGTACCACGAAATTTTCATTGCTCACAGCAACTTGTCCGCAAATTCCCTTTCCAAAAGGAATTACAGTATGGTCTGTGGGTTCACCAATATAAGGCCCTAAAATGAGTTCTTCTTTGCCGCCATTTCTAAAATAAAAACCAACCCAGTTATAGTAGCTTATATGCTTTTCAAGAAGTTTGCAAATTTTTATTAAACGAGTATCAACCGGTTTGTTGGTTTCAGAAATAATAAATTCAACCTGTGGTTTTAATTTCTCAAAAATCATATTTATGTGTGAATAGTTGAGCAAATGTATTCAAAAAGGTGTAATTTCGAAATTAAGATTTACAATATATCTATATAGCTATTTGAAGGCACTCTTTTTAAAATATAAGGCGGTTGTAAAATTTATACTTACATTTTTAATTGTTTATGGGGCTTTATCCCTGTTGTATGATTTATATTTGAGATATTCAGGAAGCACAAAATATTATCCAGATTATTTTACCAATTTAGTAGCGAGACAAACAGAAATTCTTTTAAATACAGTTGGGTACCAGTCTCAGATACTTCCCCACCCCAATGAGCCTTCAATGAAACTTATTCTTAATGGTAAATATTTGGCTAGGGTTATTGAAGGTTGCAATTCTTTTAGCGTCATTATTTTATTTGTGTCTTTTGTAGTTGCTTTTTCAGGAAAAATAAAAACAACAATTGTATATATACTATCTGGTAGTGTTATGTTGTACGTAGTTAATCTATTCAGAATTGTATTATTAACCATAGGTTTGTACCATTATCCGGAGTATGAAAACATTTTGCATACCGTAGTTTTTCCGGCTATTATATATGGAATGGTTCTATTGCTTTGGGTTTTGTGGGTAAATAGATTTTCAAAAATTGCACAACAACATGAATAAGGCGGTAAAATATATTGTTCTTTTTTTACTCTTTGGATTATTGATTTTGGTTCGTTATTTTGAAGATGCTCTATTCTATGACCCTTATTTGATTTTCTTTAAAAATGATTATTTATATATAGATAGTCCAAGGCGAGAAGTAGCCAAATTAGTTGTGTTTACCACGTTTCGTTATGTGCTGAATGCCATTATTTCATTGAGTATTTTATATGTTTTTTTCAAGAGTAAGAGCATTATTAAATTTTCAGTGATTATCTATTTTGGATCTTATGTATTACTAATGTTGGCCTATATGTATTTTGTTGTAAACCCTAGACAAGAAGACTATTATATGTTTTTTAATGTACGTAGGTTTTTAATACAGCCCATAATTTTATTGCTTCTAATTCCAGCTTTTTACTATCATAAACTTAGGAAATAACCTCTCTTAAATGTTAATCATTTAATAAAATAAGAGGCTTAACTTTCTAAGTTTTGTATTTTTGCATTGTGATAAAATCATTTTTACATAAAAGTTTTGCTGTTTCTTTGGCGCTGCTTGTTCTATGTTCAACAATATCAGTTACTATTGAAAAACATTTCTGTGGCGATACTTTGATTGATGTATCTCTTTTTGCGGAGGCCGAAAAGTGTGATATGGAAACCGAAGAAATGGCTTTAAAGAAAACCTGCTGTAAAGATGAAATTGATGTTGTTGAAGGTCAGAATGAACTAATTGTTTCTTTTGACGATTTAGATTTTGAACAACAACTATTTATTACTTCACTTGTATATTCATATGTTAATCTTTTTGAAGGGGAGCCTAAGAAAATAATTCCTCATAAAGATTACTCACCACCCAATTTGGTCAAAGATATATGTGTTTTGGACCAAGTTTTCCTGATTTGATTTTTTAATTCTTGTTGGTTTAGCTGAATATTTCGGCTGCCTAGAAACTAAATATCTTTCTATAGATATAACGAATTATTAAATCAAAATTATTTCAAAAATGAAACAGATATATACAGTTACAGGAATGACCTGTAGTGGTTGTAAAGCTTCAGTTGAAGAAGCTTTGAGCAGTCTAGCAGATGTTCAAGAAGCATCTGTAGATTTAAGAACGTCCCAAGTGGTTTTAGAATTGAGCCATAAGATTTCCGTTAAAAAACTACAAGAAGCACTTTCAGATAAATATGCCATTTCAGAAAATAAAGAACTTATACAGTCTGAAGAAAAATCAGAATTAAAACAGTTATTTCCATTGTTTTTGATCTTCGGCTATATCATTATAACCAGTGTTCTTTTGAATTTTAAACCATGGGATACAGGTAGTTTTATGCTTGACTTCATGGGGCTTTTTTACATTGTTTTTAGCTTTTTTAAACTTTTAGATTTAAAAGGCTTTCCGCAATCTTTTAGAATGTATGACCCGTTAGCTAAAGTCATGCCTATTTACAGTTGGATATATCCGTTTATTGAAGTGGCGCTTGGAATTATGTTTTTAATGCGAATTGAAATTCCAATGGCATTAATTGCCACCCTAATTATTTTGGGAATTACAACTATAGGAGTTACTAGAACATTGTTGAATAAAAAATCTATTCAATGTGCTTGCTTAGGTACAGCATTAAAATTACCAATGACCAAAGCTACATTTATTGAAAACAGTATTATGATTGTTATGGCAATTATAATGCTCATAAATCTAAATTAAAACAAACGTCAGTACGATTGGTTTTAAACTGAAAGCTTCTCTACTTGACGAAAAGATAAAATGAAAAAAATAATATACATATTATTAATGTTTCCAATTATTATCTCATCTCAAAATTCAATTAGTGGTGTGATAATGGAAGCTAATGATAAAAATGAATCCATTCCGTTGGCAGGAGCCAATGTGTATTGGTTAAATACTTCTGTTGGTACGGTAACAGATATTGATGGTAAGTTTGCCTTAGAATATTCAAAAGAGTATACTAAGCTTGTAATTAGTTATGTGGGGTTTAAAACTGACACTATTACAGTTTCAGAGCTTAAACCAATTCGGCATTGGCTACAACCCACAGATAATTTGGATGCCGTTACCGTGACCACAAGAAAACAAGCTACTGCCAAATCTTATTTAAAAGCTCAAAACGTTATAACGGTGAGTAGTGATGAATTACTGAAAGCAGCTTGCTGCAACTTATCAGAAAGCTTTGAAACGAATCCATCTATTGATGTGAATTTTGCAGATGCAGTTACAGGGACAAGGCAAATAAAAATGTTGGGACTGACCAGTCCTTATATTTTAATTGCTACTGAGAATATTCCATCTATCCGCGGGGCATCTCAGGCATTCGGATTAAGTTTTATTCCTGGTACTTGGGTAGAGAGTATTCAAATTACCAAAGGGGCAGGAAGTGTGGTTAATGGTTACGAAAGTATTGCAGGTCAAATTAACGCAGAACTTGTAAAACCTACTACAGATGACAGATTGTTTGTGAATTTATACGGGGCCAGTAGCGAGCGTATGGAGTTGAATACCCATTTAAATACCAAAGTGAGTGACAAATGGGATACAGGTTTGTATTTACATGGCAGTACACAGCAGGAAGAGCATGATGTAAATAATGATGGATTTATGGATATGCCAAAGTATCATCAAATAAATTTGATGAACCGATGGCAGTACACTAATCTAGAAAAAGGGTTTGTGAGTTTTATTAATTTAAAAGTTTTAAATGATGAAAAACAAATGGGGCAATTGGGTTTTAACCCTAACACGGATAAGTTGACTACGAATGCTTGGGGGAGTGAAATTGATACCGATCGTTTTGAAATTTCAACAAAATTAGGTTATGTTAATCCGCAGGTGCCTTGGCAAAGTCTAGGTGTGCAAACCGCTTTTAGTAGTCATAAGCAAGAATCTTATTTTGGCTTGAATACATATGATATTACCCATAATAGTGTGTACGCTAATGCCATTTATAATTCTATTATTAGTGATTCGCGTCATAAAGTAAAAACAGGTGTTAGTTATACTTATGATCACTATGATGAATTGGTTAATTCTAATATTTATGAGCGAACAGAAACTTCGGTTGGAGGATTTTTCGAGTATTCCCATGACAACTTAGAACTGTTTAATTTGACGGCCGGTATACGTATTGATTATCATAATTTGTTAGGAACGTTTATAACACCTCGCGTTCATGCTCGTTATTCGCCATGGAGTAAATCGGCATTCAGAGCTTCTTTTGGAAGAGGTAAAAGGAGCCCTAATATTTTTGCCGAGAATCAAAACATGTTTGCTACTTCCAGAAATATTGTTGTTAATGATGTTGGAGGTAATATCTACGGTTTAGATCCTGAAATTGCCTGGAATTATGGTTTTTCATATCTGCAAGGTTTTAACCTTTTTGGAAGAAAGGCAGACATAACATTTGATTATTATAAAACTGACTTTAAAAATCAAGTGGTTGTAGATTATGAAAATCCACTAGAGATAAGTTTTTATAATTTAGAAGGAAAAAGTTACGCTAATAGTTTTCAAACAGAGGTAAACTACAATCCGTTTGAGCATTTTGATTTACGATTGGCGTATAAATTTTATGAAGTAAAAACACAGTATAATTCGGGTAAGTTGTATAAACCATTGGTTCCAAAACATCGATTCTTTACTAATGCAGGTTATAAGACCCAAGTAAAGGAAAATGGTGCCCAATGGAAGTTTGATGCAACTTTTAATTGGTTGGGAGAACAGCGGTTTGCATCTACAGCGTCAAATCCTATTCAATATCAACTACCTGAGAATACACCAACAATTGCAACCTTAAATGCACAATTAACCAAGGTGTTTTCTCCTAAATTTGAAGTATATTTAGGTGGTGAAAATATTACCAATGTAAGACAAAACAATCCAATTTTAGGGGCTAATGATCCGTTTGGAGCGAATTTTGATACTACATTTGTATATGGTCCTGTTTTTGGCAGTATGTATTATGCAGGTTTAAGATTTAAAATAAATAACAAACAAAATTAAAACATGAAAAAACTATTAATAATAGTATTGATGCTTACCGGAACGTTAAGTTTTGCTCAAAATAAAAATGCCAAAGCCACTACTGAAGTAGATGGTGTTTGTGGTATGTGTAAAGCAAGAATTGAAAAAGCATGTTTAAATACTAAAGGAGTTAAATTTGCTACTTGGGATGTGAAAACGCATCAATTAAGTTTGATTTTTGATGAACGCAAAACCAGTTTAAAAACAATTGAAGCCAGTGTTTTGGCAGCTGGTCATGACGTAAAAGAATCTAAGGCTACTGATGAGGCTTATGCATCTGTTCATGCTTGTTGTAAATATAGAGATGATGATGTGAAGGATGCTCATCAAGAAGGTGAGGAGCATAAAAAAGGAGATGGACATAATCATTAATTGAAATTTATATTAAGAAAAGCTCAAACTTTTAGTTTGAGCTTTTTTATTGGCATTAAAATTGATTTAGATGTTTAGGTAAATGAGGTTAAAAGCAAGATAAAATTGATTTAGCCCGAATTGTTAGATATGGTTAACTTGCTCACCTTAAAATTACACAAAATGAAAAAAGCTTTTTTATTAATAATTATTGTATTTCAAATTAAAGTTACTGCCCAAATGGTGCAGCCAATTAGTGCTGTTTCTGGTGAGAAATGGGAGTTACAGGAAAATCGTTCAGATGAGTTTAATGACACAGAAGTAGATTATAAAAAATGGCAAAAAAACCCTACTCATGTGCAAACGTGGACATGGGATAATAAAAATAATGCTGTAGAAGGAGATGGTATTGTAAAGCTTATTGCCAGATTTGATGATGAGGGAGCAGATAGACGTTTTTTTGACAGCTGTACCAAAGAATCAACACCAGACTATGATTTGTTTTTTACTTCGGCAATATTGAAGTCTCATAAAACCGGTACTTACGGGTATTATGAAGCAAGAATTAAAGGAGCGCCGTTATTTCCTGGAGTTTCACCTGCTTTTTGGATGTATAGTAGTATTGATGATAGTTTAGTTGAAGAAGGAGCGGTTAGATATAGTGAGGTTGATGTAGTGGAGTTAACCCAAAGAGGTAATAGGGTTGAGGGAAATGAACGTATCACAGATCATAACTTACATGCTATTACTTCAAATGGGAAACCTGGAAATAGAGGAAGAAATTGGATGCGTCCTAATAACCCTAAATATTATGAAAGTCAGCGTAATGAATATCATGCACCTTTTGATCCTAGAATTGATTTTCACGTGTATGGTTGTGAGGTGAATAAGGAAGAAATTGTATGGTATGTTGATGGTGTTGAAGTGGGAAGGAAAACTAATAAATTTTGGCACAGACCTATGAATGTAGCTTTGTCTCTTGGAATTAGAAACCCATATACCATTTTTAAGTGTAATGGTTTTGCTGTTCCGCCAAAACTTACCAAGGAAGAGCAAAAGAAATTTCCTGTAGCTATGGAGGTAGATTATGTTAGGGTCTGGAAAAAAGAATAATAGAAAGTTCTAAGATGAAATAAAAAACGCTTCCATATTCTGGAAGCGTTTTTAATACTATATTTATGACGATTAGCCATTACATCATTCCTGGCATTCCGCCACCACCCATTGGAGGAATAGCAGGAGCATCTTCTTTAATATCTATTAAAGCACACTCAGTAGTTAAGATCATACCGGCTACAGAAGCAGCATTTTCTAAAGCAATACGAGTTACTTTTTTAGGATCAATAATTCCAGCTTTAAGCATATCAACATACGCTTCAGATTTGGCATCGTAACCAAAATCTTTTTTGCCTTCTAATACTTTATTAATAACAACAGAGCCTTCGCCGCCAGCATTTTCAACAATTGTACGTAATGGAGATTCAATAGCTTTATTCACTATTTGAACACCTGTTGTTTCGTCTAAGTTCTCAGTAGTTATTTTTTCTAAAACAGCCTTTGCTCTAACAAAAGCAACACCACCTCCAGCAACAATACCTTCTTCTACAGCAGCTCTTGTTGCATGTAAAGCATCGTCAACACGGTCTTTCTTTTCTTTCATCTCTACTTCAGAAGCAGCACCTACATATAGTACAGCAACTCCACCAGCTAATTTAGCTAATCGTTCTTGAAGTTTTTCTTTATCGTAATCAGATGTAGTCGTTTCAATCTGAGATTTAATTTGGTTAACTCTAGCTTTGATAGCTTCAGCATCACCAGAACCGTTAACAATTGTTGTATTGTCTTTATCAACTGTTACAGTTTCAGCAGTTCCTAACATGCTTAGGTCTGCATTCTCTAAAGTAAACCCTCTTTCTTCAGAAATAACAGTACCGCCAGTTAAGATAGCAATGTCTTCTAGCATAGCTTTACGTCTGTCACCAAATCCAGGAGCCTTAACAGCTGCAATTTTTAAACCTCCACGTAGTTTGTTAACTACTAAAGTAGCTAATGCTTGCCCGTCTACATCTTCAGCAATAATTAATAACGGACGACCCGATTGAGCAACAGGCTCTAATATTGGAAGAATCTCTTGTAAGTTAGAGATCTTTTTATCGAATAATAAAATGTACGGATTTTCTAAATCGGCAATCATTTTATCAGAATCAGTTACAAAGTAAGGAGATAAGTAACCTCTGTCAAATTGCATACCTTCAACAACATCAACATATGTTTCCATTCCCTTAGCTTCCTCAACCGTAATAACTCCTTCTTTACCAACTTTAGCAAAGGCTTGGGAGATTAACTCACCAATAGTATCATCATTATTAGCGGAAATTGCAGCAACTTGTTTGATTTTTTCAGAAGAGTTTCCTACTTCTTGAGATTGACTTTCTAAATCTGCTGTAATTGCTTCAACGGCTTTGTCAATACCACGTTTTAAATCCATAGGGTTAGCACCAGAAGCAACGTTCTTTAAGCCTTCTTTTACAATAGCTTGAGCTAAAACTGTTGCGGTAGTTGTACCGTCACCTGCTAAATCATTAGTTTTAGAAGCAACTTCTTTTACCATTTGAGCACCCATGTTTTCATGCTCGTTATCTAATTCTATTTCTTTTGCTACTGAAACACCATCTTTAGTCACCTGAGGAGCTCCAAAACTTTTAGAAATAATTACGTTTCTTCCTTTAGGTCCTAATGTTACTTTTACCGCATTAGCTAATGCATCAACGCCACGTTTTAATCCATCACGTGCTTCAATATCAAACTTTATATCTTTTGCCATTTTAATTTAGTTTTTGATAATTATACAATAGCAAGAATATCACTTTCTCGCATAATTAAATAATCGTTTCCTTCTAGTTTTAATTCTGTTCCAGCGTATTTTCCGTATAAAACGGTATCGCCAATTTTAACAGTTATAGGCTCGTCTTTTGTGCCAGGTCCGGCAGCAACAACGGTTCCTTTTTGTGGTTTTTCTTTTGCATTATCTGGAATAATAATTCCAGAGGCTGTTTTAGTTTCAGCTGCAGCAGGTTCTATTACAACTCTGTCTGCTAATGGTTTAATGTTTAAGCCCATTTTCCTATATAGTTTTTATTAATTGAATTATTTAACGCTTTAGCGTTATGCTAAAAATGTGCCAATACTTATGAACTGACAAACTTGCAGCAATAAAAAATGCCAACTGTATAAGTTGGCATTTTTTATAATGTTTTATCACTGTATTAATTTGTTGTATCTACAGCGGTTGTGTTGTCAGTTGCAGGTTGTGCTGTTGGTACTGGTAACGGAACTTCTGATGCCGCTTCAGTATCTAACGCTTTAGAGTCTATATTGTCTCCTCCTGTGTTAATAGCAACGTTTGACGCTAGTATTAATACTAGTAAAAAAGTTGCTAAGTACCATGTACTTTTATCTAAAAAGTCAGTGGTCTTTTTTACACCACCTAATTGTTGGCTTCCACCGCCTCCAAAAGTAGATGATAAACCACCACCTTTAGGGTTTTGCACCATGATTACCACTATTAGCAAAAATGCTACTATTACTATTAAGGCTAAAAATATTGTAAAATTACCCATTACTCTTTTTTATTTTGTTCTTGTAATTGTTCTACTGCTTTAATTTGGTTTGCAAAGAAACTACTTTTTTCTGGATATTTCAAACTTAAAATCTTATAAGACTGAATTGCTTTTTTATAGTTTTTTTGCTCTACATAAATACGCGCTAAAGTCTCCGTCATTAAGGCTTCAGGTTTGATCATTTGAGCCTTAGCTAAATTGCCTTTTTTGCCTGAGGATATTGCCGGTTTTATTTTAGGATTATCACTAATAAATTTATCTATAAGTTCAAACTTTTTAGCCTTTTCTTCTTTTATCGAATTGTCAGCTTTAGTTTCTGTGTTTTTTATTTCTGGTGTTTCTCTTTCTCTGTCAATTGGTTTAAACCTAGTAAGTTTTAACCATTCATTAAAAGAGTGTTTCTCGGTTTTATCAAATTGAAGTGGTTTGCCTAAATTCAGAATTTCATTTGCTGATAATTCTGGACTTTCTACAACTTCGGTTGCACTTTTTATAATTTCAGATTCATCTAGAGTAAAACTTGCTTCCTTAGGAGGAAGAGGTTCTTTAGGCTGAAACAAAGTTGGGTCTAAAACACCATCTGTTTCTTTAATCTGACGTTTTAAAGCTTCGTCAATAGCTACACTTTTGTTGACGGAAATATCTTCTGCATCAACATTTATATCTTTTAAATGTTCAATATTTTGTTTAATAAACTGAGATATTTCGTTCTGAATGAAAATATCTGAGGTTATAAAATCGAATAAAATACTTCTGTCTGTTGTGTATGCTGCTGTAGTTTTTAACTCCTGATTGTACTTAAAACTACTTTGGTTTTTTAGTCCTTTAAGGTAAACAGCACGAGCCGATTGAAAATAGGGAAACTCATCAATTATTGATTTTACGGCATTAGTTTGCTCATGCGAAATATCCTGAGGGTGCTGTAAAATATGTATAAAATCTGATGAGTTCATTGGCTTGTACCAAATTTAACTATTTCTTACCACCTAGCTAGGGTAGCGTTAAATATATCTTGCGTTAAACGGTCTAATATCTCTTCGTGAGCTGTTTCTTTTTGTGCGCCTACTAATTGAGCACTACCAGGGAAATCATAGAAAAAAGAAAAACTTTGTTCTAGATCGTCTTCTTCATTATTCGTGTTATAGAATCTTACTTTTACTGTTATTGTTAACCTGTTTTGAGCAGCTGTATTTTCGGCAGTTGCTGTTGTTGGAGCAATTCGGTAATCTGTAATTTCTCCTTCATAAATTAGGTCTGCCCCAGAAGGTTCTAGCCTATAGTTTGTTTGATTCTGTATTAAATCTTCAAGTGCCAATTTAAAATCACGGTCTAAACCTGGTTCAAATAATAATGAAGTATTTTCAAATTTATTAACTTGGTACGTCTCCGCTATTATTGATGTAGGTGGCGTAAAACTGTACTGAATTTTGCAATTAGTAAAAAGTGCAAATGTTATAGTAAGAAGGATTAATTTTATGTTTTTCATTTATTTGATTGCATTCTTGCCTTCACAGTAATGACAGGTCTTTTAAATTTAACGGTAAATTATAAATCAAATTGTTTAATTTTTCTATATAAAGTGCGTTCACTAATACCTAATTCGGCAGCAGCTAATTTACGCTTTCCGTTGTGACGCTCAAGTGATTTTTTTATTAATTCTAACTCTTTATCATGTAATGATAAAGTTTCTTCTTCTTGAATCTCTTCGGCAAAATGATATTTATCCTGAACGCTTACAACTTCATCAGGTGTGGCAGTGTGTTCTGGTATCGATAATACTTCGGTTTCTTGAACAGGTTCCTCGTAAACTTCACTTTCATTATCGTCTTCGCCATAAATTTTTTGAATGAGGTGTTCTTGGTCTTTTTCAACATCTTTTATATTACCACCTTTCATGAGCTCCATGGTGAGTTTCTTTAAGTCGTTTAAATCGCTTTTCATGTCGAATAAAACTTTATAAAGAATTTCGCGTTCACTGCTAAAATCACTTTCAGATTTTGATGTTTTTACAACTGCAGGCAAATTGGTTCCTGAAGTTGGTAAATAACCACGAAGAGTATCGGCAGAAATTGTTCTGTCTTGTTCTAAAACCGAAAGTTGCTCAGCAATATTTCGTAGTTGACGGACATTACCGCCCCAACGATGTTTAGTTAAAACCTGTACTGCATTATCTGTTAACTTAACCGTTGGCATTTTGTACTTTAAAGCAAAGTCACTGGCAAATTTTCTAAACAATAAATGTATGTCTTCCCTTCTCTCACGCAGCGGAGGTAAATGAATGTCAACAGTGCTCAAACGGTAATACAAATCCTCTCTAAATTTTTCTTTTTCTATGGCTTCAAACATGTTAACGTTTGTGGCTGCAACTATGCGGACGTTTGTTTTTTGTACTTTACTAGAACCAACTTTTATAAATTCTCCATTTTCTAAAACACGTAATAAACGTACTTGGGTAGTTAATGGTAATTCTCCAACTTCATCAAGGAATATTGTGCCTCCATCGGCTACTTCAAAATACCCGTTTCGGGTTTGGGTTGCACCTGTAAAAGCACCTTTTTCGTGACCGAATAATTCACTGTCTATGGTTCCTTCAGGAATGGCTCCACAGTTAACAGCAATGTATTTATTGTGTTTTCTATGGGATAACTGATGAATAATTTTAGGAATACTTTCTTTACCAACACCGCTTTCTCCTGTTACCAGAACAGAAATGTCTGTAGGGGCAACTTGAATGGATTTTTCAATAGCGCGATTTAGTGATGGCGTATTACCAATGATACCAAAACGTTGTTTTATTGCTTGAACTGATTCCATTTAATTTTCTATATATTCTGAAGTTCCTTTTCCGCTTTTATCATTCAGCCACACCCAATTTAACTTCAGTTTAATTTTATTATTCTTATCTAAACTAATTTTTGCAACAGCTTTACCTGCTTTTAATTCATTATCAACAGTTAAACATTGATAAAGCATATTGATTTCGTCTTTTTCTAAATAGCCAATTATTTTTCCGTACTTAATTGTTCCTCCATTGTAATCAGCTGTAATCAAAGTCTTTTCTTGCTTATATCTAAACAAGGTTTCGGAATTAACCTCTCCGTTTTCTGAATTTTCAACCAATGAAAATATCTTATTATTAATGTTGAATTTCGTCATTAATTATTTTCTGAATACCCAACCGCTTCACCAAGTAAGGTGGCGCTTGTGCAATCCGTAATTTTCACGTTTACAAAATCACCTACCTTATAATTTCCTTTGGGGAAAACTACCATTGTGTTTTGGCTGTTTCTACCAGACCAATGTTGGTCTGAACGCTTTGAAGCTTTTTCAATAAGTATTTCTTCAACTTTGCCAACGTGTTCTTGCGTGCGCATTAATGCGTGTTTTTGCTGTAAGGCAATAATTTCGTTTAAACGGCGCTTCTTTGTGTCTAAAGGAATGTCGTCTTCTAGCTTGCGTTCTGCTAGTGTTCCAGGTCTTTCTGAATAAGCAAACATAAACCCAAAATCATACTTTACATATTCCATTAAACTTAAGGTGTCTTGATGATCTTCCTCAGTTTCTGTAGGGAAACCAGCAATCATATCCTGACTTATTGCACAGTCTGGAATAATACGCTTAATATTATCAATAAGTTCAAAATACTCTTCACGTGTATGTAATCTATTCATGGCTTTTAAAACACGATCACTGCCACTTTGAACAGGTAAATGAATGTATTTACAAATGTTATTATACCTAGCCATGGTTTCAATAACATCTAATGTCATATCCTGAGGATTAGATGTTGAAAAGCGGAATCGCATTTTTGGTTGTGCTTCAGCACACAACTCTAAAAGTTTGGAAAAATTAGTGGCTGTAGCTTTTTGTAAACCGGAGGCTTTATCAAAATCTTTTTTAAGTCCGCCACCATACCATAAATAGCTGTCTACATTTTGCCCAAGAAGGGTTACTTCTTTGTAACCTTTATTCCATAAATCATTAACTTCTTCTAGAATACTTTGTGGGTCTCTACTGCGCTCGCGACCCCTAGTAAAAGGCACAACACAAAATGTACACATATTATCACACCCTCTAGTAATAGATACAAAAGCAGTAACACCGTTACTGTTTAACCTTACAGGAGCAATATCTCCGTAGGTTTCTTCTTTAGAAAGGATAACGTTAATAGCATCTCTACCTTCATCAACTTCGGCTAAAAGGTTTGGTAAATCTTTGTATGCGTCTGGTCCAACTACCAAATCAACAATTTTTTCTTCTTCAAGAAACTTAGCTTTTAAACGTTCTGCCATACACCCCAAAACCCCAACTTTCATGTTTGGGTTACTTTCTTGCTTTACCGCATTATATTTTTCCAAACGTTTACGTACCGTTTGTTCTGCCTTATCTCTAATTGAGCAGGTGTTTACTAAAACCAGATCAGCTTCCTCTAAATTTTGGGTGGTGTTGTAACCTTGTTGGTCTAGAATAGATGCTACAATTTCACTATCAGAAAAATTCATTTGGCAACCGTAACTTTCAATAAAAAGTTTGCGCTTGTTGCTTTCCTTTTGCTCTAAAACTAAAGATTCTCCTTGTTTATTTTCGTCTATAATCTTTTCCATAATATGCTTGAACCGGTTATGGTCAATAAGTGTGCAAAGATACAATTAATTTATATTTTCTGACAAAGTGTCAGATTCATTTTTAAGTTAAATTTTCGAAGTTTGTTTTGGTTTAGGCGCAACCATTTTTAAGAATAGGTATCTAGTTAATAAAATAAGCTAAATCAAAAATCATGCTCCGACTGACTGAAAAAGTGCTTTTCTTTTTCATTATAATATTCTCTTTTTTAAATACGCAATGCGAAGAAGATGTTATAATTGATGATTTGCTATGTGATTTCACTACTGTTATTGACGAAACCAAATATGCAAATTTAAGCTCTGATAATTTTACTTTTGTTAACGCAGAAATAGAAGGAGATTGTTTGTCTATTGAAATTGGAGCTTCAGGGTGTGATGGAAGCACTTGGAAGTTTGAGTTAATTGATTCTGGAGCTGTTGCTGAGTCTTTTCCTGAGCAACGTTATTTAAAACTGAAATTTATAAATAATGAAGACTGTTTAGCATATTTTGAAAGAGTTATATCTTTTGATTTAACACCAATTCAAGTGCAAGGAAGCAATAAAATTATACTTCATCTTGATGGCTTAGATGAGTCACTGGAGTATTCTTATTAAATTAGACAAATCATTAAAAATAAAGCCCTGTGAAAACGAAAAATATTTTTTTAACCCTATTAGTAGTAGTTTTTTTATTTTCATGTAATAAAAAAGATGATGAAAATCTTGATTTAGTAACAGTGGCAACTCCGGAATTTGTAAGTAAATCAGAGTTCAGAAAAATGGTTGATATTGTTGCACCACAACCCATTAAACAAGCTGGTAAGATTTATGCTTATGGTGATTATATTTTTGTAAACGATGTACACAAAGGTGTTCATATTCTTGATAACACTGACCCAAAGCAGCCTAAAGCAATTAAATATATAGTTATTCCTGGAAATGAAGATATTTCTATAAAGAATGATTATTTGTATGCAGATAGTGCTACCGATTTAGTAGTTTTTAATATTTCGGATATTAATAATGTAATGGAGGTTGCCCGATTACAAGATGTATTTCAAGTGTACAATTTTAGAATTCCAGAGGAAGCAGTGGCAACGGATTATGAAGACTTCAATTGGGGAACGGATATACTAATTGGTTGGAAGCTAGAGCAGAGACCTAGAGAAGAAGTTGAACAAAATATTTGGATTGATAGAGCTGTGTTTGATACTGCGGTAATGGCGGCATCTGCAGAGTCTAGTGTTGGTACTGGTGGTTCTTTGGCGCGCTTTCAGATAGTTGATAATTACCTGTATACTGTAGAATCTCATGAAATGACCATTTTTAATATTAGTAACTTATCAGAACCAAATAAAACGTCAACGTTTTACGCTGGAAATAATATAGAAACCTTGTTTCAAGCTGAGGGTTACCTTTATGTTGGGAGTACTGATGGCATGTATATTTACGATTTAGTAGATGCCGAAAACCCAACAAAATTATCGGAGTTTATTCACTGGACTGGTTGTGACCCAGTTGTTGTAGATGGTGATTATGCCTATTTGACTATAAGAGGTGGAAATAATTGTGGTGAGCAAGAGAGCGTATTGGAAGTAATTGATGTAAGTGATAAAACAGACCCAACGTTAGCGGAACGTTACGCGTTAGATAATCCGTATGGGTTAGGTGTTAAAGGAAATATGTTATTTGTTTGTGACGGAACATCTGGCTTAAAGCTATTTAACCGGAATACGCCAGTTGATTTGAATCTTGTTAGAACTATTGCAGATGTGCAAGCTACCGATGTTATTCCTTTAGAGAACAGTTTAATAATGATAGGTGATAATACGCTGTATCAATATAAATATATGGAAGACAATATTAGCTTTTTAAGCTCATTTTCACTCAACTAAACAATAATGTCGTGAGGAAGAAATCCGCTTACAAGCGGATTTTTTTTGTTTGATTATGTAACAAATCGTTAAAAACGGTTACCTTTATTGTATACAATTATTTCTAACCAAAAAATAAAAAGATGAATTCTGTTAATTCTTTAATTGAAAAGATAAATGCTGCCAAAACATTAGATTTTGGAAACATTTTTACTGATTCTATTGAGCTCTTCAAAAAGACATGGCTTCAAGGATTTTTACTCCAATTATTTACATTTATTGTAATGCTTCCTTTAATTATTGTGCTTTATGCGCCTTTAATAGGGGTGGTAATTGCCCAACAAGAAGGAGGATATGCTAATAATGATGCATTTGAAAGCTTTATTGCAGGTATGTCTTTATTTTACATTGTTTTTGTACTTGCCGGTATTTTAGTTTTAGGGACAATCTCTATTGCATTAAATGCTGGTTTTTATAAAATAATGAGAAAGTTAGATAATGATGAGCAGACTTCTACTTCAGATTTTTTCTATTTCATTAAAGGAAAATATTTAAGTAAGATTTTTGTTTTAATGTTGGCTTCTTTTGGTATTGCTGTTTTAGCTACCTTATTGTGTTATCTACCCATATTTTATGTAATGGTGCCATTGTCTTTATTTGCTATAGTTTTTGCTTTTAACCCAGATTTGACTGTTGGTGAAATTGTAAAAGTTAGTTTTAAACTTGGGAATAAAAAATGGTTGCTAATCTTTGGATTATTAATAGTTTCAGGTTTGCTAGCTGAAATAGTTGGACTATTATTATGTGGAATTGGTTTATTGTTTACGGCAGCTTTTCCGTACCATCCTATTTATTTAATCTATAAAGAAGTCATAGGTTTTGATGAAACCACTGCTATAGAACAAATTGGTGAGAGTACCGAATAAAAATTTTTAAATAGATCTGTAAAAGCCCGTGTTTACTGTGTTAAATACGGGCTTTTTTTGAAAAATATTTTACAGTTAATCCATAAAATGCCACAGATAAACTTTTTTTCATATACATTTGTAGCTTCAAAATTGGAAGTATGGCGAAGAATTTAGTGATAGTAGAGTCACCTGCAAAAGCAAAAACCATTGAGAAATTTTTAGGAAAAGATTTTAAAGTTGAGTCTAGCTTTGGGCACATATCAGACCTTCCTTCAAAGGAGTTAGGAGTTGACGTTGACGGTGATTTTAAACCAAAATATGAAGTTTCAAAGGATAAAAAAGCAGTTGTAAAAAAGCTTAAAGAATTAGCTAAAAAAGCAGAAATGGTTTGGTTGGCTAGTGATGAAGATCGAGAAGGAGAAGCTATTGCATGGCATCTTGCTGAAGCTTTAAAGTTGGATAAGGAAAAGACTAAACGTATAGTTTTTCATGAAATTACTAAGTCTGCCATTCAAAAAGCCATTGAGAATCCTAGAGGAATTGATTATGATTTGGTGGATGCGCAACAGGCACGTAGGGTTCTTGATAGAATTGTTGGTTATGAATTATCTCCAGTTTTATGGCGAAAAGTAAAAGGAGGTCTTTCGGCTGGTAGAGTACAATCGGTTTCTGTAAGATTAATAGTTGAAAAAGAAAGAGAAATTGAAGGGTTTAATCCGGTGGCGTCATATAGAATTGATGCTGAATTTTCAAACGAAAATGGTCAATCTTTCAGAGCTAAACTGCCGAAGAATTTTTCAACAAAAGAAGAGGCACAAAAATTCTTAGAACAAAACGCTTCGGCAGATTTCAAAGTTGCAGATTTACAAAAAAAGCCTGCAAAAAAATCGCCTGCAGCACCATTTACTACATCAACCTTACAACAAGAGGCATCACGTAAATTATATTTTTCGGTAAGTAAAACCATGACTATGGCACAACGTCTATATGAGGCTGGTTTGATTACTTATATGAGAACAGATAGTACTAATTTATCTGATGAAGCTAGGCAAGGAGCGCAAGCTGCAATTGAAAGTGCATATGGTTCTAGTTATAGTAACCCAAGAAATTATAAAGGAAAATCAAAAGGGGCGCAAGAGGCTCACGAAGCTATTAGGCCAACTGATTTTTCAAGGCATTCAGTAGCTATTGATAGAGATCAAGCCCGTTTGTATGAGTTAATTTGGAAACGAGCTATTGCTTCTCAAATGAGTGAAGCGCAATTAGAACGTACCAATGTTAGAATTAGTGCATCAACCCATAATGAAGCCTTTACGGCTAATGGAGAAGTTATTACTTTTGATGGCTTTTTGAAAGTGTATTTAGAAGGTACCGACGATGAAAATGTAGAGCAAGAAGGCATGTTACCTGCAATGAGAGTTAATGAGGGACTTCTTAATAATTATATTACTGCAACAGAACGTTACACCCGTCCGCCTGCAAGATATACAGAAGCTTCTTTAGTTAAAAAATTAGAAGAATTGGGTATTGGCCGTCCGTCTACATATGCACCTACTATTTCAACTATTCAAAATAGAAATTATGTTGAAAAAGGTGCTGTTGAAGGTGTTGAAAGAAAGTATGCTCAACTTACTTTAAGTAATGGTAGTTTAACTGATAAGGTACTTTCAGAAAAAGTAGGATCTGATAAAGGTAAATTGGTTCCAACAGATATAGGAATGATTGTTACAGACTTTTTAGTAAATCATTTTGATCAAATTTTAGATTATAATTTTACTGCCAAAGTTGAAGAAGATTTTGACAGTATAGCTGATGGAGAAGAAGATTGGACTAAAATGATGAAAGCATTTTGGAAAAACTTTCATCCAAAAGTAGAAGATGTAAAGGAAAATGCTGAGAGAGAATCTGGTGAACGCATATTAGGTACAGATCCTAAAACGGGACGTCAAGTAAGTGTTCGCTTAGGTAGATTCGGACCAATGGTTCAAATAGGTACGGTTGAAGAAGAAGAGAAACCATTATTTGCAAGTTTAGGTCCAGAACAACAACTAAACAGTATTACTTTTGAAGAAGCTATGGATTTATTTCAGCTTCCTAAAAGTTTAGGTACTTATGAAGGTGAACAAGTGCAGGTTAATAATGGGCGTTTCGGTCCGTATGTAAGATTTGGAAAAGCTTTTGTGTCTTTGCCTAAAGGCGTAGATGCTTTAAGTGTAGATTTAGATGATGCCATAGTCTTGATTAAAGAAAAGCAAAAGGCAGATGCACCTATATATATGTATAAAGATTTACCGGTGCAAAAAGGTAAAGGGCGTTTTGGACCATTTATTAAATGGAACAATATGTTTATCAACGTAAATAAAAAATACGATTGGGATAACCTATCAGATGAAGATATAGTGGAATTAATTGAAACTAAAATCCAAAAGGATATAGATAAGATTATTCATAATTGGGAAGATGAAGGTGTTAGAGTTGAGAAAGCACGATGGGGAAGACATAATGTTATTAAAGGAAAGATTAAGGTTGAATTAGCAAAAACCGTTGATGTTTCCAAAATGACTTTAGAGGAGGCGCAGGCTTTAATAGAGGCTAAAACTCCAAAGAAAAAAACTACTAGAAAAAAAGCAACCACAAAAAAGAAATAGTATAAATGAATTTTAATTTTCTGTCTCCAGTTTCAGATTTAGTTTTAGCTCATAATGAGCTGTTGTCAACGCAAGCTTTAGGAAGAAAAATTAAAATTCATTCAGAACAGAATGGCATTCCAGATTTAGAAGGGGTACAAATTGCCATAATTGGTGTTTTAGAAAATAGAAATGATGTAAATTATATAGGAGCAGAATTTCAATTGGATGAAATTAGGAAATCCTTTTATGGGCTTTTCCCAGGTAGCTGGAATACTTCTATAGCTGACTTAGGAGATATTGATAAAGGAGAAAGTGTTGAGGATACCTATTTCGCATTAAAAACAGCTATTAATATATTAGTTAAAAAGAAAATCATTCCTGTCATTTTAGGGGGGTCTCAAGATTTAACTTACGCAAATTATAGGGCTTATGATAATTTAATTCCTATGGTTAATATAGTTAATATAGATAGTAAGTTTGATTTAGGAGACTCTACTAAGCCTATTAAGAATAATAGTTTTGTTGGAAAAGTTATTTTAGACGAACCTTATAACTTATTTAATTATGCTACCATTGGCTATCAAACCTATTTTAATTCTCAAGAAGAAATAGATTTAATGGATAACCTGTATTTTGAGTCATATAGGTTAGGAGAAGTTTCAAATAACATTTCCATTGTAGAACCGGTTTTAAGGGATGCTAATATTGTAAGTATTGATTTAACATCTGTAAGAAGTCCAGAGGTGAGTTTGAACCAAAAATTCTCTCCTAATGGTTTAGATGGTAAAGAAATTTGTGCAATTTCTAGATATGCGGGTATTAGTAATAAGGTGTCTTCTTTCGGTATATATGAATACAAACCATCCAAAGATGATGAGATTACTTCTATGTTAATTTCTCAAATGCTTTGGTACTTCATAGAAGGAGTCAATTATAGGGTGAGTGATGATGATTTCTCTGATGATAGAAATTATCAAAAATTTATTACCTTAGTAGACTCCCAAGAATTAATCTTTTATAAAAGTAATAAAACTGGTAGATGGTGGATTGAGATACCTTTTTTAAAAGAAATCAATAATAAATTAAAAAGACATACGTTATTACCTTGCATGCATCAAGATTATTTAGATGCTTGCAGTAATAAGGTGCCAGACCGCTGGTATAAAGCGTTCCAAAAGAATTGTATTTAATAGCAATATCAGGGTAAAAGGTTAATTTCATCGATTAAATGCTTGTTTTTTACGATGAAATGTAAATTTTTTATCAAAATAGTTGTTTTTTAAAAAATATATAAATATGTTTACGCTCTCAAAATGAAGCTGAATTAATTAACCTCGAGTTTTCTATGATTATGAAAAAGTTTACATTATTAACCGCAGTACTAATACTACTAGCTAGTTGTGGCTCCAAAGATAGGGGTGAGTTAGTTGGTGTTAAGGGAAAAAAGTGGCATCCAGAAAAGCCCTATGGAATGGAGCTCGTTCCTGGTGGTGCGTTTATTATGGGTAAAGCAGATGATGATTTAGCCGGTGTACACAATGCTCCAGCAAAAACTGTTACTGTTAGACCATTTTATATGGATGAAACAGAAATAACTAATAGTGAATATAGACAGTTTGTTAACTGGGTAAGAGATTCTACTATTAGAACTAAATTGGCAATTTTAGCTGATGAAGTTGGAATGACTCCTGAAGATGGTGGTGTTGGTGAATATGCTTTTAAAGAAGCAGATACTGCTGATATGTCTGTATATGAAAAATATATTTATGAGAATTATACGGGTCTTGGTCCAACAGGATATGAAGGTTATAACCTAAACAACGATATAGAGTTAGTATTTGATACAGCTGAATATCCTGATGAATATTATGCTGAAGTTATGGATACTATGTATTTACCTATGGAAGAGTCTTATAATGGACAACGTACTTGGGATGTTTCTAAATTTAAGTTTCAGTATACCTACATGGATATACAAAAGGCTGCTAAAGATAGAAGTTTAAGAAGAAAAGATGTTATTCTTAAAGAGGAAGTTGAAGTTTATCCTGATACTACTGTTTGGATAAGAGATTTCTCTTACTCTTATAATGAGCCAATGCATAATGACTATTTTTGGCATGATGCTTATGGTGAATACCCTGTGGTAGGAGTTACTTGGAAACAAGCCAAATCTTTTTGTCAATGGAGGACCTTATGGAAAAACACTTATCAAAAAGACAAAAAAGGAGCGCACTTTGTTAATGCATTCAGATTACCTTCTGAAGCTGAGTGGGAGTATGCTGCTAGAGGAGGTCTTAGAGCTGCTACGTTCCCTTGGGGAGGTCCTTACGCAAAAAGTGATAGAGGTTGTTTTATGGCAAACTTTAAACCTGTGAGAGGAGATTATGCTGCAGATCAAGCATTATATACAGTAGAGGCTAAATCTTATGAGCCTAATGACTATAATCTTTATAATATGGCAGGAAATGTTGCCGAATGGGTGAATTCATCATATGATCCATCGTCTTATGAATATATGTCTACCGTGAATCCAAGTGTGAATGATATGCAAAATGAGCGCAAAGTTGTTCGTGGAGGATCATGGAAAGATGTTGCTTATTTCTTGCAAGTAAGTTCAAGAGATTATGAATATGCAGATTCTGCAAGAAGTTATATTGGCTTTAGAACCGTTCAAGATTATATGGGGACACAAGTAAATACTAAAAACGGTAAAAAGACAAAAATTTAATCAAATCAATAATAAATAACACTATTAATTAACCTACTTAAGTATTCATACTTAAATTAAAAACCGAAAATTATGGCACAGTCAAGAGCAAGTAAAAAGTTTATGAATTTAGCTTATGGATTAGGCGCATCAATTGTAATTGTTGGAGCACTTTTTAAGATTATTCATTTTGAAATTGGACCTTTAACAGGTAATGTAATGTTAACTATTGGATTAGTTACAGAGGCAATTATATTCGCTATATCAGCATTTGAACCAGTAGATGACGATTTAGATTGGTCATTAGTATACCCAGAATTAGCTGGAGGTCAGGCCGCTGAAAAAGGAGCTCAAAATCCACAAGGATTATTGTCTCAGAAATTAGATGAGTTATTAAAAGACGCTAAAATTGATGGCGAATTAATGGCTAGTTTAGGCGATAGTATTAAAAACTTTGAAGGAGCTGCTAAGAATCTTTCTCCTACTGTTGATTCTTTAGAAGCAACTAGAAAATATGGTGAAGAACTATCATTAGCTGCTGCTCAAATGGAATCTTTAAATAGTTTGTATAAAGTACAATTAGAAAGTATTAATAAACAAGCATCATTAAATGAAGAGTCTGTAGAGAATGCCGCTAAATTAAAAGAGCAAATGCAATCTTTAGCATCTAACTTATCGTCGTTAAACGGTGTATATGGAGGTATGTTATCTGCAATGAACAAAAGCTAATTAGGGGTTACCCAAATTTATATTAATTAACCAAAACCTAATTAGATATGGCAGGAAATAATTTATCACCAAGACAGAAGATGATCAATCTGATGTATTTAATCTTCATTGCGATGTTGGCCTTAAATATGTCTAAAGAAGTGCTTTCGGCCTTCGGATTGATGAACGAAAAGCTTACAGAGTCTAATGAAGCGGCAACAACCCGTAACGCAGCATTTGTTGCTAGTTTAGACCAAAAAGCTATAGACCAAAAAGCAAAGTATGAGCCTTTAAAAGATAAAGCTCACCAAATAGACGTTTTAGCAACTGATTTTAATAATTATTTAGAAGAGTTAAAGTCTAAAATGAAAGCCACTGTTGATGATCCTACTGATTATGAGATCATGGATAAGGGAGATTACCTTGATGAAAACTTCTTTAAAGGAGACAAGTTGAAACCTGGAGGAGAAGAATTCATGAATCATATGGCCACCTTTAGAGATGGTGTAGCTAAGATATTAGCTGATGAAAAAGGTATGGAAAGCGTAGTAAAGGATGTGCAAAAGAAATTTAACACAGATGACCTTAAACGTGGAGCTGGAACCGTAAATTGGTTAATGCATCATTATAAAGGATTTCCTTTGGTTGCCTCTCTAACTAAAATGACACAATTACAAGCAGATATTAAGACTACAGAGTCTGAGGTATTATCTAATATGTTGCAAGGAACACTATCTAGTGAAGTGTCAATGACAAATTATACTACTTTATTAGAGACTACTAAATCCGCTTATTTTAATGGAGAAACATTTGATGGTCAAATTGTTTTAGGTAGAAAAGATGCTACCACAAAACCAAATAGAGTAGAATTAACTTTAGATGGTAGACCATTAACAGAAGATCAATATACTATTGAAGATGGTAAAGTAAAATTAAATGTTGGAACTGGTAATCCTGGAGAGCATAAAATTGAAGGTAAGTTAATTTTTGCCCAAGATGGTGAGGATGTAGAGGTTGTAGTAGATCAATCATTTGCTACAGTGCCTAAGCCTAATGCCGCTACAATTTCTGCAGATAAAATGAATGTAGTTTATAGAGGTGTTAAAAATCCTATGACTATTTCATTTGCTGGTGTTTCAGATAATAATGTAAGTGCTAGAGCTCAAGGTTTATCTAGAGTAAGAGGAAGTAATTATGTTATGGATGTTACTACTGTTAAAGGTAGAGAAGTTAAAATTAATGTTACAGGTAAACTACCAGACGGTTCATCTGTTAACGATAATGCAACCTTCAGAATTAAAGATTTACCTAAACCAACAGGAACTATCAGAGGTGAAGACGGTGCTATTAAGATGCAACGTAATAGTCTTGAAATTTCAACTATTGGTGCTAAGTTTGATGATTTTGACTTTGAATTACCATTACGTGTTACAGGGTTTAAATTTAAAGTTCCTGGACAACCAACGATAAATGTTAGTGGTAGCAAGCTTGATAGTAGGGCTAAATCAGCTTTGCGTAAGGCAAAACGAGGTTCTGGTGTTCAAATTTTTGATATTCAGGCAAAGGCCAGTGGTGTAAGTGTTATACTTAAAAAAGTATCACCAGTATTTATTGAGCTTACTAATTAATATTTAAGAATAGTCTTAGATTAAGCCCTATTAAAAAAAATAAAGATGAATTGTAAAAGTTTTTTATTAGCCATTATAACCGTTTTTTCGGCAACAAGTATGTTTGCTCAGGCAAATATATTGAATGCTAAAAGCCCTGATGAAATTGGGGTAAGAACGGAAGCACAGAAAGCTATTGATAATGATACGGCATTGCCGTATGGTTATGTAGACGATAGAGACATTCTGTTTTCTAAAATGACATGGGAGAATATTGTTCTTGACGAGCGTGCTAACTTTCCGTTATACTATCCTGTAGATACCAATAATATCGGTAGCGATAGAAGGTCTTTGTACGATGTGCTTATGAAGAACATTAAAAATGGAAAGATAGAAAGGATTTATGATGATTCTTATTTTACAACACAAAGAACATTAAAGGATATTGAAGCCGCTTTGGTGAAAATTGATACAACCGAGTTAGGTATTGAACAATTAAATGCAGGAGAGGAATTATCTGCTGAGTATATTAACAGACGTGATATTACCGCTGCAGATATTACCCAATACAGAATTAAAGGGTTGTGGTATTTTGATAAGCGCCAATCTGAAATGAAATATAGACTTTTGGGTATTGCTCCTGTAGCTCCTGATGTTAATTTTATTGACGAAGAAGAACCAGATTTAGTAGAGTTATTTTGGGTGTTTTTTCCTGATGCAAGAGCGGTCTTGCATGAAGCTAAATCTTTCAATAATGAAAATAGCGCGATTCCATTCTCATTTGATCATATCTTAAATTCTCGACGTTTTCATGGATATATCTATCAAGAAGAAAATGTTCAGGGAGATAGAAAAGTTAATGAGTATATCGCTCAAAATGCTTTAATGCAATTATTAGAATCTGATAGGATTAAAACTAAGATTAGAGATTTTGAACTGGATATGTGGACATATTAAACCACATAAATTAATAGAAATTAAGAGCCCACTTTATAGTGGGCTTTTTTTTTGTTTTTTCTATAAGGTCTGAAATCCAATTTTTTATCTTCGCAACATGCAAGTTGATTATATAGTTGTTGGTATTGGTTTGGCAGGTATAAATTTCTGCGAACAGCTTAGGCAGAACAATAAAAGCTTTGTGGTTTTTGATAATGGTTCCCAACTATCTTCTGCAGTTGCTGGGGGGCTTTATAATCCAGTTGTTTTAAAAAGGTTTACCTCCGTTTGGAAAAGTAAAGAACAACTTGAATTGGCTTTACCTTTTTATGCTTCATTAGAAAAATTATTAAAAGTTAAGTTAGATTATAAAATTCCTGTTTACCGAAAGTTTGCTTCAACCGAAGAACAGAATAACTGGTTTACAGCTTCTGATAAACCATTAATAGCTGAATTTCTTTCTGATAAAATAATTAAGAACTACAATGAAAGTATTGATGCACCATTTGGTTTTGGTGAAGTTTTTAATACTGGAAGAATAGATGTAAAGACTTTAATTGATGCCTATAAAGATTTTTTGAAAAAACAGAATAGTTTTTTTGAAGTAGACTTCGATTATGAGACTTTAAAAATAACACCTGACTATGTTAAATATGAAGCCCTTGAAGCTAAAAAAATTGTGTTTGCAGAAGGATTTGGAATTAAGCAAAATCCGTTTTTTAATCATTTACCTTTAGTTCCAGCCAAAGGAGAATTGCTTATTATTCACGCACCAGAATTAAAGATTGATTTTGTTTTAAAATCGGCAGCCTTTTTAATTCCGATAGGGAATGATTTATACATTGTTGGGGCTACTTACGAATGGAAAGACTTAACCAATAAAACATCATTAAAGGCTAAAGAAGAGCTCTTAGAGAAGCTTAAAATGCTTATGGCATGTCCGTTTAAAGTAGTTAATCAAATGGCAGGTGTAAGACCAACCGTTAAAGATAGAAGACCTTTAGTTGGAAGTCATTTAGTTTATAAAAACATGTATGTATTGAACGGGCTTGGTACTCGTGGTGTTATGATAGGCCCTTATGTGGCTAAACAGCTTTATAATTTTATAGAAAATGAGATGGCCTTAGAACGGGAAATTGATATTAAGCGATTTATTAGCTAAAGTGCCCACGTTAGCGATTGTAGCAAACTACCATGTAGTGCGCAAAGCGCGACCCGCAGGGTAACGCCCAAAAAATTATTTCTTAACTAAATCTTTATCGTAATGCATAAAAAAGTTAATCCAAATATTTCTGGAAAGCCTCATAATTATAGGCATAAAAACTACTAAAGTACCAACAATTGAAATAAACGTAACTTTTAAACTGGCATTTAAAAATAGGTTGCTAATTACAAAAGCGGCCACAGCAAAGGCAATACCTACGGCGTAACTTACGTACATGGCACCGTAAAAAAAGGAAGGCTCAATCCGGTATTTGGTATTGCAATTTGAACAACACTCATTAATTTTTAAGGTATCTGCTATGATATAAGCATTTTTATTGCAGTACATTGACTCCTGATGACATTTTGGGCAAGAGCCGGTAATAATACTATAAAATTTAGTTCCTTTTTTAAACATATATTTTAGTGTATTTTTGCGTGCGTTTTAAAAAACAAAAGTAGCTGTAAAAGTTCTAAAATTTGTAACTAAAGTCACATTTCTATGCTTAATATTCATAATTTATCTATTTCATTTCAAGGAGAATACCTTTTTGAAGATATTACTTTTAAACTTGGAAATGGAGACAGAGTGGGGCTAATTGGTAAAAATGGGGCAGGAAAATCTACTATGCTTAAGATTTTATCTAAAGAGTTAGAGCCAGATTCAGGACAAATAGCAGCAGATAAAGCCTTGAAAATTGGCTTTCTAAAACAAGATATTGATTTCGTTTTTGGAAGAACGGTTTTAGAGGAAGCCTATGAAGCTTTTACCGAAATCAAACTGTTAGAAGCTAAAATGGAAACTATTAATACCCAATTAGCTGAACGCACCGATTATGAAAGTGAAGGATATCATCAACTCATGGTTGATATTAATGAGATGCAACATCAATACGAGATCTTAGGTGGTTATAATTATCAGGGTGATACCGAAAAAATTTTACAAGGTCTTGGTTTTCAGCGCGAAGATTTTGATAAACTTACAGATACTTTTTCTGGTGGTTGGCGTATGCGTATTGAATTAGCTAAATTATTACTTCAGAATAATGATATATTGCTTTTAGATGAGCCTACCAACCATTTAGATATTGAATCTATTATTTGGTTGGAAATCTTTTTGAAAAACACTTCTGGAGCTGTTGTTATTGTATCACATGATAAAATGTTTCTTGATAATGTTACTAATAGAACTATTGAAATTTCTTTAGGTAGAATTTATGATTACCCAAAGCCATATTCTAAATATTTGGTGCTTCGTGAGGAGTTAAGAACGCAGCAATTGGCGTCTCAAAAAAATCAGCAAAAGCATATTGAGCACACAGAGAAACTTATTGAAAAGTTTAGAGCAAAGGCTTCAAAAGCAACTATGGCCCAGTCACTTATTAAAAAACTTGATAAGATTGAAAGAATTGAGGTTGATGAAGATGATAATAGTGTGATGACGCTTAATTTCCCTGTTTCAGTAACACCTGGGAAAGTGGTTATTGAAGCTGAAACTGTTTCTAAAAATTATGGTGAGAAAGAGGTGCTTAAAAACATAAGTTTACTAGTTGAACGCGATAGCAAAACGGCTTTTGTTGGGCAAAACGGACAAGGTAAATCTACTTTGGCTAAAATAATAGTTAATGATATTAAGTTTGATGGTCATTTAAAACTTGGTCACAATGTACAGCTTGGTTATTTTGCGCAAAATCAAGCAGAGTATTTAGACGGAAATAAAACGGTTTTAGATACTATGATTGATGCTGCCAATGAAAAAAACAGAAGTAAAGTACGAGACATTTTGGGTTCTTTTTTATTTAGAGGGGATGAAGTTGAAAAGTATGTGAGAGTGCTATCTGGTGGTGAGCGTAATCGTCTAGCTCTTGCCAAATTAATGTTGCAGCCTTTTAACGTTTTAATAATGGATGAGCCTACAAATCATCTTGATATTAAATCGAAAAATGTACTTAAAGAAGCATTAAATCGTTATGAAGGTACTTTGATATTGGTGTCGCATGATCGTGATTTCCTGCAAGGTCTAACCAATAAAGTTTATGAGTTTAAAGATCATAAAATAAAAGAATACTTAGGCGATATTGATTATTATTTAGATCAACGTAAAGTAGAGAATTTGCGTGAGGTTGAAAAGCGAACGGTGATAAAAGAAGAACCTAAAAAGAAAAAGCAACATTCTTACGAAGAACAGAAAAAGTTAAAGTCTTTAAATAATAAATTAAGTAATGTTGAAGCTAAAATCAATCAGCTTGAAAAGGATATAAAAGGTATTGATTTAGAGCTTGAAATCAATTATGAGGAAGTTTCCTCTAAGCCAAATTTCTTTGATAATTACCATCAGAAAAAAGCAGACTTAGAAGTATTAATGGTGAAATGGGAGGCGATTCAGCTTGAAATTGAGCAGTTCATCGATTAGAGTTTGTTAAAATTTCATGTATTTCATCGATTAAAATAGTCTTTAAGCTTGTTTTGAGGTATTTTCGTTACAGAATTAATCCCAAATCTATTCTAACAATGAAAACCTTAAAGCTAGTAGTGGTTTGTTTATTAACAACTGCGTATTCATTTGCAAATATTTCTTCTACCGAGAAAGATGCCTTAATTGCATTATATAATTCAACAAATGGTGAACAATGGAACACCAAGTGGGACTTAAGTACGACCATAGATACTTGGTATGGTGTAACTGTGGAGGATAATATCATAGTTGAAATTAATTTACCATTTAATAATCTTCAGGGCGAATTACCACAAGAAATTGGTAACCTTTCAGGTTTAAGAAAAATTAATTTAGGTTTTAATAAAATTTCTGGTAGCATACCGGCATCTCTAAGTGGTTTAAAAGAGCTAACTTCTTTAGAATTATTTATGAATGCCTTTGAAGGAAATATTCCAGTTGAATTAGGAGAATTAAAGAAATTGGAATCCTTAAAATTATATAGTAATAAGTTTACAGGAGAAATTCCAAATTCATTAATGGGTTTAACTAACTTAAAAGAGCTTTTATTAGGAAGTAACTTTTTAACTGGGACAATACCAAATGAAATATATGCCCTTTCAAAGTTGCAAAAGTTGAGTTTGATGGATAATAGATTGGAAGGAGAAATACCTGTTGAAATTGCCCAATTGCAAGATTTAGAGGAACTATTGTTATCTACAAATAAACTAACGGGAGAACTTCCTATGGAGTTTATGAATTTAACAAAGTTAACCACAATTATGGTTAGTGACAATAATTTAAACCAAGAATATATTAGTGTTTCTGGTAAGAACCCTCCTAGTATGATGATGTTAAACTCACAGAATGCTACAGCTGTAATGGATATTGAAAAAGAATAATAGAGTAATGTTTTATATTTTTAGTTTTAAAAGTGGTTTATTATAAACCACTTTTTTATTTTTAAACATGATTGAGCAATTCTTCACATGCCCGTATTGTTGGCAGGAAATTTCAATGCTGTTAGATGATTCTATTATTGTTCAGAATTATATTGAAGATTGTGAGGTTTGTTGCAATCCAATCGAAATCTCATTTGAAGTTTTTGAATCAGAGATTTCAGGTTTTCAAGCAAATAGCATTGAACAGTGATTTTTTCTCATTTTATGTTTGTAGAAACCTAAAAAGGATTGTATATTTGCAGTCCGAAATAATTTGGTCGGCATTATGAACCGAAAGTTAAACGCTAAGTAAGTTGTTTCAGATTAATTATATCGCGGGATAGAGCAGTAGGTAGCTCGTCGGGCTCATAACCCGAAGGTCACTGGTTCGAGTCCAGTTCCCGC
>NZ_VRKQ01000023.1 GCF_008056315.1 Seonamhaeicola maritimus | reverse complement strand
CTTGTAACGCTACTGTTACTGTTGAAGATAATGTCGATCCTGTAATTACTACAACTGCTAACCCTATTATTGTGGAATGTGATGGAAACGGAAATAATGGGGAGATAGAAGCTTGGTTATTAAATAACGGTGGAGCAATAGCTACTGATGCTTGTGGGCTCACTTGGGATAATGATTATACGGGTACAGGTTCTGATTGTTCTGCTCCTGTAGAAGTTACTTTTACTGCTACAGATATTAATGGTAATTCTGTTTCTACAACAGCAACCTATTCTATATCAGATACTATTAAACCAACTATTCAAACACCTGCTGCAGATCAAACGGTACAATGCGATGGATCAGGTAATTTATCTCAATTTAATTCCTGGTTGACCACCAATGCAGGATCTACGGCAACGGATGACTGTTCTAGTGTGTCATGGTCTAATGATTATAACTTAAATGGAAATGTTATGTCTGATGAATGTGGTATGACTGGTAGCGTAATTGTAACATTTAGAGCTACTGATGGCTGTGGTAACTTTATTGAAACTACTGCTAAGTTTACAATTGAAGACACTATAGCTCCTGACTTTACAGTTCCTGCTGATTTAACAATAAACTGTGAGGATGATGCAACTGATTTAACACTTACTGGTGATGTATCGGATGAGTCTGATTCTTGTGATACAAACATAGGACAAGCTGCTTACTCAGACGTAGTTGCTGCTGGTCAATGTGCTAATGAATCTGTTATCACACGTACTTGGTC
>NZ_VRKQ01000024.1 GCF_008056315.1 Seonamhaeicola maritimus | reverse complement strand
CATCTTGGTTATGAGGATAATGTAAGTTTTGATGGTGTAACCAATGCAAATCAACTAAGCGGGTGCTATGTTTTGTCTAATGCCATTACAGTAAATAGAACAGCTATTAATGGAGGAAGTATTACTGGAGGCACAGATAACAGTTTTAGTTTTACTGTAGGTGATGAAACGGCTGATAAAATTGCAGCAGACGCTATTACTTTAACAGGCAATGTTGGGACAAATTCTAAATGGTTAGTTACTGATGAGGATGGAACAAAAATCTTAGGAGTACATGATAATTATACAGATCCAGATTTTGATGGTGCAGCAGCAGGAACTTGTAAACTATGGCATTTAAGTTATGAAGATGGCATAGAAGGTCTTACAGTTCCAGATGAAGGAGATCATTTAGTTTCAGGTTTAACTGGAGCTTGTTTTGATTTATCTAATCCAATAACCATTGTTAGAACGGCAAGCACTTCTGGTAAAATTGCATTATATCCAAATCCTTCTAAGGGAAGTGTGACAGTTAAGTTAATTAATTTTTCAGCTGATAATGTAAATATAAGCTTGTTCAATTTGAACAATTCTATGATTTATAATGAAGACATAACATTTAGAACAGTGTTCAAAAAGCAAAGTTTGGATGTAAGTGATTATGATAGTGGAATTTACTTTGTAAAAGTTACTAACCTTGATTCAGGTGCGGTAGCAATTAAACAACTGGTGATTGATTAAATTAATTAGACTTTATATAAAAAGGCTTTAAACTAGTAGTTTAAAGCCTTTTTCTTTGAATCATTCCTTTCCAGCGTAATTGTCTGATGAACTTACCTTGTTCTTCGGTTATCAATTGTTGGGGTTTTTCCTTTTTCGCCTTAAAATAACCACCTAAATAATCTATGAATAATTGTAAACTTCCTTTTTTGAAAGCCAATTTCATGGCCGATATCAAAGTGATGATGAAACCATAACGCATTTTGTACATAGCTTCACCTTGTAAATACTTTGAGGCTTTGTTGTAGCTTATACCCGTTGGTTTAAGGTGTTTTATGTGTAGGAGCTCATCAGTTAAAATCTCCCAATTATAATATTTAGCAAGAAGTTCATCAACAGTGTCCCAACCCATGGATGATTTTAACTTACCAATTTCTAAAAAACATTGTTTTCTATAGGCTTTTAGAGCACCTCTAATGTGATCTTTTCTAGTGAGATTTTCAAGAATCCATTCTCCGTTTTTTTCAATATAACAAAACCCAGAAGCCATTCCTAAGCGTTCATTCTGTTGAAAATGACTTGCTAATTGATGTAAGTAGTTGTCTTGAAAAATTAAGTCGGCATCAAACTTACAAATGACATCGTAATGCTCATCTAAAGTTTCAAACCCTTTGTAAAATGCATTAATAATTTTAGCTCCAGGTAGGTGCTGATTTGACGATTTTGAATTGACCAGTTTTACAAAATCATATTTAAAAGAATAACCTTCAACTACATCAGATGTTTTGTCGGTAGAATTGTCATTTACAACAACAATTTTCTTTGGTTTTAAAGTTTGATTGACCAAAGAATCTAAAGTTAATCCAATTGAATTTTCCTCGTTATGAGCTGGTATGACAATGTAGAAATTCACGATATAAATCTCAACATAAAAAAAACCTTATCCAAGTTTTTAGAATTATTTTAAGAGAGATCATAAAATTGTTTAGTTATTCACTCTTTCAGCATAGACAATATAATACCTTGGTATGAACCAACGTAAAATAGGGCGGATTCCAATTTTTTTTGTCGGATTAGTCCATTTTTGGTGGTCAATTATTTTCCAACCAGTTTTTTCTAATAACCAATCAAACTGCCAGTCTTCAAATTCATGATAGTGTCTATCCCACTTATCAGTTTTACTTCTATAAGCAGGAGAAAACCATAGTTTTAAAGGGATGCTGGCTACCAACTTATCTGCTTTTATATTCTTTAAAACTGTGTAAGGAGATAATAAATGTTCAAATATTTCGAAAGCAGTAACAACTTTGGCATCTGATTTTATCAGGTTACTCAAGTCTTCATCTAAATCTTCTCCCTTTGTGTTTTTAACAGAATATCCATGTTCAACCATAATTTTAGAAAAAGGATTTTCAACACCAAGGTCTAAAATGTTTTCTGAACTGGAAATGTGTTTTTTTAAGAATAAAATTGTGTGCTTAAAGCGTTTATTAGGAAAGCTTTTTTCGTACATTAAGGATAGGGCTAATATTTATAAACAATAGCGTTAATATGCATTCCGGCTCCAACGCTGGCGAAAATAACCACGTCTCCTTTAGTCAAGTTATGGTTCTCCATTTTGTTGTTTTTTACCAAATCAAGTAAAGTTGGTACTGTTGCTACTGAGCTGTTTCCTAAGGTTTGAATACTCATAGGCATTATATGTTCAGGAATTTCAGTTCTATAAAGTCTGTAAAAACGTTTTAAAATGGCTTCATCCATTTTTTCATTGGCCTGATGGATAAAAATCTTCTTAAGGTCTTTTATATCTACACCACTATTATCCAAACAGGTTTTCATTGCCTTTGGAACATTCACTAAAGCAAATTCATAGATTTTACGACCATCCATTTTGATGTATCGCGTATCTCTGCATAATTCTTGATTATTGGAGTTTCCAAAGTAGAGATAATAAGCCTCATCATAAGTGTAACTAGCTGTCTCATGAGCTAAAATTCCACCTTCTTCCTCAGTTGCTTCTATAATGGTTGCACCGGCACCATCAGAAAAAATCATAGAATCTCTATCATGTTTATCAACAACTCGGGAGAGTGTTTCTGTACCTATAACTAAACAACGTTTGGCCATTCCTGATTGTATAAAAGCCTTGGCTTGAATTACACCTTCAACCCAACCTGGGCAACCAAATAGTAAATCGTAGGCAACACATTTGGGGTTTATTATGCGCAAACTGTGCTTTATTCTTGTTGCAATAGATGGTAACATGTCACTTTGAATACTGTTACTTTTTACATCACCAAAATTTTGTGCAACTATGATATAGTCTAAAGTTTCAGGATCAATTCCTGCATCTTCGATGGCTTTTTCGGCAGCAAAGAACCCTAAATCAGAAGAATTGTGATGGTCTTTTGCATAACGACGTTCAGCAATTCCTGTAATAGCCTTAAATTTTTCTAATATAACCTCGTTTGGAGCATTAATTGAAGAACCGTCAGTATTTAAAAATTCATGATTGTGAAAGCTCTCATTCTTTTCAATGGTATCAGGTATATAGCTTCCCGTTCCGGTTATTTTAATATTCATAGAATATGTTTTGCTATTAATTTTTTACTTAAAAAGCTAATATAAGCGCTATATCCAAATTATTGAATTCACCGTTAAAATTATTACGATGTTCAACACCGTAATTTAAGCCTCTACATAATCTTCTATTGGCGCACAAGAGCATACCAAATTTCTATCTCCATAGGCATCATCAACACGTCTTACACTAGGCCAGAATTTATTATCTCTAATATATTCTAACGGGAACGCAGCTTTTTCTCTTGAATAGGGGAAATCCCATGTGTCCGCTGTTATCATATCCATGGTGTGAGGTGCATTTTTCAAAACGTTATTTGAATCTTCTTTTATAACACTATCAATTTCTGCTTTAATAGAAATCATGGCGTCACAAAATCTATCTAATTCTTCTTTGCTTTCACTTTCGGTAGGTTCAATCATTAAAGTTCCTGCCACAGGGAAAGACACCGTAGGTGCATGAAAACCATAATCCATTAAACGCTTTGCAATATCAGTTACTTCAACACCATTTGCTTTAAAAGGTCGGCAATCTACAATCATTTCATGTGCTGCTCTACCACGTTCACCAGAGTATAATGTATTAAAATGACCATCTAATCTATGCTTAATATAATTGGCATTTAAAATTGCCACTTTAGTAGATTCTGTTAAGCCCTCGGCTCCTAACATTTTAATATAACCGTAGGATATTAAACAAGCTAAAGCAGAACCAAAAGGAGCGGCAGAAATAGCAGTAATAGCTTTATTTCCACCAGTTTTGAGTACTGGATTTCCTGGTAGGAAAGGCGCTAATTGTTTGGCAACACAAATAGGGCCAACACCTGGTCCACCTCCACCGTGCGGAATTGCAAAGGTTTTGTGTAGGTTTAGGTGACAAACATCTGCACCAATATTTCCAGGGTTTGTTAAACCAACTTGAGCATTCATGTTGGCGCCGTCCATATAAACTTGACCACCATTATCATGAATAATCTGAGTAATTTCTTTAATGGCAGATTCATATACACCATGTGTTGAGGGATATGTTACCATTAGAGCTGATAAATTGTCTTTGTGCTTAATAGCCTTTTCGCGTAAATCGTCAACGTCAATATTACCCTCGTCTGTAGATTTGGTAACAACTACTTTCATGCCCGCCATAACAGCACTTGCTGGATTTGTTCCATGAGCAGAAGAAGGAATCAAGCAAATGTTTCGATGACCCTCACCACGTGATTCATGATAAGCTTTAATGACCATTAAACCAGCAAACTCACCTTGGGCTCCAGAGTTTGGTTGTAAAGATGTTGCTGCAAAACCTGTGATTTCTGTTAACTGATTTTCTAACTCTTTTAACACTCTTCTGTATCCTTTTGCTTGTTTTTTAGGAGCAAAGGGGTGAATATTACCCCATTTAAACCAACTTAAAGGTAACATTTCGGATGCTGCATTTAACTTCATAGTGCAAGAACCTAATGAAATCATAGAATGATTAAGCGATAAATCCTTACGCTCTAAAGATTTTATATAGCGCATCAATTGAGTTTCTGAATGATGTTTATTAAATACATCAAGCGTTAAAAAAGTTGACTTTCTTTGAATAGATGATTCTATATTATTTACTTGTTCTACATCCGCAATAATAATTGTGTCTTTATCAGCAGCTTCAGCAAAAACGGATATTAGATAATTTATGTCTCTGATTGAAGTAGCTTCATTTATGGAAATAGTCACCGTATTTTTATCCGGATAATATAGATTAACCTTTTTCTCTCTTGCTACTTCTTTAATCTTTTTAGCATCTGTTTTAATTTGAAGCGTATCAAAGAATGATGAGTTTACCTGGTTATAGCCTAAAGTCTGAATAGCTTCAGCTAATTTCGATGCCTTGTTGTGTACATTGTTAGCTATGAATTTTAAGCCTTTAGGACCATGAAAAACAGCGTACATTCCTGCCATAACGGCTAGCAATACTTGTGCTGTACAGATGTTAGATGTAGCTCTATCTCTTTTAATATGCTGCTCTCTGGTTTGAAGAGCCATACGAAGTGCTCTGTTTCCATTGGTGTCTTTTGTAACTCCAATAATTCGACCAGGAATATCTCTTTTATAGGCTTCTTTCGTTGCAAAATATGCGGCGTGAGGTCCGCCATAACCCATTGGGATTCCAAAACGTTGCGTAGTTCCCACAACAACATCGGCACCAAAATTACCAGGCGCTTCAAGTTTAACAAGACTTAAAATATCTGCGGCTACAGCTACCTTAATATTAGTTTCTTTCCCCTTTTCTATGAACGATTTTATATCTGTAATTTGACCATCTTTTCCAGGATACTGTAAAATAGCTCCGAAGAATTCTGGAGAAAAATCAAATGATTCTTCTTTTCCTATAACTAATTCAATACCAATTGGAGTTGCTCTAGTTTGCAATAGCGAAAGCGTTTGAGGTAATATATTTTCAGAAACAAAAAACTTATTTATACCAGCTTTTTTCTGAGCGCGTTCACGAACAGCAAACAATAAGCTCATAGCCTCGGCAGCAGCTGTACTTTCATCTAGTAATGATGCATTGGCAATTTCCATTCCGGTAAGTTCTATCACCATCGTTTGGAAATTTAGAAGAGCTTCCAATCTCCCCTGTGCTATTTCAGCTTGGTAAGGAGTGTAAGCTGTATACCAACCCGGATTCTCTAATATATTACGTTGTATAACAGCAGGCATTACTGTTGGGTGATATCCTAAACCAATATAGGTTTTGTAAGCTTTATTAGTTTTAGAAACATCATGAATATGCAATAAATATTCATGCTCTGTCATTGGTTCATCTAAATTCAACCCATCCTTTAGACGAATTTCATCAGGAATGGTTTCATAAATTAACTGTTCAAAAGACTCTAGACCAAGAGCGTTTAACATTTTCTTTTGGTCATCTTCATTTGGACCAATATGACGCAGAGCAAAAGCGTTTGTATTCATTCAATTACAATTTGTTATACAATCCGCAAAAATACGTAATATTTAATGTTGTTAATTGCATTAATTGGAAAGTTTTTAACCGTTTGATGACGTTATTAACAGTTTCTTTATTTTTGTTTAATGGGCATAGTTAAACAGGTATTTAATTTCTACATTAATAGTAGTATTCATGTTGCTTTGGCAGTATGTTCTTTAACATGGATAACCCTTATTGAATTTCAAGTTCCGATAGATAAAACCCTATTGTTTTTTGTTTTTTTTGCATCTGTAACCGGATATAATTTTGTGAAGTATTTTGGAATTGCAAAATTTCACCATAGACGGTTGGCAAGCTGGTTAAAAACCATTCAAGTTTTTTCGTTCTTCTGTTTTTTATGTCTGGTGTTTTATGCATTGAAATTGCCAATGAAGACTTTGTTGTATATGGTTTTATTTGGAATGCTTACTTTTTTTTACGCGATACCTTTTTTACCAAAACGTTTTTTTGTTGATAAGCAACAGAACTTAAGAAGCATTGGTGGTCTAAAAATTTATTTAATAGCTTTAGTATGGAGTGGTGTAACCGTTTTTATTCCCTTAATTAATAACGAGTTTCAATTAAATACAGATGCTTTTATAACAGGTGTTCAGCGTTACATGTATGTTATTGTTTTAATGTTGCCCTTTGAAATTAGAGATTTGCGGTTTGATAGTTTAAAACTCTCTACTGTTCCACAAAAAATTGGGGTTATAAATACTAAAGCGGTAGGAGTCATTTTATTACTCGGTTTATTTACATTGGAATTATTTAAAGACGAATTAAACTTAGTTCAAGTTTTAGCTTTAGGAGTAATTCTTCTCTGCACACTATCATTAGTTGTTTTGGCTACAAAAAAGCAGGGGAAGTATTATAGTTCTTTTTGGGTAGAAGGGTTGCCTGTTTTATGGCTAATAATTTTGAAAATAATGATTTAGGAAGCTTGTTCTTCAATAGCTCTGTCAAGTTCTTTTTTCATATTTTTTTTGCAATTTGGGTCTAAACATTCAACTTTAGACTGCTTTATTTTCTTAGTAAGCTTACCGTTGTTATTAGAATACTCTCTGCAAACCTTGCAATAAATTAAATGTAAATTCAGTTTTATTTTTTCCCATAACGTTGATTCCTTGTACTGTGTCTTATCGCATACATGATTTGCTTCTTCACACGGAATCATTATCCTAAACTTCTTACTCATAATTAAAACCAATTTTCTTTTAAGCAACTTGCCATAGCTGTACGCGCTCTATGAATAATTACCCAAAGGTTAGACGCTGTAATATTTAGTTCATTACAAATAACTTCGGTTTCAAAACCTTGTATTGTTTTCATTTTAAAAACCTCGGCTTGTTTTTCTGGGAGTTTACTTAAACAGTTGTAAATGGCATCCCCTAATTCGCTGTTCTGCATTTGGTCTTCTGCAGTTTTATCAAATGGGTCTGCAACTCGCTCTTCTAGCCAATCGCCTTCAGTTTCATCGTCTTTATAATTAATTCTAACTTCAGCTTTACCTTTATTAGAATTAATTTTCCGATAGTGGTCAATAATTTTTCTTTTTAAAATTGATATAAGCCATGTACGTTCACTGGCTTCTCCTTTAAAATTTTTCATTGACTTTAAGCCCGCCAAAAAAGTATCTTGAACCAAATCTTGAGCAATCTCTCTATCACTAACACGCGTTATAGTGTAGTTGTATAGGTAATCAGAATATAAATCGATCCATTTATTTGGATTAATTTGATGGTTGGGCATTGTCTAGCAATTGTTTTAATACTACCAAAAATAAGATAAATAAATGAATATTCTGTATAGCTTGATTGATATTAAAAATTACTGAGGAACACCTCTTTGAATACTAACTTGAGAACCATTTATTAAATAGGTTGAGAGATGCTTTAAGTTCTTAAAATTTGTTGGAAGAAGTTGTAATAAACGGTTATCAAGAACTGATTTACTTAATTGATATGTTTTCCAAGGTTTATGGTAGATGTTATATCTAACTGTTTTATTTTTTTTATTCTTAATAAAGGCAATGTATCTATCAACAACAAAATGTTTTAGGGTATTTTTTTTGAGGTCCTTGGTGCTATAACTAGCTTCAGCTTTAATAGCGGCATCTCGGAAATTATAGCTTAGTTTTAAACTATCTTCTTTTATTTGTTTTTTTAAACCGATATCTTTAAAAAAATAAGGCTCGTTATATAATGTGTTGCCTACTAGGGCTATTAAATGCTTTGGTGCAAATTCTTTTATAAAAACAACTCCTCTAGAGCCATCTGTTTTTGATTTTGCATAAAAACGAAAATTTATTTGTCCAAAGTGTTGATGAAATGGCACTTTAATACCAAAGAATTTTACTTTGGAAAAGGTGAAAGCAACTAGGCTAATTAATGCTTTTCCATTATATAGATCTATTGCTGTATCTTTTGGCAAGTAAGGTTCAAGGACTGACTTTTCAACTTCAAAAGTAGACATGATTAGGTCTCTCCATTCACATGTCATAAATATTCTTTTTTGATTCATTTTTATTATTTTTAAACTTTCAGAAAATATTGAAAGATGTATTTAAATTTTTTATTTTATCAGTTTTAGTAAAGATTTTGTTACCCAGTTTTGCTCTTGACTTACTAGTTTGTTAATCATACTATCAGCTGTTTCTGTTAAGTCATGGAGGGCTTTTGTTTGTTTAATAAGTTCTTTAGTTTTTGCCGTACCATCATTTTTAATAGAACTTACCTCTTTTAAGGTTTTAATAACTGGTTTTATTTCACGTCGGCTTCGTTCTTTAGCAATATGTCTCGCCAATTCTTCCACATCTTTTTCCGTAGTGAAGAATTCTCTACGTTCACCTGGAACCAATTCTTTAGTAACAATACCCCAATCCATGAGCTGGCGTAAATTCATACTTGTATTGCCTCTAGAGATTTTAAGTTCCTTCATAATGTCCTCCATCGAAAGCGGTTTCGTAGAAATAAATAACAGTGCTTGTATCTGTGCCATGGCTTTATTTATACCCCACATAGAACCCAAACTCCCCCAAGTACTAATAAACTTTTCCTTTGCTTCTTCGTAATTCATATAACAAAGATATAATTAATTTCTAAACTTTCAATAATTATTGAAAGTTTATTATTTACTTAGAGCTTAAAACCTTAAATTTCATTGCAGTTACTTTAGTTTCTATAACCCTTTTGTGTGCTGATTGTCATTTCGAACATAGTAAGAAATCTCATTATGCTGTCAAAATTATGAGATTCCTCTTCGTACCTCATTCGGAACGACAAAGTGCTTATAACAAGAATTTCATTCTTTAATTAAAACTGTAGATTTCCAATCCATAGTGGTTTATTTGATTTGAAGAATGACATGATTAATATACTTTAGACTTTAATAGTGAGGCTAAAATTATTTTCATTAATTTTAGAATGTGATTAATAAGGAATATAATAGGAGAGATGTTTTAAAACTATCTGGACTTGCCGGATTGGGAATGGCGTTGTCTCCGTTACTGTCTTCATTTAATTTTAAAGATGAAATTTTGTTAAGAAAAATACCGTCTTTTAATCAAAGTTTGCCGGTTATAGGTTTGGGCACATGGCAAACTTTTGATGTTGGAAGTTCTATGGCAGAAAAGACTCGCTTAACAGAGGTTTTGGAAGAAATGAATACCTTAAAAGGAACTGTTATCGATTCATCTCCAATGTATGGGACTTCAGAATCTGTAGTTGGTGATTTAACTCAAGAATCAGATTTTAAGGATGATTTCTTTTACGCCACTAAGGTATGGACCAAAGGCAAAGACGAAGGAATTGGTCAAATGCAGAATTCATTCAAACGAATGAAACGAGAGCAAATGGATTTAATGCAAATTCATAATCTAGTTGATTGGAAAATTCATGTAAAAACACTGCGCGATTGGAAAGAGCAAGGTAAAATTAAATATTGGGGCATCACGCATTACACCGATGATTCTCATGCTCAATTGGAACAAGTAATTAAAGCTGAAAAACCCGATTTTGTACAGTTCAATTACTCAATTTTATCACGTCATGCAGAAAAGTCATTATTTGAAACGGTTGATAAATACAATACAGCTACCCTAATTAACAGACCTTTTGAAACTGGTAGATTGTTTAGAGCTACCAAAGGAAAAGAAATTCCAACTTGGGCTAAAGACTACAATATCAATAGTTGGGGACAGTTTTTCTTAAAGTTTATTTTATCTAATGAATTGGTGACCTGTATCATTCCCGGGACTTCCAAACCGCACCATATGATTGATAATATGATGGCTGGTTATGGTAAAATGCCTGATCAAAAGGGTAGAGAGAAAATGTATAACTATATTAAATCGTTGTAAAAGAATTACTTTTCAATTAACCCTGCACGTTTTAATAGTGCTTCAGGTTTTGGTTCTTGCCCTCTAAAACGTTTATAAAGTGTCATTGGGTTTTCTGTTCCACCTTGAGATAGAACATGGTCTTTAAATTTCGTGGCAACTTCTTTACTAAAAATCCCTTCTTCTTTAAAGTATTCAAAAGCATCAGCATCCAAAACTTCAGCCCATTTATAGCTGTAATAACCGGAAGAATATCCACCTTGAAAAATATGGGCAAAAGCTGTACTCATACAGTTTTCCTGAACTTCAGGGTAAAGCGTGGTGTTCACAAAGGTTTCCGATTCATGTTCTTTTACAGAATTAATTGTTTCAGGTGATGCTCCACCGTGCCAACTCATGTCTAGTAAACCAAAACTCAGTTGGCGCAAGGTTTGCATGCCTTCGTGAAAAGTAGCCGATTCTTTAATCTTCTCAACTAAATCCATGGGGATGAGTTCACCAGTTTCATAGTGCTTAGCAAACAATTCTAAGGCCTCTTTTTCGTAGCACCAATTTTCCATTACCTGACTTGGTAATTCCACAAAATCCCAATATACACTGGTCCCCGATAAACTTGGGTAAGTAGTATTTGCTAACATACCATGAAGTGCGTGCCCAAATTCGTGGAATAACGTAGTTACTTCGTTAAACGTTAAAAGAGATGGTTTGCTTTTTGTAGGCTTGGTAAAGTTGCAAACTATAGAAACGTGAGGTCTTGAGTTATATCCATCTTTGATATACTGTGGTTTAAATGAAGTCATCCAAGCACCGTTTCTTTTGCCTGCTCTCGGGAAAAAATCGGCATAAAAAATAGAAACTAAATTGCCATTATTATCTGTTACTTTATAGGTAAGCACATCTTCATGATATTTATCAATGTCATGAATTTCTTCAAAGTTTAAATCGAATAATTTATTGGCAACAATAAAAGCACCATCAATTACATTTTCTAATTTGAAATATGGTTTTAATAGTTCATCATCTAAACTAAACAGTTTTTGCTTTAGCTTTTCGGCGTAGTAAGCGCCATCCCATTTTTGGAGTTGATCCAAACCATCTAGTTCTTCAGCAAATTCATTTAGGTTTTTAAACTCTCGTTCTGCAGCTGGTTTAGCTTTTTCTAATAATTCATTTAAAAAGCTTTGAACTTTTTCTGGCGTTTCAGCCATACGCTCTTCTAAAACAAAATGTGCATGGGTTTTATACCCTAAAAGATTTGCGCGTTCATGCCTTAGTTTTACAATGTCTAGAACGATTTTTTGATTGTCTAACGCGTCATTTTTAAAACCTTTACTACCGGCAGCCAAAGACAATTTTTCACGTAACTCTCTTTTATCAGCATAAGTTACAAAGGGAATATAACTTGGGTAATCCAAAGTAAATAACCAACCTTCTTTCTGTTTAGATTCGGCTAGTTGTTTGGCAGCTTCTTTGGCTCCGTCTGGCAAACCGGATAAGTCAGATTCATCCGTTATAAGCATTTCAAACTTATTAGTTTCCGCTAATATGTTTTCTCCGAACTTAAGTTTTAACTGACTCAGCTTTTTGTCAATTTCACGGAGTGTTTCTTTCTTGTCTTCGGGTAGATTAGCCCCATTTCTTGAGAAGCTTTTGTATTTTTTATCAAGTAAGGTTTGCTGTTCGATAGTTAAGTCTAATTCGTTTTTAGATTTGTAAACGGATTTAACACGTTCAAATAAATCTTCATTTAAAGTAATGTCATTACTAAACTCTGACAATAAAGGTGAAACTTCTTGAGCTATTTTCTGAATAGAATCATTAGTTTCTGCAGAATTTAAATTGAAAAATATACTTGAAATTCTATCTAATTGTTCACCTGAATAATCTAAAGCTTCAATTGTGTTTTCAAAAGTAGGTGAGTCAGAATTATTGATAATTGCATCAATTTCTGCCTTTGCATCTTTGATACCCTGCTTAAAAGCTGGTAAAAAATGGGAATGCTTTATTTTTGAAAAAGGAGCTGTGGTATAAGGTGTTTCAAAAGTATTTAGTAATATGTTTTGTGACATTTTTGTAGGAAATATGTTAAAATCCAGAATTTACTATGCGTACATAATAAATTTTTTATATTTTAGCTAGTGAAAAATTTTAAGAGTGACTAACTCAGAAAAGATTATATGTTTATAGCTAGAAAGCCTCGAGTGTATTCTCGGGGCTTTTTTTATTGTAAATCTTTGGCAGATTCGTTTACCTTAATCTTAAGACCTTCTTTATAAGCAACAATTTTATCGAGCACACAAGAATCATTAGATCCGATGATTTGAGCTGCTAAAATTCCTGCATTTTTTGCGCCATTTAAGGCAACCGTGGCAACAGGTACTCCTCCAGGCATTTGCAAAATTGATAATACAGAATCCCAACCATCAATAGAGTTACTACTTTTAACGGGAACACCAATTACAGGAAGTGGTGACAATGAGGCAATCATACCCGGTAAATGAGCTGCTCCACCTGCACCAGCTATAACTACGGCAAAACCTCTGGTGTGGGCATTTTTACCATAATCGAATAATTTTTCTGGAGTACGGTGTGCCGAAACAATATCAACTTCAACCTCAATATCAAATCCTTTTAAGATGTCTATAGCATCTTGCATAACAGGAAGGTCACTTTTACTTCCCATAATTACGCCTACTTTATTCATAATTATTTGCTTATAACTTTTATCGATTTTTTTACTTCTTCAGCAATTCTTCTGGCCTCGTTTAAATCTTCATTTACAATGGTTACATGTCCCATTTTTCTAAAAGGTCTGGTTTGTTGTTTTCCGTAAATATGCGGTGTAACACCTTCCATTCCCATTATAGTTTCAATGTTTTCATAAACTACATTTCCTGTATAGCCTTCGGCACCTACTAAATTAACCATCACACCACCAACTTTACTATCGGTTCTGCCTAAAGGTAAATCTAAAATGGATCTCAGGTGTTGCTCAAATTGAGAAGTGTAACTGGCCTCAATAGTTTGATGGCCCGAGTTATGTGGTCTTGGAGCTACTTCATTTACCAAAATTTCGTCTTCTTCAGTTTGAAACATTTCAACAGCTAATAAGCCAACGTGGTCAAAAGCTTCAGAAACCTTTAAAGCTACTCCTTCGGCTTTTTCAGCTACTTCAGCATCAATCCTAGCTGGACAAATTACGTATTCAACTTGGTTAGCTTCTGGGTGAAACTCCATTTCAACTACGGGGTAACTTTTAATATCTCCAGAAACATTTCTGGCTACAATAACCGCTAACTCATTTTTAAATGGAATCAAATTTTCAGCTATACATTCTACATTTGGTAAGCCTTCTAAATCTTTAATAGATCTTACAATTTTCACACCTTGTCCGTCATATCCAAATTGGGCACTTTTCCAAACAAATGGGAGAGACAATCCACCATGATTTATAGCTTCTTTAATCTCAGAGCTGTAAGCAAAACGAGAAAAAGGCGCCGTAGGAATGTTATTGTCAACATAAAACAACTTCTGTTTCGCTTTATTCTGAATAGTCTTTAATGTCTTTGAAGCAGGATAAACTTTAATACCTTCTTTTTCTAAAGTTTCTAGTGCATCAACATTTACATTTTCAATTTCAATGGTTAGAACATCTACCTGTTTTCCAAAGTTATAGACGGCGTCATAATCCATCAAATCACCAAGCGTAAATTCATTACAAGCAATCTTACAAGGCGCTTCGTTACTTCCATCCATTACCAAAGTTTGAATGTCAAATTTTCTGGTATTATAAAGTACCATTTTACCAAGTTGCCCACCACCTAGAATGCCTAGTTTAAAATCAGAAGAAAAGTAGTTCATTAATGCAGTTTTTACTGAAACTTTTAAAGTACTGCAAAAATACACTTAAATATGAAATTCCTTGGAAATCATAAATCAAAAAATCGGTATTACTTAATCTATTGATTATCTTTGCCACTTCTAAAAGCTATTTTAGATGATTAAGCTACACGATAAATACTTTAAACCATTTGTTTCTGCAAAAGAAATAGATGCTGCCTTGGATAAATTAGTTGCCCAAATCTCTAATGATGTTGGTGATGAAATTCCTGTTTTTGTGGGAATTTTAAATGGGTCGTTTATGTTAACAAGCGACTTTGTGAAAAAATATCCTAAACCGTGCGAAGTTCAGTTTATTAAATTGGCTTCGTATGAAGGCCTGAAATCTTCGGAAGATATTCAAAGATTAATTGGGCTAACACAAGACCTTACAGGTAGAACGGTAATAATTCTTGAGGATATTATTGATACGGGTAAAACCTTAGCTGAAGTTCATCGTATTTTTAAAAATGAAAATGTAAAATCGCTTAAAATAGCAACGCTTTTTTACAAACCAGAGGCTTATAAAAAAGATTTTAAATTACATTATGTAGGTATTGAAATTCCGGATAGATTTATTGTTGGCTATGGTTTAGACTACGATAATTTAGGAAGGGATTTACCAGAAGTATATCAAATAAAAGAAAAACAACACATGACTAACTTAGTGCTATTTGGCCCTCCGGGAGCAGGTAAAGGAACACAAGCAGAATTTTTAAAAGAGAAGTATAATTTAGTACATATCTCCACCGGTGACGTTTTTAGATTCAATATTAAAAACGAAACTGCTTTAGGTATGTTAGCTAAATCTTTTATGGATAAAGGACACTTAGTTCCAGATCAAGTTACTATTGATATGCTTAATGCTGAAGTTGAAAAGAATGCTGATGCAAACGGATTTATTTTTGATGGTTTTCCTCGTACAGATGCTCAAGCGAAGGCTTTAGACCAATTAATGGATACCAAAGATTCGGCAATTAATGCTATGATTGCTCTTGAGGTTGATGATGAGATTTTAGTAAAGCGTCTTCTGGAAAGAGGAAAGACTAGTGGTAGAAAAGATGATGCCGATGAAAATGTGATTAGAAATAGAATTAAAGTTTATTATGATGAAACGGCTATTTTAAAAAACTACTACACTGGTCAGAATAAATATTACGGTGTTGATGGTGTTGGAAGTATTGAAGAAATCACTGAGCGTATAAGCGCTGTTATTGATAGTCTTTAGTTAAGGAGTTTATTCGTTTAGTTGTTTAGAATTTAAACTCACAACTAAGCAGCTTAACAGAGAACAAATAAACCAAAGAAATGACTGAAGGCAATTTTGTTGATTATGTAAAGATTTATGTGGCGTCCGGAAACGGAGGTAAAGGCTCTGTGCATTTGCATAGAGAAAAGTACATAACAAAAGGAGGGCCTGATGGAGGAGACGGTGGTCGTGGAGGTCATGTTATACTTCGGGGAAATCCTAACCTTTGGACACTCTTTCATCTTAAATTTAAAAAACACGTTCGTGCGGGTCATGGTGCCCATGGAAGTAAAAGTAGAAGTACTGGTGCTGATGGTGAAGATATGTATATTGATGTTCCTTTAGGAACCGTGGTCAGAGATACTGAAACTAATAATATTCTTTTTGAAATCACAGATGAGGGAGAAGAAAGAATCATTGCGCAAGGAGGAAAAGGTGGTTTAGGAAACTGGCATTTTAAATCTTCTACTAATCAAACACCACGTTATGCACAACCTGGTTTACCATTAGAAGAAAAGCACGTTACACTTGAGTTAAAGGTGTTGGCAGATGTTGGTTTGGTTGGTTTTCCTAATGCAGGAAAATCTACATTGCTTTCAGTAATTACTTCAGCAAAACCTAAAATTGCTGATTATGAGTTTACCACACTAAAACCCAATTTAGGCATAGTTGAGTATCGAGATTTCCAGACCTTCGTAATGGCAGATATTCCTGGAATTATTGAAGGTGCTGCAGAAGGAAAAGGCCTAGGTCATTACTTTTTACGCCATATTGAGCGTAATTCAGTTTTACTATTTTTAATTCCAGCAGATGCTGATGATATTAAGAAACAATATGATATTCTTCTTGATGAACTGAGACGTTACAATCCTGAAATGTTAGATAAAGAACGCTTAATTGCCATCTCAAAAAGTGATATGCTAGATGATGAGCTAAAAGCAGAACTTAAGGAAGAATTAGATAACGAACTTCCAATTCCATACTTGTTTATTTCGTCAGTTGCTCAACAAGGCATTCAACCACTTAAAGATGCTTTGTGGAAAATGTTGAATGATTAAGCGTTACCACAAGGGTCGGGCTTTACGTTACAATCTTTTTTCGTGCCTCAAAAAGGATTTCTACTGGAATCCCTAACGCACATGTCTGCTACTTTTAGCTTTACTTAAAAACATGTTTCGTTTTGAAATGTTGTACTAAAAGTATGTATAAACTATTGGCTTAGATTAATTCAAGAGCAGCCTTAATCTCATCTTTTATTTTTTGAATCTGTTTATAGGTGGATGCCTTTCTCGAATAGTTTATATTAAATAGGGTACGGTTGGCATCATACAAACTATAAAGTGCCATAGCTAATCGATGGTCATTTTTAACCAAATCCCTTAAATCTGAATCAGACAATCTACTATTAGGCGGAATTCCTAATTCTTTAAGAAGCTCTATAAGATAGTCTAGATGTGGTTTAAGAATGCTTTCTTCGTTTCCAATCGCACTTAACATACGGGCATAATAAAACTGTATACTTTCTCTTAATTTTTTGTCTCTTATAACTTCTATGTTTCCAGTAGATGTCAAATCAGTAATTGTTGTTTGTGTAAGGTCAAAAATTCTAAATTCTGTTAGCAAGGTTATTTGTTCTCCAAAACATTTTAAATCAAATTTTCTAGTTGTTAATAGAGAATCTTTATAAGTAACCTCATTATTATTAATGTTTACGCCTTTATATGCTAATTTATGTGGTTGTCCTTTTAACAAAATTGAAGAATCAGCTCCTAGTTTGTTTAAAGCATCTTCGGCTAAAATTAAATTTATAGCATTATTTGTGATTACTTGTGTTAGATCTTTTTGGTCATGTTCCAAGTCTTCAAGTAACCGGATAAGGTACTCTTTTTCAAGTACCCTATTTTTTCGTGCTTCATTCCAATTGTTAATTTGTAATGCTAATAAAATACCAATTACAACAAGTATTATTTCACCTATTGCATATTTGAGATACTTTCCTGTTTTACCTTCAGAAAGTGAATTTTGTCTTATTTTTCTAAAGAATTTTATCATTGGTTATTAGTTGGTTATAATAAGACTCAATATAAAGATAAATCCCGCTTCAATAAATTTTATCCACAGTTATTCTAAAGTCTCGTTTTTTTGTCAAAATCAATGCATACAAAATCTAGGTATTATTAGTGACTATTAAAAAACAAAATTCAACATTGGAATTATTTTTCATTAACTTTAATCAAAAATTTGCTGCAAATGAAATCTTTCAAATTATTATTACTTGCCTTACTCATAGTTGGTTGCGCACCTATACGTGTTAGTTATGATTTTGAAAAAACTACTAATTTTTCTAAATATAAAACTTACCAATACTATGGTGATATGAAGACAGGTTTGAGCGAACTTGATACCAAACGCTTATTAGATGCAATAGATTCAAAAATGAACGCATTGGGAATTAAAGTTTCTGAAACCCCTGACTTTTTAATCGATATAAAAAGCGCCGAATTACATGGAGCACCGGGTCAAACAGTTGGTGTTGGTTTAGGAGGTGGTGGCGGTAATGTTGGCGGAGGTATTTCAATTGGTATTCCGGTTGGTCAGTCTAATGTAAACAGACAAATTACCCTTGATTTTGTTGATGAAAAGGGGAAGGGTTTGTTTTGGCAAGCTATTAGTGAATCTAGTTTTAATCCAAGTGCAACTCCAGAAAGTCGTGAAGCACGATTAAAATCAATCGTTGAAAAAATATTAACTAATTATCCACCTAAAAATTAAAATTATGAAAAAAATCTTATCAGTTCTAGTGTGTTTTGTATTGACTTTGTCTATACATGCACAAAGAGAAATAAAAGCAGAAGAAGGGTTTACACCAAATGTAGGTGTGCTTGTTTCCATGTTAAATGATATGAAAAATCGGGTTGAATATACTGTTAAAGATTTAGACGTTGAATCCACTGACTTTTTATTAGATGAAAATGCAAACTCTATTGGAACTTTGATTTTGCACTTAGCGGCAACTGAAAAATTTTATCAGGTTTATACATTTGAAGGTAGAGAGTTTAATGACAAAGAGAAAGAAGTTTGGGGAACAAAAATGTCTATGGGTGATGAAGCGAGAAAACAATTTAAAGGGAAACCTATCAGTGAATATTTGGATGTTTTTACCAAGGTAAGAGAAAAAACATTAGAATATTTAAAAGAAAAAGATGATGATTGGTTGGCTTCTACTCCTGAAGGTTATAGAATGAATAATCATTGGTCTTGGTATCATGTTATGGAACACCAATCAAGTCATTTAGGACAAATACTTTTGATTAAAAAGAGAATTCCTTAAAAAATGTTTACTTTAAAGCAATAAATATTGATTAGTCTTACCTAATAATTTTTGGTAGTTTTGTTTGCGATTGTACCTAAGTTCGCAATTTACTAGTTTCTAAATTCTCCCTAATTATTGTTTTAAAATGACGCAATGTGCATAAGAATTTATTAAATAACACCTTTTTTAAGGTTATTACTTATAACAGTATAGTTGTTTTTGGACGGCTAATTACTTCATTTATTGTTTCAAAGGTCAGTGCGATTTATCTTGGTCCATCAGGATACGCTATAGTAGGTAATTTAAAAAGTATTTTACAAGGCATCTTGGGTGTTACTTCTACAGGGTTTCAAAGTGGTGTCATAAGATATGTTACCGAGAATAAAACGAATAAGGAAGAACTTAAAATTGTTGTTTCTTCAATTACATTTTTAAGTATACTTATTTCAGGTATAATTGGTATACTTATATTTTTCTTTTCAGAACAATTAAGTATTTATATTTTAAAGGATGTTTCTTTTACTGATGTTTTTAAGTGGTTTGCATTATTACTACCATTTGTTTCATTAAGTTTTTTAACAGTTTATATAGTTAATGGCTTGCAAAGGTACAAGCTATATACGGTAGTTGTAAGCTTGTCTAACTTTTTAAATGCTTTAATTTCATTTATTTTAATTTACTATTTTGATCTTAAAGGAGCCTTATTTGCCAGTATAATTGTACCTGCTTTTAGCTTTTTATTTGGTTTTGCTTTCAAGGAAATTCGCAATATTTATTCGGGTGTTATTAAATGTTATAAACAGCTTTCAATAGCTTTTGTGAAATCAATCTCAGCTTATCTATTCATGGCGGTTTATTCCTCCCTATTAATCAGCTTTTCTTATTTGTTTATTAGAAATGAATTAATTGATGGTTTAAGTGCTTATAGTGCTGGTTTATGGGAGGCAATGAATAAGATTTCATCATTTTATATGATATTTTTCTCTTCATTATTTACGCTTTATTTATTGCCTCAATTGACACTTAATAAAACTGTAACTGGATATTATGGAATAATGAAAAATTATTTTAAATATTTGATACCTTTCATGATAGCTGTATTTTTAGGTCTATATATTTTTAGGATAATTGTAATTAAAGTGTTTCTAACAGATGAATTTAAATCTATAGAGCAATATTTTATTCTTCAATTTATCGGTGATTTTATAAAAATTGTTGCTTTTTCTTTGGCATACCAGTTTCATGCTAAAAAGATGGTTTCTTCATATTTTATTAGTGATGCAATTCTTTATGGAACTTTTTATTTTTTTAGTACTTATTTTATAGAGCAATTTAATCTGCAAGGTGTTTTTTACGCTTATATTGTTAGTACCTTATTGTATTTATCTTCAGTTAGTTATTTTGTATATTTCAAACGTTCTAATTATTTAAACAGTGAAATTTAAATACTATAAGATTTTCATACTTTTTTTTCTGACTATACTGCTAAAGTATCTGTTTTTATTTCTTTTTATAGACTTTTATTTTGTTGAAAAAGGAGATTTTATGGAAGACGTTTTATTCTGTTTTTCAATTATTGCTATTTATTTTGGCAATATTTTTAAAAGACAATTTCTATATGATTTATTGTCTCTCACATATCTGTTTTATTTTGTTTTAGAGACCACTTCTTATATTGCAGTTTCTTCAAACTTTTCTTCTTCATATATGTTTCTTTTAATAGAATCTAACAAAGAAGAATTAACAGAATTTTCTGCTTCATATATAACCTTACCAATTATTTCTTTTATAATATTAATGGCCACTTTATTTTTTCTAATTAGAAAAGTGAGAATAACATTAAATCTACCAAAGAAACATCTTATTGGAGTATTTTTATTTATTGGAGTAATTGTTGTTTTAAAGATGACTGGTTTAATAGAAAGAAATGCTTACCATAATGTTGTTAGAGGTGTATACGGTTATATCGAGTTGCAAAATAGCGTCAAGTTTAATAATAATATTTTAAAAGAAGATATTAATATAACTTCAGATAATGAGGTTTTCGTTTTTGTTCTGGGAGAATCGACTACAAGTCAACATATGCAGCTTTATGGTTATGAAAGAGAAACAACTCCTTTTTTGGATTCTCTTAAGGACAATCTTCATATTTATGATAACGTTATTTCTAGTCACGTGTTTACTCTTAAGGTTGTGCCAAAAATAATTACCTCTTTAGACTATAATAGTTCAGGTGATAGCACTACTAGTCTTATACAGATTTTTAAGGGGGCTGGTTTTAAAACCTATTGGTTAGCTAATCAAAGAGCAATTAGTTTTCATGATAATGTAATTAATAAAATAGCTTCTTCTTGTCATGAGTTCAGGTTCTATACTCACTTGGATGATGTTAAAACTACTACCCTCGATGATGTGATTTTTCCAGATTATAAAAGAATTTTAAAGGAACCTGGTAAAAAAGTGATTTTTATTAAATTGTTAGGAACTCATTTTGATTATAACAAGCGCTATCCTGAAGATTATGATAAATTTACAAATAGCAATAAATCCACAAAAAAGCAACGTATTATTAATTATTATGATAATGCTGTATTATATAATGATTATATAGTTTATTCATTTATAGAAGAGCTTGAAAAGCATAATAAGAAAAGTGCACTTTTATATTTATCAGATCATGGAGAAAATGTTTATGATGATTCTGATTTTTTTGGACGTTCAGAAGCTGTGTTAAGAGAAAGTATGTTTGAAGTTCCATTTTTTGTTTGGACCTCTAAAGACTTTGAATTTCCTAATGATTTTGAATACAAACCAAATAGAGCTTTTATGACAGATAATACATACGAAAGTATAGGGCATCTTTTTGGTGTTTTGTATAGTGATATGGATAAAGATAAGAGCATTTTTAGTAAGTCATTTAAAGAAAGAAAAAGAATAGTAATTGATAGTATAGATTACGATTCTTATTTTTTAGAAAAGCATGAGTAAAAAAATATGTATACTTACAGATAGCTTAAGCTTTGGTGGTGCTGAAAAAGTGGCCGCTAACATGTCTATCTCTTTAAGTAATAAAGGATATAATGTATTTATAGTGTCAATGTTAAATGACGTTGACTATAAGTATAAAGGAACCTTGTTTAATTTTGGTGTGATAAAAAGGGATTATAATAATTTAGGAGCTTTTTTAAAATTTATTTCATTTTTTAGATCTGAAAAATTTGATGTCATTATTGATCATAGGACAAGAAATTCATACCTAAAGGAGCTAATTTTTTCCAAGTTTATTATACCAAAATCTAGAGTATTTTATTGTGTGCACAACTATAAATTGGAATATTATTTTTCGATGTTGAAAACATCTTGGATTTCTCTTTTACCTCACGTAAAGAATAATACATTTATTTCAGTTAGCGATGAAATTGGAATTCATATGGAAGAGAAATTGAATTTAAAAAGTAAGACAATATATAATTATTTAAAATTAAGTAAGCAAGGTGATGAGTCGCATCAAAAGAAAGCTTTTATAAAAAAATACATTATTGGAGTAGGTAGGTTAACCGAAATCAAACAATTTGATAAATTAATTAGGTCTTATCATGCTTCTTGTTTAGTAAGAAAAGGAATCAAACTGATTATACTAGGCGAGGGGGTTGAGAGGTCTAATTTGGAACGACTTGTTTTTGATTTAAAACTTCAAGATTTTGTTGACTTTTTACCTTTTACAAATAATCCTTATGATTTAATTAAAAATGCCATGGCATTGGTCTTAACTAGTAAGGTAGAAGGGTTTCCGATGGTGTTATTGGAAGCCTTATCCTTAAATGTTCCTGTTATTGCCTTTAATTGCAAAAGTGGACCTAAAGAAATCATTGTAAACGAAAAAAATGGTTTATTGGTGGAGAATCAGAATGAAGAGAGATTTGTAGAAGCATTAAATAAACTTCTTGATGAGTCTTTATACGAAAAAATAAAAGCAAACACTTCTATTGGTTTAGAGAAATTTTCTGAAGAAAAAATTATTCAAAAGTGGGTTAGCCTAATAGAAAACCATAAATAAATACGTTTAGTAATATAGAATAAATTTGTTGGTAAAAAATATTTGATTTTTTGAATACTATTTAAATTAGAAACAGTAATTTTCTCTTTATAAAACCTAACTTTTTCTTTGTTTCTTTCCATTTTAAACAGAACTACTAACCTAAAGTGAACAAAGTCCACGAATTTTTTTAAGTCTTGGCTTTGATTGTTTGATAAGTATTTCTCATAATCAGGGATTTTACGAACAAAACCTTTATTAGGAGCTGTTAATTGGTTTTTGATACCAGTTCTATAATATGTTTTATGCCCAGTGTAATAAATTAAATTGTAAAGACTAAAGCATCTTATGTAAAAATCATCCTCTTCGCCATAATTGATTGTCTCGTCAAAATTGCCTGTTTTTTTAAAAACACTTTTTTTTATTACCAAGGAACTTGGACCCATTATGTTTTTCAAAAGCCTGAAATAGTTAGTAATTACTTTTACATGGCCAATATCAAAATTATTAGCTTTTAAAATAGCAGTAACATTTGGGTAAAGCAATGCCACATTAGTAGCAAAAATTTTATGAGTCTTATGTATGGTAATTAAAGTGTAAATTGTTTCTAAAAAATCTTCAAACCATAAATCATCTGCATCAAGAAAGGCGATATAATCACCTTTTGCCAGTTTAATACCATTATTCCTAGAAGTACATAAACCACTATTTTTTTGGTTTACTATCTGAATTCGTTTATCCTTAAATTCGGATGCGATTTTTAAACTTTTGTCTGTACTGCCATCATTTATAATGATTAACTCAAAATCTTTAAAGGTTTGGTTTATAACACTATTTAAAGTGTTTTTAATAAACTTTTCCTTATTGTAAAGTGGTATTATTACAGAAAATAACGGCATTATTTTTTTAAGTTAATATCACAAAAATAACTTAATCTAAATAAATCAAACACATAGATAGAGGGGTTATTTGATGTTAAATTATATTCTAAAATAGAATAAAATAACCTATTTATTAAGGCTAAGCCATAGTTTAATTTAAATAGCTTTATTTTTTTAAAAAGTTTTAGAAAAGTCACGAAATCTGGATCAATCAAGTCATTTTTATAAATGAAATTAAGATTTTCTAACCCTTTTTTTGTTTTATTTAGGTAAACTGTATTTAAATCTACATCTCCGTGTAAAACTGGATTGTCTATATGTTTTATACTTGCTTTTATTTTATATAAATTATATGAAAATATGGTGTCTTCATGTCCATATTGAGTAATCGACTCTTCGAAGCCAATTTTGTTAAAAACTTCTCTTTTTAATAAGGTATTATTAAAAAGAATGCATTTGTATGGGTGTTTATTTCTTTGAGTAAAAGTTCTGTCTTCCCTATAAACTCCATATTTCCATCGTAATTTTCTTTTAGAATTAACTGTTTTAGGGTGAATACGACCTCCATAAATCACATCAGTTTGACCAATATACTCAACATATTTTATTATAAAACTTTCATCTATTATACTAGAATCACTATCAATGAATAACAAATAATCATAATTGGAGACTTTTGCTAGTTCGTTCCGATTGTTGCTTAATCCAGCATTTGTATTTAATGAAAAAAATTTTGAATATTTTAACTGATTAATTTTTTTATTTTCAAGATTAAACGAAGAATGGGATCCATCATCAATACATATAATCTCATATTTTATACCAGCTTCAAAGGCTTGCTTCTCCAATTTTGAAATAAGTGGATAAGCATTATAATTGTACGTGGGTATTAATATAGAGAGCATATTATTTTATTGTTTTCTTATAAATTCCAAAAATAAAATCACTTTTATGCGTTTTTAAATAGTTGTCTTCAAACTGAAATAGATTGTTTAAAATATCTTTTTTTTCAAAATCTAATTCAATAAAATGATGTGCAATATCCTTAAGTGTTGTCATTAAAATATTACCACCATATGAAGCTTCATAAACAGTCTGATAACTTTTATGAATTGCTGGTAAAATTTTTTCAGATTCAATACATTCAGATGGGTCAGCAATTTTCATTCTAATTATTCCTGAACCATAAACTTTGTTTTTAGTAATATTTAAATTAAGTCTTTGTCTGTATTTTTTTGGTATAAGCTTTATAGCTTGGTTTATCTCTCTTATTTGATGTTTTGGAAACTGAACTCTATTAGGACCAACATATTCATCAATTATTAGGATCCCTTCAGTTTTTAAACAAGCTTTAATTTTTTCACTTACTAATTTATCAATGTTTTTAAAATGATGTAAGGAAGCTCTAAAGTAAACAATATCAAAATGATTTTTAGGAAAATTAAAGGAGTTCGCATCTTGCACACGGAATTCTATGTTATTTAAATTATTTGTTGTAGCAAACTCTTCTGCTTCTTTTAATAGAATATCAGAAATGTCACAACATAATATTTTTCCGAAGTTGTCATAAGAAGCAAACTTTAATTCTGTGGCGCAATTGCCACTTCCTAATGAAAGCATTTTTATGTTTTTTTTACCTTTTAAGTAATTTTCCAATGTAAAATCTACAAATTCTAAGTGTTCGTTACCAGTAACCAACTTATTCCAGCGTTTTCTAACTTCAGGGATTATCCACCAATTTGAAGAGTTAATAATTTCATGGTTAAAGGCTGACTTGGCTCTATTAACCTCATTAATATTCATTTTTGAGGTAATAAAGCTTAAACCACGCTGATTTAATTTTACATAAGTATCAATTATATCATCTATAGTTATAAGTCTCATAAGGGAGTAGCCGTTAAAACAGTTTCAGGAGATTTCAAACCGAAGAAAAAATCTTCATTATTCTTTTTAAAATTAATTGAAGAAATTTTAAAACCAGTTTTTTCTAGTCGCATTTTCAGTCCATTAACAGAATAAATCCTAACATGATCTTGTTGTCCAAAGTGATTTAGTCTTTCCTTTGCTGAAGTAATAGAATAGTCTTCATAAATTTCACCTTCTTTAAAAGGAGTTTGAATATAAATGACGCCATTGGGTTTTAACACCCTATAAAGCTCACTCATTGCTGTTATATCATCTATTATGTGTTCTAAAATATGATAGCAAATTATAGTGTCAAATTTATTAGCTGGTTGATCAATTTTGGTAATATCAAATTGATAATCTGCTAAAAACTGATTCTCAAAATCTGTGCTAAAATAATTGAGGTCTCTATACTTTTTGAAATTTCTATATAGACTTCGTGAGGGAGAAAAATGTAGAAGATTACCTTTTATTTTCTTTTCATCAATTAATAATTTCCAAAGTCTTCTGTTTCTAGATAGACTACCGCAAAAAGGGCACAAAAGGTCTTTGTTTTTTAGCCTAATAAAGCGTCTTATTTTTTTGTTACATATATTACATTTATTCTTATTCCCTAAAAAAAACAAACCATAGAAAGAGCGAAAAAATAATTCATTTTTGAATAGAAATATATCAGGAATAATTGTTTTAATACTTTTCTTAATCAATTTGTACATAAATCAACCTTTCCTTTGCACCACTTCATAAACCTGATTATCATCACATTTTAAAGTTTTGCTAGGGTACTTTAAAAGTAAAGCATAATCATGAGTAGCCATTAATATAGTGTTGCCATTTTTGTTAATGTCTTGTAAAACTTTCATCACCTCAACACTTGTCTGTGGATCCAGATTTCCTGTGGGTTCATCAGCAAGTATAAGTTCAGGATTATTTAATAAAGCTCTTGCTATAGCAATACGTTGTTGTTCTCCTCCAGAAAGCTCATGTGGAAATTTAAAACCTTTTGTTTTCATACCTACTTTGTCCAATACTTCCTCAACTCTGGTCTTCATGTTGTTTTTATCTTTCCACCCCGTTGCCTTTAAAACAAAAAGTAAATTGTCATTTACGGTCCTATCAATTAGCAATTTGAAATCTTGAAAAACCACACCCAATTTTCGTCTTAAAAATGGAATATCTTTTTCCTTAAGATGTTTTAAGTCATAGTCAACTATGTGACCTTCCCCTTCTTGTAAAGGCAAGTCACCATAAAGCGTTTTCATAAAACTACTTTTGCCTGTTCCAGTTTTTCCAATTAAATAGACAAATTCCCCTTTATTAATTTCAACGTTGACGTTTGATAGTACCAAGCTATCACCTTGATAGATAGATGCTTCTTGTAATTGTAGAATGGGGTTCGACATAAGGAATTCATGATTTTGAGTTGTAAATGTATTACTAAAAAAGTAAAAAGTAAAAAGTTAACGATTCAAACTTCAGGATTTTAAAGATGGAACGTATTCAAATGTTTAAAAGTATAGGTTTTGGATTGGTACGGTAATTGTAATTGACGAAACATGAAACAGTTTTTATTAAATATTGTAGTATTCTTTTTGTGCTTTCAGGTTATGTCCCAAAGTCAATTTCATGTATTTCCCAAAAACGATAAAGTTAATCCAGGAACACCTTATGGTAACGGCAGTATAGAAAAACCTTGGGATTTACAAACTGCTTTAAATCAAAAAAACAATATTGTGAATGCTGGGGATGTTATTTGGATGCATGAGGGTATATATACCGGGCATTTCGTTAGTAATTTAAAGAGTGGTTCATTAAGTAATCAAATTACTTTGTCTTCTTTTCCTGGAGAGTGGGCTGTTTTAAACGGGAATATTTCAAAAAAAGGCACTGTACTTACTGTTAAAGGAGACGGTGTTACTTTTAAAGATTTTGAGATTACTTGGTTGGGGAATTTTTCTAGAAAAGAAGGCCAAAAGAACTTTGGTAGGGGAGATGGTATTAATCACCTTAGTGGGATTGACTGTAAATTTATAAATCTAGTGATTCATGATAACCCTGGGTTAGGTTTTGGCTCTTGGAAAAGCACGGGTGGAACATTAATTGATAACTGTTTAATTTTTAATAATGGTTTTGTTTCTAAAAATGGTAAGGGAAGGGGTGAAGGTATGTACGTGCAGAATAAAAGTGAAGCCCAAAGAATTATTAAGAACAATATTATTTTTAATAATTACTATAAAGGCATTGAGGTGTGGTCTGCAAATAAAAGGGGCAGTTATTTGTGGGTAAAGAATGTTTCCTTAACTAACAATGTTATTTTTAATAGTGGTAATCCTTCTGGAGCATTGAAGGATAATTTAATAGTTGCTACAGATGATAGAAACGGAATTAACATTGCTAAAAACATCAAAGTAATTGATAATATTTTTTATCATAATGCAGACTTTTCCAAAAACCAAATAGGAGGTGATGCAGCTTCATTAACTTTGGGATTTCATAGCAATGCTCCAATAGAAAATACTGAGGTTCTTGGAAACATTGTAATAGGAAGAAATAATGCTTTAAGAATTTTATATGCAAACTCTTTATCTTTTAAAAACAATATAGTTTATAGCGGTTATACTCATGTTTTTAAGCCTTCTTTAAATGATATTAAATTAAAAGATTGGGATTTTAGTAATAACATTTATTACACCAAAAACTCTACACCGTTTATAATTTCCAAACAAAAAATTTCATTTCCTGACTGGAAAAAGACTTTAAAATTAGATTTAAACAGTCAGCATAAAAGAATTAAAGATTTTAACTTAAAACCTATACTAGATATAACTAGAAATGAATACAAACCTAATAATTATCGAGTTGTATTGTTCGATAAATTTGGTGAAGATATTAAAGTCGATTTTTCAAAATATAATATTCCTAAAAACACTACATATAAGATTTATGATATAGAGAATAGAAAAGAGGTTTTAATATCAGCAAAAATAACTTCTGATTTTATGATTCATTTTCCAATGAATACGAAGCCTTTTCAAAAACCTCTTCATAATGAGAAATCACAAAAGACCCTAAATAATTTTGGTGTGTTTATAATTGAGTTTGAAACTACACAAATAAAAAAAAGAAAAGGTTTTTTCAAGAGATTGTTTGAGAGGCTTTTTTAGTATTTAATAACTCGGTTTATAATTATGGCACGATTATTTCGTTATAGGGTTTATATTAAATTATCTTTGATTTCAAATTAAAAAACGAATACTTAATGAGTAAAAAAAGTTTTGTTTCCCTTTTAGTAGCTTTTAGTTTTAGCTTTCATCTTATAGCTCAACAATCTGCTGCTTATACCAGTAATACGGTAGATTATCAAAAAGCACTTTCTTTATATAATAATCAACAATATTTAGCGGCTCAATCACTATTTGGTAGTGTTAAAAAAACAGCCAAAGAAGAATTGTTAAAATCAAATTGTGATTACTATATAGCTAATTGTGCGGTTAGATTGAATCAGCAAAATGCCGACCAATTGGTTGAAGATTTCGTAAAAAACTATCCTACTAGTACGAAGCGAAATACGGCCTATGTTGATGTTGCTGATTATTATTTTGAAAACTCAAAATATGCGCATGCCAGAAAATGGTATAGTAAAGTTAATGAAGATGCATTAGCCAGAAATGAAAAAGAGAAATTCAATTTTAATAACGGATATTCTGCATTTTCTTCAAAGCAATATAGAGATGCTAAAAAGTATTTGTCACGTGTTGAAACTTCTCAAGAATATGGCTCACAGGCAAAATACTATATTGGGTTTATGGCTTATGAAGGTGATGATTATGATCAAGCCAATGAATATTTTGACCAAGTAAGTGACCAAGAGCGTTACAAAGAAAAACTATCTTACTATCAGGCAGATTTAAACTTCAAATTGGGAAATTTTGAAAAGGCTATTGAATTAGCAAAAGAAAGGTTGCCAGAAAGTGATGAGGAAGAAGTTTCAGAATTGTCAAAAATCATTGGTGAGAGTTATTTTAATTTAGAAGAATATGCGGCCGCCATTCCTTACTTAACAGCCTACCAAGGCAAGAAAGGAAAACGTGATAGAACAGGTAAATGGAATAATACCGATTATTATCAGCTTGGGTATGCGCATTATAAACAAGGCGATTACGAAAAAGCCATATCAGAATTTAATAAAATAATAGGAGGTAATAATTCAATTGCTCAAAATGCTTATTATCATTTGGGTGAGAGTTATATCAATCTTGATAAAAAACAAGAAGCTTTAAACGCATTTAGATATGCGTCTCAAATGGACTTCGATTTAAAAATTCAAGAAGATGCTTGGTTAAACTATGCTAAGATTAGTTACGAAATAGGGAATCCTTATCAATCGGCTCCACAAGTTTTAGCTGGTTATTTAGAGAAATATCCTAATACAAGTTATAAAGAAGAAATAGAAACACTATTAATAGACTCATACATTACTTCAAAAAACTATAAAGAAGCTCTTAAATTGTTAGAAGGAAAAAAGAGTTTTGAAAATAAAGTAGCATATCAAAAAGTGTCTTTTTATAGAGGGGTTGAGTTATATAATGAAAATCAATATTTAGAAGCTGAATCGTTATTTGATGAATCTTTAAAAGAACCAAGAGACGATAAATACACAGCAAGAGCAACGTTTTGGAAAGCCGAGGCAGATTATAATTTAACCAATTTTGAAGATGCATTAATTGGCTTTAAACAGTTTCAGCAGACAGGTTCAAGCACTCCTGAAACTCAGAATTTAGATTATAATTTGGCTTATACCTATTTCAAATTGAAGAATTATGGAAAAGCTACTGATCATTTCAATGATTTTATTGATACTAAAAAGGATGATAAAGTTAGGTTGAATGATGCCTATTTACGTTCAGGAGATGTTCACTTTGTAACCAGTAATTACAGTAACGCCATTAAAGCCTACAATAATGCCATTAAATTAAGTGAAATAGATTCAGATTATCCGGCATTTCAAAAAGCTATTAGTGTTGGGTACTTGGGGCAATCTTCGAAAAAAATTAAAGAACTAGAAGCTTTTATTTCAGATTATCCAAAATCTAAACTTCGTGATGATGCTATGTATGAATTGGGTAATTCGTATGTGAAGACAAATGAGACCGATAAGGCTATGAGGGTATATGATCGTTTAAATTCAGAATATAGAATGAGCACTTTTGTGCCGAAGGCTTTATTACGTCAAGGTTTAGTGTATTATAATGGAAATGAAAATGAACGGGCTTTAACCAAGTTTAAAAAAGTTGCAGGAAGTTACCCTGGAACACCAGAATCTATCCAGGCAGTCTCAACAGCAAAACTAATCTACATTGATTTGGGGCGTGTTGATGATTACGCTAATTGGGTGAAAACGTTAGACTATGTTGAAGTTACAGACTCTGAATTGGATAATGCCACTTACACAGCAGCAGAAAAGCAGTATTTAGATGGAAATACAGACAGAGCCATTAGGCAGTTTAATGGTTATGTGAATGACTTTCCAAACGGATTACATATACTTCAGGCACATTTCTATTTGGGTCAGTTATATTACAAGAAAGGATTAGTTGCCAATGCTGCACCTCATTATAAATATATAGTTGAAACGTCACAAAGCGAATATACCGAAGAAGCATTATCGCGTTTATCTCAATATTATTTAGAAGAAAAGACTTGGAATAAAGCTATTCCAATATTACAACGTTTGGAAGAGGAAGCTAACTATCCGCAAAATGTAGTATTTGCACAATCTAATTTAATGAAAGCAAATTATCAATTAGAGAACTTCGGCGAAGCTGTTTCTTATGCCGATAAAGTATTGGCAAGTTCAAAAATTGATAATAAAATTAAGAGTGATGCTTATATCATTATTGCGCGTTCTGCAATAAAAACGGGTGATGAAGACAAGGCAAAAACAGCGTTTGCGCAAGTAGAAAAAGTGGCAACTGGTGAAGCCGCTGCAGAAGCACTTTATTACAATGCCTACTTTAAAAATAAAGAAGGAAAGCATGAGGCATCTAATAAATCGGTGCAAAAGTTAGCTAAAGATTATTCAGGTTATAAATATTACAGTGCTAAAGGTTTAGTGCTAATGGCTAAGAACTTTTATGCTTTAGATGATGCTTTTCAAGCCACTTATATTTTAGAAAGTGTTATTGAGAATTTTGCTGAATTTGAAGATTTAGTTGATGAAGCTAAAGAAGAACTAAGTAAAATTAAAGCCGAGGAATCTAAGACTAATTCATCTATTCAGCCAGAATAAATCATCAATCGTAAAAATTTAGAATATGCGCAAGCACGTAAAACATATATTAAGTGTCATCACCATATTAAGTGTAACCATTGTTTTTTCTCAAAAAAGAGATAAAGACACCATTAACACTGGGGTTATAGATGTTGTAAAACCATATACACCTTCAATTTCTGACGCCTTTAAAGTAAAGGAAATTCCATCACTAGATGATGAAACTACGGAGAATAAGAAAGATGTTAAGTATAATATTTTCTCCTTTCCAGTAGCGTCAACCTTTACGCCAGCAAAAGGGAAAGCGGCGGTTGTTGAAAAAAGAAAACCGTTAAAGTTATATGATAATTATGCCACAATAGGCGTGGGTACTTACACTACTATCTTGGGCGAAGTATATTTAAACCATGCCATTAGTAGAAACGAAAGTGTTGGCGGTTATGTTAGCCATAATTCTTCGCAAGGAGGCATTGATGGGGTTTCTTTTGATGATAATTATTCCATATCTAAAATTAATTTGAACTATGCAACTAGGTTGAGAGACTTGTCTTGGAATGTGGAGGCTGGCTTTAAACAACAGAGGTATAATTGGTATGGTGTTCCAGAATCTTTTATTAACACGGCTATAAATGATAATATTGATGAGGAGCATAGTTTTTATGACGCGCATTTTGGAGGGGACATTTCTTTTGAAGATACTTATATAAATTCAGGTAGTTTCTTTTTTAGACGTTTTGGAGATAATCAAGGTTCTGGTGAAAATAGATTTTCGGCAAGCACTAAAATTGATATACCAGTTAATAGAGAAGAAATATCAACTACGTTTAAGTTTGATTATCTAAAAGGATCTTTTGATAGAGATTATTTTGACAATGAGGAACTTAAGTATGGTAATTTCATAATTAGTGCATCACCAACATATGAAATGAAACAGGATGATTTAACTGTTAATGTTGGAATAACTGCAGCTTATTTAAGAGATTCAGAATCTAAAGAAAGTAAATTTTATATCTATCCGAATGTTACCGCCACTTATAGATTAGTAAATGATATATTGATAGCTTATGGAGGTATTGAAGGTGAATTGAACCAAAACTCTTATTTCGATTTTGCTTCTGAAAACCCATTTGTGTCTCCAGATTTAGGGAGTAATCAGGGAGATCTTTCACTTGGAATAATACCAACAGATCAACAATACAATGCATATGTTGGACTAAAAGGAAAGTTATCTAGCAATATGAGTTATAATATTAGCGGACTCTACAAGGCCGAAAGAAACAAAGCCTTATTTAAAAACAATGATATTACTTTAATGGCAGATCAACCCTATTCTTATGGGAACTCTTTTGGAGTAGTATATGATGATGTTGATACCTATGGCGTTGCTGGCGAAATTAATGTAGATGTAAACCGAAACTTTAAATTAGGGATTAAAGCGGAGTATTTTAGTTATTCTACTGATGATGAAGCTGAAGCTTGGAACTTACCAGACTTTAAGGGCTCTCTGTTTTTGGATTATCAAATTAATGAACATTGGTTCACAGGAGCAAACTTGTTTTACATAGGCGAAAGAAAAGATCAATATTTTTTAAATGATGGTATTACAGTAGCTTCTCCATTTACAGTGGTGTTAGATAGTTATTTTGATGCTAATGCCCATTTGGGTTATCATATTAATGATCAAATTTCGGTGTTTGCTAAAGCTAACAATATTGCTAATAATGCTTATCAACGTTGGCAAAATTTCCCAGTACAAAGTATTCAGTTTTTAGCAGGTGCTACTTTTAAGTTTGATTTTTGACGCTAGCGTCACCCTGAATTTATTTCAGGGCCTCATAATTTAGTCAATTGGATGAGTCTTAGTCTCAAATTTAAGAAGAGAATTTGTTCTTAAAATTTAGTATGAAACGATTTGTGATAATTCTTTTTATAATAACATTTTGTAAATCAGATAAGATTCATAAATCAGATTTGGATACTTTTTCTGATTTAAAAATTAGATTTATTACAGGAGATGAAAGTATTGAGTTTTATTCAATGCATGTGATTAAAAAGAAAAACAAGATAAAGGCTTACAAGAGAAGCCCGTTTTACTATTTTGGTTCACAAACTGATTCTATTTGGGAAAAGAATATTTCTAGTTCAGATTTGAAATTTATAAAAGAGTTTATTAAAACAGCTAAAACTTTTGGAGATAGTTGTTTGTTTTCTTCAAGCTCGATTGATCATTATAGAATTGAAATAAAAAATGAAAAACCTATAGTGATTGATGGTAATTGCCAGTGGGGTAATTATGATTATAATAACTTATCAAAAGCTATATTTAAAAATGACTTTGTCGAACTTGAAAAGAAAAGGCGAAAAGTTTTGGATTCTATTAAAAAATCTGTTTTAGGAAACTGGCATATTACGGGTTGGGAACATGGTGTTTTGGAAAATAAAGAAGTTGTAATGTTAAGGACTGATGATAAGAAACCCAATGAAGGGCGGTTTTTATGGATACTAAGGGAATCACCAAATAAATATTTTAATGAACACGGAATTAAAATATATTCAAAAGAAAAAAGTCATTATCAAGTAACTCTTTCGGGTAAGGAAGTTTTACTTAAAATAGGAGGTTCAACTTATAAAGTTTTAACTGTTGAAAAAGATATTATTAAATTGAAATGTCTTTGGTGAAATATAAATCTGTTATTCTCGCCAAATAATCAAAATGCTCCCCTTCCTTAATCAATTCACAATGTAAACCAACGGTTTCACAAGCCAACTTTAATGTGTTAAAATCTAAATAAAGCCATTTTAGCGGTGTTTCTTTTTCACCTTTATAACTAATAAAATAATCTAGTTCACCATAATATTCAGCACTGGTGTCAACCCAAAAACCACCATCTTCATCTTCGTACATATATTTAATGTCAGACGAATCAATTAAAATTTGACCATTAGGTTTTAATAGACTTTTTAGGTGTTTTAAATATTTAGAAACCTGAATTAATTCTTGAAAAATTCCGGTGCCATTCATCAACAAAAGAATAGTGTCAAACGTTTCGGTTTCATCAAGTATATCTATAGCTTCAGCATTTGTAACTCCACGTTGTTTTGCAACATGAATAGCTCCTTTAGAAATATCAATAGCTTTTACGTGGAGTCCTTTCTTTTCTAAATATAAACTATGGCTACCTGTACCACAACCAACATCAAGCACATAGCCTTTAGCCAATTGTAGTGCTTTTTGTTCTAGTTTAGGCATTTCAGAAAAACTTCTGAATAAATAGGGTAGTGGCAAGATGTCCTCATCAGAAATACTTGTAGACGTGATGATGTCTTCGGTATAATTACCGTTTTGATAATCTAATAAAGCTTTACCAAAAATGTCTTTCATTTAAATTACTTTTGCGCTATGCAAGACATTATTGATAATCTTCCAAAGCAGGCCAAAGATAAACATAACGAGAACAAAAAGTTCTTTCAAAATCTTAAAAAGAAAGCACCAAAAAATCTAGACTATATCATGCAAGAATTGAATGAGAATGAGTTTGAAAAAACCGATTGTTTGGAATGCGCCAATTGTTGTAAAACTACAGGGCCTTTATTTACTGATAAAGATGTTGCCCGTATTTCAAAATCTTTTAGAATAAAGCCTCAACAGTTTATTGAACAGTATTTGAGAGTAGATGAGGAAAACGATTATGTATTACAAAGTGTACCCTGTTCTTTTTTGGGTGCAGATAATTATTGCTCCATCTATGAAGTAAGACCAAAAGCGTGTAGAGAATTTCCGCATACCGACAGAAAAAAGTTTCAGCAAATATCTAACCTTACTCTAAAAAATGTGGCTATTTGTCCTGCGGCTTTTAATATTGTTGAGGAAATGAAAAAGCGAATAAAATAGGCTGTTTAGGCTAGTAAATATGAATTCACATCAATTTTGGCCATATTAAAAGAGTGGTATCCAAAAGTTCATATGTTATGTAACTAGTTAATAATTAAAGGTAATATGCAAACACAAACTGATATTTCCGTTCAATTATGACCACTATGCCATATTTAAATAACCTTACTGCTTTTAGAGGAATAGCTGCAATCTTAGTAGCTCTATTACATTTTCATTTTTTCTTAGGTCCGGTAATGCCTTATGGTAGAGCAAATGTTATAGACAATCTTTATTTAATGGTAGATCTGTTTTTTATTCTCAGTGGTTTTATAATGTGCTATGTCTATGAGGATAGTTTTATAATTGGGATAAAGAAAAAGAAATATAAAAATTTCATGGTGGCAAGATTAGCTAGAATTTATCCTTTACACATATTTACTTTATTAGCAGAAGTAGGCATTTTTCTCTTTTTAATTGTTGTTGGGAAGTTGGAGTTTTTACCGCTTCCAAGTCAAAATATGTATAACTTAAATGCCATCCCAACAAATTTGGTATTTATGCACACTATGGGTTTTCATGATTTTGTGTCTTGGAATTCTCCATCATGGAGTTTGGGTGCAGAATGGTGGGCTTACGTATTATTCCCATTTTTATTTGTTGTTTTTAAAAAGTTAAATTTTAAAAACTGGTTTATCGGTATGGGTATTGCCCTTGTAGGCTGGTTGTGTATTGAGTTTATTTTGGCAACTATGGAGCCTTTTATGCATTTTCCTTCAGATCCTAACAAGAGGTCTTTGGATGTAATTTGGCATTTTGGTACTATACGAGGTATAATAGGCTTTATTGCAGGTATGTCTATTTGGCAAATTTTTAGAGAATCTAGATTTAAGAAACTTTTTGGAAATGGTTGGGTTTTTTCTGTTTTAACTGTGTTGGCATTGTTATCAATGCATTTAAAATGGTATAACACTATTACGGTGATAATTTTTGCTTTTATGATTTTGTCTTCTGCATACGGAAGTAAGAATATTGATAGATTTTTTGCTGTCAAAATATTGAAAAAATTAGGAGACTGGTCGTTTTCAATATATCTATGGCATATGGTGCTTATAAATATAATTCTGGTGTCTTTTGTTTATCAAAAAGAGGAACCTGTAAAGGCATTCTTGCTTAGGCCTTTTCAGCATGAAAGCCCCGTAATGATTATTTTAATGCTGGTAGTATTTTTAGGTATTACAAGCTTTGTAGGTTGGTTGTCTTTTAAATACATTGAAACACCAACGCGGAAATGGATAAGAAGAAAGTTTGCTAAATAAAGTTCTTAAATTATATTTATAAAAAAGTATTAAATGGAACACCTTATAAGTTATTTTGAAAACATTCCGTCTCATCATCGAGCTATCTTAATTATTGGAGGCCTAACTATATTTTGGATTATTGAGGGAATTATTCCATTATTTAAATTCAAGTATAATAAATGGAGACATGCACTTCCAAATTTGTTTTTTAATCTAACCTTGATGTTGGTTAATTTTCCATTGGCATTTATGCTACTTAAAACTTCGGATTGGGTAAGGGATAATGATTTTGGAATCATAAATTGGTTACCAGAAATGTCTTTAGGGTTATATGCGTTTCTTGGTGTTTTTTTCTTAGACTTTTTCGGAGCATATCTTCCACATTTAATAGAACATAAAGTGAAACCACTTTGGATGGTTCATTTGGTACATCATACCGATCATAAAGTTGATACCACTACGGCTAACAGGCATCATCCTATTGAAAGTGTTATTAGGTTTTTCTTTACGCTATTAGGTGTTTTTGTGGTTGGAACTCCAATTGGTATCGTGTTTTTATATCAAACTGTCTCTGTGATAGCAACACAATTTAGTCATGCCAATATAAAATTGCCTAAACGCGTTGATAAGGCTATCAGCTATGTCTTGGTATCACCTGATATGCATAAAGTTCATCACCATTTTAGATTACCTTATACCGATTCTAATTACGGTAATATTTTTTCGGTTTGGGATAGACTTTTAGGAACCTATATGGAATTGAATCCGGATAAAATTGTTTATGGAGTAGATGTGTTTCCAGATGAAAAGAAGAACCAGCATATTGGTGAGTTATTAAAACAACCTTTTCAGAAATATGATAAGCCAACAGTAACTCCAGGTGAAGACTAAAATATGAAGAAGTTAATTTGGAAAGTTGTTTTGCCACTTACAATTATTTCATTCTTTTTGTTTAATAAATGGTGGTATGCTGAGGTCAATGATGCACCAAATACTATTTTACTTGGATTTCCATTAATTTTTTTAAGTGAAGGTTGGCATACTTCAATGTCACTACAAATATTTGTTTTAGAACTTTTTATTGATTTTAGTGTTTATTTTTTCTTTTGGTTCATAGTGATTTTTGGGATAAATCGATTCATAGTAAAAATTAAACCGTCAAAGATAGTCACTGTTGTTTTGGTGCTAATTAGTTTGGTGATTTTATTACTTGCTATATATTTAGGAACCTTTCCGGAGCATGTATATAAAATAAAAAGGGATTTTGAAATAGAAGTAAAAAACTCTGGGACAAGTTTCATGTATTCTAGTCCAAATAGACAAACTCTTGAAAAACAATAGTTACAAGTTTAAGTTTTACGGTTGGTCATTAATCATAAATCAAATACTTTTCTCTGATTTTCTTAAAAGCTTCTATACCTTCTTGCCATGTAGCTTTAATTTCCGCTTCACTTAAACCATTTACTATTTGCTGTTGAAGTTTGTCTGTTCCAGCATGTTTGGTAAAGTTAGCGGTATTAAAAAACTTAGATTTGTCAGTCGAATTTTGATATGCTTTAATCACCCATTTTAGAGTCATTTCTCCATAAAGATTTTCATTTTTTAAATCTTCACCATAACACAATTCATTTTGATGCTTCGGGTATTTAGAACCAAAATTGGCAATAGGTGTATATGTAAAACTCATGGTTTCCTTGTCTAAGAAAGGAGCACCATAACGTTGGAATTGAAACTCGGTACCTCTACCAGCATTAATGTTGGTGCCTTCAAACAAACCTAAACTTGGATATAATTCAATAGACTTATCATTGGGAAGGTTGGGCGAGGGGCGTATTGGTAAACTATAAGATGTATTGTGAGTGTAGTTTTTAACGGGAATTACTGTAATTACACATTGTAACACATCAACCAGCCAGTTTTCGCCATTAATCATTTTAGCGTATTCACCAATAGTCATTCCGTGAACTAATGGAATAGTGTGCATTCCTAAAAAACTTTGATTTTCAATTTTTAATGTTGGACCGTCAATATAGTGTCCGTTGGGGTTTGGTCTGTCAAAAATTATCATCGGAATATTGGCCTCTGCACAGGCCTCCATAACATTATGAAGCGTAGAAATGTAAGTGTAAAAACGAACGCCTACATCTTGAATATCAAAAACAACAATGTCCAAACCTTCTAAGTGTTCTGGTTTGGGTTTTCGGTTCTTTCCGTGTAGCGATACAATTGGTAAATTGGTTTTTTTGTCAAAGCCATCTTCTACGTGTTCACCAGCATCAGCTTTACCTCTAAAACCATGTTCTGGTGAAAATACTTTTTTAATAACTACACCTTCAGAAAGTAAAGAATCTACCAAATGAGTATAGCCTTTATCATTAAAAATAACCGATGTCTGATTAGCTACAATCCCCACGCTTTTTCCTTTTAACAAAGGTAAATAAGCTTCTGTTTGGTTAGCTCCAACAATAACTTCTTTTAATTCATGTTCAGGTTTAATAAAATCATTCTCTTTCTTCACCTTAGAAGCGCAAGAAATAAGTACTAAAACAAATAATAAAACTGTATTTTTGAAAACATTAAACCGCATTATAAAATTGAATTTCGAGTATTTTATAGCTAAACGCATAATTAGTAGTAAGTCGTATAAAAGTAGTATTTCGGCACCAATAATAAAAATTGGAATTGCGGCAATTGCCATAGGTTTAATTGTTATGATGATTGCTATTGCCACCGGTATTGGTTTACAACAAAAAATAAGAGATAAGGTAGTGGCTTTTAACGGTCATGTACTAATCACGAATTATGACAGCAATAACTCTGAAGAAAGTATAACACCAATTTCTACAGATCAAGAATTTTACCCAGATTTTAAAGCGGTTGAAGGGGTAGATCATATTCAAGCGGTAGCCTCAAAATTTGGAATAATTAGAACCGAAACCGATTTTGAAGGTGCTTATTTAAAAGGTGTTGGAGCCGATTATAACTGGAAATATTTTCAAGAATTTTTGATAGAAGGTAAACTTCCAAATTATACAAATAAACGAAACGAAGATGTTTTGGTATCTCAGTATTTAGCAAATAGGTTAGAGTTAAAACTTAACGAAACCTTTCAAATGGTATTCCCTAAAGAAGATCCTGAAAAGCTTCCAAATATTATTACTTATACTATTGTTGGTGTTTATAACTCTGGATTTCAAGATTTTGATGCTAATTACTTAGTAGGTGATATACGTCACATACAGCGAATAAATAAATGGAAAAAAGACCAAATTGGTAATTTTGAAGTTTTTATAAATGATTATGACGAATTAACTGAAAAGGGGATAGAAATTTATGAAAATACGCCATCAACCTTAAACACTCAAACCATTACCCATAAATACGGATCCATTTTTGAATGGATTAAAATTTTTGATACCAACATCTATGGTATTATGGGAATCATGATTTTGGTGGCGGGTATAAATATGATAACAGCCCTATTGGTTTTAATACTAGAACGTACCCAAATGATTGGTATTTTAAAAGCCTTGGGAAGCAGCAATTGGAGCATCCGTAAACTATTTCTTTACAATGCTTCTTACCTAATTATTTTAGGTTTGTTTTGGGGTAATATTTTGGGGTTAGGCTTGCTATTTGCTCAAAAGTACCTAAAGTTATTTCCGCTAGATCCAAACGTGTATTACGTTACTGAAGCTCCGGTTTTTATAAGCGCTAGTTATGTAATTGCTCTAAATTTTGGCACACTAATTTTATGTTTACTTATGTTATTAGTGCCATCTTATATAATAACAAAAATATCTCCCGTTAAAGCAATTAGGTTTGAATAATTAGGGCGTTACTTTTTTGCAAAAAGGCGTGCTTTCACAAGTCGCTTTTTGTTCGTGCCTCACAAAAGAGCTTCAACAATTGCTCAATCACTAACGCATTTTGATTGTGTTTTTGAGAATTTTGTTTTACGTTGTTATATAATTAAATCTCAGAAACGGTTTTATATCTATTAATTTTCGATTGGTTTAGCATTAAAGTCAAGCAGATCTAAATGGATTAGAACTCCGTTAAATCCGCTGTGATTGACGATGTAAATGTTGTAGCAAGTTTTAATCAGACAATGATATTATTTCAATTTTCCAACCCTTATCTATTTTGTGATTTTTATTAAAATTTGTTGATTTTAATCCTGCATATACCATTCCCGCTGCTGGTATAGTTAACAAAAAAGCCGTTGATTCACCGAAAACGCCAACTAAAATACTAAATCCAGCTAATACAACTCCGCCGTAAACAAGAACTCCAGTAGTGAAAATAGACGTAAATAGAGGATTGCGTTTTAATTCTTCAATATCAGCTAAATTTATTAATACATCATTAATAATAAAGGTTTTATCATTTTCTAGTTTTAAACGACCTTTAATTTTTCGCCCGTCAGAAGTTTTGAGTGTTATTCTTCTGTTTTCCTTGATAATTTTTTCTTTATTGGTATTTAAGTTGGTGATTTTTATAGCATTATTTTGTGCTATAGCTACATTAAAAAAAAAGGCACTAATAATGAATAAAAGTATATTTTTCATAAAAAATTGTTTTTGATAAAATGTGAAAATATGATTGCGACAATTGTACTACAATAGTCTTTTGAGGCTAATATGTGCTGAATTTTGTTTTCCCCTTGATGTTAAGCGAAGGTAGCTGAAATTATTTACAATAACAAAACCGCTAATTTCCTTCAATATCGCTAATATGAAGTTCTAATGCCTTTACAGAAATTTGTATTTCCTTAATTAAAAGGGCCAATGAAACTATCAATAAAATTAGGGCTACGCCAAACACCCAAATAGCTACAATTTGTTGTTCTATATAAATTAAAAACATGGTTAGCACGCATAAAAGCAAACTAGAAATACCTAAAATTTGCATAGAGCGTGTTAAGTAGAGCCGTTGTTTAATATTTTGTATTTGCGCCATTAGTACACCGTCTTTATTTTTCAGATACTTAGCATGTAAACTTCTTATGGTAGCTGCATAGGCCAAAAACCTATTGGTGTAGGCTAACATAATTAATGAAATAGCAGAAAATAGTAATGCAGGCGTAGTAAGTGTAAGTTCTTCCATGTAAATGTGCTTTATAACAAAACTACAAAGTTTAGGTTTAATGATTAAATTACAGATGATATGATAATTAGATTTTATAGAAAAGGATAGTTATAAGTGTAACAGAATTTCTGTGATTTAAACGCTAGATATAATTAGAAATGATGTAATATTTATAATATCTGAACGTTGTGTTAAACAACTTGTATTATAGGTTTATATTAGTATTTTTGTATCCGTTAGAATAAAATTTATACCCTGTGAAATTAAAATATTTTTTAACTCTTTTAGTCGCTTTTTTAATAGTAAATATTAATGCCCAGTCTGAGAATGACGACATACTTTTTGTAGTAGATAATGAACCTGTATATACTTCAGAATTTATAAGGGTTTATAATAAAAACCTTGATCTGGTTCAGGATGAATCTCAAAAAAATGTAGATGAATATTTAAAGCTTTTTACAAGCTATAAATTAAAATTAAGAGAGGCAAAAGAGCTTGGTTTTCATAATAAGCCATCTTATAAAAGAGAATTGGCTAACTATAAAAAGCAACTGGCTAAAAGTTTTATGAAAGATACTAAGGTAACTAATGCTTTAGTTGAAGAGGCCTATGAAAGAATTTCATATGACGTAAAAGCCAATCACATTTTAGTAAAAGTTGCCGAAAGTGCAAACTCGCAAGATACTTTGAAAGCCTATAACCAAATTGTTAGCCTAAGAGAAAGAGCTTTGAAGGAAGGATTTGACTCTGTTAGGAAGGAAGTGCACAATGGACAAACTCTTTTTGGAGAAGAATTGGGGTATTTTTCAGGGTTTAAAATGGTATATAAGTTTGAAACGGCTGCTTTCAATACTAACGTTGGTGATATTTCACAGCCTTTTAGAACACGTTTTGGTTATCATATAGTTGATGTACTGGATAAAAGAAAATCAAGAGGAGAACGTACGGTAGCTCATATTATGTTGGTAAACAAAAAAGGGGATACTATAAATAAACCTGAGGTTAAAATACAGGAGATTTATAAAAAGATTCAACAAGGTGAAGATTTTGCTGCCTTGGCAAAACAGTTTTCAGATGATAAGAGTTCAGCACCAAAGGGGGGTGCATTGGCTCCTTTTTCTAGCGGTCAGTTAAGTTCTCCTGAGTTTGAAAATGTTGCTTTTGGTTTAGAAAATAAAGATGATATATCTGTGCCATTTAAGTCTGCCTATGGTTGGCATATTGTTAAATTGATTAATAAGAAGTTAATCCCACCATTTGAAGCAATGAAGCCGGAGCTTGAAGTAAAAGTAAAACGTGATGATCGTTCAAAATTAATTGATGAAGCTCTTAATGAAACACTAATGAAACAATATAAAGTTAATAAGGCAATACCAGATTTGAATTATTTTGTTTCCATTATGAATGAAGATTATTTTAAGAGATCATGGAAACTGCCAAGTGATTTTAATAACGATAATCCTTTACTAAAAATTGGGAAGAAACAGTTTTATTATAGAGATTTTGGAGATTTTTTACTTAAAGGTCAAAAAGGAAGGTTAGTGAGAACAGATTTCAAATCGTTTGTAATAAATAAATATAATGCCTTTTTAAGTGAGAGTTTGGTTAAGTACAAAGAAGAGAATCTGGAATATGAAAATGAGGAATTTGCACATATTCTTGCAGAATATAGAGATGGCCTTTTACTGTTTGATCTTATGGAGAACACTATATGGAATGCCTCTAAAACTGATTCAGTTGATATACAAAATTATTATGATTCTCATAAGGAGAATTATGTTTTGCCAGAGCGTATAAATGCAGTAGTAGCTTCTTCAACAAAGCAGAAAACGCTTAAGAAAGTTTCTAAATTGTTAGAACAAGGAATGCCTATTGATGAAATAAAAAACCTTGTTAACAGTAACGATAAAATTGAAGTTATTTTTACGGCTGGGATAATGGAATCAAATGATAAGGCACTACCAAAATCAATTCCATTTAAAAACGGAATTTCAAAAATCTACAATCATAATGAATCTTTCGTATTAGTTCAAGTAAAGGAAGTATTGACAAAAACTCAGCAAACTTTTGAAGAATCCAAAGGTAAAGTTGTCAGTGATTACCAAAATTTTAAGGAAGAAAATTGGATAAATGGATTAAGAGAAAAGTATAATGTAGTTTTAGATCAACAAGCATTAAATAGAGTTAAATCTCAATTAAATAATTAAAAGTGCGCGTAAAATTTGTCATAATTTTTGTATTAGTATTAGTTTATTCTTGTGATTTTTTTAAAAAGAAAGATAAAACTGAGGCTGTAGCGAGAGTTAATGATTCGTATTTGTATTATGATGATATTGAAAACTTGGTTTTAAAAGACACAAGTGTAGAAGATAGTACGCTTATAGTTCAAAATTATATTAACCGTTGGGCTACTCAGCAATTATTAATAGATGGAGCCATTCTTAATTTAAGTGAATCTAAGCAAGATGCTTTTAATAAATTGGTGAATCAGTACAAAAACGATTTATATACTAAAGCTTATATTGAAGCTTTAGTGAAGCGGAATATTGATACATTAGTAAGTACTGAAGAAGTACAAGAATATTATGATAATAATAAAGAGGTGTTCAAGTTAAATGAAGACCTCATAAAATTCAGATACATACATGTTGATGAAAATATAATTGATTACAAAAATATTAGAGAAAAGTTTGAACGTTTTAATCAAGACGATAAAAAAGAGTTAGATTCTATATCGCTACAGTTTAACTCTTATTCGTTAAATGATTCTATTTGGATAAAATTAAATCAGGTAGTTGAAAAAATTCCTGTAGTGGGTTCAGAAAATAAAGATGAACTGTTAAAAAAATCTAATTTTGTGCAACTCAAAGATTCATTAGGAGTATATTTGATGCAAATTAATGATGTGTTGTTGAGAAACAATATTGCTCCGCTTGAATATGTTAAACCTACCATAGATCATATAGTTATTAATAAAAGGAAGCTAGAGCTAATTAGGCAATTGGAAAAAGATATTACAAAAGATGCTATTAAAAACAAACAATTTGAAATTTATAAATAACCAGATACTTTACAAGGTTTTTTTCATAGCCTTGATTTCTATAAATGCATTATCTGCTCAAGAAATCATTGAAGATAAGAAGGAGGAAAAACCTATTGAGAAAAAGGAAAAAGTTTTGGGCGACTTTAAACCTGTTAAAGTAGATGGTGTTGCATCTGTTATTGGGGATTTTATTGTTTTAGAATCTGATGTTCCTAAAAGAAGAGAAGAAATTAAAGCAGCAGGAGGGAATGTAGATGGTGTTTCAGATTGTGAATTAATGGGATCAATTCTAGAGGAAAAATTGTATGCGCATCATGCTATTCAAGACAGTATAATAGTATCAGATATAGAGGTTCGCGGACAGGTAGATTATCAAATTCAACAGTTTTTACAATATTTTCAGGGAGATATGGAAAAGCTTGTTGCTTATTATAAAAAAGATGATGAGGAAAGCTTAAGGGATGAAATGTTTGAAATTACTAAAAACAATGAACTTGCTAAAAGAATGCAGGGTAAAATTGTTGAAGAAGTTGAAATAACTCCAGAAGAAGTTCGTGAGTATTTTAATAAAATCCCAGTTGATAATCGTCCTGTTTTTGGGACAGAATTAAAGGTAGCTCAAATAGTTGCTGAACCTAAAGTTTCTGAGGAGGAAGAAAAGAGAATTATAGATAGGTTGTATGGATTCAGAGAAGATGTGATGGTAAAAGGGGCTAGTTTTAGGTCTAAAGTAGTGCTTTATGGCGAAGATCCAGGATTGAAACAATCAGGATATGTATACACACTTGACAGAAAAAAACCTAAAATGGTTAAAGAGTTTAGACAAGCTGCTTTTGCTCTTCAGGAAGGAGAGGTGTCAGAGCCGTTTAAAACAGATTTCGGTTATCATATTGTGTATTGCCAGAAAATTAGAGGACAGCAATATGTAGTTAGTCATATACTTTTAAAACCAAAAGTTTCAACACAGGCAATAAATGAGGCTAAAGAAAGGCTTGAAAAAGTTAGGCAACGCATTGTGGATGGTGATATTTCCTTTTCCGATGCAGCAAAGGAAGCTAGTGATGAAAAAGAGACTAAAAATGATGGAGGTCAGTTGATAAATCCAGAAACACAAGATTACAATTTTGAATTGACCAGAATGGAACCTTCGTTATATGCTCAAATTCAAAATTTAAAAGATAATGAAGTAAGTTTGGTGTTAACAGATCAAGATAATAGAGGAAATACTAAATTTAAAATTTTGACTGTTTCAGATAGAATTGATGAGCATAAGGCGGATTATGCTAGAGATTTTTTAAAAATTAAAGAGTTAGCTCTTAAGGAAAAACAGTTAAGAGCAATTGATAAATGGCAATCTGAAAAGATAATGGACACTTACATTAAAATCAGTGGATCCTATAGAGATTGTGATTATTCAGGTAACTGGTTAAAAAAATAGAATTATGTCCGACGTTGCTGCCGTAGAACAGTTTGTAAAAAAATATCGAGAATTAAAACAAGAGATAGCTAAAGTTATTGTTGGACAAGATGAGGTTGTAAATCAGATTTTAATTTCAATTTTTTCAGGTGGCCATTCATTACTTATAGGAGTGCCTGGTTTGGCCAAAACTTTAATGGTTAATACTATAGCTCAAGCCTTAGGTTTAGATTTTAAACGCATTCAATTCACTCCAGATTTAATGCCTAGTGATATTTTAGGAAGCGAAATATTGGATGAAGATCGCCATTTTAAATTTGTTAAAGGCCCCATTTTTGCTAACATTATACTAGCGGATGAGATAAATAGAACACCTCCTAAAACACAAGCAGCACTTCTAGAGGCCATGCAGGAACGCGCTGTTACAGTAGCAGGTCATCATTATAAATTAAGTTTACCTTATTTTGTTTTGGCTACACAAAATCCTATAGAGCAAGAGGGTACGTACCCTTTACCTGAGGCTCAATTGGACCGTTTTATGTTTGCTATTAATTTAGATTACCCTTCCTTTGAGGAGGAGGTACAAGTGGTAAAGGCAACTACTAATGATGAAAACTTAACAGTAAATGCACTTTTTACGGCTGAAGAAATTTTAAACTTTCAACATGTTATTCGTCGTATTCCAGTGGCTGATAATGTTATTGAATATGCCGTTACAATGGTTGGAAAAACAAGACCAGATAGTGATGCTGTATCAGAATTAATAAAACAATATGTTGATTGGGGAGCAGGACCTAGAGCGTCACAAAACCTTATACTAGCCGCCAAAACACATGCGGCCATTAAAGGTAAGTTTTCACCTGATATTGAAGATGTTCAAGCAGTGGCTAATAGCATTCTTCGTCATAGAATTATTAAGAATTATAAAGCTGAGGCTGAAGGAATAACTGAGGCTCAAATTATTAAAAGTTTATTTTAATAGTTTTTTTAGATCTTTTTTTAGCTTGTTTACTGAAGCAGGTTCAAGTAAATTGTAAAAACCTCTTATGTGTTTTTGCCTATCTACTAAAGCTACGTAAGAGGAGTGATAAAAATCTATACTATCTTCTTTTTGAGAAAAGCTTGTTCTAAATAGTTTAGCAGTATGGTTTAGTTCTTCATTGCTTCCTGTTAAGAAAAACCATTTATTATAATTTACATTAGTAGTATTCGCATACAACTTAAGAACTTCTGGAGTATCATATTTTGAATCGATACTAAAAGAAGTGATTTTAAAATCAGAAGCTTTTTCATACTCATTTGCTATATCTTTTAAAACGGTTTTCATTCTAGGACAAATACTAGGGCAACGTGTGAAGAAGAAATTGGCTATATATATCTTGTTATTAACATTTTTTTCACTGAATATCTGGTTGTTTTGGTCAATGAAGTTTAGATTCTCTATTTTATACATTACCTCGTTTCCCTTATCGTCAATATATTTACTTAGTACGGGAAGCTGTTTCACAGAAATTGAACAGGATTCTAACAAAGAAATGACTAAAATTACTATAAGTTTCCTAGTTTGCATTGCGGTATGCCTTAATTTTTATATCCAATTCTTTATCATAGAAAAATAAAAACATACTTGCCATCATATCTTGCGGTTTGTTCGTAGTATTATTGGTTGTTAGTATGAGTTCATATTCATGTGAAGGGAACATTTTTAGTCCTTTACTACTGGAGAATTCAGGGGTTTTGGTTAAGCCAATTTTGCCACTGTGATTTTTAACTTCACAATTGTATATAATTTGATTGCTGGTTATGTCCTTTAAAATGAATTGGTTTGCAAATGGATGTAAATGAGGAGTTATTTGGTGCAATCTCATAGTGTCTTTAATAGCAAGCTGCTGCGTAACATTTGAAGAATAAGTGGTTTCCCCTTTAAAAAGTGTCCAATGCCCTGACATAGCTTGACCATTTTCATTAATATAGGTGTGGTTTTTTGTTTCGACGGGTATGCAAGAATTATCAAAAGACTCATTTATAACACCGGGGTTATCAATGTCAAATGGCAACATCATAAAGATAGTTTTTGGCATTAATGGTTTATTAGTTTCATTGTTATTATAGTTGATTGAAATATCATGTTTTATTTGAAAAATACTATCCTTGACATTGTGATTTAAGGACTGAGTCGTCATAAAAAAAGTTTCATTTCCAAAGAAGGGTATTCCGAAACCATTAGGGAAATTAACAGATTCAATTCCATGAGATATAGATATTAATCTAGGATACTGTGTATTAATTCTATTTAGTAAATTCCAACGTCCGTGATGTTCTTGTTCGATGTAATCTATATTCATATGGCAAATAAAATCATTAGAAAGAGGAAGACCACTTTTAGTGTGTTTTGCCTTGACCTTAAATCCTGTCATATAAAACAAAGAGTTGTTTGTTTTGTCTAAATTGAAGTAATTCATGGCCTTAGGTCCTTCCATTGATTTGTATATACCATCAATTAGTAGAGAAGGGGACTCAAATTTTAATTGTTCATTAGAAAGTGTTTTTTCCCATTTGGAATCTATAATATTCAAAAAGTGTAAAGCTCGAGTTTTTACAATAGCTTTATGTCTGTTAGATAAATTAAAATAGTATATTAGGCCAATTGAAGAAATAAATATCAAAAAGATTAGTGATATTTTATACCATTTATTAAAAACCATTTTTGTTTGATTGATTTTCAAAATTACTAATATTTTTAATGCAAAATAAAAGTGTTTCTAGGATATTTGGATTAGATTGCGTTAGAGCTCTAGCCATAACTTTAGTAATACTTTCTCATTGTTCATTTTTATTGTTTCCGGGCGAGACTTCTTTGTTTTTAGATTCTGTTAGATTAATGGGAGCTATTGGGGTTGATTTATTTTTTGTTTTAAGTGGGTATTTAATTGGGGGCATTTTATTAAAGCAGTTAATAGATAAAAAAACTTCTTGGTCGTTTTTCTTAAATTTTTGGAAGCGTCGATGGTTTAGGACATTGCCAAATTATTTTTTAGTTTTAATTTTGAATATTTTATTGTTTTTAATAATAGGGCACTCTTTACCTAAGGATATATTTCTGTATTATCTGTTTTTTCAAAATTTTGCATGGAAACACCCAAACTTTTTTACTGAGGCATGGAGTTTATCTGTTGAGGAGTATGCTTATTTACTTTTGCCTATTATTTTTTATATAGGAATGATTATTAATAAAAAATGGAAGGCGACTAAATTCTTTTTATGGGTTACAATTTCAACAATTGTAGCACTTGCTTTAATAAAATTAGAATATTTTTTTAATAATGAAGTTTCTTCATATAAAGACTGGAGCACTTCATTTAGAAAGGTAGTTATTTATAGATTAGATAGCATTTATTATGGTTTTCTTGCCGCTTACTGTGTAAAGTTATATCCAGAATTTATCAGTAGAAATAAAAAAGGTTTTCTTGTTTTTGGATTATGTTTATTTGCGGTTCTACATATTTTTATATACATGTTTAATCTACTGCCCCAAAATAATATGTTTTTCTATACTTTCTTCTATTTACAATTGATATGTATTTCATTGATTGCTCTTTTTCCAAATTTCATAGAATTGAAATCTCAGACACCATTTAAAAGTATTGTATTATTTGTAAGCACTCGGTCATATGCTATGTATTTAGTTAATTATTCCTTGATTTTACTAAGTCTTCAGCGTGTTTTCGATTTGGAAGAAACATCTGTGTTATCTAAGGTAGGATTATTGTTTTTCTTTCTAGGGATATGTATAATAATTTCTAATTTAATTTATGTGTATTTTGAAAAACCAATATTAAAATATAGAGATACGAAATTTCCAAGGTAGTTAATGAAGCAGAAAGATAGAATATATGGTTTGGATTTAATGCGGGCTATTGCAATTTCTATGGTTGTTTTATCTCATGCGCTCTACATTTTTCATGAATATAATAATTCCATAACCCAAGCTATGCAGGTTATTGGTGTGCAGGGGGTTGAAGTGTTTTTTGTGTTGAGCGGATTTTTAATTGGAGGAATACTTTTAAGGTTACTCAAGGATAGAGATTTTACTATGAAAGTTATGTTGCATTTTTGGTTAAGGAGGTGGTTTAGAACATTGCCTTTGTATTATTTAATGCTTTTGATTAATATCATAGTTGGCTTAATTATTGGATATAATTTACCTCAAGAAATTTGGAAGTATTTTTTCTTTTTGCAAAATTTTCATGAATACCATATTCCTTTTTTTCCAGAATCTTGGAGTTTGTCTGTTGAAGAATATGCCTATCTGTTAGCTCCACTATGCATTTATTTTTGGTTTATTTTTTTTAATGGAAAAGCTAAGCGAAGGGATGACTTTTTTTTGTACGCATCTTTATTTTTAGTTTCTGTTTTTTTTGCTTCAAAAATTGGCTACTATATCTTGACTATTGGAGAGCCCAAGTCATTAGACTTATGGAATTCAAACTTAAAAGCTATAGTTGTTTATAGGTTGGATGCCATTTTTTATGGTTTTCTTTTAGTATATGTTTTCAAGCGCTTTAATGCCAAAATTATAAAGTTAAAGAATAAGCTTTTTATACTTGGTATGGCTTTTTGGCTTATTGTTTTAATTGTTTTGCCTGTTTTTGGGGTTACCATCGAGAAATTTCCTTTTTATTGGAATGTTCTTTACCTGCCTTTTAATTCAATTGCAATATGTTTGATGTTACCATATTTATATTTCCTAAAAAAGCCACATAAAAGATGGTCAAAAGTTATTGAAAGCATTAGTTTGTATTCATATGCCATATATTTGGTACACTATACATTTTTTCTTTACTTGATTAGATTGTACTTCGATTTCGAAAGTTTTAGCTTATTTGAATGTCTTGTCTGTGCTGTTTTTTACTTGGTAATAACATATTTATTATCCAAATACATGTATTTGTATTTTGAGAGACCTATTACAGATTTAAGAGACTCAAAGTTTGTTAAGAGTAAATTTGTTTAAGCTTTAAAGAATGGATACATATTCTTATCATGAGGAAGCAACTAAATATTAAATAAATGAAACTTAAAGAGTTTATTATTCCGATAATAGTTTTCTTAGTTGGGTTAATATTAACTTATTTAGGTGCTTTATTAAAGATTATTCATTTTTTAACAAGTAATATTTTGCTTGCAATAGCAACCTTTATTAAGGTTGTTGCTGTCATTTTGGTAATGATTAAGTTGATTATCATCTATAAAAACAAGTAAGTTTGATAAATTGTCAATTTAGTTTAAGATTACTGTTAAAATAACAATCATTTTATTTTAAAATAACACTATAATAAATTCATATTATTAGCTATTGTATTAGCCAGTTTATTTTTAAAACTTTGCATTAAATTCGTATTTTGCGGAGCTTTTTTAAGCAAAAATTTAATTTCACATGTTGGCATTTGATATTTTTTAAACAAAAGCCTTTACTTTAAATACAGAAAGTTTTATGAACACTTACAACGATTACATCAAGGAGATCGAGGAGCGAAAAGGTCAAGGACTTCATCCTAAACCAATCGACGGTGCGGAATTACTAAGCGAAATTATTTCGCAAATTAAAGATTCAAGTAATCCACACAGAGAAGATTCTCTTAAATTCTTTATTTATAATACATTGCCAGGAACCACCAGTGCTGCAGGAGTAAAGGCTAAATTTTTAAAGGAAATTATTCTTGGTGAATCGGTTGTTGAAGAAATTATACCTGCTTTTGCATTTGAGCAATTATCTCACATGAAAGGTGGGCCTTCAATAGAAGTTTTATTAGACTTAGCTTTAGGAAGTGATGTTGCTATTGCAGAAGAAGCTACAAAAGTTTTAAAAACGCAAGTGTTTTTATACGAAGCTGATGCAGAGCGTTTAGAAAATGCTTATAAGGCAGGAAATGCTATTGCTAAAGAATTGTTAGAAAGTTATGCTCAAGCAGAATTCTTCACAAAACTTCCAGAAGTAGAAGAAAAAATTGAAGTAGTTACTTTTATTGCTGGAACAGGTGATATTTCAACAGATTTATTATCTCCAGGAGCCGATGCCCATTCTAGATCAGACCGTGAGTTACATGGTCAATGTCTTTTTGAGCATAATAAAGAGATGCAACAAGAGCTTTTAGCACTTAAAGCACAACACCCAGATAAACGTGTAATGCTTATTGCTGAAAAAGGAACCATGGGAGTGGGGTCTTCAAGAATGTCTGGGGTAAATAATGTGGCATTATGGACAGGAGTATCTTCAAGTCCTTATGTGCCATTTATAAATATAGCTCCAGTAATTGCTGGTACTAATGGTATTGCTCCAATTTTCTTAACTACTGTTGGTGTAACTGGCGGTATTGGTATCGATTTAAAAAACTGGGTACAGCAAAAAGATGAAAATGGTAATACTATTGTAGATGCTGATGGTGAACCAGTTTTAAAGCAAACATATTCAGTAGAAACAGGTACCGTGTTAACAATTAACACAAAGACTAAAAAATTATATAGCGGAGATATAGAGTTAAAAGATATCTCAACTGCATTAACACCTCCGAAAATGGAGTTTATTAAAGCAGGAGGATCTTATGCTGTTGTATTCGGTAAAAAACTACAAACCTTATCTTGTAAAATATTAGGTATTGATATCCCTCAAGTATATGCGCCTTCTAAAGAGGTTTCTATTGAAGGTCAAGGTTTAACAGCTGTAGAGAAAATATTCAACAAAAATGCTGTAGGAACAACTCCAGGTAAAACATTACATGCTGGTTCTAATGTGCGTGTTGAGGTAAATATTGTAGGATCTCAAGATACTACAGGGTTAATGACATCTCAAGAATTGGAGATGATGGCAGCAACTATAGTTTCCCCTATTGTTGATGCAGGTTATCAATCAGGATGTCATACGGCTTCTGTTTGGGATGATAAGTCTAAAGCTAATATTCCTAGATTAATGCAGTTTATGAACGATTTCGGTTTAATTACTGCCCGTGACCCTAAAGGGCAATATCACGCCATGACTGATGTAATTCACAAAGTATTAAATGATATTACTGTTGATGATTGGGATATTATCATTGGTGGTGATTCTCATACACGTATGTCAAAAGGTGTTGCTTTTGGAGCAGATTCAGGAACCGTTGCCTTAGCATTAGCTACCGGTGAAGCCACAATGCCTATTCCAGAATCAGTAAAAGTTACCTTTAAAGGAGATATGAAGAGTTTTATGGACTTCCGTGATGTAGTTCATGCAACACAACAACAAATGTTAAAGCAGTTTGGTGGTGAGAATGTATTCCAAGGAAGAATCATTGAGGTTCACATAGGAACACTTACAGCTGATCAAGCCTTTACATTTACAGATTGGACTGCAGAAATGAAAGCAAAAGCCTCTATCTGTATTTCAGAAGAAGAAACTCTAGTTGAATCTTTAGAAATTGCTAGAGATCGTATCCAAATCATGATTGATAAAGGAATGGATAACGAAAAGCAAATGCTTCAAGGTTTAGTTGATAAAGCTAATAACAGAATTCAAGAATTAAATTCAGGTTCTAAACCAGCTTTAAAACCAGATGCTGATGCTAAATATTATGCTGAGGTTGTTATTGATTTAGATGAAATTGCTGAACCAATGATTGCTGATCCAGATGTAAATAATGATGACGTATCAAAGCGTTATACGCACGATACTATACGTCCGTTATCATACTATGGAGGAACTAAACAAGTAGATTTAGGGTTTATAGGATCATGTATGATTCATAAAGGAGACATGCAGATTTTGGCTCAAATGTTAAAGAACATTGAAGCACAATATGGTAAAGTTGAGTTTAAAGCACCATTAGTAGTTGCGCCTCCAACTTATAATATTGTTGACGAGCTTAAAGCTGAAGGAGATTGGGAAATATTACAAAAATACTCAGGTTTTGAGTTTAATGATAATGCACCTAAGGGATTAGCGCGTACTAAGTATGAAAACATGTTATACTTAGAGCGTCCTGGTTGTAACTTATGTATGGGTAACCAAGAAAAAGCAGAACCAGGAGATACAGTAATGGCAACATCTACACGTTTATTTCAAGGTCGTGTTGTAAAAGACACCGATGGTAAAAAAGGAGAATCTTTATTGTCATCAACACCAGTGGTGGTATTATCAACTATTTTAGGTAGAACACCTACTATGGAGGAATACGAAGCAGCAGTTGATGGTATTGTATTAACTAAGTTTAAACCATCTCAAAAGCAATTGGTTTTAGCATAAGTTCAATTAACTATAAATCAAAAGCCTGAGTTTAACGCTCAGGCTTTTTTATTTAAAATAAACTTTGGTGTTCCCCTCTTAGGTCGTAAGGTCCGGGTGCCTTTCCGTTAATTTAATTTTTCCAATTCCTCTTCAATTTTTTTCAGTAAACTGATAACAGCTTTTTTCACTGTTTTATTTTCAACTTCAAAATACCAAAAGTGTCTGTTTTTTAAACTTTTTAAAAAGAAATGATACGCTTGATCATGCTTTAGTGCTTCATAATTCAATGGGGTCATTTCGAGTATTAAACTATCTGTGGAATAATTAGCTCGTTCCGCCCAATCATTTTCCTTAAACCAACTCTCATAATTGCCATTCCACATCTGGTCAAATCTTGAACTTAGAATAGTAGCCCCTTCATTATCTATTATATCTCTATATCTATCGTTTCTTTCTTTTTGACCTATAATAATAATATCATAAAGATTTGTAATATGTTGCCTTAAACCCTTATTAGTAATAAGGTCCAAGCCCTCAGATTTTAAGGATTCATAAACACTTCTATTAACATTACTTGTCCACGTGCTCATAGTCATCCCAAAATGATACTTAAGTGAATCTGAATATGGTAAGTCTGACTCTAAATGAGCTAGTATTAATTTCATGGAAGACTTAGTCTGTTCTTCACGCTTTATAGAGATATTTAAACCGAATAAGTCATTCTTGAGACTACTTTTAAAGTCATTCAGTATTTCAATTTCCTTGGCTTTTAATTTATTTCGTTCGTTCAGATTATTTAATTGTAAAGCAATTAAAATCCCTATAACCACAAGCACAATTTCTCCAAGTGCATACTTTAAATACTTTCCAGTTTTATTTTTCTCCATAAGGTCGTACCGTATTTTTCTAAAGAATTTGAACATTAGTTTTGGTTGGTAATGATTAAGCACATATGACTCTCTGATAAAAACATGAAATGTTGGTTGTCAAGTGTTAGACTAATAACGTCATTTTTTCTGACAAAGTCAAGCAATTAGTTTATGGCTCAAAAAGTATGAACCGTTCCTTAGTAAAACTACCAATTTTCTGTTTTCCAATAGCATACTTATTTTGTATCTTAGAAAGCATTTAAGCAAAAAAATAATATAGAATTTATGGTATTTGACATTGATATGATAAAAGGGGTTTATGCACGAATGAAAGAACGTGTAGATGCTGCCCGAGAAATTGTTGGAAAACCACTAACACTTTCCGAAAAAATATTGTACAATCACCTTTGGGAGGGTACACCATCCAAAGCATTCCAAAGAGGAAAGGATTATGTAGATTTTGCACCAGATAGAATTGTATGTCAAGATGCTACAGCTCAAATGGCATTATTGCAATTTATGCAGGCCGGAAAAAGTAAAGTTGCTGTACCTACAACCGTACACTGTGATCACTTAATTCAAGCCAAAGAAGGTGCCGCGGTAGACTTAAAACATGCAAACAGTGTAAGTAGTGAGGTGTTTAATTTCTTAGAGTCTGTATCTAATAAATATGGCATAGGTTTCTGGAAACCTGGCGCAGGAATTATTCATCAAGTAGTTTTAGAAAATTATGCATTCCCAGGAGGTATGATGATAGGTACAGATTCGCATACGGTGAATGCAGGTGGATTGGGAATGGTAGCCATTGGTGTTGGTGGAGCCGATGCTGTAGATGTTATGGCGGGTATGGCTTGGGAATTGAAGTTTCCAAAACTAATAGGGGTGAAGTTAACCGGGAAACTATCTGGTTGGACAGCACCAAAAGATGTGATTTTAAAAGTTGCTGAAATTCTAACCGTAAAAGGAGGAACGGGTGCCATAGTTGAATATTTTGGACCTGGAGCTATTGCCATGTCATGTACCGGTAAAGGAACCATTTGTAATATGGGTGCTGAAATTGGTGCAACAACATCAACCTTTGGATATGATGACTCTATGGACCGTTATTTACGTGCCACAGACAGGGAAGGTGTTGCTGATGCTGCTAATGAAGTAAAAGATTATTTAACAGCAGATGCTGAGGTCTACGAAAACCCAGAGCAATATTTTGATCAAGTTATTGAAATCAATTTATCAGAATTAGGCCCATTATTAAACGGCCCTTTTACACCAGATTTATCCACCGAGGTTGGTTCAGATATGACTAAAAAGGCAACCGAAAACGAATGGCCTTTAAAAGTAGAGTGGGGATTAATTGGGTCCTGTACCAATTCCTCCTATGAAGATTTGTCTCGTGCCTCTTCAATAGCGCAACAAGCATTAGATAAAGGACTAAAAACTAAAGCAGAATTTGGTATCAATCCAGGTTCTGAACAAGTACGTTATACTGCAGAACGTGATGGTATTTTAGAAGTGTTTGAAAAACTAGATGCTAAAATATTCACTAACGCATGCGGACCATGTATTGGACAATGGGCTCGTTATTCAGACCCAAAGAATGCACCTAAAAATAGCATTGTACATTCATTTAATAGAAACTTTGCAAAACGTGCCGATGGAAATCCAAATACGCACGCCTTTGTAGCATCTCCTGAAATTACGGCAGCTATTGCTATTGCCGGTCGTTTAGATTTTAATCCATTAAAAGATAAATTAATTAATGAAGATGGTGAAGAAGTGATGTTAGATGAACCAACAGGATGGGAATTACCACCAAAAGGGTTTGACGTAAAAGACAATGGTTATTTAGCACCAGAGGCAGACGGAAGTCATATAAATGTTGTGGTGAACGACAGCTCAGAGCGTTTACAATTACTAACACCATTTGTACCTCTAGGAGATTCTATTATTGGAGCAAAATTATTAATTAAAGCCTTTGGTAAATGTACCACAGACCATATATCTATGGCTGGCCCTTGGTTACGTTTTAGAGGGCATTTAGATAATATTGCCAACAATACCTTAATTGGAGCTGTTAATGCCTTTAACAAGCAAACAAACTTTGTTAAAAACCAATTAACAGGAGATTATGCCGGTGTGCCTGATGTACAGCGCGCTTACAAAGCAGCGGGTATAAATACTGTGGTTGTGGGAGATCATAACTACGGCGAAGGTTCTTCAAGAGAACACGCCGCAATGCAACCACGTCATTTGGGAGTAGCTGCGGTAATTGTAAAATCGTTTGCACGTATTCATGAAACAAACCTTAAAAAACAAGGGATGTTAGGCTTAACTTTCGACAATGAAGCCGATTACGATTTAATCCAAGAAGATGATACCTTCAACTTTATAGATTTAAATGAATTTGCTCCCGGCAAACAGTTAACGGTTGAGGTAGCGCATGCAGATGGTAGTACAGACACCATTAAATTAAACCACACGTATAATGATTCTCAAATAGAGTGGTTTAAAGAAGGTTCTGCATTAAACTTAATTAAAAAGGAAAATGCTTAAAATTTTTATTCAGGCGTAGATAGGAATCCATAAAAAAATCCAACGTTTAAACGTTGGATTTTTTTATACGGTATTGTTGTATTGAATTGTAAATATGTATCGTCTTAAGCGGTAGCTTTTCCATAATATTTTTTCCGTAGCCAAAATGAAACTCTAACTAACAAAATAAGCGCAGGAACTTCAACTAAAGGACCAATTACACCAGCAAACGCTTGTCCAGAATTTAATCCAAAAACTGCTATTGCAACTGCAATTGCTAATTCAAAATTATTACCTGCAGCAGTAAAAGCCACAGAAGCTGTTTTGTCATATTCGGCTCCCATTGCTTTGGTAAAGAAAAAGCCAATTATAAACATTAGCGTAAAATATACTAAAAGCGGTATAGCAATTATTAAAACGTCCATTGGTATCTCTACAATCAACTCACCTTTTAAAGAGAACATTACAACAATTGTAAATAACAAAGCAATAAGTGTTAATGGTGAAATTGTAGGAATAAATTTTTTAGTATACCATTCTTCTCCTTTTAATTTTACTAAAATAAGTCTGCTTAAAATTCCCATTACAAACGGAATACCTAAATAAATAGCTACACTTTCGGCTATTGTTCCAATAGAAATATCTACAATAGCGCCTTCAAATCCAAAATAGGGCGGAAGAATTGTTATAAAAATCCAAGCATAAAAACTGTATGCAAACACCTGAAATATACTATTTAGAGCAACTAATCCTGCACCGTATTCACTACTTCCTTCTGCAAGATCATTCCAAACCAAAACCATAGCAATACAACGTGCTAAACCAATTAAAATTAACCCAACCATGTATTCAGGATAATCTCGTAAAAATGTAATGGCCAAAACAAACATTAAAACAGGACCAATTATCCAATTTAAAATGAGTGAAATAGAAAGAATTTTTGTGTTTTTAAAAACCTTAGGTAATAATGAATAATTAACCTTTGCCAAAGGCGGATACATCATTAAAATCAAACCAGTTGCAATCGGAATATTTGTTGTTCCGCTACTAAAAGAGTTTATAATATCCGGGAAACTTGGAATAAAATAACCAAGTCCAACCCCAAGAGCCATTGCTACAAATATCCAAAGGGTTAGGTTTCTGTCAAGAAAACTTAATTTTTTTGAAGCCACTTCTATGAGTTTCTTAGTGAAAAAGGTAAAACATAAGGTTTTACAATAATCATTTATTAATACATTCCAATATTACAATTAGTATTTTTAATGCGCAATGATATTTTTCACCTGCGGGCCAAAAAAATCTATTAAATTTTAATACAATTAACTAGTATGCTGATACGTTTTGTTCTTTTCTTTTAACGTAGCCAATTGCTTTTCTAAAAATGTAATGGCTTGCTCAGTTTTATAACTGGCTTTAGACCTAAAGTCTTTAAAATCTTCGTTAAATTTTTCCTTACCAGATTTTGCAGCCTTATTTACATCTTCTTTAACCTCTTTAAAATCTTCGGTTATCTGGTCTTTTATGTCCTTACCTTCTTTTTTAAGCTTGTCTCTGGTTACTTTACCTTTTTCAGGTGCTAATAACACACCTAATCCGGCACCAACCAATAAGCCCAAAACTATGGCTCCTTTATGAATCATGTTTTTTTCTTTTTAATGTTAAACTTGTTTTACTTTATTAGTAGTAAAAATTACTAATCTGTTACAAACAAATTCAGTGCCAGACATTTAGAGTAGTTTTCTATATGATAAAATTGTTTTGGGCGTTCCCCTATTGGGTCGGGCTTTCCACTATATCTTTTTAAAACGTCATTCTGAGGGAGGTACGACTGTAAGAATCTGTTAAATTCAAGTCACAAAGCCATTTTTGTTTCCTTGTAATTTAAAAAGGATGCCGCTGCAATCCCTAACGCGTGTGTTTGCTAGTAAAAGTTTTAAGCTAAAACTATTTTAGTTTTTGGAAGGTTCGTTTAACGGTTTATGTATGCGGCGTGGCGGCGTTTAGCCGACATGAACGACATACACTTTGTTACAGCTCGTTTTTATTCATTTCGTTCTAAAAAATATTCCGATTCATCAATCCCAAACTCTTCGAGAAGTTCTTTCCTGACTCTTGTGTTAATTGGATTTCTGAGGTCTTTTTTCATCTTATAAATTTTCTGATTCCAATATGGTTTATTGCTATTCTGCTTAATACAATCAATAATCGTTTGCCTATCTATATCTAACTGAAATCCTATGCTGTTTTTGGAATATGGGTTACTGATATTATAACTGGATGATTCTTTTGGAACTAATTCATTTATCCCTTTTAAATGTTTATCGTATAAACTTAAAGATTTTTGTTTATGGATTATTCCCCATTGCAAATATACCTCTGGAGAGGCATACAATACTCTGCCATATGATATTGGAAAATCTATTTCGTTTTTAGGAATTTGGAAGTTCCCAATAATTGAATATTCTCCGTAAAAAATATGATTATCAAAAATATATTGACTTGGAGTAGTTTTTAATCCCTTTAGAAAATTTATATCTTTTTTGATTCCCTCGCTTTTGTAATGGAAAATTCTAATTACAAGAGGTTTACCCATTATATTACTCAATCCATGATTATCTGGAAGGGTCTTTCGAAGTTTATCTATTCTCTCTATTACTTGTCCATAACCGTAATTATTTCTGTCAACCTTGAATGCAAATACATCCCCATTCTTTGATTTAATATTTTTCCGTTTTGCTGCCTTAAAGACTTCAATTTGTCTTTTATTAAATTCAGTAGTTTCATCAATGAATTTCTTCAACCAAAATTTGAAATCCTTAATTGTTGGCAGTATAATCGATTCCATTTTTGAGGAATAGAATGTTGTTTGAGTTGCATAACTCGCAATTGTAAAATTTTCTAATTCATAACTGAAATAAACTCCTTTTGGGGTTAATTTTTCGAATGTTGAAGGAGTTAACTTCTTTTCTTTTCCTCTACTTGTTTTAGGAAGTAAATACTTTCTTTCTCTTGTTAAATCATCATATTGATATTCTTTGTAGGAGTTTTCAGTTGATATTATATGCCTTTTTATCGTTTCGTTCTTAAAAACTAATACACTATCTGGTCGATATTTGTCTCCTTTAAATTCAACATAATCCCAATCTGGGTTGATTGGTTCAAGTCCTAAATATTGTCTTTCTGTATTTGAAAGTTGGTATTTCATTTTTTTAATGAGCTGTAACTTAGGGATATGCGTCGTTTTAATGACTTATATCCGACGTTAAACGAAGTTAGCAAAATTTTCGTACAAAATCAAGTAAATCAAGGGCTGTCTGTAGTTTTATAAGTGAGTTGTTTTTTGAATAAATTATTTCCAATTCAAAACATCCAAAAACCCTATTTTTACAAAAACTTCAAATATGAATTCCAGACAAGACCAGCTTAAAGCTTTTGATAGATTGTTAACCGTTATGGATGAGTTGCGTGAGCAATGTCCGTGGGATAAAAAACAAACTATGGAAACGCTTCGTCATTTAACCATTGAAGAAACCTATGAGTTGGGAGATGCTATTCTTGATAACGATTTAGAAGAGGTTAAAAAGGAATTGGGTGATGTTTTACTACATATTGTATTTTACTCTAAAATAGGCAGTGAAACCAATGATTTTGATATAGCTGATGTATGTAATGAAATATGTGAAAAACTAATTAGCAGACACCCGCATATTTATGGCGATGTTGAAGTTAACGATGAAGAAGATGTAAAACGCAATTGGGAAAACCTAAAACTTAAAGAAGGTAAAAAAAGTGTATTAGAAGGGGTGCCTAAAAGTTTACCAGCTTTAGTAAAAGCCAATAGAATTCAAGAAAAGGTTGCCGGTGTTGGTTTTGATTGGGAAAAACCAGAACAAGTTTGGGAAAAGCTGCAGGAAGAACTGGCTGAATTTCAATATGAGGTTAAAGTGGGGAATAAAGACGCTATGGAAAGCGAATTTGGAGACGTTATGTTCTCTATGGTAAATTATGCACGCTTTTTAAATATAAACCCGGAGAACGCTTTAGAACGCACTAATAAAAAGTTTTCTAAACGGTTTCAGTATCTGGAGTCTAAAGCCAAGACTCTAAACAAACCACTTAAAGACATGACCCTTGCTGAAATGGATGTATTTTGGGAGGAAGCTAAAAAATTATAACGTCATTCTGAGCGAGGTACGAGCGTGAGAATCTGTCAGTTCAACTAACTAAATTTTAGTTTATGATTTAAGAGATTGCCACGTCACTTCGTTCCTCACAATGACGTAATATTTGTTGTGTTTCGTCATTGTGAGCTTTAGCTAAAAGCGTGAGAAACTGTTTAATCAATTGTTCATATTAATTATGAAGCAATCATATGTTTATATAATAACCAATAAGAACAATACGGTTTTATACACTGGAGTTACAAGTGATTTGGTGAAGCGGATGTATCAGCATAAATCAAAAACTTTTAAAGGTTTTGCTGCCAAATACAATTGCGAAAAATTAGTCTATTTTGAAGCTTTTGATTCTATAGAAATGGCAATTGGAAGAGAGAAGCAAATTAAAAAGTACAAAAGGTTTAAGAAGATTAACCTCATTGAGAAAGAGAATTCAGGATGGAACGATTTGTCCGATGGGTGGCTTTTTTACTTTGATTAGTGTTTAATATAGTGAGATTGCCACGTCACCGCGTTCCTCACAATGACGGCATATTTGTTGTATTGCGTTATTCTTAGCGAGGTACGAGCGTAAGAATCTGTTAAATGAATAGAATATATTCCTAAAACAAAAGAGATTGATATGTCAATAAGTTCTAAAAAATGATAAAATAGGAAGTTTAATAAAACTCTTTAATTTTTTTTAGTTTGACTTTCCAAAGTTTTAAAGACTCTTTGTGTGCTTTAATGTTTTGATGAACTTCTTTAACAACCGGATTATCATCTTCAACATTAGTAAAGAATTCTAAGTTATTCTCTAGCTGATTAATTTTACCTTTTAACTCATCAATCTTTTTACGAATAAAAGAGCGTTCATTATCAAGATTTCTAGTATCTTCAGTAGAATTGATGTTATCAAGTTTATTTTCAAACTTAATCATTTCAACTTCGTCTTTATCCATCTTTAAACCAGAAAGTAGTTCATCAATCGTCTTTTGGAATTTACCTTCTATATAACGCTTGTCATTAGGAATTCTGCCAATAGATTTCCATTGATTGATATATTCTTTAATGGTGTTGATACCCGCTTCCTTATCGTCATCTAATTTCAGATCTTTTAAGGTATTCAATAGCTCATTCTTTTTATTAAATGCCTCAAGAGTTTCTTTGTTGGCGGCATTTCTAGTAGCATGAATTCTATCAAAATAGTAGTTACAGGCCGCCTTAAATTGCTTCCATATTTTATCACTGTCTTTTCTAGGAACATGACCAATTCTTTTCCAATCGCTTTGAATTTTTTTCATCAAAGGGGTTGTTACATTAAAATCTTCACTTTCCTTATTGTCTTCAGCTATTTTAATCAACTCCAGCTTTTTCTGAAGATTGGTGTACTGTTCTTTCTTTAAATCTTTATAAAAGGCATTCTTTTTTCTGTTAAAAGTTCTAACAGAATCTTTGAATTTAGCCCAAGTACTTTCATTTACTTTAATAGGAACTTTTCCAGCATTAAAGAAGTCATTTCTTAAGCTTTCAATTTCTTTTATTTTCTTTTGCCAAATATTATGAGAGTGACCATTTTCTGCATTTACTGCATCTATTTTAGCAATTATTTCAAGTTTTTTATCAAGATTTTTTTCGTAAACTTTATCAATCTCTTTAAAGTAAACCTGACGTTTATCGTTTATTATTTTGGTGGCCGCTTTAAACTTTTCCCATATAACCTCTCTATGTTCTTTTCCAACAGGTCCAAGCTCTTCCTTCCACATTTTGTGCAGCTCCTGTAACTCTCTAAAAGAACCTAAAACATTATCATCTTGTGCCAATTCTTCGGCGCGTTCAATGATTTTTAATTTCTTGTCAAGGTTATGTTTAAAATCTAAATCACGTAAATCTCTATTGAGGTGAAGAAAATCATAAAACATTTCTACATGGTGATGATAACTATTCCATGCATTATTGTATTTATCACGAGGAATCGGTCCTGTGTTCCTCCAACGCTCTTGTAATTCTTTAAAGTGCTTATAAGTAGTATTTATATTTTCTTCTACATTAATTAAACCCTTTAACTCTTCAATAATTTCAAGCTTTTGAACTAAATTATCTTTTAGATTTTTCTCTAAATTTTGATAGTGATCATTAAGGAGTTTTCTATAATCTCTATAAGCAGCCTTAAATCTTTTTTGAACAGGAGAGGAGTAATAGAAATCTATTTCATTGCCACCGTCATTTATGAAATCTTGTTTTTTCTCGTCAATTAAAGCTTGGAATTTAGCTTTAAAGACACCATTTATTTTATCAACATGAGACCTTATTGCCTGAATTTTTTCGTTTTTTAAAAGCTTCTCTAATTCAATAGCTAAAGCTTCTAAAGACATGGTGTCATATTCTTTTACAGTAATGGTATGTCTTTCCTTATTACCCTCGTCTTCAGCATCTTCGGCGTTAGATTCTTCAATTTCATTTATAACCTCATCTTCCTCTGATTTTTCAGTTGATTCAGCTGCTTCATTTTCCTCATTACTTTTATTAGCTACTTCTTCAACAGTATCATCAGCCGTAGCTTCTGCTTCAACAGGCTGCTCTTCAAGCTGAGGTTCATTAGTTTCTAATGATTCGTTGTTAGCTAAATCTGTTCTTTCAGTAGTATTAGCGTTTAAATTATTCTTATCAACTTCCTCTGCGTTTGGCACGTTACTAATATCAGACATTTTAAAAAATGTTAAGGTTCAAAATAGAATTGTTCAGTCATTAAAGATACTAACAACTATATATATTTACAAAGATAGATGGGTGTTTTAACTATTTAGCAAACGTTTCTTACTTTAAATTCCAGATAGACCAAGCTTTTTCTGCTTGTAACTCTAGCATTTTAAGTCCGTTAATAGTAATAGCGCCATTTAATTTACCTTGTTTTAAGAATTTTGTTTCTTCAGGATTGTAAATTAAATCGAACAAAATGTGTTTATCAGTAATGCCTTTATAAGGTATGTTAGGGCATTGTTCAATATCAGGAAAGGTCCCCAAGGGTGTACAGTTTATAATAATGGTGTTTTTAGCAATAACTTTTTCTGTTAAGTCATCATAAGTAAAACCAATATTTTCACCCGGTCTTCTTGATACATTTTTATAGGTTATTCCCAGTTCTTTTAAAGTGAAAGCTATTGCTTTACTGGCACCACCAGTACCTAGAATTAAGGCTTTTTTGTGATGTGGTTTTATGTGTGGTTTTATAGATTTTTTGAAACCGTAACAATCTGTATTATAACCAACCAGTTTACCTTTTTTAGTTATTCTAATGGTGTTTACTGCACCAATCTCTTCTGCTTTTTTATTTATTTTATCAAGAAAAGGCATTACAACCTCTTTATAAGGAATAGTTACATTCATGCCTTTTAAACCTTCGATATTCTTTACAATTGAAGGAAACAAATCAATAGATTCAATATCAAAATTTTCATAAGAAGTATCTGTAATCTGTTCTTTTTCAAATTTAGATTTGAAATAGGTTCTTGAAAATGAATATGAAATGTTTTTTCCTAAAAGGCCTAGTTTGTTCATGACTTTACTTTTCTTGTTTTTTGTCCGTACCATTCAAGGGCCAAAACTATTAAAATTCCAACAACTATAAAACCAATTGCTAAATAGGTTTCTCCACTTAAGTCTGGCATAAATCGTTCATAATTCTCTATGATTTTTTCTCCTCTAGAATCTAAAATAAAACTTCCATCAGTAGCTGTTTTATGGATGGTTCTTTTCCAAGGCCACACAACACCTAAAGACCCAATGATGAATCCCATCAATAGAGAAAGTGTAATGTTTCTGTAATGTTTTAAAACATAGTTTAGTATATGAGAAAAGGTTACCAATCCTGCTACAGAGCCCAAAGTGAAAACCCCAAGAACTTTTAACATTCTTATTCTTTCTGCATTTGCGGTAAACGAAAAATCGCCTGAAAACACATCAAAAATAGTATCATATAAGGCGTTCACAGAATCTACTAATAGCAAAACGTAGTTACCCATTAGTATTAAAATAAAAGAACCCGAAAACCCTGGAAGTGTCATTCCTGATACACTAATTATTCCACAGAAAAAGACAAATAAGAGATTGTCATTTTCGGTTGCGGGGTCTAGAAAACTAATACTGATACCTATAATAATTCCTTTTACAAGAAAAAGAAAAGTTTTAGTACACCAATCTTCAAAATCTTTACTTATATAATAAATAGAGCCTATTATCATTCCAAAGAAAACACTCCAAACATGCAATTCATAATGGATTATGAGGTAGTCCAATATTTTAGAAACACTAAAATAACTAATAATCATTCCTGAAAAAAGAAGACAAATAAAGACACCATTAATATATCTGAAGAAACTTTTAAAACGACCATTGATTAAAAGTTTAAAGGCTTTACCGTTAAATTTTTGAAGCGAATAAATAAACTCTTCATAAAATCCTGCAACAAAAGCCACAACACCACCAGACACCCCAGGAACTTTATTGGCAGCACCCATGCCTAGGCCTTTTAGGACTAGAAATATTTTGTCTCTAAATCTTCTGGTACTTTGCATTATTGTTTTTTAGAACCTAATTTTTCAAGAATGAAAATGGTGGCAAAACCAAGAATTATTAAGCAAACTGCAATGGCCAATTGATTATCTCCTTCAAAAGAAAGAGGGGAGATGCTTTCTTCTAAAAAAGGAACTTGTTCTCCTTTAGAATTTGTTCTGAACGATAGAACTTTTTTCCAAGGCCAAATTTTGTTTAATGAGCCTAAAATAAACCCTGTTAAAATAGCCAGTGTTAGGTTGTGATAATTTTTAAATAACCATTTTAAAAGTTTTGAGAATAACAATAAACCAACAATGGCACCCAAACCTATAATTAAAATAGTTTTTATGTCTTTATTATTTAGAGCTTCTAAAACGGGTTGATAGGCCCCAAGTAAAACTAAAATAAAAGCTCCCGAAATACCGGGTAAAATCATGGCGCAAATAGCTAAAGCTCCTGCAAGAAATAAAAATAAACTTCCAGAATTAGAACTTGCTAATGAAGGAATAGTTGTAATATAATAGGCTACTAATGCCCCCGCAATTAAGCCAATAATAATTGGAATATTCCATTTTTTTATTTGCTTTCCTATAAAAATAATACTTGCTAAAACAAGTCCGAAAAAGAAAGACCATATCAATATGGGATGATGGTGCAATACCCATGCTAACCCCTTGGAAAGAGATAAAACACTTATTCCAATACCAACGAATAAAGCCAATAAAAAGTTGCCGTTTAATTGACTCCAAGCAGCTTTAAAACCTTCGTTTTTTAAAGTCTTAAAAAGTGAAAAATTGATGTTGTTTAGTGAGGTAATTAACTCTTCGTATATACCAGAAATAAAGGCTATAGTCCCACCAGAAACGCCTGGAACAACATCGGCAGCTCCCATGGCTAAACCTTTTAAAGAAATAATTAAATAATCAGAAAAACGTCTTTGCATTAATTCGGTTTTTAAGCGAAAACCAAAGGTATGCAATTTAACTTAAGGTTTTAAATTATAAATTTTGTTTTAGTAGGTTTCTGACAAGTATTCTATTTGAAACTTTAGGGAAAAGTTCTTCCAAAATAAAAGAGTACTCATTGTTATATTTAAGCCCGTTTTTTAAATGAAACTTGCCCTTTTCATTTTCATTAAGTAAGAAATATAATCCTGCAAGTCTATACTCAATTTCTGCATTTTCTGGATAAAATTCATTGGCTTGTTCAAAATTGTAAATTGCTGCTTGTGGTTCGCCAAGTTTAATAAGTAAGTCACCTCTAGATAACCAAGTATTTAACTCATAATTACCTAATTCCAGAGTTTTTTTAAAGCCTCTTTCAGCTTCTTCAAAAAGATTTAGTCTTTGATTAATGTGAGAGTATAGTTTCCAGTATGTGACATTTTCAGCATCAATATTAATAGCTTTGTTTATATAATAAAGTGCTTTTTGATAATTTTTCTTTTTATTGTAAAACTTTGTGATGGCTATCCATCCTTTGTCTAGTAAAGGGTCTTCATGGACCGTTTTATAATAATATTGTACTGCTAAATCATCATTTTTTAATTTCTCATAGCACGATCCGATGCGTAACAGCGCAAACGAAGTGGGTTCGTCAAGTTTTAAAGTAATACTATAATTCTCAATGGCATCTTCGTAACGGTTTAATTTCTCTAGTACTTTACCGCGTTCTAAATAGGCGCCAACAAATGTGTCATCAGAAATTATTGCGAAATCATAAGCGGTTAGTGCCTTCTCATAATTTTTTAAGAACATGTATTGTTTACCTAATTGATGCCATGCTACTTCACAATATGGGTTTTTGTCTAAAAACACATTTAAATATGAGATAGCATCTTCATTCTGATTTAAAAACTCAAAACAATAAATGATGTTATATAGAGCAGAATAATCTTGTAAATCTGCTTCTAAACATTTCATGAAATAGGTTTTGGCCTCTTCATACTTGTCTAGGAATAGGTATTCCATTCCAATCAAAGAGTACAAATCAACCAAGTCATCAGTTAAGGTAAGGGCTTTTTTTAAGACATCAATAGCTTTTTGATGTTGGTCTTTTTTTGATAAAACATTAGCTTTTTGAATGTAGATTTCTTCATTCGTTGGGTCTAAGCTATAAAGTTCGTTTAATAGGGTATCTGCGTCTACAAGTTTGTCTTCAAAAACATAAACTTCAACTTTGAATAGCCTTAAATTAATAGAGGTTGGATGTTGATCCAACCCTAGTTTAATGGCCTTTTTAGCTAAAGCAATTTTTCCTTGATTTAAATAGTGATGGATGATGTTTTCGAATTCTTCAGAATCGAAGAACAATATATGATTTGTTTTTAACATCGATTCAAACTTGGTAAGAGGCAAATTGTTGTTGTCGTTATGACTAAACTCCATAAGCACATTAGTAAGTGTTCTACTTTAATAAATTTAAGCTTCTATTTGCTTTATTTTGTTAAGCAACCTAAATGTTTTTAACAAAGTAATGAACAGATGAAACTTTAATTAATAAGAGTGTTTTGAATTGATAATCAGAATATTGGTTATGAAAGTTTATTGCTGTATAGAATTTAAAACACCAATAATTACGGAGCAGCCTTTAATAATTTCATCATTTGAAATGGTTAATGGCGGAGTTATTCTCACTGCTTTTAGTTCAAAAAGAAGCCAGAAGAGTATTAACCCTTGGTCCTGAGAATTTAAAATTAAAGCGTTTGCAATTTCGGCAGAGTCTGTTATAATAGCTAGCATTAATCCCTTTCCTCTTATTTCTTTTATAAGAGGATGGATTAATAACTTTCGAATAAGCTTTTCTTTTTCTAATGCTTGCTCCATTAAATCACTTTCTGTTATTTCTTTTAATGTAGCTAAAGCGGATGCTGAAATAACTGGGTGCCCACCAAAAGTGGTAATATGCCCTAATTTGGGATTGTCCATTAATAAATCCATCAATTTACTAGAAGCAGTAAATGCTCCAATTGGCATTCCTCCTCCTAGGGCCTTACCAGTTACTAAAATATCAGGAATGCAATTATAATGCTCAAACCCAAAAAGCTTACCAGTTCTTCCAATGCCAGGTTGAATTTCATCTAAAATTAAAAGCGTTCCAGTTTCATTGCATCTTTGTCTAACCTTGTGTAAATAATCATTTTTTGGTTCAATAAAACCTGCACCACCTTGAATTGTTTCAAGAATAATACAAGCCGTTTTCTCGGTTATTTGAGGTAAATCTTTTTCAGAATTGAACTCTATAAATTTTACATCAGGAAGTAGTGGTCTAAAAGCTTGTTTCCGTTCTTCAAATCCCATGACGCTCATAGAGCCCAAAGTATTACCATGATATCCTTTATTAGCTGCTATAATTTCACTTCTTCCTGTTGCTCTTTTAGCTAGTTTTAATGCACCTTCAACGGCTTCAGTACCTGAATTGGTTAAATAAGTTTTCTCAAGTGACTCTGGAAGTTTTTTAGCCAGTAGTTTTACCAATTCTACTGCTGGTTTTTGGATATATTCACCATAAACCATAACATGCATATACTTATCAAGTTGTTCTTTTATGGCGTTTACAACTTTTGGGTGACTATGCCCTAAAGAACAAGCAGATACTCCAGCAACAAAATCTAGGTAAGCTTTATTTTTTGCGTCGTATATAAATGAACCAGTAGCATGCGAAATTTCCATTGCCAACGGATGTGGTGTTGTCTGTGCTTGGTATTTAAGGAAGTCTGAGGTCATCGTTTTATTCATCAAATATCTTTACTAGTTCTGCTTTCCAAAACTGGACACTTTCCGAAGAATTAATTTGATTAATAATTACTTTAATTTTATTTCCATCATCTTCTTTTGAACATGTAATTGAATGTTCCGTCCATTTAGAATTTAGTTTTATTTCCAAAGATTCATAAGTTGTATCATCTCCTCCACCTTCTTGAAGCCAAATCTTCATTGTCCCTTCTCCTTTAACCCATACTGTCATTTTAAAAACTCCTTTATATTTTGAGACGAATTGAGCAATAAAAGCTGTATTTGGTTTTATAGCCTCTATTATTGAGGCTGTTTTGGATTGATCAGGAGCTAAAGTAGCATTTCTCAATATTTTGGTATTAGATTTATACCAATAATTTGATTCTAAATTATCAGGAGATTTTAATAAATTTTCAGGTTTATAATCGTTTGAAATTACATTCGAAGTTGTCTGCTGGAATGGGGAAGTGTTATCGGGGTTGATAAATGGATTATGTTTGATGTTTTTTGGTGCATGCCCACCAGCTTGACTAATCCGTTCCAATAATTCCAAATCAAAAAAATCATCTTGTGGAACATAATCTTCAAGCCCTTTTATAATAGGTAATTCTAAAGGAGGATCATCTTTAAATAAATCTTCTATACTATTAAGACGTTCTTCTTCTCTCCAATCAAAGCCTCTTAGCAGTTTATCCCTTTCATCATATTGTGATTCCGGAGATAAGCTTCCATCTACTTGATTTAATCTTGTATATTCTTCAATGCCTTCTTCGGCAAAGAGAATGGATATACTTCCAGATTTAGCTTTGTCAATACCAATTAATTCTTGTTGGTCATTTCTGGCGTAAAATATAGATTCTGCATTTTGGGTTATATCTACTTGACGAAGTTTGTTTTCGTCATTAAACAAACCTTTTAACCTCATTCCGAAGATTTGATTGAAACCTGTTTTACTTATGGTGTCTTTACTTATAATAAAGGCATTTTCGAAAACTAAAAGTGAATCAATTTTTTCTGAATCAGGATTGGAGATTAAATGAATTGTGTCTCCGGTCATTTGGTTTTCTAGATTCCAAAGAATAGGTTTCCGTGCTGTAGAGAACCTGTCATTAGATCCTAATTTATTTAAATTGATTAGCTCTGTAATTCCGGTTTTTTGATTTGAATGTATTGAATCTGATTTCCCACTTAAATCAGATTTGTAAATTTTAGCGTTATAGAATGCCCTAATAATTCTGTTGTCCGGTTTACCTGTTACCATAATTTTATCGGCATGCATATAAATAGAGTCATTCTCTTGAACCGTGATTGCTAAGGCTCTTTTGGTGATAAAAACAGAATCTTTTTCTTCACCTTTAAATACTTCCGCATAATGTCCTTTAATAATACTATGGTTTATGGTATCAGTTACTTTAATATTATTTGTGGCTGATGCAAAGTCTTTAGTTGTATCAAAATAAAGACTATCACCTTCAATAATTCTATTATCGTAGTCGATTCTTGCATTTTTCAGCGCATAACCAACTTCAATTTCAGAATCATAAAACCCTTTTTCACAATAGGTAGTACTCTCAGGAGTTGTAATAGTTGAAGGTCCAAATAAAAAGGCTTGCCCAGTATCTGAATAGAAATCAAAAAAGTTAGATTTTATGGTGGTACTATCGTTAACTAAAACTACATCTTCAACAAACTTGAACTTATTTTCTTGCATGTAGTGCCTTCCAATTTTACTAGTAATAGTAGTAGTTGAATCTTTAACAACTGTTCCTCCACTTTTATAAAAAGCTTCTTGTCTTAATCTATCAAAATACAGCGTATCTGATGAAACTGTGGTTTTAGGGTCTTGTAAAATCACTTCACCTCTAGCTAAAGCTAATTGCGTTATACCGCTATATTCCACATACTTAGAGGTCATGTTAACGGTGTCCGCTTGTTTCATCCTTACATTTCCATAAGCCTCAATATAGTTTTCTTTACCATAATGAATGGCTCTATCACACCACATTTCTATGCTCTCATGGGTTATATGTACTTGTTGAGAATCATCTCTTGTCAGAATTCTAGCTCCTGGATGCTTCTCTTCATCAACATTAAGTCTTCCAGCATATTTTATTTCAATTTTCTTTTTCTCTTGAGAATATAAATTTGGTGTTGAAATGAAACCTATAAAAAACAAAAAGAATATAAGGTGTGCTTTGTTCAAAATAAAAATGTTTGAGGCAAAAATAACGATAATTATAATGTATGATTATTTAAAAAACGAAAAACGCTTCAAATTATTTTGAAGCGTTTTTTATATTAAATTCTAAAGTGTTTACTTGGTGAATATAGTTTGTTTTCTATCTGGACCAACTGATACTATTGTAATTGGAATTTCTAATTCTTTTTCTAAGAAATCAATATAATCATTTAATTCTTTTGGAAATTGAGTAGCTTCAGTCATTTCAGTTAAATCTTCTTCCCATCCGTTCATTTCAGTATAAACTGGCTCAACATTTTCTGGCTCTATATTATAAGGTAAATGTTCAATAATTTCACCTTTATATTTATAGGCAGTACATACTTTTAAAGTTTTAAAACCAGAAAGCACATCACCTTTCATCATATTTAGTTGTGTAACACCATTTACTTGACAAGCATACTTAAGGGCAACTAAATCTAGCCATCCGCAACGTCTTCTTCTTCCTGTTGTTGCTCCAAACTCATTTCCTACTTGTCCCATTGTTTCTCCATCTTCATCAAATAGCTCTGTTGGGAATGGACCGGAACCTACACGTGTAGTATATGCCTTAAAAATACCGAAAACTTCACCAATCTGGTTAGGAGCAACACCTAAACCAGTACATGCTCCGGCAGCAGTTGTGTTACTTGAAGTTACAAATGGATATGTTCCAAAGTCAATGTCTAAAAGAGAACCTTGTGCACCTTCCGCAAGAATTGTTTGTCCAGATTTTTGCGCTTGATAAACGTACTCCTCAGAATCTATAAATTTTAAAGATTTTAAAACATCAATTGCTTTAAAAAAATCAGATTCCAATTCTTCTAAATCATATTCAATATCAACATTGTAAAAATCAATCATAGACTCATGCTTATCAGCTAAAGTTCTATAACGTTCTTTCCAATCTGATAACTCCAAATCACCAACTCTAATGCCATTTCTACCAGTTTTATCCATATAAGTTGGACCAATACCTTTAAGCGTAGAACCAATTTTAGCTTTTCCTTTTGAAGCTTCACTTGCAGCATCTAACAATCTGTGAGTTGGTAAAATTATATGCGCTTTTCGGGAAATTAGAAGAGATTTTCTGTAATCAACATCTTGTTCTTCCAATTTATCAAGTTCACCTTTAAAAATCACAGGGTCAATTACTACACCGTTACCTACTAAGTTGGTTGCGTCATCATGAAATATTCCTGAAGGAATCGTATGTAAAACATGCTTTTTCCCGTTGAAAACTAAGGTGTGTCCTGCGTTAGGTCCACCTTGAAAACGTGCAATAATATTATAGTTTTTAGTTAGTACGTCAACAATTTTCCCCTTGCCTTCGTCTCCCCATTGTAGTCCTAGTAGTAAATCTACTGCCATTGTAAATTAATTATTTGGTTGATTTTCTATTTCCGTAGAAATAAAGTGAATGGTTATTAATTTCGATATCGAAAACTTCTTCGATAGTTTTTTTTATTGATTGAATTCTTGGATCGCAAAACTCGATAACTTCACCGGTATCAGTTAAGATAACATGATCATGTTGTTTATCGAAATATGATTTTTCATAATGTGCTTGATTTTGACCAAACTGATGTTTTCTAACTAAACCACATTCAAGAAGTAATTCTATAGTATTATAAAGCGTAGCACGAGAAACTCTATATTTTTTATTTTTCATATTAAGATATAGAGACTCTATATCAAAATGTTCTTTGTTATTATAGATTTCTTGAAGTATAGCGTAGCGTTCGGGTGTTTTACGATGTCCGTTGCTTTCTAAAAAGCTGGTAAATACACTTTTAACTATCTCTTGATTCTTAGTATCTGTCTTCGCATTCATAATTGCGTCGCAAATTTACACTTTTTTTACACTCTAGTAACCTTATCTATACCATTAATTTTTTTAAGTTTCTCAATGAGCTTTTTTATAATGGTGTTGTTCTTTACAACCAGGTGGATTTTTCCTGAAAAAAGACCGTCATCACTTTCAAAACTTAGCGTCTTCATGTTCACATTCATATTAGATGAAATCACTTGAGTAATTTCATTAACAAGCCCAATATGATCGATACCCGAAATAGCAATTTTTGCTAAAAATTCTGTTTGAGATGAATCAACCCATTTGGCGGTCATGATTCTATAGGCATAATTAGATTGTAAACTTACTGCATTAGGGCAATTCTTTTTATGAACTTTAATGCCATCAGAAACCGTTAAAAACCCAAATACTTGATCACCAGGAATAGGGTTACAACAATTTGAAATTTTATAATCTAATTTTTCTTCTTCTCTACCAAAAACAAGTGAGTCATAGTTAGCTGTAACTTCTTCTTTTTCAATATCCTCTTTACTAACAGTAGCCTTCCTTTTAATTTTGTTTTTAATAAAACTCATTAAGGCATTACTTCTAGAAGCAGCAAAGTTTTTAAGCATAGAATTGTCTATAGTTCCTATGCCAACTCTATAAAATAAATCTAAACTTGTTTTAAGTTTGAAGAAGTTAACAAGCTCATTAATAGATGCCTCATTAAGAGTTATTTTAAGTTGCTTAAGCTTTCTTCTAAGAATTTCTTTGCCTTCTTCACCAATACGTTTTTTATCTTCTCTTAGCGCTGATTTTATTTTACTTCTAGCTCTTGCAGTGGATGTGTAATCTAGCCAGTTTGAATTAGGTTTAGCACTTTCAGAAGTTAATATGTCTACTTGGTCACCACTCACTAATTCATGACTTAGTGGAACTAGTTTTCCGTTAACTTTAGCTCCTCTTGTTTTCATCCCAACCTCAGTATGAATACTAAATGCAAAATCTAAGGCAGTTGCTCCTTTTGGTAAAGATTTTAAGTCACCCCGAGGTGTGAACACAAATATTTCTTTTGAGTAAAGGTTTAACTTGAATTGCTCTACAAAATCTACAGCATTAGTTTCTGGGTTTTCAAGGGCTTCTTGTAGTCTGTTAATCCAAGTTTCTAGGTTGTCTTCCTTTTCATTGCCTTGTTTATATTTATAATGAGCAGCATAACCTTTTTCGGCTATTTCATTCATACGCTCACTTCTTATTTGTACTTCAACCCAACGACCTTTTGGTCCCATTACAGTAATATGCAGAGCTTCGTAACCAGTAGATTTAGGTGAAGATATCCAATCTCTCAACCTAATAGGGTTTGGTCTAAAATGATCAGTAACTATGGAATATATTTTCCAAGCAAAGAACTTTTCATTTTCTATATCACTTTTATAAATTATTCTTATGGCAAACTTGTCATATACTTCATCAAACGAAACTCCTTGATTCTTCATTTTCTTTTTAATCGAAAAGATAGACTTCGGACGTCCCTTAATAGTATAATCAAATTGTTCTTTATCTAAGGATTTTTGAATAACACTACTGAACTGTTTAATGTATTCATCTTGTTCTTCTTTACTGTCTTTAATTTTACTTAAGATGTCTAGGTAAACATCGGGTTCTGTGTATTTTAACCCTAAATCTTCAAGTTCAGTTTTAATGTTATACAATCCTATTCTATGAGCCAATGGCGCATATATGTACAGCGTTTCAGATGCTATTTTTTCCTGTTTATCCGGACGCATAGAGTCCATTGTCTGCATATTGTGAAGGCGGTCGGCAATTTTAATAATGATAACTCTAACATCATCATTAAGGGTAAGCAGCATTTTCCTAAAGTTCTCTGCTTGTAAAGACACATCCATGTCTTTTTCTTTACTCAAAGAGGATATTTTGGTAAGTCCATCAACAATTGTGGCAACTGTTTTTCCGAAGCGTTTTTCGATGTCCTTAACAGTGTATTCAGGACTGTCTTCAACAACATCATGTAATAAAGCTGCAGCAATTGAGGTGCCATCTAAACCAATTTCTTGGGCAACTATTTTGGCAACCGCCAGAGGATGAAAAATATATGCTTCACCCGATTTTCTACGTTGGTCTTTATGACCATCCATAGCAACTTCAAAAGCACTTCTAATTAATTTTTTATCATCATTAGAAAGGGTTGTATAACTTACCTGTAATAGTTCTTTGTAGGCTCTGGTTATGGCTGCATTTTCAATTTCAATATCTTCCGCTGTCATCATAGATTAAAAGTAACATAAAGAATATTAACAGCCAACAAGATGGCTGATTTTTGTAAGGCTATTTACTATAGGTTTAAGAATTTAAAAAATCGACTAATTGTTTAACTGCCTTTCCTCTATGACCAATTCTATTTTTTAAACTCAATTCCATTTCTGCAAAGGTTTCTTTATAATTATTTGGTTTAAAAATGGGGTCATAACCAAAACCCTTTTCCCCATATTTGGTTTTAGTAATGAATCCTTCGCATATTCCTGTGAATGTTTGTAGTTTGTTGTTTATGCATAGAGCAATAACTGTTTTAAACTGTGCATTTCGGTTTTCTACATTTATTAAATCATCTAACAGTTTATTTATGTTGTCTTGCGCATTTCTTTGTACCCCTGCAAATCTTGCCGAATATACTCCTGGAGCACCGTTTAAAGCATCAACTTCAAGCCCAGTATCATCTGCAAAACAGTTATAACCATAATTAGTTTTTACGTATTCAGCTTTTTGTTTTGCGTTACCATCTATGGTGTTTTGGGTTTCCGGAATATCTTCAAAGCAGCCAATATCTTTTAAACCTAAGAGCTTAATATGCTTAGGTATTAATGCCTGTACTTCTTTAATTTTATTAGAATTATTAGTTGCAAAAACAAGTTCCATAAAAGTCATGTTGTTTAAATTAAAAGCAAAAGTATATAAATACTTGTTTAAAGTGAAGTTTTAATATAGTTTGAAATTTTAACTATCTTTAGACAGAACACTTTCCCAATCCAACCATGTTTTTCTTTTTAATTTAAATTATTAGTATGCAAAGAATTTTATTTTTTTTGATAGTTATTGTAGTTGTTTCTTGTAAGAAAGACAAAAAGAAAATAGATTATTTGGGAGTTGTTAATTTAGAAGTAAGCGGAAATGAAAATGCTATACCACACTTTGAAAAAGGTCTGTTGTTACTGCATAGTTTTGAATATGAAGATGCCAGAGAAGCATTTTTAAAGGCTCAAGAAATTGATTCTACCTTGGCCATGGCTTTTTGGGGAGAGGCAATGACTTTTAATCATGGTTTGTGGAGAGGACAAAATTATGAAGAAGGATATGCTGCAGTTCAAAAAATTGGTGAGCTAAAAGAGACAACTAATCTAACTTCATTAGAAAGAGATTTGTTAGAGGCAGTCGAGCTATTGTATAAGCCAAAGACGCCAAAAAATGAACGTGATCAGGATTACATGAAATACATGAAAGCACTTAACAGTAAGTATCCAGATAATCATGAGGTGGCGGCTTTTTACGCTTTGTCTTTATTGGCTTCAGCATCAGAAGGAAGAAATGACTCTATTTATGGTTTAGGGGCTGATATTGCGAAAAAAATTCTAAAAGAGAATGCTAAACACCCAGGTGCATTACATTATTTAATTCATTCTTATGACGACCCAGATCATGCTGAGTTGGCACTTGATGCAGCAAATTCATATTCTAAAGTGGCGCCGGATGCAAGTCATGCATTGCATATGCCATCACATATATTTGTGGCTTTAGGAATGTGGGATAGAGTTATTGCTTCTAATATTGACTCTTACGGAGCAAGTGTAAATAGAATGAAAGCAAAAGAACTTGATAATGATGCTAGAGGGTATCACGCTTATCATTGGTTGGAATATGGATACCTGCAGAAGGAAGAATTAGAAAAAGCAGAAAAAATGGTTTTTGATATGCAGACCTATTCCAGAGAAACACCGTCAAGAAGGGCAAGAGTCCATCTTCTGTTTTTAAAAAGTACATTTTTAGCTGAAACAGACCTTTGGGATCATGATATAGCAAATATTGAAATTGATGATTCTGGCTTTAATATTAGCCTTAAAGCAAAAAAATACTTTCTGGAGGGGATGAAAGCTTTCAAAACCAATAATAAAAAACAGATAGATTTTGTGATTGATAGTTTGAGTGCTAAGATTAAGGGTGAAGCTTTGTTAATGCAAAATATTGAGAGTGGATTTTCTGTATGTGCTTCTGTTAATAGGTCAATGCCTAGTGAATCGGATATTGATGAGTCCGAAGTATTCAAATTACAACTAATGGCATTACGCTCTTGGATGCACAATGATTTAAAAAAGGCTAATGACCTTTTAGCAGAATCAGTTAGTTTAGAGGATAAATTAAGCTATAGTTATGGTCCGCCATCAATTACCAAACCCACAAAAGAATTGTATGCTGAGTTTCTTCTATCTCAAGGAAGGTATGAGGAAGCTGTTCAAATGTACAAGGGTGCCTTGAAAAAAGGACCAAAACGATTAGTGCCATTAAAAGGAATTAAAAAAACTGCTTTACTGTTAAAAGATGACGCCTTAGTAAAAGAAGTTGATTTAGAATTGAATAGCATTTGAGAGGGAATTTAAATTATCAATTATAGTATAGTTAATTTTTTTAATTAGATTTATCTACTAACAACTCAAAAATAATATCAAGTTATGAAAAAAATAATAGTAGTTATTTTTCTTTTTTTGTTTTGTTCTTCTTATGCTCAAAACAAGAACATTAGAGGGGTTAGCCCTAAGGGAATGTATGAAAATGTATTTTACAGATCCACAGAGAGCCCTGGTAAAGATTTTCCGTTCAAGGTAAATAAAGTCAATTTTTCAACTAGCTTTAAAAGCTCTAAAGGAAAGAATATATATCAGGTTTCGGTTTACGGAATTGTAAACAATAAAAAGGAAGAAGTTCACTATAATGCGGCTTCAATAGAAGAAATAGAATATTACGCTAAGGTTTTTAAAGGCAGGTTTAAAAGAATCCTTCTTTTTGAACATGACTATAACGTTGGTTCTAAAAAACATCATGACACCTCTATTGTAGTAGAATATTAATTTTTTAAATGCTAAAATTTAATTCACCTCTTGAAGCTTTCTTGCATTGGGAAAGTAATGCTCCTAGTTTAGTTTTTTTAAACCAGCCAATTGCGAATAAAACAATAAGTTTTACATATAAAGAGGCTGGAGAGGAGGCTAGAAGAATGGCTTCGGCCTTAAAAGCATATAATTTAGTTGAAGGCGATCATGTGGCTATTTTGTCAAAGAATTGTGCGCATTGGGTATTAGCAGATTTAGCCATAATGATGTGTGGTTTTGTTTCTATACCCATTTATCCAACGCTTAATGCCAATTCTATAAATCGTATTTTGGAGCATAGTGAGTCTAAAGCTATTATTGTAGGAAAGCTTGATAATTTTGATACGCAGAAGGAAGGTGTTCAAGACATACCAATTATAAGCGTTAACTTATACGGTGAATCAGGAGGTGATTTATGGGAGAATTTAGTAGAAGAAAATGAACCTTTACAAGTTTTGAACAGGCAAATTCCTGAAGCATTACATACTATTATTTATACCTCCGGTACAACGGGTACGCCAAAAGGAGTAATGCATACGGTGAGCAATTTTATGGAAAGCTCTCATATATTACCACCAATATTTAATTTACCTCAGCACTTAAGAGTGTTTTCATATTTACCCTTGGCTCATGTTGCGGAAAGAGTCATGATTAATGCTGGTATGTCACTAGGAGGAACTATTTTCTTTATACATTCAATAGATACTTTTGCATCAGAATTAGAAAAAACTCAACCTCATGCCTTTTTTGCAGTTCCAAGAATTTGGACAAAATTTAGAGAGAAAATATTAGAGAGTTTACCACAAAGCAAACTAAATGTTTTACTAAAAATACCGTTGATTAATAAACTTTTAAAGAATAAATTAAAGAAAAAATTAGGTTTAAGAGATGCACACATAGTTTGTTCAGCAGCAGCTCCTATTGCGCCCAGTTTGATAGAATGGTTTCAATCTTTGGATATTCGTATTATGCAAGGTTACGGAATGACGGAAGATTGCTGTGTGTCTCATTTCAATACACCTATAGATAATAGAATAGGCACAGTTGGGAAGACTTTAAATAATGTAAATGCTAAGCTTTCTGCTGAAGGTGAAATTTGTATCAAAAACAATTGTCTTATGAAAGGGTATTATAAAGCGCCCGATTTAACTGCAGAGGTTTTTGATGATGAAGGTTACCTAAAAACGGGGGATATTGGTGAATTTGATCATGATGGATTTTTAAGTATTACGGGGCGGGTTAAAGACCAGTTTAAAACAGATAAAGGAAAGTATATTTCACCTTCTTATATGGAGCTGATAATATCTAAAAACACAGATATTGAACAAGTCTGTGTAGTAGGGTCTGGTATTCCGCAACCTATTGTTTTAATAACTCTTTCTGAATTGGGAAAAGCAAAGCAAAAAGATAAATTAATTGAAAGTTTAAAAGAGACGGTTGCCCAAATGAATCCAACACTTGAGAACCATGAGAAAATTGAAAAGATTATTATTATGAAAGAAGAGTGGAGTGTAGATAATGGTTTGTTAACTCCTACATTAAAGGTTAAAAGAAATAGTATAGAGAAGATTCATAAAGCTTTTTATATAGAGTGGTTTAAAATGAATAATACAGTAATTTTTGAATAAATTAGGTATGAGTCTTAAAAAGTTAGCATGTGTTGGAGATAGTATTACTTTTGGTTATGAAATTCCAGAAGAAAATAAATGGACAAAACTTTTAGAAGAAAAGTTAAAGATTGAAGTTCTAAATTTTGGTATTAATGGGGATACAACAAACGGTATGTTGAGTCGTTTTAATAAAGTGCTTGAAGAACACCCTACTCATATATTAATTACCGGAGGAACAAACGATTTGTGGTACGGGTTAAAAGATGAAGAAATAGTAGCCAATATTAATGCAATGGTAAGACATGCTAAGCATGAAAATATAGAATGTTTCGTTGGAATTCCAATACCTTTTCTAAATCTTAATGAACCTAATTTAGTTGATGAAGACTATGCAGAATGTGTTAGAAGTTTTCAGGCAAGATTGATTAAATTTTGTAGACTTAAAGAGCTTCCGTATATTGATTTTTCAAAAGGGATGAAAAAACAACATTTCATGAATGATGGATTGCATCCCAATATTTTGGGGCAAGAAATTATGGTGAATAGTGCAGAAAAAGTTTTAAAAAACTGGTTCTAATATGATAAAAATCATCTTTAAAAAAATAGAACTAAATTAAATTTGAAATAGATAAAAGATAAATGGTATGACAATAAACATTCAATACGTTCATATAGGAAATAGTGAGGCTATGAACGATTACGTAACGGAAAAATTAAATAATCTTCATAAAAAATTTGATTGGATTATTAAAGCCGAAGTTCATTTTGAAGTTGAGCAAAACGCAAAACAAAAGGGAAAGATTTGTAAGATTGAATTAAGTGTTCCTGGACCAAGAATTTTTGCTAGATCAAATGAAGATCAATATGAAGAAGCAGTTAAACGAACCATTAAAGATTTAGAAACTCAGCTTAAAAAACGTAAGCAGGTTTTTAATAGCCATTAAAAGCTAATATTTTATTTGAGCCTTATCACTATTTAAATTAGATTCTAATTATCTATGGTGATAAGGTTCATTTTTTAATATGGTAAAACCTCTATACAACTGCTCAATAAAAAACAACCTTACCATTTGATGTGAAAACGTCATTTTAGATAATGATATTTTTCCGTTGGCTCTTCTATAAACGTCTTCAGAAAATCCGTAAGGACCTCCAATAACAAATACAAGTTGTTTAATACCGGAGTTCATATGTTTTTGAAGGTAAGTTGAGAATTCCACAGAATTAAACTGTTTGCCATTTTCGTCCAACAGTATTAAAGAGTCAGAATTGCTTGTTTTACTTAAAATAAGTTCACCTTCTTTCTGTTTTTGTTGTTCTTCACTTAAATTTTTTACTTTTTTTAAATCAGGAATAATTTCAAAAGAAAACTTAATATAAAAGCCCAATCTTTTAGTGTAATTATTTATAAGTGCCTGTAGTTCATTATTATCTGTTTTGCCAATTGCAATTAGTTTTATAGTCATAAAATCAAAAATACTGTTTACTATTTACGAAATATTCATTTAATATTCAAAAAAATGGAAAATTCGCAAATCTAAAATTTAAAAAAGTAAATCTATTTATTATTTTTGTTGCAAATCAACAAAAAATTATGATTACACAAGAGCAGTTTGATCAAGAAGTTAGAGCTATTATTGCAAATGCTATTAGAGAGGATGTTGGAGACGGCGATCATAGTTCGTTAGCATGCATTCCTGAGAATGCTAGAGGTAAAGCTAAACTTCTAGTAAAAGATAAAGGGGTTATTGGCGGGGTTAACTTTGCGAAGAAAATTTTCGCATATGTTGATAAAAACTTAAAATTAGATGTTCGTATAGAAGATGGAACAGAAGTTACCTATGGGGATGTTGTCATGTATGTTGAAGGGCCATCACAATCTATTTTAAAAGCTGAACGCGCGGTTCTTAACTCTATGCAGCGTATGAGTGCAATTGCTACTAAAACAAGAATGTTTGTTAATTTAGTGAAAGGTACAAATACCAAAATTTTAGATACCAGAAAAACAACTCCAGGAATTAGAGTTTTAGAAAAATGGGCAGTGAAGCTAGGTGGTGGAGAAAATCATAGGTTTGCGTTATATGATATGATAATGTTAAAAGATAATCATATAGATTTTGCTGGAGGTATAACAAAAGCCATTGAGACTTCTAAAATTTATTTAAAGGAAACAGGGAAGGATTTGAAAATAATGGTTGAGGCCAGAAATTTAAGTGAAGTTGAGGAGATTTTAAGAAATGAAGGTGTATACCGAATATTACTTGATAACTTTGATTACGAAGATACTAGAAAAGCTGTTGAATTAATTGGAGATAAGTGCTTAACGGAATCTTCAGGTAATATCAATGAAACTACTATTAGACATTATGCGGAGTGTGGAGTTAATTATATTTCATGCGGAGCTTTAACTCATTCTGTGCATAATATGGATTTAAGCTTGAAAGCTATTAAATAGTTTATTTCTAAAAGAAAATATTGTTATTCTACTGTCATTATTTAATAACTTTGCTTTATAGTATTAATGCAAATTATTTATGACAAAACCCATTGAAGACAAATTAGACAAGATCCCTGTTTTAAATGTCTTGGTGCGGTTCTTAAAAAAAATCAAACTACCTGGTTTAGAAGGATTATCATTTTATGATTTGTTAGAGCTCTATGTTATTGGAATAGTTAAAGGCGCTTTAACAACTAGGGCAAGTGCTATAGCATTTAGTTTTTTCATGGCGTTGTTTCCTTTTTTGCTGTTTGTGCTTTTTATTATTCCATATATTCCTGTTGATGGTTTTAAGACTGAATTTTTAGTTTTTTTAGAGTCGTTTTTACCACCTAATACATCGGATTTTTTTATTCATAACATTTTCGAAAATATAGACCAATCTCAAAGAGGAGGGTTGCTGTCTTCTGTTTTTGTTCTGTCGATTGCCTTAATGGCAAATGGCGTAAATGCGGTTTTTTCAGGTTTTGAAAATTCATATCATGAACAGCTTACCCGGAATGTATTTAAACAATACTTGTATGCTTTAGGTATTGCATTAATATTAGCATTTTTATTAATAATTACTATTGCGTTTTTAGGATATTTTCAGATCTATATAGTTCAGGAATTGTTGGATGTTTTAGACGTTGATTCTCAAAATGTATTTTGGGCAAATTTTGCGCAATATTTGTTTTTTGTAATCATGATTTATCTGGGCACGGCAACTTTGTATTACTTTGGAACACATGAAGGAAAACATTCAAAATTCTTTTCTATTGGAGCCATTTTTACAACACTTCTTATAATGTTGTCTTCATATTTGTTTGGCATTTATATTGAAAATTTTGCGCAGTATAATAAACTTTATGGTTCTATAGGCGCGCTTCTAATCCTTCTTTTTTATTTATGGCTTAATGCTAATATATTGTTGTTGGGGTATGAGTTAAATGCGTCTTTGAACAAGTTGCGTAAAAGGTGTTAGGCGATGCGATATTTTATAGACATTATACTTCCCATTCCGCTTCAAAAATTATTTACTTATTGTATAACTGCTGCTGAAGCTGAATTTTTAAAACCAGGAATGCGAGTAGCTGTTCCTTTTGGGAAATCTAAAATATATACAGGTTTAGTTTTTAGAATTCATAATGAAGCGCCAACTGTTTATGAAGCGAAAGAGATTCATCAAATTTTGGATGAAACTCCAATTGTGAATAGTATTCAGTTAGAATTATGGCATTGGATTTCTAAATACTACATGTGTACTTTAGGTGATGTTATGCGAGCTGCTTTACCAAGTGCATTTATATTAGAAAGTGAAACAGTTGTGACAAGAAGCTCTTTGAAAGAGGTTGATGAATCTCTTTTAAAAGATGATGAGTTTTTAATTTATGAAGCTTTACATCATCAATCATCTTTAAAGATTCATGATATTTCTAATATTCTTGACAAAAAGAATGTGCTACCGGTGATAAAACGGCTTATTGAAAAAGAAGCTATTGCAGTTGAAGAAGAAGTGTATGAAAAGTACAAACCAAAATTAGTGCGCTATGTTAAATTGCACGTTAACTATTCTTCTGAAGAGGCTTTACAAGATTTGTTGGATAAACTAAGTAGAGCTCCTAAACAACGTGATGTTGTTATGACTTTATTTTCTATTTCGGCAACAACCAGAAAACCTGTAAAAGTTTCAGAATTGTCAAATGAAAGTAAAGTGTCTCCGCAAATAGTAAAGGCTTTAATTGATAAAGGTGTTTTAGAAGAATATTATATTCAAACAGACAGAGTACAATATTCTGGAGATGAAAACGAAGCTTCTAAAAATCTCAATGAACACCAGCAAACTGCCTTAAAAGAGGTGAAAGACTCTTTCAAAAATCAAAATGTTACGCTCCTTCACGGTGTGACGTCTTCCGGTAAAACTGAAATTTATGTAAAACTTATTGAGGAAGTTTTTGAGAAGGGAAAGCAAGTTTTGTATTTGTTGCCAGAAATAGCTTTAACTACACAGTTAGTAAACAGGTTACAGAATTATTTTGGAGAACAGGTGTCAATTTTTCATTCAAAATATTCAACTAACGAGCGTGTTGAGGTTTGGAATAATGTTTTGAACAATTCCGCGAAAGCGAGAATAGTTTTAGGAGCCAGATCATCTGTTTTTTTACCCTTCAAAGATTTGGGACTCATTATTGTTGATGAAGAACATGAACAATCATTCAAGCAATTTGATCCAGCTCCAAGGTATCATGCTAGAGATACAGCGGTTATTTTGGCAAATATTCATAAGGCAAAAACCTTGTTAGGTTCTGCTACTCCAAGTTTAGAAAGTTATTTTAATGCGAAACAAGGCAAATACGGTTTTGTTGAATTACTGCACAGATTCAATAATGTTTTGATGCCAGATATTGAGTTAGTCGATATAAAAGATAAGCACAAAAGGAAACGAATGACTGGTCATTTTAGTGATAGACTCATTAAAGAAATTACTGAGGCACTAGATGAAAAACAGCAGGTTATATTATTTCAAAATAGGCGTGGATTTTCACCTATAGTTGAGTGTAATACATGTGGGCATTCACCACAATGTCCTAATTGTGATGTGAGTTTAACATATCATCAATATAGAAGTCAGTTGCGCTGTCATTATTGTGGCTACAATATGTCAATGGTGCAAGATTGTATGGCATGCGGAAGTCCTGATTTAGATAGTAAAGGTTTTGGTACAGAACAAATAGAAGAAGAAGTAAAGATTCTATTCCCGGACGCAAAGGTGGCTAGAATGGATTTAGATACTACCAGAGGGAAATATGGTTATGAAAAGATAATTACCGCCTTAGAGCAGCAGAAAATAGATATTTTAGTGGGGACACAAATGCTTACCAAAGGGTTAGATTTTAGAAATGTGAAGTTAGTGGGTATTATGAATGCTGATAATATGTTGAACTTTCCTGATTTTAGAGCTCATGAGCGCAGTTTTCAGCTTATGGTTCAAGTGTCGGGTAGGGCAGGAAGAACTGAGGAACGCGGTAAAGTGTTAATTCAAACTTATAACCCCTACCATAATATATTGCAGCAGGTTTCTACTAATAATTTTATTGATATGTTCAATGAACAGATGAACGACAGGTATAATTTTAAATATCCACCAGTTTATAAGCAGATAAAAATAACTTTAAAACATAAAGACTATAATAGAGTAGAGAATGCTTCTATTTGGTTTGCTAAATCTTTAAGGCAATTTTTTGGAAATTCTGTTTTGGGGCCAGAATCACCACCAATTTCAAGAATTAGAAATCAGTTTCATAAAAACATTTTGATTAAAATTCCTAAAAAGCAATCATTGGCAAAAACAAAAGAAGCTATCATTAAAGTAAATAATAGCTTCTCTAGTATAAAAGATTTTCGGTCGGTTAAAGTAATTTTAAATGTCGATAACTTCTAATTAAATGTTTTAAATATTATTTAAAGCGTCAACCAATTGTGTCTTCTTATTTCTACTTAAAGGAATTTCATAGGCTCCAACTTCAACATTCTTACTGTTAAATCTGTCAATTTTATCAAGATTCACAATATATGATTTGTGGATTCTTAAGAACTTGCCTTCAGGTAATTCGGCTTCAAAAGCTTTCATTGTAGATAAAACTACTAAGCTTGTTTCTTCTGTAACTAATTTCACATAATCACCAAGAGCTTCAATCCATTTTATATCTTTAATGTAAACCTTACGCTTTTTAAGGTTACTCTTAACAAAGATATGTTCTCCATCTTCTTCATTATAATCTAAAGTCAGCCTATGTTGTTCTAATGCTTTTTCAACAGAAGTGTTAAATCTTTCTCTAGTAATTGGTTTGTGTAAGTAATCGGTAGCATCGTAGTTAAATGCTTTAAAAGCATATTCAGTTTTACCGGTCACAAAAATAATTTGAGGTTTTTTGTTTAATACGTCTAAAAGTTCAAATCCGTTTAGTACTGGCATTTCAATATCTAAAAAGATGAGGTCAACTTGGTGCGTATTTAAACCATTTTTAGTCTCTAAAGCACTACTATACTCTGCTATTAAATTAAGAGAAGGATGATTTTCTACTAATTTAACAATTGAGAGTCTTTGTATTGCTGAGTCGTCTACTACTACACAGTTTAAAGTCATAACATTTTAATATTTCGGTTAAGATATCGACAATAGTACGAAAAATTCGGTTAAAAACCAAAAAACATCGATAAAATGCTTATTTTAACATAATTTTAACATTTATAATAAACGATATAATTGTTAGGGCTTATGTTTGCAATATATAAATTATTTATCTAATTTTGCAGCCATTTTTAACAATAAAATAGATTTTTATGAATCATTATGAAACTGTTTTCATCTTAAATCCCGTTTTATCTGATGACCAGATAAAGGAAACAGTAAAGAAATACGAAGATTTTCTTGTTTCTAACGGAGCTAAGATGGTATCGAAAGAAGATTGGGGCTTGAAAAAATTAGCTTACCCAATTCAAAACAAGAAAAGTGGATTCTACCACTTATTTGAGTACACCGTTCCTGGTGAGGTAATTAACAACTTAGAAGTAGAGTTTAGACGTGATGAACGTTTTATGCGTTATTTAACTGTATCGTTGGATAAGCATGCTATTTCTTGGGCTGAGAGAAGAAGAGAAAAACTTAAACAAAAAGCTTAATTATGTCATCAATAGAACAACAATCAAAAGGAAAAAAAGACGGAGAGATTAGATATTTAACTCCGCTTAATATTGAAACTAACAAGGCTAAGAAGTATTGTCGTTTCAAAAAGTCTGGTATTAAATATATTGATTACAAAGATCCAGATTTCTTATTAAAGTTTGTAAACGAGCAAGGTAAAATTTTACCTAGACGCTTAACAGGAACTTCATTAAAGTATCAAAGAAAAGTGTCTGTTGCTGTAAAAAGAGCACGTCACTTAGCTTTAATGCCTTATGTAGCAGATTTATTAAAGTAAAATACCGATAACAATGGAACTTATATTAAAACAAGACGTTGAGAATTTAGGATTTAAAGACGATGTTGTAACAGTTAAGAACGGTTACGGTAGAAATTTCTTAATTCCACAAGGACAAGCTATATTAGCTACAATTTCTGCTAAAAAGGTGTTAGCAGAAAACTTAAAGCAAAGAGCTTTTAAAGAAAAGAAAATAGTTGATGATGCTAAAGCAATTGCAGAAGCATTAAAAGTATTAGAAGTTAAAATAGCTTCAAAAGTAGGAGCTGGAGACAAATTATTTGGATCTGTTAACAATATAGACGTTGCTGCTGCTTTAGAAAAAGAAGGACAATCAATAGATAAAAAATTCATCAATGTAATTGGTGGAAATGTAAAACGTACAGGGAAGTATAACGCTATAATACGTTTACATAGAGAGGTGTCTGTTGAATTACCATTTGAAGTTATTGCACAGGCAAAATAATATTAACAAATAGTTAATAAAACTTATTTGTTAAAAAGGCTACTCTTTAGAGTGGCCTTTTTTTTTCACTATTTTTGATATGCGCATTTTCTATGCGCGCATAATAGACTAACTCATTTAAAACAAATCAAATGAAAAAAACATTCCTTTTATTTTTTTTCTTATTTGTTGGTGTTCTTGGCTTTTCGCAAGTAACAACTTCAAACATTAAGGGTCTTATTGTAGACCAAAATTCTGAGCCACTTCCTGGGGCTAATGTGGTTGCTATTCATACACCAACGGGTACTAAGTATGGAGCTGCCTCTAACATGGACGGAAGATTCAACTTATTAAATTTAAGAGTTGGAGGCCCATATACCATAACAATTAGTTTTGTTGGTTACCAAGAACAAACATTTAATGATGTGTATTTAACCTTAGGTAAAACACAAAATATTGATGTTACTTTATCTGAAGATACGGCTCAGTTAGATGCTGTAGTTATACAAGGAACGGGCGGCACGGGTACTTTTGGTAGTGACCGTACTGGTGCTGAAACCAGTGTTGGTAGAAGAGAATTAACTAGATTGCCAACAATATCTAGATCGCAGTCTGATTTTACGAGGTTAGAACCATCCGCAAGTGCAGGATCTTTTGGAGGTAGAAATGATCAGTTTAATAACTTTTCTTTAGATGGTGCTATTTTTAATAATCCATTTGGTTTAGATGCTGCCACACCTGGAGGACAAACTAGCGCACAACCTGTTTCATTAGATGCTATTGAGCAAATTCAAGTCACTACAGCGCCTTATGATGTAACGCAATCTGGATTTACAGGAGCTTCTGTGAATGCGGTTACTAAAAGTGGAACGAATGAAATTCATGGTACTGTTTATGCATTTTCCAGAAATGAAAAAATGACTGGAAAGAAAATTAGAGGAGAAGAGGTTACAAGACCAGATTTAAACCAAACACAATACGGTGTAAGTATTGGTGGACCAATAGTGAAAAATAAATTATTCTTCTTTGTTAATTATGAAAACGATGATAGAGATGATTTAGGAACTAACGGTTGGGTTCCAAGTGGTGGTTCTGGTTCTATTAATGATTCTAGAGTTACTGGTGCAGATTTAATGGCTGTTCAAACCGCTTTGGCAGGATTAGGGTATGATACTGGTGCTTATCAGGACTTTACTTATGCATCAAAATCTACTAAAGGGATTATCAAATTAGATTGGAATATTAATGATAATAACCGTTTAGCTATAATTTATAACTGGTTGGAAGCTTCAAAAGAGAAGCCAGCGCATCCAACAGCTCTTGGTTTTAGAGGGCCAAATGCAAACACACTTCAATTTGAAAATTCTGGTTATGAAATTAATAATAACCTAAAGTCCTTTCAAATAGAATTAAACTCCACATTATCAGCTACATCTTCTAATAAGCTTCAAGTAGGGTATACGCATTTTGATGACTTTAGAAACCCATTATCAAGTCCAATACCAGCTATTAGTATTCAACAAGACGGTTCAAACTATATTATTGCAGGTCATGAACCATTTTCTATTAATAATAGATTAGATCAAAAGGTATTTCAGTTTACGGATAATTTAAACTTTTTTATGGGAGACCATACCATAACCATAGGTACATCATTTGAAAAATTCCAATTTGACAACTCCTTTAATTTAGGTGTATATGGTTTTGGTGATGCAAGAGGTTATGTGGGGGCATTTGGTGCATTTGGTTCACTTGCAGACTTTCAGACAGCTGTTGGAAATGGTTTAATAGGAGATGCAATTGCGAATGCAGAAAGTGTTTTTGCCAATAATAACGCTAATGATTCATGGGCACTTGCCGAAACTAATGTTGGTCAAATGTCTTTCTATGTTCAAGATGAATGGAACATGAATGAAAAGTTTAAGTTAACTTATGGTTTACGTTTAGATAAGCCGTTGTTCTTTAATTCAGCAGATAAGGCCCAAGATGTTATTGATGGAACTGGCGATTATGCACCTAATACACCTTATATAAACCCCAATACAGGGCAAGTGCAACTATTGGATAACACACAAATGCCAAACAGTGATTGGTTAATTTCTCCTAGAGTAGGTTTTAACTATGATGCTAAGGGAGACCAAACATTACAAATAAGAGGTGGTTCGGGATTATTTACAGGGCGTTTTCCTTTTGTGTGGTTAGGTAACCAGATAGGAAATCCAAATTGGTGGTTCCATCAAATGGTTGATCCAGATTATAAGTTTCCTCAAGTTTGGAGAACCAACATTGGTGCAGATAAAAAATTTGATGATGGTTTAATTTTAACCGCAGATGTTTCATACACAAAGGATGTTAATGGAGCCCATGTTCAAAACTGGGGGTTAACTGGTCCAACAGGTACGCTTAACAGTGTTGATAATAGACCTGTATATACTGCTTCAGATTATGTGCAAGTAGCTGTTCCGTTTCCAGCTAATGCTAATGCTTACGTTATGTCAAATTCAGATAAAGGACGTATATGGAATGCATCTGTGAAGGCACAAAAAACATTTGAAAACGGTTTTTACACCATGTTAGCTTATAACTATTTGAATTCTAAAGATGTAAACTCAATTGAGGCTGAAATTACAGGGGATGCTTTTGCATTTAATCCGGCTTATGGTAATGTAAATAATGATGTTCTAGCTTATTCTAGATATGGAGATACGCACAGATTTATTGGTGCAGCCTCTAAAAAGTGGATCTATAATAATGATAAGATGGCTACTACTATTTCTACATTCTTTGAATATGCACAGGGCGGACGCTTTAGTTATACCTACGGAGGTGATATTAATGGAGATGGTTCTGGTTTAAATGATTTAATTTATATTCCTACTTCTAGTGAGATAAGTCAAATGAATTTTACTGGTGGAGGTGATCATGCAGCTCTTGAAAATTATATTCAACAAGATGATTATTTAAGTAGTCGTCGTGGACAATATGCTGAGCGATATGGCGCATTAGCACCTTGGAGAGGTCGTTGGGATATTAAGATTTTACAGGACTTTAATATTAATGTTGCAGAAGACAAAACAAACACAATTCAGTTCAGTATTGATATATTAAATTTTGGAAATCTTTTGAATTCTGATTGGGGCGTTATTCAGCAACCAAATAACGTTCAGCCCATAGGTGTAACTGTTGATGGTACCGGAACTCCAACCTATACTTTCAATAATAGCCAAACAAATACGTTTGGTTATGACTCTAGTTTAGCATCTAGATGGCAAGCTCAGTTTGGATTACGTTATATTTTCTAAGAAAATAAAAGATATATGCTTAAATTTGCGCTCCTAAATTAGGGGCGCATTTTTTATTATGAAATATTCTAGACTTACAAAAGAACAATTTGAAGAATTACACCAAGAGTTTATTAATTTTTTGGCAACACAATCTATTACAGCAGATGAGTGGGCTAATTTAAAAGTAAACAAACCTGAATTAGCAGAAACAGAATTGGATGTTTTTAGCGATTTAATTTGGGAAGGTGTTTTAAATAAGGCGGAGTATTTAGAGCATATTTCTGCACAACATATGTATTTGTTTAAATTGGGCGAAGATAACATGCAAGCTATTGTGCTTAATGTTAAAAATGATATGGATATCACAACAAACGAAGGGTATAATTGGTTGCGAGAGCATTTGATGGATGATAGCGTAGAGTTTTTTCAGGCAGATAAGGCCTATTCGGAAGATAAGAATTTAGATAAGTTTAAAATGATTGAACAGGGCGCTGTAATTACTAAAGGCGATTTGTTTAAATATTTTAATAAGTTGATAAGTTAGTTTATCATTCTTTCTAAAGCTGGAATCTATTTTCAATATAATCTGTTATTTTTGCCCTATTCACATCACATAGTTACAGATGTTTTAAAATGATGTGTATTGTTGTATTAAATAATTATTAAAAGAGATACCTGTATTTACAGGGTGTATTATGGCTCAAAAACCAAGCATACCAAAAGGAACTAGAGATTTTAATCCAGAGCAGGTAGCAAAGCGAAATTATATTTTTAATACTATTCGTAGCACATTTGAAACGTTTGGGTTTCAATCTATAGAAACACCTAGTTTTGAAAACTCTAGTACCCTTATGGGTAAATATGGCGAAGAGGGAGACCGTTTGATTTTTAAGATTCTTAATTCTGGCGATTATTTATCTAAAGCCAATTCTGAAGCATATGAGACTAAAGACTCTAATAAGCTAACTTCCAGTATCTCTGAAAAAGCTCTTAGATATGATTTAACAGTCCCTTTTGCTCGCTATGTGGTACAACACCAAAATGAGATTGAATTCCCTTTTAAACGCTATCAGATACAGCCTGTTTGGAGAGCAGATAGACCCCAGAAAGGACGTTTTAGAGAGTTTTACCAATGTGATGCCGATGTAGTTGGAAGTAAGAGTTTGTGGCAGGAGGTAGAGTTTATTCAATTATATGATACTGTCTTTAATGCCTTAAAGTTGAATGGGGTTACTATTAAAATCAATAACCGCAAAATATTATCGGGAATTGCAGAAGTTATTGGTGCTAGTGATAAGTTAATTGATTTTACAGTAGCACTTGATAAACTTGATAAAATAGGAGAGGAGAAGGTAAAAGAAGAAATGCATTCAAAAGGAATTTCAGAGGAAGGAATTTCTAAATTACAGCCTTTGTTTACACTTTCTGGTACTTTTGAATCTCAAATAGACAGTTTAAAAGCTATATTATCTACTTCGGAAGAAGGTCAAAAAGGAATAAAGGAATTAGCCTTTATAAATGATGCTATTTCAGAATTAGGATTAAGGACTGCAGCATTACAATTGGATGTGACATTAGCACGTGGATTAAACTATTATACGGGTGCTATTTTTGAAGTTTCTGCTCCCAGTGAAGTTAATATAGGCTCTATTGGTGGTGGTGGTCGCTATGATGATTTAACCGGAATCTTCGGAATGAAAGATGTTAGTGGTGTTGGTATTAGTTTTGGTTTAGACCGTATCTATTTAGTTTTAGAAGAGCTTAATTTGTTTCCTGAGACCGTTAATAAAAATGTTGAGGTGCTATTTATCAACTTTGGGGATAAAGAAGCCTTATTTAGCTTAAAAGCTATTAAAACCCTTAGGAAAGCAGGGGTTAATGCAGAATTATATCCCGATGCGGCTAAAATGAAAAAACAAATGACTCATGCTAATAGGCGTAGAATACCTTTTGTGGTTTTAGTTGGGGATCAGGAAATAACTTCAAACACCTACACTTTAAAAGATATGGTTTCTGGAGACCAATGTAAATTATCAATAGATGATTTAATTTCAAAAGTGAAATAAAAAGAGCCCTAAATTTTTAGGGCTCTTAACTAGGTTAAGTCATGGTAGATTTGGGAATCGACTAACTCAAACTAAACTAAACTAAAATTTAACTAACTATTTATTGTACTAGCACTTTTTTAGATAGTGTGCCATCTATAGTATTTACTTTAATTATATAGGTTCCTGGGTTAATATTACGAGTTTTAAATTCTTGATAGTTTTCTGATTTAATTTTTTCGAATACATAAACCGACTGTCCCAAAATGTTATAAACCTCCATAGATTTAATATCTTTCAAGTCGGGGTTATGTAGAACGAAACTTTGTTTTTCGTTAGAAAAATAAGTGTTCAGATTCTTGTTTTCTAAGTCTTCTGCACTTAATGATGGTTGAGAAGCATTTTCAAAAGTAATCTCAAATCTGTTTAGGTGTTCTCCAGCAGTTAAGAATACTTCATAATTTCCTTCTTTTAAGTTTTGATATACGTCAAGTTCTTTGTCGTGAACAAAAACATTAGTATTGATGTCAATATTTTCTAATCCATCAATCTTTATTGTAGATAAGCCGTCTATATTTGTTTTTATACCTAAAGGAAGTATTTGTTGATTGTCAAAATTATCTACTGCTTGAATAACAAGTTTACCTCCATTAAGGTTCCAGAACATATCTTCTTTATTTGTTTCAAATAAATCAGCGTCGTAACCAGGGTCAAAATCACTAGAGGCATTTTGATCAACACCAACTAATAATTGACGATGAAATCCTTTAGGAGAATCGAACATTAACCTAATTTTTTGCCTTTCGTCAATTTCTGATTTAGATGAGGTAGTTTTAGATTTGGTGTCAGCGGATTTCATAAAAGTAGAAGAACCTCCTGACTCTTTTTGGAAAATTCTCTGACTATTTTTAAATGTAATAGTACCGCCTACAGGATTTACAGTATTAGATTCACCTGTATTTCTTGCAAACACAAAGAAACCTTGTCCAACAGGTATATATCTTTTTGGTGTTTTAGTTGCTGTCAACACACCTAAATGATTAATTCTAGTGTCATTATTAATTGCTTGAGTTCCACCCATTAATGTATACATGCCATAACCACCTTGGTATTCTGCTAGTACATGTGAATTGCTGGCAAAATGCTCCCAAAAATATAATGCTCCGTTTATTACATTGACAGAGTTCCTTCCACTACCATCTGCAATATTATCTAATATAAACTCATCAGCATCAAGGGCAGATGGGTAAGGGTTCCCAACTAGATAATCGTTGCCAGAGGCTATACTTAAAGTAATATCTCCGTTGTTTGGTTTTCCATTAAACACATAATTATGTTCTAAGCCTATAGAACCACTTGTATTTTCTATACCTTTCATGGTAAACCCTTCTCCGGCATAAATAGTACCAGTACTTCTCATATGTTGCCATTGAGAATACGTGTTGCCAACTCTATTTGCATACTTCCAAACCCAATAATCAGCTATACTTGCTGCAACTGAACCAGGAGTTCCAGGACTTCCATTGTAACCGGAGCCTAAAAATGTAATCGCCAATGGGTTGGTATCTATTGCTCCATCATTTAAAATATCTTGCAATGTAAATCCAAATCTAGTTGGATTGGGGTTGCTATCTGCAGGTGGATCTGCAACTCCTACAGGAGAGCACCAATAATTATAAGTAAAAAGATCTCTTGTACCTTGTTGGTCTCCTTCAAGTTGTCCATTGGTTCCAACTGATAATGAACTATCAGGTCCTTGAACCAATTGAGATTCACCATCTAAATCAATAAACCCGTTAAGTTCCAAATACCAACTTACGTTTAACTCTGTATCATTTTGTATGCTGAATTCAATAGGGTTAGAACTTCCGTCTAATTCATCCACAATAACGCCTACGTGTTTTTGATCTACATTATACGTAACATCATCATGAGAAATTTTAATAATAGACCAATCATAATTAACCGCATCATTACCATGTACACCATGGGCGGGAATATCTAAGGCTGTAGCTAAACTTCCACTTTGTTGTGTAACAAATGGCACTGGAGCCGATTGCACATCTATAATCTTTGTGTTATATATTTTAGCACCCGTACCTACATCTATTCCAGATGTAGCGTAATCGTCGATGATATCATCTTTGTAGGCATCCATTCTAAAATACCTTCTCATATTGCTCCAAGGCAGTGCGGTAGCTGTATCAGTTCCGCTATCGTAGTCTGTAATATCTAAGGGGATCACTGCTCCTCTTGCACTCCCATTATCCTCAAGCTCTTGGTAAATCATTTTGCGTAATTCATCAGCTGTTAAAGCTTTGTCGAAAACACGCAATTCATCAATATATCCGTGGTAGTGTTTATCATTGGCAGATGATCTACCTATCATTAAATTAGATGCGCTGGTAATACCACCCGATGAGTCTGTATCTTCTGAAATACCATTGATATATAAAACTGAATTTCCAGATTCTGTGGTCACAGCAATGTGAGTCCATCTGCCATTTGTAATAGCAGTAGAAGAGGTTAGAGTTGTACCTTCAATTATAGCACTTACCGTGTTATCTGAATTATTAATTCTTAGGTAAAAATCATCTTGACCCATAATGATTCTATCATCTCCATTGGTATTAGCGCCATTGGATCTAATAAAAGCCATCATGGTAGCTGGACCAGAACTTATAACGTTGGTATCTTCACCATAATCATTTCTTCCATCAAAGAATAAATGTAGTTTTCTATCTAAATCTCTTGGTGAACCAAAGGCAGTATCATCTGTGTCAAAGGCATCTAAAATACCATCGCGTTCAGAATCTGTACCTCCATCTATAATACCATCATTGTCGGCATCAAGACTTGCATATAAAGTTCCGTCAATATCAAATGTAGAACCATCTGAAGTAATATCTAAATAGTCTGGGGTACCATCACCATCAGTATCTAAGGCGTATAAAGGACCAGTACCTTGGCTATCATTTCCATAGGAATCGCCATAGGAAGTGTTATTTTCGTAAAAATCATATATATCTAAAATACCGTCACCATAACCTTCATTGGTTCCGTCGCCATCAGAATCTTTTTCCCTAAATGTTTCAGTTTCTAAACCATCTCCAACGCCATCGCCATTGATGTCACCATCACCATTTTGGAATAAAGCGTCATTACTGTTAGTAACGCCTAATTCATCAACATCAAAAATGCCATCGTTATCACTATCTAAATCTATATAGTTTGGTACGCCATCACCATCACTATCTAAAGGTGAAATACCATCGGCACTATCGTACATGCCATTCCCATTGGAGTCAGTCCATGCGGCAACACTCGTTAATTGAGCTTCACCTTCACTTACGCTAGCAAAACCAGCTTCAACTACATCTGGAATACCATCGTTATCAGAATCTAAATCGAATACATCGGCGATACTATCGCTATCTAAATCACAAAGGGTTTGTGAAATAACAATATCATCTATCGCTAAGTCATTTCCACCACCACCTGGTGCATTGTTAACAAATTGAACAATAAAAGATGTTTCTGAAGTAGTAAGCTGTTGTGAAAACTGTTTCCATTCAGAAGTTACACAGGTATTAAATGAAGGATCTGATGGATCGTAAGCTGGATCATTAGGATCATTAATTGCACCAGAACATCTAGTAATATCACCTGTATCGAAAGTTGCAATTAATGTACTTCTGTCTGATGTGTAAAAATTCACAGTTACGTTAGGTTGAATTCTTGGAACACTTCCAGCTCCTTCTTGAGCTATAAAGCGATCATCTGCATTATCAATATTAACTACCCAAAAACTATAGGTTACGGGTACATTGGCTAAAGTTCCCTTAATTTCTGTTTCATAAAATACGCCAGGGGCATAACTGGCATTAAATATAGCCATTCTACCATCGGTATCTCCAGGGGTATGGTCTTCAATAGTTCCCCAAGCATACCAAGCCCAGGCTGCTACTGAATCACCAGAAGGGCCAATAGTTTCACCGTTAACGCCTGTAGTTAGAAAACTAGCAACGGTGTATTCACCATCTTGTAAATTAGTACTATCAAAACTAGAGTCACAAGGAGAACTTGTTCCACTATCACCATCTTCAATACAATAATTCGTTGTTGCGGTATATAAAGTACTAATAGCTGTACTTCTAGTTGTACCAGTACCAAAAGTTTCATTTAAGAATTTGTAATCGGTTGTAGAGGCAAAACCTGCTAATCGACAATTATTCTCTTCATCAGAATCGGTTATGCCGTCGTTATCATCATCGTCATCGGCATCGTCATAAACACCATCATTATCACTGTCAAAAAAGATTAAGGAACCTTGTGCCGATAAATTAATCGTGTAGGTTTCCTCACCCGAATCACCAGTAGATAATATAGTTAAGGTAGCTGTATCTAAAGTTTCTGTAGTTGTGCTATAAGCAATTTGAATAGCTTCTGAACCAAATACACCTAAAACTAATGGTGTTGTTGGAGCACTTTGTAAAGAAAACTTAGTGGATCCTGTTAAGGAAATGGAGGACACATTTAAATCTGATCCACCAATGTTTTGTAAATAGAAGGTACGTACGGCAGTTTCTGATACAATTTGAACATCCCCAAAGTGGGTGTGATCAAAAATACTTGGGGTGTTAGTACCATCTCCTATAATAGATTGCAGGTTACCTTTTACGTCAATTTCAGCACCACAGGTTGCTCCTGATACATTAAAATATCCAGTAACACCAGCTAAGGTAGCACTGTCGCCATTTGTATTAACAAAATCGGCGCCGCCACCAGTTGGATATATTCTTATGTTATCTGTTCCATCCCATCCGTTACTATTCGTATCGTACATAATATAATAGTAATTACTTAAATCTTCAACACAACTTAAGTCTACCGTGGTCGAATATGGGGCGTTACCATTTCCAGTAAAACCATTATCAATGGTTAATATAAGCTCATCTGAAGGTGAATAGATTTCAACTCTGTTTTGTTGTGAACGACTCGGCCAATTTACATAAACAGAGACCTCTGTAAACGTTGAATTAGCTCCTGTACCTTGAATATTAAAAATATAAGGGTCTTCACTGCCTGTAGTATCATTATTAGCAATAGAAACTGTTGCTGTTCTAGTTCCTAAAGCTGTAGGGTCGAATGTAATATCGAAAGTCGTACTGCTTCCACCAGAGATTGTTTGTGAAATTCCTGTAATATCTAATGTAAAATCAGCTGAGTGAGTTCCTCCAATAGTAATATATGGTGAAGGATCATCTAAAGTAAGATCTATAGGTCCTGTGTTATGAATAGTAAACGTATGTGTTACACTACCAACTGATACACCTGTAGAACCAAAGTTGGTGTCGTCTGATATTAATGGTGTATTTGTACCGTCCCCAACAATGGAGTTTCCAAGACCTCTAACATCAATTTCTGGTTGAGGTGTTAAAGCATTGGCTGTAATATTGTAAACATAGGTGCCTTCATCGGCATCATCATTATTTATTGTAACGGTAGAATTTTTTATTCCCGTACTTCCAGCGTTAATTGTAACGGTAAAAGTAGTGCTTCCTCCAGCGCTAACAGTAGCGGGTAAAGTGATTCCAGATACAGCATAATTTGTAGCATCGGATAATACAATACTAGTTACACTTAAATCTGCTAATCCTGCTGAGTTATCTATGGTATAGGTTTCACTACTACCAATGCCAACATAAACATCGTCAAAGTCGGTATCATCTGATAAAGCAGGGGTGTTTGTATTATCACCGGCTATAGAGTTTCCGTTTCCAAGAACATCAATTTCCGGATATAGTTGGTAACCTGTTCCTTGAATTGTAAATGTATAGGGTGAGTTAGTTCCATTGTCGAAGGTGACTGTTACTGTTGCAGTTTTTAAACCGACTGAACTAGGGGTAAATGTAATTGTATGGAAAACACTACTATTATTACCAGCAATTGATCCGTAATTTGTCGATGTAGTCGGTGTAAAATCACTAGAACCTGAAATAGTTACGGTCACATTGTTAAGGTCCTTTGAAGAATTACCATTAGTAATATTATCTAGTTGGAAACTATTTGCGTTACTATTTCCAACAACTATTGAACCAAAATCAGTGTCATCAGAAACGGTAGGTGTTGTGTCGCCATTCGAAATTAATGTTGAATTACCAATAACCTCTAATGTTCCTTGAGCAAAACTATTGTTACTAGCAATACAAAGTAAAAGCACAAAAATTACGAGAGTATAATTTTTCATAAATAGTTAAATTTTAGTTTGGGACTAATTATTTGGCGCAAAATAGAGCTGAATTCTATGAAAAGCAAAAATAATCGATGAAATACATGTTTTGTTAACATTTTAACATCAATTATTGTATAAAACCACCGATAATCCGACATTATCATGTATCTGTAAGAATTTATAAGTGCTTATAAATCACATGAAAACACCCATTTACAATGTTGTAAATGGGTGTTTTTTGAATATATATAATTTGTTTTTAACGCTTAATAAGCAACTTTTTGGTAGTTACTGATTTCTGGTTTAAGCCACTTACTTTAACAAAATATAAACCATTTTTAAGCGTATGGGTAGTAATTTGATTATTTTGACTTATATCTTCAAACTGTTTTACAATTCTGCCTTGAATATCAATAATCTGAATATTTATTCTTTCAGAACTAAAAGCAGATTTTAAATGTATTCTAAAACTATTTGATGCCGGATTAGGGATTAAGGAGAAATCAGGTCTATTAGATGCAAACGAATTAGTGTTTAATACGGTGCCTGTATATTCAATTTTTATGATGACTCCGGGGTTTTGAATAGAAACACTACCTGTTCCTGAAGGTCCAGAAGTACCTCCTGTATTATCGGTAATCAAATACATGGTAACACCATCAGGGTCCATAGCAATATCCCTATACCGGTCATTAGAAGAATGAAATTCTTCATAAACCTGACTTTCTAAACCATCACCAGCAACATTCAATTTAGCTCTAAATAGGGTGCCTCTTTTTAAAGTTGATATAAGTAATGATTTATCCCAATCTGGGATAAGTCCAGCTTCATAAATATCAATACTAGACGGACCTACTGTTGGCCATTCTAACCAGCTGCCAGAAGGTTCTGTTCCGGTAGTACTATTATATGTACCAATAGGCTCTTGAAGGTTCGCAACTATAGAACTGTTAGAAGCATCATTTTCAGCAATTGGGGTAACACCAATACAATTATGATCTGAAAAGTCATTTGGATTGCAGCTACCATTACTAGACCAGTTACAATATTCATAGCCTAAATTATCGTTGTACCCTGAAATGTTTGGCCAGCCGTAATTTTTTCCAGCCGATATAATATTTAATTCATCATCTACCTTAGGGCCATGCTCTGAGGAATATAAAGTGCCGTCTGAACCAAATATGATACCCTGGGCATTTCTATGTCCGTAGGTATACACATGACTTTGAACACTAGACAATGTTGGATTATCAGATGGAATCGAGCCATCTAAATTTAGGCGTAGCACCTTGCCTTTATAATCTGAGTAATCAGAATTGCTAGTTGGTAAATATTGGGCCCTAACTTCACTGCACGCATTTGAAAATTGATTAGCGCCCTGATCACCTATAGTGTAGTATAATTTTAAATCTGGTCCTATTTTTAAGCGGCCCGAATTATGGTCATTACTGGCATCAATACCCTCAATAATGGTTGTGGCGCTTCCACTGTCAAGTAGTCCTGTGCTAGAATTATAGGTGTAGCGTTCTATTCTTAGTTTTCTACCTCCGTTATCATAGGTATATGCTAAATACACGAAATTATTTGAGGTATTTAAATCTGCATAAAGATCAGGATGAATTGCCATACCCATTAATCCGTCTTGTCCTGCTGATTGGAATACTTTAGCTGATAGATCTAGCATGACTGTTTTACTTCCACCGGTTGGATCAACTTTTACCACATTTTTACCAACGCGTTCTGTAATCCATAGGAAATTATCAGGACCATATGTGATTTCATAAGGATAGTCTAATTCATTGTCGGCTGTAATATTGGTTACGGTCCAATCTGGTCCATCTGTAGTGGGTGTATAAACAATATTAGCTGATAATCCGGTTACGGTAAATGTATATGGGTCTTCACTATCATCTTGATCGTCATTGTCAATAATAATCGTGGCGCTATGAGGTCCGCCAACGCCTGTTGGGCTATATTCAATTGTAAAAGTTTGAGATGTGCCACCAGAAATGGTGTTTGAAGCTGGCTGACTTGAAACTGAGAATTCTGAATCTCCAGATATGCTAACATTAGGTGCGCCTTCTAGAGTTAGTGTTGTTGAGGTATTAGATATATTTTTAATCGAAAATGTTTCTGAGCCTGTTGAATTAGGTAGAATAGTTCCGAAGTCAAAATTCCCTCCTGAACTTATAACATTGCTGCCACTATCCTCCATTTCAATTTCAGGCGTGTTATCTGCAGAAATGGTAAATGTAAAATCATCTCCACCATCATTGGTGGCATCACTAACGATAGTTACTTTTGAAAAAGCCTCTGGGGAAAGTGCATTAAATGTAATTGTAAAGGTAGCATTCGGTCCATTTTTTGCAATTCCAACTGGTGTGGGATTAGAGGTAATTGAAAAGTCTATTGAATTTTCAAGTGATATATTTGATACATTTAGTGTTGTATTTCCTGAAATTTGACTGTTATCAATGGTAAATGTTCTAGTTGTGTTTCCATCAAAATCAGTAAAGTTATCTATGGTAGTTGTGGTTTCCCCATCGGTAATTGATTGTCCATTACCTTCTACGGTTATTTCTTGACCGTAGATGGAAGCATTAAAAAGTAAAAAACATAAAAGTGCAGTATAGCGCACCTTAAGAAGGTTAAGTAGTTTTTTTTTCATGAGAGAGAGATAAATGATTAATAGGTGTTTTTGGTATTTATATAACAATTTTACGCACAAATATAGAATAATAATTCAAAGTTAAACCCATGAAATGCAAATAAGTACGATTAAATGTATTTCTGCACTATGTATTTGAAAATTTTGGTATGATTATTAAATAGTCTTAAACTATTAAAAGGGTCTGCATAATGATACAGACCCTTTTAAAGTATTAAACTAAATCATTATTTATTTATTCAATAATAATTCGTTTCATTTCTAATTCTTCACCAGTATCATTTATAACTCGTAGTAAATATAATCCTTTCGATAAACCTTCAAGTCCAACTTTTTGAATATTTCTGGTTATCTTTATTTTTTTAACTACTTGACCAGTAATGGTGTATAAAGAAATGGTAGCTTTAAGTCCAGATTCTGGTGAGGTTACAAAAACTTCAGATTTAGCTGGATTCGGGAATATTTTAAAGTTAGATACAGTATTAATATTGGCTGAATCCTCCACTTTCGATTTACCAGATGCAACCTTTCCACTTGCAGCCTCATAGCAATAATCAACATTAGTAAAGCTCACACTCATTGTTGCTGAGGTACTACCGTCATATCCATCACTTAAAGTAACTCTAACCGCTGTTACAATACCCTGAATGTCAACCAATACATTAGATACAGAATTTCCTGAGAATGTACCATAATCTTGGAAGCCGCTTCCATTATTATATTCTACAAGTACTTGATCTATATATCTATTGTTTGGTTTACCACCTGTTCTTTGATCCAGATCACTAATAGTAAACAATACATCCTGACTTACTGAATTGAAGTTTAATGTTGTACTACTAGATCCTCCACCAGAATGCGTTAGAGGGTTTGTGCTAAAACTAGTAGTTAAATCTGAACATGTACTACAAGCTGGAGATTGAGGATCTGGGGTACATCCATCATTATCATCTGGGTCATCATTAGCACATACACCATCGCCATCTGCATCTAAAAATGTTCCAGAGCACGTATCACAATCAGTATACACATCATTAATAGTACAGGCATCCCCGTCATCACAAGTAGTGCCTATTAAATTATCGTCAAAACCAGGGCATTGGTCATCTGCATCACAAATACCATCTCCATCTGCGTCTTGGAATGTCCCTGCGCATGTATCACAATCTAAATAAACGTCATTTGTGGTACAGGCATCGCCATCATCACATACAGATCCAATAATACATCCATACTGGATTTTAACAATAACACCAGGGTTTTCAATACCAACGCTTGTAGTGCCAGAAGGTCCCGAAGTACCACCAGTATTATCAGTAATAGCATAAATAACTTGATTATTTGGGTCTATTGCTATGTCACGATATCTGTCATTTGAAGAATGAAACTCCTCATATATGCCATCTTCTAAAGCATCACCAGTAGCACTTAATTTAGCCCTGAATATAGTTCCTCTTTTTAAAGTTGTGATAAGTAAAGATTTATCCCAGCCTGGAATTTCAGTCCCTTCATATATATCAATACTAGAAGGACCAACTGTCGGCCATGTTAACCAGCCTCCACCTGGGTCAAAGCCTACAGTACTATTGTAAGTACCAATTGGTTCTTGGTGATCCAATGGTTCACCAGAAATAAACTCTTCTATTGGCGTAACCCCATCGGCACAATTGTGATCAGAAAAATTTCCTGAATTACAGTTTGTGGCGCTTGACCAGTTACAATATTTATATGATAAATTATCATAATAACCTGCAATTAATGGCCATCCATAATTTTTACCTGCAGAAATAATATTGATTTCGTCATCAACCTTAGGACCATGCTCTGAAGAATATAATGTTCCGTCAGATCCGAAAACAAGACCTTGTGCATTACGATGTCCGTAGGTGTAAATATGAGTTTGTACACCTCCTAATGTTGGGTTGTCTAAAGGGATAGTTCCATTTAAATTTAATCTTAATACTTTCCCCTTATAATCAGAATAATCTCCTTGAGTGCTTGGTAAATATTGTGCTCTAATTTCGTTACAGGCATTCGCAAATTGGTTGGCACCTTGATCACCAATGGTATAATACAACTTTAAATCTGGACCAATTTTTAGGCGTCCTGAATTATGATCATTGCTGGCATCAAATCCTTCTATTATTGTAGTGTTGGACCCGCTGTTCAATAAACCTGTTGTGCTGTTATAAGTATAACGCTCTATTCTCAATTTTCTACCACCGCTATCGTAAGTGTAAGCTAGGTAAACAAAATTATTTGTAGTGTTCAAGTCTACATAAAGGTCTGGGTGAATAGCCATTCCCATTAGTCCATCCTGTCCTGCGGACTGGTGTACTTTGGCAGTTAGGTCTAACATTACAATTTTAGAACCGCCGTCTGGACTTACTTTAACCACTTTTTTACCAACTCGTTCTGTAATCCATAAAAAATCATCTGGACCAAAAGTGATTTCATTTGGATAATCCAATTCATTGTCTGCTGTAATATTAGTAACAGTCCAATCAGGGCCAGTGGTAAGCGGTATATATTGTGCCTCAGTTGCTGTGGCTTCTATGTTTATCAAATAAGGATTCTCATCTGAATCTGAATTACTAACAGTGATAGAGGAATAATGAGTAGCGCTAGTCAAGGCATTGTAGCGTATTGTCATAGTTGTACTTCCGCCAGGAGCTATGGAAGAACTTCCAGAATTTACTAATGCAAAATCAGTAGGATTACCAAGTACTATACTTGATATATTTAAGGTACCCGTTCCTAAATTATGAATTGTAAAATCTCTATCAATTGTTGAGCCTTCATTTGTTGTTCCAAAATCTGTATTATCTGCAATGCTATTTGTAAGATTTCCACTTGCGGGTATGGCAATTCCATTTCCTCGAATCTCTATTTCTGGTATAGGAACAACAGCTTCACCTTGAATTGTAAAAGTATACGGATTGTTGGTTCCGTTTGAGAAACTTACGGTTACTGTTGCTGTCTGGATCCCCGTGGTACTAGGGGTAAAGGTAATTGAATGATTGATAGGGTTTTCATTTCCTTTAAGATTTCCTAAGTTAGCCGGTGTAGGTGAGAAATCTGAGTTATCTATAGTAACAACTATATTGTTAAGACGTCTACCCGGGCTTCCACCACCAGCGGTATTGTCTATAATAAATGTTTTATTAATTGATCCGCCTTGACCAATAGTTCCAAAATCAGTATTATCTGACGTTGACGGGGTGTTATCTCCGCTTGCGATAACGTTTCCATTACCACTTACTTGTAAAGTTCCTTGCGCTCCAACATGGGCAACAAATAAAAAAAGAATGACTGCTAGGGTTTTGTGAATGAGCAGCTTTTTGGTTGGTAAAATTAAATTCATTTAGCTGAAATGTTTATAGGGTTAAAAAATTTAACTAAAAATAATAATTTATAGAGCTAAATTGTAGTTATTATATTTAAGATGTTAAAAAAGTTATTAACTTGTGTGTTTTATCGATAAAGTCCTATAAAAAAAGGGTCTAAGTAAATTTGCTTAGACCCTTTTTTTATGATAGAGGTAACGTTAATGTATCATTAGTAGTTTGCTTGTTGCTCCAAAGTCAGTTTCAATGGAGACTATAATATTTTTAATATTTTCATACATTGGTATTTTTAAATAGCTTTTGTTAACATGACTAAGGCTTCTAATTAGTTGACCATTAATGTTAAAAATATTTATAGTCTGTACTTCTGTAGTGTTATTAGTATCAACTAAAATTTCTTTTGAATTATGTAAGTAGTTTATTCTAGTATTAACTAAAGTTTCATCGCTTGTAGATAGGCTTTTTGCAGCACTTGGTTCGGAGTTGTCTTTAAAAGCAATATAAAACCTATTTAAATATTCTCCACTCTGCATATCGTTGGTATAAGTGGTTTCATTAATCCGAGTATAGCTGTCTAATAAAGAATCGTAGATAAATACATCAACATCAGTATTAAAGTTTTCTAGTTGATTCAAGTCTATCTTTATGGTTCCTGTATTTTTTAAAAACATTCCCAATGGATATTTTTTAGTGTCCTCAAAAGCCCCAACCCCTTGTATTAAATAACGCTCATCTTCAATGATCCAATTTAAGTCATCTGCTATATTATCACGATTAAGAGCATCATAACCAAAATCGAAACCGTCAGTCGCAGCATCATCAGAGGTAAACCCCAGTAGTAAGTGCCTTACTAATCCGTTAGGAGAAGTAAAATATATACGAACACGTTGAATTTCAGATGAACTATAGCTTGCTTCAGCATAATTGCCTGCACTATAGTTATTGTTTTTTGCAAATGAGGTAGAGGTCACAACTAGCAAAAAGATAAATACGCATAAGCGGTAAGTAGGTGTCATTAGCTTTGGTCTTTTAACGATTTTTTACGTCTTTCAACGAAGCTAATATAAAAATATAATACAAAAAAACCTATAAAACGCAAAAAAATACGATGAAATACATTTTAAAATTGTTTTTGATCGACTTTTTTGCATAAAAAAGGTGGACAACGTCCACCTCTAATACAATTTTTTATAATACTATGAACCTATTGACTAATAACAACCTTCTTATTAGCACTGCCTAATTCAGTCTGAACTTTAATAATGTAACTACCTTCAGCAACATTTCCAACTGGAATCTTCATGTTATTTGAGAATGAAGGTGTGTTAGAAACATTCCAAGTCTTAACAGTTTGTCCTAGAAAATTTGTTAGATAAACCTGTTTCACCTTTGCATTGCTATTAGTTTTAATATGAATTTCTCTGCTGTTATGTAAATAGTTAACAAGAACTTGGTCTAATAATAATTCGTTATCATCATCAGAAAGTGTATTGTGTTTTGTAAATGTTATGTAGAACCTGTTAAGATAATCTCCAGGATCCAATGTCATTTCAAATGCTTTATTATTAATTTTTGTATAATTGCCTAATAGTGCATCGTACACATATACTTTCGTGTTTGGTGAAAGATTTTCTAATTTGGTTAAATGAATTTCGACAGGACCACCGGTTGTTGAGAAAATACCAACAGGGTATTGTTTAGCCTCATCAAATTCACCAACTCCCTGAATCATGTAATTTTTATCATCTATTCTGAATAACATATCATTAGGGAATGTTTCTCTACTTATCGCATCATAACCAAAATCAAAGCCATCAGAAGCAGTATTGTCAGGTGTAAATCCTAATAATAGATGACGTTTAGCACCTTCTGGTGTTCTAAATAATAATCTTACACGTTGTATATCATCTTCTTCTTGACTGTTTTTTGGAGGCTGGGCATTTATTTTCTCTTTTGTACTACTTTGCTTCATAAAAATAGATTCGGGATCTGAGCCTTGCTCAGTCTTAAATATCCGATGTTTATTATGGAAGGTTACATTTCCACCAGTACCGGCTCCTGTTGCGAAAACAACAAAGCCTTGACCAACAGGAATATAGTATTCAGGTATTTTGCCAGAATTTCCTTGTCCACTAATCTCATAGCCATCAATGGTTAAAGGTGGGGCTGCCGCCGGATTTCCTCCTGCTAAAGTAAGTTGAGCAAAGCCTCCTTGGTAATCCCTTAATATATGTGTATCGTTGGTAACATAATGGATCCAGAAATATAAAGCACCATCAATACTTCCAGAAGTGCCTGGATTTCCACCCGGTATATTATCCAAAATGAATTCTCTTGCATCGAAGGCAGAAGGGTATGGGTTACCAACCAGCGCCTCATTGCCATTAGTTATTGGAGTGGTTATTGTACCGTTATAAGGGAGGCCATCAAAAACATAGTTTTGTACTGTGCCAGATGTATCTCCACTACCTTTCATAGTAAAACTTAAACCTCGAGGTATCGGTGTAGTTTCCTGAATTTTTTCCCAATTCGCATAAATTCTAGTAGGATCATTTTTGAAATTATAAAGCCAGCGTCTACTCATTGTAACAGGAGTGGTACTTCCTATGGCATCACGACCAGAAGTCCAGTCCAAAGGGATAGGGTTATTTGTATCCGAACCATCTTTCAAAACATTTGCAATACTGTAATCTCCATTAACTCCGTTTTCGCTCACTGGAGAGCTCCAATAATTATAGTTATATAAATTAGATTGTCCCTGTTGGTCTCGCTCTAAATGTCCACTACTTGCTGTATCCAAAATACTCCCACTAATTTGATAGGTAACATCATCATTATTTGGGTTACCATCGTCATCGAAATAATAACGTTTTTGAATCAATTGTGATTCCCCAACTAAATCTATCAAGCCATCGAGTCTTAAATAACGCGTAATGTTTAATGCGTGTCCTGGGTTTGTTTCATCTTGTGTTCCGGTATTGGTAACAGTGAGTTCGGCTGTATCTACAAGCAGTCCTAATAAAGTTAGATTTTGAGTGTTAGAAGTTATATTATGACCAGTTCTTACAATATTCCAATCAATTGGGTCGCCATTTACTCCGTTACTATTTGGATGATCCCAAACAGTATCTCCATAGGTCCAAGGCGTAGAACCAGTTGTATCATTCCAATTACCATTTGCTTTTGAGGTATAAGGTAATGGCGCACTATCATCTTGCTGAGTTGTGATGTACTGAAGTTTACCATCAACACCTTTTCCTGAATAAGGTTGTAAATAACCACATGATATATTATCCATACGGTAATAGCCATCAAGGTTTGCCCAGGTAACGGGATTGTCATCAGCTCCATCACCATTGGCATCAGGCCCGTCTACTTTAAGAGGAATTACCTCCCCAATAACATTGGTACCAGAACTAACAATTTGTTGGTTCATCATATGCCTTATATGGTCCACACTCAATTTCATATTCCATATGCGCACTTCGTCAATCCATCCACTAAAATAATTTACAGGAGGGTTTGGAGGGTTCCCAGTTTGATCCATAGCTCCTAAAATACAATCTCTGCTATTGGCCGTGGGCGGATTTCCTGTTGTACTGGCAACCTGAATGCCATCTACATAGAGGACATAATTTTTTCCTGATTTTGTTCTGGTCACGGCAATGTGATACCATCTATTAGTATCAATTGGATAAGGGCAGACCAAAGAGCCTGTATTGTTCCAGTTAAATGATAAGGTAGAGCCTTCAAGCCTTAAATCATAACCCTGGTTCCCAAAGTCACTGGCATCTCGTTTGGAAATAATAGTTTGAATAGTATTATTGGCTAAACCTGTATTGCTTGTTGCGTCTGGTTTTATCCAACATTCAATACTAAATTCATCTCCTAGGTTATAATTATTTCTAAAGGTTACGTTGTCATTTTCTCCATCAAAATCCACTCTAGAACAATTTGTAATTTCAACTACGAGGTCATCAGAACAAATTTCATTATTTAGTCCAAATGGGCCAACTGTCCATCGTAATGTATAGGTTCCGGGATCACCGGTAAATGTAGCATCGGGATCAGTATCATCAGAAAATGAAGAATTACCACCACAACTAGAAACTGCACTAACAACTGTCCATTTCCCGGGACTCATTGTACCCGGATCGTCACAATTTTTACAATCAGGATCTAATAAATCAGCATGAGTTAAAGCATCTTTATAAGCACCCTTTGCAGCATTTTCAACAGCACTCTTCGTGTTGTCATAAGCATTCAGAGTTACTAGATTCTCACCACATTCACCTACCGCATAAACCACATCTTCACCTGCATAGGCATAATTTTGGATGACATCTGCCAATGCCGTGCCAGCAGGGTCATAAGCTCTACATCCATTAACCAGTATGGTAGCTCCATATTGGTGAAAACCGGGAGCATCTGGTGTAAAAGTGTAGGTAACATTCAAGGTGCCATCGGCCAGAGGTTCTTCTGTTGGATCTCCAATACCATCGGTCCATTCAATTTCATCTGCTGGTGCTCCACCAAGAGGCAAAGTAATTTCGTCTATGGCCCAAGCACTAAAAGGACTTGTGCCAAAAAATGTCCATTTGATACGAACTTGGTCATAGGAAGAATAAGCACTCAAATCAAATGTAGCAATGCTCTGGTCAAAAATATAATTATCTGATGTAGAAGGAGGATAAGAGGCCCAGTCCCATGGAACTATAGGATCTGTTAAATCCTGTAAAGGTAAAGGTTCGTATGTCAATCCTCCATCTAATGATATTTCTAATAATGCCGTATCTCCTGGGAATAAGTTCCATGCCTGGGTAAATGAAAACGTCGGTGATTCCAAACCAAGCAAACTCATAATAGGGGTTTCCAAGGTTGAGGCATTCCCTGGAGGAAACTCATCAATGTATTCCTGACTGGTATAATCCCCTTGTGCTATGGCAAACTTGAAATTATTGGAATCGTATTCAATTTTAGGTGACCAAGTCCCATCGGGGAAGGGGTGGTTATTGGTAGCTGTCCAGTTGTTTACTGAACGATTATTGGCTGCACCGGTAAAAGCTACTCCAGCCACTTGACCATCAATCTTCCACATATTCGGATTCCATTTATCCGGGAATTGTCCTTGATCAAATTGTCCGGCATCTTCGTCTTCAGGATCAATAAGATCTCCACCATATCCACTATGGGCTGTCAAGGAAACTTCATTAGGAAAACAAGTGTTGAAATAATCTTCTTCAAGTAGTGGAGGGACATCAGGTGGAACGGCATGCACACTTAAAATTTGAGAATATTCATAACAGGTTCCCCATTGAATGAGCACTCGAAATACACTGGATAACGAATTTGAAAAATCAAAATTAATATTATGAGTAGCGGTTGTATTTGCAATAATATTCCAGTTTTGGGCACCTTCTTCAAATTGTTCCCATTGTACAATGGTTCCGTTGTGTCCGGATAGATCAATTGTTACCGGATTAATATTATCAGGACAGGCTGCAATAAGCACATTGTTTGTAGGTGGGAACTCAATTGGATCCAAAGTGTCCACCTGACCCAATAAAGCACCTCCTGAAATAGCTGGTTTTGTTAAAGTTACATTTTGTTGCTGTTTTACCGTTTGTCCATTTCGGTCATCATAGGTCCAAGTAATTACGGTTGTACCAAAGGTAGTAATAGGGAAATCAATATCATTGCCGTTAGCATCAGTTGCATCACCGTTAATGGTTCCTCTACAATTATCAGTTGCGGTAGGGACAGTGACATCTACCTCACAATCTACCACGTTTACGTCAGGTAGTGATACCGCATCAGGAACAGGATCAGTAATATCATTAATGATTACGTTTTGGGTTAGAACAAAAGAATTTCCATTTCCATCGTCAAATTGCCAATTAATGGTATGATTACCTTGTGAGCTAAAGGTATAAGGAATACTAAAATCTCCAGTGGTTCCGGTAACAGTACCAGCACAGTTATCTGTAGTAGTTGGTGCAGATGAAATGGTAACAGAGCACTCATCAGTAAGATCCGGTAAAACAATTATTGCAGGGTCTTCGTTATCTGTTACATTAACATTAAAACTACAGTCAGTTGTTAACCCAGATGTATCGGTAGCTCTATAGGTTATAGTAGTAGTCCCTACAGGAAAGGCACTTCCTGAAGGCAATCCAGCAATTTGAGTAATTGAAGCTCCTGGGCAATTGTCATCAAAATTAGGCGTTGCAAAATTGACTATAGCGGTACATTCTCCAGCATCATTATTTACATTTATATCAAGAGGACAAGCAATGGTAGGTGCTTCATTATCAATAACCGTTACTGTAAAGCTACAGGAAGCAGTATTGCCAGCAGCATCGGTTACCGTAAAACTATTGGTTGTGGTTCCTATGGGGAATGTGCCGCCTGAAGCCAAACCTGCTGTTTGCGAAATCGTGCTTCCAGAACAGTTATCATCGAAAGGAACAGAATAAGTTACTATAGCGCTACATTCACCACCATTATTATTTACAGTAATATCATCTGCTGGACAAGTAATAGTTGGGTTTTCATTATCAACTACTGTTACATTAATTGAACAGCTAGCTGTATTACCGGCAGCATCCGTAGCGGTATAAGTTACGGTTGTAGTTCCTACGGGGAATGTACCGCTAGCATTAGCACCTCCAGCGTTGTAATTATTGGTTATGGTGGCCATCAAACAATTATCTGTAGCCGTCGCTAAAGGAATAGTAACGGCTGCGTTACACACTCCAGGATCTGCATTAACGGTGATGCCGCTCGGGCATGAAATAACTGGATTGGTTGTATCATTAATATTAAATACATGATCAACATCAGTTGAATTGCCACAGGCATCTGTAATGGTATAAGTTCTGGTTATAGTACCATTATAAGAATTATTTACCAAGGGGCCAGTTGTAGAACTTATTGTTAGATTATTAGTAGCCGTACAGTTATCAGAAGCGCCAGCACCAGTAAGATTAATGAAATCTGTAATAGTTGTAACTGCGGCGGGTAGGTCGCTGTCGCATTCTAACGGTGTTGGGGTTGGTGCTGAAACCGTAGGTCCTGTTGTATCCTGAACGGTTAGGGTTTGTACGTGAACGGTGT
>NZ_VRKQ01000018.1:3771-501272 GCF_008056315.1 Seonamhaeicola maritimus | reverse complement strand
GCTAATGAATCTGTTATCACACGTACTTGGTCATTAAATGATGGATGTGATAATATAACAACACATGTTCAAACTATTACGGTTATAGATACTAAAGGACCCGAGTTAATAACTCAATTTCCTGGATCTGTTTCCGCAACATGTGACGCTATTCCAGATGCACCTGAACCAACGTTCTCAGATAACTGTTCTCCTGCTGAAAGCATTCAAGTAGAATTTACTGAAACTACAAGCTATATTCAAGGTTCTACTGAAGAGTATGAAATTAAAAGATCTTGGTTAGTTACTGATGAATGTGGTAACGAAAGTGGTTTTGAACAAATCGTTACTGTAACAATCGATGAATTTGTTTCTAACCTAACAACGGATGCCTGTGTTGATGATGGTACTATAGATTTAAATGATTTTGTGAATGACTTAGACAATTCTAGTTGGACATTCGTTTCTGGTGTTGGTACGCCAAGTTTAGAAGGCAGCATTTTCGATCCATCAAATTTATTAGATTTCTTAGGTGACTATGTATTTAGCTATACATACACTAGTCCAACAGGATGTTTAGAAACAACTAATGTTACTATTAATATAAATGATGATTGTGTGGTTTACCCATGTACTTCAGATGATATTATAATCTCTAAAGCTGTTACACCAAATGGTGATTTCTATAACCAATCATTTAATATATTATCAGATCCTGGTTGTGGATTTATAGCTGAAGTTAAAATATTCAACAGATGGGGTGCTTTAATTTACCAATCTACTAATTACCCATTAGATGAAAGTGACCCAATGACAGGTAGTTCAAATCCTAACAAGTGGGAAGGACAAGCAAATGGGTCTGTAGGTAATGCAGATACTGCTCCAAACGGAACGTATTATTATATAATAACTTTAAAAAATAGTGACGGATCAGGATTGGCTGGATTGCCCCCATTTACTGGACCAGTTTACTTAGGAACCAAATAAAACTTTAACCTATGAAACTTATTAAACATTACATAATCGCTATTGCATTGTTTAGCTCTGCGTTTGGAGTAGCTCAACAGCTACCACAGTTTACGCAGTACATGTACAATACAATCTCTGTGAATCCAGCTTATGCCGGCAGTAGAGACGCCTTAAGCATTGTTGGTCTGCATAGAAGTCAATGGGTTGACTTTAATGGAGGACCTATTACCCAAACACTTTCAATTCACTCCCCATTAAGGAATGATAGAATTGGTTTAGGTTTATCCTTTATTCAGGATGATTTAGGTCCACAAAACTATTCATACCTATATGGAGACTTCTCATATAGTATTCCAACAGGTGTGGATGGCAAGTTAGCATTTGGTTTAAAAGCAGGTTTTACTGGTTATAGCTTTGATCAAGAATTTTTGAATGACCCTAGTATTTCTAATGACCCGTTTTTCAACGGTACTCAGAATAGATGGGCTCCAAACATAGGACTTGGTTTATTTTGGCATACAAATAAATGGTACCTAGGTTTATCTGCTCCACGTGTTTTAAAATCGAATCAAAATAAAGAAGAAGGTTTTGAGGCTCTTGAGAGAGTAAGTTATTACTTCACTGGTGGCTATGTATTTAACTTAAATGATAAGTTAAAATTTAAACCATCATATTTAATAAAAGCCACCAATGGTGCTCCAATATCATATGATTTCACTGGAAACTTCTTATTTAATGAAAAGTTTTGGATAGGTGGTTCCTATAGAGTTAACGAAAGAACTGGAGCTTTTGGAGGGTTTATGGACTTTCAAGTATCTAGACAATTACGTTTAGGTTATGCATATGAAAAACCAAATTCAGATATAAATAACTATACTAGTGGGACTCATGAAGTATTGTTAATTTATGAATTTAAGTTTATGAGTAATAAATTAAAATCACCTAGATATTTCTAATAAAAAAAACGACCCATGAAATTAAAAAATTACATATTAGTTTGTATCCTATTGACGGTGAGTTTTACAGCATCTGCGCAATACGGAAAACAGAAAAAAGCAGACACGTTATTTAATAAGTTTTCATTTGTAAAAGCCACAGAAACTTATCTGGAGCTTCTTGAAAGCAAGTATAATGAAGATTATGTCATTAGACGTTTAGCAGATTGTTATGCTCTAATGAGAGATGCTAAAAATGCGGCCAAGTATTATAAAAAGGCTGTAAGTCAAGAAAATGTTCCTAAAGAATATTATTATAATTACGCACAAGCTTTAAGAGGTATTGAGAAATATGATGAATCTAAAGAGTGGTTAAAACGCTATAAAGATTCTGGAGGTGTAGCTAATACCGGAAAGTATTTAAAGAAAGGTAATTTTATTACAAACATATTTAATGCTAAACAACAATACTTTTTAAGCAAGTTTAACCATAATTCAAACCTTAGTGATTTTGGTGCATTTGAGCATGATGGAAAAATTTACTTTGCTTCCACTCGAGACGAAGGTGTTTCAATCAAACGTTTATATGGTTGGAATGAACAACCTTTTTTAGATGTTTATGCTGTAGACAAAGACAGTAAAGAGCCAGCAGATCATACTGCAAAACTAAAAGGAGATGTGAATTCTATTTATCATGATGGCCCTGTTGCCATTACAACTGATGGTAATACCATGTATTTTACTAGAAATAGTTTTATTAAAAATGTTTACGATAGTAATAGTAAGGGTATTAATCAAGTTAAAATTTACAGAGCTACCTTAAAAGATAGTGTTTGGTCAGACGTTGAAGATTTATCAATTAACGACTCAGAATTCAGTACACAACACCCAGCGTTAAGTCAGGATAACAAAAAACTATATTTTGCTTCAGATAGACCTGGTGGTGAAGGAGCTTCAGATATTTATGTAGTAGATATCAATGATGATGGAAGTTTAGGTGAACCTAAAAACTTAGGAAATGTAGTTAATACATCAGGAGCTGAAGGTATGCCATTTGTAAATAATGAAGGAAGTTTATTCTTTTCTTCAGATGGACACGTAGGTCTTGGTATGCTCGATATTTTTGGCACGATTTCTAATGAAGATGAAGAAATTGTTGATGTTATAAATCTGGGAGTTCCAGTGAATTCAAGTAAAGATGATTTTTCTTTTACCATGAATGCTGACGGTTTAACAGGCTATTTTGCTTCAAATCGTCCGGGAGGTAAAGGAGATGATGATATCTATGCATATAATAGAGTACCGTTATTAAATGTTGAAGGCGTAGTTACAGATATAGTTAACAATAAACCAGTACCTAATGCCATTATTACTTTATTAGATAGCAATGGTAAGCAAATTGCTTATATGGAAACTGACAGTATAGGCTACTATGAAATAAATATTGATAGAGATGTAGACTATAAAATTACTGCTAGCCAGAAGAAATATGTAGATGATGTTAAGGAATTCACCTCTAAAAATATTGAAACAAAAGTTACAACCATTACAGCTAACCTAGAATTAACTCCTGTTAGAGATGTTCCAATTTTAGCTGATTTAGGTATTATTTACTTCGATTTCGATAAACATAACATACGTACTGATGCTGCTTTAGAGTTAGATAAAATTGTTAAGTTAATGAACGAAACTTATCCAGGAATGGTAATTAGAATTGAATCTCACACAGATTCTAGAGGTACTTTAACTTATAACGATAAACTATCTATTGATAGAGCTAATTCAACTTATGAATACTTAATTTCTCAAGGTGTAGATGCCTCTAGAATTACAGCTCATGAAGGCTTTGGTGAACGTAGATTAACTAACGGATGTGATGGAAGTGTGAATTGTGAAGAAGACAATCACCAATTAAACAGACGTACTGAGTTTATTATTATTAAAATGGAATAATTAAGCTAAATTCAATACATAACATTAACCATCAAAGGCTTCTGCTTTTGATGGTTTTTTTGTAACCTACAATTAGGATAGCTTAAGCCTAAATCGGCTTATACTATAGTTGCAAATAATTTAAATAAACCAACTTTAGAACAGAGTACTTCTTTCTTTAATGACAGTTTGCATATACAAACTATATCAAATTTCTGAATATGAAAAACTATACTTAACATACTCATTATACTTAGCCTTAATTGAAAACTTTTCAGGATAATTGTGGTAAAACCTGTTGGTAATGAATTAAAATATATGAAATAGAAATAAGTTGAATTTTAAAAATGTTTCCAACAGGACTCTTTTAAAAAATAACAACTCTATTATTCAAAAAAACAAAAAAACTTAATCTCAGCTTAAAAAGATAATTAAAAAACCCTCTCAGTTATGAGAGGGTTTTATACCTAAAGCTAAATTCAATAACAAAAGTTATTTGAAATAACCTATTTAATTTTTTAATTGCATCATACCTCTATCATGCAAAGTTTGCTAATAATCAGTAAATCAAATAAGGTTATAAGTTTACGTAGCTAATGAAAGCTCGTTATTTTTTAATAAAGATATTGGTATAATACCATTTACCTTCTTCATTTTTTTCGGCAGAAACATCAAAATTAGTAAAGTCTCCTTCAATGTTCTCTTTATGTCCTTCACTTCGTAACCAAGCTTTTACAACGGTTTCGGCAGAAGTATAACCATACGCAACATTCTCTGAAACTCTTTTAGCTCCAGCATTTTGTTTCAAATAGGTACTGCGCGTATAAAAATTATCATGAGATATCTGATCCATATCCACCATGTAATCAGTATGACTATATGCAACCGATTTAACCACTTTCATATCACCCAGAGGACTAAGCCCAATAGATAGTCTGTGATTATTAATAAGTTCTAGGATTTCAACTTCAATAGTTTTTGTTTGGGGAGTCTTCAAGCTTAATTCAATGGCATCTGCCTTTTCATCAATACTGTCTGTTGAGCACGAAAAACTCAAAACAGCTAACAATGCCAATAATGGCAGCTTTGTTAATAACTTCATAAGTAGGTAAATTTAGATTTGGTCCTATAAAGTTATTAACCGTAAGAAGCATTTGCATATATTAAGGTTTAAAATCGATAAACGGTCTATTTAAAATCGACAAAATGCATTTTTTATCGATTATATGTAGTTTAAAAATTGAAAAAATGTATTTAATCTTATATTTACGGAGATAATCGATGAATTAACCAATTGTAATCTAATTGAAGTTGGTATCTAATTCTATCATGTAATCTGTTGGGCCTACCCTGCCAAAATTCAATCTCTACTGGTTTTACAATATAGCCACCCCAATTCTTTGGTCTTGGTATTTCTTTCCCTCCAAACTCATCTTCTAATTTAGAAAGTTGTTGCTCAAGAAAATCTCGGTCTTCAATTACTTCACTTTGGTCAGATGCTAAAGCTCCTAACTGGCTACCACGAGGTCTAGACTCAAAATATCCATCACTTAAATTTTCTGCAATCTTTTCAGCCTTACCTTTTATAATAATTTGCCGTTCAGCTTTATGCCAAAAAAAAGACAAGCACACATTAGGGTTTTCTTCAATAGCCTTCCCTTTTTCGCTTGAGTAGTTAGTATAAAAAATAAATCCCTCATAGGTGTATTTTTTAAGCAGCACTACCCTATTCTTTGGATATCCATCTAACCCAATAGTAGAAATAGTCATGGCATTAGTTTCATCTTCAACAAAAAACTTATCTACTTCAAAAAACCACTTTTGAAACAATTCCATAGGATTTTCAGGCACTTCATTTAATAGAAGCTCCCCCTTCTCATAAGACTTTCTGTAATTACCTAAATCATTTTCCATACAAGTGCAATTTACAAGATTGATATAAATTTTGCCTATTTTTAGTACACAAAATTCACCTATAATGAAATTTACTTGTAGTATTAATATCAATAAACCAAAATTAGATGTGGTAAAACATTTTGAAGACCCAGAGGCTTTAAAACAATCACAAAAGGGGTTTCAAAGGATTGACCATTTAAGTGGAAATAAGAAAGAAGCCGGAGCCAAATCAAAACTCATTTATGCCAAGTTTGAAATGATAGAAACTATTATTGAGAACAAGCTGCCAGATACGTTTGAAGCCCAGTATGACCATAAGAATATGAGTAATACCATGCACACTGAATTTGTTGCTATTAATGACCATGAAACAAAACTTACTACTATTATTGAATATACAAGGTTTACTGGTTTTATTATTAATGTAATGGCAAGACTATTCCCCAGTATGTTTAGAAAGCAAGTTGATAAATGGCTAGTGAAGTTTAAATATTATGTTGAAAAGCAATAAAACTAAAACTCAAAAGTTTTACCGTCCTCGGATAATTCCACAGAATCGAAAACCTCTTCAGCTTCAATTTTAAAACCATTTAAATCCTTGTAACGAGTTGAATAATGCCCTAACAGCAATTTACCTACATTAGCTTTTTTAGCTATTGTAGCAGCTTCTTTTGCGGTTGAATGCTTTGTTTTAGGCGCTAAATGTGCCTGAGTTTCTAAAAAAGTAGATTCGTGATACAAAACATCAACGTTTTCAATTATGGATACAATATCCTCCTTATACATAGTATCACTACAAAAGGCATAACTTTTTGGTTTATCCCCAGGCTTAGTTACACTTTCATTTTTAATATTAATCCCATCTTCATTAACCACATCAAAACCTTGGGTTAATTTACGGTAATAGGCAACATTTATATTAGCTTCTTCAACAGCTCCAATATTTAACTTCCGCTTACCTTCTTTTTCTTTAAACAAGAAACCATTAGTGTAAACCCTATGATTTAAAGGTATTGTATGCACTTCCATCTTATCATCTTCAAAAATTAATTCTGATTCTTTTGAAGTTAATACATGGAAAATTAACTGATAATTCGTCCAGGAATCAGCTAATTTCATTTGTAGTGTAACTACTTCTTTGATGCCTTTAGGTCCGTAAATATGCAAGTCTGTTTCTCTGGTAAGCAACCTGAATGTGGAAATTAAACCAACTAAACCAAAAAAATGATCACCATGTAAATGAGAAATAAAAATATGTTTGATTCGGTTGAACTTAATCTTATGCTTTCGAAGTTGTACCTGAGTTCCTTCGCCACAATCAATTAAGAACATATGTCCTTGAGATTCTAAAACTTGAGAGGTTGGGTTGGCCAAAATTCTTGGAGTGGCACTATAGCAGCCTAAAATGGTTAACTTCATTAATTGTTTATTGTTTCGTTGTATGCATAAATTAGATTGACAACTTAACAGTCAACAAATCCATATAATTTAAAACCCTAAATCTCGTTCCATCTCCTCCATTTCAATAATATCATAAGCTTCCTGAAGTGTAGGAACAACAACAATTTCATCCGGAGTATCATCAAAATCTACTTTATTTGATACTACCACAAATGAATGTTTAGCATTTCTATGCGTGTTTGATAACTGTAAGAACTCAACTATTTCTTCTAAACTAATTTTATTAAGCGTAGTTAAGTTAACAATAATATTATTGTTTTTAAACTTCGGATACAATGCTTGAAGTTTCTTAACTAACTCGATTGTAGTTGCCTTCTCTTGAGTTATAATTGAGATATTTCCGTTTTGATCAAAAATCATAATCTACTGTTTTATTTTTGACGCTAATAAGTAAATGACCGCCATTCTTATGGCAACACCGTTTTCAACCTGATCTAAAATAATAGATTGTCCAGAGTCTGCAACATCACTAGTAATTTCTACACCTCTATTTATTGGTCCTGGGTGCATAATTGTAATCTCTTTTTCTAAAGACTCTAATAATTCTCTATTCACGCCAAACTGTTGTGTGTATTCTCTAGTGGATGGAAAATAACTTATATCCATTCTTTCATTCTGCACCCTTAACATATTTGCTACATCACACCATTTCAGCGCTTTACGTAAGTTTGTTTCAACTTTAACTCCAAGTTCACCAATGTATTTTGGCAGCAAAGTTTTTGGGCCACAAACCATTACTTCAGCCCCTTGAAGTTGTAAGGCAAATATATTAGATAACGCTACTCTACTATGTAAAATATCACCAACAATAACCACCTTTTTACCTTTAACATCACCAAGTTTTTCTCTTATGGAATAAGAATCTAATAGGGCTTGCGTTGGATGCTCATGAGCACCATCTCCCGCATTTACAATGCTAGCATTGACATGCTTTGACAAAAAGATACCAGCTCCGGGGTTCGGATGCCTCATAACAACCATATCTACTTTCATAGATAAGATATTGTTCACCGTATCAATTAAAGTTTCACCTTTTTTAACTGATGATTGTCCTGAGGAAAAGTTAATTACATCTGCAGACAAGCGTTTCTCTGCCAATTCAAAAGATAATTTGGTTCTTGTAGAATTTTCAAAGAAAAGGTTAGCAATAGTAATATCTCTAAGCGAAGGCACTTTTTTAATGGGTCTGTTAATGACCTCTTTAAAATGGTCTGCAGTTTCAAAAATAAGTTGAATATCTTTCTCTTTAAGATATTTTATTCCTAATAAGTGATTAACACTTAATTCGCTCATTTTATTTGTTATTTTTCAATTAAATACACGGCATCTTCACCTTCATTCTCTTGCCAATGCACAATTACTTTTTCATTATTAATAGCATCTACTTGCCTTCCTCTATAATCTGGTTGTATGGGTAAATGCCTGCTGAAACGACGATCAATCAAAGTTAAAAGCTCTATTTCGTCAGGTCTTCCAAATGATTGAATTGCGGTTAAAGCTGCTCTTATACTTCGGCCTGTGTACAAAACATCATCTATAAATACTATGTTTTTATCCTCAACTAAAAAATCTATTTCAGTTGAATTAGCTTTTAAGGTTTTATCCCCTCTTCTAAAGTCATCTCTATAAAACGTGATATCTAATTGTCCTAATTGTATGCCTTTAACATTGTAATCTTCTTCAAGAATTTTAGCTATTCTATTTGCGAAAAATACACCTCTAGGTTGAAGTCCAATTAATACTGTATTAGAGAAATCGTTGTGTTTTTCAATAAGTTGACAAGCCAATCGATGAAGAATGATGTTTACCTCTTTTGCGTTAAGTAAAACTTTTTGACTCATAAATAATCCAAACGTATCTGGGGTACAAAGGTAATGCAAAATTTTAGAAGTAAAAACATAAATGTAACTCTTAAAGCACCTTCATTTAAAGGCATAAAAAAGCCTTCAATTTCTTGAAGGCTTTAGTTTTATCGATTCCTGCCTGCGCAGGAATGACAGCTAGAAAATTATTTCTTTCCGTCCATTTTATCTTTAAGAGCTTGTAAAGCATCATTAGCGTCACCTAAAGTAGGTTTAGCTTCTGCTGCTGCAGCTGCTGCTTTTTTAGCGGCAACTTTTACATTCTTAGCTTCTTCTGCTTTGAAAATAGCTGTATGAGATGCCACTACACGTTTAAAATCTTTGTTAAATTCAATGATTTTAAAGTCTGCAGATTCACCTTTCTTAAGTTTACTACCATCTTCTTTCTCTAAGTGTCTAGAAGGTATAAATGCTACTATATCCTCGTTAAATTTAACTGTAGCTCCTTTGTCAACAATTTCCTCAATTGCTCCAGGATGTGTTGTATCTAAAGCAAATTCAGTTTCGTATTTATCCCAAGGATTATCCGTTGTTTGTTTGTGACCTAAACTTAATTTACGTCCTTCAACATCTAATTCTAATACAATAACATCTAACTTATCACCAACTGCACAGAACTCACTTGGGTGTTTAATTTTCTTAGTCCAAGATAAATCTGAGATATAAATTAATCCGTCAATACCTTCTTCTAATTCAACAAATACACCAAAGTTTGTAAAGTTACGTACAACACCAGTGTGCTTAGACGCTAATGGATACTTAGTAGTAATATCTGTCCATGGGTCTGGAGTTAATTGCTTAATTCCAAGAGACATTTTACGCTCTTCTCTATCTAATGTTAAGATAACTGCTTCAACTTCATCACCAACAGCAACGAAATCTTGTGCAGAACGTAAATGAGTTGACCATGACATTTCAGAAACGTGAATTAATCCTTCAACACCATCAGCTACTTCAATAAATGCACCGTAATCTGCAATTACAACTACTTTACCTTTTACTTTATCACCTACTTTCACCTCTTCTGCAAGAGCTTCCCATGGGTGTTTGCTTAATTGTTTTAATCCTAATTGGATTCTTGATTTGTTCTCATCAAAATCAAGGATTACAACATTAAGTTTTTGGTCTAATTCTACAATTTCGTTAGGGTGATTAATTCTAGACCAAGAAAGATCTGTAATATGAACTAATCCATCTACACCACCAAGATCAATAAATACACCGTAAGACGTGATGTTTTTAACAACACCTTCTAATACTTGACCTTTTTCTAATTGACCAATGATTTCTTTCTTTTGCTCTTCAATATCAGCTTCAATTAAAGCTTTATGAGAAACAACTACGTTTTTAAACTCGTGATTAATTTTCACAACTTTAAACTCCATAGTTTTGTTTACGTACTGATCGTAATCTCTAATTGGTTTCACATCAATTTGAGAACCTGGTAAGAATGCTTCAATTCCGAAAACATCTACAATCATACCTCCTTTAGTTCTACACTTAACAAAACCATTCACAATTTCACCAGTATCATGAGCAGCGTTTACTCTATCCCATGCTTTAATTACTCTTGCTTTTCTGTGAGATAATACTAATTGACCTGTAGCATCTTCACGTACATCAATTAATACTTCTACTTTATCTCCAACTGCCAAACCAGGGTTGTAACGGAACTCATTTAAAGAAATAACTCCTTCAGACTTTGCGTTGATGTCAATAATCGCATCTCTATCTGAGATATGAACTACTGTACCTTCAACAACTTCATCATTTAAAGTGTCTACAAAGTTTTCTTCTACTAATTTTTCAAATTCTTGAAGTTGTTGATCATCTACTTCATCAATACCTTCTTGGTAATTGTGCCAGTTGAACTCTTTTAAGAATTTTTCAGGATTTGCTTGAGCTTCAGATACTACTGGAGCTTCTTCTACTGTTGAAACTTCTGGTGCTTCAACTTCAGCGTTTTTTGCTTTTTCAGCCATTGCTGATTAAAATTTGTATTCTGCATGCTTTGGAAAGAATTAAGCAATTAACACGCAGAAGTGTTAGTTTTATTATGTTTTCACCCATTTTGCCTTTCCATACTTCGCCAAAAGGAGTGCAAAAATACATATTACAGTGTTAATTACCTAAAAATGAACAAATAATATTAGTTGTGACTGTTTTTAAACTTTTGGGTCAGAAATAAAAGAATCTTAATCTAAGTTGTTATACTTATTTTAAGATTAGAAATTTATTATATTGTTACTTAAATTAAATAACATAAAACTTTAAACATGGCAGTAAGAGAGAAATATCAAGCAGTTTTAGACCTTGGTGAATCATTAAATGTTCAAAATGGTGACGTACAAGTTGAAGGGCACCAATTAAAAGTTTGGGGAACCACTCAAACACCATATGAGAAAAACTTAATTTGGGATAAGATTAAAGAAATTGGAGGAGAAAATCCAACAGATATCATGGCAGACATCAAAGTTGCAGATGAAACCGTATTTCATAGACATGTTGTTAAAAGTGGTGAGACATTGGGTAAAATAGCCAAACAGTATTACGGAAGCGCTATGAAATATAAAGATATCTTCGAGGCAAACAATGATATTTTGACGAATCCGGATTTAATATATCCTGATCAGGAATTGGTAATTCCCAATTTATAAAAATCAAACTTTTGTTATAGAAATTTGAACAATAGTTACTCCTACTAACGAACCTTATAAATATTTTTGTAAGGTTCGTTTTATTTTAAACCTATTGGCATGAGCAAAAATTCAAAGTTTTTTATAAGCTTTTTTATTTTGATTTTACCGTTTTTGATACTCCATTCACAAACCGGAAAAATTGAAATTAATGGAATCATTTTGGATGAAAGTAATTACGCTGTTCCCTACGTAGCCGTCGGGATTGTAAAAAAACATATTGGTACCGCTAGTACAGAAGATGGTGAGTTTTCATTTTTAGTCTCTAATACTGAAATGCAAGACACCTTATCTATTTCAAGTTTGGGATACGACGCATTCAAAATTAAAATATCTGATTATTTAAAACTTGAAAAGAAAGAAATTATTCTAAAGGAAACTATCACTGAATTAGAAGAAATTAAAATTTTAAAACCTTCTGAATATGTTCAAAATGCAATTGAGCATTTAAAAGAAAACACCATTAGTAAACCGCATCAAATTGAAATGCTTTATAGGCGTGCTGCTACCGAGAATGGCAAATCCAAATTTTTTGTTGAAAACTATATTAAAATTCGTGACCGTGGACCAGCTTATCCCCTAGGATTAGTGCAAGTAATGGAAGCTAGAAAATCTGCCGATTATAGGATTTGGAAGCGGAAACAATGGACCCATTCTTTAACTTGGATGGCCACTGCCAACCCGTTAAGACCTACAGATAAACAACCTAACTTAAAACGATTTACTTGGAAAAAAATAGGAGACTCTTCTTATGAGGGTGAAGATGTAGTTATTATAAAAGGAATAGACCCTAAATCAAAAACTGAGGTTACATTATATATTGGGGTTGAAAACTTTACCATATTTAGGATTGAAAAACAAAAGGCACTGTTTCTGTATAAGAAATATCAAGATGGCAGAGTTTACCTGAGTTATTACTCAAATGAATGGGGTTTTGGAAAAAACCAAGTTCCAAAAGAATATTGGGGTACCGAAGCTGAAAAAATGACCTATAGATTGGAAGCATTTGTCTACAATATTGAAACAAATAAAAAGAAAATAAAAATTGTACCTTTCGGCGGTGACACTGATATGGGCTCATTAGACCTTCCTTATCATCCTAATTTTTGGAGTAATTTAAGTATGCCTCCAGACACTAAGTTTTTCAAGCGAATTAAAAAAGAGCTTGAAAGTAATTATGGAGTATCACTTGAGAATCAATTTAAATTTGTAAATAAATAAATATGAAAAAGATTATCTACACTTGCATTGTAGTGTTTACATGTTGTTTAATTGGGGCATTAAATTTAAATGCTCAACAAAAAATTGAAATTAACGGTATTGTTTTAGATGAATTCAATGAATCCGTACCCTATGTAGCTGTAGGTATTGTTGAAAAATATATTGGAACTGCAAGTACAGAAGACGGAACATTTTCATTTTTGATTACTGCTGCTGAAATGCAAGATTCATTATCTGTTTCAAGTTTAGGATATGACCCATTTAAAATTAAAGTAGCCGACTATTTAAAGTTAGAAAAAAAAGAAATAGTTTTAAAAGAAACGGTTACAGAGCTTAATGAAATTACATTACTAAGCCCCAAAGATTATATATTGAATGCTGTTAAAGCATTAAAAGACAATACACTGAGCCAACCTCATAAAATTGAGCTGCTTTATAGAAGAGCGGCCGAAGAAGAAGGAAAAGCAAAGTTCTTTGTTGAAAACTATATTAAAATTAGAGATAGAGGAGCTGCCTACCCCATGGGAATTGTTGAGGTAGAGGCTGCAAGAAAATCTGCAGATTATAGATATTGGAAAAGAAAACAATGGAGACATTCCATACATGACATGTTTGATGTAAACCCTTTAAGACCTAATAGTTCTCAACATGCTAGAAATCTAAAAAAGCTTACATACAAAAAAATTGGTGACTCCTCTTATGAAGGTGAAGATGTAGTTATCATTGAAGCAAGAAATCCGAAAATTGACTGGGAAAAAATTAAATTTTATATTGGAGTTGATACTTATAAAGTTTATAGAATTGAACGTGGTGGATCATTATTCGTTTATAAAAAACATAAAACTGGTAAAATGGTGTTAAGTTATTTTAAAAATGAATGGAGATTTCCTAAACATCAAATACCCACAGAATTACATGGTACTATAGCCGAAACATTAAGATACAAAACAGAAGCTTTTATATTAGAAGTAGAAACTAATAAAAAGAAAATGAGAGTTGTTCCTTATGGAGTAGAAACAGACATGGGGATGTTAGATTTAAAATATGATGCTAATTTTTGGAAAAACTTAAGTATTCCACCAGACACTAAATTCTATAAACGTATTAAGAATGAACTGGAAGGTCTTTTTGGGGTTTCTTTAGAAAAACAATATCAAATTGTAAATGAATAAAACCAAATTATGAAAAAATTATTATTTCTGCCTTTTTTATTGGTTATAGTACTTGTACCATATCATGGCATTTCTCAAAATATAGAAATAAATGGTATTATTTTAGATGAGTCTAATAATCCAATTCCTTTTGTGGCGGTTGGTATCGTTGAAAAATATATTGGTACTGCTAGTACTGAAGATGGTGAATTCTCTTTCCTAGTTACAAAAAATGAGCTTAAAGATTCATTATCTATTTCTAGTTTAGGATATGACCCTTATAAAATTAAGGTTGAAGATTATTTAAATAAGGAAAAGCAAGAAATCATTTTAATAGAGAGTTCAACCGAACTTGATGAAGTTAAAATTCTGGCTCCCGGTGAATATGTAAATTTAGCGAGCAAAAACCTTAAAAACAATACTATTACTGCACCTCACCAAGTAGAAATGCTTTATCGAAGCGCTACTACGGAAAATGGAAACTCTAAATACTTAGTAGAAAATTATATTAAGATAAGGGCACGCGGACTAGGTTCATATTTTGGCCCTATGCAAATTGCAGAATCTAGAAAATCTGCAGATTATAGAATTTGGAAGTCTAACTTAAGGTGGCACTCTATAAATGCATTAGCGCATCTAAATCCGTTTAGACCAAATGATTCACAACATGCTAGGAACATTAAAAAGTTTATTTGGAAAAAAATTGGAGATTCTTCTTATGAAGGGGAAGACGTGTTGATTTTAGTAGGGACAAATCCAAAAAAGAAATGGGAATCTATAAAATTATACATTGGTATTGATAGCTATAAAGTGTATAGAATAGAACGTGGAAATACTTTATATATTTATAAAAAGCACCAAAGTGGTAAATTGATTTTAAGCTATTATAAGCACGATTGGGATCTTTCAGAAGATAGAATTCCTGTTGAATATAGACATCTTATAAAAGAAACTCACTTTAAAGCAGAAGCTTTTGTTTATAAAATTATAACAGACAAAAAAAAGATAAGAGTTATCCCCTATGGCATAGATATAGATATTGGAAGGGATAATTTACCATACCGCAAGGACTTCTGGAACAATCTTAGTTCACCTCCAGATACTAAGTTTTACAAAAAAATTAAAGATGGATTAGAAGGTTTGTATGGTGTCCCTTTAGAAAAACAATATGAAATTGTTAATGAATAATACTTTATTCAGTATCCTCAATAGTCATTGATACTAATTGTAGTACTTTTTCAAATTGTTCTTGAAGTGATAAGTTAGAATTATCAATTTCTATGGCATCATCAGCCTTTACTAGAGGTGAATCTTTCCGGGTAGAATCTAAATGATCCCGTTCTTGCACATTTTTAAGAACGCTATCATACACGACGTCATCTCCCCTTTCAATCAATTCTTTATATCTTCTTTGGGCTCTTGTTTCAGCAGATGCCGTCATAAATATTTTTAATTCAGCATCTGGAAATACAACGGTTCCAATATCACGTCCATCCATAACAACACCTTTGTTTTTTCCTATTTGTTGTTGAATAGCAACTAGTTTTTTTCTAACTTCAGAAACAGCAGCCACTTTACTAACAAAACTTGAAACCTCCAAAGTTCTTATGGCTTTTTCAATATTTTGATTATTTAAATAGACTTCAGCAAAACCCAACTCAGAATTGAACTTAAAGTTTATATGTACTATATCCAACTGATAAATGAGAGCTTCAGCATTAAAATCACTTTCATGAATCAAACCTTTTGTCATTGCATAATAAGTCACTGCTCTGTACATAGCACCAGAGTCTACGTATACATACCCCAAATGCTTAGCTATTTGTTTTGCAATAGTACTTTTTCCTGTAGAAGAATATCCATCAATAGCAATTGTAATTTTGTCACTCATTTAATTTAAATCAATTTGCAAACCAAAAAAGTTTGAGTTAGCTGCACTGGTATATTTAGCATGTGTGTAACTAAAGCGCATTTTATTCATTTTTATTGAAATTCCCGCTGATAAGCCAGAAAAATTACGTTGATCAACAATTCTTAACTCCTCTCCTCTTCGAAAATTATAACCTAGTCTAATATTAAAACCTCCTTCTGGAAATAATTCTGCACCTATAATGGTATGTCTAATTACTTGACCAATAAATCCAACTTTTTCACTAGATTGATTTCCACTCAAATTACTAATAGCCCTCGCAGGGTTTGGTCTTGCAATAGGCCACTGCTGTAAATTCTCTAAAGTCACATGCCAACGAATAGGCACATTTTCTAAACGTTGAGACATTCCAAAACTAATCTCAAAAGGTAAACTTTCTTGAAGTCCTGCATAGGTTGTTATTTGAGTACCTAAATTCCTAACTACCAAAGCTGCATTGAAATCTAAATAATCATTAATATACAATAAGCCAAAATCTACAGCGGCACCTAAAGAAGTATATTGTTCTAATTTAGAACTAATGAGTTTTAGGTTTCCCCCTAAATAAAAATCTGAATATCCTATTTGTCGGGAATGTCCAAAAGATAGTGCTGATTCACCACCAGAAAAACTTCCAGTAGCATTTCCTTGTTCATCATAACCATCAAAAGATCCATAATTAATATAAGTAACCCCGGCATGAAAAGTTTGTGTTCTCCTATCTACCGTGTAAGCATAAGCCGCTGTTCCATATCCAATACCTCCAAGGTAACTGGTATAATTTAAAGCTAGCTGATTATCCATTTCAACATTAATAGCCGCAGGATTAAATAAGCCTTGAGTTACATCATAATCAATATTAGTTAAAACTTTACCACCCAATGCCGCTTGACGCGGAGAAGAAATTAGGTTAAGAAACTGATAGGTATGTTCCCCTCCTATTTGTGCAAAAATTGAGGTACTAAAGCACAGACAAATTAAAGTGATAATTCTCTTCAGCATATTTACGGTACAAAGAAAGTAAATCTATCTTAAAACGATGGTAACTATCATTTATTTTAGAACATTAAAAAACCTCGAATTAATTCGAGGTTTTTTACATTAAAGTTTTTTTGCGTTTTTAACTTTCTGATTTGTAAGTGCTATATCAATAACGTCACTCATATCTGTTACATAATGAAAGGTTAAGCCCTTTAGGTATTCAGGCTTAATTTCATCTATATCTCGTTTGTTTTCTTCACAAAGTAATATCTCCTTAATCCTAGCTCGTTTAGCTGCTAAAATCTTTTCTTTAATTCCACCAACAGGAAGTACTTTTCCTCTTAAAGTAATCTCCCCTGTCATAGCTAAACTTTTCTTAACTTTTCTTTGAGTAAATAAAGATACTAACGATGTTAGCATAGTAACACCAGCACTTGGCCCGTCTTTAGGTGTTGCTCCTTCAGGAACATGAATATGAACGTTATATTTATCAAACACTGTTGGGTTAATGCCAAAAGTATCTGCATTCGATTTTATATATTCCATAGCAATAGTAGCAGACTCTTTCATGACTTTACCAAGGTTTCCGGTAATGGTCATGGCTCCTTTTCCTTTTGATAAAATAGATTCTATAAACAATATATCACCGCCAACTCGAGTCCATGCTAATCCTGTTACTACACCAGCAACATTGTTGTTTTCATATTTATCACGCTCTAGCTTAGGGCTTCCTAATACTTCAACAACATCATTATTAGAAACTTTAATATTGTAATCTTCCTCCATTGCTATATTTTTGGCTGCATAACGTACCATTTTTGCAATTTGCTTTTCAAGACCACGAACACCAGATTCTCTGGTATAGCCCTCTACAATTTTTTCTAATTGCGGTTTGCCTATTTTTAGGTTATCTGTAGTTAAACCGTGTTCTTTTAATTGCTTTGGAAGTAAATGACGTTTAGCAATCTCAACCTTTTCTTCAATGGTATAACCAGTAACGTTTATTATCTCCATACGGTCCAATAAGGCTGGCTGAATGGTTGCTAAACTGTTAGAAGTAGCAATAAACATAACTTTAGAAAGGTCGTAACCCATTTCTAAGAAATTATCGTAAAACTCACTATTCTGCTCAGGATCCAACACTTCTAACATTGCAGAAGAGGGATCTCCTTGATGGGAATTCGACAATTTATCTATTTCGTCTAAAACAAATACCGGATTAGAAGTTCCGGCCTTTTTTAAACTCTGGATAATACGACCAGGCATGGCACCAATATATGTCTTTCTATGCCCTCTTATTTCAGCCTCATCTCTTAAACCACCAAGGGATATTCTAACATATTCTCTACCTAATGCCTCTGCAATAGACTTCCCCAAAGAAGTTTTACCAACACCTGGGGGACCATACAAACATAAAATCGGTGACTTCATATCGTTACGAAGCTTTAATACAGCAAGGTATTCTATGATTCTTCGTTTTACATCATCTAAACCAAAATGGTCTCTATCTAAAATTTTTCTAGCACGTTTTAAATCGAATTTATCATCACTAAACTCATTCCAAGGTAAATCTAAAAATAGTTCTAAGTAGTTACGTTGAATAGAATATTCAGCAACTTGAGGATTCATGCGTTGCAACTTCCCAATTTCTTTATCGAAATGTTTAGCAACATCTTCATCCCAAAGTTTTTCTTGAGCTTTTGCTTTCATTTCTTCAATTTCCTCGTCATGACTTACACCTCCTAATTCTTCTTGAATGGTCTTCATCTGTTGATGCAAGAAATATTCACGCTGCTGTTGGCTCATATCCATTTGAACCTTAGACTGAATATCATTTTTCAACTCTAGCCTTTGAAACTCAACATTCATATGCTTAAGCGTAGCCAAAGCACGTTGTTTAAGGTCATTCATTTCTAATAATTTTTGCTTTTCTGCAACAGAAAGATTCATGTTAGAAGACACAAAATTTATTAAGAAAGAATTACTCTCTATGTTTTTAATGGCGAAAGAAGCCTCACTAGGAATATTTGGGCTTTCCTTTATAATCTCTAAGGCTAAATCTTTAATAGAATCAATAATTGCAGAAAACTCTTTGTTGTTCACAGCAGGTTTAGCCTCAGATAAATCTCTAATAGTAGCATTCATATAAGGTTCTTCTGTAATGACCTCAGCTACTTTAAAACGTTTTTTACCTTGAATAATAACCGTAACATTACCATCAGGCATTTTGAGAACTCTTAAAATTCTAGCAACCGTTCCGGTTTCATTAATTTCTTTAGCAGAAGGATTTTCAATAGATTCATCCTTTTGAGCAACAACCCCAATGACCTTATTTCCCTTATTAGCGTCTTTTATAAGTTTAATAGACTTATCTCTACCTGCAGTAATAGGGATTACAACACCAGGAAATAAAACTGTATTTCTTAACGATAAAATTGGAAGTGTTTCAGGCAGCTCTTCATTATTCATGGCTTCCTCGTCTTCCGGTGTCATTAAAGGAATTAACTCTGAATTTTCATCAAATTCCTGCAATGACAAACTGTCAAACGACATAAAATTAGATTTCTTCATATATATTTTTAAGTCAATCTGTCATTAAAGCAGGTTAACTTTATTAATTTAAGTATTAATAAATATTTCAAATGAATGATTATCAACTAATTATACTGATATCAGAAGATAAATCAATATTATAAAGTCAATACCTGTGCCATAACTAATTACACAAAGCAAAACTTTGTTGAATTATATTTTACCAGCTCTCCTTAAAACAAATAGAAGAATAATAGGAATAGCCAATAAACCAACCATGAGTAAGTTTCTTTCAAAAATCCAAGGAGCCATAAACAATGTTATAATGTAACCACCAATTGCACCACCGAAATGCGCATCATGACCAATGTTCCCTATTCTCTTTTTCATGCCATAAATAGAGTAAAGTAAATAGCCAATTCCAAAAATATATGCAGGTATTGGCACTATGAAATATAAGCCCAATGTCATTCCTGGCTGCAACAAAATAGCCGAATATAAAATACCAGTTACCGCTCCACTTGCACCTACAGCACTGTAATGGTATTCATTTTTATGGAAATAAAGAGACAGTAAATTACCGAAAATTAAACTACCTAAATACACTATTATAAAACCACTTGCTCCTAAATAATTAATCACAATACCTGCAAAAAAGTAAAGCGTAATCATATTAAACAGGAGGTGCTGCATATCAATATGCAAAAACCCTGCTGTAAGAACTCTTATTTTTTCACCTCTTTGAACCCCTCCAACATGAAACTTATATTTATCTAAAAAACCATAGTCCTTAAATCCTTTTAAAGAAAAAAGAACATTAGCTGCAATTACAATAATGGTTATTTTATCTATTTCTGCCATGAAGTGTTAACGTTTAAAATCAATTTAATATGTTTTTATTTGTAAAGAACTAAATTTTATACTAAAAATACATACAAAATATAGTTTTACTTTGGTAATAACTTCTTTAATACATAACCCACTTTCATTTGGAATTTATAAATATTCAAGTGAAAAAATTCATGTACTTTTGCTCGTGCAAATCTAAAATTAATTCATGCAATTTCTAAGCTATATTATTGTTTATCCTTTTTTATGGATAATTTCTATACTACCATTTAGGCTGCTCTACGCAGTTTCAGATGGTATTTATGTTCTAGTTTATCATATTGTAGGTTATAGAAAAAATGTAGTACTTGATAATTTAAAATTAGTCTTTCCTCAAAAATCAGAAGCTGAAATTTTATCCATTAGAAAAAAGTTTTACCATCACCTTTGTGATATGATAGTAGAGTCTATTAAATCAATCACTATTTCAGAGGCTGAAATGCAAAAACGTTATGTTTTTACTAATGTAGAAGAGATTCATGAACTTGAAAAGAAAAACAAAAGTATTGTTTTATTTATGGGACATTATGCTAGTTGGGAATGGATTTTTATTTTGCAAACTCAAATTAATCATAAAGGTTATGCTGTTTATAAACAATTAAGTAATAAGTATTTTGATAGATTAGTAAAACGAATTAGAGCTAAGTATAACAGTCATTTAATTACTACAAAAGAGACATTTCCAACACTTATAAAAGCAAAGCAAAAAAAAGAGTTAACTTTTAATGGTTTTGTATTTGACCAATCTCCAAAATTACACAAAGCAATCTATTGGCAAGAGTTTATGGGAGTTCGAGTTCCCGTTCATGTAGGTGCAGAAGTTTTGGCAAAACGGCTTGATATGGCAACTTTGTTTTTAAAAGTAAACAAAATAAAAAGAGGGTATTATCAGGCCACTTTTTCTACTATTGCCTTAAATTCAAAAGATTTAAAAGATTTTAGCATTACTGATATTGCTCTTAAACGTGTAGAAGAACAACTTTATGAAGCACCTGAGTTTTATTTATGGACACATAAGCGATGGAAACATAGAGGTAAAGAACCAAAATAATTCTTTATTCAGTTGATATGGTTTCTACAAAATCTGGATTCATTAGCACCTTGCCCTCTTCCCTTGCCTTCATATAAACCGCTTTTGATGGTCTAGGGCGAATCCGATATTTAGTAGGATACCCCGTTTCTCTAACAAAATCATCAGGCATTCTTTCGGTTGGAAGATAATCATTAGTAGACTCTCTCATGCGTTTTAAACGTATACGCATATCATTTAAAACATAGTCGTAATCTTGGTTTAAAGCCAAATTGTTTAATTCATAAGGGTCTTTTTCAATATCATACAATTCCTCGTTAGGTCGTGGAATTTCAAAACATCGCATTTGAGCTTCAGTAAGTGTTCCTTTATCTCGCTCTTCCTTCATACTTTTCCATGTTAAATCTCTTATTATATCTGCAGAAGGTGTATTAGGAAGATCTGGATAATAATTCTTTATGTATTTGTATTTTGTTGTTCTAACTGCTCTTGTATAATCTTCAAAATCATGAAAATGGTCTTCGGCATAAACATCATCTCTAACACTGATTTTTGTATTGATTAAAGTAGATAATAAATCTACCCCGTCAAAGTCTGTTAAAGGTTCTAAACCTGCCATTGTCATAAATGTTGGGGCAATATCTACAGAACTTACTAAATTATTATTTACACTATTGGGTTCTATTTTAGCAGGCCATTTTACAATCCAAGGTGTTTTTATACCTCCATCATAAAGTGTTGTTTTATCTCTTGGGAATGCTCTCCCATTATCAGAAATAAATAGAACAACTGTATTTTCAGCCACTCCTTGAACTTCTAATTCAGCAACCACCTTTCCAATATAATCATCCATTCTAGAGATTTCATCATAATATAATGCAAAATCTTTCTTAGAAGCTTGTGTAACCGGCATATAAGGAGGAATAATAGTTTCTTCAGGATTATAAGGATCTTTACTCATGCCTTCATAAAAAGGTCTGTGTGCATCAAATGAAGCCAACCAAGTAAAAAACGGCTTATCCTTAGGCCTTTCTTGCAATAATTTAATCCATTCATCACAACCGCTACCATCACCTACTAAACGTCTGTCTAATCCTATTGGTGCATCTTTCCATTGCATTTCTAAAAGCGAATCAAAATCATCTCTAACAGGATCTCCCATATGATATTTACCTGCTAAACCTGTCCAATAACCAGCATTTTTAAGTTCCTGAACAAAAGTCTTTTTATAATCTGGCAATGGCCATGACAACTGTTCAGCATCTGTATTGTGTGGATATAAACCAGAAACTATACTCGTTCTACTCGGGCTACAAGAACTTGTGGTTAAAAATGCCTGATTAAAAATCATACCTTCCTTTGCCAACTGATCTAAGTGAGGTGTTTTTACTTTTGGATGACCGTATGCACCAATATCATCCCAACTGACATCATCTGCGATAATTAGAACAATATTTGGTTTTTGATTTTCTTGAGGTGTTTTATTATTTGATTTACACGAAACAAAAATCAATGAAATAATAAGTAGAAAAATGACTGAGTAGTTTTTTAAATTCATAAGCAAAATGACGGTTTTATATAAATTTAAGCATAAAAAATGGTCGTTTGTTAAAACGACCAATATTTACATAATTTCGATATGATTTTACTATTTCTAAGTACTATTTAGTAGCAATCTCACCTAACTCTTCAATAAACTTATCCGCTAAGTTATCAGCTTCTTCCTGTGATTTAGCCTCTGTATAAATTCTAACAATAGGTTCCGTATTACTTTTACGTAAATGTACCCAACTTTCAGCAAAATCAATTTTCACGCCATCAATCGTTGTTATTTGCTCATTACTATATCTGTTTTCTATTTCAGTTAAAATACCATCAACATCCAAATCCGGAGTCAATTGTATCTTCTTTTTACTCATAAAGTAATTAGGATATGTTTTTCTAAGTGCACTTACAGATATGTTTTTATCAGCAAGCAAACTTAAAAATAAAGCTACTCCCACTAATGCATCACGACCATAATGAGATTCTGGATAAATAATTCCCCCATTACCTTCTCCACCAATAACTACTTTATTCTTTTTCATCAACTTCACAACATTCACTTCTCCAACAGCACTTGCCTCATAGGTTCCTCCATATTTTTCAGTAACATCTCGAAGTGCACGGGTAGAACTCATATTGCTAACCGTGTTACCTGGTGTTCTACTTAATACGTAATCTGCACAGGCAACCAATGTATATTCTTCACCAAACATATCCCCATTTTCATCCATAAAAGCAAGTCTATCTACATCAGGATCCACAACAATACCAAAATCCGCTTTATATTTTTTTACAGCTTCCGATAAATCCGTTAAGTGTTCTTTTAAGGGCTCTGGATTATGAGGGAAATGACCGTTGGGTTCACAATACAATTTAATAACATCAACTCCTAATCGTTCTAAAAGCAATGGAATAGCAATACCTCCAGTAGAATTAACACCATCTACAACAACTCTAAATCTAGCTTCCTCAATAGGTTTTACCGTTACCAAAGGTAAATCTAGCACCTCAATAATATGCAAATCTATATAAGCAGAGTTTTTTGTGATTTTTCCTAAACTATCAACATCAGCGAAATCCATATTATTGCTTTCTGCTATTTCTAAAATTTTTGCACCCTCCACTGCATCTAAAAACTCCCCCTTTTCATTTAATAGTTTTAAGGCATTCCACTGTTTTGGATTATGGCTAGCAGTTAATATAATCCCACCATCTGCATGTTCCATAGGAACAGCCATCTCAACAGTTGGAGTAGTTGAAAGCCCCACATTTATAACATGTATGCCTTGGCCAACCAAAGTGTTCATTACCAAATTTTGTATCATCTTACCAGAAATACGAGCATCTCTACCAACAACAACACGATAATTCTCTTTAGTTCTATTTTGTTTTAACCAAGCACCATAAGCTGCTGCAAACTTTACCGCATCAATAGGTGTTAAATTTTCTCTTACTTGACCACCAATGGTTCCTCTAATTCCTGAAATTGATTTTATAAGTGTCATAAATTCTAATTCTATTTTCTGCAAACCTACATATTTTTTTTAGCTTAAATTTTAACTAAACTTAAAAAATCAATTCGTAAATTTCACAAATGAATTACCTAGCCCATATTTACCTTTCGGGAGATAACAATTTAGTAACTATTGGGAATTTTATTGCTGACGGTATCAAAGGTAGTGACTACAAAAAATTCTCTAAAGACCTGAAAATTGGCATATTACTTCACAGACACATTGATACGTTTACAGATGCTCACAAAACAGTAAGAATGAGTACAAGGCGTTTGCACGAAAAGTACGGACACTACTCCGGTGTAATAGTAGATATTCTTTATGACCATTTCTTAGCAAAAAACTGGAAAAACTACTCTAAAATTCCTTTAGATGAATATGTCGATACATTCTATGATTTATTGGAAGAACATTTAGAAATACTCCCTCAACCAATAAAACACATGATGCCTTATATGATAAATGGTAATTGGTTATTAAGCTACGCCAGTATTGAAGGGATTCAGAAAGTATTAGAAGGAATGAATAGACGCACAAAAAACCGTTCGCAAATGAATTTAGCTATTAATGAACTTCAAGAGTTCTATGATGAATTTGAAAGTGAATTCACGTCATTTTTCAACGAATTAATAGAATCTTCAAACAAAAAATTAAGCGAGTTAAATCTGAAGTTTGTATGATTAGGTTAATTTGTATCATTTTCTTGTTATTACCCTTTACGTCTTGTAAAAGTGATAAAGGCAGAGGTTTAGTAACTAAAAATGCAATGGTAGTTTCCGCTCGTGAAGAAGCCTCTAAAATTGGAATTAGCATTTTAAAACAAGGCGGCAATGCTTTTGATGCCATGGTTGCAACAGAATTAGCACTTGCTGTGGCCTACCCCATTGCAGGAAACCTTGGAGGAGGTGGTTTCATGGTCTATAGAAAAAATAATGGGGACACGGGGACTTTAGATTATAGAGAAAAAGCCCCAATTAATGCCACTACAAATATGTATCTAGATAAAGAAGGTGAAGTAATTACAGAAAAAAGCAGGTTTGGCGCCCTAGCAGTGGGAGTGCCTGGAACGGTTGCGGGTATATTTGCAGCACATGAGAAATATGGCTCATTACCTATTGAAAATATAATTCAACCAGTAATTGAACTAGCCAAAAGAGGTGTTGTAGTTACAGAAAAGCAAGAAAAAGCAATTAAACACAATCAATCCTATTTTCTAAAAGTTAATAAAGATTCTATTATTTTCAATAAACCATGGAAAGCAGGAGATACTATAAAACACGTTCAACTAGCCAATACACTTTCCCGACTCATGGAATATGGTAAAAATGAGTTTTATATTGGCGAAATAGCCGAAAAGTTGATTAAGCACATACAAGACCATGGAGGCATAATTACCAAAGAAGATTTAGCTCAATATGAGCCAAAATGGCGAAAACCAATCACCTTTACTTACGATAATTTGAAAATTACTTCAATATCTCCACCATCAAGTGGTGGTATTTGTTTAGCTCAAATAATGAAAATGATTGAACCCTTTGACTTAGAGGAATTTAAACATAATTCCACCAAATATGTTCAAGTACTCACTGAAGCAGAAAGACGTTCTTACGCCGATAGAAGTTTTTATTTAGGTGACCCTGACTTCATTTCCATTCCTACCAACGAGTTAATAAATAACGAATATCTAAAAGAGAGAATGCGTACTTTTTCATTTGAAAAAGCAACTTTGTCTTCCGATGTATCTTATGGAAATATAGAGATCGTTGAAAGCAATGAAACCACTCACTATTCTATAGTAGATTCATTTGGAAATGCGGTGTCAGTTACTACAACACTAAATGGAGCCTACGGTTCCAAACTTTATTGCAACGAACTGGGTTTCTTTTTAAATAATGAAATGGATGATTTTAGCAGTAAACCCGGTGCTCCAAATATGTATGGGTTAGTTGGTGCGCAGGCCAATAAAATTTTACCAGAAAAGCGCATGTTAAGTTCTATGACACCTACCATTATTGAAAAGGATAATAAACTTTATATGGTTCTTGGGACTCCAGGAGGATCAACTATTATAACATCTGTTTTACAAACAATTCTTAATGTTCATGAACATAACATGACCATGCAAGAGGCCGTAAATGCACCTCGTTTTCATCATCAGTGGTTACCAGATTATATACGTATTGAACCCAATTCTTTTAATAACAACACCATTGAGGAGCTTCAAGTTTTAGGATATTCCGTAAATGAGAAAAAGGCTGGAGCAATTGGCAAGGTCGATGGAATACTTGTTTTAGAAGACGAATCGTTAGAGGGTGGTGCAGATTATCGAGGTGATGATACTGCTGTCGGTTTTTAACTGTTTTCTTTTACTAACTCAATAGTATTTGATAATTTAGATGACTTACATCACATTAAACCTACTATTGCGAAATTGAAAAAAAAAGTATACAAGATTGTTTTTGGGGTGATTATATTCTTCACATTACCCAGTTTGTTGCTTTTTGGGTTTCTTTACTTTAAATATAATGAACCTTTACCAAGCGGCTCAAAAGGGACTGAAGCTGATAATTTAGCTACCAAAATGTTAATAGCTATAAATTATGAAGCTTACGTAGCAACAGATATTTTTGAATGGACGTTCAAAAATAGACGCCACTATAAATGGGATAAGTATAAAAACGAGTGTAAAGTATATTGGAAACAGTATAAAGTAAGCTTAAATTTGATTGACAACGACCTTCATCAAGCTTATGTTCATAGTTTTAAGGTTGATGGAGAATTAGCAGAAGAACTTATAGAAAAAGCTGTTAAGCATTATAAAAATGATTCTTTTTGGGTGTTTGCTCCTTATAGAGTTTTCGATCAAGGTGTAAAGCGTGAACTAGTTAATAATAATTTACTTGTAACATATGCAAATGGCCATTCATATTTATGGCAATTGGCGGAAGATGGAATGCCTAAAAGTTTTAAAATGTGGACCAATGAATTACCTATTAATGGTTTAGAAACATCTTGGAAAGACTGGACGACCACTGAAACTGGTGCAAAACTGCCAACATTCCACAAACTATTTCTATTTGGAATGGAGATTACAGATATCAAAGGGATGAATTGAGTTTACAGTATAAATCTTATTGTAGATATTTAAAACTCAATAATTCTACTTACTCCTCTGGCCTACAAAATTGTGCGAATTCGATTTAAAAAGAATATTAAAACTTGTTAAACTACCATAAATTCTGGTAATATACTGCTGTAAATCTACTTTCCCTTGTTCGTCTAAATCACTTGAATTTATTCGTTGTTCCATAACGCGTAACCTATCTCTTACCATAATTATTTTATGAAAGAATTTATCTATTGGCAATTCATAAGACTTCAAACTTGTATCTGCAGGTTCCAAAATTAGTCTCCCTCCTTTGTATTTATCTGCAATAGGAACAACTTCACTAGCATCACTCCATTTTTTTAAAATATCAACTAAGCTAGATTCAATATCAAAAAAGCTAACAGTATCTACATCATCGTAAGCAGCTTCAATCACATCAAACTCGCTATCGATATCAATTGTTTCTAAACCTTTATCTATGAAAGTCACCCAATAATGTTGCGAAGTAACATTTGTAATAACGCCTTTACCGTATTCTGGGTGATCAATTCTTGAGCTTATTCCTAATAATTTCATATCTAAGTAATAATTGAGTTTATAAAATAAATAATTATACAAGTATAATGATTTGCTATAAAATATTCCAAAAATAAAAGCCACCTAAATAAGGTGGCTTAAAATTAATTATTTACAACAATCTATTAATCTAACAAAATTAATTTACGAGTCTGTGTTTCCCGTCCTGCAACCTCAAAAGTTAAAAAGTATATATTACCTCCGCTTAACTTACTTGTATCAAGCATTATAAAATTTTGTCTGTAATAACTATTGCTTTGAAGTTTTTTGCCAAGAACATCATAAAATGTTATTTTAACCTCTGGTAGTATACTTGCCCACTTAACATAAACTTCATTTTTACTAGGATTTGGATATAATAATAAATTATTACTTCTAGTGTTTTCTGAAAACTCAGGAAGACCTTCTAATGCTGGAGCTATTTGGGAATTACTACAGTAAGAAACATTACTAATTGAGATACTTAAATCTGTATTGTTATTACCTGTTCCTTCGTTTAAAGTAACCGTTACCAATTGAACTTCACCTGAGATAGAAACCTCAGCATCAACCCCATTGAATGTGCCATAAGGAATAGTCTCACCGCTTCCATCTTCATAGGTAACAACAACTCGCTCGGTATATCTATTAGATTTCTTTCCTCCCGTTCTTCGATCAACATCGGTAATACTAAACGAAATATCTGAAGCTCCATTAAAACTTACACTTGATGAACTCGATCCACCACCAGAATGCGTTAAAGGATTAATACTGAAAATTGCCGTAGATGGATTTGCACACTCATTAGTGGTATCGCAATCATCTGGAACACCATTGCCATCGCTATCTATTCTATCGTCTCCTCCTGGACAAACATCACAACCATTTGGTACGGTATCATTATCACTATCTATATTGTCATCATGTCCAGCACAACTATCATTTTCATCGCAAACTCCGTCACTATCCGAATCTGAACAACCCATATCATTCCAAGGACCACAATAAGCTACACTACCTAGAGTAATATTCATATTCCCATTTGTATTACCAGTATAAATATCTTCTAACTGAACAGTGATGCTTTTAACCTCACCTGGGATATTAACATTTACAGATGATGTATTAGAACCAGAAAAAACACCATAAGTAACTTTTATATTATCACCAAATATAAAATATACTGTTATTTGCTCTATATATCTATTACCTGGTTTTCCTCCCGTTCTGGCATTAATTCCCGATATTGTAAAAGAGGCTCCTTTACTTCCGTTAGGCAAATTTACAGTTGATTCTTCTATACCAGATCCAGGATGGTTGATGCCGGGGAATTCTTCAGTTAGAGAATTACAGTCATCGCAATCATCAGGGATATTATCGCCATCTACATCAATTGTATCATCACCGTTGGGGCAAACATCTAAAGCATCACAAACGCCATCATCATCACTATCGTCTGTTGGCGTTCCAGCACAATTACAATTACTATCATAAGCATCATTAATTGTACAAGCATCACCATCATCACAAGTTCCCCCAGGATAAATAGTAATATCATTGTCATTACAATCAGAATTATCAGTAACATAACCCGATGGTGGCGCACAATCTTCTACCGTAGTATTTGGATCACCATAGCCATCACCATCGGCATCGGCATAATATGTTTGAACAGTTAAGTCTTCATCTATACTACCATCACAATCATTGTCTTTTCCATCACATATCTCAATAGCTCCAGGATAACTTTGGTTATCAGAATCATCACAATCGGTTGCATCTTCAACATGATTATTTGGTTGCGAACATGCTAACTGAGGTACATTTGGATCACCATAACCATCACCATCAATATCTGCGTAATAAGTACTATTATTATCAACAATAGTTACAGAATCAAATACTGTTTCATTACCGTCGTCTACAGTAACGCTATAAGTACCAGGTGAAAGGTTAGATATTGAAGAACTTGTTTCTCCATTACTCCAAGAATAACTATAATTACCAGTTCCTCCGCTTGCAACAACACTTGCTGTACCATCGCTGCTGGAACCACAAGTAACATCGGTACTAGAAGCCTCAGCTAAAAGTGGACCTCCTGCACAAGTAGTAAGACAGCTGGCATTTGCAACTCTACTTCGTATAAGATCTCCTGGCTGCTGGCCAAAACCTAAACTTAAATCGATACCAACACTATTCAAGTGACAATAACTCATAATAGTTCCACCTTCTGAGGGAATAATATTATTTACATTATCAAAACACGAGGAAAAATACTGTGCATCGGATAGATTGTCCACAATACCATCACCATCATCATCTCGATTATTATTCATATAATAAACATTTCCACAGTCATCAATAACCGTATTATTACCATTCCATTTACAACTATGCGTGTGCGAAGAACCTAAATTATGACCTATTTCGTGAGCTAGCACCATTACAGTCCAGCTATAATTAGGAATATCTCTATAGCTAGTACCAATACCACTTACACCAACGCCATAAGTTCTATTACATAATACATTCACATAAGCGCGACCACCTGAAACCTCAGATGACTTGATAATTAAATGAGCTAAATCTCCATTATAATTACCTGCCAATCCATCTCTAAACTGAGTTAAGATAGATGATGTATCGGTTCCTGGGTATGGATCTACTACATCCCAAACCACTAATTCATTTATTGACATGTTTATGGATTCGTTAGCATAAAGCAAAATAACCTGATTAAATGCGCCTGTAACGTAATTGGCAACAGCCTCTACGCTTCCATAATGCTCATACATAGAATAGTCTGTTTCTAAATACATTTTTACACAATTACCAGCTGAAAGACTACTGCTTGATTCTATTTTAGCACTAGATGATTTATGCATATGCCCTACCTCATCAGGTGTTGAACAATCTAAATCGAATTGTTCCTTAATGTCTTTGTTTTCATATAAAATATGGTGTTTATCTGCATTATTTCGAATTTTACCTAGATCGTAAGACTTCCCATTAACCTTTAAATTACCAACTATTTCATCACCATAAAAACTTATGGCCACCATAGATTCGGAATCACCTTTTACAACACCCCAATAATGAGCTCCCTTTTTATATTCAACAGGTTTGCTTCGATCTGAGCCTTTATAAACCTTAAATTCATCTGTTAAAACTTTAGACTTTATTAGTTGTAATTCTAAAGAACTATTTCCTTCATAAGGTAACTCTAGAAGTATTCTTTCGGACTTTTCTGAAATTATTTCAGCTACCATCTCATTATTAAAGGAAAAGAATAATGCTTTCTTAACATCTATTCCTTTTTCAACTTGTCGCTTAGCCTGAAAAGGCACGCTATTTATCTTACTAATGGGTTTTTTAGGTTTGATATCATTAAAAAAGGAGGCCTGAGAACTAACCTTTTCAAAAGCTACCGAACGGTTTTGCCCATTCAAATAAACAAAGGAAAACAAAGTTAAAAGAAGTACATAGGTTTTAGAATCTAAACCTGTTAGGTAATTTTTTTTCATAATAAATTTGGGGTTTGTTAACATTTCGAATGTATAAACCATGCTAAGTATGTCCAAAATTTTTCGATAAAACACGGATAACACATTCAAAATAAACACGGTAGACATTTTATCGATGATTTTTGCATTAAACTTCTCTCTTATGGAATAACTATTAAGGTTAATAGTCCACTTCCTTTTAAAATTTAATAATCGTAACTTTGCTGTTTTGTCTATTTATGAGCCATTTCGACGAATTTATTGAAGTAAAAGGTGCACGTGTACATAACCTTAAAAACATTGATGTTTCCATTCCAAGAGAGAAACTTGTTGTTATTACTGGGCTTTCTGGTAGTGGAAAATCGTCGTTGGCCTTCGACACTATATATGCTGAAGGACAACGTAGATATATAGAAACATTTTCGGCATATGCACGTCAGTTTTTGGGAGGATTAGAACGTCCTGATGTTGATAAAATTGATGGTTTATCACCTGTTATTGCTATTGAGCAGAAAACCACCAGCAAGTCACCACGGTCTACAGTTGGAACCATTACTGAGATTTATGATTTTATGCGTTTACTATTCGCACGTGCCAGTGACGCCTACAGTTATAATACAGGTGATAAAATGATAAGTTATAGCGATGAGCAAATAAAAGAGCTTATTATTAAGGACTTTAGTGATAAACGGATTAATATACTTGCACCAGTAGTTCGATCAAGAAAAGGGCATTACCGCGAGTTATTTGAGCAAATAGCGAAACAAGGTTTTGTAAAGGTTAGAACTGACGGAGAAATTAAGGACCTTGTGAAAGGCATGAAATTAGACCGTTACAAAACACATGATATTGAAATTGTAATTGATAGACTAGTTGTTAATGATACCATTGATAATGATAAAAGACTTACTGAAACCATTAATACGGCAATGTATCATGGTGATGATGTTTTGCTAGTAATTGACCAAAACACCAATAAATCCAGGTATTTTAGCAGAAATTTAATGTGTCCCTCATCTGGTATTTCTTATCCAAACCCTGAACCTAATAACTTCTCTTTCAATTCACCTAAAGGCGCTTGCTCAAATTGTAACGGTATTGGTGAATTACACCAAGTAAATACTGATAAAATTATCCCGGATGATTCACTTTCTATAAAGAACGGAGCTTTAGCTCCTCATGGACCTGAAAAGAACAGCTGGATTTTTAAGCAGTTTGAAACTATAGCACAACGTTTCAATTTTAAATTAACTGACCCCTACAAGGATATTCCTGAAGAAGCCAAGGAAATGATTCTTTTTGGTGGAAATGAAAAATTCTCAGTAGAAAGTAAAACCCTTGGTGTTACTAGAAATTATAATATTGATTTTGAAGGGGTTGCCAATTTTATTGAAAACCAGTACAAAACAGCCGAATCTACATCTTTAAAACGTTGGGCAAAAGGCTATATGGACAAAATTAAATGTCCTGAATGCGAAGGAAGTAGATTAAAAAAAGAATCTCTCTATTTTAAAATAAACGAAAAAAATATTGCTGAACTTGCCAATACGGATATTATTGAATTAGCAGAATGGTTTAACAATTTACACGAGCATTTGTCAGATAAGCAATTTAAAATTGCTGAAGAAGTTTTAAAGGAGATTAAATCAAGACTTCGGTTTTTATTGGATGTTGGTTTAGATTACCTATCGTTAAACCGAAGTTCAAAATCACTTTCAGGTGGTGAAGCTCAACGAATTAGACTAGCTACTCAAATAGGATCACAATTGGTTGGTGTACTTTATATTTTGGACGAACCCAGTATTGGTCTTCATCAACGTGATAATGAAAAACTCATAAACTCATTGGTTTCACTTAGAAATATTGGGAATTCGGTTATTGTAGTTGAACACGATAAGGACATGATAGAACGTGCCGATTATGTGATTGATATTGGTCCTAAAGCGGGTAAACACGGGGGTGAAATTATTAGTATTGGTGACCCTGATGAACTTAAATCTCATCATACTCTAACAGCCGATTACCTAAATGGTAGTAAGGAAATAGAAATTCCTGAAAAACGTAGAAAAGGTAACGGTAAGATTTTAGAAATAAAAGGATGTACCGGTAATAACCTAAAAAATGTTTCGGTGAAATTTCCATTAGGAAAAATGATTGGAGTAACCGGTGTCTCTGGTAGTGGGAAATCAACATTAATAAATGAAACCTTATACCCTATTTTAAATGCCCATTATTTTAATGGGGTTAAAATACCTATGCCATATAAAAGCATTAAAGGTTTAGAGCATATTGATAAAGTGATTGATATCAATCAATCACCTATTGGAAGAACTCCAAGAAGCAACCCAGTAACTTATACGGGCACTTTTAGTGAGATTAGAGCCTTATTTGCTAAAATACCAGAAGCCATGATACGCGGGTATAAAGCTGGCAGATTCAGTTTTAATGTTAAAGGAGGACGTTGCGAAACTTGTCAAGGTGGTGGTTTACGGGTCATAGAAATGAACTTTTTACCAGATGTTTATGTGGAATGTGAAACTTGCCAAGGAAAGCGTTTTAATAGAGAAACACTGGAAATTAGATATAAAGGAAAATCTATTAGTGATGTTTTAAACATGACTATTAATGAAGCAGTTGAATTCTTTGAGAACATTCCAAAAATTTATAAAAAACTTAAAACTATCCAAGATGTTGGTTTGGGGTATATCACTTTAGGTCAACAAAGTACAACCCTTTCAGGTGGTGAGGCACAACGAATTAAACTTGCTACCGAATTAAGCAAAAGAGATACAGGCAATACGTTCTATATTCTTGATGAACCAACAACTGGTTTGCATTTTGAAGATATTAGAGTGCTTATGCAAGTACTTAATAAACTCGTCGACAAAGGCAACACAGTACTTATTATTGAACATAATTTGGATGTAATTAAAACTGTTGATCATATAATTGATATAGGTTATGAAGGCGGTAAAGGTGGTGGACAAATTATTGTAGAAGGTTCTCCTGAGGAAGTAGTAAAACACAAAAAAAGCTATACGGCCAAATTCCTTAAAAAAGAATTAAATTAGCAAGTAAAAATTTTAATTATGAGAAAAGAATCACACCATAAAGGGTGGAATGAGATAAAAACGAACGACTCCTGGGCTATTTTTAAGATTATGGGAGAGTTTGTTAATGGTTTTGAAAAAATGAGTAAAATAGGTCCTTGTGTGTCTATTTTTGGATCTGCAAGAACAAAACCAGAGAATAAATATTATAAACTTACTGAAGAAATAGCCGAAAAAATTGTTGATGCCGGATATGGTGTTATTACTGGTGGTGGACCTGGAATTATGGAAGCTGGTAACAAAGGTGCTCATCTTGGAGGAGGTACATCAGTTGGTTTAAATATTGAGTTACCCTTTGAGCAACATGATAACCCATATATAGATCATGATAAGAATTTAGATTTTGATTATTTCTTTGTGCGTAAGGTGATGTTTGTAAAATATGCTCAAGGATTTGTTGTCATGCCAGGTGGATTCGGCACATTAGATGAATTATTTGAAGCTATCACCTTAATACAAACACACAAAATTGGAAAATTTCCAATTATTCTGGTTGGCACAGAATTTTGGGAAGGATTGCTAGATTGGGTTAAAAACACACTTTTAGATGCCTTTGGAAACATTAGTCCTAATGATTTAGATTTAATTCATTTGGTTGATACTGGAGAAGAAGTAACAGCTATTTTAGATGATTTCTATAAGGAATCTCAACTGAGTCCTAATTTCTAGTTAGGTATTTTATGTTCTAACTTGTTTAATATATAAAGAAGTTATTGATAAGCTTATCAACTACCATATTTTCTTATATTGCAAAGCCTTAAATGAATATTTAACCTTAAACTGTTTTAATAGCAAATTGAATTTTCGTCTCCTTAGTTATTTTATTGTTAGCATATACTGCTACCATGGTTTTGGTCAAAATAAAATAGACCTTAAGGCTGCTTTTGACCTTGAAAATAAAAAAATAACAATTTCTCAATCCATTCAATATTATAATACTACAGAAGACGAGCTCACAACTATCTATTTAAATAATTGGGCTAATAGTTATGCTACAAAAACCACACCTTTGGCCCAAAGAATTGCTGAAGAATACATTAATGATTTTCATTTAGCCAAAAATAAAGATCGAGGGTATTCTATTATTACTTCGGTTAAACAAAATGGAGTTGATATTGATTATTGTGAACTTGAAAGGCATCCTGATGTTATCAAAGTTGACTTAAATGAGCCTTTAAAACCAAATAGCTATTATAAGATTGATTTAGAATGTATTGTTCAAATTCCAAATTCCAAATTCACCAAATACGGCATTACAGAAATTGGTGATATAAATTTGAGGTACTGGTATATAACACCTGCAATTTATAATGGAGAATGGCAATACTATAGCAATAAAGATTTAGATGATTTGTTCATACCAAAAGCTGATTTAGCATTTGAAATAGATTATCCAAAAGGCTATCTTTTAACTTCAGAATTAAATTCAAATAGCTATGTTCAAAACCCTAAAGATCAAACAATTATATTGTCTGGTAAAAACCGACTTAGCACTAAACTTTTTTTAAGAAAAACTAAAGATTTCAAATACATTCAAAATGATAGTTTGACTCTTGTTTCTAGCATAAGTGATGAAGGGTTAGAGACCATTGATAAGGTTCTAATTACTGATAAGGTTTTAAAATTTTTAGATGAAAACCTAGGGAAGTATCCGCATGAAAAGTTGTTGCTTTCACAGATTGATTATGATAAAGACCCTATTTACGGAATGAATTTTTTACCTAAATTCATAAAGCCATATCCAAATCATTTTCAATACGAATTAAAACTTTTAAAAATATCTCTTCATAATTATCTCGAAAACACACTACTAATAAACCCAAGAAAAGAACAATGGCTTTTAGATGCCTTTCAGATATACTATGCAATGAAGTATGTAGATAATCATTATCCTGACATGAAATTCTTAGGTTCAATTGCAGATCTTTGGGGGGTTCGTTCGTTTCATGCAGCCGATATGAAATTCAATGACAAGTATACCTTAGCCTTTATGTTAATGGCTCGAACCAATAGAGATCAAAAGCTTACCATGGCTAAAGATTCTCTCTTAAAGTTCAATGCAAATATTGCCAATAAATACAAAGCTGGTGTTGGCCTAAGATATTTAGACGATTTTGTAAATCATGATGTGGTTGAAAATAGTTTATCATCCTTTATAAAGGCCAAAAAATTAAAGGAAACTTCGGCTAAAGAGTTTGAATCTTTTATTAAATCAAAAACCAACAAAAACATTGACTGGTTCTTTAGCGACTATTTAGATACCAGAAAAAAAATAGATTTTAAAATTAGAAAGGTTATTAAAAATAAAGATTCTGTTACATTAACTATAAAAAACAAACGAGGTAATAGTATGCCTGTTTCTCTTTTCTCATTAAGAAATGACACCATATTATCTAAAAAATGGATTGAAAACATATCTAGCAGTAAAACAATTACCATTCCAAGAAATGATGCCACAGAACTTGTTTTAAACTACAATAAAGTGATTCCAGAAATAAACATTAGAGATAATTGGAAATCACTAAAAGGCTTTTTTTTCAACAATAAACCCTTGCAATTTAGGGTGTTTCAAGATATTGAAGACCCTCATTATAATCAGGTTTTCTTTATGCCTGTAGTAGAATTTAATAATATTTATGATGGTATTACATTTGGTTCTAGAGTATATAACAAAACGGTACTAAGAAAACTTTTTAATTATAGAATAGAACCTCAATACGCCCTTAAATCTAAAACCTTTACAGGCTCCGGATTTGTATCCAATACACATTATTTTGAAAACTCAAACCTGTATAATTTAAGTTATGGTATCGGTGCAGCCTATTCGTCTTATGCCGAGAATCTTTTTGTTAGACAAATCACACCTTCAATATCCCTTTTGTTTAGAGAAGACAATGATTTTCGATCAAATAAAAGACAATCTTTAACTTTTAGATATGTAGATATTCATAGAGATAAAGACGAAAACAACGTTTTAACTTCTACAGAGCCTAATTATGGCATATTCAATGCGCGTTACATCAACTCAAACGACAATTTGATTAACTTCAATAAGTGGTATGTAGATTTTCAGGTGGCAAAGAACTTTAGTAAAGTGGCTTTTAATTATGAATACAGAAAACTGTTTGAAAGTAACAGACAGCTAAATTTAAGAGCATTTACTGGTGTATTTCTAAAAAACAATACTGATTTAGATTCAAACTATTTTAGTTTTGCTTTAGATAGACCAACAGATTATCTATTTGACTATGCATACCTAGGACGTTCTGAAGCATCAGGTATTTTTAGTCAACAATATATTACTGCTGAAGGTGGTTTTAAATCCAAATTAAATACACCATTTGCTAACCAATGGATTACCACTCTAAATGCAAGTACAACAATTTGGAAATACATATTGGCATATGGAGACATGGGACTCGTAAAAAACAAATTTGATACAGCTCATTTTATGTATGATTCTGGAATAAGAATCAATCTTGTTGCAGATTATTTTGAAATTTACTTACCGGTTTACTCAAATAGGGGCTGGGAATTAGGGCAGCCTAATTACGACCAGAAGATTAGATTCAAGTTCACAGCTGACCCTCAAGTTCTATTCGGTCTATTCAGAAGAAGATGGTTTTAACATGTTCTTTTTTACATTATTCTTATTAAAACATTGTTTTTATTAATTATTATATAATTATATATTGTAAATAATTAAAATGTATTAATTACTTATCAATCATTTACACATCCTGATAATTGCATAAAAGTTAAAGTTTGATTACTTTTGCGTGAGTGAAAAAATTCCAATATGCAAGGTATTCCTAGTTTAAAAAATATATCGTTTGAGGATTTCAAAACCGAAGTTATCAGTGATTATAAAATAGCTGTAAGAAGTAGAGAGTGTAGTTTATTAGGAAGACGTGAAGTACTTACAGGTAAAGCAAAATTTGGAATATTCGGTGACGGAAAAGAGATACCTCAGTTAGCAATGGCTAAAGCCTTTAAAAAAGGTGACTGGAGATCAGGTTATTATCGAGATCAAACCCTAATGATGGCCTTAGGTGAACTTACTGTTGAACAGTTTTTTGCCGGATTATACGCAAATACAGATATAAAACAAGAGCCAATGTCTGCTGGAAGACAAATGGGTGGTCACTTTGTTACCCACAGTTTAGATGATAATGGAAATTGGAAGGATCTAACAAAACAATACAATTCTAGTGCAGATATTTCTTGTACTGCCGGACAAATGCCTCGTTTACTAGGGTTAGCACAAGCTTCGAAAATATTCAGAGAAGTAGAAAATATCAAATCTTCCAATTTTTCAGTTAATGGAAATGAAGTAGCTTGGGGAACTATTGGAAACGCTAGTACCAGTGAAGGCTTATTTTTTGAAACTATTAATGCTGCTGGAGTTTTGCAAGTTCCTATAGTGATGAATGTTTGGGATGATGAGTATGGTATTTCTGTACATGCCAAACACCAGACTACAAAAGAGAACATCTCCGAAATATTAAAAGGGTTTCAGCGTGATAGTGAAAACAAAGGTTTTGAGATTTTACGCGTTAAAGGTTGGGATTATGCTAATCTTGTTGAAACCTATCAAGAAGCAGGTGATATAGCTAGAAATGAACATGTTCCAGTATTAATTCATGTCATGGAGCTCACTCAACCACAAGGACACTCTACATCAGGATCTCATGAACGTTATAAAAGCTCTGAACGTTTAGAATGGGAAAGACAGCATGATTGCAACTTAAAAATGCGTGAGTGGATGATTGAAAGTGGTATTTCTACTAATGAAGAGTTAGTTGAAATAGAACGCATTATTAAAAGAGAAGTTAGAGAAGCTAAAAAGAATGCTTGGAACACTTTTTTAAGACCCATAATAAAAGAAAAAACAGAATTAGTTTCAATACTAACTCAAATAGCAACTAAATCTTCTAACGGAGTTTTTATTTCTAAATTAAAAGACGCCGTAGCAAGTGTAGATGAGCCTACCCGAAAAGATCTTCTTTCTAATGCTAGAAAGACTTTACGGTACACAATTGGAGAAACATCAAATGAAAAACAGAAGCTAGCGCAATGGATTGACCGAATTTTTGAAACCAGTCAACCTAGATTTAGCTCACATTTATATTCTGAGACAGGGCATTCAAACACCCGTATTAAAGAAGTAAAGCCTACATTTAATGAGAACGCTCAACTAGTTGATGGTAGAATTATTTTAAGAGATAATTTTGATGCTATTTTCAGCAATTACCCTGAAGCTCTGGTATTTGGAGAAGACACCGGTACTATTGGTGATGTTAATCAAGGTTTGGAAGGATTGCAAGCTAAATATGGTGAACATAGAGTTGCAGATACTGGTATTCGTGAAGCTACTATTATTGGACAAGGAATTGGTATGGCCTTACGTGGTTTACGTCCAATAGCCGAAATTCAGTATTTAGATTATATTCTTTATGCTATTCAAACAATTAGTGATGATTTAGCAACAACTCACTACAGAACTAAAGGCAAACAAAAAGCACCATTAATAATAAGAACTAGAGGTCATAGATTAGAAGGAATTTGGCATTCAGGTTCTCAAATGGGTGGCATTTTAAATCTAGCAAGAGGAGTTAATTTACTAGTTCCTAGAAGTATGACTAAAGCTGCTGGTTTTTATAACACTTTACTTCAAGGTGATGATCCGGCAATTGTTGTAGAATGTCTTAATGGCTATAGATTAAAAGAAAAAATGCCTAATAACCTTGGAGATTTAAAAACACCAATTGGAGTGGTTGAAACCATAAAAGAAGGAAATGATATTACGCTTGTTTCCTATGGCTCTACACTTAGAATTGTATATCAAACCGCTAAAGAGTTATTAAGTTTAGGTATTGACGCTGAAGTTATTGATGTGCAGTCCTTGTTACCATTCGATTTAAATCATGACATAGTTAAGAGTGTAGAAAAAACGAATCGTCTTATGATCATTGATGAAGATGTACCTGGTGGAGCTTCTGCTTACATTCTAGACGAAATACTTAACAAACAAAAGGCTTTTCAGTATTTAGATAGTGAGCCAAAAACATTATCTGCTAAGGCGCACAGACCTGCCTATGGTGATGATGGAGATTATTTTTCTAAACCTTCCGCTGAAGATATTTTTGAGGCAGTTTACGGAGTTATGCATGAATTAAATCCCACTGATTTCCCTAAACTAAGGTAGAATAATACCCATTTTTATCATGAATAAAAATCTTATTGATTTAGCGCTATTAATTCTTAGGTTTGGTTCTGGAGGATTAATGCTAACACACGGTATTCCAAAAATTTCAAAGTTATTTGAATCGCCTATTAAATTTTCCAACCCTATCGGTTTGGGTGAAACCCCTTCCCTTATTCTCACGTTAATTGGAGAAGTTCTTGCTCCAATATTTATGATTATTGGTTTTAAAACCAAAATAGCTTCAGTACCAGCTATAATAACAATGTTTGTGGCCGCTTTTGTAATTCACCTTAGTGATCCAATTGGCAAAAAGGAAAAAGCAATATTATACTTAATGTGCTTTGTTGTTTTATTTTTAACAGGTGCCGGTAAATATTCTATTGATAGTTTTAAAAAAAGTTAAGCACTATAGGTTGATTGGATTATTACCCCATTGAACAGCAAATACAATTATTTGATTAATTCTTAATTGACATTCCTCAATAAAATAGTTAAATTCGTTCAACTTTCTTTTTAATCAACTAACAACTATACTATGAAACCTGTTTTTAGACTGTTAATCTTATCATTAGTCTCTTTAACCTTTTCTTGCCAGAACAAAACAGAAAAATCTGAAATTACAAAAATCAATTCTATTGAAGAACCAGAAGTAATAGCAGATAATCAAGACACTTTTTACCAATACTCTATCTGGTTTGCCTTTGTAAACAAAGTTTTTGATGGAAATTTAACAGTAAAAGAGCTTAAAACACATGGTGATGTTGGTCTAGGATCGTTCGATTTTTTAGATGGCGAATTGGTGATGCTTGATGGAGTACCTTACCGAATAAGAGAAAACGGTGAAATAAATGTTGGACAAGATAATGACGAAATAGTTTATGCAGATGCGGCTTTCTTTGATAAGGAAGAAGAATTTACTATTGAAGAACCTTTTAATTTTTCAGATTTAGCTTCAAAATTGGATACTAAAAAGAAATCACCCCATTACTTCTATATTTATAAAGTTCACGGTTCGTTCAAACATATTAAACTTGGCGGTGTACCAAAAGTAGAAAGGCCTTTTACTGAAGGGTTAGATGTTCTGATTCCTAATAGACCTGTTTTTGAAGCTGAAAATATTTCTGGAACCTTGGTTGGTTTTTATTGTCCAGATTATATAGGTGATATTAATGCTAGAGGGCATCACTTTCACTTTATAAGTGATGATAAAAAATGGGGTGGACATGTTATGGATTTTGAATCTTCAGGGGCGTTAGAAGTACAATCAGACACAAAAACAAAATACGAATTTGATTTGCCAGTTAGCAAGGAATTTGAAAACGTAGATTTAAGTAAGACGTTTCAGTACAACTAAAAATCATGTTTAAAGAATACCTTTTCATCCTAACACTATTTAGTGTTTCACTCTTTAGTTGTTCAACTTCAACTGAAATAAAATCTCCTTTGGTTGATTTTGCTAGGGAAAAGATTAATGAATCACTTGAAGAAAGTGGACAGGAAACACTTAAGATTACGTGGGTAATAGATAGCCTTCAACAAAAAGCACAAGCCTATAGCATCACTGTAAATTCAGATGAAATAACAATTATTGGCGGGGACGAAAGAGGATTAATGTATGGTGGTTTAGAGGTTGCTGAACAATTAGCATTAAATGGTGGAATTCAAAATACATCACATGAACCATTCATTCAGAATAGAGGCTTAAAAATGAATATTCCTTTGGATGCACGTACTCCAAGTTATGATGATTCTGGAGATGCAGCTATAAGAAATGTAAAAACCGTTTGGGAATGGGATTTTTGGAAAAACTATTTAGATCAAATGGCTACTAATCGTTACAACGTTTTGTCTCTATGGAATCCACATCCATTCCCTTCTATGATTAAACTAGAGAAATATCCTGATATAGCATTAGATGATATATACACTACCAGTTATAAACCTAACGGATTAGAAAATGAAATGGGTGACCCTGGACTAGTGTCCACGGTGGTTTTTGACAATTTAAAACTAGTTAAAAAACAATCTATTGATGATAAAATTCTTTTTTGGCAAAAAGTAATGCAATACGCCCATGATAGAGGCATTGATATATACTGGATTAATTGGAACATCTGCCCAAATAGTGTTGCTACGCCTGTTGAACCTATGTATAAAACCTATAGAATAAACATGCGCGATGAAAAACCTGGTAAACATGGTATCACTCATCAAATGGATAATCCTATTACAATAGCATATCATAGGGCTGCTACCAAGCAATTTTTAAAAACCTATCCGCATGTAAAGGGAATTGGCATTACTTCTGGTGAACACATGCCCTTAACTTGGGAAGGTTCTAACCGTGAGGAATGGGTTTGGAACACGTACGGAATGGGTATTCTAGACTTTAAAAAAGAACAACCAAATAGAGAAGTTAATTTCATTCACAGAGTTTGGCATTCTGACATGGAGCAAATAATGAAATATTGGGGTGATTACCCCGATACTTTTGATGTTAGCTTTAAATATGCCAAGGCTCGTTTATATTCTTCGCCTAGCATCAATTTCTATGATGAACACATTGAAAGCATGAAGCAATACGGTTTAAAATCTTGGTGGAATCTTAGAAACGACGATATTTTTGTACACCGATGGGCAAATACAAATTACGTTAGAGATTTTATTGCCAATATGCCTGACGACACCAAAGGCTACTATATGGGTTCTGACGGTTATGTGTGGGCAAGAGAATTTATAAGTAAAAATCCGGAGCTTTCTGGTGAATACGAATTTGATAAACACAAATTCCGTTTTATGCTTTGGGGAAGATTAGGTTATAACAATAAGCTTTCGGAAGAAATTATTTTTAAAACTTTCAAAAAACAATATGTTTCAGATGATGCTAAATTATTGTTCAATACGTGGCAAACCGCTTCTAAAATCATTCCTCAAGTAAATAGGTTTCATTGGCGTAATTGGGATGCAGATTGGTCTGTAGAGTCTTGTAGAGCACGTGAAAAATTAGGTGGCTTTAGAGATGTTTTCGATTTTGTTAATAATCCAGTAATGCAAAATCAAAATCTAATCAACTGTAAAAATTATGTAACAAAAACTCTTGCCAATGAAGGAATTACAGAAATAACACCAGTTCAAGTCACTGATAGATTGATTTCTTGGAGTAACACAGCAATTAACAACTCAAAACAATTATTCGCTGATAGCACGGCATCTGTTCAAACAAAAGCATTACTTTCGGATATTAAAGCTATGGGATATTTGGGCTTATTTTACGCAAACAAAATTGATGCAGCAACCAATTTGGCTTATTTTCAACAAACAAACGAAAAAAAATACAGTCATATTGCTATTAATTACATGAAAAGATCCCTAGAAGCTATTCAACAATATGCTAGTATTTCAAACACTAATTATCATTCTCAAATGTTAGCACGCCCGGGAGCCTTAAATTGGAATCTTATGGTTAATGAAGTTAAAAAAGAAGTAGTAGCAGTATCAAATCTATAATAAATGAAAGCGGTCTCAGTAAAAGAAATTAAGCAAGAACTCAATACACTTTCTCATAAAGAAGTTCAAGATATTTGTTTGAGATTATCACGCTTCAAAAAGGAAAACAAAGAACTACTCACCTATTTGTTATTTGAATCACATAACGAAACTGGATATATTGAAAGTGTGAAAGCCTATATAGATGAAGAGTTTGAGGTTATTAACAGAGATAGCTATTATTACATTCGTAAAAGTGTTAGAAAGATTTTACGGAATATAAAGAAATATGTTCGGTACTCTCATAAAAAAGAAACTGAGGTAGAGCTCCTACTCTATTTTTGTGAAAAATTAAAGGATTTCACACCAAGTATTAACCCTAGCACACAATTGCAAAACATGTATAATCGGCAATTGTTATTGGCTAAAAAACATATTTCAACATTACATGAAGATTTACAGTATGACTTTAATACATTGATTGAGGACTTTTAAAATGTTATAAGTTAACAACTTAAGCTATTTACGACTTGGTTTTGTGTGAAAAATTTGCGAACTTAAACCATCTTCAAATTTGTTGGAAGAATTTGTTACTAATCAAAACCCTCAGAAAATGAAAACAGTTGGAATTATAGGCGGCTCAGGATTTATCGGAAGTCACATTACAAAAAAATATTTACAAGAAGGTTTTAAAGTCAAAGTATCAGCTACTGATATTTCTAAAACAGAAAAATATCAGCATTTAAAAAACCTACCGAATGCAGAGAATTTGGAAATTCTACCATTAAAAGTTGAAAACAAAAATCAGCTCACAGAATTTATTAAAGATTGCAGTATTGTAGTTCACGGTGGTACACCATTTCAATTAGACGTTAAAGATCCAAAAACTGAATTATTTGACCCTACTATTAAGGGAACAGAAAACTTTCTAGAAGTAATCACAGAAATACCAGATGTTGAAAAAGTTGTTTTTATAGCATCTGTTGCCGCATATAACACCAATTTCCCTATGCCTCCAGGAGGAAAACAACCTAATGAGAATATGGATGAAACTGATGAACCGTTTATGAGCGAAGAAAGTCATCCGTATGCACAAGCAAAATTTATTGCCAACCAAACAGTAGAGAAGTTCATTAAAGAACATCCAAATACCAACTTTGAAATAACCAGTGTTTCACCTGTGGCTGTAATGGGAAAATCACTTTCAAACAGGGAAGATTCTACGTCTTCTGGATTGCAATTTTTATTCAAAAATAAAATTGCCCCAAACCCATTTGTACAAATGCTATTTGATACTGATGCTGAATTTGCAATCGTAGATGTTAAGGATGTTGCTAATGGCGTATATAATGCTAGCCTTAAAAGTGGCCTTCATGGTAAGAATTATTTATTAAGTAGTGAAAGTTGGAAAGTCTCAGATATTTCAAAAATGCTTAATAACGAAAAGATAAATGGCAATGCGCACGTTTTCTATAAAAATAATAGTGCAAAACAAGATTTAGGCATTGTGTTTAATCCAGCTATTGTTCCACTAAAAGAATTTAGCAATTAACTAATAGACCTCTTCTCAATATTATATTGAGAAGAGGTTACACTAAATTTCTAAGGTAATTAAGTTAACCATTAAGTTGTTTGTTTTCTTGATTTTATTAGAAAAATCAATGAACTTCATTTAACTTTGGATATAAATAAAATAGAATACAATTTATATCCATAAGACCATTAAACGAAATACAAATAGCCCCAACTTCATTTATTAAGTTTCTTCAAATTCAGGGGGTAAAAATCAATTCATATTAAACCTTACAAATCATTACGCTTTGTTTGAATGCTAGCAGCATTATTTTATCTTTGCGCAATCAAAAGGAAATAGACTTTATGAAGATTTCATATAACTGGTTAAAGCAATTCATTAAAATTGATTGGGCACCAGAAAAAGCAGGGGAATTACTCACAGATTTAGGCCTTGAAGTTGAAGGTATTGAAAGCTACCAATCTATAAAAGGTGGTCTTGAAGGCGTTGTTGTTGGAGAAGTTTTAACTTGCATAAAGCACCCTAACGCAGATAAATTAAAAGTTACTACGGTTAATATAGGTGAAGATACTCCTGTACAAATAGTTTGTGGTGCACCTAATGTAGCTGCTGGTCAAAAAGTACCTGTGGCAACTATTGGAACTACATTATATACTGAAGAAGGTGAAGGCTGGAAAATAAAAAAAGGAAAAATTAGAGGTAAGGAAAGCTTTGGGATGATATGTGCCGAAGACGAGCTTGGTTTAGGAAAATCTCATGATGGTATCTTGGTTTTAGACCAAAACCTTAAAGTAGGGACAGCTTGTGCTGATATCTTTAATATTGAAAATGACCATGTTTTTGAAATTGGATTAACGCCTAATAGGGCTGATGCCATGGGGCATTTAGGTACTGCCAGAGATTTAAAAGCAGGCCTATTACAAAAAGATCTTAATCTAGAATTAATCACACCATCTGTTAGTTCTTTTCATGTTGACAATAGAACGCTTAAAATTGATGTAGATGTCATCAATAAGGATTTAGCACCAAGGTATTGTGGTGTTACTATTTCTGGAATAAAGGTAAGCGATTCTCCTGCTTGGTTACAAAATAGATTAAAAACCATAGGTTTAAGTCCAATTAATAATATAGTTGATGCTACTAATTATGTTTTACACGATTTAGGTCAACCCCTCCATGCATTTGACGCCGTTAAGATAGCTGGAAATAAAGTTGAAGTTAAGACCCTGAAAAAAGGAACAAAATTTATCACTTTAGATGGTGTTGAACGTGAATTACATGAAGATGATTTAATGATATGTGATGCCGAAAAACCAATGTGTATTGCTGGAGTTTTTGGTGGTATACATTCTGGAGTAACAGAAAGTACAACAAGTATTTTTCTTGAAAGTGCCTATTTTAACCCAGTTTCTATTAGAAAATCAGCTAAACGTCATGGCCTAAATACCGATGCTTCTTTCCGTTTTGAAAGAGGTATTGATCCTAACATCACCGAATATGCTTTAAAGAGAGCGGCTTTGCTAATTCAAGAACTTGCAGGAGGAGAAATAACTAGTGATATTGTTGATATCTATCCTAATAAAATAGAAGATTTTCAGGTGCGCTTAAGTTTTGATAAGGCCAAAAAACTCATAGGTGAAGAAATACCAAGAGAAACTATTAAAAGTATTCTGACTTCTTTAGAAATTAAAGTAAATAATGTTACAGAAACTGGCCTAGGGTTAACGGTTCCTGCTTATAGAAATGATGTTCAAAGAGAAGCCGATGTTATTGAAGAGGTTTTACGTGTATATGGCTACAATAATATTAAGACAACCGAAAAGTTAAACGCTTCTATTTCTAGTACATCACGTTTTGACGATCATAGAATCCAGAATGTAGTTGGAAATCAGTTGGTTTCTCAAGGGTTTTACGAAATAATGGCAAACTCTTTAACAACTACCAAATATGTAGAGCTAAGTAAGCAGTTGAAAGAAGAACATAATATTTCTATGTTAAATCCTTTAAGTAGTGATTTAGGGGTAATGAGACAAAGTTTATTGTTTTCAGGCTTAGAAGCTGTAAGCTATAATATTAACAGAAAACAAGACGATTTAAAGCTTTTTGAATTTGGTAAGACCTATCATCAGTATAATGAGACAAGAGAAGAGTTTAAACATCTTTCTGTGTTTGTAACTGGAAATCGTTCACAAGAACGTTGGACTAACAGTGTTCAAAAAAGTGATTTCTTCTTTTTAAAAGGAACAATTTCAAGTATTTTAGATAGATTAGGTTTATCAAGATATAAAGTATCACCAGTCAAAAATGATGTTTTTAGTGAAGGTGTAAGTCTTTCTTTAGGAAAAAATAAACTTGTTGATTTTGGATTGGTTAACAAAAAAGTTTTAAAACATTTTGGGATTTCTCAAAATGTATTATTTGCTGATTTTAATTGGGATACTATTTTAGATATGGCTAAACATAACAAAGTTAAGTTTAAAGATATTCCTAAATACCCAGCTGTAAGACGAGATTTCGCTTTACTTTTAGATGAAACCGTATCATTTGAAGATATTGATAAAATTGCTTCTCAAACAGAAAAACAACTATTAAAAGATGTTGATTTGTTTGATGTTTATCAAGGTAAAAACTTACCAAAAGGCAAAAAGAGTTATGCAGTTAGTTTTACATTGCAAGATGAAAATAAAACGCTTACGGATAAGCAGATTGATAAAATCATGAAAAAGTTACAGACTAATTTTGAAAAACAATTGGGTGCTGAATTGCGATAACAGAGTATTACACCTAATTACTGTATTTTTAGTTTTAGGGGCTTTTACAATTAGTTTCGGTCAACAGCTTGAAACAGTTTCCAAAAAGGACTCTACTAGTTTAAAACAATTACTTAAGCACGATTTAAAATCTAGCTTTAAAAGTGTTGGATATGCCTTTACAAGACCAATCCATTGGAAAGGAAAAGATTATTTAAAATTAGGCGGTTTAATTGGTGGCACAATTGCTTTATCGGCAGCTGATGATGAAATTAATAGTTTCTTTCTTCAACAACAAGATGATTTCCCAAAGTTTATTAGGGATATAGGATGGTATTTTGGTAGTCCGCAAAATTACTTTATGGCCAATGCCAGTTTATATGGAGTTGGATTATTCACAAGAAATGAGCAAATTAGAAGAACTAGTGTTTTAATAATTTCATCATCGTTTACTACAGGAGTCATATCATCACTATTGAAAAGTTCTGTTGGAAGGGCAAGACCTAAATCAGGTTTAGGCAACTGGGAATTTGAACCATTTTCGGATGAACCCAGATTTCACTCTTTTCCGTCAGGACATACAGCACTTTCAATTACAGCTGCCCATGCTATTGCTAAACAATTTGACAATACTTGGGTTAAAATTGGGATTTATAGCATTGGTGCCATTCCTCCTATTAGTAGATTAGTTGATAACGCCCATTGGCTTACAGACATAGCTTTTAGCACTGCACTTAGTATTATTGTTGTAGATAGTATTGAGAAGTTTTTACATAAAATCGACTTATATCAAGAAAGAGCTTCAAAGAAAAATAAAATTTCTTGGAATGTTTCGTTTGGAACAAACAAGGTGGGACTAAGAGGTGCATTTTAATTATTTCTACTTTTAAGGTACCAAATACTTCTAGGAAATTTCCTTAAAATTTCTTATATTTAAGAGAACTCAAAATCTTAATGCTATGACAGATTCAAATTATATAAAAGTGTTTACAGGCAATTTAATTATTATTCAACGCATGATAAGTGAACTTGAAAAAGTAAATATTAGTCCAGTTATAAAAGACCAAACTGATTCTGGCATTATAACAGATATACTAGGAACTTCAGTTTCGCACTTTCAAGAAATTCATGTTCATAAAGATGAACTTGATAAAGCAGTTTTAGTAATTGAAGAAGTTAATTCTGAACTGCAAGCCTAATCTCACCTACGTTAGGGATTGCATCGGCATCCTTTTTTGAGTAGCGAAAAAAAGATATAGAGGAAAACCCGACCCGAAGGGTAACTCCCTAATTAAACTTTAAATTAAACCGTTACACCGTACATTTTATTCCGCAATTCTTTAATTTTTGCATCTTGCATATACTCATCAAAGGTAGTGTATCTGTCAATAATGCCATTTGGCGTTAGTTCTATTACCCTATTGGCAACGGTTTGAGCAAACTCATGGTCATGTGTTGTAAATAAGACAGTACCTTTAAAGTTTTTAAGCGAATTGTTGAATGCTGTGATACTTTCTAAATCTAAATGATTGGTAGGTTCATCTAATTGTAATACATTGGCTCTAAGCATCATCATTCTACTAAGCATACAACGTACTTTCTCTCCACCTGAAAGCACATTACACTTTTTAAGTGCTTCTTCACCGCTAAAAATCATTTTTCCTAAGAAACCACGAATGTTTACTTCTTCACGCTCTTCTTCTGTTTGGGCCCATTGACGTAACCAATCAACCAAGGATAAATCGCTATTGAAAAATTTACTATTATCCAAAGGAAGGTAAGATTGCGTAGTAGTAATACCCCAAGAGAATTTACCGGCATCAGCCTTTTCATTATTATTTAATATTTGGTAAAAAGCGGTAGTAGCCCTAGAATCTCTAGAAAACACAACAACCTTGTCGCCTTTATTAAGGTTCAAATCAATATTCTTAAATAGTAATTCACCATCTATAGAAGCCTCTAATCTTTCAATGTTTAATATCTGATCTCCTGCTTCTCTATCGCGTTCAAAAATAATAGCTGGATATCTACGAGATGTTGGCCTAATATCTTCAATATTAAGTTTGTCAATCATCTTCTTTCTACTGGTAGCCTGCTTACTTTTAGCAACATTTGCTGAAAAACGGCGAATGAATTCTTCAAGCTCTTTCTTCTTTTCCTCAGCCTTTTTATTTTGTTGTGCTCTTTGGCGTGCGGCCAATTGAGAAGATTCATACCAGAATGTATAATTACCGGAGAAATGATTTATTTTCCCAAAATCAATATCCGAAATATGCGTACAAACAGCATCCAAAAAGTGACGATCATGAGAAACTACTATCACACAATTATCATAATTTGCTAAGAAATTCTCTAACCAAGAAATAGTTTCATAATCTAAATCATTGGTTGGCTCATCCATTATCAAAACATCAGGATTTCCGAAAAGTGCTTGAGCCAATAACACACGTACTTTTTGTTTACCATCTAAATCACTCATTAAGGAATAATGTAATTCTTCCTTTATTCCTAGATTAGATAACATAGCCGCTGCATCACTATCTGCATTCCAACCATTCATTTCTTCAAATTGAACTTGAAGCTCCCCTATTTTCTCAGCATTTTCATCCGTATAATCAGCATATAAAGCGTCTATTTCAGTTTTAATTTTAAACAACGGTTTGTTACCCATTAAAACTGTTTCTAAAACAGTATGTTCATCATATAAATTATGATCCTGCTCTAAAACAGACATACGTTTACCAGACTCCAAAGACACGTGGCCTGAGGTAGCTTCTCTCTTTCCAGATATAATCTTTAAAAAAGTTGATTTACCAGAACCGTTGGCTCCAATAATACCGTAGCAATTTCCTTGGGTAAAAGTAGTATTCACTTCATCAAAAAGAATACGTTTTCCAAACTGAACAGAAAGATTTGATATTGATAACATATGCTTATTTTAATTTTTTGGCAAAAGTAGAAAAATGAATTGGTAAGTGGAAACTTATACCTTTTAATTTTAATTGATAATCATCGGTTTTTAATACCCCTTTAACTTATCAAAATCAACATTTAACAACGCATTAACAACAGTTTATAATTACATAACATATTTTTGTATAACAATATGTAACTGAAGAGGGATTTATGAAGTTATACCTTTCATTAATAGCAATAGCACTTATGTTTTTTAGCTGTAATAACAACAGCAATAAGACGAAGGTTGAATTTGCTTATATAGGAGGTGAAATTATAAATCCAAATTCTAAGTTTGTAATTCTTGAAAAAGGAACTACTGCCCTAGACACTATTAAACTGGATGGTAGAAATAGATTTATTTTTAAAGTTGATAGTCTAAAAAAAGGGCTTCATACCTTTAGGCATGGCGGAGAATACCAAATGGTTTTAATTGAACCAGAGGATAGTATCTTATTCAGATTAAACACTTTAGAGTTTGATGAATCTCTAGTATTTACAGGTAAAGGTTCTAAAAAGAACAACTATTTTATTAATGAATTTCTAGAAAATGAAAAGGAAGAAACCTATGTGCTTAAACTTTGCCAATTAAAGCCTGAAGCGTACCAGAAACATATAGATTCCATTAAAAACAGAAAGACAAAAAGCTTAGAACATTTTGAAGACAAGTATGAGGTTTCTGAATTATTTAAAAGAATAGCTAAGGCTAATATTGACTATAGCTACTACTCTAGTAAAGAAGTCTATCCATTTGCTCATTATGGAAAAAACAAAGGAGCCATATTAAAATCGCTGCCTGTGGGGTTTTATGATTATAGAAAGGACATTGATTACAATGACAACTTTTTAAAGGACTACCCTAATTACTATAATTTTTTAAGACGAAATTTCAGCAATTTATCTCTTGAGACACATTATGATCATGCCAAGAGTAAAGCTTTTCATAGGAACATGCTTTGTTATAACTTAGATAGATTACATCTTATTGATAGCTTAGTTACTAATTCTACTATAAAAGATGAGCTATTACATCATTTTACTATAAAATATATTTCTCTAAGTAATAACTCTGAGAGTAACACTATAATTCTAAATTCTTATTTAGAGAAAACTTCTAATGAAAAAGATAAAGCACTTATCTCAGGTTATGTTAATTCTTTGAAGGAACTAGGAGAAGGAACAAAGCTTCCAAGTTTACAGGTTGTAGATTATAATAATGAGGAGTACGAACTTAATTCTATAATAAACAGCCCTACAGTAATTTCATTTTGGTCTAGCACTTTATATGATCATTTTAAAGATAGTCATCATAAATTAAAAGAGTTAAAAGAAAAATACCCAGAAATAAAGTTTGTTACTATAAACATTGACGATATGGGTGTAGAAAAAACAAAACTATCACTAAAGAGTTGTAGATTTAACTGTAATGATGAGTATTTGTTTAAAAACCCTAAAGAATCAAAACGTTTATTGGCAATTTATCCTATGACCAAAACTATAATTATTGACCAAAACAAAAAGATAGTAAATGCCAATTCTAATATGTTCTCTGTTAATTTTGAAGAGCAACTTTTGGGGTTAATAAACAGATAGTCATCTAACTACCAAAGTGTACACTTTAGAGGTATTATCTGTGCACAATGGGTCATGATAACGTTCGTTACCATATTCATCATAGTAGTATTCATTTATAGCATCAACATCTAAGGAAACTCTTATAGTAAACCTTCCTGATTCCTGGGGAACACCTTCAAAAATAACTTCTCTGTATTCATAATAAACTTCAAGACCTTTTGGTATATGTCCTGAAACATTAAAATAATAATCATAGCCATCATCAAATGGTTCATTTTTTATCTCTGCTAAAATAGAATCAAAATAATATTGATTAACATAACCTACTTCTAAATCTCTATTTTGTAACTCCGGACGAACGTTAATAATACACTCTAAAATATCTTCACATGCAGTAAAAGAAAACATGGCAATAAGAAGAAGAATTGATATATATTGTTTCATGATTGATGAATTTTAAAACAATAACATCAAATAACATACCAAAATAATTGGTGTTTATCAAGCTGTATTTTGTTAATCTGCTGAGATATAATATATTTTTTCGCCAGTGAGATTATTAGTTATTGCCAAAGTATCTGTTTCTAGTAATTTATGGAACCTGTTATCATTAATTCTCACATGTTTTTGGTAAGCCATTGTCTCAAAGAACTCCTTATATTCCATTATTCCGCAGGTATCATTAATCATAACTTTAGAACACATTTGAAAATCATATCCTGCTTTAGTTTCTAAAATAAAAGTTTTGTTATGTGGTGTACAGAAAACTCCAACACACCTTTCACTACCATCTATTGCAACATAACTATGTCCATGAGGAGCTGGTAAAGGCCAAAAGAAACATGATGTACATAACAATAATATTAAAATGACTAAACACCTCACAATTTGTAGTGGTTCATCAAAAGTTTTTCATAAACTTTATCAGGTAAGATTCGTTTTAAAACAATTGAAAATTTTTGCATAAACTCCCCTACTTTGTAATGAACTTTCGGGTTGTTAGTGTTAATTATTTTAAAAACTTCCTTAGCCATTAAATTAGGGTCGCTACCAGAATCTACATGTGCATTCATCAAATCTAAAGTATTCCCGTATGGTCTTTTATAAGGAGAATCTTCTAATAATGGAGCGTGATATCTTCCTGCAGCAATATTTGTAGCAAAATCTCCAGGAGCCACATTTGTCATCTTTATATTAAAGTCTTTAAGTTCCATTCTAAAAGCCTCCGTAATTAATTCTAAAGCTCCTTTACTGGCACTATAAACACCTCTATAAGGTAAACCCATATAACCTGCAATAGAGGTTACGTTTATTATTAAACCATCATTTTGTTGACGCATTTGAGGCAATACCGTTTTAATAACATTTATGGGGCCAAAAAAATTGGTATCAAAGTTGTTCTTTAATTCTGTCTCTGGTATTTCCTCAATTGGACCAGTAATACCTGCCCCTGCATTATTGATTAGAACATCTATTCTCCCCTCTTTTTTAATTATTGTTTGAACAGATTCAACAATTGTGTTATTCTCCTTTAAATCTAATGCTAATATGGGAAACTTACTCTCTTTATAATTATCAGGATTTCTACTAGTGCCATAAACCACAAAACCTCTATCAAAAAGAAATTCACCTATAGATTTACCAATTCCTGAAGATCCACCAGTAATTAAAACAACTTTAGACATAAACTGAAGAAAAATAATTAATCAAAAATACAATTTTAATAATGAGAATAACATTCTCACAAGAATACAATAAACAAAAAAATCTTGATTCGCCAACGCTTTCAAGATTTAAGTTTTTTGTACAAAAAAAGGCAAGCTACCTACATCACACCGCTACGACCATTTACCTTTGCTGCGTTCCCGCCCTGGAGGATTCAACAGGAGCTGGTTGTGTAGGACTTGCCGGCTGCAAAGATACAACCCTTTTAAAATTTTCACAATGATTTTCTAAACTGATTTTAAATAAATATCTTGCTTTAAATTAAAAAAATACCATGCCTACATTCAAGTATCTCTTAATCATATTTTTAAGTGGTTTTATAATTTCTTGCGGGTCCAATTCCGGGAAGAAAAAAAATGATTTTATCCTTCAAACAAATGCTGAAAAAGGAAATATAAGTAATAATAATACTTTAAAACTCTCTTTAATCAACAAAAAGAACCATACTATAGACTCTGTAGCATACACATTAAACAATAACAGAATTAAGGAGAACACTGCCTTAAATAGTTTTAAGCTAGGGAAACAAACTATTGAGGCCAAAGTATATTTTGATAATGAAGTAGAAACTATAACCTCTGCAGTTACTATTCTTAATAGTATTGCACCTAAAATCTTTTCTTATAAAATCATTAACGAGTATCCTCATGATATTACTTCCTATACTCAAGGTATTGAATTTCATAATGGCTATTTATATGAAAGTACAGGACAATACAAAGAATCTAAGCTTAGAAAGATAAATTATAAAACTGGTGAAGTTTTAAAGAATATTAAACTGGCAGATGAGTATTTTGGTGAAGGACTAACCATTTTAAACAATAAGGTGTTTCAACTAACATGGAAAGAAGGAATAGGTTTTGTTTATGATGTTGAAACTCTTGAAAAAACAAGCAGTTTTAAGTATGGCAATAGTAAAGAAGGTTGGGGCTTATGTAATCATGATAATGTCATTTATAAAAGCGATGGTTCTGAAAAGATATGGCTCCTAAATCCAGAAACTTTGGTTGAAGAAAGTTATATTCAAGTATGTACTAATAAAGGTAAAATATCGCAGATTAATGAAATGGAATGGATTGATGGCAAGATATATGCTAACCGGTATCAAAAAAATGGTGTAGCTATAATTAACCCGCAAAATGGTGGTGTAATTGGAGTAGTTGACTTTACACCATTAAAAGACTTGGTTACTCAGCACGAAAAACTTGATGTTTTAAATGGTATAGCCTACAATCCAGAAACCAAAACCGTTTTTGTTACTGGAAAACGTTGGGATAAAGTATTCGAAATTGAGATTGTAGAATAATAAATATGCTCTAAAGATTAAACCAATTCTTAGTAATTTCCTTTTCTATAATTTGGTTCCCTTTATGAACAAACTCATTCTTTAATGAGTTATATTCATAATCTTCACCCCATTCTTTGAAGTTTTCAGCTACTTCTTTAATAGAATCGCAAATAAAATTAATTTCATCATTAGTCATGGTTGGATGAATGGACATACGAATCCACCCTGGTCTTTCAATTAAACAACCATCTAAAATCTCCTTTTCTATGGCTTTTGAAGTGGGCTCATCAACATTTAACAGATAATGCCCATAAGTACCAGCACATGAACAACCACCTCTAGTTTGAACTCCAAATCGATCATTTAATAATTTAACCACCAAATTATAATGAGCATCATCAATATAAAACGAAAATACTCCCAACCTATCCATATGTTTTGGAGCAAGTATTTGTAGGTTATCAATTTTAGAGAGCTTTTTAAATATAACCTCATTTAACTCATGTTCTCTATCCAAAATATTTTGAACTCCCATTTTTTCTTTCAACTGAATGGAAAGCGCTATTTTAATGGCTTGTAAAAACCCTGGAGTCCCTCCATCTTCTCTAGTTTCAATATCATCAATATAATCATGATCTCCCCAAGGATTGGTATAACTAACTGTTCCTCCACCTGGGTTATCAGGCACTAAATTTTTATAAAGCTTTTTATTGAAAATTAATACTCCTGATGATCCTGGTCCTCCTAAAAATTTATGAGGAGAAAAAGTGACGGCATCTAAATACTCGTATTCATTTGCTGGATGCATATTAATGTCAACGTATGGTGCAGAACATGCAAAATCAACAAAACACAATCCGTTATTTTGGTGCATAATACTTGCCACTTCGCTGTAATTTGTTCTAATACCTGTTACATTAGAACATCCTGTTATTGCTGCAATTTTAATAGGGCAATCTTTATGCTTTTCTATTAACTTTTTTAAATTTTCAGAACACGGTAAACCTTTATCATTTGAAGGGATAACTTCTACTCTGGCAATGGTTTCTAACCAAGACGTTTGGTTAGAATGATGCTCCATATGAGACACAAAGATAATGGGTCTTTTTTCTTCTGGAACCTCTGTGTTATCCTTTAAGTTTTCGTTAAGTTTAATACCTAGAATACGTTGAAACTTATTTATGGCACCTGTCATTCCTGTACCAACTGTAATAAGTACATCGTCTTTGGATGCATTTACGTGCTTTTTAATAATATTTCTAGCCTCGTGATAAGCCAATGTCATGACGGCACCTGTTGTTGATGTTTCAGTATGTGTATTGGCTACATAAGGCCCCATCTCATTTAAAATCTTTTCCTCAATAGGGAGGTAAAGTCTTCCACTAGCTGTCCAATCGGCATAAATTACTTTTTTTCTACCGTAAGGAGAATTGAAATATTCATCTACACCAACCGTGTTTTCTCTGAAAGCACTGAAATATTCCTCTAGGTTTGAATTACTTTGAGGTTTAGAACCAAATACTTTCTTTATACTTTGAGAAAATGTATTCATAATATAACTTTTAAGAAACAATCACCTTGGTAAAATATCTAACCAAGGTGATTCTTTACACTAAAACAAAAACCTTTTATTTAAAAAACTATTTTTTAAATTTTGAAACACCTCCTTTTAACCAAGTATAATACTCATCAACATCTGGTGTATAAGCAACAGGATCCAGCAAATTTTCTTCGTTATGATCCATTAGTACGTAAAGTGGTTGGGCATTAGATTTGTAGCGCATAATTTGTAATTCTGCCCATTTATCTCCTATCTTTTTAAATGGTTTTCCTGGATATAAATACTCTGATATTCCTTGTTCACTTTCATAAGGCTTACGCTTCTCATCTACATAAAGAGAAATCATTACATACTCCTTTTTAAGTAATTCTAGAACTTTTGGAGCTGACCAAACATATTCTTCCATTTTTCTACAATTCACACAAGACCACCCTGTAAAGTCTAAAAGAGCAGGCTTACCTACTTTTTTAGCATACGCCAACCCTTTCTCATAGTCATGGAACATAACAATATCATGAACACCATAATGCGCATCTTCAGGCAATCCTTCATGAGCTGATACTCCTCCAGACCCTAATTTAGTATATCCAACCCCATGTGGAGATTCGCTATAATTTAATGGTGGCGGGAAACCACTAATTAGTTTTAGTGGTGCTCCCCAAAGCCCAGGAATCAAATAAATGGTAAAAGCTAAAACTAAGAGCCCTAAACTTAATCTTCCAACAGAAATATGAGTTAACGGTGAGTCATGTGGCAATTGAATTTTTCCGAATAAATAAAATGCCAAAGCCCCAAAAACTGCAATCCAGATTGCTAAGAAAATCTCTCTTTCAAAAATATGCAATTGAAGTACAAGGTCTGCCGTAGATAAGAATTTAAACGCTAATGCCAATTCTAAGAAACCTAAAACAACTTTTACCGTGTTTAACCATCCTCCAGATTTTGGTAGAGAGTTCATCCATCCTGGGAATGCTGCAAATAAACCAAATGGTAATGCAATTGCTAATGAAAAACCTAACATACCAATAATGGGTCCAACTTTATCACCACCAGAGGCAGCTTCAACTAAAATGGTTCCCACAATAGGGCCAGTACATGAGAATGATACAATGGCTAATGCTAAAGCCATAAAAAATATACCTACTAAACCACTTCTGTTTGATTGAGCATCTACTTTATTTGCCCAAGATTGTGGTAACGTTATTTCAAAAGCACCTAAGAATGATACTGCGAAAATGATTAAAATCAAGAAGAAAATTAAGTTGAACCAAACATTTGACGCAAGAGCATTCATTGCCGCTGGTCCAAAAATGGCAGATACAGCAACACCTAATAGAACGTATATAACAACAATAGAAACTCCATAAAAAATAGCATTTCTTATACCTTGTGCTTTATTCTGACTTTGTTTAGTAAAGAAGCTAACAGTTAAAGGTATCATGGGAAATACACATGGTGTTAATAATGCTGCAAACCCCGATAAAAATGCGATAAAAAACAAAGCAAACAGTCCTCTTTTTGATTTTCCTGGAGCAGATCCTGAATTCCCTGAATCATCATTAGAATCAGATGCCGTTGTTGCAGCAACAGCATCACTAGTTTTTTGATCTTTACCTCCTAAATTGAATGTCAATTCAACCTCTTTTGGCATTAAACACTTTACATCATCACAAGTTTGAAATTCAACAAAAGCTGTAAGCGTATTTTCATCACCAACAACTTCAATCAACTGTTCAAATTTGGCACTAATATCGAAAGACTTAATATCCATTCCATCACCAAAAAGCTCAGTATACTCAGTATGTCCTTCTTCTTCAGTGGTATTTCCTTTTAATTTAAACGCTCCATTAGCATCATCATAAGTAAATGTTGTCGCAATTGGACCTCCATCTGGAACATTCTGAGAATACAAATGCCACCCAGGTTCTATGGCTGCTTTAGTGATTAATTTATACTCTGTATCTGATACTTTTTCTACAGAAGTTGCCCATTTAATTGGATCATATATCTGAGAGTTACCAATGGTAATACAGAATAACGTTATTAAAAAAATGATTTTTTTCATAATGGTTAGTTTAATTGAATCTCAATTTATTTAATGCTAAAAGTTAGTTCTTTTTCGGTTGGTGGTAAACAACGTGTATCATCACATACCATGAACTCTACAGCGCCAGATATATCAAACGGTGACTTACCTCTTAATTTGATTCTTTGTTTAAAAGAAGCTTTATTTTCGAAAAACTTTATTTTCATTCCAAAGATGGGATCATCTACGGTATGTCCTGCTTCCTCTTTAGTATTGCCTTTTTTAAGATAATTACCGTTTCCTTCAAAAGTAAAACTAGTTGCTATAGGACCACCTTCAGGTACAGTTTGTGAATATAAATGCCACTTGTCTTCAATTGTAGCAGTTGCCACCAATTCATATTCAGTGTCTGAAATTTTATTCACACTAGTTGACCATTTTACCGGATCTAATATTTGAGCAAAACCATTTGTGTTAATGGTTAAAACTAATATTACTAATAACTTTTTCATAATTATTTATTGATATTTCTATTTAAAAAAGGGCTATTGAGCAATAGCCCTTTTTATCATCTTTCTTATAAACTTATTGACTGACTAACTCAAAAAATTACACTAAAACAAATGTAAGAAGAAAGATGATTTTGTTTCATTTTAAATTTTATTTTGCTGGTTTAAATACTATTTCAAACGATTTTCCTTTTACCTGTAACTTTTTTGCTAAAGCTTGAATGTCTTTTATAATAATATTGTTTACAACATCTTCAAAATTATTAGCATCATTCATATTGTAACCATCCCTATAAAAAGTGGTTAACAAGGCCATATCATAACTATTATTGCTCTTAGATTGTTCTCTAGATTTCTTATAGCTAGTAAGTGTTTTATCTAAATCATCTTGCTTTATTTCTCCATTAGACATTTTAGTTAATTCATTATGAACAATAGCAATAAGTTTTTCAGCCAAATCAGGGTTACAATCAAAACTAATTGACATATATGATAAGGCTTTAGGTTCTTTTGTTAAAAAAGCTTGGGCTCTTGGACTATACACACCACCTTCTTCTTCACGGAGTGTTTCCTGTAATCTTAATTGCATAATAGCGCCTAAAGCTTGAGTAACAAACCTATTTTTTACAGTATAATCATTAGCTATTTTGAAAGATATATTCACATTAGTTTTAGGATCTTCCATTTTAAGGAAAACGTCTTCATCTACCTTATCACTAGCCCAAGATTGGGTTACATCTTTATAGGTTTCAGTACCAGTAGTTGTTGGTAAACTAGCAATATACATTGATAATAACGGTTCTAACTGTTCTGCTTTAACATCACCTACTATGAAATATTCGAAATCAGCTGGATTATCGAATCTGCTTAAATACACAGATTTCATTTTATCAAAAGTAACATCATTCACAAAATCTTGGTTAAAAACACGCTTTCTTGGGTTGTCGTTACCATATAAGGTAGTAGTGATACCATCCTTCATTTGCTCACCAATGTCTTTGTTTCTTCTTATTAAATAATTATTAATCCCTCCTTGTAATACCTGAAATGCTTGTTCATCAAAACGAGGTTTTTCAAAGTATAAGTGAACCAATTGTAACATGGTTTCTACATCTTTAGTTGTAGAAGACCCTTTTAAGTTTTCTGTAGTTTCTCCTAAACTTGGAGACATAGTAGCCGTTTTACCCGCTAAAACTTTAGGTAATTCTGTTGCTGAGTAATCTCCTAATCCAGACATTTGAATTATGTTTCCCAACAAATTAGCTGAAGGCAAATCTTCATCACTTATTAACGAATTTCCTCCATAACTAATTGCATTAAAAGCTACCGTATTTTTCTGCTTATCAACAAATTTGTAATGTACTTTAATGCCATTACTTAGGGTATAAGTTGTTGAGCCCAAGTCAGCATTGTTTTCAGTTTTAACAATACTTCCTTCGTTAATGGTTAAGCCAGAAATTAATGTTTTACCATCAAAAGCTTCTGTATAAGCCGTGATTTTTGGATCATTTTCAACCAATTGAATAATTTCCTTAGCCTGGGCTTCGGTTAAGTTGTTTTTACCTTCAACACCAGTTACATTAAGGTATCGGTTATTTTTAGAATACAATCTTTTAATGGTATTATGTAAAGCTTCTGGAGTGAATGACTCAAATAATTGTTTAGTAATTTCATATTCCTTTGCAATATCTGCAATAGTCTTATTGTTTAGATAATCATCTTTAATAAGATTAATTATTGAACCATGTCTTTTATCATCTTTCTTAGCTATTTGAGTTTCATAATAATTTGAAAACTCCTTAATAGTTCTATTAATTTCTGATGATGTATAGCCAAACTTAACAGCTCTTACCACTTCAGTTAATACAGCTGCAAAAGCTTGCTGTTGTTGCCCTGGTTTAGGGGCAATTCTTATTCCAAAAGCATTATTAGCTCTTGCCATAGATCTGTAACCTGCTCTAGCTCCCAAAAACGATGCATCTGGTTTTTGAGCTTCTTCATTAATTCTTGCAGACAGCATTTGAGTAGCCATAGATTCTAAAAGCGATGCTTTTAAATCTTCTACCGTTTGATCTTTTAATGATTTTTTATGACGAATCCCAAAATCTAACATAGATGTAGAAATTTCTTTATCCATTCCTAAGCTATAAAGCATCTCGCTATTTTCAGGAACTTCAACAATAAAACGCTCCCTGGGGTTTTCTATAGCTGGAATTATAGAGAATAGATTTTTTATTTTGCTTTCAATTTCGTTAACATTAATATCTCCAACAATAGCAATAGCCTGTAAGTCTGTACGGTACCAATCATGATAAAAATCACGTAAAGCTTTATATTCAAAATTCTCTACAATTCTCATCAAACCTATTGGCAATCTATCCGAATATACTGAATGATTAAATGTTATTGGAAGTGAGGTTTGATATAATCTCATTTGTCCATTTTGGCGTGTTCTCCACTCCTCCTTTATTACTCCTCTTTCAGCATCTATTTCATCATCGGTCAACAATAAATAATTACACCAATCATGTAATACCAGTAATCCTTTGTCTATAAGTTCTGGCTCTGTAGGTACATTGTCTATATTGTAAACAGTTTCATCAAAACCGGTGTAGGCGTTTATATCCCTACCAAAAACTAAGCCTTTTTCCTGAAACGTGTTTAAGATTCCTTTTCCTTTAAAATTCTCGGTTCCATTAAATGCCATATGCTCTAAAAAGTGAGCTAATCCTTGTTGGTCATCGTTTTCTAAGACAGAACCTACATTTTGAATTATATAATAACTAGCAGCATCTTTTACTACATCTGTACTCTTTATATAATAGGTAAGACCATTTGGTAAAACTCCTTTTTTTATGCTTTGGTCTACCGGGATTGGTGCGCTTAAATCTTGCGCTATTATACTTAAACTAAAAAATAAGCATATTATAGCTGATAATTTTCTCATTTTGTATTTCAGGTTTTTATGTTTATATAAAAGACGTATTATAAATCAAAACCCCTTATTAATGAAATGTTAAAATTTGTTATAATTATAAAAAGTAGAACCTCAAATGCGTATTGCCTTTCAGAAAATACGTGAAGGATTTGAAAATGATCCTACTATTTTGATTTTTATTTCTAAATTATTCTAAACTTATTTTCTTAATGATTTGTTATAATGTGTAGTTAAATAAACCCCACTACTTATATTTGTTTTTCAATTTAATTAATATATGCTTTTAGTTTTTAAAAATAGTAAGTCAATTGGCTTAACTATTATTTTTTTTCTACTTTCTCTTTTTACTCTTTTTGGCCAAAGTAAAAATATCAGTATTACAGGAAAAGTTTTAGAATCTTCAACCAATCAACCAGTAGCATTCGCGACTGTAATTTTGGTTGAGCATGAAACTAAAAATAATTTAACCGGTACAACCACCCAGGATGATGGTACTTTTAAGCTAGAAACTGAAGCTTCAAACTTTTATATAGAAGTTAGTTTTATTGGATTTAAAACGAAATCTATTAAAGATTTTAAAATAGCAAAAGGAAAAATTCAACTAGGTAATATAACAATTGAAGAAGATTTAGAACAACTTAACGAAGTGGTTGTTGAAGCAGAAATATCTAAAACCGAATTTAAGTTAGATAAACGTATTTTTAACATTGGCAAAGATTTAAGTTCTACCGGAGCCAGTGCGTTAGAGGTTTTAAACAACGTGCCGTCTGTAAATGTAAATATAGAAGGCGCTATTAGTCTTCGTGGTAGTCAGGGAGTACAAATACTTATTAATGGTAAACCATCAATAATTGCCAGTGACAGTGGAAATACACTGGGAACTATTACAGCAGATATGATGGAACGTGTAGAGGTAATTACCAATCCATCTGCTAAATATGATGCAGAAGGAACTTCGGGAATCATAAATATCATTCTGAAGAAGGAAGAGCGTAAAGGTTTGAACGGATCTGCAAGTGTTAATATTGGAGACCCTTCAAATTACAGTTTCGGTATGAGTTTAAATAGACGTACAGAGAAATTTAATCTTTTTAGTCAAATAGGTATTGGTTACCAAGAATTGCCAAATCATAGAAAAAGTATCAACAGAGATTTAATTGAGAATACAACTTTAAAATCTAATGGGACTGAATATAGAAATGAGACTTATTATAATATCATCTTAGGGACAGATTATCATATTAACGAGAACAATATATTAACGCTTTCAGGTAGTTTTGCATACGAAATTGAAGAACAACCCTCAAGTTTTGATTTTGATTTGTTTGATGGCACGGAACGGTCTATCTGGAAGAGGACTGAAGAAACAGAAGCTACAAATCCGAGGTATCAATATGAGCTACAATACAAAAAAGATTTTGATGACCACGAGGATCACATGCTCCTATTTAGTGCCTTAGGCCGGTTTTTTGGAAAAGACCAATCTTCTGATTTTAATGATGTAACCCTTGCTGGTCCTGACAGAGATGCAGATCAAAAAACCCGCACCGACTACAAAAATGCTAACTACACCTTTAAATTAGACTATACAAAACCTTACAACGAAAAATTCACCATTGAAACCGGTGGTCAATATGTGTTAGATAATACTACTAATGATTATGAAGTTCAAGATTTAGTTGGAAATGTTTATGAAACAGATCCCAATCAAACCAATATTTTTGAATTTGATCAAAACGTATTGGGTGTTTACGGAACCGCAGCTTATGAAGGAGAAAAATGGGGTATTAAGTTGGGATTGCGTATAGAAAATACAGACATTGAAACTTTGCTTGCTGATACCAATGAAAATAATGATCAAAACTATTTAAACCTATTTCCGAGTTTTCATTCTTCCTATAAACTTAGTGACAGTTATTCATTACAAATAGGCTATTCAAGGCGTATATCAAGACCAAATTGGCGTGATTTAAATCCATTTTTTAATATTAGAAACAACTTTAATATTAGAACCGGGAACCCTGATTTACAACCAGAATTCACAGATTCTTATGAATTAACCAATATTTACAATTTAGGTAAAGCATCCTTAAACTTTGGAGTATATTACAGGTATACTACCGATGCTATAGAAAGAAGAATTTCAACTTTCGAAGATAATGTGAACACATATAAGCCGTATAATATTGGTACTAATGATGCTTTAGGTATTGAAGTTAATGGTAAGTATCCCGTTGCGAAATGGCTAGTATTTAATGGAGATTTTAACTATAATTACTTTAAGCGTAAAGGTGAGTTTGAAGGTACTTCTATAGATTTTAATGCTGACCAATGGTCTGGAAAATTGACTAGTAAAATTGGTTTTCCGGGAGATATTGATTTTGAAATTACAGGAAATTACCGCTCAGGTACCAAAACAGTGCAGGGTAAAACTGCTGAAATTCTTTTTGCTGATTTAGGATTAAGAAAAAAAGTTCTAAAAGATAAAGGCACTATTAGCATTAGTGTTCGAGATGTTTTCGCCTCTCGAATAGAAGAATTTGAAACAATTCAAGATGACTTTTATTTATTTAACCAAAATCAAAGAGGTCGGTTCATCATATTTGGATTTAGCTACGGTTTTGGAAAAGGTGAGGCTATGGAGTATGGAGGAAAACAAAGTGGTGGCGGAAGAAGGCGTTAAACCATTTCAGCTTAACACCTTCTTTCTAACTAATTAAAAATAATTCTTATCTATTATTCTGGAATGTAGCTTTTATCTTTTACTAACATCCACTTATCTAGTTCAAAACCATCTTCTCTCATAGAGAAAGAAACAATGTATTCATCGGCTTTATCAAATGTTAATGTAATTGTTTGTGCATATCCACAATGGTTTTCAGGAACACGTTGTGCTGAAGACCAAGTCCAATTATGCTTTCCTTTACAAAGTTGAATTCTTTGTCCGCTTTCAGGCCATTCGCCATTTACACCAACATGTAAACCATTATCTTCTGGTCCAGTAGAATAAGCTCTTACCCAAACATAATAAGTTCCTGGAGTGTTGATTTTCACTTTATAAGATACCATACCGCCGATTCCTGGAACCGGAAAAAAGTTTTCACCCACAATCAACTTATCATCATGTGTTTTTCTTGTATCAGGCATAGCTTCAATATAAGCATCACCACTAGCTCCCTTTAAGTGGTCGTCATGACTGGTAAAAGGGAACTTTCCTCCTTTTTCATGTACATAGAATTTTCTTGGACTTCCATTATTTGAATTGTAATGAAATGCTTCGCCTTCAACTGCTAGCAAACCATTTTTTTCTTCAAAAGCTTCTACATCTTCTAACTTTTCATTTAAATCGAAAATCACGGGTGTCAATCTTAAAGATTTCCATCTACCACGAGACCAAGCAGTTTCATCAGCCTCTGGAATCTTACCATTAGTTAAAGCTTTTGAAGCTATTTTAATAGTATCACCCTTTTTCAAATATAACTTACCTACCGCCAAACTTGTGTTTTTAAATGATTCTGGAGTTTGAGGATTTTTAAGAAATTTCATTTTTTGTTTATTGACAGTAATAAAATAAGTTGATTCCCCATCATTTTCGGCCATTGTATTCAACTCACCAGAATAATAGCCTGTTTCCCCTTTAAAAATGGAAGAGGCACTCGCAAATTTATCTCTTTGACTTTTGTTACCAGCGTTAATAGCAAATGTTCCTCTTTTTTCTTCTTTATAATAAATTGCTTCGGAAGTTTTATCAATTTCGAAGTCTCCAATAGCATTTATGGTTATGCTGTTATTTGGAGTGGCAACGACTTTCTTTTTTGACTTATTTTGAATCAAGGCTACCCAATCTCCTTCCGCCGATGGAGGTGTTCCAATAGAAACAAGGCCACCACCTTTTATAGTTTTTGTACTTCCTGTTAAAAGAGCACCACCTGTTCTTGGATTATACCATTTCACGGAAAACTTTGCTTTTATTCCGGATAAATCTAATTTAGTTTCTTCTATTTTAGGTAAATAAACAGCGTAAATTGAACCTTTTTTAGCGTATACATAATCATGTTCATTTTTAGTAAGTCCATCATTTGAAGTCATTGTTTCAAATGGTAGATAATTATTAAAAAATTCCAAGGCAAAACGTGTTTGATCCCAAACATTATTGCGGGATCTCCAATCTTCACAAGTTAAATCATGATGTGCAAATTTGTATCCAAAATACCATTCTACGCCAGCGCCTCCTGCCATTAAATTACCCCAAAGCACTTCAGCTCTAATATCGTTATGTTCAGGATCATCGGCATCCGGTTTAGCACCTGTACTAGCAGGCCCAATCTCATCTTGACAAACTACCCATTGTTTACCAAATTTACCTGATTCATTTATCCATTTCACAGTTATATCGTGTACATTCACCGGATAGTGTGTTTGCATTGAAGGACCATCTAAATATTCATAACCTAAAAGCGGCGTTAAAAACAAGTCTTGTGCAGGTGTTGACGCATGAGTATGTAATACCACAAAATTCTGATAAGGGTCATGGGTTTTTATATATTTAGCCATGGCCTTTCTATCCTTATCTGTTTGTCCCTTAGGAGTCCAATGTAACGGACCATTCTCTTCACCTAAATTCCAGGTAATAGCTAAATGATGTGAAAAACGAGCAATTAATTCACGGTAATACAGTTTACGTTGTGTTTTTGTTTCACCAATATCTAAAAGTAATTCGTTCTCTGTTTCTTGAGTTACTATATGGAGCATTAACCCTAAATCATCCATATAATCAAACACAACTTCCCACTGATCTAACTTACTACAGTCAAATCGGTAACGCTCGTGTCTATTAGTCCAAGGCCATACATCTTTCCCATCTCCTTGAACATTCATTGTTAAGAAATAAACAGAGTTCATCCCTTCAGAAGCCAAATAATTTAAAGCTCCAATAATATTTTTACCTTTACCATTTTGCCATGTTGGATTACCTTCTTTCCAATCACTTGCATGAGCTTCATATTTATGAGAAGCTGGGGTTTGATCAAACTCATAATACCCTAAAAAACTCTCAGGACTATCAGCTCCTCCTTTTAAAAATGCTTCTTTTGAATCTGCATATCTTAAATATCGGTCACCCGTATATTTTAATCTTCCTTTTGTTCTGAAAGCAGAACCATCGTTATCAGATTCTCCTATTATAAATTTACCTTTAGCTCCATCAAAAGCTACTGCTTCACCTGCATGAATATCATCATTAACCGCTATATTCTCACCTTTTCTAAAAGAAACTTCATAAGACCACTCGCCTACTTCATCTGGCATAAACCTTACTTTCCAGATATTTCCTGATTTTGCACTAGTCTCTCCTGCATTTCCATCGGCAGCGAAAAAACCAGGAACAATCATAGTTTTATTTTTATTCTTAAAAATGACATTTAAACGATAGTTTAAAAACGGATTGTTTTCATCACTTTCACTTAATTGATCACCTTCAAAACTTAGGGTTATTTTGTGCCATTTTTTTAATGCACCTTCAATTTTTTGCGCATTCACACTACTACAAGTGAGAAGCAGAATTCCTAACAGAAACGATAGTTTTTGCATGTTAATAATAATTTAAGATTTAGTTTAGTTGATAATATTTATAAAGTTACTGGAGCGTTAATTTCGGCTGATTTATAAACCGCTTCCTGCACCTGTAATGTTTTAAGATAATTGTCTCCACTGGTTTCAAAACGTTCACCAGAAATTAGTTTGTCAATAAAGTCCCTTTGGAATATATAACAGCAATCACCTGCAAAACCTACATCCTTATGCACATAATTGTGCTTTTTCTCACTTTCTCCTAAGTTTTGAACCGTTATAGTCCCGTCTGAATACAATCGAATTGATCCTTTTGATCCATCAATTAAATATTCCCCGAAAGTATATCTTGATTTTTTAAAGTTGTTTTCGTTATAGCGATTTGCATCCCAAATGGCGTGTGAATTATTCTCGAAATTCAAAACCACCAATCCAGAGTCCTCCCCTTTTATAACAGGATTTAATCGTTTTAAAATAGCGTAAGCGCTGGTAACTTCACCAGCATGATAACGGAATGTATCAATAAAGTGAACTCCGGTTTCGTAAATAAGTAATTTTTTATAATCTCTAAAGTAAGGCTGTCTTCCTAAGTAAGCATCTTCTCCCCAACCATCACCCATTCTGGATCTGAAATTAAGACTGAATAAATCACCTATATCGTCGTTATTTATAATCTTTTTTATTTCTCTATGCCATGGTTGAAACCTAAAGTTTTCATGCACTACAAAACGTACGTTTTTAGTTGAAACATAATCAACAATCTTTTTAGACTCTTCGTATGTTGGTGCCAAAGGCTTCTGACAAATAATATGAACCCCATTATCTGCAGCAAACTTACACATTTCAAAATGTGATTCTGGTGGAGTGATAATATCAACAAAATCTGGTTTCTCGGTAAGAATCATTTCCTTATAATCTGTGTAATGATTCTTGACACCGTAAGGCTTCATAATGCCTTTTGCTCTTTCTAAATTAGAATTGCATAAGGCTGTTATTTCAACTTCAGGAATACGTTTCCAAGCTTCGTACTGAAACCTGCTAAAATATCCTGCACCTATGGCTACGCCTTTTAATTTAGTTTGCATCATTTAATTTTTTATTCGGATTCATGAAAGACCAACAAAAGATAGCCACCACCCCTAAAGCAGCAGCTACATAAAAGAATGGCTCATTAGAACCTGTCCATTCTTGTAAATAAGGAAATGCCAAGGCCGTTGTGAAAGCACCTAAATTTCCTGCCATATTCATCATTCCTGATACTTTACCAGAATTCTCTTCACCAATATCCATACAGAATGACCAAGATGGACTCAATGTCATATCAGCCCCAAAAATAGCGACAGATAAACATAATACAGCTCCTAAGGCACTGTCCATATATAAACTAGATAAAATACCTACTACAACCAATACAAAACCTATGGTTGCAGGTAATTGTCTTGAACGTTTCCACTGCCCTTTTCTGTAAATGCTGTCTACCATAAACCCAGACACCCAATTTCCCACAGCACCAGCTAGCAATGGTAACATAGCATAAAACCCTGTAGCAACTAAACTAAGTTCATATTTTGCTTTTATGTAAGGGAATAACCAAGTAAGCATAAAAAAGAAAATAAAATTACTCCCTATATACTGAATCATAGCTAGTATAACATTTTTTGAAGTTAGAATTGTCTTTAGAGGTAAATTTCCGCCTTCTTTTTCTACCTCTTGCTGCCTGTTTTTAACTATGAATTCTTTTTCAACTTCTGATAAGCCAGAATGTTCTTCAGGTTTATTTCTGAAAAGGAAATAAAAAACTATGGAACAAATAATACCAACGGCGCCAAAAAAGTAAAAAATAGCACGCCATCCCCATGAATCAATTAAATACGCCACTAATGGTAGTGCAAATGCAGCTCCCAATCTAGATCCTGAAAAATTAATGCCTTGAAAAACACCTCTTTCTTTAGTTGGTACCCAAGAAAACGCTGCTCTAGAAATATTAGGGAAAGCTCCTGCTTCACCAGCTCCAAAAGTAAATCTAAAAAAGAGCATAGATATATAATTCCATGCTGCTCCAGTTAAAGCAGTAAATATCGACCATAATACCATGATTGAAGTCATTACTTTTCGCACACCATATTTATCACCTAATGAACCACCTGGAACTTGGAATAATGCATAACCCAAGGCAAAAGCACTCAACACCCATCCCATTTCAATATCAGATAAGGACAAATCGGATGCAATAGAATCTTTTGCTGAAGATATACAGACCCTATCAATATATAATAAAAGTGTTATTAAAAAGGATCCTGCAAAGAACCAATATCTTTTAGTTGGAACATGTGAACTCATATTTTTAGCTTAGTTTAGTTATAACTTCTTTTAATGTTTTTGTTGTCCCCACATTACCGGGAAATACTATATATGGTAATGTAGGGAATTTTGTTTCACTACCCATTTTCCATACTGGGATACCGGGTTGAATTTGGCCAATTACTTTAGAACGCCTCATTTCTAATCCTTTAATTGCAAGGTCATGTGATGTAATACCACCTTTAGCTATTAGGTATTTAGGCCTTACAGATAAACCATTTACGATACCTACCAATGCCTTTGATATAGTTGATGCAATGTTAATGGTTGATGAAGTATCTGCTCCCGTAACCAATTTTCTACTAGTAAATACAATAGTGTTTTTACCTATTTTTAGGTTAGCATCTATTTGATTGATAACTGTAGTTAAATACGTCTTAGAATTACTGCTTAAAACTTGTTCAACATTAACTTCAAGTGTGGTGGTAGCATCAAATAGTTTTAAAGCTTCCTGAAGTTGTTCCGAAGATTTTTTTATATAAGATCCAACAATTGTTAAACCGCCATGAGAATTTGATTCTTTTAATAAGTCATCTTGATTTAATAGCCCTTTAGGTTTCAAACCTATATATGATGGTACGAATGAGCTAGATGTTCTGTATACAATTTGTTTTCCCAATTTTTCAGCACCTAATAAAGCATTGGTTACCTTATCCAAATCCGAATAGTTAACACTATTGAAAATGCAATAACTCCCTGCAGGTATCTTTAAAATATTTTCAGAAAGCACATCGGTATTACTCTGTCTAATTGTGTCTAATGAAATTGAAAAAACCTCTGTTGATTTTATTACTCCTCCTGACTTTTCTTCAATATACTCTTTTAGATTAGCCTTGGAATATTTAAAAGAATGATCTTGAGCAAATGGTGTTTCATTTACAGGAATTAGATCATCTTCATCTTGTATATAATGCGTATCATTAACGGTAACACGCTTACCTTCAAACATAACTGGAATAAAAACAGTAATAGCCTCATCTAAACCCAGTGTTTCTTTAAGCGTCTTTGGTTCTAAAGGGAAATGTCCACGCAGAGTGGAGTCACTTCTGCTTATAATACTGTAGTTTTTTCCTGTTATTTTAGAAGCTTGATAGATGTTTTGTGCTATTTCATTATAAATACCAGAGGTCTCAACAGCACTTAAACTTCTAGAATTAGTTAACAGAAAGAAGGTAGACGATTGATTGAATTCAGAAATTAAAGTCTTAACATCCCAATTAGTTAGAAGCGGAATATCATAAACTGTTTGATTTCCTGTTGGGTCATCATCAACAACAATACAAACCTTATTATTCGCTTTAAATAAAGACTTATTCAAAGACCTAAAGTCGGTTTTATCTTCCTCTGGTAATTTATTTAATATGTCTAATAATGAAACATTCATTAATACTTTTCTATAGCTATAACTCTTGCTGGAGAACCATCACCTTCACCTATTTTTAAAGGCAATGCAATTAATTCAACACAGTTAGATTGTAGTTTTTCAAGATTGGTTAATCCTTCAATAATCACTACGCCCTTTAATAATATTTGATGGATTTTTGTAACCTCTTCAATATTGTTAACATCAGCAACCGATGGCGGTTCTACACCAATCATCTTTACCCTTTGCTCAACACACCAATTTGCCAAGGCCTCACTTATTCTGGGTAATTCATCTCTATATTTTGGAGTATTGGCATACTGTGACCAATCTGTCCAAAAAATCAAACTATCGCCAGCAGTGAATTGCTGAATGATTTCATCTGGTAAATGTGCAACCTTAAGAATGCCTTTAGAACCTATATGACGAACATCTATAACCCAAGCTTTTCCAACAAAATCTGAAACTGGAATTTCATCAATAGTTTGCTTACTTACATTAAAATGAATAGGTGCATCCATATGCGTACCACAATGCGAATAAAAAGTTAAAGTACTCGCATTCCATCCATCTTTTTCAATAGTTCTACTAGTTTCTTTAGAGAAACCAGTAAAACTATTGGTATATGTTAATGTAAGATCTACAATATTCATTTATTAAAGATTTTTAATCACTGCATCTGCAACATCAGAAGTTTTTGCGCTTCCTCCTAAATCAACAGTTAAAACACCTTCAGAAGTAGATTTATCAATTGCTTCCATAATATTATTAGCAGCCTCCACTTCACCTAAATGCTCTAACATGATAGCCGCAGACCATATTTGTCCGTAAGGATTTGCAATATTCTGTCCCGCTATATCCGGAGCCGAACCATGAATAGGTTCAAACATTGATGGAAACTCTTTTTCAGGATTAATGTTTCCACTTCCTCCTAAACCTAAACTTCCCATAACAGCACCTCCCAAATCACTTAAAATATCACCGAAAAGATTGGTAGTTAAAACTACATCAAAAATCTCAGGTTTTAATACAAACATAGCTGTAGAATTATCAATATACATTTGCTCATGTTCTACATCTGGGTATTCTTGAGCCACTTCTTTAATTACTCTATCCCAATAAGACAAGCTATGAATCAAGGTATTAGACTTTGTAATGTGTGTTACTTTATTTCTTCTAGTTCTAGCTAACTTAAAGGCATAATGAGCTACTCTTTCTATACCCTTTCTTGTAAAAACACTGGTGTCTGTACCCATTCCGTTTGCTTCATCTGGTAAGTACTGCCCTCCCATTTGTACAAACTCTCCTTCGGTGTTTTCTCTAACAATTACAAAATCGATGTGCTTTTCTGAACGTAAGGGACGTGTAACCCCTGGATATGTTCTTACTGGTCTGTAATTCACATATTGATTAAATCCTGTACGAACTTTAAAAGTGTAATCTTTCGCAGGAAGTGTATCATCTACCGCAGGTAATCCAACAGAACCAAAATATACTGCATCAAAATTTTTAAGAACCTCTAACCCATTTTTTGGCATAAATTCTTCATTTTTAAGGTAATATCCTGCCCCCCAATCAAACGACTCCGTGTCAATTGTAAAGCCATGTTTTTCAGCAACAGCTTTTATTACTCTTAATCCTTCAGGTACAATTTCATTTCCAATGCCATCACCTGGTACAACTGCAATGTTATAATTTTTACTCATTTGATAAATTTTTGCGCAATTTATTGCACTAATTCTTGTTTTATTAAATTTTCAATGCAAATATAGAATAATATCATGTAAAATCATTAGAAAATGGCCTGTTTTGATGATTTTTTTGCGCAATTTATTGCATAAAACAACCTAATGCCTTAGTTTTGAGCGGAATTAATTAGCTTTAATGAAAAAGAAAACAACCTTGCTAGATTTGGCAAATGCCTTAGGTATTTCAACTTCTACCGTTTCTAGAGCCTTACAGAATAATCCTAGAATAAGTAAATCTGTTCGGGAAAAGGTGTTAGACCTTGCTAATGAATTAGATTACTTCAGCAACAAATTTCCCGATGCAATAGCACCTAAAAAACTAAACGCCATAGGTGTAATTGTTCCTAAAATAAGTTATCATTTATATGCTATGGCTATTAGTGGTATTGAGAAAGTAGCTGAGGAAAATGGTATGCACATTATTATCTGTCAATCTGACGAATCTTATCAGAGAGAGAAAAGTTTAACCAAAGAACTTCTTGATATAGGGGTTTCCGGATTAATTGTTTCGCTAGCGGGTGAAACCAAACAATTTGATCATTTTCTTGAATTGAAAGAGAAAAACATTCCATTAGTCTTTTTTAATAGACAATGCGATGAAGTCGAAACAGATAAAGTAGTTATTGATAATTTTAAAGCATCTTATGATGCAACTGAACACCTTGCTTCTATAGGATGTAAGCGTATAGCTTATATTGGAGGTCCAAAAATACTTCAGATAAGTAATACCCGTTTACAGGGTTACAAACAAGCTCTAATTGATGCTAATATTAAAGTAGATGAAAAGCAAATTGAATATTGTAATTTCACCCGAGAAAGTAATTTAAGTGCCGCCAGAAAACTTTTGTACTCTCCAAATCCACCAGAAGGCATTATAGCCTTTAGTGATCAAGTGGCTATTGCAGCAATGTTAGCAGCCAAGGAACGCGGATTAAATATTCCTGAGGACCTTGCTATAATAGGCTTTAATAATGAACCCGTTAATGAGCTTTTGGAGCCCTCTTTAACAAGCATTGACCAGCCAGCCTATGCAATGGGCTATGAATCGGCTCAATTAATTTTTGAAAGAATCAAAAACCAGTCAAAGCCACATACCCAAAAGGTTTTAAAGTCTGAATTAATTATTAGAAATTCTACTAATAAGAATAAGTTGAAGTAAAACTATACAGTTTAGATCAACTTTAAACGTTTGTCTTCTTCATTAAACCATTTGTTCCATTTTAAGTGATTATTCCTTGGTATTTTTACATTAAATACTACACTATCTAATAAGATAATATGAATACCATGAAGAGAACTCTTTCCATTATATGTCTGCTAATTATTACTGCCTGCAATACGGACAAAACAGAAAGAAACACAATAAATACCCAAGCTTTTTCAAATAGTGAAATTGATGCTAAGGTTGATTCCATTATGAGTAAAATGACACTTGATGAGAAACTAGTTCAAATTGAAGGTATACGTCCTAGAGATATTATGGTTGACGACAAATTTTCACCAGAATTAGCCAAAGAGGTTATGCCACATGGTATTGGTCATTTTTGTCAATTCTCATCAGGTTTAACTTTGAGTCCCAACGAATTACGAGATTTTGTTAGAGAAGTACAGCATTGGTTAATGACGAAAACCGAAACCAAAATACCTGCTATTTTCCACGAAGAAGCTATAACAGGATTTGCTACACAGGGGGCTACTACCTATCCGCAACAAATTGGCATGGGCTGCACCTGGAATCCTGAATTAATTCAAGAATGTTCAAACACAACCCGATTAAATATGCGTGCTGCAGGAGCAACTTATGCTTTATCTCCTATGTTAGATATGAGTCGCACCGCCCATTGGAGCCGTTTGGAAGAAAGTTATGGTGAAGACCCTTATTTAACCTCTTGTTTAGGAGTTTCCTTTGTAAAAGGTTTACAAGGAAATAATTTTAAAACAGGCGTTGCTGCAACAACAAAACATTTTGCAGGTTATGGCACACAAAATGACAATCCGAAGGAACTTTATGAAGATTATATCATGCCTCATGAAGCGGTAATGAAATTAGCAGGTTCTAAAAGCGTCATGCCTTCCTATGGGAAATACAAAGGAGTAGCTGTTGCTGCAAGCTCTGAAATGTTAACCGATATTCTGCGAACACATCTAAAATTTGACGGTGTTGTAATTAGTGATTACGGTGCGGTTAGCCTTATTCATAAAGGTCATAAACAAGCTAATTCTTTAAAAGACGCTGCCATTAAGGCTTTAACTGCTGGTATTGATATTGAAGTTTCAGCACCTGTTGCATTTCCTTTTTTACCTGAGGCCCTTGAAGAGGGATTAATTTCTATAGATGTTATTAATACTGCCGTAAAACGTTCATTAATAATGAAAACTAAATTGGGATTATTGGATTCAAAACCTCAAATAGGTATAGACGGAAACCTTAATTTTGACCCTCCAGCTTATCGGGATTTGGCATACCGAGCCGCCACTCAATCTATTGTATTATTGAAAAATGACGGTATTCTTCCACTAAAAAAAGATATTAAAAAAGTGGCCCTACTTGGGCCAAATAGCTCAACATATTATTGCATGCTAGGTGATTACACGTATCAATCCATGATATCATTTTGGCATAGTAAAGAGTTTGATCCAGAAAACCCAAAGCTGTATACATTACATGAAGGATTAAAAAGTCGTTTAGGGGAGCATATAGAAATAATGCAGGAACGAGGTTGTGACTGGAGCGCCCCACTAGAATCGATAATTGATAACAATGGATTAGGTGATGATAGATTAAGTAAACTTAAAATGATGACCATTAAAGGATTGCCTCAACCCGATTTAGAGAAAGCCGTTGCCTTTGCAGAAAAGAGTGATGTTATTATTGCAGCTGTTGGCGAAAACCTATACTTATGTGGTGAAGGACGCCAACGCAAAGGCATAAAGCTACCTGGTGAACAAGAAGCTTTTGTTCAAAAACTCATTGACACTGGTAAACCTGTGGTTTTAGTACTTTTTGGTGGAAGACAGCAAATTGTTAGTAAATTTAAAGATAAATGTGCTGCCATAGTACAAGCTTGGTTTCCGGGTGAAGAAGGCGGAAATGCTATCGCTGATATTTTGGTTGGCAATACAAACCCTTCTGGTAAATTATGTGTTACATATCCAGCTACTGAAAGTAAAATGGAAACCAATTACAAAAACGGATATGATAATGTTGACATACAATATCCGTTTGGTTATGGTCTTTCCTATACAAATTATGAGTATACAAGTTTAGAAGGACCTCCAGAAGTAAACCTGAACGATGACAGTTTCACACTTTCATTACAAGTAAAAAATACTGGAGAAATGGATGGCGATGAAATTGTTCAACTTTATGTTTCTCCAAAGGATACTAATTCAACCATGAAACCTATTCAGTTAAAAGGGTTTCAAAGAGTTTCTTTAAAATCTAAGGAACAAAAATCTATTACTTTTGAAGTATCTCCTGAGCAACTTGTTCAGTTTAAAAATAACCAATGGATTCTTGAACCTGGAAATTTTGAATTTAAAATTGGTGCTTCTTCAACAGATATTCGTTTAAGTGCTCCTGTTGAAATAATTGGCGAAAACAAAATACTTGAAGACGGAAGGCAGGTTTTCTTTTCTCTTAACAAGTAGAAACTACACCTTCACCCTTAACAAATTTCGGGTTTCTTTAATAAAAGTTTCAGCGTTATCAATGGCTTCCTGAATATTTTTATCGTCTGAAAAAAAGTACTTTCCAGCTAACATATCAGCTTTTCCACTAATTATGGTTTCTATTAAGTCAATAGAGTCTTGGATATCGGACATCTCACCATATTTGAGGATCTGCTCTAACTCCGGCATATATTTTCTTGCAACATTTGATTCTACCAATTCCTCTGTTCTATCATTTCTTATAAATCCGGGATTAAAAGCAAATACTTTAATATTTAAGTTTTCCTCTTCTAACTCCAAATTAACCGTTTCAGAAAATTTAACAACAGCCGTTTTAGCGGCTCCATAAGAAGAACCATATGGTTTGGGTTTCTGAACACCTCCACCACCAAGATTGATAATGTAACCTGAATTTCCTTCTTTCATTACATTAATTGCCGTTCGTGTTCCCACAAAAGCCGTGTATAGGTTTAGAGACACTTCTTTCCACCAATTTTTTGGTTCTAACTCCCATGTTGGACCAATGGCATTGTGGTTATTAACGCCAACATTGTTTATCCAAACGTCTATCCTATCAGACTCCTTAATGATACTTTCAACAACAGCAACTAGCTGTACATCATTCATCATGTCAACAATTCCAAACGATGCGCTCCCTCCTTCAGATTGAATATCTTCTACCAATTCTTTTAAAGCTTTTTCTCTTCTTCCTAAACAAATTATATGATGACCGTTCTTTGCTAGCCCTTTAGACAACAAGCTTCCAACACCTCCACTGGCACCCGTTATCACAATGTTTTTTTTATTCATACATGCGACTTTACTCTAATATTTGATTTGCTTTTTCGATTTCCCTCTAAAATAGTCATTGAAGTCATATGATGAATGTTCGCTTAAAGACGTCCATTCTTTTGGAATATTCATTTGAAGTTTCCTAATGATTTTTTGATACTTTTTGTTATTCGCCAGATTATACCACTCGTTAGGATCCTTTTTCATATCGTATAATTCGAGCGACTCATCTTCATATTGTGTTAGCCTATATCTTTTACCTCTAATGGCTATATTCCCCTCTCCATAAAAACATAGTGCTGGATTTTTCCACTTCGTTTTAGGCTTTATTACTAAATCTTTTATAGAGTTTCCTTCTAATTGATTTAAGGAAGGCAAATTGCACATATCTACCAAAGTTGGATACATATCAATTAGCCCAACGGGAGCATCACATTGTTTACCCTTTATTTGATTTACATCTTTAATTACTAAAACTGTACGCGTATCTCGTTCCCATAAGGCCTGTTTTGCCACCCTATTCTTTTCTCCTAAATGATACCCGTGGTCAGACCATAAAACTATAATGGTGTTGTTAGCGTACTCTGAATTTTCAAGGGCATCCAATACTTTCCCCACTTGAGCATCAACAAAAGCAATACAAGCTGAATAAGCTTGTATGACTTCCTTCCACTGCCCCCATTTTATAAGCTCTTCAGTAGTTGGCATCATTGGCGCCTCTGCCACTTTTTGGGCCATCAGAGAAATATCATCAAAATCGTCTTTTTTATATGGTGGGGTTTTTATGTTTTCTAAAGGAAACATATCGTACCACTTTTGCGGAACATGCCAAGGGACATGTGGCTTATTAAAACCAACTCCAAGAAAAAATGGCTTATTATGCTTTTTACTCAATTTGTCTACCGCCCATTTTGCAATTTTATAATCGCCAACTATACTATCGTGTTCTGGATAAGCACCCCAATCAGTCATGGTACGACCTACTTTATGAGGTAATCTTGCTGGGTCATAATTCACCCTTTTTTCGGGCCTAAGGCCATCCCAATTATGATAGCCTCCATATTCCTTAAAAGTACCCGCAGCATCTCCTCCATGATAAATTTTCCCTACAGCCATGGTCTTGTACCCAAATTGTTCAAAATAATCGGGCATAAAAATAGATTCGCTTGCAGGCCTACTTGCCTTTTTTATACTCTTATCAGTAACTTGCAAATAATTCCCAGAAGTTGAAGGATAAAGCCCTGTCATAATACTGGCCCTTGATGGTCCGCAAATGGGAGCTTGACAATGTGCATTTTCAAACAATGTTCCTTGTTTTGCTAGTCTATCAATATTAGGAGTTGGTACACTTAAAGGACCATTCATGCAACTTACATAATCGTTCAAATCGTCTATTGCGATAAACAGCACATTTGGCTTGTCTTGAGCTATAGTAAATTGTAAAACGAAAAAGGCAAGGCTTAAAAACTTAAGTTTCATTATCAAAATTTTTTATTGTTCACCAAAAAAATTGAGAAGGTGGTCACGTCTTCTAATTTGGTATTTATATTGGTTTTTATAAGACTCTCTTAAATCTAAGGCTTTTACGGCAGGTATTAATTTTTCACCAGATTCCCCAATCCATTCTACCATATTTAAAGCAGTTAAAAGCGCATAAGAACGTTGTTCTATAAGTTGCCTGATACACGCCACACCTTTGTCAACTTCTCCATTTTTAGTAAGAATCCATGCAGCCATAGCCTGCACTTCGTGAGACTCGTCATTGATTCCCTTAAAACCACTTTCTTTATCATTTAATAAAAAACAACCTACGATACCCCAATAACGTTCTCCAAGATCGTTGCTCTCTAACATCGCTCTAAGCTTAGACAGATTATTCGGATTCTTATCTAAAGCTAAGTCTGCTGCATTTAAAATTTTTTCGATATTAAATAAATCCTGATTTCTTGAAACTTCATAAATAGTACTGTTAGCTTCTTTTGCTAAACGTGCCATTTCGGACTCAGGAAGTAAGCCTGCATCGTTAATTTTAATCTGTTTTTCACGTAAGGCAACGCGCATATTAACTGCAACAGAACTAAATTCTTGATTATCTATTAAATTATTCACACAATCTGGGTCATTGTGCATATCGTAAAGTTCTTCTGTCCAACCTTTAGGTTTAAAAAACCTTGATTGCACTTCAGTTACATCCCCCTTTTTAACCGCTTCCTCCCAAGCTTGAGTTGCCTTCATTCGCCATAAATACTCCAAATATTGCATCCATGGCAAATACGGCATATAGTTTCTAATATAGAGATAGCGCTTATTGCTTACCGCCCGGGCATTATCAAAACGTTCATCCATTCGTCCGCGGAAAGCGAAATGATATTCTTGTTCTTTTTCGGTATCAGCACCTAGAAATATATTTCCTTGCATATAATCAGGTACTTCACTTCCGGTAATACTCAACCAAGTTTTAGGCATATCAACAAAACTTACCAATCTGTCTATTTTTGCTCCAACTTCATCCGCAGGCCAAAGTTTTTTATACTTTTCAGGAATACGAATTACCAACGGACAATGTAAACTGTTTTTGAAAAGGTAACGTTTGCTTCGTGGTAACACGCCTCCATGGTCTGACACATAAACTACAATGGTATTTTCTGCTAAACCTGCTTTCTCAAGGTTTTTTATAGCATCTCCAATTTGAGAATCCATTTTTTTGATGGCATCATGATAGTGCGCATAGTTTTTTCGAATATCAGGAATATCGGGATGGTATTCTGGTATCCTAGTTTTATTTGGGTCATGATTGGTATTATCAATTTCACCAAAGGCTCTACTTTCATGTGATGCTTGAAAATTAATAACCTGAAAAAATGGTTGTTGCTGTTTGAGTGTCTCCCAATTTAAAGTTTTGGGGTTATCCCAAGGCTCATCATTTCTACCTCCAATGTTATAATCTTTCTTTGCGAAATTACCTGTATAATAACCGTTTTCATTTAAAAAATCTGGATAGTATTTTATTTTATTATGTGGAATTTTGTATGAGCTTCTCATAGGGTGTGTACCCATAGAAATTGCCATAACACCCGTTATCCAAGTGCTTCTTTGTGGTGCGCAAACTGGTGCATTAGCAAAGGTGTTCATGTATTGAAACCCTTCTTTAGCCAAGGCATCAATGTTAGGTGTTTCGGCATTTGAATTACCATAACAACCAATCCATTCGGCGCTGTTATCCTCGCTTGTCAACCAAAGAATATTTGGTTTTTCATCTTGCGCATAAATTTCAACAATACAAAAAACCATTATAATAAATAAACTAGAAATACTTAATCGTTTCATTAATTTTATTTTTGACTCACTAAAAGTACGGAAACGATTTAAACTAACAGAACTGGAAATTACGCTAAAGTCATACTATACCAATTTAAGTTAAAGCCCTTTATTAATCTTCTTTATAACTAATTCGATCACGAACACCTCCACTTTTACGATGAATAATCACATCAGCATCATAACGTTTAGCTAAGGTTTTAGCCTTGGTAATTGCGGTACTTTGTTTCCTATGTTTAGAGGTTATACGCTTATTCCCTTCTCTACGAACAGCCCAACCTTCTTCATAAGGAACAACATGCTGGTTCCAAGTACGTTTGCGCATCTTGGCATATCCAAGAGCTTTGATGATAGCCTCTACTAATTCTTGTAAAATATTTAGTAAGGTGTTTTGTTTTGACATGAAAGTTATTGTTTTTGTAAATAGTTTCTGTTGATACCAAGAATAATGGAATTACAATGCTATTTATGACATTAAACCTCCAAATTTTCGGCAATAATTTTCTTTATTTTTTTGTTAAGAGAAGTCATAGCACTGTAACTGGTATGTTCTAAAACGATAACAACCAAATCATCTTCTAAATACTTTGTTAGTCCCGTTCTAAACCCATTCCATTTGCCGTGGTGGTATATAATTTTTTGCCCTTCAGTGTTAATTCTAAAACCGAAACCATATGGTACTTTTCTTCCATAAACTGTTTCTCCTTCTGAATACATTAGATCTAGCGACTCCTGCGAAATCAGTTTTCCACTATTTAAGCCCAGCGTCCACTTATACAAGTCTTCGATGGTAGTATATACATTTTTATCTCCTACAATAGCATCATTAACCGTATTATTAATTTTAAGATGCCTCCAACCTTTATACAATCTATATCCATCCAATTGATTTTCATGAATACTATCATTTTTTGGATTGTAGACATATGAATATTTCATCTGAAGAGGTTCAAAAATATTACTTTTTAAAAATGAACTAAAAGAAGTACCCGAAACTTTCTCAACAATAGAAGCTAGAACAAAATAACCCGTGTTTGAATAATCAAAATTACGACCTGGTTTAAAGTAACGTTGCACATTACTTGACTCCAACAATGCCATCATTTCACTGTTTGTTGGTGCTTCTTTACTCCTCCATTTATGTTCTGCCACCCAAAAATAATTGGGTAACCCTGCGGTGTGATTTAAAAGGCTTCTAATAGTTACCTGTTTATAGGGGAATCTTGGAAAATAAGCTGTTACGGTATCTGAAAGCTTAATTTGATTTCTCTCATTCAATAACATAATCGCAGCAGCAGTGAATTGTTTACTTACAGAAGCTAATTGGAATACCGATTTTTCGTTCAATGGAGTTTTCTTTTTGAAATCAGCATACCCCACTTGATTATTATACAAAATGTTTCCCTTTTTTGCTACTAAAATGGCCCCATGAAAATCATGTCTCTTATTAATACGTTTTAATAATGAATCGAGCTTATAACGTAGATGTCTAATTTCCTTCTCAGGATAGTACTGTATTGAAATCTGAGACTCACTATTGGTAGATTCAGTAGTAGTTATTTCAGTTTCAACAACCAAACTCTGAGAAGATGAAGAATTATTATACAAAAAAAAGACAGTTAAACCAATTATTAGGCTTAGGTATATATTTCTAATTCTTTTTTTCAAAAATGGAGCAAACATAAATTTCGTGCCAAGTTAATAATCATTCAGAAAAATTCAAAATGCTTTTATTATGCTTATTGATTATCCAATGCATGACTTATCCATTTCATTTCTGTGTATGCGGCAATTATTTCCCAATACAGAAATTAGCAAAAATATTCCCTAACAAATCATCAGAAGAAATCTCACCTGTAATCTCACCAAAATGGTATAATGCCTGACGAATATCAATAGCTAACAAGTCTCCAGATAAACCAGTTTCGAGCCCATCTTTTACTTTTGAAACTTCTTCTAAAGCTTTTAGTAATGAATCGTAATGTCTCGTATTAGTAATAATAGTGTCATTGTTTTTTAAGGCTCCGGTATTTACAAAACTTAATAAGGTGTCTTTAAGTTCTTCAACACCTTTACCCTGTTTTGCTGACATTAATTGAATTTCAGGAATTTCCTTTTGAATGATTTCAACTTGATCTTCTTGAATCTTATCCACTTTATTGGCCAACGCAATAAGCGGTTTTTGAGGATATTTATTCTTTATTTTTTCAAGCTCAACCTTAAACTGATTGCTTTGATCTTTAAACTTATCGGCATCAAACAAATAAATAACCACTTGAGCTTGATCAATCTTTTCAAAAGTCTTCTTAATACCTATACTTTCAACCACGTCTTTAGTTTCGCGTATACCAGCTGTATCGATAAACCTAAAGCCAATACCACCCACAGAAATTTCGTCTTCAATGGTATCTCTTGTAGTTCCAGCAATATCAGAGACTATGGCTCTATCCTCATTTAATAAAGCGTTCAATAAAGTGGATTTACCCACATTTGGCTCTCCTACAATAGCGACAGGAATACCGTTTTTTATGACGTTACCAACGGCAAAAGAATCTATCAATCGTTTTAATACTAAGGTAATTCTATCAATTAAATCTTTGAATTGGGTTCTGTCGGCAAATTCAACATCTTCCTCTGCAAAATCAAGCTCTAACTCTATAAGTGAAGCAAAATTTAAAAGCTCTTCTCTTAATTTAGCTATTTCGGTTGAAAAACCACCACGCATTTGTTGCATTGCAATTTGGTGAGAGGCTTCATTATCACTGGCAATTAAATCTGCAACTGCTTCCGCTTGACTTAAATCTAATTTGCCATTTAAAAAGGCTCGCAGTGTAAACTCCCCCGCACTAGCCATTCTACAACCATTTCTTAAATATAATTGTATAATTTCTTGTTGAATATAATTGGAGCCATGGCATGAAATTTCCACAACATTTTCACCAGTATAAGAATTGGGATCTTTAAAAACAGATACTAAAACCTCATCAAGTGTTCTTTCTCCATCAACAATATGACCTAAATGAATGGTATGGGTTGGCTGCTTAAATAACTTTTTGCCAGAAACCGATTTAAAATGTGCATCGGCAATAGTAATTGCATCCTTTCCGGACAAACGAATAATAGCAATGGCTCCAGCACCTGAAGGTGTTGCTAAAGCAACTATGGTATCAGTATTAATCATGCCACAAAAATAAACAATTTGAAACGCTCTTAAACTTATAATTCATTTGTTTCAGCTTAATAACCATTTGTAGCTTTAAAATACTATTTAAGATTGGAAATTTGCAGTAATAATTTACAGATTATACTACCATGTTTAAATATAAGTTTGCTTGTTTTTCTTGTTTCGCTTTATCGTTTTTATTATTGAATTGTAGTGGAAGTGATAGTAATGAAGACGTTAAAGAAGACCCCGTAATTGATACTATAAATCCGAGTATTAATTGTCCTGTTGATATAAATGTGTCTATAGATAATTTTTCCACTATTGCTGTGGTAACCTATACAGAACCTACAGGAACTGATAATGTTGCCGGTGCTACTACTAAGCAAATAGCAGGGTTGCAATCGGGTGATGATTATCCAATTGGAACCACAACAAATACTTTTGAAGTTACAGATGCTGCTGGTAATAAAGCTAACTGTAGTTTTAATGTTACAGTTACTCAAAATGGGCCATCAGAGGATATGCCATTTTTTGTTGAGACTAATTATACTCCGAACGGAAAAAAATGGACTAAAGTAGATTCTATGTCCGACGAATTTAATGGCAATGCGTTGGATGAAGTTAAATGGAAAAACACAGACCCTAATCAATGGATTGGAAGACCACCAGGGCTTTTTAAGAAGAATACGGTATCAATTGCTGACGGTAATTTAAGGCTAACGGCCGATGAATTGCCGGCTCCAGAAGTTGTTAATGGACATAACTTTACGCATGCAGGTTCATACATTACATCTACAACATCAATTGGTCCAGGGCATTATTTTGAATGTAAAATGAAGTCTAGCCAAACCTTTATGTCATCTACGTTTTGGTTAATTAATAAACGAAACGAAGGTACTGGTTGTGATAGACGCACCACCGAATTTGATATTCAAGAATGTGTTGGTGAAATAACAACTACGGCAAATTGGGCACAGTCTTTTAATAGTAGTATGCATTCTAATACTCATAGTAGAAATAATGATTGTCCTGAAACTCCTACTGGCTCAAATGGCAATAGTGAATCTATAACTGGTAAAACCTATGACGATTACCATGTGTATGCAGGTTGGTGGAAAAACCCAACAGAAGTTGAGTTATTTTTAGATGGTAAAAAAGTTGGAACAGTAACTCCCCCTTCTAGTTTTGATTTACCCATGTACATGAAACTGGTTGTTGAAACATACGATTGGAATCCAGTACCTAATGGTGGTGGAATGAACGGCAGTATTGAAGAACGCACTACCTCTTACGATTGGGTACGTACTTGGAAATTAGAAGACGAATAGCCTATTCTGTAGTTTCAACTAAATAAATCCCATCAGGTTTTATTAGAATTTGCTTTTGCTTATAAAGCGATCCTAATGCTTTTTTAAAGCTCTTTTTACTCATTTGGAGCTGTTCTTTAATAGCTTCGGGATTTGATTTATCAGTTAAGTTAATAAACCCACTATTGTCTTCCAGTTCTTCTAAGATACGTTGTGCATTAGGTTCAATGTTTCTATAACCAATTTGTCCTAAAGCAATATCTAATTTATTTCCAGGACGTACTTTTTTAACGATTCCTTTTAGCTTATCCCCTACACTTATATCTGTAAAAATATTGTCTTTATAAATTAGTCCAATATGTGTTTTATTTACAATAACATTCCACCCAATATCTGAAGGATGAGAAGCAATTAATTCTACCTCATCAAATTCCTTTACAGTTAACTCTTTATTACTTAAAAAACGATTTGTTTTACCAGAAGCTGCTAGTCTATCAGTTCTCTCATCTAAATAACAATGTACCAAATACCAACCACCAGGTTTCATTTTAAATGCCTGCTCTTTAAAAGGACAAAACAATTCCTTAACTAAGCCCCAATCTAAAAATGCACCATAATCTGTTACCTGATTACAACGCAATAAAGCAAACTCACCAAGTTGTATATAAGGTATATCTGTGGTTGCAACTAAACGTTCTTCATTATCTAAATACACGAACACATCAATCTTGTCCCATATTTTGAATGAGTCTGGTACATACCTATTTGGAAGTAGAACCTCTTTGTCTTCGTTATCAATTAAATAAATACCGTGGTCTGATTCACGGAGTATTTCTAATGTGTTTATTTGCCCTAATTGCATCATGTGGCAAAGGTATTAATATTAAATTCTAGAAAATAAAAAAGCGCCACAATAATTGCAGCGCTTTAGATATATTGAATAGTAGATTCTAATAGGCAGATTCTTTTCCAAAATGTTTAGTCAACAAATAATAAACTACAGCTCTATATTTATTTCTGTTAGACTTTCCATATTGATCCATAACAGCGGCAATACCGCCATCTAAATCTGCACTTGCACTTAAACCTAATTTCTTAATTAAAAAGTTGTTTTTTACAGTGCTTAATTCTGATTCATCTGAACTTGAAACAGTTGAAGAATCAGCATTGTAAATAGATGGACCACAACCAATAGTTACCTTAGTTAATAAATCCATGTCTGCGTTAACACCACATTTGTCTTTTAAATCTGCAGCGTATTTAGCAATTAATTCGTCACGTTTACTCATGATAAAAAATGTTTAATTGTTTATAAAATACTTTAATTGATAGCTGTTCTAAAGATACCAATTTTTAGACACAGCATTTATAACAAAGTCACATTTTCACTTAATAAACTTAAAATAGTTTAGAAGAACTTCGTCATTTAGGTTCTTAGGAGTGAATACTTCTAGTAGTTTTGGTTTGGCTCCTTCTGAATAAAAAGATTGAAGATTACTTTCTAGTTCTAATTCATTTGAAGTCGTTAAATATTCTAAACCATACATTCTACATAAATGTTCTGCGGTTAAGTTATGATTGGTTTCAAAATATGTATTGAAATTATCGGTATTCTTATGCCCCGGCAATATTCTGAAAATACCGCCTCCTTGATTATTAATGACAATGATTCTAAAACTTTCAGGAATGTGGTCATTCCACAAACCATTACTATCATACAAGAAACTTAAATCGCCAGAAATAAGTGTAGTTTGTTTCTCGGTAGCAACAGCACAACCAATAGCTGTAGATGTACTACCGTCAATACCACTGGTACCTCTATTACAATATACCTCTAGCGTCTTGTTTATATTGAATAACTGTACGTAGCGTACCGTTGAGCTATTACCCAGTTGAAGAATAGTATAATTTGGAATAGCTTTTAAAATAGATTGAAACGCTTTTAAATCTGTAAAATCAATATTGTTTAAGTATTCGGTATGTTTATAGCGTCTCTCTATCTTTATAGTTTCCCAACGAGGTCTGTAATCACTAGAAATAGACTTTGTTTGAGCTAATAACTTAGAGAAAAAATAATTGGGTTGAGTTTCAATAAATCTATTTAAGCTGAAAAAAGTATCATTGGCTTTTATAGTGTCAATATGCCAATGATGTTTTGGTTTCTGATTCCTTAAAAAGGCTTTGATCTTTTTTGAAACAATTAAACCTCCAAAGGTTAATATAATATCTGGTTGCAGATTTTTATACCCAGCTTCATCTAAAGGTGCAATGATTTTATCTATACTCGGGAAAAAGTTTTCATGATGAATATTTGAAGTTGTTTCAGTAAATACGACAACACTGTCGTCATTTGCTAAAATATTTAACCATTGCTGTTCAATTTGATTGGGCTGCTTTACCCCTACCAGAATCATTTTTCTTTTGGCAGCATTCCAATCTTCTATACAATTGTTCAGTAATGATTCATCAATCACTAATGGTTTTTGCTTTATGGGAATCACTTCTGGATCAACTGTTAATTTTTCAACACGATCATATAAAGGTTCATCAAATGGAGCATTAATATGTATTGGTCCACTTTTTTGAAAAGCTATATTAATTGCTTTGTTGATTTCCAACTCATTAAACTCCTGAATGGATTGTTTTAAGCCTAACAAAGTTTCAAGCTTATTTTCAAGGTTTTTAAAAATAGGAAGTTCTTCGCCTACTTGGTTTTCATCTTCCTTTAAATCCAATTTTAAATTTGCTGAATAGAGAATATGATTTTCAAATACATTTGGCTGATTAATGGTTTGCCCATCTCCTACACCAATTAGATGCTTTGGTCTATCGGCCGAAATAACAACCAACGGAATATCACTATAATACGCTTCGGCCACTGCCGGATAATAATTTAAAAGTGCACTACCAGAAGTACAAACTACTGCTGTTGGTTCCTGTAATTGTTGTGCTATACCCATAGCAAAAAAAGCAGCACAACGCTCATCTACAATACTATAACACTTAAAAAAATCATTATTGGAAAAGCCAATGGTTAAAGGGGCATTCCTGCTTCCTGGAGAGATAACAACATGCTTAATACCTTTAGCCTTACAAAGCTGTATAACGGTTTGCGCAAGTGGAATTTTCGGGTATATCATTATACGTATAAAATGAACCGCTAATGTAAGAAATCCGACTTAAAAGTTCTTGAAACATCTAACTAAAAAATGTGAAACCCTAGCTGACATTGTAATTACAAGATACTTTTAATCACCAAAGACTTTGCAATTGTTTCTTCCCATTCTTTTTCAGGATCAGAACTTAAGGTAACTCCACCTCCAACATAAATAATAGCTTCAGAATTTAGTAATTGCATGCAGCGTAGGTTTACATAAAGCTGAGTGCTATTTTTGGTTATTGAATAAGCTCTATTTTCAACATTACGTCTTCCAGAACGCGGAGTTTTAGTAGTTTCTAAATTTAATTCACCTAAAAAACCCGTATAGAACTCGCGGTTGTAGCTTTCATGCTCTAAAATAAAATCTTTAGCTGCTTGCTTTGGTAAGCCACAAACAGCTGGTGTTGGGTGAATGGCTAAAATGACTTTCTTTAAGTTAGAATCTGATTTTAAATGGGCCGAAATCATGGTTTTCAAGTGCAATAAATTCCCAGCTTTAACTGTATTGGTATCTGAAATCTTGATGCTTTCGGCGGATGGTTTTAAACAATCTACAATAAAATCTGTAACAATTTTTTGTTCCTGAATTTCTTTGTCTTGCCACTTTACATCCATCGTTCCATTATAAACTTGTGTTCCGGCTAATGCCATGATTGAAAACCGATTACCTTCAATTTTTACCAAAGTTTCAGGGGTTGCACCCAACCACAAGCCTACTTTTGGATGATACCAACAATACACAAAAGCAGATGCATATTTGTCTAATAGTTTTTTGAATATTGAAATAGGATTTGCTTCGGAAAGGCTTACTGTTTCCATTCTTGACAATACCACTTTTTTAAACGAATCATTTATGATGGCTTCAACGCCTCTATTAACCATTTTAATGTGATGGTTTTTGGCTTTTAAAACTGATTGAGATTCATAATGAGATGTCTCGACTACATCAGACGTAAAAAAAGGAATGTTAATTGATTCTGAGTTTTCTAAAGGAATTAAAACCGTCTCTTCTCTATCATCAAAAGGTGAAAACACAAAACCTTGTTCTGTAAATTCCGATGTAAAAAATAATTCGTTAGATTGTTGTAATAAACACTTAACCTCAGTTTTATTAGGTTTTCTATATAATACAAATGGTAATTGCTGATTGTATTGTAATTCAATTCGTTTAAAAAAATCTTCCAAAGTCATGTAGTTATTTGGTTCTTGGAAGAGAAACAGTCGTCAATTTACACAACGAGATTAAATTATCATCATCATCCGTCACTCTAATTTCAAACAATTGTGTGGTGCGCCCTCTATGAATAAACGTTGCCTTAGCATACACATTTCCACTACGCACACTCTTTATATGGTTGGCAGATATTTCAATACCTCTTACAAAAAACTGTTTGGTATCTAGAAATAATTCGGCAGCAAAACTTCCGCAAGTTTCAGCTAAAGCCACGGTGGCACCTCCATGCAATACGCCATCGGGCTGATGTACTTTTGGTGTTACAGGCATTTTTAAAACCAAAAAATCATCGCCAAAGTCAATCATTTCAATATTAAGCGTCTCTAACAAAGTGTCTTTTGCTATAACTTGAAATCGCTCCTGAATTACTTCTTTAGATAATTGCATAGAATAGTTTATTTTTAAACTTTGGTGCGTAAAAATACGAAATGCATCTATAATTTTAGTTTCATTTTAAAAGATTCCTACCTTTACTGGAATGACAAATTATGAAAATACCAACCCTTGAAGATAACCGTGTAAAGCTCACTTTATTAGGTATGAGCAATTATAAGAATTTGCTTGAGATTGCCCAAGAACCTAACTTGGTTCAATATTCTCCTAGTAAGATTGATACACCTGAAGATTTAAAGGACTACGTGCAAACAGCTGTTGATGGTTATTATAACCGAACCACTATTCCGTTTATAATTTTTGATAAACAAGCCAACGCCTTTGCCGGTTGTACACGCTTTGGACTTATTAATTGGAAAAACAAAGTACTGCACATTGGTTGGACTTGGATTGGACGGGATTTTCAAGGCACAGGACTTAACAAACATATGAAGTTTTTAATGCTTCAATATGCTTTTGAAACTTTAAAGTTTGATAAGGTAGAATTTAGAGTTGATGAACGTAATATACGTTCCAGAAAGGCTGTTGAAAAACTAGGAGCAAAACTAGAAGGTGTTTTACGTAAAGATACGCTTATGCTTGATGGGTTTAAACGAAGCACCTGTTGTTATGGAATTTTAAAGGAGGAATGGGAAGAACTTAAAAAAACAATATAAATACCTTAGTACAAAGAATACTGTCTCCCCTCAATAACCAAATAAACTGGTTTATGCCTTGTTGTGGGCTCAAAAAGAAGGGTTTGTTTTAAGCTCTTTTTTGGCTTTATGGTTTTCTTTTTTTTGCTTAAAGTTGGCAATCTAAGAGAATAAGTGTTACCCACTCTATCTACACCAAAAACTTCATATAAATTTATAACCACAGGAGTATTTCCATTATTCTTAATACTTACTTTGAATTCACTAAGTGAATTTGTCATATTACTTCTATAATTATATCTTGAAAAGGCTTCTACCCTCTTTAAAACAATCACTTCAACATGCTTCAAGTCTGGGTTTTGTGCAAAAGAAAACAAGAAAAAACAAAAGCAGATGACTGCTATAACGAATTGATTTGGGCTCATAGACAACAATTAATCACCAGGTGTCGTCTTAGTTGTAATGAGAACCACCCCATTAGCTCCTCTTGCTCCATATGCAGTTGCAGCAACTCCCTTTAACACGGAGACATTTTTTATGTTTTGAGGAGCCAGATTACTCAACATATCAAAGGCCTGCACATTCCCATCAATAACAATTAAGGCTGCACCATTGCCATTAATAGAACTCTTACCACGAATTACAACGTCAGAACCGCTCACCCTAACATTGGGAATTTGATTCAATATTTCATACACACTATAAAAATCAGAATAACTCTTATCACGCGTATTTACCGAAGCTACCGCATTAAGATTTTTTTCATCTAGTACATGTCCGTACGCAACAGCCAGTTCTTGATTTTTTGAATTGGGCTTAAGTATTAAATTTATAAAAGCTGTGGTAGTATTTTCAGTCACTTTGAAGCTTTCCGAATTAAATCCTTTGGCACTTACCCGAATTTTATCACCAGGTAAACAAGTAATCTTAAAAACGCCTATTGTATCTGTCAACACTATTTCCTTTGTTCTTAGTAATTTAACCTCAGCTTTAACAACGTGAATATCTTCAAAGGTTGTAACAACACCTTTAATGGTTCTTTCTTGAGCATTAGCATCTGAAGGGGTAAAGAATATTATCCCTAAAATCAAACTAAAAACAGTTAGAAATAGGTTTTTCATGGCTTATGATATTTGAATAATTCAAATATTAAAAGTATAAAAATTATACCATTAAATCTAAGGGTATATAGCTTGTTATTCCCTTAATTTAAAAAGGATATCTAACAATTCAATATTAGGGGCTTCAACAATCTCATAAGCCTCTGGAATACTAGCTGCTAAATCAGATGCTCTAAAAGCTTTAAGTGATTCTATAGAATCCCAAACGTAGATACCTCCGTATTGGCCAGTATCTGCCATTTTAACGTAATATTTTTGCAGCAGTCCCGAGATAGCCTTAAATTGAGGCTCTCGTTCTTTAGCTCTTCTTAAAAGTTCATCTTCAGGAAGGTTAGATTTTAATCTTATTATTTGTAGAATCATAATAATAGATGTTATATGTTGGTTTTCTTATTAAAAAAAATCAGTCTAAAGGCTCTACCCACAAATTTCTAAATTGTATTTTTGAACCTTCTGCTTGTAGACCAATACTACCCTTGGTAACCGAACAATTGGTGGCTACATTTTGAAGTACACCATTTACCATTAGCTCAATTGTATCACCTTTACAAGTAATATCATAGCTATTCCATTCTCCAGCTAGATTTTCGCTTGAAGATTCATATTTAGAGATTAATGGTTTATGTTCTGCAGTAGATGTATAAGTGCTATCTGCAAGTGTTGCGCTTCTTCCTACTCCGTGAACAATGAAGTCACCGGCATTTTCGTGTTTTAACTGACCCTGATAATGCCCAACCCAAATTAAATCATCTCCAGAAGTATGCACAAAAACACCACTATTTGTTGGCTCTTCTGGGTAACGCCATTCTACATGTAATTTGTAGTTTGAATATTCTTTAGTAGTTCTTAAATAACCAATAGGAACACCTACAGTTTCAATCATACCATTATTCACATAAAAATAATTATTTGGATTAACGGTGGAGTCACTTACAAAAATTGTCCAACCTTCTAGATTTTCACCATTAAACAAGTGCTCTCTTTTTGATGTACTGCATGATGCTAACACCAGGACGAAAATTATAATTGGGAAGAATGCTTTCATAAATCTATAGATTAAATTTCAATAAATATAAATGAATAATATTATAAACCATTATTTAGCAAGAATGGAAAAGTTAGTATCTTAATTCCCATATACATTTGTAGTATCAATACAATAAAAATGAAACAAACGAATAAAGCGTTTTATCAAGAAAGACTCAATATTATCATTGAATACATCAATAATAATTTAGACAGTGCAATTGACATTAAAACGCTTGCAGAGATCTCTAATTTTTCACCCTTTCATTTTCATCGTATTAGTAGAGCGTTATTAGGCGAGCCTATTGGAGCATATATTTCTAGAACGCGTATAGAAACTGCTGCCAAAATAATTCGATATTCAGATTTAGACATGGAAAGTGTTGCTTATAGTGTGGGTTTTGAAACACCATCATCATTATCAAAAAAGTTTAAATCTCATTTCGGAATTTCTCCTTCGGCATATCGAAAAAACAAAAGTTATACTTTAAAAACTGTAAAAAAAATGGACATTACATTAAACATTAAAAAACCAAAAATTTTAGATATTGAAGAGCAACGATGTATTTACTACAGAATGCAAGGAGCTTACCAAACACTAAATTATTCTGGAGCTTGGGAAAAGCTTTGGGGACAAGTAAAGGAGCAAAAACTGTTTACCAAGGGCATTCAGCACATTGGGCTTCCACATGATGACCCGAAAGTAACTAACGATGATAAAATTAGATATAACGCGTGTTTGATAATACATAAAGATGCTAAACCATCCGGTGATATTGGTACTAAAACTTTAAAAGGAGGTAAATTTGCAGTGTTTTTATATCAGGGCTCCTACAAATATTTTGAACAGGTTTACAACTATCTATTTAATGATTGGTTGCTAAATAGCGAATACGAAATAAGAGATGAACCAGTTAGGGAAAGGTACATCAGTCACCCAGATAGAGTGGCAGAAGAAAAACTAAAAACAGAGTTTTATATTCCAGTGAAGTAATTTATTAAACGAAACTTGACAAATCTAAAGCATTAATCTGCCCATGTGAAGCATGGGCAACAACTACTCCTTCTTTAACAACCAAAAGTTGAGGAGATTCATGCCTAACCTGAAATTTAATCCCAACTTCATTAGACACATCTCTATGATTAAGGATGTCCAAAAAGTATAAATCCAAATCATCCTCAGTAAAATTATAAGAATCAATGAACTGATTCATAACCATTCTGCTAATACCACATCGGGTTGAATGCTTAAATATAACTTGTGTTTTTTGGCTAGATTTTACTTTAATAGTTTCTAATTGCTGCAAGTCGTCTAAGGAAACCATGGCAAAATCTTTTCTTCCTTTTTTACAGCGGTTTCTGAACCAAATATTTTATTTAATAATCCCATATTTTTTTTGAATACTTATCTTTTCCTAGCCTTAAGTCGAAGTTATTACTTAAACTTACAAACTGACGAAAAGTCACACCAACACACTGTTTAAACGACATTTTGTCTTACAAAAATGCTTGGTAAGGTTATTGACAAAAACAAGATGTAAAGAAAATAAATTTAAGCTATGAACTTTGATAATTATACAATAAAATCACAAGAGGCCATTCAACAGGCGCAACAAATTGCACAAGGATATGGTCATCAACAAATTGAGAACGAACATCTCTTCAAAGGTATTTTTGAAGTAGACGAAAATGTGCTGCCTTTTATTCTAAAAAAGCTAAATGTTAATGTATCTATACTGGAACAAGCTTTAGATAAACAACTAGAAAGTTATTCAAAAGTTAGCGGTAGTGAACTCATGCTTTCGCGTGAAGCAGGCAAAACTTTAAATGAAGCTGCTCTTATTGCTAAAAAAATGAAAGACGATTATGTTTCTGTAGAACATTTAATTATTGCTGTATTTAAATCAAAAAGTGAAATTGGTCAAATGCTAAAAGACCAAGGTGTTACCGAAAAAGGTTTAAAAGCAACTATTGAGGAGCTACGAAAAGGTGAAAATGTAACCTCTCAAAGTCAAGAAGACACTTATAACTCTTTAAGCAAATATGCAAAAAATCTAAACCAACTTGCCAAAGAAGGTAAGCTTGACCCTGTTATTGGTAGAGACGAAGAAATAAGACGTATTCTTCAGATTTTATCTAGACGAACCAAGAACAATCCCATCTTAGTAGGTGAACCAGGTACTGGTAAAACGGCCATTGCTGAAGGGTTAGCTCATAGAATTATTGATGGTGATATTCCTGAAAATCTAAAAGATAAACAAATATTTGCCCTAGATATGGGAGCCTTAATAGCTGGTGCTAAATACAAAGGTGAGTTTGAAGAGCGCCTAAAGGCTGTTATAAAAGAAGTAACAACAAGCGAAGGCGATATCGTGTTGTTCATTGATGAAATTCACACTCTTGTTGGAGCTGGTGGCGGACAAGGAGCCATGGATGCTGCAAACATTCTAAAACCAGCCCTAGCACGAGGAGAGCTTAGAGCTATTGGAGCCACTACATTAGATGAATATCAAAAATACTTTGAGAAAGACAAAGCTTTGGAGCGTCGTTTCCAAAAAGTAATGGTAGATGAACCGGATAATGAAAGTGCCATTTCAATCCTTCGTGGTATTAAAGAGAAGTATGAAACGCATCATAAAGTCCGCATCAAAGATGAGGCTATTATTGGCGCGGTTGAGTTATCCACACGCTACATAACTAACAGGTTTTTACCGGATAAGGCTATTGATTTAATGGATGAGGCAGCTTCAAAACTTCGGATGGAAATCAATTCTAAACCTGAGGAATTAGATGTCCTTGATAGAAAAATCATGCAGCTGGAAATTGAAATTGAAGCCATTAAGCGTGAAAAAGATGAAAGTAAGTTAAAATCACTTCGCTCGGATTTAGCAAACATTAAGGAGGTTAGAAATGAACTAAATGCAAAATGGAGGAGCGAAAAGGAAGTGGTTGATAATATTCAAAACACCAAGCTGGATATTGAAAACTTCAAATTAGAAGCTGAACGCGCTGAACGTGAAGGCGACTACGGTAAAGTAGCCGAATTACGCTATGGAAAAATAAAACAAGCTCAAGAAGCCCTTGAAGCACAACAAGCTATTCTTGCAAGTCAACAAGAAAATGCCTTAATAAAGGAAGAAGTAACTTATGATGATATTGCTGAAGTGGTTGCAAAATGGACAGGCATTCCGGTGACTAAAATGGTGCAAAGCGAACGCGAAAAGCTTTTAAAATTAGAAGATGAATTGCACAAACGTGTTGTTGGACAAGAAGAAGCTATTGTTGCTGTTAGCGACGCTGTAAGACGCAGTAGAGCTGGTTTACAAAATCCACAAAAACCTATTGGTACATTTTTATTCTTGGGAACAACAGGTGTAGGTAAAACAGAGTTAGCAAAGGCTTTAGCTGAATATTTATTTGATGATGAAAATGCACTAACTCGTATTGATATGAGTGAATATCAAGAACGTCACGCGGTAAGCAGATTGGTTGGTGCACCTCCAGGATACGTTGGCTATGACGAAGGTGGACAATTAACAGAAGCTGTTAGGCGTAAACCCTATTCTGTTGTGCTTTTAGATGAAATTGAAAAAGCACATCCAGATACGTTTAATATTCTATTACAAGTATTAGATGAAGGCAGATTAACGGACAATAAAGGACGGGTGGCAGATTTTAAAAATACCATTATCATCATGACCTCTAACATGGGAAGTCATATCATTCAGGAGAAATTTGAAGCTATTAAAGATATGGACACGGCAATGGAATCTGCTAAAGTTGAAATCCTAGGCTTACTAAAACAAAGCGTAAGGCCAGAGTTCTTAAACAGAATTGATGACACCATAATGTTTACACCGCTTTCAAAAGAAAACATTGTAGATATTGTTGGTTTACAATTAAAAAGTGTGACAAAGATGATAGCGCAACAAGGAATTACATTTGACGCCACTCAAGAAGCTATTGCGTATTTAGCTGATAAAGGCTTCAATCCTGAATATGGCGCTAGACCGGTAAAACGTGTAATTCAAAAAGAAGTATTGAATGCTTTGAGTAAAGAAATACTCGCTGGTAAAATTACAACAGATAGCATAATTTTACTGGATTCGTTTGACGATAAACTGGTGTTTAGAAATCAAGGTGACTTGGTTGCTGAAGAATTTTAAAAATAATCTATAAATTGTTGTAACAATTCTTAATTTCAATAGTCTATTAGTTGGTTGGTTAGTTGAAAAAGCAACGTGAATTCTTTAATTAGATGATCGTTGCTTTTTTTATTGAATATCTTAATATAAAAAGCGGGCAGTTACGATGAAATGATCTCTAAATCCGGTAAAAATCATAAATCTTAGTTTAAATGCAATATTTTGAAAACTAAGAAGTTAAAAAATTATGAGTTGTCGTTCGTCGAAAATTAGCTCTTAAAGCAAATTTTAACAGCAATTATTTATAATTTAGTATCAAATGTAAAGCCCCAACTCTACATTTAAAATAATGATTAATAGCAACTATTTTATTTTATCTTAATAATAAAATAGCCCCTAAAACCTACTTATTAAGAATGAACATTTTTAAACACATTGAATTAACCCAGTTAGATCCGGCTACTACAGAACGTGATATTATTGACTTATGCCTTATGGCCAAAGAACAATATGTACACTCGGTCTGTATTAATAGTGCCTACGTTGCTTTAGCCAATGAATTATTAAATGACAGCGATATTAAAATATGCTCTGTAATTGGCTTTCCTTTTGGAGCTACCGATACCGCCTCCAAAATTCATGAAGCCAAAAGCGCTATCGCAAACGGAGCTACAGAAATTGATATGGTTTTGAATTTAGGCTTATTAAAAAGCAAGAATTACGTATCTGTATTAAAAGATATTAGCGATGTAAAAATAGCAATTGGAAACATTCCTCTTAAAGTTATTTTAGAAATATCTGAATTAAACAAAAATGAAATTATTAAAGCATGCCAAATATGTTTGGATGCTAAAGTTGATTTTATTAAAACGTCTACCGGATTTTCTAAAGGAGGAGCCACTTTAACTGTTGTAAAGATTATTAAAAAAACTATTAGAAATAATATTAAAATTTGTGCTTTCCATGGAATTGAAGATGAAGAAGCAGCTGTAAAATATATAGAATTAGGTGTAGATAGGATTGGTGTTTCAAGGCAATTTAAAACTAATAGTATGGCAGCTTAATAACTGTTAAATTACTCAATATATTTTAGGCTATATAGGTTATTCAACTTTATAGCCTTTTCTTTGCTAAACTGATTTTAATCATTGTTTAAAGATGAAAAAAAGAAGCATCTTAGCATATTGAAATTAAAGGTTGATTTCAAATAAAAATAACCTTAACTTTAACATAGTTTTGAAACCCTTAAACACCTATATAGACCACACACTTTTAAAAGCAACCGCAACAAAAGAAGATATTATTAAACTTTGTGAAGAAGCCAAGCAATATCGGTTTTTTTCTGTTTGCGTTAATAGCTGTTATGCTGCTTTAGCAAAAGAACAATTAAAAGACTCTGATGTAAAAGTTTGCTGTGTTATAGGTTTTCCTTTGGGAGCTATGTCTACCGAGGCCAAAGTGGCTGAGGCTAAAACGGCATTGGTAAATGGTGCCGATGAGATTGATATGGTAATCAATGTTGGGCTTTTAAAGAGTAAAGATTTTGATGCCGTTTGGAAAGATATCGAAGCGGTAAAACTATGCATGCCAAATAACATCTTAAAAGTTATTTTAGAAACATGTTACATTGAGGAAATAGAAATTATTAAAGCTAGCGAACTGGCTATTCAAAGCGGCGCAGATTTTATAAAAACCTCTACGGGGTTTGGGACTGGTGGCGCTACCAAGGAAGATGTTAAAATTATGGCCAGTATCTGTAAAAAATGTATAAAAATCAAAGCTTCGGGTGGTATTAAGGATACTAAAACGGCTTTAGAATATATAAATCTTGGGGTAGACCGAATAGGCACTTCTTCTGGAATAGCTATTATTGAAGGAACATCTTCTAATTCAAATTATTAAAATTTATGAGCGTACATATTGAAGCAAAAAAAGGTGAAATCGCAGAAACTATTTTACTTCCTGGAGACCCTTTACGTGCTAAATGGATAGCTGAAACTTTTTTAGAAAATCCAGTTTGTTTTAATAAGGTTAGAGGTATGTTGGGCTATACAGGAACATACAACGGCAAAAAAGTCTCAGTAATGGGAACAGGTATGGGTGTGCCTTCAATATCTATTTATGCTCATGAATTAATAACCGATTATGACGTTAAAAACCTAATTAGAGTTGGAAGTGCCGGATCTTATCAAAAACACGTAAAAGTAAGAGATGTTGTTTTGGCCATGGCTGCATCATCAAACTCTGGTGTAAATGAATTACGCTTTGACGGTGCAGACTATGCACCTACCGCTAATTTTGAGTTGTTTCAAAAAGCAGTTGAAGCCGCAAAAAGTAAAAACATAGATATAAAAGCTGGAAATGTATTTACTTCGGATGAATTTTATGCTGACGACTTTGAATCTTATAAAAAATGGTCCAAATTCGGAGTGCTTTGTGTTGAAATGGAAACAGCTGGATTATACACCGTAGCTTCTAAACATAATGTAAATGCCTTAACCATTTTAACTATTTCTGATTCTTTAGTAACCGGTGAACGTTTATCTAGCATAGACCGAGAAACCACTTTTAAAGATATGATGGAAATAGCTCTAGAGCTGGCATAATTTTAAAACATGAGATTTTTACTTTTAATTTTTGTTGTAGCTCTTACTTCTTGTGGAAAATCAAAAGATGCAAATATATCTAACAAATCAGATGCTTCAACATATTACTTTATTCGTCATGCTGAAAAAGACAGAAGTAATCCTGATTACAAAAACCCACATTTAACTGATATTGGTGTTCAACGCGCTGAAAATTGGAGCAAAATTTTAGATAGCATTAAATTTGACTTAGTATATTCTACTGATTATAATAGAACTAAAGAAACTGCAAAACCTACGGCTCTTAAAAATAATATTGAAATTACTATTTACAAGCCTCATCCTATTAAAGCAGGTACTTTCTTAAAAAACACCAATGGCAAAACTGTATTAATTGTTGGGCATAGTAACACAATACCTTCGTTTGTTAATGCCATTCTTAAACAAGAAAAGTATAATATTATAGAGGATAACAATAACGGTAACTTGTATATTATTTCAATAATTAATGGTAAAGTTTCAGATAGATTAATATCCTTTAATTAACCTTCACATTTTTTAATTGAATTTTAGAAAGCAACTCCAATCCATTGTTTTCAAAAAGAATCTCTAAGTTTTCCAAAGACTCACTTTTTTCTTTTGGTTTATAGTTATTGTAATCAACAAACCTGATACCGTTTACGAATCTTTCATTGTAAGCTTCTCTAAACCTTAATCCAATACCGTGGTTTTCGGCATAGGAATATGATAAATAATCAACTTTAAAAGTATCTTTATTAACAAAATAAAAGAAAATATCTTCATAATCTTCTCCTCCACATTCTTCATTAAAAATGACTTTAATTTTGTGGTAAGTATTGCCTTTTATGTTAACATCATTTAAATACGATTTATTAACCGCAGCATCGTTCAAGCCATAAGGTAAAACAGAAAAATAGTGTACAGAGTTTACAGATGCAGAGTACCTTGGTATCATACTATCTGAAACTTTCACTAACACATCATTAATTGTCCTTTTAAACCCAGAATTACTTAGTTTATCTGTGAATATAAGTGAATCCTTACTAAAGCTTCTTCCTAATTCAAAAGATCCATTATTTCTAATTGCGATATAATGAATATCTCTAAAATCGAATTCAATAGTTGACGTTTTAATTAAATCACCACCAGAAACTCTAATTGATTTATCAATAGTTACATTAGCATCTATAGGTTTGTTATTACAACCAAAAAAGTAGAATGCAACCAAAATCAATAATACAGTTCTTTTTAGCATAAACTGAAATTTCAATATCTGTCGAGAAAATCTAGAATACTTTACCTAGTTTTTAAAAGTTTCTTCGTGAACAACATTGCCATCGACATCATAATGAAGAAATTGAATTATTGGAGTTCCTGATTCCCTATATACTTTAGTTGCTAAAAACCCTCCTTTTACCCTTAAAAACTTATGCTGTGGAAGCACATTATCTTGACTCCAACCTCCAGCATGAAAATCGCTTACAGCACCTTGACTAAATTCTCTTAGCCCACTCACAGGATCTACCGAAGCATATTGCCAATGCCTATCTCCGTTAACTACAAAAACATTATGTTTAGCAAGATATGCTCTTAGCCACTCGCCTTCTGTTTGAAAGGCTTTGTTAGAGTGATTATCATTCTTTCCTTTAGGTCTATCGGGTCCAACAATAGGCGTTGGACTTATTAAAACTTTAAAAGTAGCATTTGATGATTCAAGGGTATTCCTAAACCATTCAATTTGTTCTTTACCCCATATAGTTTTGTCTTTACTATCTTCAATACTATTATCTGATCTAAACTCACGTACCTCAACAAACCAAACCTGCAAATCTTTCCCCCATCTTTGAGTTCTATATGGCTTATCACCTATTGGTGTTTGTTCATACCAAAGTGCTAAACCATCTTCAAAAGTTAATTCTCCTAAAGGTTTTTTCCCAGGATAAGCATCATCTCTAAGTAAATCGTGATCATCTTTTTCTATATAAAGTGGCGTTTGCATGTAAAACTCTTTTAATGAAGGCCATGAATTCATAGCGTGCCACTTATGTCTTGCCATTTCAATAGTTTTTACAAAAGGCCCCGGTTTATCATAATACACATAATCTCCAGTTTGAGAATGAAACTTTGGCTTTAGCTTTTTCATTTCATCATAAATCTTGAATCCTCTTTCAGGGTCATCATGACTCCAAAAAAACTGACATGTTGAGGAAGTAAAGAATATAGGACTAGTATCATCGGCATCCGGAGCTGTATTAAAACTTCCAAAAACTGTTGTTTCAGGTTGTCCTTTACCCATTCTACCAGTAAGTTTAACCTTGTAAAACATGTTGGGTTTTAAGCCTTCTACCTTTCTTTTATAAGTGTAATCTTTTAAAGCTGACACATAGGTCCAATCAATAATAATAGTGTCATTTTCAGAAACCAACTTCACTTTTATTTCTCCAAAACTTCCTTCTACAGCACCATCCATTTCATTAACAGGCATATTGTTATTAAAACTTTTGGGAGATCTAAACGTCTTATCCTGTCGTACGTGCTGTACAGGAACAGGTTTAGCTGATTTACATAATCTGGTCCAAATTATTGCTGAGTTCTGAGAAACTTCACCAATTTTAAAACCAGTTGTGAAGTACACAGCATCATTTTCTATTTGAGCGTGCATTGAAAAATTTAGAAATACAGCTAAAATACAGGTACAAAAAATCGGTTTAGGTAATGTCATTCTCAACCTTTTATTCTAGTATTAATGATGTTTTAGATTTTAAAACGGGATCGTTATACGTTTTTAACTGCCTTATAAGTTCAGATTTCATCTCTTTTGAAATTTGCTCGTACCCTTTTTGATTATAGAAATTAACGATTTCGTCTGGATCTATTACTAAATCAAATAACCAAGGTGAGTCTTTTTTAGATAATACTAATTTATAACGATTATTCAAACCACATACCCAATTACCTGCTGAACTTGTAATATATGTAATACGATCATCTATTAATTCTTTGGTGGTATTAGCCAAATCATTTGAAGCATTCAACCCTTCACTTTCTGGTATTTGTGGCATATTCATTAATCCTAAAACAGTAGGTGCAAAATCAACCATGGTTAAAGCCTTTTGAATGGTAATACCTTTATCTATTTTTTTGGGATATCTGATAACAAAAGGAACCTTGGCTGAAGTCTCATAAGGCAAACCTTTATTATGGCGTCTGTGTTCTCCCATTAAATCACCATGATCTGAGGTAAAAACTACAATAGTATTATCAGCCAAATTATTGTCATCTAAAAACTTTAACAATCTCCCTACATTATCATCAATACATTTAACCATTCCAAAATACCCTTGCATTTTATGTTGTTCCAAATGATCTGCACTATTTTTTCCCGTAGGTTCTACCCATTTTGGAAAGTTTTCTTTTGCAACTTTCATAGTTTTAGGCTTTTCAAATTGTAAATGGTCAAACATTGTATCATATGGTGCTCTTACAATATTTGGAGTATGTGGATCTGGAAGAGATATCATAACACAAAAAGGACCATCTTTATCCGCTTCCATAATATCAAGAGCCTTATTTGTTAAAAAATCTGTAGTAAACGTGGTTTCATCAGCTTGTTTAATACTCACTTTTACATTTTGAGTTTGAGGATTAAACTTTCCAACTAACTTAGGTTTACCATCAACTTCATCTAAAAGTTTCCAATGTCCTCTGTTAAACATGTATTTATTATTACTAAAACCAAATTGTCTTTCTGGAGAAAACCCAGGTTTAGCATCACCATCTAAATGCCATTTACCTAAATATGATGTTGCATAACCTTGTTGTTTCAACACTTCCGCAAAAGTCACTATATCATCCTTCATAGGAATATTATTAGAAACCACAGCCGTTTTAACTGGATACATACCTGATACCATTGAAGCACGAGAAGGTGAGCAAACCGGAGAAGACGCATAAAAATTCAAACAAATGGCTCCTTCATTTGCAATTCTGTTAATATTAGGTGTTTCTACCTCCACGCCTTTCCCCCAAACAAAAGCTTGGTCTTCACTCATATTATCCCGATAACAACCTAAGGTTCTAAAATTATGCTCGTCGGTATGAATAATTAATAAATTTGGTTTTTCCTGAGCTTTACAACTCAATGTTAATAATAGAGTTAAAGAAAAAAATATCTGTCTCATAGTTAAAATTTTATATTATAAAACTACATTATCAAATCTATAGAAATGTAGCTATTAATAATATTAATGTTCTTTTAGGTAAAATAAAAAAGCTTAAATCATATCTAAACAAAAAGAAACCATTTGCCCTGTAAATTTTTGAGAAAGCACATTTATTGAAGATTCTTTTAGTTGCAATACTCTTGGATAACCACCTGTAGTTTGACAGTCACGCATTAAAATGATTAGTTTTCCTGAAGGTGTTAGTTGCACCGTACCCGGAAGGACAAGTGATGTAATAATAGGCTCTAAACTATTTTCAAGCGGCTCATTTAATTGATAAGCCATCCTATTATTGTCTTTTGAAATTGTAAAGTCTTGATTAAAAAGTAACTCCTTTTGACTTTCTGAAAGCGTCCCAAATTCGGAGCCTTTGAAAACTTCTATGCCTTTTGAATTAAAATAATCAGTATTCATTTTTATTGATGCATGCTGATTTTCAAATAACTCGCTCTTGATAGAAACTTCTAAAATATCGTTTTTCTCAATTTTAGATTGATTTGTTATACCAGCGTACATACTGTAACTCTCCATAACCTTTTCGGTTGAAAAACCGCCAGAAACCGCTAAATAAGATCTAACACCATTGTTTAGCTTACCAAAAGAAAGAACATCTCCTTTTTTTACTGAAATAGGTTTATTATTCAGAATGAATGTGTTGTTTAGTTTAGGTGACATGTCCGCACCAGAAATACAAATGATTGTATTACAATCAAACTGAAGTTTTGGCCCTAACATGGTCATTTCTAAAACCGGAAGTTCATTGTTATTCCCTAAAATAGCATTGGCAAATGATGCTGCTTTTCTATCCATAACACCAGAACACGGAACTCCATACTTTTGATAACCAAACCTTCCAAAATCTTGAATTGTTGAATACATTCCTGGATTTAAGACCTTAATCACGAATCACCTCACTTTCTATTTGGAATACACCAGCTTCAACTAAAGTTTTTATATTTAAATGTTCCTTTTTTGAAACAGGATAAAACTGAATTCTGTCTCCCGCACTTGCAAAACTTGGAGATTCGTTTTTTATATTAAAAAAGTCTATTGGGGAATTGCCTATAACATTCCAGCCTCCGGGGCTTTCGTTTGGGTACACTCCTGTTTGCCCACCACCTATGGCCACAGCACCCTTTTCAATTCTTAATCTTGGAGTAGCTTTTCTAGGGGTATGTAATAAATCATCTAATCCTCCTAAATAAAGAAAGCCAGGTAAAAAACCAATGAAATAAACCATGTAGACAGATTGTGAATGAAGTTTAATTATCTCTTGAACAGATAACTTTTTTGAACTTGCTAATGCTACTATATCAATTCCGAAATCAACATCATAACAAACTGGTATTTTCCATAGTCTAAAAACTTGTTTTCCATTATCAGTATTCTTTCTATATACTTTTTTTATGGTCTCAATTTTGTCTGTAAAATCAATTTCCAAGGAATCATAACCAACTAATAATGAATTATATGCGTGATTCACTTGAATTGATTCTTCTTGTAAAAAGTATTCAATTTTCGACTTAAAACTCAAAACATCATTAAGAATAGATTCATCAATAGCCGGTGGCCATTCAACTAAAATAGAGTGCTCTCCAAAGCGTTTAAAAGTTAGTTGATACCCCATAAATTATTGAATTCTAATGTCGTTTTTAGTCAATTGTTCGTGCAATTTCCTTACTAATTTAATGGCTTCTGGGTTATCACCATGAACACAAATAGTTTGGGCTAATATTTGCTTTTCATTTCCAGCCGAAGTTTTTACAGATTTATTCTGAACCATGTTCAAAACATGTTGATTCATTGTTTTTTCGTTAGTGATAATGGCATTTTCTTCCCGCCTAGAAACCAAACTTAAATCATCATTATAGTTTCTATCTGCAAAAGCTTCATAAGTAATACTAATATTATTCTTTTGTGCCACCTCAGCAATAATAGATTTATAAGGAACGTATAACTGGACAGGGCGGTGCATACTTTTAATAACTTCAACAATAACGTTAGCTACCTTTTCATTTTTAGCCGCCAAATTATAAAGTGCTCCGTGAGGTTTTATATGATGTAATGTGGCATTTTCCTCGTATAACACCTTCAATAAATCTGTTATTTGATGCTTTAACGATGTAAATAATGCAGCGCAAGAAATATCCATTTTAACCCGACCAAAATTCTCCTTATCCGGAAACGATGGGTGCGCCCCTATTTTAACCTTATGCTTTTTGGCTAACCTAACTACCTCGTGCATGGTTTCTTTATCACCTGCATGTCCGCCACAAGCAATATTACAAGATGATATATAAGGCATTAACTCTGATTCGTTGCCTACCCCTTCGCCTATATCGGCGTTAATATCAATTATGTAATGATTCACTAAAAAATATTTAAACCTAATACTTTATTAAGTGCTGCCACCGAAAGTAAAACCGTTATCCCTAAGATAATAAATCCTAAAACATTTTGTTTGATATTGTTTTTATAAGCACCCAAAACAGATGACTTGTTCATAATCCATATTAAAACAATAGCAATAACTGGTAATAGAATTCCATTGGCAACTTGAGCAAATTTAATAATATCAATTGGTTTAAGACCCAATGATGATATTATAACCCCTAAGATCAAAATAAACATCCAAACAGCCTTGAACTTTTTAGATTTTAAATTTGATTGCCAACCCAAGCAACCGCTAGCCACATAAGCTGCCGCCAAAGGTGCCGTTATAGCACTAGTTATTCCAGCTGCAAACAAACCAACGGCCAGAAAGTATTTAGAAAAGCTTCCAAAAAGAGGCTCTAAGCCTTTAGCCAAATCAGCCGCATTTGTTACGCCTTCAGATTGAATTGCTGCCGCAGAAATAATAATGCACATAGATACCAATCCTCCTAAAACAACAGCAATAAAAGTATCCTTTCTAGCTAATGATAGATCATTTTGATTATGCCATTTTTCCTTAACCAACGAAGCATGTAGAAACAAGTTATATGGCACCACTGTGGTACCTATTAGCCCAATAATAATTAGCATACTTCCCTTGGGGAATTTAGGAACAAATACTCCTGAAAATACAGTCGCTAAATTCGGTTTCGTCATGATTGCTGTAGTCAAAAATGCTAAACTCATAAATATAACCAACGCTACTAAAACACGCTCTAGTAATTTATAATTCCCTATATAGAGTATTATAAAAGCAATCAAGCCAATAAGCATGCTTAAAATATTAATTGAAAAATCACCAATCTCAACATTAGGATTACCAACTAGTGTTTCCATTCCTAAAACCCCACCAGAAATATTACCAGCTTCATAAACGGCATTACCAATAACAATAGCCGATAAAATTAAAATGATGGTAAGCGTTTTTAAAATAGGATGTTTAATTTCAGTCCTAATAACTTCTGACAACCCTTTTTGTGTAATAATACCTAATCTTGCCGCCATTTCTTGTAAAACAATAGTAGCAACTATTGAAAGTAACATAGCCCAAAGCAAAGCATAACCAAAACTAACACCAGCTACAGTACACATAGTAACAGTTCCGGGACCAATAAAAGCTGCTGCTACTAATGGTCCCGGTCCTATATTTTTAAATATCTTTTTCAAAAAACTATTTCTATTTAAGTTGACTTAGTAATTCATCAACCGCTTTTTTTAATTGTGTATCCTTGTTTTTAGCTTTGTCATCAGGGTTATTATGCACCAAAATATCTGGTTGTGCAGGTCCTAATTCCATATTAGATTCCGTTTCTTTAACATACCATCCTCGGAATGGCATTCTAACATAAGAACCATCAATTAACCTCGTTGATCCAGTTGATATAACTGCTCCAAATGTAGGCACACCAACCAAAGTTCCTAAATCTAAAGCTTTATAAGCGTGCGAAAAAATTTCAGCATTAGAATAACTATTCTGATTACATAAAGCAATAGAAGGTTTGGTCCACGAAGCCAAAGGTAAACGTTCACTAAATGGATAATGGTTCTTGAATTTTTTATGTTCTGATGCTAAATCTTTAGCAGCACCGCGAGGAACTGTATACGCATGCTGTTTTACATTTAATACGGCCATAAGATAATCTGTAGTCCAACCACCACCGTTAAAACGCACATCTATTACAACACCTTGTTTACCATGACCAGCAGCCATCAATTCACGTTCAAAACGTTCAAAACTAGTCCAATTCATTCCTTGAATATGAATATACCCTAATTTTCCGTTAGAGTATTTATTTGTCAACTCTTTACGCTGTTTCACCCAAGCATTATAATTTTCTGCGCGATTACTGCTCTTAGGCCTAAGTATAACTTCTTTAGAAGTTCCTCCTCTATCAACTTCTAAATAAATCTTTTCGTTTGAAGTTCCTTGTAATAAGCTATAAGCATTCAGATTTTTAGAAAGATTGGTCCCGTTTATAACGGTTATTACATCTCCAACAAAAAGTTTACTTGAACTACGATCACCAGGCATATCAGAGACAACCGAGGTTACCTTAAGATTTCCCTTAGAATTAGGAATCACTTCAATACCCAATAATCCAGTAGACTCTCTCTGGGTTTGATTTCGTGTTTCTACCCTATATAATCCCATGTGGCTAGCATTAATTTGCCCAAGCATTCTATTAAACATGGTTTGGAAATCAGCGCGTGTTGAAGCACCTAAAGCCAAAGGTTCATATTGCTTTCTTAAGCTGTTCCAATTTTGTCCATGAAACTTAGGGTCATAAAAACCATCATTGATGGCTTTCCAAGCTTCATTAAAAATTTGTTTGGACTCTGTATTATAATCAATATCTAATTTAGCCGAAAACGAAAGACTTTCAGATTTACCACTAGACATATTTATATTGGCTAAACTTCCTCGTTTAGTATAATATATCTTTGTTAGCTTTTTATCTGCTGCAAAATTTGAAGGCCCACTATTATTTGATGTAATGGCCTTTTTATCTTTACCATTCCACTTAATCTTAAACAAATCAGATTCTATATCTGCGTTACCTCTACCTCCATTTCCAGTAGTATAATAAATTGTTTTACTGTCTTTAGAAAACAATCTTCCAAATTCACCACCAACAAAGGATGTTACTTGAACCTGACGCTCATGAATATCTTGAAAATCAATTACAACAGGTTCCACCTTGTCTTTTTTACCGTCTTTATCCTTTTTATCAGAACCATTTTTACTTTTGGCATCCTTCTTTTCATCTGAATCTTCATCCCAGTCTTGGGTTGTTTTTTCCCAATCTGCTTTTGTTAACCAGGTAAACCAAACATCATAATCACCGTTATTTCTATTGGAAGAAAACATCAGCTTCTTCCCGTCAGGGCTCCAAACCGGATTTCTATCTTGTTTTGGATGCATTGAAATATTAATTGGTTTTCTAGAATTATCAGCTTTGTGAATAAATATCTCACCATTAAAATCTAAATTGGTCAAACTATATACTAACCATTTTGAATCTGGAGACCAAGAAACTTCTCTAGCTGAAGACCAACCATTTAAAAGCACTTTTTCATTCGATAATTTTCCTTTAGCATCAATGTTAGCAACTACCAATTCTCCTCTTCCTCTATTGTATGCTAAAGATTTTCCATCTGGAGATAACCTTAAATTTGTTTCAGACTCATCAGTTTTTGTTAGTCTAATAACTTTGTGCTTTAAACTTTTAAAGATATTAGACTGATTTTCATCATTTGACTTTGCTAGGTAGATATCATTTTGCCCATCTCTATCTGAAATAAACACTACTGTACTATCATTCAACCATGTAAACGTTCTATCTCTGTAAGCCGAATTAGAAATATTTACAGTACGCTTTTTGTCTTTATTAGTTTCTCTTAAAAAAATCTCTCCTCTAATTCCTAATGCACTTAACTTCCCGTTTGGTGAAATAGCCACCTCACTAACATTACTAGAATATGTTTTATGCACTACAGGGTCAAATCTATAGTCCGACGTTATTTTTATTTTTATTTCCTTTTGTGTTTTTGCAGGTAAATTATAGACAAAGATTTGATTGCTTTTTGTCATTATCATATCTGCACTATTTCTACTTAAATGAAAGGAAAAAATCCCCATATCCTTAAAGTCGGTTACCTGAGATATGTTTCCACTCTTTTCTCCAGAACCATTAAGAATTAGTTTATGAACGTTATATTTTCCGCTTCTTGACGATTGAAAATAAACAGTGTTATCATCACCCCAATGTGGGTAAAAATCATTTCCGTCATAATCCGTGAGTTGTACATATTTATCGGAACCAATATTATACAACCAAATATCTCTATTTGCTGGTCCTTGATAAGCCTCTCTTTCAATACGGCAGGTACCCCTTGTAAAGACAATAAACTTTCCGTTTGGTGATAATTTAGCATCAAAGCCTGTTGCACTCATATATCTATATGGTGTTCCTCCTTTTTCATTTATTATATGAGTCTCTCCAGAACGTTCTACCTGAACAAAATTTCTTTTTGTTGAAAAAATAATGTCACCTTTACTGGTATAATCCGTTATCATATCGGATGCAGAATGATGTGTAAGCCTCTTTGAAAGCCCTCCATTAGATGGAATTATATAAATATCATTGTTCCCATACCTATCACTTTGAAAAGCTATAGACTTACCATCTGCACTCCAAAAAGGCCTAGTATCATAAGCTTCATGAACCGTTAAACGCCTTGTATTGTTTCCGTTAATATCTGATGTCCAAATATCGCCTTGAAAATTAAATGCAATAGAATTTCCATTTGGACTTAAAGCAGGAAAATTAATAATTGGGGATTGAGCTAAACCGTTTGCAATGAGAAAAACACTTAAAACTGCAAACAACTTCAGGGAAAGTTTCATATTCTAATTATTTTATAATTTAAAGGCTAAAAATAATATTAATTACACTAGAAACGGAACATATTAATTATAAATTAACATGATTTAACAAATAAAAACTACTATTTGTTACTTAACAGTATTCAATGCATAAATAGCGAAACTACCCAACCAGTGACTTCCCATATAATCATCACCAAAAATACTTGGCAACGAATAATTTATATGTTGATTTGCCACGTTCTTAAGGTGTTCGTAATCAGGAATACTAGCAATAGTATTTAAGTTCCAAGCTCTTGAAAAATTTACGCCATCTAAATGTACCAAATGACCATCAGTTCTATCAGATACTATACCGGGTTCTAAACTGTAGTTTTTATATTTTAATTGAGGTAGAAATGTACCTAACCAAGTTTTAAATTCTTCATGAGACAACAAACGTTTCATCAACGCTGCCTCTTCTAAACAAGGTGATAAAAAATCACTTCCGCTAGGTTCCCAAGACATCGGGCAATTTTCATCATTTTTAAAGAAATACAGGGCTCTATCTTTTATGGCTTTCTTTAATTCTGCATGATTTGTAGTTTCGGCATAATCATATGCGAACGATAACCCAAAAGCTGTATTAGTATGAGTTCCAACTCTTAAAGCATAATTAAGTTTTGGTAAATATTCAATATACTTTTCACAGATTAAATCTGTTAACGGTTGCAAGTTAGTCTCTAAAGTTCTAGCAGTATCATTATCCCAAGTATGAAGTTCTTCTGCCAGTTTTAAAAGCCAAGTCCAGCCATATGTGCGCTCATAAGATTTGTTGAGTTTTCCATGAAAATAAGCTACTTCTGCTTCAATGTTTTCTTTTGAAATATTGTTCAGCAAGCGTTCTTTAATTTCTTCGGCTTTTTCAAGGTTAGGAAACTGTTTTAATAAACTTACCAAACTCCAATGCCCGTGGACCGATGAGTGCCAATCAAAACACCCATAAAAAGCAGGGTGCAATGTTTTGGGAGACAATAAATCATCGTCACTGCCTAAAGTTTGAGACAACTTATTAGGATATTCAATATTCATACAATGTAGTGGTAATTCGGCCAATTTATTTGCTTGATCTAAATCTAACTTTGGAACTGGAGCCATTGTTTTATCTTCCATAGGTTGCACATATTTTATAGTTTCTTCTTTCTTAGAAGTGTTACAACTTATTAAGAATAACACTAATAAAGCACCAATAATATTTTTCATGTTTTGCAAAAATTTATTTCTCTTTTATGACGTTTAAATAAGCTAAAACCCCTAGAAGGTAATATTTTGAACAATACTTACCCATTTTTGACTATTTGTTGCACTCATACTTTACGCCTCCATAATATTAATAAATATATTTGTGTAAAACTACAGCTAAACAATAATCGCTTAGATATTCTAAACTAAAATGACACATAAATTTACAACTACAATCTTATCATTATTTTTTTCAATAACGTTTTTTGCACAACAAAACGATTGGGAAAACCCTAATGTAAATCAGATTAACAGATTACCAGCAAAAGCTACTTTTTATAATTATGACAGTGCCCAAGGTGCTTTAGCCGATACCCGAGAAAACTCAACAAATTACAAATCTTTAAATGGTGATTGGAACTTTAAATGGGTTGCAAAACCTGCTGATGCTTCTGATGATTTTCAAAAAAGTAATTTTGATGCCTCCAATTGGGACAAAATAGATGTGCCATCTAACTGGGAAATGAGGGGTTACGGAACACCTATATATACAAATTCAACCTATCCGTTCTTCAATGATTATCCTAATATCAATCATCATGATAATCCTGTAGGTCATTATATTAAATCGTTTACTATTGATGAAAGCTGGAATAATAAAGACATTATGCTTCATTTTGGTGGTGTATCGTCAGCTTTCTATGTATGGGTTAACGGAAATTTTGTTGGTTATAGTGAAGATACCCGATTAGCTTCTGAATTTGATATTACAAAACATATAAAACAAGGCGAAAACAAAGTAGCCGTAAAGGTTTACCGATGGTGTGACGGTAGTTATTTAGAAGCTCAAGATCACTGGCGTATGAGTGGTATTGAGCGCGAAGTATATTTACAAGCGGCCCCAAAAGTGAGGTTATCTGATTTCACGGTTAGAACCGATTTAGACGATAATTATGAAAATGCTTTATTACAAATTAGACCAGAGCTCATTGCCAATATAAAAAACAAGTACGTTGCTAAAGTTGGTGAATTTGGAAACACTAACCTGAAAACTACTGTTGACAATTGGGAATTAATCACACAATTAATTGATGCTGAAGGCAATAAAGTAGGTGAACCAACAGCTACGAAATTTGGTAAGATTTTAGGTGAGAATTATCCGCAACGTGATAATGTATATTTCGGGTTGATTGAAACCGAAGTGAAGGCACCCAAAAAGTGGTCTGCAGATGTTCCATATTTATACACATTACTACTTACTGTGAAAGATGATAAAGGGAACGAAACTCAACACACTAGTACCAAAGTAGGATTTAGAGAAGTTCAAATTGATGAACGCGGGCGTTTTCTTGTAAACGGAAATCCTGTTAAAATGATTGGTGTTAACCGTCATGACCATGACCATATAAATGGAAAAACGGTTACCAGAGAAGACATGGAAGTAGATGTAAAACTACTTAAACAATTCAATTTCAATGCTGTTAGGACATCGCACTACCCTAACGACCCATATTTCTACGATTTATGTGATAAATATGGAATATATGTGATGGATGAGGCCAACTTAGAGACTCATGGTGTTCGCGGACTGTTGTCTAATGTTCCTAATTGGAGTAATGCTTATTTAGAACGTGCGGTGCGCATGGTAGAGCGCGATAAAAACCACCCAAGTATTGTTATGTGGAGTTTGGGTAACGAATCTGGTACAGGACCAAACCATGCAGCTATGGCTGGTTGGATAAAAGAATTTGACCCAACACGTTATATACATTATGAAGGTGCTCAAGGCATTCCTTCTCACCCAGATTATAAAAAGAATTTCTTTAAGCATAGTCAAGGTAATCCTTCCGATGCACCATGGGTTGACATGATTAGTAGAATGTATCCGCAGCCACAAGAATTGCAAGATTTAATTGATGACACTGCTAGTTTTCAAAACACTCCAGTACTTATGTGTGAATATGCACATGCTATGGGTAATTCTGTTGGAAATATGAAAACTTATTGGGATGTTATCTATAAAAACGATCGTGCATTAGGTGGATATATCTGGGATTGGATTGACCAAGGAATTCTTAGAAAAGATGAAAATGGAAAGGAATATTATGCCTACGGTGGTTCTTATGGAGATACACCCAACGATGGTAGTTTCTGCATAAACGGAATTATAGCTTCAGACCGAACTCCAAAACCTGAAATTTATGAATGTAAAAAGGTAAATCAACCAGTAGTTATTTCTTCTGAAGATGCATTAAGTGGTAACTTTGAGATTTTAAATCGTCACCATGCTACAGATCTATCACAATACAATGTGTCTTGGAATATAACAGAAAATGGTAAAGTTATTCAAAGTGGTGAATTAGGTGCTTTGAGTACAAAACCGTATAAGTCTGAGAAATTAAATATCGATTTTAAAAAGCCGAAATTAAAAGCTGGCAGTGTTTATCATTTAAACATTATTGGCAAACTAAACGACAACACTTTATGGGCAAAAGCTGGTTACGTTGTTTTTGAAGACCAATTTAAACTAAATTATGAGGTTTCTGAACCAAGCCCATTAAAGATCAACAGGTCGTTAGTTGTTAAAGAAAGTGATAACACAATCACTGTAAATAACAATTCTATTTCATTAGAGGTAGACAAAGGCACTGGCTATATTACTAAGTACAAAGCAAAAGGTGTTCACATACTAGATTCTCCTTTAAAATTGAATTTCTGGAGAGCAGAAACTGAAAATGACGAAGCTTATAGAAAAGCCATGAAATTACAGTCGGAATTTGATTGGATGCATGCTGGCGACAAAATAAGTGTTGAAAAAATAAGTTTTGAAGCACCAGAAAAAGGAAAAGTAATTATTTATGTTAAAGGAAATATTGCAAACCCAAAAACATCTGTTGGCTTTATATATACTGTTCTTGGTAGTGGCGAAGTAAAAGTAAATTACAAAGCTAATATTGATAAAAACGCACCTAACGCTCCTAGAATTGGTATGACGTTCGATATTGCCAAAACTTATGGTAAACTAAGCTATTTAGGTAAAGGTCCACATGCTAACTATTCGGACAGAAATTATGCATCTCATGTTGGATTATATTCCGGGAAACCAGAAGCTATCAACTACAAATATGTGTATCCTGAAGAGTATGGCAATCATACCGAAACTAATTGGTTCCAACTAACTAATACTGCAAACAAAGGTATTTTAGTTAAAGGTGAGCAACCATTAAGTTTTAGTGTGGTGTCTTATAGTACAGATAATTTACAAGAAGCAAATTTCTTAAACGAATTGGTAGAGCGTGATGTGTATACTGTAAATATTGATTTATCTCAGCAAGGTGTTGGTGGAGACAATACATGGTCTCATCGTGCTCAAGCACATGAGGAGTTTAGAAATAAACCCGGTCTTTATAAATATTCGTTTTACTTAGTGCCTTTCAGTTCTAAGGTTAAGGCCGAAAAGATTAGTTTCTAATAATAATTCATTAAAATAAAAAGGGTGATTTTCAATGAAAATCACCCTTTTTATTTTAATACTACAAACTTCTAATCATAACAACAATAAATACTAACCTTGAAACTCTTTATGTCCATCACAGATTTGCATAGAAGGATGAAGTGCAACTTTTCCATCATCAGACAAGACTGCTTTTCCACGGCTAATCAAAAAATCTAGAGCATATTCTTTTGGAAAGGCATTTCCTGAGCATGCCCCAAAGTGAACATCTTTTCCCCAGGTATTACTGATAGCTTCAATTAATTCTTCGGGTGTCCATTGCTCATCGCTTTCTTCGATTAAAAAAATCACCTCATGTATATGCTTAATATTGTTCATGTCTTTTTCTATTTGTTGAATGCCTTGTTTTAAGAAGAAGGAACAGTTTAATTTCAGACCTAAAGGTCTTTATTTTATAAAAACTGTTCTATGATAATTGTCACCTTTAAAGGAAACAGACACTAGAGTGAATTTAGTTCTTTATCAATAAACCATTAATACCCAATAGTTACCGCCACCACCATGCTAATAGCTGCCATAACCATCAACATTATAAATATTGGCATTACAAAACGAATCCATTTAGTAAACGACACGCTAACAACACCAATCATAGCCATTAAAACAGCGTTAGTTGGTATAATTAAATTTGAAAAACCATCACCTAAAATAAAGGCTAAAACAGCCGTTTGACGTGAAAATCCTAATATATCCGCCAAAGGCGTCATAAGAGGCATAGATACAAGGGCTTGTCCGGAAGCGGATGGAATAAAGAAATTTAAAAAAGATTGAAACACCAACATACCTACTGTAGCCACCGATTTTGGTAATACAGATAAGGCATTTGAAAAATGAAACAAAATAGAATCCATAATCTGACTTTCTTGCATCACTACTGAAATCCCTCTAGCAACACCAACAATAAGTGCTGGGATTATCATCATTCTTAAGCCTTTTTCAAAAGCTGCCATAGATTCCTTACCAGACATACCGCTAATCCACATTGCAGCAAGACCAATACCCAAAAAGCCAGCACTCATTTCTAAAAGACCCCACCCCATTAATTGAACTGCAGCCAAAATACCACCATATCCAACCACAAGTACAACAACTATTATAAGATGTTTTTTAGACAATATAACACCTGAAATCTCATCTGTACTTAAGTTATCATCTTTAGAAAATTCAGCCAATGACACTCTCTTTTTTGCCCGAACCCTATTTCCATAACGCATTAAATAACCAAAGCCTAAAACAATACCGATTAGAAAGATAACTACTCTAAAAAGTATACCACTACCAATTGGTAATTCAGCAATCTGTTGCGCTATCTGAACTGTAAAAGGGTTAGTAATAGCAGTAGACCAACCAATTGAAACTGGTAAAATCCCAAGAGCTACTCCAAACATTTTATCATAGCCTTGTTGTTTTGCCAAAACCACCAAAATAGGTATGAGCGGTATCACTTCAATACTAATTCCCATAAATGAACTACCGGCAGAAATTAAAATGTAAATAAGAAGGAATAACAAGGTTGGCGAATTTTTAAACCTTTTTATTAAGCCAGCAAGAACAGCATGAATAGTTTTAGTTTCTAATATTAGAGCAAAAACAGCACCTAAAATAAATATGTAGAAAATAAGTGTAGCAGATTGTGTTAATCCCTTTGGAATGGCTAATAAAACGCCAAATACTGAGTTGGGAGATGCTTGTCCTATTTTAGGTTCTTCAATAAAAACACCTTTTAGAGAATAGTTTTTTGGAATCTCCTCAAAACTACCAGGGACCACTACACTTTGCTCAATTTTATGAACTACTCTACTTTCCCGTTGGTACGCCCCCGAGGGAATGACATAACTTAATGCAGCACAAAAAACAATTATTAAAAACAAGAAAATAAAGGTGTGCGGAATTTTAATGTTGCTTAAATTCATATAATGCTGTTTTAATTTAAAGGTTCTTGTTTAAGTTGGATTTACCCCAACCAACCTTCTCTATCTAAACTTCTATATTGAATAGCTTCACTAATATGTGAGCCATTTACGTTTTCTGAACCTTCTAAATCCGCAATAGTTCGTGCTACTTTTAGAATGCGGTCATAAGCTCTCGCTGATAGATTCAAGCGCTCCATAGCTGTTTTTAAAAGCTGCTTAGAATCTTCATCTAAAACACAATATTGTCTAATCTGTTTAGTATTCATTTGAGCATTGTAGTGTACGCTTTCATTTACCTCAAAACGATTACTTTGTTTATTCCTAGCAGCTGTAACACGCTTTCTGATATCTACAGAAGACTCTCCCTTTCTGTCTTCCGAAAGCTTCTCAAAGGGAACAGGCGTGACTTCTATATGAATATCAATTCTATCTAACAATGGCCCTGAAATTTTACTCAAATAACGTTGCCTTTCAGCAGGACTGGATGTTACAGGCGCATCAGGATCATTAAAATAACCTCCTGGACTTGGGTTCATACTTGCTACTAGCATAAAAGAAGACGGATATGTAACCGTAAACTTAGCTCTTGAAATGGTGACTTCTCTATCTTCTAAAGGTTGACGCATCACCTCTAAAACACCGCGTTTAAACTCTGGTAATTCATCTAAAAATAACACACCATTATGCGATAAAGATATTTCTCCGGGTTGAGGATAAGCACCACCACCAACAAGTGCCACATCTGAAATAGTGTGATGAGGGCTTCTAAATGGGCGTTGTGCCATGAGCCCAGTGTTTTCTCTAACCCTGCCAACTACAGAATGTATTTTAGTAGTTTCTAAGGCTTCCTGTAATGTCATTGGTGGCAAAATACTTGGTAAGCGTTTTGCTAACATGGTTTTTCCTGCTCCCGGTGGACCAATTAAAATAATATTATGTCCTCCAGCCGCAGCAATTTCCATACAACGCTTAATCCCTTCTTGCCCTTTTACATCTGCAAAATCATGTTCTGGAAAATCTAGGTTTTTTTCAAATTCTTTTCTGGTATCAATAATGGTTTGCTCTAAAGCCTCTCCTTTATCAAAATAGTTAATAACCTGTTTAATATTATCAACTCCAAAAACCTTCAAATCGTTTACTATAGCAGCCTCTTTAGCATTCTGATTTGGAAGAATAAAACCTTTAAAACCTTCTTCTCTAGCCTTAATAGCAATAGGTAAAGCGCCTTTTATGGGTTGTAGACTTCCATCAAGAGACAACTCACCCATTATTAAGTATTTATCTAACTTTTCTGCCTTAATTTGATTGGAGGCGGTTAAAATTCCAATGGCAAGTGTTAAATCGTACGCACTACCTTCCTTACGTAAATCGGCTGGTGCCATGTTGATAGTGATTTTCTTCCCGGGAATTCTATAGCCGTTGTTTTGAAGAGCCGCAGCAATTCGGTAATTACTTTCTTTAATGGCATTATCCGGCAAACCTACAAGGTGATAACCTATTCCAGAATCTACATTTACTTCAACGGTAATGGTGGTAGCTTCAACACCAAAAACCGCACTCCCAAATACTTTTTTAAGCATATAATTAGTTTTCAGCTTAAATGTAAGAAAAGTATTTTAACCTTGAAACTAGCTTTTCTGTTTTACCCCTTTTATGGTATATGTAGTTACCACATCGTCATTCACTTTTAAATGAACATCATACAACCCTCTTTTAAAAATATGTTTAAAAATTAAAATCCCTTCATTTTTATTGTATGAAAACGGTTTTATTGCTTTACCTCCAGAACCACTATCTATAACCAAACTAAATTTACCAATAGTATGATTATCTGCTACTTTAAATTTGAAGACAACCTCATTGTTTACAGGTGTTTCAGATTTCATCTTGACAGGTTCTACAGGGTGTATTTTATGCTTAAATGTATTACCATAAACCAACGGACCATTTAAAAAATCTTCGGTAGTTATCTGGTTTTTTGTCAATATCCATTTGGTATTTAACGGATAATGGCTTTTTACAAACAATTCTGGGTCTGCTAAAAAATAACCGTCGTTATACTGAGCAACAAAACTACCATTATCATAATGAAAAAAACCACTAGACCATGTAGGGTCAGACAAGTACCATTTCTCCTTTAATTGAACTACATTCCATGAGTGATTTGGAATACTTAACTGCCCCACATTAGAAGAAACCGTTCTTCCATAACCATGAACCATTTTGCAATTTAAACCAGCAAAAGAACACAACTCCTGAAGTAAATAGGCATACCCCGTACAAATGGTCTTCTTATTCTTAATAAGCTTTTTAAGTGCTCTTTCTTTAAATTCAGTATTCCAATCATGAAGTGAAATACTATCATTTTGAAATTTTCGTCTCTTTTTTAAATTGAGTAAATGATTACTATAATCATTCTTAATATTTAAACATACCCAAGTGTAAAGAGCTCTAAATTTTTCAACATCAGTATCTAGGTTTGAAGTAAGATTATGGGCTAATATTGGTAAATCCTTTAAAGACGCTCCTCGAAATTGTTTGGCAATGTCATCAGCTTTATCAAAATTAATATGCACAAAATCTGACCTTTGTGCATATTGTTTAAAACTTAAAAGAAAAAGTAGTAGTAATAAATACTTTTTCATTTAAAAAACACCTTTTATTTTTTGCCAAAGCGTGCGTTTAGACTTATAAGTTTGGTTTGTATCGACAGCTCCCATTAATTCAACAAGTTCTGCATCCATAGTAACATTAAGAACTGTTTGATCTTGAACTATTTTAACGCGCTTTGGTGAATAACCTAAAAAACTAAATACCAAAACATCTCCTTCTTTTAATTTCTGAGGAAACGTGTATTTCCCTTCAAAATCAGTTGCTGTTCCAATTTTTGTTCCTTTAAGTACAACACTTAATCCTGGTAAGGGTAAGTTTTCATGATCTAATACAACACCGGTTAATAACTCAGATTGCACATTGGTTTCACTTTGAGTAGTTCTAGTTTGTTGCGCATTAACATTTTGAAAAGCGAATAGTGATAAAACCACAAATCCTAAAACACTTAAGTAATTAAATAATCTGCCTTCTTTTAAGGAAGGCTTGTTTGACGAAAGATTGTTTGTTTGTTTCATTGTATTAAAATTTTATGTTCAAACGAAACTAGGCATAAGATACAAAAAAGAATACTACAATTGAGTGAACAGTAGGTTAGAATGAGTGAACGTGTTACTTGTAGTAAACTTTTTCTTGTTAAACACAAAAAATCCCGCAAGCACGCGGGATTTTCCGATTTGAAATAGTCATGATAAACCTGAAAAATCAGATTTAAATTTTAATATTATTTTGCGGTATTTAAAAATTTAGGCTTAATAACTAACATTGCCCAAGCCCAATTTTGTCCGCTTGCGGCGTTACTTTCGGTTACATTTTTCAACTCATACATTCCATCTGCTGCGAATAAGTGTGAATAACCTAAAACTAAAGCATAACCTTTAAATGCTTTTTTGTACACTAAATCTATTTCTGTACCTAATGATTTCTCTCCACTTGCTAATTCTTGTTCTGCACTGAAGTTAAGTATTTTGGCCATTAAACTAGATGTATCACTTAATTTGAAATCTGCACTAACATGTACATCAAATAAACCAACATTGTTTGCATGGTTACCTACGTAGAAATAATCCATAAATCCATTAAACTTATGGTTTGTTCCGTATAAAGGAAAGAATGCTCCTGTATTAGCAGCATCTGTTTCATCATTTCCACTGATAATCTCTAATCCAGCGCCTAACTTTACTTTATCAGATGCTTTTAACCCAAAATCTAACCCAAGTAAATAAGCTCCTTTAACATCTTTATAAGATGTTCCATATATTGCTTCACCAGTTTGTAAATAGGCGTTGGCAGCTATAGTTAATGCATCTTTACCAAATTTTAAATGTGCTCCAATAGTTTGCAAATTAGCAACATCATTTAAACCAGCTGCATCATTTTGAAATCCGTTATTCATTAATAATAAACTACCTGAAAAATTCTCCCATGATTGACTTAAGTGAGCCATTTGCATAGTTTTATAAGAAAAGAATCCTGAAGTATTATATACGTTATTAGCTGAAATAAATCCAGTTGGATGTGAATAATCCTGATTAAATGCAAAGGCTAAATCTAGGGCAAACTTATCTTTCTTATACTTTAATAAAGCGGCGTCATGGTTACGACCTTGTTGTGCCCAGTCTAAACCACCTAAGATACGTTGATCATCATATGATAATACTTGACGTCCCAATTTAGTTGACCAATTTCCACCTAAATTAAGTTCTGCCCAAGCTTGAAATATAGCAAATGAATTGTTTTGATCATAAGGTAGAATTTGTCTGTTTTCACCCCAAACCATGATGTCTTGAAAGCTTATATAAACTTTGTAAGCATCGGTTGAATATCCTGCATTTAATCGTGCTCTTGTTGAAATACCAAATCCTGGTTCCGTAGACTCCGGAAGTATACTTCCAAATCCGTGACGATATTCAGTACGTGGTCTAAACTCACCATCTAAAGTAAATTGTGCTTGTGCAAATTGAATTGCTAAGGCAAAAATTGTTAATAATACATATTGTTTTCTCATGTTTTCTAATTTTGAAATTTGATTTGTTTTAAGGTTTTAGTTTTTATTAGTTATGGTAACATGTTCGTGGCAAATATAAAAAGACCTGAAAGTCTCTTTTATGACAAAACTCATGTTTCAAACTGCTTTTTTTCTTTAAAAATTTAATGTTCTAAAAAATCTATAAGGTGTTTTCTGTACTTGTAATAATCATCATGTTCTAATACCGTTTTACGCGTTCTAGGTCTTTCAAAGTCAATATTTAAAACATCACCAATTTTAGCTCTAGGACCACTAGTCATCATTACTACTCTGTCTGCCAAAAAGATAGCTTCATCAACATCGTGAGTAATCATAACGGCTGTTATTTTTTCTTTGTTCCATATATCAATTAATGTATCCTGTAGCTCCCCTCTAGTCAATGAATCTAACATCCCAAATGGTTCATCTAATAGTAATACCTTTGGTTTTATAGCAAAAGCCCTGGCAATACCAACACGTTGTTGCATTCCTTGAGATAAATCAGAGGCTCTTTTATTAAACGCATCTTCTAACCCTACTTTTTGCAAATAGTATTTAGCAATATCATTACGCTGCGCTTTAGTAGCATCGGGAAAAACTTGATTAACTCCTAATAAAACATTTTGAAGTGAAGTCATCCAAGGCATTAAGCTTGGTGCTTGAAAAATAACACCTCTATCTGGACCTGGACCTTTAATATGCCTTCCTAATACCGAAATATTTCCTCCAGAAATTGGATTCAATCCTGCTATCATTGAAAGCATAGTAGTCTTGCCACAACCTGAGTGCCCTATAATGGTAACAAACTCTTCTTTTCTAATCTGAAGATTTAGATCTTCTAAAACTACATAATCACCTTTTGGTGTTGGATAAACTTTCTTTAGCTGCTTTAAATCTAACATCACCTCATTTGAAGGGAAAAGACCATTTTCTACAAAACCTTTAGTTTTCTTTTCTGCTGTAATTGTACTCATATGATGCTATTATTTAAATTGATAAACAAAATCTTTTGGTGCTATATCCGGAAGAACAAACTCTTCTTTAGCCTCAGACTTTCGGTCATTCCCTATATCCATTAAATACTCTATAATGGCGTTACGAGTTTGCTTATAATTCTCGTTATCATTCATCTCGGTTTTATCTCGAGGTCTTTCAATATCTATTTTAAACTCTGGACCTAAGGTTGCATTTGGTCCTGGTTTCAAAGGAATAATTCTATCGGCCATATAAATGCCTTCATCAACATCATTGGTTATTAATAATGCAGTGCGCTTATCTTTCCCCCAAATGTTTAAGATTTCATCTTGAAGATTTCCACGCGTTAAAGCATCTAATGCCCCCAATGGTTCATCCATTATAATCATCTCTGGTTTCATGGCTAAAGCTCTTGCAACTGCAACCCGTTGACGCATTCCTCCAGACAATTCCTTTGGCCGTTTGTTTATGGCGTGTGTTAAACTTACCATGTCAACATATTCCTTTACAAGCTCATTTAATTCTTTCTTGCTTTTCTTAGGAAAGGCTTCCTTTACTGCCATATACACATTCTGTCCAACTGTTAACCATGGTAATAGTGAGTAATTCTGAAAGATAACTCCACGTTCATGACTGGTTCCTGAGACAGGATTTCCTTTAAAAAGAACTTCGCCACTTGTAGGTTCTAACAGGCCATTTATTAAATTTACTAAGGTTGTTTTTCCACTTCCTGTAAACCCTACAATGGCTACAAACTCACCTTCTTCTATAGAAAGGTTGATATTTGAAAGTACTTCAGTAGCATATTCACCTTGACCATAAGTCTTATGTATATTATTTAATTCTAAGTATGCCATTTTTTCTGTGTTTAATAGTTCTTTTGTTGATCTGCTTATTCGAATTCACGATTAAACATTTATACAAATCCACATTATTTATATCGCGTCTGTTTTATCAAATGACACCCAGTTTTGTATGGTTAACATTAATCGGTCTAATAGGAATCCTATAATACCAATCACAAACATGGCAACAATAATTTTTGCGTTAGAATCATTCGCTCCATTTTGAAATTCTTCCCAAACAAATAATCCTAATCCAGGGCTTTGGGCTAATAATTCAATTGCAATTAAAACCATCCACGCTACAGATAAAGTAATTTTCAACCCAGTAAATATTAATGGTAATGACGATGGTAATACCACTTTAAATATTTTTTGGAAAGGCCCCAGCTTTAATACTTTGGCCACATTTATATAATCTTTATCCACAGATGAGACTCCCATGGCTGTATTTACTAATGTTGCCCACATGGAACAAAGTCCAACACTGATAAACGAAATGGTAAACGAACTATCCTCGTTAGAATCAATTAATAATGTTTTAACTATCATGAACACGAGCAAGTACCAAACTACAGGTGATACTGGCTTAAAAATTTGTATAAACCAGTTAAATGAACTTTTTAAAGTTGCACTCAATCCGATTAATATTCCTAATGGAACAGCAATTAATAAGGCTAATAGAAAACCGGCAAATACAGTTTTTAAACTTCTGAAAATTTGATCTACAAATGAAGGTCTACCGGTATAAGTAATTGCTGCCTTACCTTCTGCAATTCGCTTTTCATTTAAAGAAGCCGTTTTTTCTGCAAATGCAGCTTTATCAGCATTTATAATCTGATGATCTTTTAACAGGGATTTATACGAATCCCAAACCTGAACTGGAGATGGCAGCGTATTTGGCTGACAACTGATGTCTCCCGAAGCAATACATTCACGCATTGCTTCGGCAGCTTCAGGACCCTGATCTTTTAGTGCTTTTTCAATTTTAAATTCGGCCTCTGTGTTGTACAAAGACATTGAGCCCATGTGCCACAGACCAAGAAATAATAGAATGGAAGCAATTGGTACGACTACTTTTCGTAGGAAGCTTGTCAAATCTTCCTTTTCTAACTTCCCGGTAAATAAATCCTTTAAGGTGCTTAAAAAACCTAATCCTATAAATTTGGTTACTCTTCCTAATGTTATACTTTGCTTCATGACTTTCAAACTATTTATTCAGTGATTTTTTTATTGTACAGCCTTGTCTTTATTACCTATTGAAAAACTGTTAATATATCCAATTGGATCTTTGGCATCGTAGGTAGTTCCATCTATAAAATCAGCAGTTACAGGCTTATACCCGTCTGTTGTTGGAATATCAGAAGCAGGAATATTACCTTCCTCAACTAAAAGTTTTGCTGCTTTTGTCCAAATATCAGGACGGTAAATATCTTTTATAGTTTCTCCGTACCAATCTTCTGGTTTTGCTTCTGGAATTTGACCCCATCTTCTCATTTGAGTTAAGAACCAAATACCATCTGAATAGAACGGATAAGTAGCGTTGTACTTGTAGAATACGTTAAAGTCTGGCATTTCTCTTTTATCACCTTTCTCAAACTCAAATGTACCTGTCATAGAGTTTGCTAATACAGCTTCATCGGCACCAACATACTGAGACATAGATAATATTTTAACCGCCTCTGCTCTATTTCCTGGTTCATCTAACCATTTACCAGCTCTAATTAAAGCTTTTGTAACTGCTACTGCGGTATTTGGATTTTCTTCTACAAATTTCTTTGTCATTACAAATACTTTCTCTGGATTGTTCTTCCAGATATCGTAGTTAGTTGTAACCGGCACACCAATACCTTTAAATACAGCTTGTTGATTCCATGGCTCACCTACACAGTATCCATAAATAGTTCCTGCTTCAAGAGTTGCTGGCATTTGTGGTGGAGGTGTTACAGATAACAAAACCTCAGCATCAATTTGTCCTTGAACGTTTTCAGCTGTGTACATTCCAGGGTGTATTCCTGCCGCCGCTAACCAATATCTAATTTCGTAGTTATGTGTAGATACAGGGAACACCATACCCATTTTAAAGGCTTTACCATTACTTTTATAATCATCAATTACAGGCTTTAAAGCATCTGCCTTAATAGGGTGAACTGGCTTACCATCAGCTCCTTTTGGTACATTTGGTTTCATTTTAGACCAAACATCATTAGAAACTGTAATACCATTACCATTTAAATCCATTGAAAATGGTGTTACTAACTCTGCTTGACGTCCAAAACCAGCTCCCGCTGCAATTGGCTGACCCGCTAACATATGAGAACCATCTAACTGACCATCAATAACACGGTCTAATACGTTTTTCCAGTTTGATTGTGCTTCAACAGAAACAAATAATCCTTCATCTTCAAAGAATCCTTTTTCTTTAGCGATAGCTAAAGGTGCCATATCTGTTAATTTGATAAACCCAAAAGTTAATTGAGGTTTTTCAATATCTAATGTTTTTGTATTTGAAGTTTCAGTTGAAACGTTTTCTGCTAGAGTTTCATCTTTCTTCTTATTACCACAAGAAAATAGTAAAACCGCCATTGGCAGAATTAAGATTGATTTTTTGATTAGTGCTTTCATATTTACTGTTTTTATTGTTTCTAAGTATTATTACTTAATTTCAAGGCAAATATATAAGTAGCCTAACTTCCATTTCATGATGAACCCCATAGCCGAAACACTTTTTACGCCACAAAAAAACCTGCCTTTTGGCAGGTTTAAAACTTAACTATTTGATTATATGTTATTTGATAAATTTTATCATATAAGTACTTAAAGTTTTAAGCATACTTATAATTACGTATTTACTTAATTTTTTTGATATGCGGCATTCATCATTACATTAGACATTGTGAAATAAACATCTACCCAAGCATTTTTCACTTCGTATGTAAAATCATTCCCTAAACCTTCTTCCAATGTAGCCAACAGAGCTTCACCAACTATTTGATATTGAAAATGCTCTACTTTATATTCCAAATGGCGTCTCCCAAGATCTTCTAAAACCGGAATAAGAGTTTCAAAATTTGTTAATCCAGAAATAGCGACACCTAACATTGAAATAAGTTTCCTTGACTGCAATTGCATATCCGCTTGGTTTTTTGGAAATAAATGCCTTGAGGAAGGATCTAATTGAAATAATTTATGATAGAACATTTCAGCAACAGTATCTGATATTGGTCTTACCTTATTAAATGATTCTTGCACTAGGTAGATTGTTTTGCCATCCATATAGTAATAATATTTAAATTTATACTCCCTTATATCATAAGGACTAACACAACAAATCTAATTACTACAGAGAAGATTACATATAGTATATCGCAGTATAAAAACTGATTTTACACCATACTAACAAGATATAATATTTATACAGAACTAGTTTTTATCTATTTCTTTTAGCCATTCCTCTTGAGATAGAGCAATATACTTTTTGTCTGTACCGTATGGATCGTCTTCACCGTTAAAATATTTTTGAACGTCTAGCAGTGGTATAGTATCTTTTATTTTGGTAGGAACTTCGTAACGATGATTCCCATGAAAATCATGACACTGAATACAGGTGTTCCATTCCTCTTTAGCAATTAAGTCTTTATGAGAAATATCGATAGGGTCTTTTTCAACTACCAAATCCTGATGGCAATTCATACAGTAATTCGCAGTTTTCAGTGAAACACGTTCTTTATCATTATGTTCAGAGTGACAGGTGATACAAGTTGTAGCATCAATTACCTTTACAGCTTGCTTAAATCTAGGCTCAGAAAATCTATATGTTGGATGCCTGTCATTTGCCCTATCATGACATTCCAAGCAATTATCTACAGTTACGTTTTGTGTTCCAAAATCTACGCCTTGACTTCTTGCCCCGAATGCATGAGATATATTTGATTGTACCTGTTGCATTAAGTTACCTTTAGCATCATTATGACAGGTTACACAGGATAGATCTTGATGCCCCTTATTCATAGGGCCTATTGATATATATTCCTCTGTAGCGTCTAACGTAAATAAATAAAAGAGGGTACTTCCAATTAATAAACCTATAATTCCTCCAATAACCTGTCTTTTTCGTAAAGGGCTTACTTTAAACATAAAACTATCACTTTATTTATATTTCTATTACAACTTTTTCACTTAAAGGGTATGTAATACAGGTGAGTATGCTTCCACTTGCTACATCGTCATCGGTTAAAAGGTGTCCGTCAATCATTTTTACTTCACCTTCAATACATTTTGCTTTACAACTAGAACACATTCCTGATCTACAAGAATATGGTATTACTATATTATCAGACATTGCCTGATTCAAAATGGATTTATCTCCCCTCACTTTTATTAAATGTTCTTCTCCGTTGTACTTTAAAGTAACATCACTCAATAAGTCTTTACCTGATACTTTCACCTGAGGAGCTTTAAAAACCTCCAGCTTTATTTTATCTCTAGAAATCCCATTGTCTTTTAAAATATCCTTTATCTTTTCCATATACCCAAAAGGACCGCATATCATATATGCGTGATTCTCATAGGTCAAATCATGTTTTAAAAATATTTTATCAATGAGCTCATGAGTTGCCAAACCAACATGGTAATTATTATTAGGTCCATTATAAAAAGAAACAATGTGTTCTGTAGCAAACTTGTCTGGATATTCATTTTCTAAAGATTTAATCCCTTCATGGAAAATGATAGACTCCATATTTTGGTTGGCATAAACCAGAAGTACTTTAGAATCTTTTTCTTCCGTTAAAACAGACTTTATTATAGAAAACATTGGTGTTATCCCACTTCCTCCCGCAAACAAAATATATTGTTTTTTGGACTTATTATTGGGACTAATACAAAAAGTTCCTGCTGGATCATCAACTTCTAATTTATCTCCTACTTTTATGTTATCATGAACATAATTGGAAACTAGTCCTTTTTCAACACGCTTTATTGTAATCTTTAAATCTTTATCAGTGTACGGGTTACTACTAAAGGAATAAGCACGTTTCTGAATCTTTCCATTAATAGAAACATGGATAGTCAAAAATTGACCTGGTCTATATTTAAGTTTCTTAAAAATATTTCCATTTTTAAAACAAAGACTTACAGCATCACTGGTTTCCTTGATAATATCTTTTACTACTAACTTCATTTGTTATTTATAATAAAACACCATAACAATATGGAATACCATAAGTATGGTAATGATTAATGAAAGTGCTACGTGACTAATCATCCAACCCTTAAAAAAAGTTTCATTGTTACTTTTTATAACATCTAGATTGAAATACCCTAATATGGTATTTGAAAAGAATATATAAGACAGCAATAGCAAATAGCCATAACCCAAACTAACGCTATGAAAATAAAACACTAATGGACTTAGTGCCCCCAACCACTTATGAACATTCTGCATAGGCATAGCATATTTTCTTAGCTTTTTACTTGTTCTAACAACGGATAGCAGCCATTGAAAGACTATTAAAAGCGCTACCAATAAACCGGACCATCTTTTATACATTTGGTCTTGTTGAAATTCTTCTAGCCCACTCCACTCTATTTTAAAAAAGAATTGAACAAAGTATGCCACAAAAAGAAACAAGCCTAAATATGTAGATTTATTATTGCTTAATATCATATATATGCTGAAAATTAATTGAAGTTATAATCTGAATCTCAAAACCATAATTAGCAATGAGTTAGACTGTATTAAAACTTAAAAATTAACTATTTTGAAGCCACTAATTGCTTCATAGTTTCATAGGAAGCTAACTTTCTAACACTATCTAAGAAAACTTCAGGAGTTGGCAAATAATTACCCTCTGCAGGCCATTTTTTTCCAATTTCTGGCTTCTCACTGTCTTTAAAAGCATCTATTTCATCTAAGTATTCCATATAAATTTCAACTGTTCCTTTGGCATAAGAATTTAAAACTGCAATTGTCTCTTTATAAGATAAAGAATCTTTAGGATATTGCCAGGTAGTAGCACCCATAACATCACCTAATTTCCAATCTGATTTTGCAGTTTGCGGATGATCATTATGACAAGAAACACAAGCACCTGCACTGGCCAAATCAGCAAACATTGCCGTATGTAATTTTTGGTCTTCATCATAAAAGAATTGTGGTTTTTCATCCTTCTTTATCTCATTAAAAAGTTCGGCTTGTTTACCTTCAAATTTATTAGCTGCATTTACAGGAAAATCAGATCCTAAATATAAACCTAAAGGAACAGGGCTTTTTCTAATACTTGTAGCCACACCACGTAAAAACAGGGCTGGTAAAGGGCCTGCCTCAACATCATCTTTTCTCCAATCTTCATCAAATTTCATCCCTTGTGCTTTTCCTTTACCAACTATGGCTTTTGTATAAAGAGTTCTTGTAACATCATTCTCTTTAGCAACCATTTCTAGTACTTCTTCAACCGAAAATGCTTTTTCTTCACCTGCTATCTTAGCCCCTTCCTCCGGAACTCCTCCACAAGCTGTTAACATGATTCCAAAAATTGTTAGTGTTATAAATTGTATTTTAATTTTAGTAGTTTCCATTTTTCTTTCTTTTATTATAATTATTAATAGGCTGCTTCAATCATTACATCTGCCATTGTACCATAAACAGAACCCCAAGCCTCTTTAATTTCTGGAGTAAAATCATCACCTAAACCTGCCTCTAACGTACCTAACAAAGCGGTCCCAACCGTTTCATAATGAATAGGCTCTACTTTATAATCTACATGACGTTTACCTAAATTTTGCAAAATTGGAACTAAGGCTTCCAAATTGCTTAATCCTGCTACCGCAGCCGCCAGCATAGACATTAATTTGTTACCTTGTTCTTTCATAGCACCTTCAGCGTTAGGAAATAGAGGCTTCAATTGTGGGTCTAATTCAAAAAGCTTAGAGTAAAATATTTCTGCAGCAGCCGGAGCTATAGGCTTAACTTTTTCAAAAGATTCTTGTACAAGGGTAATTGTTTTTTGTTCCATAATTTATATTCTTTTTTTACATCCATAATACTTAGAAAAACTCATAAGTATTAATACTTAATTTATGAAACAAAACTAAATGGACTAAATTGAATTAAATATGGATATCTGCAGAAGAAAACATCTTTTTACATCTGTATTGTACCAAAAATAAAACAGCCTAAAAGCTGTTTTAACACCATGTTTTGAACATGAGAAAATATAAATTTTGAATATTAGCTGTCTAGGAAGAAGTTATGTTCGCTTATTTCTTTTCTAAGAAGATCTATGTTATTAATTCCAATCTTCTTACCACTAGCTCCAATTAATCCTTCTTTTTTTAAGGCAGAAAAAACTCTTATAACTTGTTCTTCAGAAGTTCCTGCATAATCGGCGTATTCTTTTCGGCTTAAAGGAAGGTTTAGAAATCCATTTACTTCACCAAACTTTCGGTTTATATATAAAATGGTATCTACTACCCGCTCCCTTACCGTCATTTGAGAAATAGACTTTACTTTGTTTTCACTTCTATTAAGCTCATTAGCATAAAATAGCATCATAGCATAGGTGAAATCAGGATTATTCATTAACACCTCCTGAAGAAACTCTTTAGAGAAATAATGTAATTCAGCATCCTGTAAAGCAATGGCACCAATAGAATAATACTCTTGTGTACCAAAGCCTCTATGACCTACAATTTCACAGGCTCGAGCAAAACGCACAATTTGTTCGCGACCGTTTATTCCAGTTCTAAAGACCTTAACGGTACCACTTTTAATAAAGAAAAGACCATTAACTGGTGCTCCTTCAATAATAAATTGCTGTCCCTTCCTGCATTTTAAAACTGTATTACTTTGAGGCACATCCGGATTGAAAAGTATTTCGGAGAAATTATGAATTAAACAACTGGTTCTCTTACAAATATTACATTCACCATTAGTGGAAGGGGCAAGTTTGGACTTTAGAAAGGAAGCAGTTGTAAGCATATTACATAATATTAAATTCAAATATACGTAATAATACTTAGTTTTTTCTATGCGAGCATATTTTTAGGAGGCTGATAAAAATGCCCATTCTTTTTTTTGATACTAAAAAAATAGGCCTATGAAAATTATCAAATATGCAACAGGCTTATTTTTTATATCGAAGTTTTCCTATTTCAATTCCAATAGCTGTTTTGGCTAAAATGGTAAATACAAATGCTCCTAATGCCCAAATTCCTAAGGTTACACCAATTTCAATTCCCGTAGGTGTGTATTCAGCTATTTTACCATAAGGACCAGGAATAAATCCAGGTACTATTAATCCGAATCCTTTTTCTATCCAAATGGCTATAAATAGAATAAAACATGCAAAGAATAACACTTTAAAGTTGTTCCTGAGCTTATGGAACGTAAGTATTACAGTTGCCAATACATTTAAAGAAATAGCTGTCCAAATCCAAGGTAGTAAGGCATTCTTACCATCTAATCCAAAGAAAAGATAATATGCACTTTCACTATGGTGGGTTGGTGCATAAAACTCTTTAAATAGCTCAGAAATAAGCATAATCAAATTAATTTGTGCAGCAACCGTAACTACCATTGCTATTTTCTTTATTGTCTTATCTTCTATTTTAAATGTGGTATAACTCCTTATAATTGCCAATACCAAAATTATCAAAGCAGGTCCTGCTGCAAAGGCAGATGCTAAGAAACGTGGTCCTAATAAAGCATTATTCCAAAATGGTCTTGCTTGTAAACCTTGGTACAAAAATGCTGTAACTAAATGAATAGCTACTGCCCAAAATACAGATATAAATGCACCGGGTACATAAACACTTTTCTTAGATTTTTTGCCTTGATAATGTCTAAACAATATATAAAAAGGTATGGTAATATTTAAAAACAGGTAACCATTCAAAACCAGTACATCCCATGTTAACATGGAATTAGGAAAGTTAAACACACCAATTCCAGGAATCATATGCCATAAAACCGATGGCCCTCCCATATCTGCAATTACAAAGGCTAAACACATAATTAATGCTGCTACTGCAACTCCTTCTCCAATTAATACCGCTTGTTTAAAGTCTATATCTTTTAATACATACGTTGGCATTACTAGCATTACTGCAGCCGCAGCTACTCCTACTAAAAATGTAAAATTCGATATATATAAACCCCAACTAACCTTATCTGTCATTCCGGTTACACTCAATCCTTGATCTAACTGAATGGAATAACAATACATACCCACTAACATAATAAAGGTAAGTGCAGCCATCCATAAATGGTACTTTCTTGAACCGTGCGTTATAGTATCTAAACTATCTCTAATTAAACTTTTTAAAACTTTAAATCGTCTCATGTAATTGATTCATTATTAATCCATAAAATACCAGAACTTCGGTTCCGTTCCTAGGTCTTCTTTTAATCTAAATACCTTTTTGTTCTCTAACACCCATCTAATAGTACTTTTTGGATCTAATAAATTTCCAAAAATACGAGCACCAGTAGGACAAGCTTCAACACATGCCGGATTCTTTCCTGCCCTAGAACGTTGTACACAGAACGTACATTTTTCCATAACCCCTTTCTTACGTAAGCGATTACCTAAATAATGTTGATTATGATTAACCTCAGCCTCTGGCACTTCTGGTTTACTCCAGTTAAAACGTCTACCATCATAAGGGCAAGCAGCCATACAATATCTACAGCCAACGCACCAATCATAATCTACCACAACTAAACCATCAGCTTCTCTCCAAGTGGCTTGAACAGGACATACTTCTACACAAGGAGGATTATCACAATGAAAACACTGTGTTCCCATGTAAAAATGCCCTTCAGCAGGCACTTCATGATAGTAATTATCATCAGCTTCATTAAAATTAAAACCTTTACCGTCCTTCATTTCATGAATTCTGATATACTGCATCTGAGAATCTCTGTCTTGGTTATTTTCCTCTACACAAGCATTCACACAATCCATATACCCTTGACATTTAGATATATTAAAAGCGTAACCAAACAGTACATCATCCTCTGCATTTTTAGAAGACATGCTTATATTTTTCCCTGTTCTCAATTCATAAGAACGCATCAATCTATCAACCGTAGCTTGTTTTTCTTCATCGGTCATCAATTTATAGTTTCCTTTAAATTGTTCTTCCCAATCTATTTGTGCTTTTTCTTTGCTTTCATCTCCACTAATCATACTACATGATGTACTTACTGCTCCTGCTCCTATTAACAAGCTAGCTGTTAATTTTTTGAAAGCCGAACGTCTATCCATTTTCACATCAAAAACTTGTTCAAAACCATCTTTGACTCTTTCTTCTCCTATAGATGCATTAATTGCAGCCTCAGCAAAGGCTTCATCAGTCATTTCGGTAGTTTCTGATGCATGAGAACCACAACCTCCTGAAGTTTTTCCGCAACCACAAGATCCTGATGACTCTTTATCCTTTCTTCCAAGATTTAAAGAAAACCATTTTTTGTTATTATTACTCATACCTTAAATATTGTAAAACCTTAATATCGTTTTATTAATCTCTTTCTTTAACTGTTTGCGTATTGTAACGTACTGGCCATCTCGTCTCAAAATGAGGCTTATGTGGGTTATGGCAATTAACACAAGTTAATGAAGCCCTTGGAGGAGCCCAACCACCAATACGTTTTCCATGTGCTCCACCTTTCCAATCTTCAAATTGCTTGGTATGACACTGGTTACATAAATTATAACTGTTATTAAAATCAATATCATTACCTGTTAAACTTTTCAAATTATCCATGTTATCTGGATTATGACAAGTCACACAATTCATTGTGTTTTCATTAGCATGATTTAACTTAATATCCCAATGCGCTTTCTTAACATCTTTACTTTGCATTTTAGCCAAAGGTTGCGTATGACATTCTGTACAGGCATATGATTTTATTTGCCCTTTTCTGTCTGGAATTAAAAACGTGTGCCCATCTTCAGAAATTTCTATAGTCTTAATGTCTTCTAGATATTGTTCTGATGAAATAGAAGTACCATGATAATTTTCACTTTCAGCTTCTATCTTTTCAATAACGCCATGATATTCACCTTCTCCATGCTTACATGAATAAAACACGATTAAGAACACAAAGCCACAAACTATTTTTCTCATTATATATTTATTGCACGTCATTATTAGCTCTTTTAAAAGTTCCTATATCGGTCATTTCTTTATTATTAAGAACATGACACTGCCTGCAGTTTACCCGCTCTGGATGCGATACCCTTATTTCTTTTGGAGCACTTGGTCCTGCATGACAAGCTAAACAGTTTTCATGTAATTGAATTTGATGCGGTATTACGGGTGGACTGCTCAATAAAGCCTTATTGATTCCAGCTTTTGGCGCATTTACCGCGGCATAAACACCAGGTTTAAACAAAGACTGTGTGTTTTGTTCTACATGACATTGCTTGCAGTTTACCAATTCAGGATGAGGACTTACAGGTGCATATGCATTGAATTTTTGCACAAACCCACCATTTTCATGACATTTTAAACAAGCTTTGCCTCCCATGTTTTGAGCTTCATTCACAACATGAGGTATACTTGGAGGCGCTCCATGATACGCCCTATTATCATAGTATGAATTTAATGATCGCTCATGATTTGCATCAACAGGCATATTACCATAATCTAATGCAAATTTTGATCTTTTAAACACCCCTGATTCCGAAGGAATAACAGAGATACTTTCGCTGCTATATTCTAAAGGAATATAGGCTTCTTCCAGTCCTGTTTGATAACTAAAATTCCAAATTGTAATAAACGCAATAAAAAGAATTACAAATAGAGATATAATACCTAGCCTTTTTTTCATAATCTATGCTTTTTCCACTTTAACAGCGCACTTTTTATAATCTGGCTCTTTAGAAATTGGACAAAATGCATCTAATGTTACATCATTAATTAGCATATTTTCATCAAAGAACGGTACAAACACCTGACCTTTAGTAGGCAAACCTCTTTCATTTATTGATGCTGGTAACACACATGAACCTCTTCTTGAACTTACTTTTATATTTACTCCATTTCTTATTCCCAATGCTTTAGCATCCTCTGGATGGAACTCCACATAAGCATGAGGCATTGCTTTGTGTAAAACAGGAATTCTACGTGTCATAGATCCGGTATGCCAGTGTTCAATAACACGCCCCGTATTTAACCAAAATGGATATTCATTATCTGGTGATTCTGCTGCTGGTTCATAAGGACGCTGCCAAATTACCGCCTTCCCGTCTGGTTTTCCGTAAAAGTCAAAATCTGTATCTTCTTTACACGCAGGATCATATTTCGAATTAAATCGCCATTGCGTAGATTTCCCATCAACATAAGGCCAAATAGCTCCAGATTCTTTTTTCAGTACTTCTAAAGGTGCCATTCCATGTTTTTTACCTTCATGAAACTGACGGTACTCATTATATATCTCTTCTACGTGATTGTCTTCTGAATATGGAAATAAATCGCCATAGCCCATTCGTTTTGCCACTTCAATAGTCATCCACGCATCTGGTGTTGTTTCTCCCGGTCCTTCAACCATTTTGTCCCAGTGTTGTGTTCTTCGTTCTGAATTTCCATACAAACCTGATTTTTCAATATGCCATGATGCTGGTAAAATAACATCAGCTACATCTGAAGTTGGTGTAGGAAACACATCAGAAACAACTACAAAACAAGATTCCTTTTCCATTCCAGGACGAAATCTACTTGTTTTTGGTAATGACACTAATGGATTAACAACCTGTGTCCAAATAAATTTAATATCGCCTCTATCAACAGCTCTAAACATTTCTGTAGCATGGTATGTTGGTTTTGATGGAATTCTTTCTACAGGAACTTTCCAAATTTTTGCGGCTAATTCCCTATGTGCAGGATTCATAACCACCCCTTTAGGTAGCTTATGAGTAAATGTACCTACTTCACGAGCCGTTCCACAAGCTGAAGGTTGACCCGTTAATGAAAATGGTCCGTTTCCGGGTTGTGAAATTTTACCTGTTAATAAATGAATGTTATACATTAAATTATTCATCCAAGTCCCTCTTGTGTGTTGGTTCATTCCCATACACCAATAAGAAACTACCTTTTTATTTGGATCTCCATAAATATTTGCCAAGTACTTAATGTCCTTTACAGACACTCGTGAATATTTAGCCACTTTCTCTGGAGTATAATCTTCTAAAAACTTTTTAAATGATTCAAAATCAATTTTCTCAGGTTTATCCGTGAAACTAAACTTATCCTCAGTACCATATCCTATATTGGTTAATCCCTTACTAAAATTACAGTGCTTTTCAACAAATGAATTATTTACCCAACCATTGTTTATAATTTCATAACAAATAGCATTTGCTACCGCTAAATCTGTTTGAGGTTCAAATAAAATTGATTTGTCTGATGCTGTACTAGAACGTGTTGTTCTTGTTGCGAAATCAATTATTTTAGCTCCTCTTCTATTCTTTTGCTCCAACATTCTAGAGAATAAAACAGGATGCATTTCAGCCATATTATTTCCCCATGTAATAAAATAATCGGCATAGTCAATGTCTTCATAACAACCCATTGGTTCATCAGCTCCAAATGTTGTTAAAAAACCTGCAACTGCGCTTGCCATACATAAACGAGCATTACAGTCTAAGTTATTTGTACCAATAGCACCTTTCATTAATTTAGAAGCCACATAACCTTCAGGAATAGTAGACTGTCCCGAAGTATACATTGCAACAGAATCTTTACCATGCTCTTCTATGGTAGATTTCATTTTGCTTGCCACTAAATCTAAGGCTTCATTTATTGGCGTTTTTACATATTTTCCATTCTTTTTAACCAAAGCGTGTGTTAATCTATCACTAGATTGTATACACATAGTTTGATGATAGCCTTTAACACAAAGCAGCCCTTTGTTTACAGAACTATTAGGGTCTCCTTTTACGGCAACGGCCTTACCATTTTCCACGCCTACTAAAATTCCACAGCCAACCCCGCAAAAACGACAAGGTCCTTTTTTCCAATCTAAATTACCTCCTTTAGGTAGATTTTTTTCTTGCTCTTCCGCAAACATTATTCCCGGGAACATTGTTGCAGCAGCAGTCATAGCAGCCGCTGTAGCCATTTTTTTTAAAAAACTTCGTCTGCTGTTAAGAACACTATTAGATAGAGTAGTTTGCATATTAATTATTTTTAGGTGCGTCAAATCCTGAAACCATTGCAAGTAATTTTAAACTCTCAATAGCTTCTAATTTTTCTTTTAATTGTTCGTCTTCTATTTTATCGTTGGTATCTGTTACTATAATGAGTAAATCTTTGTTTTCTGCAGGAATAACATCGCAATTAGAGAGTTGCGATATGGCTTGAATAAGCACTTCCTTTTTCCCATCATGAGGATGAGCTAAATAACTTTTAATCGGCATTTTAGTGTTTTCTTTTCTTATTTCGGATGTAAATATCCTGTTTAATCGCAGGAAAAAAACTGACTTTTGTCATGTTTCCATAAAAATTAGAATCGCTATATTTGCACGGATATAACGATAATGAAAATGATTTCTATTGAAGATGCTATTTCAGCTGTAAAAAACAATACTTCACCTCTGTTTGAAAAGACTACAAAGGTTGTTGAAAAAGCGAATGGCTATATATTATCTGAAGATGTATTATCACCAATAAACATGCCTCCTTTCAGGCAATCGGCGATGGATGGGTATGCATTATATTTACATGATGATTTAGCCTATAATTTAATTGATGAAGTAAAAGCAGGGGATGAACATCAGCCCGTTTTACAACTAGGAGAAGCCGTTAGAATATTTACCGGAGCTGCTGTTCCTAATACTGCAAATGCAGTCATGATGCAAGAAAAAGTTAAAGTAAATGGAAGCTATATTGAAATTGAACATCAGTTAAACTTAGAACATAATATCCGCCCATTAGGAGAACAAGTGAAAGCAGGTGCTATTGCCTTAAAAAAAGGCACAAAATTAACACCAGCAGGAATTGGCTATTTAACGTCTTTAGGAATTACCGAAGTTTCTGTTTTTAGAAAACCTAACATAGCTATTGTTACCACCGGAAATGAATTAATTGAACCCGGGCAACCGTTAACTCACGGCAAAATTTATGAGAGTAATTCTAAAATGCTCCAAAGTGTTTTGTATAGCCTAAAATATTATGATGTCTCTCTTCATAAAGTTGAAGATGATTATAGTAAGACGATTGATTTACTTAAGTCTGTGGTTAGTAAGAATGATTTGGTTTTAATAACCGGAGGCATATCGGTTGGAGATTACGATTATGTTGGAAAAGCCTTAATTGAAATAGAGGTTGAACAAGTATTTTATAAAGTGAAGCAAAAACCTGGAAAACCTTTGTTCTTTGGAAAAAAAGGAAACACTTCCATTTTTGCATTACCTGGAAATCCTGCTGCTGCCCTATCTTGTTTTTATGCTTATGTCTACATCGCTTTGCAAAAAATGATGAATAGAGAGCCTTTGGAATTACAAAGAGTTCAAGCTTTATCTACTTCAAAATTCATAAAGAGAGGTGATAGACCGCAATTTTTAAAAGCCATATTTAACAATGGTAAAGTGGAACTCTTAGAAGGTCAGAACTCCTCTATGTTGCAAACTTTTGCATTATCAAATGCATTGGTTTTTGTTCCAGCAGAAGTATCCGAAGTCAGATTAGGCGATGAATTAGAAACCATTTTATTACCGGTTTAAATTAAAAATTATGAGTTATAAGATTAAAAGTAGAATCTGGATTGAGTCTGAAAACAATGTATTACTTGGTGAAGGGCGTGTGCACTTGTTAAAAGCAATTCAGGATACAGGTTCTTTATCTAAAGCTGCCAAGTCACTTAATATATCTTATAAAAAGGCGTGGCAGCTGTTGGATTCTGTTAACAAATCAGCAAAAAAACCTGTTACCATTAATAGTATTGGCGGTAAAGGTGGCGGTGGTGCACAACTTACGGAATATGGAGCATCCTTAATCAAGGCTTTTGACGAAATTAACATGAATTGTTGGGCATTTCTAGATGACCAACTTCAAAAACTTGAGCGTTTATAAATGTTGGAGATAGAGAACATATATATCTTTTTACTAATACTTCCTATAGTCTCATTCCTTTATTCTAGTGTGGGGCACGGAGGCGCCAGTGGTTATTTAGCTTTAATGGCTATATTTTCATTTGCTCCAGAAACTATGAAACCCACTGCCCTACTACTAAATTTGTTTGTGGCCGGAATTTCGTTTTATTATTATTATAAAGAAGGGTACTTCAACAAAAAATTATTTATCTCATTTGCTATAGCCTCGATTCCATTAGCTTTTCTAGGTGGAACTATAGAAGTAGACGCTTCTATTTATAAAAAAATACTAGCCATATTATTGATATTTGCAATCCTTAAAATGTTGAATGTTTTTGGAAAAGAAAGTGATAGTATAAAACAGATTAAGATTTGGCAAGGATTAATAGTTGGTGGTGTTATAGGATTTTTTTCGGGGCTAATTGGTATTGGTGGTGGTATCATTTTAAGTCCGGTTATTTTGTTATTGCATTGGGGAAGAATGAAAGAAGCTGCTGCAGTTTCCGCCTTATTTATTTGGGTGAATTCAGCCTCTGGTCTAATTGGTCAATTAAGTAGTGGCGTTAAATTAGAAATGGCCTCTTTTGTATTAGTAGCCATTGCTCTTATTGGTGGTGTGTTAGGTGCATACTACGGAAGTAAAAAAATAAACAATAAAAATTTAAGATACATATTAGCATTCGTGCTTATTATAGCATGTGCAAAATTAATGTTCACTTAAAATGATAAAAAATAAAAACATAACGGGTATTATTCTAGCTGGAGGTAAAAGCTCTAGAATGGGGGCCGATAAAGGTTTTATAAAACTTAACAATAAAAGCTTTGTCGAGTACAGCATTAAGGCTCTTAAACCTTTAGTGAATGATATTATCATTGTATCTGATAACCCTGATTATGATGCTTTTGGATATAAAAGAATTTTGGATGAAATTAAAGATGCTGGCCCTGTAGCGGGTATATACTCTGGGTTAAATGCGTCTAAAACTGAAAACAACTTAATATTGAGTTGTGATATTCCGCTGATAAAAACGGGAGTTCTGGAAAAATTAATTGAAAGTATTGACGATGATTCAGAAGTCATCCAAATTGAAAGTAATGGTAAATCCATGCCATTAATTGCGCTTTATAAAAAACAAAGCGCTCAGGTATTTATTGATGCATTGCAAAATGATGAACGTAGATTGAGGAGGGTTTTAAATTCTTTGAAAACGAAAAATGTGGCATTGAATGACGAAGAACAAAATACAACTATGAATGTAAACACAAAGGAAGAACTAAAAACTATTGAAGATGCATATAAGGATTAAATATCTTGGACAAATAGTTGAAGTTACTGGTAAAGAAGAAGAAACTTTAGAAGTAGCTGGAGGACAAGTTTCAGATTTATTGGATGTTCTTAATAGTAAATATAACCAATTAAAAAACAAAGATTTTCAAATAGCACAAAATCAGGAATTGGTTTCTCTGGAAACGGAATTAACCGGTTTTGAAATTGCATTATTACCGCCATTTGCCGGAGGATAAATTATTAAATGATTAGATATAACAGACATATCATTTTATCTGAAATAGGTCTTGAAGGTCAAAACAAACTTTCAAAGGCCAAAGTATTGGTTATTGGTGCAGGTGGTTTAGGCTGTCCCGTATTGCAATACCTTGCTGCAGCAGGCATTGGTACTCTAGGTGTTATTGATTTTGATAAAGTAGAACTTTCAAATCTGCAACGTCAGGTATTATTTGGTTCGTCTTCAATAGGAGAAAACAAAGCCCTTGCCGCTAAGAAACGATTAGAGGACCTTAACGGCAATATAGAAATTAAAGCGTATCCGGAAGTGCTCACTTATCAAAATGCGCTTGAATTATTTAAACAATATGATATTATTGTTGATGGTTCTGATAATTTTGAAACGCGCTATCTGGTTAATGATGCCTGTGTAATTACCAACAAGCCTCTGGTTTTTGGAGCTATTTATAAATTTGAAGGACAAGTTTCTGTATTCAATTATCAAAACGGTCCAAGTTACCGTTGTCTATTTCCGCATCCTCCAAAAAAAGATGCGGTTCCTAACTGTTCGGAGATAGGTGTTTTGGGTGTACTTCCAGGAATTATCGGTAGTATGCAAGCTAATGAAGTTATCAAAGTTATATTAGGCATTGGCAATGTGTTATCGGGGAAATTACTTTGTTACAACACATTATCAAACCGAACATCTACCTTAAAAATTAACAAGAATGATACTGTCATTAATGACGTTTTGAATATCCAATCTACTTTTAAGGATAAAGCTTTAAATATCAATTGCGAAACTAATGAGATTGCTTCAATTTATGATTTAGCGACTAAAGAGAACATACAATTCATAGATGTTCGAGAAGTTCATGAGCAACCTAATATTGAAGGTACAAATGTCCTATCAATTCCTTTAGGTGTACTTCAAAACAATTTAGAACAATTAAAAAACGACACAGACAATTACTTCTTCTGTCAGTCTGGAGCACGAAGTAAAAGAGCTGTGGGCTTTTTAAAAGAACAAAATATAAGAAACTGTTTTAGCATTCAAGAAAGTGCAGAAGAAATAAAAAACTATTTAGAAGAACAACATAAAGAAAAGACCGATGTCAGATAAAAAACCAAAAAACGTATTTAGAGAAGGCCCTATTTCCTCAGATTTTATTGGAAATTCCATTTATAAACATCAAAGCAAAACAAGTATTGGTGCACATAACATTTTCCTAGGTCAGGTAAGAGCCGATGACATTGACGGAAAAACAGTTTCGGCAATTGAGTATACTGCTTATGAAGATATGGCTAATCAAAAATTTCATGAGATTAGAGAATCTGCCTTTGATAAATTTGATTTGACCTGCATGCACATTTACCATAGTTTGGGTAGTGTTAAAGCAGGTGAAATTTGTCTTTTTGTTTTCGTGTCTTCACCAAGACGTAAAGTAGTTTTTGAAGCTTTAGAATATATTGTAGAGGCCATAAAAGCCGATGTACCTGTTTTTGGTAAAGAGATTTTTGAAGATGAAACTCATCAATGGAAAGTTAATAGTTAAGTTATGGTAGATATCACACATAAAAGTACAACGTTAAGAACTGCTGTGGCTCAAGCTGTAGTTAAGGTTAGTAAACCAGAAACTATAGAGGCAATTAAGAATGATACTGTACCAAAAGGCAATGTTTTTGCAATGAGTAAAGCTGCTGGTTTATTGGGTGTTAAACGCACTCCAGATATTTTACCAGATTGCCACCCCTTACCTATTGAGTTTACCGGTGTTGAATATGAAATTAATGATTTAGAAATAACAGTCCTTTTCACTGTAAAAACCATTTATAAAACAGGTGTTGAAGTTGAAGCAATGCATGGAGCCAGCGTAGTTGCCCTTAATATTTACGATATGCTAAAACCAATTGATAAAGGCATAGAAATTCATGCTATAAAACTTCTAACTAAAAAAGGTGGTAAATCTGATTTTAAAGACCGCTTTAGAAAAGATTTAACAGCTGCTGTTGTTGTGTGCTCTGATACTATTTCTGCTGGTCACAAGGAAGATAAAGCAGGAAAAGCTATTATTGAAAAACTAAAAGCAAGTGAAGTAGCTATTTCAGAATATGTTATTATTCCAGATGAAATTGATGCTATTCAAAATAAGGCGAAGTCTTATCAAGAACAAGGAATAGATATGGTAATTTACACCGGAGGAACTGGTCTCTCAGGAAGAGATGTAACACCAGAAGCTTTACTACCATTATTAGATAGAAGAATCCCTGGTATTGAAGAAGCTATTAGAAATTACGGACAAGACCGTACCCCCTATTCTATGTTATCAAGAAGTATTGCCGGAACTATCGGGAACACATTGGTTCTAGCTTTACCTGGTTCAACCAATGGTGCAAAAGAATCTATGGATGCTATATTTCCATCTGTGTTACATGTATTTAGAATTTTAAAAGGTGCTAGACACGATTAATGACAAAACAAAAAATCATATTACAAGATAAATTCGGTAGAGACCACACTTACCTGCGTATCTCATTAACAGAACGCTGTAATTTACGGTGTACGTATTGCATGCCTGAAGAAGGTGTACAGTTGTCTCCTAAAAGTCATTTAATGAGCTATGAGGAAGTTTATGATATTGCTAAAACCTTTGTTGACCATGGTGTTACTAAAATTAGGTTAACTGGAGGCGAACCTTTTGTTCGTAAAGACATCCCTGTTATTCTTGAAAAGTTAGCATCACTTCCAGTTGAACTTTCAATAACCTCCAATGCCGTAATTATAGATAAGTTTATACACGACTTAAAAGCGAATGGCGTTAAAAAAATCAATGTAAGTTTAGATTCTTTAAGTAGAGATAAGTTTACTCATATCACTCGTAGAAATCAATTTGATAAAGTTTATAAAAACATTCTACTACTAGTTAAAGAAGGTTTTACAGTTAAGGTGAATGCTGTCTTAATGAAAGGCTTTAATGATGATGAAATTATTGACTTTATTAACCTCACTAAAGATTTACCTGTTTCTATTCGATTTATAGAATTTATGCCTTTTGATGGAAACAAATGGGATATGAGCAAAATGGTTTCTTACAAGGACATCATGGATAAAGTTAACCAACACTACCCTGTAGACATAGTTGAACGCTTGCAAGACGCTCCAAATGACACAGCCAAAAACTATACTATTAAAGGTCATAAAGGTAGTTTCGCCATTATAAGTTCTGTGACTAATCCGTTTTGTGATTCTTGTAACAGATTGAGATTAACAGCTAATGGTCAATTAAAAAATTGTTTGTTTTCGTCCACTGAATCAGATTTACTTACAGCTCTTAGAAATGGAAAATCAATTGAACCAGTCGTTCATAAAGCAGTACAATCCAAATTCAAAATACGTGGCGGTATGGATACTTTGGAAAAGCTCCAAAAACCAGACTTACATGGAAAAAACCGTAGTATGATTACAATTGGTGGATAAAAGAAATAAATTCTAATAAGATTGTAATTTAATCACTAATTAGGCTTAGAATTGAATATTATCTGAATTACGATACCCTGGATTATCTTTATACCAATCTTTGAATTCTAACCCTCCGGAAATTGCCCATGAATCAAAATGGTTGTAAGCCTTATTTACAGCTTTACTTTCTTTTGGCACCTTAAAATCATGTACAATATTAATAGCCCATGGGAACCCATTATTACTTATATAATTACCATCCGCATCATTATTAGTACCTTCTACTTCAAAAGTATTTAATCCAAGTGTGGTTGTATTCATGTAAGCTAAATGCACTTCCTTTTCTCTTAATTTATCTATTATCATAAAAGGGTTAAATGGTGCAGTTCCTAAATCATTGGTACTTACAGGAGATGTGAATTTAACCGATACTTTATTTTCGCTATTTAACATAGAATTAGAATCATCAAAAATTATTATTACAGCATTATCTTGACCTGCTTCCGTTCCATTTGCATTCTGATTAATATAATTGTGTGTTAAAATATTACCAGAAACACTTTCTATTTGCGATGGTAAAATTGATTCCAATTCAATACCAAATCCATTTGTGAAACTTGCTCTATTTGATTTTGTATTTATCATAAAATCTAATTGCACAGCTAAACCTTCGGCATTCAAAACAGCAACAACCCTATAATTTACAGCTAAATCATTAAAATCATAATCACCGTTTGTAGGCCATAAATCTTCAAAGGCTACAGTTCCCCAACCATATTTACTTGGTGTAAACATTTCAAAAGCTTTATTTGCATCATCAGGATAGCTATCATCTCTATCAACAATGCCATCACCATCAGTGTCTGGATCTTCTTCTGTTTGAGTAAATACCCTAAATGTTGTTAAATCATTAATAGTTCTTCCTAAGTCTGTGTTATTATTAGCGCTAACTCCATAATTATATTGCCAACCACCCGTTTGAGTATCCATAATAATTAAATCAGAACTATTAGCATTATTGGCGAGCCATAATTCCTGATTAGAATCAAAGGTCATTGAAGTAGGTTGAAATGGAAGATTATCTGAGCTTATTCTCGAACTTTGATATTCATTATTTGCATCCAATTCTAATCTGTAAAGACCAGAAAAGGTACACAAAAAGAGTGTTCCATCTTCTGCAAAGGCTAAATCACCACCACTTGTGCTATGCAATCCATTAATAACCCAAGTATTTAAATTAACACCATTTGTTGGGTTATATGTATATAGTTTATTCCCTGTAGAAAAATAAAGTAGTCCATCCCTATAGTTATAATCTAATCTTGGTCCGCCTCGACCAATATTAGCAACAATTTCCCAAGTATCATTTTCAATAGAATATTTCATCAAAGGATAAGGGCTGCTTTTTCCTATAGAATACAAGGTTTTATTTTCTTGGTCTATCGCACATGTCCAACTGCCCATAGGCATATCTGATAAATCAGTAAGATTACCAGTCAGAGGATCAACTTGAAATAATTGGGCTGAACCATTAACACAATATAAAAAATCGCTCACAATATCTGGAAAACCAGACTTCCCTGTCACACTTTTATTTGCTAAAGCATAATTATAATCAACTTTTTGGCCAACAATATTTTCAATAGAAGATGTATATTTTAAATTATCATTCCTTCTTATGTATACCTTATCATAATATTTTGGTAAACTTATTGTTTGACTTAACACACCCTTAAATGGTACTCCTGAAAAAACTAATTTACTTATTAAATCAGATTTGTAAAGATCTTCTGTTACTATTTCTCCTTCTTGGTTTTCAAACGTTTCTGTTCCGGCAAAGTATTTTTTATCTGAATAAGCATAAATATCATATCGGCCACTGCTGGTGTTATCATTTATTGTAATCTGCACTTCATGTTGGGTGCTAAAATCAAATCCATTTGGAACATTTATGGATATACCCTCCTCTTCTATCACAATATTCTCCTCTTCAATCTCAGGAACTACGTCACAAGAACAAACGAAAAAAAATAATACACTAAAAAAGGAAAGGCTATTCAAAATATTTTTCATAATACTCATATGTTGAAAATTGATCATAATATATAATGTAAACCCTAAATAATAGGTTACTATTTAAGTACAAATCTATTAATAGATTATCCTTACTTTTTAACTAATCTATGATTGACAATTTTAAAAGGTTGGTAGGCTTATTTATGTAGACGAATGGTTTTTTTAACAATCTCACCTAAACACGAAGGTTTATTCTCTAAAAGTTTTCATCATATTTATTCAACAAATGCTAGTCCATCAGGAACTTGACCAGTGGTTATCGTACTAACCAAAGTAAAATTTTTCATATCAACAACTTCAACCTTATCAGCATTGGAATTAGACACAAAAGCATACGAACCATTAGGATGCATCAAAATCCCAACAGGTCGAGGTGTATGGTAAAGTACTCTTTCTATAAAACCTTTTTTACCAGGAATACTTATTGTTTTTATTAATCTTTTAAACTGTCTATTAAATACAGTTATCGTTCCATCCCCAGAATTTGTCACCAAACAATACCTACCGTCAATAGAAAATTTGAGTCTTAAAGATTCATTTCCAGTTGGAATAGTATGTGTAATTTGATAAGTTTTAGTATTAATTACCGAAATAGAATTATCTAAATAATTAGTAACCCAAATTTCGGATCCATCAGGCGTAATATCAATACCTTCTGTTCCCAAACCACAAGGAATTATTCTAATTAATTGGTTTAAATTAAGATCAATTACACTAACCGAATTTGAATTAACATTTGTCACATAAGCAATAGGTTTAATTGGATGAAAAACTAAGAGATGACTGTAAATTTGCTGAGTTGGTATTTTATTTTCTACAATTCCAGTTTCGGTATTAACCACTAATAAATCATTACCTATACCCGTAACAATTCCGACTTTATTGCTTAAAGAAAAATTAAGAATTCCAAATGGTCTTATACTCTGCGCAAGCTCAATAGTTTTTTCAACTTTATTAGAATTAGCATTGATAATGGATATACTTTTACCTGCCAAATTTTGGTTTCCATAGTTTGCAACAACAACTTTTCTAGAAGGGTTTAAAGTTGTTATTTCACGAGGCCCTGAATCCATATATATTTCGGTCAACTCTTTACCATGAAATAGATCAAAAACTGTAATACTACTACTCAGTTTATTTACAATGTATAATTTTCCATTTGTTTGAATTGTATAAGAAGCTCTTCTTATTACAGCAGTGGAAACCACATAGAATACCAATAATAATAAAGCAATAAAGGCTAGATATTTAATGTGCTTCATAATCATTTAAAAATTACATACTTTTAAATTAGCAGCACTTTAATTACTGTTGATGATTAAGGTTAGTATAATGATTTTCAATATTCATTTTTGCCAAATAATCCATAACAGGAAATAAACTTTGAAACATTGTAAGTCTTATACCCTTCTTATTTAGAAAGCTTTGATTATAATTTAATATATCAACTTGATTATCTCTAATTGCTTTAAATAATAGACTTAGGTCTTGATATTTAATTAAACTATTGGTATTAATATAACCCAAATACTTTAAACTAAATTGGTTAGACATAAACCTAGCTCCTGCCTTGACTGCTGAATTACCTGATTTAAATCTTTTTATATCGACAATAGAAACATTAACACATTGTTCCTTTATCTCCTCCAAAATATTATAAGTATTGTCTTTACTGTTATTATTAACCAAACAGATCTCTATATCTTTTAATTTATTTAAATATTTAGCACAATGACTTATATCAATATCATTTTCATTATTGTAACATATGATTATGATTCCTAATTTCATTTTCTATTTTTTTGATATGTATTAGAGTTCTTTATTAAATAGAGTTATAACATTAAACGGCTCTTTTTGCCCGTTCCCAATTTACAGACTGTGAATTCTTTATATATCTAAAAAATCCAAGTACTACAGAAAGGTTCATGATGAAAAAATAATAAGGAACAAACAAAGCCTTTACTCGTGTTGATCTATTTTCCAAAAACCAACCTAGTAATGCGGCAAAATAAAAAAGTATCTGAAGCCAAAATAAAATGGAATAAAGTCCAACTTCAAACATTCCTATTCTATGCGCCAGTAAGAAAGAAACTGGAATTATTAAAAGCAAACATAAGGGCGTTAAAGTCCATCGTAAGACGCGATGTGATATATATTGAAATGAAAGTGTTCCAAATTTAAAAACATTAAGTAAAGACCTCAACCTTACTATTGATTGGATCCCTCCAGCCGAAATTCTAATTTTTCGTTTTAGTTCTTCTTTTACATTAGCAGAAGCTGTTTCAATAGCATATGCCTCTGGGTCATACTGTATTGTATACCCTTCCTGTGCAACGCGTAATGAGATTACAAAATCATCAAGCAAGGTGTCTTTTTCTACATGACGATATAATTTTGTTCTTATCGCAAATAATTCTCCAGCTGCCCCAACTACAGAATAAAGTTCTGCATCCCATTTCTTTAAGGTTGATTCATATTTCCAATATAAACCCTCACCTGCGCCTGAGGCAACATCACTTTCTTTATTTATTATGCGCTTTTCTCCAGAAACGCATCCTACAGTTGCATCACTAAATTGATTCACAATTCGTCTTACAGATTCTTTACCTAACATGGTGTTAGCATCACTAAAAATGACAATAGGCGTTTTTACAAATTCCATGCCTCTGTTCATTGCTCCTATTTTGCCATTTCTTGCATCTAAATGATGTACCGTAGTATTTGGATATTTATTTAATAATTCTGGTGTGCCATCATCAGATCCATCTGTAACCCAAACAATATTTAATTTATCTATAGGATATTCAAGCTTTAAAGAATTTTTCATTTTTGCCTCTACATAATTTTTTTCATTATAAGCGGATATAAATAAAGTTACTTCTGGTTCATAAGAACTATCTATATCTACTTTATTACCAATTTTGAAGGTTCTTCTAATCTTAATTATTAAATATAATAGAATACCATAACCAATATATGTATAGAACACAATAAATAATAATATCCAAAAAAACAGTTTTAAGAATTCCATGAGTTTAGTTTTTAATTTTTTCCCAAGAGCTTGTCTTGAAATTGTATTGTTTTATTATTCTAGCCGGATTACCAACGGCCACTGAATAAGGTGGAACATCTTTAGTTACAATGCTACCTGCTGCCACAATAGAATGCTTGCCAATAGTTACACCAGCTACCACTACTACATTTGCGCCAATCCAGGTTTCATCTTCAATAACAATTGGAGCTGTAGATACACCTTGCTCATGAATAGGAAGTGTTATATCTTCATAATTGTGATTTAAACCTGATAGGGTTATGTTTTGAGCCAAACGTATATCATTACCAATAGTTACGGGACCAATTATAGTATTACTCAATCCTATTTTAGTTCTATCTCCTATAATTACAGGACCAACACCATTGTTTATAGCCGAAAAATCTTCGATAGTTGACCTGTATCCTAATTCAAACTTATTCCAAGGAGTTACATCTAAACGTGTTCTTCTTCTTATGCGGGCTCCTTTCCCTTTTTTATGGTAAAATGGATTAACAAACCACTTTACCCATAATCTTGGTCTTGTCTGATTTGGAATAAGAATTGACCAATGTACAAGCTTCTTTAGCCTATCATTAGATTTTATTTTCTCTTTTAATCCCATTTCACTTTGTGTTTAGTAGCCGTTATTATAGCATTATAAATTGCTTCAACATTGTTCGTCCAAGTATGACTTTTAGCTACATTAATTCTATCTTTGGCACGTTCTTTTGAGTCTTCTATTAAGGCCTTTTCTATTAATTCTATGTATTGTTCTTTTGTAGAGCCTAGGTAAACAGAATCTTTAAACATCTCCATGGCTTTAGTTTTAGTTGCAATAATAGGTTTACCCATTGCTAAATATTCATCGATTTTTCGTGGATAATTCCCAATGGTTAAGTTGTTTATCAACTGTGGGTTCATAGCCACATCAAACCCTTTTACATAATTTGGGAGTTCAGAACTATCTTTTCTTCCTAAAAAATACACGTTTGGCAAGTTGTGTAATTCGGACTTCTTAAAATCCTCATCTTCTGGCCCAACCAAAACAATACTCCAGTCTTTTCTTTCGTTTGCAATGTGTTCAAGTAGTTTAATATCAAGCCTTAGTGTTGTTAAAGAACCAACATACCCAATTACTGGTGACGGTATATCATTAAAGTCATTAGGTACTTTTATAGTATCATCTTCATCACTAAAATGAGAAACATCACAACCTTGTCCTACCATATAACTATGAGGATTATATCTCAAACCAAACTCAGCAAAAAAATCAGAGTTAGTAGTAAGTACATCTGCTTTTTCAACAACGTGCGGTTCTATTCTCTCTCCATGCTTTTGCCAATAAGGTACTTTTACAAGATAATCCCTCATATAGTATGCATACACTTTTGGTTGAAGCAATTCTTTTAAATGAAGTCCAAGAAACATTGAGCTATCATTAAACAAAATGAAATCTGAAAAGTTTAAGCGTTTTATCGCCGATTTAATATCACTTGATAATAAATGAGCATTCCGCTTATTTAAAATTTTAAAAATACTGTGAGAACCAACCCAGTTTATAGATTCTACTGTGTTTTTGGGATAAACATTCCAAAGGTTATCACTTATCTTTTCAAGATTCGGAATTTGCCCTTTTGCTATTCTAATTCTTTTTTGAATTCTTTGATTATTCTTTTGTTTTATTCGTGTTATTCTATCCATTGGTGGATTTACATAAAGCACTCGATTATCTTTAGCAAATTCAAGGGCTATATTTTTGCAATTACTTCCAATTTCAATATCCCATGGTTGAATACCAATAATGACAATATCTTTTCCTTTTATCATAACCTTAGGTGTTAATTTCTTTATATAATTGTTTGTATTGCTCTAAAACTTGAAATGCCATTTTATTCCAAGAAAACTCTTTACTTCGTTTAAGTCCCCTATGAATTAGCATGTTTTTATAGTTTTCGTTAGAAACAATCTTCAGCATTGCACTAGATATATCCTCTATTTTATTTGGATCAATTAAGTGAGCTGCATTACCTGCTACTTCTGGCATTGAAGAAGTATTTGATGTAATAACTGGAACACCACAAGCCATGGCCTCTATAATTGGTATCCCAAATCCTTCCCTTAGCGATGGAAACAAAAAAAGTTGAGACAACTTATAAATTACTGGCAAGTCTTCATCTGAAACATATCCAGTTAAAATAATGTGATTGTAAAGATCTATAGCTCCAATGTCATTTAATGAAATTTTTAGGTCAGCATCTTTACATCCGAGCATCAAAAGCTTTTGTTTGGAAGTGGTTCTTTCCAAAAAATCTTTGAATGCTATCAGCACTTTTTTAGTATTCTTTCTTGGGTCTTTATTAGCTATATGCAGAAAATAGTTTTCCGGTAATTTATACTTTGATTTTACCCTTTCTATGTGATCAGCATCCATATTTACCGTAAATGTTTTATTCACTCCATTATGAACAGCTTTAATTTCCTTGTGTTTTAGCTTAAAATATTTAGTTATGTTCTCTTTTTCAAAATTTGAAACAGTAATAAGACGTCTACTATTCTTTATCACTTTACTCACAATAACCCTTCTATATAGATTGCCAAATTTTTGATATAGAGATGCTTTATTAAATAACAAATTCAATATACTACCTTCCATATAAATAATATCATGAAGTGTTGTAATCAAAGGAATGTTCTTATAATAAGGCGCAGTATTACTAGTACAATGTAATATGTCACAATTATATGATTTGGCAATTCTTGGCAATTTAAACTGCTCCCACCATGGATAAGGGCCACCCGGAATTTCTACAACCTTAAAGTTTGCTGTACTTTTAATTGCTGATTTATCCTGGTCAGGTTTTACAAAAATGAAATAATCATTCTCTTTATCTATAACTTGAAGATTTAAAATTAATTCACGAGCTACTATGTCCATACCATGCTTATGAGGACGAAATAATCTTTGAGCCTCTATACCTATTCTCATAATTTTTAATTTTTGATTGTTCCGTGCACGGTATGAATAAATTTCTTGTTCGCTCCTTTAAGTTTGAAAAGCAATAGTGCCATTCTAATAAAAGCCGAGGGCAATGAAATCAATGCTTTTAATGTCTGTAGATTATAAAATGATCTTGGTAGAGCTAAAACAAATGCAATAACTGTTATAAGCAGATTGAAATACCAGAAATTAGTAAGGCTTGGGTATTCCATGTTAAATATAAATGGTAAAGCAAAATAAATTAAGGATATAAAAAAGGTTAATCCAATAAGCAATATTCTTGGTGGAATCAACATTTGCCAAAGTTTATCAAAGAAATTAATATTACCTTTTAAGAAAAGTTCTTTACAACCACTGCCAAAGTATTTTTGTAAATAGACAAACTGTGTTGAGAGCCATCTTCTACGCTGGTTAGAAAAATCAGATGATTTTTGAATTTTTTCGTCCAAGACAATGGCATCTTGTAAATATTCAATTTCAATTTTATTCATGGCGAATTTAAACTCTAACTCCTTATCAAAACCTCCAATGGCCTTAACTGATGCCATCATTGATTTAAACAAATTGTAATTAAATGCCATTCCCGAACCTATTAGTCCAGAGGATAAACCCAAAACTCTATGACCTTTTCTAAATATGTGATTGTTTATTTCTTCACTTGCCGCATCTAATATGGCAAATGAGGTATTTAGATTTTTTGCCTTTCTATGCCCCTGTACTATTTGGTTTCCTTTTTGAAAAGCATCATTGATTTTCACCAAAAATTCAGGCTCCATAATATTGTCAGCATCTAAGACTAAAGCAACATCATAAGACTTACTAAGGTTGTCCATTGCAAAATTTAAAGCTTTAGATTTTGTACTTCTCTTAAATGATACCTCTGTAAGTATAATTGGAAGTTCATTTAGAGCTGCTATAGTTTGTTTTTTTAAAGAATCGGCAATAATTACCACATCAAAATATTCAGTGGGATATTTTTGCTCTAGTGCCATTTTAGCTACTTCAACAATCACAGTGTCTTCCTTATATGCGGGAATAAGTACCGCTATTCTATTTTGGACTTTACTATAACTAACTCTACGATTTTTGTAGAAATGGCCAGCAAAAGCAAAAACAAATATGTATAAACTGGACATCATGAAGTAACCAAACACACTGTATTCAATTCCTTTTAAAATATATTCTATTAATTGCATAAAAGACATAATTTTTAAGTGTTTATAAAACCACAATTATAAATTGGTACTTGTTGAGGCTTCTTTAATGGTTTGCTTTTGATTCTGAACTTTGAACTTTCTAATTGTATCTCTTAGCCTTAATCCATAACGATGAAGAAAAGGAAGGTATTTACCGCTTTTTAAATTATATATCATGGACTCAGAATCATAAATCATTTTAAAATTTTCTGTGCAGAATACAGGTTTCTTTGTCTTTCTATTGATTTCAATAGCTTGACACAAGTCACTCTCTACAAATAAATTGTAATTACTTAATTGATATTCCTTTGCTTTATGTCCAGCATGATTGTTAGCTTTTTGTCTCGCTTTCATATCTGGTAAATCCAGCATTACTAGTTTATCATAATGAATTCCATTATTCTTCAACCAGGTTTCTGTTTCAGTTCTATATTTTTCAAGTCTAGAGGTTACAATAGTCCCTATTTTACTCCCTGGAATATAAAGTGGTGCTGCATTAAGTAAAAAAGACTTATACAAAGCACCATCATCATTTTGCTCTTTTGATGGATCAACACAAAGCACACCATCAATATCAAAACATGCTTTTTCCAGAGTTGTATGGTTAAATATATTCCACTGAAAATATCTAGGTGTAGGAATGGCTTCAAAAGCAATATCTGCCATATTTTTGTTTTCTGGTGTAAAGTAGATTGCACAATATTTAATGTTGAATTTAGACTCTAAATGATTTAAATCTTTTTTACATTCTTTTATAGCTGATCCTGAAGCAATAGAGTCATCAACTACTAATATATTTTTATAATGACTTTCATTAAAAAATTGCTTCCTTGCTCCAGATTTGTAGATAACCCCATTCATAAAAGAATGAATATCAGTATAAGGTAAATTAAGGTATAATGCCATTAAATTAGCTGGTAACATACCACTTCTAGGAACTCCAACAATAAGATCAATATCTCTTGGTATTAAATGAAGCTGTTTAAGAATTACATTGTTTAAATCGTCTATACTTCTATAGTTCATAATACTAAATTTTTATAGTACAAACTTACATTTAGACAATACCGTATTGAGGGATATTTCGACGGATAGAGGTTTAGTGTAGTTGAATGGCAGTTTTTTGTTTCAACTTGTCCATTTTAGGTGAAATAAACATAAAAACCATACCAACATACATAAGTATACCTGTTGGCATTTGTCCGAATACACCATTACCATAAGAGGCCATCATAATTCCGGCCATACCACATACCAAAGCACCAATTTGGGATTTTAGCCAATCATCCTTTATCTTATACATAACATTATAAGCTCCTGTAATTAAAATAAAAAAGATCATAAATAAGTAGTAAATAAGCCCTACTGCTCCAGTATCTGCCCAAATCATTACATACCAACTATCAGTAGCGGTATTTGCCAAAAAAGTATGAGGTGTAAAACGTTGCCCCCAATTTCCTGTGGCCCCAACACCACCACCAAAAGGACGGGAAGCAAGATATCCCTTTAATTTATTCTGGTTAGCTAGTCGTACCTGAAGAGAAGCTTCATTTGGATCGAAAGCAGTACGCATCCTTCTAATTTCTGCATTACCTTGACCAATAGTTGTATAAGCAAAAAATATAAATACGGATATACCCAATATACCTCCTAAAACAAGAATTTTTATATTCTTTTTAAGAATTAAGAACATAATTCCACCTAGGGCAGGTACGGCAATAGCACCTCGGGTTCCAGAGATTAGCATTCCCAAAAAACCAGCTAACGCCACAAATGCAAAAAATGATTTTAATTTTAAATTACCCTTTTTGAATAAAGCCAAAATACCAAATACAACTCCAGCATGTCCTTGGGATGCACCAAATTGTCCAGCATCAGAATAAAAAGAAAAAACTCGAAGTTTTCCAAAAAGTATGTGAGTTTCAGCACCTCCTTGATTTAACCATCGCTGCTCAAAAGGATCTACTCCAAAATGGAATTGTTGAAATCCTTTTAGAGTCCCTAGTAATGATAAAATTCCCCAAATAATAAAAAAAGTATCTAAATCCTTTGACTTATTAAATAGTATAAATAACAACGGTATGGAAAGCCATTGATATAAAGCTACACCACGCATGGCATAAAACCAGGCCTCAATACTTTGAGCCTCAGGATTGCCTATTTGAAGTAAAATATAACCCATCCAAATAGTTACAACCCAAGTTAAACTTGATTTTGCTTTTATCCAATGAATTTTTTCGGCAAATGCTTTGAAAAATAATGCTATATATATTAGCACCAACAAGGCATCTATTGTTAAACCCCAAGGTGCTGTAACATATCTTCCCGCACCTGTAACAAAGAACCCCAAAATAATTAAAAGAAAAATACCCGTTTTTGGGTTTTTAAATATTACATACAATAGGGCAATAACAAAAAAAAGGGTAAGCCATAATATAAAGCCTAAAATTTCAATTTTAATAATAACTAAAGCCATTAATAATGCAATAGCAATTACAGGAATTAGAATATTGAGATTAGCTAATCGTAGGGAACCAGAATTGGCTTCAAAAGGGTTTATATCATTATTAAATGAACTCATACCTTTTTTTAAACCTTAAATTGTTGTAAAAGAACCTTAGTTTGAACCCATAGACCATTATAAAACCTATTGCCGCTTTTAAATATTTCAATTGAGGTTATTTTACATTCCTTATTAAGGAAGTACCAACCTAATCCTATTCCAATTGAAGTAAACACCAACGTAGATACGGCAACTAATTCTAAGGAATTAAAAATGTAAACAGCAATTAAATCACCAATAATATTTGCGCCTAACATTACTATTACTTTTAAGGCATTAATATTAGGTTTATTAATACTATCTAAACCTATTCCTGTCATTCTATCTATAGGTAGAAGTAGACCATATACAGAAAGTATTCTAACAAGTGTTACAATATTGAAACTTGTAGTTTCTGGATCTAAATATTGATAACCTGAAATTAATACAACAAAAAATTCAGCAAAAACAAACGTGATTATAGAAATAAACAAGAACAAATATGTTAAAGCGCCAGAGTATGAATGAAATAGGCCTTGTACTTTTTTAATATTTCCTTCTAAACTGGCTTTTGACATTTTAGGAAAAGCTGTAGCAGCAAAACTTCTCAACGGAATTTGTTGTAATTCTGTTAATTTTAATGGAATACTAAACAATGCAACTGCAGCAGTTCCTAGAGGGCTTATACTTATAATAAGTATGTCAGCATTCCTTAATAAATTTGTTCCTATTAATGTAAATGTACTATACTTACCAAAATTTAATAGAGTTTTATTGGTTCCTTTATTCGCCTTTTTTATGAACTTTAAACCATCCCAGTTATTAATAACACAAAGCGTAGATGTAAAAAGGTTTATAATAATCAATGCCCAAACTAATTCAATAACAGAAAGATTAAACACGATATAATTAAGGACTAAAAACAAAAAGAACAAACCACTATTAATAGCTTTTATAACAAGCATTTTTCCATAATTCATTTTTGCCTGCATTACAACAAGCGCATTGTTCCATGGTAGGTTTACAAATGCCAATATAGGGTACCAAGAAAAAAAGAGAACATAACCAGAATTATTTATAGAATCTTTAAATAGGAATTTAAAACCAATTAGCAATACTGTTATTATCAGAGTAGTAACAAAACTTATAAGCACATTAGAACCTATTAATTGAGCGCTTGCCGTTTTAGACGCACCACTTAAGAATCTAACCAAACCATTATTAGTTACTCCAAAACGTAACATTTCAACTAAAGCTCCTCCCGAAATAAATAATACCCATTGTGCAAAATATATTGGATCTAGGCCCCTAGCCAACAAGGCAAAACTACCAAGACCAAAAACCGCAATAATAAGGTTTCCCGCTAATGACAAGAAATTATCTTCTTTTAAAATTTTTGCTATAAATTGATACATACTTGTTATATATGACTTTCTGAATAAAACTGTAGCCTAAGAATATTTTTTATTCGTTTTCTGAATTTTGACCTTTGCTTAACCAACTCTCCTACAAGTGCCTCTACCTCATTTAATTCTACACCATTTATAATAAACTGTAATTTTGAAGGTGTAAGTTCTTTGACATTATTTAACAAGCTCTCATCCGCTTTAGACCAAAGTCTGTTTGACCTACACACGAGTAATGCTATATCTGAATTTATCATTAAATCTGCCGGATAATTAACTTCTAAAATATTGGGCAATTCGATAATCACAAAATCAGGAATTTGGTTTGATTTCTTAGGCATACTACCATTCAAATCTTCAAAAGTTTTAGCATTATAAAATGTTTTATCTACATTATATGCTGTTACATCTATACCATCTGTTTCTTTAATAGAAGCTTTTAAAAATGGATGATTATAGTCATTTCTTGGGTCTTGATACCCTAAAAGTTTATGCAGCAAAGAGTGTTTGGTTGTATTATTTTTTTGTTTTTCAATATTTGAATGATTCAGGAATAATACTGTTTTATCTGATTGCTCAAGTTTTCTGGCTATATTATTTGCAATTACAGTTTTACCTTCATCCTTTTGCATGCTGAAAATGGTTATCACCATTGGCTTGTTGACCGACTTTTGCTTTTTTAAAGTATGATTTAAATTTTGCATTGATAGTTCCATCAGTCTATCTTGAACACTTATCAAATCTATCAGTCCATTTGTTTTAAAAAGTTTAGCTAACATTCCCATTGCAGGAATATTGAGTTTGCCCTCAGCTATATCAATATTTTTTAATGTATTATCAAAAAATTCCATTACCAAAATGACTCCTAAAAGCATAATAAAACTTACTAACAAGACAGCAATAATGATTAATTTCCTTTTTGACGGCATAGGTTTTAAAGGATAATATGGCGGATCTACGGCTTTTAGGTTACTTGATAACTGGGTATCTTGATATTTTAATTTAGCAAGATTAAGTCCGTGTAAAATCTCAAGGTATTCTTCTTCGGCTACATTAATTTCACGCTCTATACGCTTAAGATTTGCACCTGCTGGTGCATAATTTGCGTATTTTTCTTCAAACTTTTTATTACGTGTATCCATAACATTAAGTTTGGCCTTTAGGTCTTCTGTCTCTACAACTTGGTCAACCCATTGAGGTAAAACTTTTTTTATAGGAACACCTTCAACGCTATTTTGAAATGAATATAACTGGCTTACACTAGATTCTATTTCTTCTTCTAGATTACTAGCTTCTTTTTTTAAGCTATTAAGATCATTTAACCGTTCTTCAGATTCTAAAGATTTGGCTTCCATCATCACAATCTTATATTGTAAATCTCCTAGACGCTTTTTGTTTTTTAAAATTTGGTCATTCTTATTCTGAATTAATTCTTGAATTTTTAGCTTTTGCTCAAGTTTTCTAGTTGAAGCCTCTGAACCCGCAAGATCAGCTCTCTTATTGCTGTATTCTACCTCAAGTTCTTCCTTAACAATAGCCACCGCCTTACTTTGCTCATAGTAATTAATTATACTATTATCTTGATTAAATTTTAGTAGTCGCTCTTCAATAGCTGTTAAGTTTTTTTGTGATTTTTCAAGTTGAGATTCAAAATACTTAACCACAGCATCAGACCCATTTTCTTTTAAATCTTTATACTTTCTTATACATACCTCATTAAAAATGGCCAAGGTTTGTTGACAAATACCTGGATCATCCGCCTCATAACTAATTTTCACTAAATCACTATTAGAGATACGGATAGATTTCACCTTTGATATAGTTTCTAATGAATATACTGGGTGTTCAAAATTTAATAAAGAATAAACAAAATTCACATTATCACTATTCATTAAAGCCATTAGGTTAGAAACCGTTTGCTCATAATCTATCTTATCAATAGATTCAGGTAAAGACTTTACCCCTCCATTATCATAATCATATGGAATTGTGTTTTCTGAATTAGTTTTGGATGATCTTACAACATATTTATATATGTCTTGTGGTATTTCGTTTTTAAGTTCATTATAGTTTTTACTTGAAATAAATCTATCATCAGGACCATCCAACAATAAATGTTGACTCAATAATCTTACTGCAACTTCTTCTTGAGTTTCTCTAGAATTAATAATGTTTATTAAGTTATCAAATGCAATATTGGATGCGAAATAATTAAAAGACTTATCCATATCTATAGATGAGCCAGAAGCCAAACCTGTAAATAGCATTGTTTGTGAGTAATATTTATGATTTGGATTACTTGTTAGGAGTATTGCAAGGCTACCTATTAGTAATGGCACAAATACTAGTATTACTTTATGCTTTAATATTAATTTTATGAAGTCTATAAGTTTCATTCTTTGGGGATTAAAATTATTTTAATAACCTTTTTAATATTTTGAATTAATTGCAACTCTTTTTTAATAGGTCAAACTTACATTCATAATGGAGACAATGGTGATATATTTCGATGGTTAGAACTTATGTGTAGTTGAATGGAATCTATTTTATGTCAAAAAATTCCATTTTGAATTAATTTGATAAAGTGACAAGAGCTAAAAGAGACTTTATTTAAAAGAAGAAAGCCTTAAGGAGAAGAGTTATTCTTAGATATTTAAATACTTAGTTTATTTGAAAGCCAACTAAGTTTTCTAACAATTTTTTAGAAATTAAAAAATCGGATTTTGCCTTCATGAATTCAGCTGCAATTCTTGATGTCATGTCTGAGATTCTAACATATTCTGTAATTTCAACTAGCCCATTTTTAAATTCCTTTTCTACCATTTCCATGTTTACTCTGGCATTACCAATGTTTTCAGATCTTAGTTCAAGTAAACTTTGCTTAAGCACCAAATCTTCATAATATCTAATCACAACTTCTATTAACTCATCTTCTTGTGATTTCACCATACTTTTAGCCTGTTCAAATTCAGCTTTAGCTTGTTTAATTTGAGATTTCCGGTTTATAACATCAAAAACAGGGATTTTTAAATATAACCCAACGTTATAATTAAATTGTTGTGTATTACTGGCTAGATTTACTGTTGAATTATCTCCAGTCACTGTTGCAAAATTGTTGAATGTTCCATATCTCGAATCAGCTTGAACACCAAAGTTTCTAGTCCAATATTTTCGTTTTGATTTTAGGTTAGATTCCTTAGCTTCTATTTCTAAACGTCTATACTTCACCAATCCGTTATTAACTAATGCAGAATCAATTAAAGTCTGCAATGATGGTATTAGAAGTTCAATAGATTCTGATTTAGAATCAGAATCCTCGTTCTGCGCCTTAACTTGTTGAATAGTTAGGCAAAAAAGGATCATGTATACTAATATTATTATCTTACTTTTCATAATAAAATTCCAATGTTATACTGAACTTTTTTGTAATAAGGCAGGTATTGTTTTCAAAATTATTTGAACATCATACCAAAAAGAATAATTGTTCCCTATAAAATAATCAGCATATTTACTATCTAACTGCATACGTTCTTGTTCTGACATATCTCCGCCTTTTCCACGCAATTCAACTTGCCATAAACCTGTTATACCTGCTGGTGCTAGAAAGCGTTTTGACAGTTCATCCTTGGTAAGTAGTTCTGCCTCATATACGGGTAGAGGACGATTACCAACAATAGACATATCTCCTTTTAAAACATTAATTAACTGTGGCAATTCATCAATACTTGTATTCCTTATGATTATACCAACTTTTGTAATTCTAGGATCATCTACTATTTTTATAAACGTTGATTTGTTTTTTTCTACTTCTTTTTTCTGATAATTATACCAGTAGTCACATATTTCATTATTGTCTACATGCAGAATTGGTGAACAAAACTGACCTTCATTTAACTTTTCACATTTTGGACAGGTCTTATTTAAGTTTATTGTTACTTCTGGTTTTTCCGAATTATATTGATTTTTTTCTTTTGCAAGTTTTTTTATTAATTCATCAGATCCCGTTCTCATAGACCGCAGTTTATAAAAATCAAATGTTTTTCTACCAACACGTTTTGCAATGTAATAGACTTTTCCCTTAGACTCTAATCGAATAGCTAGCATTATTATTAACAATAAAGGTGATAAAGCAATTAATGCCAATGAAGCAAAAACAATATCAAACACTCTCTTAGAAATAGGAATCTTATACTCTACTTTTTGATCTAAATCTTTACTTACTTTATTTCCATTTCCTTTGAAATTCTGTAATGATTGTGCTTTATCAATTATATGGTTAACCTCTGTACTTTTAACAACAAAATAATCACTAACACCTTTCTTAAAAGACTCTTCAAAAAGGTTTTTATTATACTCTTCAGATAATAATATAAAAGGTATATTCTTAAAAACTGGTTTTTCTTGAATACTTTCATATAAAAACATTCCACTATTACCAGGTAAATTATAATTACATATAATAACAGATATATCTTTAATTTTGTTTAAAAGTTTTAAGGCTTCTAAAGAATTACTCGCTGTAATAATTTCAAGATTTTTCTCTTTAGCACACTGGCCATAAGTTTCTGGTGAGTTTCCCACATAAAGTATAGTCATAACAAAAATATTTAATGAGTTTTTATGATTAGATTTGATTTAAAGGGTAGGTAATATTACCAATTACTAGAATAATGAATTGGGAATAAATTCTTTTTAACTACTTCCTCCAGTTCTTCAGGATTAAATGGTTTCATTAGGTAATCTTGAGCTCCTAATTGATAACATTTTATACGTTCTTTACTTTCAGTACGACCAGAAAGCATAATGACTGGCGTGTGCTTAGTATATCCCTTTAACCTAACTTCTTTCAGGAAATCGAAACCATTCATTTCAGTCATTTGAATATCACTTATGATTAAATCAGGTAAATCCTGCTCTAACCAAACTAATGCTTGTAATCCAGAGGTTTTAGTAACAACATCATATTGCGTTGACAAAAAGTGCTCTAATAATGTACATGTTGTTAATTCGTCATCGACAATTAATATTTTTTTCTTCATGATTTTGAATTTATTTTTATGTTTTGGATTTAGATTATCGTTTGGAAAAACCTTATTGTTTTTTCTAAACCTGTATCTAGTTTTATATTGGGGGTCCAGTTAAGTTCTTTTTCCGCAAGTGAAATCTCTGGCTTTCTCATCAATGGATCATCAGACGGTAAAGGCTGATAAATAATTTTTGACTTTGACCCTGTCATCTTTATGACTTTTTCGGCAAGCTCAAGAATTGTAAATTCACTTGGGTTTCCTATGTTTACAGGTCCAGTGAAACTATCTTGGGTTGCCATCATTTTAATCATACCTTCGACTAAATCATCAACGAATTGAAAACTTCTAGTTTGTTGACCTTTACCATAAACAGTAATGTCCTGGTTTTGTAGCGCTTGAACAATAAAATTAGACACCACTCTACCATCATTTGGATGCATTCTTGGACCGTAAGTATTAAAAATTCTAACAATCTTTATTCTAACATTGTTTTGTTTTTTGTAGTCACTAAATAATGTTTCTGCAGCACGCTTACCCTCATCATAGCAAGAGCGTTCCCCAATTGGGTTTACATTTCCCCAATACGATTCTGGCTGAGGATGAATCAACGGGTTACCATAAACCTCACTAGTTGAAGCTTGCAATATTTTTGCATTTACTCTTTTAGCCAAACCCAACATATTAATGGCTCCCATTACAGAAGTTTTTATGGTTTTAATAGGGTTATATTGATAATGCACAGGTGAAGCTGGACACGCTAAGTTGTAAATTTCGTCAACCTCAATATGGAATGGATTTATAACATCATGACGTATCAACTCAAAATATGGATTACTTAATAAGTGTACAATATTTTGCTTTTGTCCTGTGAAGAAATTATCTAAACAATAAACTTCATTTCCTTCATTTAGTAATCTTTCACAAAGATGAGATCCAACAAAACCAGCTCCTCCGGTTACTAGAATTTTTTTTCGTATCATAATAATTAATTAAATATTTTAATATGATAAACTTACTTCTGGTCTTAAAACGTCGCTATCAGTATTAACTCCAATACAGAAATAATCAAATCCATTTTTCTTCAGTTCACTTTTATCATATATGTTTCTTCCGTCAAAAATTGCTGGAACATTTAATAGTTTATGCATTATTTTAAAATTTGGAATTCTAAACTCTGACCATTCTGTTAAGACAGCTAAACAATCAGCGTTTATTAAAGTCTCGTATTGATCTTCACAATAAGTTATTGTATTTTCAAAATGATGTTTAGCTTCATTTAATGCAACAGGATCATATGCCCTAATATTAGCGCCTGCCAATAATAATTTTTTAATAATTTCTAATGATGGTGCTTCACGCATGTCATCAGTTTGTGGCTTAAAAGAAAGACCCCATAAAGCCACTGTTTTTCCTTTTAAATCGCCATCATAATATTTCATTATCTTATTAAACAAAACTGATTTCTGAGATTTATTTACAGCTTCTACTGCTTTTAATACTTTTAGCTCGTATTCAAATTCTTCTCCAGTTCTAATTAAGGCCTGCACATCTTTAGGAAAACAAGAACCTCCATATCCAATTCCTGGGTAAAGAAATTTGTTACCAATTCGGGTATCTGATGTTATTCCTTTTCTTACTTTATTAATATCTGCTCCAACAATTTCACAAAGGTTTGCAATATCATTTATAAAACTAATTTTAGTAGCTAACATAGAATTTGCTGCATACTTAGTCATTTCTGCAGATATAACATCCATAAATATAATTGGATGACCGTTAAGCGTAAATGGCTTGTATAGCGTATTTAAAAGTTCTTCTGCTCTGGTACTTTCAACCCCAACAACTATTCTGTCCGGTTTTAAAAAATCGTCTATAGCGGCACCTTCTTTAAGAAATTCAGGATTTGAAGCAACATCAAAATCAATATTAACTTTTCTTTTATCTAATTCTTCTTTAATGGCGTTTTTTACTTTTAAAGATGTGCCAACAGGAACTGTACTTTTAGTTACTACAAGTGTATAATCATTCATATGTTTACCACAATCTCTTGCAACTTGAATAACATACTTTAAATCTGCACTACCATCTTCATCTGGTGGTGTTCCTACTGAAATAAAAACAACATCAGAACACCTTAAGGCATCCGATATCTTTGTTGTAAAATGCAATCTCCCTTTATTCATATTCCTAGTGATCATTTTCTCTAATCCTGGTTCATAAATTGGGATAATTCCATTTTTTAGATTATCAATCTTTTGTTGATCAACATCAACACATGTAACATTAATACCCACTTCTGAAAAACAAGCGCCTGTTACAAGTCCAACATAACCGCTTCCAATAATTGTTATATTCATAATATTAATTTTTATAAAATATTTTTCTGATACAAACTTAATATGATGGGAAACCTTATTTAGGTTAATTTCGATGGATAGTAATTAACTGTAGTTGGATGGTAAATTTTTAATGTTTAAGGAAGTATTTAATAATATAAATGAATTGAAGGGTCATTATTTTATTAAAGCATTAACTATAAATGACTTAACATGGAGAAAAAAAAACAGCAATTCCCAACTATTAAAACTAAAGTTGACAATTGCCGTAAAATAAATTTATTTAAAGATTTAAAGGTGAACTTAAGTATTGGTTATACTTAAAATTAACTCACTTTTAAACTGGGTTTAAAGAATTATATTGATTATAAATATCCTTGCTTCCATATCCAGTAAACCACAAACGCTTATTGCTTTTAGAAGCTTTAAAATAAAGATCTAATAATGTTGACACCCCATTAGAGTTAATTTCATTAACACCCTCTATATTTATGGTTAACTCGTTATTCAAGTGCAGCAAATGCGTAAAATGATTCTCTAACAAACTCGAGGTTAATGTATTTATACTACCATCTAAATAAAATGTTCCTTCCTTTTCTGTAATTTTAAGTGACATGTTTAAAAGTTTAATAATTTCTATAGGATAAAACTAACCTGAATCCGTAAAGGAACTAATTAATTTCGTTTAGCAAATAGTTGAATGTGTTCATCAACAAGTAACTATAGATGAAATGCATTAAACCGATAAAAATGATTTAATATGTTTAAAAATAGATATTGAAAATCTACCTTATTTCTGAAAAGAAAAAAATAATAAGTATTGACTAGAAGAAATTATAATAAATTTAGCCGTTTCATCAATTCAGGGCGATTTGAACGACTTACCGGAATAACATCTTTCTTAATTAAAACACTATTGTCTTCAATGTCAATTATTTTTTTAACGTTAATTATAAAAGAACGGTGTACCTTTAAAAATAAATCTATGGGCAATTTATCTTCTATTTTCTTTAAAGTAGAATGAACAGTATAATTTTTATCTTCTGTCTTTATTTGAATATAATCTCCTTTAGCTTCAACTAAATAAATACTGGGTATATCAATTTTAATTAAACGTCTATCAATATTTACATATAAGTCATTACCTGATGTAGTCTCTATATTTTCAGCACCCGAATTTGTACCCTCTAAACTAGGTTTAAACACTGCATTTTCAGCCTTCTGAATGGCCTTTGTAAAACGTTCAGATGAAATTGGCTTTACTAAATAATCTACTATGCAATCATACTCAAAAGCCTGTATGGCAAAATTTGCATCAGATGTGGTAAGTACTATTTTTGGTGGATTCTTTAAGGTTTGAATAAAATCAATTCCAGTAAAGTCTGGCATATGAATATCTAGAAAAATTAAATCAACTTCATTCTGATTCAAAAATTTTATAGCTTGAATTGCATTAGGAAACTCTTCTATAACTCTCAGATTGTTAAAACTTGAACAAAAATGACTAATTATAGCTCGAGCCGCAGCCTCGTCGTCAATAATAATACAATTCATATATACTAATTATAATTTTTCTAAATAATTAGTTATGCTTATTAAAATAGATTCGAATTCTTGACCAAGGTTGGTATTGCCTTCTAATAAATTATTCTCGAATGCTACAGCAATCTCATAACTTTTTTCAAGGCCTAAAATACTAATTTTATGTTTAAGTTTATGCACGTTTTCCGCTGCTAACTTAAAATTATTGGATTTGTAATTCTGGTAATAAATCTTCCTCTCATTTGGAAACTCATCTTTTAAAATGTTTATAAGTTTCTCTTCAAAGAGTTTATCACCTCCTGACATGCTGTGAATATATGATAAATTAGGTTGCTCCATGCTTATTTTTTTAAAGTGAAATAAAATGTTGTTCCTTCATTTATTTTTGATGTTAACCAAATCTTACCGCCATAAAGGTTCACTATTTTTTTTACTATTGACAATCCAATACCAGTAGATTCTGGGTTATTTTCAAGTTTCTGAAAAGTTTTGAAAATTTTATTAAAATAAGACTTCTCTATGCCTTTACCATTATCCTTAACAAAGAATTCCCAAAAGGCATTTTTACTTAAAACACCTATTTCTATAATACCAGATGGTTTGTCATTATACTTAATAGCATTATCAATAATATTTTGAAAAAGTTGCTGAAGTCTAAATTTATCACCTTTTAAAATTGGCAATGGCACTTTTTTCACAATTGAAATGTGGTCTGGTACTTGAATAGTATCTTGAATATAATCAACTAGTTGGTCTAAATTAACATCATAGAGTTCTACTTGATTTTTACCTATAGTTGAATACTCTAATATTCCATTTATAAGCGTATCTAATTTTTCAACATTATTTCTTATCAGATTAATGCTCTTCTTTCCATTATCATCCAATTTATCATGATAATCATTCTTTAACCAGGTTGTTAATGTTTCAATGCTTCTTAATGGTGATTTCAAATCATGAGACACCATATGAGCATAATCCCCTAGCTCTTGGTTTTGATGTGCCAATTCATCCATTAACTTTTCACGTTGCTTATTAATCTTTACAATTTCTTTGGTTTGATTATCTATTAACTCTACTAATTTTAAACCGTCAATATCGGAGTTATCGAAACTATTATTTTCTGGAAGCTCATAAAACTTAAGGGTGTCAATAACACGCTTTAATTTATTTATAACTTCCTTTTGAGCATTAGCCTCTTGTTTTAATTGTTGATTTGCAATTGATAATTCCTCAGAACTTATAGACATTGCCCGTTGTTGCATAATAAATTGCTCTTCAAAATTATAGTAAGACCTATCTACCGCATCTAAAAAGATTTCAATATCTTTTGATACCAACAAATCCTTAGGCAAATATTTGCGTATTTGACGTTTTAAAAGTGAATTCATTATTCGCTTATTAGCGTTATTGTCATAGTTTGATTATGTAATTGGCAATTATTTTCTCCATGAAATGGTGCAATTTCTCCGTATGAATAAAATCCGCAAATAGCAGTATCTTGTCCTACTACGTCAACAACTTCTTCTATCTCATCTTCAACGCGCTGATCTAAAACTAGTTTTCGGCCAATACAACTAACCAATAAAGCTAATTCAGGCTTCTTTGTTCTTAACTCCAAAGCTTGTCTTGCTGCTCGTTCAGAAGCATTTGCAATATTATCAACATTAGTCATCATAAGCTGTACTTTAGAATTTTCAGGAATATCTCCTGCTAGAATCATAGTATTACTATTTTCATCTATATTTAAAATTGTTCTTACAAATGACTGTTCCTCCTCAGTAGATTTCACATCCAAAGGGTATAACAAAGCTGCAGCTGGGAGTTCATTAGATTTTTCTCCTAAATACTTTTTATACAAATCTAAAGCAGGCTTATCATCTAATTCATACAACACATTTGACTTAGATTTAGTAACGTTGCGCTCTGGTCCAAAAGGGGTCCAACCTCCATGAATAGAAAAAGAAATTTCTAAAGATTCACCATAAAAACCTATAGCCACAATCTCACCAGGTCTTGGATTTTCGTTATAAGAAGCCAAGGTTTTTTCAAATCGAGCTGCGTCTCCACATAAACCACCCGTAATTAATATATTTTCATTACTGACAGAATTCATACCTTTGGTTAACTCACTCCCATTAATAAAACTTCCTTCACTTAATACAAAAATGTATTTTAACCCTTCTTGAGGAAACTGATTAACTAGTTCTGCTCCGGTTTTAAAACTATTTAAATCTGAATTAAGAACATTACTTGTTTTAATTAAAAAAGAGCTTTTTTCAAACTCTATAGCTGTTATTGTGATACTATCTTCATCTACAGTTTTACTTGTAATATCTCCGCTAGTAGACCCAAATACAATGTCTCCATCAGGGAACATAGTCTGTATTTCATCATAGATATTATTATCTTCTAATAAAAACCTATTGCCCAATACTAAAACTAAAGGTTTAATAAGAGCAATATTTTGAGTCAAATACGTCCAAATTCCGTCTTTTCTTTTTACAATTTGTACGGTTTTCATTATTTATTTTTTAAGTGTAAAAAAGAAGGTAGAACCGGTTCCTAAACTACTTTCTAACCAAAGATCACCTTCATGTAAATCGACAATTTTTTTTACAATAGATAATCCAATACCTGAAGAGTCTTTACTTTTATTTAGATAATTAAATATTTTAAATATTTTCTCATGATGCTTTTCTTCAATTCCAATACCATTATCTTTAACAGAAAACTCATAATGTTGATCTAACTCCCGGCAATTAACTTCTATAAAACCTTCTGCTTTATCACAATATTTAATGGCGTTACCAATTAAATTTTGAAACAGTTGCTCTAATTTAGTTTTGTCTCCATTAATAATTGGTAATTCGGTATTTGCCTTTAAAGAAATATGTTCTGGCAGATATATAGTTTCTTTTATTTCTAATAAAACATCATTTAAATTAACAGGCTGATTTGACTGCGTTTCTTCACCAAGACTTGAATAGCTAAGAATATTTGAAATAAGTTGTTCCATTTTCTCTAAAGTAGATTCTATGAGACCAAAGTTTTTTAAACTTATTTCATCCAATTTTCCGAAATTATCTTCTTTCAACCAACTCACTAAAGCATTTATACTTCTTAATGGTGATTTTAAATCATGAGAGACAACATGAGCATATTCATGTAATTCATTATTACTTTTTTCAAGATCAATAAGTAATTTTTCCTTTTGCTCTTGTAATTTTTTAAAAGCGGTAATATCCAAATGAATACCTATTGAACCAATTACTTTTCCTTCTAAATTATAATTTGGTGCCCCACTAACCAGCCAATATCTAATTTCACCAAGCTTGTTTTTAATTTTTAACTCGTAAGAATTTGAATCTCCTTTTTGGCGTTTTAAATTTTCGTTTTTAATAATCTCAGCAACCTCACTATCAAGAAATAGGTCACTTGCTACTTTACCCAAAAGTTCATCTTGGGCATATCCAGACATTTCACAAAAACTTGAATTGCATAATAAAATTTCATCATCATTATTAACCTCCAATAAACCTAAGTTCATGTTGGCTGTAATAGCCCGATACTTTTCTCTTTCAGCCTCCAAACTTTTTTGATACTTATTATCTTGAGTAATATCCCTCAATATGCCTTGTGCAGCAACAGCAATACCCTTATCATAAATAATGCTGGCATTTACATGCACAAGTTTTATATCATTTTTGTTTGTTTTTATGTTAATTTTAAAATCTTTAATAGAACCTTCTTTCTGTAAGGATTTAAACGATTGAGAAACATAATCAATATCTTCTGGAAGTACCATATTCATAAGATTCCCGTCAGATTTATCAGATTCAAAATCGAATAAATGAGCAGCAGTAGCATTCATTTTTAAAATGTTTCCTGCTATATCAATAATAACATAGGCATCAACAATATTTTCAAAAACACCTTGAAGTTGAGAGTCTGTTTTTGTTAATTCAGACTCCACTTCCTTATACAATTCTTCTATTTTTTTCTTTGAATAATAGAGCTCTGTAGATTTTTGTTCTAAAATTTTTTCGGCAGCTTTTCTTGCCTTTTTTTCTCGTTTAAGAGCACGCTCTAATATGTCAATTCTATCTTGACTCATTAATTTTTATTGATAATAAACTTTACCTCAGTACCATCATTTTTTATTTTTTCCAAAACTATGGAAGCAGTTGTATTAAAGTGCTGAAAGGTTTTGTTCATTAAACCTAAACCAAAATGATGCATTGCTCTACTCGATTTATAAATCATAATTAGAGAATCATCTGTTTTTTCTACAAGCTCAAATGTTGGTAACTCTGCATCTGGATAAATTTTAATTACCTCTACATGAATATGATTTTCAATAGAAGCTAACATTTCTATCGGATCTGAATACATTTCAAAAAATAACGGATAACTTTTTTCTAAAACTGAAAAAAAATGCTCCGCATATACTAAGAGTAAATCATCAATGGCAATACCCGTATTTGAACTTAAATTTTTTAATAATTTAAGCATCTCAGAAAAGTCATATGTTCCTACTGAAGTGTAGGCACCACCAGACTGCAATTCAGATTGTTCTATGATTCTATCAACCATTTCTATACCAAACTTATCTTCAACTAAATCTAAGAATTCCGTAAATACAATACCTTTCATTTATATTTTTATTAATTCGTTAATACTCCAATAAGACAAAATATTTTCAATTTTAAAGACATAATCCTCATATTTTAAAGGTTTTAAAACATAACCAGCAATGCCAATTTTAAAACATTCTAATAAATCTCTTTTATTATTTGATGTTGTTAAAATAATGGTAGGTAAATACCTTAAATTATCATCATCTTTTAAGATTTTTAAAAACTCAAGGCCATTAATTTTTGGCATATTTAAATCTAATAAAATTATATCTGGAAGATCGTCCTTATTTTTTAAAACCTCCAAGGCTTCCTCACCATTATTAGCTTCAACAATTTTATGATGGAGTTGTAACGAAGATATAGCTCTATTCAACTTCATTACTTCTATCATATCATCCTCAATAAGCAAGATTTTCAAACAATTATTCATTTAATTTTTTTTAAGTGTGAAAATAGAACAAATCTATGTTTTAAATGATAAGTGTTCGATTAATTCAAATTAAGTATAGGTAAGATACGATTAAGTGTCGACGAATGGTATTATATAAAATAAGACATACACCCATTCAACCACTAGATAGAGATTCATGAATTCAAATTATATTGACTACTAAATTTTAAACAAATCAAAAGACAAAACCTCATCTTTATAGGCCACAGAGATCTCTTTTTTAATAAGTTTATTAGGCAAAGGAATAATTTTTTTAAAATAAGCAGAAGGATAACAATATGAATGCTTTAAGCTTTTAACCACATCTGGCATCATACATTTACTTTTATCTGTTGTTAAAACAAGGTGGTTTCCACTTATATAAAAGTTAAAATCGTCTTTAATATAACCAGGTATTTTTAATTCATAGTGAAAACCAGTTTCACTTTCCTGAATTGAAAAATTGTCTGTTTCTAATTTACTGGGCGCTTTAACATTTGATGCATGAGTAGTTTTATATCTGCGTCTTTTGTAAAAAGGTGTGCTGATAGCTGGTGTCATAATTTTACTGAGGGAATAAATTAACTATTAAATGACAATTAAAATAGAGTAGAATTCACCAAAACAACTTAGAAAAAAGCCTAATTTGGAATATTTTTCTATCTAGCAGAAGATCAATTAAATTTACGTCAAAAATCTGAATTGGGCAATATAAATTTTTTGTTTGGTAACTGTTTTTCAAAACAAAATGAAAAATAAAATAATGATAGTTTATAAAATTAATTTCAGAATAATGAGCTTATAATTTTAGAAGTCTTATAAAATTTACAATAGCATTTATTAATCCATCCATTTTCATTTATCCATTCTAGCTAAAAGCACTGTACTATAGATAAATTAGTTTAATTTTTAGGTATATTTGAGAAAACCAATCCAATAAATATGAAGAAGATTATTCCCTTCAGTATTATTTTATTTTTTTCAATATCCATATTTTCCCAAGAAACTGAAACATACTTTAAATCTTTGAAATTCAGGAATATAGGCCCTTTTCAAGGAGGTCGATCAGTTGCAGTAAGCGGAACTTCCTCTGACCCTTTTACTTATTATATGGGCTCTACGGGTGGTGGATTATGGAAAACAGTTGATGCTGGTCAAAGTTGGAAAAATATTTCAGACACTTTTTTTAAAACAGGTTCTGTAGGAGCTGTAGCCGTATCCGAGTCTAATCCAAATATTGTGTATTGTGGCATGGGAGAACATGCTGTTAGAGCAGTAATGACATCTTATGGAGATGGAGTTTATAAATCAACGGACGCAGGAAAGACATGGAAAAAAATTGGTCTTGATAAAACACAACATATTTCAAGAATTGTAATTCACCCAACTAATCCGAATATTGTTTATGTAGCCGCTCAAGGTGCTCTTTACGGACCATCAAAAGAGCGAGGTATTTATAAATCTATTGATGGCGGAAAAACATGGAACAATGTACTCTTTATTAATGAATTAACTGGGTGTAGTGAAATATCGTTAGATGTAAATTTCCCTGAGATTATTTATGCTGCAATGTGGCACCATCAAAGAAAACCTTGGAAGATTATTAGTGGAGGCTCTGGTAGCGGATTGTATAAGTCTGTTGATGGTGGCGAGACATGGAAGCCTATTAACAAGGGAATCCCCAAAGAAAAAGGTAAAACAGCTATTTCCGTTTGTCCTTCAAACTCTAGCAAAGTATATGCCCTAATTGAAAGTGATACTAATAAAGATTTAGGCGGTTTATTTGTTTCTTCTGATGCCGGTGAAAAGTGGACAAAAGTTAGTGGTGATAATAGATTAACTCAACGCGCTTGGTATTACACAGAGGTTTTTACTGACCCAAATAATGATAATGTAGTTTATGTATTAAGTGCACCAGCATTAAAATCTATAGATGGTGGTAAAAATTGGACCAAGTTAAGTGGAACTCACACAGATTTTCATGATTTATGGATTAATCCAAATAACTCCAAGAATATGGTGATTGCGAATGATGGAGGTGCTGGCATTTCTTTTAATTCTGGCAAATCATGGTCTACTCAATCTAATATGCCAATTGCGCAAATTTATCGTTTAAATGCGGACAACCTATTCCCTTATAATATATATGGTGGACAACAAGATTTTCCTTCTTTAAAAATATCAAGTCTTTCTTATGGCAATCCTTCTATTACTGAAAGTGATTGGTCTAATTCTGCTGGTGGTGAAAGTGCCTTTTTAGCCTTCGATCCAGATAACCCAAAATACGTTATGGGCGGGAGTTATTTAGGCTCTATTAATGTTCTCAATACAGAATCGAATACTAGAACTAAAGTAATGGCTGCTCCAATTCAATATTTAGGTGAAGAAGCCAGAAATATGAAATATCTTTACAATTGGAATGCTCCCATATTAAAATCCAAACATAATACAAATACATTCTATCATTGTGCTCAATTAGTATTAGAGACTAAAGATATGGGGAGCACATGGAAAGAAATCTCAAAAGATTTAACTCGTAACCTTAATGAGAAACAGGGAAAAGGTGGTGGCCCATACACCAATGAAGCCGTTGGAGGAGAAAACTACGGAACTATAAGTTACATGGCAGAAGCTCCCCAAGAGAAGGGCGTTTTCTATACTGGTAGTGATGATGGTTTAGTTCATCTCTCAAGAGATAATGGAAATACTTGGATTAACATCACTCCTAAAGACTTAAAAGAATGCTTAATTAATGCTATTGAAATATCCACTCATAATCAGGGAACGGCCTATATAGCCACAACAAGATTCAAGTTTAATGACCACACACCTGCCATTTACAAAACAACAGATTATGGAAAAAGCTGGAAAAATATAAGCTCTAATATTCCTTATGGTGCTTTCACTAGAGTAATTAGAGAAAGTCCTACTCAAAAAGATTTACTTTTTTGTGGAACCGAAAAAGGTGTTTTTATTTCGTGGGATGGTGGACAAAATTGGAAGTCCTTTCAATTAAATTTACCCATTACACCTATAACTGATTTAAAAATCCATAAAGGAGACCTGATAGTAGCAACCTCTGGTAGAGGAATCTGGATTCTTGATGATTTAACCATTTTATCTCAATACAAAGGTAAAACAGGAAGTCTAAAACTATATAAACCTAAGAATGCGTACAGAGGTTATTGGGGAAGTCAATTAAACAATAATAACAATAAATTTAAAGGGATGAGTACCTTTAGTGGGGTGAATCCAGCTAACGGAGTGGTTATTTATTATGAACTTCCAAAATTTAAAGATTCCACTCATATTAAATTAGAAATTAAAAATAGTTCAGGTGAGCTAATAAGGTTTTTTACGTCAAAGAAAGACTCTTTATTTAAGAAATATGAAGGAGGACCTCCTACTCCTTCTAAACTCGACAAAAAAGAAGGTTTAAACAGAATTGTTTGGGATATGAGACATAAAACCATGCCCGGTGTTCAAAACGTTTATATTGAAGGAAGTTATAAGGGCCATTTGGTTTCGCCAGATATCTATCATATAACTTTGAAAATTGGAGATTCGATTTCTTCTAACAGTGTAGTCAAAATTGTTGAAACGCCCTTCCATAGATTCAGTAGAGATAATTATAAAGCCTATGATTCTTTTATGGCTGAAATGGAGCAAAATTTAACTGATATGCATAAATACACTAATTTAATTTTTGATTTAAAAAGGCAGTTAAATGAAACTATTACTTTTTTGAAAAAGACTCCTGAAAATAAAGAATTAATCACAGAAGCAACTAACCTTGTTAAAAAGCTGAAAAAATGGGATGACGAAATGGTTCAACGTAAGTCTAAAGCTTATGATGATGTTGAAAATTTTCAAAATAAATTTACCGCTAATTATTTATTTTTAATTAACCAATCAGAGAACATCTTGCCATTAATAAACCAATCATCTAGAGACAGAAAAGAGGAGCTTGATAAGAAATGGATTATGTTAAAAGAGCAAGCAAAAACTTTAATAAAAGAAGATATTCCTGATTATAATAAAGAACTTTGGGATAAAGGTATTGGAGCTATAAAAGTTAAATAGACCAAAATCTTTTTGTAAAATTTAATCGAATGGAAGAAAACAATCAGAGGTGATATTATTTAAAACCAAATCTAACCCAAACTCCAAAGTTTGCCTGATGGTTTCAGAAGCATCTTCATGACATTGCAAGCATGCCCCGACTAATAGCATTCGTTTTTGCTCTTCAACCGTAAAAGGTCTAAAATCATGTCTAGTTGAATTATTTTTATTAATATAAACTGTTTCCAAAAATGGTATCCATGCATCTTCTGGTAAATTATCATGACTGTTTAAAGCGTATTCTGGTGTAAAAACCCACTTCCCCTTTTTATCCTTCATCTCATATTCTAAAACACCTTTACCATACCCTAAAGCTGCCGGATTGGAATGACATGACTTACAATCTCTAACCTCTTTTGTTGTTGTATGCGGAGAGTTTGGAGCATACAGCCTGTGAAATTTCATCACCTCATCTTCTGATTTGTTTGAAAAACTAGACATATCAATTGTCATAATCATTCCCGGAACAGCTGGTTCAATAACTTTACCTTCTTTATTTTCACGTACACCCATCGCAGGTAAAGAAGATGAAAATTCTGCTACATATTCTTTCCATTGCCCTTTTACATACCTTTTATCTAATAAGTCATAGGCACGTGGTTCTAAACTATCAAATTCATTATGACATCCAATACAACGCGAAGTCCATGAAGAGTGACAAGTTGAACAACTCACATTTTTATGAACATTATCTCTTGAACATATATCAGACTGAGGGTTTAAACTATGTAAACCACCATCTTTTTTACTTATTAAATAGGCATCCCCAATAGAGTCAACAAATGTATTCACTAAAGGGTGTCCACTCTTTTTCACAGCTATCATTTCATTATCCTGATGCTGATAATCTCTATGTAAAAAGACTAAAGAACTTTCTTGGTCTAAAGAATCATAAGGAATAGTATTAGGTTTATCTCTAAAGTGACAATCAGCGCACTGAATTTTTACAGCTTGCTCTTCATGGGAGTAAGATTTACCATCTCCCATTACTTCATGCGAAGAATGACAATCTATACATAATAGGCCTTTGGTGTGATGTACATCTGGCTGCAAGTTTTTATAAACACGCTTGTCATCTAAAACCGTATAACCTAAACTGTCCTTAACTTCAACTTCATCTAATAAGGTTTCTTGCAAACCTATATAATTAGTAGAAATTCTGCTAGAACGACTGTGGCATCCAAAACAATGCGTATCATTTACAAAAATATCTGTGGATGGGTGAAATTTAGGAAATTCATTTTTATTTGAAGTAATATACTTTTGTAAATCCTCCTTCGCTTTCTCCGAATAATTTAAATGACAAGCATTACAGCCTCCTCCTCTACTTAATTGATTAATCTCTCCATAAGTAACTTTTTCTGCACCTAAATGACAATTAGCACATAAATCTCTCAAATGCTTATCAGAAGCTGAATGTTTTAAATCTTTAATATGGTAATGATAATCTAAACTATCAGCCTCCCCAAAAACAAACCTATCTACTGCAACAATACCACTATTCGTAGTCATTAATGAGTTTTCAACCTTGTGGAGCTCATCAGCATGACATTTTCCACAAGTCTCTTTAGCGTTAGACAAGTTTCCAGGAATTAAGACCATGCCTTTGTGTGCTTCGTCTTTGTCATTAGATAGAATATTTCCTAAATGACAACTTGCACATCCAATAGATTCCGGATTATGATATTCTGAATATCCTTTGGTGTTCTGGTGACATTGTAAACAAGATTCATCTGAAGTATATGAAATGTCTTCATTTTTATTTTCGTAAATACCTTTTGGTGCAAACCACTGCGTGTTCCGAGCAAAAAATAATAATGCAATTATTAAAAAAACTAAAGCAAAAATAGCCTTCGAATATATCTTACTCTTCATCAATTAATTAGTTATTCAAATTTACAATAAATATAAACCATAAGCCCTAAAACCCTTGATATAGTTGGGGTGAATGTAACATTTGTTACATTTAAAATGCTGATTTTATGACATTTATCATAATCCCAACTAATATTAGGCAATACTTTTATCCAGAATAACACATAGTGTATATGAGTACCTCAAGAAGAAAATTTATTAAAATTTCAGCACTTGGTTTAGGCGGTGTTGTTGCCTCAACTTCAGCCTTAAATTTTGTTGGTTCAAAATCCTATTTGAATGAACTAGTTGCGCAAAATGTTATAAAGAAATTAAAAAAGACTGCAACATATTGTGAAGTTTGTTTTTGGAAGTGTGCTGCCTGGACTTATTCTGATGAACAAGGAAATATTAAAAAAATAATTGGTAATGAAACAGACCCGCATTGTTATGGACGCCTATGCCCTAGAGGAACTGGTGGTGTGGGTATGTATTCTGATGAAGACCGATTAAAAACACCCTTAATTAGAACCATTGTAGATGGTGAAGAAACTTTTAAAGAAGTTAGTTGGGATGAGGCTTTAGACTTAATTGCTTCTAAATTTAAACAGATTAAAAGCTCCTATGGGGCAGAATCTATTGCTTTATTAAAACACGGTTCACCAGGGAAACATTTGGAACACTTGTTTAAAGCTTTTGGCTCTGACACCATTGCGGAACCCGCCTATGCCCAATGTAGAGGGGCTCGTGAAGCTGGTTTTGCTTTAACTTATGGGTCTTGGGTTGGATCACCAGAACCTACAGATATAAGAGATACTAAATGCTTGGTACTAATAGGTTCTCATATTGGTGAGAATATGCATAATACCCAAGTTCAAGAGATGTCTGAAGCTATAGACAATGGGGCTACCATCATTACCGTAGACCCTAGGTTCTCAACTGCAGCAAGTAAATCTAAACATTGGTTGGCCATTAAACCTGCAACAGATATTGCACTTATGCTAGCATGGATGAATGTTTTAATTGAAGAAGGTTTATATGATGAAGACTATGTAAAGAGATATACCACAGGATTTAACGAGCTAAAAGACCATGTTTTAAACTTCACGCCCGAGTGGGCGTATGGTATTACAACTATTAAACCAGAAGAAATAAGAAAGACCGCCAGAGCCATGGCAAATGCTGCTCCATCGGTTATAGTACATCCAGGACGCCATGTTAGTTGGTATGGAGACGATACACAACGGGCAAGAACAGTGGCTATTCTTAATGCATTATTAGGTTCTTGGGGACGCCGTGGTGGTTTCTATTTTAAAGAAAGTATTAAAGTACCTAAATTCCCTTCTCCAAAGTATCCACATCCAAAATGGGATTGGAAGAATATCTGCGAAAAATACCCAATGGCTCAAATGGGAATTACAACAGAAGTTATAAGAGCAGCCATACCTAATAAAGAGAATAAATATCCTGTAAAAGCTATGATGGTTGCAGGTACAAATATTACGAAATCAATTCCTGAAAAAGAATTGCTTGAAAAGGCCATGAACGAAATGGAATTTATTGTTGTCATGGACACCATGCCAATGGATGTTACAGGTTATGCTGATGTAGTCTTACCAGAGTGTACTTATTTAGAGCGTTATGATGGTATTCGTTCCGCAACAAACAGAACACCTTCTATTGCGGTTCGTGTTCCTGCAGTACAACCAAAATACAATTCTAAACCAGGTTGGTGGGTTGCGAAACAAATTGGTGAACGTTTAGGCTTGGGTGACTATTTCAATTACAATGATTATAAAGAAGTTATAGAATGGCAGTTAGAGCAAATGGGAACATCATTAGAGGAAATGAATAAAATTGGGGTTAAACATTACCCAAGAAAATCTGGTCCTTTATATTTAAAAGAAGGTGAAAACTACGAATTCCCAACCGAAAGTGGTAAGATTGAATTGTATTCTAAAGAATTGAAAAATCTTGGATTCGACCCGTTACCAAATTACACAAAACACCCTGAACCTCCACAAGGTTTTTACAGGCTAAATTATGGTAGAGCACCTATGCATACATTTAGTAGAACTGCCAACAATCCTAATCTTAACGATTTAAAAAGTGAAAACAACTTATGGGTCAACCCAAAAGTAGCCAGAATAATTGGTTTAAGAAACGGGCAAGAAGTGTGGCTGCGTAATCAAGATAAAATCACTTCAACTTTTGGAATAAAAGTTAGGGTTACAGAACGCGTTAGATGGGATTCTGTTTACATGGTTCATGGGTTTGGACACGATAATAAAAAATTAAGTCGCGCCTTTGGAAAAGGAATCAACGATACGCAAATGATTTCTAAAACAATGGTAGACCCCATAATGGGTGGAACCGGAATGCGGGGGAATTTTGTTGAAATATTAACCGAAGATCCTCACAAAACATTAGAAGTATGAGATATGCAATGGTTATAGACACATTAAAATGTGTAGGATGTAGTGACTGCGTAGTTGCTTGTCAAACAGAAAATAATGTCCCTATAGGATATTGTAGAGATTGGATCACAGAAACTGTAAATGGAGCCTATCCTAATATTGAATTAGAACTAAAATCTGAGCGTTGTAATCATTGTGAAAATGCACCATGCGTCAGGTGTTGTCCAACGGGAGCAAGTCATATTATTGATGGAGGCATTGTTTTAGTTACTCCTAACGAGTGTATAGGTTGTGGTGCATGTATAGAGTCTTGTCCATATGATGCACGGTATCAACATCCTGATGGTTATGTAGACAAATGTACATTCTGTCACCACCGATTGGAAAAAGGACAACTACCAGCTTGTGTTTCTGTTTGTCCAACTAAGTGCATGTATTTTGGAGATTTAGACAATCCAAACAGTGAAGTGTCTAAACTACTAAAGAATAGAAAATATAAGACATTAGCTCCTGAAGCAGGGACTAAACCACATGTATATTATTTAATATAAAATTATAATTATGCAAGAAGAATTATTTACAAGCGGAAGAAACATTCCTAATATAGATCCTTCATTAGAAGTATGGCATTGGCCAATTTCCGTATATCTATTCTTAGGTGGTCTAGCGGCAGGAATATTACTCTTTGCCGGTGTTATTACCATTCTTGGTAAAGACAAAGAGTACCCAACTACAGTAAAATATGCGTCTATGGTCCCTCCAATAGCCTTAACATTAGGGCTATTAGCTTTAGTTTATGATTTAACAAACCCCTTGTACACATGGCAATTATATACAACAATAAGATTAGAATCACCAATGTCTTGGGGAGCATGGGTACTTCTAGTAACAACACCTTTATCTTTTTTATGGGTATTTAGTTATTTCTCTGAACTATTCCCAAAATGGAATTTACGATTTGATTTTCTAAAAACCTTTATGAAGTTTCTCAAAAGAAATAGAAAAAATATGGCCTATGCCTTAGTGCCTCTATCAATAATATTAGGTGTTTATACCGGAATTTTATTGTCAGCATTTAACGCAAGACCTTTATGGAATAATGCCATTTTAGGGCCACTATTCTTAACATCAGGATTATCTACTGGAGCCGCTACCATAATATTATTAGCTAAAACAGCAAAAGAAAGACATCTTTTTAGCAAGATAGATTTGGCACTTATCATAATAGAATTAGGTCTTATTGTACATATGCTTATGGGAATGTACGCTGGATCTCAAGTTCAATTAGATGCTATGAACTTATTAATTGGAGGTGAATTCACCTTAATGTTTTTTGGCTTTGTTGTAATTCTTGGGTTGATAATACCTGGAATCCTTGAAGCATTAGAAATTAAAGGCTATAAAGTACCAGTAGCTATACCGGCAATCCTCGTCTTGATTGGAGGGTTAATTTTCAGATTTGTAATGGTTGAGGCGGGACAATTAACTAGATACCTCTATTAAAAACGCTATGAAAAATAAAACACAAAACAGACATATTTATTGGAATCCATATTTTGGAGGATTCCTTTTAGGAATATTAATAATATTCACTTTCTACATCACTGGTAGAGGCTTAGGCGCAAGTGGTGCCATGAAAAGTAGCGTAGTTACCATTGTAGACGATGTTTCTCATGAACATGCAGAAAAAAGTGCGTATTACAGCAAATTTATTTCTGGTGACAAATCACCAATGAACAACTGGATTGTTTTTGAAACCTTAGGAGTTCTTATAGGGGCTTTTATCTCTGGAAGTATATCTGGCAGAATTGGTTGGAGGGTACAGCACTCGCCAAAAATTACAAGAAGACGCAGATTAATATTTGCTTTTGGTGGAGGTATTCTATTCGGAATTGGTGCTCAAATAGCTAGAGGATGTACAAGTGGCGCCGCATTAAGTGGTATGGCTGTTTTATCTACCGGAGGTTTTATTACTATGCTTGCCATATTTGGTACAGCCTACTTATTTGCTTATTTCTTTAGAAAAAACTGGATTTAATTATTAAAAAAACAAATTTATGGGACCACTAATTCCTTACGATATAATACCTTTTGAATGGAGCAGCATTATAGCCATAATAATTGGTCTATGCTTTGGATTCATTTTAGAAGCCTCAGGGTTTTCTTCTTCAAGAAAACTTGCCGGTGTATTTTATGGGTATGATTTTGCCGTATTTAAAGTATTTTTTACTGCTGCTATAGTATCTCTTATAGGTCTTTTATATATGGATTATTTAGGGCACATAGATATTAGCATGCTTTATATCCATCCTACATATTTATGGGGCGCTATCATTGGTGGAGCAATAATGGGTATTGGATTTATTGCAGGTGGATTTTGTCCTGGCACTAGTTTATCAGCAGTAGCCATAGGGAAAATAGACGCCATAATTAATGTTTTAGGTATTATGGTTGGCGTATTTATTTTTTCAGAATTATACCCACTTTTCGAGCCCATATATAATGGTTATTTCTACGGTAACATTACACTAGAAGACTCCTTAGGTATAAACCCCTACTGGTTTGTATTTATATTAACCATAGTTGCTATCATCATGTTTGCAGTAACGGATATGATTAGAAAACGTGTAAAAAAAGTATTTTACTAACTAATAACTTACAAAAATGGTAAATAGAAAATTAGTTAAATTTTTATCATTACGATACAAAATACTGGCATTCATATTTATTGTGCTGGCAGGTGGTTTAGTATTGTTACCAAAACATGAAAAGCAAGAAGGTATCAGTCCTGAAAAACTATTAGCCAATACTATTAACCCTGAGAGATATATTTCTACCGATGCTCTTGCTGAAAAAATGATTAATCAAGACCCATCTTTATTATTAATTGATGTTAGAAACGAAAGTGATTATAAAAAATATACACTTACTAACGCCATAAACATTCCATTAAAAAATATTTTAGATGAAGAATCTGAACCTTATTTAAATCAAGATGCCTATGACGTTATTCTTTTTTCAAATGACCATTTTCATGCAGACCAAGCTTGGATACTGTGTACCAGATTAGGTTACAAAAACCTTCATGTATTAAATGGAGGAATTAACAGTTGGTATAATACAATAATCAATCCTAAAATGCCTACAGAAGATATGGCTCATACAGAATTTGAACTGTATGCTTTCAGAAAGGCAGCCAGCATGTATTTTGGTGTAGCCTATCCAGAAAAAGTAAAAAAAGCAACAGTCATAAAACCGGTTACAAAACCATCTATTACTGCAGCTCCTAAAAAAGTTATTGTAAAGAAAAAGAAGAAAAAATTGCCAATAGAAGGTGGTTGCTAATATTCATATTCTAAAAGAACTACGATGAAAGAATTAGAAAAAACTAAACGTTTATCAATTGCAGCAGTATTAACCATTCTTGTAATTCTCATTGCGCTTTTATCATATAAAAGGCCTGAACATTTGTATACTGTAAATACGCAAGACACCCTAGAAAAAGTAGTTAATAACAACTATTTAATTACCCTAGAAGATCTTAACCAAGAAAACCATGTTTTAGTAGATGTGAGAAATTCATTTGATTTTAATAAAGGGCATCTAGATAATGCTATCAATATAACCTCACCAGAAATTCTGGAAGATGACAATTCAAGAATTATAAATAAAATAAAGGAAGAGAATAAAACAATTGTTCTATACGGTAACACCCCAAATGAAACCACATTACCATATCTACTATTATCACAATTAGGGTATGATAATTTGAAAATACTAACAGTCAAAAATAGTTACAATCAAAATAAACTCATCACAGAGAATTTTGTTATTGAAAATAATGCAACTGATATAGACGCCTTTATTCAAGAATCTGTAAAGAATAAGGAGGCAGCTATGAAAAAGCTAAAAGCTAGGGCCATACCAAAAGTACAGCCTACACCAAAAAAGGTGATACCAGTTAAAAAGAAAAAGAAAATGCCTATTGAAGGTGGTTGTTAGATTATTAGGCTAGAACGTATACTCTGTTTCTAAAATTAGAATTTCAATTGTTTGAAATCAAATCAATATGAAAAATAAAGCGCTTTTAAAAGCACAACTTATGGCTTGCTTTTCTGATGTTTTTGAAACACCATTAATCAATGAAATAGCTGAACATAGTCTGCATAGATTCTATAACAAAGGAGATATTGTAGTTGATTTAGACATGGAAATGACACACATTCCTATTATCATAAATGGACTAGTAAAAGTTACAAGAGAAGACATTCATGAAAATGAAATATTACTTTACTTTTTAGAAGAAGGTGACACCTGTGCGTGCTCTATTATTAATTGTATTAGTAAACAAAAGAGCATAATTAGAGCCACAACCGAAGTTAGAGCTGAAATCATTGAATTTCCAGTAAATAAAATTGAGGAATGGATGATTAAATATAAATCCTGGCGCGTTTATGTTATTGATAGTTATCATCATAGATTGGAAGAACTCTTGGTTGTTATAAAAAATTTAGCCTTCAAAAATTTGGATAATCGCTTGTATGCATATCTTTCTCATCAAGCTAAAATTAGACACACAGAAGATTTATCAATCACCCATAGAGAAATTGCAACCGATTTGAATACTTCCAGAGTTGTTATTTCAAGAATTCTAAAAGTGTTAGACCAAAAAGGAAAAATAAAACTTTCAAGACACAATATCCATGTTTTTGGTTCTTGAAATGTTTAGTAGGAAATTCTAAAATCTGACGTTTTCACTTACCGCTTTTCTTACCGAATCTCACTCCAATTTTCGAGCTTTCTTCAAGTTAGAAATTTACATTAAACCAAAGGAATAAAAAACGGCTTATCCTTCCCTATTTATCTAATCAATAAAATATTTAACTAATTGTTATTCAGTGTATTAATTAAACATTATTAGTCAATTACCATTGGTAACATTTGTTACATAAAAATGTGACAAATGATACTGAGTATACTGATTATGTATTACTTAAAGATGATAAAAATCATATAAAACCATTGCCTTCAAATATAATTTTAAAGTCAATAAACCTAGTTAATTATTTGAATTATAAACACTTATATTATGAAAAAGTCTTCAATATTTTTAATTGCAATTTTCGCGTCAGCAGCTGTTCTTTTTAGCAGTTTTACGAGCGTTGATAATTCCAATTTAAACCCACCTAATGAATTCGAGACTCTGGTAAATTACCTTGAAGCAAATGGTAATTTCATTAACGGAGAATTACCAATTATGATGGCAGATGAGGTTAAGAAAAACCTTAAAAATCCTAAATACCATATAATAGATATTAGAAATGATAGTTGGTTCGAATACGGACACATCAAAGGAGCCGCAAATGTACAATCTGCTGATCTTCTCACCTATTTTGGCAATACTATTACACCTTCTGAATTTGAAAAAATTATACTAGTATGTTATTCTGGTCAATCGGCTGCGTATTACTCAAGTTTATTAAGAATAGCGGGGTATAATAATGTATACAGCATGAAATGGGGCATGAGTTCATGGAGACAAGATTTTGCCGAAAATTCTTGGTTAAAAAACGTTAAGAATGATTTTGCAGACCAATTAGAAACTACTGAAAACAAGAAACCAGAAAAGGGTGCTCACCCAACTTTAGATACTGGACAAAACGAAGCAAAAGAAATACTAATGACAAGATTAGAAACCTTGTTTGCAACGCCTTATAGAGACTTCATTGTAAAATCTCCAGAGGTATTTGAAAATCCTAGCAATTATTTCATTGTTAACTATTTAGACCAAGAAAACTATAATAGTGGTCATATTCCTCAAGCCGTTCATTACACGCCTAACAATTCATTATCAATAACAACAGATTTATTGACCTTACCTACAGATAAAAAGGTAGTTGTTTACGATAGCACTGGCCAAAAAGCCGCTTATGTAATAGCCTATTTAAATGTATTAGGGTACCAAACTGGAAACCTTTCTTATGGTGAAAATGGCTTTATGAATTCAGTTTTAAAAGAAAAAGGTTGGGACGCTTTCACAAAAAAAGAAATTAACATGTTCCCTGTAATAGAATAAAAACCAAATAACATTAAATATAATATCATGAAAAAAATAGCTTTATTATTAATCGGATTATTTTTAGTACCAACACTTTTCCTGACATCCTGTGACAAAGGTGATGAACCTGGAGAAGGAACCGTTGTTCAGCCATCATTTGATCTTATGAAAGATTATATGGTAACTAACGGCTTAGACATTTCAAAAATTCTTAAAAATTCTGACAACGAAAAATTTGTTGCTGGTCCTCCGGCAGACGCAGGTGCAGCTTTAGACGCCTTTTTGGCAAAATATTATATCATAGATATAAGAGATGCCGGAACTTTTAGCGCTGGCCATATAGCAGGTGCAAAAAATGTTCCCTTTGCAAATATTTTAACAGAGGCTCCAAATGCAGGTTCTAAGCCAATTTTAATAGTATGTTTCTCTGGACAAACAGCGTGTTATGCAACTGCCCTTTTACGTTTGTATGGATACAAACATACACAAGCCTTGAAATGGGGAATGTCTGGTTGGAACCCTGCAACTGCAGTAGGTTCTTGGGATAAAAAAATAGGAGCCGATGAGGCCGAAAATCATGCTAATTGGACTTCTAATCCAGCTCCAAATAATATGGTATTCTCAGATCCTAAAATAACTACTTCTGGAAGTACAGGTGAAGCCATTCTTAAGAAAAGAGTTGAAGATGCCGTAGCTGCAGGATTTGGCGCCGCAGTGGTAAGTGGAACAGATGTTTTAAACAGTCCTGGTAGTTACTTTATCAATAATTATTTCAGTGAAGGTGATTATTCTGCTTTTGGTCATATAGATGGTGCTTATAGAATTTTACCATTAACTCTAGCAGGAAATGAATATAAAAATTTAGATCCTGATGCAACCGTTGTTACTTATTGTTATACAGGTCAAACTTCAGCAGTTATGTCAGCATGTTTAAGAGTATTAGGATATGATGCTAAATCATTAACCTACGGAATGAATGGTTTATACAATACTAATCCTGCTTGGGACAATACAGTTAATAAATGGGGTGGTGATTCAGGACCAAAAAATTTACCATTAGTTCAATAGAACACTCACAACACATTTAATATTCAAAACAAATATTATGAATAAACGTTTTTTATTATTGTTTGCTTTAATTACTATATTTTCAGTAAACAATACATTTTCACAAGGTTGTGAAGGTGATGAACCAGTAGCATCAGCATCAGGAGAAGTAGATCCATATAAACCAATATTATTTGGGTATCTACAGTCTCAATATGACTACAATTTTGATGGTGATGAAAATGAAAACTCTTTCAAATTTAAAAGAGCTAGAATAGGTGTAAGAGGAAAGGTTGATGAAAAATTCTCATACTACTTCATGCTTGAAGCTAGCCCTTTTATAGGGGGTGATGACCAAGAAGAAGTCTATTTAATGGATGCATTTGTAACTTATAATGCAGATAATTGGGCAAGAATATCTGCTGGTACTTACAAACAACCATTCGGATTAGAACTTGTAACACCTTGCCATATGTTAACTACTATTGAGAGATCTGTGGTAATAGATCAACTAGTTGCGCCACAACGTGATTTCGGTCTGGCTGTTTTTGGTGGTAATAAATACAATAAATTCAATTATGCCGTAGCCTTAATGAATGGTAGAGGGTTAAAGTTTAAGGACAATAATTCTAAAAAAGATATCATTGCCAGAGCTACTTATAAAGTAACAAATTTCTTAACTGTAGGTGGAAACTTCAGACATGGTTACCCAAAATTAAATAACAATGAAGATTCAAGAACTACTTATGGTGGCGAATTTTTAGCAGAATTTGATAAATTTAAAATACAAGGTGAATATATTCATGACACTGGTGCTTATCAAGCAGGAACAGGTGGTGGTTGTGGTATAGAGCCAATAGACTTAGACGGTTTAACATCTGAAGGTGCATATATCATGGCTTCTTATGATGTTAACGAAAAGTTTCAACCCGTATTTAAATATGAGTATTTTGATCCGGATGTTGATGTTAAAAACAATATAGAGTATTTAGAAAGAATGACTTTAGGAGTTAATTACTTCTTTAGCAAAAAAGTTAGGCTTCAATTAAACTACCTAGCAAATATTGAAACTGTAGTTAATGTAGACAATGACGCTTTATTAGGGCAAATACAAGTTAAGTTCTAATAAATTAGTTAATTGATTTTGTAATTTTTAGTTTAGTTAATACCTCCTGACATTTGTCAGGAGGTATTGTTTTATAATTGGTTATCTTTATTTATTAATTTTTATTTAGATAAGGTGAACAATCAAGAATCTATATTAAAAGAAAAACTAAAAGATTACTATTCTGAAATTTTTGAAGATAAATTAATAGATGAAATAGTAAAAGTGGGCCATTTTGATAAGATTAAAAGTGGGGAGCTTTTAGTTGATATTGGTGAAGACATGACCCATATCCCTTTAATACTTAAAGGGGTTGTAAAAATAATGCGGCAGGAAAAAGAAGGTGATGAAATTGTTCTTTATTTTTTAGAACGTGGTGACACTTGTGCTATTTCATTTGTAAACTGTATAAACAAAAAGCAAAGTATTTTTAAAGGTATAGTAGAACGGGATATTGAAGCGGTTTTTCTACCCGTTGAATACATTGACGAATGGTTAGCCAAGTTTAAATCTTGGCGTCATTTCATTATTGATAGTTACCACTTTAGGTTAATTGAAATGGTAGAATCTATAGATAGTCTTGCTTTTTTAAAAATGAATACCAGAATATTAAAATACTTAACAGATAAGGTGAAAATTAACCATGATGTTGATATTGAAATTACACATCAAGAAATAGCAAATGACTTAAATACTTCAAGAGTTGTAATTACTAGAATTTTAAAGCAATTACATGATGATGGAAAAATATATTCAACAAGAAACAGTGTTAAGGTTTTAGAATTTTATGAATAAAACCACTACCCTATTTTAGCTAAGACCTTCTTCTCAAAACTGCTTTTTGGTGCTTCACAAATTGAACATTCATAAGTTTCAGGAAGGTTTTCAAAAGGCGTATTAGGCCCAACATCCTGAGTAATATCTCCATATGTTTCACTGTAAACCGTTAAGCAATCAGAACATTGATATACACTTTCTTCAAGAACTTCCGTTTGCCTAACTTGTACTTCCTCTTCATCTCTTTCATTACCTAACTGCTCAAAATACAATTTACTTAATTCCATTAATAATCCAGGTAGTTCTACCTTATCTACATCTTGTACATGCATTATGTACTCACCTGTATTTGGATCGAAGTTTTTGGCATATAGTAAGTTATAAGTATCTCTTATCTTAAAATCACCGATATTTTCAGGTTGCCTATTTTTTTCAACAACAATTGAGGTAAAATTATGAGTATCGCTGTCATAACTTGTTATCCCAAAAGTTAAACCATAGGTACTTATATCATTTTGATCAAAATTAGTAACGAGGTATTTTTTAAGATTTAAAGCATCCATATCATTTACCGGTACATGCCAATTCATCTCTAACATAGAGTGCCTTACATTGATACCGAACTTACCTAAAAGCTTTTCCCATTGCAATCGGGTTCTTTCTGGAATTCCTTTTACAATAAAAGATTTCCACGGTGTGATAGATATTTTACCAATTTTATTTTCCGAACACAAATCACACATAGCCTTTAAAAACTCAAGGTCATATCTGTTATTTCTCCAATATAAACCCAACCAATAGCGGTCTGTCCCAATACGATTCATCCCCTCGTAATAAGGAAAAGGGTAAAAAGGAACATCCAAAGGTGTATCAACTGTTCTGTTATTAGTATCTACGGCATCACTTACCAATTCAAAAACAGTCTCAATGGTTTCAGGCTCCTCAATTAAAATGCTCTCAATGGCCCTTTCAATCTTATCCATATCCCAACTAAAAATTAGTGCAGGATACATGCGTGTTTTTTTCCAACCTGGAAGTCTTACATATAAATACCAATAATCTTCATGCTCAGAAGCAATAAAGTTAACATTCCCTGTGAAAAGAGGCACCAGTCTTTGCTTTGGGTCAGTAACATTTATACGTAATATAGGTTTGTATTTAAACTGCTCTAAAATGTATAAATACTTGTCACTGGTAAGCCATGAGGTATTTGAAAGAATTTCAGCAGACACGTAAGATGATGCTATATTTTCTACCTTATCTCTTTTAGGCTTTACAAATTTTATTTTATCAAATTCGTTAAACTTGGCTTCATCAATTTTTTCGGGAAAAATAATATCTTGACGAGACCCAAAAGATATGGCATCTAAACCTAAGCCTTCGGCAGCTTCACAAATGTATTTTAATTCTCCGGGTGATAAAACACCCCCGTTTATCATTAATCTATAAGGCTCCTCCATTATGCTAACACTTTAGATTTATGAAGTATTTCTCTAACTTCAGTTTTACAACTTCCGCAGCCTAATCCTGCTCCTGTTTGTTTACATAATTCTGTAAAATCTGTACAACCCTTTGCAATGGCTTCCTCAACATTACCTTCACCTACTTGACTACAAGAACAAATTAATTTACCCAAAACAGGTTTATCATTTGCTGCACCGCGAAGCAAGGTATTACGCTTCTCAGACATTTCAATTTTGCTTTCAATCAATGTTTTGAATTCGGCAAATTCATTTTTGTCTCCCATTAAAACAGCTCCTACCAATAAATCATCTTTAACGATACACTTTTTGTAGTAACGCTTAGAAATATCTGTAAATACCACCTCTTCATAACTTAAATCATTCTCAGGTACATTAATGTCTCCTATACTACAAAGATTTAAATCATTGAATTTTAAAATGTTCATAAGAACAGAGCCATCGTAGGTACTACTAATATCACCTGCAATAAAGTTTGCTAAAATAGTAGCTTGTTCTTCAGCAGCTGATGTAATTCCGAATAATTGATTCTTAAATTCTGCTATTTCTCCAATGGCAAAAATATCTGGATTTGACGATTGTAAATGCTGATTTACAACAACGCCTCTTCTACAAGTGATGCCATTTTCTTTAGCAATTTCAATATTAGGAATGGTTCCAATAGCATAAACTATGGCATTGGCAGTAATCATTTTACCACTCTTTAAATTGATGTTCAATTCTCCTGTATCCTCATCATCAAACACTGTACTTACTTCATTATCAAAATAAATTTGAATACCTCTTTCTTGAACATCAAGGGCTAACAATTTACTAGAAACCTTATCTAACTGGCGCTCCATTAAACGTGAGGCACGCTGAACAATGGTAACCCTTACATTTTTATGTTTTAATGCTGCGGCCAATTCTAAACCTAGTAATCCACCACCAACAATAACAACATGCTGTTCTTCTGGCGGCAATCCGGTATCATCTAGGTAAGATTTAAACCTATCTGCATCCATTTTATTACGCATGGTAAAACGACCTGGTAAATCTATTTGAACATCTCTAGGAATAAAAGCTCTACTACCAGTGGCCATTATGAATTTGTCAAAACTATGCTTTACGCCATTGCTATCAGTAATAACCTTAGCTGCCTTATCAACTGTATTAATTAAAGTCTCAGGATGCAAATGAACATTTAGTTTTTCTAACTCCTTTTGCTTTATTTTAAGTAATTGTTCCCAACTTAATTCTTCGGTAACATACTCCGGAAGTAACACACGATTATAGAACAAGTTAGGTTCTTTTGAAAAAACATGAATTTCGTCTTGTTCATTATGCTCTCTATAATTTTGAATAAACCTGAAAGAAGCTGCTCCTGCACCAGCTATTACAATCTTTTCTTTTGGTTTTGTATATTTTGAAACAGATACCGTAGTGAACTTGAAATCTGGTTCCTTAGAAATAGGATCTACATGCGTGTTGGTAAGATTGTTTGCTCTATTTAAATCGTTTTGCAATTGCTTACCCCAATGCATTGGTAAAAATACCACACCTTTTTTAATGGTCTCAGTCACTTTAGCACGCACTCTTACCGAACCATTTTCGCTATGTATTTCGGTGATATCGCCATCCTTAATCTTATTTAAGTAGGCATCAACCGGATTGATCTCCAACACAGGTTTAGGATAATGCGTTTTTAACCGTGATACCTTACCTGTTTTTGTCATAGTATGCCACTGATCTCTTACACGTCCGGTTGTTAGAATAAGCGGGTAATCTGGCGTTGGTTGTATTGAGGTGTTTTCAGTGGTTGTGGCTATATTAAAAATAGCTTTTTTAGATGGTGTATAAAACACTTTATCTTGAAACAAACGTGGTGTACCCTCATGACGATATTCATTAACCGGCCATTGGAAGGTTCCTTCGTTTTTTAATCTATCATAGTTCAAATAAGACACATCAATATTAGTGCCTTTTGTCATGGCACAATATTCATCATATATTTCTTCAGAAGAACTGTAATTAAATCCTCTAAAGCCCATACGCTGTGCAAAATCACAAAAGATTTCAGCATCTGGTCTTGCTTCTCCAGGAGCATCAATTTCTTTAGGTAAATAGGAAATACGACGCTCTGAATTGGTCATAGTTCCTTCTTTCTCTAGCCAACCAGCTGCTGGTAACACCAAATCTGCATATTCAACCGTATCTGATTTATATGAAATATCCTGAACTACCACAAATTTGGCATTCTTCATGGCTTTTTCAATGCGATGCGTATTGGGTAAACTCACCAACGGATTGGTACAAGCAATCCAAACAGCCTTCATTTTACCAGATTCTAAAGCATCAAACATTTCTGTAGCTGTCAATCCAGGTTTTGGGTTAATTTCATCCACACCCCAAAATTGAGCTACTTCCCTTCTATGCTCTTCATTCATTAAATCTTTATGAACTGCTAAAAGGTTTGCCATTCCACCTACTTCTCTACCACCCATGGCATTAGGCTGTCCCGTTAAAGAAAACGGACCCGAACCAGGTTTTCCTACCTGACCAGTAATTAAAGAAAGGTTTAAAAGGGCTACGTTCTTATTAACACCAACCACACTTTGGTTAAGCCCCATAGCCCACATACTAATAAACCCTTTAGATAAGCCAATAATATCGGCTGCTTTCTTTATATCTTTTTCATCAATACCACATAATTTGGCAGCTTTACTAATTTTTGTAGCAAAAACTTGTTCTTTGTAAGCTGCGAAACCTTCAGTATAATTATTTATAAAATCTTCATCAATTAAACCACGTTCGTATAAACGTCTACCAATAGCATTATATAGAATTACATCAGTTCCTGGAAGGATTTGCAAATGCAAATCTGCAAAACTTGCTGTATCTGTCTTTCTTGGGTCTACAACTATAATTTGAACATCAGGATTCTCCTCTTTGTGCTTTTCTAACCTACGGAATAAAATAGGATGACACCAAGCAGGATTAGCTCCGGTAATTAAAAACGTATCTGCTAATTCAATATCTGCATAAGAAATAGGCACACTATCTTCTCCAAAAGCCTTTTTGTATCCCACTACCGCAGAACTCATACACAATCTGGAGTTGGTATCTATATTGTTTGTTCCCAAAAAGCCTTTGGTTAACTTATTGGCTATATAGTATTCTTCGGTTAAACTCTGACCCGACACATAAAAACCAACGCTATCCGGCCCGTGTTTCTTTATGATTGATTTAAAAACGCTTGCTGCTCTATCTAAACCATCATCCCAACTTACACGCTCACGTGGATGAGAACGACTCCATCGCATTTCGGGGTATAAAATTCTATCGGAAGTATCATTAACAACATAATGCAGATTTCTACCTTTAGAACACAGCATTCCTTTGTTCACAGGGTGGTATTTATCGCCTTCAACAATAACCTTGTTATTATTATCTTTTTTAACGATGATACCACAACCTACGCCACAATACGAACATGTTGTCTTTACTTCATTCTTAACCATTTATAACAGCGTTTTACACGAATTAAATCAATAATTTTATACAAAACAAGAGTTGCGTTTCATTATTAGCAAACCCTTAAAAAAGCCTTTTTAAATCTTAAAATTGATAAAAATCGACTATTGAAATAAAGAATTTGGTTTTCCCCCTGTAATCAGGATTTACATACCCCTTTATTCTTTCTAGAGGTATTCAAAATTCTTTATTGTTATTCCCAATTTACCGAAATAACTCGGTAAATTTATTGGGAATAACCTTCTTAAAGAAAACCCCAAGCAAAAGCTCGAGGGGTACCTTTAATTTAACTTTTAACTTTTATAGGTTGAAGTTCTCCAACCTCTAAACTACCGGTAGTTGAAATAGGTGCATTAGCTTTTTCATCTTCCTTAGAAAACTTGATAGCTAAAGCAACTACACCAGTAACTACTACAACTAAACCAATCACAAAATATCCTTGAGATACCGCTGCAGATGATGCTGCAGATTGGGCAGCTTTTATAGCTTCTTCTCCTAAACCTTGATTAGCAGTTATTGCTGCTTTTTCGGCTAATGCCGATTTAGATTTTAGTAAAAGAGCCGCTAAAAATGCTCCTACATTACCTCCTGCTCCAACTATTCCTGAAACAGAACCAATGGCTTTTTTATTAATAAATGGCACTACTGAGAATGTTGCTCCCTCTGCCATTTGAACACTTAAACTAAATAGGATTAAGAAAACAAAACCAACAACAATACTGGTTGTAGTTGAGAAGGTTACCAACATAATTCCTTGAACACATAATATAAATGACAAGAATAACACACGACCTCTTAAACCCTTTAACCTCCCGAATCTATCTCCAAAGAAACCGCCTAATGTTCTGGCGAATATGTTCATTAATGCGAAGGACAATACAATGTTTCCAGCAGTTAATCGCTCTAACTGAAAGGTGTTCTGCAGATAGTCATCCATAGTTCCGTAAACCGTTAACTCAATACCGAAACTAGCAGCATATACCACAAACAAAATCCAAATTCTATAATCCTTTAATACAGCCAAAAAGCCAACTTCATCTTTCTTTTTCTCAATTTCAACACCGGCTTCTCTTAAATCTTTTAAATTACCCTGTGGTGTATCTTGTGTAAAGAAGTAGTATACAATCCCCATCAAGAAACAAACAATACCGGCAATCACCATAGAGTATCTCCATGCTTCTCCCTCTGCTACACCAAAACTAACTACAGCAGCAGCAATAATTGGCATTCCTAAACGGTTAGCACCACCACCTAGGTTACCCCATCCAGCAGATGTGGCGTTAGCAGTTCCAACTATATTAGAAGCAAACATTAAAGATGTATGTACTTGTGTAATTACAAATGATGCACCTATGAATCCTATAAATAAACGACAAACTAAAAACTGAGTTGGTGTTTGAACCAATCCGCATAAAATAACTGGAATAGCTCCCAACATTAATAGGAATGTATAACACATTCTTGGTCCGTACTTATCACAAAGTTTACCAATAAGTAAACGTGCAAATACAGTTCCTGTAACAGCTAAAATAATAGAGTTCCATTTTTGATCTGGAGTTAACCCAAGGTCTTTAACCACATCTGGCATAAACGGTACAATACCAAACCATGCAAAGAAACACATGAAGAATGATATAGCAGTAATCCAAAATGTACGTATTGAAACGTTTTTAAGGTTGAAAAGTGATAATTTTGTTGATTTTTGTGCTTGAATATTTATCATGACTACGTAATTTTACAATACAAAACTAAGTATTTTTACGTATTAATACGTAGTTTTTTTACGTAATTACCAATAAATATGAGATTGATAATTTAGGAAGTAGGATTTTGAAGATATGCTAAAACCACCCTTAAATTAGTGTTTATTTATAAGAATTAAGAAAAGGATAAAACTGATATGTAGTTGTTACTATGAAGTAGGATTGTAGGTATTTAATTATATTTGATGATGAACAAAATGAGGAACAAAGCCAATTGCATCTATCCATACGTTAGCTCTCATCAAACAAAAATGCACGATAAAAAACATCAAAATATAATTGAATTAAATAATGCTGAACGTTACGACTATTTAGTGCGCAAAGTTGCTGACTTTGAAACTATATTTTTGATTTACGGGAAATTTTGGCAAATAAGTACACCTAACATAAATGGAATTGAATGTATAATGGTTTTCCCTAAAAAAGATTTCGCACAAAGACATATAAAATTGGAAAAATCAAAATACGTAAAGAAAAAGAACTTATATAAATTCATTAATTGGTTGAGAAGAGATAAATCTGACGAATTAAATTTAGCTGTTTTTCTAAATCAAAAAAATGAGGCAAAAATTGTGAATTCATCTGAATTGAAAAATGACTTGCTGAAAGAGTGTAAACAGAATGAATAAAAAACAAGAGCTAACAATGTATAAAGTCAATTACGGTAGATTCGACTAAATCCGAATCCACTCGGAATTACGAGCGTCAATGTTTAGTCGAAAATTAGTAAATTTAAACCCGTAACTGACGGTTATAAAAGACCGTTAGGCACAAGCTGAAAAATGAAACCTAAGGAATTTAAAAACATATGGACTTTAGACGAGAACAATCTCAATCCAATCAGTCTGAAAAAACTTAATGGACTCGGGCTTTCAGAAAGCTCTATTGAATTTCTTGAAAAATCGGGATTACCAGATAGAGCTGCTCCTTTTCTATCTTTCACTAAAGATTCTAATGATGTTAATGATAGTGTTCAAAAATTGACAACTATTTATGACTTTTTAGAACCCGAATTTGAAAAGTACATAGTTATTGGCTCTTGTAATGACGGAGACCCAATTGTCATAAATACTGGAAATAATGACCGAATAGAATATCTGGACCACGAGGATTATTTCAGTTCGCAACCTTTTAATTCTGACCTTTCCGCTACCGGCAAATGTTTAATAGCTTATCGGGATTTTGTAAAAAGAGTGCAAATGGAAAATGGAGAAGATGCATTTCTCAACTCTGATTTTACAAATGGACAATTCGAAAAGCTAACGTTGGACTTAAAAAATGCTGATTCGGAAGTGATGGAAAGTGATGGATTTTGGCTTCAGCAGTTAGAAATGGACTTGGAATTAAGAAAAGATGCGAATAAATAAAAATAAATGCCAGTGCCTAACAATGGCTATTATGAAAAGCACTAGCCTATTCTTCAAAAGTTAATATTTATTATTTTCATTATCTCGTATAGATGGTTAATCAAAAGAACTGAGTTAAAACCCCTAAATCAACTGAAACTCCTTAGCCTTATCAGTCAATTCTTTAAGGTTAGAAACCTCTAATTTTTTCATCAAATTAAAACGATGTACCTCTGCTGTACGCTTGCTTATTTCAAGCTCCTCTGCAATATCTTTGTTGTTTTTTAACTCAAGAACTAAACTAAGTATTTGCTTTTCGCGTTTAGTCAGTTTAAAAGGTAGTTCTGAAAGTTCCTTTTTTGGAGCAACTGGAGCTGATGCATTCCCGCTAACAAAATTATTCATAATTATAGCAGATACATCACCAGAAAAATACTTTCCGCCAGATGCCACTTTATTTAATGCTTTTAAAAACTCTTCTTTACTGGCTCCTTTTAACAAATACCCATCTGCTCCTGCTTGGATTGATTTTACGACATATTCTTCTGAATCATGCATAGACAATACTAAAGTCCTAATACCTGCACCATTATCATTTAAAGTTTTTACCACTTCAATACCATTCATTTCTGGCATACGGATATCTACAATCAGCACATCGGGTTTGCTTCTTGCAATAACTTCCAAAGCCTCTTTTCCATCGGAGGCTTCATCAATTACCTCAACCCCATTCTGATCCTCTAAAAGTGCCTTTATACCATCCCTAACCAATTCATGGTCATCTGCCAGTACTACTTTAATTTTGTCCATAAAATATGTATTCAGATTACAAAAATAAGAAAATTAAGTATTTCTACGTAATTACTTATTTTTAAGTGCAGTCACTTCTATTTCAATCTTCATTTTGTTATTTGCTAAACCCGCAGATATCATAGTGGCGGCAGGTTTAACTTCACCTAAGTACTTTTTAAGTATTGGCCAACACTGTTCAAAATCTGATGGATTAGGCAACATATATGTAACTCTTACAATATCCGATAAACTAGCTTCTGCTTTTTCTAAAGTATCCTTAATATTAATAAGACATTGTTCGGTTTGCTCAATAATATCCTCACTAATGGTCATGGTGCTGTAATTATAGCCTGTAGTTCCTGAAACAAACACCCAATTATCTTGTACAACCGCTCTAGAATAGCCTATTTGCTCTTCAAAAGTAGAACCAGAGCTTATTAGTTTTTTTGCCATAACTTTTAATTTTTTAAAGGAATATTAAGTGTAACGCGAGTGCCTTTCCCTATTTCAGAATGTAAAAACAATCTACCATCGATATACTTAATACGCTCTCGCATAAAAGTCATACCCATACCTCCATCACCGTTTTTTACTTTTTTAACTTTACTAGGGTCAAATCCTTTACCATTATCATCAATTACAATACTTAGAATATCTTTACTACTGGATAGAGACACCAAAATATGAGTTGAGTCGGCATACTTAATGGCATTATTAATGGCTTCCTGAGTGATACGATAAATATTAATCTCTGATAAAGAATCTAATCTCCCATCAAAATCTGTCTTATTAAACAGTAATATTTCCTTTCCTGTTAGTCTAGCTAATTCCTGAGTAAGTTTAGTCAGGGCCGGTACAATTCCGTGATCCGCTAACTCAGGGGGCGTTAAATTAAATGTTGCGGTACGAACCCCTTTAATAATATTAGCCGTTAATTCTTTTAAATGCTCAATTTTTGAAGCAGTTTTTTCAATATCAGAAATATTAATGCTTTCTAAATTATATTTTAAACCTGTGAGCATTTGTCCGATACCATCATGCACATCTTTAGCAATACGGTTTTGTTCCTTTTCTTGGTTTTCTATAATCTTACTAGAAACAATTTTCTGCTGATCCATTTTCTCCTCAAAACTCGCCTTCGTCAATCGTTCAATTTCTAGCTGCCCTTCTTTTCTTTTGGTAATTTCAGAAGCAATAATTAAAAGTTCTGAGCGCTCATCAACAGGGTTAAATGGAATTAAAGCCATTTCTAACCATATATCAGACCCATTTTTGGTAGTAGCCTTAACTTCACCTTGCCAGCCGGTTTTCTTATTTTTTGAAATAAGATCATCTATTACTTCCTGTTCACTTTCATTAATAGATAGCATTCTAGAAAAGTTCACACCTTTATTAAATTTACTCAACTTAAATAGTTTCGAAAACTTATTACCCATGTGTAAAATGTCACCACTAGGACTTATACGTGCAAACAACAGTGTTTCATCCATAGCATGACTTAAAGCACGTAACTCCCTAATAGACTTCTCTTTAGCCTCACTTAAAACGTCAGCATTATAAGCCATTTCTTTGGCCTTTTTCTCAGCATAAATTAATTCTGAAATACTCTTTTTAACCGTTTTAGCTGTTGGCCAGAAAATAAATAAGAACTCCGCCGATAGTAACAGTAAAGTGAAAAACATTAAGAACATTTCTAACTTTCTTAACCAAGTCACCCTTTCTTCGGCTTCTAAATCGTATTGATTTACAATACCATCCATTTTAACCAAAAAATCTCCTTCACTTTGCTTGACTATATCAACTTCATTTATGAAATCTGAAACCTCAGAATTGTTCTCAATTTTTGAAATAATACTTTCTGAAGCTGATTTAATAGAATTAAAAGCAGGATTAATAGCATCAAACATTTTTGAAACAACAGGACTATTAGTCCCAGGCAAACCTAAACTATCACTACCTTTTTGGAGGGCATTATGTGAAGACACCCAAAGCGATAAGGTTTGCTTTAATTCACCTAATTCGGCCTTTCTGTTGTTTAGATTTTCTTCTGTAGAAAGCGATAAAATTTCTTTTGTGAGCTTTTGACTCAACATACGTTGCCTACCGGCAACATTTATAACACCAGAATCACTTTCTTGATCTTTTAAATGCTTCCTAATTAAAATCTGGCTAACAATAACAGACAGCGCAATAGCACTAAGCGCAATAATGTATAAACGCCGTAATCGTTCAAAAGTACTTTGGTCTAATGAATTACGATTGCTTGCCATTGCTTATTGCTATTATTACTGTATCGCTTGCTTTACCAGAGAAAGATTTTTATCTGAATAATTTAGTTTTAAAGCAGCTTCATGTCCTTTGTTAGACATTTTCTTCCAAGTCTTTTGTAGAATGTCAATCACTTTATCATCTGCATGTTTTGCCGCAAATTCTTCAAAATAGTAATCTAGAAAAACCAAACAAACTGTGTCTTCAAGCGTTTGAGACTCTTCGTTTTTCTTTATTAATTTTTTGCTAATTAGCTGAGATACTCTTTCAACATATTGATCATCATACCCTACTTGCTTTAGAATATCTGCAGTAAGTTCCGCATGCATTCTTTTTAGGGTTTCACGCCATTTCAAATAGCCCACTCTATCCATTGGGTACTCGTCTCTAGCTATTTTCCAACGGGAAATATGTTGTGCTCTTGCAGCAATTTGTAACGCCTTAGATGCATTAGGCTCAAATTGTAATAACTTACGCGTCATGCGTTGAGAATACAACAATTCTTTTGGGTAATCCATACCACTAACTTGGTATGTATTTATGTCTTCGGAGTTTAGTTTATCTATTAATGCAATTGCAGTTTCAAATCGTGTTGGTTTCATTACTTTTCATTTTAATCTGAAAAGCCAATATACACATTTCCGCCTTCAATTTTAACAGGATACGTAGCAATTTTATAATCTTCACCACCAAGATTAGAACCATCTTCTAAAGAGAAGTTTTTCTTATGCATTGGGCAAGCTACTTTTGGAATATCATCCTTGTCACCAATCATTCCCAATGCCAATACATTTTCCATTTTATGCGGACACATATTCTGGCAGGCATACCATTTTCCCGTTCTAGTAAAGTTATATACTGCAATTTGCTTGTCTTTATATTTTATGCAGGCCCCACTATTTTCTAAAAAATCAGAAACTTGGCCTACTTCAAACCATGTGGTAACATCGGCTTCTAAAACTGTTTGGTACTTACTTAGTATATCTTGCATCACTCTAAATTTTACTTTCTTAATTTTAATTTGGGCGTTCCCTTATTGGGTCGGGCTTTCCGCGTTACACGGTAACTAGCTCCAATACCTAACGCACTAAACCCAAGCTTTTGGCATTTTTTGCTCACGCATTGGCACAAACACAAGGTTATCATCTGTATCATCAGAATTCACAAAATGTTTGAAACGCTTAATCATTTCAGGGTTTTCAATAGCCTGTTTCCATTCACACTCATACTTATTAACCAACCCTTGCATTTCCTGTTCTAACTCTTCAGCTAAACCTAAAGAATCTTCAATCACCACTTGTTTTAAGTAATCAATACCACCTTCAAGTTTATCTAACCAAGGCGCAGTTCTTACTAAAGGACCTGCAGTACGTATGTAGTACATTAAAAATCTATCAAGATATTTAACAGCCGTTTCGTCGTCTAATTGTTCTGCCAATAAAACAGCATGTTTTGGTGTTGCTCCACCATTTCCACATACGTAAAGATTCCAACCACCATCAACTGCAATCAATCCAAAATCTTTCCCTCTGGCCTCAGCACATTCTCTAATACAACCAGAAACACCACCTTTTAATTTATGAGGAGAACGTAAACCTCTATATCTGTTTTCAATATCAATAGCAAAGGTTACACTTTCATGCATACCATATCTACACCATGTAGAACCTACACAACTTTTAACCGTACGTAATGATTTACCATAAGCGTGTCCACTTTCAAAACCAGCATCAATTAATTCTTTCCAAATCATTGGCAATTCATGAATCTGCGCGCCGAATAAATCAATACGCTGTCCACCGGTAATTTTTGTATATAAGTCATACTTTTTAGCAACTTCACCAATAACAATTAATTGGTCGGGAGTAATTTCACCACCAGCAACTCTTGGTACAACCGAGTACGTTCCGTTACGTTGAATGTTTGCCAAAAATCTATCATTCGTATCCTGAATTCCAGGTTGTTTATTAGGCGTTTCCATATGGATACTTGCAAAAATTGAAGCTATAAGTGGTTTACAAATTTCACAACCATGGCCTTCACCAAATAAGTTTAATGTTTCTTGATAGTCTTTTACTTTGTTAATTTTAATTAAATCGTATAATTCTTGACGATTAAAATCAAAGTGTTCACAGATAGTTTCTTTAACTTCCTTTCCTAATGATTTAAGTGATTCATTCACTAAATCAACCACCATGGGTTTACAACCACCACAACCAGTAGTTGCCTTGGTTTTAGCTATAACATCACCTAAATTATTGCAATCACCTTCAGTAATTGAGCAACAAATATCGCCTTTTGTTATACTCTCACAAGAACATACTTGAGCCGCATCTGGGATATCCATTACACTTCCAAATCCGCCTTCCCCATCGCCTCTAGAACCAATTAATAGTTCCTCCGCATCTTCAGGAATTGGTAATCCGTTCAAATATATTTGATGCAACATATTATAGTCTGATGCATCACCTACCAAGATTCCTCCTAATAACTTCTTGCCATCATGACTAACGTTAATACGCTTATATAAATCTTTCGTCTTATTTTCAAAAACAACAGAATATCCTTTTTCAACTGGCATAAACGGCTCACCATAACTAGCTACATCAACCCCAATTAATTTTAATTTAGTAGACATATCTATGTCTTCCGGCATGATTACATGAGAGTTACCTATTATTTGACTAACCGCAACCTCTGCCATGTCATAACCAGGGGCTACCAAACCATATATCATGTTATTATAAAGTGCAACTTCACCTATAGCATAAATCTCAGGATCCGAGGTTTGCATCTTGTTATTAACAACAATTCCGCCTCGGGTTCCCATTTTTAAATCACAGGTTTTTCCAAGCTCGTCACGAGGTCTAATTCCTGCTGAAACTACAAGCATTTCAACATCAATCTTGTCATACTCACCAAACTCCATTCCGGTGATAGCACCATCCCCTAGAATCTTATTTGTAGCTTTTGATAAATGAATATTGATGCCCATAGACTCTAACTTCTCTTGCAATACGTTACTCGACCTTCTATCTAATTGTCTTGGCATTAATTTAGGTGCAAACTCAACCACATGAGGTTCTAAGCCCATATCCATAACAGCTTTAGCAGCCTCTAACCCTAACAATCCACCACCTAAAACAGCAGCTTTAACTGTTTCATTTCTTCCTTTTTGAATCTCATCAGCATAAGCCAACATACCTTCAAGATCTTCAATGGTTCTATAAACAAAAACCCCTTTTTTCTCAATTCCATTAATATTAGGTACAAAAGGTGCGGAGCCAGTAGCTAGTACTAAATAATCATATTTATAGTGTAAATCTTTTGAAGTAGTGATTTTCTTTGAAGAACGATGAATATCAGTAATACGCTCATTACTTATTAATTCAATTCCATGCTCTTCATACCACTCACGTGGAGCCATTTCTAAAGCCTTCGCATCTTGATTATCGAAGAACTCACTTAAATGAACCCTATCATAAGCTGGTCTTGGTTCCTCACCAAATATGGTAATCTTAAAGTTTTTTGAATTCTCTTGAGCTACAAATTTTTCACAAAACTTATAACCTACCATACCATTACCTACAACAATGATTTTCTTCATATCTACGTATTTTAAACACAAAACTAAGTAATTATACGTAATTATATATGGGATATGCTTATGAAAAAACCATAACATTGAATTATTATAGATTTCTCAAATTGAAATATCAATATTTGCTTTATAAAAAAATATGGGGTTAGTTTTTATAGAAATCTTAAAAACTTAAGGAGTGAATTTTTCAACTGGTCTAACAATAATAATTCCTTGATCTGAGTTTGATTTTTTGGTCGCAGACACTAATAATGCTACTAATTCATTCTGTTTATTTAAATACACTTGCGGACGTTCAATCTTATCCAACAACAATGTTTTTCCGCCTTCCATTGGAGTGGGTTCATTTCTATGCCATAAAGGAATTTGAGAATACAAACTATAATCTATTCCGTTTTTTGATGTGTACAGCAATACAGATTTATCTATTCCTGTAACCTTTGCTTCCCAATCTGTACATATCACATTATATTGATTATTACTGTACCATACGGTTGGGTCCTCCAATTCAAAATCATTAGGCAGCCTATTCTTATTATCTCCAACAACATCGTACGGCCCCATAATATTTGGTGCTTTAAACGCTCTCATATATGCATCCCATCTACCATCTTTAGTGTCTTTTTTTGCTGGTTTAAATTTTCCTAAGGCATAAACACGCCCATCTTCATGCACCCATATAGATGGATTATTTGTTTTTATCAACGATTCCGAAAGTGCTTCCCAAGCGCCTTCAATAGAATCCGAAAATAAAAATCCGGTATGCCACTTTGGAATACCTAAATGATACAATAAAAACTTATTTCCAATTTTAATAATCTTTGGGTTATGAATGCCAGCAGTAGCCCAAGGGTGGTCTTCTGGTTTTATAACAACCTCTTCAAATTTGTACGGACCGAAAAGTGATTTTGAAGTAGCTCTAATCACATGGCTTTTCTTCCAAGCATCCCAACCATCAGCCTCTTTCCATCTGGAACAAAAAAGATGAAATGTATCATCAACTTGAATTACTGAAGGATCCCACAATGAATAGCCCTTCATTTCAAATACAGCTGTTTCAGGTACAGGCTTTAAGGCTTCAAGTAAAGGGTTAGAGTTCGTGTAATCAATTTTTAAATCACTGGAAAGCTTAGGCAGGTTATAATAATTAACATCAGATGTTTTCTGCTTACATGATACTACTATAAGTAAATACAGACTAACTATTGCTGTTTTAAATAATCTCAAATTTTATACTTTATCTACGGTTATTCTAATACTTTTTGAAGCTGGCGTTTTTGCAGTATGTGCATAACTATCCAAAGGTACTAAAACATTGGTCTCGGGGAAATAAGTAGCACAACAATTTTTCGGAATATCATAGCCAATAACTTTAAATTTATGTGCTTCTCTTACAACTCCATTATATTCAGATTTTAATCTCACTACTTGCTGTTCTTCAAGTCCTCGTTCTTTCATATCCTCCCTATTCATCATAATAATTCGGCGTTCATTGAAAATACCTCTATAACGGTCATCCAGTCCATAAATGGTGGTATTGAATTGATCATGACTTCTAATCGTCATCATAATTAATTCATCATCTTTCAATTTCCAGTCGGGTAGTTTATTTGTAGTAAAGTTAGCTTTTCCTGTTTTAGTTTTAAACTCTCTAATTCTAGCCCCATTCGGCAAGTAAAAACCTGATGGTTGCTTCAATTTCGTATTATAATCATTAAAACCATCAACCACTTCCTCTATATCATCTCTTACCAAACTATAGTCATCTTTATAAGCCAGCCAATTAATCTTGGATCGATCCTTCAGCGTTGCATTCGCAATGCCGCAAACTACTGCCACCTCACTAATTAAACTATCTGAACAAGGTTCTAAAACACCTTTTGTTGAAGACACAATTCCCATGGAATTCTCAACACTCTGTACTTGAACCCCTGTTTTTTGATAATCTTTTTCTGATCTTCCTAAACAAGGTAAAATAAGCGCTTCTTTACCCGTTACTAAATGTGAACGATTCAATTTAGTACTCACATGAACCGTTAAATTACAATTAGCCAATGCCTGTGCTGAATAATTAGTGTCTGGTACCGCTGATATAAAATTACCTCCTAAACCAAAAAACACCTTGGCTTCTTTCTTGTACATCCCTTCAATAGCTTCGATTACCGAATAACCGTGTTTAGTGGTTGGTTTGAAACCGTACTTATTTTCAATCTTATCTAAAAATGCTTTAGGCGCTGCTTCCCAAATACCCACTGTTCTATCTCCTTGAACATTTGAATGTCCACGGACCGGACAAGTTCCCGCACCTTCTTTACCAATACTTCCTTTGAGTAATAACAAATTAACCAGTTCACGAATATTATCAACAGCATTTTCGTGTTGAGTTAATCCCATTGCCCAACAAATTATAATCTTATTATTATTGAGTATTAAATCGAATACTTTGTCAAAGGTCTCTATTGAAACACCCGAAAGCCTCAGGCATTCATCAAAATTAAATGCTTTCAAATCTTTAACAAAAGCGTCATAGCCACTAGTATGTTCCTCAATAAATTGCTTATCAAAAACATGACCTTCTTGTTCTTCCTTCTCCAGTAATCTCAACAAAATTGCCTTAAAAAATGCCACGTCTCCATTAATGGTTACAGGTACAAACACATCTGTTAACTCTGTTCCTCCTGTTAACATTTTCAAAGGATTCTGAGGGTTGGTAAACTTCATAAAGCCAACTTCCTCCAAAGGATTAATAGCTATGATTTTACCACCATTCTTCTTACATTTCTCTAAAGCCACCAACATCCTAGGGTGATTAGTTCCTGGATTTTGACCAACAACCATAACCACTTCGGCCTTATATAAATCATCTAATGTCACAGAGCCTTTACCAATTCCTAATGTTTCAGATAAAGCTTTACCACTGGCCTCATGACACATATTAGAGCAATCTGGCAAATTAGCTGTTCCGTATTCTCTAACAAAAAGTTGATATAAAAAAGCAGCTTCGTTAGTTGTTCTTCCAGAGGTATAAAACACAGCTTCATCTGGAGAGTTTAAACCATTTAAATGTACTCCTACCTTATTAAAAGCATCATCCCAAGAAATGGGTTGATAATGTGTAGCTCCTTCAGGTAAAAACATTGGTTCTGCTAGTCTCCCTGACTTACCAATTTCAAAATCTGATAACTCTGCTAATTCATCTACAGAATTTTTTGCAAAAAAATCAGCTCCAATTATATTCTTTTGGGCTTCCTCTGCTATGGCTTTCATACCATTTTCACAATATTCACCTAAAATAGAACGATCATCATCAGGATCTGGCCATGCACAACCCGGACAATCAAAACCTCCCTTTTGGTTAATTTTAGTTGAAATTTTTAAAGCATCTATTGGTTTCATGTACTTAGAAACCATGCCAACAGCAGACTTTAAGGCACCAAAACCCACACTATTTTTAGGTGGTTTGGTAACTTTTAAATCTAAGAATACCTCTGGCGTTGCAGCCTTCTTTTGTGGTGTGTTGCTCATACACTTATACCTTAATTTAGACTCAAAGTGGCCAAAAATAATTTAATTTGAAGTTGAACACATATCTAATTTTAACCAATTAGTAATCTAAACCGTCAATAAACTTACTTAAAATTTATTTAAGGAGTTAAAATAGTTTATTTGTTTGAATTTAAAATTTGCCCTAAATCCAACTTTATTCAATTAGATAAACTAGTTTTGTCTACAGGCATGCCTGACGGTGACGCTGAAACAAGATCTAAAACACTTTCTGAAAGAATTGAATGTGAATAATTCTAAAAAAGTATCTAATGAAAAGAATCCTTATTAAAATTTTCATATTGCTTGTGATTATCTCTCCTAGTGATATTAATGCACAAGCTTTGGGTTATGATAATAATCGAATTGCATGTAGTGCAGATGGGAATGCTCAGCCAGATTTGGAATACACTGGCAGATGGAATTATGCTGATCCAGATGATTGGGGTGCTACACCGGCTACTCTAGCTATATTGGCAAAATTGAAACTTCAGAATAAATTAGTGCATTATTCATATAACAATTTTATGCCTTCGCCTCCCCACACAACAGTTAGAAATTATATGAAAGAAGGTGTTGATGGCTCCATAAAAAGATGGAATTTTAATAAAGACCTTTTCTTTAATGTAGGAACTCATAAAAGTGAAGCCATTAAGCATCTTAAAAATGAATTAGTAAAATCTACTGAGGAAAACCCCTTATATTTTATAAATATGGGACCATCAGAATTTCTTTATCAGGCTGTTAAGCTGGTTATAAATGAACGTAATGGAGAAGCATTATCTCATGTATATATTGTATCGCATAGTAATTATAACGATAATCATTTGAGGAGACCAAATCACCATACTATAGATCAGGTTATTGAACTTAGTGGAAATCGTTTAAAGTTTAAAAGAATAAAAGACCAAAACAACAAAAACAATCCAGATGAAGGTTGGAGTTCTTTGCATAATTGGAGTGTTTGGGATTGGTTAAAAAATCATAAAAATCCGGATATAGCTTGGATTTGGAAGTGCATGAAAAAGCACAAAGAATTTAGAGCTGATATTTCTGATGCTGGAATGGTTTATTACTTGCTTACTGGTGATGAAGACGGAAACCCGAGTAAATTTCAATCTTTTCTAGGAGATAAAATCTAAAACAAAAATAGTAACACACAAAAAAAGCGAGCCCTTAATATGCTCGCTTTTTTAATGCAATATGTCTTCTATTTACTAACCTACAACCTTTTCAGCTTGTAAATTATTCATATAGGGTTGTTTTGTTAAGCGTTGCCCAGTAGCTTTATAAATAGCATTGGCAACTGCAGCCCCTACTGGTGGTAAAGTTGGTTCTCCTAAACCGGTTGGAGCAATATCATTTTTAACAAAATGAACATCTACTTTTGGAGTTTGTCCCATTCTAATTAATTGATACGAATTAAAATTATTAGATTGAGGTTCACCATTATTAAACGTTAATTCTCCATACATGGTATGACCAATACCATCAATAACCCCTCCTTTAATCTGATTTTTAGCACCCAAAGGATTCACTACAATTCCACAGTCAACAGCACAAGTTACCTTTTTAACAACAGGCACACCATTAGTCATAACAATATCAGCAACTTCAGCAACATGGGTATTATGACAATAATAAACCGCTAACCCTTGGTAAACTTCAGCAATAGTGTTTCCATAATTAGATTTTTCTACTACCAGTTTTAAGACGCCTTGTAAGCGCTCAGGGCTATATTCAATTTTCGGGTCTGGATTACTTTTAGCCTTCTCTAACAAATCCATATGTAACTTAACACGGTCTACACCTAATTCTTCTGCTAACTCATCAAAAAAGCTTTGTTCAGCACTCGCTAAAAAATTGGTGTAGGGTGCTCTCCAAGCACCTGTGGTTATATTACTTTTATAATTAGCAGTATCTACCTGATAATTTTCTATAGCCGCGGCTGGAAAGAAATTAGGAATTAAACCATACATATTACCGTTTATAGCCGCCTCCTTTAAATGATAACCAGTTACTTTACCATCCTTTATTGAGGCTGCAATTCTATACTTTATAGCTGGTCTATAAACACCTGTAGACATATCATCTTCTCTGGAAGAAACCATTTTAACAGGCTTTTTAATAACATCAGCTATTTCAGCAACTTCGTACACAAAATCTCCATAAAGTCTTCTACCAAAACCACCACCCATTCTAGTAAGCTCCACGCTAATATCTTCTAAATCTCTACCTAACAAACCTGAGACCACTTTAGCCGCCTCCTCAGGAGTTTGTACCGGACCAACCAAACGCACTTTTTCAGGTGTTACACTAGCAAAAAAGTTCATAGGTTCCATGGTATTATGTGGTAAGAAAGGAGACTCATACGTACGATCCAAAATTTTATCGGCCTCAGCAAAAGCCTTTTTAATATCTCCATCCTTCCTTCTAGTTCTGAACTTATTCCCATCCAAAATCCCCATTAACTTTTCATCATGAAGCTCAGAATTTTCAACCTCTGAATCTTGTTTCCAAGTTGCTTTAAGCGCATTTTTTCCCTTTATAGCATCCCATGTGCTTTTGGCAATAACTACTACTTTATCACTTTGACTCAGTTTAGCAGTCCAACTAGTTCTTTCACCTTCAAAATATTTTCTTGTCTTCTCGCCAATTGTAATAACATCAATCACACCAGGAATTGTCAAGGCAGCAGTAGCATCATAAGTATCTAACACTTGTCCAAATGCGGGAGGCCTTAGCACAGAGGCATATACCATACCCTCTTCTTTATAATCTAAACCAAATAAAGGCTTACCGGTAATTATTTTATCAATATCTACATTAGCTGTTTCTTGCCCTATTATCGTAAAATTTTGAGGTTCTTTTAAAGTAACTTCCTCTGGAACTTCCAACTGCGCTGCTTCCAATACAACATCACCATACCCCAATGTTTCCCCATTTGCATTGGTAATCACACCTTGTTTTGCTGTACATGTTGAAGCTTCAACGTCCCATCTTGCTGCAGCAGCATTTACTAACATTTGTTTTGCCGTAGCTCCTGTCTGTCTAAGTGGCTCCCAATTTTGTCTTAGTGATTGACTTCCACCTGCAATTTGATTTTTATAATTCTCTGTATCTAAACCTGCTTGCACCACATAAACATCTTCCCAAAGCACATCCAATTCTTCAGCAATAAGCATAGGCATTGATGTTTTCACTCCTTGTCCTATCTCAGGGTTTGGGGCAAAAATGGTTACTTTGCCTTCTGGGGATATTTTAATAAAGGCATTAAAGTCGTTATAATTTAACTGACTTAAATCTATAGGCATTTTTGCCTCTTCCTTACATGCATTAAATAAGTTAAAACCTATTAGCATACCGCCACTAGCTAAAGCTGAGGTTTTTAAGAACGATCTTCTACTGAATGTGAATTTATCTGAAGTTGACATTGTTTTTCTTTTTAGGTTAGTTAACTTAATTTCTCAGCAGCTACTTTTATAGCTTCTTCAATACTATTATATGATGCACATCTACAGATATTTCCATTCATGGCATTTCTAATCTCTTCTCCCGTTGGATTAGGATTCTTTTCCAAGAATGCTGCAGCAGTCATTATTTGACCAGCCTGACAATATCCACATTGTGGCACATCAATGTCTTTCCATGCTTCTTGAACAGGGTGATCTCCATTTTCTGATAGGCCTTCAATAGTTGTAATTTTCATACCTTCGGCTTGAGACACCTGAAGTAAACAACTTCTCATCACATTACCATCAACATGTATGTTGCAGGCTCCACATTGCCCTATTCCGCAAGAATACTTGGTTCCTACAAGTTCTAATTGATCTCTTAAAACCCAAAGTAAAGGTGTATCCATATCGGCCTCTACAGTATGAGTTTGATTATTGATTTTTAAGTTGAAAGTTGGCATAATTCGAATTTTGCTTGAAGTTACTAAAAAATGTTTTTAATAAAAGCTCGAACTAATAAATTTAACAATGGGTTAACTAAACCTATTTTAGCTCTAAACATCCACATCTTACCAAAAAAAAACCATGTTAAATCATTTTAACATGGTCTTGAATATTGTACTATAGTGATTAATGCTTTATAAAACGTCAAGTTCTTTACCTACTTTAGTAAAAGCTTTTATTGCTTTATCTAAATGCTCACGCTCATGAGCTGCAGATAATTGCACCCGTATTCTTGCTTTTCCTTTCGGTACCACAGGATAGAAAAAGCCTATTACGTAAATACCTTCTTCTAATAATTTGGCCGCAAATTCTTGAGCTAAGGTTGCTTCATATAACATAACAGGTACTATAGGATGATCTCCTGGAACAATATCAAAACCAGCAACTGTCATTTCTTGCCTGAAGTATTTAGTATTTTCCTCTAATTTATCTCTTAAATGTGTGGAACTACTTAAAATATCTAGCACTTTTATAGAAGCTCCTACAATAGATGGCGCCACTGTGTTAGAAAACAAGTATGGTCTGGAACGCTGTCTTAACAACTCAACAATTTCAGTCCTAGCCGCAGTAAACCCTCCAGATGCGCCACCTAAAGCTTTACCGTAAGTACCGGTAATTATGTCTACTCTACCCATAACATTTCTGTACTCATGCGTGCCTCTACCCGTTTCTCCCATAAAACCTGTAGAATGACACTCATCTACCATAACCAAAGCGCCGTATATATCAGCTAAGTCACAAATCTTATCTAGTTGCGCAATGGTCCCATCCATTGAAAAGGCCCCATCGGTAACAATTAATTTTCTTCTTGCATCTTTAGCTTCTATTAATTGAGCTTCTAAATCCGCCATATCATTATGATTATATCTAAATCGTTTTGCTTTACATAATCGAATACCATCAATAATGGAGGCATGATTTAAAGCATCTGAAATAATGGCATCTTCGGGTGTTAAAATAGGCTCAAAAAGCCCTCCGTTAGCATCAAAAGCGGCAGCGTATAGAATACAATCTTCCATTCCAAGAAAATCGGCTGTTTTTCGCTCTAATTCCTTATGAATATCTTGGGTTCCACAAATAAAACGAACAGATGACAAACCATACCCATGACTGTCTATAGCTTCTTTTCCTGCTTTAGTAACTTCAGGATGTGATGATAAACCTAAATAGTTATTTGCACAAAAATTTAAAACCTCAGGAACGTTTGTGGTTCCTATTTTAGATCCCTGCGGTGTTGTTATTATGCGCTCAGTTTTAAATAAACCTGCCGATTTAATTTCTTCTATTTCTTGTTGTAAATCACTTTTTATATTTGAATACATGGTCTCAATTATTAAAATTAAATTAATGTTTTGTATTGGTTTCTCAACTTACTTAGCATTACCTTAGTAATATCACTTAAATTATATTCAGATTGCCAACCCCAATCATTGTACGCACAAGAATCGTCAATAGACACTGGCCAATTTGCTGCAATTTCTTGTCTGAAATCTGGTATATATTCTATTTCGAAATTAGAAATTCTTTTGCGAATCTCTTTTGCAACTTCCTCAGGTGAAAAGCTTAAACCTGAAACATTATAAGATGTTCTAATATTTATCTGTTCTTTTGAAGCTTCCATTAGCTGTAAGGTCGCCCTAATCACATCATCAATAAAAATCATAGGAAGCGTAGTATCCTTAGTTAAATAGCAGGAATATTTTTCATTCAAAACAGCTTTATGGTAAATATCAACCGCATAATCTGTGGTACCACCTCCTGGTAAAGATTGATAGCTTATAACACCAGGGTACCTGATTGACCTAACATCTAAATCATATTTATTATAGTAATATTGCCCCCAATTTTCGCCATCAACTTTACTAATACCGTAAACCGTTTCAGGATTTAAACTAACATTATTTGGCGTTTTTATTCTTGGAGCATTCTTTCCAAAAACAGCAATTGAACTTGGGTAAAACACTTTCTCAACTTTATTCAATCTAGAAACCTCCAATACATTAAGCAATGTTTTTGTATTGATTTCCCAACTTCTAATGCGATTTGATTCGGCGTTTGCAGACAATATTGCTGCCAAATGATAAATTTCTGTGACTTTATATTGCTTAACCACCTCTTCAATTCTTTTGAAATTAGTGGCATCAATGACTTCAAAAAGGCCTGTGTTGGATTCTCTTTTCATAATATCAGAAGCAACAACTTTATCTGCTCCATAGGAACCTCTTAGTGCCTGAGTAAGCACGGTTCCTAACTGTCCATTTGCTCCAATTACTAAAATCATAACACAATACCAAAAGCATTAGTTACTGCCAAAGTTAACATACAGAACACATTCAATTACTATATTGAAATTAATTAAGTAATAATAGTTTTAAATTACATTTATTACAGTTATATTTACTTTTAAATTTAAACTTTAAGCATTTCAACAATAATTTTTATTTAGGCTTTTATGGAAAATTTAGATGAAACCGATATTACCATTCTTAGAATTCTTCAAAACGATTCTAAAAAAACGGCTAAAGAGATTGCTAAAACTTTAAACTTAACTGTTTCTCCTGTTTATGAGCGTATTAGACGACTTGAAAACCAAGGGTTTATAAAAAAATATGTAGCTATACTTGATAAGAATCTTCTTGAACGCTCGGTGACTACTATTTGTCAAGTTTCTATGCGCTACCATAGTGAAGCTTTCATAGAAAAATTTGAAGAGCAAATTCAAAATTTAGATGAAGTTCAGGAATGTTACCATATGGCAGGTCAGGTAGATTTCATTTTGAAAATAAACACCAAAGGGCTAGAAGATTATCACAATTTTGTAAAATATAAACTGTCTAAGATTGAAAACATTGGAGTTCTAAACAGTACGTTTGTTTTGAAGGATATTAAAAACTCTTCGGAGTTTTATATTTAATTTAAATCTTGCACAAACTCTAACGCCCTACGCTCATTGTAATACACGTTCTTTTTATCAATAAAGGCAACATGCCCACCATGATTAGGCATTTCCAGAAAGATATTCGGTTGGTTTTTTGCTTCCTTAACCGGATAACACTCTGGAGATAAAAACGAGTCATTTAGTGCATTAATAATAAGTGTTGGGATTTTTATATTCGGAATAAATTGTAAACTACTACATTGTTTATAATAATCAAAAGCATCTTTGTATCCATGAGCCTTTGCGGTATAAATGTTATCAAAATCTTTTAGTGTTTTGATGCTCTTTAGTTGTTCTTGTGATAAACTACCTGGAAACTTTTCAATTTTCGATTTCAGCCTATTTTTTAAGTAAAACAAAAACCAAATGGCATATGGCCTGTTACCTACTTTATGAAGTTGCCTACTTGAACCATTCAAATCACATGGCACAGAAACAGCCACTGCAGCCTTAATTTCAGAAGGAACATCATCCCTTTCACCAAGATATTTGAGTATCATATTTGCTCCTAAACTGATACCATGAAAATAGATTTCTGAATAATTTTTTACAGAAATAATATGCTGTATAATGTCTTCTAAATCTTCAGTTGCCCCAGAATGATAACTTCTATATTTCAAATTTTCATCACCACTACAGCCTCTAAAATTCACGCTTAGAGCATCAATACCATTTTTATTAAAGAGTTTAGCAGCCCCAATCATATAAGGTCTTTGAGCATCACCTTCTAAACCATGAAGCAAAACAATAAGCTTATTTGTTTTTGGTTTAGAATAACTCCAATCTAAATCTAGAAAATCGCCATCGGATAACGAAATTCGCTCGCGTTCATGAACAACACCATTAACCTTCCTGAACAAACCAGAATAGGCAGTTGCAATAAAACCACTTCTAAATAAAAAAGGCGCCTTGTAAGTAGATTCTATTATCGGCATTCTTAAATAACTTCTAAAGATGTGAACTTAAAGCCAGTTCCGTTAAACAAACCTTTGTCGCTTAATTTCAATGAAGGGATTACCAAAAGTGCCATGAAGGATAAAGTCATATACGGAGCGTGTAATTTACTCCCCATTTTCTTCGCCATAGCATCAATTTCTTGATATAACTCTGCCACTTCTTCCCCGTTTTTATCACTTATAATACCACCTATTGGGAGTGGTAATATTTTTTCCTCTGAATTGGAAACAGCACAAACACCTCCTTTGTTTTTAATGATTAAATTAACGGCTTTACAAATGGCTTCATCAGACACCCCGATTGCTATAATATTATGCGAATCATGACCTACTGAAGATGCAATAGCCCCTTCTTTCAATTCGAAATTTTTGATAAATGCTAAAGCTGGCTTTTGGTTTTGGTAACGATTAACAACCGTCATTTTTAGGATATCATCATCAATATTCGAGATTAGATTACCATTTTCTGTTTTTGAATTAGCAACCAACTCATTAGTAATTAATTGCCCTTCTAACGCTTCAATAACTCGAATTTTTTCTGATAAAGATTCAATCTTAAAATCTGAAACTTGCTTTAACTCACAATTAAAATTATTTATTGATTTGAAGGAAACTGAATTAATTAAAGACACTCCCTCATCATATACCAAATCTCCATTGATATAAGTTTGAATGGTTTTAAAATTTGCCAAATCTTCAACAACAATAAAATCTGCAAAATCACCAACCCGCAATTGACCCACATCTAAATTATAATGGTCAACAGCATTAATACAAGCCGCTTGCAGCACCTTAAAAACATCAATTCCTTTTGCAACTGCTCTTGCACAAAGCTCATTAATATGGCCTAACATTAAATCGTCTGGATGTTTATCATCACTACAAAACATCATGTTTTCATAATGCTCTGGAAGCAATCCAATTAATGCTTCAAAATTCTTAGCAGCGCTTCCCTCTCGGATAAGTACTTTCATCCCTTTTTGAAGTTTCTCTAAAGCTTCTTCATGAGTAAAACATTCATGATCTGTTGTAATTCCAGCTGAAATATATTTGGTTAAATCATCTCCCATTAATCCAGGAGCATGACCATCAATAGGTTTATTATGGGCTTTTGCCCAAGATAGTTTTTTTAAAACCTCATCATCATCAAAAATAACTCCTGGATAGTTCATCATTTCTGTGAGGTACTTTATATCTGGGTTTCCAAGAAGTTCGTTTATATCATTTGAGTCGATAGTAGCTCCTGCAGATTCAAAAGTTGTTGCTGGCACGCAGGAAGGCGCCCCAAAATTGAATTTTAAAGGGACTTTCTTTCCATTTTCTATCATGAAATTAACACCTTCTAATCCACAAACATTGGCAATTTCATGTGGGTCTGACACCGTAGCCACTGTTCCGTGTGTAATCGCAATTTTTGCAAATTCACTAGGAACTAACATAGAACTTTCTATATGTATGTGAGCATCTACAAACCCAGGAATAATAAAGTACTCTGAGTCATTCTCCTTTTCTTCAATAGCAATTATTTTGTCATTTTCAACAGTTATTTCACCCTTAAAAATGCGCTTATTATGTATATCAACAATGTTGCCCTGTAGTCTCAATTACTTATTTTAATTCAACTTTAATAATCTCTTCGGTTTCTTCGGTTACTCTAAACCTATTATCTGCTCTTCGGTTTACAACCCAAACAATATTGTCTTCTGAACACAATAACAGCGTACTTTCTTTATCTAAAAGTGAAAGTTTTTCATCTTTGAAATACTTACTCACTTTCTTTTTTCCTTTCATTCCAAAAGGAAAAAACACATCTCCCACCTTCCATTGTCTAATTAATAGAGGAAACTTTAACAATGCCTTGTCTACATAAATTGCCGTAATACTATTATTCTGTATTTCATCTACTTCTGAAAAGGATAATATACCAAAAGGAGTTTCAACCTCCTGATTACTATCCGTAATAGTAATTTCAATTAATTCTCCTGGAACAATTTCACTTAACAATAAACTATCCTGATGCTTAATCAATCTATGTGTACTAGATAAAATATACTTGCCAGATTGCGCATCCAGTAGATTTAAGGCGTCATTCCACTCTGTGAAACCATAATCCTTAAAAGTTTCAAATAAATAAGCTCTTGGGTTATTCTGCTTTTTAAATTCAGACACATTAAAAGTCATTTTATTGTCTTCAATACTTTCTACAGCATCTTCAAAAAATAACTCTAAATGGTCCTCTACTATATCAGTAGCATCGCCTAAGTTATTAATGGTACTTTGGTAACTCTGAAGTAAACTAGGGTTGATTTCCTTAAGAATTGGAATCACCTCATGCCTCAATTTATTTCTTAAATACTTTGTAGAAGCATTGCTACTATCTACACGCCATATTAAGTTATTTGCCTTTGCATAATCAATCACATTCTCCCTAGAGAAGGGTAATAGTGCCCGTACAAATTTGTTGTTTACCTCCGGAATCCCAGTTAAACCATCTAAACCAGTTCCTCTTGAGAAATTAATTAAAAAAGTTTCTAAATTATCGTCGGCATGATGCGCGGTCAGTATATAATCAAAACCCAACTGTTGCGCTAATTCATCAAACCAATAATAGCGTAATTCTCTTGCCGCCATTTGAATAGACATCTTATTTTCACTGGCATAACCTTCGGTGTTAAAACTTTCCGTAAAAGCTTCAATATCCAAATTATCAGCTAGTTGAACAACAAATTCTTCATCACCATCACTTTCTTTTCCACGTAAATTAAAATTACAATGAGCTAGTGAAATATCTAAACCAAGTTGATAACATAAATGCGTTAACACAACGCTATCAACTCCACCTGAAATGGCAATTAAAAGTCTTGCGTTGTTGAGAAAGCTTAAATTATAAAGAATATGGTTTTTAAAAGGTTCTAGCATGACTCAAAGATACAACTTTGCATAGTTAATTTTTAGCTTTTACTAATTTTCATATGACAAAAATCATATCACAACTTCATGTTTTATTCTACCTTAATAAGGTAATTTTAAACTTGTTAAGTTATGTGTAATGTCAATAAATTATCCGATAAAAATACCTTAAACAAATTCAATCAGAAAGTAGTTTCAGCTACACAACATTTACAGGCCTACGTAAAACACCGGTTATACATAGCTGAATCCACCAAAATAATTCCTAAAAACATGTATAAATCACATGATATTATAGATGAAGGAATTGCCAAATTTTATGAACGTGGATATAATATTGATGCTGACCCTGCCATTATTAAAATTGAATTGTTTAAAATAGTTAATACCGATCTAGACGAATTGTTTAAAAAAGAAGCTTTTCATCAAAACACAATGAGTACTCAAACTATTTTAGAAGATGAATTGGAGGGATTAAAGGAAGTGTTTACTGCAGATGAAGGTTTTGAATTTATTATGAATGAAGAATTAAGTGATATTTCATATCACCAAGACCATGAAGAAAAACCTGTTTTTGTATATGATGATAATAATACATCCATTCAAAATGCTTTTGAAATTTCTGATATTTCTACCAAGCGTAACAAACATTTATTAGGTAAATATTATACATGGTTACCGCTAAGAGTATCAGATATTGTAGATTTATTTGTGTTTGGCAAATTATCGTTTGAAGAAATTGCGAGAGTTAAAAATATTGAATCAAAACGTGTTGAGCGTGTTTTAGAATTAGCTATTGAAGATTTTAAACAACATCTAATTTAGTTCTCAAGAACCTCGCGCATTGCCTTGGCTTTTACCAAGCATTCTTCATATTCCTTCAAAGGACTACTTTTGGCTGTTATTGCCCCTCCAACTGAATATGACACATATTTTTTTGAGGCATTGTATAGTATACTTCTGATAACAACATTAAAATCAAAATCACCTTCAGGTGTGAAGTATCCTATAGCTCCAGAATAAACACCGCGTTTTGACTCTTCAAGTTTTTCAATGATTTGCATTGCAGATATTTTGGGAGCACCTGTCATACTTCCCATTGGAAAAGTACTTTTAATAATATCTACAGGATTTGTTTGAGGCTCCACCTTAGAAGTTACTGTTGATATCATTTGATGTACTTGTTCAAGGGTATACACTTTACAAAGCTCTTCTACTTTTACACTTCCTTTTATAGCAGTTCTAGACAAATCGTTTCGCACTAAATCTACAATCATAATATTCTCACTGCGCTCCTTCTCGTCATTTAGCAACTCTGAAATCAGCTTTTCATCTTCTTCAATAGTTTTAGCACGTTTGGCAGTTCCCTTTATAGGTTGAGAAATAACTATTTTACCTTGCTTTTTTAAATAGCGTTCTGGTGATGCGCTTAATACATATTTATCACGAAATTTAAGATAAGAAGCAAAAGGTGGTTTTGAGATTTTATTAAGCTTAAAATAGGTTTCTAATGGATTAATCTTAGTGTCTTCAGCATAAAACTCCTGACAAAAATTAGCTTCATATACATCACCCCGATGAATATGATTTAACATGGTTTCAACCTTGTTAAAATACTCATCTTTATGGATACGAAGTTTAATTTTAATATCATTATGTACCTCCTTATTTGGTGACTGCCTGAATTCTTTAATTTCGATTAAATCTGCTTCAAGTTCGTCATCAACAAAATTCAAATACTGAATTTCAACGTCATCTTTACTAAATAAAAATATTTTTTTAGGCTGAAAAAAACATAAATCAGGAAAACCCAAACCGTCATAATTATTGGAGCTTAAATCCTCAACATCATTCTTTAAATCATAAGTTAAATAACCAAAAACCCAATCTTTAGTAGTGTTTTGATATTCCTTTAAATCATCAAAAGCCTTTATACTGTCTGTTTGAATACTTGTAAAAGCATCTACAGCCAATATAGCTTCATAATTAGAATACTCTTGATTGTAATTGTTAGAATCTAACCAAACAACATCATCAAACTGCTGCGCCCAATGCAAAACTTGGTTCTTAAATTCTTTAGAGTTTACCGGTGTATAAAGTCTTTTTGTCCTCAATAAAAAAGATTAAGTCGCAAAGTTACTTAGAATAGTTAAAAAATTAAGAATTTTGCTTGCAAGTTTAAATACATTAACCAATGTACACTTTAGAGAACAACAAACTTAAAATTACTGTAAAAAAAATAGGAGCTGAGCTTTGTAAAATAACTTCGGTTAAACATAACACTGATTTTATGTGGGATGGTAACCCAAATATTTGGAGTGGTTATGCACCAAATTTATTCCCAATAATTGGAGCATTAAAAGACGACTCTTATTTTTTCGAGAATAAAGTTTTTAAACTACCTAAACATGGCTTTGTTAGGCATAATAGAGACATTAACCTTAATAAGCAAACCAAAGATTGTCTTGTTTTTAAACTTATCCATAATGAAGAACTGTTAAAGAGTTATCCATTTATGTTTGAGTTTTACATTTCGTATAAACTAATTGATAACACCATTGAAGTTCTTCATACCATTAAAAACATTGATGACAACCCAATTTATTTTTCTTTAGGTGGACACCCTGCTTTTAAGTGCCCTGTATTTGAAAATGAGAAATATGATGATTATACTTTAGAGTTTAGTGAGGTTGAAAATTCTAAAACTCACATGGTAAACACACAAAATGGATTAATAATATCTAAAACAAAACCTATTTTCAACAACACAAATAAGTTGCCGTTAACACGTGATTTATTCAATGAAGATGCTCTTATTTTTAAAGATTTAAAATCTAGAAAGGTCGCTTTAAAAAGTAATCTAAATGGTGAAATTTTATCTTTTAGATATCCAGATTTTAATTATTTGGGTATTTGGGCGAAACCTAATGGCGACTATGTTTGTATTGAACCCTGGCTTGGAATTGCAGACAACGAAAACACCAATCAAGATTTCAAAACAAAAGAAGGAATTATAAAACTTGATGCTTACAAAACGTTTAAAGCAAGATACTTTATAGAAATAAACAACACGCTTCTACACTAAAATAATAAGCGTAACTTTGCCCACTAAATTGTACAATGTGACTTTCAGAGATTTAAATTTAAACACTCCTCTTTTTAATGCTCTTGATGATTTGGGTTTTGAAACACCTACACCAATTCAAGAACAATCTTTTAATGTAGTAAGCTCTGGTAGAGACGTTGTAGGAATTGCCCAAACAGGTACTGGTAAAACGTTTGCTTATATGCTACCTATTCTAAAAAACTTAACATTTTCTACCCAGGAAAACCCAAGAGTTTTGGTTTTGGTTCCAACGCGCGAACTAGTAGTTCAAGTTGTTGATGAGATTGAAAAGCTTTCAAAATATATTAATAACAGGGTGTTAGGAGTTTATGGCGGCACTAATATTAATACTCAAAAACAGGCTATTGCCGAAGGTTTAGATATTTTAGTTGCTACTCCTGGCAGATTATATGATTTAGCTTTAAGTAGGGTGTTACAATTAAAATCAATTCAAAAACTGGTAATAGATGAGGTTGATGTAATGCTTGATTTAGGGTTTAGACATCAATTGATAAATATATTTGATTTGCTTCCAGACCGACGTCAAAGCATTATGTTTTCAGCTACTATGACAGAAGATGTGGATGTTTTGATAAATGATTTTTTTAGAAATCCAGAACGTGTCTCTGTAGCTGTTTCTGGAACACCCTTGGATAATATTTCTCAAATCAGGTATAATGTACCTAATTTTTACACAAAAGTAAATCTGTTGGAACACTTATTAAATGACACAGAAACCTTCAACAAGGTTTTAATCTTTGTGGCTTTCAAACGTATGGCCGATAGGCTATTTGATAAATTAGATGAAAATTTCAAAGAAGAATTGTGCGTTATTCATTCTAATAAAACGCAAAACTATCGTTTAAGAAGTATTGAACAATTTAGAGATGGTCATAACCGTATTCTTATTGCAACAGATGTTATGGCTCGTGGTTTGGATATAGACAACGTATCTCATGTAGTTAATTTTGATACACCTTTATATCCTGAAAATTATATGCACCGCATTGGTAGAACGGGTCGTGCAGAGCGAAAAGGAGAATCTTTAGTGTTTTCTGCCGAGAAGGAACAAGATGCTATTGACGGTATTGAAGCTTTAATGGACATGAAAATTCCGTTGTTAGAATTACCGGAAATGGTTGAGATTTCATCGGAATTAATTGAAGAGGAACGCCCGCAAATAAAAGAACGAAATAACCCTACTAAAAGAAGAGACGAAGATGCTCCCGGACCAGCGTTCCACGAAAAGAAAGAAAAAAACCAAAAAGAAAATCTAGGAGGTTCTTATAAGTTTAAAATTGCAAAAAAGTATAAAAAACCTAAAACTAAAGGTGATAAGAATTATAATAAAAGGAACAAGAGGAAATAAATTTCAGTAAACCCCTAAAAAATGAAAGCAAAGCATTTTTTCGCACTATTAATCTGTTGTTTAATAAACTTTAAGGTATCTGCAAAACCTGATTGGGGTTCTACAGGACATCGTGTTGTTGGAGAGATTGCAACAAAATATTTGAAACCAAAAACCAAACGTGCCATTAAAAAATTACTCGGAAGAGAATCCTTAGCACTGGTTTCAACTTTTGCTGACGAAATTAAATCTGACAGACGCTATAATGAGTTTTACACTTGGCATTTTATTAACATGCCATTGGACGCTAAATATGACCCAGCTAAAAGACATCCAGATGGAGATTTAGTTAGTGGTATAGAGCAATGCATCAATATTATAAAAAGCGAAACATCTTCAGATGAAGACAAAGCTTTCTATTTAAGAATGCTAATACATTTGGTTGGGGATTTACATCAGCCAATGCACGTAGGTTTAGAAGAAGATAAGGGCGGAAATGATTTTAAGGTGCAATGGTTTTATGAAGATTCTAATCTGCATAGAGTATGGGACACAGAAATGATTGACACCTATGGCATGACATATACTGAATTAGCAGACAATGCTAGATTCATCTCTAAAAAGGACATTAAAGAACTTCAAAAAGGCACGGTAATAGATTGGGTAAATGAAACTCATGAATTAACTAAAAATGTTTATGGTTCTATAAAAAAAGGTGATAATTTAAGATATAGCTACTCATACAATCACTTCGATACAGTAAGATCACAACTTCAAATTGCGGGAATAAGATTAGCGAAGGTTTTGAATGATTTGTTTTAGGAAAGTAGAGCTTGTCATTCCAAGTCGAAGATAAGATGTCTATTCTCTAGAAAACCTAACCTTATTAGATTTCAATTCTTTACCGTCAACTAAAATAGTATTTGAGGTTATATAGGCAAAAACAGAATCTTTGATGTTTACAAACTTTGAATTAATATCAAACTCAATTTGTAATTTACGAAGTGTATCAGCTATCTTAATTTGCTCTCCATTTAAGCGGATGTTTTGAATTTCAAAATCATCATTTATTTTAAAGCCAATAAGTTGCTCTGAAGTATAGTTTTTTAACTGAGCAACAATGTCTTCTTCAAAATCTGGATGTTGAGATTTCAATTTTAATAAATCAAAATACTCTGATAGTTTTTGAGCTGATAAGGTTTCATAATTATCTATTTCAGAGAATTCAGCTGGCTTATTAATTTCAACCACTTCATTTTCTACATCGGTGCTTTCAAGTTTATAAGCTGATTCATTTTTACATGAAAATATCAAAACAAACAGCAATATGTTAACCATATACCTCATTTTACAATAAACTTTAGTTTCACAATTTGTTCATTCTTCATGGTTTTATGTAAAACCTGTATGCGTTTTAGGTTCTGTGTTGGGATTGTTAGCAACCTAATAAACTCTTCCTTTGTAAACACCTCTACCCCCACACTACTATCAAACAATTGATATATTTGAGCATCATTGGCAATTAAACCCTCAAGTTGTATTTTATGTTTTTTCCAATCTTTAACCTTTCCATTTGAGTAATAATGCAACATAAGCGCATAGTCATCGGTAAATAGTTTAACCGTTTTGTTAATATTAGAATCAATGTATCTAGTAATAGTATCTGTCTTATGGTAAGGTGACTGCACTACAAATTTCACAAAATCCGCCTTGGTTATATAAGAAAAACACCCTGAACTATCCGTTTTAAAATATAGTGGAGATTCATCGTTTTGTAAGACTTTAATATCGAGCACAATCTCTGTGATAGATCGGTTTTTAACTTCGTCAACAAAACAAAAATGAAACTCATTCTCTTTATCCAAACCCCAATACATCAATGCAAATACCAAAATTGGAAACCCTATAAACAAATATCTCTTTTCAAAGCGTCTCTTTTCAATAGTAACAGAAATAGATTCTTTAAATGCATGCCAATTTTCAAACTCAACATATTGAGCTAACAAATTAAGCATATCAATTCTAGGGAGTTTTTGGGCTTCGTTTTTAAAGTAAGTGTAAAACCATTTTTCACTTACTTTAGCTTTCACTTTATTAAAAAGATCTTCCTGAAACAAAACAATATCCTCTCCTTTCCATTTATTTATCGAATCTGGAGCACTATGATGCCTTAAAAAAGAAGCTGCAATAGCTTTTTTTAATTCATTGAAGTAATAAGCGTCTTCTCTATTCAAACTTTAATCAATTGAAAACAAACGCATTACAAATTGTAAAATAATTTACAAATGAAATACAATGCTTTTACAAGGCAACTCTTTCATGAGGCACTAGGTTTGTTTTTTAAATCTTAAAAATATAAAATTATGAAAGCAAAACCATTAAAAACATTATTTAAAATTACATTGACTTTCTTCATGCTTATTGTCATTTTTTCTTGTCAGAATACATCAAAACATAATGAAAGTGTTATGCTAGAAGAGGTTGAAGTAGCTCAAGATTTTGAATCAGTTTCAAATCAGGATTCAGAGAAAGCCCTAAAAGTTGGAGCAACAACCAGCAGCATACCGAAGAACTTAAAAATTATAAAATCGGCAAAGGCCAAATACAAAGTAAAGCATGTAAAAAAGGCTACCAATGAAATAAAGCAAGTAGCTATTAAATACGGAGCATACATTTCTGATATGCGGTTTGAAAACAATCTGTATCAAAAAGCTAATAGGTTTACTATTAAAATTCCACAACAACATTTTGATTCATTCATGGACTCAATTAGTGGAGTTGCCGAATTTATTGATTATGAAAACATAACAACACAAGATGTTACAGAAGAATATATTGATTTGCAATCACGACTTAATACTAAGCTTGAAGTTAAGAAGCGCTATGAATCAATTTTGCGTAAAAAAGCAATTACCGTAGAAGATATTTTAAATACTGAAGATAAAATAAGAATCATTCAAGAAGAAATTGAAGCAGCTCAAGGCAGACTTAAATATTTAAGCAATAAAGTCTCGTTTAGTACTATTCAAATTGATTTATATGAAACAGTTGATTATAAAGAAGAACCAGTAACATACAATAAAACCTTTTGGACAAAATCTAAAAATGCATTGTCATTTGGTTGGGAGCTTATTGAAAATTTATTATTGGGTATTCTTCATATTTGGCCATTAATAATTACTGGTACGCTACTTATTATCTATATTAGAAAACGTTTGTTGCTAAAGAAGTAAAAACAAAAATCCCTTTTCATTACATTGAAAAGGGATTTTATACTATAAACACTTAATTATTTATTTACTTAAGTACATTTTTCGTCTAGAATATAGATCATAAAACTGATCATCTTTCAGGCTATCAATGAACAAAATACTCTCTCCAGTACTCTTCATTTCAGGGCCTAATGTTTTATCTACATTCGGGAACTTATTAAACGAGAATACTGGTTGTTTAATGGCATAGCCTTCTAATTCTGGTTTAAAGTTGAAATCTTTAACCTTATTTTCACCTAACATTAATTTAGTGGCATAATTCACATAAGGTTCTCCATAAGCTTTTGCAATAAACGGTACCGTTCTTGACGCCCTTGGATTTGCTTCTATAATGTAAACCATATCATCTTTTACCGCAAATTGAATATTAATTAAACCTACCGTATTAAGTGCTAGTGCAATCTTTTTAGTATGGTCTTTAATTTGCTGCATTACGAATTCACCCAAATTAAATGGTGGTAATGTAGAGTTACTATCTCCAGAATGAATTCCACAAGGCTCTATATGCTCCATTATACCTATTATGTAAACTTCCTCCCCATCACAAATAGCATCAGCTTCAGCTTCAATGGCACCTTCTAAATAGTGGTCTAATAATAACTTATTATTGGGTATACTATGTAATAAGCTCACAACGTGTTCTTCAAGTTCCTTCTCATTGATTACAATTTTCATTCCCTGACCTCCTAATACATAAGATGGTCTAACCAATATTGGGAAATCTAATTTTTTAGCAACCGCTAGAGCCTCATCTGCAGTTTCCGCTGTATCAAACTCTGGGTAAGGAATATTATTCTCTTTTAAAAGCGTTGAAAAACTTCCTCTATCCTCAGCTAAATCAAGAGATTCAAAGCTTGTACCTATAATTTTTACACCGTACTTAGTAAGTTTTTCAGCCAACTTCAAAGCGGTCTGACCTCCTAATTGAACAATTACACCTTCAGGCTTTTCATGCTTAATAATATCATAGATATGTTCCCAAAAAACTGGTTCAAAATATAATTTGTCAGCCGTATCAAAGTCAGTTGAAACTGTTTCTGGGTTACAGTTAATCATTATGGTTTCGTAACCACATTCCTGAGCAGCATATACACCATGTACACAGCAGTAATCAAACTCTATACCTTGTCCAATTCTATTTGGTCCAGAACCAAGAACAATTATTTTCTTTTTATCTGAAACTATACTTTCATTATCAGAGTATCTTTTACCATCTGCAGTTTGCATATCACTTTCAAATGTTGAATAGTAATATGGAGTTTTTGCTTCAAATTCAGCAGCACATGTATCCACTAATTTATAAACACGATTAATACCTAGTTCTTCACGTTTGTTGTAAACCTGGCTTTCTAAGCAACCCAACATATGCGCGATTTGTCTATCACCATAACCTTTTTGTTTAGCTTCAAGCAATAAAGGTTTATCTATAGAATCTATATTGAAAGTAGATATTTCTTTTTCAAGGAAAAACAATTCTTCATATTGCTTTAAGAACCACATATCTATTTTGGTGATTTCATGGATTCTGCTCAATGGAATTCCCATTTTTATAGCATCATAAATTATGAAGACGCGATCCCATGAAGCGAACTTTAATTTTTCTATTACTTCATCATAATTCTTGTTCTCTTTACCATCAGCTCCTAAACCATTGCGTTTAATTTCTAATGATTGAGTAGCTTTGTGTAGAGCTTCTTGGAATGAACGCCCAATACCCATAACCTCTCCAACAGCTTTCATTTGAAGCCCTAATGTTCTGTCAGAACCTTCAAACTTATCAAAATTCCAACGTGGTATTTTTACAATCACATAATCCAAAGTTGGCTCAAATAAAGCAGAAGTAGATTTTGTAATTTGATTATTCAATTCATCTAAATGATATCCTAAAGCAAGTTTTGCAGCAATCTTAGCAATTGGATATCCAGTTGCTTTACTTGCCAATGCCGAAGAACGTGACACACGTGGATTAATTTCAATAGCAATAATATCTTCTTTCTCATCAGGACTTACAGCAAATTGCACATTACAACCACCTGCAAAATCACCAATACTGCGCATCATGTGAATTGCCATATCACGCATTTTTTGATAGGTTCTATCGCTTAATGTCATTGCCGGTGCCACCGTAATTGAATCTCCTGTGTGGATACCCATTGGGTCCATATTTTCAATAGAACAGATAATCACTACATTATCGTTAGAGTCTCTAAGTAACTCTAATTCGTATTCTTTCCATCCTAATAGTGCTTTATCTATCATCACCTCGTGGATAGGTGATATTTCTAAACCATGACGCAGTAGCTTATCAAAATCTTTTTCATCATAAACAATAGCAGCACCCGCTCCCCCAAGAGTAAAAGAAGAACGAATACATAAAGGAAAACCAAATTCTTGTGCTATTTCTTTTCCTTTTAAAAATGAAGAAGCTGTAGCTTGTGGAGCCATAGCTACACCTATTTTTTCCATTAACTCCCTAAACTGCTCTCTATCTTCTGTAATGTTAATAGCATCAATATTAACACCAATAAGTTCAACTCCAAAATCTTTCCAAATCCCTTTTTCATCAGCCTCAATAGCTAGATTTAGAGCTGTTTGACCACCCATTGTTGGCAAAACAGCATCAATTTGAGGGTGTTCTTTTAATATTTTTATTATTGACTTAGTATTCAAAGGCAACAAATATACATGATCTGCCATAGAAGGATCAGTCATAATAGTTGCCGGATTGGAATTAATTAAAATAGTTTCAATTCCGTCCTCTCTTAAAGAACGTAATGCTTGCGAACCTGAATAATCAAACTCACACGCTTGTCCAATAATAATAGGGCCAGAACCAATAATTAGTATAGATTTTAAATTAGGATTTTTTGGCATTTTTATAAAGTATTCTAGTGTAAATAAATTAGTTGCAAAAATAGTAATTGCTAAACATAAAAAAAGGCGTTACACTTAAGCAACACCTTTAATTTATAAACAATTGTTAATCATTATTTTTTATGTCTTGTTTCAGATGACACAGACAATTTCTTTCTTCCCTTAGCCCTTCTACGAGCAAGTACTTTTCTTCCATTAGCAGAAGCCATTCTTTCTCTAAAACCATGTTTGTTTCTTCTCTTTCTTTTTGATGGTTGAAACGTTCTTTTGCTCATTGTCTTATATCTTTAAATACTGAATTGTAATTTTTTTATTCTGATTTTGACCCTTTCTCAAAACTGAGCGCAAATATACAACAGTTTTTTATTTCACAAACCCATTTTAATAATATTTTTTATAGAAAAATTTAGTTTCTTTGCAATTCAAAACAAAATTGCAGAATTAATGGGTAAAAGCACCCATTTTAAATAAAACAAAAATATAAAATGTATAATAAAATTATAAAATTAATCATTGCTATTGGAGTTATTGCTTATGCTGTTTATCAATTTATTGAGGGTGAAATAGGTAATGGTATAGCCCTAATTTTTCTTGCGGCTGTTTTTGTATTTCTATACTTTAAGAATGAATTTATTCTTTTGGCGTTTTTAAGACTTAGAAAGCAAGACTTTGAAGGTGCAAAAAAATGGTTGAATAAAATTAAAAACCCTGAAGGTGCTTTAGTAAAAAAACAACAAGGTTATTATAATTATTTACATGGAATAATGGTAGCTCAAACTAATATGAATGATGCCGAAAAATATTTTAAAAAGGCCATTTCATTGGGGTTATCTATGAAACATGATTTAGCTATGGCTAAACTAAATCTAGCTGGTGTAGCTTTTTCTAAACGAAGAAAACAAGAAGCTCAAAAATTATTAACAGAGGCACAGCAACTAGATAAACATGGTATGCTAACTGATCAGATTAAAATGATGAAGCAAAATATGAAACGTGCTGTTGGACCCAACCAACATTTTGGAACTGGAGGCTCACTAAGATCCCAAAAAAGAAAAAGTAGATAATTAATTTACTGAACTAAATCATAATACCCTTCTTTAGGTATTTCAATTTCATAAAGTTTCCTAGTCTTATTATTGAGATGTCTTTCACGTAACCAAGGATTATGCAACTTCAGTATCTTATAATTAATACCGAATTTCTGCGCAAACTTTGAGAAATCAGTCACTGCCGAATCCACCTCAACTTTAAAAGTTGGTACATTGGTATATAAATCTTTTTCTCTAAAATTAAAACCATACTTGTCTGGGTTAGAAAGAATTTCTTTCAAAGCAACAATTCTAAACAAGTATCGGCCTGTTTCCTCTCCTAAAAGTAGATCGTAGTAATCCGTAACATTTTGCTCTTTCAATCTACGGGAAACACCTGCTTTACCAGCGTTGTAAGCTGCCGCAGCCAAAGTCCAAGACCCTAAACTCTCTTTAGCTTCTAAAAGGTATTTACAAGCAACTTCAGTTGCTTTCTCTAAGTGGTATCGTTCATCTACATTAGTATTGACCTCTAAACCATTTTCTTTTCCTGTAGCTTTCATAATCTGCCAAACTCCCCTAGCACCTGCAGGAGAAACGGCATTGGTTAAACCACTTTCTATTACCGCCAAATATTTAAAATCATCAGGCACGCCATGTTTATTTAATATCGGTTCAATTATAGGAAAGTGCTTTTTTGAACGTTTGAACATCAATAAACCATTAGATTGCCAATAGGTATTTACTAACAATTCTCGATCCATTCGTTCCAAAATATCTGGATTATTTAACGGAAGAGCTTCGCCCGCAAAATCTAAATCATCTGGTACTTGTAGTGCATAAACGTTATAATCGTTTATTAGTTTTTTTTCAAAATTTTCATCAGTAGGTGCGTCTTGGAGGGCATAAATAAATAAAATACATAAACTTAACAATCCCAAGCACGCTAAAAGGCGTTCTGCTATCTTCATCATTAAAAGTTTTGCCTAAAATTAACAAAATTGAGCTAATTTTCAAGAATAATACGGGCTAAATGTGTATTAAACCACTTGAATTTATTAATAATCATGATATGAGTACCTTGAGGAATGGTAATACAATCACTAATATTTTTAATTGGAAAAACAGCATCATTATCTCCATGAACATGAATAATACCTTTTGGAGCTTTATTTTGATCCCAACAAACCATATGCTTAATAGCCCAACTCAAATACCTATTATCATTAACAGATAAGAATTTTTTATACAATTTTAAACGCTTTGTAAAGTTCTTTCCGAAAGCATATTTTTCTAAAACATCAACCTTACTTGCCAAATGTGTAGGTAATAATTTATAGGCCCCAGTTGATTTTGCCAATTGCATATGTATAGGCATTTCATTTTTAGATTTTACACTAGAAACAATTATTAACTTCCTTAATTTGACGTGTTTACTCATTTCCTGCACTAATACACCACCAAAAGAAACACCCAGCAACACAATATTATCATGCTTTATTTTTTTGGTCATTCTAAGAGCGTAGTCGCTTAGAGATTCATTCTCAATTGGAAGCATCCATTCCAGATAATAAATTTCAAATATATCCTCGGGAAGTTTTATGTTTTCAAAAATTAATGGACTGGCAGCCATTCCCGGCATTAAGTAAATGGGTATTAACTCTTGACTCATAAGTTATTAACACTTATTTTACTTTATGTTAACATTTTTTTTTCGTACTTTTGCAAAACAAATTTATGCAAATAGCACTCACTATTTACTAGATTCCTTAAGAAATATAAAACAAATAATATTATGGTTGATGCTGCTGAGTTAATAGACAATGATTTTTTACGTCAGTTTGAAATGAAAATTGATAATCATTTAGCAAAAATTGAATACTCTCTACAGGAACGAAAAATATTCTTAACTAAGTTAATTATCCCAGAAGAAATTAAGAGTGAGGATTTTAGTAAAGAATTTTTAGCCACTGTTTTTGAACAAATTGAAACGCGCAATTTAAGTGTAGTTCCTACAAGTCCTGAAATCGCGAAATTTGTTAGAAGAAATAGAAAATACAAACGTATGCTTCCTGTTGGTGTAAGGATTTAATTTTACAAAAAAGACACATAAGAAAATCCGGAGTATTTTAACTTCGGATTTTTTTATTAATAACTTTGAATATCATCAGACACTTTAGAAAAAGTTAAATCTTGTGATGAACTTAACGCAAGTTGTCCGTTAGATTTTAAAATATACCTTAGCTCAGATACACCATTCAAATTAACAGTAATCATACTTTCTTGAGTATTCCAATCAAAATTGGTTGCGCTTGAGGTTATCTCACCAGAATTGTATGCATTGGTATTTATACTTATCCCTGTATTATCAGAAACAAAAACTAGTTTGGAAACAGAACTATAATCTTGATGTATATCTGTTCTTTCCCAGACTCCAATCAAATCAGTATTGAAATCAACATCGTCATTAGAACACGATGAAAATGATATAAAAGAAAATACAATTAACGCTAAAGTAAGTAGGTTTTTCATGCTTGGGGGCTTTACTTGCAACCAAAAGTACCTTGACATGTAGTCCCGTTCAAAAATAATCGGTAAACACCACCAAACATCGGTGTTTCACCAGTTATACCTTTAATTACTGGCAAAAATTTCAACAAACTCAAACCGAACTAGACCATCTTCATCAATTTTGGTAAGCTCAACCCTATGTAATGTATTGACTAATTCAGGATTCCAAGGCGTTTTAACCTTTACGTAATTTTCTGTAAACCCATAAATAAACCCTTCTTTATTTTCACTCTCAAATAAAACGGTTCTCTCACTACCTATTTGACTTTCGTAAAATGCACGCCGCTTTTTAACTGAAAGCCCTCTTAACATTTTACTTCGTTTACTTCTAACATTATTCGGCACTACTCCATCCATTTCAGAAGCTTCCGTATTATCTCTTTCTGAATATGTAAATACGTGTAAATATGAGATATCCAATTCATTCAAAAAATTGTAGGTCTCAAGAAAATGTTCATCGGTTTCACCGGGGAAACCAACTATAACATCCACTCCAATACAGGCATGAGGCATTACCTCTTTTATTTTAGACACCCTATCTACATACAATTCACTCAGATAACGACGCTTCATTTTTTTTAGCATCTCATCATTTCCACTTTGTAATGGCACATGGAAATGAGGCACAAACGCTCTGGATTTGGAAACTAAATCAATAGTTTCATTTTTTAGTAAATTAGGTTCTATTGAAGAAATACGCAAACGCTCTATACCTTCAACCTTATCTAATTCGGTAACTAAATCTAAAAAAGTATGTTCGTGTTTTTTATTACCAAACTCACCTTTTCCGTAATCCCCAATATTAACTCCAGTTAATACTATTTCTTTAATGTTTTCGGCAGAAATATCTCTTGCATTTTTAAGTACATTCTCCATAGTATCACTTCGTGAAATACCACGAGCTAAAGGGATAGTACAATATGTGCATTTATAATCACACCCATCCTGAACCTTTAAAAAAGCTCTAGTTCGGTCTCCGATGGAATAAGAACCCACATAGAAATCGGCTTCTTCAATTTCACAAGAATGCACTTCTCCAAAATCATTCTTAGTAAGATCGTTAAGATAATCGGTTATTTTAAATTTCTCTGTAGCACCAAGAACTAAATCTACACCATCAACATCAGCCAATTGTTCAGGTTTTAATTGTGCATAACATCCCACGGCCGCAATAAATGCTTTATCATTCGCTTTTTGTGCTTGCTTTACAATGGTTTTAAAACGCTTGTCAGCATTTTCTGTAACCGAGCAAGTATTTATTACATAAATATCTGCCTTTTCAGAAAAATCTACTCTGTCAAAGCCTTCGGTTACAAAATTTCTGGCAATGGTAGATGTCTCCGAAAAATTAAGCTTACAGCCTAATGTATAAAATGCAACTTTTTTCCTTGTTCTCATTTCCTTTTAAAAACTGCGCAAAGTTAGTAAAAAAAGAGCGTTTCATTTGAAACGCTCACTACAAAACTATTATTAAATATAAAATTATTGCTTAACTATCTTTTTTACAAAAATTCTGTTAATAGATTCTACTTTAAGAATATATATACCAGACGGAATGCCGGAAATATCATATTCAGATTGGCCGATTACCTCATATACTTTTTTACCTACAACGGAATACAAACTAACCCGTTCGGGTATAATTTTACCGTCCAAATTAATCTTTAAAATACCTGAAGATGGGTTAGGTAAAATAGATATGTTTTTCTTGAAAAATTCTTCATCAGAAAGAATTGTTATACTTCCACTAGCGTCATAAGCACAAACAGTCCCTCCACCAAAATCTACTGACATTTCATAAGTTGATGGTGGTGTTCCACTATCAATGGCATATTTAAGATTAACACCGCTACAACTTACAAAGTTGTATGTTAGAGCGCCATCAACAGTTATTGTTAAAGGCCAACCTATACAGCCTTGACCATTTTCTAATACAAATGTTGGTGTTGATGGTGTACTTCCTGCTGAAGTTTTAATAGAATTAGGACAAGTAAGTTGTGCATGAGAGAATACACAAAAAAAAGGCACAAGAAATGCCATAAAGTAAAGTTTCTTCATTTTAATTTGAGATTTTAATTGTTAATAATAGCAACATGGAAATACTTCCATTATTTTTATGACACTCAAACCCGAAAAAAGTCACAAGAATTAATTTCTTTTAGGAGAACAATAAAAGCCATATTTTTGAAACACTTTATGACAATAAAATATTTCTATACTATAGCTTTAATTGGCTTTTTTTTACTTAATTCCTGTAATAAAAACCAATCTAAATATTCAGAAAACTTAGTTTTTAGGTATAACGAATATGCCAATATTAACACTTTAGACCCGGCTTTTTCAAGAACACTACAGGACAACTCCATAAACAATCAGCTTTATAACGGCTTGGTTCAATTAGATGATGCTTTAAATATTGAGCCTTGTATTGCTAAAAATTGGACAATCTCTGGAGATGCCATAACATATACTTTCAACTTAAGAAATGATGTGTTTTTCCACAAACATCCTTTATTTGGAAAAGATTCTACAAGATTGGTGGTTGCAAAAGATTTTGAATATAGCCTAAATCGTTTGAGAGATAAAAAAGTGGCAGCATCAGGAAGTTGGGTATTAAACAAAGTTCATGACTTTAAAGCGGTAAACGATACTATTTTTCAAATTGAATTAAAGCAACCCTTTCCTGCTTTTATAGGATTACTTACTATGAAATACTGTTCAGTAGTTCCAAAAGAAATTGTTGAGCATTATGGAATAGATTTTAGATCGACACCTATTGGTACTGGTCCTTTTAAATTTAAACGATGGGAAGAAAATATCAAACTAGTACTTAGAAAGAACGAAAACTATTTTGAAAAAGATTCCGTTGGCAATACATTGCCGTATTTAGAAGCTGTATCACTTACTTTTTTACCTGATAAACAAAGTGAATTTTTACAGTTTGCCCAGGGAAATATCGATTTTGTTTCAGGTTTAGATGCTTCTTACAAGGATGAACTTTTAACTAGCACTGGAAAACTTCGAGATCAGTATCATGAAACAGTAAACATGATTCGAGGACCATATTTAAACACAGAATACCTCGGGTTTTATTTAGATTCCGAAACTCCTGAAATACAATCTAAACTCATACGAAAAGCGATAAACTACGGTTTTAATCGCAAAAAAATGATGCTTTATTTAAATAATGGGGTTGGTAATCCCGCTAATGGTGGATTTATACCTATTGGACTAGCAGGCTATGATAAATCTAATGGCTTTACTTATCAACCTGAAAAAGCGAAACAATTAGTAGAACAATTTAAAAATGAAAGTGGTATTCCAAATCCTGAAATCACATTGGTTACCACTAGTAATTATTTAAGTTTTTGCGAGTTCATTCAGCGCGAGTTAGAAAAAGTTGGTTTAACCATTAATGTTGATGTTATGCCTGAAGCTTCTTTAAGAAATGCTCGATCAAACGGAAAAGTTGACATGTTTAGAAGCTCTTGGATTGCCGATTATTTAGATGCCGAAAACTATTTATCAATATTCTATAGCAAGAATTTTGCCCCAAACGGTTCTAATTATTTTCATTTTAAAAACAAAATTGTAGATAGTTTATACAATAAAGCCTTTACCATTACCAATATTGAAGAACGTAAAATTTTATACAAAACCATAGATTCCATAGCCATGAATAATGCCATTATGGTGCCCTTATTTTATGATGAAGTGATACGTTTTACTAGAAAAAATGTAAAAGGTTTAGGAATTAACCCCATTAATTTATTGGATCTAAGACAAGTCAGAAAAAACTAAATGTCTTCCGAATGCTTTCCTATATCTTGAATTTCATCTTTAACTACAACAATAGTTTTTTTCCATTTAGTTTCAAGTATTATATAAAAGCCCCAAACCGCCAGTAATCCAGCAGGGATACCCAATAAATTCCACCCAAAACTATTATCCCAATCTATACCCCAATCAAAAAGGACGTCCAAAATCCCTAATAAAAATCCTAGCATCATGGCAGCGGCATAATAAACCACCACACTTAAAATAGCATATAACCACTTTTTTTGATTATACTCAATTGATAAATCATAAAATCGTTTTCCAATAAAATAGATTAGTAATAATCCTAACATAAGTTTTAATTCTTTTTAAAAAAATAAATATCGTCGTCTCCTTTACCCTTGATTCTTTTGGAAACCAAATAGCCGGCTGCACCGCTAACCGTCATAATTAATGAAAAATCGTCTTTATTGCTATTTAAAGGTTTTGGTAATTTTTTGGCTTTGGTAAATGCACCATCTGCACCTATAATACTTTTATAAATATCATATCCACCAAAGCCTCCGGGTCTATTTGAAGCGAAATATAAAGTGTTTTCTTCAGTTAAATAAGGAAACATTTCTCTGCTATATGAATTCACCATACTTCCAAGATTTTTTGGTTCAGAATAACTATTATTCCCCAATACCTCTACTTTAAAAATATCTGAGCCTCCTTTAGTGGTCTCTTTGCCTCCTCTAAAATTTGCAGTAAAATATAGTGTTTTTCCATCTTTACTCAGTGTAGGGTGGGCATAAGAATATCTCGGCTTACAAAAAGGAAGAACATTGAAATTTGTCCAGCCTATACCTTCCTTATATTCGGCAACCTCAAGATGAAAGTTATTCATATTAAAGTCACCTTTAGGTTTAGTTTTATTGGTATATCTTATTGTTATATATAGCTGTTTCCCATCCGGTGATATTGTTGCACTAGTAATATGTGACTTATTTTGTTTGGGATCAATAGTAAGAGGTTCAATACTTATTATGCCTCCAGCCCCATCTAGTGTTCCTTGAAAAACACCCAATGATGGTTCACCTTGATACCGCTTCACTTTTCCTTTTTTATCAACTAAATACGAAGTAAAAAGCACTTTTCCTTCACCAAATTGCATTAATCCAAAGTGCGGAAATTCATTATTTAAACTTAGATTAGTAATAGAATATTCCTCTGTTTGCGCATAAGAAATCAAACTAAAGAATAGGATTATAGGGCAAATTATAAGTTTCATAACTTAGTCTTATAAAAAACTAAAGTTACTAAAAGTTTTACTCTCTTCTATATTTTTTTGTTTCTTCAAAGACATATTCTAATATCTCCTTTTCCTGATTTGTAAATTCAACACCTCTTCTTTGCATTACAACCTTGGTAACCTCAAAAGCCTTTCTAGTTAAAAATGTAGTAAACCCAGATTTACCACCCCAACTAAAACTAGGCACGAAATTTCTAGGAAAACCACTACCAAATATATTAGCACTCACACCAACAACTGTACCTGTATTGAACATAGTATTAATACCACATTTACTATGATCTCCCATCATTAAACCACAAAATTGCAGCCCTGTTTTGGCAAAACCTTCGGTCTGATAATCCCATAACCTAACCTCTGCATAGTTGTTTTTTAAATTTGAAGTATTGCTATCCGCTCCTAAATTACACCACTCTCCTAAAACAGAATTTCCTAAAAAACCATCATGCCCCTTACTTGAATAACCAAAAATTACAGAGTTATCAATTTCTCCTCCTACTTTACTAAAGGGACCGATAGTGGTTGGTCCATAAATTTTAGAAGACATTTTGACAATAGCATTATCACACAAAGCAAAAGGACCTCTAATCATGCTTCCTTCCATAATTTCCGTGTTCCTGCCTATGTAAATAGGACCATTTTCTGCATTCAATGAACATAAAGGCAACTTTGCGCCTTCTTCAATAAAAATATTTTCTGAATGAAAAGCAACAGTCATTTCAGGAATCGGCTGAGAATTTCTATCCTTAGTAATTAATTCAAAATCTTCTTGAATAGCCACTCCATTTTTTGAAAAAATATCCCAAGTGTTTTCAATTTTAAGACATTCACCTTCAAACTCTAAAGCTGTGTAAGTATTAAGGTCTATATCTTCTTGCCCTTTATTAGCAAAAAAAGCTATAACATCTTCACCTTTAAAAATAGCTTGATCTTCCACAAGGGTTTTTATCATTTCCACCAATTCTAAATTTGGCAGATAAGACGCATTAACCATTACATTTTCGTCCATCTCTACCATAGGAAATTTATCAGAAAGATAATCTTCTGTTACAGTAGTAGTTGTTGTATCTAGAAAAGTTTCCCACTTTTCACGAATAGTAAAAATGCCAACTCTAATATCGGCTACCGGACGTGTGTAAGTAAAGGGTAATAAATTATTTCTTGATGGTCCGTCAAATAAAATGTAATTCATTTCGAAAGTTGAAGTTTTTCAAACATGAGGTTATGCTAAAACCTCTAAAGATTATAAATCAAAAGTAAAGTAATTACCCAAATAAAAAAAGCCTTTCTAAAACAGAAAGGCTTCAAAATATTATTATACAAACAACTTAGTTTATTTCTTAAACTTAGCGTATTTAGTTTTAAACTTATCAATACGCCCAGCAGTATCTACTAATTTAGATTTACCAGTATAGTAAGGGTGAGAAGTTCTTGAAATCTCCATTTTCACAAGTGGATACTCAACACCATCAACCTCAATAGTTTCATTAGTATCTGCAGTAGATTTTGTTAAAAACACATCGTCATTAGACATATCTTTAAATGCTACTAATCTATAATTTTCTGGATGTATACCTTTTTTCATCGCTTTACGCTTTAAATCTTAATTTTTCGAGGTGCAAATTTAACTATTCTTTATAAATAAACAATACTTTTTTGTTAATTTTTATTTCTACTTTTTGTGTAACTAATTGGTATCTTTGAATACTAACCTTTCAACTAACAAATTAATTAAAATATTATGGAAAAATCCTTTAAATCCATTGCTAAAGATTATGGATTATATCTTGGTACAATTCTAACTTTAGTTACTGTTGCTGCTTACGCAATTAACTTAGACCTTTTTGTAAACACATGGTTTGGAATTTCTATTTATATAATAGGAATTGCTTTAGGTATACTTGCCATTGTTAAAGCAAAAAAGCACCTTAATGGCTACATTAGTTTCAAAGAATCGTTTACAGCATATTTTATAAGTATAGTAATTGGTCTTTCAATAGTAACATTAGTCTCTTTCATAATATTCAATTTTATTGATACAGAAGCCGCGGTTATTTTAAAAGAGAAATCTCTTGACAAAATTGTTCAAGTTTATAAAAACATGAATCAATCGGAGGAAAAAATTGCGGAATTAGTTGAAAAAATGGAATCAGAAAATTTATTTTCACTAAAAAACTCGGCTATATCCCTGCTAATTAATTATTTATTGCCATTATCTATAATTGGATTGCTAGTTGCAGCAGCAATGAAAAAAAGTAAACCAGAGACCGAATAAATTCATTATTTTTGAAATCATCAAATTTTGACATTTTTTAAATGAATATATCTGTAGTTATACCACTACTTAACGAACAAGACTCTTTAAAAGAATTACATGATTGGATTGCTAAAGTTATGCTGTCCAATCATTTTTTGTATGAAATCATTTTTATTGATGATGGTAGTACAGATGATTCTTGGAAAGTCATATCTGATTTGGCTAATAAAAATAAAGCTGTAAAAGGTATCAGATTTTTAAAGAACTTTGGTAAATCTCAGGCGCTACATGCTGGTTTTGAAAAAGCCCAAGGAGAGGTAGTGATTACTATGGATGCCGATTTACAGGATAGCCCTGAGGAAGTCCCGGATTTATACAATATGATTGTTAAAGATGGGTTTGATTTGGTTTCAGGCTGGAAAAAGAAACGTTATGACTCTGTTATTTCTAAAAACCTTCCTTCTAAACTATTTAATTGGGCTGCCAGAAAAACCTCAGGTGTTAAACTACACGATTTTAATTGCGGATTAAAAGCCTACAATATTGACGTTGTAAAAAACATTGATGTTAATGGTGAAATGCATCGTTATATTCCGGTACTATCAAAAAATTCTGGATTTACTAATATAGGTGAAAAAGTGGTGCAGCATCAAGCAAGAAAATATGGTGTAACCAAATTTGGAATGAACCGTTTTTTACATGGCTTTTTAGATCTTATTACCATTTGGTTTATTTCTCGTTTCGGCAAGCGCCCTATGCATTTATTTGGGGCCTTAGGAGTGATTATGTTTGTTATTGGTTTTACAGCTGCAGGCTATATTGGTTTTATGAAGTTATACAAATTAGCCAATAACTTAAAAACAATTTTAATTACAGATAATCCTTGGTTCTATATTTCATTGGTAACTATGATTATTGGAACACAATTTTTTGTTGCGGGCTTTTTAGGTGAAATAGTTTTACGTACTAAACAAGATAAAAAACGATATTCCATAAAGGATGAATTGAATTTTTCATAATTAAAATTGTTTTTCCTAATAATTATTTAATTAATTTAAAATCACCTTTTTTAAAACTCAAGTTTTTAATCAATTGATTACTTTTGCATTGGAATTTTTTAACAGATTATGATTTACATTGAACCAAAGATTTTAGAGAGAATTAACACATGGTTAACTCCAACTTTTGATAGTGACACTCAAACTTTCATTAAAGAAAGTATTGCTAACAACCCAAAGGATATACAAGAAAGTTTTTATAAAGACTTAGAATTCGGCACCGGTGGTATGCGAGGTGTCATGGGCGTTGGAACCAATAGAATTAATAAATATACTCTAGGAAAAAGCACCCAAGGATTAAGTGACTATTTAAAAAAATATTTCCCTGGTGAAAACATTAAAACGGTTATTGCTTATGATTGCCGACATAACAGTAAAACGCTTGCAAAAGTAGTTGCTGATGTATTCTCAGCAAACGGAATTGAAGTTTATCTGTTTGAAGATTTGCGTCCTACCCCAGAGTTATCATTCGCTGTAAGGCATTTAAATTGCCACTGCGGTATTGTATTAACTGCATCACATAATCCACCAGAATACAATGGCTATAAAGTTTATTGGCAAGACGGCGGGCAATTAGTACCACCTCATGACGAAGCTGTAATCAATACTATTAATGAATTGGATTATGCCGATATAAAGTTTGATGCAAATGATGGTTTAATTAATTATATTGGTTCAGATATAGATGATGTATTTATTGATGCCTCAGTTAAAAATGGTAGTTTAGGCTTAAGTCAAGAAGCTAAAGACAATTTAACTATTATTTTCACGTCACTCCATGGAACATCAATTACAGCGGTTCCTGAAACCTTAAAACGTGCTGGTTATAAAAATATTCATATTGTTAAAGAACAGGAAGTACCAGATGGTGATTTTCCAACAGTAGCATCACCAAATCCTGAAGAACCTGCTGCTCTTAAAATGGCTTTAGAATTAGCCGATAAAGTTAATGCTGATATTGTTATTGGAACTGATCCTGATTGTGATAGATTAGGAGTTGCAGTAAGAAATTTAGATAATCAATTGGAACTTTTAAACGGGAATCAAACTATGGTTATGATGACTGATTTTCTTTTAAAACTTTGGAAAGCTGAAGGTAAGATTAAAGGGAAAGAGTTTATTGCCTCAACTATAGTATCTACACCAATGCTAACTAAAATGGCAGAATCTTATGGGGTAGACAGTAAAATTGTTTTAACAGGTTTTAAATGGATTGCAAAACTTATTTATGATTATCCAGAATTAGACTTTATTGGTGGCGGTGAAGAAAGTTTTGGGTATATGGTAGGAGATTTTGTTCGTGATAAAGATGCGGTAACTTCTACACTTTTAGCTATTGAAATTGCAGCTCATGCAAAGGCTAACGGAAGTTCTGTTTATGAAGAACTTATTAAGCTTTATGTTGAACACGGTTTCTATAAGGAAAAATTAGTGTCTTTAACTAAAAAAGGCATTGAAGGTGCTGAAGAAATCAAACAAATGATGGTTGATGCAAGGAAAAATCCTTTAACAGAAGTAAATGGATCTAAAGTGGTAAAAATTGAAGACTATCAATTATCCATTTCTAAAAACATGGTTACCGGAGTTGAAAGCCCAATAGATATTCCAAAATCTAATGTATTAATCTATTATACAGAGGACGGAAGTCAAGTGGCCCTAAGACCAAGTGGAACAGAACCAAAAATAAAATTTTACGTGAGTGCGAACACTGCTTTAGACAATTTGGCAGCATTCAAGACTACGGAACAAGAGTTGGACACTAAACTTGATACAATCCTTAAGGATATGAAACTCATTTAATGAACCACTTTTATAACATATTAAGGTACGCTATACCTTATAAGCGTTTCGCAATAGGACACATTATTTCTAATGTGTTTTTTGCGTTATTTGGAACCCTTTCATTCGTTGCATTAAAGCCTATGCTTGATGTTATTTTTAAAAGTGAAAAAGTGATTCCTACTGAAAAACCAACGTATTCCGGTTTAATGGAAATTGGAGAGTATGCAGAGAATTTTTTAGCATACCAAATGAATATTTTTACCGATGGAGACAAATCAAAGGCGCTTGTTTTTGTTATTGTATTAATTATTACCATGTTCTTTTTAAAAAACCTTTCTGGTTATTTAGCCAATTATTTTCTGGTTTTTTTAAGAAATGGTGTTATCAGAGACTTAAGAAATAATGTCTATAAAAAAACGGTTGAATTACCACTCTCCTATTTTTCTGAAAAACGTAAAGGAGATATTTTAGCTAGAGTTACCAGTGATGTACTAGACTTACAATATTCCTATTTATCCGTTTTAGAGCTATTGGTTAGAGAACCTTTAACCATTATTTTTACAATAACTGCCATGGTAATCATAAGTGCAAAACTCACCCTGTTTGTATTTATTTTTATCCCTATTATGGGTTTTATTATTTCTTTGATAGGTAAAAGTTTAAAACGGAAATCAGATCGCGTGCAAAAAGAACAAGGTTTGTTCTTATCTACCCTAGAAGAAACCCTTACCGGACTACGTATTATAAAAGGATTTAGCGTTGAAGATAAATTCAATGAAAAATTCCAAGAATCAACAAGTCGTTTTTACAACTTTTCAAACAAGCTACTAAACCGACAAAATTTAGCATCCCCAACTAGTGAATTTTTAGGTATCTGTATGATTGCAATTATATTATGGTATGGCGGAAATCTAATTTTAAGTGGCAACTCAAATTCTTTATTAGACGGTAGCACCTTTTTGGTGTATATGGGGTTATCTTATAATATTCTTACTCCCGCAAAAGCCATATCTCGTGGGCTTTACAATATTAAAAAAGGTGGTGCTGCAGCTGAAAGAATACAAGAAATTATTGATAGTGAAAACCCCCTAAAGGATAAACAAGACGCTATTGAAAAAGTAGGTTTTAGTTCTGAAATTGAATTCAAAAATATATCTTTTAAATATGAAGACGATTATGTTTTAAAAGATTTCTCCTTAACCATTCCTAAAGGAAAAACAGTCGCTTTAGTTGGGCAATCTGGTAGTGGAAAATCAACCATTGCAAACTTAATAACACGTTTTTACGATGTCAATAAAGGGCAAATATTAATAGATGGTATTGATATTAGAGACCTTACTACAGCTTCATTAAGGGCTCAATTAGGTATTGTAACCCAAGACGCCATTCTATTTAATGAAAGCATTAAAGAAAACCTGCTTTTAGGAAAAGAAAATGCTACTGATGAAGACATCATTGAAGCTTTAAAAGTAGCAAACGCATGGGAATTTGTAAAAGACCTTCCAGAAGGTATTAACACTAACATTGGAGATTCAGGAAACAAACTTTCCGGTGGTCAAAAGCAACGTTTAAGCATTGCAAGAGCGGTGTTAAAAGGCCCTCCTATAATGGTTCTTGATGAAGCGACTTCTGCACTCGATACTGAGAGCGAACGCTTGGTTCAAGTAGCACTTGAGAATATGATGAAAAACAGAACCTCAATAGTCATTGCCCACAGGTTATCTACTATTCAAAATGCCGATGAAATTGTGGTTTTAAACAAAGGTGAAATTGTTGAAAAAGGTAAACACAACGAACTTATAACCAAAAGTGGTATCTATAAAAAGTTAGTTGAAATGCAGAGTTTAGATTAAAACCTAAACCTTATAAAAGTAAAAAAGGATAGAGATTTGGGCTTCTATCCTTTTTTTTAGTTCATTGCTAGACTTGGGGACGACTAACAACATAAGTAGGTTTCTGGTACAAACATAAAACAAATAAGACTACTGCACAAGAAAAAAATGCACTTTATCTAATTAAAATGCTTTTTATCGATGTTTTTATTTTTAAATGACAGAAAATCAACCATTTAATTTTTTGAATAAATTTAAAAAATTTTAAATTTAAACTTTAGTATATTTATTTAGTCTAAAGACCAAATTTTGTTTGTGCCAAACGAAGAAGAACTATTACTACAACTAAAATCTGATGCCCATAAAGAGCAAGCCTTTAGAGCGCTTATATCGCTTTACAAAGAACGCTTATATTGGCACATTAGAAACATTGTTAAGTCTCATGATGATACAGACGATGTTCTTCAAAACACCTTTATAAAAGTTTTTAAAAATATTAATAACTTTAAGGGTGATAGTAAATTGTACTCGTGGATGTACAGAATTGCTACTAATGAATCCATAACCTTTATAAATAAAAACGCCAAAAGGTTACAGATAACAAGTGAAGAAGTTCAAGAGTTAGCCATTAATAATCTAAAATCAGATACATATTTTGAGGGTGATGCCATTCAATTAAAATTACAAGAGGCCATTGCCACTTTACCTGAGAAACAACAACTAGTGTTTAACATGAAATATTTTCAGGATTTAAAATACAAAGAGATGTCTGATATTTTAGAGACTAGTGAAGGCGCTTTAAAGGCCTCATATCATATTGCAGTAAAAAAAATTGAAATGCACTTAACTCAAGATTAAACCTTTATAAAATTATTTAGTCTTATAAATAAGATGAAAAAAAATAAATTACATAATATAAAAGAAAGTGGTTTTAATGTCCCTAATGGATATTTTGATTCACTTGAAGATAATATTATGAGTGAGTTAAAACTCAAAGAGTTCTCCAAGAATTCTGGTTTTAAAACACCCGATAATTATTTTGATGCTATTGAAGACACCATTCTAAATAAAGTTTCACTGAATAAAGAAACCAAAGTCATTAAGCTATTCAACAGAAGTACCATTGCATACGCTTCTAGTATTGCAGCGGCTGTTTTATTATTATTTAGCTTATCTATTTTTAGTAACCAGGACGAAGAACTGGATTATGAAACGGTTGAGAATTATATTTTAAATGAAAATTTTGACTCTTATGAGATTGCTTCTTTGTTAGATGAAGAGGATCTTTCCGAAGAAAACTTTATAGAATTTAATATTGAAGATGAAGCCGTAGAAGATTACATTTTTGATAATTTAGACGTTGAAGATTTATATTAAAACAATAAAATATAAACAAATGAAAACATATATACTCTCCATTTTAATATTTTTATTTACGTTCAGTCTTTCTGCACAAAAGCCTGACCATGATAAAATTCAATCTTTAAAAGTGTCATTTATAACTGAGCAATTAGATTTAACCAAAGAAGAGGCTCAAGCTTTTTGGCCTGTTTATAATGAGTTTGACAAGAAGAACAACAAACTCAGATATCATGAAATGCGCAGTATAAGACGAGAGATTAAAGAAAGCATAAGCACTCTTACTGATGCAAAAGCTGATGAACTTTTAAACAAGTTAAATAACTTAGAGTCTAGTTTACAAAAAAACAGATTGGAATTTGCTACTAAGATTAGAACTATTTTATCTCCTAAAAAAATAATTAAATTAAAGATTGCCGAGGAAGATTTTAAAAGAAAAATGTTAGACCAATGGAAAAGCCGAAGAAAAGGTGGCGGACCACAAGGTAACAGACCATAAAATTAAAAAGAGAAGCTAAAAGCTTCTCTTTTTTTATTCTCTAAAAGTTAGTTTAGATATTCTACCTGCACCAGCTGCATAAGCAACCGAATCATTTAAAAACCTGATTGTATAAAAACCTTCATCACTCAAGTGTTTCCAAGACTCACCGGCATCATTGCTATAATCAATACCTTTAAAACCAATTGCCACTAACTCCTTCCCTTCACTGTTAGGCATATATTGCACACAACTTCTGTATCCAGGGTTTTCATTTTCAGCAACTAATTGCCATGTTTTACCACCATCTGTAGTTTTAATTTTATTAGCGGTATTATCATCAGGTTTTGTATAATCACCTCCAATAGCATAACCGCTTAGTTCATCATAAAAGTCTATAGAATATATCCCTTCCGTTTCTTTATCCTTAATAATTGGCGTATCAAAAACCTCCCAAGTTTGTCCTTTATCGGGCGAATAATAAACACGTCCAGCGGTTGTAGCTACCCATGTCTTATCACCAACAATAGCAATATTGGAATCACTAGCTGCAAAAGCACCTTCGTCTTTGAGTCCTTTTGGTAATTCATCACAGGTCAGTTTTGTCCAAGAATTTCCTCCATCCCTGGTAATAATAACACTTAAACAACCATCGGTAGAATCGCCAATGGCAATACCTTCTTTATCATTCCAAAAATCCATAGAATCGTAAAAGATTTTGGGATGGTTTTCTTGATAGACTAGTTCTTTGTAATGATTGAAAATCAATGCTGGATTCCCTATACTTGCCATATAATAATGTGATGATGAATATGCAATAGATCTAAACTGCATTTCTAGGGAATCAAACTTTTGTTGACTAATAACCCATTCGTTTGAATTTAGGTATATTTCTCCGAAAGCGTTTCTATTTCCAGCAAATTGCAAAGTTTCATTTTTAAATATTTCTATCGCCCTAATACTTAACATAGAATCTTTTAAAATATGCTTTATTTCCACTTTAGAAATATTTCTAGAAACAAATTTATCTTCCTTTCTACAAGAAAAACAACAAACGACTACAACTAAAAACAACAATAATTTCTTCATAAACTTCAATTTCTATAAAAGTAAAAAAGCTCCGTAAAAAATTACGAAGCTTTTTAGAAAAATAGAAATCTAACCAACCAAAGATTAAGATTCCTCCCTTAAAATTTCTATATGTCTGTATAAACGTTCTACATCAATAGGCAGGGTGCCATTGTAAACTCCCCGTATATGGCCTTTTTTATCAACCAAAACAAAATTCTCGGTATGAATAAAATCACTTTCAACTTGAGTTTTTGTAAAATCTTCATCGGCAAAGTATCCATTTCTGGCCATAGCGTATAACTCATCCTTATCTCCTGTAACTAGGTGCCATTTATCTATATCTACATTATTGTTTGCAGCATATTCATTTAGTATTGGCACAGAGTCTCGCCACGGCATTACCGTATGAGATAGCAACATAATATCTTCATCATTTTTATAGGTCTCCTGGATACTGGCCATATTTTTAGTCAACTTCGGACAGATTCCAGGGCAACTAGTAAAAAAGAAATCAGCTATATATATTTTTCCTTCAAAAGTTTGATTATTTACAACCTCACCATTTTGATTCGTAAATGAAAACTCAGGAATTCTATGTGTAGCATCCTCCCAATTTGGTGTAAAATCAGCTGAATTAAAATAAGGCAACCTTGTTACATTGCCAGATTCTTTGACATCCTTTTTACAAGCAAATAGCATTGAGAAAATTAATAAAAAAGTTTTAATTCTCATTTTATTTCATCACTGTTTACTGTTACCGTGTAACACTTTTTTAATCCTATTAAACCAAAACGTTCACCATTAATCACTTCATAATTAGACTTAATACTTCCGTCAGGTTTCCAAAGTTTTTGAGACCCCACTTCCTTTCCCTTTTTATAATTGAAGTCTCTAAATAAACGGCCATCTGCATACCATTCTTTTACATTTCCATGAAATTCACCTCTATCATTAAAATGGTATTCAAACTTATGTGATCTATTTTCCCACCAAGCTTTATGAACCCCAATCTTTACACCTTCCTCATAAAAACGTTCAATGGCCAAAGCTCCGTTAACAAACCATTGCCTTTCTGCCCCATCCTTCTTTCCTTCAATATAAACTACTTCAGACTGTAGCTGTCCGTTAGAAAAAAAGTTCTGAAGTATTCCTGTAAAAGGATTTTCATCGAACTCTAAAACCCCATTATTAAGAATTAATTTTTCTTTAGAAACATCTAAAACTATAGTCTCTGGTTTCTTACAAGAAACGAGTATTAAAAGAATTAAGCAGATATGTAAGACCGAAAACTTCAATTATCTTGAAACATTTCCTGGGGTTCCAAAAAAACCATTACCATTTAAATATGGGTCTTCATTGGTGATATGGTAGTGATAAATACCATCAGGAAAATCCGCAGTTGCACCAAAATGCCCGTGATAATTATCTAAATCAGCATTGATAATGGTCTCTCCATCTTCAACAGGCCCGTAAACCGGAAAACCGTCAGAGAGCAAACCCAAAAAAGCATTCTCTCCAAACTCTTGGGTTAAGAAAGTGGGCTCAATATGATAATGGTAATTATCTTGTCCTGCAGGGTGTCCTAAATATTGATCAAAAGAATTAATTTCATTTGTTAGGGGTGATCCTCCTGCTGCATACTGATTAAAAAATACTACGCCATTTCTGGCTATACCAATGGGTCCCATTGGTGTTGCTTGCTTATTTGTAGCTTCCTCTGGTTTTAATGAAATTGTGAAAACAATATTTTGAGCTGCAATTCTATTTGGGTTTAAATTAAATTGGCTATTGTTTCCATTATAATCTTCATGCAGCGGATTTGTTTCCGGCCAATATGGACTAGTATGATTTGGCAAATCCTGAGTTGTAAAGGTTACTGTATTTCCGTTTACTGCATAGGACAATCCAGTGCCCGAAAACTTTGAAAGTATACCACTAATATCATAATCTGTATTAGTAGGTTGTTCATCTTCTTGAAGGACTTCTGAATCATCTCCATTGGAACATGCTATAAAAATCAAAACTAATAATACCGGTGAAAGGAATAAATTCTTCTGTAATTTCATATTTCAAGTTTTTTCTTTAAGACTGAACAAATAACAAAAGGTTTAAAAGGTATAGACAAATCAATATTAGTTACCTTTGCAATCTTATTTGATAAAGATGCGATTACACAGAAATTTATGCTTTGCGGTTATTGATGGTTTAACTTCTATTTTTAATGAAGATGAATATGCCGATAAGGTTATTCAGAAGCTATTAAAAAGAGACAAGCGCTGGGGAAGTAGAGACCGTGGTTTTGTTGCCGAAACCACTTATGACATTGTACGTTGGAAACGATTATATGCTGAAATTGCTGAAGTTAAAGAACCTTTTGATAGAGATAATTTGTGGCGTATGTTTGCTGTTTGGGCTACTTTAAAAGGCATTAAATTACCTGATTGGAAATATTTTGAAGGCACACCAACAAGAAAGATTAAAGGTAAGTTTGATGAGCTTTCCAAAAGCAGGGTATTAAGAGAGTCTATACCAGATTGGATTGACGACATGGGTGTTGCAGAATTGGGTGAAGTTAAATGGACCAAAGAATTAGCAGCACAGAATAAACAAGCCGATGTTATTTTAAGAACCAATACGCTTAAAACAACTAAAGAGAAGTTACAAAATTTACTGTTTGACCAAAATATTGAAACCGAATTCATTAAAGGTTACCCTTCCGCTTTAAAACTAACAGAACGCGCTAATGTTTTTGTTACCGAGGCTTTTAAAAAAGGCTTTTTTGAAGTTCAAGATGCCTCGTCTCAGATGGTAGCTGAAATGCTTGATGTAAAACCAGGCATGAAAGTAGTAGATACTTGTGCTGGTGCCGGTGGAAAAACATTACATATTGCCTCTTTAATGCAGAATAAAGGGCAAATTGTAGCCATGGATATTTACGAAAGTAAACTTAAAAAACTTAAAATTAGAGCCAGACGTAACGGTGTACATAATGTAGATTTAAAAGTTCTTGATTCTACCAAACCGATAAAAAAATTATACAATAAAGCAGATCGTGTTTTAATTGATGCCCCTTGTTCTGGCCTAGGTGTATTACGTAGAAATCCAGATGCCAAATGGAAATTAGAACCAGAGTTTATAGACCGTATTAGAGGAGTACAACAAGATGTTTTACAGAAATATTCTAAAATGGTAAAACCTGGTGGTAAATTGGTTTATGCTACTTGTTCTGTATTGCCTTCTGAAAATCAAAATCAAGTGCAGGCGTTTTTAAAGACTGAAGCAGGGACAGAATTTACTTTTGTAAAAGACAAAAAAGTTTTGGCTCATGAGTCTGGTTTTGATGGATTTTATATGGCGCTTTTAGAACGTAAAGCTTAGACTTGTCATTCCTAACTTGTTTCAGAATTACATCTTCCCTATCTTGGTTTTATGAAACCAAAAAACATCGTATTCGTAGGAAAAAGCATTGACAACTATATTGCAGGAAAAAATGGCGAATTGGATTGGTTAGACATGATTCCAAATCCAGACCAACTAGACATGGGTTATAATAACCTTATGGATGAAATTGATGCCATTGTGATGGGAAGAACCTCGTTTAAAACGGTTTTAGGTTTTGATATTGAGTGGCCTTATAAAAAGCAGGTCTTTGTTTTAAGCAGGTCTTTGAAAACCGTACCGAAAAACATTGAAGACAAGGTAACTTTAATAAAAGGTGATGAAAACGAAGTTTTAGAAACTATTCATAAAAAAGGATTTAACAAACTGTACATTGATGGAGGTAAGGTGGTTCAGAATTTTTTAAAGCAGGATTTAATTGATGAATTACGCTTAACAACCATTCCTATAGTTTTAGGTGATGGTATTTCGTTGTTTGAAGCGTTACCAAAATCTTTGGAGTTTGAGCATGTAAAAACCGAAGTGTTTTATAATGAAATTGTTCAGAGTTGTTATAAACGAAAGAGATAGGTTACCAAGATGAATAAGGGTTTAAAATTGCATCTCTCAAACCTTCTAGAGGATACCATCATTAATGTATCATCAATTGGTGGTGGAGATATTTCTCGGGCTTATAAAGCTGACACATCAAACTGCGCTTATTTTTTAAAAATGAATAGTGTCAGCGCATTAAATATATTTAAAACGGAAGCTTATGGTTTGGACCTGATTGCAAAAACAAACACCATAAAAACACCAAACATTATAGCTTTTGGCAAGTTTGAAAACGCTTCTTTCTTACTGATGGATTTTATTGAATCTAAACGGGCTAGCGCTGAAGATTATGAGATTTTAGGTGAACAATTGGCAGCTTTACACAAATGTACTTCGGAAAATTTTGGATTGGACAAAGACAATTATATTGGTAGTTTACCACAAAGCAATACTACGCACAATACTTGGGTAGAGTTTTACACGTATGAGCGCTTATTGCCACAACTTGAAATAGCAAAACAAATTGGCTTACTTTCTGGTTCTGAGAGTCCGCCTGAGCAACGCATTATAGGTCAATTGGAATCATTGTTTAACGGCATAAAACCGTCATTACTTCATGGTGATTTATGGAGTGGAAATTATTTAATTTCAAAAGTGGGTGAACCTTATTTAATTGACCCCGCAGTTTATTACGGACATAACGAAGTTGATATTGCCATGACAAAATTATTCGGTGGTTTTGGCAACACCTTTTATGAGTCTTATCATTCTCATTTTCCTTCTTACTCCAATACCTCAGCGCGTATAGAGATTTACCAATTGTATTATTTACTGGTGCATTTAAATTTATTTGGGAGTAGTTATTATGGCTCGGTGGTTACTATTTTAAACAAATACTTCTAATATAACTTAAGCGTTAGGGATTGAAGCATTTGTTGAAGCTCCCCTACACAGGAGGGAGCGACTGCTGAAAGCCATATCCATGGGTAACGTCCAAACAATTAAAACTCTTGTTAAAAATACTGTTAATAAGCCTCTTGTCTTTGATAAAAAAAGCCATCTTGAATAGTTAAAAATGTGTATTTTTGCACTTTCTTTAAACACACACAAATAAATAGATAATGATTCACTTCTTTGGAAACACAAATAGCAAAGTTTTTGCTGTTCAAACAACAAAAGAATTATCAACGGAGACCATCTCAAAATTAACGTGGTTATTTGGCAACCAACCTAAAATAGAACAAGCATCATTAGATGCTTTTTTTGTTGGTCCGCGTGCTGCCATGATTACGCCTTGGAGTACCAATGCGGTTGAGATTACCCAAAACATGGGTATTCAAGACATTATTAGGATTGAGGAATTTGATGCGGTTTCTGAAGATTTTAAGGATTTTGACCCAATGATTTCTGAGAAATTTAATGGACTGAATCAAGAATCTTTTACCATTGATATTGAACCGGAACCTATTTTGGATATTGAAGATATTGCGGCTTATAATGCGCAGGAAGGTTTGTCTTTAAGTGATGAAGAGGTAGCGTATTTGGAAGGTGTTGCGAAGAAAATTGATCGTCCTTTGACTGATTCTGAGGTGTTTGGATTTTCCCAGGTTAATAGTGAACACTGTCGCCATAAAATTTTCAACGGTACATTTGTTATTGACGGTGAGGAAAAACCAACCTCTTTATTTAAGTTGATCAAAGAAACTTCGAAGCAAAACCCTAACGATATTGTTTCGGCATATAAAGATAATGTGGCTTTTATTAAAGGCCCAAAAGTGGAACAGTTTGCGCCAAAACGTGCCGATATTCCTGATTTTTATACTACTGAAGATTTTGAATCTGTGATTTCACTTAAAGCGGAAACGCATAATTTCCCAACAACTGTTGAGCCTTTTAATGGTGCTGCAACCGGTTCTGGTGGTGAAATTAGAGATAGGTTAGCAGGTGGAAAAGGGTCGCTTCCTTTAGCAGGAACTGCGGTTTATATGACATCTTATTCTAGATTAGAAGAAAACCGTCCATGGGAAAAAGTTGTTGAAGAACGCGATTGGTTATACCAAACGCCTATGGATATTTTAATAAAAGCATCTAACGGAGCTTCAGACTTTGGAAACAAATTTGGGCAACCCCTTATTTGTGGTTCGGTATTGACTTTTGAACATGAAGAGGAAGCCAGAAAACTTGGGTTTGATAAAGTGATTATGCAAGCTGGTGGTATTGGCTACGGTAAAGCAGACCAAGCTTTAAAGGACACACCAAAAACTGGTGATAAAATTGTAATTCTAGGTGGTGAAAATTACCGCATAGGTATGGGTGGAGCTGCGGTATCTAGTGCCGACACAGGAGAATTTGCTTCTGGTATTGAGTTAAACGCTGTACAGCGTTCTAACCCTGAAATGCAAAAACGTACTGCAAACGCGGTTCGTGGAATGGTAGAAAGTGAAGAAAACTTTATTGTTTCCATTCATGACCATGGTGCTGGCGGACACTTAAACTGTCTGTCTGAATTAGTTGAAGATACGGGTGGAAAAATAGATTTGGATGCTTTACCAGTTGGTGACCCTACCCTATCTGACAAAGAAATTATTGGTAACGAATCTCAAGAACGTATGGGATTGGTTATTGGTGAAGACCATATTGAAACATTACATAAAATAGCAGACCGCGAGCGCTCGCCAATGTACACTGTTGGGGATGTTACTGGTGACGATAGATTTACATTCCAATCTAAAACTAAAGGTAATAAACCTATGGATTTAGCCATGGAAGATATGTTTGGTAGTTCGCCTAAAACTATCATGACGGATCATACGGTTGAAAGAAACTACGCTGATGTTTCTTATAATGCCGATGATTTTTACAAATACTTGGACCAGGTTTTACAACTTGAAGCGGTGGCATGTAAAGATTGGTTAACAAATAAAGTAGACCGTTGCGTTGGTGGTAAAGTGGCCAAACAACAATGTGCTGGTCCTCTACAATTACCATTAAACAACGTTGGAGTGATGGCGTTGGATTATAAAGGAAAAGAAGGTATTGCTACTTCTATTGGGCATTCGCCTATTTCTGGATTGATTAACCCTGTTGCTGGAAGTAGAAATTCAATCACCGAAGCTTTAACCAATATTGTTTGGGCGCCTTTAAAAGACGGATTGCAAAATGTATCACTATCTGCTAACTGGATGTGGCCTTGTAAAAATGAAGGTGAAGATGCACGTTTGTATGAAGCGGTTGAAGCCATTTCAGAATTTGCTATTGATTTGGGCATCAATGTTCCTACAGGGAAAGATTCGCTTTCAATGAAACAAAAGTACCCTAGTGAGGATGTGATTTCTCCGGGTACGGTAATTATATCAGCTGCAGCTAATTGTAACGATATTTCTAAAGTTGTTGAGCCCGTTTTCAACAAAAATGGTGGAGCCGTTTATTACATCAACCTATCGCAAGATGATTTTAAATTAGGCGGAAGTTCTTTTGCACAAGTCTTAAACAAAATAGGAAATGATGCTCCTAATGTAAAAGATGCTGGGTACGTTAAAAACGTATTTAATACCATTCAAAATTTAATCAGAAATGAGCAAATAGTAGCTGGACATGATGTGGCTTCGGGAGGATTAATCACTACGCTTTTAGAATTATGTTTTACCGATAATAATGTTGGAGCTGAATTAGACTTATCTGCTTTAAACGAAAAGGATACTATAAAAATATTATTTGCTGAAAATGCTGGAATTGTAATTCAAGCGAAGGATGCCTCCATTGAAACCGTATTGTCTAATGCGAATATTGATTTTGTTAACATTGGAAAAGTAACTGAAAGTGACAACTTAAGTGTAATTAATAATGCTGAAGTATTTACCATGACTGTTTCTCGCTTAAGAGATGTTTGGTACAAAACATCATACTTATTAGACCAAAAACAGACAGCAAATAATTTAGCTGAAGAGAGATTCAATAATTATAAAAATCAACCTTTACAATATACATTCCCAGAACATTTTACTGGTAAATTACCTGAAAAAGGAAACCGAAGACCAAAGGCCGCTATTCTACGCGAAAAAGGAAGTAACTCAGAACGTGAAATGGCAAATGCTATGTATTTAGCTGGTTTTGATGTGAAAGATGTTCATATGACCGATTTAATTTCTGGTCGTGAAACCTTAGAAGATATTCAGTTTTTAGGAGCTGTTGGTGGGTTTAGTAATTCAGACGTTTTAGGTTCAGCCAAAGGTTGGGCAGGTGCTATTAAATACAACGAAAAAGCAAATAAAGCCATTCAAAATTTCTTTGATAGAGAAGACACGCTATCTGTTGGAATTTGTAACGGATGTCAGTTATTCATGGAGCTTGAAGAAATTACTCCGGAGCATGACATCCATGGAAAAATGCATCATAATGATTCACATAAACACGAAAGCTCTTTTACATCAGTAAAAATACAGGAGAATAATTCTGTAATGCTATCAACGTTAGCAGGAGCTAACTTAGGGGTTTGGATTTCTCACGGAGAAGGAAAATTTAATTTACCGTATGCCGAAGTTAAGTATCATATTGTTGCAAAATATGGTTATGAAGGCTATCCTCATAATCCGAACGGCTCTGACTTTAACACGGCTATGATGAGCGACAAAACAGGTCGCCATTTAGTAACGATGCCACATATAGAACGCTCTATATTCCAATGGAATTGGGCTAACTATCCTGACGGACGTAAAGACGAGGTTTCTCCTTGGTTAGAAGCTTTTGTTAATGCACGTAAATGGGTTGAAAAGCACTAAAAACCTTTCCTTATAAAATTAGAAACCCCGAAGTAAACTTCGGGGTTTCAATCAAAAAAAGAAAAACGGAAAACACTATCTGGTTGCTTTAATAGCAGCTTGCGCCGCAGCAACTCTGGCGATAGGAACTCTATAAGGAGAACAACTTACGTAATTCATCCCTGTATTATAACAGAACTCAACAGAGCTTGGTTCACCACCATGTTCACCGCATATACCTACTTTTAGGTCTTTTTTGGTTGAACGCCCTTTGGTTGTTCCAATTTCAACTAATTGTCCAACACCTTCTTGGTCTAAAACTTCAAATGGATCTACTTTTAATATTCCTTTTTCAATGTATATAGGTAAGAACTTACCAGCATCATCACGAGAATATCCAAATGCCATTTGTGTTAAATCATTGGTTCCGAATGAGAAGAAATCAGCTTTTTTAGCTATTAAATCAGCAGTTAATGCAGCACGAGGAATTTCAATCATAGTACCAACTAGATATTCTACTTTATCATTTCTTTCCTCAAACACCTTATCAGCAGTAGCTCTAATAATAGCTTCTTGACTTTCAAATTCGGCAATTGTACCAATTAAAGGAACCATAATTTCAGGTTTGGCCTCAATACCTCTTTCTTTGAGGTTTAAAGCAGCCTCAATAATAGCTCTGGCTTGCATTTCGGTAATTTCTGGATAAGTAATTCCTAATCTACAACCTCTATGACCTAACATTGGGTTAAACTCTTCAAGTTCAGCAACCTTATTTTTAACCTCTAACAAAGTAATGTGCATATCTTCGGCTAAACTTCTCTGTGTTTCTAATTGATGAGGCACAAATTCATGTAAAGGTGGATCTAATAACCTTACTGTAACTGGTAATCCCGCCATTGCTTCAAAAATACCTTCAAAATCAGAACGCTGCATTGGTAATAATTCTTTTAATGCCTCTTTTCTACCTTTTACAGTATCAGCAAGAATCATTTCACGCATAGCCTTAATTCTATCAACTTCAAAGAACATATGCTCGGTACGTGTTAATCCAATACCTTGAGCGCCAAAATTACGAGCCACTTGTGCATCTTTAGGAGAATCTGCATTAGTTCTCACTTGCATTTTAGTGAACTTCTCAGATAAATCCATGATTTCTGCAAACTCACCACTTAATTCTGGCTCAATAGTAGGCACTTTACCTTCAAAAATATGACCTGTAGAACCATTTAAAGAAATCCAATCACCTTCATGATATTCATGACCATCAACAGTTAATGTTCGTGATTTATAGTCAATTTTTAAGGCACCTGCACCAGACACACAACATTTACCCATACCACGGGCTACAACAGCTGCGTGAGATGTCATACCGCCTCGGGCAGTTAAAATACCTCTTGCAATGTTCATTCCTTCTAAATCTTCCGGAGAAGTTTCAATTCTAACTAAAATACTACTCTTGTATCTAGCTGCTTCATCAGCGAAGAACACAATTTTACCTGTAGCTGCTCCTGGAGATGCTGGTAAACCTTGAGCTATTGCTTGTGCACTTGCTAATGCTTTTGGATCAAAAACAGGGTGCAATAATTCATCTAATTTATTTGGTTCAATTTGAAGTAATGCTTCTTCTTCAGTAATTAAACCTTCTTTACATGAATCCATAGCTATTTTAACCATGGCAGCACCAGTACGTTTACCATTACGTGTTTGAAGTATCCAAAGTTTACCTTGTTGAATTGTAAACTCCATATCTTGCATATCACGATAATGTAACTCAAGTTTTTCTTGGTACTCGTTTAACTCTTCATATATTTCTGGCATTAACTCTTCTAAAGAAGGGTAATTCGCAATTCTATCTTCTTCTTCTACCTGAGCCAATTCTGCCCAACGTTGAGACCCTATTTTTGTGATTTGCTGTGGTGTTCTAACACCAGCCACTACGTCTTCACCTTGTGCATCAATTAAATATTCTCCATTAAATATATTTTCTCCAGTTGCTGCATCTCTTGTAAAACAAACACCAGTTCCTGAATCTAATCCCATATTTCCATATACCATGGCTTGAACATTAACAGCTGTTCCCCATTCTGAAGGATAACCATTCATATTTCTATAATATATAGCTCTATCACCGTTCCAACTATTGAATACAGCAATTATAGCTCCTGTTAACTGATCCCAAGGATCTGTTGGGAAATCATGACCGGTACGTTTCTTTACAGCTTCTTTAAAGTCATAAACCAAATCTTTTAAATCTTGAATAGTAAACTCTGTATCTAATTCAATATCTCTCTTATGTTTAAGAGCTTCCATTATTTCTTCAAATGGATCAATATCCTCTTTAGACTCTGGCTTCATTCCTAAAACTACACCACCATACATCTGAATAAAACGCCTGTACGAATCCCATGCAAAACGCTCATTATTAGTCTGTTTTGCAATTCCTAAAACGGCATCATCATTAAGACCTAAATTTAATACAGTATCCATCATCCCTGGCATAGAAACTCTAGCACCAGAACGTACAGAAATAAGTAATGGATTTTCCTTATCTCCAAACTTAGTTCCCATGATGTTCTCAATATTAGCTATGGCACTTTCCACCTCATCTCTAATAAAGCCCATTGCTGCTTCTTCTCCTAATTGATTGTATTCTGTACAAACTTCAGTAGTAATTGTAAACCCTGGAGGAACCGGAATTCCAATAGAACTCATTTCAGCTAAATTAGCTCCCTTTCCACCTAGGAGATTTTTCATTTCGCGGTTACCATCGGCCTCCTTATTACCAAATTTGTAAACCCGTGTTTTCACATTTTCTAGTAATTCCATAATATTTATTTTTGATTACATTTTTTTCTAAAATTCCATATAAAAGTACGTTTTAACATGAGGTATTTTCATGACATAAATCATATAATCCCTTTAAAATCAATAGTTTTTTAAATATTTTTTGTAAAAACAAAAAACCCCGAAGCAATCATAACCTGCCTCGGGGTTTTTCAATAAAAAAAGAAAAAATGGAACTGTTTTAAATTTGCTTTTTATGCAAATTTCAAGTCTTTATTTATTTTTCTGTAAGCTTGTGTTACAGTTCGTTTCATTAATAATGATACAACAAATGCTACAATAAATAATCCCGCAAATACTGCAAGCGTATCATCTACAGATTTTGTTATATTTTTAACAACATCATAAACTGTTGGACCAACAACACCAGCTAAAGCCCATGCCGTTAATACCATACCATGAATAGCACCTAATTGTTTGGTTCCGAATAAATCGCCTAAAAAAGCTGGTAAAGTTGCAAAGCCACCACCATACATAGTAATTACAGTAAATAATATTACTAAAAATGCTAATTCCATCGATATTTGTGGTAATAACCAGAATGCTAAAATTTGGAAAGCAAAGAATACTATATAAGTATTTGCTCTTCCTAAGTAATCTGATAATGTAGACCACATAATTCTACCTAACCCATTAAACACCCCAATTAAACCAACTATTGCGGCAGCCTCCATTGGTGTATAGCTTAGTTTCTCCTGCATCATTGGGCTGGCAGCAGAAATTACTGCAATACCACAAGAAATGTTTATAAACATCATAATCCAGATATAATAAAAACGTGATGTTTTTAAAGCCTCATTAGCAGTGATATTTGAAATATCTGCTTTAATAGTTTTTCCTTCGCCTGGTTTGAAACCTTCTGGCATATATCCTTCCGGTGGTCTTTCAATATATCTAGCCGAAGCTAATATTAAAATCATATAGATGGCTCCTAAAATGTAAAATGCATTAGATACTCCAACTGAATCAAATAATGATTGCATTACGGGGCCAAATATTAAAGCTGCAAAACCAAAGCCCATAATTGCCATTCCAGTTGCCAAACCACGTCTGTCTGGAAACCATTTAACCAATGTACTTACTGGAGTAATGTATCCTAATCCAAGACCTATACCTCCAATTACACCGTAGCATAAGTAAAACAACCAAAGTGATTCTAATTGCACTGCAAGACCAGATCCTAAAATACCAAATCCGTAAAATAATCCTGCTGTTGTTCCACTAACTTTTGGACCAACTTTTTCTACCCATCTACCTAAAAATGCTGCTGATAACCCTAGTAATAAAATAGCAATTTTAAATGCCCACTTTATCACACTTCCATCAACATCGAATATATCCTTTACTGGGTTGGTCATTACTGAATATGCATACACAGATCCTATTGAAATGTGTATCCCCACTGCTGAAGCAGCTATCAACCAACGATTTTTTAATTTTTGTGTTTTCATGTTTTCCTAATTGTTTTTCTTCACAAAAGACTATTGTCTTTTATGCTTTATTCCGTTTTGACCCAAAAATTTTCACATCTTTTTTGTTCAGCTATTCTTAAAATTGAAAAACCTAATTCTATGGCCTTTTCAAAATCTTCACAGGCTTGTTCTTTCTCGCCTAATTCGTATTTGGCAAGACCTCTCAAAAAATAAGCGTTCTTGTTTTTGGGATTTAATTCTATTGATTTATTACAGTCAAGAACAGCTCCCTTCATGTCATGAGGAAATCTTGTCCCAGCTCTATTTATATATACTCTGGCATTTGTAGAATCTTGAGAAATGAAACTATCAAAATCTTGTTTAGCCTGCACTGATTTACCTATTGCTAAAAACACTCTACCTCTATTAAGTAGTAATTCTAATTGAGATGAATTTTCTATTTGTGTATTAAGTTTACTAAGGGTGTCTTCAAAATTTGGTCTTACCCAAAAGCCAAGTGTTGTCTTGATTCTTCCGGCGCAATTGTCTTCAATTAAATCAAATGACACATAATTGTCTGTTTGATCTATTTTATACAAGCCATATCCTTCACAAGCTTGACCTTTCTTATCTACAAACTTGATAGTATCATTCTTTATTTCATATTCAGCGACTACATCAATACTCTTATCATTTCCAAAATCGCCTTCAACAAGTCCATTTTTTTTGAAATTAAAACTTGTGTTTCCAGCATGACCTACCTTAATCCATTTGCCAACTATTGGGTGATCAATATTTACAGCATCTTGCTTTTTCTCAGAATTATTGCAACTAAATAGAATCCCATTAAATAGAAGAAATACCACCATAAATTTTGGTGTTATTCCTAAACTATATGAGATTTTATTTGTTTTCATTTTAATTAAGCTTCACTTCCTTGAAATAGTTTTTCAGTATTTCAACAGCTGATTCTAATTCTTCCTCAGTGTTCTCTCTAGCATCATTCAACTTATACTCCCAACCTAAAGCTTCCCATTTATGGATACCTAGTTTATGGTATGGTTGAATTTCAATCTTCTCAATGGTTTTATAATCTTTAAAATAGTTTCCCATTTCGTGTAACAATTCCGGGGTATTTGTAATCCCTGGAATTAAAACATAACGCAACCACATAGCTTTACCTGAAGCTTCTCTGTGTTTAGCAAAATTGAAAGTGGTCTCTTTATTTTTCTGACCCGTTAACATTTGATATCCATCTTCATGCATATGTTTGATATCTAGCATAACCAAATCTGTATACTTATCTAACAGTTCTTCAGTAAAGTGATTAAACACTCTGCCATTAGTATCTACATTAGTATGAATTCCTTCTTCCTTTAACCTCTGAAAAAAATGAACCAACTCTTTTGACTGCAATAAAGGCTCTCCGCCAGAAACCGTAACACCACCAAATTCACCAAAATAAGATTTCATATTAACAGCTCTTTTTACTAAGCTCTCTATAGGATATTCTTTTCCTCCGTGGGTATCTATGGTATCTGGATTGTGGCAGTACAAACATTTTAGTTTGCACCCTTGTAAAAACACAACCATTCGTATTCCAGGTCCGTCATGAGTGCCAAACGATTCAACCGAATGCACTCTCAATGTGTAATCTGCAGTTTTGATAAGGTATTAGATTTAAAGTTAGAACTTCCGAAAGGTACTAATTTTCGGAAGTCCTCACTCGACTAATTTTATAATTACATTGAATCGTGGAACGATCTTGTTATAACCTCCATCTGTTGCTCCTTTGTCAGTCTTATAAAGTTTACAGCATATCCTGAAACTCTAATTGTTAACTGTGGATACTCTTCTGGATTCTCCATAGCATCTAGTAACGTTTCTTTATTCAAAACATTAACATTTAAATGCTGTGCATTTCTTGAGAAGTAACCATCTAGTGTTGCAGATAAATTTGAGATTCTATCTTCTTCAGAAGCTCCTAAAGATTTAGGAACTATTGAGAATGTATTTGAAATACCATCTTGAGAATCTTTATAATCAATTTTAGCTACAGAGTTTAAAGATGCAATGGCTCCGTGAGTGTCACGTCCATGCATTGGGTTTGCACCTGGTGCAAATGGAACACCTTTAGCTCTACCATCTGGAGTAGCTCCCGTTTTCTTACCATATACTACATTTGATGTAATTGTAAGTACAGACATTGTAGGTTCTGCATTTTTATAAACTGGTAAGGCCTTTAATTCGTTATTGAAATCTTCAACAGCATCATGAGCAAATATATCTACTCTATCATCATCATTTCCATATTTAGGGAAATCACCTTCTATTTCAAAATCAATTGTTAAACCTTGTTCATTTCTTACTGGCTTCACTTTAGCATATTTAATAGCCGATAATGAATCTGCTACAATTGATAAACCAGCAACACCATATGCAATGTTAATATCTGGGTTAGTATCAATTAACGCCATTTGAGCTTTTTCGTAGTAATATTTATCATGCATGTAGTGAATGATATTCATAGAATCATTATACACACGTGCTACTTCTTTCATGGCTACTTTGTAGTTAGCCATTACTTTATCGAAATCTAAATATTCACCTTCCAATGGCTCAACACCTTCCACCATTTGAGTTCCTGTATTTTCACAACGTCCACCATTAATAGCTAATAAAAGTGTTTTAGCTAAATTGGTTCTTGCTCCAAAGAATTGGATTTGCTTACCTAAAGCTTGGTAAGACACACAACATGCAATACCGTAATCATCAGATCCACGCATTGTACGCATCATATCATCATTTTCAAACTGAATTGAAGATGTATCAATAGCTACCTTAGAACAGTAGTTTTTAAAGTTTTGAGGTAAACTATTAGACCAAAGAATAGTAATATTTGGCTCTGGTGATGCACCTAAGTTATATAAGGTATTTAAGAAACGGAATGATGTTTTTGTAACCTTAGTTCTTCCATCTGAGAACATACCACCAATAGCTTCTGTTACCCAAGTTGGATCTCCAGCAAAAATTTCTTCGTAAGCTCCCATTCTTAAATGGCGAACCATACGTAATTTCATTACGAATTGGTCAATATACTCTTGCGCTTCAACCTCAGTAATTACACCTGCTTCTAAGTCTTTTTCAATAAAAATATCAAGGAAAGAAGATACATTACCCAATGACATTGCAGCACCATCTTGTTCTTTTACAGCTGCTAAGTAAGCCATATAAGTCCATTGTACGGCTTCCTGAGCATTTTGAGCTGGACGAGATAAATCAAGGTCATATTTTTTACCCATCTCTATCATGTCTTTTAAGGCCTTAATTTGTTCTGATACTTCTTCGCGTAAACGAATAACAGCATCACTCATAGGCCCCTCTATACCAGCAAAGTCTTCTTTTTTAGCTTCAATTAATCTATCTATACCATAAAGAGCAACTCTACGATAATCACCAATAATACGACCACGAGCGTAATTATCAGGTAATCCTGTTAAAAGCCCTAAAGAACGGAACTTTTTAATTTCATCATTATAAGCAGAAAACACACCGTCATTATGACTCTTTACATATTTAGAAAACAATTCTGTAACAGTGTTACTTGGCACCAAACCATGCTCCTGTAGTGCTTTCTGAACCACTTTAAAACCTCCAAAAGGTTTCATTGCACGTTTTAATAATTCATCTGTTTGTAAACCAACTATAACCTCATTCTCTTTATCAATATATCCTGCCTCGAAATTGCTTATTCCAGATATGATTTCTGTATCAACAGAACGTACACCATTGTTTTGGCGCTCTTCTTTAGAAGCTTCTAAGCAAACATCCCAAAGTTTTTTAGTACGCTCACTAGGGCCCACTAAAAACTCATCATTTCCATAATAAGGAGTTACATTATTAATTACAAAATCTCTGACGTCAATAGCATCATTCCAAACGCTATTCTTAAATTGTTTTAATTCCATTTTTTTTACTTCTTTATTTACTATAATATGATCTCTTATTTTATACATCAAAATTACTCTACATATAAAACAATTAAACTGACTTTTGTCATAAAACCTTGATATAGCATGGTTTCAAAGCTAAAATACTTTACGAAAACGTTTGAATTTTTTTTTGATTTTAACGAATCATCAAAGGTTTTAAGACCAGACTTTACAAAAATGTAATACCCGTAATCTTTTTTATAATTATTGGCATTTTTTCCGGTCAAGAATTGCACTTTTCGTAAAAATTAATGAAAATGCGTTCACAATTTGAAAAAAATCTAAAAATTTAAAAGAATACCTTAACAATATGGTTAATCAACAATAAAAAAGATAATCCAATTTAAGAACCAACTAAAATCTAATAATATTTATCCTTTTGACTCAAATTTGAAAATCATATTTAATTTCATACTTTGCAATACAGCATTTCAAAAAAACACATGACAGAGATTACTAGAATTTTTGATTTTCCTCCGTATCAACTTGAGAAGTTTAGTTTAAAAAAAGCATTTACCTCAAAGTACGATGGTAAATGGGTTAGTATATCAACACAAGAATATATTAATCAATATAATCAGATAAGTAGAGGCTTATTAAGGCTTGGGGTTAAACCTAACGACAAAATTGCGGTTATCTCATCAACAAATCGTACAGAATGGAACGTTTTAGACATGAGTATTTTACAAATTGGGGCACAAAATGTCCCTATTTACCCTACTATTTCTAAAGAGGATTACGAGTATGTTTTAAATCATTCCGAAGCTACGTATTGTTTTGTGTCAGACGAAACTATTTTAGAAAAACTAAACCAGATAAAAGGAAACACCAAGCTTAAGGAGGTGTATTCTTTTAATAAAATTGCAGGCGAAAAGAATTGGCAGGATGTTTTAGATTTAGGCAAAGATGAAAGTAATCAAAAGGAAGTAGAAACCATAAGAGATTCTGTAAAACCTGATGATTTAGCAACCTTAATCTACACCTCTGGAACTACTGGAAAACCTAAGGGCGTTATGCTGTCTCACGACAATTTAGTATCTAATGTTATTGATAGTTCATCACGTGTTCCTATGGAACATGGTAATTCATCAGCATTAAGTTTTTTACCTGTTTGTCATGTTTTTGAACGCATGATTCTGTATCTATACCAGTATTGTGGTACAGAGATTTATTTTGCTGAGAGCATAGAAACCATTAGCGAAAACTTAAAAGAAATTAAGCCATCTATAATGACTGCAGTTCCAAGGTTATATGAAAAGGTTTATGATAAGATTATAGCTAAAGGTGCAGCACTTAAGGGCATTAAAAAAATGTTATTTTTTTGGGCCGTTGATTTAGGTTTAAAATTTGAGCCTTACGGAAAGAATGGATGGTGGTATGAGTTCAGATTAAAAATAGCCAGAAAACTAATTTTCAGTAAATGGAAAGAAGGCCTAGGTGGAAACCTGGATACTTTAGTCTCTGGAAGTGCCGCTTTACAACCAAGATTAATTAGAATATTTTCTGCCGCAGAAATGCCTATTTTAGAAGGATACGGACTTACGGAAACTTCACCGGTCGTCTCAGTAAACTGCCCTTATAATATGGGAATCCAGATTGGAACTGTAGGAAGAATTATTGATAATGTTGAAGTTAAGATTGCCGAAGATGGTGAAATTTTAGTAAAAGGTCCAAATGTAATGAAAGGGTATTATAAAGACCCAGTAAAAACCGCAGAAGTGATGAGTGGCGATTATTTTCACACGGGTGATATTGGTGAAGTTTGTGATGATAATTTCCTTAAAATTACAGATCGTAAAAAAGACATGTTTAAAACCTCTGGAGGTAAATATATTGTACCTGCACTTCTTGAAAATAAATTTAAACAATCTCGCTTTATAGAGCAGATTATGGTTATTGGCGAAGGGCAAAAAATGCCTGCAGCATTAATTCAAATTAATTATGAATTTGTTGAAGAATGGGCTAAAAGGCATGATATTACTTTTGAATCCAAAGAAGCCATTTTAAACAGTAAACAGCTTCATGAACGTATTCAAGAAGAAATTGACGAAGCTAACACCAACTTTGGTAAATGGGAACAAATTAAAAAGTTTGAAATAACCCCAGATATTTGGACCATTGATGATGGCCACCTTACTCCTACAATGAAAATGAAGCGAAAAGTGATTAAGGAAAAATACAAAGAACTCATTGAAAAAATTTATCAAGAGTAAGTGGAAAGTCAGTAATTTAAAACTTTAAAATTAAACACACTTCATTTCACAGCAACTTACTGAAATTTAATTATTTATATTATTTTTCATATTTTTAAGAATATCTAACTAATTAAAATTTAAAAAATGAAGACAAAAAATTTCTTAGTTGCCGGTATTGCTGGCGGTATTGTAGACTTCCTATTAGGGTGGTTATTTTATGGGATCTTATTTGTAGACACATTTCCACAACCTGAAGAAAGTTCACAAACCATGTTATTTATATTTTTAGGCTGTTTAACCTTTGGGTTGTTCATATCCTATATATATAATCAATGGGCTCAAATTTCTACTTTGGCTACTGGTGCAAAAGCAGGTGCTATAATTGGTGTTTTTATGGGTTTGTTTGACAACTTTTTTAATTTAGCAATGAATACGGACTTAACTTACTCATTGGCCGTTTTAAGTCTAGGAATTTACATAGTTATAGTAACTATAGTAGGTTCGGTTATTGGTTTAGTAAATGGAAAAATTGGGTAAATAATTTTCTCATTTATATTATAATTATGGCATCTTAATTATTAAGGTGCTATTTTTATTACAACGAATTTATATTTTTGAAAATTTATTATGCATGCATAATAAATTTTTCTATATTTGGCATTTAACCACCAACTATGAAGGACAAAACTATTGATTATATTCTTAGAACCACATGGCTTATGGTTCAAAAAATGTACAACGAAGAGGCTTCTAAATTTGAAAGCACCATGGCTACAGGCTTCACGCTTTTGAGTATTGACCCTGAAAAAGGCACGCCTTCAACTGCATTAGGTCCTAAAATGGGTATGGAAGCTACCAGCTTGTCCAGAATTTTAAAAACCATGGAAGGAAGAGGATTAATAGAAAGACACCCCAACCCGAAAGATGGTAGAGGCGTTTTAATTCATTTAACTGAATTCGGGCGTGAAAAAAGAGACTATTCTAGAGAAAAAGTACTCACATTTAATGAGACTATTAGGCGAAACGTTTCTGAAGAAAAAATGAACCATTTTTATGAAGTAGCTGAACTTATTATAGATATGGTTTCTAACAAAAAGATTTACAATCAAAAGTAATTTTAGATTTTAGGGGTAATGAGTAAACGAATAATTAAAAAAGTTGCGGTAATAGGTTCTGGAATCATGGGTAGCGGTATAGCTTGCCATTTTGCCAACATTGGTGTTGAGGTTTTATTACTTGATATAATTCCTAGAGAATTAAACGACATTGAAAAAAGCAAAGGGCTAACATTAGAAGATAAAGTTGTTAGAAATCGTTTAGTAGATGATTCTCTAAAAAAAGCTTTAAAAGCTAAACCCTCTCCTATTTATCACCAAAAATTTGCGAGTAGAATTACTACAGGTAATTTAGAAGATGAGATATCAGAAGTTAAAAATGTTGATTGGATTATTGAAGTTGTTGTAGAACGATTAGATATTAAAAAACAAGTTTTTGAAAGTATTGAAAAACATAGAACTTCAGGAACCTTGATTACATCTAACACTTCAGGTATCCCTATCAAATTTATGAGCGAGGGAAGAAGTGAAGATTTTCAAAAACATTTTTGTGGAACCCACTTTTTTAATCCAGCACGTTATTTAAAACTTTTTGAAATTATTCCTGGGCCTAAAACGTCACAAAACGTTCTTGATTTCCTTAATAATTATGGAGAACAATATTTAGGAAAAACATCAGTAGTGGCCAAAGACACGCCTGCATTTATAGGAAATCGAATTGGGATTTTTGGCATTCAATCTTTATTTCATCAGGTAAAAGAATTAGGCTTAACCATAGAAGAGGTTGATAAACTTACTGGTCCAGTTATTGGAAGACCAAAGTCGGCTACTTTTAGAACAGTTGATGTAGTGGGCTTAGACACATTAGTTCATGTTGCAAACGGTATATATGATAATTGTCCTGATGATGAAGCACATGAATTATTTAAACTTCCAGACTTCATCAATACTATGATGGAAAACAAATGGTTAGGAAGCAAAACAGGACAAGGTTTTTATAAAAAGATTAAAGGGGAAAATGGTAAGAGCGAAATTCTCTCTTTAGATTTAGAAACCCATGAATACCGCAGTAAAAAGAGAGCAAAATTTGCAACATTAGAGCTTACCAAAACTGTTGAAAAAGTAATTGACAGATTCAAAATATTAGTTTCAGGAAAAGATAAAGCTGGTACGTTCTACAGAAAGAATTTTGCAGCAATGTTCGCGTATGTTTCAAACAGAATTCCGGAAATATCAGATGAACTATACAAAATTGATGATGCTATGAAAGCAGGATTTGGATGGGAACATGGTCCGTTTCAAATCTGGGATGCTATTGGAGTTGAAAAAGGTATAGAAATTATGAAAGATGAAGGTTTAAAACCTGCTTCATGGGTGAAAGATATGTTAGCTTCAGGTAGTACGTCTTTCTATTCTATCGCTAACGGCGCGACACATTACTATAACATTCCATCAAAATCTCAAACTAAAAAACCAGGACAAGATGCGTTCATTATTCTAGATAATATTAGAAAGAGTAATGAAGTGTTCAAAAACTCTGGAGTAGTTATAGAAGATTTGGGAGATGGTATTATAAACTGTGAGTTCCAATCCAAAATGAATACCATTGGAGGTGACGTTTTAGCAGGATTAAACAAGGCAATAGATTTAGCCGAAAAAGATTTTGAGGGGTTGATTATTGGCAACCAAGGCGCAAATTTTTCAGTTGGCGCAAATATTGGTATGATTTTCATGATGGCTGTAGAGCAGGAATATGATGAACTTAATGGAGCAATCAAGTATTTTCAAGATACTATGATGCGTATGCGTTATTCATCTATTCCAACAATTTCTGCTCCTCATGGATTATCGTTAGGTGGTGCATGTGAACTCTCCATGCATGCCGATAAAGTTGTGGCTGCGGCCGAGACTTACATAGGTTTAGTTGAATTTGGAGTGGGCGTCATCCCTGGTGGCGCCGGTTCCAAAGAAATGGCACTTAGAGCTTCAGATTCTTTTAGAAAAGGTGATGTAGAATTAAATGTACTTCAAGAGTATTTTCTAACCATTGGGATGGCTAAAGTAGCAACATCGGCTTACGAAGCTTTCGATTTGGGAATACTTCAAAAAGGGAAAGACCTTGTTGTTGTTAATAGAAACAGACAAATTGCCACAGCTAAAGCTCATGCTAGATTAATGGCTGATGACGGCTATACGCAGCCAGTAAAAAGAAAAGATGTGAAAGTGCTTGGAAAACAAGCCTTAGGCATGTTTTTAGTTGGAACTGACTCCATGGAAGCCGCCCACTATATTAGTGAGCACGATCAGAAAATTGCCAACAAATTAGCTTATGTAATGGCTGGAGGAGACTTATCTGAACCCTCGTTAGTTAGCGAGCAATATTTGTTAGATTTAGAAAGAGAAGCCTTTTTAAGTTTATGTACAGAGCGTAAAACTTTAGAACGTATTCAGCACATGTTGAAGACAGGAAAACCTTTAAGAAATTAAACAATGAAAACCGCATATATAGTTAAAGCATACAGAACTGCTGTTGGGAAAGCACCAAAAGGTTTGTTCCGTTTTAAGAGAACCGATGAATTAGCTGCTGAGACCATTCAGCATATGATGAAAGAACTGCCTCAATTAGATAAAACTAGAATTGATGATGTAATTGTTGGTAATGCAATGCCTGAAGGTTCACAAGGTTTAAATATGGCACGCCTAATTTCCTTAATGGGTTTAGATAGCGTTGATGTTCCTGGTGTAACAGTGAACAGGTTTTGCTCATCTGGTATTGAAACCATTGCCATTGCTGCAGCCAAAATCCAATCCGGAATGGCAGAATGTATTATTGCAGGTGGTGCAGAAAGTATGAGTGCAGTACCCATGACTGGGTTTAAACCAGAATTAAACTATGATATTGTTAACGCTGGTCATGAAGATTATTACTGGGGTATGGGAAATACAGCCGAAGCCGTTGCTAATCAGTTTAAAGTATCTAGGGAAGACCAAGATGAATTCGCATATAATTCTCATATGAAAGCTCTAAAAGCTCAATCTGAGGATAGATTCCAAGATCAAATTATTCCTATAGAAGTGAATCAAACTTATATCAATTCCAACGGAAAAAAAGCAAATAAGAGTTATAACGTTACAAAAGATGAAGGCCCAAGAAAAGGAACTAATTTAGAAGCTCTCGCAAAATTAAGACCGGTGTTTGCTCAAGGAGGTAGTGTAACTGCAGGAAATTCATCTCAAATGAGTGATGGTGCCGCATTTGTTATGGTTATGAGTGAAGAAATGGTTAAAGAACTAAACTTAGAACCTATTGCCAGATTAGTAAATTATGCCGCAGCGGGTGTTGAACCTAGAATTATGGGAATTGGTCCAGTAAAGGCTATCCCAAAAGCTTTGAAATTAGCTGGTTTAAAACAGAACGATTTAGAACTTATTGAATTGAACGAAGCCTTTGCTTCTCAATCAATTGCAGTAATCAGAGAATTAAATCTTAACCCAAACATCATTAATGTTAATGGTGGTGCCATTGCTTTAGGACACCCATTAGGTTGTACAGGAACTAAACTTTCTGTACAGTTATTTGATGAAATGCGTAAACGCAATATGAAAGGTAAATATGGAGCCGTTACCATGTGTGTTGGAACTGGTCAAGGGGCTTGCGGTATTTTTGAATTTTTGAATTAAATCTCAAAATCTACTTAAACAATGGAAGAAAAAAATATATTAAGAGGTGGTCAGTTTCTTGTAAAAGAAACCAATTGTGAAGATGTTTTCACACCAGAAGATTTCAATGAAGATCAGCTTATGATGAAAGAAGCTGTAACCGAATTTGTTGATAGAGAAATTTGGGCAAAAAAAGCACAGTTTGAAAATAAGGATTATGATTTAACGGAGTCCTGCATGCGTAAAGCTGGCGATCTCGGATTCTTAAGCGTCGCTGTTCCTATGGAATATGGCGGCATGGGCATGGGTTTTGTAGACACTATGCTTGTTTGCGATTATATTTCTGGTGCAACAGGTTCTTTTAGTACCGCTTTTGGTGCTCATACTGGTATTGGTACCATGCCAATTACATTATACGGAACCGAAGAACAAAAGCAAAAATACGTCCCAAAACTTGCTACAGGGGAATGGTTTGGATCGTATTGTTTAACAGAGCCAAGTGCAGGAAGTGATGCTAACTCTGGTAAAACAAAAGCTGTTCTTTCTGAAGATGGTAAATCATATAAGATCACTGGTCAAAAAATGTGGATTTCCAATGCTGGCTTTTGTAGTCTTATGATAGTTTTTGCCAGAATTGAAGATGATAAATATATTACAGGGTTTATTGTTGAATATGACCCTGAAAACCCAAATGGTATAACCATGGGTGAAGAAGAACATAAATTAGGTATTCGTGCCTCATCAACACGTCAAGTATTCTTTAATGACACCATTGTTCCAATTGAAAATATGTTGTCAGTAAGAGGAAATGGCTTCAAAATTGCAATGAATGCTCTTAATGTTGGAAGAATAAAATTAGCTGTTGCTTGTTTAGATGCCCAACGAAGAACCATTACAGAATCTATTAAATATGCCAACGAGCGTATTCAGTTTAAAACGCCTATTTCTAGTTTTGGAGCTATTCGCCAAAAAATAGCAGAAATGGCCACTAACTGTTGGGTTGGAGAAGCCGGATGTTATAGAGCTGCAAAAAATATTCAAGATAGAATTGAACTAAGACAGACCAATGGCAAAGATTCTCACCCAGAAGCAGAATTAAAAGGAGTTGAAGAATATGCCATAGAGTGCTCTATACTAAAAGTAGCAGTCTCTGAATTTGTTCAAAGATGTACTGATGAGGGTATTCAAATTTTTGGTGGTATGGGATTCTCAGAAGAAACACCAATGGAATCTGCCTGGAGAGATGCCCGTATATCAAGAATTTATGAAGGCACCAACGAGATAAACAGGATGTTGAGTATTGGTATGCTTATTAAAAAAGCTATGAAAGGTCATGTTGATGTATTAACACCAGCCATGGCTGTGAAAGATGAGCTAATGGGTATTCCATCATTTGATACACCAGATTTCTCGGAATTATTTTCAGAAGAAAAAAGCATTATTAAAAACCTGAAGAAACTATTCTTAATGGTAGCTGGTGCCGCCTTAGAAAAATATGGAGAGAAAATTGAAGAACAGCAACAACTTATGCTAGCTTCGTCAGATATTTTAATTCAAATCTATTTAGCCGAATCTGCTATTTTAAGAGCAGAAAAAATGGCCAAAAAAAATGGAGAAGAAAATGCTAAAGAAGAAATTGCCATGGCGAAATTAAATCTATTCCACGCTATTGATGTTATAGAAACTGCTGGTAAACATTCTATTATTTCATTCTCTACAGGAGATGAACAACGCATGATGCTTATGGGATTAAAACGCTACATCAAATACGTTAATATGCCTAATATCATTGAATTAAGAAATATCATTGCAGACAAGGTAACTAAAGAAAATAAATATTGCTTTTAAGTATAAAAGTAGGTGACTAATTCAAATTTAAAAATGCTTCAAAAAACACTTTTTTGAAGCATTTTTTATTTTCAGTAAATTTATACAAACTAAGGCTATGAAAATTCTCATCTATATACTCCTTTTGATTCCCATTTCCTTTTTAGGTCAGGAACAAAAAAAACTTGAACCTAAACTAGAAAATATTTCATGGATTTCTGGTAATTGGAAAGGTGAAGCATTTGGAGGCATCACAGAAGAGAATTGGAGTACGCCTTCTGGTGGTTCCATGATGGCAACCTTCAAATTAATTAATAATAACAAAGTTTCTTTTTATGAAATTGAAATCATTAGGCAGCTTGAAAATACGTTAATTCTGCAATTGAAACACTTTCATAACGATTTAAAAGGTTGGGAAACAAAAGATGAAACCGTAGATTTCCCATTAAAATATATTACCAAAGACAAAGTGGTTTTTGAAGGAATGAGTTTTGAAAAAGTAAATGATAAAGAAATGAATGTTTATGTAGATATGCATGAAAAAGACGGAACCACAAAAACTATAAAATTTAATTACACCAAATAATTGGCATTATTTTTTGAAACCACTTTGGTTTAAAACTAAAAAACATTAAATAAATTTTAACTTAATACTATTCGATTTTAAATAAATTTGAATAAAATCAAAAAATGAGAAAAACTATCACCTTCCTCCTATTTTTATTTCTTTCTATCAATTTTGCTCAAGCACAAGTACTTTCAAAAAAAGAACATTTCACAAGACAAGATACGCTTAGAGGTTCTATAACTCCAGAGCGCGAATGGTGGGATTTAACCTATTATCACTTAGATATTAAAGTTGAACCAGATAAAAAATTCATTTCTGGTAAAAATACAGTTCAGTACAAAGTTTTAGAAAATAATTCCGTTATGCAAATTGATTTGCAACCACCATTAAAACTTACTAAAGCAATCCAAAATGAAGAAGAACTAGAAGTTAAACATGATGGTAATGCTCATTTTATAACCTTAAACCAATCTCAAGAAATTGGAACTGTAAATTCTTTAGAAGTACATTATGAAGGAAATCCTAGAGAAGCAATTAGAGCACCATGGGATGGAGGTATTTCATGGGAGAATGATAGTAATGATAATCATTTTATAGCATCGTCATGCCAGGGCTTAGGCGCCAGTGTTTGGTGGCCTTGTAAAGACCATATGTATGATGAAGTAGACAGTATGCTTATTAGTGTAAATGTCCCTGATAAACTCACAAATGTTTCTAACGGAAGACTTAGGTTGGTTGAGCAAATAGGTGATACAAAAACGTTTCATTGGGTTGTGAAAAACCCAATTAATAATTACGGTGTTAACATCAATATAGGTGATTATGTGAACTTTTCTGAGGTTTATGATGGCATGGCAGGAAATCTGGATATGAATTATTACGTATTAAGAGATAATTTAGAAAAAGCCAAAGAACAATTTAAACAAGCACCCAAAATGATGAAGGCATTTGAACATTGGTTTGGACAATATCCATTTTATCGTGATAGTTTTAAATTAGTGGAAGTACCCTATTTAGGAATGGAACATCAAAGTAGCGTTACCTATGGCAACGGTTATAAAAACGGTTTTAGAGGTGGAGATTGGTCTGGTAGCGGCTGGGGATTAAAATTTGATTATATTATTATTCATGAAGCTGGTCATGAATGGTTTGCTAATAACATTACCTACAAAGATGCAGCCGATATGTGGATTCATGAAAGTTTTACCACTTATTCCGAAAGCTTGTATTTAGATTATCATTTTGGAAAAAAAGCAGCATCAGAGTATATCATAGGTACTCGAAAAGCCATAACCAATGACAAACCAATAATTGGCACATATCATGTGAATCATGAAGGGTCTTCTGATATGTATTATAAAGGTGCAAGTATTTTGCATACTCTTAGACAACTCATAGAGGATGATGAAAAATGGCGTAAGATTCTAAGAGGATTAAATACTGAATTTTATCATCAAACTGTTACCACCAAACAAATTGAAGATTATATAAGCGAACAAACAGGCATTGATTTAACCGAGTTTTTCAATCAGTATTTACGAACCATTAAAGTTCCAACTCTAGAATATAAAATTGAAGGTAAAACTATAAAATACCGTTGGACAAACATCATTGATAAGTTCGACATGCCTATTCAAATTAAAATTAATGAAAAAGAACAGTGGCTATTCCCAAAGGCGGATTGGAACACGTTATCTTCTGATAAGAAAATTGAAACCTTTGAAGTAGATCCTGATTTTTATGTTGAATCTAAAAAGATTTAATCATTGAACGATTTCCCAGAACTTTATTTTGAACGAGATACCGATTGGTATGATTGGTTATTAAAAAACCACCATCAAGATAAAGGCGTCCATTTGATTTTCTATAAACTAGAAACTAAAATTCCTACCATGCGCTGGGAACAAGCTGTTAAGGTAGCGCTTTGTTTTGGCTGGATAGATTCGACTGTAAAAGGTTTAGGCAATGGTAAACGAATGCAATATTTCTGTAGAAGAAACCCTAAAAGCAATTGGAGTGCACTTAACAAACGTTATATAAAAGAATTAGAATCTTCCGGATTAATCCATGAGTTTGGTTACAAATCTATAGACCTTGCCAAAGAAAATGGTTGTTGGTCTTTTATGGATGACGTTGAAAACGGGATTATTCCATCCGATTTACAAACAGAATTTGATAAAAACCCAAGAGCTTTTGAAAACTATCAAGGCTTCTCAAAAGGTTACCAAAAAGGCTACTTATCTTGGTTAAAAAGTGCAAAAAGAGAAGCAACAAGAGCAAACCGGATTTCAGAGATTATTAAATATTGTAATGCGAACGTCAAATCTAGAAATCTCTGGTAAAAGTTCACTAAATTTAAAACTAAACTAAACCACCAACATGAGAAAATATGCTACGCTTATAATGCTTTTAAGTATTGTATTCCTTTCTGCTCAGGAAATTTCAATGGATTTATTAAAAAACATGCACCCACGTAATATTGGTCCTGGGGGTATGTCAGGTAGAGTCACAGCAATTGATGTAGTAAACTCAAATCCAGATATCATTTATGCTGGAACTGCTTCTGGTGGCTTATGGAAATCTACTTCAGGTGGTATAAAATGGGAACCTATTTTTGACAATGAAGTTACAGCATCTATCGGTGCGGTTGCTATCCAGCAATCTAACCCTAGTGTTATTTGGGTGGGTACCGGAGAAGGGAATCCTAGAAATAGTTTGAATGGTGGTTTTGGTATCTATAAATCTTTAGATGGTGGAAAAAACTGGATGTTAATGGGATTAGAAAAAACACGTCATATACATAGAGTAGTCATTGACCCTACTAACCCTAACATAATTTATGCGGCCTCTATTGGATCTCCTTGGGGAGAACATCCAGAGCGCGGTATTTACAAAACTACCGATGGTGGTAAAACTTGGAATAATATTCTATTTACAAACAATAAATCGGGAGCTGCCGATTTGGTGATGGATCCAACAAATCCAAATAAGTTAATTGCCGCCATGTGGGAACATAAAAGAGACCCTTGGTTTTTTAATTCTGGTGGAAAAGGTTCTGGTTTGCATATAACTCATGACGGTGGTGAAACATGGAAAAAGTTAACAGATAAAGATGGCTTACCAAATGGTGATTTAGGCCGTATAGGTATAGCCATTGCTCCTAACAAACCAAGCGTCATATACGCTCTAATTGAAGCCAAAAAGAATGCCTTATATAAAAGTGAAGATGGAGGTTTTAAATGGAATAAAATAAATGATAAAAATGACATTGGAAATCGCCCATTTTACTATTCCGATATTTTTGTAGATCCTGAAAATGAAAACAGAGTGTATTCGGTTTTCACCTATGTTAATGTAAGTGAAGATGGTGGTAAAAACTTCAAACAACTCATGCCGGCTTATGGTGCAAATAATGGCGTTCATCCAGACCATCATGCTTGGTGGATTCACCCAACAAATGGCAATTATATGATTGATGGGAATGATGGCGGTCTCAATATCACAAAAGATGGAGGTAAAACTTGGCGTTTTATTGGCAACCTTCCTTTAGCCCAATTTTATCATATAAGTGTAGATAATGACATTCCATATAATGTTTATGGCGGCATGCAAGATAATGGGTCTTGGAAAGGTCCAGCATATGTTTGGAAAGAACAAGGCATCAGAAATTCTTACTGGCAAGAAATTAGTTTTGGAGATGGATTTGATGTTGTACCAGATAAAGAAAATTCAAGATTTGGCTGGTCTATGAGTCAACAGGGTAATGTAACCTATTATGATGCGGAAACAGGGAACAACATGAGGGTAAAACCAACACATCCGGATGGAGAAACAAGACTTCGGTTTAATTGGAATTCTGCAATCAATATAGACCCATTTGATTCTAACACCATTTATTTTGGAAGTCAGTTTGTTCACAAATCTACCGACAAAGGACTTACTTGGACTATCATTTCTGATGATTTAACAACCAATGATCCAGAAAAACAAAAACAAAGTGAAAGTGGTGGTTTAACCTTAGATGCCACAGGAGCCGAAAACCATTGTACTATTTTGGTTATTGAACCTTCTCCATTAGAAAAAGGTATGATTTGGGTTGGTACAGATGATGGACGCATTCATGTCACTCAAAATGGAGGGCAGACTTATACTGAAGTATCAAAGAATATTAAAGATTTACCTGTTGGAAGTTGGATTCCTCAGATAAAAGCTTCTAACAAGAATAAAGGTGAAGCGCTTTTAATAGCTAATGATTATAGACGATTTAACTATACACCATACGCCTATAGAACTAAAGATTATGGAAGAACATGGAAACGTATTGTTGATGAAAAGGATGTTAAAAGCTATACGCTTTCAATAGTAGAGGATTTAGAAGAACCTAATTTATTGTTCCTAGGAACAGACGATGGATTATATGTTTCCTTTGATGCGGGTGAAAACTGGACAAAATGGACAGAGGGCTTTCCAACGGTATCTATAAAAGATTTGATTATTCACTCAAGGGAACATGATTTAATTATTGGAACTTTTGGTAGAGCCGCTTGGGTTTTAGATGATATAAGACCGCTAAGAGCTATGGCTAAAAACAAACAGATGATTAATCAAAAATTAGAGTTATTTGAACCGCCCACTGCTTATTTAGCTGCTTATCATCAACCAACAGGGAGTAGGTTTGGTGGTGATGCTTTATATAATGGTGAAAACCGAAAAGGAATAGCTCAAATTTCTTATTATGTTAAAATTGATAAGAAGAAAACTGATGATGCTAAAGAGGAGAAAAAAGATAACGAAGAAGATGTTGATTCAGAGACCTTGGAAGTTAAATGGGATTCCTTAACAATGAAAATTTATGATGGTGACCGATTAATTAGAACTTTAAAACAAAAAGCACCAAAGGAGAGCGGTATTCAAAAATGGATGTGGCCATCATTAAATGAAAAAGGACCTGACCGACCTTCTAGAACATTTAGAAAAAGTACTAGAGAACCAAGTGGCACAAAGGTAAAACCAGGCAAATACAAATTAGTTCTGCATTTTGGAGATCAAACTTCAGAAAAAATGCTTACTGTTAAAAGTGATCCGCGCTTAAACGTTACTAAAAATGCTATTAATGAAGTGTATAATGCTTCAAAAGAGCTTGAGACACTAACTCAAATAACTTCTGATGCTGTTAAACAATTAGCAGAGAGTAAGCAAATTGCTGATAAATATCAATCTGAATTGATAAAGCTTGACAAAGAAAAGTATAAAGATGCCATTAAATCTTGTAAAGACATCACGAAAAGTATAGATGCCTTATTAGATATGTACCTTGGAAAAGTTGATAAAAGACAAGGTATTACCAGAAACTCTGAAATGACTATTTCTAGGAGAATTAATTTAGCAAATGGTTATGTAAAATCAAGACAAAATGGTTTAACAAATACAGAGACTACACTTATTAATCATGCAAAAAAAGCTGTGAAAGATGGAATAGAGAAAACGAATACCTTTTTTAATGAAGATTGGAAATCATTCAGAAATAATATTGAGAAAATAAATATTTCAATATTTAAAGATATTAAGACCTTCAAACTAAATTAAAAAAAAGGCTCTGAAACATTTCAGAGCCTTTTTTTATCTTTTATTTTCTAACTATTCAACTCTCTTAAGAGCTTCTATATCTTCAATTTTAATCTGTTTTCCTACTGCAGAAATCAAACCCTCTTTTTTAAATTGAGAAAGCACCCTAATTGCAGACTCTGTAGCTGTTCCAACAATATTAGCAAAATCTTCTCTAGATAATAGAACGCTTAAAGTGCCATCAGGATTTGTACCAAAACTATTATGAATATAAATTATGGTTTCTGCTAACCTCTGTCTAACAGATTTTTGAGCCATATTTACAATAACATCATCCGCTTCTCTTAGGTCTTTAGCCATATCTTTTAAAACATCAAAAGTAAAATCAGGGTTTTTATGTAGATCAGCCAAAATCTCACTTTTCGGAATAAAACAAACTTCCATATCATTTAATGCAGTGGCTTGTAAATTAGAACGCTCTTCACTTACAACAGATCGTTGCCCTAGCAAATCACCTTTAACAACCATTTTCACAATCTGGTCCTTTCCGTTCGCACTTAACTTTGTCAACTTACAAATACCATCTCGTACACAGTAAACGCCATTTAGCACCTCTCCTTCTTCAAAAATAACTTCTCCCTTTTTAATTTTCCTAGAAGTCTTACAACCAGAAATTCGGACTAACTCATCCTTAGTCAAGGCTTTAAGAGAATTAAACTGTTTAATTATACATTGTTCACACTTACTCATACCATATTAATTCAAGATTTGTAAAAATAAGTAAATCATGACAAATATCATATTTAAATTTTCACTAACTTTTCACCTTTGCAACAGGTAAATTTGAGCAAATATTATGGAGCATAAAACATGTTTCCACTGCGGATTAGATGCTACATCTTCCGAGATTCTTTATGACGATAAATCATTTTGTTGTAACGGTTGTAAAACTGTTTACGAGATTTTTTCTGCAAATGATTTAACGTGTTATTATGATTTACAAAATGCTCCAGGAGCCACCCCTAAAGAAGTTGCTGGTAAATACAATTTTTTAGAAAATGATAAAATTGTAGACCAATTATTAGAGTTTAATAATGATGATATTCAAATTGTAAGTTTATACATTCCGCATATTCATTGTAGCTCTTGTATTTGGATTTTAGAAAATTTGAATAAACTACATCCTTCAGTAAGTTCTTCTATTGTGAACTTTGGAAAGAAGACTGTTAGAATAACTTATAACAGTGAACAGTTATCTCTTAAAAACCTTGTTGAGCTATTGAGTAGTATTGGTTACGAACCTTATATTAGTTTAGAAGACTATAGTGTTGGTAAAAAAAGAATTGACCGATCCTTAATTTATAAATTGGGTGTGGCAGGTTTTGCTTTTGGTAATGTTATGTTTTTATCATTTCCAGAGTATTTTGAAGTTGGTGAATTTTGGCTTGAACAATATAAGCACCTGTTCCGATGGCTCATGTTTGGATTTAGTTTACCCGTTGTTTTTTATTCAGCTCAAGACTATTTTATTTCAGCATATAAAGGGCTTCGATCTAAAATTTTAAATATTGATGTTCCCATTGCTTTGGGCGCTTTGGTTTTATTTGTTAGGAGTACTGCAGAAATTATTTTTGATGCTGGCTCTGGCTTTTTTGACAGTTTAACTGGTTTGATTTTCTTTTTACTTTTGGGTAAATTTTTCCAACAGAAGACCTATTCATTTTTATCATTTGAGCGTGATTATAAATCGTATTTCCCAATAGGCATTACCAAAATCAATCAAGAAGGAAAAGAAGAATCTGTTCAAGTTTATGATATTGAAAAAGGTGACCGATTGCTTATAAGAAACGAAGAACTAATTCCTGTTGATTGTATTTTAATTAAAGGGAAAGCCCGTATTGATTATAGTTTTGTTACTGGTGAATCTAAAACCGTTACTAAAAAATCTGGCGATAAGTTGTTTGCTGGTGGAAAGCAAATTGAGGGTAATATTGAAGTGGATGTTTTAAACTCTGTAGAGCAAAGTTACTTAACACAACTCTGGAGTAATGATGTGTTTAAAAAAGATAAACAATTATCGTTCACTACCCTTACAAATAGAATTAGCAAAAACTTTACTATTACTATTTTATTAATAGCATTGATTGCAACAAGTTATTGGCTTATAAATGATTCTAGTAAAGCTTTAAATGTATTTACAGCAGTTTTAATTATAGCTTGCCCCTGCGCCATAGCTTTGTCTGCACCATTTACATTTGGAAATATTTTACGCATTCTTGGAAAGAAGAAATTCTATCTTAAAAATGCCAGCGTTATAGAGCAACTGGCAAAAATAAATACCATTATTTTTGATAAAACAGGCACCATTACCTCAAACAAAGAAGCTACTATTAGTTATGAAGGTGAAACACTTTCTGATTTGGAGGAATCTCTATTAAAAAGTACTTTAAGAGGTTCAAACCATCCTTTAAGCAGATCTTTATATAATCTTTTAGCTGACCATGACATTCTAACTTTAGATAGTTATGAAGAGCATATTGGTAAAGGCATTGAAGCAAAACATCATGAGAAAAATATAAAAGTAGGCTCTGCTCCTTTTGTTGGATATTCTGCCGTAACCTCAACATTGAATACAGCCGTTCATGTGAGTACAAATAATGAATACAAAGGAAAATTTACTTTTTACAATGCCTACAGAAAAGGGCTTTCAAAACTCTTCAACCTTCTTAAAAGAGAGTACGATTTGGTCATTTTATCTGGGGATAATGCCGGGGAAAAAGAGAACTTAACAAAGTTACTCCCTCCTAAAGCTAAATTGTTATTCAATCAGAAGCCAGAAGATAAATTAGAATACATAAAATTTCACCAAAGCGAAGGCGCCAATGTTTTAATGATTGGTGATGGTTTGAATGATGCAGGAGCTTTGGCACAAAGTAACGTGGGAATTGCAATTTCTGAAAATGTAAATGTGTTTTCACCTGCTTGTGATGCTATTTTAGATGCTTCTAAATTTAACGAGCTTGTTAATTATTTGAAGGTTTCTAAATCGGCCATTAAAATCATAAAATGGAGTTTTGTACTCTCATTTATCTATAATATTATTGGTCTTTATTTTGCAGTTACCGGCCAGTTAGCACCTGTAGTTGCTGCCATTTTAATGCCTTTGAGTTCTATTAGCATTGTAGTATTTACAACCATTTGCACTAACATTGTTGGCAGGAAACTAAAATGATAATTGAGAGATATTTGGCGGATAGTTGCGTTAGGGATTGCAAAGAAAAGCCCACAACGAGGCACGAGTGAGGACTTGAAATGGAAAGCCCGACCCCGAAGGGGTAACGGCCAAAAAACGAAACCAAACATGACATTTGTCATATTTTTAAAAAACATATGAAAGTATTTTTGACGCGTAACTTCAATTAGGTATGAGTGTTATATATATTTTACTAGCTATAAGCATTGTTGTAGCTGTTGGTTTCTTTGTAGCCTTTATTATAGCTGTAAAGAGTGGACAGTATGATGATAGCTATACGCCGTCTGTACGTATGCTTTTTGAAGACGAACTTGTTAAAGAAAAATCAGATAATTCAATACTAACCAAAAAAGATTAACAACAACTATTATGGAAATGCAACAATTTCATTACGATAACAAAATCGTTACAAAGTTCATTTATGCCACAATAATTTTTGGGGTTGTTGGGATGGCAGTAGGTTTACTGTTAGCATTTATGTTTTTATTCCCAAACCTTACTGATGGTATTTCGTGGCTTAGTTTTGGTAGGCTAAGACCTTTACATACCAATGCTGTTATTTTTGCCTTTGTTGGTAACGCTATGTTTGCGGGTGTTTATTACTCACTGCAGCGCTTACTCAAAACACGTATGGCAAGTGACTTGTTAAGTAACATTAACTTTTGGGGCTGGCAACTTATTATTGCAGCTGCAGCTATTTCACTTCCTTTAGGGTATACCACTTCTAAGGAATATGCCGAATTAGAATGGCCAATTGACATTGCCATTGCTCTTATATGGGTAGTGTTTGGAGTTAATATGATTTGGACTATTTTAAAACGAAGACAACGTCATTTATATGTTGCTGTTTGGTTTTATATAGCCACATTTATCACTGTTGCTGTACTGCATATTTTTAATAGTTTAGAATTACCAGTAAGTGCCATGAAAAGTTACTCGGTTTACGCCGGTGTACAAGATGCCTTAGTACAATGGTGGTACGGACATAATGCCGTAGCATTCTTTTTAACTACGCCTTTCTTAGGATTGATGTACTACTTTGTTCCTAAAGCAGCTAACAGACCTGTGTATTCTTATAGGCTTTCTATTGTTCACTTCTGGTCGTTAATCTTTATTTATATATGGGCAGGACCTCACCATTTATTATATACTGCTTTACCAGAGTGGGCTCAAAACTTAGGTGTTGCCTTTTCTGTAATGTTATTAATGCCTTCTTGGGGTGGTATGATTAATGGTTTATTAACCTTAAGAGGTGCTTGGGATAAAGTTAGAACAGATCCTGTTTTAAAATTCATGGTTGTAGCTATTACTGGTTATGGTATGGCAACTTTTGAAGGCCCAACATTATCATTGAAAAATGTAAATGCCATTGCTCACTTTACTGACTGGATTATTGCCCACGTACACGTTGGTGCTTTAGCTTGGAACGGTTTTATGGCATTCGGTATTATTTACTATTTGATTCCAAGGTTATTTAAAACAAAATTACACTCATTGCCTTTAGCTAACATGCATTTCTGGCTAGGAACTTTAGGTATTATTATATACGCTTTACCAATGTATGTTGCTGGTTTCACACAAGCTAGTATGTGGAAACAGTTTAATCCTGATGGGACTTTAGTTTATGGTAACTTCTTAGAAACTGTAACTGAAATTATCCCGATGTATTGGATGCGTGCCATAGGTGGTACACTTTATATTGTTGGTATGTTAATATTAGTTTACAATATTATTGTAACTATTAAAAACGGTAGCAAAGTTGAAGATGAATTAGCTGAAGCGCCAGCATTAGAGCGCGTTACTAAAAAACGTACTGCTAGTGAAGGTTGGCATACTTGGTTAGAAAGAAGACCAATACAATTAACTTTATTAGCAACAGTAGCTATTTTAATTGGTGGTATTATTCAAATTGTACCAACCATAATGGTAAAATCAAACATTCCTACTATAGCCAGTGTAGAACCATATACACCATTAGAGCTTGAAGGTAGAGATATCTATATCCGTGAAGGTTGTGTGGGTTGTCACTCTCAAATGATTCGTCCGTTTAGAAGTGAAGTAGAGCGCTATGGAGAATACTCTAAAGCTGGTGAATTTGTTTATGATCATCCATTCTTATGGGGTAGTAAACGTACTGGACCAGACGTTCATAGAATTGGAGGTAAATATTCGGACAACTGGCACTTTAACCACATGTATGACCCACAAAGTACATCATCTGGTTCAATCATGCCACGTTACCCATGGTTAATTACTGGTTCATCTAGTACGCTTGATAAATCTGATACAGAAGCTAAAATGAGAGCCATGGTGAGCTTAGGAGTGCCTTATTCTGATGAAGATATTGCCAATGCACAACAAAGTATGTTAGACCAAGGTGCTCAAATTGAAGAGAACTTGCATTCTGATCCTGATTTTGCCGAAACATATGCGGCAGATAAGAAATATGCAGCAGATAACGGTGAAGAATTTGTTGAGATGAAGAACAGAGAAATTGTTGCTCTAATTGCTTATTTACAAAGATTAGGAACTGACATAAGCAAAGGAACAGAATAATCATCAAAACTAGTAATCATGTTAAAATTTGTAAAAAATCATATGGAGAGTATTACGGGAATAGAGATTTACCCTATTATCTCGTTGCTCATCTTTTTCATCTTTTTTGTAGCACTGTTTTGGTGGGTATTTACCGCAAAAAAAGACTACATAAACACTGTTAGTAATATTCCTTTAGACAACCAAAACGACGACACATTATGAGAAAATTAATTCCATCTTGGGTAAGAGTACCCATCGTATTCTTCATCATCTTCGGAGTTGTAGAATTCTTTATAGATTCAGGCGATAAACCAGCCTTCATAGAATACCCAGTAGTCTTGCTGTTTCTGTTTTTAGTTCTTCTAATTTTAATAGCAATTGAAGCTATAGTAGGAGCCTTAGAAAATGTAATGCTTCATAAATTAGATGAAGAAGCTAAAGCTAAATTTTTAGCTGAAAAAGAAAGTGGCTTTAAGTTCACTTGGTTGAAAGAAACATACACAAAACTTCTTGGTCAGAAACCTATAGAGGAGGAAGGTGAAATTATACTAGACCATAATTATGATGGCATAAAAGAGCTTGATAACAATTTACCACCTTGGTGGTTGTACGGGTTTTACATCACCATTGTTTTTGCGGCAGTTTATCTATTAAGATATCATGTTTTTGATGCTGGAGGACAATTTGATGAATTAGAAACTGAATTAGCCGATGCCAAAGCAGCTATTGAGGAGTACAAAAAAACAGCTAAAGATTTAGTTGATATTAACACCGTGACATTATTAACAGAGGCCGGTGATTTAAATGCTGGTAAAGATATTTTCAACACTAACTGTGTGGCTTGTCATATGGCTGATGGTGGTGGTGGTATTGGACCAAATTTAACTGATGAAAATTGGATTTTAGGTGGAGGTATTAAGAATGTATTTAAAACAGTTTCTGAAGGTGGGCGTTCCGGGAAGGGTATGATTGCTTGGAAATCGCAATTAAAACCATCGCAAATAGCACAAGTATCTAGTTACTTATTAAGTTTACAAGGTACTACACCTGCTAATCCAAAAGGACCAGAGGGTGATGTTTGGGTTGATGAAAGTGCGGAAACAGAAGCACCAGCAGAAACAGAAACAACATCAGAAACAGAGGTACCAGTAGAATAAAACTAAACAACAACTAAACTATATTTCCTGATTCCCTTTGTTTTTAATGAACAAAGGGAATCTTAAACTCGAATCAATTGGAAACCCCCGATAAAGAAAACTTTAGAGATTCTATTGGCACCATTACCGAAGAAGGTAAAAGGGCTTGGGTTTTTCCTAAAAAACCGAGTGGTAAGTATTACGACAGAAGAAAGCTTGTTAGCTACGGTTTATTGATATTCTTATTGGCTTCTCCATTTATTAAAATAAGTGGTAACCAGTTTTTAATGTTCAATGTACTAGAGCGCCGTTTTAACATTTTTGGGTTTCCGTTTTGGCCTCAAGATTTTCACCTGTTTGTTATCTCCATGTTAATTGGAGTCATTTTTATTACGTTGTTTACAGTTGCATTTGGTCGTATTTTTTGTGGTTGGATTTGTCCGCAAACCATTTTTATGGAAATGGTTTTCCGTAGAATAGAATATTGGATTGAAGGTGATAGAGGCAAACAAATGCGCCTTAAAAAACAAGCTTGGGATGCTGAAAAGATTAGGAAAAGAACACTTAAACATGTCATTTTTGTAATTTTTTCTTTTTTGATTGCTAATGTGTTTTTAGCTTATTTAATAGGAAGTGATAGGTTAATTCAATACATAATAGATGGTCCGTTTAGCCATATGGGAACATTAATCCCATTAATAATTTTTACGGCTGTATTCTATTTTGTCTTTGCTTGGTTTAGAGAACAAGTTTGCGTTATTGCTTGTCCGTACGGAAGATTACAAGGCGTTCTTTTAGATACTAAATCTGTTGTTGTTGCTTACGATTATAAGCGTGGTGAAGGCCCTAGCGGAAGGAAGAAGTTTAGAAAAAATGAAGATAGAGATGCTTTAGGTCATGGTGATTGTATTGATTGTAATCAATGTGTAAACGTTTGCCCAACAGGAATAGATATTAGAAACGGCACACAGCTAGAATGTGTTAACTGTACCGCTTGTATTGATGAATGTGATCATATAATGGAGAGTATCAATCTTCCAAAAGGGTTGATACGTTATGCTAGTGAAGATAACATTAAAAACAAAGTACCTTTTAAGCTGTCGGCTAGAATGAAAGGTTATATTGCTGTACTAAGTATTTTAATTGGTATTCTAACAGGAATGTTGTTTTTAAGAAATGATGTTGAAGCCAATGTTTTGAGGCTTCCTGGACAATTATATGAGCATAAAGAGAATAACATAATTAGTAATGTTTTTACCTATAAGCTGGTTAATAAAACAACTAAAGAGATAGAAGATGTAAGCCTGAAATTGACGTCGCACAAAGGGACTTTAAAGTTAGTTGCTACCAGTGATAACTTTACGGTACCAAAACAAGGTATAGCTGAAGGGACATTATTTATTGAAATAAATAATTCGGCATTAACAGGAGATAGAAATAAAATTAAAATAGGTGTTTACGTTGATGACAAATTAATCGAAACTTGTACGGCTAATTTTTTAGGCCCTAGAAGTTACAAGTAAACACTTAATTGGAGGTAGAAAGACGGAAGTAAAAGATTGCATTAAGGATTGAGGTATTGTTGAAGCTCCTTGAAAAGAGCGACTACCGAAAGCCTGACCCGAGGTATGAAGGGAAATGCTATAAAAAACAAAAGTGATGAAAGTAAATTGGGGAACAGGAATTGTACTGGCATTTATAGGGTTTATAGCTTTTATAATGTACTTTATTGTGTCTATGAATGTTGACGACAAATATGATCATGACTTAGTTACCGAAGATTATTATGCCGAAGAATTGGCGTATCAAAAAGAAATTGACAAACTAAAAAACGCAAAAGCTTTAAGCGAAAATATTACATACAAAAAGACTGAGGAAGGCTTAACCATTTTGTTCCCAAGCAATATTGATTATAAACAAATTACAGGAAAATTGTTCCTATATAGGCCATCTAACAAACAACTAGATTTTGAAAGTGACATTTCATTATCTAATCCACATTTGCTCATACCTGACACCCGTTTGGTAGATGGCCGTTGGAACATTAAAGTTGATTGGCAATATAATGGAAATTCTTATTTATTTAAAGAATCTATAAATTATTAATTATGCTGTTGTCAGCATTTGTTTTAGGACTATTAGGAAGTTTCCACTGTGTGGGAATGTGTGGTCCTATTGCCTTTATGCTTCCTGTAGATAGAACAAATTCCTTTAAAAAAGTTTCTCAAATCACTATTTATCACATTGGTAGACTATTAGCTTATAGTCTAATAGGGTTGGTTTTTGGTCTTATAGGAAAGAGCCTTTATCTATTTGGTTTTCAGCAACAGCTATCAATAGCTATTGGAATTTTAATGATTGTTTTGGTTTTAATACCGCAGCACAAACTAAATAAATACGGTGTTTCAAAACCCATTTATAAATTAATATCTAAAGTTAAATCTGCGTTGGGAAACGCTTTAAAGAAAAAATCGGCTGATACGTTTTTAACTATTGGATTCCTTAATGGGTTTTTACCTTGTGGGTTGGTTTATATGGCTGTTTTTGGAGCCATTACAGGTGGTAATGCTTTTCAGGGCAGTTTATATATGATACTTTTTGGATTGGGAACCATTCCTCTAATGACCACCGCTATTTATGTAAGTCACTTCTTAAAAGGTAGTGTTAGGCAAAAAATTCAAAAAGCAATTCCTGTTTTTGTAATTATTATTGGAGCTCTATTTATTGTTAGAGGCCTTGGCCTTGGTATTCCTTACATCTCTCCTGCTCCTGTTTATGACGTAGTGAATGGTGCTGTAGAGTGTCATTAAAACGATATTGTAATAAGCAGTTAGCTTTTAAATTCCTTTTCTCATTCTTTACACAATAACATAACACCTTCAACAACAACATATTAACATTGTTTCCTGTTGGTTTATAAGATTTTATTATAATAATGATTAATAAAATCAATAGCTTTATTTTCTTTATTAATAGTATTACTATTAATTTTGCACTTAAATTTATTAATTATGGATAAGCTATTTGCAAATTTGAAGATTATAGTACCTGAAAAGATTTATGTCAAAGATCCTGAATCATCAGATCTAGGTAAGCGAATTGTTGAGCATAGTATTAAACTTATTGATGAGGCAGGTTTTGAAGCATTTACCTTTAAAAAACTTGGTTCACTAATTGGCTCAAATGAGAGCTCTATTTACAGGTACTTTGAAAGTAAGCATAAGCTTCTAGTTTATTTATCATCATGGTATTGGGCATGGATTGAATATCAATTAGTATTTGAAACCCATAGCTTAAACCCCACTGACAAACTCAAAAAAGCAATTGAGATTATTGCAAGACGTACTAAAGAAGATTCAAAGTTTTCACATATAAATGAAGTAACTTTAAATAAAATCATTGTAAATGAAAACTCCAAATCCTTCTTAACTAAAGAGGTAGATCAAGAGAATAAAGACGGATATTTTGTTATTTATAAACGCATTGTTCATAGGTTGCGCGATATGATTAAGGACATAAATCCAGATTATGAATTCCCATCTAGTTTAGCCAGTACAATCATTGAAGGTAGTTTACATCAGCATTTCTTAAAGGATCATTTTAAATCCATTACAGATTGTAAAACTGGGGTTACTCCAGTGCATTTTTACCAAAACCTTGTATTTAACACCTTGAAATCTTAATCATGAAAAACAAACAAATGACCCCTTGGTTACGCTTAGTTGGACTGCTTCAATTAGAAAAAAGGGATATTTTACAAGTTTTTTACTATGCTATTTTTGCAGGTATCGTAGCCCTTTCATTACCCCTAGGTATTCAAGCAATTATTAACCTAATTCAAGGAGCTCAAATATCCACCTCTTGGATAGTTTTGGTTATTCTGGTAACTCTAGGCGTTGCATTTTCAGGTGCATTGCAATTAATGCAACTAAGAATTATTGAAACCATACAGCAACGCATATTTACACGGTCTTCTTTTGAACTAGCGTATCGCTTTCCAAAAATAAAAATGTCGGAGTTACGTAATTATTATCCGCCTGAATTGGCAAATCGTTTTTTTGACACTCTTACAATTCAAAAAAGTCTATCCAAAATTTTAATTGATGTACCAACGGCTGTTTTGCAAATATTATTTGCATTAATACTATTATCATTTTACCATCCGTTCTTTATCATTTTTGGTCTCCTACTTTTGATTCTCATTTTCGTGGTTTTCAGATTTACAGCTATAAAAGGACTTGAAACCAGCTTAAAAGAATCAAAAAACAAATATAAAGTTGCTCATTGGATCCAAGAAATAGCGCGTTCTGTCATTAGTTTCAAACTCTCTGGGAGCACAAACTTAGGCATAAATAAAAATGACGAATTAGTACATAATTACCTTAACGCAAGAGAAAGTCACTTTAAAATTTTGATGCTACAGTTTATCCAAATGATAAGTTTTAAGGTTATTGTAACCGCAAGTTTGTTATTAATTGGTGGTGCTTTAGTTCTAAATCAAGAAATGAATATTGGTCAGTTTGTTGCTGCAGAAATCATCATAATATTAGTTATTGCATCAGTTGAAAAGCTTATTCTAGGTTTAGAATCGTTTTACGACACCTTAACTTCACTAGAAAAAATTGGCCAAATTGTAGATAAAAATTTAGAAAGCCAAAGCGGAGAATCTCCTCAATTTAAAAAAGGTTTTCAAATTGAATTAGAAAAGGTGGCTTATGAAGTTGACAATAGAGATAAACATATTTTAAGAGATATCTCATTAAAAATAACTCCATCTAGTAGAATACTAATTAAAGGAGAAAGTGGTTCTGGTAAATCTACACTTTTAAGATTGATTGCAGGGGTTATTCAGGCTACTTCTGGTCATATTTACGTCAATGATATGTCCATAAACAGTCTACATTTAAACTTCTACAGGTCTCAGTTAGGGTTATCATTATCAGACGAAACCCCCTTTGAAGGTTCTATTAGAGAAAACTTGACTTTTGGAAACACTAATATTTCAGATGAAAAGATTTATGAAGTCCTTAATGTTGTAGGACTCAAAGCCTTTATAAAAGAACAATCAGAAGGTTTAAACACTATGCTTTATCCTGATGGAAGACAAATGTCATATTCTTTATCTAAAAAAATTGTCCTAGCTCGTGCAATTTTAAAAGATCCAAAAGTATTAATTCTTGAAGACGCTTTGGATAGGTTTAATAGAACGGAGACAAAAGCAATTGTTGATTATTTATCACACAAAGACCAGCCCTGGGCACTCATTGTTGTTAGTTTCAGTAGCGTTTGGATGGATAAATGTAAGGAAATCATCACTTTAGAAAAGGGTAAAGTAAAATCTAAAAACTAAATTATGCTCAATATATCTCATAACCAATTAAACAAAAAAATCGATTTGAGTAAATTCAAATCTGGTGAGAATATAATGAACCGAAAATATTATAAATTTTTCAATAGGTTTTTATTGGCTGCGGCTATTATTCTTTTTATTGTTTTGTTTTTACCCTGGACCCAGAATATTACAGGGCAAGGTATTGTTACTACATTAAAACCCAACCAAAGACCTCAACATATTATGTCTCAAATTCCGGGACGTATCGAGGAATGGTTTGTTCAAGAAGGTGATTTTGTAAAAGCAGGAGATACCATTTTAAGAATTTCGGAAGTAAAAAGTGATTACTTTGATGATAAACTGGTTGAACGTACTAACGACCAAATTGAGGCAAAATCGTCATCAGTAACTGCTTATGAAGGTAAAGTAGAAGCATTAAACAGACAGATTACAGCATTGCAGGATGAGCAAAGTTTAAAATTAGAGCAAACTAGAAATAAATTAATACAATCGCAGCTAAAAGTTAAAAGCGATAGCATAGATTTAGAAGCATCAAAAACGAATTTAAAAATAGCCGAAACACAATTTAATAGAATTAAAACCCTACAAGAAGAAGGGTTAAAAGCTATAAAGGATGTTGAAGAAAAAAGGCTAAAGCTTCAAGAAACTCAAGCTAAGTTCATTTCACAACAGAATAAATATTTAGCCAGTAAAAATGAAGCCATAAATGCTAAAATAGAGTTATCACGAACCAATGCTTCTTATGCAGATAAAATTTCGAAAGCACAAAGCGATATGTTTACAGCTCAATCTGGTCAGTTTGACACACAAGCCCAAGTAACCAAATTAGAGAACACATATACTAATTATAAAAAGCGTAGTAGCTTACTTTATGTTACAGCTCCACAAAGTGGCTTTATTAATAAAGCTTTAACTGGTGGTATTGGTGTTACCTTTAAAGAAGGTGAAGAATTAGTTGGTATCATGCCATCACAATACGACTTAGCTGTTGAAACATATGTAAGACCAATTGATTTGCCGCTACTTCATATTGGCGAAAAAGTACGTATTCAATTTGATGGATGGCCTGCAATTGTATTTAGCGGGTGGCCAAATGTTTCTTATGGAACTTATGGTGCCGAGGTTGTGGCTATAGAAAACTTTATTAGTGATAATGGAAAATTTAGAGTTTTACTTGCTCCAGATAACAAAGATTATTCTTGGCCTGAAGCCATAAGGGTAGGTTCAGGAGCTAAAACAATTGCACTTTTAGAAGACGTACCTATTTGGTTTGAACTTTGGCGACAGATTAACAGTTTCCCTCCAAATTATTATCAGCCTAAAGAAGCTAAAACAGCCTCAAAAAAAGATAAAAAATGAGACTTTTTTTAACATATATATTATTGCTTGTAATTAGCACGGTTAAAGCTCAGGACAATAATACAGTATTGACCTTAGATGAATACTTAGGCTACATTAAATCATTTCACCCTATAGTAAAACAAGCTAATCTTGTAATAAAAGAAAGTGAAGCAAAATTAATGAAAGCCAGAGGTGCTTTTGACCCTAAGCTTGAAGTTGATTATGATAGAAAAATATTTAAAGAAACAGAATACTATGATAAACTAAGTGCTAGTTTTAAAATACCTACTTGGTTTGGCATAGAGTTAAAAGGCAATTTTGAAGAAAACACCGGAGATTTTTTAAACCCTCAAGCAATTGTACCAACAGATGGCCTTTATAGCGCTGGAGTATCAATTCCTGTTGCCAAAGATTTATTAACAAATAATAGAATGGCTACTTTAAGGCAATCAAAATTATATATTCAACAAGCTCAGGCAGACAGACAACTTTTGGTGAACAATATTTTGTATAATGCTACCACAACTTATTTTGACTGGTTAAGACATTATAATGACAAACGAGTATATGAGAACTTTTTAAGCAATGCCGAAGTACGCTTTAATGGAATTAAAAAAAGTTATGAAGTAGGCGATAAACCAGCTATTGACACATTAGAGGCACGTATTACATTAAACAACAGGAAACTAAATCTTGAAAAATCTAAAATAAAGTTTATTAAATCTTCTTTAGAATTATCCAATTATTTGTGGTTGAATGAAAACACCCCTATTGAAATAACAGAAAACATAATTCCTGACACAAATACTATTGAAATCATTGACACAGTTTTAAACACCTCTGGTTTAGACATAGAGGGCTATAATATTGAGGACCATCCAAAGTTAAAATCTTTAGACTTCAAATATCAAAGTCTAAATATTGAAAAGAAATTAAAACTTAATAATCTTTTACCACAAATAGACTTACAATATAATTTCTTGTCTCAAACGCCAGAAATTGTGCGCTCCTTTAGCACATCTGCTTACAAAAGCGGTATAAACATAAATCTTCCTTTGTTTTTAAGAAAAGAACGGGGTGATTTAAAATTGGCTAAATTAAAGTTACAGGATACTAAATTTGAATTACAAAATACTAGATTGAGTCTGAAAAATAAAATTAATGCCATTAACCAAGAACTAGAATCTTATATTTTACAAAACGATTTTACTTTAACTATAGTAGATGATTATTCAAAACTACTATCTGCAGAAGAACGTAAATTCTTTTTAGGAGAGAGTTCTTTATTTCTTGTTAACTCTAGAGAATCTAAACTAATTGACTCTAAATTAAAAGCCATTGAAATAGAAAACATTTTTTTAAATACTAAAGCCAATTTGTTCAATGTTTTAGCCTTATCAGATATTCAATAAAAAAGAAAAGCATCAATTCCATAAATAATAGAATCAACGCCTTTCCCGAAATTAATTAACCAAGCTTTAAATATCTCTATATTTTAAATGTCATTACAGGTAGGGTAGCATGATTTGCAACATCTTCCCCAACGCTTCCCTGGAAGAAATGTGCTAAACCTTTTCTGCCATGCGTTGGTACAATTATTAAGTCTGCACCCAATTTATTAGCGCTATTTAAAATACCATCTTCAACCGTATAATCAGACACGTAATGAACATCACTCATATTATTTAAATTCCCTTCTGCTTTTGTAAAAAAGTTTACTACTTCATTTTCTATTTCAATTGAACTCTTAAACCTATCATTTGGAAGGTTTACATGAATCAGATACATTTTAGAATCCATATTACTAAACATATTAGAAGCTTTTAAATATGTTTCTATAGTTTCTTCCGAAAAATCACAAGCAATGGCTACAATATCAAAATTAGCCTCAAGCATATCATTTTTCACCACTAGTACAGGGATTTCAGAACTCCTTACAACCCTTTCTGTATTAGACCCAATGAAAAACTCTTTAGCTCCGCTAACACCATGAGACCCCATGACAATTAAATCGGCATCATATTTCTTAGCCACTTCATTTACTTCACTAAAAACTTTAAAATGCTTGACAATAGGCGTTATGCTAATACCTTCTAAATAATCTTTCTTTAAAAATTCTTCGAACTTCTGTTCTGCCAATTTCAAAAAGTAAATTATCTTTTGAGGTTGTTCTCCAGCTCCCGTTAGCATAATATCAGACATTTCTAACATATGTAAGGCCAGCAATTCTGCATTATTCTTTTTAGCAAGTTTGGCTGCTGCTTTTAATGCATATTCAGAGTATTCTGAAAAATCAATAGGTACAATAATTTTTTTCATCATGATTCCATTTTAAATTAAACGGTCATAGAAAACAACTGTGTATTTGGTTGCCTTCTTTGTAATAATAAATCGAAAGCCATACAAATGTTTCTAACAAATGGTTGACCTTTTTTAGTCACCTCAATACTGTTTGAATCAATACTGAGTAATCCGTCTACTTCCATTTCTTTTAACCTTATTAAGGTTTCCGGAAGCTCTTTAAAGTACAATGTATCTTGAGTCCATGCGGTTTTAAAACCACACATTAAATTAAGTATATGTTTTCTAATTATCAAATCTTCTTCGTTAAGAATATGCCCTCTGTATACAGGAATAATATCCTCTTTAAGGGCTTTGTAATAGTCTTCAATCTTCTTTACATTTTGAGAAAAACCATACCAACTATCACTAATTGAAGAAACACCTAACCCAATCATAGCTTGAGTCTTAGACGCCGTATAACCCATAAAATTTCTATGTAATGAACTGCTGTCCATAGATTTATAAAGCGAATCTGCTTTAAGAGCGAAATGATCCATTCCAATTTCATGGTATCCTACCTCCGCCAATAATTCCTTCCCTAATTCATATTGTGCCCTTTTTAATTCTGGTGAAGGCAAATCAGAATCTTCAAACCCGCGTTGTCCATTTCCTTTTATCCATGGCACGTGGGCGTAACTGTAAAACGCTAATCTATCCGGAAGTAATTCTTTTGTCTTTAATATAGTTTCCTTAACATGTTTTAAATTCTGAAATGGCAAACCAAAAATTATATCATGACCAACCGATGTATATCCAATTTCTCTGGCAGCTTCAGTAGCCTTTTTTACATTTTCAAAAGGTTGTACTCTATGAATTGCTTTTTGAACCGTTTCGTTATAATCCTGAACTCCATAACTCACGCGTCTAAAACCTATATTATATAAAGTTTGAAGGTGTTCTCTAGTGGTATTATTTGGGTGACCTTCAAAACTAAATTCATGGTTTTCTGCCAATACAGAATTTTTTAAAATACCGTTTATTAACAAGCTTAAATTCTCTGGACTGAAGAACGTTGGCGTTCCTCCTCCCAAATGCAATTCTTTTATAATGGGTTTCTCATCAAATAAATCTAAATATAGATTCCATTCTTTTAAAACCGCTTTTATATAAGGTGATTCTACACTATGCTGTTTTGTTATACGTTTATTACAACCGCAAAACGTACACAAACTTTCACAAAAAGGCAGATGAATATAAAGGCTAATACCTTCTTCTGAATTACTTTCTTTGAATGATTTTATTAACGAATCCGTCCAATTATTTAACGAAAAGGTTCCATTATCCCAATAGGGAACCGTTGGATAACTCGTATAGCGAGGACCCGCGATATTATATTTATTTACTAACGCTCTTGACATACCTAACATTTACATAACAAAATTATGACGATTGTTCATTTAAAAACATGATATATGTCATACCTATATTTGTAATTCTGTTAATATTGATTACCTTTCACTTCGTTAAAAACCTATCGAAATCACTAAAACCAAACTCATGAAAAAAATTAGTTTTCTCTTAATAGCTTTAATGATAAGTACTGTTGCTTGTAAAAAGGAAAAGAAAGAAACTAAACAAGTTGAAGAAGCATTAACTACAACTGAAAAGTATGTGGTTAAACCAGAGGCAACTTCAATAAAATGGACAGCCTATAAAACTACTGATAAAGTAGGTGTTGGTGGGGAGTTTACGTCTTCAAAGTTTGAAATAAAGTCTGGAGATTCTCCTCAAGAAGCCTTGAATAACTTAAACTTCTCTATTCCAATTAGCAGTTTATTTACTAACGATGCTACTAATACGCGCGATGCTAAAATAAAGGCTTCGTTTTTCGGTGCTATGTTAGATACAGATTTTTTAAAAGGAACTATTAGTTATGTTGATAATAAATGCAATGCATCATTGACTATGAATGGTGTTACTCACAACATACCACTTGATATTCAAATTGAGGAAGAAAGACGAGTTACTTTGACTGGGGTTATGAACCTTAAAGACTGGAATGCTCTAAATGCTTTGGCTTCTTTAAACAAGGTTTGTTTTGATTTACACAAAGGAGCAGATGGAGTTAGTAAAACTTGGGAAGATGTAGCTATTGAAGTGAGCACATTCTTAAGAAAAAACTAATCTTTTTATAGTTCCATAAATTATAATTTGCACCTTATCTTAATCTAGATGACCGTACAAACCATGTTAGAAAAATTGGTTTCATTTCCTGTTTTGGGTGGTGAAAGCAATTTAGAAATTATCCATTGGATAAAAGATTACATTGAAAGTTTTGGTATAAGTACTACCCTAGTTCCTAACAAAAAAAACACAAAAGCATCACTTCATTGTCGCATAGGTCCCGCAGTTGATGGAGGTGTTATCCTTTCCGGTCATACCGATGTGGTTCCTGTAAAAGGACAGCCTTGGACAACCGACCCTTTTGAACTTATTGATAAAAGTGATGGCAACTTATATGCTCGTGGTAGCTGTGATATGAAAGGATTTTTAGCTTGTTGTTTGACTGCACTACCAGATATGGTTGAAGCAGAATTAAAAACTCCAATTTATTTTGCCTTTACTTATGATGAAGAAATAGGTTGTTTAGCGGCTGAAGCTCTTATTGAAAACATTAAAGCTAGTTATTCAGAATTTCCAAAGTATGCTATAATTGGCGAAGCATCTATGTTAAAACCCATTATTGGTCAAAAAAGCATACATATAATAGACATTACAGTAAACGGTTCTGAAGGTCATAGCAGTAGAATTAAACAGGAAGTTAGCGCAGTTCATGAAGCAGCTAGAATTGTGCTTTGGGCGGAACAAAAAATGAACGATTTAATTGATTCTGGAAGCTCAGACGAACGTTTCAATCCACCACATTCATCGCTTCACACGGGCATGATAAATGGCGGTATAGCGCCGAACATCATTGCCAATAAAACCACCCTATCTTTAGATATTAGGTGTCTTCCTCAAGATGACGCAAATCAATTGTATCAAGATTTAAGAGATTACTGTAAATCTCGCGAAAAAGAAATGCAATCAATATTTTCTGGTTTTGAAATTGAGGTTACAGAAAACCATCCTATTGTCCCTTCATTTAGCACCAGTGAAACATCTGCAGCTGTACATTTAATCTCGAAAATTACGGGAAACAAAGAATGGCAAACAGTGTCATACGCTTCAGAAGCAGGTCATTTTGCCAATGCCGGATTTGAAAGTATTATATGTGGGCCTGGATCAATTGCTCAGGCACATAGAGCAGATGAATTCATTTCTAAAGACCAATTGAATAAAGGGATTGAAATGATGTATGCTTTAGTTAAACATTTGGAAACAGCTTAATAATACACATTACCTTTTTGTATTTATAAATATCCTGTATTTTTACCCCAAGCTAAATTATTATGAATCCGTCAGCACAAGGTTGGATAAAAAAGTTATTACAAGAAGTTTCTGAGAACAATACTCTTTTAAGTTCTGAGGAAACTAATTTTTATGATGCTTTACGCGGATGCGGTTTTATTTACGGAAGCAATTTAGACGTAGTTTTAGGTATTATTCCGAAAAACGATTTAACAGAAGAGGAATTATCTAAAACTAACCTTCTCATAGGGCTACTTTACACACATCATAAATCAAAAAGTACAATTTCTTTTATAGAAAGTGTTATTGGTTTCTACACAGGAATTAACGCCTTAAAAACGTCATTTTTTCGTGAACTTTTGGGCGGTAAAAAATCCAGCGAACAACTTGAAAAAATTATACGAAAACGCATTCAGATTGATGCCAACGCGCTCACAAAAAACTTTAAGTATTTCATTATAAATGCTTTGCTATATATTGATGTATTAGCGTATCAGGAATACCTGAAAAATCAATCTATTTCTATTGATTACCTTAAAAAATTAGAAGCCTCAATTGAAGCTATAATTTTAGATGTTTTAAATTCTAAATCGGTTAAAAACCAATATGACGACAGTTTAATTAAGTTGTTTGAATCGTCTTTGCGCTATCACGACAGTAAACCATTAGCATACCAAAACGCCATTTTTAATATAAAGACTCCCCAAGAGAAAAGTTATATTCTGGATTTGGGATGTATGGCCACTTGGACAGACAAAAAAATTGACAAAAACGAGCAACGTTTTTTAATTCAGTTGGGTACAGATTTAAACGTTCCAAAGGAAAGAATAAAAGAGTCTATTACATCAGTAAATTTATTTTACTCTGTCAATAAAGATAATATTGCTTTACTAAGTTCTAAAAACATAGTTCAGAGTTTTTACAACAACTCTAGTAAAATGGTTACTAAGCTAATTTCCAGAAACAGAAAACGTTTGTATCAAGAGTTAAAGGACAGCAAAGAACTTATGGTATTACTTAGTCAATCCACCGTGAGAGATTTAAGTGATGGTGAACAAAAAAAAGTACAAGAGCAATTATTAGATATTTTTAAGTCTATACCAAGTCTAGCTATTTTTATGCTTCCTGGCGGTGCATTATTATTACCTTTAGTTATAAAATTTATCCCAAAACTATTACCATCTGCTTTTGATGAAAATAGGATTGAGGAATAGCCCCGTACAAAAAGTCCTTGTAAATCAGTACCTTTAAAACAACTAACCAACCTCTTTTCAACTATGAAACATTTGTTTTCATCTATTCTCTTATTTTTTTGTTTTATAGGAATTGGTCAAACTACAGAAGACTTAAATAAAGTTACAAGTACCTTTCTTGAAACATTAAATGAAGAAGAACTTTCTTCAATTCAATATAAGTTTGAAGATTCACTCAGAACAAAATGGACCAACCTTCCTGTAGGAATTGAAAAAAGGCCTGGTTTAAAATTCGGGGACCTTTCAGAAAAAAGCAAAATTAAGTTTCATGATATATTAACTACTGTTTTTAGCTCTCAAGGTTATTTAAAAACCACCAGTATTATGAGTCTTGATGATATTTTGAATCAGGTTTATCAAACAGCTTTTGAGAGAGAGTTTATTACTGAAAAAAATCTTAAACAAATTAAAAATCTTGAATGGGATTATAAAAACTACTTTGTTTCAGTTTGGAATACACCAAGTTTAACTGAACCTTGGGGGCTTAAATTTGGCGGTCATCATATTTCTATAAACTTAACAATTAAAGGTGACAAATTATCGGTTACACCGTTGTTCTTAGGCACAGATCCAGCTGAAGTACCCATTACTAAATATGCGGGATTAAGAGTTTTAAGCAATGAAGAAGATTATGGTTTAAAACTAATTAATATGCTTTCTAAAGAGCAAAAAAAAATTGCAACCATAAGTAATGATGTGCCTAAAGATATTATTACAAATCCTTCTAAACCTCAAAGAATCAATGACTATTACGGCATTAAGGCAAGCGACCTAAATGAAGAACAAAAACATCAATTAATACTATTAATTAAAGAATACGTTAATAATTTAGAGACTAGAAAAGTCACTGAAATCCTAAAAACAATAAAAACTTCTGGGGTTGAAAACATCTATTTTGCATGGATAGGTAGTTATGAAAGAAGAAAACCACATTATTACATCATTCATAGTCCGGATTTTATTATAGAATATGATAATGTTGGATTTCGTAATGATGGGAATCACATTCATTCTATATTTAGAGAAAAGAAGAATGATTTTGGAGAGGATATTTTAAAATCCCACTATTTAGAACATAAGCATTAAAGAATTAGTGGGCTTAATGACTTCAAAAAAACACTATTTTAAAATAAAGATTTATATTAATAATCATTTCCCAAACAATTCCTCTAAGGCTGGCTTTAAATGGTGATATCCAAAATAAAACCCTTTATCTTCAATTTTCTTTGAGCTAACTCGCTGACTTGAGAACAAAAGCAAGTGCATTTCACCCAAGACTTTTTTCATTAAAAACTTAGGTATATTAGGTAATATTAAAGGTCTACCCAAAACTTTAGCTACGGTTCTAGTTAGCTCTTTATTTGTAACCGGATTTGGTGCAACGCCATTATAAGTACCAATTAATTTACTATTAATTATATATAAAAACATATTAGCCAAGTCGTGAATGTGTATCCAAGACTGCCATTGTTTACCATTACCAAATGCCGCTCCTACTCCAAATCTAATAGGCTTTGACATTTGTGGTAAGGCCCCTCCTTCATTAGATAATACCAATCCAATTCTAATTTTTGATACTGCAATACCTACTTCTGAAAATCCATTAACAGCACCTTCCCAAGCTTTTACAACATCTCCTAAAAAAGAATTATCTACTTCTTTAAAAGATTCTTCATAATAATTAATTAAAGAATTAGGATATATTCCAATACCGCTTGCAGAAACAACTTGCTTAATATTATGTGACTCTCCTTTTAAAGCATTAATTAATAACTGAGTCCCATTTATTCTACTTGATAGAATTTCATTTTTGTATTCCGGTGTCCAACGTTTTGAAACTGACGCCCCAGCCAAATGTATAATGGCATCTACATTTTTAAAACAAGCCTTATCAATTTCTTGATTAACTAGATTCCAGTAAAATCCTTGGTAATTGGTATTATTCTTAATTTTAGATTTATTAGTAGTAAGATAATTAATTGAAATACCTTGCTCCTGACAAACCTTAACTATTTGTTGACCAATAAGACCAGTTGCTCCTGTGATTAAAACCCTCATACCCTAAAGTTACAAAATGAAGTCACCATTACCCTTATATTTAGGTAAGGTTTAACAATTAATAAAATTCATGATTGACAAATGTCAATCTGACCGCCACTTTGCAGCTCTAAGCATTTCTCTTTTCCCTGGAGGACCAGGAAGTTTTTCAACTGTAAAGCCAACAGACTGCATTGCTCTACGCACGCTCCCTTTTGCGGAATATGTTACTAAAACACCATTTTCTTTTAAGGCGTCATACATTTTTTTGAAGATATACTCTGTCCATAACTCAGGTTGAACACGAGCACCAAAAGCATCAAAATAAATAATGTTATAAACTTCTTTCTCTTTTATTTCATCAAAGAACTTCTTCTGTTTTTTTAAAGAAAACTGATCTGAAATTTGATGTTTTTCTTCCCATGACACTTCATGTAGTTTATCAAAAATCAATCGATCTGAATTTAATTCCGAAGCATAATTGAGTCCACTCACCTCTTCTTGAGAAATAGGGTATGCTTCCACACCTACATAATCTACTTTTGTTTTAAGCTTTTCAGATTCCAACAAAGTAATTAAGGCATTTAGTCCAGTACCAAAACCTATTTCAAGAATTGATAATGAATTAAGAGGTTCTTCAATATGAACAGTTTCTGTATTAGATTGACCATAGTAATGTAAGCCATGTTTTATAAATACATGATAAGCCTCTTGAATTGCTCCGTGTTTTGAATGGTATTGTTCGTTCCATTCAGGAATATGAATAGTTTTAGAACCATCTGCAGTAGTGATAATTTCTCGTTTCACTACTTAATATAAAGCTTCTTAATTCTGGGAATTGGTCCCATACACGTCACCTCATGACAAGATATGCACGAATTGACAACATTATTATAATTGACTAATATATTATCAGTATTACTTTTAAATAAAGCCTTTTGAGTTTTAATAAACAGCTTAGAGTTAACCTCAAACAAAGAATCTCTGTCCGAAGGATCTGTAAGTATTGCGCTATGAATATTTAAAAAAATTTCAGGAAACTCATTAAGTATTTTTCCATCTCTAACTTGCTGCTTAAGACTTAGGTTATAAGCATACATTTCGTTCATAAGGTTAGCCATTTCAGATGGCTTAACCATAATCAATTCCTTTTTTTCTTTTGGCTTCTCTTCGTTGTCTTTACACCCAAAAACAAAAAGCAATATTAAACAACTTACAACTACTTTCATTTTATTGCTTTAATAAAACACCATCAGCTTCAAAAGAAAGTGTTCTTTTAGGCTCTACAATAGCAGCTATTTCTTCTTCAGATTTTCCGGCATCTTCGGCATAATGGCGCAATTCTTCAACAGAAACTTCACTCACAAATGCCTTACCATTCACAATAACTTCACCTTCAGCATTTAATGGCATAAAAAAACCATAATCTTTAAAACGCACAAAAGACTCACTATCATTCTCTAAATCTAAACGCATCCAACAACCTTTTTTCTGGCAAACACTATTTATTTTAGCTTCAAACTTTGCATCAACCGTATCACCAACTTTTAAATCTTTATATAACTCTACAACTTCAGTTGCAGATTTAGCTCCTTCAGCTTCAATTTTATCTCCAAATGAAGTATATTCTATTTTAGCAATTTCTTTCTTAGTTTCTTCAACTTTATTCTTACAAGAACTTAACACTAAAGTGCAAAAAATTAACACGATTATTGGTTTCATAATATGAAAATTTGAATTTTAAATGATTTATACAAAGATACCTTTTTTTAACCTTTTTATTTTAACTTTGTCCAGTAAAACAACTAGATTATGAGTGCAATAATCAATAACATTGAGATTGTAAAAACGGAGTCTTCAAAAATAAATGAAGTTGACTTTGATAATTTGAAGTTTGGAAGTGTATTTTCAGACCATATGCTAGTATGCGACTATAAAAACGGGAAATGGGAAGCACCTAAAATCATGCCTTACCAGCCTATTACATTAGATCCTTCTGCTAAGATTTTCCACTATGGGCAGTCTGTTTTTGAAGGTATGAAAGCATACAAAGACATTAATGATAAAGTCTGGTTATTCCGTCCGTTAGACAATTGGAAACGATTAAACATTTCATCTAAACGTTTAGCAATTCCTGAACTACCTGAAGATTATTTCATGGAAGGATTAAAAGCGTTGTTAGAACTAGATAAAGATTGGATTCCGACAAACGACGGAAGTTCATTATATATCCGTCCTTTTGTATTTGCTTCAGGAGAAGGATTTCACGCATCTCCTGCAGATGAGTACAAATTTATAATTTGCACAGCACCTTCTGGATCTTATTTTTCTGGTGACGTAAAGGTATTAATTGAACAGACCTATTCTCGTTCAGCAAATGGTGGTGTTGGTTTTGCAAAAGCTGGCGGTAATTATGCCGGCCAGTTCTACCCTACTCAATTAGCAGTTAAAAAAGGCTACCAACAAGTTATCTGGACTGATGACAACAATCATGAGTATATTGAGGAAGCCGGTGCTATGAACATTTTTGTTCGTATAAATGACACCTTAATTACAGGACCTACTAGTGATAGAATTCTTGACGGTATTACACGTAAGAGTATTATTGAAATAGCAGAGTCTCAAAATATCCCTGTTGAAGTTAGAAAGCTTTCAGTTAAAGAAGTGGTTGAAGCAGCAGAAAACGGAACACTTAAAGAGATGTTTGGAGCAGGAACTGCGGCAGTTGTTTCACCGATTTCAGGTTTTGGATACAACGGTGTAGATTATGATTTACCTAAGTTTGACGACACCTATGCCAGCTACTTTAAAAAGCGTATTACAGATATTCAAACTAATAAATCTGAAGACCCATTTGGGTGGCGTTTTAAGGTTGAATAATAAAAGAAATAAACAGAAACAAAAAAGGCTGCCTTTAATTTGACAGCCTTTTTTAATTAACGTACTTTATTTACAATACTATTGTTTTCCCAGGAGTAGGTACCGGATAATTACCTAAGGCATCAGGTAAAATAGGTGGTGTGGAACTCATATTTGTATCGTCTGTATAATTAAACAACGCTACTTGAGATTCTATTGCCTTGTCCCATTTCATTTCTTTACCAGACCACCCGGACATTCTTCCGAAGGCACCAGTCATTGATGATTGAGCAGCGTAAAATCCATCATTAAAGTATTCTTTACCATGATAAATACTTTCCATTAATACTTTTTGTACTTTATCATGAGCTCCATGGAATTTACCATGTTCTTCGCTACTTGCTGAGAAAATCTCTTTTCCCTTATGGTTATAAATTTTGGCACTACCTGAAATTACACATTTACCTTTTGTACCATAAAACCATTCTCCATTTTTGTTTTTACAATTTGGAATGTTTCTACTGTAACTATGCACAGAAACGCCGTTTTTGTATTTAAAATTAGAGGTTAAACTATCAAAACCTCCTAACGATCCTGAGAAATCTTTACCTGGAGATTTTCCTCCCATAGCCAATACAGATTGCGGATGCGCTTCTTGTAATACCCAGTTAACAATATCAATATTATGAACATGGTATTCTTCAACATTTCCACCACTTACCCAAGAAAAAGATCTCCAATGTCTGTTTTGGAATTCCATTTCCGTCCAGTGATCTTTTCGCGGTCTGGATAAATCCCCAATTGGTCCACCCATCCAGTAACACTCAGCAGATAATATATCTCCAATAGCACCATTGTGAAGTTCATTAACTACAGCTTGATATCCGGTTGAATATCTTCTTTGAAGTCCACCAGCAACGAATAGTTTCTTTTGTTTTGCTAATGCTGCTGCGGCCATAACTTGTTGAAAGCCTACGGAATCTACACATACTGGTTTTTCCATAAATACGTGTTTACCCTGATTTATACACTCCTCTAAAATTTTAGGTTTAAAGGCAGCTGGTGTTGTAATAAAAACTACATCGGCTAATGCAATAGCATCTTTATACCCTTGAAATCCAGTAAACTTTGTTTCTTCGGTAACTTTAATTCTAGTTTTATCTTTTACCGCATCTAATAATACTTTTTCCTTTCTATCAATAATATCTTTAAACAAATCGCACATAGAAACTAGTTCTGTTGGAATGTCTAAATCTAAAGCCGCCTTTACTGCTCTTGCTCCTCGTCCTCCACAACCAATGTAAGCAATTTTAAGAGCATCGTCAGATCCACTATTGAATCCAATACCACTTGCCATTACACCGGTTGATGTTAATAATCCTGCCCCAACTAGGGCTGAGTTTTTTATAAAATCTCTTCGTTCCATAATAATATTTATGTTTTATTCAGTTTGTTGTTATTCTAACATGGAAGAGAAGAACATTTCCGCCTCTTCTTTACTTGGTTGTTTTAAAGGTCTTACTAATCTGAAACCGACAAATTCAGAATCTGTATTCCACCAGAAGCTTTTTGGTAATTGTGGGTCTCTAGCCTTCCAATCATCTGTAGAGGTAATTCTATTACTACTTCTACATCCAGCAGCATCATCTATAAAAGACCCTCCGCGAACTGATCTTGGATACAAAGCATCAGGAAAACCTCTAGGGTCCTTTTCACCATCTTTAATTGAAGTATAGAAATCTGCATAATACTGATCTAAACACCATTCAGACACATTTCCATAGATATCATAAAGCCCATTCGGGTTTGGTTTTTTCATTCCAACTACATGTAGTTGATTATTTGCGTTTTCCGAAAACCAAGCATATTCATCTAAATCTTTCTTCTTTTTTCCAAAAAAATAAGGTGTATCTGTACCCGCTTTTGCAGCAAATTCCCATTCTGCTTCTGTAGGGATTCTGTAAAAAACACCTGTTCTTTTATACAACCAACGACAATAAGACAAGGCGTTGTATTGTGTCAATCCAACAGTTGGTTTCATATCTTCGTCTCCTAATCCCTTTGAAGGATCTTCATAAGGACTCGATGGTCTTGATATCACTACAGGGTTAGGTTTACCATCAGCCAACAAATCTCTTGTTGCATCCGTAAACAATAAAAATTCTTTATGGGTTACTTCATAAACTCCCATCCAAAAAGAACTAATTTCTACTTGCTTTTGGGGTAATTCATCTGCTTCCTTTTTCTTATCTTTTGCTGAAGCTCCAAGCATAAGTGTACCGCCCTCAATTGGAACCATTTTAAAAGAAACATCGGTTCCTTCAATTTCTTGTGTATAGGCTTCAAAATCTGTTTGAGCAATTCCTTTTATTGAAAAAAGAGCTATTGCAACAATTAAAATTTTTAAAATTTTCATTAAATAGGTAATTAAAATTATTTAGTAAAACTCACCTTGAATTTTACATTCAACTCATCTTTTGTTTGGAGCTTTCCAAAAAAAGCCGTCGGTTTTACAATATCAAACATTGACAGTGTAAGATCTTTATTTCCTTCAAAAGAAATAGTATTCATTTCGGCATCAAAAATACAGTCAAAACTAACCTCAAACGGTTTTTCTACTCCAGCTGCTGAAATGATTCCTTTTGATTCCAAAATAAAATTATTGCCGTCCACAGATATAATTTTATTCTCTGTTGATGTATATGTTACGGAAGGATTAGCTTCACTTAACAATGCCTTTTTTATTTTTGAATTCATTATTGGTCCACGACCACTTTCCATTTTTTCAACAGGAAAACTAAATTCCAAAGTTGAATATAATGAAGCTCCAACCTCCATTTTAACTTCATTAACCAATGTAAAACTACCTGTTGCCTCTTGAACTTCAACAGCCCAATCACTAACCGTAGAAGAACCATCTATCTTCATTTCAGCATTTTCAGAAAGTTTATATTCTGTTTGAGACTGCATTCCAAAATTAATTGAGAGTAGTAAGACAAGTAGCTTAAATATTCTTGTATTCATTTTTAAATTATTAGTTACTTATTTCTGAAATACTTTTCGGTTTCGAAAAAAATTCCATGATTATTAAATATTAGTATTTCTACATTATTATGCCTATTTAATATTGTGGTGATTTCAGTTTTATCAGTAACAATATTAAACGTAGAAGCCAAATAATCTGCTGTAGTGGCACTATCTGCAATTACAGAAGCACTTAAACTATGTGTAACTGGCATAAAGCTCTTAGGATTAATTAAATGAGAATATTTTTTTCCCTCAATTATTCTAAAACGGTAGGTATTACCAGAAGTAGCTATAGCTTGTCCAGATTTCAATTGTACCACATAATTATGCTGATTGTTAGATGAAACTCCCACGGTCCAATATTCTTCATCTTCAGGACTACCAAAAACTCTTATATCACCAGCGGCTTCAATTAAAAAGGAATTAAAATTCATGTTTTTTAAATACTCATAAACTTTATCAATAATAAAACCTTTAGCTATACCTCCTAATTCAAGTTCACTTTTACTTTTAAGAATTAAACAGTAGTTGTCATTTCTTAACACGTCATTAAAACCTACCTCAGCACCTTTTCTCCTGAGGTATTTATCTGATGGGATTTTACCCTTCTCCTCGGCCTTATTCCATAATTCTATTAAAGGCTGGATAGAAACATCAAAATACCCGTCAGTTTTGTTAAACGCCAATTGTGAATAATTCAAGACTTCAATCAATTCAATTGACGGATTAGGATATTTTCCTTTTTTGTTTAGAAGACTAACCTCACTTGATAGTAAATAATTACTTAGAATAGCGTTTAATTTATCTACGTACAAATAGGTTTGATTAGCGGTTTTGTCGGCATCAGATTTATTAGTAGTATAGAAAACTAATTTGAAGTCACCACCCAATTTTTTTTCATTATAGGTAAATTTTTTCGCATAAGAATTCAATGTCGTAAAAACGGCAATTACAACTATTATTATCCCGAAAAAACTATTAGTTTTCACTCTAATTATTCTCAAATATTAATCACTCTCCAAAGTTAATTTATTACCCGCATTTTTTATATGATTAAATTATCGTTTTATTGTAAAATATAACCAATTTAATTTTTACTACCTTTAAAAACTAATACTTTCAACCAAATTAAAAAGTAAAAAATCTCCATATCATGAATTTTGACGAATTACTAAACACAAAGATTAATTCGATAAATTTTACGCAAAAATTGTTTGAACGTACTAACCTAGGGTTTTTTGCTAAAAACAAAGAAGGGAAGATAATAAGTCTTAACTCTTTCATGCTTTCTATTTATGCAGTTGACGAGAAATCTGATGTTTTAGGCAAGAATGATTTTGACTTTTTACCAGCTCATTTCGCCCAATCTATAACGAAGGATGATTTCTATGTATTAAAAGAAGGCAAACCAATAATTGACAAAATAGAAATGGTCCCTTTTATTGATTTTAAAACCTACTGGCTAAAAACTTCAAAATACCCCATTTATGATAACGATAATAACGTTGTTGGTTTAATTGGAATAACATCTAAACTTACTGAGCATGGAGAATACACTTTTAAAAATAAAAAACTTAAAAGCGTATTGAATTATATGCAACAAAATATTGATAAAAAAATATCCTTGGATGATTTATGCGAAGTGGCTTTAATGTCAAAAACCTCATTACTCAGGCATTTTAAAGAGGACTTTCAAATATCACCGATTGCATATTTAAAAAAAGTACGATTACATTTAGCATGTAATATGCTAAGAAATTCTGATAAAGATTTAACCACCATTGCTTACTCCTGTGGTTACCATGACCAGAGCCATTTTAATAAAGACTTTAAATCTGTTTTAAATGAAACACCAAAGAAATATAAGCTAAGACACGAAAGTTTAAATGAATCTAATTAGTTACGCTTTTTACCTCTCTAATATGGCTTGAATATCTGGCTTAAAATAATTTGGTCCTTTTAGCACCTTACCATCTTCTCTGTAAATTGGCTCTCCATCTTCTCCTAATTTACTCATGTTACTTCTTTGAATTTCTTCAAACACTTCTTCAATTTTATATTGAAGACCATGCTCTATTATAGTTCCGCATAAAATGTAAAGCATATCACCTAAGGCATCTGCCACCTCAACTAAATCTCCATCATTTGCAGCATCTAAATACTCTTCATTTTCCTCGCGCATCAATTTGTAACGCAATGTGTTTTTTTCAGATCCTAAATCTGCTTTAGGTGTTTCTCTGTGTCCTATTTTGAATGCTGTATGAAATGCCTTTACTGCGTCTATTTTGTTCTTCATAAATGTGCTCCTTTTAATCGAATTTCTTTAATTTGCATAAAAGTAACTATATGTTTAGTAAAGGTCAAATCATATTTGGTGTTTTATTTTTTATTGTCTTCGCCATTATTATAGGTTTTACATACCGAAAAGATTTAAAACTTCATAAACGGTTTTATTCTGGTAGTATTTGGATACTTATTGCCTTTATTGCTTTTATACTTTTTATAGCCGCTATAAAGTTTTTCTTCAAATAACTTTAAAATTTTCAATACAACTAACTGGGAAATAATTAGTTAAAACTGTTATATAAATAAACAGCTTTAATTGACGCAACCTTTTTTTGGCCCGAGCATCTATTTTATAACTAAACCAATTAAAATGAAGACTCTTTTAATTATCTCAGTTCTTTTAGTGATTAACCTTGTATTGTTAGTATTTAGTGTAAATAAAAAAACAGAACCTTGATTTAAGATTCTGATTTTTATTTTTAAACGTATTCTAAATTTTTAATTTACCTCTGGTAAAAAATTATAGTCTTTACTATAATCAAGCATTTGTCCAGCAAATGTTTCAGGCTGAGTCACCTTTATAGACTTAATTTCTCCCGCATCATTTTTCTCTGCTACTAAAACCGGATTTACAAAACCAGAATACGGTGCCGATGTAAATTGTTTATTTCTTTCTAAAACTTCAGCATGAATTGCTTGGTCTACTTTTACACCGTAACCTTCAACTAAAGCTTCAACAGCAGCATAATCTCCTTCTGATTTTATACGTTGTGTTTCTCTTAATAAATCACCAAAAAGAACACGAAGCTTTTCATAATCATTAATATTGAAATATGTTTTTCCATCCTTAGTTACCTTTTCAATAACATTATCAGCTTTTCCTTTTTCATAAACCCAAGCACTCACCCACTGTCTGTTACGCATATGTGCTTCCTCAACATCATCACCCAAATTTAAACGAATTAACTGCATCATCAATCCGTTTCTTATATAACCATCAAAAGCAGCTTTACCAACAGCTTTCCAATCATCCACTAAATCTAGCTCCTGAAGTTTTGAATCATATAAAAAATAAAGGGCCACCAAATCTGCTCTACCTTCCTCTAAAGTAGACGCATAATTTTTAAGTGTTTCTTTAGTTTCACCAACTCCTGGATTTAACACACCAGAAGCATGCCCAATAACCTCGTGTAAAGCTGTGTGCAATTTATCTGCCAATTGCCCATGTTTTTCTTCCAATTCATATTCTTCTTCATCATGAACAAACTCTTTTAAGCGACCAGAACTTGTAGAATTATTATAAGCCTGAGTAATATTACCCAATGAAACTGATTTGCTTCCAACAGCAGCTCGTATCCAGTTAGCATTTGGCAAATTCACCCCAATTGGTGTACTTGGAGACGCATCACCCGCTTCTCCAGCAACATTAACTACTTTATAAGTTACCCCAACCACATTAGCCTTTTTGTGTGCATCCATAATTGAAGAATTGTCTTCAAAGTACTGTGCGTTATCAGAGAGCACTTTCATTTTTTGAGACATATCGAAATCATTAATTTGCACAATAGTCTCATACGAACCTCTATATCCTAAAGGGTCATTATAAACTTCAACAAAACTGTTTATATAATCAATATTTCCTTCTGTGGCATTGGTCCAAGCTACGTTATAATCATCCCAAGTTTGCAAATCACCAGTTTTATAATAATCTATCAATATACCAAGTGCATTACCTTGAGCGTCATTTTCAGCAACACCCTTAGCCAATTCTAACCATTTGATAATTTCATCAATGGCACTTCCGTATAATCCTCCAGACTTATAAATACGTTCTTTAACCACACCATTTTCTTTTACTAATTGAGAATTCAACCCAAATGACAATGGTTTTTCTGGGTTAGGAGATTTTTTTGAAGCATAAAAACTCTCTACATCTGCATTAGTAACATTTGGCCCATAAAAATTAACAGCAGAAAGCCCCACATTGTCAATACCTTTACCTTGGTTTACTTTTTTAGAATCTGCCTCATTAAAAATAACATCAAAAGCTTCACCTTCTAAAGTAGTATTTGTACTAGCTAATAATTGTTTTAAATAATCTGAAGAAAACTCAGGAGTTAATTTGTCATTTGAATAATGATGGTGAATACCATTACTGAACCATACACGTTTTAAATATACTTCAAAAGCCTTCCAATCATCTCCAAATTTATCACCATTATAAGTAGTGTAAACATTTTCCAAAGCTTTTCTAATAGTTAAATTATGACGATAGTTTTGATCCCACATAATATCTCTACCACTCAATCCGGCTTGGGTTAAATAATATACTAATTTTTGCTCCTTTAAGCTTAATCCTTCCCACCCCGGAATTTGATATCTCAGCACCTTTATATCTGCAAATTGCTCAACATTATAGTTGAATGTTTCAGATGATTTTACTTCGGAAGTTTCCATAGTTTTCCCAGATTTACTATCAACACAACCGAACAATAACGTAGCCATAAATGCCACACTCAGTAAAAATCTTAGTTTCATTTTATAAGTTTATTTGTTTTATAATTATTTTAATAATCTACTAAATACCGAATTTTAATTAATATTTAAAATGATATTACTCAGTTTTATATAAAATCCTAATTTAAAGATTAGCAAATGTAATAATTTATTAACCGAAATGAAAAATGATTATCTTTGATTTGTTAACCACTCAAAACGCTTCAAATGAAAACCTTTAAGTATATTTTATTCCTTTTATTAATTGCCATTATTGGTACTTCAATTTATATTGCTGTACAACCAAACTCTTTTGAGGTTACTAGAACCAGAACTATGAAAATTCCTGCTGCAGTTATATATTCTAATGTTATTGATTTTAAGAATTGGCAAGATTGGTCTTCATGGGTGGAAGCAGATCCTGATATGAAAATTACTTTAGCCGATAAAACAAGAGGTGTTGGCGGTTCTTATTCTTGGGAAGATAAAGATGGCATAGGCACTATGACTAACTTAGAAGCTGTACCAAACACTTCCATTCAGCAGGAAATGCAGTTTGGAGAGTTTCCAAAATCTGATATTTCTTGGAAATTTCAGCGTACAGAGGATGGTTCTACAGATGTTACTTGGACCATCTCAGGTAAAGATTTACCTTTCGGCTTTAAAGCCTTTGCTACTTTTTCAGGTGGTATGGAAAAACAAATTGCACCTCATTATGAGCGCAGTTTAGAAAAATTAGATAGTATTGTTTCGCTTCGTTTAAAAGCTTTTTCAGTTAATGTTGATGGTATTACAGAATATGGTGGGGGCTTTTACATGTACAAAACAACAGCGGCTACTGGCACAAATATTAGCCAATTAATGGGAAAACAATATGGTGAAATAATGGGCTATATGGCCAAAAATAATATTGTTGCTAGCGGCATGCCTTTTACTATTTATAATGATATGAATCCTGAAACAGGTAATATTATTATGAGTAATGCCATTCCTATAATGAGCAAAGTAACTGTTGAAAAAGAAAGTGAAATACTTTGTGGGTTTATGTCTAATTTGAAAGCTTTAAAAACTACTTTAAAAGGCAATTATACTAACTTGCCCAAAGCATGGGAAGCAGCCATGGGCCACATTGCAAAAAATGGTTTGGAAATGTCTGATGTTAAACCTTTTGAAATTTATACAAACGATCCAGGGAATTTCCCAAATCCTGCAGATTGGGTCACAGAAATTTATATACCTCTTAAGTAATTCATGAAACATATTTTATTGGTTTTTATTGGTGGCGGCTTTGGTAGTGTGCTACGTTATATTATTGGCAAATATTTAAACAGCTCACAAACTGGATTTCCTTATGGTACTTTTGCCGCTAATATTATAGGAAGTTTGTTTATTGGTGTTATTTTGGGTTTAGCTGCTAAAAACAATTCGCTAAGTCAAAGTCAAACACTATTATTAGCAACTGGTTTTTGTGGTGGATTCACTACCTTTTCAACATTTGCTTATGAGAACCATATGTTTTTAAAAGCAGGCGATTTTACAAGTTTTGCAGTTTACACCATTGGTAGTTTTATTGTAGGGTTTTTAGCTGTGTTTTTAGGAATGTTTTTGGTGAAGTAGAAACTTGACTTTGTAGAAATTTTCGACTACCTTCGTTTAACAGCCGATAAATATCACTGAAACAGAACTTTACCTTTGCCTTAGCCTCCTTAGAATTATCAAAAAAAATGATAAAATTCTTCCGGAAAATTAGAAAACGATTGTTGACTGAAAACAAATTCAGTAAATACTTAATTTACGCTATTGGAGAAATCATCCTTGTCGTTATTGGGATTTTAATAGCGCTACAAGTGAACAATTGGAACATTGAAAGAAAGAGTGAACTCAAGGTAAACGAACTCTCTAATAATTTGCTACAGGAGTTAAGAGGGCTAAAAAGATTAATGGATAATCAGCTGCAGGCTGTGGAGTATCAGCAAAACCTAATACAATATGTAACCAATAATAATAAAATCCAGATGGACACGGTCTTTCGCCTATCAAAATTCGATAGTTTCCAAGTAGACCCATTAAATTTTGCATTCTCATATATTGTGTATTTAAACCCAAGAGGAGATTTGTATAATAGTGCTATCAATGAAGGGACTTTAGCTCTCCTTGAATCAGAAGATATAGTCAGTAATTTAAATACAGCATATACTATGAGTGAAAAGAGGTGGGCGGAACATGTTGATGCAGAGAACTTAATTAACACTAGGATACAAACTTACATATCAAATGCATATAAAGATATATTCAATGCAGCTGAATTTGTAGATCAAAAAGGGGCTTGGGATAAAACAACAACACATAAAGTCTTGCAAAATATTCACGCGGATGGTGAATTGAAATACCTTCTTTCAGCAAAACTCCAAATTCTTCGATTCAAATATGCATCTCTAAAAAAACGAAACTACCGAAAAGTTGAAGAACTTATTGATTACTTTGAAAGTAAACAGAAATGAGTTTTCCAGATAAAAATGAAAGGCTAACAAATAATATGAATGCATGCATTAAACTGCTGGCTTGAAACTAATTTGCAAATAAGTTACTAAAGAAGAAATTAAATAAGTCTAACGGCAGAGTATCATACCTAGGCTCAAACGAATCTCTAAAATTGTCATTTCTTAAAAGCCTTAACCCCAGCTTCAATCTTAACCCTTAAATAATTTTGCCTTGGTACAATAGGGCAAGAGTATCTTTCACTATAAGCACAATAAGGGTTATAAGCTTGGTTAAAGTCTACAATCATGGTATCTCCTACTGGTATTCTAGCATCCACATAGCGCCCGCCTCCATAACTTTCTTCTCCGCTAGTTTCATCTAAAAATGGTAAAAAGAGATAATCTTCATAACCTTCCTTTTCAATTAAACCTTTATTTTGAAATATATCCAATTTTAAATCTTTTCCATTCAATGTAAAAGATAATTCACCATATTTAACGTATTCAGGTCGCCTGTCTGTAGTGGTCTTCATTTTAAAAGATTTTTCATTTGGTGTTCTTTTAAAATTGGCGGTAACTACAAAAGTAGAATCGAACTTAAAAAAATCTAAACCCGTAAAATGCTTTCGGTCTTTTTCAGTTAAAGGAGATTCAGTAGCATCTTTAAACTGTGCATTCATCTCTTTTTGAAACTCAGTTTCTCCTTGTATACGTTGCTTTTTTTGTGCGCAACTAACTGAGGTTATTAACAATAAAAAAAGGGCTAGGTTTTTCATTCGTTTATTTTTTTTCTAATCAAATGTACAACTTAAGAAAATTTTATATAGCTTTGGAGCATCAAATAATTTTGAAATGAGACACATCGTCGCTATTTATAAGAAACAATGTATGACTTCCTTAACCAGAAGGACATGTTGGGCTTATTATATATTGTGGTGATGTTGATATAAAATATTACAATATTAAAAAGTCCGACTTCTCAGTCGGACTTTTTATTTTTAGTTGATTATCAACTGTTTAATTAAACCAATTTATTTATGACTTAGAACATTAGAAATCATGAAAACACTATTTAACAATTACGTAAACACATTTAAAGGACTATCAACAGAGGTATGGTGGCTGGCACTTATTACACTTATTAATAGAGCAGGTACCATGGTCATCCCTTTTTTATCTCTTTATTTAACCAAGAGCTTAAATTTCTCGGTTAGTGATGTTGGTTGGATTATGAGTGCCTTTGGTTTAGGTTCTGTGGTGGGTTCATGGTTAGGCGGCAGGTTAACAGATCAAATTGGATATTATAAAGTAATGGTTTTTAGCTTACTAAGCACTGGTATTCTTTTTATTGCTTTACAGTTTTTAACTACGTTTACATCATTCTGTATTGGAATATTCTTGGTTATGACGGTAGCAGACAGTTTTAGACCTGCCATGTTTGTAGCTATGAGTGCTTATAGTAAACCAGAAAACAAAACAAGATCTGTTACGCTTATAAGGCTTGCTATTAACCTTGGGTTTTCTGCAGGACCTGCTGTGGGTGGTTTAATTATTACTGGCTTAGGCTATAGCGGTTTGTTTTGGGTAGACGGTATTACCTGTATTGCAGCTACTTTGGTATTAGTAAATGTTCTTAATCCGAAGTCAACTAAAATACTAGATAAAGTAAAAACCAAAAACCCGAAATCTGCGTATGGAGATAAGGCTTTTATAATATTTTTATTCGCCATGATGCTTTTCGGAATTGTATTTTTACAATACTTTTCTACAATGCCAATTTATTACAACGAAGCGCATTATTTAAGCGAAATAGAAATAGGCTTGCTTTTGGGTATGAACGGATTTATCATTTTCGCATTTGAAATGCCACTGATAAAATGGTTAGAAAACACAACCTTTACAAAATCTGGACTCATGCTTTTTGGAGCCATATTAACAGGCTTAAGTTTTTTAATATTGAATTTTACATCATGGGTTGGCGTATTGGTAATAGGTATGCTGCTAATGACTTTTGGTGAAATGATTGCCTTTCCTTTTTCTAATGCCTTTGCCATGGATAGAGCCAAAAAAGGTAACCAAGGTGAATACATGGCCCTGTATAGTATTTCATTTTCAATAGCACATATTTTTGGGCATAATATGGGGCTACAAATGACAAACCAATTAGGCTTTGAAAACACCTGGTTTGTAATCACAGGGTTAGCAGCGCTTTGTGTATTCCTTTTATTTGGCTTAAGACAATATCTAAATGGCAAGAAAAAAAGAAAAGCCATACTAATTGAAGAAGAAGAAACAGAAATTTTATGGATTTAAATCAGATTACCATACCATCATTAGATGTTGTAAAAGCAAGTGAATTCTATAAAATCTTGGGGTTGCGTCTTATTGTAGACGCACTCCCAAGATATGTTAGATTTGAATGTACCAAAGGAAATTCTACTTTCTCTATACACGAAGTTGAAGAGTTACCTAAAATAAGTGGAATTACACTCTATTTTGAAAATGAAAATTTAGATGAATTGGTTAAGGGTCTTCAACAAAATGGAATTGTATTCAAACAATTGCCAGAAGACAAACCTTGGTTATGGCGTGAAGCACATTTAAATGATTTGGATGGAAATCATATTATTTTATATCATGCAGGTAAGAACAGAAAGAATCCACCTTGGAGGATAGATTAATTACTTTATAGGTTTTATTTCCTTTTGCTTAACAACATCAGAAAGTACAATTTGGGTTTTACTTTCTCCATAAATAATAAGCTGATCTATAAAAGTTTCTAAATGCTTGTGATTTTTTAGGACTACTTCCATAACAATATTCTCGTCGCCAGTAATTCTGTAACAGTTAACTACCTCATCAAAAGTTTTTACTTTTTCCAAAAAAGGTTTTAGCTTACCCATAAAAGCTCTTAAAGTAATTATGGCTTTTAACTGATAACCCATTTCAAATGGAGAAACTGCTGTCTTGTATCCTTCAATAACACCTAAATCTTCCATCTTTTTAATGCGCTCTGAAACTGCCGGCGAACTAATACCAACCTGACGTCCTATTTCGGCATTTGAAAGTCTAGCATTTGTTTGTAAACACTTCAAAATCTTCTTATTAAGCTCGTCAATTTTCATTTAAAGTAATTTAACTGTATAAACATTTAATTTAAAGCAAAAATACACATTTACTTTAAATATTAAAGTTGAATATGATTTCTTGTGAGTAATTTTGATAAAATTGCAGTGAAAAATTAGATGATGTTACACAATACCCCACCAAACCTATCGGAATTACCGATTTATAGAAAAGCTCTTGAAATTTTAGCGCTTTCTCAGAACATTTCTACGTACCTAAATGACGACTTAGCTCCGCTAAAAGAAGATGGTACTGAAGACTCAAACATTTACTTTACTGGTGATATTGTTCAACAGTCTGTTTCGTTAGTTCCGGAAATTGCAAATGCTGAATTACAACGTCATTCTGAAAGAAAGCACAAGCATGTTGCCTCATTAAGACAACTAACTAATTTACTATATAAAAACTCATACCGTTTAGAAAGATCAAACAGTAACGGTAAGGACTTTTTACCAATTCTAAGAAACGAATTAAAGAAGTTTAAGAAGTTACAACGTAGTTGGATGCTAAGTTTATAATGTTACCTGCCATGTGGTTCCATGTTTGGTAGTTTTCCTAAATCTCGAACATAGTAATCAAAATGTCTCTTTACTTGAGCAAAGACCTCTGATCTGTATTCTCTAATACCGTGATCAGCTCCTTCAAAAAGAATAAACCTTGTTGGATGTTTGGCCTCGTATAATTTATTTACTAGAGTCATTGATTCTGTTGGAAGCACTCTCCAATCTGCACTACCATGTAAAATTAATAATGGCGTAGTTTTACACATTTCGTCGGCCCAAAAAATAGCCGAACGTGTTTTAAGTTCTTTCTCTTTATTCTCAAAATAGTTCGGAATTAACTCGGAATACACGTACTTCTCCATTTCTGGTCTACTAGTGATATTCGTAAAAGAATCTGCCGCCCCGGCCACAACAGCCGCCGCTTTAAAATCACAAGTTCTCTTAAGTGCCAAATAGGTCATCATGCCTCCTCTACTCCCTCCTTCTATACCTATTCTTGAAGTATCCGCATTTGGTAATTCTTTTAATAAAGGTATCAGGTTCAAAACATCATTTACATCTTTACCTCCAAACTCCTCTTGCCCTTCTCCACCATCATTTCCTCTATATTGGCTTGCCACAACAACGTAATTCCAACTTGCCATTTCTCCTAAAAAAAATGCAATTCCATAAGGATTCCAAGCTCCAAACTCTCTATTCCCTCCTCTATTTGCTATAATACACGGATAAACACCTTCTTTTTTGGGTTCTGAGATATACCCTGTCACTCTTAATCCATCCGACAAATATATAATCTTGCTAAATTTCACCTTATCTAAAACCTCAAGAATATGCTCATTACCTTTTAAACGACTCATGATTGTATCATGAAGCTTATATACTTCTTTACTTATAATTTTGCCATTTTGAGTGTGTGAAAAACAGAAACTAAATACCAAAAACAGTGTTAAATACCTTACTTTCATTATGATTTATTTTTAAATGTAAGTTACTTAAAAGAAGTATATAAAATAAAAAAGCACACCCAAAAGGATGTGCTTTATGTGAGAGACTTCAATTTTTTCATCAATAATTATTGATATCAGCTATTAATCAGACTATTATGATACAAATTGAATGGCACGAATTTACACCTATTGACAATACTTTTTTGTAAAAAAAACACTTAACGATTGATTTATGTCAATTTTAGATAAAATAAAATTAGTCCAATTCCAACCTAGATAATGTCTCTGGACGCATATTAAGTAAAGATGCTAAATGTTTCTTAGGTAAGCGCTTTAGTTTCTCAGGCTTAATAATTTTTCTATAATAATCAAATCTTTCTTTAGCCGAAGGAATTCTTGCAGCAAAAGCCCTGTATTCCGCTTCAATAAAATATTCTTCCAATAATATTCTATATAAACCTTCCATTTCCGGGAAGTGTTTTAAAGCAAATTGAAGGTCATCAAAGCTTAAACTTTCTGTATACGTATCTTCTAAACACTGTATATTTTCCAGGGCTACCTTTTTCCTAAAAAACCCAGAAATAGACGTTATCATTTCACTATCAACACTTGCCCAAGTTGTAATTTCATTATCATTGTGTATAAAAAAACCTCTTACAAGTCCTTTTCTTATAATGTACAATCTATCAGCTATTGTTCCATTAGTAATAATAAAATCTCCTTTATTAAATTTTTTATTAACTATTCTTTGAGCCAGATATTTATTAAGCGATTTCGATAAAGGCATTATCGAATTCAACATAACAATGCTAAAAAGATTATTGTATTTGGTTACAGACATTAATCAAATATAAGATAAAATGTCTAAAAATAAGAAAACAGCTACTTAATATATTCACATTAGAATAACTTTAGAATTACATGTTCCTTCTATATTGTCCACCAACTTCAAAGAGTGATTTGGTAATTTGCCCAAGCGAACAAATCTTGCAAACCTCCATAAGAATTTCAAAAATATTCTCGTTTTTAATAGCTGCAATTTGGAGCTGCTTTAACAAACGCTCTGTATCCTCTCTTTTATGCAAGTTTTCTAAAGTCTTAATTTGAAATTTCTTTTCTTCCTCTGTTGCCCTAATTACTTCAGCAGGTAAAATTGTTGGAGAACCTTTACTACTTAAAAAAGTATTCACACCTATAATTGGAATTTCACCATTGTGCTTTAATGTTTCATAGTATAAACTTTCTTCCTGAATCTTACTGCGTTGATACATAGTTTCCATAGCTCCTAAAACACCTCCTCTTTCTGTAAGTCGATCAAACTCTAACAACACCACTTCTTCAACCAAATCAGTTAATTCTTCAATAATAAATGCTCCTTGAATGGGGTTTTCATTTTTAGCTAAACCTAACTCTTTATTGATAATGAGTTGTATAGCCATCGCACGACGAACAGACTCTTCTGTAGGTGTAGTTATAGCTTCGTCATAAGCATTTGTATGAAGTGAATTACAATTATCATAAATAGCGTATAAGGCTTGAAGTGTTGTTCTTATATCATTAAAATCTATTTCCTGAGCATGCAAGCTTCTTCCTGATGTTTGAATGTGGTATTTCAATTTTTGAGCGCGTTCATTAGCACCATATTTATATTTCATTGCTTTTGACCAAATCTTTCTTGCCACACGACCAATAACCGCGTACTCTGGGTCTATACCATTAGAAAAGAAAAAGGATAAATTTGGTCCAAACTTATTAATGTCCATACCTCTTGAAAGGTAATATTCTACATAAGTGAATCCATTTGACAATGTCAATGCCAACTGTGTTATTGGATTTGCACCTGCTTCAGCAATATGATAGCCTGAAATAGAAACAGAATAAAAATTACGTACATTATTATCAATAAAATATTCCTGAACATCACCCATTAAACGCAATGCAAACTCAGTAGAAAAAATGCAGGTATTTTGTGCTTGATCTTCTTTCAAAATGTCTGCTTGTACTGTCCCTCTAACTTGAGAAATGGTTGCTGCCTTTATTTCTTTATAAACCTTAGGAGGTAACACTTGATCTCCGGTTACACCCAATAACATCAGACCTAATCCATCATTTCTTTCTGGCAGTTCTCCGTTATACTTTGGCTGTTCTTTTCCTTTATATATCTTGGCAATTTTAGCCTCAACTTCAGATTCAAGCTCATGTTCCTTTATATATATTTCACATTGCTGATCTATGGCAGCATTCATAAAAAACCCTAACAACATTGGAGCTGGACCATTAATAGTCATACTAACAGAAGTCATAGTATCAGCTAAATTAAAACCTGAATACAATTTTTTGGCATCATCTAAACAACAAATGCTTACACCAGCGTTTCCTATTTTCCCGTAAATATCTGGCCTATAATCTGGATCATTACCATAAAGTGTTACACTATCAAAAGCTGTTGACAATCTTTTTGCGGGCATTCCCATACTTACATAATGAAACCTTCTATTGGTACGCTCAGGGCCTCCTTCTCCAGCAAACATTCTTGCAGGGTCTTCTCCAACTCGCTTAAATGGAAATAACCCTGAAGCAAAAGGAAATTCCCCTGGTACATTTTCTTGTAATATCCAACGCAAAATATCGCCCCATGCTTCATATTTAGGTAAAGCTATTTTTGGAATTTCCAAATGCGATAGCGACTCGCTATGCGTTTCTACTTTAATTTCTTTATCCCTAACTTTAAATGAATAAACAGGAAGTTTATATCGATTAACTTTTTCATCCCATTTTAAAATGAGTTCCCAATTTTTGGGCTCAAGATTTATTTTTACCCCATCAAATTCTTTGAAAAGTAATACTAATAACTCTTTCTTGTCGTCCTCGACTTGTTTCAGAATTTCTTCCTGATTTATCCCCAATTCATTTAAATAAGATTGCTCTTTGCCTTTCGAAATAACAGCAACAATATTTATAGTTTTATAAATACCAAAAAGCTTTTGTGCGAGTTCTACCTGTTCATTAACATTTTTATCATAATTTCTATTACTATCGGCAATTTCAGAAAGGTATCTATTTCTTGAAGGAGGAATTATAAAAACCTTTTCACTCATTTCTTTGGAGACCTCAAAAGTAGATTTTAAATCTGCCGCAGCTTTTTCAACTAAAACGTCCATGACTGCTTTGTAGAGTGAATTCATTCCAGGATCATTAAACTGTGAAGCAATAGTTCCAAAAACTGGTAAATCTTCTTGAGGAGTCTCCCAGAGATTATTGTTACGCATATATTGCTTTTTCACATCTCTTAAAGCATCCAACGCACCACGTTTATCAAACTTGTTGACAGCAACCAAATCAGCAAAATCAAGCATGTCAATTTTTTCCAATTGTGTTGCAGCACCAAATTCTGGAGTCATTACATAAGTGGCAACATCACAATGCTCAACAATTTCAGAGCCTGATTGTCCTATTCCGGAAGTTTCCAAAATAATCAGATCAAAATTGGCAGCTTTCAAAATATCAACCGCTTCATCAATATGTTTAGAAAGCGACAAATTTGATTGACGTGTAGCCAAACTTCGCATATAAACCCTTGGGTTATTAATAGCATTCATTCTGATTCTATCCCCCAAAAGTGCACCACCAGTTTTTCGTTTTGAGGGGTCAACAGAAATAATCCCAACAGTTTTCTTTGGAAAATCAATTAAAAAACGTCTTACTAATTCATCCACCAAGGATGATTTTCCTGCTCCACCAGTTCCAGTAATTCCCAAAACGGGGGATTTAGAATCTTTTATTTTATTTTGAATTTTTTCTAGAGGATGTTTTGAAATTTCAGGGAAGTTCTCAGCCGATGAAATTAATCGGGCTATTGCACCGTGATTTTGTTCTGAAAGAAATTCATCCTCACTTTTTAAACTATCTCCAATGGCAAAATCCGATTGTTTTACTAAATCATTTATCATACCTTGAAGCCCCATTTCTCTGCCATCATCAGGAGAATAAATTCTAGCTATACCATAATCCATTAGGTCCTTAATCTCATCTGGAAGAATAACTCCTCCACCTCCACCAAAAATCTTAATATGTCCTGCCCCTCGTTCATGAAGCAAGTCAAACATATACTTAAAGTACTCATTATGTCCCCCTTGATAGGAGGTTAAACAAATAGCATTTACATCTTCCTGAATAGCTGTATTAACAACCTCCTCCACACTCCTGTCATGCCCTAAATGAATCACCTCAACCCCAGTTGCTTGAATAATTCTACGCATAATGTTAATAGATGCATCATGACCATCAAACAATGAAGCAGCTGTAACAACACGAATATTATACTTGGGTTTATAGGGTTTTATATGTTTCATCTTTAAAAAAAAGTCTATTTTATTGATGCAATTTACGAAATATTCAAAAATTTTATCGATTTATCGAATATTTTCAAAAATATCATCTTAGATTATTTCTTCTCTATTTTTAAGCTAATTTTACCAACCGAAATACGCAAAGCCCTATGAATAAGATTACTATTTTAATTCATTGTAACGATAGACCAAACATTATTGCCTCGGTTACCAATTTTATTGCACATCAAAACGGTAACATTGTATATATAGACCAACACGTAGATAGAGAACAGAATATCTTTTTCATGCGATTGGAAAGTGAGTTTGGGTCAAAATCTTTTTCCACAGAAGCCTTTAAGGAAGCTTTTAAAGATGTACTTGCAGATAAGTTTGATATGAAATGGCGTATCTATTCTTCGGAAAAGAAACCTAAAATGGCTTTATTTATTTCGAAATATGATCACTGCCTTTACGATTTGTTAGGACGTTATAATTCTGGAGAACTTAACTTAGAAATCCCATTTATAATTAGTAATCATAACGATTTAAAATCTATTGCCGATAATTTCAAAATTCCGTTTTTCCATGTACCTGTAACAAAGGACACCAAGAATGAAGCAGAAAACGAACAATTAAGGTTATTAGAAGAACATGGTATTGATTTCATTGTATTGGCCAGATATATGCAAATTGTTTCTCCAAAGCTTATAGACAAATACGACAATAAGATCATAAACATTCATCACTCATTCTTGCCAGCTTTTGTTGGCGCTAAACCATATCATTCTGCTTATAAACGTGGTGTTAAAATTATTGGTGCTACTAGCCATTATGTTACTGAAGAATTAGATGCAGGACCAATTATTGAACAAGATGTAACTCGTGTAACGCATGCGCACTCCATTCCAGATCTTATAGCCAAAGGGCGCGATTTAGAAAAAATAGTTTTAGCAAATGCGGTAAAACTTCATGCCGAAAGAAAAGTGATGGTCTACAATAATAAGACGGTTATTTTCTCATAAAAGTATTTCCTAAATAATTCCAGAATTTTCACAATCAATCTTGTGACTTATTTTTTTATTCGTGTCTTATTAAATAGAAAACTAATAGAACGCGAAAAAATGATGAGGGATTGTTTAGTTTAAAATTGAAGAAAAGACACCTTTCTCTCAAGGTGTCTTTTTTGTTTCTAACTTAATATTAATTCATATATTTAAAACAAAAATCATGGCCCGAAAACTTTTAATCCTACTACTAGCTATATTCCATTTTACGGCGTGCGCCGAATTACAACAAGTTATTAATGAATTACCTCAAGGTGGAGGCATTAGTAATACAGAAATTGCCTCTGGTTTAAGACAAGCTTTAGATTTTGGTATTGACAAGCAAGTAACCAAACTTACTCAAAAGGATGGTTTCTTTAAAAATGAATTAGTTAAAATACTACTACCAGAAGAACTTCAAAAGGTAGATAAGACTTTACGCGATATTGGATTAGGTAAATTAGCTGATGAAGGCTTAAAAGTACTCAATAGAGCTGCCGAAGATGCGGTAAAAGAAGCTACGCCTATTTTTGTTGATGCTGTGAAAGGAATCACTTTTGCCGATGCCAAAAATATTCTGCTAGGAAATGATAACGCTGCAACTCGATATTTAACTGGTAAAACTGAAACTGCTTTATATGGTAAATTGAATCCTGTTATTAAGAATTCCTTCTCTAAGGTTGGGGCCGATGATATTTGGAGCAACTTAATATCTAAATACAACAATTTACCTTTTACAAAAGATGTAAATCCGGATTTGACCGATTATGTTACTAAAGAAGCATTAGATGGTGTTTATACTTTGATTGCTATTGAAGAAAAAGAGATTAGAACTAAGTTATCATCAAGAACTACAGATTTACTAAAAAAAGTATTTGCCCTACAGGATTAAAATCTTCGTTCTCAATATTTTAAAACCACACTATTTGGAACCAGAAAAAATTCAAATTAGCACAACTTTTTCTAATTAGAGGTTTTCTTTTTATATAGTCCATCAAAGGCTATGGCAATATCTTTTCCGTCTGTTATAATTTCCCAATACTGACGTACTGTTCCATCTTCATTTTTTGTCCAGGTGACTCTATTTTTTACCCTTTGCCCTTTTTCATTGGTTTCTTCTTCTGTGCTTAAAATCATTTGGTTTTCAACCCTACTTCCTTTTAAATGCAAAACCCCTCCTTGATTATCTATCCAAATTTGTTCCCACTGTTTCGTTTTAACATTGTAAAAATTGTTGCTTGTCCCCGTATAATTCCCTTTGGCACTTTTCCAGTTTTCTAGAATCACGCAATTATTTTGAATTTGAGTGATATTACTATAACCAGCAATAGTTTCATTCTTATTGAAGACTTCCCATTCACCTAACCAAAAATCGAACGCATCATTGTTTTCTGTACAGCATTTACATGAATTCTCTTGAGCATTCAATGTAAAAGAAAACATTATAAAAAGCATAAAAGTTAAAAATCTCATATTCGCAGAAGTTTAATGGTTTTCTTAAAATTATTCAAAAAGAAGCAGATTTTACATTGTATTAACAAAACATTAAATTATGATTTTTATGAATAGTACTAATCTGACATAATCTTGTTTTTAATATTCCAATAAAAAATGTATATTTAATTACTTGTTATTCAAGGCTAAATGAGCAATACCGAATTAATAAAAAGCAGAAGAGAAGCTCTCAACAAAAGATATAAAGAACTTGTTGAGCAAGCTTATAATTTAAGACAAACAGATTTTGCTTTAAGTGACTTCTCTGAGTTTAAGGCTATTGAGCTTTTAGATGAAATAAATCGGTTAAACTACCTATCAAGAGACATTATTCAACCAGTTTCTTAAATTTTTCATTTTTCTTACATCCAATTTGCGTTAATTTTCGTATTTTATAATAGAAAAAGAAACGTTATGGACAATCAATTTTGTAAAGTGGGAAAAATAAAACCCAACTTAAGTAAAGTTTTAAGTCTTAAGGAGATCGAAAAAAGAATCAATAACTTTGTAGATGATATAAACAAAGTAGATTTTTCTGAAAGTATGAAAGCCAGAATTTAATCTAAAATTGCTTTCATCTCTTGCTGAAGTTCTGCTGCCTTTTTAGCTGCGGCCTGAGCAAAGTCATCTTCTTTTGAAGCATAAATAATACCTCTGGATGAATTAATTAATAATCCAATAGATTTATTCATCCCATACTTACATACGTCTTGTAAATTACCTCCTTGAGCACCAACACCTGGCACCAACAAAAAACTATCTGGAATTATTTGCCTTATATCTGCTAAATATTCTGCTTTGGTAGCTCCCACAACATACATTAAGTTTTCAGAATTATTCCATGTCTTAGACGTTTCTAAAACTTGCTTATATAATTCCTGATTATCAACCGTCTTAGTCTGAAAGTCAAATGCTCCTTTATTTGAAGTTAAAGCTAATAAAATTGTATGTTTATTTTCAAAAGCAAGAAACGGCTCAACTGAATCTTTACCCATATATGGTGCTACGGTAACAGAATCAAACGCTAAATCTTCAAAAAAAGCTTTAGCATACATGGTACTAGTATTTCCAATATCACCACGTTTAGCATCCGCAATAGTAAATATTTCTGGGTGATTTTCGTTTAAATAATTGATTGTTTTCTCCAAAGCCTTCCAACCTTTTAAACCATAAGCTTCATAAAACGCTGTATTAGGTTTGTACGCCACACATAAATGATGTGTAGCATCTATTATTGCCTTGTTAAAAGCAAAAATTGGGTCTTCTTCCTTTAAAAGGTGTTCCGGGATTTTATTTAAATCTACATCCAACCCAATACAAAGAAAGGATTGCTTTTTTTTGATTTCTGAAATGAGTTGGTTTGTTGTCACTGAAAGTATTAAATAGTCTCGTCACCAGCTTTCAACTTCTCAGTATTTTCAGCTAGCATAAGTTCATCAATTATTTTTTGAATGTCTCCGTTTACGATGTTCTGCAAATCATAAAGTGTTAAACCAATCCTATGATCGGTAACACGACCTTGAGGGTAATTATATGTTCTAATTTTAGCACTTCTATCACCCGACGACACCATACTACCACGTTTAGCAGCATCGGCCTCTTGTTTTTTAGCGAGTTCCAAATCGTACAAACGTGACCTTAAAACCTTAAATGCCTTTTCTTTATTCTTATGTTGAGACTTTTGGTCTTGACACTGAGCCACCAATCCTGTTGGTATATGAGTTAAACGCACGGCCGAATAGGTTGTATTTACAGATTGACCACCTGGACCCGAAGAACAGAAATAATCTATCCGAACTTCTTTAGGGTCAATTTCTACATCAAATTCCTCTGCCTCTGGAAACACCATACAAGTAGCTGCACTGGTGTGAACACGCCCTTGAGTTTCTGTTTGAGGCACACGTTGTACCCGATGCACTCCGGCTTCAAATTTCAAGGTTCCATAAACATCTTCACCAGATACTTCAAACTGAATTTCTTTAAAACCACCATTGGTGCCTTCACTAAAATCTACAGTACTTACTTTCCACCCTTTGCCCTCACAGTATTTGGTATACATTCTAAATAAATCACCTGCAAAAATACTTGCTTCATCACCACCTGTTCCAGCACGTAATTCTACTACGGCATTTTTGGCATCTTCTGGGTCTTTAGGAATAAGTAAAACTCTAATCTCTTCTTCTAATTTTGGAATGCCTTCTTTAGCCTCATCATATTGCATTTTGGCCATCTCAACCATTTCGGCATCGCTTCCGTCGGCAATAATTTCTTCGGCTTCGGCCAAATTATTAGAAAATTCAATGTAAGCTTCGCGCTTATCCATTAAAATTCTTAAGTCTTTATACTCCCTATTAAGTTCAACATAACGTTTCTGATCTGAAATAATATCTGGCTGAATGATTAAATCACTCACCTCATCAAAACGTTGTTTAACTATTTGTAATTTCTCTAACATCTACCTGCTTTAATTGGTGACCAAAAATACGATAAATTATGAATTTTATGTTAGTCTCAGACTGCCGATGTTTCTTAAAAACAGAATATTTTTATCTATGGTACGTTTTTATTGATACCATGCAGCAGTTATCATCAATATTAATGTTTTACAGACCATTAGTTTTATGGTCCTTTCTCATAAATATTATACTATCATTCTTTAAAGTTGAGATAATAACCATACTTATTACCAAATTGTTTTTGATTGGATTTTTATGGTATATCACCAACGAAACTAATGGAAAACAGAAACTCTTATTCTGTAAAAACCTTGGGATTTCTACATTAAAACTTTTTTCACTTCTTTATCTGATAGACTTGTTATTAAGCATTCCTTTTCTTATCATTCTTAGAGAATTTGTATAAAAAAAGGAAGCCTTTCGGCTTCCTTTCACATCAGGTTATTGATTGCTAACCACACTTTGAAGAACCGCAATCCTTACAAGTTAAACAACCCTCTTGGTAGATTAAATTATCCGAATCACAATTTGTACATGTTTGCCCTTTTGCTTTTGTGCCATCAGCCACATAACGCTTTAAGGCTCTACCAACACCATTTTTCCAGGTATTTATAGATTCTGTATCTAATTGTAAACTGTTAATTAAATCAACAATTTTGTCTATTGGCATTCCGTGACGAAGCGTACTTGAAATTAATTTAGCATAATTCCAAAACTCTGGATTGAATTTATGCGACAGTCCTTCAATAGTAATTTTATATCCGCGTTTATCCTTAAACTGGAAATCATATCTAGATGTACCGTCTTCGTTTCTGTTTTTAATAATAAGTCCGTCATTAACCCAACGTGGAATTAAAATACCATCTTCATCATCAATTAAACCAGTAAATATTTCATAAGGCTTACCTTCAATTAAACCGATAAAGGCGATCCACTTTTCCTTATTATTCTGAAAACGAACCACATCGGCCTCCAAAGTTTGCGGACGTTTTATTGGAAATGGTGTTAACGTATTATTGGCTTCATCCTCCTTTTTATCATCGTTTGAAATTAACACTCCCGAACGAGATCCGTCTCTATAAACTGTAACTCCTTTACAACCAACTTCCCAAGCTTTCAGGTATAATTCACCCACCAATTCCTCAGAAACATCATTTGGTAAATTGATAGTTACACTAATTGAATGATCAACCCATTTTTGAATAGCTCCTTGCATGCTAACCTTACTCATCCAATCAACATCATTTGAAGTAGCGCCGTAATAAGGCGATTTTTTTACAAGTACATCCAACTCTTCTTGCGAGAAATTTTTAGAAGTGTCTATACCATTCACTTCCATCCATTGTTTAAACCTATGGTGGAATACAACATATTCTTCCCAAGAATCACCAACTTCATCAACAAAATCAATACGAACATCTTTATCGCCTGGGTTTACCTTTCTTCTTCGCTTATACACAGGTAAAAATACAGGTTCAATGCCGGAAGTGGTTTGTGTCATTAAACTTGTTGTTCCAGTTGGTGCGATGGTTAAAAGTGCAATATTACGCCTACCGTATTCCAACATTTCGTAATACAGTTTGCTATCAGCCTCTTTCAACCTATTTATAAAAGGATTTTCCTTTTCTCTATCAGCATCAAAAATGGTGAACGCTCCGCGCTCTTTTGCCAAATGCACAGATGCTCTATAAGCTTCAATTGCAATGGTTTTATGAACCTTTAAAGAAAATGCATTTCCAGCTTCACTTCCGTACTGTATACCCAGAGCCGCTAGCATATCTCCTTCAGCTGTAATACCAATTCCAGTTCTACGTCCTTCCTCAGCTTTTCTTTTGATATTAATCCATAAATCTCGCTCTGTACCTTTAACCTCATCCAATTCTGGATCAGAATCGATTTTTTCAAGAATCACATCAATTTTTTCTAGCTCTAAATCGATAATATCATCCATTATTCTTTGAGCATAAGACACATGCTTTTTGAATAAATCAAAATTGAAAGACGCCTTATCGGTAAATGGGTTTTCTACATAAGAAAATAAATTAATAGCTAGTAAACGGCATGAATCATAAGGACATAAAGGAATCTCTCCACAAGGATTTGTAGATACCGTTTTGTAACCTAAATCTGCATAACAATCTGGAACAGACTCATTAATAATAGTATCCCAAAACAGAATTCCAGGTTCAGCAGATTTCCATGCATTATGAACAATCTTACTCCAAACATCATTAGCCTGAATGTTCTTAGACACCTTTGGGTTAGCACTGAATATTGGATACTTTTGTGTGTAATCGGTTCCGTTTTTAACGGCTTTCATAAATTCATCATCAATTCTAACCGATACATTAGCACCAGTTACTTTTCCCTGCTCCAATTTAGCATTTATAAAATCTTCAGAATCTGGATGATTTATAGAAACCGAAAGCATAAGTGCCCCTCTTCTTCCATCTTGAGCAACTTCTCTTGTGGAGTTTGAATAACGCTCCATAAAAGGCACTATTCCCGTTGATGTTAAAGCTGAATTTTTTACTCCAGAACCTTTAGGGCGAATGTGTGATAAATCATGACCAACACCACCACGACGCTTCATAAGTTGCACTTGCTCCTGATCAATTTTCATAATACCTCCGTAAGAATCTGAATCTCCAGAGTTACCTATCACAAAACAGTTTGAAAGTGATGCAATTTGATACGGATTACCAATACCTGCCATTGGACTACCTTGAGGAACAATGTATTTGAAGTTTTTAATTAAATCAAAAACGGCATCTTCACTTAATGGATTTGCATATTTAAGTTCTACCCTAGCAATTTCTTTTGCTATTCTACGATGCATATCATTTGGAGTCTTTTCATAAATATTTCCATCTGAATCCTTCAGAGCATATTTATTTAACCAAACGCGAGCTGCTAAATCGTCATTTTTAAAGTATTCTAAAGAGGCATTAAAGGCTTGGTCTTGGGTATAAGTTTTTGGTAGTGTTTTGGTTAGGTTTTCTTTCATGAGGTTTGCAGAAGTTTTGTTCTAATTAGATTAAAAAATTTGAACGTGAAGATACACAAACCTAACAATTCAAAACATGACAAAAATCATAAAGTTTACAAGAAAACACAGCTAAAATACTGTTTTACAGTGTTTTAATTATTTATCAACATAAAAAAGTTAACAAATATTTCGAAAAGAATTTGGTAGTAATTTTTAAAAATCTACAGCGAAACCAACTCCCAAAAATTGCTTCCATTGGATTTTAGCACCAGCCTCATCAAACTCACCCTCTACATCAGTTTCTTTAGAAGTTTTCACATCATCATCATACCTTATATGAGATCCAAATCTTGCGCGTACATAGTTATTCACCTTAAAATCGAAATCTAACCTCCAATCTAAATCTACGTTACCAAAGTTATTAATGTAATCTGTATATAACCCCACTTTATGAACCATATTAATGTTTTCAGCAACTTCCATTTCGTAACTATTTGTTACCAAAATCCCTAACTCCTTTCTAATACGCTTACCAGGAACAACAATATTACCTTGGTCATCTAAAACTGCCGGATCTACACCAAACGCACCTGCATTTGCCAAATCTTCGTCTAATACAAAAGTTGCCTTTAAAGTAACTGGTGAAAAATAAAGAGATAATTTATCTATTCGCTTTCCGTACTCCATTCCCCCTCCAAAGAACAAATACCCAGGTGCCATCAATCTAGAAATAGGAGTTTCTTTGTTAGGATACTTGTAACCATTAGCAAACTGTGTTCTAAAATTAAGCCTTGCAGAATAATACCAGTTAGACTTAATATCTGGCTTATAGCCCATATTTGAGTTTATTTCAAATAAATCATCAGTTTTTCTTAACTCTCTTGATTGCTGCTTATTGACACCATACCGCATGATTAAATTATTACGCCATGAAAAATATTTATCAGAATAATTTCTAGAAGACTCTAAACCCAGTAGGCCTGAAATTGAATTAGCACCACCGGCATTCCAGTTAACAAAAGCAACTTCACTTAAATCTACAGACGCTTTGTTCTTTATTTTCCATTGGGGACCATCGTATTTTTTTGGCTTTTCCTTAAGATAGAGTGAATCCGGTTGTGCATTTGAAAATTGAAATGAGAAGCATACTAGGGCAAATAGGATGTATCGCATGGTTTTGTGTTAGGTTATTTTAAGTTCATCTCTCATCAACAATCATTCCATTATGATGAGAACGTAAAAAATTCTAATAGCTAAACTCTCCAAACTCACTTTTTATTGTAAGCTTCTTCTCTTTTGATGCTTCCACCCTACCAATAATTTGGGCATCAACATTAAATGACTTAGAAATTTCAATGATATCATTTGCAATTTCAGGACTTACGTACAACTCCATTCTATGCCCACAATTAAACACTTGATACATCTCCTTCCAATCCGTTTTTGATTGCTTTTGAATTAATTTAAAAAGGGGTGGAATTGGAAACAAATTATCCTTTATTATATGATTTTCATTTACAAAATGAAGGATTTTAGTTTGAGCACCACCAGAACAATGAACCATTCCGTGAATATTCCCACCATCGTATTTTGATAAAATTTGCTTAATAATAGGCGCATAGGTCCTTGTTGGAGACAACACTAGTTTGCCAGCATCTATTGGAGAATCTTCAACCAAATCGGTTAATTTAACACCACCAGAATATACTAAATCTTCAGGTACTGAAGCATCAAAACTCTCTGGGAATTTTTTCGCCAAATACTTATTGAACACATCGTGGCGCGCAGAGGTTAAACCATTACTTCCCATACCACCATTGTATTCCTTTTCATAAGTTGCCTGTCCAAAAGAAGCTAACCCAACTATAACATCACCTGGTTTAATATTCGCGTTATCAATAACATCAGAACGTTTCATTCTTGCTGTTACTGTAGAATCTACTATAATAGTTCTAACCAAATCACCAACATCAGCAGTTTCTCCACCCGTTGAATGAATGGTTACTCCAAACGATTTTAAATCTTCAAGCAACTCTTCTGTTCCGTTAATAATCGCAGAAAGAACCTCACCCGGAATTAAATTTTTATTTCTTCCAATGGTAGAAGAAAGCATAATATTATCCGTAGCTCCCACACACAACAAATCATCTATATTCATGATTAGCGCATCTTGAGCAATCCCTTTCCAAACAGAAACATCTCCTGTTTCTTTCCAATACATATAAGCTAAAGACGATTTTGTCCCAGCACCATCAGCATGCATAATCAAGCAATAATCCTCATCATTTGTTAAATAATCAGGTACTATTTTGCAGAATGCTTTTGGGAATAACCCTTTATCAATATTCTTAATAGCATTGTGAACATCTTCTTTTGATGCCGAAACACCACGCTGTGCATAACGTTTTGAAACTTCTTGACTCATAATATTATAATGTGGTGCAAAGGTAATTTTTTAAAGCAAAACTTTAGGGTTTTTTAAAGTCTGTTTTACTAACAGTTTTTTAACGAATGACAACTCCCTCAATAATTGAGCTTTTTGATTTTGTGGAAAATTTCGGTTAATTTCGTTAGGCTATCAATATAATTCACTTTTGCTGAGTTTATCATAGTATAAAAACCAGAACATTATTACGACTATTGCTATAGTTAGCATTTAGTTTTAGTCGTCAAAAAATAAATTCTTGAACTGGTAAATATCATGAAAAAACTATTTTTTATAATAATCATTTTACAAGTTCAATTTGGTTTTACCCAAAGAGAAGCTAATGTCTGGCATTTTGGTGCTGGAGCCGGATTAGATTTTAATTCTTGTGAACCGGTTGTTGTATTTAGCGAAATGAGTTCATCTGAAGGTTGTACTTCTATTGCTAATAGCGATGGTGAATTACAATTTTATACTGAAGGCACTACCATTTGGAATAGAAACCACCAAACAATGTCTAATGGATCAGGACTTTTAGGACATCGATCTGCAACGCAATCAGCAATGATTATTAAACGCCCTGGAAATTTTAACGAATATTATGTTTTTACGGTAGACGAAATAGGCAAATCGAATGGCTTAATGTATACTGTTATAGATATGGATGGTGATGGCGGTTTAGGTGTGGTTACTTCAAAAAACATATCCTTAGTTGCTCCAATAGTTGAAAAGATTCATGCAACAAAACATGCTAACGGTACAGATATTTGGTTAAGTGTACATGGTTTTGAAAACAATACTTTTTATTCATTCTTAGTGACTTCTGCTGGTATCAACCACACCCCTGTAAGCAGCTCTGTTGGCCCTCAAATTTCAGGAGATGACGTTGCAACTATAGGAGCCATGAAGTTTTCCCCAAACGGAAAAAAATTAGCTATTTGCAATTATGAAAACGGCATTGATTTATTGGATTTTGACAATAATACCGGACTTTTTGGCAACCTTGTAAATGTGACCTCTAATTTACATAATTATGGTGTAGAGTTTTCCAGTTCAAACAATATTCTATATGTTACCACTGCTTATCTAGACGTTGATAATAGACTACTGCAATTCAATTTAAATGCTCCAGATATTCAAGCCTCGGAAACCGTACTTTTAGACCTTGCAGATTCAGGAGGATTCGGTTCAGTACAATTGGGACCAGATCAAAAGGTCTATCTATCTATTATAGGCAGAAAATCTTTAAGTGTTATTAATGACCCCAACACACTGGGGGTTACTTGTGATTTTATTGAAAACGGAATTAGTTTAATGGGAGCCACTGCCAAAGGCGGTTTACCATTATTTCTATTTCCCATATTTCATAACAAAATGATTGTTGAAGACACCTGCTTTGGAGATACCACCTCTTTTTTTCTTAGTGAAGATATTGAAACCATTGAATGGGATTTTGGAGACCCAGCATCTGGAGTTAATAATACAGCTACGGATAACGAACCAGAACATACCTTTAGTGCTCCAGGCATATATACAATAACTACCAATATTCCCGCAGGTTGCGGAACTACTCAAACCATAACAAAAGAAATAGAAATATTTAATCCACAAACTTCAACATCTGTTCAACTGGTTCAGTGTGATGATGATTCAGATGGATATAGTTATTTTAATCTTAACGAAGCCAATAGTATATTATCTCCAAATTCAGATAATCAGGTATTTGGATTTTACAGAACCGAAGATGACGCTATCAGGCGAATAAATAATATTTCGGAAACAAATTCCTATGAAAACGTTATTGTTAATTCAGATTCCGTTTGGGCCAGTGTCGGAAATGATAGTGGATGTTATAATGTAATTGAAGTCAATTTGATAGTTTCACAAAGCAATGTTTTTGACACATTTCAAACCTTAGAATATACTCTTTGTGATGATGATATAAATGACGGCATTACCACTTTTGATTTCAGTAGTGCCCAAAACTCCATTGAAGCATTATTCCCCAATCAAGACATAGATATTATATATTATGGAAATTTAGAAGATGCCCTAGCTGAAACTAATAATATTTCTGATATTACTTTTTATGAAAATACAGGTTACCCCTATTCTCAGAACATCTATGTTAGGGTGGATGATAATTTAAATAACGACTGTTTAGGAATAACCACTCCCATTTTATTGACCGTTTTGGGAAGACCCCAATTTGATTTAGATACTACAGCAGAATTTTGTCCTTTTGACACCCCTTCTCTAACCATAGAAGCTTATAACCCAGAAGATATTTACACTTATGAATGGACAGACTCAAATGGAGCTATAATTAGCACCCAAATAGACGCTATAGTCAACGCAGGCGGTATTTACACCTTAATAGCAACTTCAAACACTGGTTGTAAATCCACGCCAAAAGAAATTGAAGTTACAGCATTAGAAAAAACAGAAATCACATTGGATATGATTACTATTGAAGATGGTCTAAATAACAATACTATAACCATTAATGAATCAAGATTTGGAACAATTGATTACGAATACGTGCTAGACAACGAATTTGGATTTTATCAAGACAATCCATTTTTTCAAAATGTAACTGCCGGAACACATACCATTTACGCACGTGGAAAAAATAATTGCAAACCCAGTTCTATTGAAATTTCAGTCATTGGCTTTCCAAAATTCTTTACACCTAATAATGACTCTTTCAACGAAACATGGAATCTTAAAGGTATTAGTAATGAATACGCCTCAAGTTCCCGAGTTTCAATTTTTGACCGATTTGGAAGATTAATTAAACAGATAAATCCATTTGGTATTGGATGGAATGGCACCTTTAACGGTGAGAAATCAATGCAATCTGATTACTGGTTTATAGCTGAATTAATAAATACTGATGGAGAAATAAGAATCCTAAAAGGCCATTTTAGTTTAATTAGATAGTCCTAAAACAAACTACCTTGTAAACAACAACTCTCTATACTTAGTCAACGGCCAAATCTCATCATCAACCATCAATTCAAGTTTATCACAATGGTAACGAATATCATCAAACAAAGGCTTTACTTGGTCACAATAGGCCGATGCTCTTTTTTCTATATCTTCAATTTTATTAGCCTTCTTCCGTTCATCAATCAGTTTAGTTACATTGGTATTAATTCCTTTAATATGATTTGAAATTTCCTCAATTAAACTAATCTGCTCTTTTGAAATCGACTTAAAATCTTCATCAAATATTTCTTTTAAACCTTTTACATTTTCTACTAAAATATTTTGATATTTCACTGCCGTTGGCACAATATGATTTCTAGCAATATCACCTAAAACACGTCCTTCAATTTGTATGTGCTTTATGTACGCCTCAATCTCTATTTCATAACGAGCTTCAACCTCAATCTTGCTCATGACATTCATTTCTTCAAACAAATCGATGGTTTGTTTTGAAATTTTAGCTTTTAGGGCTTCTGGAGTCGATTTATTATTACTCAATCCACGTTTTTTTGCTTCCTTTTCCCAAACTTCACCATAACCGTTACCGTCGAATAATATAGGCTTACAAGATTTAATATACTCTCTTAAAATATTAAAAACAGCCTCATCTTTCTTTAGGCCTTTTTCATCAATTAACTTGTCTACTTCAACCTTAAAATCTTTTAATTGTTTTGCAACAATTGTATTTAAAATGGTCATAGGGTTACCACTATTAGCCGTAGAACCTACCGCTCTAAATTCAAATTTATTACCAGTAAATGCAAAAGGAGATGTTCTATTTCTATCTGTATTATCTAATAAAACATCTGGTATTTTACCTACTACATTCAGTTTTAATTCAGTCTTTTCTTGAGGTGATAATTTACCTTTGGTAACACCTTCTAACTCTTCTAAAACTTTAGTTAATTGCTCTCCAATGAACACCGAAATGATAGCAGGAGGGGCTTCATTAGCTCCTAACCTATGATCATTACTTGCGGTTGCCACAGATGCTCTTAGCAATTCTTCATGCGTATGAACCGCTTTAATAGTATTTATAAAAAAAGTTAAAAATTGAAGACTACTCATAGGTGTTTTCCCCGGAGCTAATAAATTAACTCCGGTATCTGTAGAAAGGGACCAATTATTATGTTTCCCAGACCCATTGATTCCTGCAAATGGTTTTTCGTGGAGCAAAACTTTAAAATTATGACGAGATGCTACACGCCCTATAACATCCATCAATAAAGAATTATGATCTACTGCTAAATTAGCTTCCTCATAAATAGGCGCTAATTCAAACTGATTGGGTGCCACCTCATTATGTCTTGTTTTAGCAGGAATGCCTAAAAGCATACATTCATGCTCTAAATCACGCATAAAATTAAGCGCTCTGTTAGGTATGGCTCCAAAATAGTGATCATCTAATTGCTGACCTTTTGCCGAGGAATGCCCCAATAAAGTTCTACCAGTTAAAATGATGTCTGGTCTACTGGCAGCTAACATTTTATCAACCAAGAAATACTCCTGTTCCCACCCTAAAGAAGAGGATACTTTTTTTACATTTTTATCAAAATACCGGCACACAGCTGTTGCGGCATCATCAACAGCATGAAGCGCTCTTAATAATGGCGTTTTATAATCTAAAGCTTCACCGGTGTATGCCACAAAAATAGTTGGTATACAAAGTGTAGACCCATAAATAAATGCTGGAGACGTTGGGTCCCAAGCAGTATATCCCCTAGCCTCAAAAGTGTTTCTAATACCACCACTAGGAAAACTAGAAGCATCTGGTTCTTGTTGCACTAACTGTCCACCATCAAACTTTTCAATAGCCATACCTCCGCTAACTGTTTCAAAAAAAGCATCATGCTTTTCGGCTGTAGTTCCTGTTAAAGGTTGAAACCAGTGTGTATAATGCGTTACTCCTTTAGACAATGCCCAATCTTTCATAGAAGCTGAAACTTGATCAGCAATGTTCCTATTAATCTTGGTTCCGTGCTGTACCGCGTTCATAACCCCAACAAAAGCATCCTTAGTTAAATACTGGCGCATGGTGTTTTCATTAAACACATTTTCCCCAAATATTTCAGAACGCTTTTTACTTTCTTCAATAATAATTGGCTTATGAGCTAATGATTCTTTTATGGCGTGAAATCTTAATGTAGGCATTGACTTATTAAATTGATTTAATTAGAATTACAAAATTAACCATAGTGCTTAAACCACAAAAAATCCCGTTAACAATTTTTCAATATTTATATAAAAAACTATACTTTTTTTAATAGATACCCTAAAAAAATAGGGGATGAATAAAAATAACATAGCTAAATACTAAAATACCCCTTAATAATTTAAAGTATTTATATAAAAATATATATTTGTGCTGATAAAATTTAGAATTCAATATAAAATATTCATTATGGCAAAAATTAAATTAGAATACCTTTGGTTAGATGGTTACAAGCCAACTCAAAACTTGAGAAGTAAAACTAAGGTTGAAGAGCATGAGAACTTTCAAGGAACATTAGAAGAATTAGATAACTGGTCTTTTGACGGTTCATCTACTAGACAAGCTGAAGGTGGTTCTTCAGACTGTATCTTAAAACCAGTAGCTATTTATCCAGATCCAGACAGAATTAACGGATACTTAGTAATGACTGAGGTATTAAATGCAGACGGTACGCCTCATGAATCTAATGGTAGAGCTTCTATTGATGATGATGATAACGATTTCTGGTTTGGTTTTGAGCAAGAGTATTTTATAATGGATACGCATACCCAACTTCCTTTAGGATTCCCAATTGGTGGTTACCCTGCTCCTCAAGGAATGTATTACTGTTCTGTTGGAGGAAAAAACACACACGGAAGATCTTTAGTTGAAGAGCACGCAAACTTATGTATTGATGCTGGATTAAACTTTGAAGGTATTAACCAAGAGGTTGCTTGCGGACAATGGGAATTCCAATTATTTGCCAAAGGAGCTAAAAAAGCTGGGGATGAAATTTGGATTGCACGTTATTTATTAGACCGTTTAACTGAAAAGTATGGTTACTATATTGATTATCATCCAAAACCACTAGGAAAAGATATGGACTGGAATGGTTCTGGTATGCATGCAAACTTCTCCAACACTACATTAAGAACATGTGGAGACAAAGCTACTTACGAAGCTATTTGTGAAGCTTTCCGTCCGGTTGTAAAAGAACACATTGAAGTTTACGGTGAATTTAACGACCAACGTTTAACTGGATTACATGAAACTGCAGCCATAACAGATTTCTCTTATGGAATTTCAGACCGTGGAGCTTCAATCCGTATTCCAATTATTACTGTTGAGAAAGGTTGGAAAGGTTGGTTAGAAGATAGAAGACCAGCATCTAACGGTGACCCATACAAGATTGCAGGAAGAATTATTAAAACTGTTAAATCTGCTAAAATCTAATAAGATTTAGTATAGATTTTGTTCATAAAAAAAAGCGCTTGCCACTGGTAAGTGCTTTTTTTATGCGTCTACTTTTTTGGGAGTTACCACAAAGTGGTCAAGCTTTCTCTACTCGCTTCCTCCTGCGTTGGTGCGCTCAAACATACCATTCATTCCTTAGTTCACTTCTTTACCAACGTTATTTAAAAACTGCATATTTTTTATTCAGATTTTGAAGTTCTTTGCTTGCTAATCAAAATATAAATGAACTTAGGCATTAAAGCAGGTAATATCGCGTACCTTTACAAACGGATTACATACCTTATGATATCAATCATTCACTATCTTTTTTGTTGATGAGCTTCCAAAGCAAATTTTTTATTCATTAGCAGACTTCATACTTATAGTTGAGTTATCATTAACCAGTCTCCAAACACAGTATTTTATTAGACATAGGTAATTTATAAAAACTTATGGGCTATTCATCATTTTAATTATACAAGCTTATGAAGTTTAATTCGGGCAATACTCAGGCTGAAAACTGTATCACTACAGTATTATTATTAGCAGCCGGAAGCGGGAGTAGACTTTTGCCACTTACCAAAGAGTCTCCAAAATGTTTAACCCTTGTTAATGAAGTTTCAATACTTGCCAGACTTGTCGAAAATTTAGCCTCACAGGGAATAAAAAAGCTAGTAATAGTAACAGGGCATTTAAATGGTTCGATTGAGGAGTTTCTTGGGCACACATATAAAACTATTGCCATAGAGTATTTACATAGCCCGCTTTATAAAACAACCAATAATATATATTCTCTGTGGATGGCAAGAGAAATTATGGATGAGCCTTTTATTCTTATAGAAAGCGACCTTGTTTTTGAATCTTCACTTTTAAGTGAAATGATATATCCTGATAGAATGGCGGTAGCTGGAATTAAAGATTGGATGAACGGAACTACTGTAACCATTAATAAGGACAATAAAATATTAGGCTTTAAAAAAGACACTACTTTTTGCAAAGCAGCTACAAAATACAAAACCGTTAACATATACAGTTTTTCTTTAGCATCATGGAGTCTCATTGCAGAAAGATTAGATAAACATATTCAGGAGAACAAAGTAAATGGATATTATGAAACTGTTTTTTCCGAATTAGTAGATGAAGATCTTCTTTCCTTTGATGCCGTGTTTTTTGATGAAAAAGCATGGTATGAAATAGACACTGTAAAAGATTTAACAGAAGCAATGAAGTTATTTCCAATAAAGAGTTTAATTGTAGAAATTAATAACAGTGAACCTAGCTATTCAATTGGGTAATAGTACTATTATAAATGGAAGACATGAATACCGAAGAGACTCACAGTTCTAAAAAAGTTGACACAACAAGTCAATTAAGCATGTTCCGGTTTATTTTAGATTTACCCAATATGGTTACATTATTAGGGCTATTAAGTGCTTTGTTAGGTATTTATGCTGCCATAACAGGAAAAATTTATATAGCTGTGGTTTTTGGTGTTTGGTCTGTGGTATTTGACTGGTTAGATGGCTTAGTTGCAAGTAAATTAAAGAATAGAACAAACGCTCATAGGGCTTTTGGAGGTCAATTAGATTCCTTAATTGATATGGTTAGTTTTGGGGTTTTACCAGCAATTATTCTATTAAGTTATTCTAATTACAACCCCTGGTTTATCCCAGGTTCGTTTGCTATTATTGCTGCCTGTGCTATTCGGTTAAGTTATTTTAATATTTATGGACTTACTAACGGAAAGACCTATACAGGATTAGCCGTAGATTATAATGGACTTATTATCTCTTTGTTCTTTTTAATTGAAAGCTTTTTTAGTTCAGATATTTTTCCCGAAGCTCTATATATTCTTGTGATAATAATTGTTTATTTAAATGTATCGGCTATTCAAATTCCTAAATTTCCTAAAACAATACTAATAGGCATTATTATATATGCTATAGCTTTAACTATTCATTTGGTTAATCTATAATCAGGGGGTAAACTCCATAAAACCCAATCCTCGTAAAATTAAGTGTAGATTTTTTTATTATCTGCTTTTTGGGCGTTACCCTATCAGGTTAGGCTTTATTCGTTGTTTATTATTTTAAATTTTTGAACTCATGAATATAAATATTTCACTACTCACTTCCTCCTCCATTCGAGAACTCAATCATTTAGTCTGCAGTGAGCGCAGTCGAAGCATTTAATTCCCAACGCACCTATTTGCTAGTTATGTATTAGCCTAGAGTTATATTAATTTTTGAGAAGGTTAGTTAAACGGTATAGCTATTAACAGTATCCTCTCTCAGAACACTATTGATTATAGCTTTTTAGTATACCTCTTTTTATTTATTTCTTTGAGACAAAATACATCTCTATTTCACCTTTGCCCTTTGCTTCAATTTTGCCTCTATATTCAAAGGCAAAGTCTTGGTGATTTTTCAAAAGTTCATAAGTTGCTTGACTGATGTTTACTTTACCAACTTGTCCATTACTTTCCATTCGGCTGGCTGTATTTACAGAGTCACCAAATATATCATATGCAAACTTTTTTTTACCTACAACTCCTGCCACAACGGGCCCAGAATTTATTCCTACCCTCATATTCCAACTTATCTCGCTGTTCTCATTTCTTTGTTTAAGAAACTCTACCATAAGGAATGCGGCTTCAACACATCTAAGGGCATGATCAGAATTTTCTCGAGGTAAGCCACTTGCCGCCATATAGGCATCTCCTATTGTTTCTATCTTTTCTATGCCAATTTCTTCTATAATATCATCAAAACGACTAAATATTTCATTTAGCTCGACAATAAGCCTTGTAGCCGGAATCGAGGACACAAGTTTTGTGAAGTCTTTAAAATCTGTAAAAAGTATCGATACGCTCTCATACTTTTTGGGGGCAGCTTTTCCTGTTTCCTTAAGTTCTTGGGCTATATCTTCCGGAAGGATATTAAGGAGTAAACCCTCTGAGCGGTCTTTTTCAATTTGCAATGAAGCTTTTGATTTTCGTACATAATTCCAACGAATGTATAAACTGCCAGCTAATAGTAGAAAAAACGCTCCAACACCTAGGCTTATGTTTCTTGTTTTTTCTTTTTGGCGTATCTCTTCTTCATGTACTTCTTGTATTAAACGCGTTTCTTCTACATTGGCAATACTATCTTTCAATATAACTTTTTCAAATTCCATTTTCTGGAGTTTTTTCGAAATGTCTTCGACATGCAAACTATCCTCAAGAACAATGACTAGCTCATAGTGTTTTAACGCTTTGTTACCATCCCCCATAGCTTTGTATGTCTTATATAGGCAAGAGCATCCATCTTTCTGTATTTCCAGTGATTCAATGCTTAAGGAAAGGTCATAACCTCTATGGCAATAGTTCAGGGCTTTGGCATATTCTCCTTGTTTCTGGTAAATCACTCCAATACTAGTCAGGGAACTAGCAATTCCAGGTTGCTGCCCAATTTGTTTGTTAATCTCTAGGCTTTGTAGGTAATAATCCATCGCTTTGGTGTAATCTCCTTGGTTCATATAAATCTCTCCAATATTACTGAGTGCAACTGCCGTTTCATTTTTATAGCCTATTTGTTTATTGTACTCTAGACTTTTCAAATTATAGTCCAACGCTTTTGGAAAATCCCCTTGTTCCATATAAATAGTCCCAATATTACTTAGTGTAACTGCCGATTCATACTTAAGACCCATTTGCTCGTTAATCTGAAGGCTTTGTTTGTAATATTCTAGCGCTTTAGGGTATTCACCTAGTTTATCGTAAATAGTTCCTACATTATTAAGGGCAAAGCCTAAGCCACTTGGATTTCCAATTTGTTCGTAGATTTCCAAGGCTCGCTTGTAATAGTCTAGCGTTTGGGAATAGTCGCTTCGATTAGCCCATGATACACCCTGGAGGGTATATCCTCCAGCTTGGGCTTTGGGGGAATTGTTATCGAATCCGAACAAAACCAATTCTTCTGCCAGAATAAATGCCGAGTCTGGTTGGGTAAAAAGGAATCCTTCCCAGATATAGTCAGAGTATGCTTTAGATCTAATTAAATCAGATTGGGATTGATCTTGCCAAACAGCATAGAGCGAATCGAGGTTTACTTGGGCTTTTAAGTAAAACCCGCATAATACGCAAAGCGCTAAGATGATATTTTTATACATAGCGTCCTATTTCAAATGACATATAATGGCCTTATGAATATAAATTGTACAGAAATTTTGTTTATATCCAACGATACTGCAACAAGTCCAGCACAAGTAAACGAAGTTAGCCAAATTTTCGCACAAAGTCAAGCTGCGATATTGCTCTTATGACGCACTAAAACTTCCCTCTAGTAAAAATTAAAAACATAAACACCCCATAAGCAAAAACCAAGAAGAAACCTTTAACTCTAGTGATTTGTAAACGCTTAGGTAAAAATATTAAAGGAATTAAAACGGCCGAAATACCTATCATCCAGAATATATCGTTCGACAGAATTTGAGGCTCTGTTACCGGAATTGGTTTTACCAAAGAGGTTATTCCTAAAACCGAAGCTATATTAAATATATTAGAGCCAATAAGATTACCCAATGAAATAGCCTTCTCTTGTTTTGCTGCAGCTATAACAGAGGCTGCCAATTCTGGCACACTGGTACCTATAGCAATTAAAGATATACCAATTACAGCTTCACTGACCCCAACAGCCCTAGCAATTTCTTTAGATCCATCTACCAACCACTCACTTCCAAAATAAAGCGCGGTGCCTCCCATTAGTAACCAAAGTGTAATTTTAAAATTAGATACTGTAGCCAAAGTATCATCAACCTCCTCAACCACCGTATTTTTTTTAGAGCTTTTAATTAATACATATAAGAATATAATTAAGCCAACAAACAAAGTCCCGCCTTCAAGAGCAGATAACACACTATCATTTTTTAAAAAGAAGTAGAGCGCAAACGAAAAAATCATCATTACAGGCCAGTTCAGTCTGTAAAAAGATCTGTCTACTGCAATAGCACCCACCATGGCTGTAATACCTAGAACCAAACCAATATTTGCAATATTAGATCCAACCACATTATTTATAGCAATAGCAGGAGAACCAGATAAAGCGGCGTTTAAACTCACTAACAATTCGGGAGCAGAAGTAGCAAAAGATACCACGGTCATACCAATAACCATTTTTGATATATTGAACTTAAAAGAAAGTGCAACAGAAGATCTTACCAAATATTCGCCCCCTATTACCAACAATATAAACCCAAGGATTACCCAAAGTACACTCATGAAAAATATTTTTTGCGAAGATAAATTAAAGTTGGAAGTTAAATGTGAGTGTGCTTAAGTTATTTAATGTTATACAAATAGTTTTATAGAAAAGTAGTAATAATTCAAAATCGATTAACTGCACATGTACTAATACGTTCATCGAATTTTCGATGAACGACAATCCTCTCTAAATAATATTTACAAAATTTGAGATACCAAATCTATAAAAACAATTACTATGAAAAAATTAGCTTTAGTTATGTTTTGCTTTGTTATAGGGCTTACTTCTTGCTCTAAAGACGCTATTGAAGTTATTGGAGTTGAAGTTTCTGGTACTTACAGTTTATATGGTAAGTATATGCATGATAAAACCTTTACCAAAGGTACGCAGTACGTAAGTGTAACAGATGAAACACTACGCTTATAGACCGCTATTATAGCTAACAAAGACATGTGGATACTCATTAGAGGCAACGTTTTCTATTATAAAATTGATAAAGATGGAGCTTATCCGCCACAGTCTGTTTAGGAATGTGGTTATGATTTAGATAAGGAAGGTTTTAAATGCGAACTCATTATAGATTAGGGTTTTTAAATTAAATAATGAGTTCAGTCCGGCTTTTGAAAAAGAGTCGGATTTTCTTTTTATAGGGTTAACAAAAACTAAATATTTCGTTAAATAACTATTAAATTAGTTGTATAACTATAAAAATAGTTATAGGTTTGTTTTGCGTTAAGGATAGTAGCGGCATCCTTTTGCAAAAGCAAAAGATATAGTGTATAGCCTGACGCCAGTGAAACGCAGCGTAACGCCCAAAATAGTTATTACATGGAAAAACTAACAAATAAGGAAGAGGAAATCATGCATATTTTATGGAAACTGGAAAAAGCTTTTGTAAAAGATGTTCTTAATGAGATTAAAATAGATAAACCACATTACAACACGCTTTCTACTATTATTAGAAACTTAGAAGACAAAGGTTATGTTGGTTATACGGCTTATGGAAAAACCCACCAGTACTACCCGATTGTAACCAAAGAAGCCTACAGAAAAGGGTTCATGAATACAGCCATAAGCAATTATTTTAACGACTCTTATAAAAATGTGGTATCGTTTTTTGCAAAAGAAGAAAAGATTAGCGTTACTGAGCTAAAGGAGATTATTGATTTAATAGAAAAAAATAAGTAATCATGGAATATTTACTAAAAGCCAGTGCGGTTCTAGCCATCTTTTATTTGTGTTATAAATTGTTTTTACAACGTGATACGTTTTTTGAATCTAATAGAGGGTTTTTGCTAATGGGTCTCATTTCGGCATTTTTAATTCCGCTTGTAGTGATTCCAGTTTACGTGGAACGTGCTCCTATATTAATAGACAATTTTATTATTGAAAATGCCATTAGTGTTACGCAGCCCTTAGAAGAAACCATAAGTCTATTAGACATTTTACTTTATAGCTATATTGCAGGAGTTGTTTTCTTTTTGTGTAGATTTTTAATACAGCTTATTTCTCTAGTTACAATCTTAATTAAACATGAATCTATTAAAAAAGGAAGATTTACTTATGTTAGAACACACAAAAATGCTACACCTTTTTCATTTTTTAATTGGATTGTTTATAACCCAGAATTGTTTAATAAAACTGAGCTAGAACAAGTATTAACACATGAAAAAGTTCATGCCAGACAACACCACTCCATAGATATACTCTTAACTCAATTGGCCTGTATTGTGCTTTGGTTTAATCCGTTTATGTGGTTATATAATAAGGATTTAAAACAGAACCTAGAATTTATTGCCGACCAAAATGCCCAACAAAAATCTAACTGTAAAAAAAGTTACCAATACACTTTATTAAAAACAAGTATGCCAACTCATCAATTGGCTTTAACCAATAATTTTTACAATTCATTAATCAAAAAACGAATAGTTATGTTACACAAATCAAAATCTAAAAAATCAAATTTGCTAAAATATGCTTTGGTTATTCCCATTTTAGTTATTTTTCTAATGAGCTTTAATACCAAGGAAATATTTGTAGATGCCGAAGTGGTTCCTGAGGAAAATCATCTTTTAGACGCCTATGAAAGTGATGAAAACTTGTTTATTGAAGACCATGCTGTTGATGTAAACAACCAAAAAGAAATAATGGCCACTTCGAAGAAAGACGTTGAAATGTTTTTAATAAGTAAAACATTTTCTGACGCTGATTTTGATAAGTTAGAAGAAAAACTAAAAAAGAAAGGCATTACCGCAAAGTTTAAAGGCATTAAACGGAATAGTAATAACGAGATTACCGCCATTAAAATTAATTTAAGCTCAAAACACTCCAGCGCCAATTATAGTATTAATGGTGATGAACCCATAAAACCAATTAAAATTTCTTTTGAAGATAACGGAAAAAGCATTTCTATTGGTAACTCATTACATCACAGTAGCGCTTACTTTATTTCTAAAGATGGCAAACATAAAGTTCATAAAACCGGAAAGGGTAATAATGTGTTCTATTTCTCAGATGATGACCATGGAACTCATGAAGATTTTCGCATTATAAACGGAGATACTGTTAAATGGACTACTTCAGGAAAAACTATTGAAATTATTACAGATGATAATCATGATAATGACGTGCATGTCATTCATGAAGATATTCATATAGTAAATGGTGATACTTTAAAATGGAAATCTAAAAAAGGGAATAACCATTTTAAAATTAAAAAAGGTAAAAATATTGAAGTTATAACAGATGACGATGATGAAAAACACATAGAAATTATTATTGACAGTGATGATGATTTAATTAACGATGAAGAAGATGTTATTATCATAAAAAAATCAGGAACAAAAGACAAGGTAAAGGTTAAAAAAAACAAATCTGGAAATATTCTTTTTATAGGAGATGAGGATGGTAAAGAGCCTTTATTTATTATTGATGAAAAAGAAATAAATAAAGATAAATTTGAGAACATAGATCCTGATAAAATTGAATCAGTATTTGTTTTAAAAGGTGAGCAAGCCATTGAAAAGTATGGAGACAAAGGAAAAGATGGTGTTGTTTTAATTAAAACAAAAGACCACAAGCCAACTTCATTTTTTAAAACTGGTCTTGAACCACTTATAATAATAAATGGTAAAGAAGCTTCTAAAGATGAAATGGATGGGCTTGATAAAAATAATATTCAAACCATTGATGTTTTGAAAAATGCCTCTGCAACTTCTAGCTATGGCACAAAAGGAAAAAACGGAGTAATATTAATAAAAACAAAAAATAAAAAAAATGAAAACCCATGGAAGATTAGTACTGGCGTAAAATTATCCAATGGAAAAAATCAGGTGGTTGGTAAAAACCCCTTATATATTATTGATGGAAAAGAAAGCACGGTAGAGGGGTCTAAAGATTTGTTACCTGATGATATTGAAAAAATTGATGTTTTAAAGGACGGATCTGCAATAAAAAAATACGGTGATAAAGGTAAAAACGGTGTAATCTTAATTACCACTAAAAAGGAAAAGTAATCTATCAAACTAATCATTTAAAAGCACTCCTGTCGGAGTGCTTTTTTTGTATTCAACTATTAGCCAAAAAGATAAAACTCCAAATAAAATGCTTTTTAAAAATGCAAATCCCCTTGGTTTTAAAAACAGGCCTAAAAAAACACCTATAATTGTTTCAATTTAAAACCATATTTAAACTTTAAAATAACAATAAATAACTTTCGTAAAGAATGTCACTGATTTATTGAAACTAATTTCATTATTTTACTTACATTTTCATATTCAATTTCATCGATTTATTAAAAAACACTTGGAGGTCATATTAGTAAATATATATATTAAAAAAACATTGATATAATAATACTATTTACTAACCCTTAAACCCTTTAAAATATGATGACACTTGCAAAAATTGTAGTTGATATAATTCTTATAATTATATCAATCTTCTGAAACCTGAAAATGTAAAACTTAGTTCTAGAATAAGTTTTACTATTTTTAACCTTTAAACAGGTACTAAAAATGCAAAAACAAGTATTTAAAGCATTAGCAAAAATTAACAAAGTAATCTTACCTAGTTATTCTAAAAAAAGGTTAGATCTTGCCAAAGCAACAAAGCTTCAATTGGCCATTATAGGTTGGCGATGGTATGTAACCAAAAATGCTTTAGATTAGATTACCTAAGGAGACTTTATTCTTACAGCCTACCTTTCAATAATTCTTTATAATCATCCGGAGAGTCAATATCTATTAAAGTTTTTTTATGCGTTGGCAATATTGAAAGAATATTAGTAACATCACTATTCAAAAGGGTCTTTGCCCCTTTATCTCCATTCAGTTTTAATAGACTGTTGAAATGCTTCTTTGGGAAAATAGCAGGAACACCATTTTTATTGACATAGTCTGATGCTATAACCCTATCAGAGTTAGCATGGTAGGTATCCATTAATAAATCGAGATAATCTGAATCAACAAAAGGTTGATCTGCCAACATAATTAAAACAGCATCTGGAATATTTTCTAAGGATAAAACATAATTAATTCCAGCCACAATGCTAGAACTCAGTCCTTCTTTCCAATTAACATTATCAATAAAAGTTACCTGATTTGACGTAACTTGATTTTTGATTGTTTCTGAATTTGCACCTAAAACACAATACACATTTTTTGCTTTTGACACTAAGCCCTGTGAAATGGTGTTTTGTAAAAGTGTAGAATTTTGAAACCATAGGAGTTGCTTGGTCTTCCCCATTCGTGAAGCGCTACCCGCAGCTAATATGAGTATGCAAATATCCAGTTTAAAGGTGAATTTTTCCTGACAAGGTTTTTAAAGAAAATGGTTCTCTTTTTCTAGTCACTGCTAAAATTTCAGACAATATTGATAATGCTATTTCCTCGGGAGTAACCGCTCCCAAATTTAGTCCTGCCGGACTGTGAATGCTATCTAATAAAGCTTCGTCTAAATCTTCAATATATTCAAACAATTCATTTTGAAGTTGCTGCCTTCTTTTTACTGATCCTAAAATACCAATGTAAGACAATTTGCAATCCTTCAGTTTCAATAAATATCGAAGGTCTTGAGCATAATTGTGAGTCATTAAAACTACCGAACACTCATCATCAATTATATCTGCAACAAAGGTCTCAGGTGTACTGGAAACGACTGTTTTTGCTCCAGGAAAATCTTTTAGCACCTTAGGATCACTCATAGAAGTAATAACATCAACCTCCCAACCCAATAATGAAGCCATCTTACAAAGTTTTACAGCATCATGCTCACCACCAATAATCAACAATTTAAAACATGGTGGCAAAGTTTGAGCAAAGATCTTTATACCTTCCTCTAAGGAACTAAGCACAAATGAATTTGAAAAACTATATGTTTTAATATCATTAAAACTAATTACGGAACCAAAATTCCCAACACAATCATCTTCTCTCTTAAAAAAAGATTTTATTTCAAAAGTGCTTCTATCTTCAATATTTTGAAAAAAGACTTCTTTTAAATCATCTGAAACATAAAACGACTCAATCAAAATATATAATGAACCTTCGCATCCTAATCTGTATCTTCCATCATAAACCATGACTTTAGATTGTCCAGTTGTAAAAACGGTTTGAGCTCTTCTGAGCACCTCCTTCTCCACACAACCACCACTAACAGCACCAATCATTTCACCATCGTCTGTTAATAACATTCTAACACCAGGTTTTCTATAAGATGAGCCTTCCAAATCTACAACCGTAGCTAGAACACTCTTATTCCCCGATGCCTGATTTTGAATAGCAGCTTGAATTATTTGCTGTAACTCGTGTGTCATTACGTTTAAGTTTAAATTCTAAATATAAAGCAATAATTTTAAAAAATGGTATTACGCCTACGCTTCCTTAATAGATGTTATTGAAGTAGATTTATAAAATATGAACCATATACTCAAAAATAGAAATACTATGATTCCAATAGTACATGACAATTCATAATTCAATTTAAAACCTTCTGGAGCTACCAAAATATAAGTAGTTACAACAATTGTCATAAACGCAGCAGGAATTAGAATAAACCAAGCCTTCTTGCCTTGTTGTTTCATATAAACAGCCGCAGCCCACAAAACGATAGTTGCTAACATTTGATTGGACCAACCAAAGTAGCGCCAAATAATTCCGAAATCTATATTTGTTAAAGCTAATGCTACAAGAAAAATTGGAATGGTTACTATCAACCGTTTTAAAATTTTAGACTGACTAACATCGAATGAATCTGCAATGATTAATCGTGCACTTCTAAAAGCAGTATCTCCAGATGTAATTGGTGCTGCAATAACACCAAAAACAGCTAATATTCCACCTATCTTACCCAATGTAGTATTACAAATTATATTTACTACCCATGCTGCATTATGCCCTTCTTCTGCCATAGTTGCGCCTAATTCTTCAACACCACCAAAAAATGCCATGGCAATAGCAGCCCAGATTAAGGCCACAATACCTTCGGTTATCATTGCACCAATAAACACTTTCTTTCCATGAGCTTCATTGGAGATGCATCTGGCCATTAACGGAGATTGCGTTGAATGAAACCCAGAAATAGCACCACATGCAATTGTAATAAACAGCAATGGAAATACAGGATAATCACTTGGATTAGCATGCATATTAACGAGATTCTGAGGAGATAATTCTGGTATTGTATAATCTAGAAACAATAATGCACCCAGTAATCCTACAGCCATGACTAAAAGTGAAAAACCAAATATAGGATACACTTTCCCAATTAACTTATCAATTGGAATCATAGTAGCCAACAAATAATATAAAAATATACATGCCACCAAAATAGACACATCCACACCTATTAATCCTTGTAATATTGTAGCAGGTCCTTTAACAAACACAACACCAACCAATATTAAAAGTACAACAGCAAAAATTCGCATGAATTGTTTCATACCATTACCCAAATACTTCCCTACTATTTCAGGAATACTGTCACCACCATGTCTTATGGACAACATTCCGGAAAAATAGTCGTGAACACAACCGGCAAATATGGTTCCTAAAACAATCCAAAGAAAAGCTACTGGCCCCCATAATGCTCCGGCAATTGCACCAAAAATTGGTCCCAAACCTGCAATATTTAAAAACTGAATTAAGAAGATTTTCCCTAATTTAAGCGGTAAAAAATCTACACCATCTTGTTTTGAAATAGCTGGTGTGGGCCTGTCTTTATCAATTTCAAATTTTCGTTCAATGAATGAACCATAAATAAAATACCCAGCTACTAAAACAACAATACTTATTAAAAAGCTTATCATAATTCAAATTTAATTTTACTACAACCTATCTTCATGTTTTTCGAAGAACTGCTGAAGTTTGTCTTGTTGATTAGCATTAAGATTATTCTGTTCACTCAAATACCAATAAACTCTTCGGGCGATTAAAAAATTACCATCTAAAAAAGGTATAAGCCCCTTATTAATTTGTTCCGAATTTGGATTTTTATCTTCCATCAGTCCAAGAAAAACGGAAAACTCTTGAAATGACTTCAAATGCACCATCTCTTTATTATAAGAATCAAAATATGCTCTAGGTATTTCTCTTTTGGTATGCTGTAATGATCTCATTACTGCAATTCTTTGAAGTTTACCTCCATTAATAAAAACCTCTTTAAGCGCAGATGAATAAACTTCTATTGGCGCTGATTCCAAATACGTTATTGAAGATTTTATTAAAGTATCATTTAATGACACCCTCTTTATCACAGGTTCTACATACTCTATTTCATAGTTTTTTCTTTCCTTTAAAGCCTCCAAAGCTATTGGATAAAAACTAATATTATCATCTACTATAAACTCAAAAAGCTTGCTATTGGTAGACGATTCTCCTGTGGTTTTCCTAATAGTTTTTACAATCTCTCCGTTAGCCCAATGCCATAAAGTATAACACGTTAAGGCTGCACCTGGTACGGTGTCTTTTTCGTCTAATTCTAGAGCAGTTGCCCCTGATACAGCATCAACATCTTCATCACCATGATCAACTACCGTTAAAACTTCACTTATTTCAACATCCTTAAAAGGGGAATTTGTATTAGCCAAAACCGAATGCAACTTCTTATAATCTTCTGGTTCAAAAAAATCGGCTTCATATTTTTCTAAAGTAGCTCCTTCCTCCAGCACATATTTTTGATAAACCCCTATACTATTCCAATACAATCTCACTGGAATGACTTTACAAACCTCTTCCAGACAAATTACCGATTCTACATTCATTGCATAACCAATAGTCACGCTGTCTTTATTTTGAATTTCAGTTAGAATGGTATGAATTGCACCTATTTCTCCTGGATGATATACTTCTACCTCATGATTTATCTCAATAATATCGTTAGACATTACATCCAAGTCATTGGAAAAAAGTATCCAATAAGGAAAAAAGAGGAATGATATTAATTTTAATTTATTTACCATTATGAGTAACAACGAATCTCAAACAATTTAACATTTACAGCTCCGTATGTTTCCTTAAGTTTTAATTTCACAGCTGTTGTTTTTAAATTGTCAAACTTAAATTTTATTAATCTGGTTCTATTATTTTCTATACTACCTAAATCATGCCATTTACCATTAACACGTGCTTGTAAGCTTAATGACTTTAGCATTTCTTTTGGAACATGATTTCCGTAAAGTTCATTATTTCTACTATCTTTTCGCATCATAATATTTCGCTTCACATTAGTATCGCACTTTAATTCAACCGAAGACAAATCAACAGGAGACTCCCACTCTAATTGCAGTTCTGCATTTAGCCCATCGGATTTCCAATGATTTATTGCTCCATCAATATCTCTAGAAATACCGTTTAAAAGATTTTTAGGATCTCCTGATAAGGTACTCGAACCAAAAATTAAACTAGATTTTTTAGCCAAATCTTTAGGATCATTTGCTGGTCTTTTAGGTATAAAAGCATCATCACGCATTAGCATTTCTTGCAACTCGCTAATATGATTCTTTCCAACTTCCCTAGGTAAAACATTTTTCCTATTACAAATAGTAGCTGCTGTACCAACAGCTTGCCCCTGAAGCGAACAAGTTGCCATAATTCTTGAAGATGATAAAGCAATATGTGTTTGACTCACATTCCTTCCAGCAAACATTAAATTAGACACATTTTTAGAATATAAACTTCTGAATGGAAACTGATATACTTCTTCAAAATGATAATGGAAATAACTGGGAGGTTCCGAAATATCTTCAATACCTCCTGGGTTATGTTCATCTAAAGACCAACCTCCAAAAGCAACGGCATCATAAAAATGTTTATGCTCTGTCATATCTTTTTCAGAAACTATATAATCACCTATAAAACGGCGAGATTCTCTTCTTGAAGGTAAAGACCCAACCCAATCAAGGGCCAAATTTTCAGCCTCAGGAAAATTACCAGAGTTTTTAATATAATCCCAAACCCCATGTAAATAACCCATAAGCTTATGTCTGTTAATTTCTGCATCTCCAATAATATCACCATCACTACCAACTTCTATCCACCAAATACCATCTTGAAACCCAGCAAACTTTCTTCTTTTATGTCCACCCTCATGCGTATATTTAATAGCAAAAGACGGAGGTATATATTTCATTGGTCTACCCATATCTTTTGAAGACATTAAAAGAGTTGCTCCCATTTGCCATCCATCTGGTTCATCAGGCGCATAGGTTTCATCAAATTCTGCCTTTCCTTCTCTTCCCGTTCTATATTCTGCCCCAGCCGAAGCACCTAATAAACCATCTCCAGAAGAATCAATATAAACCGGAGCATTAATGGTGTACAATGTCTCTGTTGTACTCTGCCAACATTTAGCAGATTTTATTTTATCCCCATCCATAACCGCTTCAATAGCCTGAGTATTTAACATTAACGTTAAATTAGGCTCTCTTACAACAAAATCATACATCACATGATCAAAAACCGGAAATGATTCCTGTTCATTTTCAAATCTATTATGCAATAGAATTTCTTCAATGATACCTGTTTCTCGTTCGGCTTTACCTTTTAAATTATTCACACCATTCAAATGTACCCTCATTTCACTGGAGGCATTTCCTCCTAAAACAGGTCTATCTTGTACTAATACTGTTTTTGAGCCATTTCTGGCTGCAGCAACCGCCGCACATATACCAGCTGCACCACCACCTATTACTGCTACATCATAATTAACAATTTTCTTCCTATTTGGAATTCCTTTTTTTCCAGTACCTAAATGATACCATTTATCTTTATTTCTATCATCTAAAATATCATTTGTAGAAGCGCATGAAGACGCAATAATTGGAACCACTCCAGCTGCTACAACTGCTTTTGTACCTTTTTTAAAAAACTCTCTTCTTTTCATTTGTTTCAGTTTTGCCTAAGGCACTTATCAAAATAAGTCCTTAATATTTTAGTATTTGTGTTTTTTAGTTAATTAAAAGTATCACTCAATAAATTATTATTTAATTGCAGATTTACTTCCTTTCCATCCAGCATTAAATTGTACCATAAGTTTAGTAACCAATTCTGGACTTTCTTTAGCAATATTTTTGGTTTCTAAGGGGTCGGTATTATGATCATATAACTCAATGAATACAGGTTCTTTTTCAGGATTAGTATGGTCCTTCCATACAATAAATCGATAGTCTTTTGTTCTCATGGCACATCCCATTAAATTATTCTCAAACAAAACTCTATCCCACTTATCTCCCTGTTGCTTAATTATTCGTCCCTCTACCTCTTCTAGCAAATGTCCAAAATATGTTTCACGCATTGCAGGGCGAATAGGAAAAGCACCCCATTCTCTTAGAGCCGGTGAAGGAAACTGACTAAAAGCAGCCGTTTTCCATTGCCTATTAGGGTTTTCTAATAAAGATTTAAAACTAGTACCCTCAACATGGTCTGGCATCTCTAAGCCAGCCAATTCAGTAAGAGTTGGATACATATCAATTAATTCCACCAAAGCATCTGTTGTTTTACCACGACTTCCCTTTGGCATATCTGGAGTCCAAATCATCATTGGAACACGTGTGGCTATTTCGTAATTGGTAGCTTTTCCCCAAATACCCATATCGCCCAAATGCCAACCATGGTCACTCCAAACAATAATAATTGTATTATCTCTCACTCCCACTTCTTCTAAGGCACTAATCATTTTACCAATTTGAGCATCAACATAACTAACACAAGCTAAATACGCATGCTTTAGTGTAATAGCCAGTTCTTTATTTATCTCACCCTTTTTAGGAATACCACTTCTAACGCGCAATTCAAATGATGGATGTAAACCAACTTGAGCACCATTTTCTGGACCAGTAACTTGTGCAGATAGCTTAATTTTTTCTCTATCGTATAAATCCCAATATTTTTTTGGAGCCACCCAGTTTAAATGAGGTTTATTAAAACCTAGTCCTAGAAAGAAAGGCGTATCTGGTGTTGTAGCCAACATATCCTTCATGGTTGCTATAGCCATTTCGGTATTATAACCGTCTCCATAAGTATTATCGGGAACATCTGCACTTTCGTAAGCATTTCCCATGGCCAAACCGTATCTGGCCACTTTTCCATATTTATCAAACATGGCTTTTCGAGTTTCAGACCGTTCCTTAATATTTTCCCCTAATGCAAACCCAACAGGATCTTTAACTCCTTTTATCATCATACTACCCAAAGCAGGTAATCTACTCCACGACTTTTGATCATCTTTATCACCATGATGAAAAATTTTGCCACAGTAAACTGTTTCATAACCATTGTTCATAAAGTGTTGTGGAAGCGTTACTACATCAGGGTTCACTTTTCTAAATTTGATATAGTTATGAAATACACCACTAGTCTCTGGCCTAATACCTGTTAATAAACTTGCTCTGGAAGGCCCACATATAGCTTGTTGGCAATATGCCTTATTGAACTGTAATCCTTGACTTGCCAGTTTATCCAAATTGGGGCTTACGGCAATTTCAGAACCGTAACTACCTAATTCTGGTCTTAAGTCGTCTATACCAATAAAAAGAATGTTAGGAGACTTAATCTGTTCTGGTGTTTTGTCTTGACAACCAAAAAAGACTATTATTAGTAGCGAATAAAAAAAGATTTTCATTGAATAATTAATTTAATATTAAAGGCAACCAAACACTCATTTCTGCTTCTCCTCTATTTGACCAAGCAAAGTAAGGTACAAACTGAGCATTATAATTTTCCCATTTCAAACTTTTAAGCTCTCTATACATTCCTTCTTTTGGCTGTTTACGAAGTTTTATATTTCCTGAAATAGTGGTTACACCACCCAAAATATCAGACTTGTAAGTCGGCGTTAATTTTGAATCTACGGGCAAATAGGCATCCAATATACTAGTATCCTTTGGTAAATCTGGTGATTCTAAACAATAAACCACAGGGCCTCTCTTTATAGCAGCTTGATTTCTAACTTCTTCAATTAGTGGGTTTCCTTCTAACAATTTAACACTCATTGGAAGATTAAGTGATATTACATCTCCTTCTTTCCACTTACGATTAATAACTGCAAAGGTTCCTGGTTTAGAATTAGAATTGACCGATTTGCCATTTACCTTAAGCACATAAGTAGATGCCCAATCAGGAATTCTTAACATAAAATCAAATGCATCTTTTTTACATGCATCAATTGTGATTTTTATATCACCATCCCATGGGTAATTTGTTTCTTGCCTTAGTTTAATACTAGAACCGTCTGCCATTTTGGTATCTAACTTATTGCCTCCATATAAATTAACAGCTAATCCGTTTTCAGCTAAACTATACGCCCAAGCCGAAGATTTAACTATGGTCCTAACCAAATTAGGAGGACAACAAAAACATGGTATATAAGGCGTTCTATCTGGATAATCTGTAATACCCATTTTATGGCCAGCAGTTCTTCGTAATGGGTTGGTATAAAAATAGGAGTCACCTTTTAAGCTTATTCCAGACAGGGCACTATTGTACAACACTAACTCCATAATATCGGCATGTTTAGATTCTCCCTTCACACCCAACATTCTATAATTAAACATGGCATTACATAAGTTAGCACAAGTTTCATTATAAGCATGAGCATTATGCATTTCGTAATCTATTGTAAAAGCTTCATGAACAAAATCTCTGTTAGAAGAACCACCATCGTGCTTTTGTCCACAAGCTCCAGTAACAAACATTTTTTTGTCTACAATATTTCCCCAAATCTTATCTAAAGCATCAATTAATGCTTTTTCACCAGTTTCTGCATACACATCGGCAGCTCCTGCATAATAATAAAGCGCTAAAACAGCATGCCCAACGGCTTCATCAGATTCACGCAAAGGTGTTCTTTCTTGGGTCATATCTCCTATATGCTGATGTCTTACTGTTGCATGTGGTTCAACCTTAGACTTCCCTCTCATATTGATAAAAATCTCAGCTAAATCTAAATACTTTTTATCTTTTGTGGTTCTATACAACTCAACCAAGCCCATTATTTGCACCTGATTAAAACCAAAACGTGATAATTCTTTTGGTTGAGGTTGAAATATGCTATAAAGGTTATCGGCATGTTTAATTGCTATATCTAAAAAATTAGTTTTACCAGTAACTCTGTAATAAATACAGGCAGCTATATACAAATGCCCGCTATTGTACATTTCATGATACTTTCTTTCAGAAAAAGGATCTATGTTTTTTAGTTGCGTTTGAGTTTGCAAATAGCCATTTTCTTGTTGAGATTTTCCAATTATTTCAATATGTTGATCTAATTCTTCTAAAATCTTCTCGTCCTTATTAATGGCATAAACGTAGGTTGCAGCTTCCATCCATTTATAAAAATCACCATCATGCCAATTCATTCCTTTATGCTCACCTTCTTTTAAACCTGCAGCAATTTTAAAATTATTTAAAGAGTGCCCTACATCTCCTTTAAGAACTTCTCCCATATATGGCACCATAACCTCTTCAGCTACTTTAAATTTATCTGCCCAAAATCCATCCGTCCATTGGCAATCTCCAATATTTAGACTTTTTAATTTCACATGCGGACTGTACGCCGTATTTATCGCTCCTTTACTTGCATCTAAATCCAAGTCTTTACTAGTTCTTATATTTAAGGCAATGTTGGTATCTGATACATTTTCTTGGTTTTGTTTACATGAAACCATCAGCGCAAGACTGAATAGTACAATTAGTAAGTTTTTCATTATTCTCATTTTAGTTTAGTTGTATTTTAATTGCTTAGTAGCTGATTCATTTGCAGGTTTAAACTCTTCTTTATTTTCTTATATTTTTTGTCCGAGGCCAAGTTTTTCCATTCGTAAGGATCTTTCTCATTATCATAAAGCTCTTCTTTACCATTTACATAGCGGATATATCTATATTTCTTAGATCTAACAGAATAGCTTTGCTCGTTAACTTTATTGCTTTTAAAATTCCCTCTAACCACTGTTAAAGCTACATCCGGCCCTTTCCAATCATGCCTTTCTGGACTTTCTAAAAATGGTTTTAAGCTATAACCGCTTAAAGGTTTACCGTTTTTAGTTTTTAAATTGCTTGACTTGATATTTGAAAAATCGGCAATTGTGGGAAACACATCTATTAGAGACACAGGGTGATTAATTCGTTTACCAATACTGGATTGCATCTGTGGAGCTTTAACTATTAATGGAACCCTTGTGCTCTCTTCCCATAAGTTATTCTTATATAAAAAATCCTTCTGACCATGATTATATCCATGATCACTCGTTAAAATTACGATAGTATTGTCTTTAAACTTACTTTCTTTTAAAGCTGTTAAAACCTTTCCCACCTGAGCGTCTGCAAAACTAACACAGGCCAAATAGGCTTGTAAATATTTCTTCAAACCATCCTTAAGAGTAGGATAAGAGGCCCTCAACTCTTCTAGGTGTTTTGCCCATGGTGGCGTCCATGGAAAAGTTGATCTATAAAACGTATCATCGGTATCATTTTTCTTAATAACAGGCACTTTAAGCTTCTCTAAAGGATACATACCAAAATACTCTTGTGGGGCCACTAATGGTGTATGTGGGCGCACGAAACCAACAGCCATAAAAAATGGCTTATCTAATTCGGTCTTCTCTAAAGCCTTTAATTTTTCTACAGCCCATTTTGCATGTTGCTCATCGTTAAGCAAATCTCTGTCTTCTTCATTAACATATTTAAAAGGCTTCCGATTGGCTACATCATACCACCCATTATTACCTGGGAATTTATCATCTTCAAGAATGTTTGGAACATTAGCTAGAGATGTAAACAGACCGTCATTTTTATTTGTTGAATATTCTTTTGGCATTATAGGGTGCGGTACCACTTTTTTTCCGTTGAAAGCGTAAGGTCCAAAGTTGTTGGGTATTCCATACTGATGCCAATCAGATTTTACTCTATGATGCATTAACTTACCAGTTCCAAAAGTGTGATACCCATTATCGCCCATGAATTTAGGAAGCGATTTACAGTTTTTTAAAACCTCATTTTTTGTCCAATCTGTAAACCAAAAATTTTCCGATACATGTGGGTAAATTCCGGTAAGGAAACTTGCTCTGGAAGGAGCGCATATTGGTGCGTTAGTATGTGCGTTGTCGAATACAGTACCTTCTTTGGCTAAGGCGTCCATATTTGGTGTTTTTACCTGGGGGTGCCCTCCTAAAAACCCTGTATTATCATTTAAATCATCTAATACAATAAGTAGGATATTGGGTTGTTCCTTTTCTTGAGCAAATACACTTTCTGATAAACATAAAACAAGAAGCAAAAAGCTAAGGTTTGAAATCTTAAGCATTTAATCTATTTTAATATTTGTATAAATTTAAGCCAAAGCATCGTTTCAAAAACAATAAAATGCATTACAAAAACTTAACATTTAAATAAATCATCATTATATTAGCTTAACAAGATGAGAATGAAAAAATCAAATGAAATTTTTTAAACTACTATATTACAGCATTTTAAATTATTATAGAATTACTTTTTTTTTCATTGTAATACTTAACTTGGTGCAATTTGAAAGATTACATTCTCAGCAATTCAAGACTCATTTTAATGAAGGACTAGTCTCCATTAAAACACCAAACGATTCCGTACCAATTATAATAGAAAAGCTTAAAGAGAATGCCATATTAGAAAACGACACTATTTCACTTATAAGAAGCCTAATTTCATTAAGTGCTTTTGAGCGACATAGACTTAATTTCAACAAAGCATTTGGCTATGCGGGTGAAGCTCTATTTTTGGCGGAATCACATAAAGACAGACTCTATATTGCTAAAACTCAGGAAGAACTTGGTACTCTAACCTATTTATACAAACAAGATGAAGAGTCTGGTAATTATTTCACCAATGCTCATAAAACTTATAAAAACCTTTATACTGAGGGAAGTATTAACATTTCGGAATTATATAGGTCTTATTATAATTTGGTAATGCACAATCAACGTATTGCTAACCAAGATAACTTACGCGCTCATATTGATACCTGTAACAGTTTAGCTAAAAAATTTAAACCAGATGCTATATCAAGACTTCACTTAAACGAAAAAAAATCTAGTTTAAATGAATGGAATGGAAACTTTAATAAAGCCTTACAATTATTACACTCTGTAGCCATTGAACTCGAAAATACCCAACCAGACTCTGAACTTAAGCAAGAGAACAAACGTTTTTTACTTATTGTTTATGGGAGAATGGCGGTTATTTATGTTAAAATGAATAAGCCAAAGTTGGCTGAAACTTATTTTGAAAAATTTGTCAAAATTCAAGGGGTTCTTGGTGAAACCACTTTTTACAGATCATTTTTATACTCTAGGTATGCTGAAGTTTTGTATAATCAAGGATCCTTTGCAAAAGCCTACGAATATGAACAAAAGTCTAATGCAATTGGTAATGCATATTTGGACCCTAGAAACGAACAAAACAAAGACTTTATAACAACCAGAAACCCATATAAAGAACAGCTTATTAAAAAAAACGAGCAGCTTAACCTTAAAAATCTAGAACTAGCTAAACAACGTGAAGACATTCTGCGTTTTAGAGTTATACTTTTCGTTATTCTATTGGTTTTAGTTATTGTTGGTTTTCTTATTCGATCTAGAATTAGGTCCTTAAAGTTTCAGAAAAAGGAACAGAATTCAAAGGAACTATTAAACATAAAAAATAAGGAACTAACTGCAAACACGCTTCAACTTATTGAGAAAGAGGAAGTCATTAAAACATTAAGTAATTATGTAAAAGAAACCATTAAAGATAAGAAGGCTCAATCTCTATTAAAGTCTCTTGAACATAGTTCGGTAAGCCTTTGGGATTCTTTCAATTCGCGATTTAAAGAACAAAATATTGGATTCTATGACCGGCTTCAGAAGAAATCACCAAACCTTTCTTCTTCAGATTTAAAATTATGTGCTTTGATTAAACTAAATTTCTCTGGCAAAGAAATGGCCTACCTTTTAGGTATTTCATTGGGTAGCGTACATGTAGCCAGACATAGACTTCGTAAAAAAATGAAGCTAGATAGAAATAAGAATTTAACACAATTCATTAACACTATCTAGCTTATAGTTTAGCCTATTATTTTACTTCTAATAGCAGAATCCCATTAGTTTTTAATTCAAAATTACCATCCAAAATTTGACCTGTAAACATATTTTTGATTGAGCTGATATTTCCATTTTTTAAACTTAAATTCAACTTAGCAGTATGTGCACCTATATTTAAAATATTAACCAAATATCCTCCGTTTGGATTTTTTACAACTCTCCAAGTACAGCCTTTGTGATGTGTTCCATTATCTTCGGTTAGAACAACTTCTGATAAACTTTCAGAAATAGTCTCTAAAACCTCTTTTTTAATATCTTCAACCGAAAGTTCTTTGCCCAACATTATTAAACTTCCATTTCCTTTTAATAGCGATTTTTCTCTATTTTGCCCATATTCATTTTTAGACAAACTATTTTTACTATCAACTATTACTGTTCCTCCATTATTCAAATAACCTTGTAACGCATCAAACTCCCCATCAGTAACAAACTCTGTGTCATAAACTAAAATTGCATCCCAATTATCATTATTCTGTTTTTCAATTATTTTCTGTGATGCATAACCCATTGGAAATCCTTCAAAATATAAAGCTTCATACATAGGGAATTGCTGCGTCATATGAAACTTTTTATTGATGGCTGAGGTTTCAGAATGAAACAATCTTACCGGTCTTCTCTGTTTTCTTAAAGCAAAAACTTCTTCAGAAAAAGAGTTTAAATCCATCATAACCTGAGTATATTCATTTGCTACATTTGGCTGCATATTTACTGATCCAGCATATGAACCTGCTAATGCGGGATCAAAAAAGTCCAATTCACCTTCTAGCCTATCCTCTGGAGAACCATCCGGATCCCTAGCCCAAAACCATGCTATTTGAGCATCCATTCCATGAAGCGTTGCTAACCACGTTGTATTTCTAACATAATCTGAAGACGTATCTAACTTTCTCCACCAAGATGCAGACAAAAAATGAGATTCTGAATTAAAATGAATTTTGTTAGGTGAAACAGACTCCATAAAATCATAAGCTACACTCATTTCTTCCCAGAAATATGAATATTTTTCCTCCCACTCTTCTGGTTCTTTACTCCTAATATCACGTTCTCTTATTTTGGCATCATCACCAATCATTGTTGTTAACTCTGTTAAACTTTCAGCATCAATTCCATGCGAACGTGCATTTTCAGAAAACAGATTTGGCATTATTTTAATACTTGTATCTGCATCTGGATTAACTTTATGCAATTCTCCTTGTAGATAAGTAAACCAATCTACACTTCTATCCATATTATATCTACACCAGTCATACCAAATTGGTTTACCTCGTAATGCTTTATCAATTGGGACTTCAATTTCTACATTATTAAAATCTACAAAAGAGGTTTCCCAATTTTTGTTCAACCCCGAAATGTTTCCATTATATTTTTTTGAAAGCCAAACTTTAAATTTACTTATGGTGTGTGATGACAACTCTGTCATTTCCTTAAATCTCGCAGTCCAATGATTTTTTTCAGAATACCAGTGAGGTTCATTAGACAACACATATCCCATTTGGGTTACTTTTTTCCCTTTGGTCAATTCACCAGCTTTTTGAATAACATCGCTCCAAACCTTTCTAGCCAAAGGATTATCAATATCAAATCCTGTAAACAATGAACGTCCTTTTGTTAGGTCTGGGTCTTTTTGATGCACCCAGTCTGGCATACCCATATTCCAAAGAATCATAAAACCGACATTGGTGTCTGGAATTTCAGTGATAAGTTCAATCTTTTCATTGAATGTTCCATCTTCATTAAGAATATATGGATTTATTGCACGGTCCATATTGGTCTCATAAAGCCTTTGCCCTCCATGATACACAGCACCTAAATGATCGTTGTAAACACTTTTATTTGTTAGAGGTTGCCCTACAGTTTTAGAGAAATAATCATATAAGAAAACAGGTTTACCGTTACTTAAAAACATATCTTTCGCCACTTCAATATTTTCCCAATCTACTTTTGAAACAGGTCTTCTTATAATAGACCCATCAATAACTCCAGTTAGGTTTTTAATCCCTTCATCTAAAATTTCAATTACCTTTTGTCTTTCGAAATTAGGAAGCTCCTCTGCAGATTTCTTTTTATCAGCTTCAAAGGGTGCATAATATCCAAAGAGTTTTTCTATATCTTCCATATGAGCTTCATCCCAATTGGCAAACTTTAAAAATTCTTTAGAAAACCATAAGGTGGTTTCTTCTCTTGTAACATCTAAAGATTTTTTACGAGCTTCAGCCATTAAATTTTCTAGTTTATCAATTTTATCTAAAGCTTTTTGCTCTAAAGGCGATTTTTTATCACAGCTTATTAAACTGAATATAAAAAGCAAACAGAGTATACTTTTCAATACCATGAATTTATCAATTCTCATAATTTTAATTTGTTTGAACATTATCACTATTGAGGGAGGTTACCTTTCCAGCCCTTGTTAAATTGTCCCATTAATTGTTTAACTAATTCAGGGTTGTCATCAGCAATATTTTTGGTTTCACCAGGATCTGTTTGATGGTCATACAATTCATAAAACAAAGGCTCACTATCTTTATTTGTATAGTCTTTCCACACTATGAATCTGTATTTTTGGGTGCGCATTGCATATCCCATTAAATTATTTTCAAATAATTCTCTATCCCATTTATCTTTCATTTGCGCCTTAATTTTCCCTTCAACCTCTTCAATTAAAGGCCCAAAATAAGTTTCTCTCATTCCTTTAGAAAGTGGGTTAGCCGCCCATTCTCTTAAAGCCGGTGTTGGAAACTGACTAAAAGCAGCACTTTTCCATTCTTGACTTGGATCTTCCAACAATGGAACAAAACTATGACCTTCTAAATGACTTGGTTTTTCTATACCTGCTAATTCACATAAAGTAGGGTACATATCAACCAACTCTACTAAAGCATCAGACTTTTTGCCACGAGTTCCCTTTGGCATATCGGGAGTCCAAACCATTAAAGGTACTCTGGTTGCAATTTCATAATTTGTAGCTTTACACCAGATTCCCATATCACCTAAATGAAAACCATGATCACTCCAAATCATTATTATAGTATTATCTCTTAATCCAGCTTCATCTAAAGCATCAATCATTTTACCTATTTGGGCATCTATATAGCTTACACATGCTAAATACGCATGCTTTAAGTTTCTTGCCATCTCATCATCAATAGGCCCTTTTTTGGGAATACCGTATCTAGCACGTAATTCAAATGAAGGATGCAAGCCCATAGAAGCACCATTTTCAGGAGCATCAGTTAGTGTTGCTAATTTGATTTTTTCAGGGTCATATAAATCCCAGTATTTTGAAGGAGCCATCCAATTTAAATGAGGTTTCTTCATACCCATACCTAAAAAGAAAGGTTTATCCGGATTTTTTTCTACCATATCTTTCATGGTAGCTATGGCTAATTCTGCATTATACCCATCTTCGTAAAAAGTATCTTCAACATCAGCTCTTTCATATGCCGGACCTTTTCCTAAACCATTTCTTGGTGCATTTTCGCCATATTTAGCGATAACCTCAGCGGTAGCTTTTTTAGAAAACTCTTGGTTTTCAGGTAAAGCATATCCACCAGGAGCCTTACTCTTTTTAATGGTCATTTTATCATGAGCTGGCTCTCTACTCCATGATTTTTCATTATCTGCCCAAGCAGGTTTATGAAAGATTTTCCCAGTATGAACAGTTTCATACCCGTTACTTTTAAAGAGTTGAGCAACAGTTACAATATGCGGATTTGCTTCTCTAAAGTATGTGAAATTTTCAATAACATTTATGGTCTCAGGACGCGCACCTGTCATTAAACTTGCTCTGGAAGGACTACATATAGGTTCTTGACAGTATGCTTTGTTAAACAGCAAACCACCTGAAGCAAACTTATCTAAATTTGGCGTAACTGCTATTTCCGATCCATATGCACCTATTTCAGGTCTTAAATCATCAATAGCCAAGAAAAGAATATTCGGCTTTTTGGTAGGTTGAATATCTTTAGGTTCTTCTTTAGTTTTACAACCTAGAAGTATAGTAAGCAAAAGCACTATTTTTAGCAGTCTCATAATTATTGAAAAGTTATTAAATAAATATCCTTCAAATTACGAAAAAATAGATGCTAAAAACAGTGCTTGACTTACCTTATGCTTATATTATTTTAACCTTGTTTAAAAGTGTTATTTTACCTGAAGGGTTACTTCTTGATTATCATAACCTTGAGCCTTAGCTATAACTTTTACAGTTCCAGCATTTTTAGTTGACTGAAGAATCATTAAACATCTTCCTTTTGCAGTGGTAAGACTATTAGATTGAAAATCCTGAATATTACTTCTAGCTCCGTTATCAACTCCTAAAATTTTAGCATCACCTACAACTTCAAATTCTATTTTAGCATTTTCGGTTTTTACTGGAAGTCCATCTTTATCAACCAACTGCACTATAAAATGTGAAACATCATAAGCATCTGCCTTTAATTCTATTTTATCGGCTGTTAAAGTAAAGCCTATAGGTTCTGAAGTGGTTTTCAATTCTGTTGAAATCTCATCTTCACCAGAAGTAGCTTTCGCTATTAAAGTTCCCACTTCATAAGGGATTGTCCAACGGCATAGTTTATCTGGACTATCAGCTCCTTTTCTACTTCCCAATGATTTTCCATTTAAGAACAGCTCCACAGAATCAAGGTTTGAACACACCTCAACAACAACAGGTTCACCGTCTTTATAATTCCAGTGCATATTGGAATCTCTCCACTTATAAGCATTGCTGTTTTCAGGTAATTGTTGACCAGAAATACTTGTTTGTTTAAAACCAGATTTAGCCACAGGAAGAGTTCCAATAGAAATATGAGGTTCATCTACCCAAATACTTTTAAAGTAATTCCAGCCTTGGTATTTAAATCCTGCTAAATCTAATAAATCTCCCCAACCACTTTTTTCCGGCCAGTCTCCATCTCGTTCACCCATGTAATCAATACCAGTCCACATGAAAATACTAAATACGCCTGGTTTTTCAAGTACTTGTTTCCAATCATCCCAGGTTCCAGGATTTTCATTAATAGTAATATGTCTATCTGGCCAATGCTCCTGAGCCCAAGCTATATCCAGATTTCTATAACTAAATCCTGAAATATCAACGGCATCAGCATAACCGCTCACCATACTTGTTTGAGGCACAACCATGTTAGTTGTAACAATTCTTGTAGGATCCAGTTCTCTTGTCCATTTTGCCAATTTATGAGCTGTTTCTGCCAAAATATACTCTCCTTTTTCAGCTGCATCATAATTAGCTTTTATCTCTTTAGGCGTTAATATTGGAGCACTTCCCCAATACCCTCCAGACGCTTGAGGGTCATTAGGGTCTTTCCAGAATCCTGTATCATATCTGTAATGCAAATAAGTCCATTCAATTTCATTACCAATACTCCATTGAAAAACTGATGGGTGGTTCCTATCACGCAACATGGTTCTAGTTAGATCACTTTGCGCCCATTCTTGAAAATGCTCTACATAACCACGAGTGATATAATCAAAACTGCGATCGTGATAGTTCTTTCTCTTATCTTTTGCATAATCCCATTCATCAAAAAACTCATCTTGCACCAAGATTCCCATTTCATCACATAGATTCATAAACTCTTCTGAATATGGATTGTGTGCTGTTCTAATAGCATTGACACCACAAGCTTTTAAAGCTTCAAAACGCCTTCTCCAAACACCTTCTGGCACAGCAGCCCCAACTAATCCGGCAGCATGATGAATACAAACCCCTTTTACATTGGTTTTCTTTTCATTTAAATAAAACCCTGTTTTGTTATCAAAACGAAGGCTTCTAATTCCGAAAGGCGTGGTATATTCATCAACCACCTTTCCATTTTGAGAAACAGTAGTAACAGCCTTATACATATTTGGATTTTCGGTATCCCAAAGCTTAGGATTTGAAAGCGAAAAATCTTGTTCAAAAACTTCCTTATTATTAGCACTTAAACTTAATTGTTCTTCTTTTGAAGCAACCTGGTTACCATCACCATCAATTATGTTTGTAGTTAAAGTAAACTCACTGTTATTCGCCAACTGATTGTTAACAGTAGTTTCTAAATGAATAGATGCTTTTTCTTTTGTTGCAACTGGTGTGGAAATAAATGTACCCCATATTGGAATATGTAATTTATTAAGGGTAATTAATTTCACATTTCTGTAAATACCACTACCTGTATACCAACGTCCGTCGGCATATCTGGAATGGTCTACATGAACCGTTAATACGTTTTCTTTATTCTTGTTTAATAGTGGTCCTAAATCAAAATAAGTTGGAGAATAACCATATGGATTCTCTCCTAACTTTTTACCATTTAACCAAAAGGTAGCGTTGTTATAAACCCCATCAAACAATACATATACACTTTTATTATCAATATCTTCAGGTGTTTCAAAATGCTTTTGATACACGCCAACTCCACCTGGCAAATAACCTGTACAACCTTCAAAACTTTCATCAAACGAAAGTTCTACACTCCAGTCATGGGGTAATCTGATATCGCGCCAATCGGTATCCTTTAATGGAACGTTAGTTGGTAAAACCGTGTCTTTTTGAAGTTGAAATTTCCAATCGAAATTAAAATCTAATTCTCTGCTTAATGCTGATGTATTTGTAGTTGTTTTTTCCCCGCAAGAAAACAAACAAATTACAAGTAATAGTGTGGTAAAAATGTGCTTGTTCATTCTAAGTTTAGTTTAGAATGCAAGTTAATTAACAAATACCAAATTAGTAAAATATATACCTTAAATATTTAAGTTGTCTAGTTTATTTATAGTCTATTAAAGCTCATGATTTGTCAATTTATTACTCTTTTTCGGTCATATGTATTCTAAAAAAATAGTATAACTTAATCTCCTATAACTACAGGAATCCAAACACTCATTTCTGCTTTACCCCTATTTGCCCAAGCAAAATACGGTACAAACTGTGCTTTATAAGTATCCCATTTTAAATCAGACATTTCTCTATACATCCCTTGTTTATTATCTTTTCGAAGTTTTATATCTCCAGTAATTGTTGAAATACCACCTAAAAAATCAGGTTTATAAGTAGCCGTTAAGGTTGATTTTAATGGTAAGTAAACATCTAAAATATCTGTTCCTTCTGGTAAATCTGGTGATTCAACGCAGTATACAACTGGCCCTCTTTTAACAGCAGCTTGATTTCGTACCTCTTCAATTAGTGGATGCCCTTCTAATAGCATAACATCCATTGGCATGTCTAAAGTTAATACATCTCCTTTTTTCCATTGTCTATTTATCACAGTGAATGATTTGGCTTTCACTTCCATATTAATCGGTTCTCCGTTAACTAAAACTTTAGACCCTTCTGCCCAGTCTGGAATTCTTAATAAAATATCAAAAGGTTCTTTTTTACTTTTTTCGACAGTAATTTCCACTTTACCCTCCCAAGGATAATTGGTAACCTGTTTTAATTCAATATTTGAACCATCTAATAGTTTAGTAGACAATTTATTTCCTCCATAAAGATTCACCGCAACACCATTCTCAGTTAAACTGTATGCCCAACCAGAAACTTTAGTTATTGTACGCACTAAATTTGGAGGACAACAAAAACATGGAATATAAGGTTGGCGAACATCAAATTCAGTATCATTTCCAGGATCATAACCATCATGACTAACTCGTAATGGATTAGCATAGAAATAATCCTTCCCTTCTACACTAATTCCTGATAAAGCGCTATTAAAAAGTACCAACTCCATAATATCAGCATACTTAGATTCTCCATGAAGCCCTAACATTCTATAACTAAACATTGAATTACATACGTTAGCACAGGTCTCATTATAAGCAGATAAATTTGGCATCATATACTCATTAAGAAACCCTTCATGAATCATATCAACATGTTTAGACACACCATGATGTGTTTGCCCACAAGCACCAGTAACGTACATTTTCTTATCTACAACGTTACTCCACAACCTATCTAAAGCTTTAATTAATGCTTTCTCCCCAGTTTCGGCAGCCACATCTGCAACACCAGCATAATAATACAATGCTAGTACTGCATGCCCTTCAGCCGTTTTAGCCTTACGTATTGGAGTGCGTTCCTGAACCATATCACCTATATGCTTATAACTAGACACATCGGTTGGTTCTACTTTTGATTGCCCTCTTAAATTAATAAACAACTCAGCTAACTCTAAATACTTCTTGTTCTTAGTGTTTCTATATAATTCAACCAAGCCCATTATTTGAGTTTGATTAAAACCAAAGCGTTTAAGTAAGCCTTTTGGTTCTGGCATAAACTTACTATATAAAAAATCTGCGTTTTTTATAGCTATATCTAAGAAATTGGATTTTCCTGTAATGCGATTGTGAATACAGGCACTGGTATAGAGATGCCCAAAATTATACATCTCATGATGTTGTCTATTTCCAAATCGGTGCATTTCCTCTTCCGTTTGAACCTTGGTGTGAATATATCCGTCCTCTGCTTGAGCTTGTTTAATAATATCAATATATCCATCAATTTCTTTAACAATTTTTTCATCTTTATTCTGAGCATAAACATACATTGATGCTTCTATCCATTTATAAAAATCACCATCATGCCATTTCATTCCCTTATGCTTCCCCTCCTTTAATCCGGCGGCAATCTTAAAGTTGTTCAAAGCATGCCCAACATCACCCGTTAAAAGTTCTCCCATATATGGGACCATAGTTTCTTGTGCCACTTTAAATTTATCCGCCCAAAAACCCTCTGTCCATTGACAATCGCCAATATTAATACTCTTAAACTTTACATGTTTACTTTCTGAATTATTTAAAATTCCATTTTCTTGTGCAAAAGAAAATAGAGATAATAAAAAACATAGGAGGAATAAAATATTGAACTTCATTATAGAAAAGATTTTGATGACATTAACAAACTAATTTATTCAAATGAACAACAAATCATGAAATAATATGTATCTATAAATAATTTAATTGTACATCTCAATATAGAATCAATATTTACTAGCCCATTATTGATATAAACCAAAAATATTTTACCCCACTTAAGAAATTAGTGAGCATAAATAAAAATAGGAAACTAGTGAACTTAAATCAAATTACTTTTTGCCAATAAAAACTTTAGAATTGAGGTTTTTGATAGTTTTTTGAGAAGATTCACCATTAGACCAAGTGATTTTAACTTTTACTGATTTATCACACTGTCCTAAACCAAAATTCACAAAATTATCAAAGCCCTGAGAATATTGTGCTCCTGTAAAACCAACACGATATACCTGTTTACCAGCACAAGAGTTAATCTCTACTACCGCCCCTAATGCAGATACATTTGCTTTTTGAGAATTCCCAACTTCAATTGTTATGTATTTATTGTTTGCAGCATCAAGCAATTCATTTTTAAACAAATGCCATTTTCCACGTTCATTACCAATAACAACATCTACTTTTCCATCTTTATTATAATCTATAACCTCAACAGCCATTCCAATAGCTCCTAATTCTTTAGAAACAATACCGTGATTTTGAACTTTTTTAAACCCTGATTTCCCTTGGTTTAAGAATAAATGTGATTGATTGTCATATACTAGTTTTCCTCTTCTAATAACTAGAATATCTTTGAAACCATTATTGTCAAAATCGGCTACCGTACTTGCCATGGTATGCTCTCTATTAAGTAAACCTAGTTTTTCAGTAACATCTTTAAATTTTCCGTTCGAATTTTCTAAAAGAATATCATTAAATCCTTGAGGGTTATTATAGGGTTTATAACTTTTCACTCCGTGCACTACTCCTGTAGAAGGCGCCCAAAGGAATCCAGCAATTCGCCATTTTCTGTTGCCAACGTAACCAATGTACCAGCCTTTCTTTTCATTATAATTAGCATTATCTGGAAAGCCAAGAGCATCACTATTAACCAATCTTATATCCTTTCCTGAATGCGTTTCTCCTTCAAATTCATAATCATACGAAGCCTCTCCTATAAAATATGTATCATTATTAGGCCATTGCGATTGGAAATTTTCCATTTCCAAAACATCGCCAGTTTCTAAATCATCAAATTGAAATTCTCCTCTTGTAGTAAAGAATCCCCAATCTTTTGTTTCTGGGTTATAAAAGTTTTGTCCGCTCTTGAAGTCATTCCCTCTTGTGATAAATAAATCTAAATCACCATCATTATCATAATCAATTTCACAAATACTGGTAGTTTCTTCTATACTATACGGAAATATTTTATCTGTAACTTCAGAATAAGTTAAATCACCATTTCCTCTAAAAGCCCTTGTTTTTCCATGACCATATAGAATAATATCTAAGATGTTATCTGTGTTAAAATCTGTCACCACAGTCTTTTGTCCGTTTACCTTTATAGCAGGCAATGTTGAATGAAGAATAAGTTCACCGTTCCCATTATTTTCATATACATAGTTCTCGCTTTCTCCTTTTTTAGCACTATCAGGAAACGCAAAATTTAATAAATCTAAATCTCCGTCATTATCACCATCTATAAATCTTACTGTACGGCCTCGCATTAAAGCCAAGGGTTCTTTAAAATCTTGAAGTGACACAAACTCCCGACCTACAACTCTATACATTTTAGAGTTTCTGGCATTACTACCAGAACCACCACCACGAGACATTACTACTTCAAGGTTTCCATCATTATCAAAATCGCCCACAGAAACACCGTGTAAATCACCCATAATGATATCATAAGGTTTAGCAAATTTACCCTTGTTATTCCATTGCACCTGAATACCAAAACCATGATCGTTTATCAATAAATCTTGATAACCGTCTTGATCCAAATCTGCCACAACGGGTGCATCCCACTTTCTTAAGTTTTTCTCTTGACGAGGAAATTCTTTGAAAATTTCTTGAAACGAGTTTGATTGATTTGATTGTGCAGTAACGTTATTTAGTAAAAAAAGACTAAATAAAAAACATAAGGCTTGCACCTTGACTCTATAATTATATAAACTCATGAGGATTATTTAAAATTAAAAGCATTAAAGTTTTACCAAACAACAGGCATGAACACTGTCATTTCAGCTTGCCCTCTATTGCTCCAGGCATAATATGGAACCAATTGTGTTTTATGTGAATTAAATACAGGCTTTGTAACTCTTTGATACATATCATCAGTTTTTCCTTGCCTTAATAAAACTTCTGTTTCAACAACAGTAACTCCTCCTAAAAAATCGGGTTTGTGAACTGCCTCAAAAGAAGTATTTCCTTGTAAGTACACATCTAAAATCCCTGTATTTTCAGGTAAATCAGGCGTTTCCATGCAATAAACAATAGGGCCTCTTTTAATAGCCAATTGATTTCTAACCTCCTCAATTCTATCATGACCTTCAAGAAGCGTAACTTCCATTGGCATACTTAATACAATAGTATCCCCGGCTTTCCAAGTTCTAGTAATAGTTGCAAATGTTCCAGGGTTAACATCAACTCCTGCATCTTCACCATTCACCTTTAATGTACTTCCTACTGCCCATTTTGGAATTCTAAATTTAATATCAAAAGCTGAATCTTTACATTCATCAACAGTAATTTTTACTATTCCTTTCCAAGGATAATCTGTGTCTTGCGATAATTTTAAAGAAGAGCCATCTATCATGGTTGTCTCTAAATTATTTCCTCCAAATAAAACAACAGCTACTCCATTTTCTGATAAATTATAGGCCCAACCAGAACTTTTACAAATAGTTCTAACCAAGTTTGGTGGACAACAGAAACATTCTAAATACGGTTGTCTCACAGGACTCTCGGTTACATCAGCATGAGCATCATAATTCCTAGTATTGTTTACCATTCTTAACGGATTAGAATAGAAATAATCTTTTCCCTCTAAACTTATACCAGACAAACCACTATTATATAACACCAACTCAATAATATCTGCGTATCTAGATTCCTCTTTAATACCCATCATTCTATGACTAAACATAGCATTACATAAATTGGCGCAGGTTTCATTATAGGCTGTCATATTTGGCATCATATAAGCATCTATAAAACCTTCTTCAATCATGTCTAAACTGGTTGAAGCCCCATAGTGAGCTTGCCCAACAGCACCAGTAACATACATTTTTTTGTCAGTTACGTTTTCCCATAATTTATCTAAAGCATCAATTAAAGCTTTTTCACCAGTTTCGGCATAAACATCGGCAGCCCCAGCATAGTAATACAGTGCTAGAACAGCATGACCTACAGCTTCTTCAGATTCTCTCAACGGTGTTCTTTCTTGAACCATATCTCCTATTGGATATCCTTCAGTTGTAGAATCGTGCTTTATTTCATAAGTACCTCTACGGTTAATGAATTTTTCTGCCAGTCTTAAATATTTTTCATCCTTTACAGTTCTATACAACTCAACCAAACCCATAATTTGGGTTTGATTAAATCCAAAACGTTGGTAATGTTTTGTATCTGGCATAAAATAAGCATGTAACAAGTCTGCTTGCTTTACAGCAATATCTAAGAAATTATTTTTTCCCGTTAATCGATTGTGAACAGAAGCTGCAATAAACAAATGCCCAAAATTGTACATTTCATGGTACTTCCTGTTCTCAAACCTATCAACACCTTCGGTAATTTGAACATGGGTATGTATGTAACCATCTTCTTCCTGAGCCCTTCCAATTAAGGCTATATATTCATCTAATTCATTTAATATAGACTCATCTTTAGAAAGTGCATATATATATGTTTTGGCCTCCATAAATTTAAAGAAGTCACCATCATGCCAATAAAATCCTTTGTGCTCACCTTCTTTTTCTCCAGCAGCAATTTTAAAGTTATTTAATCCGTGACCAATGTCACCACATAAAAGATCTCCCATATAAGGAAGCATCTTTTCTTGCGCTGTTTCTACCTTTTCTGACCAAAAACCTGAAGTCCATTTACAATCACCAAAATTGATGCTTTTTAATTTTACATATGGACTTGCAGAAGTGTTTGTTATTGCTTTATCGTGATTACTCATGATTATTTATTTTGCCTTTAATATTTTTTAATTTTTATAATTCTTGCTAATGGATAAATATTAATCGTACTTCTCCATATATTTTTTAACCAACTCTGGATTTCTGAACCAATCCATTCGGTTAGTGTCATATTTTTCGAATTGCTGTTTAAGCGTCCATAAAGGACGTTCTAAAGTCAACTCCCATTCCCATAGTTTTTTAAACATACTTTTTAAACGATCAGGGTGTTCCGCAGCCAAATCGTTTTGTTCTGTTAAATCTTTGGATAAATCATATAATTCTGCTGGTCTATCTGCAAAACGGATGAGTTTCCAATCGTTCTGCCTATACACAGCACGTACATCTTTTTTCCAAAATAAATCTTGGTGTGGTCTTGCTTTATTTACTCCAGTAACAAATGGAATTAGATTAACACCATCTACATCTTCCAAATCGGCAACATCACCACCAGCCGCAGCATAAAATGTTGGTAATAAATCGAATGTACTTACTGGATAATTATACACAGTACATGCTTTAAATTTACGAGGCCACTTTATTAAATATGGCACTCTAAAACCACCTTCTAAATGGTTTGATTTTGTTCCGCTTAAAGGTAAGTTTAATGAAGCATTTTTATCTGTTGGCCCTCCGTTATCATTAGAAAAAACAACTATTGTGTTTTCATCTAAACCTAATTCTTTAAGCTTATCCATTACCTTACCACAGGCTCTATCTAGTGATAATGTCATGGCAGCAACTTCTTTACGCTTACCCTTTAAATTAGGGAACTTTTTCAAGTCTTCTTCGGTAGCTTCCATTGGAGTATGTACAGCATTAAATGCTAAATAAATAAAAAACGGTTTATCTTTATTTTTTTCAATAAATGAAACTGCTTCATCTGCAAAGACATCTGTAGCGTAACCCTCTGGTTCTTCATAATTTCCGAAATTTCGTTCCATTTTATTATCATGATGCACACCTTTAAAATCTTTATAAGGGAAATAACTCCTTCCGCCTCCTCTAAATCCGTAAAATTCATCAAAACCTCTTCTTAAAGGATGAAAACGATCGGCATTACCTAAATGCCATTTTCCATACATGGCATTTGTATAACCTAAGTTTTTTAAATAATCTGCCATGGTTACTTGATCTACCGGTAAACCCATATCATCTCCTAAAAATTTAGAGTTTTCACTCATATAACCAGGAACATTGATTTCTTGATATCCAAATCTTTGTTGATATTTCCCGGTCATAAGTCCAGCTCTTGAAGGACCGCATGTAGCATCAGTCACATAACCTTCGGTAAACCTAATTCCTTGATTAGAAAGTTTATCTAAGTTTGGGGTTTTCATAATCTTGCTACCATGAAATCCAAAATCTGCATATCCTGCATCATCTGAAAACAAGAAAATAATGTTTGGTTTATCTTGAGCTCTTGATTCTGATTGACAAGAAACCAATAAAAGTAAGACCAATAAATACTCGATATTTTTCATAAACTTTAGTGACATATTTTGTGTTAAATTAAATAAAATAAAGCTACTTTAAATTCAGGTTAAAATTACTTTGCTTTTAAAACAAAAAATAAACTTTAAATATCCTATTATGAAACTTATTTACCCTAATTATGTCTTAATCTGAGGTAATATTGTTAAAATACATGAAGATATTACCTAAATTATACAACTAAACAAAAGGTGTTGTTCAAAATTCATTAAACAACACCTTTACTTTTATACTTTTATCTTTTAACTACTTCTTTTGAAGTTTTTGTTGAATTTCTTCAATGCTTAAACCTTTGGTCTCTACCAAGTATTTGGAAAGAACTACCATACCAATGAACACCGTTACCGCATAAAAAAGCAGAGTATTACTTATACCAAAACTAGAGAGCTGTGTTGGAAAAAAGGTTTGAATAAGCCAACTTGTTGTACTTGTTATTAAAGTGAAAAATGGAATAGCAATACCACGTATTGAAGTGGGGAATATTTCTGAGAATAACACCCACATAACCGGACCGACGGAAAAATGGAATGCCGCAATAAAACTAAGGATTCCAATTAAAATTAAAATAGCGTTAATCTTAGCTGACTTTTGAATCAATAAACTAGAATGCTCTCTGGCCTCCTCTTTACCTATAGATTCTATAAGCGCTCTCTTTAATTCAATATCACTACCATACTCGACATCAATCATATTGTTTAAGCGCTCTGGGTTTTCGATTTCAGTAATTTCAGAGATAGCATCTTTTGTGAGGGTATATGTTGCTGTATTAAAACCATAAAAAGCAATACCAAGGCTTATTACAATCCATAACATACCTCCCAAAATCATAGGCCTGCGTCCTAACCTATCTACAAGTAACAAACCAAATACTGTAAAAATTAATCCAGTTAAACCTGTCCAAATAGCTTGCATAAAGGCTGCATTCTTTCCAAGTCCTATCTGCTCAAAAACAGTTGGCGCATAAAACAGAATAGCATTAATACCAGAAGTTTGTTGCGCTATTGCCAAAGTAATAGCGACAATAAAAATTACGCGATACTCCTTTCTGAAAATTCCTTTAAATTGTGCTAAGATTGAACGCCCTTCAGAATCGTCAATACTCTCTTTCATTTCTTCCATATGCGCTTCTATTTTATCAACAGGCATTAGCTTTAACAAAGTTTTTTTAGCATCTTCCTCTCTTCCTTTGAAAAACAACCATGTTGGACTACGAGGAACCATAAACAAAAGTCCTAGCCATATAATTGCCGGAATAATCTCAGACCCCAACATCCATCTCCATGTGTGCTTGTCAAATCCAAAATCTGCTACCCATGCAGCATCAGATGCTCCCCATTGTAATATTAAATAATTAATAAAGTAGGCCCCAGATAGTCCTATTACAATATTAATTTGAATCATAGTTACCATTTTTCCTCTAAGCGCAGGTGGTGCAATTTCACCAATATACATAGAAGCTAAAGAAATTGACGTAAACGCTAAACCTCCTAAAAACCTAAATGATAATAAGCTAATATAATCTGGAGCCAAAGTTGAGCCCACAGCAGAAACCACATATAAGGTAGCAATTATTTGCAAGGTCCTTTTTCTTCCTAAAATATCACAAGCAAAACCAGCAAAGAAAAGTGCCAACAAAACACCTGCAGCAGGGGCACCTACCACCATACCTAGCTGAATTTCATTTAATCCAAATTCTTGAGAAATAAAATCAACTGTTCCAGATATTAAAGCTGCATCTAAACCAAAAACGAAGCCTCCCATGGCTACTATGGTTGAATAGATATAAGCATTCCTTTTGTATGAACTCATAATAGTTTAGATTAAAAAGTTTAGTTAGTTTATATGTTTGAAAAGATATTAATCATTTAATTGTTTGGTAATCTCCTTAAAGGCATTCATAACAATTCCAACGTCAACTGCATAAGAAATGTATTGAACACCAACATCTCGCCACATTTTTGCTTTTTCAGGCGATTCTGTGAAAGTACCCACAGATTTACCATATTTTTGAGCAACCTCTACAGCCTCTTTCATGGCATTTACTACTTTTGGATGGTCTACTTCTCCAGGAACACCACATGATTGAGATAAATCATAAGGTCCTAAGAAAATAACATCTATCCCGTCAACCTTAACAATTTCAGATAGATTATTAATTCCTTCCATACCTTCAATATGAATAATTGAAATGACTGAATCATTTGCTTTTCCAAAATGGTTTTGCGGACCAATATTAGTATATTCTGCAGCACGTACATATCTGCACATACCTCTTTCTCCTTTCGGATAAAATTTTAAAGCTTTCACCAATTTATCGGCATCAGCTTTTGTACAGATTTGAGGCACTTGAATACATTTAACACCAATATCAAGTGTTCTTAAAATTAGAGTTTCTGAATTCTCTGTAACTCTAACCACAGGAGTTATTCCCCTGGCTTCGGCAGCTCTAACCATATTTTGAACGGACTCAATACTATATGGACCATGTTCCATATCTATGATTACAAAATCAAAACCGCTTAATGCGGCTATTTCTACGATTGCTGGATCTTGTAATTTACAAAAAGGGCCAAAAACTGTTTGACCCTTTCTAAGATTTTCTTTTAATAAGTTTTTTGTCATTTTTAAATTGCTGTTGATACTCGTTTTTTAACTAAATAGTCTTCCAACGCTAAATGTGAGCAGTCATGACCAATACCACTATTTTTATAACCTCCATGAGGTAAATAAATAGCGTATTTCACACCATTGATTTGAATTTCACCAAATTCCAATTCTTCGGTAAATCTTTCAATTCTTTTGTGATCATTTGTAAAAATGTAAGATGCTAGTCCAAATTCAGTATCATTTGCTAATTCAAGTACCTCATCGTCAGTTTCAAAAGCCATAATTCCAGCCACTGGTCCAAAAGTTTCTTGGGTAAATAATTTCATATCGGTTGTAACTCCGGTAACAATAGTTGGCTCAATCCAGTTTCCTCCTTCTGGGAATCCTTCTGGAATTTTACCACCATACTCTAAGGTACCACCTTTACTTACTGCATCGTCAACCAAATCGAACATTCTATCTCTATCTTTTTTACTAACTACGGGGCCCATAAAGACATCAGGATTCTCCTTAATTCCGAAACCTAATTTGACTTCCGAAGCTCGCTTCACATATGCTTTGACGAATTTATCATATATATTTTTATGAACAAAGATTCTATTGGCTGCGACACAAATTTGACCTGAATTTCCAAATTTTAATCCAATTGCTAAATTTAAAGCGGTTTCAAAATCTGCATCTTCAAATACAATAAATGGTGCATTCCCTCCCAATTCCATACCAAATTTTTTGATAGAAGTGGTACTATCTGCAATAACACGTAATCCAGTTGCTGTAGAACCAATCATAGTCAATACTGAAGGAATTTTACTTTTAGTTAAAGTAGTAGCCACCTCACTACTCGGTCCTGATAATATATTCACAACTCCTGCCGGGAAATTTATACTTTCCAAAATTTCACCAATAATATATGAAGATAATGGAGATAAGGCAGATGGTTTTATAATTATGGAACAACCTGAAGCTAAAGCAGGTCCTAATTTAAACCCTACATTCAAAAGAGGGAAATTCCATGCCAAATATGCCACAGCAACACCTGCTGGTTTAGATATCATTTTATGAGTATGCGTATTCTCGTAATCAGGAATTTGCTCTTCTCTAAGGTTTTTCATTGCTGCTGGATACCACTCAAGAGCATTAACCAAAGCCTCTATATCTTCATAAGCTCCAGCATATGTTTTACCCATTTCATGAACCATAGCAGTTCTTAATTCATGTTCTTTTTCTAATACAGCCGAGCGCAATTTACTCATCCACTCAGTTCTTTCTGCCAATGAAAGTTTAGACCAATACTTAAATCCTTTTTGTGCAGATTCCAATGCTTTCTCAGCATCTTCTTTTCCTGCTTTTGCAACTTGAGCTATCACTTCACCTGTTGCAGGACAAACAACATCATCTTTTTCCCCGCTAACAGAGTCAACTAATTGTCCGCCTATATATAATTTTTTATACCCGAAATTTTGAGTTTTCATGTTCGTTTATTTAAATAGTAATCTTTTTAGTTTTTTTTCCTGCGAAACTTTCCAACATATCTTCATCAACATCAATACCTAATCCTGGTCTGTTTGGCACTTCAATAAAACCATCTTTCATTTCAATTGAAGGGAAAGTTAGTTTTTCTCTTAATCCATTCTCAGTTTGGTCATATTCCATTAAAAATTCTGGTTGATACATACGCCCAGGAACTGATTCAAGATTAGAAATAAAATGAAGAGCTACATGAATACCTATAGACGTTCCCCAGGTATGCGGAATAACATCAATACCATTAGCACTAGCCAAGGCCGCAATGCGTTTAGCCTCTGTTAAACCACCACTTGCACAAATATCAGGTTGAATGATGTCTACAGATTTATTTTGAATTAATTGTTGAAAGCCAAATCTTAAATATTCGCATTCACCTCCAGAGATTGGAATAGTAGTTTTTTGCCTTAACTCATTGTATTGCCCATAAAACTCTGGGGATATTGGTTCTTCAAACCAACCAATGTCATATTTTTCAATTTTCCTAGCTAATTCTGTAGCTTCTCTCAGGGTATACGCATGATTAGAATCTACCATAAGCTTGATATCAGGACCTATAGCTTCTCTCACCATCTTAACATATTCAACATCTTCTTTTATCCCTAATCCAACTTTCATCTTCATAGCTTTAAACCCTTGGGAAACATATAATTTCGCTTCTTCTACAAAATCTCTTGAAGGATTATCATAATCAGTATAATAAAAACCCGTAGCATATGGTTGCACCCGGTTTCTATGTGCCCCACCAAGTAAAGTAGAAACTGGCAAACCTAATATCTTACCTTTTAAATCCCAAATAGCAATATCTATTGCACTCATAGATGCCACAAGAATACCTCTTCTAGCAAAATCAAGTGTCTTACGATACATTTTATTCCAAACCACTTCATTTCCTAAAGGATTTTCCCCTACCACAAAAGGCTTTAAAAGTTTTATTCCCGCCTCCAAAACCGGTGCAGGCCCATAACCTTCTCCCCAACCATATGTACCATCTGAAGCCGTAACTTTAACAACGCATATACAACGTTCAGAATATTCCCATTGAGAAAAGAAAAAACTCTTTGAAAGTTTATCCTTTAAAATAAAGGTTTCTATTTTTTCAATAATCATTTTAATAATAATTTATGTTTCAGAAATTTACTAATAGTAAACCCCTTTTAATTTCGATACTAAATTAGTAGATATAGCTTCATTATAAATTTCATAATTTACCCTAGAGATAACGAATATTACCTTATTTAAGAGTGAAATAGCATTTATTAAAAAGCATTGGAAGATACATAAAAAAAGTATTAGCATATCTCTATACTAATACTTTTTATGCATTTGAATATTTGAATATAAGCTTTAGGGGAGCTGAAAGGTTTTATCAAAATTTGGCATATTGTCAGCACGCCATTGTTCACCTTCTTTTTCAATATGAAACCATCTTGGTTCCACATGCGTTGTACTCCATTCTTTGGATTCAGAAACCAATTCATTTAAAATTCCAGGATGTTGACTGCTTAAATCTTTAGTTTCTCCTAAATCATTCTTAATATTAAAAAGTTTCCATTTTTGTTGATACACTTTTAAAGCTTTCCACTCATTTTTTCTGACCGCCACATCACTAAACCCTTTTCTATGGCGCATAATAAACAAAGATTCATCTTTTCTAGGGTTTTTTCCTTGAAGGAAATCATTCCATATATCTTTTCCATCCAACTGCTTTCCGTCTGGAATTTTTGCATTCCCTAAACCAGCCAAAGTGGGATACATATCTAATGCTGATACTGGATGCTCAAATGTTTTTCCACTTGGAACCACATTAGGCCAATGAAAAAACATAGGTACACGAAAACCACCTTCATAAGAACTCCCCTTACCTTCTTTAAGCGGATAATTATTGGCTCCGGTTACTGTCTTTCCTCCATTATCACTAAAGAAAACAATCAAAGTATTATCATACTGACCAGTTGCTTTAAGTTTTTCAACTATTTTTCCAACACCTCTATCAACGGCATAAACCATTGCTGCATATGTTCTTCGTTTTTTATCCTTAATATGCTCAAACACCTTTAAATCTTCAGCTTTAGCTTCCATTGGTGTATGGGGTGCATTGTAAGACAGATACATAAAGAATGGGTTCTCTTTTTCACCGGCTTCACCAATAAACCGAATTGCTTCTCTAGACAGAGCATCAGTTACATATTCGGTTTCATCAACTTCCTTTCCATTATGTTCTATCGGACGTAGGTACTCCCAAATAAAAGCTCTTCCGCTTTCCTTTTGTCTCTTATAAGCAGCCTTAAATTGTTCTGGAAAATAGTTATGACCTCCCCCAAGAAAACCATAAAAATCATCAAAACCTCTGGTATTTGGATGGTATTCTGTTTTATAACCTAAATGCCATTTACCCATAACACCAGTATAATAACCAGATTGCTGTAGCACTTTACTAATAAAGGTCTCTTTAACATCAATCCCTTTAGATTCATCTCCTTCTGTAGGTAAATTAAATTGAGATCCTATTTTATGTGCGTATCTACCTGTTAATAAACTAGCACGACTTGGACCACAAAACGGATGCGCTACAAAGGCGTCACTACAAATAGTTCCATTTGATGCCAAAGCATCTAAATTAGGTGTAGTAATGTCTTTTGAGCCATTAAACCCAACATCTGCATAGCCTAAATCATCACATAATATCATTAGAATATTAGGCTTAACTTTTGCAGAATGAACAGTTGATTGCGAAGAATCAGTGCTAGCTTTATTCTTTGTGGAATTGCATCCCAATAATGAAATTACAAAAACAAATAAAACCAATTTAGAAGATAATGATGAAAACATATACTTAATAGGTATTTAAACTTCTCATATATTGGGAATACCAGTACATAAGAAGTTATATAATAATTTCAATTAGTTTTACAAATTCTTGAGTTCTTTTCTCATTCTTGCCATAAATGGGGCAACCTCTTTATATGGTTTCCCAACTAATTGTGAAAAATAACCATTAAACGTTTTACTAGACTCACGGTTCTTTTCTTTCTTTTGATCTTCCGTAATTTCACCGCTTTTAAAAGCTTTATTGGAATCCATAAAAGACTTAACCATTACCATTCTATTTTCAGAAAGCTCTTTTTGTTGGCTCTCATTTAAACTATATTCTTTAGCAGCTTCTTCAACAAAATGTTTGTTTTGTTTTTCATGCCACTTAGTTTGACCATAAGTAAATGCAAAAGACATTATTAATACTAATGTTAAAATGATTTTTTTCATGACTTTAATTTAAAATGTTAATTATTTATTTAGTTGTTATTTCTTTTGCCATACTCTGACATACTCAATCTCAAAATCTACTACACCATCTTCTTTTTCTCCTTCCGGACTATAAGTTTCTAGTTCTGCTTTACTTTTAGGTATATCATGCCAAGGGAAACACTCTTGGTCTAGCCATAAGGCAATTGGAACCGTAGCAACATAACCATTATAATCTTCTGGTAAAGTGATTTTTTTTCTGTTTTCCTTAGCCCAAGCAGTTACTTCTTCAGCAGTTACTTCAGAAAACAATTTACCATCAACATAATACTTCATTCCGTATTCACTCCATTCTACACCATAAACATGAAAGTCATCAGCAACTTTAAAGCCTAAATCTTTACGCTCTGTATATGTCGGTTTTCCAGTTACTGGTTTGTTCCAGTCTCTAATAGACCACCATAATTCACTATCCAGGTGTTTTTTATTTGGATTTGTTGTACCTCCATAAAGCTCGTAAAAGTCAACTTCTAATCGTTCTCCCATGGCCCAAAACGCACTAGATATTGGCGCTTTAGCTGCTTTGCTTTTTATTTCCATGTAACCATATAAAAACTCTTTTCTACCTATAAAACAGGCTGTTGTAAGGTTTTCATAAGGCAAAGCTTCTCCAAATACAGGTTTTCTTATTTCATCGCTAAACGGAAAATCTGGCTCCCAACGCGTTTCTAAAATAAGTTTACCATCTTCCAATCTGTAGTTTTTACCAGAAAACTGAGATGGCGCTCTACCCTTCCATACTTTCTTATTTGGTTTATCTGGATGCTTATAAAATGGTTTCCCATTTTTAAACTTGCCAACAATATACCATCTATCCTCATCAATAGTTTCGGCGTCAAACTCATCACTAACTTCTGTATTTAACACCCAGCCACCTTTGTTTTCCTTATCCGTTTGAGGAAGTATAACTTGTTCTGTTTTATTCTGACTTTGACTAATAAATGATATTAATAAAAACATCATTAAGATTATAGTATTTTTCATTTTACCTATTTTATATTCTAGTTAAATCAAGATTTTTGCCAAACTCTAAGATACTCAATTTCAAAATCAACGATACCGTCATCCTTCTTATCATTTGGACTATTCAATTCTAAATCAGATTTACTATCTGGCACCCCATGCCAAGGAAACGTCTCCTGATCAAACCAAAGAAATATCGGTTTTGTGACCACAAAGTTTTCATTTGCACCATTACCACCATTACTATTCGCTACATCATCATAAGCATTAATAGTAGCTCTTGACACAAACTTAAATAATTCACCATCTAGAAATATCTTCACACCATTTGCATCCCATTCAAATCCATATACATGAAAAGCATTGGCAACTCTAAAACCAAGATCATGATGCTCCGTATAGGTTGTTCTACCCTGTCCTGCAGATGTCCAATCATGTATAGACCACCATAGTTCTCTATCTCTCCATTCTTTTCCTGGTTGTCTGTGATCTCCAAACATTTCAAAAAAATCAAACTCCGTATTATTTCCGGTAGCCCAAAATGAACTTGTTACTTCCGCATCAGCAGCTTTACACTTAACTTCCATATAACCATAAAGAAATTCCTTTTTGGCAATAACGGCTGCGGTGGTAATATTTTTATACTCTTCACCAGTATTTGGATGGGTTGCTGGTGAAAAATTATAGTCAGGCTCCCACCTAGTCTCTAATTTTAGTTTACCATCTTCAAGACGCACATTATTTGTTGAAAATTGCGATGGCGGCCTACCCCTAAAGTTAGACTTATACTCACCGTTTCTACCTTGAATTAACCATTTAGACTCATCTAGTACAGTTCCATCAAATTCATCACTAATATCAGTATTTAAAGTCCACTGCCCAATATTAGTTTGATCTGACAATGGATAATTGTCGTTTGGTCCTTCATCAATAGGGTCTGGTTGTTCTACTTGTTCGCCTTCATCATCAGAAGGAGAATCACTCCCAGAACAACTTACTACAGTAACTAAAAATACTGTACAAATAATCCAGCTTAATGTTTTTCTTATTTCTATCATTTTTTTATTTAATCTACACTACAAAACAAAACAAAAAAAGTCATGAGGGATTTTCAAAAGTTACCCTTTACATACAGTATTTTACCAATGTGATTATTAAACCAAGAAAGAATTAGAATAAAGGCTTAAAACCCGAAAAGTTTTAGTAACAACACACCCAAAAGTCCGGAAAGCCCCATAACCAAAGATTGCATAGTTAATGTTTTATAAAGCCGTTTTGGCGGTATTTCATGAAGCCTATTTAATAACCAAAATAAACTAGAATTGGCATGAACCACACAAAAAGAACCACAACCTATTAATGCCGCAACCATTTCTGGAGACACCGGCAAACTATCAATCATAGGTGCCAACATGGAAGCACTCCCTACTAAAGAAACTGTAATTGAACCTGTAGAAACCGTTAAAATTGTAGCAACTGCAAAAGGCAATAGAATACCTAAAAACGGAAAATTAGCAAATACATCAACTATTTGGTTTTGAATACCCGCTTCTTTAATTACAAATCCCAAAGCACCACCTGCTCCAGTTATCATAATTACTAATGCAGATTTTAAAATTGCTTGTTCAACTAAGGCATTTAATTTACTAGATCTACCAGGGCCTCTTAATTGAAACAAAGCTATAAAAGCACCTATTAAAACCGCAATTAATGGAATGGTTAAAAAATTAAATATAGTTGTAAATAGATTATTGTCCTCCAATGTTACAAATGAACCCATTCCTATTAAAACAATAGGCACAACTATTGGTAACAAATCAAGAACCACATTCCCTGTATCTTCTGTATTGGATGAATCTGCACTTTCATTATCTTTAAATAAGGTACTTTTTAGTTTTTCGTCATACTCCAACCATGAATTCTTGCAATAGAAAATAACCCAAAGCACACCTCCAATCATAGCAAAAACGCCCACAATAATATTAATCATAAGCATTCTCCCTAAATCTAAATTAAGCAATTCAGCTACCGCTAAAGGGCCTGGAGTTGGCGGAATTAAAGTATGAGACACCATTAAACCAGCTACCAGTGCCAACCCAATATATAATACTGGCTTTTTACTTTTTACAGATAAAGACTCTGTAACTGGCTGCAAAAGAATATAAGCCACATCAACAAATACGGGAATGGATACAATATACCCTGTAAAACCCATAGCCCAAGGTAATTTCTTTTTACCAACACCTTTAACAATGGTATTTGCTATACGGAATGCACCACCAGTATCTTGCAATACTTCACCTATAAAAGCACCAATTATGATGATAATTGCAATACCTTTTAAAGTTCCACTAAATCCTCTTAAAACAACATCTACAGATTCTTTACCTCCTAAACCAAAGGAAACTGCCATAGCCAATGCAGTTAGAATTAGCGCTATAAAAGGATGCACCTTCCATTTTGATATTGCAAAAATCAAAAAAAGAAGAAAGAATATTAAAATAGAAAGGTTTAGCAACATATGTAATTACCTAAGTGATGTAGCGAATTGAATTAGAATGGCTTATTATTCAATTATTATTTACAAATTAAACATAAAGTTATTTAGCAGTAATAACAAATATTACCTCTTAATTGCATGGAATTACCCCAAAAGGCAAAAATAATATAGACCCATTTATAGCTTATATCTATAACCTTTTGGAGTATCACCCATAATTTGCTTAAACTGTTTATTAAAGTTTGGTATAGATTTATAACCAACTAAATAGCAAATTTCCGATATAGGATGATTTTCTTGTATTAGCATTCGGGCTGCATTTCTAATTCTTATTTGATTAAGAAATTCTGTAAACGATTTATTAGTCATTTTTTTAAAAAATCTACAAAATGAATTAGTGGTCATACAAGCTATTCCAGCAACATCTGCCAATGAAATTGTATTCATATAATTATTAGAAATATACTTAATAACGCTATCTAAACGGTCAGGATTATCTGTAGAAAATTGACGCATATCTGAAGATGATAACTGTTTTTTATCTTCTACTAAAGATAGCCTGAAAAGGAAATCCAATAATCTTATAGATTGTTCACCTTTTGACAAAGTTGAAATTTCAAGAATCTCATCATGTAACTTTCTACTAACTTCCTTACCAAACACCACCCCATATTTAGATTCTTCTAATAATTTATTTACACTTGCAAACTCCGGATTATCAAAAGTACCATCTCCCATAAAGTTTTTCAAAAACTTCATGACTATGGTTTTTACCTTTAAATCACCACCTTCTTCGTAATAGGCAGGATCATTTCTAAATAGATGTGGCAAATATGCACCTAACAAAACTAATTCACCTGGAGAAAAATGTGAAACATTATCACCAACAAAACCAATACCACTACTTCTTGAAATATACAATAATTCAAACTCAGGATGGTAATGCCATGCAGAATCTAAACAAGGCACCTCTTTTTTAACGATGCTGATACGCTTGTTAACGAAACTCTCGTTGTTTTTTAAGACTAACTTCATTGTAATAGTTTTTGATAATTCAAAGAAACGAGCAAATAATGTTGTTTACATACTCTATTTTACCCCAACATACATCTAAATTAACTAATAATAGGATATTATGCAATAATTATAATCTAATTTAATTCTTTTAAAAGTTAAGGTACTTATACAAATATTATGTTCCCAATAAAGCTTTAAAGAATTCTTAACCATCTAATTCCGAACATGATAAATTAGAATAGGTATAAGGTAATTTATAAGAATAAAAAACAATGATTCCTATTTAAATTGCGCTTAATATTAACTTTAATTAAACTAATTATTATGAAGAAAACTTTACTTCACAAATTATTCCTTTTCACATTCATTTGTGCTTTAGGAATTTATCAGACCAATGCACAAGCAGATTTAGTTTACACATTTGATGGTGCTACTTGGGAAGGCTGGAATGAAGGTGGTGGTGGCACTGGAGCTTGGGCCTCATTATTTGGAAACAACCCAAATGGCGAGTTAGAAATAACATGGCCAACAACCTCCAACAATGCTATAATGTACGCTCCAACGACTGTTGAAGCTCTAGATACTAATTATAAGTATATGCAACTAAAAATAAGCAATAATTCTAGCCAGGTGGACTTATTAAGAATTAGAGCAAGAGATGCAGGTGGTACTTGGTTTAATGCTAAGGACATTGCTATTACAACTCACGGAAGCGGTGTATTTGAAACTTTTGATTTTGAAATCACAAATGCAACCTGGACTGGTACTTTACAAAAATGGCAAGTTATTTTTAGAAGAAGTGATAACGGGGACATAACTGATGGCGGAACTGTTTTTGTAGATAACATACTTGTTTCACAATCTTCAACATTATCTACCGATAACAAAAATGCCTTTGAATTTGCAGTGTATCCAAACCCTGTAAAAAACGTTTTACATATAAATACTTTAGAAGCCATTGAAAAAGTGGAAGTATTTGATTTATTAGGTAAATCTGTTTTAAGTCAATACAATGTAATGGATCAAGTTGATGTTTCTGCATTAAACAAATCACTTTACATTTTAAAATTAACTTCTGACAAAGGAGTTTCTACCAAAAAATTCGTAAAAGAATAGTTTGGTTATTATAGTTTTTGATTAAAAAACGTCTCCTTTTAGAGGCGTTTTTTTGTACTAAAATATTAGTAAAATACCTACTACAACCTTATTTTTTAGTAACCAATTATAGGCTAAAAAAGAATCGCTACTTTTAGCTATAAAATAAATACCACCTTAATTACTAAAAAGTTACATATTTTATTCTTCATATATTTCCATTCGCCTAAACTCAGTACTTTGATTTATAGTCTCAAGTTTAATCATTATAACATAACAAAACTTAAACGACATCAACTTTACCTTTACCAAGCTACCTTTTAAAGTTGTCCTAAAATAAAACTTAATAATACATAGATTTAGTAAGAACCTTGAAAGATTATTGATCTAAACAAAATCTTATCTTAATTGATTAAGATTTAATTGTTTTTATTAAGCTGTTCTGTATTTTAATTGTGACAACAACCATTGAGAATTGTTATAATATAATCCATAAATAATTACATTCACTTTACAGTATAATACTATTTATACCCAATAATAAAAGGATGAAACTTTCGTTCCATCCTTTAACTAACTAAAATAAATTAACTACTTACTACATTAATTAAGCATTAATTAAGCATTAATTATAAATTTCAACCTCAGACAATATAACGTCATGAACTGTTGCTCCATCAACAGTTAACGTACCTGCACCAGAGGCTTTATCTGCAGAAACTACATAAGTCACTGTTGCTCCATCTACTTGTTTACTCACGGTAATTTCATAAGTAGTATCTGTAGAAGTATCTGAATATCCTGAGGCTACAAAACTTTTTGCATTTACCTCAGATATATATTCAATAATCAAGCTCTTTTCTTTATAAATATTAATTTTAAAAGGTCCACCATTACTTATATCTGTAAGACTATATACTGGTGTTAGTGCCGCATCAAAGTCTTTAAAATTGCTTTCTTCATCGCAAGCAAACAATGCTAAGACCATTACAAATACTCCTATATATTTTTTTATACTTTTCATATTATAAACTATTAAACTATTCAACATTATGGTCTTTCCTCAATTTCTATAAACTTCAAATTATCTATATACATAACTTGTGCTCCCGTAACACCAGGGTTTTCTGCAGCGTGTGGTCTAAACGTATACCTTAAATTCTGTGCTGGAGTAATTTCGGCTGTTGTAAACGTATTAGACACTGTAATCCATTCTCCTCGAGGTTCATTTTCAATGTTCCAAACTTGTCTACTAAATGTTGGCTTATTAAATTCTGTTCTAAACGTTTTTAAAGTTGTTCCAGGCTCTATAAACAAATCATATGTAATTCTATAAGTTCCTGCTGGAATAGGCGCAATTCTAGCGAGCCCAAAACTCCAAAGATTAACATTAGGAAGCGGGTTAGAAGCTGGCGTACTCCACTTCATACTGGCGTCTCCATCAGATGATTTTGTTGTTACTCTTTCAAAAGCAAAGTTTCCGCCACCAAGAATGTTATTATTTCCAGTAAAATAGTTTAATGCAAATGCTCTATTAGCAGCTCCACTTGGTTGTTCAAAACTGGCATGCGCTTTTTCAGGAATAATATTACCTCCAAAATGCATCATGACATTCTCTGGTCCAAATGCTCCAAGAGGTCTTTCATCAGCAGATTCAATACTTCCACTTCCATTATATGATACGGTAACCTCATCACTATTATAAATTGGTTGCGATAATATTAACTCAATAAAAATAGCATTGTCTTCACTTACTCTAGCTGAAACTACATCAATGTTCTGATCAAAACCGGTTACAGAATTTGTTACGTGAACTGTAAAATTTCCTTCTTCACCAGAAAATGGCACCACCTCACCATTTACTCTAAAACGAATTACTTCATCTTCATTTTCAGTAAAAGCGCCATCAAATTCAAAAGGTTGACTAGATTGTATCACCTTAACTTTTAGCGGTATTACTTTTTCCCTAACATATCTTGGTAACTCATTAATTCTTTGAGACCTAATAGTTCCAGCATTAAATGTACCAAGCTTAAAGAATTTTATTTCTTGTTCTTGACCTCCCACTTGATTAGGAACCCCATCAGGAATAATCCAAGTAGTTGCATTAGGACGACCTATAGTTGTATTATCCATATAGGTTAAACCTGTTGCAGCCTCAATTTCAACAGTAGGCCAACTGGCCTCATCTTCAATTGAGGTTTCTTGGTCTCCGGTTATGTTCAAAACCTCAGCTCCATCTTTTGAAATAGAAAATGCAGGTAATATTTTAGCAAAAACATCAAAAGTAAACGTGGTGTCTATTACCCATAATCCATCGCTACCTTGAACTGCTTCAAAGTTTCCTTCACTTGATTTGTAGGTTACTTTTTCATTAAATTTATTTAATAACCTAACTTTATTAAAACCACTATTTCTAAAAAGCACAAATGCCTTTGGATCTGATAAAGTAAGTCCCACATCTTCTTTTACAAACTCATCCAAAATAGAATCTCTTGAAGTAAACCCTGTATTTAAATACTTGTTTCCTTCTTCAATTATCCACTCATGGCTTACTGCTCCTTGAGACAAATCCATAAAAGGCATGTGTGTATCTACGTTGATACTAAAAGGATCATTTACAAATGGTTGCGTTCCAATTAACCAAGACACATCAGACAATTCATCTGGCGCTGTATAATCGGCATATTCTTGTTCCTCACAAGCACTAATACTAAGTAAAATGCCACAAAGGATAATATATAATTTAATATTTTTCATAGTATTTTTAATTTATATTTGGATTAGCATTAGCCTCTGCAAATGGAATAGGATAATATTTCTGAGTGCTCTCATTAAAGTTCAATACAGATGTGTCATACTCATAATCTACTACTATATGCGCTCCTGATGGTTGTTGACCTTCTAAGGAAGGGAAATTAAATCTAGTTCTTGTGTTCCCTTCATCATTCACATAGGTAAAATTAACCCCATATAACACAACTTGAGATAACTCCGCTAATCTATCCTTGAAACTATATCCATCTGATTTTTCCCATCTTAAGAAATCAAGCCAACGAATAACATGACCTTCAATGGATGTTTCTAATGGCTTTTCAATATACATTAAGTGTCTCATTAACGAATCTTCATCATAAACCACATCATCATAAGTTCGATTGGTATCAGCCCCTTGAGCCCCAAGTAATACAAGACCCCATCTTTTTCTAATATCATTTATCAGCTCTATTGCACCATCTACATCACCCGTTTTAATTTTACATTCAGCCTGCATTAAAATCACTTCAGCTAATCTATTTACAACAACATTTTTCTCTGATAAAGTAGCAGACCCTGTAGGTAATTGACCTTCGGTAGACACAATATCATGATTGGTGTATTTCTTCCACCAAGCAAATCCCCAAGCCGTTCCATGGAATCTTCCATATGCACTTGTCTGTACTTCATAATAGGTAGTCTGTGTATCATCTACAAGCGCAATCATAGAAGACGCCCTTAATGGTACATTTCTTAACGTAAGACCATTATCTGGATCATTATAATAATTACGGTTATCCAATGGATCCATTGGTTCCGTTTTATAGGCATAGGCGATCCACGCTGGTCCAACAGCTCCGCGAGTATTAGACGTTTGTTGATTCAGCCAGTTTGTTCCTGTCTCTCCTGTCCACCTGCTTTCATTGGTTAAATCTGCATCTGCAGCACTAAAATTGATTTCAAAAATTGATTCGCCATTGAATTCGCCTGCATTTGTAAACATTTTATCCAAATCATACTCAAGTTCATATCCATGGTTGTTTATTACATCATCAAAATACGGTATAGCCTTAGCGTATTCTAAATCTTGTAAATAACTATGACCTAGAATAGTTGCCGCTGCACCTGAAGTTACTCTGCTTACATCTCCATCAGGATATTCTCCTTTTTTATATAAATTGGCGTATGCATATTCTAAATCTTGACGAACAAAAGCAATAACATCCTCAGCAGGAGACAGCGCTTTTGCATAATCTTCATTAGTAATAGGTACAAAATCTCTAATTATAATACTACCTTCATTAAATGTAGTGTATAAGTAGTAATGGAATAAACCTCTGAAAAATCTAGCCTGTGCCATTTGAGATGCCCATTCTTTTTCATCATCAGTAGTTTCTTTTATATTATCAAGCGCTTCTATTACTTGATTCGCTCTAAAAATTCCTTGATAACAGGTTTGCCATTTATCAATAATCTCGTTTGTACCTCCATTATAAGTATGTAAGTAAAAATCCTCTGTATTTTGAGGTACAGGGCGCCCATAACCAGGGTATCCCATATCTGAACGCAAGGTTTCGGCTATAATATTTAATACAGCCGGGTGGTGTAATGTTTGATACACCGCATTTAAACCTGAATTGGTTTCTGTTAAGTTTCTCCAAAAACGATCAACACCAATAATATTTGGGTTTTGTTCTTGTAAAAACTCGTTATCTGAGCAAGAGAACAAAGAACTCATTGCAAAGATTAACATTATTGATTTTAAAAGTATATGTTTCATCTGTTAATATTTATTGTTTTAGATGTCATATGTAATTCGCATGTTATTCATTTCTGTAAATATTGAAATGGTTTAATTATGCTCATTTCATAACAAATAAAAGTTATATAGATTTATCACTAAAAGTTTAAATTCATTCCAAACAAATATTGGATAGAAATTGGCCCTGTGTCCTTATCAAGACCTCTAGACACTATTCCTCCTCCAATTTCTGGGTTGTAACCAGAATATTTGGTAAAGGTCAAAGGGTTTTGTGTTCTAACATAGAACCTTAAGTATTTTAACCCCCATTTCTCCACTTTTCTTTTAGGAATTGCATACCCTAAAGACACCTGTCTTAACCTTAAATAAGAGCCATCTTCTAACCATAAATCACTATACCCTAAATAATTTGGATGTCTTCTTACATCATTTCTATAAGCAGGTATTGGCGAGTCTTGGTTTGCCTCAGACCATTGGTAAATCAAATCTTTGTGTCTACCAAATCCGTATGCCCAAGCATCAAAACCATTCATGATTTCTTGACCTAAAGCTGCATACCAGTTCATAGAAAAATCCCAATTTCTATAATTTAAGTTTAAAGTATATCCTATTTCGTATTTTGGTAATCCGCTACCACTATAAACACGATCATTATCATCTAAAACACCATCATTATTTTGATCAACAAATCTGGTATCTCCCATTCTTACATTATTATCAATTAACTGATAATTAGCTAATTTCTCTTCAGTATCAATGATACCATCTGTTCTCCAAAGAAAGAATGACCCCGCTTCATGACCCTTAGCTAAAGCAGTAACTCTAGATTGTTGCGGTGCTCTTCCTACTAGACCAAAATCATTAGTTAACTGGAAATTTGTATCGCCATTAATCTTGGTAACTTCGTTTTCATTGGTGGAAAAAGTACCATTCATTCTAAATCTTACCTTTCCAATGTTACCTCTATAAGCAGCAGTTAACTCAAGTCCTTGATTAACCATATTACCAACATTAAGAGTAACCGTTGCATTATTACCACCACCGGCAGATAATGGTAAAAACACTGGGAATAACATATCTTCTTTGTCTGCATAATAGTATTCTGCAGTAAGTGTCAATTTGTTTTTTAGAAAACCTAAGTCTATACCAATATTTGATGTGGTAGTAGACTCCCATTTTAATGTTTTATTCGCAAAATCAAGTTGGGTTGCTCCTAAATTCACTAAATCATCGGTACCAGAACTTCCTATATAATTAATGTTTTGTTCTATTCCTGGAATAAATGAATACGGTCTAACACGATCATTACCTATAGTACCATGAGACAACCTTAATTTGAAATTATTTATAGTGCTTTTGTATTTGGCCCAAAAAGGTTCATCTGAAGCATTCCACGCAAAAGACACTCCAGGGAAAGTTCCCCATTGTTTTTTTGGAGACACTAAGTAAGACACTAAAGAAGAACCATCTCTACGTACACTGGCACTTAATAAATAGCGTCCTTTATATCCATAAAGCACACGTCCAATAGTACCAATTCTAGTAGTTGTATAATCAAATCCGGACGTTACACTTTGGTCACCTGTTGCCAAGTTTAATACTCTAGCATCAGGATTAGTAGCTTCCAAACGTCTTGCTCTAAAGGCGTCATTTTGGTATCTTTCACGATCTGCAAAAAATGTAAAAGTAAACTTATGATCGTCTGCAATAATCTTTTGATAGGTTAAACCTGCATTAATATTTAATGAACGATTATAATTTGTTCTATTATCTATGTAACTGTTTATTGGCTGCGATTGTAAAATCCCCTGAGTATTATAAATCTCTTGATAAGGCCTATATTCTTTTCTAAAGGTGTTGAAAGTAGTTAAACCAACGTTACTACTAATTTTCAGTTCTTTAGTAATGTCATAATCTAAGCGGAATGAAGCATTTGTTCTAACACTTTTTTGGTTTGTTTCCGTTCTTAAACTTTCTAAAACCCAACCTAAACGATTTACATCATCTCCACCTTGCTCAAGCTCATCAAAACTATCCAAATCTAAACCATTTTGAGTTGGACGGTATACAATTGCTTGCGACAATAAATTTGCTTGAGCTATATCTCTACTATCCTGAATAAGAGCTAAACTTGTTTGAATTCTAATTCTATTTTTTTGATATACCGTATTAACACGAGTATTAAAGCGCTGATATGCAGAATTTACTTGTATTCCTTCCTGATCGAAAAAACCAAGCGCTACATTATATGTAATATCTTCTGTACCCCCAGAAACATTTAAATTGTGTGTTTGGGTTGGTACATCTTGTCTAAATAAGATATCATTTAAATTCGTTTCATTTTGAAACTGAATAGGGTTTTGCAATATCTGCAGCCTTACTTCATCATCAAGTGCACCCGCAGTATTTCTTTGGGTTACAACATCAAAATAAGTTTGCTCTACAGAATTCATTAATGGCACAGCGGCTTGCCTACGTTGAATTGCGTAATTACCATTATACCTAACTTGCAATGACCCTGGTTTCCCTTGTTTTGTTGTTATAATAATAACACCTGTTGCTCCTCTAGCACCATAAATTGCCGTGGATGCAGCATCTTTTAAAATATCGATAGTCTCAATATCCGTTGGTGGAATTCGAGGATCTCCTTCTTGCACAATACCATCTACAACATAAAGTGGCGTATTATTATCTAAAGAAGTAATACCCCTAATAAGTATTTCTGAATCACCTCCTGGTGTAGAAGAGGCTACTACATTAACCCCCGCTGCTTGCCCTTGAAGTGCAGAACCTAAATCTGAACTCACAATTTTCTCTAAAGCTTCCGCTTTAACTTGTGTTACTGCACCAGTTAGTTCTTTTTTCTTAACGGCTCCATAACCAATAACAACAACTTCTTCTAACTCGTCCACCTCTGCAATTAGCACTACATTAAGTTCTGCACCAATAACTTTTAAGGATTGTGAAGTCATCCCTAAGTAGCTAAATGTAAGTGTATCACCTATAGTAGCTTCTAAAGAATAAACACCATCAAAATCAGTTACTGCTCCTGTTGTCTTGCCATTTTTCACCAGAATAACAGATGCACCTGGAATAGGCATTCCATCTTCGCCTGAAACAACACCATTTACAGTTATGCTATTGGTTTGTGCGTGTAACACATAACCAAAAAACAGAAATGTAAAAAGCAAACATTTGCTCAGTAAATTTCTCGTAATTAATACGCTTTTCAATCTCATTTGTTTAAATTTAATTAGCTTGTTTTTATTATAGGATTACCCTGTTCGATATTTCATGATGAATATCGAAAAACTCAATAAGAACAAAGGGTTTCCTAGATTTATTTTTGGTAAAATTACATACAGCCCCAGCAGTATAAATATCATTATTTACCCTTAACATATACTATTTTACCAAGCTTAATAAAACTAGGCTTTTAGCAGAACGATAATTCTCTTAAAACCAAAAAACTCGCAACATTTCTGTTACGAGTTTTTGCGCTATTAATCAAAACTATTTCTAAATTTTAATAACTTTTTCAATAGTTAGTTTGTCGTCTGCATTTATCCTCAAAATATAAGTGCCTTTGGGCAAATTAGACACATCTATTCTTGGTCTATTTGCATTGGTACCGTTAACCTTTTTAATTAATTGGCCAGTGATTGAAATTAATTCTAATTCTAACTTCTGAATAGACTGTTTAAAACTTAAGTTAACAAAATTTGATGTAGGGTTTGGATATAAACGTAAATCTGAACTTAATACATCTTCAACCCCTAAAGTTCCAGAGGAGCCAATTTCACCAGCAACAGAACTTGCTGTTTCATTATAAGCCCATAAATTATAATTGGTAGTCTCTGAAGTTGACCAATTTGCCGAATTATTTATACTAGCTCTTAACTGCGAAGCTGCACCCGAAAGTGCTCCTGTATAAATTCCATTATCTTGATCTGTTCCAACTGCATTGGCATTCACCCCATTTGTTAAAGCTGTTGGTAACGCACAAAACGTATTACCTCCACCAGTTCCCCAGCCACCATTTGTGTTTAATCCTGTAATCCAAGAACTTGAATTTGGGTCTGTTGGTAAAACAAACGGATCTACTTGATAAATTAGAATACCATCACCACCTGTTGCCATATCAAAGTCTCCATCGCTACTTTCAACAATCTTTCCTGTATGATCATGAGACATGGTACCCACAACAACTTCGGCGTCTCCGGTTACTCTTTTAACTAGACCGTCTGAATCTAATTTAAAAATATCACCAGAACTAAAAGCTGCTCCTGCTGTCCAAGTCCAAACATCATCCACACTATAATCTCCTGTCCAACCATCCTGTGTTCCTTTCCAAGATCTATTGGAAATTGAAATTTTTGTTGTAGCCGAAATATCTTTTAACAACATAAAAGCCACAGTTCCATTATTAGTACCCTCTGCCTTAAAGCCTACAATTGCAATGTCTCCAGCTGTTAATGTTGTTGGAGCAATAGCATCTAAAACAAAAATACTTACAGGGGTTGCACTAACACTTCCAACCGTTGTAGTCTGTAAAGTTAATGTAAGTGTTTCACTAGTTTCATCAAGGCCATCAGCTACAGCTGCTATATTAATATTAACACTATTTGTTCCGTTAGCTATTGTTACCATTCCAGATAATGTTGGATAATCTGTACCATTTGAGGTATCTCCACTTATAATATAAGTTACATCAATATCTTCCCCTGCATTTATACCTTCGGGCAAACTCACTGTAAAAACTCCATCTATCTCTCCTTCAACAGCATCGGTTACACTTATGATACTAATTTCACTTATTTCACTTTCAAGTAGCAATAAGGGACTTTCAAACAACTGGTCATACGCTGGCAATGTTCCATCATTCCATAAAAAACTATGTGGATGCCCACTACCATTTCCATCATTATCATACCATAATGGTTTTACATCTTTAAAATCAGCTACAATTGCAATAGCATCATCTAACATGTCTTGAATGATTTGTTCTGCATTAGGCTCACTACCTCTTAAATCGGTCGTTTCTCCTGGATCATTTAAAATATCGTATAGTTTCCATTGACCACTAGAAGTTTTAACAATTTTCCATTTATCTGAAGATAACCCTCCATTATGAAATCCATTTTGAGGTCTCATTATAACAAGAGTTTCATCTGGTCTGGCATCTGTTCCTGCAATTAAATCATCCATAAAGTCTACCCCATCTAAGGTCTTATCAATTGGAATAAGGTTATTACCTGCTAAATTCACAAGGGTTGGATATAAATCCAGAGAACTTAATTGATGATTATACGTTGTTGGTGTACTAATTTGAGCTGGCCAATGTACAAACATGGGTACTTTATGCCCACCTTCTTTAACACTTCCTTTTAGAGCATCAAGTGGCCAGTTTACAGCACCTTTACTAAAAGTATAACCGCCATTATCACTTAAAAATATAATTAAGGTGTTGTTATACTCCGTCATATCTTTTTGTAACTCAGCAATAACCCTCCCTATATTTTCATCCATATTAGCAACCATTGTAGCATAGGTAACTCGAGCATCGGTTAACTCATCTATTTTCGCTTGTTGATCTTCTAGAGGTAAATTGGTTACGGGGTTAGAGTTTTTAATATAATCACTATTATTTACTAAACTCTCAAAATTAGGATTATCTAATTTAAACTGAGCAATTTCTGCCGCAGGAGCTTGCAATGGTGTATGCGGTGCATTATATGATAAGTACATGAAGAATGGGTCTGATGAAGGGGCATTTGCAGCTATATAAGCGATAGCTTCATCTGTAAGTACATCTGTTAAATAATCTTCATCAACGGCATCACTAAATTCACTTTCTGCTACATAATCTCTATCTCTCCATAACGGATCTTGATATTCATTAGTTACAGGATTACTACCTCCTTGCCTATTATAAAAATTATCTTCATATATACTTTCAAAATAGTTTTTACCACCACCAAGCATTCCAAAGAAATAATCAAAACCTCTATCCAAAGGTTGATAAGAACCATCTGAAAACCCTAAATGCCACTTACCAATAGCTGCCGTATTATAATTGGCACCCTGAAGTAGATTAGAAAAATAGGTTTCATTTGTTGGCACTCCTAATGTTGTAGTTATATCATTAGGTAAATTGTATTGTGCTCCAATTCTATGAGGCATAATTCCTGTCAGTAGGCCTACTCTACTTGGTCCGCAAAACGGATGTGCTACATGGGCATTTGTACAAATAATACCGTTATTAGCTAGAGCATCTATATTTGGTGTTGGTATTACTCCTCTTTCAGCAGGAAATGGATACGTACTATTATAAGCATCTCTATTAAAACCTACATCACCGTAACCCAAATCATCCGCTAAAATCACAATAACATTAGGACGTGTATTCGCAGTTTGTGCAAAAACATTCAATGCAAGAAAAAGCATTGAAAAAGTTACGTTAATCTTCAAATTTTTTAATTTCATTTTTTTAACCTATTTCAAGGTTGTAAAATTACTTTGAACATAAAATATAATTACTTGAATATTTACCCTTGACTTATCTTAATTTACCTTAATTATATAATTATAAAATGAAACCAAGCCATAAATCAGTCTTCATGTAAACAACTACAGCATGTATAAAGGTTAAATAAAAACATCTTTTTTTATTTCGAAAACAAGAAAATTCCTTTGAAGAAAAACATTTAAGAAATTAGTTTTAGGCAGCAAGTGAAGTCAGTAGAATTATTTGGATAAACTCCAAATGGTTTTCACAAAAAAACAAAAGTTTCACTTGAAAATAACTTGACACAAACACATAATATACTTATTATCAGTTTTTTAACATATTTCAATATTTAACATTAATTTAAGGTTTTGAACTTTTGTACTAGCATATAAGACATTTGTTTCCCTATAAATTCGCTTTTTTATACAAATTTGTGCATCAAACATTTAAAACTAACAAAATATGAAATTCAAATTACTTGAAAGAACGCTATTCAAAGGGTGGCAATTCAAGGCTTTTCTAATTGCATGTATTTGTTCTATTGGTATGAGTGCGGCGCAGGCGCAGACAAAAACCATTAAGGGACAAGTGACTGGCGATGGAGAACCTCTAGCAGGAGCCACAGTAATAGTTGTTGGAACATCTAACGGAGCTGTTACAGACTTTGATGGAAATTATGAGATTAATGCGGCAACTGGAAATAAGCTTCAGTTTAGCTATCTTGGTTATGTTGACAAAGTGATAACACTTGGTGACCAAACAACCCTTAATATATCTTTACAGGAAGACCTTTCTACTTTAGATGAGGTAGTGGTTGTTGGTTATGGTACTCAGAAGAAGAAAGAGTTAACTGGTGCTGTAGCGCAAGTTAAAGCTGATGACATTATGAATGTTGCAACCTCCGATTTAGGTTCTGCACTTCAAGGGCAGATTGCTGGTGTATCTGTAACTGCTAGTTCTGGTGCTCCTGGTGCTGAAGCTAATGTACAGATTCGTGGTTTAACCTCGATTTTCGGTGCTAACTCTCCATTATATGTAGTAGATGGTATTCCTTTTGATACAGACCCACGATTAAGTATTGAGGAAGTTGAAACCATAGACGTATTAAAAGATGCCGCTTCTACAGCAATCTATGGTACTAGGGGAGCTGCTGGTGTTATCTTAATTACCACAAAAAAAGGTAAGGTAGGACAAATGAAGGTAGGTATTAACAGTTATTATGGTATTCAAACTATTACTTCAGGTACACCTCTTATGGAATCTGAAGATAGATGGTATTCGCAATTTCTATTATCTCAATCTTCACAAGGACGTGTTTATGGTAATACTTGGACCCTTATTGACCGTGCAGGACATCAATTAGCTAACAATAGTAGTTTAAAAGATGTTGTACAAAATGATGATGCGCCTATTCAAAACCACAGTTTACGTGTCTCTGGTGGTAAAGATGGTTTAACCTATAACATTACTGCTAATTTCTATAAACAAGAAGGTGCTATTATTAAATCGGGATTAGACAGATTTAATGTAAGATCTAATACTTCATATTCAAAAGGTAAATGGGATATACAAACAGGTATTTCGTTTAGAACAGGTGAACAAGAATATTCTCCTTGGGGATTAACAAGAGAAATTATCAGGTTTTCCCCTTTCCAAAGGCAAATTAATGCTGGTGAGTTAGGAACAGATGAAGCCGGTGAAGGATCTAGTGCGGCAAATCTTTCATATTTAGGATACAGATTAGCACAAACAGACCATGAAGAGCAAGATTACTTTGATGGAGCAATAACGCTTTCCTATAATTTCACAAAGGATTTAAAATTCCAAACAAGAGGATCTATTAGTAGATATAACACCACAAGAAGAAGAATTAACCCTAAGTATACGGCGTATGATTGGGAAGGTAATGAAATACCAACTCAACAAAGAGCTCAGATTTACAATGAGAGTACGCAGTCTAAGAAGTCTACTTTAGAAAATATTCTTACCTTTAACAAAAGCTTTGGTAATCACAACATTAAGTTAACCGCTGTGTATTCTGCTGAAAGATATAATTACTCACAGTTTTGGGGTAGAAAATTTGATTTATTCAGTAGTGAGCTAGATGTACTAAACAATGCATTAGAAGACCCGCAAACGGGATCTGGAACTAATCGTTGGACTCAAGATAGAGAAAACACGCTAATTGGTATGTTAGGAAGGCTACAATATAACTATAAAGGAAAGTACCTATTAAGTGGTAGTGTACGTAGAGATGGATCTTCAAGATTTAGAAAAGACCCTTGGGGTGTTTTCCCATCATTCTCTGCTGGATGGAATGTTTCAGATGAAGATTTCTGGGCACCATTAAAGAGCACGGTATCTTCGTTTAAAATTAGAGCCAGTTATGGTACTACGGGTAACCAAGGTATTAGCGATTATAGCTATGCGCCAACCATTCAAATTGAAAACGATTATCTTTTCGGAAATAGTGATGCCTCTTTATTAAATGGAGCTATTCAAGAAGGTTTTGCAAACGAAAATGTGAAATGGGAAACCTCTCAATCTACTAACTTCGGTTATGACTTATCTTTCTTTAATAATAAGTTAACATTCTCTTCTGACGTGTATAGAACTAACAAAAAAGACATGTTATTCTCAGTATTACTCCCTCCAACTGTAGGTGGTGGAACTGGACAAAATGCGGAGGTAGTATTGAACGTTGGTGATATGGTTAACCAAGGTATTGAAATGGCTGCAAATTACCGTCATAAAGGTAAATGGTCTTGGAATGCTGGAGTAACATTTACCAAAAATGAAAATACCATTACAAAAATGGCAGACACCAATAAATTAATTTACTTTGATGATAGTAATATTTCTGGAGGTGATAATGATAGAGATTATGTTTCTGTAATAACAGAAGGCTTAGAAGCCGGTGCCTTTATGTTAATTAAAACAGATGGTATCATCAAAAATCAAGAGGAATTAGATGCCTATAAAGCTGAATACCCTACAACACAGCAAAAGATTGGTGACATAAGATTACTAGATGCCTTAACAGTTGATACTGATGGCGATGGCATCCCAGATGCTGGAGATGGTGTTATCACTCTTGATGATAGACAATATTCAGGGTCTGGTACTCCAGAGTTTGAAATGGGATTCAACTTTAACACTTGGTACAAACATGTAGACTTTTCTATGCAATGGTATACAGCTGTTGGCGGTGAAGTTATGAACGGTAATAAAGCTTATGCTTATCAAGTAGGTAATCACCAAGATTTAGTACACCAATGGTCACCTCAAAACATGGATTCAAATATACCTGTGAATAGAGGTTCTCAAACACATGATAACTATAGAGGTAGAAATGATATGTGGTTAGAGGATGGCACCTTTTTAAGATTACGTAATATCACATTAGGATACAGTATTCCTAAAAACAAATTAGAAAAAATTGGAGTGTCTAAGTTACGTTTCTATGTAACCGGACAAAATCTTATAACTATTACCGGATATGATGGGTTTGACCCTGAAGTTGGTAATAATGGTCTAAGTACCAGAGGTATTGACAAAGGTACTTATCCTATTAGTAGCCAGGTTAGAGCTGGTTTACAACTTGAATTCTAAAAAAAAATATGATTATGAAAAAATTATTAAAAATTAACATTGTTCTGATCATAGGCTTTTGCTTAACTATGACAGGATGTAAAGATGATTTTCTTGTACAAGATAATCCAAATGCCATATCACCGGCCACATTTTGGAATAACATACAAGATTTAAATTATGGACTGAATGCTGTTTACGATGCGTTTTCAAATGGAAACAGCTATAGATTGGTAGATGAATTAGCTCGATCTGATTATTCTTGGGCTAATGGCTGGCAAAGACCAAATAACACCAATATATACTACCAACAAACCTTTAACGAGGCTAGTGATGCTAATAGACACAAATGGGCTAATTTATACACCACCATTTTTAGAGCCAACCAAGTAATTGCTGCTTGTGAAGACTTAGCAGGAACTCATGGTAGCGAAGACACCGAGGAAGATGCTAATTTAGTTTTAGCACAGGCAAGATGGCATAGAGCTTATGCTTATTTTAACCTTCACAACCATTTTAATAATGGTCAGGTAATTATTTGGGATGAAGTTCCAACCTCTGAAACAGGTTATTATAAAGCGGTAAGTTCTTCTCAAGAGGTTCTAGATTTTTATAGAGCCGATTTAGAATTTGCTGAAGCTAATTTACCTAGTACTTGGTTAGAAGATGCTAATGATGATAGTGATTTAGGTAGGGTAACATCAGGATCTGCAGTAGCTCTTTTAGGGCAATCATATTTATTTGATGGTGATTTTGCTACAGCTTCTACATACTTTAAACGTGTTATTGATAATTATGGCTATGCATTAACGCCACACCCTATGAGTAACATGACTACTTATGATGAGTTAAACGAAGAGTCTATTATAGAAATTATTTATACACTTGCTTTAATAGATGGTAAATCTTCAGCTTCTACAGCTAACGTTAACCAGTTACTTACCGGTAAACAAGGCTGGTGGGGTGGCGTTGCTTCCAACTGGTTAATTCAGGAATACCGCAATGACCCATTAGATTTTTCTGATGAAAGAAACATGGTTACATTACCAGATGGTAGCCCAGGATTTAGAAGATATACGTTAAGAACGTCTTACTCAGTAGCTATTGCTGATGATGATGACACGCCTTACTATGGCTTCTCTAAAACAGGCCTCGGAACCAATTTTAATGTTAAAATGACTTGCTTCTGGAGAAAACATACCAATTGGGACATTGGCGCTTCTGAAAGAGAAGTTGAAGGTACAGATGGTACAACCATTTCTGGTGTTAATGAACGCTTACTACGTTTAGCTGAGATTTATTTAAACTATGCAGAATGCCAGATAGAATTAGGAAATGTTGATGAGGCTATGCTTTATATTAATAAAGTAAGACGTAGAGCTGGGGCTCAATTATTAGGCCCTGCAGGATCTGGAGAATTTCCTTTTAATGATCATGACAACCTTACTTACGATGCTACTAGCTTAAGAGAACACTTAAGACATAAAGAGTATCCATTAGAGTTATCTTGTGAAGGTCCTGGAGGAGATAGAAGTATTGACCTAAGAAGATGGGGTATTAAAAAGCAACGTTACCAAGAATTAGCTCAAAGAGAATATGTTGGAACATCATTCCAAATGGAAAATGATGAAGGTAATTTAATCTGGAAATGGGGTGCGCTCTGTGATGAAGTAGCAATTGGTGATGGTGACCCAGATTGGGCTGAATTCCAAGAAGCTGCTGTAAACTATAATGAGGCATTACACGCTTATTGGCCATTACCAGCTGCTGAGGAAATTGCTAATCCAGATTTATACAATTTTTAAATAAAAAAGATTAAACATGAAAAAAATATATTTAATTGCCGTTGTTCTAATCACCGCCTTCTGGGGGTGTCAGGATGACGATTACGACAAGCCAAACAGTTTTTCTGATGTAGGACTGTACCACAGTCAAGCACAGGCGCCGTTAGACATCAATATTTTTGAGTATATTACTTTTGCTAACTTATCTCAAAACTTCACACACCATGAGTGGACTATAGACGAAGGTAATTTCTTTTTAGAAGGACCTTTTCAATGGAGAGACTCTATGGAGCTTTATGAAAAACAAATCATTAACCCAGGTGAGACAAAATCTGAAGAGAAAACAATCAACGTTTACTTCAAGAAATCTGGATGGAATGAGGTTAGAATGTTTAACATTTTTGATGAGTACGTAGAGTTTAGAGGATATAGCTTTGAAAGAGGTTATTATACGCAACCTGCAGAAAATGTAGCTGGTAAATGGGTAATTGACACTACACTTATGGTTTACGTGCGTGATACCATTGTTCCAGAAATTGAAGTAAAACAAGGAGGGTCTCTATTGGATATTACAGGAACAGACACCATTTATGTAGAGGCTGGTGATGCTTTAGAGTTTACAGACAAAACTACTATTGGTGAGCCTACAGGTAGAAATTGGTTTATAAGAACGTTTCCTGTTGATGGGCAGACTGAACAAATTGCTGGTAGCAATCAAGAGGTAGCCAACATTGTATTCAAGAAGCTTGGTGTTTTCCAAGGTGGTATTAATGTATCTAGAAGTGGTCAAAATATTCCTGCTGATAATGATAGGTTAATAATATCAAGACCTTTTAAAGTCATTCCTTCATCTAAACCATTTGAATTAACGGGTAACATTGCTGAGCAAGAAGATGAATCCATTAGAATACCATTTAATGGTGAGTTTACACCATTCTTCCAAAAAGAAGCATTCTTTGAGGTTAAAGTTAATGGTACACCTTTCGCAATTGCAAATGTTGAAGTTGATGCTGATGACGCTACATTCTTAAACATTACGTTAGAGGATCCTATTTACAGACCAGATGTTATCACAGTAAGTCTTTTAGATGGCAGCGGTATAGAATCTACAGATACGCGTACACCAGTATCCTTTACTGATGAGCCCGTGATCATGCATGATGTAAATTTGTTCCCTCCTGGTATTGCAAGTGTTGAAGATGGTGGTTTTCAAGGAGATGATAGTTGGAGAGCATGGTGGAGTAACCAAGGAACTGTTGAAGTTAGTTCTGAACAAGCTGCTAGTGGAAGCTTAAGTTTAAAATGTACATTAGTGCCTGGACAAAATAAGGTTGAAATTGGATGTGATTTTTCACAACCAATTATTCTAGACCCAGATGCAGATTATATCTTTAAATATAAAAGATATATAGCACCAGGTTCAACCATTTCGGGAACATCTGGATTCTGGTTACTTCAAAATTGGGGTCAAAAAGGATGGTCTAACTTTGGTGGTGAAGCTCAAGGAGAGTGGATTCAAAAAGAGTTTACTTTTAAACAATCTCAACCTATATCTCAAATATATGCTAGAGCACTTCTTGATGGAAATGCAGATTCAGATGCTGTTATTTACTATGATGATTTTTATATAGTGAAGGTAGAAGAAAGACCTTAATTTAGGGCTTTTTAAACTTAGATTTTTATAACAAAAGCCTATTTGATTTTTCAAATAGGCTTTTTTAAACTTATATTGTTGCTTTGCATTTCCTTAAATAATTAAGAGCATATGAAAACCCTTCCTTATTTGCTTTGTACCTTTTTTTTAATGCTTTCATTAAGCATATATAGTCAAACCTTTCAACGCTTTGAACATATTGCTAACTTAGATGGACTGCATGAAAACAATGGTGTTGCAGTTGCCGATTACGATGGTGATTATGATTTGGATTTGTTTGTGGTTGCAAAAGCACAAGATATTAATGGTAATCCTATTTCTCAAAGCAAATTATTCAGAAATAATAATGATGGCACTTTTACAGATATAACAATCGCATCGGGGTTGGCAAACCTATTTCCTGCTTCTGAACCAAGTAAAGATATTGGTTATCAAGATGGATTTAAATATGGAGCTCATTGGGGGGACTATGATAATGATGGGTACCCAGATATCTTCTTTACGCATGCTTATAAAGTTCAACTTTTTAGAAATAATGGAGATGGAACCTTTACTGAAACTACAAACCAAGCTGGAATAGAAAGAACCAATAATTGTAATAATGCTGGAGCCACTTGGTTTGACTTTAATAATGATAGTTATATTGATCTTTATATATCTGTTTGGGGCGGATGTAACGGTAACATATTTTATGTAAATAATGGAGATGGTACTTTTGAAGAGAGGTCTGAATTCTATGGGATAAATAGTCCGGAACAGTCTTATATGAGTATCCCGTATGACTTTAATGAAGACGGATGGATGGATTTGTTTGTTTCTAATGATTTTTATGTACCTAACAATCTATATATTAACAATTTTGGAAGTATTTTTGAAGATCAAGCTGCAAACTACGGCATTGACCAACTTGCTAATTTTATGGGGCTTTCCATTTCTGATTATAACAACGATGGCAATTTCGATATTTATGTTACTGATATAAACATGAATCTTTTGTTTACAAACAACGGAGACAATTCTTTTACTGAACAAGCCGAAGAAAAAGGTATTTTACGCACCGGATGGAGTTGGGATTGTCCTTTTGCAGATTTTGATTTAGATGGTGATGAGGATCTTTTTGTGGTAAATGGTTTCAAACAATCTTTCCCTGAAGGAGAAGCCAATGTATACTTTGAAAACAATGGCCCAAATGACTATACTTTTACCGAAAAAACAGGAAATGTTGGACTTGGCGCTATAACTATGAGTGTGGGTGCAACACCATTTGATTATGACAACGATGGTGATCTAGATTTATTTGTTTCTAACAGTGACCAAGAATCATTCTTTTATCAAAATACTACCATAACAACAACTTCAACTCAAAACCCGCGCTGGTTTAAAGTTATGCTGGAAGGTACTACATCTAACAGAAATGCTATTGGCGCTAGTGTTTCAATAACCACTAATGAAGGAAGTTTACACAGATACGCCTCTGGTGTTGGTTTTTTATCACAAAGCATACAACCGTTACATTTTGGTTTATCTGATGCCACAAGTATTTCTGAAATTGAAATAAAGTGGCCTTCCGGACTCATTGAAACATACAACGATTTACCCCTAGATAATATAATTCTAGCAAGAGAAGGAAATGGTTATGAAATTATTGATACCTCACAAGCTGTTAAAGTTAAAGGTTGTACAGACCCCAATTCTTGTAACTTTAACCCAGAAGCTGTAGAAGATGATGGCTCTTGCTCTTATTTGGATGGTTCTCAAATTTCAGGCCCAACATCTACAGGTTATTTTAATGAAGAAATTTACACTTATAATAAAACTACTAACTCTACTCTATCTTGGGAAGTTATCGGAGGTGAGATAATAACAGGTCAAAATACCGAAACTATCAAAGTTCTTTGGCATCTTGAAGACGAAGGTGAAGTATCAGTTATTGAAACAAGCACAAATTGTGCTACAGAAAAAATAATATTACCAGTAGATTTAACAATCTCTAAAATAACAGCTAATCGATCAATTGCAAGAATTTGGAATGAAGCTTTGCTACATGCCATTAGAAATGATTATGCGCGTCCTACGGTACATGCCAGAAATCTTTTTCATACAAGTGTGGCGTTATACGATGCATGGGCCATATTTGATGAAAATGCCAGAACCTATTTATTAGGTAATGAAGTACACGGAATTGTAATTCCCTTCTATGGTTTTGAAACAGAAGAACCTATTGAAGAAGCTAGGAAAAAAGCCATGAGTTATGCAGCTTATCGTTTACTTAGTCATAGGTTTAAAAACTCTCCAAACTTAGCGGAAACTCAACACACTTTTGATTTATTAATGACTGACTTAGGTTATAATATTAACTTTACGGATACAGATCACACAAATGGTAATCCAGCTGCTTTAGGTAATTATATTGCACAAGCTATAATTGATTATGGCTTTAAAGATGGTGCTAATGAAGCAGGTGCTTACGAAAACAAATTTTACGAACCCGTTAATACGCCTTTAACACCGCAATTACAAGGAAATGTAACCTTAACGGATCCAAATAGGTGGCAACAACTAAGCTTATATCAGTTTATTGATCAAAGTGGGAACTTGATTGCTGGTAACACCCCAGATTTTTTAGGCCCTGAATGGGGGCAAGTACTACCTTTCTCTTTAAAAGAGGATAATAAATCTACATTTACCAGAGATGGATACAATTATCAGGTATATCATGATCCATCACCACCTCCTTATCTAAACTTAAATTCTGAAGACACAGATAGTCAATCCTATAAATGGGGATTTTCATTAGTATCAGTTTGGGGTTCACATTTAGACCCAGCTGATGGCGTTATTTGGGATATTTCACCAAAATCTATTGGAAATTTTGACATTAATAATATCCCTCAATCATTTGAAGACTTTCCAGATTTCTACAACGAATTTGAAGGTGGCGACCCAAGTCAAGGTCATTCTATTAATCCTCATACAAATGCCCCTTATCCAGAACAACTAGTTCCTAGAGGTGACTATGCGAGAGTATTAGCAGAATTTTGGGCAGATGGTCCTGACTCTGAAACCCCTCCCGGGCATTGGTTTACATTACTAAATTATGTAAGTGACCACCCTGCATTACAAAAAAAATTAAATGGAACTGGTGAAACAATGTCTCCATTAGAGTGGGATGTAAAAGCTTATTTCTTAATGGGAGGCACTATGCATGATGCTGCTGTTTCTGCATGGGGTGTTAAAGGGTGGTATGATTATATCAGGCCCATTTCAGCCATTAGATATATGGCAGAATTAGGTCAAAGTTCTGATAATATGCTTTCTAATTATCATGTAGGTGGTATTCCGCTCAAACCTGGTTATGTAGAAATTGTAGAAACTGGAGACCCGTTAGCCGGAACTATGAATGAGCATGTAGGTAAAATAAAATTATACACATGGCGAGGTCATGACTTTATTGGTAACCCCAGTACAGATATGGCAGGTGTTGGCTGGATTTTAGCAGATAATTGGTGGCCCTATCAACGCCCTAGCTTTGTAACACCACCTTTTGCGGGCTATGTTTCAGGGCATTCAACATACTCAAGAGCTGCCGCAGAACTCATGACACTCATAACAGGAGATGCTTTCTTCCCAGGAGGTGTAGGAGAGTTTATTGCCAAAAAAGATGAGTTTTTGGTGTTTGAAGAAGGCCCCAGTGTTGATGTAAAACTACAATGGGCAACCTACAGAGATGCATCAGACCAATGCAGTTTATCTAGAATTTGGGGTGGTATACACCCGCCTGCTGATGATATTCCTGGAAGGCTTATTGGTGAGAAAATTGGTAAAGAAGCGTATAGTTTTGGGGTTGAATATTTCACCGGAAAAGAAGAAACTAACACGCCTTCTGCCTATAGTTATAAAGTGTATCCAAACCCTTTAAACGATGAGTTTAAAGTATTTATTACCAACACAACATTAACCGATGAGTTTCAACTTGCAGATTTAAAAGGTAGTGTTATTGCAACCTTATCCAAACAACATAATGAAGAAACAGGTGTTACTGAAATACATTTACCTTATAGTTTAGCTTCTGGAGTTTACGTTTTAACAATAAATAATGAATCTAAACTTATTGTAAAACCATAAGTGCAACAAATGGTTTTTTAACTTTTATTCTATAAAAAAGAACATTTGTTCTAATCTTCACCTAATATCAATTTTATATTTGAAATAACTAATTAAATATAAAATATGATGAAAAAATTACTTTTACTTTTAACTTTAACGCTCACAATTACTTCTTATTCTCAAGTAAATGTAACATATGAAACTGGAGGGCAAGCTTACACACTTGGAACCAACGGTGGAGTTACTTTAAATGAAGCCATTTCAAATGATGAGAAAACAGGAATTAATTTAAGCGACAACTGTGGAAGAATCACTGAAACCAATGGAGCTTTTGATTGGGATTTTGCTGTATGGAATGATCCTAAATTTAATCTTAATGCCGCTCAAGGACATTTTATAAGTCTAAAAGTTTTGTCAAAAAATGAAACCTCTTTTACATTAAAAGCACAAACAAGACATTGGACTGGTGCCGCTAATGAATTCAACCAAATTGAACAAACTGTTAATGTAGCATTAAACACATGGACTACAGTAGAATTTGACTTCTCTTCTGCCACATTTAACAATAACTGGACCAATCAGTTTGCGTTTCAATTTAATAGTGCCAATGGTGCTAGAGATGGGGATGTATATTACATAGATGATATAGTACAAAGTACTAATTCCGTTTTAGGTGTGGAAGACAAAAGCTTAAACAAGCTTACAATTTCGCCAAACCCCGTAACAAACAGATTTAACATTCCAGATTACCAAAAATTCAAGTCTGTATCTATATACAACCTAATTGGTCAAGAAGTAAAACAATTAACCTCTGAAAGAACAATTGACGTATCAGATTTAACAAGTGGAATTTATATCCTTAAGACCGATACTGGATCCACTTCAAAATTTGTGAAACAATAATTAATAGCACAAATTCAACTAAACTAAACATGAAAATGCAGCATATTTAATGCTGCATTTTCTATTATAATCAACTATATATTTTATCAAATAAACACTATTTGACAACCTTCTTGGTCTGCTCTGTTATAAAAATCGCCAATAGTTAATATCCCATCTAATTCATCAATTAAATCTTTTTCTTCTAGGTGGAACATATCAACCGCAAGCTTACAACCCCAAAGCCTACAACCAGAATCAGAAAGAATTTCTATAAATTCACTTACAGGAGGCATATCTAGTTTTTCCATTTCCTTTTTCATCATTTTTGTTGCTAAGGCTTCCATTCCTGGCAAACCACCAATCATTGTTGGAATGTGCATTCCAGGGTTCCCCACTGTTGCAACATGTAAATTATCCATTTTCTTCTTTTGTATAGCTTCTAATCCAAAAAATGTAAAGAATATTTCAGATTCTATGCCTTCCATTCGTGCCCCATTTGCCATTACAAAAGCTGCATAAGCATTCTCAATAGTAGCCTTAGACAATATGAACATCATTTTTTTTACTTTAGTTCCCATAATTTATAGTTTTAATACTATTATTTAAATACAACTTTTTGGTTTTGGTACGCCTGCAATTTTTGTTGACACTTTTAAAGGCCCACCAGGAAATAATGCATAGAAACTTTTAATATCTATAACACCACTTTTTTTAATTCCTCTAATTGATAAAGCTGCTCCTTCATTAACTTTTTCTTGAATCCATTTAACAACTTCCCAATGTCTATCTGTCATTTCAATATTATAATCAGTAGCAATTTCAGTTCCAATTTCTTTTGTCCATTGAGCAAAGTCTGTTAAATACCCTTCCTCATTAACATTAATTTCCGTTTGTGCTATTACTTTTTTCATTTTTTATAATTTTTAGTTTAATTTTTTTCCTTTGGTACTCATATTTCTAGAAACAAATGGAATAGGAATCCCTTTGATTAACATATTCCAATAAATCCATCTGAATGCTAATTTTCCCCAATGATTAAAAACACTCTCTTTTAAGAGTTTTAAAGGCCCTATTCCTGCAAATGGAAATGTACCCTCAACCGGTTCGTATTCGTAATTAAAATCAATTAAAAGGGCTTTATTTTCACCTGTTTCAATAAAGCAATTAGCATGACCATCAAACTCCTCTTTTAATGGCTTTCCTTCTACATATAACAATATATTATCTGTGAGAGTTTCGGCTTGAAAATGAGCCACAGAACCAGCTTTAGAGGCAGGTACATTGGTAGCATCTCCAATTACAAATATATTTTCATGAGCTAATGACTGTAAAGTATTGTGATGTGTAGGCACAAAGTTTAAATCGTCTCCTAAACCAGAACGTCCAATCACCTCATCACCCATATTAGTGGGTACAGTTACTAATAAATCAAAATCAACTTCTTTATCTGCGTAATCAATAATTTTACTATTTTCATTATCAACGCGCTCTATGGCAAAATCAATTTCTAGATTTACATTCTTTTCTTTTAATAAATACCCTAAAGACTTAGAACATTTTTCTTTTGTAAATGCGCCTGATAATGGCGTGACATAGGTGATTTCAACTTTATCTCGCATCCCCTTTTTCTTAAAATAAGAGTCTGCCAAAAAGGCAAATTCTAAAGGCGCTACAGGACATTTTATTGGCATTTCAGTAATATGTACCACTAGCTTACCACCCTCCCATTCTCTTAATTTATTTCTTAAAGCTAAGGCTCCTTCATAAGTATAAAAATCAAAAACCGATTTTTGCCAATTTTTACCTTGCATACCCTCAACCTCATCTGGAGCAATTTTTGAACCTGTGGCAATGATTAAAATATCATAGTCTAAAGTTTCATCTTCAAGACTAATCTTATTCTCATCAGAAATAATTCTGTCAATTTTTTTCTGAATATAGTTAACACCTTTAGGGATAAACTTCTTACCTTCTTTCTTTACCTGATTTTCATTATAGATATCAAATGGTAAAAACAAGAAACCAGGCTGATAATAATGTGTTTTGTATTGATCAACTATAGTTATTTCCCATTCTTTTTTGGGAAGTTTTGAAACCAAATGATTAGCCATCATGGTTCCCGCTGTTCCCGCTCCTAAAATCACTAAATTTTTCATTTCTTCTTTTGATTTAAAGTATTAAAAAAACCTGAAATATTGATTCCTTAATACTTGGTAAAAGTACATTGAATCATCTCTCTAAAAAATGACAAAAGTCATGTAAACCCTTGTGTAACAATGGTTACACAAGGGTTTAGAAATCAAAAATAACATCAAAAACCAATGAAAAGGTGATAATTATCATAGTTGGTTTTTTAATGTGCAGGTAACTTTGTCTAGTAACAATTTTGTCAACAAACATGATTGCAAAAAACGATAACTAACAAAACCTTTTGCAGCATGTCTTAAATACTTCAATTATGAAAACTAATTTTTTTAATTATCTATTATTGTTGTTTACAACAGCTGTTTTCTCTCAAGCAGGTCATATTATGCAAGGTGTTGGAGCAGTAAACATGTCTATGGGAGGTGCTTCTACGGCTCAACCTCTAGATATATCGGGAGCATTACAATGGAATCCTGCTGCAATATCTACTTTTAATGAAAAAACTTTAAAGTTAGATGTGGGTTTATTCTTTTCTTCACCTGAATTAAGTTCAGGTTTACCACCAAATATGCTTTGGCAACCAGGAGATTTTGGACCAGGAGCACCTGGATCTCCAGCTGTTAATGGAACCACTCAAGACGACAGAGGTATATCTCCAATGCCAGCTATAGCCATGGTTTGGGGTAAAGAAGGTAGTAAACATACTTTTGGCCTATCTGCTTTTGGTATTAGTGGTTTTGGCGTTACGTTTCCTCAAGAAACAAATTTACCTATGGATATGAGTGGAAACCCTAATTCAAATTGGGATCCTAACAACTCTAACCCTATTAACTGGCCACAAGGATTAAATGGTTTCGGACATATTGAGTCTGATTATATGTTATTACAAGTAGGTTTATCATATGCCTATGAATTATCTGATAAGTTTTCTATTGGTGTTCAACCAAATATAAATTATGCGTCATTAGAATTGATGCCAAACCCCACATCTAACCCAAATATGTCTGGTTATCCTTCATCTGATGCTTCAACCTCCATTGGATTTGGAGCACAATTTGGATTATTCTATGACTCTGGTATTGGTTTAAAACTTGGGGCTTCTTATAAAACTACTCAAAAGTTTAGCGATTATGAATTTGATAACACTTACTTAGATAATTCAACTAGTACAAGTGAATTTACTATGGATTATCCTGCTATTCTTTCGCTGGGTGTAGGTTATTCTAATGATAATATTGATTTAGCACTTGACTTTAGAAGAGTAGATTATGAAAACACCGATGGTTTCTCAACTACGGGATGGACACAAACAGCTTCTGTTGCTGGATTTGGATGGGATAATATCTCCATTCTTTCAGCCGGTATTCAGTATAAGGGTATTAACAAGTTACCATTAAGATTAGGATATACTTATAGTTCAAACCCAATTCCGGAAGAAGTAGCTTTTTTCAATGTACCTGCAACAGCGATTATAAAAGATGCTTTCCAATTTGGGCTAGGATATGAAATTAATGATAACTGGAATTTTGATGCTGTTTACCATTATGGTGATAGTGGAGATGCTACTTCAGGAAAGATACTCAATCCTAGATTAGCTTCACCTTCAAACCCATTAGGTGCTATACCAGGATCGTCTGTATCATATTCTATGACAACATCTCTAGTTCAGTTTGGTATCAGTTACACATTTAATAAATAAAATACTTTATAATAAAATAATAAAAAAGCAAGCTAAATAGCTTGCTTTTTTTGTGGCAAATAACACCACATACTAACCTAAACCAAATTTAAAGAATAACTAATTCTTTACCTTAAATACCTTTTCCAAAATGGTTTCCATTAAACACCATTTTGTAATAGAAGACTGCAATAAATTAGCCCCAACAAATGCTGTAAACCAAAGCCAATTCATATTTACTTTTATAGCTAATACAAGACTTATTAATATAAATGTTCCTGCTATAGCTCTTATTAATCTATTTATCATAATTCTGTTATTTATAATTTTTACGTTCTATTAAATAATATACAAGTGGCACTACCAATAATGTTAAAATAGTAGCTGTAATTGTTCCTCCCATTAAGGATATTGCTAATCCTTGAAAAATAGGATCGAATAAAATCACAAAGGCTCCAATTACAACCGTTCCAGCTGTTAATAGTATTGGGGTTGTTCTAACCGCTCCAGCTTCTATGACCGCTAATTTTAATGGCACGCCATCTTTAAGTCTTAGGTTTACAAAATCAATAAGTAACACCGAGTTTCTTACCATAATACCTGCTAGAGCAATCATACCAATAAATGATGTAGCCGTAAAAAACGCTCCTAACATCCAGTGACCAAGTACAATTCCCACCATTGATAATGGAATTGCAACCATCATAACAATGGGTGCCTTGAAGTTTTGAAACCAACCTACAATTAACATATATATAATTATGATTACTCCTAAAAAGGCTACTCCTAAATCTCTAAATACTTCTAGGGTAATTTGCCATTCGCCATCCCATTTAACCGTGTAATCATCTTCAAAATCTGGTTGATTCATATATAGTTCATCCATTTTATAACCTTCGGGAAGATTAATAGCATTTAGCTTATCAGACATTCCTAAAATGGCGTAAGCAGGACTTTCTAATTCACCAGCCATGTCTGCCATTACATAAACCACCCGTTTTTGGTTTTTACGGTAAATACTCTTTGCTCTAACTTGTTCTTTAATTTCAACCAAATCACCAACACTGACCATATTTCCATGTTGAGATTTAATTTGAAGTTGAGCAATGTCGGTTAAAGATGATTTATCTTTTTCATCTAAAGCTAATACAATGCCTACTTGTTCTGAAGCGTCCTCTTTATATAATGTGGACACCGCATTTTCAGCCAGTGCCAAATTCATGGTATAAACAATTTGTTGCGGAGCAACACCATAGAGCATTGCTTTTTGTTTGTCTATTACAAATTCATATTCCGTTTGGTCATCCTCAACCATCCAATCAATATCAACAACATCGGGCGTGTTCTTTAAAATATTCTGAACTTCATTGGCAACTTCAATTTGTTTATTGTATTCGGGTCCATAAATTTCAGCAACTATTGTAGATAATACAGGTGGTCCTGGTGGTACCTCAACAATTTTAAGGTTCGCATTAAATTTTGAAGCTATCTTTTGAATATCGGGTCGGAACAATTTGGCAATGTCATGACTTTGTTCAGATCTATCATGCTTATCGGTTAGATTCACCTGAATATCCGCCATGTTACTACCACCGCGCAAATCATAATGACGCACTAAACCATTGAAAGTTATTGGAGCCGATGTCCCCACATAACTTTGATAATTAACAACCTCAGGTCTAGTGGATAAATACTGAGCAACTTCCTGAGTAACTACTGCAGTACGTTCTAAAGTAGTGCCTTCAGGCATATCAATAACTACCTGAAATTCATTTTTGTTATCAAAAGGCAACATTTTTACCGCTACTGATTTGGTAAAAAACATGGACAATGACCCCAATAGTAAAACTATGGTTACACCAAGAAACAACCATCTTTTTGTTTTGTTTTCAATTAAAGGGCGTTCAAACTTTTCATAAAGTTTATAAATAGTAGATTCTTCAATCGTTTTTTCTTTTTTCAGTTTTCCTTTTTTGGCTCTTTCTCTCAAAAACAAGAATCCTAAATAAGGGGTAATAGTTAAGGCTACAAATAGAGACAGTAACATTGCTATAGAAGCTCCTATTGGCATAGGGCTCATATAAGGCCCCATTAATCCAGATACAAACGCCATTGGTAATACAGAAGCGATAACAGTGAATGTTGCTAATATGGTAGGGTTACCTACTTCATTAATTGCGTACAATGCAGCCTCTTTAAATGCTAATTTTTTCATTTTAAAATGACGGTGCATGTTTTCTGCAATAATAATAGAGTCATCAACCACAATACCTGTAACAAATACCAATGCAAATAAGGTAATTCTGTTAAGCGTATAGTCCAACATATAATAACTCAACAAGGTTAATGCAAATGTTATTGGTACGGACAGAAATACTACCAAACCACCTCTCCAACCCATAGCTAACATTACCACAAAGGTTACAGCTATAATGGCTCCAATAAGGTGCATTAAAAGTTCTGATACTTTTTGAGAAGCGGTTTCTCCATAATTTCTAGTAACTTCAACATGAACATCATCAGGTATTAAAGTTCTTTTTAGATACTCTACTTTATCTAAAATCACATCAGAAATTTTCATGGCATCTGCACCCTTTCGCTTTGCGATAGAAATAGTTACAGCAGGATATTCTGATTGAAATGACGAAACCTTATCGCTGGCTTGTCCAAAACCTAAAGACACATAACTTTTTGGTAATTCTGGCCCGTTGACAACGGTTGCGACTTGCTTTAAATAAATAGGCTGATTTTGCTGAACACCAACCACCAAATTCTCAACATCTTCAACAGTTTCTAAAAACCTACCTGTATTTACAAGAAACTCTTTATCATTACTACTAAACTTACCAGCGCTTAACTGTTGATTGTTAATTTTTATCATTTCTGAAACCGATAAAAAATCTAACCCGCTTGCCGCTAGTTTATCTTTATCTATAACAACACTCAATTGGCGGTCTCTCCCTCCTATTTTTTGAGTTATAGAAACATCATTTACCTTTTTTATTTCATTATTTAATTCATTAGCAATCTGTTTTAGTTGAAAATCGTCATAATTCTCACTCCATAATGTCAATCCTAACATTGGCACGTCATCTATGGCCCTTGTTTTAATTAAAGGCATAGAAACACCCTTGGGCATGATATCCATGTGTCGATTAATTTCATTATAAAGTTTTACAAAAGAGCGTTCAATGTCTTCTCCCACATAAAACTGAACAATTACCATCCCCTGTTCTTTCATAGAAGTAGAGTAAACATATTCTACCCCTTTTATATTAGACAGCAACTTCTCTAAAGGTTTTATTACTCTACTTTCAACCTCTGTTGGACTCGCTCCAGGATACCTAACAAAAATGTCTGCCATGGGCACATCAATTTGCGGTTCTTCTTCACGAGGAATTAAAAACGAACTGTACACTCCAATAACCATAAACACCACCATGAGAAGCACTGTAAGCTTTGAATTCATAAAGCCTTTGGCTATTTTGCCTGCTAAACCTTCTTTCATAATGTAATTATTGGATTGTTACTTTTGCTCCGTTATACAGTTTTGTTTCTGATGAAATGATATAACTTTCACCAGCCTTTAAACCTGATAACACTTCAATTTTATCACCAAATGCCCTACCCAGTCTTAACCATCTTAACAAAGCTGTATTACTTTGACTCACAGTGTAAACCCCATATAACTCACCTTTTGTAACTAATACATTTGTTGGAATTAGAACATTATTACTACCTTTTGTTTTTTCAATTGGAAATTGTACCGTTGCAAACATTCCTGAAAGCAATTTTTCGCTAGTTGTATCTAAGATTACTTTTACCAAATATTGCCCACCCGTATTTTTCGCAGATGTACTAACCTCAACAATTTTACCTTTTACGGTAGTGCCTAACGATTTTATCTGAACGTCTACTTCTGCACCATTTATAATTTGAGATATTTCAGTTTCAGGAACCATTGCTAATACTTCAAATTCTCCGGGAGTTTCAACTTCAAGCAAAGGCATTCCTGGATTTGCCATATCACCTTCATTAATAAACTTGTTACTTACAACGCCATTAAAAGGGGCTCTAATATTAATATAACTAAACTGGGCCTGCACTTCATTTTTCATTTGACTTGCAGCTTCAAATCTTGCTTTAGCCATATTATGATGTGCTGTAACATCATCTAATTCTTTTTGAGAAGCACTTCCACTATCAAAAAGATTTTTAAATCGATTATAATCTTTCTCTGCATTTTCAAATCCTGCTTTGGCTTCTGTAATATTTGCATTTACTTGAGCTAATTTTGCGGACATATCAGCGTTGTTCATACTCAATAACAATTGCCCTTTTTTTACTTTATCACCAACTTTAACATGAATCTTACTTACATGTCCCATAATTCTTGTACTCAAATTAGAGCTATTTACTGCTTGTACTTTCCCGCTGACGGATAAAAATGGAGTATCATCATTGTCTAAGACTTGTTCTATACTTACCGTTATAGCCACATCATTATTTTGCTTTTTTGCTTTTTCACTTCCACAACTAGTTGTGAGTAAAAAAACTACAATCAACGTAAAACGAAATATATTCTTCTTCATAATTATTTATTCTTCTGTTAAAAATTTTAAGTAGGCTTGAATGTAGTTATGCTCAAAAATGGTTTGGTAATATTCTAATTGCTTTTGGCTAAATTTTGCTTCTACCATTAGCAAATCAGATGTCTTTTCTAATCCTTCCTTAAATCTATCAGTAAAGATTCTTAAAGACTCTTGAGATTGTTTTAAAGCTAAAGCCGTTAAATCTAATTTGTTTTGAGCATCAAATAACATACGTTTTGCTCTGTTCAACTCAAGGTTGCTTTGTGATACATATTGAGTATATTCTAATCTGGATTTTTCAAATTCGGCTCTACTTTTTTGCGACTTCGCTATGCGTTTAGAACCTTGAAATATATCCCAACTTAATTGCGCGCCAAATAAATACCCATTTGCATCGGCTTGAAAAATTTGGTCGTCGTATAATTCATAACTTCCAAAAGCATTTAGTCTAGGTAAAAAAGCCATTTTATCGGATTGGTAATTAGCTTTATAGGCTTCCGAAACTAAAGCCATAGCCTTAATATCTGAACGATTTTCAGAAAATGTCTTATCCATCATTGCAACACTTTCAATGGTTAAAGTATCGATTGGACGATAAATTTTATATGCATCGTCATTCATTAAAAAAGATAGATAATTGGAAGCATTTTCAACATTACTCTTGGCTGTTTGCAATTGATTTTTAACCTCCGTTACTCTAACTTCTACATTTAAAACATCGGCTCTTTGCAAATAGCCTTGTTTAAAACTGTTGTCAGCTAAACTTTTATTTGCTGTTGCAGCTTCTAAGGCCTTTTCTAGAACCTCAACGCCTTTATATGCCAACTGTAATTGCATATATGCCTTTTCAACTTCAAACTTCAAATATTCCGTAGTTCGATTTTTTTGTAAAGACATAGCTTCCATCTTAGATTTGGCAGCTTTTCGTTGATAAAATCCGTCAACATTTATCAATGGTTGCTTAATCTCCAACTTGGTAGCGTAGTTTTCAATTTGAGATGGGTCATTAAGAAGCGCTGGATTAAAATCACTTTGCGTTAAAATCTCCTGGTTTAATTTTGATCCGAAGGCCATTAATGGGTTTGTTGTTGCCATAGCTGTATGACTTGCCGTAATACTAGGAAGAAATATAGCATTGGTTTGTCTAAAATCTGCCCTTGCCTCATTAAAGGCTTGCTCAGATAATTTTATATCAATGTTATTTTCTGAAACCTTGTTTAAAACATCTGTTTTTGAAATTGGCTGGATTTCTTGTGCATTTATCTGAAATACAGTTAATAAATGAATTATAATTATTGCAATTAGATTTTGTTTCATTCCTTTAAAATTTGATGCAAAATTAATGTAGCACACCACATGTGTTTGTAACATAGGTTACTGACCAAAAAAGGTCCCTTAAAACTCTAATTACATTTTTCTTGACTTCCAGTAAGAATAGATGTATAAGAATCTGAAGTTAAATATTGAGGTGTATAAGTATCACCATTTATTTCTATAGCTTTCACGAAACTTCTTAAATGATTTTTTGAGCCACATTGCAAACTATTGAAAATAGACTCTATAGAAGCATTAGATATGTTATCCATGAAATTTTGAAGGTCTACAATATCTAAATCCTCAATGGTAGCACCAATTTGTAATGCTTTAGATTTATTAATAGCTCCATCTATCTTAAACTTATTATATAAAGCTTGAAGTTCTTGATTATTAAATTCTCCGTAAGGTAAAATGGTATAATCAATGTTATTTTTATCCAGTAAACTCGCAACGGCATTCATATGTGATTGCTCACTTTTTTTAATATTATCAAACTGATTTAAAGACCACAATTCACTTAAATATGTATAAGTGTCTCTAGCCAATTTCTCCTCCTCTAGCATAAATAATAGGGCGTTTTCTTCAACCTCTTCTAAACCATTTATAGGTATTAAACTTTCTTCCTCTTTTGAATCACTGCTACAAGTACTAATCAATACTACTGAAAGCACTAATACTAAGACATAAATTCCTTTTAATAGCTTTATATTTTTCATTTTATTAGAATTTTGTAATGTTATATAAAGGTATCTTGTATAATTATATTGACTCGTAACCAATGTTACATGAAACCATTAAAGAATTAAAAAAGAAAAAGCACTTATTAAATAAGTGCTTTTTGCTAACCAAAAAAACGAAACATCTTCACCAATTATAAATCACCTAAACCTTAAAAAGATGAGTGAAGACATTACTAACTAATATAACCTCAAATTTTCTTTAACTATTATGCCTTAATTGTATTTCTACTTTTTAACTATTTCAACTAAATCCGATTTCTATTACGCATAGGAAATCCTTTTCTTTTCTCTTCGTTATAATGATCTTCAAACCATTCTGGTTGTTCAATATCATAATTATAAATATAGTCTGAGACTTTCTCTAAATCTTCGTTTGAAAGAATTAATTTAGGCATGACACCAAACCTGCGTACCGCACCATACATCCTCGCATTGTCTTCGGTAGGATTATCAAACCAAATTTGTAAATCTTCTGAAAACTCTTTCTGAGTAGTTTCTTCTGAAATATAATGCTTCTTTACTGCAATTAATGGTGGGGCTAGTCTTTGTTCATGACTTGCAGTAGGGCTATGACATATATTACATTGAGTTTCAATAATTATTTTTCCCGGATGTACTTTTTCGGTATTATAATCAATTGAATAAGACACTTTTTTTGTTTTTTGACAACTTGCCAAAAAGAATAAAAGAGCTATTACTATAAGAGGTCTCATAAACAATTACTTTACTCAACCAAAAGTAAGACTACAAAATACATTTAGACGTAACTAATGTTACAGATAAGTGTTGATTAAAAATAAAAAACCCATAACTTAAAAGTTATGGGTTTTTGTGACCACGGCAGGATTCAAACCTGCAACCTCTTGAGCCGTAATCAAGTGCGCTATTCAGTTGCGCCACGTGGCCGTTTTTGTGGGTGCAAATATACTATTTATTAAAACTATACCAAACAATTTATTTCAAATTTATAAATGCGTATTTTTGAATTATGACAAAAGAAATTCTTGACCAAAAATTTGGCTACGTACTTGATGACTATTTAATAAATGAGATCTCCAATGTGGGAATATTTAAATCGTTTTCAAAAGATGATATTATTATAGACATCAACCAACCAATGCTTCATATCCCACTATTATTAAGTGGACATATAAAAATTTTAAGAGAAGATATCGAAGGTAATGAGCTGCTTATTTATTTTTTAGAAGCTGGTGAAACCTGTACCATGTCGCTAACGTGCTGTATGGGAACTTCAAAAAGTAAAATTAGAGCAGTTGCCGAACAAGAATCGAATCTTATCATGATTCCTGTTCAAAAAATGCAAGAATGGTTTCATGGCAACGAAAGTTGGAGGAGTTTTATTTTGGAAAGTTATCAAAACCGATTTGATGAAATGCTAGACGCTATTGATAGTATTGCTTTCTTAAAAATGGACGAAAGATTATATAAGTATTTAGTTAACAAATCTGTGTTCAATGATTCTTCTACAATTCTTATTAAACATCAGGATATTGCTGAAGACTTACATACCTCGCGTGTGGTTGTTTCTAGACTTTTAAAGCAGCTTGAAAACGAACAAAAAATTAAACTAGGGAGAAATAAAATTGAAGTCATTTCTCTTTAAGTAACATTTGTTACATAACAGGTTTAGTATCATCATACTTTTACATAAAATTAAGAAAAATGGAAATTATTTTAAATCCGTGGCCTTGGTATATATCAGGACCGCTAATAGCCTTTGTAATGGCTATATTGCTGTATTTTGGCAAAACATTTGGTATGTCGTCAAGCCTAAAAACCATGTGTTCTGCGCTGGGAGCTGATAAATTCTCAGACTTTTTTAAATTCAACTGGAAAGAACAAAAATGGAATTTAACCGTTGTTTTTGGAGCTATTATTGGAGGTTTTATTACAACCGAATATCTTTCAAATGATGTAGCCACAGATTTAAATAAAACTACCATTGCTGAATTACAGGAAATGGGGTTTGCAAACCCAGGAAGCACACTGGTGCCAAATGAATTGTTTAGTCTTGATAGTCTAATTTCAATTAAAGCCATTCTCCTTTTAATTATAGGTGGCTTATTAGTAGGTTTTGGCACACGATATGCCAGTGGCTGTACATCTGGTCATGCCATAACAGGCTTAAGTAGTTTACAAAAACAATCTCTAATTGCTGTTATTGGTTTTTTTGTTGGAGGTTTAGTTATGACTAATTTTATTTTACCCCTAATCTTTTAAGTTATGAAATATTTGAAATATTTATTGGTTGGTATTTTCTTCGGAATTATTCTTGTAAAATCTGAAGCCGTATCATGGTTCAGAATCTATGAAATGTTCAGGTTTCAATCATTTCACATGTATGGCATTATTGGTACAGCCGTAATCTCTGGAATTTTATTTTTACAAATTTCTAAGAGGATTGCCCTTAAAAATGTTAGAGGAACCCAATTAGATGCTCCTAAAAAAGAAAAAGGTTTTATTAGATACCTCATTGGTGGTGCAATTTTTGGTTTGGGTTGGGCACTTATAGGAGCATGTCCTGGTCCTATGTATATTTTATTAGGTACGGGTGTTTATAGTATGATAATTGTAATTATTGCTGCTTTACTAGGCACATTTTTATATGGAGTTATAAAAAGTAAACTTCCGCACTAAATGGACAACACCCAAATATTAGGATATTTAGGCGCTTTGGTTGTTGGTTTAGTTTTAGGTCTTATTGGTGGAGGTGGTTCAATTCTTACTGTACCCTTATTAGTTTACCTTTTAGGATATAACCCAATTATAGCTACTGCGTATTCACTATTTGTGGTTGGTACAACATCATTAGTAGGCACCTTTAAAAAACACAAGGAAGGTCTAGTGGATATTAAAACAGGCTTAGCATTTTCATTCCCATCATTTGTAGCTGTTTATCTATCAAGGAGGTATTTAGTTCCAAATATACCAAACAACCTTTTTAGCATTGGTAATTTTACACTTACCAAAGAAATGGGCATTATGGTTTTCTTTTCAATAATCATGTTTTTGGCAGCCATTTCAATGATAAAAAACACAAAAGAGGACCTTCTTCCAAATGTTAAACAAGCCTATTACAAAACATTTATTCAGGGTTTAATTATTGGAACTATCACTGGAATTATTGGTGCTGGCGGTGGGTTTTTATATGTTCCTGCTTTAGTCTTATGGGCAAATATCCCAATGAAAAAAGCTGTTGGCACCTCACTAATTATTGTCACAATAAACTCTTTAATTGGCTTTACCGGAGATATGCAAACTCTAGAAATAGATTGGATTTTCTTACTCTCATTTACCTTTATATCAGTTTTAGGAATATTGCTTGGAGTATTCCTTTCAAAATTTATAAGTAGTAAAAAACTAAAGAAGAGCTTTGGCCTTTTTACCCTAATTATGGCTGTTTATATTATTTATAGAGAAACCAGCTAAAGCAAAGTGGGAAGTATTACAAAGTAAATTTTTAAAGTTTAGTAATTTTACAAATAATAAGAAGACTAATTTATATAATGAAAATAGAACAAATTTATACAGGATGTTTAGCTCAAGGTGCTTATTATATAGAATCTAACGGAGAAGTTGCTATTATTGACCCATTGCGTGAAACACAGCAATATGTTGATAAGGCACAAAGTGAAAACGCTAGAATAAAGTATATTTTTGAAACTCATTTTCATGCCGATTTTGTTTCAGGCCATGTTGATTTAGCAAAAAAAACGGGTGCAACCATTGTTTATGGTCCAGGAGCCCAAACCTCCTATGACATTCATTCAGCCAAAGATAACGAGATCTTCCAACTTGGAAATATTTCAATTAAGGTATTACACACACCAGGACATACCTTAGAGTCTTCAACCTTTCTTTTAATTGATGAACATGGAAAAGATTATGCTATTTTTTCAGGAGACACCTTATTTTTAGGTGATGTTGGAAGACCTGATTTAGCAGTAAAATCAGATTTAACTGAAGAAGATTTAGCTGGCTTATTATTTGATTCTCTTCGAAATAAAATTATGCCTTTAGCTGATGATGTTATTGTATATCCTGCACACGGTGCAGGTTCTGCATGTGGCAAAAATTTAAGTAAAGAAACCGTTGGTGTTTTGGGGGAACAAAAACAAAATAACTATGCATTGAGAGCTGATATGACTAGGGAAGAATTTATTAAAGAAGTTCTTGATGGTATTACACCACCACCTCAATATTTTGCTAAAAACGCTATGATGAATAAATCTGGTTATGCAGATTTTGAATCCGTTCTAAAAAAAGGTAATGTAGCCTTAAATCCAACAGAATTTGAAAATATTGCCAATCATGAGGGTGCCCTAGTCTTAGATGTTAGAACCGAAATAGAATTTATTAATGGCCACATACCTAATTCTATTTTCATTGGAATCCATGGTGGTTTTGCTCCTTGGGTTGGTGCATTAATAGTAGATTTACAACAACCAATTCTTCTTATCACTCCAGAAGGAAAAGAACAAGAAACAGTAACTAGATTATCCAGAGTAGGATATGATAACACCTTAGGTTATTTAAAAGGAGGTATTGAATCTTGGAATGATGCAGGAAAAGATATTGAAACCATAGAATCTATTTCTGCTGTAGAATTGGCAAATAGGAACAAAGCTAGCAACATTGAAATTCTTGATGTTAGAAAAGATGGCGAATACAAATCTGAACATTTAGAAGGTGACAATGTACATCATTTTGCTTTAGATTATATAAATGATAATATGAATTCCATTAATAAGGAAACTCCATATTATTTACATTGTGCCGGAGGTTACAGATCTGTTATTGCTACTTCTATTTTAAAAGCTAGAGGATTTGACGTTATTGATGTTGCAGGCGGTTATGCTGCTCTTAAAAAGACAGATTTACCGAGAACTGATTTTGTATGCCCAACAACTTTATAAGTTGTAATTGACTAATGAGTCATTGTACTTAATTTAGGAAATACTTTTCTGTTATAAGTTATATCAAATCTAGGGTCAGATACATAAGGCATCCGTTCTTGTTTTATAACCTCAACACTTAAAAAATCAAATTCTTCAACCACCTTACCAGTAATACGATAAACACCTTTACCCCTAAAAGGACAACGTTTTGCTACAGAAGGAAAATGAACCGTATCTAACCATTGCCCATCTTGATCTAGAAAAGTACCAAAATGCATGCGGTATCCTTTGTGAGTAGTAGTGTTTTTAGCTGTAATCAAATACCCGTATATAGTAACAACTCTATTCTTATATTGCTCTAAATGGGCTACTAAAACCTTATTAGTAGGTGGTGTTTCTAGCAACAAAAACATATTGTACATAGTAAAGTTTAATAGTTCTAATTGATCAAAGGCATTTTCTAAATCTGTAATAGTAAATTGAGGCAATACAAATTCTCTAGCACCAACTCTAAATAATTGTGGTTGTAATTCATCAATAGTTAAATGATTGCACTTATAATAAGCTTCCCATAACAAGGTCCGTTTATCTTTTCCTAAACTTCTAAAAGCATCAATTCTTATTAAAATATCTAATTGCTCAATAGACATAGGGATGCGCTCCATAAAGTCATCTAAAGAGTTAAACTTTCCTTGTGCCCTAGCCCGTAATAGGTTAATCATATTCCGCTTTTCAAACCCTTGTAAATGTTGAAACCCTAAATAAATATCAGCATCTTGAATAATAGTTTCAATATTACTTTTATTAATACAAGGTGGATGAATAATACCCCCTAACTTTTTAGCCTCATGTAAATAGAGTTCTGCTCTATAAAAACCGCCCCCGTTATTAACAGTAGCCACCATATATTCTAAAGGGTAATAACACTTTAAGAATAAACTCTGATAAGATTCTACTGCATAAGAAGCAGAATGCCCTTTTGCAAAAGCATACCCCGCAAAACTTTCAATTTGTCTCCACACTTCAAATATTACAGCATCTGCCTCTCCCCGTTCCCTACAGTTAGAAATAAATTTCTCCTTAACTATCAAAAACTCCTCTCTAGAACGGTATTTTCCGCTCATGCCACGTCTTAAAACATCGGCTTCACCTAAATCCAAACCAGCATAATGATGCGCTACTTTAATAACATCTTCTTGGTATACCATCACGCCATAAGTATCGGGCATGATATCCCACAAAACGGGGTGTGCGCGCTTTCTTCGTTCTGGATTTTTATGGCGTAAAATATACTCTCGCATCATACCACTTTTAGAAACACCAGGACGTATAATAGAACTTGCTGCAACCAAGGTTAAATAATCCCTCACTCCAAGCTTTTTAAGCAACATACGCATGGCGGGAGATTCTACATAAAAACATCCAATACACTCGGCACGTTCTATCATGGCGTTAATACGCGCATCAACAAAAAAGGGTTTCGCATTATGGATGTTAGGTAAATTTACTTCGGGTTTATTTTCTTTAACAATAGCAATAGCATCTTTAATTTTTCCTAAGCCACGTTGTCCTAAAATATCAAATTTATACAAACCAACATCTTCTGCAATATGCATATCAAACTGCACCGTTGGAAAGCCTTTAGGAGGCATATTGGTAGCTGAAAAATAATGAATAGGTTTTTCTGAAATCAAAATTCCGGCAGCATGAATGCTAACATAATTGGGGCGTCCTTCTAAATACTTAGCGTAACGCAGTACCAGTTTAGATAACTCATCAAGCTGATTATAGCTAAACTTACCAGAGCTCAATTTATCTATTTCATATTTTGGCAGTCCAAACACTTTGCTTAATTCGCGTACCGCTCCTCTGTACTGAAATGTCACATAAGCTCCTAAAAGAGCCGCTTGCCCATTAGCTCCAAATTCTTCAAAAATGAAACGCGTTACGTCTTCTCTATCCCAAGTTGAAAAATCAATATCAAAATCTGGTGGTGTGCTACGGTATAAATTCATAAACCGCTCAAAATACAGGTCTAATTCTATGGGGTCTACATCTGTGATTTCTAATAAATAAGCAACAATACTATTAGCACCACTACCCCTACCTACATAGTAGTAATCTTTTGATTTTGCATATTGTATGATCTTCCAATTAATTAAAAAGAAGCTAACATAGTTTTGCTGCTTTATAAGGCTTAATTCCTTTTTTAAACGTTGCTGGATAGTACCTGAGACAACCTCGTATCGCTTGGGTAATCCATCATAACAAAGTGATACTAAAGCTTCAAAATCTTTTTCTTTACTTTCATGAAATGTAGATAAATTTTGATTTTTTCTATTGCTAGAAAAGTCAAACTGAATGCCACAACGTTCTAATAATTGTGAAGTGTTTTCAATAATATGAGAGAAATCTTCAAACTTTTTTTCTATTTCTGAAACTGACATCATTTGATGCCCTAACTTCCCTTGTTGTTCTTTAGAAAGCTTACTTAAAAGCACATTATTATCAACAGCCCTTAATAATCGGTGTATATTGAAATCGCGTTTATTTCTAAAGCTTACAGTATGCAAGACTACCAATCTGTCTTTAAAACGGTTGTATTTTGAAAGTTGAAGTTTATTAATATCATCAATGGATACTCCTATAAATTCATTTTCAGCAAATACTTCTTTCTCTATTTCTAATAACCTTTTAAAAGGGTAAATAGTTATGGCATTTTGAAACCGAGGAGCTATATCTGGAAACTGTTCTTCTTTATGTAAATGTTTTGATAAAAAGTCATTCAACTTCAAAAACCCTTTGTTATTTAGGGCTAAACACACATAACATTGCTGCGCTTTATTTCTAAAATCTACACCTACTACGGGTGTAATAGCATACTCTGGTGCCCGCCTAATAAAATTTAAACACCCTGATGTATTATTAATATCTGTAAGCGGAAATATGTTGCGCCCATAATCTTGCGCCAATGCTAAAAGTTCTTCTTCTGCCATGGTGCCATAACGTAAGCTATAGTAAGAATGGTTGTTTAAAAACATAATAAAAACTATTGTGTACGATGTGCCAATACAATAGGTGGCTCCCCGTTAAAAGGGTTGGTAAAATTGCCAACCGACCTTGCGCCTTCTCCCAATGCAGATGCCCTTACTACACTTCTTGATCCGTAACGCAAACGAATCTTATCCATAGCACTATAAAGGCTTACCGTTCGTTTCTCGTCATCAAATAAATTTATTTGATAGGTACCTGAAGTTATTCCTCCATACCGCACACCAACTAAACGAATGAGCACACGTCTATCGTAGAGTTTATCAAATAGTTCTTGTACTAATGGAATTAAATGATGGTCTGCCGATGTATATGGTATTTTTAATTGCTTAGAATAAGTTTGAAAATCAGAATACCTAATTTTTACAGTAACTACCGATGCAAGCTTTCCTCCCCGGCGCAATTGAAATGCCAAATCTTCAGCCATAGCTGCAAGCGTAGTTTTTATTTTTGAAATATCTGTAGTGTCCCGTCCATAAGTACGTTCGCTAGAAATAGATTTCCGTTCATGATATTCTATAATGGGTGTATTATCAATACCATTAGAACGTTGCCAAATAACACGTCCGTTTTTACCAAAAACAGAGGTCATCATCTCCACAGGCATTTGTTGCACCGTATGAACCGTTTTTATTCCCATATTACAAAATGCCCTAAAAGTCTTCTCACCAACCATGGGGATCTTCTTAATAGAAAGGGGTGCTAAAAATTGTTTTTCTAAACCAAGTTCAATCTTTAACTGATTATTAGGTTTAGCCTCATTAGTAGCCACTTTAGAAACTGTTTTATTTTCTGAAAGTCCGAATGATATTGGTAAACCCGATTCCCTAATTATTTTGTGCCGTAATTCCGTGGCATATTTATAACATCCAAAAAAACGATCCATCCCAGAAAGATCTGCATAAAACTCATCAACACTAGCCTTTTCTAAAACAGGGACTTCGCTCTGTATAATCTCTGTAACCAACTTAGAGTATTTTGTATACGTACCTGCGTTCCCTTTAATAAAAATGGCATGCGGACATAATTGTCTTGCCATTTTTGCTGGCATTCCGGAGTGTACTCCATAAGCCCTTGTTTCATAGCTAGCAGCACTTACCACACCTCTATCTCCTGTTCCTCCAACTATAACAGGCTTATTATTTAGCCTACTATCTAAGAGTCGTTCACAGGAGACAAAGAATGTATCTAAGTCTAAATGTAGAATAGTACGTTTCATCTGTTTAAATTATTTTCTTTCATAGGTCAGATGCAATTCGCCATTAAACATTTCGGTGGGCATTACTATTGAATTATTATGGCTCATTTCATAGAAAATCAAAATGTATTAAACATTTTGTTCTACAAAAATATAGAACATAAACAAATATTCTATATTTGTATGTATTTTAATTATTAACAAATTAGTTTCTCTTTTAAAATTCACTGTAGATGAATGATTTACATGAAAATCAAGTAGCCCTTTTAAAATTGCTTAATGAGCAGGTAGACAACCCACTTACTATAAGACAAATTCAAGAAGCTTTAAATTTTTCTTCCTCTAGTATGGTGGCGCATCACATTCAAAAACTAGAACAGAAAGGCTATTTAAAACGCAATCAGCATAACCCAAGAGACTACCAAGTATTTCTTAATCCGGAGCGACCCATTATTTATTTGAACCTCTACGGAAATGCACAATGTGGTAAAAACGGTACTATACTAGATGGTAACCCTATAGATAAAATACCCATCGCATCTAGATTGCTGAAATTTCCTGCTAACGACGGGTTTATTGTTACAGCCAAAGGAAACTCTATGGAGCCCTTTATTAGAGAAGGTGATTTAGTTATAGCACAAAAGAAAAACGATGCTATTAACGGTGAAAAGATAGTATGTGTTTATGGAGAAAAAGTGCTTATAAAAAAGTTTTTTAAACAGAATGACACCATTACTCTTACCTCTTTAAATAGTGAACATCATCCGCCTATAATTGTAAATGACTATTTTAAAATTGAAGGCGTTGTTAAAAATGTTTTGAAATACAGTTAAAGCTAACATTTATCATCATAAAGCATTATTGTTTACAGTAATTTTGCACAAAACCTTTTTCATGAAAACAACTTTAGAAATACAAAACTTAAAATGTGGAGGTTGCGCCAACACCATCATCACTAAATTGTCTGATTTAGAACTTGTTGATGATGTAGTGGTTAATAACGATGATAATTCAGTGACGTTTTCATATAAGAATGAAGAAACTCTAAATGCTGTAAAAAACTTACTTGCAAAACTTGGTTATCCTGAAGTAGGAGATAAAAACGCCTTAACTACAAAAGCAAAATCTTTTGTTAGTTGCGCAATTGGAAGAATGAATAGTTAAACTATTTCTGCACTTAAACCAGCGTTTAACAACATCGTGCAACGTGGTTCTAAATCTTTAAGTTCACCTGTTTTAACAGTACACTTACCTTTGTAGTGAACAATGATAGAACATTGTTCTGCTTGTTCTGGTGTATGCTCACAAGCATAGATTAACGTTTCTATAACGTGATCAAAAGTATTCACATCATCGTTATACAACACAATCTCATTTAGATTTGCTTCCTTTTCTAGAACATCTAATTCTTCTTGTATTTTTTCTTTTGTACTCATAGCTATGGCTCAAATTTATAAAAAATATTTTATAACCACTTTAAGCAAGAAACAGATTTAGATTCATTATTTGAAGACACTTTGTCTAACAATCCTGTATTAGTATCAATTTTAAAAACCTCAATAGTAAATGAGTCCTGATTTGCTACCAATAACCAGTTACCACAAGGTGATAAATTAAAATCTCTTGGTGTAACTCCAAACACATCTTGAAAACCAACAAAACTTAAAATCCCCGTATCTTCAGCAAAACTAAAAATGGTTATAGTCTCACTTCCACGATTTGAACAGTATAAAAACTTGCCATCTTTAGATAATTTAATTGCCGAACTTGACGGCAGACCTTTATAACTATCAGGTAATGAATTTATGTTTTCTATAACTTGAAATTTACCATCATTCAATTTTAAGATTGAAACATCTGCAGTAAGCTCATTCATTAAAAACCCGTAATTTCCATGGGGATGCATAACCAAATGCCTTGGCCCACCACCTAATGGAGTATCAATTCTATAAGCGTCAGTTAACCTACTATTATCAATATTATAAACCAACACCTTATCAATACCTAAATCTGGCACCAACACCTGATTATTAAACTTATACACCATATGTGTATGTGCTGCTTCTTGTCGTTCTTTATTTACACTACCACCAGAATGTTGCAATATCTGCGAATACGGATTTAAAGAACCATCATTATTGATTGGATATATGTGAACATTTCCTGTCCAATAACAAGCCACAGCCAATGTTTTCTTATCAATGAAGTTGATATGACAAGGCAGCCCACCTAAAATGGGCTGTTTGTTTATTAATGTTAAGCTTTTATCATCATTTATTTTATATGCCAGAACATGCGGATTCTTTTCAGGCATTACTTCCTGAAAACTGTATAAATACTGTTTATCTGCAGAAATAACTAAATAGGCCGTGTTGATATTTTCCTCAACGTACAAACGTTTTAATTCACCTGTTTCTTCATTAAAATTGAAGGTAGAGATACCTTCTCCAAAACCTTCTAATCCGGGAAGTACTTCTGTTGTGTATGATCCCGTAAATAAAATCATGTGCTATTGATACTTTAAGGCTACCCAATTATTTCGCTCCAAAGTTTCTTGAATTTTAAGTCCGTATTTAGAAACTTCGGCATCAATGATTGGAATATCGCTATTATAAAATCCGCTTAAAAATAACATCCCGTCCTCATTTAAGCAAGAAAGATAGGTCTTCATGTCTTGAAGCAATATGTTTCTATTGATATTAGCAATAATAACATCATATAATTTACCTGATAAAAGGTTGGCATCTCCTTCTAAAACCGTAATGTGTTTGCGGTTATTGCGTTCTACATTTTCTAAGCTATTGAGGTAACACCAATTATCATAATCTATGGCGTCTATAGGTTGTGCGCCTTTCATTTCTGCCAAAATTGCCAAAACACCGGTACCGCAACCCATATCCAAAACCGATTTATTTTCAAAATCATTTTTTAAAATATGCTGAATCATCATGTGCGTGGTTTCATGATGCCCTGTTCCAAAACTCATTTTAGGCTCAATGACAATATCATATTGGGTATCAAACTTTTCATGGAACGGCGCCCTAACAGCACAAATATCATCCACAACAATGGGGTTAAAATTCTTCTCCCATTCTGCGTTCCAATTGGTTTGCTCTATTTCTGAAAAGTCATAGGTAATTTCAAATTCATCCGAATTTAGGATTTGAACCTCATCTAAAATAGTATCCTGCCACTCTTCTTTTTGAATGTAAGCTGTAACACCTGTTTCGTTTTCTACAAAACTCTCAAAACCTGCGTAACCTAATTCTGCAATGAGAATTTCTACTGCAGGTTGAAGCGGTGATACTTTAAACTCGTAACCAATATAGATGATGTTTGCCATTATTTTGAGTTTAACTTAGCGGAAAAACCCGCGTTAGTGATTGAAGAGGAAAGCCCACAACGAGGTACGAGTGAGGACTTGAAACGTAAAGCGCGACCCCGCCATTAGCGGGGTAACGCCAAAAATACTATTTACTTAAAATGCGTTTACTATAGCAAAGAAATCTTCGGCTTTAAGTGCTGCACCTCCAATTAATCCGCCATCTACATCTGGTTTAGAGAAAATCTCTTGTGCATTACCTGGTTTACAGCTACCGCCGTAAAGAATAGATACACTATCTGCCAAATCATTACCATATTTATTTGCTAATGTTTTTCTAATAAATGCGTGCATATCTTGTGCTTGCTCTGGTGATGCCGTTTCACCGGTACCAATGGCCCAAACAGGCTCATAAGCCAATATGATGTTTTTAAATGCTGTAGCCGGTAAATGGAATAAACCATTCTTGATTTGCCCATCTACAATGTTTTCTTGATTTCCTGATTTTCTATCGGTTAATTCTTCTCCGAAACAGAAAATTACGGTCATATCATTTACCAATGCAGCATCTACTTTTTTAGCTAAAAGCTCATCTGTTTCATTAAAGTATTCTCTACGCTCACTGTGTCCTAGAATTACAGTTGTTACGCCAATACTTTTTAACATGCTTGCACTAATCTCTCCGGTGTAAGCACCATTTTCTGCAAAGTGCATGTTTTGAGCTGCTACTTCTATATCAGTAGTTCTTAAAGCTTCATAAGCATGATATAAATTAGTAAAGGTAGGTGCTACCAATACTTCTGCGTTAGATGTTTTTGTTTGATTTTTTAAATCGGCTAACAATGATTCTGTTTGCGATAAATCGTTGTTCATTTTCCAGTTTCCAGCTACGATATTCTTTCTCATAAAATGATTACTTTATGGTTATTATTATATTATAAACGCTGCTAAAGTACTTATTTTTTTAGAGCCTGAATAAGATTTTTGTCATTAGCTTCAACAACTTTAAATACAACGATTTCGCTAGCCTCATTTATCACCATATATCTTGGAATCCAGTCTAAATCCAGAAAATTTCCGAAGGCTCCCTTCCATCCAGATTGCATATAATAATGTTCACCCACCACGTCATGTTTTTTTATACCTTTTTTCCAAGGCTCTTGCCCTCTATCTAAAGATAAAAACACATAAACCACATCTTCATATTCTGCTTGCAATTCTTTTACCTTTGGCATACCACGCAAACAATCTCCACACCAAGAAGCCCAAACATCAATAACAATTGTTTTGCCTTTATGTTTTTCTAATATAGATTGAAAAGTAACCTCATCACCTTCTAAAGTAATAAAAGTGTCATTTAAGGCTTCTTCACTAAAATGAGTGGGTACTTCTGTGTTACAGCTAAAGAAACTAATTAATAATATTAATAGATAGTTCATCTTGTTCATATTTATTGCAATTTGACTTTTGGATCTAACCAAGCATAAATTAAGTCGACAAAAATATTAATCATTACAAACATGGTCGCAATGACTAATACTGATCCCATAATTACAGGCAAATCTAAAGTATTAAGCGAGTTTACTATTTCTTTGCCTAAACCATTCCACCCAAAAATATATTCTACAAAAACAGCTCCTGCCAACATAGATGCAAACCAACCTGAAATAGCGGTAACCACCGGGTTCATAGCATTCTTAATGGCGTGTTTTTTTATAATTTGAAATTCACTTAAGCCCTTTGCTCTGGCTGTTCTAATATAATCTTGATTGAATACTTCTAAGAGCGAATTACGCATGAGTTGAATAACCACTGCTAACGGGCGGATTCCCAAAACAATTGCTGGTAATATTAAGTTCTTCCATTTTATGTGCATAGCTTCACCAAAATCATCCAATTCATAAAGGCTGCCTGTCATTTCTAAATTCGTGTATTTATGTAATACAAACCCAAATAACCACGCAAACAAAATAGCACTAAAGAACGACGGCACACTCATACCTAAGGTACTAACCACTTGAATAATCTTATCTAACCATTGATCTTTAAACAATGCCGAAACAATTCCTAAGGCTACTCCTAAAAGAATAGCGATAATAATGGCAGAAACAGCCAACACAAAAGTGTTTGGAAGTGTTTCTCCTAAAACTTCTGAAACACGTTTCCCTTGTTTAGTGAATGATTCTCTTAAATACGGAAACTTTAAAACGGTAGTTGTGTTACCAAGAGTGAATAATTTGGTTGCTGAATACTTACCGCTTTCTAGCGATGTATAATCTTCTTTTAAATTTGAATGAAAGGATAACGGAGACAAATCGTTTAAATAATATAAATACTGTGTAGAAATAGGCTTATCAAACCCGTATTTCTGTTTTACTAAAGCCAGTTGTTCTGTGTCTTCATTTTGCCCTAACATCATTTGAGCAGGGTCTCCGGGAAGCACATTAAACAACAAGAAAATAACCGTGATTACCCCAAATAATGTGAGTAATGCATAAGTGATTTTATTTAGTAAGTAACTAATCAATAATATTTATTTGTTAACCTGAATACTATAATTCCAAATCATCAACATCATTCCAATGGACTTTCTGGATTACGGTTCCTTTATCTAATTCCAAAATACCAGGATTGGATCGCACCACTGTTTTCAATGCTTTTTCATCACATAAATACCATTCAAAACTCAAACCGTACGTTTTGTTAATACTTTGTTTGGTTTCTTCTCCAGATGCTGTTAAACCAATAACTTTATATCCATTTTTAATGGCCTTTTCAGAAAGTACTTTTAGCCTTTTTGCTCCTTCTCTTTCAATCTTTTCTAAGCTATAAGACACTATCACAATAAGATTTTCCTCATTTAAAAATTGTTCTGTAAAATCACCATCATCACTTTCAATAGAAAAATCATAAATAGGTGGCTCGTAGCCTTTTTCTATTTCTTTGGTATCAACACTAACAAATTCGCCCTCAACGGTAGGATAAGAACCATTAGTTTTGATTACTTTTTCTTCACCGTTTATATTAAACTTCCAAGCATACTCAACTACTGGTTTTGGTGCATCTTCCGGTATTGTCATACCTTCAGTTATATTTTTCCCAATTGCATAACCCCTAAAATCTATTGCAGGCAAATGCATTAGTACATGATACCCAAACCATAAACTAACTATAAAGCCTAATAATGCCAATACAGTAGTTGGTAATTTACCAAAAATTGGTTTTATATATTTTAATCCTGCTAGCAGAATAAGGATAAAGAACAATAATATCAAATCTTTAGTGAAGCTTTCCCAAGGTGTTAACTTTAAGGCATCGCCAAAACAACCGCAATCTTTTACTTTGTCAAAATACGCCGAATAAAACGTTAAGAATGTGAAAAACACAATCATTAATAGTAAGCTCCAAATAGTGAATTTAGGTTTATAGCCAATCAGTAGGAACACTCCCAAAACCACTTCAAAAACTACCACAAAAATTGAAATTCCTAAAGCATACGGATCTAAAAATGGAAGGTTTAAAACATCTGCCCCAAAATATTCCTGAAGCTTATATGAAAACCCAAGAGGATCATTCAACTTTATAAAACCTGAGATTATAAAAAGAACTCCAACAAAAATTCTGGATAAACTTACTAGTGCTTTCATATTATTCTTCATTAAGATGAATCATAGCAAAAACTGCATAATTAATCATATCCTGATAATTAGCATCAATACCCTCACTAACCAGAGTCTTACCAGCATTATCTTCAATTTGCTTAACACGAAGTAATTTTTGCAAAATCAAATCTGTTAAACTACTCACCCTCATATCACGCCATGCTTCACCGTAATCATGGTTTTTGTCTTCCATTAATTTTTTGGTGATACCAATGTGCTTTTCGTATAACTCTACGGCTTCATCAGTAGATAAATCTGGCTGTTCAACAACACCTCTTTCAATTTGCACCAAAGCCATGATACAATAGTTAATAATACCAATAAATTCACTTTCTTGACCCTCATCAACTTTCTGAACACCGTTCTGTTGCAAACCTCTAATACGCTGCGCTTTAATGAAAATTTGATCTGTAAGCGAAGGTAAACGTAATATCCTCCAAGCGCTTCCGTAATCCGTCATTTTCTTTATAAATAAACTTTTACACGTATCAATTACCGCGTTGTATTGTTTTGAAGTATCTTGCATGAATTAAATTGTATTTTGCGTAAATTTCGCATAAAAAAGTTTAACCATCAAGGTTTCTGGTTTAAAGTTTTAAACCATGTACAAACACCTAACAAAACGGTATAAATGACCATTAATTGCAAAGGAAAACTTATAGATTTATCGTCGCCAAAAGTGATGGGGATTTTAAATATCACCCCCGATTCTTTTTTTGATGGCGGTAAATATAATGATGAAAAAGAAGTACTAAGGCAAGTTGATAAAATGCTCGATGAAGGCGCTACTTTTATTGATGTGGGTGCTTATAGTTCTCGTCCTGGAGCTGATTTTGTTAGTGAGGAAGATGAGCTAAAGCGTATAATTCCAATTGTAAATTTAATTCTAGAACATTTTCCAGAGACCTTAATTTCTATTGATACTTTTAGAAGCCATGTCGCTAAACAATGTATTGAAGCTGGTGCTACATTAATAAATGATATTTCTGCTGGAAAGCTTGATGAAAATATGCTGCTAACAGTTGCTGGTTTACAGGTACCTTATATCATGATGCATATGCGTGGTAATCCTCAAACCATGCAACAACAGACGGATTATGATGATATTACAAAGGATGTTTTGTTTTATTTCTCTGAACGTATTGCAGCCGCTAAATCTTTAGGGATTATTGATGTTATTGTTGATCCCGGGTTTGGTTTTGCCAAAACTTTAGAACAGAATTATGAGCTTTTAAGTAAACTAGAATTATTTAAAATGATTGAAAAACCTTTATTAGTAGGTGTTTCAAGAAAATCTATGATTTATAAACTATTAGATTCTTCACCTGAAAATGCTTTGAATGGCACTACCGCATTAAACACCATTGCTTTACAAAACGGCACTTCTATTTTACGTGTACATGATGTTAAAGAAGCTATGGAATGCGTGAAATTAGTGGAATCGTTGAGTTGTTAAGTTGTTATGAAAAAAATTGCATTGTTATTTGCTTTGGTTTTAGTCTTTTCTTGTAACAAGAAAGTCATTGAATTACCAGAGATTAGTCATTCAAATATTACAGAATTAGAGGATGTTTCAGCAGCTTACCTGTTTTATGATGAGACCAAGCCCGATAGCCTTGAATTAAACCGAAAAAACTTAATCAGCACAACTAATTGGTTGGTTAATGTAGATAAACGTTTGACTTTAAAACAGGCAATTCCACACATTAAATTTCTACAGAATAAAAAAGCTAATGCTGGTCATAAAAACGAAAACGCTAAAAACTATTTTACGTGTCATGATACTAGTAGAAATAATTTGGGGTTTGTTGAGTTTACGGATGTCATTTATCATGAAGATTTATCATATAAATTCACTCCAAAACATTCTCAATTATACAACAACAAAATTTTAAACATCCATATTAAATCATTAGAAAAAATCACGATTTATCCAACATCCGAAGAAACATTTATTGAATCCAGTAGTAATTCCACCTTAAAAAATGATTTAATAGCCACTATAGAAAAATCAGAAGAAAAATTTCAAATTGAGATTTCTTATAACGAAAACTTACAATTTCAAGATTATATTACTATTAAATCTAAAATCTTAGAATTAGACTTAAAAAATGTTACAATCTCAAATCACGAATTCATAATAGATTCACTCTAATTTCTTAAATTTACCAAAACCTATTTCCTATTGGACATCTTTAACGACATTTTAAACCTACGCTTTATAGATTATCTCGATGTTGTTTTGGTGGCACTACTACTCTACTACCTTTATAAACTAGTAAAAGGAACGGTAGCTATTAATATTTTTCTTGGAATCATTATTATTTACGGTGCTTGGAAACTCACTGAATTCCTAAACATGGAATTGCTTTCGGGTATTTTCGGTGGTTTTATGAAAGTTGGAATTATCGCATTAATTGTAGTGTTTCAACCTGAAATCAGGAAATTTTTACTCATGGTTGGGTCTACTAACTTTGGAAAACGGGTATCTTTTTTACAACGTTTTAAATCTGACTCAGCAAACACCACAGATATTGAGGCGGTTGTAGCAGCTTGTAACAAAATGTCTATGTCTAAAACCGGGGCTTTAATAGTTTTTGAAAATAATAATAATCTAGATTTTTTATTGTCCTCAGGCGATGAAATGAATATTAAAGTCACTCAACCCATTATAGAAAGTATCTTTTTTAAAAATAGCCCGCTTCATGATGGCGCCATCATTATTAGTGACAACATTGTAAAAGCTACAAGAGTTATTCTACCAGTTAATAACGAAAAAAACATACCTCAAAGGTTTGGACTGCGCCATAGAGCTGCCATTGGCATTACCGAAAAAACAGATGCTTTAGCACTTGCTGTAAGTGAAGAAACCGGACACATCTCTTATTTTAAGGATGGTGAATTTGTAGTCTTTGAAGACTCTAACCAACTTACTAGTTTAATTAAGAAAGATTTGGTGTAATGAATTGTAGAAACTGTAATACTTCATTAAGAACAGATTATAGTTTTTGTCCTGACTGTGGCGCTAAAGTAATTAGGAATAGAATCTCAGTTAAAAACTTACTTTACGATTTAATAGAACGTTATTTTAACCTAGATAACACTTTCCTAAAAACCCTTTGGCATATGCTTATCAAACCACATATTGTTTGTGGAGGTTATATTGCCGGTATAAGGAAAAAGTATCTAAACCCTGTGAGTATGTTGGCCATTGCTTTAACATCTTCCGGGTTTATCCTGTTTCTAATTAAAAAAGTAGCTTGGGATAGTATTGACTTTTCAAGTATAAGTTATGCACAGACAAGTACTGGAGGTAGTGGTACAGAGAAAATTATATCTGCTACTATGGAATATAGTTCTTTAATATACTTCCTATACATACCAATGATAGCCTTTGCTGGTTTTGTGGTATTTAACAAAAAACAATACAATTACGCGGAACATTTTGTTACCGCTATATATGCTCTTACAAGTTTTAGCATTATTTCAACGGTATACCAAGCTATATTATTACTGGTAAATCCTCAAGTGTACATAGATACAGCCTTAATATATGTAGCCTTAATGATTTTTTTCTGTGTTTATGTGTCTTACAAAAACTCTAAATTCAGTAAAACATCTTTACTTTGGAGAGTACCTACATTTTTGCTAATATTTTTCATGGATTACTTAGGAATCTCTATGTTGTCAATAGTAATGTTGTTTTTGACAGGTGATATTTCTATACAAGACTTTGTTCCGAAGAATTAAACAACAACTTCCTCTTGTAAAAACTGAACTTCGTAAAGATTTTTGTAGTAACCATCTTTCTTTTTAAGAAGCTCGTCATGTGTACCTTGTTCTACAATAATACCGGCATCCATAACTATAATTTTATCTGCTTTTTTAACCGTAGCCAAACGGTGCGCAATAACAATTGACGTACGTCCTTTAGTAATTTTATCTGTAGCATTTTGAATAAGTTGTTCAGAATAAGAATCTACCGAAGAAGTGGCTTCATCTAACACTAAAATACTTGGGTTGGTTACATAGGCTCTTAAAAATGAAATTAACTGCCTTTGACCAGACGACAGCATCACTCCACGCTCTTTCACGTTATAGTGATAGCCATTTGGTAAACTCATAATAAATTCGTGAATACCAATATCTTTAGCAGCCTGTTGTACCTCGGCCTCTGTAATCTCAGGATGATTTAAAGTAATGTTACTTAAAATAGTATCAGCAAATAAGAACACATCTTGTAATACCACCGCAATTTGTGTTCGTAAGGACGCTAGGGTAACCTCTCTAATATCTATATTATCCACTAAAATGGCACCATCTTTAATCTCATAAAAACGATTCAACAAATTAATAATAGTAGACTTTCCTGCTCCGGTAGCACCAACAATAGCAACCGTATCGCCAGCATTAACTGAGAATGAAATCCCTTTTAAAACTTCTTCATTTTCAACATAACTAAAGTGTACATCATCAAACTTAAGGTTGCCCTTAAAATGTTCTGCTACCATAGTTCCTGTATCATCAATTTGAGATGTGGTATCTAAAACTTTAAACACTCTGTTTGCAGCCACCATTCCCATTTGTAGCGTATTAAACTTATCAGCAATCTGCCTTAACGGTCTAAACAACATAGGAATATACATGATAAACTCTACCAAGGTTCCTTGAGTAACCGTACCAACAATAACATTCAATCCGCCATACCAAGCTACTAAACCAATGGTAACTGATGATGCCAAATCTGCTATAGGAAAGAAAAAGGAATTATACCAAACCGTTTTTAACCATCCCTTTTTATGGCGCTCATTTATCGTCTTAAAATTTTCGTGCTCAACCTTTTCACGGGTAAAAAGCTGAAGGATTTTCATACCCGTTATACGCTCTTGAACAAAAGAATTAAGATTAGACACCTCTGTTCTTACCTCCTCAAAAGCCACTTTCATATACTTTTGAAACAGTCGAGTAGCATATAATAATATGGGGAGCATTATAAATACAATTAAGCTCAACCTCCAATTAGAATTCAGCATAAAACCAAACACTACTACCATAGTAAGGATATCCCTGAAAATCATGAACAAACCTTGACCAAAAATATCAGCAATACGCTCCATATCGGTCACTGCTCTCGTGATTAAAACACCAACAGAAGAATTATCATAATACTTCATTTTAAATTGAAGCAAATGATTAAAAAGTTTTATCCTAACATCTTTTACTAGGTTTTGCCCTAACCACGCTGCGTAATAAATAAACGAAAGTTGAAATATGGTTTGAAACATTAAAACCCCAAACATAATAACCACGTAGACCAAAAAGGTTTCAGAATCACCTAAAGAGATTCCTAAATCAATAGCCTCTTTAGTTAATCTTGGCATAACCGCACTTAAAAGCGCTAAAAGAATTACCAAAACAAAAAGCCCAATAAAAACACCTTTATAAGGTTTTATATACTGAAACAGCCTTTTAAATAGCACAAAATCAAATATGTTTTCCTTTTTCTTAGTCATTAAGTTTTATACTGTCTGGGTATTCCACATGAGTTAAATATAAGGCATGTGCAGGAACCGAAAATCCCGCCTCACTCCTATTTTTAGATTTAATTATAGTATGCAAATCGTTTACATTAATTTTCCCTAAACCTATATTTATCATGGTACCTACAATGGCTCTTACCATATTGCGCAAAAACCTATCGGCCTTTACAACAAAATGAAGCTCATCATCCTTAAAAAACCATTCGGCTTTCATGATATCACAATTATACGTTTTTACATCGGTATTCGTTTTAGAAAAGCATTGAAAATCTTTATACTCAAATAAAATTTTCGAAGCTTCCTTCATTTTCTCCACATCTAAATTCTGCTTCACATAAAGCACATTATTAAACGTAAACACATTTTTACTTAGTATAATTCTGTATAAATACGTTCTACTTACAGCATCAAAACGTGCATGCGCATCTGCATTTACCTTTAAAACACTTTTAATAGCAATATCCTTCGGTAAAAACGAATTGAGCTTATAAGTTAACTGTGTTTCCTCAAAACCAACCTCGGTATCAAAATGCGCAAACATTTGTGAGGCATGCACTCCGGTATCGGTACGTCCTGCGCCAACAATAGCAACAGGTTCTTTTAAAAGCGTAGATAAGCCTTTTTCAAGAACTTCCTGTACAGAAATAGCAGTGGGCTGATTTTGCCAACCATGATAAGCACTACCATTATAAGAAAGTTCTATAAAATACCTCAAACTGTATTATACATTTATTGAAACAGCAAAGATATACAGTTTTGTTATTCCACAACAGATAGAAATCTTAATTAATTACTAAATAATATGGGCGTTACCCAATTTTGTTTTTTGATGCTTCACCATGTTCAGCATTACAAAATTGCGTCAGGCTATATTCGTCGGTTAATATTTAAAATTAATGAACTCATGAATATAAATATTTCACTACTCGCTCCCTCATGCTTCGGGGAGCTCAAACATGCGCTCAATCCCTAACGCATCTACCTGCCAAATTATGGGTGTGGAATGAAGTTAATATGTTTTTGAAAAAGTTCGTTAATGCAAAGATAAAGTTCCATTTTAATGAACTTTATTGGTTGTTAAACGAAGGTAGCCGGAAAATTATAAAAAGTCAATCATTTATCAATAACTTTACAGCAAGAAATTACATGACTGAAATAAATTCAACACAAGTAAATTCAGCATAAATGACCAAAATACTCCTACTTTCTGATACTCATGGATACATTGATGACAACATTCTTAAATATGTAAAACAAGCAGATGAAGTTTGGCATGCTGGGGATATAGGAAGCCTAAAAGTAACTGATGCTATAAAAGCTCTAAAACCTCTAAAAGGTGTTTACGGCAATATTGATGATGCCAAAGTAAGAGTCGAATTCCCAGAGCATAATAGGTTTATGTGCGAAGATGTGGAGGTTTGGATTACACATATTGGCGGCTACCCACCAAAATATAATGTTCGTGTTGCAGAAGCTATAAAGCAAAATCCACCTCGGTTATTTATTTGTGGTCACTCTCACATTTTAAAAGTAATGCCTGATAAGAAATTAAACTTGATTCACATGAATCCTGGTGCTGTTGGCAAACATGGGTTTCACAAAACCAGAACCATGTTGAGATTTACCATTGAAGGCAAAAAAATTGAAAATTTAGAGGTTATTGAATTCCCTGTAAGACACCCAAAAGAATAAGCTTTTAAATTAGCTAGTATTATATTATTTAACACATTGATTCTGTCTTTTAATATGTACTTTTGCAGCTATTTAAAAAAACATAATTATTTATGAGTCAAGTAAAAGAAAATGATACTGTTAGAGTACATTACACAGGAAAGTTAAACAATGGTCAAATTTTTGACAGTTCATTAGAGAGAGAACCTTTAGAATTCCAATTAGGACAAGGCATGCTTATACCTGGTTTTGAAAAGGGTGTTATAGATATGAAAGTAAATGAAAAAAAGACTATCAATATTCCAGTATCTGATGCTTATGGTGATATTCAGCAAGAATTACTATATGAGGTGAAAAAAGAACAATTGCCACCAGAAATGTCTCCAGAAGTTGGTATGGGATTAGCTTCTAAAGACCCTGAAGGTAATGAAGTACAATTTCGCGTAGCTGAAGTAAATGAAGATCATATTATTGTAGACGCTAATCATCCATTAGCTGGACAAGATTTAATATTTGATTTAGAGCTTATTGAAATAAAATAAGTAGCTCTAAACTAGAAATAATCTAAAAGTCTGGACTTAGTCTAGACTTTTTTTTGTCATTGCTAATAAAAAACGGCAAAAAAACAATAGAACTTTGAACAACACCAATGCCTTAGCAAACATTTGCGTTAAGGATTGAGGTATTTGTTGAAGCTCCTCAAAGAGAGCGACCACCGAAAGCCTGACCCGATAGGGTAACGCCAAAAATAAAAAAGCCCAAGATCTTCACCTTGGGCCTACGCACTAATACTACTAAGATATTAGGTTTTATCGTAATCGATCTACAGATTTTACAAGATCTTCATCCTTTTTAATGGCCTTATTGGCTAATGCCAAAAACACGATAGAAATAATAGGAATGAACATCCCAATACCTTTCTCAGAAACGTTAGTTTCTCCAGATATGTTTAGAGATTGATATACAAAAAATCCTAGTAAAATAAAGTTTAATATGATGTTAAGGCGCCCTAAAATAAATTGAGACTTCCTGTTTTTGTATCTAAATATAGCTACTACAGAGAAAAAAGCAGAAGTTAAAAAAGCAGCAAAGACATAATTAACATCTTTTGCCCATACCTGGGTACCGTCTTCTAAACCCCATAAATTAAAAACATATATTAACCCACCCGAAACACCGGCTGCAATAATTAGATATATAGTTTGTATTCTCTGTAACATGTAAGTTTTTAAAACTGGACAGCAAAAATAATAGTTTCTTGCAGAAATAAGTACTAAAACTTAAAATAAAGTTGTATAATTGCAGTAATAATTCTCAACAATCGCTGTTACAGGCGATTAAATTCTCCAGATTAAATATATTTTTTTCTCAGAATTACTCAAAATTTAAATTCAAAAATATATACATTCAATATAAACATCAATGTTTGAAATTTCGCAATTAAAAGAAAAAAAACTCTCTGATTTACAAGAGATTGCAAAAGAATTAAGTGTCCCTAAGTACCGTTCTTTAAAAAAATTAGATCTAGTATATCAAATACTTGATTTACAAGCTGCTGACCCTAAGTCTATTAATAAAGTTACAGAAAGTAAAAGTCCTGAAGAAGAAAAAAAAGCAAGACAAAAAAGACCTAGACAGCGTATACAGAAACCTGTGGGAAACACAGAAAAACCAGCTCCTGAAAAAGCGACTCCAGAGAAAAAGGAAGCGCCTAAAAAAGAAGCTGAAAAACCCGCACCAGTTGCTGCAGCTTCTGAAAAGAAAGAGACTGCACCTCAGCAAAAAAAGGAAGACCACAAACAAGATAAGCCTAAGCAACAAAGTAATCAGCAAAGGCAACATCAACATAAAAATCAGCACAAAAATCAACATAAAAACCAAAAGAATGGAAATGTTGATACCGGTAACAAAGACAATAGAAACCGTTATCGTGAACCTGATTATGAATTTGATGCCATTATTGAAAGTGAAGGTGTATTAGACATCATGCAAGATGGCTACGGATTCTTGCGCTCTTCTGATTACAACTACCTTTCTTCTCCTGATGATATTTATGTATCTCAATCTCAAATAAGATTATTTGGATTGAAAAAAGGAGATACTGTTCTAGGTAATGTAAGACCTCCTAAAGAAGGTGAAAAATATTTCCCTTTAATAAAGGTGAGTAAAATTAACGGTCAAAATCCTAATGTTGTTAGAGACCGTGTAGCATTTGAACACCTAACACCATTATTTCCTCAAGAAAAGTTCAATTTGGCTGATCGCCAAAATACTATTTCTACTAGAATTATGGATTTGTTTGCTCCTATTGGTAAAGGGCAACGTGGTATGATAGTATCACAACCAAAAACTGGTAAAACAATGCTTTTAAAGGATGTGGCCAATGCTATTGCTGCAAATCATCCTGAGGTTTATCAAATGATTTTATTAATTGATGAGCGCCCAGAAGAGGTTACAGACATGCAACGTAATGTAAGAGGTGAAGTAGTAGCTTCAACTTTTGATAAAGAAGCTCATGAGCATGTTAGAATTGCTGACATTGTTTTAGAAAAAGCAAAACGTTTGGTAGAATGCGGACATGATGTTGTGATTCTCTTAGATTCCATTACCCGTTTGGCAAGAGCATATAACACCGTTCAACCTGCATCTGGTAAAATATTAAGTGGTGGTGTTGACGCAAATGCATTACATAAACCAAAACGTTTCTTTGGTGCTGCTAGGAACATTGAAAATGGTGGTTCTTTAACTATCATTGCCACAGCGCTTACAGAAACTGGTTCTAAAATGGATGAAGTAATCTTTGAAGAATTTAAAGGAACTGGTAATATGGAACTTCAGTTAGATAGAAAAATATCTAACCGTAGAATATTCCCTGCTATAGACCTTACATCTTCAAGTACTCGTAGAGATGATTTATTACTTGATGAAAACACCATTCAACGTATGTGGGTAATGCGCAAATATCTTGCTGACATGAACCCTGTTGAAGCTATGGAATTTATTAACGATCGCTTTAAACAAACCAGAAATAACGAAGAATTTTTGATATCCATGAATGGATAATCTTTACTAACTAAACTAACTAAATGAAGCCTTAACAGAAATGTTAAGGCTCTTTTTTTACCATTAAGCTTATGCAAACTTTATTCAAACCATATGCAAACTAAAAAAATTATATGCAATGAGTTAAATGGCCTACTTTTTGAGGCATGTGCACCAAACTTTAATCGCCATTAAATGTATATTTGCGCATATATAAGAATAATCACAATGCCAATTCCTTTAGTTAGAAACCTTTTCTTTATTTTTTTATTAATTCCGTTGTTTTCAATCAGTCAAGTTGAAGAACTTAAAGAAAAAGAAGGCATTAAACTTTTTGTAGACTGTAATTGTGATAAAGCTTATGTTCGACAAGAAGTTAAACATGTTGATCACGTTCGTGACCAAGGTTTAGCCAATGTTATTCTTTTTATATATGATATAGCTAATGGAAGTGGAGGTAGAACTTACAAACTTGAGTTTACTGGTGCCTCGTCTTTTGAGGGCATTACCAGAATCTTAACTTTTGATTCTAACGCTAATATGACCTCAGACGATGTGCGTAAAAGGTTAACCTGGAGAATAGGCAGAGGACTATTGCCTTATATAATAGAATCTAACTTAGAAAATAGAGTAACCTATAAGATTAAAGGCGCGCCTAAAAACGAAGAAGTTGAATTTAATGACCCTTGGAGAAACTGGATTTTTGAGGTTTATGGACAAGGGAAATTCAACAAAGAAGCTAGTAGAAAACGATTTGAATATAAAGTTGGTTTAGAAAGTGATAAAGTTACCGAAAAATGGCGTGTAAGAGCAGATGCTCAGTTAAGTCATTTAAACAGTAAGTTTATTAGAAATGATGAAGAATTCACCAGTACTAGGGATAGATATTGGGGATCAGCAAGTATTGTTCGTAGTATTTCAGACCATTGGTCAACTGGTGTTTTTGGAAATCTTAGTCATGATACCTACACAAATATTGATTTATCAATGGGCTTTACTCCCGCCATTGAATACAATATTTTTCCTTATAGTGAAGTTTTAAAAAGAGAAATTGTATTTGCCTATAAAATTGGTTATCGTTATAACAACTATATAGAAACTACTATTTTTGGTGTTGAAGATGAGTCCATCTGGAATCATGCTTTCGATATTCAAGTACGCTATCGCCAACCATGGGGTAATGTCTTTTCCAGAATTAGAGCCTCTAGTTTTTTAGAAGACTTTTCCAAAAATAGGTTCCAAATGAATAGCAGTGTTTCGGTAAGAATTATTAAAGGCTTTTCGGTAAGGTTTTCAGGAAACATAGAATTTATTCATGACCAAGTTAATCTTCCAGCCGGAGACGCCTCACTAGAAGATGTATTGCTGCAACAAAAGCAAATAGCTACCGATTTTGAATTAGGTTTTTCAGTAGGTGTCTCATATACCTTTGGGTCTGCATTTAATAATATTATTAATACAAGGCTTTAATAATTATTCTTTACTTTATAATCTCTTTCAACTCCTTCTCTGTAAAAACGGAGCCATTTTCAGGTTTTAATTCTCGAAGACTCTTTAGTTTTTCAACATCCATTTCTTCCCATTCACCTGCGAAAGCACTTTTTAGATATTTCATAACATCTAATACATCCTTATCTGTAAAATCAGGATTGTTTACTAACCCAGGCATAGTAATATTAAAATCATATACCTTACCATCAACATGTACAGGACCAGACAAACCATGCAATAAAACTAAAGCCAAGCGTTCTGATGATCCTGAAATGTACTCTGATTGCACTAGAGGTGGTGCTAAACTTTCAACACCCTCTCCTTCAACACCATGACAAGTAGCACACAAATTTCTATAAATTCTATACCCTGAAGTTCTGGAATCTGTACCCCCCTTTTTTCTGGTATAAATGGAGTTTTGTTTCTTGTTTTCCCTATTTACAATTACTTCATTTAAAAGCTCATTTAAAAGATAATCATCCAACTCTTTTTCTCTAATATAGTTTAAATATTCAGTTTCAACATTGCCTAAACTACTCACCAAAGCCTCTTGATATAAAGGTTTTTCTTTATATCTAGATGAGACTTCATATATCAAAGGAAATAGTGATTTTGCATCAACCTGAAACCATTTATCTAATGAACTAAGCATATATAAATCTATTTCAGGATGGTTTTCTTTTGATAATCTTTCAAGTATATTTTTAAAAGATGCAAAAGTATCTTCTGACGCAAACTGACCTGATAAAACTAAACCATGACATTGGGTTTTAACAGAACTACCATTAGTTAAAACTTTTTCTAAATCTTTAAATTTCAATGCATCTAAACCATTCAAAGTATGCAATGCATGAATTTGTGCTATCTCATTATCAGAAGTAAACAAAAGAACTTTTAACAACGAAATCGCACTCTCATCATTTTCATGAATAAGAACTTGTTGCGCCCTATCTCTTAACCAACCGTTTTGATTTTCTAATAAAGACACTAACTCTTTTATTTCTAATCCACTTAAGTCTATAGGCTTATACTCACTGTTATTATTTCTAGCTACCTTTAAAATACGACCCTTACCAATTAAAGTATCTAATTTCTTTTTGGCTAATGCATCACGCATATAAGGTGTCATAAAAGCTCTATCTTGTATAACCCCTCTATGCATATCAACAATATACAAATTACCGTCTGGTCCATTATTAAGATTAACAGGACGAAATCCTTCTTCGGTAGCTGCCAAAAATTCTACATTGGCTTTGGCTTGACTTCCTGACACCTTATCCGCCTCAAAAGTTAAAATGTTACGCTTTACAATATTAGCTTCTGGAACACAAACAAAAGCATTCTCTTTAAAGGCTTTCGGAAATTGATTTCCCCTGTAAATTAAAGGCCCACATGCAGACGTAACATTAATTAGCAAACTATCTTTATCTAAAACTCCTTTTACATACCCTCTATTTACTGATGTAGGATGTAAAGGGTAAACTCTTTGATCAGGAGTAAGAACATTATTTAAACCCGTTTTGGGTTTATAAAATTTGTTTTTTATTAAGGTATTTGGCAACATATAGTCTCCTAAAAGTTGTACCGAATTGGTATTGTAATACAATCTTCCGAAATTGTCTTTACTAATTCCCCATTGCCCTCTAAAAGTTGTGGGCTCCTTAATCCAGTTACCTTCTTTTCTTTGATATCTAAAATACGATTTGGCATTATAAATCCAATTATCAATATGCATCATTAAACCATTTGGTTGATGCTCAACATTTCCACCTTCAGAATACAAAGAATCAACTAAAACTTTATTTAATGGCTTATCATTATCTATATTAACAAACCAAAGGTTAGGCGGTTCGGCATACAAAAGCCCTCCATAAACATGAGCAATTGCCCTAGGCAAAACCAAACTATCGATAAATACTTTAGCATGATCAGTAATACCATCATTATCTAAATCTTCCAGAATAGAGATTGTGCCATTTGGCTCATCATCACCTGCACCACTTAGGTTTCTCATGTAACCTTTCATTTCCACAACCCACATACGCCCTTGATTATCAAAATCCATTGCAACTGGCGCTTCAATAAAAGGTTCTGAGGCAACAACCTCTATATTAAAACCTTCTTCTATTTGATATTTATCAAGAGAGATTTGGGGTTCATCAAATGTTTTTGGCTTACATGAATAGCTCAATAAACCAGATATGATAGTAAGTAGAAAAAAGCTTTTATAGGACATAAAATAACTTCAATAATTCTGTTTTCAACACAATATTATTAAATCTCCTTTAATCTAAGGAACATTATTATCCAGGATTAGGCAAGAAATGTTTTCAACTCTGAAATTTCACCAAAAAAAAGCCTTTCTTTTCAGAAAGGCTTTTAAAATATTGTTTTAGCTTATCTTATAAAGCAGCAACATGCTTAGCCAAACCAGATTTAAGGTTAGCCGCTTTATTAGCATGAATAACGTTTTTCTTAGCTAATCTATCTAACATAGAAACTACCTGAGGAAATAAAGCCTCTGCTTCTTTCTTATCAGTTAATTCACGTAACTTCTTAATAGCATTACGCGTAGTTTTATGCTGATATTTATTTATAACTCGCTTAGCTTCGTTACTTCTAATTCTTTTTAACGCTGACTTATGATTTGCCATTTTGTTTTATTTCTTATTAAAAAATTGTAGCCCGTAGGGGAATCGAACCCCTCTTACCAGGATGAAAACCTGGCGTCCTAGCCGATAGACGAACGGGCCATTTTGGTTAATTCATAATTTAATGAACATACAATTCGTGATTGCGGATGCAAAAATACAACTATTTTTAAATGTTGCAATACTTAATCAAAGTTTTTTAAAAAAAATTTAAATTAATATGCTTTTGCGAACAATACTCTACCTTTTGAAGGGTTTCCAGAGTAAACACACACACCATCTTCTGATTCACTCTCTAAAGGAATACATCTAATTGTTGCCTTAGTAAGTTCTTTAATCTTATCTTCTGTTTCATTAGTACCATCCCAGTGAGCAGATATAAATCCTCCTTTAGTTTCTAACACTTTTTTAAACGAATCAAAATCATCAACCTTGGTAATATGGTTATTTCTGTAATCTAATGCTCTTTTAAATAAACTTTCTTGAATTTCTTCTAACAAATCTTCAATAACCACAGATATTCTATCTAAAATAACCGTTTGCTTTGATAATGTATCTCTTCTTGCCAATTCAACTGTTTCATTCTCTAAATCTTTCGGTCCAATGGCAATACGCAAAGGCACACCTTGCAATTCATGTTGTGCAAACTTAGCCCCAGGGCGAAGTGTATCTCTTTTATCAAACTTAACTGAAATACTTCGATCTCTCAAATCACTAATAATATCTTCGGCAACTTTACTAATAGCCTCAAACTGTTCATCATTTCTATATATAGGAACAATAACTACTTGATAAGGCGCTAAGTTGGGAGGCAATACCAATCCGTTGTCATCGCTATGAGTCATAATAAGCGCTCCCATTAACCTAGTAGAAACACCCCAAGAAGTAGCCCAAACATAATCTTGTTTTCCTTCTTTATTTGCGTATTTAACGTCAAAGGCCTTTGCGAAATTCTGCCCTAAAAAGTGAGAGGTTCCAGCTTGCAATGCCTTCCCGTCTTGCATTAAAGCTTCAATACAATAAGTATCAACCGCACCAGCAAAACGTTCACTTTCTGTTTTAACCCCCTGAATTACAGGAATAGCCATGAAATTTTCAACAAAAGTAGCATACACATTATTCATAAGTTTGGTCTCCTCAATAGCTTCTGCTTCTGTTGCATGAGCCGTATGACCTTCTTGCCATAAAAATTCTGCTGTACGTAAAAACAAACGCGTGCGCATTTCCCAGCGTACTACATTTGCCCACTGATTAACTAATATTGGTAAATCTCTATAAGACTGAATCCAATTTTTATAGGTATTCCAAATAATGGCCTCACTGGTAGGTCTAACAACCAACTCCTCTTCTAATCTAGCTTCTGGATCTACTCTTAACTTACCAGGTTTGTCAGGATCATTTTGCAATCTGTAATGTGTTACAACAGCACATTCTTTTGCAAAGCCTTCAGCATTTTTTTCTTCAGCTTCAAACAAACTTTTAGGAACGAATAACGGAAAATATGCATTTTGATGACCTGTTTCTTTAAACATTCTATCTAATTCTGCTTGCATTTTTTCCCAAATAGCATAACCATAAGGTTTAATAACCATACATCCTCTAACTGCCGAATTCTCCGCTAGGTCTGCCTTGACAACCAATTCGTTATACCATTTCGAATAATCTTCTGCTCTACTTGTGAGTTTTTTGCTCATATATTTTTTTTGGCACAAATATTGTGACTATGTTAAATAATAAAATAGTTCAGCAAAACTAACTATTTTTGTTATGTCCAACAATAAAATTATACAGATATGCGCTTAAATAAATACTCAAAAAGAAAAGTGTCATTCATAGCCATGATTGGTTTAATGTTTGGCTTAGTGTCATGCGGTTCTTATCAATACGTTGGTGGTGATGATGATGGTATTTATGGAGGAGAAGTAATACAAGTAACTCAAACACCTAGGGAAACAGTTGTTGAAGTACCTAATAAGACTAATAGTAATTATTATAAAAATTACTTTACAAATAAGTCTTTGCAATATGAAAATTTAATTGGGGACGATGCTGTTTTTACAGATATTGATTCTTATGAATCTGATAATTACGTTGAAAACGATTCTATATATAATGACTATCAAGGTCATGCAGGTTGGGGACAACAAAGCAATAATGTTACCATAAACTATATTGATAACGGATGGAACAACTGGGGTTGGAATGCAGGATTTGGTTGGGGTTGGAATAACTGGCGTTGGAATAGATGGGGTTGGAATGACTGGAACTATGGTTGGAACAACTGGGGTTGGAATAATTGGGGCTTTTATGACCCATGGTGTCCACCTTTTTACGGTGGTGGCTACTATGGCGGTTGGGCTTATAGTCCTTGGAGATCTGGATATTATGGAAACAGATATTATAATGGTTATTACGGAAACAGATATAACAACAATCGTGGTTTAGCTTATAGCTCTAGCAGAAGAGGAAGTTATTACTCTGGAAGAAGCTCAAGAGGCCTATCGAGCAGTAATAATTATAGCACATCTAGAAGAAGTAGTGTTTCTAGCAGATCTACAAAACCTACAACTTCTAAATACAATTCTGCCAGAAGAAGCAGTGTTTCTAGTACTTCTAGTAGAGCAACTACATATAACAGAACCGAATCTAACAATAGAGGAACATCTCGTATTAGTAGTGTAAATAGAAACCCTTCTAGTAATTATAATGTTAGACGCTCTTCTAGCCCAAGTAATGTTAGAACCTATACAAATTCACAAGGAAGAAAAACAACAGTGTCTAGGACACCGACATCAAATTCTAAAACCAGATCTTCATCACCTGCAGTAAGAAGAAGTTCTAGTAGCGTTTACAAACAACCTACAAGGAATTATAGTAGCGGCTCTTCAAGGTCAACATACTCATCGCCATCATCATCTTCTAGAAGCTACAGTTCTTCTAGTAGTAGAAGTTCTAGTTCAAGTGGATCTGTTTCTAGATCTTCAGGAAGTAGCAGAAGCTCAGGTTCTTCAAGATCATCAAGTGGAGGTGGAAGACGCAGATAATCTTTATTAATAAAAACAAAAATTCAACTATATGAAAAAGTTAAGTTTGCTATTCATAGGCTTGCTATCTATGTCCTCAATTTACGCTCAGGATTTAACTGATGCATTAAGATATTCTCAAGACAATATTCAAGGAACAGCTCGTTATAGAGCACTTAGTGGTGCCTTTGGAGCTTTAGGAGGCGATATGAGTGCCGTTAGTTTAAATCCAGCAGGTTCAGCTGTATTTAGCAGAAGTCATGCTTCTATATCAGGTTCTAACGTAGATATTGAAAATACATCAAACTATTTTGGAAGCTCTGGGATTACAAACGAATCTAACTTTGATTTAAATCAAGCTGGTGCTGTTTTTGTTTTTACTAGTAACAACAATAACTCTCCATGGAGAAAATTCACCTTAGGCGTAGCCTATGAGCGAACCAACAACCATGAATATAATTGGTTTGCCGCTGGTACCAATACAACTAATGATCCCGACTTTAGTAATTCTATTGCTAGTTATTTTTATGATTTTGCTGATGGAAAAAGGCTTGATGAGATTTCTTCATTACCAGATGAATCATTAGCAGATGCTTATCAAGATATAGGCAGTATATATGGCTTTGCCCATCAACAAGCTTTTTTAGGTTTTGAATCTTTTATTTTAGAACCAGACGACATAAATGATGATGCCAACACTTTGTACTTTTCAAATATTGCTTCTGGTAACTTTGAGCATGATTATACATATGCTGCCACTGGATACAATGGCAAGGTATCCTTTAATCTAGCAGCCCAGTATGAAGACAATTTATATTTAGGTTTAAATTTAAACTCTCATTTCATAGATTATCAGCGCTCCTCTCTTCTTTTTGAAGATAATATTAATGCAGGATCAACAGTTAATTTTGTTGAATTCGAAAATACGTTATCAACTACCGGTAACGGGTTCTCATTTCAATTAGGAGGTATCATGAAACTAAGTGACGAATTTAGGGTTGGTGTAACTTATGATTCACCAACTTGGTATACAATAGAAGAATCAACTTCTCAATATTTAGGAACCGACGGTGCTAATGGGTTTATTGAAATTTACCCGCAGGTGTTAAATGTTTATCCACAATATAGAATGCAAACACCTGGAAAACTCACAGGCAGCTTAGCCTATATTTTTGGAAAACAAGGACTTATAAGCTTTGACTATTCTAGAAAAGATTACGGAAGCACTAAGTTTAAACCTGAGTCTGATGCTTATTATCAAGATTTAAATGCTAACATTAATGATATGTTTACCCAAGCTTCAACTTATAAACTTGGCGGTGAATACAAACACCAACAGTTTAGCTTTAGAGGTGGTTACCGCTTTGAAGAAAGCCCATACACAGATGGAGTTACAATAGGTGACCTCAATGGTTATTCTTTAGGTTTGGGTTATAATTTTGGCAACACCAAAATAGATGTTACTTATGATCAATTTGAAAGATCTTATAGCAATGAATTATATCACTTAGATTTTGGCAACGCACCGCAGGCTATGTTAGATAGAATAAACTCTAATATTACAGTATCTCTAAGTTTCAATATTTAATAATTTCACACAACATAAATAAAAGCTTGAATATTTATAAATATTCAAGCTTTTATTATGTAATTACAATTGATGAAACGAGACCAAGACCATGGTTTGTCGCGTTAGGGATTGGAGCAAGCTACCTTGTAGTGCGGAAAGCCCGACCCAAAGGGTAACGCCCAAATGCATAATCCACTAATTAATTGTTTGTTAATAGTAAAGGTAAAATAAGTGAATTACTTATCTTTGCAGACTAAAATTGATTTTTAAAAATGAAAATTGATAAAGATTTTGAAGATTTTGACGCTTTAGGAAATGAGCATATAGGCACATCGCAAAATACACCCATGCGAAGCGATGCCTTTAGACTTACGAATGATGAAAAAATTGACATCATTAAAGACGATGTGCGTCACATTATGGAGACTCTTGGCTTAGACTTAAGTGATGACAGCTTGCAAGGAACACCAAATAGAGTTGCAAAAATGTTTGTTAATGAGATTTTTGGAGGGTTAAATCCTGATAAAAAACCGAGTGCTTCAACATTTGACAATAAGTACAAATATGGTGAAATGCTAGTTGAAAAAAACATTACGGTATATTCAACCTGTGAGCACCATTTATTGCCCATAGTTGGTAAAGCACATATTGCCTACATTTCAAATGGCACTGTTGTAGGTTTATCTAAAATGAATAGAATCGTAGATTACTATGCTAAGCGACCACAAGTACAGGAACGTTTAACCATACAGATTGTAAAAGAACTTCAAGAAGTCTTGGGCACTAAAGATGTTGCCTGTGTTATAGACGCTAAACATTTATGTGTGAACTCTAGAGGTATTCGAGATATTGAAAGTAGCACGGTAACTTCTGAGTTTGGTGGTAGATTTAAAGATAAAGCCACAAGACGTGAGTTTTTAGATTACATTAAATTAGATACAAAGTTTTAGTAAACCCTATTTCTGTTTATCAACAACCTATGCAGCTTTATAAAGACCAACAGTTAAAAATATACAATTCACTTACTGGAGAAAAAGAAGTTTTTAAAACTATAAATGAAGGTCATGTGGGCATGTATGTTTGCGGACCTACCGTTTATAGTAATGTTCATTTAGGAAATGTAAGAACTTTTATGTCTTTTGATGTCATTTTTAGATATCTGAAACATCTAGGTTATAAAGTAAGGTATGTTAGAAATATAACAGATGCAGGTCATTTAGAGAATGACGCTGATGTTGGTGAAGATAAAATAACTAAAAAAGCACGTTTAGAACAGATTGAACCTATGGAAGTAGTACAGCGCTACACCGTAGATTTTCATAATATTTTAAACACATTAAACTTTTTACCTCCTAGCATTGAACCAACTGCTACTGGACATATCATAGAACAAATTGAGTTAATAAGCACTATTATTGATAATGGCTTTGGATATGAAGTAAACGGATCAGTTTATTTTGATGTTCACAAATTCAATGAAACTAATGATTACGGAAAGCTAAGTAAACGTAAATTAGAAGATTTAATTCATAATACACGTGAATTAGATGGTCAAAGTGACAAAAAGAATCCACAAGACTTTGCTCTTTGGAAAAAAGCAGAACCGCAACATATTATGCGTTGGCCCTCACCTTGGGGCGATGGTTTCCCTGGCTGGCATTTAGAGTGTACAGCTATGAGCACCAAATATTTAGGAGAAACCTTTGATATACATGGTGGTGGTATGGATTTAAAATTCCCGCACCACGAATGCGAGATAGCACAAAACGAAGCGGCTATTGGAAAATCTCCTGTTAATTACTGGATGCATGCTAACATGCTTGAAATGAACGGACAGCGCATGTCTAAATCTACAGGAAACATAATCAATCCAAACGAATTACTATCTGGCAATAACGATAAGATGAGTAAAGCCTACTCACCTAGCGTTATCCGTTTCTTTATGGCTCAATCATCGTATAGGAGTGTTCTTGATTTAACTGATGATGGTTTAAAAGCTAGTGAGAAAGGTTATAACCGCCTTATGGAAGCCATGGCTTTAATATCTAGTTTAAAGGCTTCAGGCTCTTCATCAATCAATATTAATGAATGGCTTCAAAAATGTTATGATGCCATGAATGATGACTTTAATACACCTGTTTTAATTGCCAATTTATTTGAAGGTGCCAAATTCATCAATCAAGTAAAAGAAGGCAGCGCAACATTAACGGTTGAAGATTTAGAAATACTTAAAAACAGTTTAAACACTTTTGCTTTTGACATTTTAGGTCTTTTAAAAGATGCCGAAGCACAATCTGGGGGTGATAAGCTTGCTGGTACTGTGGATGTTTTAATTAAATTAAGACAAGAAGCTAGAGCCAATAAAGATTTTGCGTTATCAGATCAAATTAGAGATGAATTAGCCTCTATTGGTATTGTTCTTAAAGACGGAAAAGACGGCACCACGTTTACTGTTAACTAAAATTCAATTTGTTTGATATTAAGTTGTTTAGTTGATATTTGATTTAACAACTCCCGGGCATACAACAAACAAATCAAAATGAAAAAAATACTCATAGCACCGTTTTTGTTTTTGATAAAAGTGTATCAAACACTTATATCTCCATTAACACCAGCTACGTGTAGATACACTCCAACCTGTTCTCATTACAGCAAAAAAGCATTACAAAAGCATGGCATTTTTAAAGGAGGCTGGTTAGCAATTAAACGTATTTTTAGTTGTCATCCTTGGGGTGGTTCTGGGTATGATCCTGTGCCTTAATCTTTACTTCTCTCCTTAATTTTACACGAAAATTTCGCTAAATTCGTTTAACAATCGATAAATTTCATTGAAACAGAACTATATCTTTGCATTGTACACAAAACCTAAAATGAAAATCGGAACTAAAATATTAATCCTATTTCTGACTTTGAATTTCCTTTCTCGCAAAGGTTCAGCGCAAGAAACTGAAACAAAAAAACCAATTCCCGAATTTGACTTCTCAAATAATGAAAAGTTCATAGAAACAAAGCTTAAAGACCTAGTAATCAATGATTATGACAGTGTTTTCAGTCCTTCACAAAGGAAAGAGCTATCTGACATCATTTATGACTATAAACATTGAAACAACGCGTCAAATAGTTGTTGTGACAATTGATAGTATTTCACCTTATTCGGATATTCACAAATATGCAACTGATTTAAGCAATTATTGGGGAGTTGGAGATGCTAAAAAAAATAATGGACTGACAATTGTTATGTGCAATCCTTGTAAAAAAATTGGAATTGCAACTGGAACTGGCACCGAACTGATTTTGACAAACGAAATCTGCAAAAAAGTAATTGACCAAACTATAATTCCCGAATTTAAAAATGGAAACTTTTATGACGGAATTAAAAACGGTGTGGTTGAATTAATAGAAAAATGGAAATAAAAGTACTGAGTACAAAAATGTATAACTGCAATTAGGACGGATTCGACTGCGTCTGAATCCACTCGGAATTGCTAAAGTCGGTGCTAACAAAAAATTAACAGATATAAACCCGTTACGGACGGTTAAACGAATCCATAAAATTAGAATCGTTAATTCTCCGGAATATGCTTCAAAATCTCTAGCACAAACTTCCAATACTTTTGAGCCGAAGAAATTTGAGCACGTTCGTCTGGTGAGTGGGCACCTTTTATGTTAGGGCCAAAGCTTATCATATCCATATCAGGATAATTCGTTCCTAAAATACCGCATTCCAAACCAGCATGACAAGCAGCCACATGTGGTTTTTCTCCATTTAAATCTTCATAAAGTTTGGTCATTACTTTAAGAATAGCCGAATCCATATTAGGTGCCCAACCTGGGTAATCCCCCGAAAGCTCCACCTCACAACCGGTTAACTCAAACGTAGCTCTTAAGGTATTTGCTAAATCCATTTTAGAACTTTCAACTGAAGAACGTGTTAAACACAAAATTTTTATATCTCCATCTTTAATAAGTACTCTTGCCAAATTATTGGATGTTTCTACTAAATCTGGTATTTCAGCGCTCATTCTAAAAACACCATTCTGAGCTGCGTATAGAGCTCTGGTAACACCTTCTTGAACCCCCAAATCCATAATAGTTTTAGGCGTTTCACATTTAGAAACAACAACATCTAAATCAGGTTCCATGGTTTGTAATTCTTTCTTAATCGCATTTGATGCTAAAGCCATTTCCAATAAAAAGGCATCTTCATGAATAGCATCAATAGCAACTATTGCTTTGCTCTCTCGAGGAATTGCGTTACGCAAACCACCTCCATCAATTTCAGAAATTCGTAAACCATAATTCTCAAAGCCATCAAATAACAAACGGTTCATGATTTTATTAGCATTTCCTAAGCCTTCGTGAATTTGCATTCCTGAATGTCCCCCTTGAAGACCTTTCACGTCAATAACAAATCCTATTTTAAACTCAGGGGTTTCCTCTTCATTATATGCTCTAGTGGCTGTTATATCAATTCCTCCTGCGCACCCTACACCAATTTCATCATCCTCCTCTGTATCTAAATTCAATAAAATACCACCTTCTAAAATACCACCTTTTAAACCCATGGCTCCAGTCATACCAGTCTCTTCATCAATAGTAAAAAGAGCCTCAATAACCGGGTGTTCAATTTCTGTACTTTCTAAAATAGCCATTATGGTAGCAACTCCTAATCCGTTATCAGCACCAAGCGTTGTTTCTTTTGCACGTACCCAATCACCATCTACATACATATCAATACCTTGGGTATCAAAATCAAACACAGTATCACTATTTTTTTGATGCACCATGTCTAGATGAGATTGCATGACCACAGTAGTTCTATTTTCCATCCCTTTGGACGCAGGCTTTTTGATAATAACATTACCCACTTCATCAACCACGGTTTCCAAACCAAGATTTTCACCGAATTCTTTCATAAACGCAATAATACGCTCCTCCTTTTTTGATGCTCTCGGAACTGCATTTAAGTCTGCGAATTTATTCCAAAGTTGAGTTGGTTCAAGTTGTCTTATTTCTGTACTCATAATTTTCAGATTCTAATCACACAAAGATACGTTTTACCGCTAAGCATTAATAAACATTTATGTATTTTTGATTCATGCTGAAATACAAAAAACTAATTCTGGCGCTTAGTTTGATTCCTCAATATTTACTGGTGTTGTTTCTTTCAAAACAACCTGAATATGTAGAATCTTTTTACAGTAATGGTTTATACATTTATATCTCTAAAATATTTAGATATGTTCTTGGTTGGCTACCATTTTCTTTTGGCGATTTAATTTATGCTTTCGGTATTATTTACTTATTGAGATGGTTATTTAAAAACCGAATGCGCCTAATTAAAGATACCAGAAAGTGGGTTATTGATGTCTTTTCAGCAGTAGCCGTTTTGTATTTTGCTTTTCATTTACTTTGGGGCCTTAATTATTACCGGGTACCATTGCACAAAAGTCTTAATTTAAAACATGAATACAGTACCGAACAGTTAATTGAAGTAACTAAAAAACTGATTGATGCATCGAATAAATTACACTCTAAATTATCTGTAAACGACAGCATTAAAGTAGACCTCCCTTTTAGTAAGAAAGACATTTTCAAAATAACTACAAATGGCTACGATAATTTAAAAACCGTTTTTCCTCATTTAGAATACCAACCCAAAAGCATTAAAAAATCTTTATTCAGTTATCCGTTAACTTACATGGGATTTAGTGGTTATTTGAATCCATTAACTAATGAAGCACATGTTGATGGTCTTATTCCAACTATTAAATTCCCAACCACATCGGCTCATGAAATGGCGCATCAATTAGGATATGCCGCTGAAAATGAAGCCAATTTTATTGGGTGTTTGGCATCAATACATAATGAAGATGTCTATTTTAAATATTGTGGATACACCTTTGCCCTAAAATATTGCCTGAACGATATATATAAACGTGATGAAGCCTTATTTGAAGAAATTATTGAAACTGTAAACAAGGGCATATTAAAAAACTACGAAGAAGTAAGAGAGTTTTGGGAAGCTCATGAAAACCCAATTGAGCCTTTCTTTAAACTGTTTTACGGAGGTTATTTAAAAGCTAATCATCAAACCAAAGGCATGAAAAGTTATAGTTACGTGGTAGCACTTTTGGTTAATTATTTTGAAAAAAATGCCTTGTAATCGACTAATATTGAGACGTAAGCTTCCTTGTCACTACAGTTATTAAAGAAAAAATCGTTCTTTAGGCAAAGTACATTTTTGATTATGAAGACAATTTTAATATTTTTTTTGTCTATCACTAGCCGCTTTTGCTCAACAACCAAAAGAAGAAACTAAAAAAGTAACCCAACTTAGTAATTTCATGTATTCTAATAATGAAAGTCCATCTTTCAGTTATTTGAAATAAATCAATACTAAATTTTATCGAAACTGTTAAGAGCTACATAATACCTCTTAGAATACATTAAAATAATTTACTTTTGCTCTCAACATGAACAAAGAAATTACCAGCACTCAAAACACGTTAGTTAAACAACTTGTTCAATTAAAAGACAAATCTCGTGAACGAAAGAAATCAGGTTTATTTTTAATTGAAGGACAGCGTGAAATTTCTTTAGCCTTAAAAGGTGGTTATAAGCTAGAAACTATTTTATTTTACCCTGATTTAATTTCGGAAGAGGAAATTGATTACTTAATTGGAAATGAAATAAAATTGATTGAGATTTCAAAAGAAGTCTATCAAAAATTAGCCTACCGTGATACAACTGAAGGTGTTTTAGCTGTTGCTAAAACTAAAAATCAGGATATCAATGATCTGGTTTTTACGAACAACACTCCCCTTATACTTGTAGCCGAAGCACCAGAAAAACCTGGTAATATTGGAGCTATTTTAAGAACCGCTGATGCTGCTAATGTTGATGCGGTAATTATAGCTAACCCAAAAACAGATTTATATAATCCTAATATTGTTCGATCAAGTGTTGGTTGTGTTTTTACTAACCAAGTAGCAACCGGAACCACTTCTGAGATTATTACTTTTTTAAAGTCAAAGAACATTAATTTATACTGTGCTGCTTTGCAAGCCTCTTTAGAATATACTACTCAAGATTACACAAAATCTTCTGCTATTGTAGTTGGTACTGAGGCTACCGGACTGAGTGATGAATGGATAGAAAACTCCACTCAGAATATTATAATCCCCATGCAAGGAGAAATAGACTCTATGAACGTGTCTGTTGCGGCGGGAATTCTTATTTTTGAAGCCATTCGTCAAAGACAGTCTTAACTCATAATTCAAATGACAGCAAACACACTATTTTATATTATCATAGCAATCATAGTGCTTAATTTTATCGTTGATAAAATTCTAGACGCCTTAAATGCAAAACATTATAATAATGAATTACCTAAAGATTTACAAGATGTTTATGATGAGGAGGAATACAAAAAATCTCAGAATTATAAATCTACCAATTATAAGTTCGGGATTTTAACATCTACATTTTCCATACTTTTAACTTTAGGATTTTTAGTTTTTGATGGATTTGAATTTGTTGATAATATTGCTAGAAGTTACAGCAGTAACCCAATTATAATTGCTTTGATTTTCTTTGGAATCATAATGATTGCCAGTGATATTTTAACAACTCCTTTTTCATTTTACAGCACCTTTGTGATTGAAGAAAAGTTTGGATTTAACAAAACCACCAAAAAGACTTTCTTTTTAGACAAAATAAAAGGCTGGTTGATGCTGGCTATTTTAGGTGGTGGTCTTTTGGCATTAATTATATGGTTTTATCAAGTAACAGGTAAATATTTTTGGTTGTATGCTTGGGGACTAATAGCCATATTCACCATTTTTATGAATATGTTTTACTCTAAACTCATTGTACCTCTTTTTAACAAACAAACACCATTAGAAGAAGGCTCTTTAAGGGATAAAATATCAGCTTACGCCCAAACAGTTGGTTTTAAACTCAATAAAATATTTGTGATTGACGGTTCTAAACGAAGTACCAAAGCAAACGCATACTTTTCTGGTTTTGGAAGTGAAAAACGTGTAACACTATATGATACTTTGATTAACGATTTAGAAGACGAAGAAATTGTTGCTGTTTTAGCTCATGAAGTTGGGCATTATAAAAAGAAACATATCATATTTAATCTAGTGGCATCAATATTGTTAACTGGTTTAACACTTTACATTTTATCATTATTCATTTCACAACCTATCTTGTCGCATGCATTGGGTATTGAAACTGCTAGTTTCCATATTGGGCTTATAGCTTTTATGTTACTCTACTCACCTATTTCTGAGTTAACTGGGCTGATTATGAATGTATTCTCCAGAAAATTTGAATACCAAGCAGATGATTATGCCAAAAACACTTATAAAGGAGAACCTTTAATTACCAGCCTTAAAAAATTATCAAAAAATAGCTTGAGTAATTTAACACCACATCCAGCTTATGTATTTATGCATTATTCACATCCTACTTTGCTGGATCGAATTAAAAACTTAAGGAAGTAAACATACACTGCCGACGGATTTTCAGATTTGACTTTATGAAAATTTTCATCTACTTTAGTTTGCATATGTTGAACTTGTTTCAGTTATATAGGGTATGAAAACAATTTATATTCATAAGACCAATAGGTGCAATTGAATAAAACTATGAGTGAAACAATCTAAGTTAATACTTCCGATAATCGTAATCTCTCAATTCTGTTGTACATCACTCTGGTTTGCAGGGAATGGTGTGATGGCCGATTTGATGGTAAATTTCAACCTTAAAGAAAGTGCTTTAGGACACTTAACCTCGGCTGTACAATTCGGTTTTATTTTAGGAACACTGATATTCGCCGTTTTAGCTATTGCTGACCGATTTTCACCATCAAAAGTGTTTTTAACGTGTGCTTTACTCGGCTCCCTATTTAATGCGGGGTTAATATGGGAAGGGAACAACTTATCAAGCATCCTTTCACTTCGTTTTATTACAGGCTTCTTTTTAGCCGGTATATACCCAGTAGGAATGAAAATAGCTGCGGACCATTATGAAAAAGGATTAGGTAAATCACTTGGTTTCTTAGTTGGTGCCTTGGTGGTTGGCACTGCATTCCCACATTTAGCGAAGGAAATGACTGGAGCTTTTCCATGGAAATCTGTAATGGTCTTAACTTCATTTCTTGGAGCGTTAGGTGGTCTATTGATGTTTATTATGGTGCCTGACGGTCCATACCGAAAACCAGGAAACAAGTTAGAAATATCAGCTTCTTTTGATGTATTTCGAAATCATAAATTTCGTTCTGCGGCCATCGGTTATTTTGGCCACATGTGGGAGTTGTATGCCTTTTGGGCATTTGTACCTATCATACTAAGGACATATAGCGTGAAACATCCTGAAGCTGCATTTAATGTTCCGTTATTGTCTTTCCTAATTATAGGAGTCGGTGGATTAGCCTGTGTACTCGGTGGATATCTCGCACAAAAATTAGGAACTAAACGAATAGCATTTATAGCACTTCTCTTATCTTGCGGATGCTCCCTTTTTTCTCCTTTGATGTTCTTGACCGAATCTGAAAGCTTTTTTATTGGTTTTCTTCTTTTTTGGGGAATGGTTGTTATTGCAGACTCCCCTCTATTCTCAACGCTAGTCGCTCAAAATGCCTCAGCAGAAATAAAAGGGACAGCACTTACCATTGTAAATTGCATTGGCTTCTCAATAACTATAATTAGTATCCAGCTTCTAAATGTTTTGCAGGCTACAATCAACCCAATATATATTTATCCAATATTAGGATTAGGCCCAATATTGGGTTTGATAGTATTATACAAAAAAAATAAACCGCACCAAACAAAACCTAAACTGCATTGAAACGGAGATTAGCGACACCGTTAAACAAATCTTCCCAAAAACAAAACCAACACACCAACAACACAGAATTAGTAAACAAGTGCGTTAAAGATTGAACCATCTGTTTGAAATCCTTTTTGCCAAAGTAAAAAGATTGAGTCGTGAAAGCGTATTAAAACGCCCAAATAAAAAAGCATTACCTTTGCCGCTTGAATTCCTCAGCGTGAGGATGTGTTACTAGAAGTTTTAGGAAAAGTATGTCGATTCGCTTCTTTATGTAACACCACATAATAAATCGCATACATATTACAGAATGAGCACATTCCAAGATTTAGGTCTTAATGACGACCTATTACAAGCTATTACAGATTTAGGGTTTACAAAACCCAGTGAAGTACAAGAAAAAGCAATTCCGATTTTATTAGATTCTGAAACAGATTTGGTTGCCTTGGCACAAACAGGAACTGGTAAAACAGCTGCTTTTGGGTTTCCTATGCTACAAAAAATTGATATAGATAGCAGAACAACTCAAGGCTTAATTTTATCACCTACCAGAGAGCTTTGTTTACAAATAACAAACGAAATGAAACAATACGGTAAGTATTGTAAAGGACTTAACGTGGTTGCCATTTATGGTGGATCTAGTATTACAGATCAAGCCAGAGAGGTGAAAAGAGGGGCACAAATTATAGTGGCTACTCCTGGTAGAATGAAGGATATGATTAGCAGACGCTTGGTAGATATTTCTAAAATTCAATATTCAGTTTTAGATGAAGCTGATGAGATGCTAAACATGGGTTTTAAAGAAGATATTACTGATATTTTATCGCACACACCTGATGATAAAAATACATGGTTGTTTTCTGCAACTATGCCTCGTGAAGTTGCTGCTATAGCTAAAAACTTCATGTACAGTCCGGAGGAGATTACTGTTGGAAATAAAAATGAAAGTACAAATCAAGTATCTCATGAGTATTATCTAGTTAACGCCAGAGACCGTTACCAAGCATTGAAACGTTTGGCAGATGCTAATCCAGATATATTCTCAGTTATTTTTTGTAGAACAAAACGTGATACTCAAAAAGTGGCGGAGCAACTAATTGAAGACGGTTATAGCGCGGGTGCTTTACATGGTGACCTAAGTCAGAATCAACGTGATTTGGTAATGAAATCGTTTAGAAACAAACAAATACAAATGCTTGTAGCTACCGATGTTGCTGCACGTGGTATTGATGTTGATGATATTACACACGTTATTAACTACCAATTACCAGATGAAATTGAAACCTACACCCACCGTTCTGGTAGAACAGGGCGTGCTGGAAAAACAGGTGTTTCTATGGTCATTGTTTCTAAAAGTGAGGTTAGAAAAATTAAGAGTATTGAGCGCATTATAAAGAAAGAATTCACAAAGAAAGACATTCCTGATGGTATGATGATTTGTGAAATACAATTGATGTCTCTTGCCAATAAAGTTCACAATACTGAGATAAACCATGAAATTGATAAGCACTTAGACAGTATTAATGAATTGTTTGAAGATGCCAGTAAAGATGAGTTAATTAAGAAGTTTTTCTCTGTTGAGTTTACACGTTTTTATAATTATTATCAAAAATCTAAAAACCTTAATATTTCTGATGCGGGTGATAAAGGACGTGATTTTGAAAGCGAATCTAAATCTACAAGATACTTTATTAACGTTGGTAAAAAAGATGGTTTTGATTGGATGAGTTTAAAAGACTTCTTAAAAGAAGTTTTAGAGTTAGGTAGAGATGATGTATTTAAAGTTGAAGTAAAAGATAGTTTTTCATTCTTTAACACCGAAAATGATCAAAAAGAGAAAGTACTTGCTTTCTTCACCGACTTTAAACATAATGGACGCTTTGTAAATGTTGAAGTTTCTGAAAATCGTGGTGGTAGAGGAAGACGTGATGGAAGAAGAAGTGGTGGAAGACGTGATGGCCGCGGAGGAGGCGGACGACGTAATGATAGAAGAGGTGGTGACGAAAGACGAAGTGGTGACGAAAGACGAAGTGGTGGTGAAAGACGTTCTTCAAGACGAAGCGACTCCGATGGAAACCGAGGAGAAAGACGCCGTAGCGAAGGGGAATCTAAACCAAGGCGCTCAGATTCTGGATCTAAATCAAATAACTTTGGAGCTTCAAGACCAAGACGTTCCCGAAGGTAATTAAACTTAATTGTTAATTTTAAGTCAAAATATCATACAAAAAGAAGTGTTACTATTTTGTTTAGTACTTTTATAACCAAATTAGAGTTATATTTAATATTTATGAAGCGCTACCTACTAGTTATTTGTTTTCTTTTTACATCTGCTATATTATTGGCACAAGATGATACAATGGCTATTGGTGTCGTTTTAAATTCAACCAATAACAAACCTTTAGAGAGTGTAAATATTGTTAATCTTAATGAAGTAAAAGGAACCTCTACTAATAGTAAAGGAGAATTTGAAATCAGTGCAAAAGTTAATGATACGCTTCACTTTTCTTACCTTGGGTTTAAATCTATAAAAGTTAGAGTTACTAATGATTGGTTAAAGTTTGGAAGCTCTGAAATAAAACTAACGGAATTAGCTTTAGCGCTTGAAGAAGTAGTTGTTAATCAGCTTAAACTAACCGGATATTTAGAGGTTGATATTAAGCAGGTACCGGAACCTAATGATAATTACCGTTATCAAATTTCTGGTTTATCAAGTGGTTATGAGGCTGGCAAACCTAAAGGCATTAATAAAATAATAGGTTCTATTTTCAATCCAGCAGATTTTCTGCATAGAATGTTTGGCAAAAAACCAAACGAATTACGGAAACTAAAAAAGATGAAAGAGGATGATAAGATTAGGAACTTATTAGCTTCTAGGTTCGATCGCGAAATGCTTGCTGCCTTACTTAAAGTTGAAAGAGTAGATTTAGATGAAATAGTTAGTCAATGTAATTATTCACAGGGATTTATTCAAACGGCTAACGATTTACAAGTTCTTGATGCCATAAGTGAATGCTACGAAGAATACAAGATATTGAGTAGAGGTAGAAATAATAGGCTATAGATAAAAAAAAGAGAAGGGAAAGCTTCTCTTTTTTTTATACTCTAGAGTGAAGTGCCACCCTATTCCCCTCACAATCAATAAACACCCCCATATAACCATGCTCTGGTGATATTTCCGTTTTAGGTTGGTATATTTTACCTCCTGCAACCTCCACTCTATCCAATTCATTTTGCACATTATCACTCATAAAATAAACCAATGTACCCTCTTGACTAGGAATATATGTTTCCTGCTTTATTAAAGTTCCAGCTGCTCCTTCTTTACCTTCAACAAAAGGAAACCAGCCCATAATTAAACCTCCAAAATTTTGAACATCTAATTTAATTTGAAAGACATGCTCATAAAATACTTTGGCTCTATTCATATCTGACACAGGAATTTCAAACCAACCTACCATATTTCTATCCATAATTTCTATTTTTATTAGTGGACTGAATTTACAAAATTTATGACTTATTATAGAAACGAGCTACAATCTTGTCATAACTCTTAATGGTTTTAGCTATCCAATCTAACTTCTTTTCTTGTATTTCAGTTACCGAAAGTCGCCAATTAAAATCCGTCTGTTTAAGTTTAGATGTAACATGTTGTAATATGATAGCCGCCGAAACAGAAATATTCAAGCTTTCTGTAAAACCGGCCATGGGGATTTTCAAATAACAATCGGCTGACTCTAAAACTTCATCAGACAATCCTTCTGTTTCCCTACCAAAGAAAAAACAAGACTTTTTGGTTATATCAAAATCGTTTAAACTACAGTCGTTAGTATGAGGCGTAGTTGCAACAATTTGATATCCTTTTTCTTTTAAATCTTCAATACAATCTCTAACGGAATGATAACGATTTAAATCCACCCACTTTTGAGCCCCCATTGCAATTTCTCTATCAATACGTTTGGTGTTTTGCTCTTCAATAATGTTCACTTCCTGAATACCAAAAACATCACAACTTCTAATAACCGCACTGGTGTTATGTAATTGATATACATCTTCTGTAGCCACAGTAAAATGCTTGGTTCGTTTAGAAAGTACTTCATTAAAACGTGTTCTCCTGTTTTCTGTTAAGTAAGTTTCTAAATAATCAAGTAAAGCAATATCAATCATATAATTCTCTTTTTTATAAAGACTAATATAAGGCATCATCAGAAATCTAGTAAAATTGATTTTAATTAAAAGTTTAACTTTCTTCATTTAAAAAAGTACTTTCTCAAAATAATCAACAATTAATTTATCTTTGCAGCACTTTTAAGGAATACCAATGCGCATAGATATTATTACCGTTTTACCTGAGTTACTAAAGAGTCCGTTTGAAGCCTCTATTTTAAAACGTGCCATTGATGCTAATTTGGTGGAAGTTCATTTTCATAATTTAAGAGATTACACAACCGATAATTATAAAAGTATTGACGATTATCAATTTGGAGGTGGTGCTGGTATGGTAATGATGATTGAACCCATAGACAAGTGTATCTCTGGCTTAAAAGCAGAACGAAATTATGATGAGATAATATATATGACACCAGATGGTGAAACATTAAACCAAGGTATCGCTAATCAACTATCATTAAAAGAGAACATTATTATTCTATGCGGTCATTATAAAGGTGTAGACCAACGTGTTAGAGACCATTTCATCACCAAAGAAATCTCTATTGGCGATTATGTATTATCAGGTGGCGAGTTGGGTGCTGCTGTTCTTTGTGATGCGGTAATTAGATTAATTCCAGGGGTTTTAGGTAATGAAACTTCTGCACTTACAGATTCGTTTCAGGACAATTTATTGGCGCCTCCCATTTATACACGCCCAAGAGAATATAATGGTTGGGATGTACCAGAAGTTCTATTTAGTGGTAACTTCCCAGAGATTGAAAAGTGGCGAGAAGATCAGGCCTACCAACGTACTAAAGATAGACGACCAGATTTATTGGAGGAATAAATGAGTATTATCACAGAAATATTTATTGAATTCATTTTTAGAGGTTTAATTGTTCATGGTCTTTGTTTATACACCCGATTTTATTTTTTTAAACTTATAGGAAAGCCAAAATCAATGAAATATTTGATTGGTGAAAAAAATGTAAATGATATCACAGATAAAGTTCAGCAACCGGTTTTCAATGCAATAATTGGTTTAACTGTTTTTGCATTAATAAGTATCTCAATTGCCTATTTAGTCTACAACTGAAATTGTGTTAAGGATAGAAGCGGCATCCTTTTTATTATGGATTCCTGCTTTCGCAGGAATGACAGAATTAAATGATATAGCGAATAGCCTAACCTGAAAGGGAACACCAAAAAAAACACCAACAAAATATTGTAGATTATTAATTAATACTTATTTTTGCACCCAATTTCGGGTTAACCTCTGGCGAAAATCGTGAATGTTGTTCTGAAACAACCATTATAAATTAAAAAAGATGGAATCTTTAGTAAAATTTGTTCAAGACGAATTTGTAACAAGAAAAGACTTACCAGAGTTTGGAGCTGGCGATACAATTACAGTTTATTACGAAATTAAAGAGGGTAGCAAAACTAGAACTCAGTTTTTTAGAGGTGTAGTTATTCAACGTAGAGGATCTGGATCTTCTGAAACCTTTACAATTAGAAAAATGTCAGGATCAATTGGAGTAGAGCGTATCTTCCCAATTAATTTACCTGCATTACAAAAAATAGAAGTAAATAAACGTGGTAAAGTACGTAGAGCACGTATATTCTACTTTAGAGGCCTTACTGGTAAGAAAGCTAGAATTAAAGAGAGCAGACACTAGAATTACTTTAAAAACTAAAACAATTAAAAGCCTTGATTTAAAATCAAGGCTTTTTTTATTAACAAAAGTTAATAAGTGTGGTTTATAACCGGTTGATATCTAAACCCTTAAAAAATTTGTTTTTTTGATTTCTGGTCTTATCTTAGCAGAAGGAATAACAACAAATTCTTAGGAATTGTTTTCATTTTAAGAGTGAATTAATGTTATTTCTAATAAGGTAACGTTCTTTATTATAATTGTTTTTTGAGATTTTGAGGTGCCAGGTGTATGCGTGGATAACCAAAAAATCATGATACTGTAAAAAGTCCTATATGCGAAAGCAGGTAGCAACTGGTGCAGTTGAAAGCTTAAAAATGTAACAAAAGCGAAAGTGATTGTTGTAAATATGAGCAATGCTTGAAACAAACCCAACGTGAAAACGAAAGGAAACTTGATAGCATCAAAAAGAACAATTAACTGAGGCATTTTAGTAATTAGGTCAATACATTTTGAAAATTACACATAAAATGCTTCATTGAAATACAAGACTGAAGTTGAAAAGGTTTGATGAAAATTTAAACCGATTTGGTAGACATACTAAATAGATAACAGAATTGTAATTTCAAAGAAAGCCATATCAAAGGAGATTTAATTCTGCAGTGATATGGCTTTTGTTATTTTATAACTTCAATGACCATTTTTTATCAAATTCGTATTGGTAAACCAATTTTTTAAAATTCTAACAAATTTGGAAGAATCACTACTTTTCATTTAATAGAATCGCCAATTTAATGGGCTATTTTTGTATATTCGCATCGCTAAAAATGAATCTGCTAATTTTTATAAGTTTTTAGCATTCTAATAATTCTCAAAAAAAGCGACACTAATGTCTAAAATTATTTATACTAAAACTGACGAAGCTCCGGCTTTAGCAACGCGTTCTTTTTTACCAATTGTTGAATCTTTTGTGGAGTCTGCAGGAATTGATGTTGAATCGAAAGACATCTCTTTAGCAGCAAGAATACTAGCTGCATTTCCAGATTATTTAAATGAAGATCAACGTGTTTCTGATGATTTAGCACTACTTGGCGAACTGGTTAAAAAACCTGAGGCAAACATCATCAAATTACCTAACATTAGTGCTTCTGTTCCTCAGATAGAAGAAGCTATTGAAGAATTACAATCTAAAGGTTATGCGGTACCAGATTACCCTAGTGAACCAAAAAACGATGAACAAAAAGACATTAAGTCTCGATACAATAAAATTAAAGGTAGTGCGGTAAATCCTGTATTAAGAGAAGGAAACTCAGATAGACGTGCACCTAAAGCTGTTTCTCATTACGCTAAAAAGAATCCTCATAAAATGGGGAAATGGGAAAAAGACTCTAAAACTCACGTGGCTTCGATGGAGGCTTATGACTTTTATGGGTCTGAAAAATCTGCTACGATAACTGAAGCTACTGAATTTAAAATTACTTTCAATGGTAAAGAATTAAAGGGTCACGCTCCTTTATTAGCAGGAGAAATTATTGACACATCAGTAATGAGTATAAGTGCTCTTAAAGCATATGCCGCAAAAGAAATTGCTGATGCAAAAGCAAATGGTGTATTGTTATCATTACATATGAAAGCTACGATGATGAAGGTTTCAGACCCGATTATTTTTGGTGCTATTGTTGAAGTTTTCTATAAAGATGTATTTGAAAAATACGCAGAACTATTTGATGAATTAGGTGTTGACCCAACAAATGGAATTGGTGATGTTTATGATAATTTAGAAGGTCACCCTAAAGAAGATGAAGTAATTGCTGCTATTAACGCTGTATATAAAGATGCACCTTCTGTTGCCATGGTAAATTCTGATAAAGGAATTACAAACCTACATGTACCCTCTGATGTTATTGTAGATGCTTCAATGCCTGCTATGATACGTTTAGGAGGACAAATGTGGAATGCGGAAGGGCAACAACAAGACACCAAAGCTTTAATTCCAGACAGATGTTATGCTGGTGTATTCCAAGCCACAATTGATTTCTGTAAAGAAAATGGTGCTTTTGACCCTGTAACAATGGGAACAACTCCTAATGTTGGACTAATGGCTCAAAAAGCTGAAGAGTATGGATCTCATGATAAAACTTTCCATTTAGATGAAGCTGGAACTGTTGATGTTGTTGATACTAACGGAAATATACTTTTATCTCAAAAAGTTGAAGCTGGTGACATTTTTAGAATGTGTCAAACCAAAGATGCTCCAATTCAAAATTGGGTTAAACTAGCAGTAGATAGAGCTAGAGCAACTGGTTGGCCTGCAGTTTTCTGGCTAGATGAAAACAGAGCCCATGATGCTGAACTTATTAAAAAAGTGAACACCTATTTACCTAATCATGATACATCTGGATTAGAAATTTTCATAAAATCTCCAATTGAAGCTACGTTATATACTTTAAAGAGAGTAAAAGTAAACTTAGATACAATTTCTGTAACAGGTAACGTATTGCGTGATTACTTAACAGATTTATTCCCGATTTTAGAATTAGGAACTTCTGCTAAAATGTTATCAATTGTACCTTTAATGAATGGTGGTGGATTATTTGAAACAGGTGCTGGTGGTTCTGCACCAAAACACGTAGATCAGTTATTAGCTGAAAATCATTTACGTTGGGATTCTTTAGGTGAATTTTTAGCATTAGCAGTTTCTCTAGAACATTATGCCGAAGTTAACAACAATCAAAAAGCCAAAATTCTTAGTGAAACTTTGGATGATGCTACCGAAAAACTACTTGATAACAAAAAGAGTCCTTCAAGAAAAGCAGGTGAGTTAGATAACAGAGGTAGTCACTTCTATTTAGCTATGTATTGGGCGCAAGAATTAGCAAATCAAAATGAAGATACTGAACTCAGAGACCATTTTAAACCAATTGCTTCAAGCCTAGCTGCTAATGAAGAAACTATTATTAATGAATTAAATAACATTCAAGGGGAGCCTGCTGATATTGAAGGATACTATTTCCCAAATGAAAACTTAGCTAGTTCTATAATGAGACCAAGCAAAACCTTAAATAAAATACTAGGTTAAACAAAAAACCTAACAACTTGTTAAAAGCTCCTTTTCTAGGAGCTTTTTTTTTACATTTATATAAAATTGCATATAGATGAGACACCTTTATTCAGGTTATCTTTTAATATTACTACTCGTATCTCACATAGGTTTTACTCAAGAAAAATTTACTTTAAGCGGAATTATTTCGGAAAACACTAGTAATGAAACACTTATAGGTGTAAATATTATTTTTCCAGAAATTAAATCTGGAACTACAACAAATGAATATGGGTTTTATTCTATTACTTTACCAAAAGGAACATATAAAATATCTATAAGTTATTTAGGCTATACTACCATAAATGAAGACTTAGAATTAAACAAAAACATAACTAAAAACTTCAGTTTGTTTAACGCTTTAGAAAACTTAGATGAAATTGTTATCACAGAAAACATTGAAAAATTAAGCATCCAAAAACCTCAAATGAGTGTTAACAAGTTAACTTCTTCAACCATTAAAGAAATACCTGTTGTACTTGGTGAATCAGATATTGTTAAAGCCATTACACTTTTACCTGGAGTTACAAGTGTTGGTGAAGGTGCCTCTGGTTTTAATGTGAGAGGTGGCGCTGCAGATCAAAATCTTATTCTTTTAGATGAGGCTACAATCTACAATTCATCACATTTATTTGGGTTATTTTCCGTGTTTAACCCTGATACTATTAAGGATCTACGCTTGTATAAAGGTGGAATTCCTGCCCGGTACGGAGGTAGAGTATCTTCCGTTCTAGATATTTATCAAAAAGAAGGTAACAGTAAAGAATTTCACATGAATGGGGGTATTGGACTTGTCTCCAGTAGATTATTAGCTGAAGGACCATTAAAAAAAGATAAGGGGTCTTTTTTACTCGGTGGAAGATCTAGTTACGCTCATCTATTTCTGCCACTTTTTGACATTGACAACATAGCTTATTTCTATGATTTAAATACAAAATTGAGTTATAAACTAAACTCAAAAAACAATATTTATATATCAGGTTACTTCGGGAGAGATGTTTTTAGAATTGAAGATACTTTTGAAAACACTTATGGTAATTCAGTATTAAACTTCAGGTGGAATCATTTATTTTCAGATAAGTTATTCTCTAATTTATCTCTAATATATTCTGATTATTATTACGATTTAAAACTAAGCTTTGTGGAGTTTGATTGGGTTTCAGGAATTAGAAATTTTAATCTAAAATACGATTTCAAACACTATCTATCCAATAGCCTTAAATTACAATATGGTTTAAATAGTGTGTACTACAAATTCAATCCAGGAGACATTAAACCAACCACAGAAACATCAGGTATAAATCCCTTTAAACTTATAGATAAGTACGCATTTGAAAATGCGATATACTTGGATGTAGAACATAATCTTTCCAATAATTTATCCTTATCATATGGGTTAAGATTAAGCTCCTTCTTAAGATTAGGGCAAGATGAACTTAATGTTTATAACAATGATGAAGCCGTAACCTTTAATGATGAACTTCAAATCTATGAAAAGGCAAATCCAATTAGTACTGAAACTTTTAAAAAGAGTGATGTTATTGAAAACTTTTTCAACTTTGAACCTAGATTTTCTATGGCTTATCAGCTAAATTCAAATACTTCAGTAAAAGCTAGTTATAACAAAATGTATCAATATTTACATTTGTTATCAAACACCAATGCTCCAACACCTTTGGATATTTGGACACCCAGTGGAAAATATGTTAAGCCACAATCATTACATCAGTATGCTGTAGGCTATTTTAAAAACTTTAAAAATAATTTGTATTCTATAGAAGTTGAAAGTTTTTATAAAACCATAAAAAACAGAATAGATTATATTGATGGCGCAGACTTAATTGCCAACAACGCCATAGAACAAGTTATCTTAAATGGGGAAGCTAGAGCTTACGGACTAGAGTTTCTTTTAAGAAAAAACGAAGGAAGATTTAAAGGGTGGTTAGCCTATACCCTATCAAAATCTGAACAACAAACTAAAGGAAGAACAACCACCGAGACTGGAATTAATAATGGAGCATGGTACAAAACACCATTTGATAAGACTCATGATATTTCGCTAACAACCAGTTATAATTGGAGTGAAAGGGTTAAACTAAACGCAAACTTTTTGTTACAAACAGGACAACCAGTTACGTTTCCTAATAGCCAATATGAATACAACGGTATAAATATTCCAAATTTCGGATTAAGAAACGAAAACAGACTTCCATCATATAACCGATTAGACGTGTCGCTCACATACACACCAAAACAGAAAAAAGAAAAAAAATGGAAAAGACATTGGGTATTTAGTATTTACAATGTTTACAATAGAAAAAATGCAAACACCATTTCATTTGGTCAAAATTATGAAACTGGATTAAATGAGGCTACAAGACTAGCCCTCTTTGGAATTGTACCATCAATATCTTATAATTTTAAGTTTTAAGGTCATGAAAAAAATAGTTTATATAATCATTCTAGGCTTTTTAATTTCATCCTGTGAAGATGTCATTGATGTTAATTTAAAAACCGCCGAACCAAGGTTGGTCATTGATGCTTCATTATCTTGGGTTAAAGGCACACAAGGTAACGAACAGGAAATAAAACTATCATTAACAGCTCCATATTTTGATAATAACATTCCACCTGCAACAGGAGCAACCGTTACAGTTTCAGATTCAAATAATAATACTTTTAATTTTATTGAACAAGGAACTTCTGGTATTTACACTAACAATACATTTATTCCTGAAACTTATAGCACTTATACGCTTTCCATTAATTATAACAATGAAATTTACACTGCTATTGAGACATTATTCCCTGTGGTTCCCATTGACTATGTTGAACAAAACGACAACGGTGGTTTTTCTGGTGATGAGATTGAAATAAAAGCGTATTATACCGATCCAGAACTTGAAGAAAACTACTATTTATTTGAATTCTCAACTCCTGGTAAGGTCCCGACTTTAGAAGTTTATGATGATGAATTCAACAATGGAAATCAAATTTTTGGTTTCTATTCAGATGAAGATTTAGAAACTTCGGATAATATAACCATAAAGATTTCCGGAATATCACAACGTCATTATGACTTCATGTTTATTCTGCTGCAACAAACCGATGATGAATCTGGTGATCCTTTTGAAACACAGCCAGCCACCGTGCGAGGGAATTGTGTGAATCAAACCAACACAGATAATTATCCGTTAGGATATTTTAGACTGACCGAAACCGATGTTTTCAATTATACCGTTCAGTAAATCAGCTAAATATTAGAGTGTTTACAAGATCTTATTTTGGTTTTAAGACTTACCTTAGAATATTTTAAATCTCGATTATCGATTAAAATAATGTATTTTTGAAATATGAGTTTTACTAAAACTACCGAGCAAGATTCGCACTATAACCATCTTGAAAAGATGAGTGTTGGTGAGTTACTTTCCAACATAAATAAAGAAGACCAAACAGTTCCATTAGCTGTTGAAAAAGTTATACCTAAAATTGAGGCATTAGTTGATCAAATTGTAGCCAATCTGAAATCTGGTGGAAGATTATTTTATATTGGAGCTGGTACAAGTGGTCGTCTTGGAATTGTAGATGCCTCAGAATGTCCTCCAACATTTGGGGTGCCTCATGAGTTAGTTATTGGACTTATTGCTGGTGGTGATTCTGCCATTAGAAAAGCAGTAGAATTTGCTGAAGACTCTATCAGCCAAGGATGGAAAGACCTTCAATCTTATCAAATTTCTGACAAAGATGTAGTTATTGGTATTGCTGCATCTGGTACTACGCCATATGTTATAAGCGCTTTAGAAGAATGCAATAAGAACAATATTATTACAGGTTGTATTACTTGTAATAGTAATAGTCCGTTATCTCGAGCAGCACAGTTTCCTATTGAAGTTATTGTAGGACCTGAATTTGTTACAGGAAGCTCTAGAATGAAAGCAGGAACAGCCCAAAAATTGGTTTTAAATATGATAACCACATCTACTATGATTCAGTTAGGTCATATTAAAGGTAACAAAATGGTTGATATGCAGCTTAGCAATAACAAACTGGTTGACAGAGGAACTAAAATGATTATGAATGAGTTAAATATTGTAGAAAAAGAAGCTCAAGAACTTTTAGCTAAATACGGAAGTGTTAGATTAGCAATTAAAAATTATAATGACTGAGACTAAAAGAACCGACAGAGAAGTTTTGGCCAAAGGCCTTAAAACAATGGGAGGCTCTTTAGCCTGCATGTTTATTGGACCTACACTTATTTATATTTCACAAACTAAATTAAATAAGCCCATTGATACCATAATGCTAGTCATTGCCATATTAATCTGTGGTCTTGCAGTGTTTTTTGCTTTTAAAGGCATAAACACCATTTTAGACAGTATGTTTAAAAAGAAATCTTCTTAGTTCTCCACGTTTGCTTTTGGAGTAGTAGGATTATACCCAAAATCAGAATCTTCAAAAGTGATATTCAACCCTTCCAAAATATAATTAATAATAGCATAATGATGAATGGTATGACTGTTAGCTTGAGAAAACAGGGAAGCCATGGTATATTGCATTTCAATTTTTCCTAAGCCTAAATCATCAATTACAGTAACTACTTTGTCCATTTCAAATTTAGAAGATTGTAACTTGTCCTCTATCATACTTAAATAAGATAAAGCATTGCAACATTGAGATTCTACATCCCTATTTCTACTTCTTGCTGTTAAATCAACAATGTTTTCCTGTGTAATGTTAAAAACACAATCATAAAAATCCAATATATGCCTTACATGAGTACCAACACTAGAATAATAAGGTGAAATAGAGGTGTTACACAAATCACTATCGTCAAGTTTTTCTAATAAATATCTAGATTTTTGAAGGGTTTGAAGAGTAGATTCAATAATAATATCCATGCAAACTAAAATAACTAAATAATTCGAAATTAAAAATTAAAAAATTAGTCATTTAATAGTTCTAACCTTACAATAAATTTAAATTATTAACTTAGTAAACTCCCCATAAGAAATAATTTGCCGATTTAATATTTTATGATTTGATTACATGAAAACTATCACCCATGTTTTCTTTATTTTTTCTTCACTGTTTTTTACGGCAATTAACTATGCTCAAACTGTAAGAGTAACAGCCCAAATACCTGAAAAGCAAATATCATTTCATAATCTTAATGTTGACAAAGGGCTTTCTCAAAACAGTGTTGTTTGTATTGCACAAGATAGTATTGGGTATTTATGGTTTGCAACTCAAGATGGTTTGAACAAATATGATGGTAAAACCTTTAAATACTACAATAAACAATTTGAAGATGTCACAAAACTCACCTATAGCAAACTTGGAAAGATATACATTGACAAGACCAATACTATGTGGATTATTTCAAATTCTGGAAAATTGGAAAAATACAATCCTGTAAATGATGACTTTACTCTTATAGAAAATATTTCATCTGTTAGTAATTTATATCAAGACGAAAAACTTAACCTTTATATTGGCACATACGAAAAGGGACTTTTAGCTATTAACAGAAAAACAAAAGATACGGTTCAAGTATTCAATAAAGAAGACCAAACAAAGACCATTTATGATTTTTTAGAGCTAGAGAATCATATTCTAATTTCTGCTTCTAACGCTATTTATAAAGTAGCCAAGAAAGATTTTAGTTATACCAATGTTGTTTCCAGCAATCAACCAATTAACTTTAGTACGCTTACCAAATTATCTGATAGCACAATTAGTATAGGCACTTACAGCCATGGTTTATATTTGTTAAACAGCAATGATTCAATCACCAAATTTAAAGGGTTTAAAAATCATGCTTTCCCTACAGATTTAAATATCGAATCAACTTTATTAGATAGGCACAATAGATTATGGTTAGCCACCTATGGCAGAGGCATTTATGTTGTGAATTTTGATAAAAAAATCATTGATAATTTCATGGTTCAAGGTCACAATCCTTATGCTTTACATTATAATGATGCTCTAGACCTTTATCAAGATTTCACTGGTAATATTTGGGTGGGAACTGATGGTGCTGGATTAAGTTATTTTGATGAACACCTTTTAAAATTTAATGTACTAACTAATGACCAATTACCCAGAAACGTGAATGTTGATGTTGCCAGAGCAATTAGTGTAAACCCGAAAGACAATCTGGTTTGGGTAGGTACTTCGGGAAAAGGGCTAACATCTTTAAACCTTAATACTAAAGAATTCAGAACATATACAACCAACAACTCTTGTTTGAAATCAAATCGAATAATGAGTTTAAAACATATTGACGATGAACTTTGGGTAGGATATCAAGATAAAGGTTTAGATATTTTTAGTGAAAATAACGGCTGTGTCACATATAATATTAACATTGAAAAAGAACTTCAAACTACACCCATATGGTGTATATCTCAGGACATAAAAAATAATATTTGGTGTGGAACTGGCGGAAAAGGGCTTTTGCTAATTGATAAAAACCAAGGGATTTTAGAGTCTTATACTCATGAAGAGTATAATCCTAATTCCTTATCAAGCAATAATATAAGATCAATTTGTAAAGGGAATAATGGAGTGCTTTGGATAGGAACTGAAGATTCAGGTTTATGTTCTTTGAACCCAGAAACAAAAAAAATAACCAGATATAAGGAAATTCCTGATAAAATAAAATCAATGCATTATGATTCGGAATCTGACATATTGTGGGTTGGGACCAATGGAAAAGGATTAAAAAAACTCAACCCACAAACTAAAGAAACTAAAGCTTACACTATTAATGATGGACTTCCTAATAATGTTATTTATGCCATAACAAATGACGATAATGATAATCTGTGGTTAAGTTCCAACAGAGGTATTACCATGTTTAAAGAAACATCAGGAGCTCCAGTCATTGTTAATTATGACCAATACGATGGGTTACAAGCATTTGAGTTTAACACTGGTGCTTCTTTTAAAGACCATAATAACAATATGTATTTTGGCGGATTAGAAGGAATTAACTGGTTTAAACCAGAACAACTTACTTTGAATCAGGTAAAGCCAAGAACCATAATAAACGATTTTATGCTATTTAATGAAAGTGTAGAATTAGTGCGCAATCAGGTTTTTAAGCATGATGAAAACACTATTAGTATAAGTTTCTCTAGCTTACACTTTTCACAACCAGAGCTAAATAATTACAAGTATCAACTCGTTAACCATGATACAGATTGGATTGAATCTGGTAATATAAATACTGCCTATTATAGCAATTTAGAACCTAACACCTATACCTTTAAAGTTATTTCAAGTAATTACGATGGCATTTGGAATGAAATACCAGCAGAATACACTTTCTCTATTAAAAAAGCATGGTTCAACACCATACCCGCTAGGCTTAGTTATATTATTCTTGGACTGCTTTCGATATTAGGGGTCTATAGATATTTTAAATGGCGTTGGCATATGAATGCACAGTTAAAACTTGAGCATGCAGAAACACAACGCCTCAAAAGTTTAGATGAATTCAAGTCTAAATTATTTACCAATATTTCTCATGAGTTCCGCACACCGCTTACCCTTATATTAGGTCCTGCAGAACGTCAGCTATCAGATAAAAATGTTTCTCAAAAAAATAAAGAAGACCTTTCATTAATAAGTCAAAATGCTAAACGTTTATTAAACTTAGTAGATCAATTAATAGACCTAGCAAAACTAGAAAGCGGTCATATAAAGTTGAATGTTGAAGAAGGAGACCTTTCATCATTAATCCATCAATTAATAAGTGCCTTTAAATATCAAATTCAAGAGAAACAAATTGATTTAAAAACAAAAATAAGTGCTATCAATTCTGCTTGGTTTGATAGAGATATTGTTGAGAAAATAGTGGTTAATTTAATTGCCAATGCTGTAAAATATGCTCCCAAAAAAGGTTTTATAAATTTTAGTTCAATTTTACAAGACAATCATGTGGTTATTACCATTATTAACAATGGCAGCAACATTAAAGCTGAAGAAGTAAATAACCTTTTTACAAGATTTTATCAAGAAAACCCAGACTCCGATGGTGTTGGTGTTGGTCTAGCCTTGGTAAAAGAACTGGTAACCTTAACCAATGGAAGCTTAATAGCAAATGCCATCAATGAGGATGAAATTCAATTTACCGTAACCATTCCAATTAAAAAAGAAGCTTTTAAAGAAAGTGACATCATTGAAACTCCAACTTCCTCAGAAACCAACACGATTATTGATACTGCTGAAATTAACAATGAAAGCAATGAAGAAGATAATAACCTCTCCACCATAGAAAAACCAATTGTTTTAATTGTTGAAGATAACAAACAATTAAGACAATATATAAAATCTATTTTAGTTGATAAGTATAAAATAATAGTGGCCGTAAACGGTAAAAAAGGTCTTAAAAAAGCATTAAATAAAATTCCTGATTTAATTATTAGCGATATCATGATGCCCGAAATGGATGGTATTGAACTCTGTAATACCTTAAAAAGTAACACACTCACAAGCCATATACCTGTCATACTATTAACAGCAAAAACCGGAGAGCAAAGTGAATTAGAAGGGTTAGATGTTGGAGCCGATGATTTTATATCTAAACCATTTAACTCCAAAATTTTGGTTAAACGTGCTGAGAATCTAATCAACTTTAGTAAATCTCTTCAAAAGAGATATTCACAACATACCAGTTTAAGACCAAAAGATATTGCGGTTAATAATTTAGACGAAGCTTTTTTATCTCAGATTGAAAATATATTAAAGGAACATCTATCCGAATCTAATTTTAATGCTCAGACATTTAGCGAACTTATGGGTATGAGTAGAATGCAACTTCACAGAAAATTAATGGCTCTTACTGGTTTATCTACATCACAATTTATCAGGTCTCAACGTTTAAAATTATCCATTACATTGCTACAAGAATCAGATTTAACCGTTTCAGAGGTAGCATATCATGTTGGTTTTAATACCGTTTCTTATTTTATAAAGTGTTTTAAAGAGGCCTACAACAATACACCAAACAACTATATATCAAATAGTTAAACACTATGTTACATATGTAATATCATTTGTTACATAAATGATATCCTCTTTTACAAAGGCTCAGTACTTTTACATCACAATAAATTCTTAAACCCATTTTAAATGACTCAAGAAGATGTTTTAGAAAAAGAAAATGGCAATAAGAATATTATATATCTAAGCATAGATCATTTAAAAAAAGGGTCATACAACTTACGTATCACCTTAAAAAATAAAGTTATAAAGTCAGTCTTTTTCAATAAAGACAAACTATAAAGATGCTATTAATTGATGTCAAAAAGGGGGCAATGAATCATGTACATTGAAGTTGTCCCTTTTTTATTTTACAAATGGCTCTTTACCTACATTACAGATTAATAGCAACAAATATTTTAAGTTTCACTTAATACCATAAGTCATGAAAATTAGGTTTCTATTAATTATTACCATGCTTTTCACCTATAACCTCTCACATGGTCAATTATTAAAAAAATTAAAAAAGAAAGCAGAACAAGCAGCAGAACGTAAACTAGAAGAAAAAGTAGAAAAAGAAACTTCCAGAACAATGGATTCTGTGCTTAATCCAAGTAAAAAAACAAAGAAACAAGAATCTCCAGATTCCTCAGAATCGGAAAGTGAACAACCAAATAAAAAAGTTCTGGTACGGGGAGGCAGCGGAAACAATCCACCTTCAAATGAAAATGAGAACACCTCTCCATCTAATGGTGATGGTTCAAGTCAAAATGAGCAAACATCAAATATAAATCATCAACCATGGGCTAAATACAACTTTGTCCCCGGAGACCATATCATTTTTGAAGATGACTTAACAGTTGAAGAAAGTGGTGAATTTCCATCCCGTTGGGATTTATTCCAAGGCACTGCCGAAAACGCTTCTTTAGGTTCTAACAACATTATCAATTTTGAAAACAGAGCCATTATTACACCTTTAATGGATAAAGACGATTATTTACCGGAGGCTTTCACCATAGAATTTGATGCCTATTTTGAAGATGTTCCAGGTACATGGCAAAGTTACAGGCTAAGATTTTGGGAAGGACAACATCATCTCAGTGTGAGTAGAGAAGAAAATTATCACCCCTTACATATTCAAAATAACGGGGCAAAGTTTCAGATTCGTGCCAAAGGTAAAGACAGAAAGTATAATGGAGAAGGCGATCAGTTCAAGGAAAATATACCTGGGTGGCGACATGTAGCAATTGCCTTTAATAAACGTACTTTAAAAGTATTCCTAGATCAGCATCGGGTGCTTAACATCCCCAATCTTAATCTTAAACCAGCAATTGTAAGTATTGAAGGCTACTCTTATAGAGACGGTATTAGAGCTATTAAAAATATCCGTATAGCTGAAGGTGGAAAAAAACTATATAATCGTGTCATGTCTGAAGGCAAATTTGTAACCCGAGGTATTCTTTTTGACGTCAACAAAGCCAGCATTAAAAAAGAATCTATGGGTGTGCTAAATCAAGTAGCAAAAATGATGAACCAATATGCCGATATGAATTTTAGAATTGAAGGACATACCGATAGTGATGGCGCCAACGATTATAATCTACAACTCTCACAACAACGTGCCGATGCAGTCAAAGCTGCTTTAACAAACCTAGGGATTGATACTTCCAGAATGCAAACCAAAGGAATGGGTGAAACCATACCAATTTCTGATAACAAATCACCTGAAGGTAAGGCAAATAACAGACGCGTAGAATTTATTAAAATTTAAAAATCTCACAGAAAATGAAATCTCTTATATCAATCTTTTTATCATTTTTTTGCCTGTGTTTACACGCACAATCATCCTTTTCAGATGCTCCTTCAGGGAAGCAGGGTGACTTCCCCGCTAATTGGGACTTAGTTAGAGGGAGCGCCGAAATTGCTTCACTAAATGGCGAGTCCATTATTTATTTATCCAATAAAGCCATTATTAAACCCAAAATTGAAGGCAATAATTATCTAAGCAATTCTTTTACACTTGAATTTGATGCATTTTATGATGAGCTGAGTAAAATTGCAATACACCAATATTATGAAGTTCGCTTTTGGGAAGGAGATAGCTATTACGTGCCAAATAAAAGTAGCAACTTTTTCAACCCATTATATGCGTACTGCCATGGTGGTAAAATAGATGGTAGGCTTAATGGTTCAAAAGTAAAATATGATGGATATAAGCAATCAATGAATTCTGCAAAAAATGAATGGAGACATATAATTATTTCTTACAACAATGGAGCTTTTAAATTAAGTATTGATGGTTTTCAAGCTATAAACATACCAAACCTCCCTTTTAGTCCACAAATGCTTTCTATTGGTGCTTTCTCCAATGAATATGGTGATTTTGTTAGAGCAATTAAAAATATTCAAATCACCGGAATTAAATTCACGAATTCTAGCAATAATTCTAAAGTACAGGGCACAAGAGTTGTATTAGTAGTGGACAAAACAACTAAGCAAGTTAAGAATATAGAATTATTTGAAACTATGAGGAATAAAGAATTAGTTAATAAGAAATATCAGAATAGTACTTTCTATTCCGGTATACTATATGGTGGGTACTCCATTAAACCTGTTAACAATTCAGCGATGTCATTTAATATGAAAAAGGAATATATCCCAGGAGATCAATTTATTCCCGGTGATCAGTTCATTCCAGGTGATCAGTTCATTCCAGGAGATCAGTTTATTCCCGGTGATCAGTTCATTCCAGGCGACCAGTTCATACCTGGAGATCAGTTTATTCCAGGTGATCAGTTCATTCCAGGCGATCAGTTCATTCCGGGTGATCAGTTTATTCCAGGTGATCAATTTATTCCAGGTGATCAGTTTAACCTAAAATCAATTAATACAAAAATTATTGCTATAAAAGATGGTAAAATTCTATTAAGAACTATTAATAATTAAACAATTATGATAAACAAATTATTAAGCATAGTACTATTAATAACCTTTATAGGTAGCACTTCTCCTAAAAAAATTGGAAAAACCATATACAAAGCCATTAAAAGCGAAAATATTAAAACCGTAGAAAGTCTAATTCTCTCAAAAAATGAATTTTCAGAGCTCATGCAAAATATGGATCCTAAACCCAAACAAGAACAAATTGATATGATGCTAAAAAATTATGATGATAGAAAGAAAAGGTTTCTAGATTCCTATTTTGATGATATTAAAGAATATGATTTAAGCACCATGAAAGTAGAAGCCATAGAGTATGGCTACCATATTGGTAAACCAGGTAAAGATTTAAAAGTAACATGGCCAGAATCTAAAGACTACAAAATTAAATACAATAGCTCTGAATTGGTCAAAATTCAATATAGTGTAAAACTAAAAGATGAAACTAATAGCTATTCATTACAATTTGAAATGATGAACTATAAGGATGAATGGCGGTTTATAAATATGTTAAGACCGCCATACATCCAAACAAACGAATAAGTTTGAGGTTGCAAAATTCAACTTAAAATAAAGCAATTATGAAACCTTTATGCGCATTGATGTTTTTAACGGTGTTCCTTTTAGGGAGTACTGCGCAAGCACAATTGCTAGATGCTCTTAAAAAAAGAGCTAAAGAAAAAGGATTAGAAACCCAAGAGGTATCTTATGATCCAAACGCTGCTCAACAAAATAGCACCAACTACACTGAAATAGAGATTAACAAAGCAGAAGATTTTTTTACAAAAGATGTAATCATGGAAACCTATAATGCCAATGATGCATTAGTACAAACCTCTTTTTTTGATAAAGAAGTTATTGCCATGAGAACAGAATCTAGAGTAACACCAAAGCCAATTTACCATGACAGAAAGGGTAAATTCTATGCGTATAATGCTGAGATAGGCAAATACGAAAACATGTCTTTATTACCAAGTAGCTCCATGGGTTTTATGACTGCAGGTATGACCACACAAGTTTACAAACTGCCACAAGAACCCTATTTCGAGGCATTTGAAGCATTATCCAACTTAGACATTGCTATGAATTTTTTAGTGCTTGAATTAGCGTTTATCTATAAACCATTTCATTTTGAAGATGATGAAGCCTACAGTCTATCAGAAGTATCTTGTGGTAATAGAACATGTAAACGGTTTAACTACAATGACCAAGAATTAAAAGGTAGCTACATTCAATTTGATGACCATGACAGATTGGTTGAATTCTATATTATTTCAAAAGGCAAACAGCTAACACAAGATGAAAGGAATCCATCAGGAAAGTTCAAATACTACTATAAAGAATCTGAAGTCATCTTACCCGAAAACGTGGTAGAACGCTCTATGGTTCCAGGTCCTTTAGGTAAAATCATTCCATTAGAAAAAGGCTTAGAGCCTTGGAAACATAACAAAAAAGACAAAAAGAAAAACTAAATATCATGAAAACAAAAATTTTGGTTTTAATAGTATTAAGCTTAGGGCTTATATTCCCAATACAAGCACAACAACCTAACCTAAAAAGTTTATTAGGAGGCAAAAAAAACGTAAAACTGCCTGCCAGTTATCAATTTGAATGGAAATATAAAGTCACTATTACAACCAAAGGCAATCAAAATTTAGATATGATATATCTGATAAAGCCAAACGCCAATTACTTTGGGGTACAAATGGAAAGTAAAGAAGCCAAACAAATGGATTTTATGTGTGTAGTGGCAGACATGAATCTAAATGCATTCACCATGTTCATGGAATCTGCGGGTAGAAAAATGGCTATGCCACAAGGCATTCCAAAAGACTTTGGTAAAAAAGCTAAAGACCCTAATTATACTTATAAAGAAATTGGTACAAAAGAAATATTAGGTTACAAATGCTTCGGAATGCAAATAGAAGATGATAGCTACATAGCAACTGTTTATTATACCATAGAAGCGCCTATCTCCTTCAAACAATTGTTTCATTACTCTAAAGATGCAGCTCCCAAAGGCTTTGACCCTGCACTTATTGAAGTTATGAAAGACGAAGCCTTAGTCATGGAAATGAATGCAGAACATAAAAAGAAAAAGAAAGAAAGTTTTACTTTCAAGGCAGTAAGCCTTAATGAAGAAGCAATTTCTATCAACACTAAAGAATATAATTCTTTAGGATTTTAATGCTTTTTTAAAATCTCGAGTATCGAGTAAAAACTAACCAACCAATATCAAAATTATGAAGTGTGCTTTCAAATGTCTTTTACTATTCTCTTTTTTGGGTTTTAGTATATATGGGATATCCCAAACCACAGAAGAAGAAAGAATAAAAAAGTTGCAAGACAGTATAATAAATCTGCCTCACATGAAAGCCATGTTTGAAGCGAATCCTCAAATGAAAGAACTGGTAATGCAGCAACTAAAAGCTGAACAAGAGCAGAAACAAAAAGTCCGAACAGTTCAGAAAGTAAAGCCTAAAAACTCAAATAAAGGTTGGTATTGGGAAAACACCATAGCAAGCACCAATAATAGGTTTAAAGAATGGTCTGGTGGTGAGGCAGATATTAATATGATTTACAAAGGTTCCGGATTCAAAACCTTTAAAATTGGTGTTATAAAAGCAGATGGGACTATTGTATTCAATCTACCAAATCAAGTGAATACCCAAACATCTTTAGAGCGCAATTAGGTCCACAAGGCCTCATCTTCGATATTTATAACAAAGGAATAGCAAATTATACAAATAAACAATCAGGATTTATTACAAATATGAGTTTTCCAATTTTACAAAATGGCAAACATATTGGCAACTTAACTATAGGAAATTCAGTTAAAGTTACTAAAAACCTAACAACACAAAGCGCCATAGATTCTGGTGATGAAGGCTATATACTCTACTGGGCATATGCTAACGAAAAATGTGGAATAAACTTAAACCAAAACTGGAACGGTGAAGTTAGAAAAGATGGTACCAAAACCAGAACCATACAAACAACTGTAAACTATAACCTGAATTTTAAACCAGGCTGGAATCTTATTAAAACTGAAGTCATAGGCAAATATCAATTAGAGCACGAAAGAGGATTAGATAAATCGTGGTTCAAAAGCCATAGGCACTCAGTAATTGAAGGCATACCAAAGAACATTACCTATTTTTTTAGGAAAACTCCATACTAACCAACCAATTATAACTCAATTATGAAAATTCAAAAAGCCTTATTAGCAGTCGCTTTAGTTTTAGCATTTGGTTGCAAAGCAGAAAAAAAAGAAACCGTCATTGAAATAGTTACTAATGTGATGGATTTTGTAACAGTAGATACCGTTCCATCTGGTTGGAATACCTTCAAGTATATTAACAAATCTACCGAACCTCATTTTGTTTTATTCGATGATTATCCTGAAGGTAAAGGAGAAGAAGATGCTAAGAGGGTGGTTGCACCAGTTTTTGAAAAAGGGATGCAACTAATTATTAAAGGTAACATGGATGAAGCTATGACCGCTTTTGGTGAACTTCCAGAATGGTTTAGTAAAATTGTCTTTGTAGGTGGATCAGGCTTAATTTCTCCAGGGCAAGAAAACACATTTACTTTAAATTTAAAACCAGGCAATCATATTATTGAATGCTACGTTAAAATGGAAAATGGTATGTTTCATACGTCCATGGGAATGGCCAAAGAAATTTGGGTAGCAAAAAAAGACAGTGGCAATTCACCTCCAAAAGCAGATATTAACATATCTATTTCCAGTACAGAAGGTATTTCTTGGGACAAAGACATAATAAAAGGCAAACATACCTTTGCGGTATATTATAAAGACCAAATGGTTCATGAAAATTTTGTTGGTCATGATATTAATTTGGTTAGACTAGATGACAATGCAGATCTTAATGCATTGGAAGCTTGGATGAATTGGTCACTTCCTAAAGGCTTATCTAATCCTGCTCCTAAAGGTGTTACCTTTTTAGGGGGCACAAATGATGCGCCTACCGGTAGTATACAATATTTTAAAGTAAATCTTGAACCTGGTCTTTACGCTTTTATCTCTGAAGTACCAAATTCAAGATCAAAAGGTCTATTTAAGCAGTTTACCATACCGGAATAATCAAAACATTTACCATGTTACATATCTTTAACTATTTGTTACATATGTGGTATGGTTAGAAAATATATTTAAATAACTTCGAACGTCTCCCCTACAAGTATCATTAATAGCAAAGGTTTTTTATAAGCCTATGCCTCCAATCTTATAGTAAATTTTAAAAATTGTTGAACATAATATTGTGTTCAACCCTAAATAATTGTGTAACATTTAAAATTTAATAAGATGAAACCAGTATTACCAACCAATCGAAAAAACAAAAGTCAAGTACTTTTAAAGACAATTTTAACAAGTTTACTCTTGTGTTTTGTGTTTAACAGCTTTAGTCAAACTGTTCACACTGTAGATAACCGGCCAGAGTCTGGAGCCCAATTTCTGCAAATACATGAAGCCATAGCAGCTGCAAATCCTGGGGACATTATTTATGTACACCCCTCACCTACTGCTTATCAAAATACCACAATAAACAAATCAGTTACCATTATTGGTCCAGGTCATAACCCAGCAAACTATAATGGTTTGAGAGCTCACATTAACTATTTATACCTTGGTGGAAGCGTCCCAAATACAGTTATTAGTGGTATGAGTATGTGGCATTGTGGCCCTAATGGTTTGTCAGATGGTTCTGGCTTACATTTTATTAATAACAGGGTTTCTATTAGTCTTAGTGCTTCTCAAGGAACATGCAATGATTGGATAGTAGAAGGGAATTACTTTGATGTGAGCTATTCAGCAGCAGTTATAAATACACATGCTACGATTACCAATAATATGCAAATACGCAATAATATTATAGAAGGAAGGATTACAAATTTAAATCACACAAATATAGTTACAAACAATCTCTTTATTCAAGCAGACCCAAGTGGAGATGCACAAGTGTTTAATGGTATTTCAAGTATAACCAGTCCAATTGTAACCAACAATATGTTTGTCTTTACAGATCCAGATATTACCGGTCTTACAAATTCAGGGAGTACCCCGGTTACTTATACAAATTGTTTAACATGGAAAATAAGTGGTGCAGATTTAACACCTCTTTCGGGTACAGGAAATTTAGATAATACAGATCCATCATTTAGCAATATCCCTACAGACTTATATGATTTTTACAATAACGATTATACCTTACAGGGAGGTTCTTCTGCAATAGGTGCTGCCACAGATGGAGGAGATATTGGCATTTTTGGACGTGGTTTTCCTTTTGACACTACTGGAAGACCACATTCTATGCCCCATCCAACGGAAATGACTATTACAAATACAGTGGTACAACCTGGGCAAGACTTAAATGTAACCTTTAAGGCCACCCAAAAAAACTAAGTCATGAAAAAGCTAATATTAATAAGCTTTTTATGCGGTTTTTTTGTCAATCTATGCTTAGGTCAAGATATTATAGAAGCCGAATATTTCTTCGACACAGACCCAGGGGTTGGTAATACCGGTAATACCTTACCTGTTACTCAAGCTGGTGTAATTGATGAAACCTTCGCTATCTCTACTACTGGCCTAACAGATGGTTTACAC
>NZ_VRKQ01000018.1:0-3615 GCF_008056315.1 Seonamhaeicola maritimus | reverse complement strand
CGACAATACTTCTTCGTGAATGCTAATAGCCAATACCAAAATCCACCTGAATATGACATTGTTGAGGCCGAATATTTCTTCGACACAGACCCTGGGGTTGGCAATACGGGTAACATCTTGCCTGGTACTCAAGATGGTGCAATTGATGAAACCTTCGCCATTTCCACAACGGGCTTAACAGATGGTTTGCATGTACTGCATATAAGAGCTAAAGACACAGATGGTAATTGGAGCTTATACGAACGACAATACTTCTTCGTGAATGCTAATAGCCAATACCAAAACCCTACTGAATATAACATTGTAGAAGCCGAATACTTCTTCGACACAGACCCTGGGGTTGGCAATACGGGTAACATCTTACCTGTTACTCAAGCTGGTGCAATTGATGAAACCTTCGCTATCTCTACTACTGGCTTAACAGAAGGTTTGCACGTACTACACATAAGAGCTAAAGATGCGAATGGGACTTGGAGCTTATATGAACGTAAATACTTCTTCGTGAATGCTAATAGCCAATACCAAAACCCTACTGAATATGACATTGTAGAAGCCGAATACTTCTTCGATACAGACCCAGGAGTTGGCAACACAGGTAATACTTTGTCTCTTACTCAAGGAAGTTCAATAGATGAAACTTTGGTTATTCCAATAGATATCAATATGGCAGAAGGTGATTATGTGTTGCATGTGCGTGTTAAAGATGAAAATGGAACATGGTCATTATATCTTGTTGAAGAAATAACAGTTGGAGCATTAGATACAGACAACGACGGTATCCTAGATGTTGACGACAACTGTGTAGACACTGCCAATGCAGACCAAGCAGATACAGATTCTGATACGGTTGGTGATGTTTGTGATAATTGTCCAGATGATGCTAATACAGATCAAGCTGATGCCGATGCTGATACTGTGGGTGATATATGTGACGCCTGTCCTGGTTTTGATGATACTGTTGATAACGATTCTGATGGATTCCCCGAAGGTTGTGATTGTGATGATACCAATGCTGGTATAAATGATGATGCTACCGATATTCCAGATAACAATATTGATGAAGACTGTGATGGCACCGATTTAAAAACATGGTATCAAGATGCTGATAGTGATGGCTACGGTAATCCAAACATGAGTCAAACAGCAAACTCACAACCTATTGGTTATGTATCTGATAACACAGATTGTGATGATACTGAGTCTGCTGCCTATCCTGGAAACACAGAAATCTGTGATGGTATTGATAATAATTGTGATGGTCAAATAGACGAAGGTGTACTATCAACTTTCTATGCCGATACCGATGGTGATGGATATGGTAATCCTAATGATTCCATGCAAGCCTGTTCTGCCCCTACTGGTTATGTAACTGATAATACCGATTGTGATGATACACAAGCTGCTGCTTATCCTGGCAACACAGAAACCTGTGATGGTATAGACAATGATTGTGATGGTCAGGTAGATGAAGGGGTACTTTCTACTTTCTATGCCGATGCAGATAGTGATGGATATGGTAATCCTAATGATTCCATACAAGCTTGTTCTGCTCCTACTGGATATGTTTCTGATAATACCGATTGTGATGATACACAAGCTGCTGCTTATCCTGGAAACACTGAAATCTGTGACGGTATTGATAACAACTGTGATGGTCAAATAGACGAAGGTGTACTTTCTACTTTCTATGCCGATACCGACGGTGATGGCTATGGCGATGTTAATGTTACAACACAAGCTTGTTCTGCTCCTACAGGATATGTTTCTGATAATACCGATTGTGATGATACACAAGCCGCTGCTTATCCTGGTAATACAGAAATTTGTGATGGTATTGATAATAACTGTGATGGTCAAGTAGACGAAGGGGTGCTTTCAACTTTTTATGCTGATACAGATGGGGATGGTTATGGAGATAGTAGTGTTACAGCTCAAGCCTGTACTGCACCAGATGGTTACGTAGCAGATAATACCGATTGTGATGACACTGAAGCCGCATCCAATCCTGGTAATGCAGAAGTCTGTGATGGTATTGATAACGACTGCGATGGTGAAATTGATGAGGGAGTACTATCTACATTCTATGCAGATTCTGATGGTGATGGTTATGGAGATATAAACATGACTACACAAGCATGTTCTGCGCCTTCAGGATATGTAGATGATAGCTCAGATTGTGATGATACTAGTGCTAGTGTTTATCCTGGAGCTCAAGAAATTCCTAATGATGGTATGGATCAAGATTGTAACGGATCAGACTTAGTCATTCCTGATACTGACAGTGATGGCATTCTAGACAATGTTGATAATTGTATTGACACGCCTAATCCAGATCAAAAAGACTCAGACAATGATGGCATTGGAGACGAATGTGATGTCATGGGCATTGTGGTTCCTAAAGGATTTTCTCCTAATGGTGATGGTACCAATGACACTTGGATGATTGAAAATATAACCGCGTACCCTAGAAATAACATTAAAGTATTTAACCGCTGGGGTAACAAGGTATATGAAAGTAACAATTATCAAAACAATTGGAATGGTGAATCTAAAGAAGGGGGATCAGGAAAATTGCCAGTAGGTCCATACTTGTATATCATTGAATTGAATGAACCTGGGTTTAGTCCAGTTCAAGGTTGGATGTATATTAATTATTAACACAAAAAAGATGAAACAGATAATAAATAAAATAATAGTAATGTTGGTCTTATGTGTTGTAAATACAATTAATGCACAACAAGATCCGGCTTTTACGCTATACAATTACAATATGAATATTGTCAATCCTGCCTTTGCAGGTATTGAAGACCTTACGGAAGTAAATCTTAATTTCAGAAGTCAATGGGTAAACCTAGAAGGTAGTCCGGAAACTAAAAGCCTTATAGTTAGTACACCTATAAATGATAGAATTGGTTTAGGCCTTTCCATTATGAATGATAATATTTTCGTTCTGAATCAAACCGATATATATGCCGATTTTTCATATAGAATACCTATATCAGACCATACTAATTTCTATATGGGTATTAAGGCAGGCGGTACGTTTATCGATGTAGATTTAGACAGATTGGGTATCATGAATGACCCTGTATTTATGGAAAACGTAAATCAGTTCAATCCAAATGTGGGTATTGGCTTTTTATTAAAAAGTCAAAAATACTATGTAACAGCCTCCTCTCCTACGCTTCTTAAAAGTAAGCGCTATGACAAAGATGGTATCGTTGTTACTGATGCCACCGATGAATTACATGCTTACTTTGGTGGAGGACTCTTTTTGAACCTAAGTGAACAAGTAATTCTTAAACCCTCTGTTATGAGTAGGTATGTAACGGGGGCTCCCATGTCAGTAGACCTAACCGCTGTCATTGACTTTAGCGTCTTAGAGTTAGGAGTATCTCATAGACTCGATGAATCTGTAAGCGCAATAGTCTTATTAAAACTAGCTGAGTGGGGGCATTTTGGATATGCTTATGAAAGCACTACTACAGATGTTAAGAACTATAGCCGTGGTTCACATGAAGTTTTACTGAAATTTAGATTTTAAATAATAACTTAATTAGCAATAATAAACCCTTATCCATTTTAGATAAGGGTTTGTTGTTAAATAGTGAGGTT
>NZ_VRKQ01000020.1 GCF_008056315.1 Seonamhaeicola maritimus | reverse complement strand
CTGATTCAAAATGAACTGTTGCAGATTCAAATGAACTGTTGATATCTCAATATCGAACTGATTTGAACTGTTGATTACTTCAAATTGAACTGATTTGAACTGTTGATTGCTTTTAATTGAACTGTTGATTTTACCTAGAACGCGTTACTTCTGTAACGAATTTTTCCTTAAAACTCGTGACAAGTGTAACGTTTTGCTGTAAATCAGCCTTTTTAATCATTACTCCATATAATCCTGCCAAATAACAAGAATAAATTTATCTATTTGCTTTTCTTTCTTTTTTAAAAATCCATACTCATACACAAACAGATAAACATCCCCTTTCTGATTTTTCCAATAATGGGTGAAGAAATTGGGGTTAAAACCTTGCTCTAACAATACTTGTGACCTTACTGTAACCTTTCCTGCTTTGTTATATTGTTTTAGAATTTTTCGATTCAATTTTAACTGATTATCTACCCTATTATAAAACCTAGGAGCTTCATTTAATGCTTTTCTATAATGGTATGAACTCTTACAGTGTAAATCACAAAATTTTTTATCTGATCTACCTGTTTCCAATTCTTTATTGCATGCTAAACAAACTCTTTTTTCTTTCATAAGATAAAATTAATCGAATCTTAAACGAATACTATTCGTGTAACATTCGAATATAAGGTTTTTATAGATTATTTTTAATAAAAAACCTATGTTAACCATTACATTAAAGCCTTTGTGGCATAATAAATCAAAGTATATTAATATTGTTTGTGAAAATGATCAAACGGTCTTAGACTATGTAAAGGCATTTCCTGGAGTTAATTGGAGTAAAACTTATAAAACATTTTACCTAGTTTATTATAAAAAGGCAATCAATGAGCTATTTTTATATTTCAGAAAACAAGGTTGGTATGTTAATTACGAAGCCTTTAAAACTGTTCCTACTCCAAATGAATTTGCAGTATTAAAGAAACCTAAAATAACAATTAAATTACCGCCATTAATTACTACAAAAAAGGTTGAAACCATACAATTTAGAAAGTGGTTAGAACAAAAGCGTTTTAGTAATAATACCGTTGATACTTATGTGGAAGTTACCGCTTTGTTTTTACGTTACATCCAAGTAAAAAACATACTTAAGATTACCGCCAGAAGCATTGAACAATTTAATTATGATTTTATAGTTAATACACAAAAATCTGTGTCTTACCAAAACCAGTGTATTAGCGGTATTAAACATTATATTGATTTCAAGGGTATTGAAATTGATGATATGCACATTAAACGTCCCGATAAAGATAAAAAACTACCCAATGTTATGAGTAAGGATGAAATAAAGACCTTATTTCATGTTACCAAAAACCTAAAACACAAAACGCTACTAAGCCTTGTATATTCTGCTGGGCTACGCATTGGTGAAGCATTGAGTTTAAGGCCTAAAGACATTGATTTTGAGAGAGGTCTTATTCATATAAAGTCAGCCAAAGGAAGAAAAGATAGATATACATTACTCTCACAGGGCTTAATACCTTTACTTGAGACTTACCTAAACCATTATAGTCCTAAATATTATTTATTTGAAGGACGAGATAGTGAACAATATTCACAAGTTAGTGCACGACAAGTGTTAAAAAAGTCATTGTTAAAGGCTGGAATAAAAAAATATGCAACTCTACATACTTTGCGCCATAGTTTTGCAACTCATCTTTTAGAAAGTGGCACTGATATTAGGTACATACAAGACCTATTAGGGCATAATAGTCCTAAAACAACAATGATTTACACCCATGTTTCAACAACAAGTTTAAAAGATATTAAAAACCCTTTCGATTCTTTGTAAGAAAGTAACTATATTAGTGATGGATTTGACAATTGTAAATGATATGGATAGAAAATATAGCAAAAAAGCATCCTTATCCCTCCATTTTGGAATATTACAAGGTGTTCAATCATCCATATAAACAAGTTACCACACATTTGAGAATAACCGCAGAACATATAAGAGAGAATTACCTGATTTTAATAATTAAGCTATCCATATTTTGCTTATTTATCTTTTCATTGATTTATGGAATTTCGAATATAACTGACCATTACTTTGCTGTCGGAGACTGGAATGCGGACAGACTAACTGAATATTTTCTGATTGCTACAAATAACTATTACTTAAGACCTTCTCTAATCTTATTAATTCCAATTATTGGAGTTTTCACTAATAAAAAAATTGGTTGGATTTTAATTCAATCCTATTTCTATTTTTTGATTACAAATTTAGCTTTTCCTGCAACTCAAATTGACTTGACAGATAATACTCTGATTATTCTAAATATTATCGGAATCTTACTCATACTTCTGATTATCATACTAATGAATAAAAAGAAAATAAGTAATCTCGTTTATGGAATTAAAAAATCGGAATTGATTAATAAGAATATTATAGCTTCTGTTATCGGAATTTCAATAACGATAATTTTAGTTATGATTAAAGGGAATGGAATTTAAAAAACGTGTGGTAACACCGTGTATAATTAATTGCGGCTGAATTTCCTCTCGGAAATTCAATCTTATTAATTATCTTTCGTTTACGGCGGAAAATGACTCGCGTCCTTTCCCGCAACTAATCATACACAAACACGTTACCACACATTTGAGAAAAACGCTTTTCATATCGACAATTTTAGTTTTGAATTCATTCTTTTCGTTTGCCCAAAACAGAATTGAATTAGTTGCGAATGATTGTAGTCAAGAAAATGGATTTACAATGTTTTTATTGGATAGAGCTAAACCGAAAATTCTAACTGAACAAAAATTTGAACAAGAAGAAAAATATTGGAATAATCAAAAGAAGATTTTACTCAATAATTCGGACATTATAAAAATAGAATACACGAATATTTTTGGACAGATAATCGACACAACTTTCACAAACGCAAAGGAACTGAATGAAATAAAAATCTGTGTAAATAAATTCAAAGATTATGAAAAGAAATCTCTAATAAAAGAATCAATCCAAAACGACCAAAGCTGGGTTTTAAACTCAACTTGGGGGCATCAGACTTTTGAATCTGATGAACTGACTTTAAAACCTAAAAACGGATTTTTAAAATATAAATATTACAAAAACGGAAAAAGAATAAAGCGTGGAAAAATAAAAATAACGGAATCCGTTATGGACAGAATAGCTTTATTTGAGCGTAAACTGAATTTAATGCAAAATGCTGACAATTCTTGTAATTTCGGAATTAGTTATAATCTTGACAATGGAATTGAAAAAATTAATTTTCAAGACGACAGTTGTTCTGGATTTTCGAATGAACAATTACTGACTGAATTAAAAATAGCAGAATAAAAACGTGTGGTAACACCGTATATAATTTATTGCTAGTTCTAGCCTACTTACGAAAATCCTCGCGGATTTTCTATTCGGTTTTTATTTGCTAAATTACGTGCTAAACCACGCAACAAACCATATACAACAACGTTGGCTGTAATTTTCAATCAAGATTCATAAATCAATTTTACGTTTCGGAATTTGACGATAATGAACTTCTCTTGTGCTAAATCAATTAGCAAATTTTTATTAGGAGTCAATTGTTGATTTGGAATATTTATTTCCGTAATTGTATCTTCTTCTTTTTTAAAAAATGAGATTTCATTAGTAACTAAACTAATATTTTGATTATTTCTTAATTTAAGACTCAAATTTTCTTCTTCTATCTGAAATGTAAAATGACAATTCTTAATATTTAGTTCACTATCAACTTTAACAAAAATAATATCTTCGCTAATTGACAATAATCTTTTAATCAATACATCAACGTCTGTATATGGATTTACCTCAAATGGAGGAATAGTTTTAAGGTTTTCACTTTGAATATTACGTAACCAAGCTGCATTTTCAATAGCATTCAAAGTCATTGACTTAATTTTTGGATAGATATCTATATTAGCTTTTTTATCATATTCATAATAATACTTTTCATTATCTTGAAATTTCTCAAGAATTATATTTGCTGATTTTGGAAATGCATAATCCGACCGCTCAAAATGTAATAGAATCCAATGCTCAAATGAAATACTAGAAAAAGCTATATTAACCTTTTTACCCTTAATCTCTTTCTCTGCTAATTCAACAGCTTCTTTATGCTTTGTATAACCATCCTTATCAAACACTGCCCAAACTTCATCATAATTATTAATGTTTTTCTGAGCCTCACAAATTAGTCCAATTGGATCGCTTTTGTGACTATCATCGCTTCTATCAGGATAAATAGTTATGGCATATTCATTATTGTCTTCAACTTCCTCTTTAATCCTCTCAAAATAAATAGGTTCAGTATTTTTACCTTCGCATGCAATAAAAATAGTTCTAAAAGGTTTTCTTTTCTTACTCATTTCCAAATATAAATTCAACCTCCTTAATTTTTGGATTTCCACCAAATTTCCCTGTTCGATACCATAATTCAAAATTTGTATCGTCTCTTAACCCTTCAATATGTTTTGCAGAAAATAATTCTGTTCTCCCATATTTATTCTTTTCTGTAAACCATATTTGATCCTTTCTAAATGTTTCCTTATCGAGAAGTGTAACTTCATGAGTAGCAAAAATTAATTGTGCACTTAATGGGTTGCTTATTGGATTATTAAACAATCTTATAAGAAATTTACATAATTTAGGATGTAGGCTATTATCTAATTCATCAAATATTACAATTCCTCCATTATCCAAAGCATCTAAAATAATTCCTCCTAAGGCAAAAAGAACCTTTGTACCTCTTGATTCCTGCAAATTCATATCAAAATCTTCAAAACCAACCCTTTCTTCATTCTTATAAATTGCATGTTTAGCAAAGGTTCTTAATTTATTGTCTTCATAAAACCTTGTTCTAATCTTTTCAGATATTTCATCTGGTAAATTAAAATCATCTTCACTCAATTCTTTTGCGAAAATTGACTCAATTTTTATATCTGCAATCCTTACTAACTCACTCAATCTATTACTAAAATCAATATTCTCTGGCTTTGCAATTTTTTTTGATATTTCTCTACTCAATTTATTGACATCTCTTTTATCAAGTGCATTCCAAATTTCCATTTCGGAAAAATATTTATAAATCTTTGTTAAATGATCATGAGGATAATCTGAACCAAATTTGGAAAGATACAGTTGATTACGAAATACTTTTTTTGGTATTTTTTTATCTTTTAATTTTTTTCCTAATGAAACTTCGGTGAAATCCTCGTTATTGTTGCTTTTGGAATTATCTCTCTTAAATAAATTAGCTGGCTGGTTAGAAAGGTAAAAATCTAAGCTCTCAAATAAAACAACATCCTTCTTATAAGAGATTTGATATTGATACCTTGTATTCTCAAATATAAAGGTCATCTCCAATTTTGTTGAATCATCTTTAAAATCCACATCTAACTCAAAAGGCTCATAACAACGAATTGGGTCATCAACCTTAAAATCCATCGAATTAGTAACAAACCATTTCATAGCATACAAAGCTTTAATAAAATTGGATTTCCCGCTTCCATTTGCTCCATAAACTACAGCAGATTTAAGTAACTCTATTCCTGTTCCTTCGACTAAATCTATTGATTGAATATTATCAGTTTTACTCCGTCCTGAATCTGGAATCATTGAAAAAACTTCCTTGTTACTAAATGATCTAAAGTTTTCTACAGAAAAATCTATTATCATGTTTTTTATTTTAAATATATGTAAATATAATACATATTACCAACATAAAAGAACGGTTTAACATATTTTATATAAAACATACAGCCAACAACGTGTATAATTCATTGCTGGTTTTGTGTCTACTCGGAAAATCCTGCGGATTTCCCTCTGGCTCGTTTCTTTTTGCTATTTTAGTTGCTGAAATACGCAACGAAATCATACACAAACACGTTGTGCATAATTGAAGAAAATGTGGTTCCAAAAGAAAATTAAACCAGAAAAAATAAAAGATAGGAATACAAAGTATTTGCGTTCTTCTGGAATTGAGGTTATTGAACACTTACCTTATTTGGACAATCCTGAATTTAGAGAACCTGAAGAAATTGCTCGTAGAACAATGGTTCTAACTGCATTATTTCAGTTACACCTTCAAGCACCAAGAGACATAATCAAAAAATGGCTCGAGGAAAATGGACTTATAGACTATTTGAACAAAGAAGAATTAGAATATTTGGAAACGGAATATTCGGAATTGCCCGAACAAACTCAAATAGATATTTATTGGTTTGTAGAAGCAATTTGGACTTTTGCTTGGGTTGGCGGACTTCACAATAATCTGACTTTAAATACTGGTGTGGAAGATTCACTTGCTTCGTTTATTCCTAACATTGCAAATAATGAACCAGCACAAAAGTTTATATCTAAATTCAAATTGAGAAATCAAGTAGAAATATTTGAAATGTTGGACAAGTTCTATCGTGCCCATTGGTTCGCTCGAAATAATAATTTGACTGGAAAACAATCGGACAGAGTTGATTTGGACATAATAATGGAAAGAAGAAAAGCATTGGAATATACAGTTTATAAAGAAATTGAATGGAATGAGATTTCACTTGATACTTAAAACAACTATGCACAACACGGTGTATAAAACATAGCTAATAAGTGCTTAACTGAAAGGTTTTTGTATATTTAGAAAGACCGCCAAATTTTTAATTTGGCTTTTTAAAAAGAGAAAAATTAAAAACAAATATAAAAATTCGGCTCTGTGTTTATCCGAAAAGTTAGTGTCTTTTTACACGCTACGTTTCATACACAAGACCGTTGTGCTTCATGTAAATTAACCTAAGATAAATTCAACAAGCGATGAAAATAGCTTCGAACAATAAGAGAAAAAATATAATCATTAATCATAAAATTAGGATTCTTGGCTGTCGAGGTTTCCTACTATTGGCAGTAATTGGTATTTTGATTTCATGTTCGGAGACAAAAGAAAAAATTCAAGAAGATCCCCGACCTAATATACTTTTATTGGTAGCTGATGATCTTGGATATGCAGATTTAGGGTGCTATGGGGGTGATATTGAAACACCTAATATTGATAATTTAGCAGCTCTAGGTATTCGATTTAGTAGATTTCACACATCTCCTTTATGTGCCCCCACAAGAGCAATGTTACTTTCGGGAAATGACAACCACATCGCCGGAATGGGCATACAATCAAACCAAAATAATGGATTCGGCTATGAAGGAAAATTTACCAACAGAATAGCAACTATACCACAAATTTTAAGAAAATCAGGTTATCATACCTACATGACAGGAAAATGGCACCTTGGAAGGGATTCTTTATCTATTCCTTTTAGTAAAGGTTTCGAACGCTCATTTGTTAATATTCGAGGAGCTGGAAATCATTATGATGACCAAGGGCTCTTTAAAGAAGATCCAATCACTCCATATTTCGAAGATGGAAAACCCACCACTTGGAACAATGGGGACTATTCTACTGATTTTTATACGGATAAACTAATTGAATACATAGACCTTAATAAAGAAGATAAAAAACCGTTTTTTGGCTTTGCAGCTTATACATCTCCACACTGGCCATTGCAAGTGGATGAAAAATATTGGAAAAAGTATGAGGGACGCTATGATGATGGGTATGAAAAATTAAAAGAAAGGCGTCTTGAAAGTCTAAAAAATGCAGGAATGATTCCAAAAGATGCAGTGTTACCCCCAAATCATGAAAAAGTAATTCCATGGGATTCTTTGTCATTGGATGAAAAGAAAAAAGAATCGAGAAAAATGGAATTGTATGCTGGAATGGTAGATAATCTTGATTATAATATTGGGAGAATAATACAGCATCTAAAAGATATTGGTCAATTCGAAAATACATTAATCGTGTTTATGTCTGACAATGGTGCCGCGGCTGAAGACTTCTATTATGATCCCTATTTTTCACCCTATCTGAGGGAAAACTTTAATGATGATTACGAAACTATGGGGCAGCCCAATTCATTTATTTCGTATGGCCCTCAATGGGCGGAGGCCGGGTCATCACCATTTCGACATTACAAAGGATTGACGACTGAAGGAGGCATCAATGCTCCGATGATTATCACAGGACCAAATATTGAAAGGAATAATGAAATTCATGATGAATTTGTAACATTAATGGATATAGCTCCTACTTTTTATGAAGCGGCTCAAGCAGTCTATCCAGAAAAATTTGAAGGGAATGAAATTTATCCGCTCAAAGGAAATTCATTGATGCCTTTTGTGTCTGGAAAATCTGACCAAATACATTCTTCTGAATATGTATTCGGTTTGGAGCACGGGAGTCTTGCAATGATTAGAAAAGGAGACTGGAAAATCACGAACATAATGAGGCCTTTTCTTGAGGAAAATTTTAAACTTTATAATATATCTCAAGATCTTGCAGAGATTAATGATCTCAAAGAATCTGAACCTGAAAAATATAAAGAATTGTTAATGGAATGGAGAAAATTCACTAATGAAGTAAAGGTGCAAATACCTCCCCCTTCTTCAAAAGAGTGAAGAATATAATGAAACACGTAAGCACAACAATGGCTATAAGTAATTGCTTGTTATTGTCTACTTCTGAAAATCCTTGCGAATTTTCAGTTTGGTGTGTACTTGCAAATTTTAGTTCTAAACCATGCAACTACTCATAGCCGAGACGTTGGCAAACATATAACCGAACAATGAAATTCATCAATCTAATCATAATTTTACTTCTGACTTTTAGTTGTTCAAATGAAAAAGAAATAGCTGAATTTGAAAGAATTTTAGGGAAAGAAAATAGCGAAACTCTTACCTATCTGGTGAACGATTTTGAATCTGACTTTCTAAAAAGACAATATCCGAATTTAGACACGAAAAGTGCATACAAACAATTTCTGAACGAACTATCGAACGGACAAACTAAATACTGGGAAAAAATATCTAAAAGTAGTAAACAATATCTCGAAAAAAGTAATTTAAGATTACAAATCTATAGTGTTCCAGATTCAATTTGGATTGAACGTGACCCTGAAAAACTGACTTCAAGCAATAACAATATTCCGATGTTAAAAATCAAACGGAAATATTTAATGCCAGACGGAACATTTGGATATAGTACATCAGAATCATCTTTTCGTTACAAAGAACCAATTGATGAAGATTCAATAATCGAATCTCGAAAAAATTGGATTGATATAAATTATGTTGGTAGTTATTCGAGAGCTTTAAATTCAATTTCGAATAAATCGGATTTTTTAATTGATTATCTCGACATTCGAGAAGCAGCTGGAACGATTGACCCAAAATTTATTGCTGACCGAATGATAAAATCTAAAGTTAATGTAACCGACTATTTTATAAAACGATTAATAATAACCGAAATAGTCTATTGAAAATAAAATACGATTTGCCAACAACGTATAAAATTAATTGCTATTACAAGCCTACTTACGAAAATCCTCGCGGATTTTCTATTCAGTTTGTATTTGCTAAATTAGTTGCTTAAACACGCAACTAATCTTATACAAAACCGTTAGCAAACATATCACCAACCAATGAAAATTCTCAAATTCATTACAATCTTACTTCTACTCATTGGATGTTCGGAAAATAATAATCGGACAACGGAATTCGACAAAATTTTAGGAAAAGAAAATAGTCAAACTCTTGATTTACTATTATCAGAATTTGAAAATGATTTTCTAAAAAGACAATATCCTGAATTAGAAAAGAATAAAGCATATAAAAAATTCGTATCTGAAATTAGTCTGGGTGAAACTAGCCACTTTGTTAAAATTTCAAAAAAACATAAAGATTTATTGACTAAAAACACATTGTATCATGAAATCTATTGTGTTATGGATTCTACTTGGATTGAAAAAAACCCATGGAATGATAAAACACTTTTAGTAAAAGGTAGAACTAAATGTCTCAAACTAGATGGGACTTACGAAAATGGCTCAATGGAAATGCCGTTTGACGAAAGAGAAATTTCAAAGGATTCCATAAAAAAGAAGTACATGACCTTTGTGGAGACAAATTACACTGGAAAATATCTTAAAGCTCTTAACTCAATTTCAGGTGAATCCGACTTTTTAAAATCTTTTGTAAAAGACAGAAATGATTTTGGTATAATACCCGGAGAATTTATAGCTAAAAGAATGCTGACTCATAATGTTGATTTTGATGATTATTACATTCAACGAATAATTGCTCTTGAATTGAGTTATTAAAAAATACGTTTGCTAACAAAGTATATAAAAAATTGCTAGTTTTAGCTAGACCAAAGTTAGTTGCTCATTTGCTAGCTTCTGACTTTCCTTCGGAAAATCGCCGCACACAAACACGCAACTTTCCATATACCAACCGTTGGGCACAATTAAAACCGAATGAAAAGACTACTTACCTTATTTCTAACCTTCTTATTATTTGGTTGTACTAAAGAATTGAAAAAACCGAAAAACGGACTGACTAAAAGTATAAATGAAATAATTGAATATACGATTCAAATTCAGAAAGATTCTGTAGAAAATGAAATTCGAGACACCCTTTTAATAACTACGAAAAAGTATGGAAAGAATGACAATATTGTAAATCAAACTAGAAAAACATTGTTCGACAATCAACAAATGCAAATAGATTACATTTATAATTCATCCAATAGATTAAAGAAAGAAATAGTAAAAATGTCGACGGACAGTTTACCTTTAATAGTTAATTACATTTATAAAGACACACTTCTTTATCAATCAAGCTCAATCGTCAACTACATAAAGGAAAAATTTGAACAGGTAGAAACTCATTACTACAGAAATGACAACACTAAACAAAAGTCTATAATGACTCAAATTTATGTTGACACAGAATTCAAAGACACTATTAGAAATTCTCTAATCAAAACCTATTTCGACAAAGGTGAAAGAGTAGATAGCATTTTATCAATAAACCTAAATCGACAAGGACAAAATCGCAAGACGTTATATGAATATGACGGTAATAATGTTATCGGACTTAAGGAATTTAACCAAATGGATTCTTTAATATCGTCTAAAAGTTATGAATACAAAATGGACAAGTTTGACAACTGGATTGAAAAGAAAATTTTTGAAATCGGTCTTTTAAAAACAGAAATAATAAGAGAAATAAAGTATAAATAACTGTGCCCAACAAAGTATATAAAAAATTGCTATTTTTAGTTTAACCAAAGTCAGTTGCTCGTTTGTTAGCTTCCGATTTTCCTTCGGAAAATCCTCGCACACAAACACGCAACTTTTCATATACGTAACCGTTGTGTGTCATTGAGCTAAAACAGGTTTACTGAAAACTGAATAGAGTAGGCCGAATTTTAAAATCAACTAAAATGAAAAAATCACTGTTCTTATTAGCCTTTTTAATTTTTGCGTCTAAAGGTCATTCTCAAAAGCTGAAAACTTACTACATAAACTATAAGAATCAAAAAACGTCAAAATTAAACGCTAAATTTAAACGCACTGTTCAAAAGCAGAATGATATTTGGGTTGTTCAAGATTACTATTTAAATGATTCATTAAAAAGGACTAGCAATTTTAATGATAAAAATCTCACTCAAAAAACTGGTGTGTTTAAAAACTATTATCCAAATGGGAAGCTGTCATCTGTTCTTGAATTTAAAAACAACAAGAAACACGGTCCAGAGAAAGCTCATTATATAACAGGAAATATATCACGATTAGCACATTATAATATGGGTGAAGCTACAGGAAAATGGGTTTGGTATAATGAAGATGGTAGTGTCGAAAATGAATTAGATAATATTAATCCAAATATCCTTAATGATAATTATGCTCATGCCGAATTTCCTGGAGGTAAAAAGAAACTAATGGAATATATTAAAAAAGTTGATTACGACTTACGAAAAGGTAACATGGTATATAATGGTAAAACAATTACCACATTTCAAATTAATGAAGAAGGTAAAGTAACGAATGTTGACATCATTGTAAATGGCACTAAACAAATGGATTCGGCTATTATTAAGCATCTCTATAATATGCCCAAGTGGAAAGCGAATAAAAAGAGTGGTAAATATGTGACTTCAAATTATGTTGTACCCATAGCATTTGGTCAACAGAATAAAACCATGTTAAGTGACAAAGTTATTGGTGAGGCCTTCTATAATAGCAGTGTTAATGATTACAAAGAAGATAAATTTGATTTAGCAATTTTTAAACTTTTAAAGGCAATTAGCTATAATCATATGGAAGCGAAATATTATTTTTTATTGGGTCATAATTACTTTCAATTAAAAAAACAGGACTTTGCTTGTGAAAACTGGACTATTGCTAATAGTCTAGATGGTGGAATATTAAAAAAAGAGATTAAGGATTTATGTAATTTAAAATAATGATAAAAAACGCCACACAACATCGTGTATAATTAATTGCTTTGGTCGTTGCTTATTTTGAAAATTCATTTGGAATTTTCTATGCCAAGCATTTGTTTACTAAATTAGTTGCTAAATCACGCAACAAACCATACACAAACCGTTAGCCCCAATTTTGGGCTTCAAAACTCGATAATGATTTATATGTAAACTATCGGTTTTAAAATGATTCATGTATTATAAATTTATCTTAACCGAACGACTATGAGAACTCTAATGATTATGATTTTTGTTTGTTTCTCCCTTTTTGTCTATTCTCAAAAAGATATGCAGAAATATCTAATAGATACTAGAGAAATGGTTAAAGTCAAAAATTACGGTTCTGTCGCGTCTAAGTTAGTCAAAAATTAAATCTCATATATTCACTTTAAAAAGATGTTCAAAGGTCATTGTTTCCCAAAGTCAATTATTCTTCAAGCTGTGTATTTCAAATTTAGATTCGGATTAAGTTATAGAGATATTGAAGAATTGATGGCTATTAGAGGTGTTAAAGTAGACCATGCAACCATACAACGCTGGGTTTTTAAGTTTACACCTCTGTTAGAAAAAGAATTTAATAAAAGAAAGAAAGCTGTTGGCAAACGCTGGCGTATGGATGAAACCTACATCAAAGTTAAAGGTCAATGGCGTTATTTATATAGAGCAGTAGATAAACAAGGCAATACAGTTGATTTCTTGTTAACCAAGAGAAGACAACGCATGAGTGCTCAATCATTTTTAATCAAAGCTATTGGTAATAATGGGAAGCCCGAGCTTATCAATATTGATAAAAGTGGTGCTAACAAACACGCCATTAGAGTTTATAATAAACGTTCTTTCTCTAAGATCAAGATAAGGCAATGTAAATACTTAAATAACATTGTAGAACAAGACCATAGGTTTATAAAAAAGAGAATCTTAGATGGCTTGGGCTTTAAAGAATTTGAGTCAGCCAAAAGAACATTAACAGGCATAGAAATGGTACATATGATTAAGAAAGAACAGTTGGTTTCTAACAAAAAATCAATGTTCAAATCATTTTATTCTTTAGCTGCATAAATGATTAATCTAAAGGATTATTTTTTATTACTTTTAATAGATGCGACAGAACCCCGATAGTACCCTTTACAAATCGGTAGTTAAAGATGAAAACTGGACTGAGGCAAAAGGGAAACTCCAAACTACTGAAGAATTTAAGGATAAATTAGGCAGGGTTATTTTAAAACGAACCTATGCAGATGTTAATAGTGTAGAAACACCTCATGACACCTATTATGTGTATGACTATTATGGTAACCTAAGTTATGTGTTACCGCCTTTGGTTGATGTTTCAAATGGAGTAAGCAGTACTGAACTCTCAGAACTGTGTTACCAATACGTTTATGATAGCAAAAACCGATTGGTGGAAAAAAAGATACCTGGTAAAGGTTGGGAATATATAGTCTATAATAGATTAGATCAACCTGTATTGACCCAAGATGCCAATTTAAGGGCTCAAAGCAAATGGTTGTTTACAAAATATGATGTGTTTGGAAGAGTAGCTTATACAGGCCTCATTGACTACGGTGGTGCTCCTAGGCAATTTTTTCAAGGAGAGGCTTCTGCAGCTTATTATGACCAATATGAAGTAAAAACATCTGTTAATACGCTTGCCGGAACTCAAATATATTATTCTAACAATAGCTTTCCTGATACTTTGGAAGAAATATACAGCATCAATTATTACGATGATTATAGTTTCGATTTAGCCGGAGGTGCTTCTGAGGATGCCTATGGCATCACACCAACTACCAACACCAAAGGGTTGGCTACTGGTTCTAAAGTAAGAGTGTTAACAACCAATGACTGGATTACTACAGTTACCTATTATGATGAAAAGGCACGCCCTATTTACGTGTATAGCCAAAATGATTACCTAAATGCTACCGACAAAATAATGACTAAGCTCGATGACTTTTTAGGCACTGTTATCGAGAGCACAACGTTTCACGAGAGAACAGGGCACTCTGTCATTACAACTGTAGACGGCTATACCTATGACCATATGAACCGATTGCTTGCACATGAACAAGAAGTTAATGGTAGTAAAAAAGAACTTATTGTCAGAAATCATTATGATGAATTGGGGCAACTAGTTAAAAAACAAGTAGGTGCCGATGTGCCTATAACCAGTGAATATCAGAACCGTTATGGACTGGGGCTTATCGGTACTAAAATCTATAAGTACAATCCGGCAAGTATGAATGGTGGATTATCAACCTTCGAAAACTTTCCAGATAATGGCTATGTAAGCTTTAAAGCCACTTATAATTACTATGACCTCACAGCAGGACTTTCCTATTCAGACCCAGACTATTTAACTAATAGTATACAGTATGGTATCAACTTAATGAGCGATGGAACTGCACAAGCTATGGAACTTGGTATTCATCATGGACCTCCGGTATCATATGTTGCAGGAGATAGTTTTAGAGTAGAACGCAAAGACAATATCATCTATTACAGCAAAAATGGTGTAGTTTTTTATATATCAGGCACTACATCTAACGGTAACCCTATGATTGGGGATACTGCTTTTACTTCATATAATGGCTCCATAGAAAACTTTATCATTGTAAATACCAATGTGGCTTTACAAAATGTAGACTATGCCTATAATATAAGAGGGTGGTTAAAAGGCATCAATGAAGACGGTCTTCAGGATAATGACCTGTTTAACTTTGTTATAAATTATAACACCCCTAATTCAGGTACAGCTTTATATAATGGTAATATATCCCAAGTATCCTGGAATACACAGAGTGTAAATAATACCAGTAATCTGGTAAGCACAACGTATTCCTATAGCTATGATGCCCTTAATAGAATAATAAATGGAACAGACAATACAGGCAATTATAACCTTACCAATGTTAGTTATGACAAGAACGGTAACATTACCAACCTACAGCGTAAAGGGCATTTAACAGAGAACAATCCAACCAGCTTTGGGACTATGGATAATCTGAACTATTACTATAATGCCAATCAGCTGCATTCGGTTACAGATGTTTCTAATTACACCACAGGATTCAATGATGGTAATGCCTCCGATACGGTTTTTGATAATGGTAATGATGATTATGAATATGATGATAACGGCAATATGACCAAAGACAAAAACAAGGGTATCATAAGTATCACATACAACCATCTAAATTTACCTGTTGACGTTTCGATAAACGGTAACGGTAATGTGGGAACAATTTCATACATTTACGATGCCACCGGTGTAAAACTGGAAAAGAAGGTGACTGAAAACAGTACGGACACCTACACGCATTATGCCGGTAATTATGTTTATGACAGCAGTTCTTTGAAATTTTTTAACCACCCTGAGGGGTATATAGAACAAAACAGCGGTGGAAGTTATGATTACATCTATCAGTACAAGGACCATTTAGGGAATGTACGTTTAAGCTACAAGGGTGAGAACGATCTGGTATTCTATGATGATTTTGAATCTGCCAGCGGGTGGAATAGTAACGGAGCAATGTACGGTACATCCCTAAGTTATGGTAATGGACATACAAAATCTGGAAACTTTGCAGGTAAACTCAATAGCACTGCCACAGAGAATAAATATTCACACTGTGATAATTGGATAGATATAAGTAACAGTGTGGCTACTGACTACATGTTTTCTGGTTGGATTTATCTGGAGTCTACGGGTGGTTACGGTAATTCATGGGCACGCTTTGTAATGTTTATGAACGAGGAGACTGAGACTAATTATTACACGTTAGTGGAGCATTCTAATGCAAGCTACACAAAGAACCAATGGGTTTATGTGGAGAAAAGGGTCACTGTTCCAGCTAATATAGATAAGATTAATTTCAGGGTAGGGTTGTACAACAACAACAACAATAACAATAGCCCTAACGTTACAGCATGGTTTGACAACCTAAGCATACGTAAAGCAGACCCATCTCCGGATTTGGAAATTGTAGAAGAGAACAACTACTATCCTTTTGGTCTTAAACATAAAGGGTATAATACGAATGTCGCTAGCACTAATATTGCACAGAAATGGAAGTATAATGATACGGAATATGAGGAGGCTCTAGGAATGAACCTTTATGAGATGCCTCTACGTTCTTATGACCCAGCAATAGCAAGATGGACTACAATTGACCCAGTAACGCATTTTTCTAATTCAACCTATAATGCATTTGACAACAACCCAATTTATTGGGCTGACCCTAGTGGAGCGGATAGTTGGACATATGTCAGTAATGGCGTTTATAGAAATAATGATACAGGAGAAGAAACCAATGATTGGCAACGTGCAATTAGAGAAACACAAGCTCATTTTAGTTCAACTGGAACCGACCCAATATTTAAAAAAACTGAAAGAAAAGGAACTTATTATAATGAAAAGACTAATATGTATTTAACTTTCAATAATCCAAAAGAAATTAACAGCAATGAATATATTAAAGCCTCAGGAGAGATTTCAATAGGCCCTCAAACTAAGGATGGAGGTACTTTTCTTGGTTGGGGAACTAAATCAAATGTTGCATTTGCAGCAACTGTTGCTAGCATCGAAATACTTTCAACAATAGATGAGACAATAATTAACATATCAATAAATGATGATGCTGAAAGTTTGAAAGAAATGGTTGAATCCGCTACATTTACAGTTGATTTAAATAAGGGATATTTTGGCAGTTATTTCCAAAGAGATGTGGAAGGTAATAAGGAATATGGTTTTAATGTTGCTGCAATTTCCTTGCATGATGGAGACAATGGAGCTTCAGGTAGAATTAAAATTAAAGATGGGAATACTTCCTTTTTAGGTATCGGGGGAATAGATTTTTTAGGAGCTTCTTATAACATTGAGTTAATTTTTGAGAATTCGGGAAAAAGGAATTATTCTGTTAGGGGTAGGGTTAGGAGAAGCGATTTAGAGCATGCAAAAAAAGTAAAGGAAAGCAAAAAGTAATAATATTATTATGAGAGTTTTAAGTAAACTAATTGAAGTTGATTTGGGTAATATTGAGAGTTTTAAAGAAAACCTCAAAGAGAATAAATATTTAAAAGTTATAACACATGCAAACAACATTGTTGAAGTGTATCCTAAATATTTGTCTTCTTTCCCATTCTCTTCAAAAAGAAAATCAAGCCTAAATTATTATTATAAACTTGTGTTTAAAGATAAAAAGGTTAAAGTTGATTACGTTTTACAAAAGCAAATATATTATTCGTTAATTTTTGAATTAGTTTCAGTTGTTTTATTCTCCGTTTTACTAATATTTTATCCAAAATTGTTTGGGCTTCTAGTAATATTTATCTTGGCATTGATTTTCACAATATTTAATACTTTTATTTCTTTCTTCAAAGCTAAATCTTTCTTGAAAAATGAAGTTTTAAAAGGAAAATATATTTAGAAAACGCATAAATAATCCATTCCATATCACACACCCACACCCACGATATGGTAAGCACAATGAATATAACATAAAATAATGATATTCATGTAAGCTAAAAAAAAAGAAAACGAGTGTACTAAATAGTATGCTCGTTGGTAACGGTCTAATTTAGTTGGTAGCGATAATTATTGTTTTAACTAATTGATAATTAAATGAATAAATAAATCATAACAATAAAATGGGTATACATTATATATGCCCGTTTTTGTTTTAAGCTGTTAAACCCTTTAAAAATAGGTTGTTTAATAACCTGCCGGTATAAATTAGTGGGTAAAAAAATTAACAACCTTACACTAAGTAAGGGTAACCCATACTTTATTAGTTGTTATACCAGATACATTTGCAACTATTTTTATAGCTATGAATTGTAAGAAATGCCAAATACCGTGTATAAAAAATGGGTTTCAAAACAGTGGTAAACAACGTTATTATTGTAAGCTTTGTAAAACTAGTCAACAAGAGAGTTATACATATAAAGCCTATAACAAGCATATTGAAAAGCGCATTTATTTACTCGTTACCAATAGTTGTGGGATTAATGATATTTCCAGAATATTAAAAATTTCAAGGCATACAGTTAAAAGCAAGTTATTGCTTATGTCTGAAAGAATTAAAAAGCCTATTTTCAATGAATTTGCTCAGAAATATGAAATTGACGAAATATTTGCTAAAGTAACTGCTTTGCCCAATAACTGTTGGGTTACCTATGCTATAAATCGAGAAACTAAACAAGTTATAGATGTAAATATTGGTAAAAGAGGAGCTAAAGATCTTGATAAACTGGTAAACAGGATTTTACTGTTAAAACCTAAGAGGGTTTATACAGATAAATGGAAATCATATAAAACACTCATCCCAAATCATCTACACAGAATGGGAAAAACACTTACCAATAATATTGAACGTTATCACCTAAACTTAAGAACACATATAAAATGTTTAAGTAGAAAAACTATCTGTTATTGTAAGTCCGTTAAAACATTAACAGCTATAGTTAGTTTGTACTTTTGGGGGTATACGTTAAATTTTAAAACCTTACCAAAAGTAAGGTAAAGCCCTCTATTTAAAAAAACAATTGTAAATACCTTTAGACTTTAAGTTTTTAATCATCTAAACATTTTGGTATGTACAAATTAAGTGTATTATTTCTTCTTGTAGGCCTTGGTTTAAACGCACAAACACAAGTTGATGTTAATTTAAATGTTAAACATAGTGTGGGAGGAGTTTCAGAGTTTCAACGCTCTAAGTTTATAACCATTCACGCAGCAATAAATGAAGCAGAATGGGATGGTGATAATTTTGCAGACAACCTAAGGCAAGATTTCTTTGAAAAGCACAATGTTTTTATGGGTAGAAATACCGGCGGTATATCTTGGTATTTAAACAATATACAAGAAGATCCTAATAGAAAAGGGTATGCAGACCCCGCAGAAATTACATCTAGAGGTATTGAAGCCAAAAATTATTATTTAGAATGTAAATGGTTACATGAATTTAAGGATAGAAGTAATTTAATTATTGCACCGCAGTTTCAAGGTTTTTGGACAGGTAGAAGCCAACAACCTACTCAACAAGGATGGAAATTAGCTGGAGCAGATGCAGTAGGTGAATTTACGGGGCGTTTTGCTAATCAGTTTTATGGAGGATTGGGTCCAAATGAGATTAATTACATAGAGATAATAAACGAACCTGCCTATGAAACTCTAGGAGGGCCAAACAATTTTACGAGCACTATTGAGGACATTGCTAACTTTCATTCTGATGCCGCCAAAGCCATAAAAGCTTATGCTCCTAAGGTTAAGGTAGGAGGTTACACCGCAGCCTTTCCTAATTTAGATTTGGGTGATTTTAAACGTTGGGAAAACCGCTGGAAGATGTTTATAGATATGGTTGGGAATGATATGGATTTTTGGAGCCTGCATTTATACGATTTCCCATCGATTAGTAATGGTAAATCTATTTTAAGGTCTGGTAGTAATATTGAGGCTACATTAGATATGATAGACCATTATAGTCAATTATCCTTAGGAAAAGTTAAGCCCTATGTCATATCAGAATTTGGTTCTCAAATGCATGATTATATGAGCGAACAGTGGAGTTCATATAGAGATTGGTTACATATAAAGGCTTTAAACTCTCAGCTCATGGCTTTTCTTGAAAGGCCAAATACCATTGAAATGGCTATTCCTTTTATTGTTGCAAAAGCAGAATGGGGATATTGGGATAATATTCCATATAACCACAGATTATTGCGTAAAGAAAATGAACCAGAAAGTTATACGGGAAAATGGGTATATACAGATTTGATAAAGTTCTATGATTTATGGAAAAATGTTAAAGGAACTAGAGTGGATACTTATACAAATGACTTGGATGTTTTAGTAGACGCCTATGTAGATGAAAATAAGGCCTTTGTTATATTAAATAACCTGGAGGACCAAACAGTTGAAATAGATCTGAATTTATTTGCTCAAAGATTACCCAATATTATTAGCATTGAAAAAAGACACTTAACCTTAAAGGGTGAAAAAGTGTTTTTAGATGAAGAAACTCTAAAAGAGTCAATTCAAGACGTAAAATTAGGAGCTGAATCTACAATGATTATAGAATACACATTTAAAGAGGCTATTGCTATTGATAATAATTCAGATGAAACTAAATATTATGCAGATAATTATTACAAACCTATTCACCAAAACCAAAAACGTTATTTTAATATAAATCAAATAACTAAGGCAGGATTTGGGGAGGCTATACTTAGGCTTGGAGCTGGAAGAGAACATGGTAAATCATTGAAGCCTAGTATAACTATTAATGGAGTTAATATTGTAGTGCCTGATAATTGGAGAGGTTATGACCAAGCAGATCGTTCTAGTTTTTTCGGCGTTTTGGAAATACCAATACCATATCATTTAATCACTGAACAAAACAATATAATCGAAATAGAATTTCCTGATTCTGGCGGACATATAAGCAGTGTATGTTTGCAAGTATTTAATTTTAATTCACCTATAACAAGAACGGAAAATAGCAATATACAAGCTCAGTAATTTTATTAATTTTTTGTTGAGTAATAAAACCTTACCAAAAGTAAGGTAAACCCTTATCTCTGTGAATAAATAATAATATACATTTATTCATTAATATCATCGCAAAATGAAACCAGCCCTTATTTTATTATTCGGTTTTATGTTGTGTGTTTGTAGTTGCAAAACAATTAATATAGCTACTGCACAGACCAAAACTACCCAACAAGTTATTTTAGGCAGTATAAGTGCGGATAAAGAATTTATATTCCAAAAAGAAATTAACCATAGTGCTATACCAAGTTATAATGTCCCTATTAAATTAATGGTCACTCCTAAAATATTCACAAAGCAATCTTATAAGGCTTATGCCAAAGCACAAGGCTTACAGCCGTATAATATAAATGTGAAATATGTGGATTCTTTACCAGAAAAACCAAAATACATTCAATTACAAATAGCAGATAAAGTGACGCTTTTAAAAGCTTTAAACGGAGAGGAGAATAATGGTATAAAAGATTATATCTCTCACAATAAATATGCTAATGTTTTAACAAGTATTTCAATGGCCTTAAACAAACAAGACTTAGTTGGTGTTTTAAAGGCTGAATCTTTATTTTTGGTTGAAAACGGCTATAAAACTTATGCTTTACAATTGTATAATGATGGTAAAAAAGGAAGAACCATAGCATTTAATCAAGGTGTTGTATTTGAATATAAAGCGACAAATTGTTGTTGGCAAGAGAATAAAAAGCATGATATTGATATTGTAGATTTAGTTGGGGGGTATGCTAGTTGTCCTAACAATACATACCGTTCAGCAAGTAGAGCTAAAAAACAGATTAACCCATATAAATTATAGCTTATGAGGAATATACTTTGTTTAGTTGGTTTATTTGTTTGTGCTTTAAGTTGTGATGATATTACTGAAGTTGAAGATATCTCTAGTAGAAATGTAGAAATATTAGCTCCATCCAATGAAAGTGTTTTAGATACAACACTGGTTAATTTTACTTGGGAAAAAATTGAAGAGGCTACACACTACAAATTGCAAATAGCAACTCCAGATTTTGAAAATGCAATTCAAATAGCGGCAGATTCATCTTTAGCTGAAACTTCATTTACTAAAGCCTTAATTCCTGGAGATTATCAATGGCGAGTAAGAGCTGAAAACTCTGATTACCAAACAGAGTATACAACAAACGGTTTTACCATACAGGATTAAATATGAAAAACAAGACAAAGACATATGTGTTGCTGGCTGTGGTATTGGGTGTATGGGGAGTCATTGGGTTCAAAATATTTTCGTTTGTTAATCCAAAAACACCTGATGTTTCAAAAAATAATTCTGAAGTCGCCTTTACTCCAAAAGTTAATACAGAGTTGGATACCTTTTCAATTCAACCATCAAATCGAGACCCTTTTTTGGGAAATCTATATATCAAAAAGAAATCTATTGTTAAAAAGAATATAATACCTGAAGTGGTTTGGTTGCCAATAACCTATCATGGAAGTCTTAATAAGCAATCTGGAAAAAACAAGGTGTTTGTGGTTTCAATAAATAAAAAACAGTCTTTAATGAAATTGGGACAAGCTGTAGATGGTGTTAAACTCTTAAACGGAAATACAAATAAAATAATAGTGAGTTACAAGGGGAATAGAAAAACCATTCCAAAAACATGAAATTTAAAAGAGCAAACCGTTTTGGAATCATCTTTAAAAAATCAAATCTCGATTATCGAGTAAAAGCAGGAGCCTTACAGTTAACTATGTATATAGTGGTCGTCATTGCTTTAATGTTATCCGGCTTCATTCTATTTATCCAAACTCATAAAAGATTTGAAATTCAAACACAGTTTGTAAAAGAAACTATTATTAATTCAGAAAGAGGTATCGATTATGCCTTGATAAATCATTTAAGAACAAATGACACTATAACAGTAAACTTGAGTGACCAGGATTTTAAAACCCTAAAAGTTCATAAAGATTATTGGGGGCTTTTTGAAAAGGTAATATCTGTTTCAAAAATTAAATCAAATACTTTTAGAAAAATAGCTTTAGTTGGTGCATCACAACCAAAACAAGACCGTACAGCTTTATATGTAAAGGATGACAACAAACCTTTAGTTGTAGTAGGACAAACACATATTCAAGGGGTGTCTTACTTGCCAAAACAAGGCATTAGAACGGGTAATATTTCTGGGCATTCCTATTATGGTAATCAGCTTTTTTATGGAAAAGAAAGGAGTAGCAAACCAAATCTCCCCGAAATATCAAAAGAATTAAGAAATAACCTAAAACAACTTGAAAACATAGTAAAGAGTATGCATTCTGAACAGTTTGTTGATTTAAGCTCAAACCGAAAGCACCAAAACTCTTTTTATAATCCTTTACAAGTTATTTATAGCACCCAAGATATTTTATTGTCAGGCGTATCATTAACAGGTCATATTCTAGTGCAATCAGAAACAAAAATCATTGTTGATGCAAGTGCATCTTTAATGGATGTTATTCTTTTAGCTCCGGAGATAGAAATAAAATCACATTGCAAAGGAATGTTTCAAGCTTTAGCCAAAAAACAACTTATGGTTGGGGAGCATTGTGAGTTAAGCTATCCATCAGCTTTATACATAAATGATGAGACCAGTAATACCTCAAAAAGCAACGTTAAAGTTACCCCTTTTATTTCAGTGGGAAAGGGCTCCACAATAAAGGGGGTTGTTGCTTATATTGGAAACACTAAAAACTATAAACCTCAAATTTTTATTGATAGTGATGTCAATGTAATAGGTGAAATATATTGTGATAAGAATTTGGAGTTGTTGGGAACCGTTAAAGGGAGCGTATTCACGTCTAATTTTATTGCAAACCAATCAGGGTCTGCTTATCAGAATCATATTTATAATGCCGTGATAAATGTAGATGACTTACCTCTTGAATTTGTAGGCCTACTATTTCAGAACACCAAAAAAGGAGTGGCTAAATGGTTGTATTAAAAAAAATAAAGGCATCCACTTTAATGGAAACATTGGTGGCTTCGGTACTCATTGTAATCGTATTCATGATGGCGAGTATGGTTCTGAACAATATGTTCTCTAATACTGTTAAGAATGACATAAGTGACATTGAAACTTATATAAATGAACTGGAGTATTTATATAAAAATGAAAAACTAGTATTACCATATTATGGTGCATTTGAATCATGGCATATAACGATTCAAGCCTTCACAGGAAATGATGAAGATCTAATCATTTTTGAGGCAGTTAAAGGGCATACAAATCAGACTTATTCAAGACAATTCCATGTTGACCAATAATAAAGTTAAAGCCTTTACCTTGAGTGAAATGGTTGTAGTGTTAATCATAACAACTATTGTTATTGGGTTGGCTTTTTCTGTTTTGAATTTAGTGCAAAAACACATGATGGGTATCCATCAGAATTTCAACAACAAAACAGAATTTCAAAAATTGGAGCAAGTTTTATGTCTAGATTTTAACCGATACCCAAACATTACGTTTGATGCATTTGAAGATAAATTGATATTTAAATCTGAATTAAGTTCTATAACTTATTGTTTCATGGGAGAAAATGTTATTAAAGAATCAGATACTTTCAATATTCAAGTCAGAGATAAACAATTATTTTTTGATGGGAATAAAACAGATAACGGAAATATTGATGCACTAAAGCTTGTTACTTCTAAAGAGAATAGAAACAGAGCATTGTTTGTATTTAAAACCAATGATGCAACCCAATTTGTAAATTATGGCATTTCAATTAGATAATATAGTCAAGCAAGAACAGGTTCTCAAGAAAAGTGCAGAGGAAAAAGTGTCTTTTTTACAAAAAGAAGTTACTTTGTTTAATAAAGCTTTTAACAATAAAGTAAAAGAAGATTTTTATACCGAATTGGGTGTGTTATTAAAAGCTGGAATAACTTTAAAAGACGCTCTGGAATTACTTGAAAAATCTCAAAAGAAAAAACAAAACAAAGACATTTTAAATAACATATTGCAGGCTGTAGTTAAGGGAGAAAGCTTGTCGGAAGTTCTAAAAAGCAAGAAACAATTTACAGATTATGAATACTTTTCTATTAAAATAGGAGAAGAAACGGGAACCCTATTCAAGGTTGCAGAACAACTGGGAGATTTTTTTACAAGAAAAAACGAACAACGTAGAAATTTAATCAGTGCGCTTACTTATCCCATTATTATATTAAGTACGGCAATTTTGGTAGTAGCATTTATGTTAAGGTATGTGGTGCCAATGTTTCAGGACATTTTTAAACAACAAAATGTCACTTTACCTAGTATCACAAAAATTATCATAAACCTTTCTGAACTTATGCAAAACTATGGGTTGTTGATATGCTTTTTATTATTAATACCAATAGTTTCAAAATCCCTTCTCAAAAAAAACAAACGTTTTAAACAGCTAAAAGATAAGTTCATTCTAAAACTACCATTCATTGGTAATTTTGTAAAAGCTATTTATCTATCTCAATTCACCCAAGCAGTTGCTTTGTTAACGGCTTCAAAAGTACCTGTTGTAAATAGCATACAATTGGTTAAGCAAATGATTAATTTTTATCCCTTGCAACACGCTTTAGAAATAGTAGAACAACATATTTTAAAAGGAAGTTCTTTAAGTTCAAGCTTAAGTAAACATAGGCTATTTGATGATAAAATGATTGCTCTGGTAAAAGTGGCCGAAGAAACCAACCAAACTGAATTTATTTTTGATAGATTGAATCAACAATATAATACCCAAGTACAACAACAATCCAAAATGCTGTCTACTATTATGGAGCCATTAATTATTCTGATAGTGGGAGTTTTTGTTGGAGTTATTCTTATAGCTATGTACTTGCCGATGTTTAAGCTTAGTAGTGTGATGGGATAGTATGAATTTGTCCGTTGTTTTTAAATTATTTTACGTAATTTGGTTTAAATTATTAATAACAAAAGTGAACATAAAACGGAACACGTTTTAGAACACGATTTTCAAAAATAACAGCTGGGAAGCCAGTGTTTGTGTTTATAAAAATGCAAGCACAGAGCTCATAACCCAAAGGTCACTGATTAAAGACTTTAAGTAGTGCTAAACCAGAGTATTTCTCAAAAGCTACTTTTTTATTAATGAAAAATTTTGTCTAGACTTTGAAACCATTCCAATATTTGGTTCGATAATAGGTCAATGTGGTGTACAAAGAAAACCCGTATTATATTTGTTAGTCAGAGAGTTACGGATTTCTTGTTTTTATATTTGTATGATTTATGTACGATTGAATGAGTTTTTGTATTATTCTTAAAGAAGAATTGCTAATGAAAAACCCTAGGAACCTTAGCATTTTATTATAAACTGGTTCTATTGTTTCTAAATACAAAGAAGCTCAACTATAGCAAGTTAAGGCTTTATTTTTCTCTCTCTTGGATTAGAATCAATGGTTCTCTGATCATGAGTAAGGTGCTCTAACTAATTAAGCTTAGGAGGTATGTGTATTTAACCAAGTTCCTGAGGTCGTCAGTGCAAATAATGTGTGAAAATTAACCCGATTAAACAAAATAATATAATCTTATCTTACTAGTAAAAAATTAAATATTTTATTATTTATGTATCTGTACAACCCTATTGTTTTGATTTTTACTTTAAAAGATGCAAAAAACCTCTTTTCTTATAATACCAAAGGTTTTTATGAAAAATAAATTTCTTGTACTATTCTTCGGAAAGTAGGTGGAAAATTTTGAATAAAAATTTTAAAAACCAGTAATTCTCACTAAACTGACCGTTGCTTTCTCTGATTCATTAATACTTTTTTAGAATATTCCTGTTTTGCTATTTCCTCTAGAGTAATTTTTCACGAACAAAGCGAATGCTATAACCAACTCTTTTAGATATCTCTTCAAGTGACTTCCCGTCTTCATACATCTCATTTGCAATGTTCTTTTTTACACTCTTTAACAAAGATAGAGCAATAGTGTTTTCCTTTTTCAATAATCGATTCAATTGTGTAATTGAAGTGTCATAATAATCAGCAATATCCTGAACTGAAAGAATAGACTTTTTCTTTCTAACCAACTCAACAACTGACTTAACATCAATAGTACTTGACTGCATTTCTAACTGTTTACTTCTTGTGGTTTTAATTCCAAAATATATGGCCCCAGAAATGAAAATTAGTATTACTAATACTAGATAAAATATATTAAATTCTTTTTGGATTTTGTAGTCTTCTACCTTAATAGATTCCGTTTCCATAAACTTTTTTAAATTCAATGATTTTATAGTATACAAACCAAAAACTGAACCTGCATATAAAAACTTGTCATCTACAGTAAGAGCCATCCTATTAAACTCTACATTCTCAATAATAGGTAAAAAAACACCTTCTCTATATGCTGTTAGGCCGTCATTATTCGTGAAAATAAAGTCATCATTGTAAAAGACAACTTGAATTACACTTATACCTTCAAATATAGATTCCAAGAAGCCTTTTTCTAAATTTAATTGAAATAAACCATTATCTGTACCTAAAAAAAGTTTATTCTCTTTTTGAGCTAAATCATTAATTGAAGATATAGAATTTATTTTAGTCATTTTCTTCTCTCCTGGTTCAAAAACAAAAAGACCTTTGTCTAAAGAGGACAAAAATAGTTTTCCGTCAAAAATTTCATAATCGGTAAAAAAAGCATCACTATAGTATTCAGTTACAACCCGCTTTTCAAGATCTATTTGTCCAAATGTATTTTCAAATAAACCATAAATTTTATCTTCATATATAAATAGCTTTCTAAATTTTGGCTCTTCTCTTGTATCGATCCATCTTTCAAATTTTTCTTCAATTTCGTTGTAGCGTAATAAGTGATCTTGACATAAATAATAGTGAGAATTTATTTTGCTTAATTCTCCACTTGAGTAATTAACGGAACCTAACTTATTTGTGTTAAAACGAGACGCAATACTGTCCATAAAAATCCCTTCATAAGTAGAGATTATTCTTAAGCCTGGTTCTATATAAACATGGCGTATAGATACTCCAGGGTGAAAAACCTCTACGTAGGGATTGATTTTATATTCTAATATGATTCCATTATAGCATAAGTAAAAAACATCACCAATTGTCACGCTTGTTACGTCATACTTGGATCTACCTGGCAAAAGTCTAGATCCAATTGCTTTAAGGTCTACAAAATCTGTTTTAGATAGATACTCTGTGTGATTTATTATAAGTTCATCTTGCCCTTGTGCAATCGAACTATATTTAAGTTTCCCTTTAGCAAATGGTATAAATCCATTATCCCATTTATATATACTGTCACCAATTCTAGCAAACAAATAATTATTATCAGTAGATATATTTGATACACGTCCATTTGTAGTCAAGGAACGTACAAAAATGGTGTCTTGTGCAGAACTTTTAAAACATAGAAAAAGGAATGTAATAAACAATACATGCTTCATATTATACAAAATGTTTAAAAATAAACTATTAAAGTATGAAATTAAACATAATTAAATAAACAGAAAAGACAATGTTTGAGTTTATTTTGTCTTGAAAATTGTATAATTCATGAATAAAATTATTCACATACTTTTTTTTGGGTTTTTGTTTAACATGAACGCTCAAACAACTTACACGGTTACTTCTACATCCATAACAGGTCCAGGTTCCTTTACGGAAGCCATTAGTTTAGCGAATGCTAACGCTGGAGCTGATATTATTGAATTTACTCCCGGCTTGCAAGTAGATGCGAGTGTTGCATCAGTAACACCTTCAACCAGTATTATGGCGCATATAACTGAATCTGTACTTATAGATGGTAAAGATGGCTCCCTTAACGGAATACAAATGTGGATAGATGTTTCAGGACAAATTAACTCATTAAGCTTTTGCCCCGGAGAAGATCCGAATGGTAATACCATTCAATCTGCCTACATGCCAGGATTTGTTGAAATTGGCACACCCGGACAAGACAATTCCGGTATCGATGTAAGCATTAAAAACCTGACCATAAAGCAATTCAATCAGGTAGCAGTAATAAATGAGAATGCATCACTGGAATTTGAAAATTTCACGGCTCTGGAAACATGGGCTACTTTTGAATGTCTAAATGACCAGATGATTATTGGTCGGGATGGTGTGTCATTAACCATTAAGGATTCTGAATTTATGGATGCTGTAAACTGGGCTGATCCTGGAATTCTTGCTGCCGCGATTTCAGTTGGTCCTGATGGTGGTGATTTGACTATAGAAGGATCCGTGTTTAAAAATCTTTATGATGATGATAATGTTGCCATTTGGTGGCGAGGTAAAACGGGCTCTGAAGTAAATATTGTTAGCTCCAGGTTTCAACGATCAGGAGGTATATTTAACGATGGAGAAAGTGAAGCTAATATTGTGAACACGATTTGGACCAATTACTACATATTGGAACCTGAAATAGGTGATCTCTTTGTAAATCAATCAAGTGGCGACATGAATCTTATTGCCTCATCATTTGTCTTTAATTCTAATGAATGTGATGGTATCTGCCAGACTTACCAAGGGTTTGATAACCTTTTTGAGATTGCCGGATCAGGGAATATAAACTTTATCCAGTCGGCAGTTGGATTCAATTGGGATCCTACAGGGACAGTCGCACTTAACACCCTTGGTATTAATGGAGGATCCGGAGTATTTACTGCAGATATATATACCTGGATTCAAGCTACTTCACAGCAGGATGATGCTGCTCTGAAAACAATTACCGGTCAATCAGCATTGTTGACAAATTTATTTGGATTTAACAGGGAGGTAATCGCTTCAACTCTGGATTGGGATGTAGAAATGGCAACACCCGCCTTTCCGGGTGAACTAATTGATGTGATCCCTACAGGTAATCCGCTGATTAACCCCAACGATAATTCAACCATTACTTTGGATGTAGCAGGAAATCCCAGGGAAGATGCCAATGGTGAACGAGATATCGGTGCCCTGCAGCTGGGCCTTGCACCATTTCTAGCCGTAAGTAACAGTGGTGATGAATTAGTTGCATTGAGTTGGAACGAACCTCTACACCACGATGGTCAAACGATAATTAGATATGAGCTAGTATATGACCAAACTGGTGGATCTAATCCAACAACTGTAAGTGTAGATGCATCATCAACAGGACATACAGTAGGCGGACTGACAAATGGAGCAGAATATGAATTTAAGATTAGAGCCATATATGATGGTGAAATAGAAGGCCCATTTAGTAATACAGTAACTGAAACTCCTTACGGCCCTATTGATACTCCCACTGTGTCTGCTGTACCGACTGATGGTGAGGTAACCCTTTCCTGGAATTTGCCGGATTTAGGCGGAAATCAGTTCTCTGCATATGTTCTCAAGTGGCGCATTGGCTCAGGTAACTTTATAGGTGCCATTGGCTTCACTGATATTAATACTCTAAGCTATACAGTTACGGGGCTGACTAATGGTACAGAATACGAATTCTCGATATCAATATCTACTTTTGGTGGTGTTGGTCCAGCTAGTATTATTAACGCCACTCCTACTGAAACACTTTCAACTGGAGTTGTTGATATTCATGAATTAATCTCCTATTATCCAAATCCGGTTAATGATGCACTAAATATTGTGACAAATGAGAAATTTAGAATTAGAATATTCTCATCAATTGGAAGTCTGTTAATAGAAACCAAAAATGAAAAGACCATCAATTTCTCTCATCTTAAAAACGGATTTTATTTTATACAAATTGAAGTCGGTGGGAAAATACTGACTGATAAGTTGATAAAACGTTAACTAAAAAATAAATATTAGCTTAAATAAAAGAAAAATATTAACCAAAACTTTAAAGTATTATGAAGAAAATTGAAGCGATAATTCGTAAATCAAAATTCAAACATAATTTTTATATTTAAAATAGAGCATGATTACAATTGCAATAGCATCATTTATAGCAGGTCTAGGCCTTTTTTTCTTTGGGTTACAAACTTTAACCGATCACTTAAAATTATTAACAAACAAAAAGGTTCGAGAATTAATTAAAAAGCTAACAAAAACAGTTGTTCAAGGTGTCCTTTTAGGAGGGCTAATCACAATGATTACACAGTCAATGTCTGCGCTTGTTTTCACTCTTATAGGCATGATGCGTGCAGGAGCAATAAAAGTAAAACAGGCATTACCTCTTATTATGGGGGGTAATATGCTAGGTGGTGTTATTTTATACATTGTAGCAATTAATATTCAAGTTGGTGTTTTATTAATTTTAGGCATATCGGCAATTATGTATACTTCTGGTGTATCTAAGAATTTAAAAAACTATGTTGGAATGTTTTTGGGCCTAGCTTTATTATTTTTTGGGCTTAATACTATGCAGTCTGGGGTTTCACCTTTAGTTGATTTACCTTGGATGCAAGATGTATTAAAGAGCTCCCAAGGAATATACATGCTTGTTTTCTTAGCCTCTATTATATTAACGATTGTAGTACAATCTTCTCTTGCAACAATTATTATTGGAATGGCTTTAACTCAAAGTGGATTGTTAACTTTTAATGATGCTATGATGGTTGTTTATGGAGGTAATGTAGGTTCATCAGCTCTAACGTTTATACTATCAACTAAAATAAAAGGACAAAGTAAGCAAATTGCAATGTTTCAGGGTAATTATAACTTTTTTGGAGCTCTTTTAGTCATACCTTTATTTTATTTAGAATTATATGCCGACGTTCCTCTCTTAAAAGCTTTAACATTTAGTATAACTAATGATTTAGCAACCCAGATTGCTATAATAAATACTTTGTTTAACTTTTTGCCTGGTTTAATTTTGATATTCTTTTTACCTCTTATTTCTAAAATATTAAATAAATTTTGGCCAGAGAGTTTCGAAGAAAAAATTGCAGCTCCTAAGTATATATACGATAAGATTGGTGAAGATACAGAATCAGCATTAAATCTTATAGTGTTGGAACAAACTAGGCTCATTGATATTTCTAAAGCTACTTATTCTTTACTTAGAGAAGAAAAAACAAAAAATAGTATAACTTCCTATGTAGAAGGTTATGAATCATTAAATAAAATTATTATTGAAGTAATTAATGAGTTGTCAGCTTCTAAAAAAATGAATGGGTCACAGTACGAAGTATTAAACCAAATTATGAATAATCAAGAAAATATTGATAACCTCTTTTATAATATTGTTAGCTTGTCAGAGGACTTTGGTCGACTGAAAAGTACTGAACAAGGATTAAGGTTTACTAATGCTGCAATTGAAGGCATAGAGGCTATTCTTCTAACATTAGAAGACGTTGTAAAAAATAAAGATGAGGAAGACGCTACTCTTCTATGGGGAATGACATCTGACAATGGACATGGAATTGAATCTGTAAGGAAAGCTTATTTATCACAAGAGAAGGATTTAAGTCCTGAAGATAAAAAGAACTTACTTTCGTCTATGAATAGATGCGAGAGGATAATTTTAACATTTGGAGAAATTGGTAATGGTTTTATGAAATTAAGTAACTAATCTTTATTTAAAAACATTTCGATACTTTTTGAAGGATATGTATCTATTGGAGTTAAACTCATGTTTTGAATCTATAAATCAATTATGAGACACAAAATATCAGATATTTTCAAGCAGGTAAGCACCGTTATTGCTTTGTTGCTATTTTTTACCCTCATTTCTTTTTTTCTATTCTATTCTAACAGTAAGAATGAAAAAGAACTTATAAATGCTAAAAATAATCGTACTATTTTATTACAGCTTGTAGATGAACTGAGACAAAGTTCAGATGATCTTACAAATATGTCAAGACTTTATATCATAACAGGAAATGAAAAATACTATAAGGCATTTAATACAATAGTTAAAATAAGAGAAGGGGAAATTCCGAGACCTATTGATTATAATCAGGCTTATTGGGATATTTATTTAGCTAAAGGAAAAATCCCACGTTCAGTTGGAGATCAAATCCCTTTACTAAAACTTATACAAAAGTATTGTCATGATAAGGATGTAGAACAGCATTTTATTAAAGCAAAGAACAATTCAGATGATTTGGTTTTAATTGAGGAGGAGGCTTTTAACGCCATGAAGGGGCTATTTAAAAATGATGATGGTACTTACTCAAAAAATGGGATTCCTAATCCTGATTTTGCACGAGAATTATTATTTAATAATGAGTATTTGCGGGCTAAAGGAAAAATCATGAGATCAATTAATGATTTCTACCACTATCTTGAGGAATATTCTACTAATTCAATCATAAAAATTGAGAGAAAACAATCTCAGCTTAGATCATTGCAGTTTGCCATAATCATTCTAGTAATAGCTTTACTTTTGTTTTTTGGTTTGTATTTTCTAAAACATCTTAAAAGACAGAAACTGGGAAATGAGCCAGAAAATAGTGGTAAACTTTTAGATTTTCTGAAAGAACTAAGAAATTCTTGGGGCCTGATATTTATCTCAATATTTTTCACCTTATTGATTTACTTTTTTTTCCAAATAGTTAACTCTCAGATTCAGAAAAATATCGAGTCTGATCTTAAGCAATCTTTATCAACTGTTTTAGAAACAACCCATACCAACATAGTTAGTTGGTTATCAGATATGGAAAAGGATTTGAATGCATTTGTCAGAAAAAAAGAGTATAAGTCCTTTATTGATGTTAGTCACCAAAAAATAGCTGATGATCTTTTAGAAGAGGTTAATTTACATTTTACTGATGAATCTATAAAATATTACGCGTTTTTGAATGAGGAGGCAAGAATTATTGCATCAAATAACAGTAAATGGGTTAATCGACAATTTGATGAGCTAGATGCAACTTCAATCTCTCTAGACAAAGAAAAAAATCAAGGCATCTTCACTGCTTTTCCTAGTAATAAAGGAGTAGATGCATCCTATAATGAATTGATTAAAATCGGACATTCCAGTTTTTCAAAGTTAGGATTGTACCAAGGGTCTTTTTTGTTGTTTTTAGACCCTCAAAACAGATTTACATCCGTATTACAAGGTGGCCGAATGGGAGAATCAGGGGAATCTTATGCATTTAATATTAATAGTGAAATGATTAGTGAAAGTAGGTTTACTAGTCAACTTATTAAAATGGGACTTCTTAAAGAAGGAGAAAAGAGTGAATTGAATATAGATATTCGAGATCCGAAAACCTCATTGATATCCGATGGTAGTGGTAAAGGGTTACATCAACCTACCTTAATGGTGAAGAACGCAACTTCTGGATATTCAGGAATTAATATTGAAGGTTATAATGATTACCGCGGAGTAACTGTAATTGGAGTGTGGAAATGGCTAGAAGTATATGGATTTGGTATAACTACCGAGATTGACTATGATGAAGCCTATAAAACAGTTTTTCTCACTAAACGTTTGAGTTATTTTAGTATCTGCTTTTTTGTAATTCTACTTTTTACATTGATGTTCATTTCTGTATTTAATAGGATGAAATTAAAAAAACTGAACCGAGCCATAAATAAAAAATCAAATTTGTTAAATTCTATCATGGATGCCATCCCAGATATCATTTTTTATAAAGACATCAAAATGAATTATTTAGGAGCTAATAAGGCGTTTGAAAAACAAATTGGCTTTAAGAAGGAGGAGTTTATTGGCAAAGGAGATTATCCGTTTATTCCAGAAGAATTAGCAATGGAACTGGAAAAAACAGACCATGCAGTACTAGATAGTTTAAAGCAGATTAATTTTGAATCAAAGGATATTGGCCCAGATGGAAAGGAAAAAATCTTTGACACAAATAAAACACCCTTTTTTGATAATGAAGGGAATCTACTAGGGTTCATAGGTGTTTCAAGAGATATCACTGAACGAAAAAAAACAGAAGAGATCATTAAAGCTTCTGAAAACAGATTTAGATCAATTACTGCTTCGGCGTCGGATGCCATTATTTCGACAGACAAGAGTGGTTTTATTGAATCATGGAATACTGCAGCAGAAAATATTTTCGGTTATACAGAGGATGAAGCTCTTGGGAAAGATTTAGGTTTGATTATACCAAAAAGGTATGACAACAGGCATGTTGAAGGAATGCAGCGTGTAGTAAATGGTGGAGAAAAGAATGCAATCGGGAAAGTTATAGAAGTGGAAGGTCAACGAAAAGACGGCTCAATTTTCCCTGTTGAATTAGCACTTTCATCTTGGGAAGGTACAGATGGATTGAGTTTTAGTGGAATTTTAAGGGATATAACTGATAGGAAAAGGATACAAGCTGTTCTTGAAAAGGCAAACAAACGGATGGAAGGCGAGTTAAATGTAGCTAAAGATATTCAAATGAGTATGTTACCTCTTATTTTTCCAGCATTCCCTCAACGTAAAGAGATTGATGTTTTTGCGAAACTAATTCCAGCTAGAGAAGTTGGAGGTGATTTTTATGATTTTCATTTTTTAGATGAAAACCATATCTATTTTGTTGTGGCAGATGTGTCAGGTAAAGGAGTCCCGGCTGCATTGATGATGGCTGTTACCAAAACCTTATTAAAATCACGTGCAGGAAACGATAAATCAACAGCAAGTATTTTGACACATGTAAATAATGAAATTGCAAAAGACAATGATGCATATATGTTTATTACAGTTTTTATGGCTATTCTAAATACAAGTACAGGTGAATTGGTTTATTCAAATGCAGGACATAATCCTTCTTTTATTATTGGAAAAAATCGAAATATTAAAAAGCTAAGTGATTTGCATGGTCCTGTTATTGGAGCCATGGAGGATATGACTTATGGAGAGACATCGGTTTTTATTGAAAAAGAGGATTTAATCCTTATGTATACAGATGGCGTTACTGAAGCACAAAACAAAAAAGAAGAATTATACTCCGATGAACGGTTTTTGGAGTTAATTAAGGAAGGTAGTTATGAAAGTTCCAAAGGTTTGACAGAACTGATTGTAGAAAGTGTTACAGAGTTTGAGAAGGGAACAGAACAGTTTGACGACATTACTGTGATGACAATGCAATATTTGGGAGATAAAAGTGAAATAATGAGTAAAGTAACGTCAATTGAAATTAAGAATCAGATAAATGAAATGCCAACTGTTCTTGAACATTTTGAAGAATTTGCAATGGCCAATGAGTTTTCTTTTGCTGTGATACAACGTTTTAATATTGCATTAGACGAACTGCTGAATAATATCATTTCCTATGGGTTCCAGGATGAAAAAGAACATACAATTGAGGTGGAGATAGCGCTGAGAAATCAACGTCTAATAATTATCATTAAGGATGATGGTATTCCGTTCAACCCATTCCAAAATGACCCACCGGATACGAAGTTGTCTATAGATAAAAGAAATATTGGAGGTCTTGGAATTCACTTAGTAAAAAATCTTGTTGATGAATATGATTATAATAGACAAACAAACAGAAACATAATAACACTAATTAAATATAACATAAATACAAAATAAAAATGGCACTAGTAATAAAAATAAAAGAAGTGAATAATGTAGTCTTAATTGCTTTGAATGGTAACTTGGACACAAATACAGCTCCTGACGCTGAAACAGAAATCAATAATTTACTGGATAAAGGCACAAAAAAAATAATTATCAATCTTGAAAATACGAAGTATGTTAGTAGTGCAGGACTGCGTATTTTTCTTGCTACAGCTAAGAAAATGACAGCTGCTTCCGGAGCAGTTAAGCTTTGTTGTGCTAATGATGTAGTTCAAGAAATTCTTGACATATCTGGGTTCAGTTCGATTTTAGATGTTAAACCAACTGAAAAAGAAGCGTTGGAGGATATTTAATCAAGGTTAAAAACATCTCTATAATCAGTGAACATAGCAAGTTCTGGACGAGATGAGATATTCTTATGCTATCATAACAACAGCTACAGGTCGCCATCTAGACTTTTTATTGGGGAGAATTTCTTTTTTCTTTAAATTCAAGATTTTAGTTTTAAAAGAGTTTTATGTCCTAAATATTATGGGGTCAAAAATATATAAATGAAAAAATGCAAAACCTTACAAATGTCATGTTTTTAATATAATTTTATTTTGACAATAATTTATAATAAATCTAAATAAAGGATAAAAACCTCTTAAAAGGTTTATGATTATCAAATTTAAAATGTTTTTGGATGAAATTTGATTTTTATTCAAAGAACAAAAAAGTAATTTTTAATGATGATTTTTTAACAATTGCTTTAAATTGACGTTTTATTAAGACTTCTTTTTCCGTCGTATACTAGCCTTTGCTAAAGGGTTAAAAGCAATACATAAATCTAGCCAATAGCTTAAATCGTCTTCAGAATCAAACCCCTCAGGCGTTACAAAAATGTAACCTCTCATAGGACGCCCCGTAAAATCCATAGGCAAACAAAGTGGCTTTTCTAACTCTTTTTCGTAAACTGATTCTCCAATTCTTGCCATTAATAAACTATCTCCATATTTTTTATCTATATGGATACCACAAAGCATTTTTCCATCTAATTTAAATAGTAAGCCACCCATCATTTTCTGGTCTGTGAAGTTGGCTTTTTTTTCTTTGAGTTGTCGTCTTATTCGGTCTGCTAAATATTGGTCGTATGCCATTCGTTATAAATTGATTCTTTCAAACTTGCGGTATTAAAAATACGTTTTTATATATTTAAAGACCATAACCAACTAAAAAATGACAAAAAAAGATAAGGCAAAGGCCTATTGGAAAGAAAACATTAAATATGTTTTAATCTTACTTACTATCTGGTTTTCAGTATCCTATGGAGCAGGAATATTATTTAAAGATGAATTAAACACTTTTAAAGTAGCAGGTTTTAAACTAGGTTTTTGGTTTGCACAACAAGGTTCTATGTATGTGTTTGTTATTCTCATCTTTGTATATGTTCGCCTTATGAATAAACTAGATAAAAAATACGGTTATGATAATTAATTCAATAATTGCAGCCATAGGCGTACAGGATTGGACCTATATTTTAGTTGGAATAACTTTTACTTTATATATAGGTATTGCTATTTGGTCTAGGGCAAGTTCTACAAAAGAATTTTATATTGCTGGAGGTGGTGTTTCTCCTTGGGCGAATGGTATGGCCACTGCAGCGGATTGGATGAGTGCCGCATCATTTATATCCATGGCCGGAATTATTTCTTTTGCTGGATATGATGGCGCTGTTTATTTGATGGGTTGGACCGGTGGTTATGTGCTACTGGCTTTACTTTTAGCACCATATTTAAGAAAGTTTGGAAAGTTTACAGTTCCTGATTTTATAGGTGATAGATATTACTCAAAAACGGCTCGTATTGTTGCTGTTTTTTGTGCTCTTATTGTGTCTTTTACATATGTTGCAGGTCAAATGAGGGGTGTTGGTATTGTGTTCTCTAGGTTTTTGGAAGTAGATATAAATACAGGTGTCATTATTGGGATGCTAATTGTATTGTTTTATGCTGTTTTAGGAGGAATGAAAGGTATTACATATACGCAGGTAGCTCAGTATTGTGTGCTCATTTTTGCATTTATGGTTCCAGCTATTTTTATTTCTATTCAAATGACCGGAAACCCTATTCCTCAATTTGGGTTTGGGGGAGAACTAGCTGATGGTTCAGGATTTCTACTTGATAAGTTAGATGGTTTAAGTACGGAGTTGGGTTTTGCGGAATATACCGAAGGCTCAAAATCAACCATCGATGTTTTTGCAATAACACTAGCTTTAATGGTTGGAACTGCTGGATTACCACATGTGATAGTCCGTTTTTTTACCGTAAAACGAGTTAGAGATGCACGCAAATCTGCAGGTATAGCTTTGTTACTTATTGTATTACTATATACAACCGCGCCTGCAGTGGCTGTTTTTGCAAGAACTAACATGATAGAAACAGTTTCTGATAAACCTTATACAAGCATGCCAGAATGGTTTAAGAAATGGGAAACAACTGGTCTCATAAGTTTTAAAGACAAAAACGAAGATGGTAATATTCAATATTTAGCCAATAAAGAAGAGAATGAACTAACTATTGATAGAGATATAATGGTACTAGCAAATCCTGAAATTGCTAAATTACCAAATTGGGTCATAGCCTTGGTTGCCGCCGGTGGTTTAGCAGCAGCATTATCAACAGCCGCAGGGTTATTATTGGTTATTTCTTCATCAGTTTCTCATGATTTAATTAAAAAAGTATTTAAGCCTTCCATCTCCGAAAAAGGAGAATTGGTAGCTGCACGGTTATCTGCAGTTGGTGCAGTGGTTGTAGCAGGTTATTATGGAATACATCCACCAGGTTTTGTAGCGGCTGTAGTTGCACTAGCTTTTGGGTTAGCTGCGGCCTCTTTCTTTCCCGCTATTATTCTTGGAATCTTCTATAAACGAATGAATAAGGAAGGTGCTATTGCAGGTATGGTTGTTGGTATTTTAGCTATGCTTTTGTATATGATTAAATATAAATTGGGTTGGTTTGACGAAACTTTACCGGATAAAAGTGAATGGTGGTTTGGAATTTCACCTGAAGGTTTTGGAACAGTAGCCATGTTGTTAAATTTTATAGTTTCCATTACTATAATGAAGTTTACTCCGGCACCTCCAGAAGATGTTCAAGACATCGTTGAAAACATAAGAATTCCTAGTGGAGCAGGGGACGCTGTTAATCATTAATAAAAAAGAGGCCGTTAAAAACGACCTCTAAAATTCTATACCATGATTATTTAAAGAATAAAAGACAAACTCAAAATGAGCTGATTTGGCCTGGTGTCTATTCTACTAGTGTTAATGCCATTATTGTTTAAAAATGATGCTTCATTATTGTTAAGTCCACGCTCGTATCTTAAGTCTAAACCAATTTTTTTCATATTAAGGCCAATTCCAAAATTGAGGCCAAAAGTTAAATCTTTTTCAATGTTGTTAATAGAAATATTATCGAATTCGGAGTCTAAAATAAATTGGAACGCCGGTCCTCCATAAACACTTAAAGGCCCTAATACTTTGATTCCAACAAGTAAGGGAATATCTAGTTTTTGCATTTTAAAAGTATTATTGTCATAATCACTTTTTGTACTAGTATAAACAACTTCTGGCTTAAAATAAAGTTGATTTCCAAATTTGGAAAACAACCCAAAATGATAGCCAACATTTCTATCTGGGTGTTCGGCATTACTACTTATAGATTCAAAATAATTACCGTTGGCGTTGTAATTTAAACCAGCTTTAAAACCGAAACCATTAACTGATTGTGAGTTGGTGGTGTTAGTTAGTAGTAGTCCAAATAAAGCGATAAAAAATACATTTCTCATAATTGTTCGTTTTAAGATTTGTTTAACATTATCAAAAACGTTGCCAAAGCTAAATTATTTTCTTTATAGAACAATAGCTATCATTTTTCAGTTAATTATCTTTGCGCTCAGAATTGATACATCAATGAATTTTCAACTAAAATCACAAGACACCCAAAGTAAAGCCAGAGCTGGAAAAATAACCACTGACCATGGTGTTATTGAAACACCCATTTTTATGCCAGTTGGTACTGTAGCTACTGTCAAAGGGGTGCATCAACGCGAGTTGAAAGAAGATATTAATCCAGATATTATTTTGGGTAATACCTATCATTTATACTTGCGTCCGCAAACACATATTATTGAAAAAGCGGGTGGACTTCATAAATTCATGAACTGGGATAGAAATATTTTAACAGATTCCGGTGGTTATCAAGTTTATTCTTTATCCGCGAATAGAAAAATTAAAGAAGAAGGAGTTAAGTTTAAAAGTCATATTGATGGGAGTTATCATGTTTTTACTCCAGAAAATGTAATGGAAATTCAGAGGACTATAGGTGCTGATATTATCATGGCTTTTGATGAATGTACACCATACCCTTGTGATTATAATTATGCGAAACGCTCTATGCACATGACACATAGGTGGTTAGATAGATGTATTACTCATTTAAAAAAAACACCTCTTAAATATGACTATAATCAGGCCTTTTTCCCTATAGTTCAAGGAAGCACCTATAAAGACTTGCGTATGCAGTCTGCAGAGTACATTGCAAATTCTGGAGCAGTTGGTAATGCTATTGGAGGTTTGTCGGTTGGAGAACCTGCAGAGGAAATGTATGCCATGACCGATGTTGTTTGTAGTATATTGCCAGAAGACAAGCCAAGATATTTAATGGGAGTTGGTACTCCAATCAATATTTTAGAAAATATTGCGTTAGGTGTAGACATGTTTGATTGTGTAATGCCAACTAGAAATGCTAGAAACGGAATGTTGTTTACCGCTCATGGCTCCATTAATATTAAAAATAAAAAATGGGAGGATGATTTTTCACCTATAGATGAAATGTGTATAACTTTTGTAGATACCGAATATAGCAAAGCGTATTTGCGTCATTTGTTTTCAGTTAATGAATTATTAGGAAAACAAATTGCAACCATACATAATTTGGGATTCTATTTGTGGTTGGTTCGCGAAGCTAGAAAACATATATTAGCGGGAGATTTTAGATATTGGAAAGATAAAATGATAAAACAAATGGATAAACGCTTATAGAGGTTAATGAAGATTCTTGATTGGTACATATTAAAGCGTTATTTACTAACATTTACCATGTTATTACTACTGTTTATCCCTATCATGATAACAGTACACTTAGCAGAAAAAATTGGTAAAATTCTTGAAAATGAGGTGCCTCTCTCTGAAGTGCTAATTTATTTTTTAGACTTTACCATTTACTTTACCTATCTACTTTTCCCTCTATTCTTATTTATATCCGTCATATGGTTTACTTCCAAGTTAGCCAATAATACAGAGGTAATTGCTTTTTTAAGTTCAGGAGTCTCATTTACTAGGTTTTTAAGGCCATATTTAATGGGGGCTGTTGTTATTGCTATTTTTTCTTTGGTTTTAGGAATGATTTTAGCCCCAAAAGCAAGTGAAGGGTTTAATGATTTTAGTTATAAGTATCTAAAAAAAGGTAGGAAAGCTGTAAATAACACCAATGTATTTAGGCAGATTAATGATAATGAAGTTATTTATGTGAGTAGTTTTGATGTGAAAAACAACTATGGACGTAATTTTACATTAGAACATTTTGATAATAACAAGCTTACCTATAAAATTACGGCTACTACGATTAAATATCTTGAAAAAGATACCATTTATAGACTGCAAGATTGGGTTAAAAGGGATATTCTTGAAAACGAAGATAAGATAGAGTTTTTAAGGAGAAAGGATACGCTTTTCGATTTCAAAGTAAAGGAACTTATTCCAGTTATTTATGCAGCAGAAACAAAAACATATGGCGACTTAAAACGGTTTATTGAAGCGGAAGAAGCTAAAGGCTCTTCAGATGTTGGGCGTTTTAAATTGGTTCTGTATCGGAAATGGAGTTTACCAGTTTCCGTTTTCATATTAACAATTATTGCTGTGGCAGTATCCTCAATTAAGAGACGTGGTGGTATGGGAGTTAATCTTGCCGTAGGTATATGTATAGCTATGGTTTTTGTGTTTTTCGATAAGATTTTTGGTGTTATGGCAGAACAATCAGATTTTCCACCACTTATTGCGGTATGGTTTCCTAATGTCATTTTTGGTATTTTAGCGGTATACCTTTTATACAATGCCAAACGCTAAACTTAAAAATTATTTACATCTTCATTTTTTAGTTTTTATTGCTGGTTTCACTGCTATTTTAGGTGAATTAATAACTATAACAGCTATCCCTTTAGTTTGGTTTAGAATGGTAATAGCTGCTATTTTAATGTTTATCTACATTAAGGTTGCTAAAGTAAAATTAAAGATTAGGCTTAAGTCCGTATTAAAACTATCGGTAGCTGGAATTATAATAGCTTTACATTGGATAACCTTTTTTGGAGCTATTGATGAGGCTAATATTTCAATTGCACTAGCTATGTTTTCAACAGGAGCGTTTTTTGCTTCATTTATAGAACCAATAATTTATAAACGAAAAATCATTTGGTATGAAATCCTTTTCGGAATTATAGTAATATTTGGGGTTTTTATTATTACGCAAAGTGAAATTAAATACCTTACAGGTATTCTTTTAGGGATATCATCGGCTTTTTTTTCATCTTTATTTGCAGTTTTAAATGGTAGCTTTTTAAAGCAACATACAGCTACAGTAATTTCGTTTTACGAGTTTTTAAGTGGTGTCTTTTTTATATCCTTATACCTTTTGTTTTTTACTGATGGTTTCACTCAAGATTTCTTCAATCTAAGTACATCCGATTTTATTTATCTATTCATATTAGCATCAGTTTGTACTGCCTATGCTTTTATTGCCTCAGTTTATGTAATGAAACTTATAAGTCCTTATACTGTAATTCTAACATATAATTTGGAGCCTATTTATGGTATTTTAATGGCCATAATATTGTTTCCAGAGAAAGAAAAAATGAGTACTTCATTTTATTATGGAGCTATTCTTATAATTATAACAGTGATACTGAATGGAATAATTAAAAATTCTAGAAAACTAAAAAGAAAAACATCTTAATGCTTAATCAAGATTAAAGTTTTTATATTTGTAGCCTAACCAAAAGTTAATAGCCTAAACAAGAATTCTTATGGAATATTTAGAATTTGAACTTCCTATTAAAGAACTAGAAGACCAACTTCAAAAATGTAGAATTATAGGAGAAGAGAGTGAAGTTGATGTTACTGAGACTTGTTCTCAAATAGAGAAGAAACTGAAAGCAACTCAAAAAGACTTATATAAAAACTTAACGCCTTGGCAACGAGTTCAGTTATCTCGTCACCCAGACAGACCTTACACCTTAGATTATATCAATGCTATTTGCGGTGATTCTTTTTTAGAGTTACACGGAGATAGAAGTTTTAAAGATGATAAAGCTATGATTGGTGGTTTAGGTAAAATAGGCGACCAAAGTTTTATGTTTATTGGTCAGCAGAAAGGCTATAATACAAAAACCAGACAATACAGAAACTTTGGAATGGCAAACCCTGAAGGATATAGAAAGGCATTACGTTTAATGAAATCAGCAGAAAAGTTTGGTATTCCTGTAGTGACTCTTCTAGATACGCCAGGTGCTTATCCAGGTTTGGAGGCTGAAGAGCGTGGACAGGGAGAAGCTATTGCGAGAAACATACTAGAAATGACCAGATTAGAAGTGCCAATTATCACTGTTGTTATTGGTGAAGGAGCTTCAGGAGGTGCCTTAGGTATTGGTGTGGGAGATGTAGTGTTGATGCTAGAAAACACATGGTATTCTGTTATTTCTCCTGAATCATGTTCGTCTATATTATGGCGTAGTTGGGAGTATAAAGAGCAAGCTGCTGAATCATTAAAGCTTACTGCAAATGATATGAAAAAGCTTAAGCTGGTAGACGGAATTATTAAAGAACCATTAGGTGGAGCTCATAGAGATAGAGAAAAAACTTTCGCTACAGTTAGTAGTTCCATTATGAATTCTTTTGAGGATTTAAAAAACTTATCACCAAAAGATTTAGTTGCAAAACGTATGGATAAATATGCTAATATGGGCGTGTATAAAGGGTAACTCTTTTAAAACCATGATATAATGAAATCTGAAGTTAGTCACTTCAGGTTTTTTTATGCTTATTCACAATATATTTAAGTTATTAACAGTTAAAATGTTAACTAGTGGTTAAAAACGGTATATTATTTAATCGTTAATCACATGTTCTTTTTAATTACTTTCGTAGTTATGAAACAACCTAGTCAAATTCAAGGATATAAAGTAGATAAAAGTACTCTAATTAGCCTTGAAAAAGGAAAGATACCACCGCAAGCTATTGATTTAGAGGAAGTTGTGCTTGGCGCGATGATGATAGATAAAAAGGGAGTTGACGAGGTTATTGATATTTTAAGTCCAGATGCTTTTTATAAAGAAGCTCATCAATATATTTTTGAGGCAATATTTCAGCTATTTGAAAACAGTGAACCTATTGACTTATTAACGGTTTCAACGCAGTTAAAGAAGAACTCAAAGTTAGAAATGACAGGTGGTGATTTTTATCTCATTTCTTTAACTCAAAAAGTGTCTTCTTCTGCTCATATTGAGTTTCACGCTCGCATTATTTTACAAAAATTTATTCAACGTAGTTTAATTAAAATTTCAAGTGAAATTATTGAAGATTCTTATGATGAAACAAAAGATGTTTTTGATTTATTAGATAAGGCTGAGTCAAAATTATATGAAGTTACCCAAGGGAATATTAAAAAATCTAGTGAGACAGCTCAAGAATTAGTAATTCAAGCAAAAAAGAAGATTGAGGAAATCTCAAACAAAGAAGGCTTAAGTGGAATTCCAACCGGTTTTACTAAACTTGATAAATTAACTTCTGGTTGGCAACCGTCAGATTTAATTATTGTGGCTGCGCGTCCTGGTATGGGTAAAACGGCATTAACTTTGTCCATGGCGAGAAATATTGCTGTTGATCAAAATATTCCTGTGGCTTTCTTCTCTTTAGAGATGGCCTCTGTTCAATTAATTACACGTTTAATTTCTAGTGAAACAGGATTATCTTCCGAAAAACTACGTACTGGTAAATTAGAAAAACACGAGTGGGAGCAATTAAATGTAAAGGTAAAAGGTTTAGAAAAGGCACCTCTGTTTATTGATGATACGCCGTCACTTTCTATTTTTGATTTAAGAGCAAAAGCACGTCGTTTATCATCACAACATGGTATTAAATTAATCATGATTGATTACTTACAACTTATGACAGGAGGAACCAGTCATGGGGGTAATAGAGAACAAGAAATTTCTATGATTTCTAGAAACTTAAAAGCCTTGGCAAAAGAGTTGAATGTACCTGTAATTGCCTTATCACAGTTGTCTCGTGCTGTTGAAACACGTGGAGGAAGTAAACGTCCATTATTATCAGATTTACGTGAATCTGGAGCTATTGAGCAGGATGCCGATATTGTTAGCTTTATTTACAGACCGGAGTATTATAAAATTGATGAATGGGATGATGAAGAGCGTTCACCTACCGAAGGACAAGCGGAATTCATTATTGCAAAACACAGAAATGGTGGATTAGAAAACATCAGGTTGAAGTTCTTAGGTCACTTAGGTAAGTTTGATAATTTAGATGACTTCGATTCTCCTTTTGAGTTTCATTCTAAAATGAATGCTGCTGCAAACGATGACACCTTTAAGGCCGACGATTTTAAGGCAAGTCCTGACCAAGCTTTTGGTAGTTCTTTTAATGACGATGATAATGATGTTCCATTCTAATCTTTAATCTTCTGTTAAAGGCATTTTTAGTCGAGTAAATTTTAAGTATCTTTCGTTTCATAAATAATGGTCATTTCTCGTAAAGCGAGAAATCTTATAAAGGTTAGCCTCAATTTTGAAAAAGATATTCTTAGTTATAGTATTTCTATTCGTTACAGTAAATTCTTTTGCTTCCTATATACTTATTCCAATGGATGTTGAAAGTCAAAAAAATCATCTGAAAGCTTACGGAATTACCTATTGGACTTTAAATAAAGAACTTAAAGTTAAGTGGTTGCTTAATTACAGAGGTGGTTCTTTTTTATTACCGGATACCGAAGATATTCAAAGAGAATGTCAAATAAGAGGTGTCTCCTTCGAAATAATTTCAAATGCTATGGCCGAAGTTATTCTAGAAGAAATAAGTAGCCCGAGTAAGAATATGGAGGCTGTGGTTTTAGAAAAAGCACCCAAAATTGCAGTTTATACTCCAAGAGGAAAACTACCGTGGGATGATGCGGTAACTATGGTTTTGCAATATGCTGAAATTCCTTATGAAACAGTCTATGATGAAGAGGTGTTAAACGATAATTTGTTGTTATATGATTGGTTGCATCTGCATCATGAAGATTTTACCGGACAGTACGGGAAATTTTACGGTGCCTATAGAGCGGCGTCTTGGTACATAAATGAAAAGAAATCAGCAGAATCCTTGGCGTCAAAGTTGGGTTATAATAAGGTTTCTCAGGAAAAGCTAAGTGTTGCTTTAAAGATTAGAGATTATGTAGTTGGTGGCGGTTTTATGTTTGCTATGTGCAGTGCCACCGATAGTTTTGATATTGCACTATCAGCAGAGGGTATTGATATTTGTGAACCAATGTTTGATGGAGATGGGAGTGAAGCAGGATACCAGAATAAGATAGATTATAGGAAAACTTTTGCTTTTAAAGATTATACTTTAGAAAGAAGTCCACTTATTTATGAGTTTTCTTCTATTGATATGACCAGAAAGCGAAGTGTTTCTAGAACAACAGATTATTTTTCATTAATGGAGTTTTCTGCTAAATGGGATCCCATTCCCACCATGCTTTGTCAGAACCATACAGCTTTAGTAAAGGGCTTTATGGGACAAACTACCTCTTTTACTAGAGATGAAATAAAATCGAATGTATTAATTATGGGGGAAACTAAATTTAACGGAGAAGCCAAATACATTCATGGTATAAAAGGCAAAGGCTTTTTCACCTTTTATGGAGGGCATGACCCTGAAGATTACCAACATAGAGTAGGAGATGCTAAAACCGAATTAGATTTACATCCAACATCTCCAGGATATAGACTTATTTTAAACAATGTGTTATTTCCTGCTGCTAAAAAAAAGAAACAGAAAACCTAACTAGTTTAGATCTCTATTGTTGAGGTAGTTATTTTGAAAGTATAAATAAAACCATCTGCTTGTGGTCCGAATGACAATTCATTCTGATCAATTATTAATAAGGTGTTATCTGTTTCAGAGATATAGATTTTTCCAAATTCATTGCCGTCAATTACAGTAAAAATATCACCACTAGCTTCAAAAAGAACAAAGTCATAAGATCCTGATGCTAGTCCATCCTCAATAGTATTATCAGTATTAGAGTTATTAACAGCTAGGACACTATTAAATTCATCTGCATTCCAAACTATATCTCCAACTTCAAAATCATTATCAACACCCGCAATACCACCAGTAACGTTGATTAGGTTCCAATGGATTAGGGTAACTTCAACAGGTCCTTCATTAGTATCGTTAGATAGACTACAACTTGTTATAGTCAAAAAAACGGTAACAAGTATTAAAATTTTTGTTTTCATAGCATTTTGTTTTTATTGTTATAAGATTACAAAGTTATGTAAAGGTTGCGTGAACTTTTAAAATAGTTTAGCCTTTAACAAAAAATGATTTTAAAGTATATATTTGATTGATAATAAAATTACCATGAAATTTCTTCAAGAGCAAATAAAACTGAAACCTTATCCTAGGGGCTTTCATTTAATTACAGATGAAATATTAAATGCTATACCTCAAATTAGGGAAATAAATGTAGGGCAGTTGCAGGTATTTATAAAGCATACTTCTGCAAGCTTAACTATAAATGAAAATGCTGATTATACTGTAAGAACAGATTTTGAAAGTCATTTTAATAAAATGGTTCCAGAAAATGCACCTTATTATAAACATACTTATGAAGGACCAGATGATATGCCTGCTCATATTAAAGCGTCTTTGTTGGGAACCTCAGTACAAATACCAATTACAAAAGGGAAGCCAAATTTAGGAATTTGGCAAGGAATTTACTTATGCGAACATAGAGATTATGGTGGTTCAAGAGCTTTAGTTATAACTGCTTTTGGAACATAGATATTGTTTGTTATTAATGTGCTCCACAACTACAATGCCCATAGTTTAATGTATTCTCGTGCCATGGAAAAGAAGTGTTGTACTTGTTGTTTTCCCAATAGAATTTCGTTCGGATTTTAGTTTCGTTCCCAATCTCATTCATAGTTTCAGTGTCATATAACCTTCCATTTACCATGGTGTAAATCACATTTTCAGTATTTCTAATATTTTCTAAAGGGTTTTTATCTAATACTATTAAATCAGCAAGTTTACCTACCTCTAAAGATCCAATATCATTACTCGCTCCAATATATTCAGCTCCATTTATGGTAGCTGCTCTTAGGGCTTCCATATTGGTCATTCCTCCTTGGCGTAGCATCCACAACTCCCAATGCGCACCTAAACCTTGTAGTTGGCCATGTGCCCCTAGATTAACCTTTACGCCAGCATCAGCTAGAGCCTTACAAGTTTTAGAAACCAAAATATGTCCATTTTCATATTCTTCTTGAGGTACTTTTATGCGATACCTTGAACGTGAATCGATAATACTTCGAGGTGTGTATTTCAACAATTTTTCGTTTTCCCAAACATTATCATTTTCGTAAAAATAAAACTCACCATTTACTCCGCCATAATTAACAATGAGTGTTGGGGTGTATCCTGTTTCGCTTGTTCCCCATAATTTAAGCACATCTTTATATACTTTTGTTACAGGAATATTATGTTCAATGCCAGTATGGCCGTCCATTATCATTGTCATGTTATGATAGAAATGTGAGCCACCTTCAGGAACAACAAAAACACCCTCTTCTCTAGCAGCTTGAATAACTTGTTGGCGTTGATTACGTCTTGGTTGGTTGTAGCTTTTAACAGATAGAGCTCCAAATGCTTTAGTCCGTCTAACAGCAGAACGAGCATCATCTAAACTATTAATTATGGCTTTGAAGTCCCCATCAGCACCATATAGGATAGCGCCAGTAGAGTAGAGGCGTGGTCCCACCATAGTTCCATTTTTTATAAGTTCTGATAAGGTAAATACAGATTCGGTATTTGCAGATGGATCATGCGAAGTTGTAACACCAAAAGCTAAATTAGCAAATAACTGCCAATGCTTTTGAGTTGTAATTCCCGATCTAAAATATGCAACATGGGCATGTACATCAACTATTCCAGGCATGATGGTCTTTCCTTTAACATCAAATATTTTTGCATCTTTAGGAATTTCTATTTCTGAAGTTCCAATAGCTTTAATTTTATTACTAGATATCACTATAGTACCATTTTTTATGACTTTTTCACCATCCATAGTTATAATGGTGGCACCAGTGAAAGCTATATTACCCTTAGGTTTGTCTGTTTTAACTAATAAATTTATTTTAGTTCCTTTTTCAGCTATTGGGGGAATACTATCTGGCGAATCTTCAAGAAATGTAAATCGTTGAGATAAGGTGTTTGTAAAATATTCATCACCTATGGTCCAATGAACTTTATCACTATCTTTAGACCAATGAATGCTTATACCGGCGTCTTTTGTAACTTGGGTTATGGGAACAAATTTTTTCGCTCCTTTTTTTAAATCGAAAGTCACAGTTTTACCAGATTTTGGCAGAGGTGCTATATATGCTCTATGTAAGTTTGAAAAAGCAATCCATTGATTATCTGGACTTATAACTAGCCGATTGGCATATTTCATAGAGACTATGGTTTTTTCATCCTTACCGTTAAAATCAACGCTCTTTAGCATTTTGGTTAAATTTCCAAAGAACACTCCTCCTGTTTGGTAAATGATTTTATTTCCTTCAATATTAAAAACAGGATAAGCTCCTTGATTAGTTATAAACTTGTTGTTGCTTCCATTAGAATCCATTATATAAATACCAGTCTTTTTTGAGTGCGAATAACCTTGATCACTATTTCCTGATTCTTTTTGATAGGTTATTTTGCTGCCATCATTTGAGTAAGTAGGGGTTCTAAAAATACCTTTAGATTTATTAAGCTGGGTTCGAATGCCTCCATTAACATCTATTTTGAAAATGTTACCTAAGCTTTCATCATTCCAACTCACATACACTATATTTTTTCCATCGGGAGAAAATGCAGGCTCAAACTCAAAATCTGAAGAATTTGTTAACCTTTTTGGTGTTCCGTTGGGTAATTTTTTTAGCCAAAGATGTCCCAAAGCACTAAAAGCTATAGTTTTTCCATCAGGTGAAGTAGCCGTATTACGAATCATTTTGGCTGTAAAATTATCTGGTGCAACTGGTGTCTCAAATTCTAAAGCTTGAGCAATTTTAATCGTAGTATCAACTTGAAAATGAATATTGGTAACTTTTAAAGTCTGGATGTTAATTTTTTTAATTTTTCCTCCAGACCAAAACACAAGTTCTTCGTCATTAGGCATCCAACTATAATTGGGATAAACTCCAAAAATAGCCCAAGCTTCTTGCTGGTCTTTATCTAATGCATCGTAAATTGGCCATTCTTCGCCTGTTCCTAAATCATGAATATAAAGAACAGATTTTGTTCTCACACGTTTAACAAAGGCTATTTTTTTGCCATCTCTTGAAACTTGCGGTCTGGCAGCACCACCAGAACCACCAATAATTCTTTCTGTTGCACCAGTTTTAAATTCATAACGATTAACAACATAGATTTGATTATTTGGGTCTTTATTGTATTGAAAAAAGCCGCCAGGATAAACATCTTCACTATAATACAAATACTTTCCATCTGGTGATAACGAAGGTTCATTAACATCCTGTTGATCATTTTTACGTTTGGTTAGTTGCAAGCCGACACCCCCAGTAATATGATACATCCATAATTCTCCGGCTCCAGCAGAACGCTCGGAAGTAAAATGTTTTCTAGCAATAAGATATTTGCTGTCATACGTCCAAATAGCATTATTAAGTAACCTAAAAGATTCTTTAGTTATTTGTTTGGCATCAGTTCCATCAATATTCATTGTCCAAATATTGTCCCCGCCACCAGCATCACTTGTAAAGGAAATTTTTGAGCCGTCGGGACTAAAGCGGGGTTGTACTTCAAAAGGGAGCCCTTCTCTTAATATTGTAGCTTGACCTCCTTCAATAGGCATAATGTATATGTCTCCCAATAGATCGAATGCTATTTTAGTTCCATCTGGACTAACATCTAAGTTCATCCAAGTACCTTCATTGGTTGAGAGTTTCAAGTCTTTGAAATGCCATTCACCCTCTGGATTAGAAACATCCCATTTATTTTTTTCCTTTTCATCCTTTTGGGCTTGAACGCACAGAGTAGCAAATAGAATGAGAAACAAAAAGGGTTTAATTTTAGACATGGCAGATTAATTTGAAAATTGGTAAAGAAAGGTACTAAATATTTACAGGATAGTTATTTTAAAATAGAACATAAAAAAATCCGACTCTTTCGAATCGGATTTTTATTAAGTGAGAAATATGTTTTACAATAGGCTAAGCGCCTTATTTTACTTTATCAATTACTGCTTTAAAAGCTTCAGGGTTATTCATGGCTAAATCTGCAAGAACTTTTCTGTTCAATTCAATGTTATTAGCTTTTAATTTCCCCATAAATTGAGAATAAGACAATCCGTGTTCTCTGGCACCTGCATTAATACGAGTAATCCATAAAGCGCGGAATGTTCTCTTTTTATTTCTTCGGTCTCTGTACGAGTATTGCATCGCTCTTTCAACCGCATTTTTCGCTACTGTCCAAACGTTTTTACGTCTTCCAAAGTAACCTTTTGCTTGTTTAATAATCTTTTTTCTTCTAGCTCTTTTAGCTACAGAATTTACTGATCTTGGCATAATTTTAATTGTTTTTGTAGTAGGCGATCAAAAATAATTGACACTTTAACTGAGCCTAACTCCAGGGTTTATAATTTATTTAACCGGTTAAAACAGTGGTTACTTTAAACGTAACATGGTTTTAACATTGTCCTCGTCAGCCTTATGCACTAATGTGTCATGGGTTAACGCAAGCTTACGCTTTTTAGATTTTTTTGTCAATATATGACTCTTAAAAGCGTGCTTTCTTTTAATTTTACCAGTACCCGTTAACTTAAAACGTTTCTTGGCACTAGATTTTGTTTTCATTTTAGGCATTTCTTCTCCTAGTTTTAATTATCTCACTTAATTACCTTGTGCTGAATATTATTTCAGCATCTTATTTTTTAATAAACACTACTTGATGTAGCCCTATTTTTTATCTTTTTTAGAGGGAGCAATGAACATGGTCATACGCTTTCCTTCAAGTTTTGGCATTTGTTCTACTTTACCAAATTCTTCTAAATCTTGTGCTAGGCGCAATAATAATATCTGACCTTGCTCTTTAAATATGATGGAACGCCCTTTAAAAAACACAAAAGCTTTAAGTTTTGCGCCTTCTTTTAAGAACTTTTCAGCATGTTTCTTTTTAAAGTTGTAATCATGATCATCGGTTTGTGGTCCAAAACGAATCTCTTTAACAACAACTTTACTTGCTTTAGCTTTTAAAGCCTTATCTCGTTTCTTTTGTTCATAAAGAAACTTTTTGTAATCCATAACTTTACAAACAGGCGGATCTGCTTTTGGAGATATTTCAACCAGGTCTAAACCTTGGTCATTGGCTATCCTCATGGCATCACCTTTGGTATAAATACCAATTTCTACATTATCTCCCACAAGACGCAATTTTTGCGCTGTGATTTTAGAGTTAATCTTGTGTTTGTCTTCTTGAATCACCCTTCTTTGGGGCTGTCTTCTTCTTCTAATTGCTATGGCTTATCTATTTTAAGTTAAACTTTTAAAACGCTTTTAGCGTTTTACTTATTTCTGTTTCTATTATTTCTGAGAATGCTTCAATAGAAATCATTCCCAAATTTTCTCCACCATGCTTACGCACAGTTATTTTACCTTCTTTTTCTTCTTGCTCGCCAATAATGATCATATAAGGATATTTTTGCATTTCGGCTTCCCGAATTTTCTTCCCAATAGTCTCGTTTCTATGGTCTACAAGGGCGCGAATTTCGTCATTTTCAAGCAAATTTAAAACTTTTTCAGAATATTTTTCATATTTCTCGCTAAGAGACAATATAATAGCTTGATTTGGCATAAGCCATAAAGGGAAATTTCCGCCGGTGTGTTCTAGTAAAAGAGCAACAAAGCGCTCCATGCTTCCAAATGGTGCTCTGTGTATCATAACAGGGCGGTGAAGCTCATTATCACTACCTTTATATGTAAGTTCAAAACGCTCAGGTAAATTGTAATCTACTTGAATAGTTCCAAGTTGCCACTTCCTTCCTAAAGCATCCTTAACCATAAAATCTAACTTCGGACCATAAAATGCAGCTTCGCCTTCTTCAATAATAAAATCTAATCCTTTATCAGTAGCAGCATTAATAATAGCTTGTTCTGCTTTCTCCCAATTTTCAACATCACCTATATATTTGTCTGGATTTTCTGGATCCCTTACAGAAACTTGTGCAGTAAAGTTTTCAAAACCTAAAGAACCAAAAACATAAAGCACTAAATCAATAACATTTTTAAACTCTTCATCTAACTGATCAGGCATACAAAACAAATGGGCATCATCTTGAGTAAAACCTCTAACACGTGTTAAACCATGTAATTCTCCACTTTGTTCATACCTATATACAGTACCAAATTCTGCATAACGTTTCGGTAAATCTTTATAACTCCATTGTGAACTATTATAAATTTCACAGTGGTGAGGGCAGTTCATGGGCTTTAATAAGAACTCTTCATCCTCCTTCGGTGTATGTATTGGCTGAAAACTATCCTCTCCATATTTAGCATAATGACCAGAGGTAACATATAATTCTTTCTGCCCAATGTGAGGAGTAACAACCATTTCATAGCCAGCTTTCTTTTGGGCAGCTTTTAAAAAGTTTTCTAAACGCTCACGTAAGGCAGTGCCTTTTGGTAACCATAACGGTAAGCCTTGGCCAACTTTTTGAGAAAAAGTAAAAAACTCTAATTCTTTACCTAGTTTTCTATGGTCACGTTTTTTAGCCTCTTCCAATAAATGTAAATACTCGGTTAGTTCCTTTTGCTTAGGAAATGAAATACCATAAACTCGTGTTAACTGAGGTTTGTTTTCATCACCTCTCCAATAAGCTCCAGCAACACTTAAAACTTTAACAGCTTTAATAATACCGGTATTTGGAATGTGTCCACCACGACATAAATCTGTAAAAGTAGAATGATCACAAAATGTAATGGTGCCATCCTCTAAATTTTCAATAAGCTCGGTTTTAAACTCATTACCTTTATATAGTTCTAAAGCTTCAGCTTTACTCGCAGAACGCATTTTAAATTCATGCTTTCCACGTGCAATCTCCAACATTTTGTTTTCAATAGCCTTAAAATCTTTTTCAGATACTACATGCTCACCAAAATCAACATCATAATAATACCCATTTTCAATAGCAGGACCAATAGTAAGTTTCACACCAGAATATAATTCCTCAATAGCTTGTGCTAAAACGTGCGCAGAAGAATGCCAAAAAGCAGTTTTGCCCTCATCATTTCTCCAGGTGTATAAAACCAATGCACCATCTGTGGTTAAAGGAGTTACTGTTTCAACTGTTGTACCATTAAAACTTGCCGAAATTACATTTCTAGCTAACCCTTCACTAATACTCTTAGCAACATCCATTGGTGTAACGTTTTCCTCAAACGTTTTTACACTACCATCTGGTAAAGTAATATCTATCATCAAATCAAATTAAAATCAGTGTGCAAAGATAATAGTATAAACAAATCCACACAATATATATATAGGTATAATTTTTTTTATGGCGTTCCCCTCATACTTTGGTGTGGGGCTTTTTGCTATATCTTTTTCTCGCACCTCAAAAAAGGATGCCTCTACAATCGCTA